>NZ_JBBHLM010000002.1:185000-2300000 GCF_037672085.1 Vibrio paracholerae | reverse complement strand
ACGGTTGGACATCGTGAGGTTAGTGCAATGGCATAAGCCCGCTTAACTGCGAGAATGACGGTTCGAGCAGGTGCGAAAGCAGGTCATAGTGATCCGGTGGTTCTGTATGGAAGGGCCATCGCTCAACGGATAAAAGGTACTCCGGGGATAACAGGCTGATACCGCCCAAGAGTTCATATCGACGGCGGTGTTTGGCACCTCGATGTCGGCTCATCACATCCTGGGGCTGAAGTCGGTCCCAAGGGTATGGCTGTTCGCCATTTAAAGTGGTACGCGAGCTGGGTTTAGAACGTCGTGAGACAGTTCGGTCCCTATCTGCCGTGGGCGTTGGAAGATTGAAGGGGGCTGCTCCTAGTACGAGAGGACCGGAGTGGACGAACCTCTGGTGTTCGGGTTGTGTCGCCAGACGCATTGCCCGGTAGCTAAGTTCGGAATTGATAAGCGCTGAAAGCATCTAAGCGCGAAGCGAGCCCTGAGATGAGTCTTCCCTGACGGTTTAACCGTCCTAAAGGGTTGTTCGAGACTAGAACGTTGATAGGCAGGGTGTGTAAGCGTTGTGAGGCGTTGAGCTAACCTGTACTAATTGCCCGTGAGGCTTAACCATACAACACCCAAGGGGTTTTGTAGTGGACTCAAAGCTAAGCGCATAAGAATGTGTTGAGAGAACGAAGACAGCTTTCCAGAATTGTTGGTTATCACTTTTTAAGAAAAAGTGAAATCAAAAAGAATTTTGCTTGGCGACCATAGCGTTTTGGACCCACCTGACTCCATCCCGAACTCAGAAGTGAAACGAAACAGCGTCGATGGTAGTGTGGGGTCTCCCCATGTGAGAGTAGAACATCGCCAGGCTTTAACTTGTTGTTTTTAGATGTTTAAGAAAAATCTAAAGGCAAAAAAAGTAGACGAAATGTCTAACCAGACAGCGGAGCGGTAGTTCAGTCGGTTAGAATACCGGCCTGTCACGCCGGGGGTCGCGGGTTCGAGTCCCGTCCGCTCCGCCACTTATTACGAAACCCAGTCTTAGGACTGGGTTTTTTGCTTTGTAGATAAAAGTTCCGTTATCTCGGTTATTCAAACCTTCTAACTCTCTTATTCTGCTTCTTGAGCCCTTAGAACAATGGTTTATCCTTTGTTTTTTGTATGACTCGCACCTCTCCATGCTGGCTGTTATGATGGCAAAAAAGGAGAAAATCAGTCATGCCTCATTTACGTTTTCGCGCAGTAGAAACGCATATCGTTGAATCGCTAGTCCCTACCTTACTCAATGAGCTTTCCTCTCTACTCAGTACTTCTCGAAATACTTTTACCTTTGAATTGATTAATACCCAGTATTTCGCCGAAGGAGAGATTTATCCCATGGTGGAAGTATTGTGGTTTGGAAGAGAACAGCAGACTCAGGATCAGATTGCACAGGTGATTACTGATCAGATACGTCAGTTACTTTCTGAGGAGGCCGCATGAATCCTGTTATTGATACCATACTTAGCCATCGTTCTATTCGTGCTTTTACCCAAGAGCCTATTTCTGCAACGCAACTTGAGACGATCATTGCTTCTGGTATTGCAGCTTCGTCATCCAGCTTACTGCAAGTGATCTCGGTGATCCGAGTGACCGATGGCAGTATGCGTGAGCAATTAGCAAAGCTTGCTGGCAATCAAGCTTATGTGGTGAGTGCGGCTGAGTTCTTAGTGTTTTGCATTGATTATCAGCGGCACTATGCATTGAACCCAAATGTAAAACCTGAATTCATGGAGCTCACTCTAATCGGTGCTGTGGATGCGGGGATTATGGCGCAAAACTGTTTGTTAGCGGCAGAGTCGATGGGGTTGGGTGGTGTCTACATTGGTGGTTTACGTAATTCACCGAATGAAGTCGATGCTTTGCTTAACCTGCCCCCTTATACCGCCGTATTGTTTGGTATGTGCTTGGGACATCCAGCGCAGGATCCTGAGTTAAAACCGCGCTTGGCTCCGAAGGTGATCTTGCATGAAAACCACTACCAGCCTTTGAATAAAGAGGATGTCGCAGAATATGACCGTACCATGGTTGAGTATTACCAAAAACGTTCCGGTAATCCTAAACAGCAGGGATGGTCTGAACAAATTACCGCTAAGCTTTCTGAAGAGTCTCGGCCATTTATGCTCAGCTATTTGCAGCGTAAAGGATTAGCTCTGAAGTAATAAAGAATCCCAGCACTTGGCTGGGATTTTCGATTTACGCGAGCCCCTGAATTACCACGAACTTTTCGAGTAGTTGCTCTTCGGTTTCGCGATGGGCAGGATCGGTGATGATGCAGTTGCTGATGGGACAAACCGACTGACACGTCGGTTTGTCATAATGCCCTTTACATTCAGTGCATAAATCGGGATTGATCTCATAGATCTTATCACCCATTGAAATCGCACTGTTTGGGCACTCTGGCTCACACATATCACAGTTGGTGCATTTGGCGGTAATCAGTAGCGCCATAATTACTTGCCTGTTGGATTACGGGTATCCTGCCCTTGTACTAGGTTACGCATCAGTAGTGCGTAGCTGAGATCCAATTCTTCCGGAACTGGAATGTAAACAAAGTGACCGTTGCCTTTGGCATCATCTGTTGCTTCACCTTTGCGGTTTTCCATCGCTTCTAAAGTGAAGATGACATTGCCTTTTGGCGTCATCAGCTCAAGGCTATCGCCAAGTATAAATTTGTTTTTTACTTCCACTTCGGCCATTGCGCCGCGGCGTTTACCGGTAAATTCACCCACAAACTGTTGAGTGTCGGAAACCGAGTAGCCGTAGTCGTAGTTTTGGTAAGCATCGTGCGTATGGCGACGTAAGAAACCTTCGGTATAGCCACGGTGCGCCAAGCTTTCTAGGGTAGTCATCAGGCTATCATCGAATGGCTTGCCCGCTACCGCATCATCAATCGCTTTACGGTACACTTGCGCGGTACGTGCGCAGTAGTAGAAAGATTTGGTACGGCCTTCGATTTTCAGTGAGTGCACACCCATTTGAGTTAGGCGCTCAACATGCTGTACTGCACGCAGATCTTTGGAGTTCATGATGTAGGTGCCGTGCTCATCTTCAAAGGCGGCCATTTTCTCATCAGGACGATGGCTCTCAGAAAGCAGTACGACATCATCAATCGGTTTGCCGGCCCCAATGGTGGTGTCTGGACGTTCATTTTGAACTTCGATGGCTTGCGCAGCATTAGGGTCAAACTGTTCAACGATCTGACCTGCTTCATCTTCTTTTGCTGCTTCAACTTTGTATTCCCAACGGCATGCGTTAGTGCAAGTACCTTGGTTTGGATCGCGCTTGTTGATGTAACCAGACAGTAAGCAACGGCCGGAATAAGCCATACATAGAGCGCCATGTACGAACACTTCAATTTCGGTATTCGGGCATTTTTCGCGGATCTCTTCGATCTCTTCTAAAGAGAGCTCACGAGAAACAATTACACGCTCAACGCCTTGTGAAGCCCAGAATTTCACCGTTGCCCAGTTCACGGCATTCGCTTGTACCGACAGGTGGATCGGCATGTGCGGGAACTCTTCACGAACCATCATGATAAGGCCAGGGTCAGACATGATGAGCGCATCAGGCCCCATATCAATCACTGGCTTAAGGTCGCGGATAAAGGTTTTCAGCTTAGAGTTGTGCGGCTGAATGTTACACACGACATAGAATTTTTTTCCCAGTGCGTGGGCTTCATTAATGCCGATTTGTAGGTTTTCGTGGTTGAACTCATTGTTACGCACGCGCAGGCTGTAACGAGGTTGGCCGGCATATACCGCATCTGCCCCGTAGGCAAAAGCGTAGCGCATATTCTTCAGGCTGCCCGCAGGTGAAAGGAGTTCTGGAACAAAGGTTTTTGGCGTTGTCATTGCTTGCTTCTCTTACAATCTGATCTCAAGTCAGGCCAATACCACCTGATGGTATTGGAAAGGGCGCAAATTTTACGTCAAAAACCCTACTCTGCATAGTGAAACTCTCACCACCTCATTTACGCCGAGGTGGTGAAATTGAGTCCACGCTTAGGTTTCAGGGTGAGGCAGGCCACCTAATGCATTGAATAGATCAGGTAGGAAGACCGACATTTCTCCGCACAGCAGGGAGAAATCGGCATCAAGACGCGCCGCGCGATCTTCGCGTGGGATATCATCATTCTGCTCTTTAAGTTCATCGCTGTACGCTAGGCGCTTGATGCTGCAATCTTCCGCGAGGACAAAACGAATTCGGTCTTGCCAGTTGATCGCCAGCTTGGTGACCACTTTATTGGCTTGAATGTGGCTCAGGATTTCATCGCTGCTCAGCTCTTGTTTTTTGCAGCGAATGGTGGCGCCATCATCGAGTAACGATTTGAGCTCTGCTTCTTCCATCAGGCTAAAGCCTTGGGGCAGATTGCCATCTTTAACCCATTGCGTCAGCGTCGTTTCGACCGCTATTTCAGGAATAGCAGGCACCACTGGCAAGCTACCCATGGTTTTACGCAGTAGCGCGAGCACATCTTCGGCTTTTTTGTAGCTGCCTGCATCGACTAGAATTAAGCCTTCGGTTGGCATGATCAGCACAAACGTGAGTTGGCTTTTGCTGAAGGCGCGTGGCAGTAAATCGATGACGATGTCTTCTTTCAGCGCGTCTTTTTCTTTTTTCTTCAGTGGGCGGCCTTCTTCGGCTTCCATCGCTTCGACTTTGGCATTGAGCGAATCTTTGATCACCGAAGCGGGGAGCATTTTTTCTTCACGTTTCGCACAGGCTAAAATGCGGTTTTCACTGACGTGGGTCATCATGTCGCCGTGTTTACCCAGTGCGGAAACCCAGCCAAACTTCTGTTTATCTTGACTGCCGCAAGGCGTAAAACGAAATTCGGCCAGCTGTTTTTCCAGCTGATCGGCATTGAAGTTAACCTCGCGATTAACGCGATACACCATACAGTTTTTAAACCACATTGTTGTTTTCCCTTGGTTAGAAAGCCAGACATGATAGGGGAAGATGCTGAGAAAGTCTTACCCCGAATGCAAAAAAGAGGCACATCTTCCAGTTGTTACTTTGCTTTGCTTAAGAGGTTTGGATATATGAATTTCGCCTGAACCTTATATGAAAATTTGTTTGCAAAGGTCACAAAAGTGTCATAAACATTTCCCATAATGCATGGCGTTGGTGAAAAACAAAGGTTAATCAATTATGTCTAGAAGGATTCTGGTTGTTGAAGACGAAGCACCGATTCGTGAAATGTTGTGTTTCGTGCTTGAACAAAAGGGCTATCAGGCGGTTGAGGCTGAAGATTATGATTCGGCGATGAGTAAGCTGGCTGAGCCTTTTCCTGATCTCGTCCTGCTTGACTGGATGTTGCCTGGTGGTAGTGGCATCAACCTCATCAAGCATATGAAGCGCGAAGAGATGACGCGCAACATTCCTGTTGTGATGCTCACTGCCCGTGGTGAAGAAGAAGATAAAGTTCGCGGCTTAGAAGTGGGCGCGGATGATTACATTACCAAACCGTTTTCACCTAAAGAGTTGGTTGCCCGTTTAAAAGCGGTGATCCGCCGTGTCACTCCGACGGCGTTGGAGGATGTGATTGATGTTCAAGGTTTGAAGTTAGATCCGGTTTCACACCGTGTGACCGCTAACGATCAGCCGTTGGACATGGGACCGACTGAGTTCAAGATGTTACACTTCTTCATGACACACCAAGAGCGTGTGTATAGCCGAGAGCAGCTACTCAATAATGTTTGGGGCACCAACGTGTATGTGGAAGATCGCACGGTAGACGTCCACATTCGTCGTCTACGTAAAGCCTTAGAAGACGCTGGACATGATAAGCTGATCCAGACGGTGCGCGGCGCGGGGTATCGTTTTTCAACCAAAGCCTAAGAGGGTGTAGAACAAATCAGTATGGTTGAACGTTTAACATGGAAAAAGCTGGCTTGGGAGCTGGCTTTTTTTTACTTGCCATGGGTTGTGGTGGGATGGATTTTCGGAAGCATGCCGTGGCTGCTGTTGGCAGCGACGGCTTTGCAGCTTTTCTGGCATTTGAATCATCAAATTCGCCTTTCCGCTTGGTTGTGGGATGAAAAACGTCTCACCCCACCTTCTGGAACCGGGAATTGGGAGTCGCTGTTCAATGGCATTTATCGCTTGCAGCAGCGCCATCGTAAAAAACGCAAAGAACTGACCAATCTTATTCGCCGTTTCCGTAATGGTGCGGAATCGCTTCCCGATGCGGTGGTGGTGTTTCGCAGCGAAGGCAATATCGTCTGGTGTAACCGCCTTGCGCAGCATTTGCTGGGTTTTCGTTGGCCTGACGATGCTGGGCAGCCTATCTCGAACCTGCTGCGTACGCCGGACTTTATCAAATACCTCAAAAAAGATGACTTTACGGATCCGCTCGAAATGCGTTCGCCGCTCAATAGCGATCGCATGCTGGAACTGCGGATTGTGCCGTACACCGAGGGTGAACACCTGATGGTGGTGCGTGATGTCACTCAGCTTAAACAGCTCGAAGGCATGCGCCGTAATTTCTTTGCTAACGTCTCCCATGAACTGCGTACACCGATGACGGTGCTGCAAGGTTATCTGGAAATGACCGAAGATCCGGATGTGCTCGCGGGCCCGATGTGGAGTAAAGCCCATGGTGTGATGACCGAGCAGCTCAACCGGATGAATAGCTTGGTGAACCAACTGCTGACGCTCTCGAAAATTGAAGCATCACCGATGGTCGAACTCGATCAAGTCGTCGATGTGCCAGCCATGTTAGAAGTGTTAGAAAAAGAAGCAGTGAGCCTTAGTGGTGAGGCGCAGCATAAGCTGCATTTTGAGGTGGATAAGAGCCTTAAGGTTTTGGCGGATGAAGATCAGCTGCGCAGCGCGATTTCGAATCTGGTGTATAACGCGGTTAAATATACCCCGCCGGGCGCGCAAATTGATGTGCGTTGGTATCGCACTGGCAAAGGCGCTTGCCTCGAAGTGGAAGATAAAGGCGAGGGGATCGAGCCGCAACACTTACACCGTTTAACGGAGCGTTTCTATCGCGTCGATAAAGCCCGCTCTCGTGATACGGGCGGTAGTGGTTTGGGACTCGCGATCGTGAAACACGCGCTTGCACACCATGACACGCATTTGGATATCTACAGTAAAGTCGGTGTCGGCAGTAAGTTTTCGTTTGTTTTACCTAAGCGGTTGGTGGCGAAAGGATGAGCCGCATGCTAAGTCGCGTTGGTTGGTTGAGTTCATTGGTTTTGGTTTCATCTACCGCTTGGGCCTTGGATGAAGCGCTGCCACACTATGAAAAAGTCAGCGGTATTTCGGGCAGCCTATTGTCGGTCGGCTCGGATACGCTGGCGGGCATGACCACGCTGTGGGTGGAGGAGTTTCAAGCCTATTACCCTGCAGTCAATGCGCAAGTGCAAGCCTCGGGTTCGGCAACTGCGCCGCCCGCGTTATCAGAAAGCACGGCGCAGTTTGGCCCGATGAGCCGCCCAATGCGCAGCAGTGAAATTGCCGCGTTTGAAGCTATGCACGGCTACAAGCCAACCGCATTGCGTGTGGCGATTGATGCGGTCGGGATTTTTGTGCATCGAGATAATCCGATCAAGGGGCTGAACTTCCAGCAACTGGATGCGATTTTTTCCGCCACATTGCGCTGTGGTGCCACTCAGCCGATTGTCACTTGGTCGCAGCTTGGTCTGCCTTATGATTGGGCAAAGCGCAATATTCAACTGTTTGGTCGCAACTCGGTATCCGGTACCTACGGCTATTTTAAGCAAAACGCGCTGTGCCAAGGGGATTTCCAGAACCGAGTCAATGAGCAGCCGGGCTCGGCTTCGGTGGTGCAGTCGGTTGCCTCTTCAATCAATACGCTCGGTTATTCAGGGGTGGGTTATCGTGTTTCTGGGGTGAAGCTGCTGCCGATTGCGCGTGAAGGGAATGACTATGTTGAGCCAACTCAAGCCAATATTCTGTCGGGAGCGTACCCGTTATCGCGTTATTTATACGTGTATGTGAATAAAAATCCTAACCGAGATTTGTCGCCGATTGAGCGCGAATTTATTCGCTTTATGTTTTCACGGCAGGGACAGGCCTTGGTTGCGAAAGATGGCTATTTGCCGATTACGGCGCTGGTGGCAGAGCAAGAGTTAGCCAAAGTTGGCATTGAGCCCATCATCGACTGAGTGATGAAATGAAAAACGCCCAACTTGAGTTGGGCGTTTTTCATCGAATTGCAGTGACTAGGCTGGCTTAAAACAGCAGTTGCCAGCCGACTTCACGCCAGTATTCTTGCTCTGTTTGTAAGTCAGCATGCAACAACTTATTGTTTTCCAGCCAATCTGGCTGTTCACACTCCAATCTCCACTCATCATCTTTGGCGGATAGGGTCAATGGTGGTAAAGGATCGTCGTTGCGTTGTCCATTAACCACAATCGCCAGTCGTAGGACTCGAATTAAGCCAATAATGTGCTTTTTCTTAAACAGGCTAAAGTCATCCAGCTCATTCAATTTCAGTGATTTTCGTTGGAAACGAGCCAAATTGGAGAGCACGAGTTGTTGTTCGCTGTTGAAACCTGCCATGTTGTTATGACGCAAAATATACGCGGAGTGACGATGAAAGCCTTGTAAGTTAATGCTCAGCCCTACTTCATGTAGTAAAGCGCCCCATTCGAGCAGGTCACACAGCTCACTGCCTTCTGGTAATCCCAACTCATTGGCGACTTGCGCCAAGAATTCACGCGCGTGACCTTTGACTTTGGCGGCATGCTCTAAATCGACCAGATGTTTGGCGGCCAGATTTTCAGTGGTGCGCAAACGGATATCGGAATACTTGAAGCGATCTTCCATCTCATACAGCAGACCTTCGCGCAAAGCGCCATCCGAAAAATGCATCTCTTTGATGTTTAAACCATGGAAGATCGCGGAAAGAATGGCAACACCCGCAGCAAACACGGGTTTACGATCATCGGTTAAGCCGGGCAGTTGTAAATCATCAATGCTGTCCCATTCACACAGCTTTTCAATTAACTTGCTCAGGCGCTCAAAGGTGATGAGTCCATCTTCATGACCTTGTCCGATTAACACTTCATGAATCGCTTTGATGGTACCGGAAGAACCAAACGCCATTTGCCAACCTTTCTTACGGTATTTGCTGGCAATGGATTCTAATTTTTGCTCACTGGCGACAATCGCTTGGGCAAAGTTTTTGCGTGATAGCTTGCCGTTGGCAAAGTAACGCTCGGTAAAGTTGACGCAGCCCATCTGCTTACTGTTGAGCAGCTCTGCTTCAAAGCCTTTGCCGATGATCATTTCCGTGCTGCCGCCGCCAATATCCACTACCAGCATAGAGTCCGCTTGGGGTTGGGTATGGGCAACCCCCAGATAAATCAACCGGGCTTCTTCAGAGCCCGGAATGATTTCAATTGGAAAAGGCAACACTTCGAGAGCGCGTTGAATGAACAGATTGGCATTTTTTGCTTGGCGCAGAGTATGGGTTGCGGCAATACGTACATTACACGGCTCAAAGCCTTGTAAGCGTTCAGCAAACATCGCCAAACACTCTAAACCTCGTTGGATCGACTCTTCATCGAGATTTTTTTGTTCATCCAAGCCCGCAGCAAGACGAACACGCTGCTTATGGCGGCTAATCAATTGGAGATCTTGATCGACCACCTTGGCGACCACCATATGAAAACTGTTCGAACCCAGATCAATGGCAGCGATTTCTCTTGCGTTACTGACTACTGTTGTCATTCGTTTCTTGTTGCCCTTTTGCTTTACGAGTCTGCTTCTCGACATTCTTAAGATAGTCGTAAATGGCAATCTGAGAGCGTACTTTTCTGCGATTACCGCGCTCTACGTACTGATTACTCATCTCTTTGTCGATGCGACGCGCTTTGACCGTATCAATGAACTGAATATTAAGGATATCAATGATACGCTGTTTGAGTCGTTCGTCACGAATTGGAGCCATGACCTCAATTCGGTGATCTATATTGCGCTCCATCCAGTCTGCCGATGAGATAAAGACCTGTGGATTGCCATCATTATGCACCACTAATACTCGAGGGTGTTCGAGGAAGCGGTCAATAATACTGATGATCTCAATATTGTCACTGACGCCTTCCACACCGGGGACTAAAGAGCACATACCGCGAATGATCATACGGATTTTGACTCCTGCGGCACTCGCACCATACAGCTTATTGATCAATCCCTTATCAACGAGATTGTTCACTTTAAGGGTGATGGCGGCTTTTTTACCCGCCTTGGCGTTGGCGATTTCACTATCCAGTAAACGATAAATTTGGGTACGTGAGTTACGCGGCGATACGATCAGGTGGCTAAACTTGACGGGGCGGAATGGGTTTTCAATGTAACCAAATACGGCACGGACCTCGGCGGCGAGCTCTTGGTTGGCGGTGAGCAGGGCAAAGTCGGTGTAAATGCGCGCCGTACGTTCGTGGAAGTTGCCGGTACCAATGTGCGCGTAACGAACGAATTCATCCCCTTCTTTACGGGTAATAAGCAGAAGCTTGGCGTGAATCTTCATTCCCGGCACACCGAAAATAACGTGTACGCCCGCATCGGTCAGAATGCGTGACCACTCGATATTGGCCTCTTCATCAAAACGAGCTTGCAGCTCAACCACCACCACCACACGTTTGCCGTTATGCACCGCATCGACCAGCGAGTTCATCAATTTGGAGTCTTTGGCTACGCGGTAAATGTTGATTTTGATGCTGACGACTTTCGGATCAAAAGAGGCTTGGCGCACAAGTTCCGTCATGTGCTCAAAGCTGTGATAAGGGTAGTGCAGTAAAATATCTTGCGCGCGAATCGCATCAAATGCATTGGCATAGCCTTCAAAGTCAGCACAAGTCATCGGAGGCAAGGGTTTGTTTTCTAAATAATCTCGGCCGACATTGGGGAAAAAAATAAAGTCTTTAAAATTGTGGTAACGCCCGCCGGGGATCAAGCTGTCATAGTGAGAAATTTTCAGCTTGTAGCATAAGAATTTGAGCATGGCTTCAGGCATGTCGCGCTCATACACAAAGCGCACCGGAAGAGCGGTTAAGCGCTGGCTTAAGCCTTCTGACATCTGCTCAAGCAAGCTGTATTCGACTTCGTGGCGCAAATCGTACTCGGCATCGCGGGTCATTTTCATCGCGTAACCGTTGAGTGTATCGTAGTCGTAAAAACCGCGGAAAATCTCATCCAGACAGAGACGAATAATGTTATCGAGCAGAATAATGGTTTTACGCCGTTTGCCTTTTTGCTCAGGCAGCATGACAAAGCGCGGCAACTGGTCGGTTGGGATCTCGATCAGCGCGTATTTAAATTCATCGCCACTGCACATTTCGACCGCAATGTAAGCGTATTCGTCTTTTAAAAACTGCATGACATCAATGTCATCACGCAGCATGATAGGGGTGACATGCGGCAGCACTTCTTTGTGGAAATACTTTTTCACCCACTTGAGTTGGATTTCATCGAGTTGCGTTTCGTTGACTAAGAAAATGCGCCGTCTGGCCATTTCTAAAATCAATTCGTTGTAGAGGTTATCGAAGTCTTGGTTGAGTTTGAGGGCTTTGTTTTGCATGCGTGAGAGGAGGTGTTTGGAGATATCATTGCCACCCCGTTCTCGATTGATCAAGATTTGTCGTTTTACGTCAGAGAATCTCACCTTATAAAACTCATCGAGGTTATTGGAAAATATCCCCAAAAAACGAATCCGCTCAATCAGCGGTACGGTTTTATCCGCCGCTTCTTGTAGTACGCGCTCGTTAAATGAGAGCCAACTGAGTTCCTTGTCGATGTACAGCTTATCCGCACTCATACTTTACCTTATGCCGTTTTGAGTTGACGTTTTCATCATTAAAGAGCTGCAAACTAAGTGATTTTTGTGACACTTTTATTGCAGTGCCTTTAGTGTCATAGAGTTGTTTTGATTTCAGTAATTTATTGCGATCTGTAATATAATTGTCACCCAACCGCAATATTATGACACTCCCCAAAACTATAGGTAATCCCAAGCATGGTCAGACAGCCATTTTCATTGAAAGAACGTGATCGCGCGCGGTTAGTGAAAGACCGTGTGGTGCGTTTTGCAGTGACTTGTGGTGGCGTCAGTGTGTTGGGGGCTTTGGTATTGATTTTTATCTATTTATCCATGGTTGTGGTGCCACTGTTTGGCGATGCGAAATGGCGTGGCGATATTGTGGTTAAGCCGATCTCGATACCAACTCCGCTGTTTATGGCAGTTGGTGCTTACGGTGAAAATGCGTTTTTGATGTCGAATGACGGAGTTGGGCAGTTTTGGTCATTACGATCCGCCAGCGATCAACCTATTCAGACCCAATCGTTAGGCTTTACGCCTGTATTGTGGGCACAAACACCCGCTGCTCAAGGCTGGTTTGCCTTGGTAGGTCAGGATAACCAAGTGGCTGTTGTGCATCCGCAGCTCTCCCATTCAATGACAACGCAGGGGCGTGAGTTCACCCCGAGCTTAGAACGTTTAGCCTTGCCGGAAGCGTTCCGCTTAAGTGAGCAGCCTCTGCAACAATTCGCTTTTGCCTTGACTGCGGAAGAACTGATTTTTGCCACGTACGATAATGCGCAGCAGATCCAGATTTTGCGTTTGGATCGCGCGACGCAACAAGAGAGTAGCCGTCTGAGTTTGAGTGTCCCGTTCAGCAATCTCAGCCAGTTACTGCTCACTCCGGATGGTAAGACTCTGTATTTACGTACCCAATCAGAGCTCGTCGTCGCATTACTGGATAAGCAGGGTTATCAGATCCGCGAAATCGTCGATCTCAATGAAGGAGATAACCGTCATCAAGTCACGCAACTCTATTTGTTATCAGGGGCGTTCTCTTTACTGGCGGTGCACGAAGATGGTCTGGTGTCACAATGGTTTGATGTGCTGCGCGATGGTCAGCGTCATTTAACCCATATCCGCAATTTTAAGCTCGCCTCAGAAGTGCAGTTTTTGTTGCCCGACACCAACACGAAAGGTTTCTACAGCTTCTATCGCAATGGCACTTTGCAAAGCCATTACACCACGAGTGAAAAGTTGGTGCTGTTTGAGCGTGCTTATCAACGAGCGCCACAGTTGGTGGCGATGTCAGAGAATCAAGCGTATTTGGCGAGTTATGACCAAGGGAAAATTCGGTTAGCGCAGGTGGAAAACCGAAACCCTGAAGTCTCCTTTTCTGCGTTATGGCAAAAAGTGTGGTACGAAAGTTACCCAGAGCCAGAGTTTGTTTGGCAATCTACTGCAGCAACGGACGATTTTGAAGCTAAGTTTAGTTTAGTGCCGATTGCTTTTGGCACCTTAAAAGCCGCTGCCTTTGCCATGTTGTTTGCGATGCCGATTGCGGTCTTAGGGGCGATTTATACCGCCTATTTTATGACGCCTTCGATGCGGCGCGTGGTGAAACCGACCATTGAATTGATGGAAGCCCTACCCACGGTGATTATCGGTTTTCTTGCGGGGCTATGGTTTGCACCGTTTGTGGAGAGCCATTTGCCAGCGGTATTGGCGCTGATGATTTTGTTACCGCCTTCAACCATAGTGCTCGGGTTCATTTGGTCGCGCTTACCCAAAGCTTTGCTGCGCCGTATCCCCAGTGGTTGGCATGCGCTGATTTTAATCCCAGTGTTGATTGGTATATCAGCCCTGATTCTGTATTACAGTGGTGAGCTGGAAAACGCTCTGTTTGCGGGTGATCTGCGCGTGTATTTAGCGCAGCACGGTATCGGTTACGATCAGCGCAATGCGCTTGTTGTTGGTTTTGCGATGGGGTTTGCGGTGATCCCAACCATTTTTACCATTGCGGAAGATGCGATTTTCTCAGTGCCGAAACATCTGTCAGATGGCTCTTTGGCGCTAGGGGCGACACCATGGCAGACCTTGATTTATGTGGTGCTGCTTACGGCAAGCCCTGGGATATTTTCGGCGATCATGATGGGGCTTGGGCGTGCCGTCGGTGAGACCATGATAGTGCTGATGGCCACGGGCAATACCCCGTTGTTGGATTGGAATATTTTTGAAGGCATGCGAACCTTATCGGCAACGATTGCCGTTGAACTGCCGGAATCGGAAGTGCAAAGCGCCCATTTCCGTGTCCTATTTTTGGCCGCACTGCTGCTGCTGACCTTTACGTTTGCAGTGAATTCCCTAGCGGAATGGGTACGCCAACGGCTACGAGAAAAATACCGTTCTTTATGATGGAGCAATATGTTGAATTGGTTTAAATCCGGTGCTCCGTGGATCTGGCTGACAGGAGGAGCCGTCAGCGTCAGCTTGATTGCTGTACTTGGCCTATTACTGGTGATTGGTTGGCGTGGCTTAACCTATTTCTGGCCAGCGCCCTTGCTTCAATGGCAAACCCCCGATGGAAAAACCGTGGTGGGTCAACTGTACGCTCGTGAAAGTGTGCCGGTTAGCCATTTAAAAGAGATGAATTTACCGCTACCAGAAAAAGTGCAAGCGGCAGGGTTGGCGACACGGCTTAATATCAAAGTCGCTAATCGAGATCTATATGGGTCTGATTTTATTGCTTTACTTGAGTTTGAAACCGAATTTAAAGGCGCGCCACAAGGTTGGGCGGTGATTGAACGCAGTCGGGGAGGGCAACTGTTTGGTAAACCGCTTCGCTTCGATTCTGCGACTGGCGAGCTGGATCTGCCGCTAGAACGCCATTTGCGTCAAGCATTGTTAGAGGCTGAAGCCATTCGCGGTCAAGTGGATACGATGGTTGAACAGCAGGTGCGGGTGATCAGTAGCCAGTTAGAAAAGTTGCGCTTGGAAAAACGCCGTAAGCAATTGAATAACCAGCTCAGTGATGAGTTTTTACAACACTACGTGTTAAGTAAAAGCCGTTTAGAGAAAGAGCTCGCACAGGTTCAAACTGAGTTAGATGCGCTCCGTGCGCCTTTAGAAAAGCAGTTTTTATATCTTGTTGATATGCAAGGAGAGACCGTCTCCGTCCCGCTGAGTGAAATCTTGGATTTCTGGTATCCCAATGATATGAATTTTGCTCAAAAACTCGCGGAGTGGGGCAAGCAAGCGTGGCGTTTTTTATCGGAATCACCACGGGAGTCAAACTCGGAAGGGGGCGTGTTTCCGGCCATTTTTGGTACGGTGTTTCTGGTGATCATCATGTCGATCATCGTCATGCCTTTAGGCGTGATTGCGGCTATCTATCTGCATGAATACGCACAAGAGGGCGCGTTCACGCGGATTATTCGGGTGGCGGTGATCAACTTGGCGGGCGTGCCCTCCATCGTATATGGGGTGTTTGGCCTCGGCTTTTTTGTTTACACCATAGGCGCTTCAGTCGATAACCTTTTTTATGCTGAGCGTTTGCCGACTCCGACCTTCGGGACTCCTGGGTTGCTGTGGTCTGCTCTGACGTTAGCCGTGTTGACGCTGCCTGTGGTGATTGTGGCGACGGAAGAAGGGTTATCGCGCATTCCTATTTCGGTGCGTCATGGATCATTAGCACTAGGCGCTACCCAGTTTGAAACCATTTGGCGTATTGTGCTACCGATGGCAAGCCCTGCGATCATCACCGGATTGATTTTGGCGATCGCCCGCGCAGCCGGTGAAGTGGCTCCGCTGATGCTGGTCGGTGCGGTGAAATTGGCTTCCAGTTTGCCTGTGGACGGGGAATTTCCCTTCATCCATCTTGAACGCAAATTTATGCACTTGGGTTTCCACATTTACGATATCGGTTTTCAAACCAACAATATTGAAGCGGCGCGGCCACTGGTGTACGCCACTTCATTTTTATTGGTCACTGTGATTGTGGCGCTCAACTTAACTGCGATCAGTATTCGTAATAACTTACGCGAAAAATACCGAACTTTGGGGCAAGACTAGTTATGTACTCCGCCAATCCTACTTTGGGCTACTATGTACCGCCGCTGGACGTGAATAATCTTACCGATCAGCAGACGGCGATTTCGATTGAGCACTTAAGCCTGTATTACCAGCAAAGTCGTGCCTTGAGTGATATTTCCATGCGTATCCCCAAAGGTCAGGTTACGGCGTTTATCGGCCCCTCCGGCTGTGGTAAATCGACGCTTTTGCGCTGCATTAACCGGATGAACGATCTGGTGGAAGGAACGCGTGTTGAAGGTGAGGTGAAATTGCATGGCAAAAACATCTATCATCCGGATGTGGATGTGCCAACGCTGCGCCGCCGAGTCGGGATGGTGTTTCAGCGCCCGAATCCCTTTCCGAAATCGATTTATGAAAACGTGGTGTATGGACTGCGTTTGCAGGGGATTAAAAATAGTCGTGCGTTAGATGATGCGGCGGAGCAATCTCTGCGTGCAGCAGCGTTATGGGATGAAGTTAAACATCGTTTGCACGAAAATGCATTTGGTTTATCGGGTGGGCAGCAACAACGTTTGGTGATTGCCCGAGCGATTGCGATTGAACCTGAAGTCTTGCTTCTTGATGAGCCAACCTCAGCGCTTGATCCTATCTCGACCTTGACCATTGAAGAGCTGATTCATGAGCTTAAAACCAAATATACTGTGGTTATCGTTACACATAACATGCAGCAAGCGGCGCGCGTGAGTGACCATACGGCTTTTATCCATATGGGCAAGCTAATTGAATATGCAGATACGGATTCTATTTTTACTTCACCATTAAAAAAACAAACCGAAGACTACATTACAGGGCGTTACGGTTAACCGTTTTGGCTTTCTGTTCCTTTTGGAATAAGGATTTATCATGTTGTTAGGCAGACATATTTCTGGTCAATTTAACGTTGAGCTAGAATCAATTCGTAATCAAGTATTGACCATGGGCGGCTTAGTTGAGCAGCAACTGACCTTAGCCATGCAAGCTTTGCATGAAGATGATGAAAAACTGGCGCGCCGTGTGATTGCCGACGATCACAAAGTCAATGCGATGGAAGTCTCGATTGATGAAGCCTGTACTCGGATTATCGCCAAGCGCCAACCAACCGCTAAAGACTTGCGCCTAATTATGGCGATCATCAAAACCATTACCGATCTGGAACGGATTGGGGATTCTGCGACTAAGATGGCTTATATCGCGATTGAGCGTCCTCCAGCTAAGCAGCAGCAGTTTCAGGTCTCGCTTGAGCCTTTGTGCCGTCAAGCCATCGGTATGCTACATCAAGTGCTCGATGCCTTTGCACGGATGGATGTGGAAGCGGCTGCAGATATCTACAAGCAAGATGACCGACTAGATAAAGAGTATGAGGCTGTAGTGCGGCAGCTGATGACCTACATGATGGAAGATCCGAAAAACATTCCACATATTCTGCAAGTTATCTGGTCGGCGCGTGCGATTGAGCGAGTTGGCGATCGCTGTCAAAACATCTGCGAATACATCATCTACTTTGTTAAAGGTAAGGATGTGCGCCATCTTGGCGATCAAGGGATCGACGATGTGCTAAAAAAGCCGAGTTTGTAAACGCGGCACTATGCGTCAACTTGCCGCTTAGAGCGGCAAGTTCGTTGAGTATATAGGTTCTTAGTAACGTTGCGGGACAAAGGATTGATCTTCAATCGGTGGCCGTACGTAACCCTGTTTATTGATTTCCGGTAGAGTGATCGGTGCATGCTCAATCTCTTGATACTCAACACTACTGAGTAGGTGGCTGATGCAGTTGAGGCGAGCGCGCTTTTTATCATCTGAAGGCACTACCCACCAAGGACAGTGCTTGGTATCGGTGTAAGCAAACATCTCATCTTTAGCTCGCGAATAGGCGGCCCAACGCTGACGAGACTCGAGATCCATTGGGCTGAATTTCCAGCGTTTGAGTGGTGTATTGATCCGCTCGATAAAGCGTCGCTCTTGCTCTTCATCTGATACTGAAAACCAGTATTTGAGTAAGATGATCCCAGAACGTTGCAGCATGCGTTCAAATTCAGGGCAAGAGCGCAGAAATTCTTGATACTCTTCATCGCTGCAAAAGCCCATCACCTTTTCGACTCCGGCACGGTTGTACCAACTGCGGTCAAACAAGACTATTTCACCAGCGGCCGGAAGATGGGCGACGTAGCGCTGAAAATACCACTGAGTTTTCTCTTTTTCAGTTGGCGCTGGCAGTGCGGCTATGCGGCAGACCCGCGGATTGAGTTTCTCGGTGATGGTTTTGATCACCCCACCTTTTCCCGCGGCATCGCGTCCTTCAAAAATGACCACTAGTTTGAGCTTTTCTTGTTTTACCCACTCTTGCAGTTTGACTAGCTCAATTTGCAGCAGCTCTAATTCACGTTCGTAGACTTTCTTATCCAATTTCGCCATCGCATTCTCTCCTTTGCTAGGTTAAGCATAGCAGTGAGAGCGGCGAAGTTCCGTGGCGGATGATCGTATTTTCCCCTTCCTAGTTGAAGCTGCAGCGGTGTTGGCTACGTTCGTTCACCCCAATCACAGTGTTTATCTATGCTTATGGGTGGGAACGCACTTTGTAGTGGTACAGTAAATTTGGCCGCCTACCTGCAACGCCAAGTCGTTTGGGTATACATCATTAATGTAGGACAGAATTGAGTGCCGCCAGAGCGTGTACGGTTTGCTGTAACGCATCGCGGCTGGTAACAGGGATAATAAAATCATCACAGTCCGCCGCGCCCATTTTGCTCTCCGAGCGAATAAACTGCATCTCGCTCGGACGCGTGGTTTTTGCGGATAAATGCAGCTCACTGACCCCGGTGGCTAACGCAATTTCAGCCACATTCTGCGCATTGACTCCTGCGCCTGCCATGATTGAAATGCGCCCAGCACTCTGTTTGACCAGTTGCGCTAAACGTTCAATACCCAGATAAGCGTTGCGCGCCAAGCCTGAGGTCAAAATGCGTTCACAACCGAGCGCAATGATCTCTTCTAACGCGTGTTCAGGGTTTACACAGTGGTCAAATGCGCGGTGAAACGTCACGCCTAACCCGAGGGAGTGGGCAAGTTCGACTAAAGGTTTGCTGCGTTTCACATCAATCGTACCATCGGCATTGAGTAACCCTAGTACCACACCTTGTAAGTTTGCTTGATGCGCCATGCGAATATCCTGCGCCATGATGCTGAGTTCATCATCATGATAGAAAAAATCCCCTTCTCTTGGTCTTATCATGGCGTAAACCGGAATCGGTGACACTCTACCTGCGCTGTACATCAACCCGGCGCTAGGGGTTAATCCACCTAGCGCAAGGGATGAACAAAGCTCAATACGGGTTGCGCCTCCCGCGATGGCGTTATGCAGGGATTCAATATTGTCGATACAGACTTCAACTTGATATTTCATCAGGTTAACTCCGGTTGGATAAAGGAAATGGCAGTATCATAGCAGCAGACATCGCGCAGAATGCACAAGAATAGGGGTAAAGTTTAAGACCCAGATTACCTATTTATCCCCTTCCTACTTGAAGCTGCAGGAGGGATATCCCATTCCTGCTGCTGCTTAGCGGCCACTACATAGCAAGTCATCTCGTTTAAGTGTGTGACAGATTCGGTGAAATGAAGAATAGAAAAAGCCCAAAGCAGTGCTTTGGGCTTTTGATGACTTTACTTCTTAACTGATTGGCGTAGCGTTTTCGCTTTATTATTTCCAACCACCCGTGTTGAGCGCGGGGTTAAGAGTCTTATTTTAGGTCAGCTGAGTATTGAGACAGGAATGCTGCAACGCCTTTTGGAGATGCTTCCATACCTGCTTTGCCTGCTTCCCATTGTGCTGGGCACACTTCACCGTGAGTTTGGTGGAAGTTCAGTGCGTCAACCATACGTAGCATTTCGTCGATGTTACGACCCAGTGGCAGATCGTTCACTACTTGGTGACGAACCATGCCTTCTTCGTCGATCAGGAATGAACCACGGAAAGCCACGCCAGCTTCTGGGTGCTCTACATCGTAAGCTTTACAGATTTCGTGTTTAACGTCTGCAACCAGTGGGTATTTCACTTGACCGATACCGCCGTTTTCAACAGCAGTGTTACGCCATGCGTTGTGAGAGAACTGAGAGTCGATAGAAACACCGATCACTTCTACACCTTTAGCAAGGAAGTCTTCGTAACGGTTGTCGAAGGCAATCAGTTCAGATGGGCAAACGAAAGTGAAGTCTAGTGGGTAGAAGAAAACAACCGCTTTCTTACCTTTTGTAAATTCTGCGAAGTTGAAGTTATCAACGATTTCACCGTTACCAAGAACAGCAGCTGCAGTAAAATCAGGGGCTTTGCGACCAACTAGTACCATTTTTTTGCTCCTAAGCAATTTTGTAAGTACTGAACTATGTGCGTTGAGTTCATAATTCAGTCCGTGAATAACGGGGGAAAGTATAGTACAAAATAGACAAAGTAAAAAATGAATTAATTAGATTAAGTTAATCGAAAAAAGCGATAAACCTTGGTAAGGTCAGTCACGCCTAGGAGGCATGATGTTTTAGACGCATTTTTTGATGAGAGGATGGAAGTTGTATGAATAAATGGCCAAGCCTCAAGCAGTTATCTTATTTGGTGACACTTTATGAAACCCGCCATTTTAGTGAGGCGGCTGAGCGCTGCTTTGTCAGTCAATCGACCTTAAGTAAAGGCATTCAAAACCTTGAAGAGTTGATCGGCTGCTCCTTGTATGAAAAGCAAGATAAGAAAAGTCCTCTGGTATTTACTCGAGTCGGAGAGTTGGTGGTTGAGCAGGGACGAGAATTGCTCGCCAAGGGACAAGATTTAGTGGAACTTGGCAAACTTTGCCAAGGTGGCACTATGGAAGGGCAATTGCGTTTGGGTTGCATTCCAACCATTGCGCCCTTTTTGTTGTGTGATTTAGTCCAAGAGATTAACCAGCGTTATCCCAAATTACACTTATTGCTGCGCGAAGATACTACGGCAAATCTGCTCTCCGCCTTGCGCAGTGGTGAGTTGGATGTGTTGATCCTCGCCTTGCCCGTCGATATTGGCAACATGGAGAGTTATGTGGTGGGGCAAGATCCGTTTCGTATGGTGATTAGCCGTAACCAAGTCAATCAGATCCGGGTGCCGATTCGTTACGCCGATCTGCCCGACGAGTCGGTGTTCCTACTCGAAAACGAGCACTGTTTAACTGAACATGCCGTATCGGCTTGTAAGCTCACCGATAAAGAGAAGATTAATCCATTTACCGCGACCAGTTTGCATACCTTAGTGCAAATGGTGGCCAATGGCTTAGGTACCACTTTTATTCCGCAAATGGCCATCGACCACGGTTTGCTAGATAACCAAAATCTGGTGGTGATCGACCCTCCTGGACAAAAAGCTTACCGAGAAATCGGCCTAGTGTGGCGTCCAAGTTCTTCCCGAATTCACACTTTTCGCCAGTTAGCTGAGATAGTGGCTGAGCTGTTATAGCGATTGGTCGTAGTGATAATTCCGCTATGGACTAGTGAAAGCGCATTGTCAACGATGCGCTTTTTAGCATTTTATGCGGTTAGTGATTTTTTAATTGTGAAATTTCACAAGTCAAAATTGGTGGGGCTTTCATAAAATTGCAAATATTCACAATGTGAATTTTACATATGCTGACCATAACGCTGTTTTAATTACAGACGATGGGTTCCGCTCTAAGCCAGTCATTCCGACCTTTTATACCGTAAGGATAAATTTAAACACTTGTTTAAGTGCTATTTTTAATGTCAAGTTTAGTGTAATTAAATTACGTAATAACTTACGGATTTTGGTGTGTGATTTGTATGGAGGTGGCAACCGAATAAAACTTCGAATTTAACCTGGGGTTAACTTTTACCCTTTCTTGTTGGTGCTTTGTAGGTTAAGGTTTATTGGCGTTGTTAAGACTTATGTCTAGTGCTCGGAGTCTTGCAAAAGTGCGCAATTTAAGTGACTTTAAATCACAACGGATAAGCCAACTGAATAATGAAAATTTGTAGTTTTAAAGTTACAAATGTTCTTGGTGAGTGTTTCAAGGAAGGAATTTATGTCAATCAATACTGCTGAATTAACCCAACACACCACGGAAACCCAAATCACCCAAAGCAAGCTTGCTGTGGTGGGTACCCTTTCACCCGAACATCAAGCGATTTTCCCTGTCGAAGCCCAAACTTTTTTACAGCAACTCTGTGAGCGCTTTGCACCGCGAGTTGATGAATTACTGACCTTGCGTGAACAAAAACAAACGCTTATCGACCAAGGCCAGCTACCTGATTTTCTTCCCGAAACCAAAGATATCCGTGAAGGAAGCTGGAAGATTCTCGGCATTCCAGACGATCTGCAAGATCGCCGCGTAGAGATCACGGGGCCAACCGATCGCAAAATGGTAATTAATGCACTGAACGCGAATGTGAAAGTCTTTATGGCTGACTTTGAAGATTCGATGTCGCCCGCGTGGGATAAGGTGCTGGATGGGCAGATCAACCTGCGTGATGCGATTCTGGGGAGCATAAGCTATACCAATCCAGACAATGGCAAGCGTTATGAGCTCAATGCCAACCCAGCGGTGCTTATCTGCCGCGTGCGCGGTCTGCATCTCAAAGAAAAACATGTCACCTACAACGGCTTGGCGATTCCCGGTTCACTGTTCGATTTTGCGCTCTATTTTTACAACAACCATCGCGCACTATTGAAAAAAGGCAGTGGCCCTTATTTCTACCTACCTAAGCTGCAAGCTTATCAAGAGGCGCAGTGGTGGAGTGACGTGTTCCATTTCACGGAAGATTATTTTGGCTTAGACACAGGCACCATCAAAGCAACGGTGTTGATTGAAACTCTGCCTGCGGTATTTCAGATGGATGAGATCCTCTTCTCACTCAAAGAGCACATTGTCGGTCTGAACTGTGGACGCTGGGATTATATTTTCAGCTACATCAAAACCTTGAAAAAGCATCCCGACCGCGTATTGCCGGATCGCCAAGTGGTGACCATGGAGAAGCCTTTCCTCAATGCATATTCCCGTTTGTTGATTTACACCTGCCATAAACGCGGCGCGTTTGCGATGGGCGGGATGGCGGCGTTTATTCCAGCCAAAGATCCTGCGGTCAATGAGCAAGTGCTACAAAAAATTCGCGGCGACAAAATGCTTGAAGCGACCAATGGCCACGATGGCACTTGGGTTGCTCACCCCGGTTTAGCGGATACCGCGATGGCGGTGTTTAACGAAGTGCTTGGTGAGCGCAAAAACCAACTCAATGTGAGCCGGATGGCCGATGCTCCGATAACCGCGGCCGAGCTATTGGCACCTTGCGATGGGTCACGCTCTGAGCATGGCATGCGCCACAACATTCGCGTTGCGTTGCAATACATCGAAGCATGGATTTCTGGTAACGGTTGTGTGCCGATCTACGGCTTGATGGAAGATGCGGCGACAGCGGAGATTTCACGCGCTTCGATTTGGCAATGGATCCAACACGGTAAAACGTTAGATAACGGGCAAGTGGTCACTAACGAACTGTTTCGCGACTACCTCAAACAAGAGATTGAGGTGGTGAAAAGTGAAGTGGGTGAGTCCCGTTTTGCACAAGGGCGTTTTACTGAAGCGGCCGAATTGATGGAGCGCTTAACGACCAGCCAAGAGCTACCGAATTTCTTAACCATACCGGGCTACGACTACTTGCCGTAGACCTCTATAACACCAGTAAGGTGAAAAAACACCAGTAACGTGAAACCACTTTACGATCAGCGAGCGCAGTACTGATCGAACAAGGAATCGAGCTGCCAACAGGCAACCAATATACAAGAGGGATAGATTATGACACTGACTCGTCGCCAACAAATTGAAGCACTAGAAAAAGATTGGGCAACCAACCCACGCTGGAAAAATGTGAAACGCACTTACACCGCTGAAGAAGTGGTGAGTTTGCGCGGCTCGGTTGTACCAGCCAATACCATCGCCCAACGTGGTGCAGACAAACTGTGGGAACTGGTGAATGGTTCCGCGAAAAAAGGGTATGTGAACTGTTTGGGCGCACTCACTGGCGGCCAAGCGGTGCAACAAGCCAAGGCGGGCATTGAAGCGATTTATCTCTCTGGCTGGCAAGTTGCGGCAGATAACAACACCGCAGGCACCATGTACCCAGACCAATCTCTCTATCCAGTCGATTCAGTACCTTCAGTGGTACGCCGCATCAATAATGCGTTTCGTCGCGCTGACCAGATTCAGTGGTCAAACGGCAAATCACCACAAGATGAAGGCGGAATTGATTATTTCCTACCGATTGTGGCGGATGCCGAAGCCGGTTTTGGTGGCGTACTCAACGCTTATGAGTTGATGAAATCCATGATTGAAGCGGGCGCCGCTGGCGTTCACTTTGAAGACCAATTGGCTTCGGTGAAAAAATGTGGCCACATGGGCGGCAAAGTGTTAGTCCCGACTCAAGAAGCGGTGCAAAAACTGATTGCAGCACGTTTGGCTGCAGATGTTGCAGGCACGACTACGTTAGTGATTGCTCGCACCGATGCTAACGCCGCCGATTTGCTCACTTCAGACAGCGATCCGTACGATGCCGATTTCGTGACCGGTGAGCGTACTTCCGAAGGTTTCTACCGTGTACGCGCGGGCATTGACCAAGCGATTTCTCGCGGCTTGGCTTACGCACCTTACGCAGATTTGGTGTGGTGTGAAACCGCGAAGCCGGATCTGGAAGAAGCGCGTAAATTCGCAGAAGCGATTCATGCACAATACCCAGATCAACTGTTGGCTTACAACTGCTCACCTTCGTTCAACTGGGAAAAGAATCTCGATGCGAAAACCATCGCCCATTTCCAGCAAGCGCTATCGGATATGGGTTACAAGTACCAGTTCATCACGTTAGCGGGCATTCACAACATGTGGTTCAACATGTTTGAGTTAGCGCACGCTTACGCGCAAGGCGAAGGTATGCGTCACTATGTCGAAATGGTACAGCGTCGCGAATTTGAAGCAGCATCCAAAGGTTATACCTTCGTGGCGCACCAACAAGAAGTGGGGACGGGTTACTTCGATAAGATGACCAACACCATTCAAGGCGGTAGCAGTTCAGTGACAGCTCTGAAGGGCTCAACCGAAGAAGATCAATTTCACTAATCGATAATCCACCATTCTGTGCGAACCTTGGCGGCCGAATGGCCGCCTTTTTTAGGGTGAGCGTTTACTCTGTTTGAGTATGGCTATCCCATTCCTACATGCCGCTGCAAATCGCTTAGCCGAGCCGAGAATGAATCGGGTGATGGCTTGGCTTATTGCTCCTCATCCAATTCATCGGGTTCACTCTCTTCCTGAAGCTCAAGCAGATTGATCGCAATTGTCACGAAATCACTGTCGGTAATGATCCCAACTAACACGTCTTTGGCGACGACAGGCAAACAGCCAATTTTGTGTTTTTGCATGTAAATTGCGCTTTCTTTGAGCCCCGCTTGCGGCGCGACGCTCGTAACATCGGTGTGCATCACCTCAAACAGCGGAGTTTCGAAGGCGAGAGAATCGCCTTGGGCACTGCGCTGTAAGCTGGATTCCTGAGCCGCCAACAAATCGCGTTGGCTGACGATACCCAGCAGCTTTTTATTCGCATCCACAATCGGTACGTGGCGAATATCCAGCGCCTCCATAAGATGTTTCGCATCGTTGAGCGTGTGAGTCCGCAATAAGGTGTGCGGGTGACGCGTCATCATGTCTTCAACTTTGATCATAGCCAACTCCTTTCTGCGCAGAGAATCATCAGATCTGGGGTCTCTAACCCCTTTCCCCATTAACGCTTTCTCATAAACTCTTTCTTATTTAACTATAGTGTGATTGGCCAGCAACTTCTGCGAAGTGAAACCGAAATATGCGGATTGTTGAATCCGTTGGCGAACCTGATGGCTCTTTACAAAAGGTTACCTTGCGAGAGGTGTATCACCACGCAGCATTCCTGTATCTTGAGCGCACTTAGGTATATACTGGCGCGCCGCGAAATCGGGCGACGATACTGATCACTTAATCAAGAAAGAGCCATGCAAGTTTCAGATTTTCATTTTGAACTCCCAGACGAGCTGATTGCTCGCTACCCAAAAGCAGAACGTACCGCGAGCCGCTTGCTACAGCTTGACGGCAACAGTGGTCAACTGGTGGATGGCACCTTTAAAGATGTCCTCGAACTGGTTGAACCGGGAGATCTGCTGGTGTTTAACAACACGCGAGTGATCCCAGCACGTATGTTTGGGCGCAAAGCCAGCGGTGGCAAATTAGAAGTGTTGGTAGAGCGTATGCTCGATGAGCACACGATTTTAGCGCACGTTCGTTCATCAAAACCGCCCAAACCGGGTACTGAACTTTATTTAGGCGAGAACGATGAGTTTCATGCCGTGATGCAGGCGCGTCACGATGCGTTGTTTGAAATCCGTTTTACTGCAGAAACCGTGGTATTGGATATTCTCAATCAAATTGGTCACATGCCGTTGCCACCTTACATCGACCGTCCTGATGAAGAGACGGATAAAGAGCGTTATCAAACGGTGTACAACCAAAAGCCGGGTGCGGTAGCAGCCCCAACCGCGGGTTTGCATTTTGACCAAGCGCTGCTTGAGCAGATCCAAGCCAAAGGCGTCGAGTTGGCGTATGTGACACTGCATGTTGGCGCGGGAACCTTCCAGCCTGTGCGGGTAGAAAATATTCACGATCACCATATGCATGCGGAATACGTTGAAGTGCCGCAAGAAGTGGTGGATGCGATTGCGGCGACCAAAGCGCGTGGTGGTCGAGTGGTTGCTGTGGGTACCACCTCAGTACGTTCACTCGAAAGTGCGGCGCAAGATGCGCTGCAAAAAGGCACCGAGTTAAAGCCATTTTTTGGTGATACCGAAATCTTCATCTTCCCGGGGTATCAATACCAGTTGGTGGATTGCTTGATCACCAATTTCCACTTGCCTGAATCGACCTTGATCATGCTGGTGAGTGCGTTTGCAGGTTATGAGCACACCATGGCCGCTTATGAACATGCGGTCAAAGAGCAATATCGCTTCTTTAGTTACGGCGATGCGATGTTTATTCGTAAGCAGACGACTAAAGCGTAATGATCCCTAATCACTTGGAGTGGTCACTTCAGGTGGCAAGGGATAACGAAAACGAGTGCTGGCAGTAGCCAGAAAAGGTGCAGACCTTTTTCGCAGGGAAACGCGACCGCTCCGCAAAGAGCCTTGTTGCTGGCAATAAGGCTTGAATTATCGACCTGCTGATAGCGTAAGTTCGCGCGATTAGGTGGGTAAAAATGGTCAGACTGTTTCTCTGACATTGGAGGCTTCGTGAAATTAAAATTTGAACTGAAAAAGAAAAACGGTAATGCCCGTCGTGGTCAATTGATTTTTGAACGCGGCACAGTGCAAACCCCTGCGTTTATGCCCGTGGGTACTTACGGCACGGTAAAAGGGATGACCCCTGAAGAAGTGAAAGAAACCGGCGCGCAAATTCTGCTCGGTAACACTTTCCACCTCTGGCTGCGCCCTGGCCAAGAAGTGATGAAAATGCACGGTGACTTGCACGATTTCATGAACTGGCAAGGTCCTATCCTGACTGACTCTGGCGGTTTTCAGGTATTCAGCTTAGGTGATATCCGTAAGATCACCGAAGAAGGCGTGCATTTCCGCAACCCAGTAAACGGCGACAAAATCTTTATGGATGCCGAGAAGTCGATGGAAATCCAAAAAGATTTGGGTTCTGACATCGTGATGATTTTCGACGAGTGTACGCCATACCCGGCGACCCACGATGAAGCGAAAAAATCGATGGAAATGTCACTGCGTTGGGCAAAACGCTCGCGTGACCACTTCGACAAGCTCGAAAACCCGAACAACTTGTTTGGTATCGTGCAAGGTGGTGTGTATGAAGATTTGCGTGATGTATCGGTAAAAGGCCTGACGGAAATCGGTTTTGATGGTTATGCTGTGGGTGGTCTTGCGGTAGGTGAGCCGAAAGAAGATATGCATCGCGTACTGGAACATACCTGTCCACAACTGCCTGAAGACAAGCCACGTTATCTGATGGGCGTCGGTAAACCGGAAGACTTGGTGGAAGGTGTGCGTCGTGGTATCGACATGTTTGACTGTGTGATGCCAACGCGTAACGCACGTAACGGTCACCTGTTTGTGACGGGAGGTGTGATCAAGATCCGTAATGCAGCACATAAAACCGATACAACACCACTGGATCCGCATTGCGACTGTTACACTTGCAAAAATTATTCGAAGTCATACCTGCATCATTTGGATCGCTGTAACGAAATCCTCGGTGCACGCTTGAATACCATCCATAACCTGCGTTACTACCAACGCTTGATGGAAAGCATTCGTAAAGCGATAGATGAAGACCGTTTTGACCAATTTGTAGCTGAGTTCTACGCGCGTCGTAACCGCGAAGTGCCACCACTACAAAAAGACAAAGCCTGATTTCGTGCACTGGGTTGGATTTGCGTGGTAAGCCGCTTGAATTCACCCCTGTGCATCCCAATAAAATCAACATTAAACAACAATAACTTAGAGGACGTTTCTCAATGAGTTTAATTTCTGTAGCACATGCCGCAGGCGAAGGTACCCCACAAGGTGGCGGTTTTGAAATGATCATCATGCTCGCGATGTTCGCAGTGATCTTCTATTTCATGATCTACCGTCCACAAGCTAAACGTGTCAAAGAACACAAAAATTTGATGGCGGCTATGGCAAAAGGTGATGAAGTGCTGACCACTGGTGGTCTAGTGGGTCGTATCACCAAGATTGCCGAAGACAACGCTTACATCACAATCGAGTTGAACACTAACAACGAAGTTGTGATTAAGAAGGACTTCGTGACTGCAGTGCTGCCAAAAGGTACGCTGAAATCTCTTTAAAACAGCCATAGGATCCTCGCTGTGCTAAACCGTTATCCGTTATGGAAGTATCTGATGGTGATGTTAACCATCGCCGTTGCAGCCTTGTATGCACTTCCAAATATCTACGGTGAAGATCCAGCTATCCAAATAACAGGGGCGCGCGGCGCCTCTGTTGATATGTCAACGCTGGATGCTGTCACCGATGCGCTCAATAAAGCGCAACTCTCCCAAAAATCCATTGCTCTTGAAAATGGCTCAATCCTTGTTCGTTTCAATGATACGGATACGCAAATCAGCGCCCGAGATATCATCAGTGAAGCGTTAGGTAAGGATAAAATCGTCGCGTTAAACCTCGCTCCTTCAACGCCAAATTGGCTTGAGTCAATTGGTGGTGCGCCAATGAAACTCGGCCTTGATCTGCGTGGTGGTGTGCACTTCCTGATGGAAGTGGATATGGATGCCGCGATGGAAAAATTGGTAAGCCAACAAGAAGAAGCTTTCCGCAGTGATTTGCGTGACGAGAAAATTCGTTACCGCGCGATCCGTCCATTATCTGATGCGGTTGAAGTGACCCTACGTGATGCTGAGCAGCTTGCGCAAACTAAGCTGCTTCTGGAGTCGAAACACCGTGATATGACCTTTACGACTGCAGAATCCGATGGCCGTTTTGTGCTCGTGGCTAAGTTTACCGAAGCTCGCTTACAGGAAATTCGCAACTACGCCGTTGAGCAGAACATCACTATTTTGCGTAACCGGGTGAACGAACTGGGTGTGGCTGAGCCTCTGGTTCAACGTCAAGGTGCGACACGCATTGTGGTGGAGCTGCCAGGTGTACAAGACACAGCTCGTGCTAAAGAAATCTTAGGTGCGACCGCAACCCTTGAGTTTCGTGAAGTGGACGATAAAGCCGACCTTGCCGCTGCGGCAGCAGGACGTGCGCCTGCTGGCAGCGAAATCAAGTTCGATCGTAATGGTCGTCCTGTGGTGCTGAAAAAGCGCGTGATTCTGGGTGGTTCAAGCATTACCGATGCTAGCTCAAGTGCTGACGAATATGGTCGTCCACAGGTGAACATTTCGCTCGATAGCGAAGGCGGCAACAAGATGTCAGCGTTCTCGAAAAAGAACATTGGCAAGCTCATGGCGACGGTGTTTGCCGAATACAAAGACAGCGGTAAGCGTTCTCCTGAAGGGAAAGTCATTCTGACCAAGCATGAAGAAGTCATTAACCAAGCGACGATTCAGTCGGCATTGGGACGTAACTTCCGTATTACTGGGATTGATTCACCGGCGGAAGCGCATAACCTTGCTCTGCTATTGCGTGCAGGTGCTTTGATTGCGCCAATTTCTATCGTCGAAGAGCGCACCATTGGTCCATCAATGGGTCAGCAGAATATCGATATGGGTATTAAGGCCTGTATTTGGGGCATGGTGGCAGTAATGCTGTTTACACTGCTCTACTATCGTAAGTTTGGTATGATTGCCAACATCGCTCTGATGGCAAACTTGGTACTGATCATTGGCGTGATGTCGATGATTCCGGGCGCAACCATGACCTTGCCGGGGATTGCTGGTATCGTGCTGACGGTCGGTATGGCAGTCGATGCCAACGTACTGATTTTCGAGCGTATCCGAGAAGAGCTACGCGAAGGCAAAAATCCGCAGCAAGCGATTCACCAAGGTTACGCTAACGCATTCAGTACCATTGCTGATGCCAACATCACTACCTTAATTACGGCAATCATTCTGTTTGCCGTTGGTACAGGGGCGATTAAAGGCTTCGCAGTGACGCTGTCTATCGGTATTTTAACCTCGATGTTTACTGCCATTATTGGAACACGTTGTATCGTGAATCTAATTTATGGCGGCAAACGTATCAACAAACTGTCGATCTGAGGCTGGGGTAAGTTATGTTTCAAATCCTAAAAGCAGACAAAATGATCGACTTTATGCGTTGGTCGAAATTCGCCTTCGCATTGTCGCTGGTGATGATTGCCGCATCGATTTTTACTCTGTCTACCAAATGGCTCAACTGGGGGCTAGATTTCACGGGCGGTACATTGATTGAAGTGGGCTTTGAGCAGCCTGCCAATCTGGAGCAAATCCGTAGCGCCCTTGAAGCGAAAGGCTTTGGTGATGCTACCGTGCAAAACTTTGGTTCTGCGCGTGATGTCATGGTTCGCCTGCGGCCACGCGAAGGGGTTGCAGGAGAGGCTCTAGGTAATCAGATTCTTTCCGCCATCAAAGAAGAGACTGGCGTAAGCGTTGAAATGCGCCGTATCGAATTCGTCGGTCCAAACGTGGGTGATGAGCTCACTGAAGCGGGCGGTCTGGCGATTCTGGTTTCTTTGCTGTGTATCTTGCTTTACGTGTCAGTACGCTTTGAATGGCGTTTGGCCGCAGGTGCGGTGCTGGCATTGGCACATGACGTCATCATTACCTTAGGTATCTTCTCTATCTTACAGATTGAAGTGGATCTCACGATTGTTGCGGCATTGCTGACGGTTGTGGGTTACTCACTCAACGATACCATCGTGGTGTTTGACCGGATCCGTGAAAACTTCCGTAAGATGCGCAAAGAAGACCCCGCAGAGATCATGAATAGCTCAATCACACAAACCTTGAGCCGTACCTTGATCACCTCAGGTACCACCTTGTTTGTGGTGATTGCCCTCTTCACTCAAGGTGGAGCGATGATCCACGGTTTTGCGCTGGCCTTGTTGCTGGGTATTACCGTTGGTACTTATTCTTCTATCTATGTGGCATCAGCACTGGCGCTGAAACTCGGGATCACCCGTGAGCACTTGTTGCCTCCACAAGTAGAGAAAGAAGGCGCAGAGTTGGATGAAATGCCGTAGGCATCTCTCTCGTCCATAAATAAAAAACCGCTGCTAAGTCAGCGGTTTTTTTATCAAGCTTGGTTAGCTATGACCTGATTGATCATGAAGCAGTAGGCGATCGGTTGATAGAACAAAAAAAAGCCCTGCCATAATGGCAGGGCGATATCAGCTGTGACGGAGCTGATATTATTTCAAAATTGCGCTGTTACCGTTTTCACGGATGTGCTGCAGAATCGCTTTCACACCACGTGGGCTTGATGCCACGATGTTGCCCGATTGCATGTAATCGGTGCCGCCAGCAAAATCGGTCACGATGGCACCAGCTTCACGAGCAATCAGTTCACCTGCAGCCATATCCCAAGGTTTTAGGCCAAGCTCAAAGTAGCCATCAACACGGTTTGCCGCTAGGTAGCACAGATCCAGAGCTGCTGAACCAGTGCGACGGAAATCTGCGCATTCAACAAACATTGCAGAAAGGATCTTCATGAAAGATTCTGAGTGCTGTTTTTGTTTGAATGGGAATGCGGTGGCCAACACTGCGCCTTGCAGATCTTTGATTGGCTGAACGCGAATACGAGCGTTGTTGAGCTGTGCACCTGAACCACGTTGGGCAGTGAACAGTTCGTTAGTCATTGGGTCGTAAACACAAGCAACTTCAGTTTTGCCTCTAAAGCGTACCGCGATAGAAACAGCGAAGTGAGGGAAACCTTTTACAAAGTTAGTGGTGCCATCCAGTGGGTCGATGATCCATTGCACTTCCTTATCTTTACCTTCGATAAGACCGCCTTCTTCTGCAATGATGCAGTGCTCAGGGTAAGAGCTTTTGATGGTTGAAACGATAATCGCTTCTGCTTCTTTGTCGACGTTAGTCACAAAGTCGTTGCTGCCTTTCTGAGTAGTTTGAATCTTCTCTACGTTTTCTAGAGATTTGGCAATATGGTTACCTGCTTTTCGCGCGGCGCGAATAGCGATATTTAGCATTGGATGCATACGAGTTTCCCAACGGATGTTAAAGAACGAAAAAGCGGGCGGCAGTATACCAAAACAAATCAAAAAAGGAAGTGGTTATTTTTTGTTCGCTTAGTTACCCGTCAAGGTAAAGGGTCTGACCATTTTGGTCAGGTTTGTGTTAATATCCCGCGGCTTTGTTTGGAGTACATTTTAGCAAATGATGTTAGAACGCGTGAAAGTCGTATTGGTCGGCACAACTCACTCTGGAAATATTGGTTCGGCCGCTCGGGCGATGAAAGTCATGGGGCTGAGCCAGATGGTGCTGGTCGATCCGCAGTGTCAGGTTGATGCTCAAGCGATCGCGTTAGCCGCGGGGGCAAGTGAAATTGCACTCAACGCGCAAATTTATCCAACGCTGGAGGCCGCCGTTGCCGATTGTGGGTTAGTCGTGGGCACCAGTGCGCGTTCACGCACCCTTGAATGGCCAATGCTTGAGCCACGCGAGTGCGGAGAAAAGCTCATCAGTGAAGCCAACCAACATAGTGTTGCTATGGTGTTTGGTCGTGAACGCACTGGCTTGACCAATGATGAGCTGCAATTGTGTCACTACCACGTATGCGTGCCAGCGAATCCAGAATACAGCTCACTCAATTTAGCAATGGCGGTACAACTGCTGAGTTATGAAGTGCGGATGGCCTATCTTGCTTTGCAGCAGAGCTCGCAAAGCAGCACATTGCAGGAAGAGTATCCGCGTCATCAAGAGTTGGAGCGTTTTTATGCCCATCTTGAACAAGTGATCATGCAAACCGAGTTTATTTCTGCGCAGCAGCCGGGGCAGGTGATGAATAAACTGCGCCGCGTGTTTACGCGCGCTCGGCCAGAAGCTCAAGAAATCAATATCTTGCGTGGTATCTTAACGTCAGTACAAAGATCAATCTCACGCAAAGAATAAGCTTATAAGCTTTAGGGTTAAATACCTGACTAAATTAGTCAAATAAATACTTGACCAAAAGAGTCAAGTATGGAAAACTTCCAGCCACATAAACAGTGTGGATACGGTGTGATTATGAGACTGACATCTAAAGGAAGATATGCGGTAACAGCCATGTTAGATGTGGCTCTGCATTCGCAACAAAACCCAGTACCGTTGGCGGACATTTCTGAGCGCCAAGGCATTTCTCTCTCGTACTTAGAGCAGCTTTTTTCTAAGTTACGTAAAGCGGGCTTAGTCGCCAGTGTGCGCGGTCCGGGCGGCGGTTATCGCTTAGGAATGGACTCATACGCCATTTCTATTGGTACTGTGATTGCCGCGGTTGATGAATCGGTCGATGCGACCAAATGCAACGGGAAAGGGGATTGTCAGGGTGGGACTCGATGCCTGACTCACACACTGTGGCGTGATCTCAGCTCACGCATTACGGATTTTCTCAACAACATCACGCTCGGTGAGCTGATGATGGATAACGAAGTTCTCGAAGTTTCAGATCGTCAAGATCTTCATCTTGCGGTCAGCCAAAGGGTTTCGCAAAACAACTCAAACACAGTCACCATTGGTGCTGCGCCTTTTGGTATTAATGTTCGCTCATAGCGGCAAGGTTTACACTGGAGTAGAAAATGAAACTGCCTATTTATCTAGATTATTCAGCGACATGCCCGGTTGATCCGCGCGTAGCTGAAAAAATGGTTCAGTACATGACGATGGATGGTACCTTCGGTAACCCAGCTTCGCGCTCGCACCGTTATGGCTGGCAGGCAGAAGAAGCGGTAGACACTGCGCGTGAGCAAATCGCAGCCCTGCTGAATGCAGACCCACGTGAAATTGTGTTCACTTCGGGTGCTACTGAATCTGACAACCTCGCGATCAAAGGTATTGCTCACTTCTATAACAAGCAAGGCAAGCACATCATCACCAGTAAAACCGAACACAAAGCGGTACTGGATACCATGCGCCAATTGGAGCGTGAAGGCTTTGAAGTGACTTATCTTGATCCAGAAAGCAATGGCTTGATTGATCTGGCTAAACTTGAAGCCGCGATGCGTGATGACACTATTTTGGTTTCTATCATGCACGTGAACAACGAAATCGGCGTGGTGCAAGATATCGCAGCGATCGGCGAACTGTGCCGTTCACGTAAAGTGGTATTCCATGTTGATGCAGCGCAATCCGCGGGTAAAGTAGCGATTGATGTACAAGAGATGAAGGTTGATCTGATTTCTCTTTCTGCGCACAAAGCCTACGGTCCGAAAGGTATTGGTGCTTTGTATGTACGCCGTAAACCACGTATTCGTCTTGAAGCACAAATGCACGGTGGTGGTCATGAACGTGGTTTCCGTTCTGGTACTCTGCCGACTCACCAAATTGTGGGTATGGGTGAAGCGTTCCGTATCGCGAAGGAAGAGCTGCAGCAGGATTACGATCACGCACTGAAGCTGCGTAACCGTCTGCTTGATGGCATTAAAGATATGGAAGCTGTGACCATTAACGGTGATCTGGATCAGCGTGTACCACACAATCTCAACGTCAGTTTTGCGTTTGTAGAAGGTGAATCTCTGCTGATGGCACTGAAAGATCTGGCCGTATCGTCAGGCAGCGCATGTACTTCAGCCAGCCTTGAGCCTTCTTACGTATTGCGTGCTCTGGGTCTTAACGATGAACTGGCACACAGCTCAATTCGCTTCTCTTTTGGTCGTTTCACGACCGAGGCAGAGATTGATTATGCGATCGAACTGATCCGCGTAGCAGTGGATAAACTGCGTGCGATGTCTCCACTTTGGGACATGTACAAAGACGGCGTAGATCTGAACACGGTTGAGTGGGCACACCACTAATCATTCCAAGGTTATAAAGGATTCGAGGTAACGAACATGGCATACAGCGAAAAGGTCATTGACCATTACGAGAACCCACGTAACGTTGGTTCATTTGATAAAGAAGATCCTTCTGTAGGTAGCGGCATGGTTGGCGCACCTGCGTGTGGTGATGTAATGCGTTTGCAGATCAAAGTATCACCAGAAGGCATCATCGAAGATGCAAAATTCAAAACTTACGGCTGTGGTAGCGCAATTGCTTCTAGCTCGCTAGTGACTGAGTGGGTGAAAGGCAAGAGCATTGATGAAGCGGCAGCGATCAAGAACAGCGAAATCGCCGAAGAGCTCGAATTGCCACCGGTGAAAATTCACTGCTCAATCCTAGCCGAAGATGCCATCAAAGCCGCTGTTGCGGACTACAAGAAAAAGCATCAACACTAATTCGTTTGGGAGCGTCGAGCGCTCCCACCCTTTAATTTATTGAAATCATAAGGTTGAAGTATGGCCGTCACTCTTAGCGAAACCGCAGCAAGCCGAGTAAAAACTTTTCTGGATAATCGTGGAAAAGGCATCGGTTTACGTCTTGGTGTCAAGACAACTGGGTGTTCGGGAATGGCGTATGTGCTCGAATTCGTTGATGACGTCAACGAAGAAGACCACGTATTTGAAAGCCATGGTGTGAAGGTGATCATTGACACCAAAAGCATGGTCTATTTAGATGGCACTCAACTCGATTACAAAAAAGAAGGGTTAAACGAAGGCTTTGAATTCAACAACCCAAATGTCAAAAGCGAATGTGGTTGTGGTGAAAGCTTCAACGTTTAACGGTAACTGACCATCGAGACTGTTCTCGATCACAGGACCGCTATCAAGATGAATTATTTTGAATTATTTGGGCTGCCGATCCAGTTTGAACTGGATGGTAGCCTTCTTTCTTCTCAGTTCAGAGCGTTGCAGAAACGATTCCATCCGGATAATTTTGCTACCGCTTCTGAGCGTGACCGCCTAATGGCAGTGCAGCAAGCCGCGCAAATTAACGATGCGTATCAGACACTGAAAGATCCACTCCGCCGCGCGGAATATCTTTTGTCGTTACAGGGCATAGAGATGAACGCTGAGCAGCAGACGCTGCAAGATCCGATGTTTCTGATGGAACAGATGGAGCTACGTGAAGAGCTAGAGTCTGTGACGGCTTGTGCAGATCCTGAGGCTGCCTTAGTCGCTTTTGACACTAAGGTAACCGCGATGCAGCGTTATTATCTCGCACAGCTACAAGGCCAATTAGCCCAAAGTGAGTGGCTAGCGGCGGCTGATCAAGTCAGAAAGCTCAAATTTATTGCCAAACTCAAAAATGAAGTAGAACGAGTCGAAGACCAACTGCTTGGCTAATTCAAGATTCAAAGGAACAACTGATGGCATTACTTCAGATTGCAGAGCCGGGGCAAAGTTCGGCACCACACCAGCATAAGTTGGCTGCGGGTATTGATTTAGGTACCACCAATTCACTGGTCGCTTCTGTGCGGAGCGGAACCGCAAGCACACTCGTCGATAGCCAAGGGCGCAGTATTCTCCCCTCTGTGGTGAACTATGGTGCTGATGCGACTCGCGTCGGCTATCCTGCTCGTGAACAAGCAGAAAGCGATCCGCACAACACTGTGATTTCGGTAAAGCGTCTGCTTGGACGTTCACTGCAAGACATCAACCAGCGTTATCCTCATCTGCCTTACCGCTTCAAAGCGAGTGAGAAAGGCTTGCCGATTGTGCAAACCGCGCAAGGGGATAAAAATCCCATTCAAATCTCTGCCGATATTTTGCAAGCCTTGGCAGAACGTGCCACCGCCACCTTAGGTGGCGAATTGGCGGGAGTGGTCATCACAGTACCTGCGTATTTTGATGATGCGCAGCGGGTTGCCACCAAAGATGCTGCGGCGTTAGCAGGCTTGCATGTGCTGCGTTTACTCAATGAGCCCACAGCAGCGGCGATTGCTTATGGTTTGGACTCAGGCCAAGAAGGGGTGATCGCGGTGTATGATCTGGGTGGCGGCACCTTCGATATTTCGATTTTACGCCTCTCACGCGGCGTGTTTGAAGTGCTCGCAACCGGTGGTGACTCTGCACTGGGCGGTGATGATTTTGACCATCTGATCGCCGATCACCTGCAAGCACAAATCGGACTCACCAGCTTAACAGCTGAGCAGCAGCGCGCGCTGATTAACGCCGCGACACAAGCCAAAATCGATTTGACTGAACAAATGACAGCTGAGCTGAATGTGCTTGGCTGGCAAGGTATGCTTACTCGTGAAGAGTTGGAAAACCTGATTGCACCATTGTTGAAAAAGACGCTGCTTTCTTGCCGCCGCGCATTGAAAGATGCCGGTGTTGAAGCGGATGAGGTGCTCGAAGTCGTGATGGTAGGCGGTTCAACCCGTACACCGTTTGTGCGCGAGCAAGTGGGTGAGTTTTTTGGCCGCACACCACTGACCAGCATTAACCCGGATGAAGTGGTCGCGATTGGTGCGGCGATTCAGGCGGACATTCTGGCCGGCAATAAGCCGGATGCAGAAATGTTGCTGCTCGATGTCATCCCACTCTCTTTGGGTATTGAAACCATGGGCGGTTTAGTCGAAAAAATCATCCCACGCAACACCACCATTCCTGTCGCTCGCGCGCAAGAGTTTACCACTTTCAAAGATGGGCAAACGGCGATGAGTGTGCATGTGGTACAAGGGGAGCGTGAAATGGTCGATGACTGTCGCTCTCTGGCACGCTTCTCACTCAAAGGTATACCACCGATGGCGGCAGGTGCTGCGCATATTCGCGTGACTTATCAAGTGGATGCGGATGGTCTACTTTCCGTGACGGCTTTGGAAAAAAGCACCGGTGTACAAGCAGAGATTCAAGTTAAGCCATCTTATGGTTTAAGCGATGACGAAGTCACCCAGATGCTCAAAGACTCCATGGCCTATGCTAAAGAGGATATGCTGGCGCGTGCGTTGGCAGAGCAGCGTGTAGAAGCTGATCGGGTGATTGAAGGCTTAGTTTCAGCCCTGCAAGCGGATGGTGATGAACTGCTGAGCGAGCAAGAGCGCCAAACTTTATTACAGGCGATCGAGCGCTTAATTGAACTGCGTAATGGCGATAATGCTGATGCCATTGAGCAAGGAATAAAAGACACAGACAAAGCGAGCCAGGACTTTGCGTCAAGACGAATGGATAAATCGATTCGTAGCGCACTGGCTGGCCACTCCGTTGACGAGATTTGAAGAGATTACCAACATGCCTAAGATTATTGTTTTGCCTCATGAAACCCTTTGCCCGGAAGGCGCAGTGTTAGAAGCGCAAACCGGGGAAACGATTCTTGATGTGGCACTCAAAAACGGTATCGCTATTGAGCATGCGTGTGAGAAATCGTGCGCTTGTACTACTTGCCACTGTATCGTTCGAGAAGGGTTTGATTCACTGCAAGAGAGTGATGAGCTGGAAGACGATATGCTGGATAAAGCTTGGGGTCTGGAGCCAGAATCTCGTCTTAGCTGTCAGGCTCGAGTCGCAGATGAAGATCTCGTCGTCGAGATCCCGAAATACACGCTAAACCACGCAAGCGAAGATCATTAATTCTTAGCCTCGGTCGCTGCCGAGGTAAAACCAATAGGAAGGCTAACCATGAAATGGACAGATTCACGCGATATCGCGATTGAGCTGTGTGACAAGTTTCCCGATGTCGATCCCAAAACCGTACGTTTTACCGATCTGCATCGTTGGATCATGGAGTTGGAAGATTTTGAAGATGATCCGAATCATTCCAATGAAAAAATCCTTGAAGCCGTCATTCTGTGCTGGATGGATGAATTCGAATAATTCATCTCATGCAAAATGAAGTGAGTGGTCAGTCAATATGACGCTTGCTTTGTTTAGCTGGGGGAGAAACCCCACAGAGTTAACACTTCTTAGCAAAAAATGCGGACCACTTGGTCCGTTTTTTTATTCGGTTGACATTTTGCCTCGACATAATGCTAACATCTTGGCGATTTAATGAGATGGCACAAGCAAAGCCAATATTTAAGACAAGGAGAAACCATGTCTACACAGATGTCTGTATTTTTGAGTACTCAAACTGCCCAGCCTCAGTGGGGAGATAAAGCGCTCATTTCTTTTGCAGAGCAAGGTGCAACCATTCACCTGCAACAAACACAAGATTTCAGCGCGATCCAACGCGCAGCTCGTAAGTTAGATAATCAAGGTATCCGCACGGCATTCCTGGCTGGAGAAGGTTGGGATCTGGAGAGCATTTGGGCTTTCTATCAAGGCTACCGTGATGCGAAAAAGCGCAATACCGTCGAGTGGAAAGCGTTAGCGGCTGCTGAACAAGCAGAGCTAGAAGCGCGCATTAAAGCGACGGATTGGACACGCGATATCATCAACAAAAGCGCGGAAGAAGTCGCGCCACGCCAACTGGCGACCATGGCAGCAGAATTCATCAAATCGCTTGCACCTGACCATGTCTCTTACCGTATCGTCAAAGACAAAGATCTGCTCACTGAAGGGTGGGAAGGGATTTACGCTGTAGGCCGTGGCTCTGAGCGTACGTCGGCGATGCTGCAACTCGACTACAACCCAACGGGCGATGAAAATGCACCAGTATTCGCGTGTTTGGTTGGTAAAGGCATCACTTTTGACTCGGGTGGTTACAGCTTGAAACCTTCCAACATGATGTCAGCGATGAAAGCGGACATGGGCGGCTCAGGCATGATTACTGGCGCGCTCGGGTTGGCTATCATGCGCGGCTTCAACAAGCGCGTGAAACTCATCCTATGCTGCGCGGAAAACATGGTTTCCGGCCGTGCGTTGAAGCTTGGTGACATCATTACCTACAAAAACGGCAAAACCGTTGAAATCATGAACACTGATGCGGAAGGTCGTTTGGTGCTGGCCGATGGTCTTATCTACGCCAGTGAGCAGAAACCGCAATTGATTATCGACTGTGCAACCTTAACCGGAGCGGCGAAAAACGCGCTGGGTAATGATTACCACGCACTGCTTTCTTATGATGAGTCGCTGAGCCAACAAGCATTAGCTGCGGCAAAAGAAGAGAATGAAGCGCTGTGGGCTCTACCTTTAGCTGAGTTCCACCGTGAAATGCTGCCTTCTAACTTTGCGGATCTGTCAAACATCAGTAATGGTGATTACTCTCCAGGCGCGAGCACTGCCGCGGCCTTCCTTTCCTATTTCGTGGAAGGCTACCAAAAAGGTTGGCTACACTTCGACTGCTCAGCCACGTATCGCAAGTCAGCCAGCGATAAATGGGCCGCAGGAGCGACGGGCATGGGCGTGAAAATGCTCGCACGAATTTTGATGCAGCAAGCATAAATTTAAAGGCAGCTTGTATAGCTGCCTTGTTTTTATTAATAAAAGTATACCCTTCTTACTTGAAGCTGCAGCGGTGTTGGCTCTGTTCGTTCATTCAAATCACATAGTGTGTCTATGCTGATGGAGATGAACTCCCTTGCCGACTACCTGCGATGCCAAGTCGCTTGGGAATAACATAAGCACAATAAACAAAAGGAAATTTTATGGCTCTAGAAAGAACATTTTCGATCATTAAGCCGGATGCGGTGAAGCGCAACTTGATTGGTGAGATTTACCACCGTATTGAAAAAGCCGGTTTGCAGATCATTGCCGCGAAAATGGTTCGCCTGTCGGAAGAGCAAGCCAGTGGCTTTTACGCTGAGCATGAAGGCAAACCGTTTTTTGAACCTCTGAAAGAATTTATGACCTCTGGCCCGATCATGGTGCAGGTCTTAGAAGGTGAAAACGCTATTGCACGTTACCGTGAACTGATGGGGAAAACTAACCCAGAAGAAGCCGCCTGCGGTACCCTGCGTGCCGATTATGCACTGAGCATGCGTTACAACTCAGTACACGGTAGTGACAGCCCAGCATCCGCCGCTCGTGAAATTGAATTTTTCTTTCCAGAGTCGGAAATCTGCCCTCGTCCATAGTCTTTGAGTCGGGGTATTTAGGCTCCCTGTGTGGAGCCTAAATTTGGGATAAAAAAGATAACCTGTCTTGAATTAACACCTTAGAAAAGACGCGGTTTTGCAGCCCTTGTTGTTGCGAAATAAAGGCTGTACAATTCGCGCCCTTATTACTGTTCCGTCTTCCTGAGAGGCCCCATGACCACAGAAAAAGTCAATCTACTCGATTTTGACCGCAAGGGTTTGCGCACGTTTTTTGCCGAAGAACTGGGTGAGAAAGCGTTTCGTGCCGAGCAGGTCATGAAGTGGATTTATCACTTTGGTTGTGATGACTTCGATCAAATGAACAATATCAACAAGCAGCTGCGTGAAAAGCTCAAAGCCAAGTGTGAGATCCGTGCACCTTATGTCTCGGAAGCGCAACACTCGGCGGATGGCACCATCAAGTGGGCAATGCGTGTGGGTGATCAGGATGTGGAAACGGTTTACATTCCAGAAGATGATCGCGCAACCTTATGTGTGTCTTCCCAAGTAGGGTGTGCGTTGGAATGCAAATTCTGCTCAACGGCTCAGCAAGGCTTTAACCGTAACCTGCGCGTTTCAGAAATCATCGGTCAGGTTTGGCGTGCGGCACGTGAAATCGGTCTAGAGAAAGAAACTGGGCGTCGTCCTATCACTAACGTGGTGATGATGGGCATGGGTGAGCCTTTGCTGAACATGAAAAACCTCATCCCTGCGTTAGAAATCATGCTCGATGATCTCGGTTTTGGCCTTTCTAAGCGCCGTGTGACCGTTTCTACCTCAGGTGTAGTTTCTGGTTTAGAGCAGATGATTGGCCAAATCGATGTGGCTTTGGCTATCTCATTGCATGCGCCGAATGACAAGCTGCGTAGCGAAATCATGCCGATCAACGATCGCTGGAATATCGAAGCGTTTTTAGAGGTGGTGCGTCGCTATATTGCATCCTCAAATGCTAACCGCGGTAAGGTGACCGTTGAGTATGTACTGCTGGATCATGTGAATGATGGTACTGAGCATGCACACGAATTGGCTGAATTAATGAAAGGCACACCTTGTAAAATTAATCTGATCCCGTTTAACCCTTATCCGGGTTCTCCCTACAAGAAGCCAAGTAATTCACGCATCGACCGTTTCCAAAAAACCTTGATGCAATATGAGCATACCGTCACTATTCGTAAAACTCGTGGTGATGATATTGATGCGGCATGTGGTCAGTTGGTCGGAGATGTGATTGATCGTACTAAACGAACCAAAGCCAAACAAATTGATGGGCAAGTTATTCCAGTGAAAACACTGTAATTGATGTTATAAGATAAGCCAGAGATGTTTCTCTGGCTTTATTTTTGCCTAATATGGCAACAAATAACTGCGTTTAAATGTCAAATCAAAGAAAAACCTTGAGCTAACTGTGATTTATTGGCCATTTCTTTATTGTTTAGTCAACAATATCTATTAGAATGAGGCAAATTTCTCAAACTTGATTTGAGCTATACCCAAGCGACGCGCTAACCGATTGCACCGATTAAGTAAAGTTGTTCCATTACTACCTATAATCAAAAATAAAAGTGGATGGCTCAGCGACTTAGTCCTGACTAAGAGATTGAAATTACGGATGAATACTGAACAACAAAATTACAACCAACCTGAGACGACTGAGCAAGTAAACCAACCTGCTATCGAGAAAGTCTCCCCTGGCACTTTACTCAAACAAAAACGTGAAGATTTGGGGCTGACTCAGCGCCAAATCGCCGACCGCCTCAGATTACGTCTTTCTATTATCCAAAGCATTGAAGAGAACCGTTTTGAAGATGGTCAAGTTGCCACTTTTACTCGCGGTTATTTACGTTCGTATGCCAAAGCAGTGGGTATTGGTGAGTCCGAGATCTTGTGCGCTTTTGATGACAGTTACTGCCAAAAGCCAGAAGTTCTACCGGATATGAAAAGCTTCTCGAAAAAGACCAAGCGTCAGTTGCACGACAGTCGAATCATGCTGATCACTTGGGTGATCTTAGCGGTCATCATTGGTATGTCAACTTTGTGGTGGTGGCAAAATAGCCAGAAAAACAGCTTAATCCCGGATAAGACCACCATTGCGCCGAGCGCTATGTCTGATATTCAATCCAACAATGGCGCCAGTCTTGCTAATGAAGACTTCGCGACCGTTCCTCCACTCAATGAGCTACAATATGCGGCAACTGCCAGTGAAGAAGCGCCGATGAGCAGAGAGTCTCTTTCTGGTGAGGCCAGTGAATTGACTCCGCCAGCACCGAATGAAGCCGATGTGTTGACTGAGAAACCTGTGGCTGAAGAAACGGCGGCGGTATCTGTAGCGCCAGTTCAGCCTCAAGTGCAAGCTCCAGTTCAGATCCAACCTCAAGTTCCTGCGGCTGTGACTCAAACTGAAACGGCACCTAGCCGACCAGTGACCTCTTCAACTGAAAGCTCCACTGCTCTATTGGTGATGAATTTTTCTGCTGATTGTTGGATCCAAGTGAAAGATGCCAGCGGAAAAACACTGTCAACAGGTGTTAAAAAAGCAGGACAGAGTGTGAGTGTGAGTGGCCAGCGCCCTTATAAACTGGTGCTAGGTGCGCCAGAAGGTGTTTCAATCACATTAGCGAGTGAACCCGTTGACCTTTCTGGGTATACTTCCGGCAAAGTAGCAAGATTGACCTTACCTTAGAAAAATGTCTATGCAACATGAGTCTCCTATCAAACGTCGCCCTTCGACACGTATCTATGTGGGCGACGTTCCTATTGGTGATGGTGCGCCCATCGCCGTACAGTCAATGACCAACACCCGAACCACTGACGTGGCTGCCACGGTTGCGCAGATCAAGTCTTTGGAAAAAGTGGGGGCGGACATTGTGCGTGTTTCGGTTCCGACTATGGAAGCTGCCGAAGCGTTCAAACTGATCAAACAACAAGTCTCTGTGCCTTTAGTGGCCGATATCCACTTCGATTATCGTATTGCGCTAAAAGTGGCGGAATACGGTGTGGATTGTCTACGCATCAACCCGGGCAATATCGGTAACGAAGCGCGGATCCGCTCAGTGGTGGATTGCGCGCGCGATAAAGGCATTCCGATTCGAATCGGGGTGAATGGCGGCTCGCTAGAAAAAGATCTGCAACTGAAATACGGTGAACCGACGCCAGAAGCCTTAGTGGAATCGGCGATGCGTCATGTGGATATTTTAGATCGCCTCAACTTTGATCAGTTCAAAGTCAGTGTAAAAGCCTCTGATGTTTTCCTCGCGGTAGACTCCTATCGATTGCTGGCGAAAAAGATTGATCAGCCTCTGCATCTTGGCATTACTGAAGCCGGTGGCGCGCGTGCTGGTTCAGTTAAGTCAGCTGTAGGCCTAGGTATGCTGCTTGCGGAAGGTATTGGCGATACGCTGCGTATTTCGCTGGCGGCCGATCCGGTAGAAGAGATCAAAGTTGGTTTTGATATTTTAAAATCGCTGCGCATTCGTTCGCGTGGCATTAACTTTATTGCATGCCCAAGCTGTTCACGTCAGGAGTTTGATGTGATTGGTACCGTGAATGCCCTTGAGCAGCGTCTAGAAGACGTGCTGACACCAATGGATGTGTCAATCATTGGCTGCGTGGTGAATGGTCCAGGTGAAGCGGAAGTTTCTCATTTAGGCTTAGCGGGCAGTAATAAGAAAAGTGCGTTCTATGAAGATGGCGTGCGTCAAAAAGAGCGATTTGATAACGATGATCTCGTCGCTCAATTAGAAGCGCGAATTCGCGCTAAAGCGGCACGATTAGATGAAAAAAATCGCATCGATATCAAACAAGTAGAGCAAGATTAATCTCAACGATATAACGGTAAGAATTGTGGCAAAAACTATTCAAGCAATCCGAGGCATGAACGATTGTCTCCCAACCCAGTCTCCACTTTGGCAAAAAGTGGAAGGCGTGGTGAAAAATGTAATCAGCGCTTACGGTTACAGTGAAGTTCGTATGCCAATCGTTGAGATGACTCATCTATTTAGCCGCGCCATCGGTGAAGTGACCGATGTGGTGGAAAAAGAGATGTACACCTTTGAAGATCGCAATGGTGATAGCTTAACGCTGCGCCCTGAAGGTACGGCGGGCTGTGTGCGCTCTGGTATCGAAAATGGTTTGCTGTACAACCAAGAGCAACGTTTGTGGTATATGGGACCGATGTTCCGTCACGAACGTCCGCAAAAAGGTCGTTACCGTCAATTCCATCAGTGTGGTGTGGAAGTGTTTGGTCTAGATGGCCCCGATGTCGATGCTGAACTGATCATGATGACAGCACGTCTGTGGCGCGAATTGGGTATTGCACAACATGTGCGTTTAGAGCTCAACTCGATTGGCTCTCTAGAAGCTCGCGCTAATTATCGCACCGCTTTGATTGACTATCTTGAGCAGTACCAAAACGTACTGGATGAAGATTGCAAGCGCCGTATGTACACCAACCCGCTGCGTGTGCTCGATTCGAAGAATCCTGATGTACAAGCGATTTTAGGTGATGCCCCTCAGCTCTCTGATTATCTCGATGCTGAATCAAAACAACATTTTGCTGGCTTGTGTGAACTTCTGGATGCGGCAGGCATCGAATACACGGTTAACCAGCGTTTAGTGCGCGGCCTAGATTACTACAATCGCACGGTTTTTGAGTGGATCACCGAAAGTCTTGGCTCACAAGGTACCGTTTGTGGCGGCGGTCGCTATGATGGCTTGGTTGAGCAACTGGGTGGTAAACCAACTCCTGCGGTAGGTTTCGCTATGGGTTTAGAGCGTTTGGTGCTGATGATGGAAACACTCGGTAATACGGATGTCCGTCGCAGTGTAGACGTTTATATGGTGACTGCGGGTGAAGGTACTATGATGGCGGGAATGAAGCTTGCGGAACAGTTACGTGAGCAAGTGCCCGGCCTACGTGTGATGACTCACTTCGGTGGCGGCAATTTTAAAAAGCAATTTAAACGCGCGGATAAAGTGGGCGCGGCGATTGCCTTGGTTTTGGGTGAAGATGAAGTTGCAGCCCAAACCGTTGTGGTAAAAGATTTGGCGGGAGGCGAGCAGAATACTGTTGCCCAAGCTGAAGTAGCCAAACTACTGGCACATTTAGCCTAATTCTCCAGCAGCACGTTTTAAATAAGAGGACAGGAAGTGGAACTCTACGATACTGAAGAACAACAAGTTGAAGCGATAAAAGATTGGTGGAAAGAGAACGGTAAAGCGGTGATCTTTGGTGCAGTAATTGGCCTTGGTGGCCTATTTGGCTGGCGCTACTATCAAGACTCTGTGGTTGCTGCGCAAGAAGCAGCTTCACAAAGCTATAGCAAAGCGATCGATGCACTGCTGGCAAAAGGCATTGAATCAGAAGGTACCATCCAAACCTTTATTGACGCTAATAAAGAGACAGAATACGCAGTACTGGCTGCGATGCAGTTAGCCAAAGTTCAAGTGGAAGCTGGTCAGTTGGATGAAGCGTTAGCGCAATTGGAATGGGCAAAAGGGGCAACCAAAGATGCCGCATTGAAATTTTTACTGACATTCCGTGTTGCTCGTCTACAAGCTGAGCAAGGCCAATTTGATGACGCATTAACGCAGCTAAGCAGCATTCAAGAGAAATCTTGGGCAGGCCGAGTGGCAGAGCTACGTGGTGATATCTTGATGCGTAAAGGGGATAGTGCAGCTGCTTATGCCGCTTATACTGAAGCGCAACAGGCAGAAGATGCTAGCCAAACTCTACAAATGAAACTGGATGATCTCGCGAAGTAAGGGCACTCCCTGATGAAGAAGCTGTTCAATCAAGTGCTGGTCGCTGCGGGTGTGTTAGCTCTGCTCGCGGGTTGTGCTAGTGAAGAAGAAAACGTCATTATGGCGCCGCTGCCTGTCGTCAAAAGCGAATTTACGCCGAAAACACTGTGGAGCGCTTCGGTGGGCGATGGCGTTGGGCACTATTTCTCAAAGCTGGCTCCTGATTATGCTTACGACAAAGTCTTCGTGGCGAGTCGAGATGGGGTAGTAAAAGCACTTGATCCGCAAAACGGTAAGGTGATTTGGACTACGGATCTTGAGATTGAAGGCTCTGCACGCCTATCCGGTGGTATCACTGCTGCGTTTGGTAAAGTATTTATTGGTAGCGAAAATGGCGTAGTCAATGCTTTAGATGCTGAGACTGGTAAACCTTTATGGGCTTCGGCGATTGAAGGTGAAGTGCTAGCAGCGCCTGCAGCAGATAACAACATTATTATTGTGAACACCAGCCGTGGTGCTCTGATTGCACTTAACCAAGAAGATGGTGCACAGAAGTGGACGATCAGTACGGAAGTGCCTAACCTGACGCTGCGCGGCGATAGCCGTCCAACAGCGGTTGCTGGTGGTGTATTCTGGGGGACCCCAAGTGGCCGTCTGGCTGCGGCGATTGCTGAACGTGGTCAACTGATTTGGCAACAACCTGTCGGTCAGCCAAAAGGTGCAACCGAGATTGATCGCCTTGTTGATGTGGATGCCTCCCCATTGGTCATCGGTGGCACGCTGTTTACGGTTGGATTTAACGGACAATTGATCGCGATCGATTTACGTTCAGGCCAGCCAATCTGGAAACGCAATTACTCGTCAGCCACCGATATGGCGACGGATGGTAGCCGTCTCTATCTGGTTACCGATAAAGATCATCTGGTAGCGGTCGATACACGCAGCGGTACCGAGCTTTGGAGCAATACTCAGTTAGAGCATCGTTTGCTTACTGCGCCAAAAATGATTGATGATTATTTGGTGGTCGGCGATACGGAAGGTTATCTGCACTGGATTGACCGCAATAGCGGGGAATTTATTGCCCAGCAACTGGTTAATGGCAGCGGCTTTGCGGTGGGTCCGCTAGCGCTGAATGACGGTTACGTCATCGTGACTCGTAATGGCCAGATAAAGAAGCTGACGATTCAACAGTAAATTGTGATATGATTCACATGCGGCTCCTGGCTGGAAACAGTTAGGAGCCGTTTTATTGCCAGTGGCATCAGATTGATGGAGAGAAACTGCCCATCATAATGATGATAATGAAAGTGGTTATAGGTAAAAATTTAGCGCTTGTGACAGAGTGTTTACCTATAACTACATAAATGAAAGTTTGTAGAGGTTGTTATGGTACCTGTTGTTGCTCTTGTTGGGCGTCCAAACGTCGGTAAATCGACGCTGTTTAATCGACTCACTCGCACACGGGACGCATTAGTCGCGGATTTTCCCGGTTTAACGCGTGATCGCAAATACGGTCAAGCTAAGTTGGGTGAACACGAATTTATCGTGATCGATACTGGCGGTATTGATGGCTCTGAAGAAGGCGTTGAGACCAAAATGGCACAGCAATCGCTCGCTGCGATTGATGAAGCTGATGTGGTGCTGTTTATGGTGGATGGCCGCGCGGGTCTGACGGTTGCAGATGAAGCGATCGCTCAGCATCTGCGCCGCATTGAAAAGCCAGCAATTTTGGTTGTGAACAAAGTGGATGGTATCGATGCGGATGCCGCTTCGGCGGAGTTCTGGCAACTCGGTATGGATCAGATGTACCAAATTGCCGCCGCGCATGGCCGTGGTGTGGGCGCATTGATTGACCGTGCGCTGAATCCGTTTGCTGAGCAAATGGAATCTGAGCAAGCTCAACTTGAAGATCTGACCAACGAAGAAGATCCAGAAGAAGAGCAGCTAGAGTACAGCGAAGAAGAAGCGGAAGCCGAATACAAGCGCCTGCAAGACTTGCCGATTAAACTCGCGATCATCGGTCGTCCAAACGTGGGTAAATCAACACTGACTAACCGCATTCTGGGTGAAGAGCGAGTAGTGGTTTACGATATGCCGGGAACCACGCGTGACTCTATCTACATCCCAATGAAACGTGATGAGCGTGAATACGTGTTGATTGATACTGCGGGCGTGCGTCGCCGTAAGCGTATCAATGAAACCGTTGAGAAGTTTTCGGTAGTCAAAACCTTACAAGCGATTGAAGATGCTAACGTGGTACTGTTGGTGGTCGATGCGCGTGAGAACATCTCAGATCAAGATCTTAGCCTGCTTGGTTTTGCCCTAAATTCTGGCCGCTCCATCGTGATTGCGGTGAATAAGTGGGATGGCCTGAGTTTTGACGTCAAAGAACACGTGAAGAAAGAGCTAGACCGTCGACTGGGTTTCGTTGATTTTGCACGCATCCACTTTATCTCTGCACTGCATGGCACAGGTGTCGGTCACTTGTTTGAATCGGTGCAAGAAGCGTATCGCTCTGCAACCACGCGTGTGGGAACCTCTGTACTGACTCGTATTATGAAAATGGCCACCGATGATCACCAGCCGCCTATGGTGCGCGGCCGCCGTGTGAAATTGAAATATGCACACGCGGGTGGTTACAACCCACCAATCATCGTTATCCACGGTAACCAAGTGAACGAGCTACCTGATTCGTACAAGCGTTATTTGATGAACTATTACCGTAAATCGCTAGAAATCATGGGTACCCCGATTCGTATCCAGTTCCAAAATAGCGAAAACCCATTTGAAGGTAAGACCAATAAAATGACCCTCTCACAAGAGCGACAACGTAAGCGATTGATGAGCATGGTGAAAAACCGTAGAAAATAATTTATAAAGCCCAAGTTTACTTGGGCTTTTTTGTCTCTGAAGGAGAGAGATGCATGACCTATTGCGCAACAGAAGTCACCTTTCCACAAGGAATTACGTCACTAGAGACTCAAGTGATGTTGCTTCAGTCTCATCAAAATGGAATGGATATTGTCACCTACAGTACGCCTTTTCACCCTGTCAGTCATATTTGGCCCGATCATCCTGCTGACCGTGGAATCTTAATTTGGCAAGGTGATGAGTATGTCGTCACTGACTGTGTCGTGGGGGCGATTGAACAAGCCTCAGGTCATTTGTACGTTGGAAGTGATATCCCCGTGAAACGTGAAGAGAGTGGCTGGGTATTTGTGGTCATCCATCGTTTTGGCGAAGTCGCACCCTCATGCCAAGTGGGCGATAAGGTTCAGTTGCAAGTCGATACCCAATATCAAGCGAGTTTAAGCCGAGGTCATAGCGCAGGGCATTTAGCTTATTTAGCGCTCAATAAAGTCTTAGCACTGGGGTATTGGCGTAAAGATGCAGAGCGTAAAGACCCGCAGAGTTATTTTGACTTCAACAGCTATGCCCAAATCTCAAGTGATGTTACTCCTGATTGTTCAACCGATGTCTATCGTTTGGGGAAAACACTGCGTAAGCGCGGTTTAAATAGTGATGATGTGCTGAGAGATTTAAGTTTTATAGAACAAAAGACTAATGAACAGCTTGCGCAGTGGCTAGCTTTAGCCAGCCCAATTCGTCTTGAGTGCACGGGCTCAACTTTGACCGATTCACGTTATTGGGAATGTGACTTACATGAAGCCAATATCGCACGAATTCCTTGTGGAGGCACACACTGCAAGGGTTTAACTTCCTTTCAATCGATCCAAGTGACACTGAAACAAGTCGATGAACAGCATATTGAGGCAGTCAGTTGTGCACAACCCTCAGAATTTGAGTGATCTTTTCACTATATTCTGCTAATTGCCTTAAAGTACTATTTTTATAGTTTTTTAATCTGTTTAAAATTGAAATGCAGAATATGTAACTTATGCTTTCGGTGGGTGGTTATATAAAAGTTCTTTTCATGGCAGATCGCTGATCAAAACCTTTTGAGCAGAAGATCCGGTTAGGATCCTGCTTAAAAGAGTATCAGTTATTGGTTAATTAAGTCGCATCGATCTGAGTAGGCGTGATAAAGATCATGGCGTCGGATCCCATCTCGATGAATTATGTGACACAACGCAAAATGATAAGGAGAGTGCTATGGACAACCCATGTCCAACATGTGGCCAAGAATTAGAATGGACAGGTCAGTACCACTGCAGCGCTTGTACGGTAGATTACCGTAAAGTCGGATTTTGCCCTGAGTGTGGCAGTGAATTAGAAAAGCTACAGGCTTGTGGTGCGGCGAATTATTTCTGTAATCAGTGTAATGAGCTGAAATCGAAATCCAAAATCCGTTTTGTCTTCCAACCGCTTAACGGGAATTCACAGTAGAGAGAATCTCACCATCCATTAGCTGGGTGACTAAAGTGTCACCCGATTTCACTTGGGCGCTTTGGCGCACTAACTCACCTTGTGTGGTGCGTGTCACCGAATAGCCACGGGCTAATGTTGCAAGAGGGCTGACCGCATCCAACTTTTCACTCAACAAAGCGAGTTGATGGCGTGATTGGATCAAATAGCGTTGGAGCGACTGATTTATTCGCTGCTCTTGCTGGATCAGATTAAAACGCTGCTGGCGGATCAAGTGAATGGGCGAATGGAGCTCGATCTTATGGCTTAAGCGATCCCAGCGTTGCTGCTGAGTTGCCAGACGTTGCTGCATCTTTTGCTCAAGACGTAGGCTGAGTTCATCAAGTTGCTGCTGCTGGCGCTCTAAACGAGCTTGAGGATGCTGTTTATCGAGCTTGTGCTGTAAACGGGCAAATTGCGTATCTTGCTGCGCCAAATAATGGCGCATGGCACTAGCCAGTTTGGCTTGCCATTGATGGAGTGCTTGCTGTTTATGGCGATGATCACGGCTGACCAATTCCGCCGCTGCTGATGGGGTAGGTGCACGCACATCGGCGACAAAGTCAGCGATCGTCACATCGATTTCATGGCCTACTGCACTGATAATTGGGATTTCACTCGCAGCGATAGTACGTGCCACGATTTCATGGTTAAAACACCACAAATCTTCCAAAGAGCCACCACCACGACCGACGATCAACACATCGCACTCGGCGCGTGTATTCGCACGACCAATCGCTTGGGCGATTTGAATAGCCGCTTCTTCACCTTGTACGAGAGTGGGGTAGATCACCACAGGTAGATTCGGGTCACGGCGCTTGAGTACGTGCAAAATATCGTGCAAAGCCGCGCCAGTCCGTGAGGTGATAATCCCCACGCAGCGTGGATTTTCCGGCAATGGCTTTTTACGCGTCTGAGCAAACAAACCTTCGGCGGCAAGTTGCATCTTCAGTTGTTCAAACTGCTGCTGCAGACGGCCATCCCCTTCCGGTTGCATGCTTTCAAGAATAATTTGGTAGTCACCGCGCGGTTCGTAAAGAGAAAGTCGAGCTTTAACTAATACTTGCTGACCATTTTGCGGTTTGAAATTCACCAGACGATTATTGCCTTTGAACATAGCGCATTTAACCTGCGCTTGGCTGTCTTTTAAAGTGAGATACCAGTGACCAGAGACGGGAGCGGAGAAGTTGGAAATTTCACCCACCAACCAGACGATCCCCATTTCATTTTCCAGTAATAAACGAACTTCAGAATTTAAACGGGAAACGGTGTAGATATTTCGATTGGCGAGAGAAGAAGACAACGCTGATTCCTCAGACGTGGGTATGGAAATTAGCCGCAATATAATACATATCAAGGGGTGGAATGCAAATTAAAAATAGAAAAATGTGTAGTCAACCGATTGCTTCGGGCGTATAATCCGTCCGCAATATCAAATATAAATCCCTTTGTTACGCGAAACGATGAAGTGGATTTCCGTTGTTAACACTCCTGTTGTGAGATATTGCACATGCTACGAATCGCAAAAGAAGCTCTAACCTTTGACGATGTTTTACTCGTCCCTGCTCATTCCACCGTTCTTCCAAACACTGCCGATCTTCGCACTCGGTTAACCAAAAATATTGCGCTGAACATCCCTATGATTTCTGCGTCTATGGATACTGTTACGGAAGCACGTCTTGCGATCGCTCTGGCTCAAGAAGGCGGCATTGGCTTTATTCACAAGAATATGTCGATTGAACAGCAAGCAGCTCAAGTTCACCAAGTGAAAATCTTTGAAGCTGGTGTGGTTACTCACCCTGTCACTGTCCGTCCAGAACAAACCATTGCTGATGTTATGGAACTTACCCATTACCACGGTTTTGCGGGTTTCCCTGTTGTCACCGAAAACAATGAACTGGTTGGTATTATCACTGGCCGTGACGTTCGTTTCGTTACTGATCTCACCAAATCCGTGGCTGCTGTGATGACGCCAAAAGAGCGCCTCGCGACAGTCAAAGAAGGTGCAACGGGTGCAGAAGTGCAAGAAAAAATGCACAAAGCGCGTGTTGAAAAAATTCTGGTGGTGAATGATGAGTTCCAACTCAAAGGCATGATCACCGCGAAAGATTTCCATAAAGCCGAAAGCAAGCCTAATGCGTGTAAAGATGAGCAAGGCCGTCTGCGTGTGGGTGCCGCTGTCGGTGCAGCACCGGGTAACGAAGAGCGTGTTAAAGCGCTGGTTGAAGCCGGGGTTGACGTTCTACTGATCGACTCTTCTCATGGCCACTCCGAAGGGGTTTTACAGCGTATTCGCGAAACTCGCGCAGCTTATCCACACCTTGAAATCATTGGTGGTAACGTGGCGACAGCTGAAGGTGCGCGCGCACTTATTGAAGCGGGCGTAAGCGCAGTGAAAGTGGGTATCGGTCCTGGCTCAATCTGTACCACGCGCATTGTCACTGGCGTGGGCGTTCCACAAATTACTGCTATTGCTGATGCAGCGGGTGTGGCTAACGAGTACGGTATTCCTGTTATTGCTGATGGCGGTATTCGTTTCTCTGGCGACATTTCGAAAGCGATTGCGGCGGGTGCTTCTTGCGTGATGGTTGGCTCAATGTTTGCTGGTACTGAAGAAGCCCCAGGTGAAGTGATCCTTTACCAAGGCCGCTCTTACAAAGCCTACCGTGGAATGGGTTCACTGGGTGCGATGTCAAAAGGTTCATCAGATCGTTACTTCCAAACCGATAACGCGGCAGACAAGCTGGTTCCAGAAGGCATCGAAGGCCGTATCGCTTATAAAGGCCATCTGAAAGAGATCATCCATCAACAAATGGGCGGCCTACGCTCTTGTATGGGTCTGACTGGCTCAGCCACAGTAGAAGATCTGCGTACTAAAGCTCAATTTGTACGCATTTCTGGTGCGGGTATGAAAGAGTCTCACGTACATGATGTGCAGATCACCAAAGAAGCACCAAACTACCGTCTGGGCTAAGCGTAAACGTTTGCTTAAATGCTTGATGAGTCAATGTGAGGCGAGTAGACTCGCCTCCGTTGAAGAATCCCCCGTATTAATACTCGGCTGATAAGACTGCTAAACAATGACTAAGAATATTCATGACCAACGAATTCTGATCCTCGATTTCGGATCTCAATATACCCAGCTAGTAGCCCGTCGCGTGCGCGAGATCGGTGTGTACTGTGAGCTGTGGAGCTGGGATGTGGAAGAGGCGGACATTCGCGAATTCAATCCGGACGGCATTATTCTTTCGGGTGGCCCTGAAAGCGTGACCGAAGCCAATTCACCACGAGCCCCACAATATGTGTTTGACAGTGGTGTGCCTGTCTTTGGTGTTTGCTACGGCATGCAGACCATGGCTGAGCAGTTAGGAGGTCGTGTCGCGACTTCTGATGAGCGTGAATTTGGATACGCTCAGGTACAAATTTCTGGCGAATCGGCGCTATTTAAAGATCTCGATCTCACGCAAGACGTTTGGATGAGCCACGGAGACAAAGTGGTCGAAATCCCAGCGGATTTCGTGAAAATCGGTGAGACCGATACCTGCCCATACGCTGCGATGGCCAATGAAGAGAAGAAATACTACGGCGTGCAGTTCCACCCCGAAGTGACACACACCAAAAACGGTTTACAGATGCTGGAGAACTTTGTTCTGGGCGTGTGTGGCTGTGAGCGTCTGTGGACTTCTGAATCCATCATCGAAGATGCGGTTGCTCGTATCAAAGAACAAGTGGGTGACGATGAAGTGATCCTTGGCCTGTCGGGCGGTGTCGATTCTTCTGTCGTAGCCATGCTGGTGCACCGCGCGATTGGCAACCGCTTAACTTGTGTGTTCGTGGACAACGGACTACTTCGTTTAAACGAAGGCGAGCAAGTGATGGAGATGTTTGGTGATAAATTTGGCCTCAACATCATTAAAGTCGATGCAGAAGAACGCTTCCTAAAAGCGCTAGAAGGCATTGATGAGCCTGAAGCAAAACGCAAAACCATCGGTCGTGTGTTTGTTGAAGTGTTTGATGAAGAATCGAAAAAACTGAAAAACGCAAAATGGTTGGCGCAAGGCACCATCTATCCAGATGTGATTGAATCTGCCGCCTCAAAAACCGGTAAAGCGCATGTGATCAAATCGCACCACAACGTGGGCGGTTTGCCTGATGACATGAAAATGGGCTTGGTTGAGCCACTGCGTGAACTGTTTAAAGATGAAGTGCGCAAGATTGGCCTTGAGCTTGGTTTGCCTTACAACATGCTTTACCGCCACCCATTCCCAGGCCCTGGCCTTGGTGTGCGTGTACTGGGTGAAGTGAAGAAAGAGTACTGTGATTTACTGCGCCGTGCAGATGCGATCTTTATTGAAGAGCTGCACGCAGCGGATCTGTACAACAAAGTTTCTCAAGCCTTTACTGTGTTCTTGCCAGTGCGTTCTGTGGGTGTCATGGGCGATGGCCGTAAGTACGATTGGGTGGTATCACTGCGCGCAGTCGAAACCATCGACTTTATGACTGCACATTGGGCACATCTACCTTATGAATTCTTGGGTAAGGTTTCCAACCGCATTATCAACGAAGTGAATGGCATTTCTCGCGTAGTGTATGACATCTCAGGTAAGCCACCCGCGACCATTGAGTGGGAATAATGATCCTTTAAGAAGGGTCTGACACTAACAGGCACTAAATCATATCTAAGTCCGCGTAATTGCGGACTTTTTTATGCAGTAATTGTTATTGTTTTGAGGTTTTTATATTCAAACTAACCAATTGGTTTGGAGTTTGAATTTTTTATTAACTTACTAATGAATTTCTTAAGTTTCTTAATCTTGCGTTTACTTTGTTTTTTCTATGCATGTAATACTTATTGTGCATTGTTGAATTTTTATTGAATTTTCAATGTGTATATAAATTTAGTATTTTACTTCCTATGATGAGAAATTTTTGTTTGCCAATAAATAAGATGGTGAAAGACATGCAGGAAATAAATAGACGTACATTTGTTAAATCCATAATCTATATGTCTGTAGCTACAGCTTTATCTCCATATTCTCCCAAGTCTAATGCTACAGCAATAAATAAGATATTGGATTTTAATATATTAATACCAGAGTTATTCAATCCACCTCCTAGACTTCATTACCATTATCCAGTAATTATTATTGGTAGTGGATTTGGAGGCGCAGTGAGCGCTCTAAGGTTAGGAGAAGCTGGTATTCAAACAGCGATTCTTGAGCGAGGTAACCGTTGGCCTTTAAGTAAACAACGTAAAATCTTTGCACATGATATGTTGGCCGATGGCAGGATGTTCTGGCATCGCACTTCAACAACGTTTCCGGCTTTAACTTATAGACTGCCATTTTTTAATGTAATTGACTCACGTAGTATAGATAAGTTTTGTGGTGTCCTAGATATCATTGATCGTGAAGGAGAAAATTATAAAGGTGGTTCAGATATATTATTGGGAACTGCAGTCGGCGGAGGTTCTGTTATCTATACTGGCGTAAAAGCAATCCCAAAAGAAAAATATTTCGAACGCCTTTTCCCATCAGAAATATCTTATCAAGAAATGATTGATATCTATTACCCTAGAGTTCAGTCCGTTCTCCATTACAGTTATATGCCAGATGATATATATTATAGTCCGTCTTTCAAACATTCACGTGATTGGGATAATGAGGCCGTTAAAGCCGGATATAAGCCTTATAAAATTGATGGAAATTGGAATTGGGATATTATTAGAGAAGAAATGAATGGTCATTCACTTCCATCAGCTACTATAGGTTTGACTAATTTTGGTAATAGTAATGGGTGTAAGAATAGTCTAGATCAGAATTATATTCCTATGGCAGAAGCGACCGGGAATGTAACGGTTCATCATAATCATCAAGTGAATGAAATTCGCCATAATGGCGATATTTATGAGATCGATGTAGTTGAGTTAGATCCCTATGGTAAGGTAATTAAAGAAAAAGTCGTCACTTGTGACAAACTCATTATGGCGGCTGGAGCATATCATACACCAAGAATATTAGTACGTGCCAAAGCGAAAGGTTTTCTCTCAGATCTAAACGAATACGTTGGCAAAAACTGGGGAGACAATGGGAATCGCATGGCATTTCGTCAATCTTGGTTTGGATTACCTCAAGGACTTCCACAAGGTTCTCCTTCTGCATCGGCAATCTATGTTACTCAAGACGGAAAAAGTCCGGTGATCGCTGAGAATTGGGCGAACGCAGCGATTGCTGATGTTGGGGTATCTATGACGCTAGCTGTTACTGCTGATTTCAAGAATCGTGGTTATTTTTATTATGATGCTGATAAAGATGATGCAGTATTGCATTACCCTAAATCTTTGGAAGCTGATGCTACGAATGCTGTGAGAGCTGTTAACAACACGATGGCAAGAGTAAATTGGCAGCGTCTCGGCGCTCCAGGCTTTGATGATGTTATTTTCACGGGGGCTCATCCTGTTGGCGGTATGGAGATAGGTAAAGCGACGGATCTTTACGGGCGAGTGAAAAATGTATCAGGTCTATATGTGATGGATGGCTCGCTACTTCCTGGAAATACAGGAGGAGCAAATCCATCTCTTACAATTGCAGCTCTTGCCGAGAGAAATATTGAGCGAATTATTAAAGATGACTTTTAAATAAATATTTAATATGAAAAGTTAAACAGAGATAGAATTTTATTCCATCTCTGTTTAACTTAAAGACGCTTGCATTTCATTTATGTCGATTTAATTTACGGTCTTGTCAGTGATTTTTCTGTGTTTATTCCTTCTCGCACTTACTTGTTAATAATAAAATGAGAGAATGGTCTATATATTATTTTCCTAGGATTTGTATTTATCAACAAGAGAGTAAAGAATTGCTACTGTTTCTACATCAACATTTCCTGAATAATTCTCAGGGCGAAAGTGTAACTGGAATGCTCGAATCAATTGTTGGTACACTTGATTATCCTCTGCTTTGGTTGTGTCATAACCATAAGTTTTTAGTTTTTCTAGGACATCAATTTTATTGGGAAGATTTTTTTTAAATTGCTTACAATACTTGATTTTACTTTCTTCGTCATACCAAGCTCCAACTCCTGATAAATGGAGTTCTTTCCAAGGAAAGAGAGCCCCAGGATCACTTTTTCTACCAGGTGATACATCACTATGACCTATGATATTTGTTGGTGAAATATCAGGATAACGTTGTAGAATATTAATAGCGATTAATTTCAATGCTGCGATCTGTTGTGGATGATAAGGTAAAAAAGTTATTATCCCATTGTCGTCTCTTGCTTGATTCACGAGCTCGATACCTAAAGACGTGTCATTTAAATTACTTCTACCAGACCAAGCGCTTACACCTGCATGCCAAGCTCTATCATTTTCATTGACTAAGTTGAAAATTCGCAGATCTTTAAATCCAGAATCTATATAGGTAGCATCAGTTGGATCTGGGATAAGGTAATGTGCACTAACTGCGTTACTGGTTAATGCTTTAACTGATTCACTAAAATTTAAAGCAGTATAATGAAATATTAAAAATCGAGTACGTTGGTTAAATCCACTTATAGAACGGTAACTATTGTAATCTATATTAAACATAATGTTCCCTTAATCTTGTTAATTTGATTAAGTCTTAATTATCAAATAATTTTTTCTTGTTTGGTTGTTTTTTTGTTGTATTTTTGTCAGTTTTTATTTTCTTGTTAGATTTTTTTATGTGAGAAAATTACTTTTCTATATTAACTAGTTAAAAGTTATTTTCTGCTGTGCTTTTATGGGGATGCTACTCTATAAAAATGACTTGTTTTATAGACATCAAGATGTTTAAATTTTCTTTCATGTTGTTATTTTTGTTTAAAACTTATATGTGTTTTTTATATATAATTTGGAAACGCCTCGCAAATTTGTCTTTTTTCTTATTTTTCACTATTAAATTAGTTATCAATAAGCCTACTCTCAAATGGATTTCTAAGTTGAGAGGGACTTTTATCCATGTTTAAACTCAAACATACCGCGTGGTGGGTGGCTGTGGCGTGTGCATTGCCTGCGCAAGCGGCGATGAATATTCAGCCGGATCCACAAAATCCTGGTGGATATGTTGTGGCTAAAGCCGATATTGCCGCAGCAGAGCAAGCCAAAACCGCCAATCCTATGTATGCCATTTGGTCAAATGCCTTAGCGACCCGCGCCAATGCGATTGTCGATGCGATCGAGCCGGGACTAGCGACAAACCCTGATAACGTGAAACGGGTTGAGCGCGTATTTCCTGAGTCTGAGTGGAATTTCCTCACTCACATGGCGGCGCCTGAATACACCTATACCCGTTTCTTGCGTGCGATTGGCAAATTCCCGGCATTTTGTGCGGAGTATACCGATGGCCGCAATTCTGACGCGATTTGTAAAAAATCGATCGTGACCGCTTTTGCTCACTTTGCTCAGGAAACCGGTGGACACATCGCGAAAGACAACATTTCTGATAACCCATTAGCACTGGAAGAGTGGCAACAAGCGCTGGTGCATGTGCGTGAAATGGGCTGGTCTGAAGGTCAAGAAGGTTATACCACGGGGTGTGGTCAAAATGACTGGCAAAACAAGAAGTGGCCTTGTGCTACTGGGCAAGGTTACTTTGGCCGTGGAGCAAAACAGCTTTCTTACCACTTTAACTACGGTGCCTTCTCTGAAGTCATGTTTGATGGTGATGCAAAAGTATTGTTGAATAACCCCGGTTTAGTGGCTGATTCGTGGTTGAACCTTGCGTCTGCAATCTGGTTCTTCCTCACGCCACAGGCACCGAAGCCTGCTATGTTGCATGTGATTGATCGTACTTGGGTGCCTTCACAGCGTGAAATTGATGCAGGAATTGGTTACGGTTTCGGCACTACGATCAATATCATCAATGGTGGTATTGAGTGCGGGGAGCAAAACAAAGATAAAGGGCAGCCGGTTAACCGTATTCGTTATTGGGAAGGCTTAGCGGCGCATTATCAAATCCCTATTGAAGCCGATGAGAAGAATACCTGCTGGCAGCAACTGCCTTACGGTAGCCTTAACCTCAATGGTGCGACCGATGTGCTTTACACAAACTGGGATGGTAACTGGAAATATTACCCAGATCGTCCGGGTGGCTACTCATTTGAATGTGAGTTGGTGGGGTTCCAAACCGCGTATTCTGCTTTGGTGGAAGGGGATTATGAGAAGTGTGTGACTAACCTGTATGGTTCACATGCGAGCTGGCCAAAAGTTCGTGTAGTGGAAAAACTTGATCCATTACCAACTGATCCGACAGATCCTCCCGTAGGTGGTGCCCCTGCGTGGGAAGCGGGTAAGGTTTATAACTCAGGTGACAAGGTGAGTTATAAAGGTGCGGTTTACCAAGCTAAATGGTGGACACAAGGTGATGAACCTTCTAAAGGCGGGCCTTGGGCGTTAGTTTCTGGTGAGCCAACACCACCAACAGAGCCAACGCCAAGCGAGCCAGTACCTCCCACTGAACCTGTACCACCATCGGAGCCAACACCTGTGCCGCCAACAGAGCCTGCTCCTACGGATGCCATTGTGTGGCAACCTGGGGTCACTAAGGTCTCGAATGGCGATAAAGTGACCTATAACGGCCAATGCTTTATTGCTAAGAACAGCCCAGGCGTTTGGGAGTCACCCACTCAATCTAACTGGTTCTGGGATAAGGTCTCCTGCTAAGTTATTGTATTAAAATTGTTTATTTCATCGCTCAACTTAGGTTGGGCGATTTTTTATTCGCATCTGTAACTAACTGTTTCAACAATCTAAGTTTCCAATAAGATCTTTTTTCTTTTATCTGCCTGTTAATTAAAATCCGCGCGTAATTTTTACAAACATTTTTGAATTCACACTCTGAAGGTAAGTTCACATGTCAACTAAGCTAGCCAACCCAGCACCACTCGGTCTGATGGGTTTCGGTATGACCACCATTCTGCTTAATATCCATAACGCAGGTTTTTTCCCAATCGACTCAATGATTCTGGCGATGGGTATTTTTTACGGCGGTCTGAGTCAAGTTATCGTCGGCATCATGTGCTTTAAACGTGGTGACACCTTCGGTACAACGGCATTTACTTCTTACGGTCTGTTCTGGCTGACGCTGGTTGGTTTGATCGTAATGCCACACATGGGACTGCCTGCAAGCCCTGCGCCTTTCATGGGTTGGTACTTGGCTCTGTGGGGGATTTTCACTGGCTTTATGTTCATTGGTTCTCTGTGCTACCCAACGGCGAAACAAGTGGTATTTGGTTCTCTGACCATCTTGTTTGCTCTGCTGGCTGCTCGTGATTTCACTGGTAGCGAACTGATTGGCACTATCGCGGGTTTTGAAGGCATCTTCTGTGGCGCGAGCGCTATCTACTTCGCTATGGCACAAGTGCTCAATAATGAATACGGCCGTGTTGTTCTGCCAATCGGCGAAAAACGTGTGCAGCCAGTGAAAGCGCAAGAGCTTGCTGCATAAGTCAAACATTTGGGAACATGTAAAGGGTTAGCCATCGGCTAGCCCTTTTTTATGGGCGATTTTCAACGGAGTGAGGAGAGGGAAGCTCACAACGTTTGGTGCTGATGATCAATGAGAAGCGCCGCCATGAAGTGAAACTGTATTAAATGATAATTGTTATTATTTACATCTATGAGTGATGTTGTTAGCATCGTTGCATTATTGATCGGCAGAAGATTCGGCCGAATGGCTGCTTCTGCTGCGTCGTGCGATGACATAACAACACTAACAACGCTCAGTTGGCTGAGTATCAATAAGGATGATGTACTTTCATGGCTATTCCTAAAATCGCTTCTTACCCTTTACCCGCATCATTACCAACTAATAAAGTCGATTGGCGCATTGATGCATCGCGGGCGGTACTGCTTATCCATGATATGCAGGAGTACTTTGTACACTATTTTGACTCGCAGGCAGAACCCATCCCAAGTTTAATCAAGCATATACAACAGCTTAAAGCTCATGCCAAGCAAGCGGGGATCCCCGTGGTCTATACGGCTCAGCCCGCGAATCAAGATCCTGCAGAGCGAGCATTATTGAGCGATTTTTGGGGCCCAGGTTTGAGTGAAGAGACGGCGATCATTGCGCCTCTTGCTCCAGAATCAGGTGATGTTCAGCTTACCAAATGGCGTTATAGCGCATTTAAAAAATCGCCATTATTGGATTGGCTGCGTGAAACAGGGCGGGATCAGTTAATCATTACGGGGGTCTATGCGCACATTGGCATTCTCTCGACTGCGTTGGATGCCTTTATGTTCGATATTCAGCCTTTTGTGATTGGGGATGGCGTGGCAGATTTCTCGCTCAGTGATCACGAATTCAGTCTGCGTTATATCAGTGGTCGTACTGGTGCGGTGAAATCCACTCAACAAGCGTGTTTAGAGATTGCCGCCCAACACTCAAAGCTTACTGGCTTAAGCTTGCGAACCATGCAACACGATGTGGCCGCTGCGCTCAATCTGAGTGTGGATGAAGTGGATGTGCAGGAGAACCTTCTGTTTCTCGGTTTAGATTCGATTCGTGCGATTCAGTTGTTGGAAAAATGGAAAGCCCAAGGTGCTGATATTAGCTTTGCTCAACTGATGGAGCATGTCACTTTGCAGCAGTGGTGGCAGACCATTCAAGCCAATTTACATCAACCTTGCTCTGCGTGATTGAACGAGTTCCCTTCCTGCTTAACACACGGATTCTAAGTAGGAAGGGAACCGCTTATTCAAGGATTCCCTCTACTCACTCATTGTCTTTACATTGATTTCACGACATTAACGCTAAGCCGAGCGTGTCAAATCGACGACGAAGCGCGTTCTTATCGATTTTTCCAACCGATGTTTTGGGCAGTTGATCGATAAATTGGATTTGATCTGGGATTTTGTAATCGGCGAGCCCCGCTTGGTGTAAAAAACGTTTGAGCTGGATGGTATTCACCGACTGCTCGGGTTTGAGTACGATCACCGCGCAACTGCGCTCTCCTAGGTATTCGTCACTGATGGCAATTAAAGCGGCATCATGCACTGCTGGATGATGTAAAAGCTGATTTTCCACCTCTTCGGCGGCAATCTTTTCCCCTCCACGATTGATCTGATCTTTGGCCCTTCCGGTGACAATCACGTAACCTTCGCTACTGAGTTTGACTTTATCGCCGGTGATGTAAAAACCTTGTGCATTGAACGCTCGTTGATTGTGCTGATCAGCTCGATAGTAACCGCGAATCGTATAGGGACCTTGGGTTAACAGATACCCTTCTTCTCCGCTGGCGACAGGTTGACCCTGCTCATCAACCACCAGTAATTGATCGTGAGCGGAGATAGGCCGACCTTGAGTTGTAGCAATCACTTCCGCACTGTCATCCAAACGAGTGTAATTGACCAAGCCTTCTGCCATTCCAAACACTTGTTGCAATTGGCAGCCCAAGGCTTGTGGCAGACGCCTTGCGGCCGCTTCACTAAATTTTGCCCCGCCCACTTGCACAAAGTGCAATGAAGAGAGATCGCAGGTGCTTTTTTCTGCGTGATCCATCCAGAGTAGTGCTAAAGGCGGCACCAACGCGGTAACAGTAATTTTATGCTGTTCTATCAATTTAAACGCGTGTTGGGGGGACGCATCTTGACTGAGGATAACGCAGCCACCCGCCCAGAAAACACCGAGTGCGCCGGGGGAGCTGAGCGGGAAGTTATGTGCCGCGGGCAGTACGCACAGATAGCGGGTATGCTGATCAAAACGGCAAATTTCGACACTGGCGGTTACGCTGTAGGCGTAATCATTGTGGGTACGCGGGATGAGCTTGGGAGTGCCCGTTGTGCCACCGGAGAGTTGGAAAAAGGCGATTTGATTCGGGTCGGCATTCGCTTGACAAGATGATGCCGAGTAGCAACTCGCCAGTTCAATAAATTTTGGATCTGTCACTCGAGTTTGGCCGCGTACAATCACATTCTGCAGTGTTGGGCAGCAAGCAAGCAGTTCTTGCGCCAAAGCTTGATAGTCAAATGGTCGTTGAGCGCCATCAATGAGGTAAGCTTTGGCTTGGCTGTGCTGACAAAAATAGCGAATTTCCGCTAAACGGTGAGCGGGGAGCGCCAGAATCGGTCGTATGCCTTGGCGCAGCAAAGCGAAAAAGCATAAATAGAATTCCGCAACATTGCCTAATTGCAGCACTACGTTATCGCCACAGCCTAGTCCAAGCTCGGTAAAACCGGCAGCAAGTTGTTCGATGCGTTCGAGCATGGCTTGGTAACGCCACTGCTGATTATCACCGACCAGCGCAAGCGCATTGGGGGTACGCTCAGCACTTTGCTGTAAGTAATCGAGCAAGGTTTTATCTTGCCAGTAGCCTAACTGACGGTATTGAGCGGCAAGCGCCTCTGGCCAAGGGGTAAAATCGGTTGTCATTCTTATCTCCTTAAGCGGTGAGCACATCGTTGAGCTCAATACCTGCCGCAGCCAAGATGGTTTTCATCTTCGCGCCCGTCTCTTCCAGTTCACTTTGTGGTAACGACTGATCGACAATCCCTGCGCCAGCAAAAAGCTTCATTTGGTGAGAGCCCACTTCAGCACAGCGAATGGTGACTACCCATTCACCATTGCCACGTGCATCACACCAACCGACCATGCCAGTGAAGTAGCCACGATCAAATTCTTCCAGCTCTCTTATTGCTTGATAAGCCGATTCGCGCGGAAAACCGCATACGGCTGGAGTGGGGTGTAAATCGGCGGCGACTTGCAAAGCACAAACCTCAGGATCGCTGACTTGCCCTTCAAGCAGGGTTGAGAGGTGCAGCATGGTTTCGGTTTCAATCACAGAAGGCACCATGGGGGTGTACAAGTTACGACAGTAGCGGCTCATGATCCGCTCGACTTCTTCGACGACTAAACCGTGCTCATGCAAATCTTTGGAGGTATTGAGCAGTGAGGCACGGCGCTGCGCATTTTCTTGGGCATCTTGACTTCGCGGGCGCGAGCCAGCCAGTGGGTTTGAGATGAGATAGTTTCCGCGTTTGGCGACCAAGAGTTCAGGGCTTGCCCCAATCAACTTCCGCTGTTCGTCCAAGCTGGCCGCAAAAGTATAGCCGTGATGATTAATCGCGAGCAGATTACGCAGCAAGGTCGGTAGTGCGATCTCTTGCTCGGTGGCAATTTCAATGGCGCGCGACAGCACCACTTTAGACAGCCCAGAGTGATTAAACATGTTGAGCAGATGGCTTACACCTTGCTTGTATTGCTCTCCTGATGGTGAGGAGATGAGCTTAGCTACTTGGCGGGTGAGGTGAGCTGGACGGTTTAAGCGCGGGCTACTCGACACGTATAAGGTGCGCGGAATCATAAATCGAGTCGGTGTTTTAGGGTCAAACGGCACTATGCCAAACAGTAATGGATTGTCGCACTCATCACGTTTGGCCTGCTGCAAAAGCTGTTTGGCTTGGTTAGCCAGTTCAGCAAAAGGAATGGCTTGCTGAAAAGCATGAGCGACCCCACAACCGAGCATTGATTGGTTTGCTGAGGCAAAGAAAAACGGTGAGTGAGTGAGTTGGGTATCGATCAGATGTTCAGACATAGTGGTGTATCCGACCACTTCACGCTTCATGACCATGTTGTTTATCCATATTTGCGAGTGAATGGGTTGCGTTGCCAAGCGCAACAGATTACATTTGCTTACATTCAAATGAGAATGGTTTTTATTAATAAATGCAAGCAATTTCCATTTGGTCTGATAAACAAAGTGATGATTGTGAAGGTTGATCTCGTTTGTGATAGGGGATGAAAAATATGTCGTTGGTTAACAGCAAGGTTCTTCTAGTGGGGTCAGCGCGTGGGATAGGGTTCTCTGTGCTTGAACATTTATTGCAAGCGGGAGCGCAAGTGATGGCGGCAGATTGTGAGTGGCAGTTGTTGCTAGAGCAGAGTGAGTCGTTATTGGGGCGTTATCCGGACCAGCTCACTTTAAAAAAACTCGACTTAGCAGAGCCTGAAGCGGTGCGCGAGCAAGTCAATCAATGGGCTGAGCAAGTGGCGGGATTTGAGCATCTGGTGTGCTGTGCAGGAATCCTACATGTTGCGCCATTGCATGACATGCCACTGGAACAAGTGAGTTCTATTTTTACCGTGAATGCTTTTGGTGTGTTGGCCTGTATGCAAGGTGTCGCTTCAAGTATGAAAGCGCGTCAGCAGGGAAGTATGGTGATTATTGGGTCTAATGCTGCCAATACGCCGCGCATGTCGATTGGGGCTTATGGCGCTTCGAAAGCCGCATTACACATGTTGGTTAAGTGCATTGGTATGGAGCTAGCCCCTTACGGAATTCGTTGCAATTTGGTCAGTCCCGGCTCTACGCGCACCGCTATGCAGCAACAGCTTTGGACTGAGCAGTATGGTGAGGCGCAAGTCATTGCCGGAGATGCTGCGCAATTTCGGTTGGGGATCCCGCTCAATAAAATTGCCGAGCCAGCGGATATTGCTCAAGCGGTCCTGTTTTTGTTATCCGATAAAGCAGGTCACATCACGCTGCATGATTTACGAGTGGATGGTGGAGCCACGCTCGATCATTGATCGTTCATCTTTCAACTGGCGATAGCCCGTGTCGAGGTGGCGGCTGCCAGTGCCGCAGGCTCTGCGAGTAGGCGTGCAACATCTTGCTCCACCTGTTGGAAACGGGCGAGTAACTGCTCGAAAAAACGTGGCAATCGCTCGCAATGACTTTGCCAGTGGGGTTGCGGGTAGCTGGCTAAATCTGCGGTGATGTCTAGACAGAGTTCATGCTGGGGTGAGCCACGAAAGGTAAAATTAATCCCTTCTGCAGAGCCTGAAGCCAGCACCTTGAGCTCAGTCTGGCAATCAGCAAAGTGTGGGGACTCAAAAGGCAATATATTGATAAATGGGCTCATAAAATAACTTTGCTCAGCATTTAGCCCTTGATCTTGTTCGATTTGTTCAATGCGATAGCGGCCATGCAAATAGAGTGAGCGTAGCGCTTGCCCTGACTGTTTAAGGTAGTTACCGAGCGAGGTTTGCTGCGCAGAAAGACGCAGCAAGGGCAGCGAGTTAACCATTAAACCGGGTACATTAGCGGCCACGCTGCCCCATCGGTTCATAAAGGGCAGCCATAGCCAAGGCGTATCCGGTTCAGCCGATTCCAAATAGAGCGCGCACAGCGCGACTAAGGCATCAGGCCAGCCAATCTGACTCGCGTTAGCGAGCTTGAGTAACAAATGGTTGAGTTGGCTATCGAGTGTGTAAGAGAGGCTCACGGCATGACTAAGTTGAGGATCATAGGTTGCAGAGGTGAGCGCTAACTCGGGAGCTTCGCGTAAATAGCCTTGCCAAAACTGCTTATCTTGCCAGTAGCGATGGCTAGTAAGATAAGCCAACTCTTCTTCCAGATAGGATTGATAAGATTTAAACGCAGCAGTTGGCGTCTGCCCACTGAGCAAGGATTGGTAATGCTGGCTGAGGCGCTGCTCAAACAGCATCATGCCATAACCGTCCAGTATAATGTGGTGCGCACGGGTATAGATAAGGTGCTCATTGTGTGACAAACGATACACTTGATGGCTCGTTATTGGCGCGTCAATCAGTGTGGTTGGGCGCTGTAAATCCTGCTCTATTTGCCGCCAAGCTAAAGGTTCTGCTTCAAGGTGGATGCTGAGGTCTTGATAGTCGATAGGCGGAGAAAATGGGTGCCAATACAGCTCACCTTGCGCTGAAAAGCGAGCACGGAACAGATCTATCTCACTGACGGTTAAATACAGTGCGCGCAGCAAAAGCGTGGTGTCTAAAGGCCCTGTCAGGCGTAGCGAATGGGCAACGGTGTCGAGATTAATGTGAGGATAAGCCAGATGGCGCTGCCAAAAAGGCTTTTGAGCCAATAACATAGACACGATATTAAGCCTTATCCAGTTGGAGAATCATAATTACTCTTTCGCGTGAGGCGGTGTTCGGTGGCTTGGTTGCGAGCCTGAGGGGGCATAGATATACTGAGTTCACTTTTTACTTATCCCCCTTTCTCTAGAGTCCACCCTAAGATGATTGATGAGCGATAGTAAACTTTTAACGAAATGAGAATCAATATTACAATGAAAAACATTTTTATTTTATTGTCTATGATATTGGGTTGCCTGTTCAGTGGTCTCGTCAGCGCGCAGCAGAATGTTTGGCCAAGAACCTTTCAGAATGCGGACGGTTCAGTCACGACGATTCCCTCTCAGCCAAAGCGAATTTTGTCGACGGCCGTCACGGTGACCGGAACACTGCTGGCGATAGATGCGCCAGTCATTGCTAGCGCTGCGACCACGCAAAGCACCTTTTTTGAGCAATGGCGAAAGCTGGCAGAGCAGCGCCAAGTGAAAAAACTTTGGCCTGCGGGAAGTGTCGATCTCGAATCGGTGTATGTAGAACAACCGGATTTGATCGTGGTTTCCATGATAGGCGCGGATTCTGCTCGCGATCAAATTCCGCTTTTACAAGCGATTGCACCGACCATCTTGGTCGATTACAGCGATCAAACTTGGCAATCTTTGGCGCAGCAGTTGGGGCTTGCTACCGGACTTGAAGATCAAGCGGAGCGCACAATACAAAATTTTGAGCAGTGGACAAAGCAAGTGCGAGATGTGCTGGATCTGCCCAAAGGGCGCGCCAATATTGTGAGCTACCACGGCCCCGGTGTGGTCAACGCGGTAGCGAAAGCGCAAAGTGCTCATGCTCAACTGTTGCAATCGGTCGGGGTTGCGTTGGAGGAGCCAGATCCAGCATGGCAAGCGGGTTCCATCGTCCATCGAGATTTTCTGCGCATCCATTATGAGCATTTAACTCAACTGCAGGCTGAAACCACGTTTCTTATCACGATGACCGATCAGCAAGCTCAAGCTTTTCTCCACGATCCGATTTTGAAAAACTTGCCTTCGATCCAACGCAAGCAAGTTTATGCGTTGGGTGAAAACTCATTTCGCATCGACCTGTTCAGTGCCCGAGAAATCATTAACTCACTGCTGCGACGCTTTGCTGGCGAGCAAGCACAATCTTTAGTCATGCCATGAATGAGGTGATGGGAATAAGAGTTGCGTCCTCAAAGCGAGAAAATCCTACGTTGGCTAGGCGTGATTACTGGCTAATGGGGTTGATGCTGGTGGCATTGATGGGATTGACGATAAGCAGTGTGTTTGTCGGATCTCTCGACATTCCTTATGCCGTGACTTTCGATGCGCTGTTTCATTTTGATGAGCAGAACACTCAGCATCTTTTAGTGCATTACCTACGTGTACCGCGCACGGGGTTAGCGATATTGGTGGGCGCAGCGCTTGGTGCTGCAGGCGTTATCATGCAAGCGATGACGCGTAACCCATTGGCGGATCCGGGCATTTTGGGTGTCAATGCGGGTGCAATCTTGATGGTGGTGATTGGCATTGCTGTGTTTGGTCTAACCGATATGCTGCACTATTTGTGGTTTGGCTTATTTGGCGCGGCAGCAACCAGTGTGGGCGTTTATCTGCTGGCAGGTATCAATCAATCCCCCAATCCCGTTCGAGTGGTGCTGGCTGGTGCGGCGATGACGGTGGTGCTCTTGTCTATGACTCATTTGATTATGCTCAATAGCGCCCAAGAGGTGTTTAACCAGTTTCGACATTGGTCGATTGGCTCTTTGCAAGGCAGAGGATATGAAGTTTTGCTGCCGACAAGTGTATTCGTACTACTCGGGTTGATCGCGGCTATCTTGCTCGCCCGCGGATTAGATACTGTGGTGCTCGGGCATGACGCGGGCAAAGCACTAGGCGTCAATCCGTTATGGATCTGGATAGCTTCTGCCGCCGTGGTCACGCTGTTGGCTGGCACTGCAACCGCAGCGGCTGGGCCAATCAGTTTTCTTGGCTTAACCGCGCCCCATTTAGCGCGGCTTTGGGTGGGCGCTGAACATCGTCGCCTACTGCCTTACTCTATGTTGCTTGGGGCGCTGTTATTGTTAGGTGCCGATCTGGCCGGGCGGCTAATCGGTTCAAACGATGAAATCAGTGCAGGGATCATGGTCGCCTTAATCGGAGGGCCAGTCTTTGTGCTATTGGTGAGACGATGGAAACTATCACATCTGTAGCCCCAGAAGGTCGGTCGAATCAAACTCGCTTTTGGCTATGGCGAAAAGGGGCATACACGCTGCGTGTTGAGCGGCGCAACATTGCGGTTGCGTCGGTGCTAAGCCTTATTGTCTTGGCTTTGATTGTGCTTGCGACCTGTGTCGGCAAATTGCCGATTTCAATCTCTGACGTCATTGCCATTTTATTGGGGGATATTACCTCAGGGTTCAAACGGCAAGTCTTACTCGATATCCGTTTACCTCGGATTTTCACGGCGCTGTTTGCTGGCGCAGCCTTAGGACTTTCCGGCGCGATTTTTCAGTCGATCTCTCGTAATCCGCTTGGTTCTCCGGACATCATTGGTTTCACCTCTGGCGCAGCCACCGGGGCTTTGCTGCAAATTATTTTATTTGCCGGCAGTGGGTTAGCCGTGGCTTTTTCGGCGATTGCTGGCGGAGTCATGACGGCCATCGCGGTCTATCTTTTGTCGGTAAAGTCAGGCACGGTCGGGCGCTATCGGCTAGTACTAACCGGAATTGGCGTGGGTTCAGTGTTGACGGCGCTCAATGGCTTGCTGCTAGTCAAAGGTAGTTTAGACAGCGCCATCACCGCCAATTTATGGCTATCGGGCTCACTGCATGCCCGAGAATGGAGCCACGTATTTCCTGTCATGTGTGGCGTGTTGGTGCTGCTGCCGCTTATCAAAGGTCTTGCCCGTTCATTACAGATGCTTGATATGGGGGATGAGATTGCCCGTCAACTTGGGGTCGCAGTCGAGCCGATACGCTTATTCATGATTCTCGCCGCGGTGACTTTGGCGGCATTAGCGACAGGTGCTGCAGGACCGATCGCCTTTATCGCTTTGGCCGCTCCTCAACTGGCCGCTCGCTTGCGTCAAACCGCCAATATTCCGCTGGTGAGTGCAGGTTTAATGGGAGCTTGCTTACTGTTGGGGGCTGATTTGCTCACTCAGTGGATGCCGCTCGCCTTAACCCTCCCCATCGGGCGAATTACGGGATTGGTTGGGGGCATTTATTTATTGATGTTATTGATGCGTTCAAAAAATACGGTTTAAGCCGCAGCACATGCCGATAGGTTTTTTAGGCTATTTGCGCGCAGTCGTCAGCCCGTACTTTGAGCCATTCGACGCTGTGCGGAATAAAGAGAATTTTGATTGAGTGAAATGCCGTTATGGACACAATTTGGGATGCCGACTTACAGAGCGCCGTATTAAAGGCCAAAGATCACAGGCTTAAGGCTGAGCGACTGAGTTTGGGTTATGAAGGAAAATCGGTGTGTAATGCGCTGGATTTGGCGATTCCGCACGGGAAATTTTCGGTGATAGTTGGGCCTAATGGCTGTGGTAAATCAACCTTGCTAAAAAGCTTGTGTCGTTTACTCAAGCCGCTGGCTGGGCAAGTATTACTGGATGGTCAGAATATTCACCACTTACCGACCAAGGTGGTAGCCAAGCAACTAGGATTACTGCCTCAAAGCGCGTTGACACCAGAAGGGGTAAAGGTGGTCGATTTGGTCTCGCGCGGGCGTTATCCTCACCAAGGGCTATTTCGCCAGTGGAGTAGGGCGGATGAACAAGCAGTAGAAGAGGCGATGCGAGCCACTCACGTCCATGAGCTTGCGCAGCACAGTGTGGATCTGCTTTCCGGTGGTCAGCGTCAGCGGGTTTGGGTGGCCATGGCGCTGGCGCAGCAAACGCCGTATTTACTGCTTGATGAACCCACCACTTATCTTGATATTGCTCACCAAATCGAACTGCTCGATCTCTTTTGGCGGCTTAATCGTCAGCAAGGACATACTCTAGTCGCAGTGCTGCACGATCTGAATCAGGCGTGTCGTTACGCCGACCATCTGATTGTGTTGCAAGAAGGTAAAATCGTTGCGCAGGGCGATCCACACTCTTTGGTGACTCCAGCATTGGTTAAGCAAGTCTTTGGGATTGATTGTGTGGTGATGCCCGATCCTATCTCCTGCACGCCTTTGATTATCCCTTATTCGTTAAAGCGCGGTTAAACATGGCTTTTATGATTTCAATGCCAGCGATTGAGCTGGCAGGGCTGACAATTCAGGTTTGCCAATTCGATCCTCAGCAATTTGATGAGGCTCAGCAGCGCTATTTAGCGTCTCCCACCTACCATAGCCTGCACAAGGCCGTGATTAAGCGCCAAGCAGAATTTGTCGCAGGACGTAAGTTAGCGCAGCAAGCGCTCAAACAGATCGGGCAGGGTTACGATAGGCCAATTGCTATCGGAACCCATCGTGAGCCCCTATGGCCTGCGGGGATCACGGGCTCGATCGCCCATTGTGACGGTTGGGCAGTATGCACTGTGCTTAAGGCAGAACACCTCTCGCTTGGTATTGATATTGAACATCGGCTCGCACATCAAACCGCTAGTGAGGTGCAAGCTATGATCGGTACCGCCCAAGAGTGGGCGCTGTTAGCGCAACAGTTCGATCTCGCTTCAGCGGTGACTTTGCTGTTTTCTGCAAAAGAGAGTCTATTTAAAGCGCTATTCCCACAAGTACAAATCTACCTTGATTTCAGCGATGCCCAGCTCAGTTCACTGGAGCCAAACAAAATGAGTTTCACATTGACGCGCGTACCTAATGCCGCACAACAGAGTTGTGAGGTTTACTTTCGTTGGTTTGAACAGCAGCGAGTATTAACCGTCAGCGCGTTACCAATGCTAGGCAAAATCGAGTATCATGTCCCCACCTTACCTACTTGAGTTAACTTATTGATTATGCTGCGTGATTATGATCTAAACCTGCTGACGGTATTTGATTCTGTCATGAAATTAGGCTCAGTCAGTAAAGCAGCGGATAAGTTAGGTATGACTTCCGCAGCGGTGAGTCAAAATTTATCACGCTTACGAGAACAAGTTGGTGATCCGTTGTTTATCCGTCAGGGACGTGGGTTACAGCCGACGCAGTATGCGCTCAATATGCACAAACATGTGGCGGAAGGCTTGAGTGCCATTCGTTTTGGTTTAGAAACCGATGCTGGTTTTGATCCTGCAACCAGTAAGCGTGAGTTTATTATTGGCGGTCAGGGCTATTTCGATTTGGTGGTATTACCGCCACTTTTGCAAAAAATCAGCGACATCGCCCCGCATATCACGGTGAATTTAAAGTCTTATGAGGACGATCATTTCACACCAAGCCAAGTATTAAGTGAGCGAGAGGCGGATCTGTTTCTGGCTGCATTACCCATCAGCCATCCCTCTATCGTCACCACACAGGTGGCGGAGGAGGCCTTGGTTGTGGTGTATGCCAAAAATCATCCTCGTCTTGGAAGTACCCTCAGTTTTGAGCAGTTTTTTGCAGAAAAACATACTGCATTAACCAGTCGCCGCTTTGGTAATTATCTCTTTTCTAGCCTAGTCGATCAGGTGCTGCCCGCACGTCGAGTGCATTATCAAAGTGAGTCGATGCTCAATTTGATGGCGACCGCATCCGTCACCGATCTGCTCTGTTTTACTCCAAAGCGTTTAGCGGATATGTGGGCGGAGAAATTGGGTTTACAGATCCAACCTTTGCCGTTTGAAATCCGCTCGGTTCCGACTTTTATGTGTTGGCATAAAGCCAAACAGCAAGATAAAGGGTTGATTTGGCTGCGCGAGCAAATTGAGGCGATTCTCTGCGCCAATCCTCAATAGTTAAGCACTGCTTAACTATTGATTATTGTTTGGCGAATCGTTTGTCGGCAATTTCTCTCATATCCTTGTCCTTGTTCCCTAATGACTAAAAAGAGAGATTCCCAATGAAAACAGTCTTTAAACCCACTTTGTTGGCGGTATTAGTGGCCGCCTCTGCGCCCGTATTAGCTCACTCATTGACCGCTGAGACCAAAGCCCCGAGCCCGACCACAAAAGCGTTTGCGGCTGAGCAACGCAATACGCTGCCGTTTGCGGATCAGGAAGATTTCAAACTGGTCGAGAAAGGTCTGATCGCGCAGCAAAAAGATCTCGAAATTCAAGATGCGAATGGCAAGGTGGTTTGGGAATTGGGTAATTACCGCTTTTTATTGGATGGACGCGACTATGACAGCATCCATCCTAGTTTACAGCGTCAAGCGCAACTGAATATGCATCACGGCCTGTATAAAGTGACGGATCGCATTTATCAGGTACGTGGCTACGATCTGGCCAACATCACCTTTGTAAAGGGCGATACGGGATGGATTGTGTTTGATCCATTGACCGTTCCTGCTACGGCTAAAGCGGCGCTGGATTTTGTTAACCAAGAGCTAGGTGAGCGTCCCGTTAAAGCTGTGGTGTACAGTCATGCGCATGCTGACCATTTTGGTGGGGTCAAAGGTATTGTGAGCCAAGAGCAGGTCGACCGAGGTGAAGTGCCGATCATCGCACCGAAAGGCTTTTTAAATCACGCGGTGGCTGAGAATGTTTTGGCAGGAAATGCCATGTCGCGTCGTACGACTTATCAATATGGCAACGTTTTACCGAAAGGGGCGACCGGGCAGGTGGATGCCGCGATTGGTAAGAATGTCGCGCAAGGTGAAGTGAGCTTGATTGCGCCAACCAAAGTCATTTCTGAGCAAACGGAAACTGTGGTGATCGATGGCGTAACCATGGAGTTCCAGAATACACCGGGAACCGAATCTCCAGCGGAAATGAACACCTACTTCCCACAGTTTAAAGCCTTGTGGATGGCAGAAAACACCGTGGGTGGTTTGCATAACGTCTACACCTTACGTGGTGCAGAAGTGCGAGATGCCAAGGCGTGGAGCAAATACATCAATGAGTCGATTCATATGTACGCGAAAGAGGCGGATGTGATGTTTGCTTCACACACATGGCCGCGTTGGGGGAACGACAATATCAACCATTTCCTACGTAAACAGCGTGATATGTACGGCTACATTCATGATCAGGCTTTACGTTTGGCCAACCACGGTGTCACCATCAATGAAATTCAAGACGAATTCCATGTACCGGATGTGTTAGCACACGAGTGGTACAACCGAGGTTATCACGGTAGTTACCACCGCAATGCTAAAGCGGTGATCAACAAATATCTGGGGTATTTTGATATGAATCCCGCCACGTTACGCCCATTGGCTCCAACCGATGCGGCTCCTAAATATGTCGCGGCGATGGGCGGCATGGATAACGTGATTAAGCTTGGGAAAGAAGCGTTTGATAAAGGCGAGTTTCGTTGGTGTGCAGAGATTGTCGATAAAGCCGTGTTTGCAGAGCCGAGCAATAAACAAGCTCGTTACTTACAGGCGGATTGCTTGGAGCAACTGGGCTACCAGAGTGAATCGGCAGGGGAGCGTAACACTTATTTGATGGGCGCGTATGAGTTGCGTAATGGGGTACCGAAAGTGTCAGCAACCAAGACGGCAGGCGCTGATACGGTTGTGGCGATGGATACTGAGCTGTTCCTCGACTATTTGGGCGTTCGCCTCAATGGCGACAAAGCCGCTGGTATTGATTACACCATTAATTTCGTCTTGCCAGATGTGAATGAGAAATTCTTGGTTGAACTGGAAAATGCCCACTTGAATAACTTAAAAGGCATTCAATCGGAGAATCCGGATATGACGCTGACTCTCAATCGTGCTCAGCTCAATCAAGTATTGATGGGTAAAACCACCATTGAACAGTTGGCCAAAGAAGGCAAAGCGAAGATTGAAGGCAATGCGCAAGCGCTGACCGATATCGCTGGTATGCTGGATAACTTCGAATTCTGGTTCAATATTATCGAACCGAAAACGAAGTAATCTTCACCTTGAGTTGAAAAATAAAGGGTTAGCGAATGCTAACCCTTTGACTTATTTATGTTGTGTTCACTGCTTTTTCTTATAGTGAGCTAGTTTGCTCTACCCTTTGGGTCTCTTTCACTTCCGCGGTTGGGGCTTTGCCCGTTTTGCGAAGGTATTTTCCTTCCCAGTAAGTTGCCCCTTTGATACCAAGTTTCACTGGGTTAAAAGTAAATTCGGTTACACCCTGTTTTTGCTGCTCTTCATAATCTTTGAGGGCAATAATAGTCGGTTTGGCCATGAAGAAGATAATCAAGATACCGACAATGTTCAGCCACGCCATGACACCTACACCCACATCGCCTAGTGCCCACGCTAAGTTAGCGGTTTTGACTGTGCCGTAAAACACCACACTAATCAGTGCAATTTTAAGGATGAACATCAAACCATTGACTTTAAACGTGCGGCGAATATAAGCCACGTTAGTCTCTGCAATGTAGTAGTAAGCCAAAATAGTGGTGAAGGCGAAGAAGAACAGTGCAAATGCCACGAAAGGTTTACCGATACCGGGCAGGGCGCTATCTACCGCAATTTGAGTAAAGGCAGGGCTGCTGGCAATGATGTTTGCTGGCAGGTTTTGCACTAGGAAAATACCTTCACCTGCGCCGTGTACGTTGTATGCACCAGTGATCAAAATCATGAACGCTGTTGCTGAACAGACCATCAAGGTATCAATATAGATAGAGAAAGATTGTACCAAACCTTGCTGTGCAGGATGTTGTACGCTGGCTGCCGCTGCCGCATGAGGGCCCGTACCTTGACCTGCTTCGTTAGAGTAAACCCCACGTTTAACCCCCCAACCAATCGCAGCACCTACACCTGCCATAGGCGTGAATGCATCGCCGATGATCATGGCAAAAATGCGCGGTACTTCACTGATATTGAGCAGGATAATCACGAATGCAGTGATGATGTAGGCCAGAGCCATAAAAGGCACCACTATCTGGGTAAAGCTTGCGATACGTTTTACGCCACCAAAGATAATGAAGCCAAGTAGAATTGAAATCACGGTACCGGTGAAAATTTTGGCAAAGCTAAAAGTGCCGATTGCGGTTTCAATCATAGGGCCAGAGCCGAACGCTGACTCCACGGCGTTGCCGATACTGTTAGACTGCACGCCAGGCAGCAATACCCCACAAGCGAAGATGGTCGCAATCGCGAAGATCCAAGCGTACCATTTTTGACCCATGGCTTTTTCGATGTAGTAAGCGGGGCCACCACGGAATTCACCGTTGTCTTCTTCTTTATAAATTTGCGCCAGTGTGGATTCTGCATAAGCGGTGGCTGCGCCAAAAAACGCAACCATCCACATCCAGAATACCGCACCCGGGCCACCGAAACCGATAGCGGCAGCAACCCCAGCAATGTTACCAGTACCCACACGGCCTGAGAGTGATACGGCGAGCGCTTGGAAAGAGGAGATCCCTTTTGAGGATTCTTTATTATTCAGAAGTAGGCGCCACATTTCGAAGAAGTGACGAACCTGTACAAAACGAGTCAGAACGGAATAAAACAAGCCAGCGCCGAGGCAGAGATAAATCAGCGCCGGACTCCAGATGATTCCATTCAGAAAATCAACAAATGACTGCATAAGTAGTTTCCCTGTAAATGAGTTGTTGTGTTTATTGTGTCTGTTGTGTGTTCGGTATATTAATCTTTTTGTAACTCAAATGTTAATTCTTTTATCTGGCAAAGAATGGATGCGTGACGCTGAACACAAAAACTGTTTATTCGTTGTACAACGGGCTGAGTATTGGAGGGTGTGGTGAATTTTTGGTCAATCTGGTGGGTGATATGTGCTAGATAAAAATTTTATGCTTTGGTTAAGTAGGATAAAAATAAATAATAAATGACCATAATTTAGTCAGCTTATTGGAGTTTTACACTGCGGATGGCGTGCGGATGGCGTGTGGATTGTGAGAGATGACTCTGCCATGCTCCTGCAGGCAGAGCCAAAAAGCCGCGCATTTAAGATGCTTTCGGATAACGGAACAGATCTAGCCCCAAACGGCTGAGCGGGCTTTCGCCATGGGTGAGCACATCGGCCAGAATACTGGCGGAGCCGCAAGCCATGGTCCATCCCAGTGTGCCATGCCCAGTATTGGTATAGAGATTGGTATAGGGAGTGGCACCGATGATTGGTGTGCCATCGGGAGTCATGGGACGAAAACCGGTCCAGAATTGCCCTTTTGCAAAATCGCCGCCGTGCGGAAACAAATCACGTGCGACCATCTCAATCGTCGCTTTACGTGCTTCTGGAATCGCTGGATCAAAACCCGCTAACTCAGCCGTTCCCGCCACGCGGATCCGATCAGAAAAGCGAGTCAGCGCAACCTTATAGGTTTCATCCATCACGGTCGATTGCGGCGCAAATTTTTCATCAATAATCGGTAAGGTTAACGAGTATCCTTTTACTGGGTAGACAGGAATTTCAATCCCCAGCGGTTTAAGCAATGAGGTCGAATAACTGCCCAGTGCGACCACATAAGCATCCGCTTTGAGCAAGCCTAAATCGGTTTGGACACCGATGATCTTTTTGCCCTCATAAACCAGTTGCTGAATGTGGCAATCAAAATGAAAACGTACACCCTGTTGCTTGGCCAGTTCGGTTAACTGTTGGCAAAACAAGTAACAATCGCCCGTTTCGTCATCCGGCAGCCATAGGCCGCCCACCAGTTTTTCCTGCACAGGGGCGAGCCCCGGTTCATGAGTCAGACACTGGGCGACATTCAGTAACTCAAAACGTACGCCACTTTGCGCTAGAAGCTGCATGTCTTTTTCAATCGCGGTTAACTGCTTTTCATCACGAAATACTTGCAAAGTGCCGCGTTGGCGACCTTGGTAATCGAGCGAATAGGTTTGATTGAGCGCTTTTAAACACTCGCAGCTATAGTTGGCAATCGCCAACATCCGCGATTTGTTAACTTGGTAGCGCGACAACTGGCAGTTGAGCAGCATCTTGCCCATCCAGCTCAGTAATGCAGGATCAAGCGAGGGTTGGATTTTGAGTGGTGCATGTTCTTCCAGCATCCATTTTAGAGCTTTTTGCGGAATGCCCGGCGCAGCCCAAGGGGAAGAGTAGCCATAGGAGATTTGCCCTGCGTTCGCAAAGCTGGTTTCTTCGGCGCTACGTGATTGGCGATCGACGACGGTGACATCATGGCCTGCCTGCGCAAGATACCAAGCGCTGGTTAATCCGACCACACCACTGCCTAAAACCAAAACTTCCATCATTGACTCCTTGCTTAATTTTCGGCTCAGTTTCGGAGGTTTACTTTTCATTAACAATCGATAAAAATTATCACCACCCTTTAGTAAAACTAAAAGCAAACCTATGTTAAAAAGCCAGCAAGTTGCCAGCTTGCATACTTTTATGCAGGTAGCTCAATACTCCAGCTTTAGCTTAGCTGCAGCAGCTCTCCACCTCACCACGGGGGCGATCAGCCAACAAATGTTGCAGTTAGAAGCGCAGTTGGGTTTTAGCTTATTTGAACGGCACTCTCGCGGGGTGCGTTTAACTGAGGCAGGACGAATCTTACTGACAACGGTGCAACGTAGCTATCAAGATATTGAGCAGACAATTCACAGTTTAGTGCCATCAACGGAGCGAAAAGAGATCCGGCTGAAACTGACGCCATCATTTGCGTTTAAGTGGTTGGTTCCGCGGCTAGAGGACTTTTATCGCCGTCATCCGGAAATTCAGATTCAGACGTTCGCGGAAGGCGCGTTGGTGGATAGTGAGCGGCGTGATTACGATCTGGCGATTGATTATGGCGCGTTACCTTATCCACGGCGAGATGCGCAGTTATTGATGGAGGAGTGGTTATTGCCCGTGATGAGCACGAACTATCTCGCAGCCCATTCCTGGTTACAGGAGGATTGGGCAAACGCAGAAAATTGGCAGCAGGTCGTGCTACTGCATGATGCGATGCCGTGGGCGAATGCGGCACGCGACCAAGAGTGGCACTACTGGGCTCACCAGATGGGAATTACCTTGCCTGAGCGGCGTGATCACTATTTCAACCGCACGGATATGGCGATGTCTGCTGCAGAGGCCGGAGTGGGGATTGCAATGGCGCGTACTGCCTTACTTTCAAACGAACTCGATACAGGGCGTTTGGTTACCCCGTTTGCTCCCATTCAAGCCAAGGCTGGCTACTTTTTGATTACTCACCAAGCCACTGACGCGACGCAAGTTTTTTGCCAGTGGTTGCAAAAGCAAATTCCGGCGCAGGTTAGCTAAACCGATCGCGATTCTAGGCTATAGGGGCGGTGTGTTTTGCACTCTCGTTCGAAGAAATCGACCTTATTGTGCAAATTCGACTGCTGATATTGTGTTTAGTGTAGCGCTATGCTGACCTCGTCCTGTTGTTCTCTCCTAAGGAGTGATTATGTTCCATGCCCATGTTTATTTTGACCCAGACCAAGCGATTGTCGCGGAGCGCTTTCGCCAACAAATTGCCCGTGAACGCCGTGATGTGATCGCGTTATTTGGTTTAGTTCCGCGTCGTGTTGGCCCGCATGTTAAGCCGATGTTTGAAATGCATTTTCGCGATAACCAACACGGCTTACTGGAATGGTTAGAGGAAAATCGCGGCGCGCTAAGTGTACTGATCCATCCGGTATCGGGCGATGATGCTTATGACCATCAAGAGGACCGCATCCGCTGGCTCGGTGAGCCGCTAGGTTTAAATCGCACTATTTTCCGTTATACAGAGTGAGTCTTCTTAGGCGATGACTCAACGTTGATTAAATCGGAATTGAAGATAACCACATAAAAACCAATAAGATTTTTATCGCTACGGCGAACTTTGAATCGCTTCATGCTTAGCGGAGTCGAAATCCATTCTAATAGGGCGACTCAATAGCCACAGTGGTGATGCGATGTTAGTAAGAAAAGTTTCTAGAGATTTGGCTTCTGCCCAAGCGCGAGAAAATTGGTTGGCCTATTGGCAGCACTTTAGCCGTGATAATCAGGCGTTTTGCGCTGAGATTAACTGCTTAACGCCATCTTCTCAGGCGATGCTAGTGAAGTGCGATAAAGATGAAGAAGGGGTATTTGTGATCCCACTTTGTCAGTGTCACAGCAACAACTTAGAGGGGATGTTGGAAATAGGGGAGAGCACCGAAGTGATCCCCTTCCATTACACATTATAAATTCAGTCTAGCAATGGGTTGACTAGCGCTTTTGGTAAAGACGCTCAGGACGGCCCACCCGACCATGCTGAATACAAGCTTCCAGAAAACCACTGGCCACACAATATTCCAAATAACGTCTGGCCGTGGTTTTGCTTATCCCAATCGCTTGTCCCAACAATTCTGCAGTGTAGGCCGCTTGCGGTTCATGGTGATAAATCTCTTGGATTTTGATTAAGGTCAGCTCATCAATCCCTTTCGGCAACCCATCAAGCGGCTCGGTTTTGGCTTGAAAATTAAACAGCTCATCGACGTGTCGTTGATTCACACTGTCATTGGCGCGCAGCGAGCTGATGTATTTCAGATACCGTTCCAGCGAGTTTTGTACTCGATCGTAGGCGATCGGTTTTAACAGGTAATCAAAAACCCCACAGCGTACCGCTTCGCGCACGGTCTCCATATCCGAAGCGGCAGTGATAAAAAATGACATCCGGCGCTTGTGGTTGATGGGTTAGCTCTTTCAAAAACTCAATGCCACGACCATCAGGCAGGTAGTTATCCAAAAAAATCAGTTTAGGTTTGAGAATGCGCACCATATTGCGCGCTTCGTTGATACTTTGTGCCACGCCGACTGGGCGAAAGCGGGCGGTTTGTTTGAGATAAAAGCTGTGCACGTCAGCAATACTCGTTTCATCCTCTACGATCAATACGTCGATTAATTCCATCATAATCAAACTCTTCTTATGCCCGTTCGGCAAGCGCTGGAAGGTTTTCCGCCGCAAGCGTTTTGGGTCTATTGGGAATAAAAATAGAAAAAATAGTCCCTTGCGGCTCCGCACTGTCGATAAGAATCGATCCATGAGCCTGAGTGACAAATTGATGGATAAGGTAAAGTCCGATACCGTGTCCTTCTTGGTTTTTGCTACTCACTCCCTTGAGAAACAAAGTTTGCGCGATGTCGGCCGAGATCCCGATGCCGTTGTCCGCCACTTCAATCACCAATTCCGCACCGTTATCGGTCAGCAGCAGGGAAATGGTTTTATTGCTGTGTGGATTTTTTAGCGTGGCTTCAAATGCGTTATCCAGCAGATTGCCAAGTACCGCCGCCAGTTCATCTGAGGTCATGCACTGTGGCTCTTGGTGCAGATGCGATAGCGGATCGAACTCTAAACACAGTCCTAACTCTTTGGCACGGCTGTATTTCCCCAGCAATAACCCCGCGATCACTTTCGGGTGAAAAGTTTGGGCGATGAAATCGATCAGTTGTTGCTGCTCTGCCGTTTCGCGGCGAATGGTTTTCACTGCTTCGTCGTACGCACCGATTTGAATTAAGCCGCCGATGGTCGAGAGGCGGTTGGCAAACTCGTGACTCATCATGCGTAGATTATCGTTATGTTGACGGATCTGGGTAAGCTGCGAGGTGAGCGTATTGAAATCATTGCGGCGACGAAAGCTGACCACCCAGCCGATTTGCTGCTGGCCAGAATTGATCGGCACACGGTTCGCGACTAAGGTTTCACCATTACAGCTGATCAGTTCATCTTGCTGGCTGACACGGTTTTGCTGCGCCAACTTGCCAAACGGGCTTGCGCCCATAAAAAAGCAGGTTGGAGTGATGAACTCTTGAACATTACGGCCAATCAAATGAGTCGGCTGGTGGGCAATACCCAAAATATTCAGGGCCTTAGCATTGACGGAAAGAATCTCCCCTTTCAAGCTGATCGCGACGATACCTTCATACACACTTTGCAAAATCGACTGCTGTAGGTTGAGGTTCATGGCGATCTCTTCCGGCTCCATATTGAACATCTGCTGTTTGATATGGCGGGTAAAGATCCAAGCGCCGAGCGCAGAAAGCAGCATTAAAAGCAGCACAGTGAAAATCACAGGATAGGAGTAAACCCGCAGCCAACTGCTGATGTTATCGAGCAGGTAGCCAACAGAAACCACACCGAGGATCTCTCCCGATGGAGAGACAATCGCCGCTTTGCCACGAATGGCCCAGCCTAGGCTGCCTTTTTGGGTTGAGGTGTAATATTCGCCCTCTTTTAATGCGCGACGGCTATCTCCGCCTTGCATCGGTAAACCAATTTTTTGCTCATCTGGATGCGCGATACGAATGCCATTAGCATCGCCAATCACAATAAAATTGGCATCCGAGATGCGTTGTAAACGATCGATTTTGGCCTGCACGTCAGCAAGCTGATGTTGTTGGATCAGTGCAATGAGATTGGGATCGGTCGCAATCTCGCGCGCTTGGATTAGCGCTTTGGTACTGATCTGATCTTGTAAAGTTTCACTTAAGGTTTGATGAAAAAAGCCGGCCACCAGCGAAAGCTGGATCACCACCATTGCCACCAACAGAGCGCCGACTCTCTGTTGAAACGAAAGTGTCTGGCAGACCTTGGTGTGTAAAAAATTCATGAGGGATATGTTCATGCCGGCGAGTCTATCCTTGCTATAAATGAGGCTTATTGATTGGGGTCTAAGAAACCCCAACCAATTATGTTTAGCCCATCACATATTTGATCATTACCCCAGCGGCGACCGCAGAGCCAATCACCCCCGCGACGTTGGGTCCCATGGCATGCATCAGCAAAAAGTTCTGAGCATTGGCTTCAAGCCCGACCTTGTTGGAGACGCGTGCCGCCATCGGTACAGCCGAAACTCCAGCCGAACCAATCAGCGGATTGAGTTTGGTAGTGGTGAAACGGTTCATCAGTTTCGCCATTAACACCCCAGCCGCGGTGCCGACACAAAACGCCACAATACCGAGCACCAAAATGCCGATGGTTTGAGGCTGCAGGAACTTATCTGCCATCAGCTTGGAGCCGACGGACAAGCCAAGGAAAATGGTCACTATGTTGATGAGGGCGTTTTGCGCCGTATCGGATAAACGCTCCACCACGCCACATTCGCGCATCAAGTTACCAAAACAGAACATGCCGAGCAGTGGCGTTGCCGAAGGCAGCAAGAGAGCAATCAAGATCAGCAGTAGGAGCGGAAAGCCGATTTTTTCCAGCTTGTGCACCTGACGCAGCTGCTGCATCTGAATTTTGCGCTCTTCTTGTGTGGTGAGCGCACGCATGATCGGCGGCTGAATCATAGGCACTAACGCCATGTAAGAGTAAGCGGCGACCGCAATCGCTCCCAACAATTCTGGTGCGAGCATACTCGATACGTATATCGCGGTTGGGCCATCAGCACCGCCTATGATGCCAATCGCCGCCGCTTGCGCCACGCTAAAATCCATCACCCCTAAACTGCTTAATGCCAATGCGCCCAATACGGTGGTGAAAATACCAAACTGAGCCGCCGCGCCGAGCAGCAGGGTTTTAGGGTTGGCGAGCAGAGGACCAAAATCGGTCATCGCGCCCACACCCATAAAGATGATTAACGGGCCCGCGCCAGAGGCAATCGCAATGCTGTAAAACAGATAGAGCATGCCATCACTGTATTGGTACTGCTCAGCAAGCAGGTGCAGGGTGGTCATCTGTAGTGGCGTTGCGCTGCTCAAGGCTTGCTTGATGTCGGCCGGCATGTAGGAGCTAAGTTGCAGCACTTCTGAAAACGCCGCCATCACTTCCGGTTTGGCCGCATACACGGCATTTTCGATGGCTGACATGGCAAGCCCAGCATCAGGCAGGTTAGATAAAATGCCACCAAAACCAATCGGCACCAGCAGCAAAGGCTCGAAACGTTTGACGATGGCAAGATAGAGCAACACTAACCCAACAAGGATCATGATGCCCTGTCCCCACTGAAGGTGGAACAGGCCAAAATCACGCACCATGGCTAAAATATTTTCCATACTTTCCGCCTCTGATTACGCCAATACCAACAAAGCATCACCGACTTGTACGGCATCGCCTTCATTGACTTCAATGGCACTGATCACCCCAGCACGTGGCGCGCGGATTTCGGTTTCCATCTTCATGGCTTCTAAAATCAGCAGTACATCGCCTTCGGCCACTTCATCGCCAGCTGATGCATGAATTTTCCAAATGTTGCCAGAGAGCGGTGCGGCGAGGTTTTCACCTTCTGCTGCACTCGGAACTGGTGCATGGCTGGCTGATGGCGCGGGAGCAACATGCGTCAGGTCACCGCCTTCATCCACCTTCACCACATAGCTTTGGTTGTTCACCGTAATGGTGTACACACCGTGACTTTCCACGGGCTGTACTTTGCTTTTTTCTGTTGGCGCTTTCGGAGTGTTGGCTGTACTTGCCAGTTGTGGCACAGGCTCAAAGGCTTCTGGGTTATGGCGGTTGGCTAAAAACTTCCAGCCTACCTGATCAAACAGCGCAATGGTCAGTACATCATCAATCGCATTCTCGGCGAGGGTGATGTGCTGCTCTTTGGCTTGCTGCAATACACGGTCTTGCAAGGTTGGCATTTCGGCGGCAATCAAATCTGCAGGGCGACAAGTGATGGCTGCTGCGCCCGCCAATACACGAGCTTGCAGCTCGGTGTTAACCGGTGCTGGTGTTTTGCCATATTCTCCTTTCAGCACACCGCTGGTTTCCTTGGTGATGGTTTTGTAACGCTCACCCAGCACCACGTTGATCACCGCTTGTGTACCGACAATTTGTGAGGTCGGGGTAACCAGAGGCAAAAAGCCGAGCTCTTCACGTACGCGTGGGATCTCTTCGAGCACTAAATCGAGTTTATCCAATGCGTTTTGTTGCTTGAGCTGGCTTTCCATATTGGTCAGCATGCCGCCCGGAACCTGAGCCACCAAAATGCGCGCATCACTGCCTTTCATCATGCCTTCAAAGGCGTGGTATTTTTTGCGTACATCACGAAAATAAGCCGCAATCTGTTCGAGTTTGCTGATATCCAATCCGGTGTCGTAGCCCGTGCCTTGCAAGGTGGCAACCAGTGATTCGGTCGCTGGATGACCATAAGTACCACTCATGCTGGAAATCGCGGTATCTACTCGATCCACGCCCGCTTCAATCGCTTTAAGCAGAGTCATATCGGCAAGGCCAGCGGTGGAGTGGCAGTGCAGATGCAGCTCTACGTCCACTTGTTTTTTCAGGGTAGACACCAGCTCTTCAGCGGCATACGGGGTCAAAATGCCGGCCATATCTTTCAGGGCAATTGAGTCGACACCGAGCTCCGCCAGTTGCTGCGCTACATCGACCCAAGTTTGTAAATTGTGTACTGGGCTGGTGGTGTAGCAGAGCGTGCCTTGCGCATGCGCGCCCATCTTTTTCACTGCTTGCAGCGCCTGTTGCATGTTGCGTACATCGTTCATCGCATCGAACACGCGAAATACATCCATGCCGTTTTTCACCGCACGCTCAACAAAAGTATCCACCACATCATCGGCATAGTGACGGTAGCCAAGCAGGTTTTGCCCGCGCAGCAGCATTTGCAGTGGTGTATTGGGCATGGCTTGTTTGAGTAAACGTAGACGTTGCCATGGGTCTTCGCCTAAAAAGCGGATGCAGCTGTCAAAGGTCGCGCCTCCCCAACATTCCAAAGACCAATAACCTATCTGATCTAACTGCTGCGCAATCGGCAGCATGTCGTCAATTCGTAAACGGGTGGCAAAAAGAGATTGGTGCGCATCGCGCAATACGACATCCGTAACACCAACGCGTTTGATCGCCTGAGTCATCTGTGGTTTCTCCTTCACTTAAGACAGTTTTTGTTGTGTTTTATGGTGATGGACGGCGGCCGTGAGTACCGCGAGTAATTCACCTTGGTTTTTAGCTAGGTTTGGCTTGACCTTGTTAGCTGGGGCTTTTTTATTGGCTGTTTTGGCCGGCACTTCCGGCGGCGCAAAACGCACAATTAAGTACGACATGGTACGAGTCGTAAATACCAAGAAAATCAGGAAGATGAACACAAAGCCCATCCCCAGCGTCAACAAATTCATTCCTTCGAGGAGTAGTGAGGTTGATTGCATGGTCACTTCCAGTGGCAAAAACAGGGTTGAAAACGGAGAGAAAAAAGAGGCGCGCTAAGCGCGCCAAATAATCCCAAGGAGCAAGGGTTAAAGGGTTAAACAAACATTCCGAATACGACGCTGGCGATGACCAGCACAATGCCGCCACCCAGACGTGAAGAGATTTGTGCGTAAGAGAGCAAGCTCATACGGTTAGAGGCGGCAAGCACTTCAAGGTCGCCCGAACCACCACGGTTAGCCATACATAGCCCTGCAGTAATCGAAGATTCAACTGGGTAGAAACCCATTGCCCAACCACCCAAAGCGGCACCGATAACCGCACCAATCACGATCACCGTAGCAATGATCACGTTGGCAAAAGTTAGCGCGTTGATGATTTCAGCCAGATCGGTGTAAGCAATACCAACGCCGACCATCAATAGCCATAGCATCTGTTTTGAGAAGAAATTCGACAGACGTTTCGCGCCTTCTTTGATCTCATCACTGCACAAACCGGCCGCGTTAAGGATGGCGATGATCACCACCATGTAAGCAAAGGTGTGGATTTGAATCGAACCAAAACCAGGCAAAATCTCTTTTGATAGCGAATAAGAGAAGGTGTAGACGCAAGCGGCCAGCATTAAACCGATGGCAATTTCACGGTGAGTAACAGTAAGATTTTTCGCTTCTTCGCTCACATCCAGTTTCGAGCTGCGTACCAGTTCGCCATTACCGGTTAAGGATGGGATCTTTTCACCAATGATGTTGATGACTGCCGCAGCGACGATAGCCACAATATTGGCAATAGTCAGGATCGCGATAGCAACCGAGTAGTATTGCTCTTTGGAGCCACCTGTGACCGACTCATAAATTTCGGAAAGCGGGATAGCACCTGCGCCATTACCACCACCCATGATCGGTAGCACGTACAGCATCATGATGCGATCAGGCGTGATACCAAATACGAGGCCGATAGCGATACCGAATACCGCAGCACCCGCTACCGCAGCGAGAATGGTTGGAATGTAGCCGGCCAGAGAGCGGATCAGCAGTTTACGGTTGACCGCCAGAATTGAGCCAGTGATCAACACTGCGATGAACAGATCCAAGAACTTGCTCTTATCCATCACTTCGGTCACGGTTTTGATTTCGCGATCACTAAGCCAGCCCATGTGTACGAACCAAGCGGCAACCAAGAAAATCATCACCGGCGCACCGCCGATGTATTTATTAAAAATCGGTAGGCGTTTGCCGACTTCGCCAAATATAGCACCAACGACAAACATAAACGCAAAACCACCCACCAGACCGCTAGGTAAAGTGTCAGTAAAATGAGCGGCTAATACGGTGACCAGTAAAAATAAAAATAAAGGGAGTGGTGTGCCAAATATTTTCGTTTGGCTTAGATTCAATCCACCTATGACTGCGGACTTTTTATCTAAATGTAGGGTTTTCTCGTTCATAATTCCATGTCCAATGAGGTTATTAAGACCTTTACTACATTAAATAAAATAGTCAGTGATAATTGTGAAAATAGTCATCCAAACCAGTGGCTTTAAAAATCTCAATGGTTTTTATGGTTTAAATTTTAAATGAAATTAAAAATCAAAGAGATAGGAATTAAATTCATTAAAACCATAAAGAGCGTTAACGGCGGGAAATAAAGTGATTACCCTCATTAAACCTTTTCGGCTGAATTTAGATAATAAAGCCAGAAAAAATAGGTGAGGAAGCCGACCATGGTGGATATTTATACCTTCTCGCGAGTTTCAACCAAGAATCGAACCAAGCTCTTACAGATCAAAGAGTTTCTCTGCCAGCATCAGCTGACCGTGGATGACGATGTCGAGCATTTTGTGGTGGCTTATGGCACAAACCAAATCATCGCTTGCGGCGGAATTGCGGGGCACGTGTTGAAGTCCATCGCGGTTTCTCCTGCGCTGCAAGGCACTGGTTTTGCGCTCAAACTGATGACCGAATTAACCAACTTCGCTTATGAAATGGGGCGTTTTTCACTCTTTCTATTTACTAAGCCTGCTAATATTGATTTATTCAGACAGTGTGGATTTTTCTTGGTCGATAAAGTCGAACCGCATATTGCTTTATTAGAAAATAGCCCTAATCGTCTCTCTGTTTATTGCAAGCAGTTGCAGTTGTTAAAAATGTCTGGGCGTAAAATTGGCAGTATTGTGATGAATGCCAATCCATTTACCTTAGGTCATCAATATTTAATTGAACAAGCCTGTGAACAATGTGATTGGGTGCATTTATTTGTCGTAAAAGCAGAGAATAAAGATTTCTCTTATGCCGACCGCATGGCAATGATTAAAGCGGGTAGTAAACATTTATTGAATTTAACTATTCATTCCGGTTCGGATTATATTATTTCACGCGCGACCTTTCCCAGTTATTTTATTAAAGATCAGCAAGTGGTCAATCAATCCCATACCGCGCTGGATTTAAGTATTTTTCGCCATTCTATCGCGCCTGCCCTTGGCATTACGCACCGCTTTGTCGGCAGTGAGCCGATTTGTACGGTGACGCGTCACTACAACCAAGCCATGCGCCGCTGGCTAGAAGAAGCGCACGATGTCAGTGCGCCGATCCAAGTCGTTGAAATTGAGCGCAGTCAGCAAGCCTCGCAGCCGATTTCAGCATCGCGCGTGCGTTACTTGCTCAAACAATTTGGCGTTGCTGCGATTGCCGATCTCGTGCCGAAAACGACCTATTCCTACCTTTGCCAGCACTATGCGGAACATTCGCTACAGACCGCACCGCAACGGTTAGCGGTATGAGCGCGGTGCTGACACTGTTTTATCCAATAACTCATTAACAAGGTTGTACCCATGAAAATTGCCCATCCCGCCTTTGCGGGAACACTGGAATCCAGTGATCTTCAGGTTCGGATTGAACCCAATAACGATGGCGGTATTGAACTGGTGTTAGACAGTACCGTCGAGCAGCAATTTGGTCATGCAATTCGTCAGGTCGTGCTGCACACCCTAGACGCGATGCAAGTGCACGATGCGCTGGTCACCATAGAAGACAAAGGTGCGCTGGATTGTGTGATCCGCGCGCGCGTACAGGCGGCGGTGATGCGCGCTTGTGATGTTCAGAACATTGAGTGGAGCCAACTATCATGACCAAACTTCGTCGCAGTATGTTATTTGTGCCGGGCGCGAATGCCGCCATGCTCAGCAATACCTTTATCTATCAACCGGATTCGATCATGTTTGATCTGGAAGACTCGGTCGCGCTGCGTGAAAAAGACACCGCGCGGATGTTGGTGTTCCATGCGCTGCAACACCCTATGTATCAAGAGATGGAAACCGTGGTGCGGGTCAATCCGCTCGATTCTGAATTCGGTATCAAAGACCTTAATGCCGTGGTGCGCGGCGGAGCCAAAGTGGTGCGTCTGCCGAAAACCGATAACGCCAACGATGTGATTGAGATGGAAAAAGTCATCGAGCAGATCGAGCGTGAATGCGGACGCGAAGTCGGCAGCACGCGTATGTTGGCCGCGATTGAAAGCGCGCAAGGCATCAACAACGCGGTTGAGATTGCCTTTAGCTCACGCCGCCTGATTGGGATTGCGCTTGGCGCGGAAGACTATGTGCGCGATCTGCGCACTCAGCGTTCAGCGGAAGGGATTGAGCTGCTGTTTGCACGCTGCTCTATTCTGCAAGCGGCGCGTGCTGCCGGGATCATGGCGTTTGATACCGTCTATTCCGATGCTAACAACGAAGAGGGATTTTTGCGTGAGGCGGAGCACATCAAGCAGCTTGGCTTTGATGGCAAGTCACTGATTAACCCGCGCCAGATTGACCTGCTGCACAACGTGTTTGCTCCAACCCAAAAAGAGGTCGATCACGCCATCGCAGTCATCGAAGCCGCTGAAGAAGCCGCGGCGAAAGGGCTAGGCGTGGTTTCCCTTAACGGCAAAATGGTCGATGGACCCATCATCGAACGCGCACGTTGGACACTGCAACGTGCTGAATCCGGCATCAAACACTAAAGGTCATCTCATGAGTATCAATACATTAAATAACCCTCTGTCTGTGCTGGAAGTGGAACGCTACGCGTTGACGCCTTACACCCAAGCGCACGCGATCACGCCGCATCTGCTGGATGAGCCTGCCAAGAAAAACCGTAAGGTGAAAAGTTCGATCCGCGAAGCGATTGTCGATCTTGGTTTAAAAGATGGCATGACCCTCTCTTTCCACCATGCGTTTCGTGGCGGCGATAAAACCGTCAATCTGGTGATGGAGGTGATTGCAGAATTGGGCATTAAAAACCTCACGCTCGCCTCAAGCTCGCTCACCTCTTGTCACTCGCCTTTGATTGAACACATCAAAAATGGCGTAGTGAGCAAGATTTACACCTCAGGGATCCGCGGAGCGCTGGCCGACAGCATTTCTAACGGCCTGCTTGATGAGCCCGTGCATATTCACTCGCACGGTGGTCGTGTGCATTTGATCCAAAGCGGTGAGCTGTACATCGACATGGCGTTTATTGGCGTACCTTGTTGCGATGAGTTTGGCAACGCCAACGGCTTTAAAGGCAAATCGAATTGCGGCTCACTCGGCTATGCCAAAGTTGATGCCGAACACGCTGAAAAAGTGGTGATGCTGACCGAAGCCATCGTCGGTTTTCCGAATTTCCCTGCATCGATTACTCAAGATCGTGTTGATGCGGTGGTGCAGGTGGCGGAAGTGGGCGACCCAAGCAAAATCGGTGGGGATGCCACGCGCATGACCACCAACCCACGCGAGCTGTTGATTGCCAAACGCGCTGCAGAAGTCATTGAGCATTCTGGCTATTTCTATGATGGTTTTTCAATGCAGACTGGTTCGGGCGGTGCATCGCTTGCGGTTGCGCGCTTTTTGAAAGAGAAGATGCTGCGTCAAGACATTCGCGCTTCTTTCGCTCTCGGTGGTATCACTGCGACTATGGTGGAAATGCATGAACAGGGACTGATTGATTACTTGCTCGATGTGCAGTGTTTCGATTCGGTGGCGGCGGGCTCGTTAGCGCGCAATCCGCATCATCTGGAAATTTCTGCTAACGAATACGCCAACCCAAGCTCGAAAGGGGCGGCGGTGGATAGGCTCGATGTGGTTATCCTCAGCGCGTTGGAAATTGATACCCAGTTTAACGTTAACGTGATCACCGGCTCTGATGGGGTAATTCGTGGCGCATCTGGCGGTCACTGTGACACGGCGGCCGCGGCAAACTTATCAATTATTGTGGCGCCTTTGGTGCGTGGCCGTATTCCGACCGTGGTCGAGAAAGTCACTAATGTCATCACCCCAGGATCCACCATAGATGTACTAGTGACGGATCAAGGTATCGCGGTTAACCCGAATCGTCCCGAACTGAAAGCGCGTTTCATCGCGGCGCAACTGCCCGTTGTCGAGATTGAAGCGTTGCAACAGCGTGCCGAGTTGCTGACGGGTAAACCCCAGCCGTTGCAATTTGAAGACAAAACCGTTGCCTTTGTTCACTACCGTGACGGTTCGATCATTGATGTTATCAAGCAGGTAAAAAGCCTATGAGTCACCATCCGGATCTTTCAGTCAGTCTGGACCAGCTCCTTCTGCGTAAAGAAGTGCGGGTTCGGCAACAAGGTGAGTGGCTAAAGCGCCATTCACTGCCTCTGGTTTCTTTCACGGTTAACATGCCGGGCGCGGTTAAGCTCAACGCTGCCAGCCAAACCGTGATGGATGCAGGTATGCGTGCCATTCAAGAACTGTGTCAGCAAACGGGCTGGCGGCAAGTGGCTTGTCAGTTGCTGGTGGAAAAAACCGGGCCGGAAGCCTTTGTGGTGATTCAGGCTCCGTCGGCCAGCATGCTGAAAAAAGCCATGATGAAGATTGAACGCGAGCACCCGCTGGGGCGACTGATGGATCTGGATGTAATTGATGTCGATGGACATATTATTTCGCGCCAAGGTGCGCAGTTGCCAAGACGGCGCTGCCTGCTGTGTGAACGAGATGCGGTGATCTGTGCTCGCTCACGGCGGCACAGTGTCGAAGCTTTGTTGGCAAAAATTGAGGAGATGACGCATGACTATTCCTGCTGCGCTTGATCTGCTGCTTGAACTGTCTAGCCAAGCGTCTTCCTCTTCAGGTTCAAAGACCTTCAGCTTGCCCCGCTTAGTGGGGCATCTGGCCTACCATGCCATGATGTTGGAGGTGCATCTCACCCCTAAACCGGGTTTGGTGGATACCGCCAATAATGGTGCGCACCGCGATATGGATCTCAACACTTTTATCGCCAGCGCTGAGGCGATCGCGCCTTATCTGCACTCTTTTGTCAGTGCTGGTTGGGAGAGTGCGGGACATCCGGCTGCCCAGCTACTGAGCGCTTTGCGCCCGATTGGCATTGAAGCTGAGCAAGCCATGTTTGCGGCCACACAAGGGGTGAATACCCACAAAGGGATGATTTTCATCTTGGGGCTTATTTGCGGCTCGGTGGGGTGGCTTAAAGCCAATCAACTCAAAATCGATGCGCAGCATATAGGTGAAACCATTCGCCAAGCGTGCCAGTTTTTGGTTATCGATGAGCTAAAAGCCAAGCGTGATTGTGAACCTGAAACCGCAGGCGAGCGCATTTATCGCCAGTATGGTTTGACTGGCGCACGCGGTGAAGCTGCTTCAGGCCTTGCGATGGTGATGCAACATGCGCTGCCAGCCTACCAAGCCTGTTTAACCAAAGGTGCCAGCACCGAGCAAGCCTTGTGGCATACCTTATTGGTGTTGATGGCCAATAATAACGACAGCAATCTTGTTTCACGGGGTGGATTAGCAGGGCTACATTTTGTGCAAGAACAAGCGCAGCAACTGCTCGCCAAAGGTGGCTTTTTATATCAAGAAATCGAGCAAGCTCTTACCGCGCTCGATAGTGCGCTGATTGAAAAACACTTAAGCCCCGGCGGCAGCGCCGATTTATTAGCCGCCACTTGGCTTATTTACGAATTGGTGCAGTTATTTAAAGTGCGTCACTAAGCTTACTGGTTACTTCATTTTTCATACTGCCCTGCCTCGACAGCAGGGCTTTTTAGTTTTTTCGCGCCCCTTTAGCTCGTAGGGGCTTTGCACTATAATTCGCCGGCATTTATCTCGGACAGCACCATGATTTCGAAAACCCAACTCAAATTGATTCGCGCTTTAGGGCAGAAGAAACAGCGCAAAGCGCACGGCTTATTTCTGGTTCAGGGCGAGAAAAACGTCCTAGAGCTGACCAATAGCACGCTGAACGTACAACACATTTTTGCGACCGCCGAGTTTCTCGCCGAGCACGCACAAGCCTTAGCCGGTTTCGAGTGTATTGAAGCAACCTTGGATGATTTAACCAAAGTCAGCACCTTGGTGAGCAACAACGCCGCGATTGCGGTGGTGGCGATCCCATATATTGAGGTGCCGAAAGCACAAGGGTTGATGATTGCGTTGGATGGCGTTTCCGACCCCGGTAACTTGGGCACCATTATTCGTGTCGCGGATTGGTATGGTATTTCGCACATCATCGCCAGCCAAGATTGCGCCGACCCGTATAACCCGAAAACCATCAGCGCCACGATGGGCAGTTTTGGCCGCGTACAAGTCAGCCAAGTGGATTTACCTGACTACTTAGCCAAGGCGAATTTGCCAGTGTACGGTGCATTTTTGGAAGGGGTGAGCGTGCATCAAACCGCTTTTCAAGCCGAAGGCATTTTGCTGATGGGCAGTGAATCTCACGGTATTCGCGAGCAAGCGGCGCAGTATGTGACGGATAAGATCACCATTCCGGCTTTTGGCGGCGCAGAGTCACTCAATGTGGCGATGGCAACGGGGATCATTCTCGACAATATCCGCCGTCAGCATAGTTAATCCATTTACCGAAAACGAATTTACCTAAAACGAATATCCCTAAAACCAAAAAGCGTCGGACTGTCCGACGCTTTTTTCATCTCTAGGCTTTTTTCTTAAGGCGCTGTGGTCTTAAGGCATTTCGATCTTAAGGTAATGCGGTCTTAAGGCATTTCGGTCTTAAGGGATTGCGCGCTCAAGCTCGCGGTTGGGGTTTACTTCTCCAACATATCCAGTTTGTTTGGCACGCCATCCCACTTTGCGGCGTCTTCCATCGCCGGCTTCACTTCAGTCAGATTTGGCCAATGCTCCGCCAACTCAGCGTTGAGTTCGATAAAAATCCGTTGGTCATCCACCAATTCGTCTTCCTGAAAAATGGCTTGCGCGGTACATTCCGGCACACACAGCCCACAGTCGATGCACTCAATCGGGTTGATCACCATAAAGTTCGGCCCTTCATGGAACGCATCAGCTGGGCACACCGCCACACAGTCGGTGTATTTACATTGGATACAGTTATCGGTGACGACAAAAGCCATGACAATTCGCTCTATCTAGTTAGCCGTTTCGCACACCTACAGTGTACGCAAAAATCAAGAACGGGGATGATACTGCGCCGCCGCTAAAATTCAACCCACGCCGTTTCGATGGTCGCTATTTCAACTCTAATCTGAACTTTTACTAGGACAGAGCTTTTACTATGACTGAGCTTTTAATATGACAGTGAAGGCGAATTCTCGTAAAATGCGCGCCATTGTGAGCCGCCACGCCAGTGGTTAGGCTAAGACACCCATGACCCACGAGACATCCCATGATACGTTTAACTGAAATTAAGCTGCCGCTCAACCATGAGGAAGGCGCGCTACTTGATGCCATTGCTGCCAAGTTGAAAATTCCTACTCAGCAAGTCCTCTCTTTCACACTGTTTAAACGTGGTTACGATGCTCGTAAAAAAAGCGATATCCAACTGATTTACACCGTTGATGTTGAAGTGGCGAACCCAGAAAAACTGCTCGCCAAATTCAGCAAAGATCAGCATGTGCGCCCAACGCCGGATATGTCCTACAAATTTGTCGCCAAAGCACCTGAAAACCTTCCTGAGCGTCCACTGGTGATCGGTTTTGGTCCTTGTGGCCTGTTTGCTGGCTTAGTGCTGGCGCAAATGGGCTTTAACCCGATCATCGTTGAGCGCGGCAAAGAGGTGCGTGAGCGTACCAAAGATACTTTCGGCTTTTGGCGTAAGCGTACTCTGAATACTGAATCTAACGTGCAGTTTGGTGAAGGTGGCGCAGGTACGTTTTCCGATGGTAAGTTGTACAGCCAAGTCAAAGATCCTAACTTCTATGGACGCAAAGTGATCACCGAGTTTGTTGAAGCGGGCGCGCCAGAAGAGATTTTGTATGTGAGTAAACCGCACATCGGTACCTTTAAACTGGTGACCATGATTGAAAAAATGCGCGCAAAAATCATCGAACTGGGTGGCGAAATTCGTTTTAGCACCCGCGTTGACGATATCCACATGCAAGATGGTCAAATCACCGGCGTGACACTCTCCAACGGTGAAGAGATTCAATCTCGTCACGTGGTGCTCGCGGTCGGACACAGTGCGCGTGATACCTTTGAGATGCTGCATGCGCGTGGCGTGTACATGGAAGCCAAGCCTTTCTCGGTCGGTTTTCGCATTGAGCACAAGCAATCCATGATTGATGAAGCGCGTTTTGGACCCAGTGCGGGCCACCCGATTCTAGGCGCGGCAGACTACAAACTGGTACACCATTGTAAAAATGGCCGCACCGTGTACAGCTTCTGTATGTGTCCGGGTGGCACGGTAGTGGCAGCAACGTCGGAAGAAGGGCGCGTTGTCACCAACGGCATGAGCCAATATTCACGTGCCGAACGTAACGCCAACAGCGCAATTGTGGTCGGTATTTCGCCAGAGCAAGATTACCCAGGCGATCCGCTGGCGGGCATTCGTCTGCAACGTGAATTGGAAGCGAACGCTTATAAACTGGGCGGCGAAACTTACGATGCGCCCGCGCAGAAAATCGGTGATTTCCTAAAAGGCTGTAACCCAAGTGAACTGGGCGATGTACAACCTTCTTTCACTCCGGGCATCAAGCTTACCGATCTTTCCAAAGCGCTGCCTGCCTTTGCGGTAGAAGCGATTCGTGAAGCGATCCCTGAGTTTGATCGTCAAATCAAAGGCTTTGCTTCTGAAGATGGCTTGCTGACTGGCGTGGAAACGCGTACTTCATCTCCGGTGTGCATCAAGCGCGGCAAAGATTTCCAAAGCATCAACCTGAAAGGCTTCTACCCAGCCGGTGAAGGTGCGGGTTATGCGGGTGGTATTTTGTCAGCGGGGATTGATGGCATCAAAGTCGCAGAAGCGGTCGCACGTGACATGATGGCGCAGTTAACGCAAGCATAAACACTAAGCTAAAATTTACGCGAGCTTGCAACATTTACGCGAGCTTGCAACGGTAAGTCGCTAGCAACAAAAAAGCCCCAAGTTGTTATTACTCGGGGCTTTTTTATTGGCGTTGATGAGAGGCTACGCCACGGCAAACAATGTTTTGCTAAGTGCGCTGACGCCAGCGACTTGTCGAGAAGGTCAGCCAATAGTGTAATAACGCATGCAATGCCTTGGCGGCTACACACGTGGCAAAAATGACCAAGGCCATCGCTGCCGCAGGTGCCGTTCCTCCGGCTTCTTCCATACTCATGACCACGACAGATGCAAGGCGTGAGTGTGGCCCATACAAGAACACCACGGCAGAAACTGTGGTCATCGCGTTGACGAACAGGTAGAGCGCGATGTCGAGAATCGCCGGTAAAGAGAGCGGTAAGATCAGGCGCTGAAATAAATTGAGCCGGCTCGATTTTAAAGAGTCGCCTACTGCTTCAAATTCACGATCCAACTGCTTGAGGGCGGTGACTGCGGTTAAATGCGCGACCGAGTAGAAGTGCACCACGCTCGATAACACCATGATCATCAGCCCGCCGTAAAAGGCTTGTAACGGGTTAGATGGGTGGTTGAAAAAGAAGATGTAGGCAATGCCTAAGACGAGGCCGGGTACGGCCATAGGAAGTAGCGCGACCAGTTGGTACGCTTTCGTTAACCATGGTGGTGGTGAGGTACGCTCTTGCAGCCAAGCATTAAAAAAGATCACGACAGTGCCGATCAGCATGGTCGCCAAAGCCATTAACAGTGAGTTGCGGTAAGGTTGCCAACCATTTGAATCAAAGCGCGTAAATTGATAGTTAGCGAGCGTTAACTGCAGATTATACGGCCAATAAGTAAACAGAGAGGCGAAAATGGCCATGACTAAAATCGCCAGAATAAATAAAGTGCTCGGGGCGATACAAGCCACACCAAACAGTGAGCGTTGCCAAGAGCGCGGCGCTTGATAAGGTACTGAACGTGCATTGAGGTTCGCGACCTGTTTTTTCCGCACCCAGAGATCGGCGGCGAAGGCGAGCAAAGCGGGCAGCAGTAAAATCACCCCAACCACTGCACCCATCTCAAATCTTTGTTGACCAATCACTTGTTTGTAGATGTCAGTTGCCAGCACGTTAAACTGACCACCGATGATCTTAGGAACTCCAAAGTCGGTGATGACTAAGGTAAAGACGACGAAGCTGGCACTCACCAAACCGTAACGCGCGGAAGGGATCGTCACTGACCAAAAGGTTCGCCAAGGGGAAGATTTTAAACTTTCTGCGGCTTCATATTGGCGCGCATCGGCGTGGGCTAGTGCGGTACACAAGATCATCAATGCATGGGGAAACGTCCAAAAAACGGAACCAAGAATGATCCCAACCGGACCATAGATGGTATGACCCAATAGCATAGATTTAGCAATCCCTTGATTACCAAATAGATAAATCAAGCTTATCGCGGGTAGTAGTGAGGGCGCTAAAATCGGGATAGTTAAAATCAAGCGAATCCATTGGCTGCCTGGTAAGCGGGTGCGGGTTAAGGCATAAGCAGCCATAAAGCTCAGTAGGATCACTAATACTGTGCTGATAGAGGCGATAAACAGAGAGTTGAGCGCAGCATGGGTGATACCTCCTGATGCGATGTAGGCTGAAAAGTTACTCAGCCCGACAAACTCGCCTTGGGGATTCATTAAGCTACGGCTAAACAGTGCATACAGTGGGCCAAGCAGCGTGATCAGCAAAAACAGCAAACCTACTGTCAGTAGTAAGTTGAGCCACTGCTGCTCCCGATAGTCCCCGTTAATTCCTAAGATTCGGGTGCGTTTGGATAATGAGAGTCGATTTGAGAGCATATTTCTTCCTTATCGCTGTTTAGGCTGCAAAACAGTGCAGCTTTTCTGCAGCAAGGCATACGCCCACGATACTGCCATGATCTAATTGCAAGGTGTGCGCTAAACCTAAGGTGACATCGGCACATAAGGTTTCTTGGCTATCGAGTAGGCTTAAATTACAGCGTAAGAAAGCCCCCATAAACTCGATATTAGTCACTTGAGCTTTGAGTTGCCCCTGTCGTTCTGCCACCACAGTGACGTGCTCTGGTCGAAAGGCAATTCGAGTCACCTGAGTGTTGCTGGCTGGCTTATTCGCTAAGTGTTGTTGCACCGCATCAAGTTGATAAATCACGCTGCTGTGTTGGGCATCAATAAAGTTCATCTGACCGATAAAATTAGCCACGAAAGCGGTGCGCGGATGGTTATAGATCTCTTGCGGTGTGCCCACTTGTTCGATCACGCCATGGTTCATCACCACGATGCGATCGGCCATAGTTAAGGCTTCCTCCTGATCATGAGTCACCATAATGGTGGTGACGCCTAAACGTTTTTGCAGGCTACGGATCTCTTGGCGTAGGTGTGAACGCACTTTGGCATCCAATGCTGAGAGAGGTTCATCAAGCAGTAGTAAACCCGGTGCCGGCGCGAGAGCACGCGCTAATGCTACTCGCTGCTGCTGTCCACCTGAGATTTGCGCAGGGAATTTGTCGGCATGTTGACTGAGTTCAACTAAGGCAAGCAGTTCATCGACACGTTGCTGAATGGTGTCACGGCTAGCTGCTTGGCAGCGTAAACCAAAAGCAATATTGTCAAATAGGCTCATATTAGGAAAAAGCGCGTAGGACTGAAATACAATCCCAAAATCCCGCTCTTTAACCGGCAAAGCGCTAATGTCTTGCTGACCTTGGAGCAAGGTTCCACTATTTTGTTGTTCCAAACCCGCAATGATCCGCAGCAAGGTGGTTTTACCACAGCCGGAAGGGCCTAAAAAACAGACCAATTCGCCCGGTTGTACAGTTAACTGAATATCTTTGAGCACTTGCGTTTCTGCAAACCATTTATTGACGTTTCGAATGACTAATTGACTACCCTGACATCGCATAATACGTATTCCAACTACTCTTAAATCAGCAAGCCACAGGTGACTTGCCTTAATTCCTCTCCGCCATCACATTGATTTGCACTGTCGCCACATTCAGTGGCGACATTGGCAAGCATGGCGCAGAGATGTGCTGCCTACTTGGCGTCTGATTTACCGTCGTAACGGCGTTCCCATTCACGCAAAATGCGCTCACGATTGGCTGCGGCGTACTGGAAATCGTTGTCGATCAATAGCGCTTCCGCATTTTCAGGGAAATACTGCACAGGTTTAGCAACGCCCGGCATAGCGACAATCGCATAGCCTTCGTTGTACATTTCCATCGCTTTTTGGCTGATTGACCAATCCATCAAAGTTTTGGCCGCCTCAAGATTCTTACTGCCAGAGACAATCGCGGTTGATTCCATATCCCAGCCTAAACCTTCACTTGGGAAAACCAACTCAAGAGGTGCGCCACGCTGTTTCTCACGTGCGCCGCGGAAGGCAAACGAGATGCCGATTGCAGTCTCTCCGGTGGCGGCATGGACGCATGGACGAGATCCAGAGTGGGTGTAGTTTTTGATGTTCGCGTGTAGCTTATCCATATAAGCCCAGCCTTCTTGCTCACCAAATAGCTGTAACCAAGAGGAAACATCCAGATACCCAGTGCCAGAGGAGGCAGGGTTCGGCATCACGATATGCCCTTTATAGATAGGTTTGGTTAAATCTTGCCATGAAGTTGGCATAGGTAAATTGTGTTTGGCTGCTTCAACGGTGTTAAAGCAAATCGCCGCCATCCAAGCATCCATGCCCACCCAGTGGGTTGGCTCAGAGCTATCTTTAAATTTGCTAGAGAGCTTTTCAACGCCCTTAGGCGAGTAAGGGTAGAGCATGTTCTCATCTTTAAGCAGCATCAGGCTGGTGGCTGCCAATCCCCATACTACATCCGCTCTAGGGTTATTTTTTTCTGCCAATAGACGGGCAGTAATGACGCCTGTTGAGTCACGAACCCAGTTGATCTTAATCTCAGGATGATCGGCATTAAAGCGCTCTGCATACTTAGTTAAGTCATCAGATTCGATGGCGGTGTACACCGTTAATTCTGTGGCATGCAGGGTGAAAGAAATGCTCGCGGCCAAAGCCAGCAGTCCGTTGCTGAAAAGTTTTCGTGTTGACATGGTTCATTCCTATTGAAAAAGTAAATTTCCCTTTAACCTGAGATGACAAATTGCCTACTGGCCCATTAAAGCGCGTGTTTAACGCTCAGTTGAAGCTGCGCTGTATCTGAATCAAGTCTGCATCTACCAGCTCAAATCCTCGGGAAGCGTGTCGTGAGTGATTGGATTAATGACTAAATTAAGCGGGTTAGATGACGAAACCGTTACGTGATTCAAGGAAAAGGCTTAGATATTCTTATGTCTACTCCAATAAAAGAAGTTAAGCATGTTGTTGCTTAGCGATTTCTCTACGGATCCAATCACAAAACGCCAACACCTTGGGACGCTGATCACCTTTGCGCCATCCCATATAGTGTCCACCACTGGTCGACATGGTGGCAGGGTGAGCCAATACCAGTTCACCATGTCGTAGTGGTTCAGCTGCCACAAAGCTGCGAGTTAACAGAGCAAAATCACTTTGCTTGATGGCTCGTAAGGCAACGGTGGTCGTGTCAAATTCCAGACAAGCCGAAGTAGGGATTGGCTTGACACCTTGTTGATGAAACCACTGCAGCCAAGTTTCGCGGTAACCAATCACAGAAGCTCTTGGCCAATTGAGCAACTGCTCGGCATCCGTCACAGGGCCATGTTTCAGTATGGCTTGCGGGCTACAGACCACTTGCCAGCACTCATGTGTTAAACGCTCAACATGTAGGCCATCCCAATCGCCATAACCGTTGTAAATTTCGATATCGGCATGAGCTAAATGATCTGCGGGAATCCATGGTGAGGTGTATAAGCGCACTCGAAATCGTGGGTAATCTTGTAAAAAGCTTGCCAAACGCGGGGCTAAAAAGTGCTCCGCAAACGAGTTAGAGACACGAATCGATAAGGTATTTTTGCCTCGCTCACCAAATAGCTCTTCGGTGCCGAGACGAAGAGTGTGGAAGGACTGGCTAATCACAGGTTGATAGCTTTGCCCTGCCTCGGTTAAGCGAATGCCTTTCGCTTCACGCACAAAGAGTTCAGTGCGCAGATGGTGCTCTAATATCTTGACTTGTTGGCTTATGGCCGCCTGAGTCACATTCAGCTCATCAGCCGCTTTAGTAAAGCTGCCTAAACGAGCCGAAGCTTCAAATGCTCGTAGCGCATTCAGTGGCGGTAACTTACTCATATTCATTCTCTATGCGAAATCTGACTTCTCGATACCTTAAGAGTGAAATATGACCAGTGCGTGACGGCATTAGTAAATTTAGGGCTTAGCGCGAGAAAAACTGGCTGCATAGTGAAGGGGGAGAGTGGCAAAATAGCGCCGAATTGACTTGTTAGGAAAAAAGATGGAACTGGCCTTATTTGATTTAGACCACACTTTAATTGCCACCGATAGCTCAGCCCAGTGGTGGCAGCATATGTACCAGTTAGGTTGGTTGGCAGAGCCTGCACTACAGGTTCAGCATCAGCGTATGATGCAAGAGTATGACCAAGGTGTGCTGGATATGAACCAGTACTTGGATCTCACGCTCTCTCCTTTGGTTGGCCAATCCTATGCGCACATCTCGCAACTGGCGCAGCAGTTTGTGGAGCAGCATTTACTCAGCCAACTGTATCCAAAAGCCAAGCAGTTGATTCAAGAACATCAACAACAGGGACGACGTGTGATTATTGTTTCTGCCAGCGAAGATTTCTTGGTTAAACCTTGGCAAGCACTACTGCAAATTGATGCGGCCATTGGTATTGGTATTGTCACAGAGCAAGGGAATATTACGGGTAAAGCCATTCAGCCACTGACTTACCGTGAAGGAAAAGTGAATGCGATTCAACAATGGTTAGATGAGCAAGCTTTTACCCCGAGCCGCATTTACGCTTACAGCGATTCTCACAACGATTTGGCTATGTTTGAGTTTGCTGATCAGGCGTTCGCCACCAACCCCAATCAGCAACTCAGTAATATTGCCGAGCAGCGCGATTGGCCAGTGTTACACTTTGCGCCTGATTGCTAATTCCAGTATTTTGGGGAATAAAACCAAAGGGCTCAGTTGAGCCCTTTGTTGATCTTGATGGTTCGATGCGAAGCGATTACTTGCTGCGCAGAAAATCTTCCATCTTATGACCTGTGATGCTGGAAAGGCTTCTAAACAGATAGAACAGCGCGCCCATCATCAAAATCGTCACCGGCAGTGAAATCACCGGAAAGCTCAGCGCCGTCATCTTACCGATCTCTTCGTTAAAGGCTTCCGTACCCGCAGGGCTTTTCACAATCCACTTTGCCAAGCCATAGTTGAGCACGGCTGAAACAAAAAACGAGAACGCAATCAGATAAGAGCTGACATTCACCCGACGCTCAAACTCCGCCTTCTTCTCTGGCGTGCTTAACGCGCTGTGCAGCTTGTCGTGATCGACAATATCTTCATTGAGCAGCATTTTACGCACTAGCGGATAACCAATCAGGTTACTCACAATAACGATCACAAAGATCAGCCCCGGAATCGCCGCTTCTTTAATGGCTATATAAGCAGGGTCGAGTTGCAGCAAGCCAATGCCACCGGTGAGCAACACGCTAATCATGCCCAGCGCCGAGTAAAAATTGACTTTGCGCTCTTGAATAAAGCTGTACACCCCAAACAGCAGGGGAAAGGCTAACGCGGCCACCAATGCCCACGTTGGGCCAAGGTTATCTTCACCGCTCATTTTGCTCAAAATCACCACTGGGATAACAATGTTGATCAGAACATTACTGAGTAAGCTTTGGTTGGATTTCATACAAACAACTTCCTAGTGATTGAGCGCTCAGTATACGAATGAAGCGGTTTGACTCAAGCCCCTTAGTAGCGGCTGGTTGGGTTAATTGTAAGCAGGTGTTGGGCAGTAAAGCTAAAAATTGCATAGAGTGACTTGATCCATCGGGATTCGATAGGCAAAGTGCAATTCATCTTGAGCTATCTCTACTCCAGAAAGCCACCAACTTTGAAATGGAACTGCCCATGCCTAGCCACTCCTCGTTTTTAGATATTTCAGCGCTGTTTGAACAGTGCGAACAGAGTTCACTACTCAAAGGCGCACAACTCGCGAAAAGTGGCGCAGTACGCAAGCTCACCATCACTGGGCATACCGTGAACGCTGAAGTGAAAGGCTCTCAACTTTATCGCGTGCAACTTACTGGCGGTCAAGTTTCCTCTAGCCGCTGCACTTGCCCTGCGACGGACTATCAAGCGGTATGCAAACACGCCGTGGCCGTTGCCCTCTGCTTACTCGATCAGCAAGCACAGAATGAAGACGGTGAACGTGAGCAGATCCGCCGTTATCTAAGCACATTAAGCGAAGAGGCGAGGCTCGAGATGCTACTTGATTATCTCGAGCGAGATAAGTCGGTTTGGCAAGCCTTACTGGCGAAAGAACACCCCAAAGATCAGAGCCTCAGTTATAACGAGCTGAAGAAAAAAATTACCCAAGCGCTCCCTCGTAAACAGCTTTGGGATTGGGGTGACGTGAGCGATTACTTTGCACAGGCCGAAGAGCAGCTCGACTGGGTATTTGATGTTGCGATGCAACTTGCAACCGATCAGCAGTGGAAACTGATCCAGCACACTGTCACCCGTTTGAACAGCGTGTTAGAGCAGATTGATGACTCCAACGGTGAACGTTCTGGAGTCGAAGCGCTGATCAATGTTCAGATGCCGATGATTTTGAACCGATTGGAGTGGAGTGAGGAAGAGAAAGCGCAGTGGATGTTTGAGCGCATGACCCACCATGAGTTTGATGTGTATCCCTCAATTGAAACCGACTTCGCGATCGTTTGGCAGAGCAACCCAACATTTTTACACTTGTGTCGCAAAGCCATTGAGAACACACCACTTAACCGTGAAAACGCGTGGGATCTCAACACGTGGGCCGCACCACTACTGGCCATGGCAACGGATTGGCATGAAGTTATCGCCATCAAGCAAAAAATTGCGTGGCGCTGCGACGATTTTCTGGACATAGTGCAGCTCTACCTTGAGCATCAAGAGCCACATCAAGCGGAATTCTGGTTAGCTAAAGCCAAAAAGCACGCGACCCCTTATGAAAAGCAGCAGTGCGAGCAGTTGCAAGTCAACCTCTACCTCAGCTTGGGGCAAATGACTCAAGCGTGGCAGTTGGCGAACCGACTTTTCACTGAGAATCCCTCTTTTGATAGTTACCAAAAGCTGAGCGCGTTTAAAGCCACACACCAAATTGAAGATGCGGAGTTTTTAGCGCGTATCGAACAGAGTTTGATCGCCTGCTATCAACCCGCTGATGCACGAGGATTTATCAGCCGCAACAGTAGTGATGTGGTGGAATTTTATATCGAGCAGCAAGCATGGCAAAAAGCCTGTGATTGGGTAGCCAATCGACCCACCGAAACTCAGGTACTACTCAGATTGGCCGATCACATTATTGCCAACCAACCTCAGCTCTCGTTGCAGTACTACCTTCGCGTGGCGCGCGCCTCAATTGAACAAACCAGCAACCAAGGTTATCAAGATGCGATTCACCATCTACAACGTATCGAGCGTTTATTAGCCAAAAATCCCACCGTGTTGGCCGATTTTTATCTCGAAATCACCGCTCTGGCAGAAGCCTACAAACGTAAGCGAAATATGCATAACTTATTGAAAAAGCACTATCCAAAGCAGGTTTAGTGGTTCTCTTCTGGTTGCTATTATACCCAAAAAACTTGGAGTTGCAGGTAGGCGGCAAGTAAGTAAATCCCCATGAGCATAGGCAAACTATGTGATTGGGGTGAACGAGCCTAGCCAACACAGCTGCAGCTTCAAGTAGGAAGGGTATAAAAAAATAAATATCAAGTTCGGCATTATATTTTTCTAGATGATTGAATATGAATAGAGCACATGGGTTCTTCCTCTTTTTACTCTCAATTCCTACCGCCATCATTTCAGCTTTGACTTTTGAACAACAAGGTGGATTCATTATTGGTGGATGGTTTGTAATAGCTCTTGCGCTCTCTGGAATGGGTGCAATTAAACAATTCATAAAAGAGCGCAATAACCAATATGGAATCACAACCGGTGTCGTGGTCGGATTTGAAGTAACTGTTAAATACAATAGAAATATCGAGGAGCGTTTTAGAAAGAAAAAATTTCTCAATCCTCAGGTTGAATATACTTGGAATGGTCAGGTTTACACTCAATCATTATTAGTAACTTACGATGCTACTTTACATCGTATTGTTGGTAAGAAACTAGGAGAGAAAGTTGTTTTGCGTGTTCCATTAAATGAACCTCAAAACGCAAGAGAGAATACATTTATTTCCAAGTATATCTATCTAATAATTAGTGTCTGTGCTGGTTTTCTTTCTTTGTTAATATTGTTTTTGTTGGCTTTCTAGTGTGAACTATACTAAATAATATCAACATAATAGGCCATGCCCTGTTGATTAAGCAGGGCACTATTTTATATCAATCATGAAATATACACTATGCTGTTTTTTCTAATGATTGATATTCATACTCTACTTTATGACCACATTCACAACTTACAGTATAAGTGTTTTTATCTTTTGATACATGGGTTTTTCTATTCCCACATTTTATGCAAGCTAAGTTCATTGATGTGTTCTTATTACAATCTTTACAGGTGACATAATATCCAAATTTACCATATTTTGGTGAGGTATTGTTACTCGAACACTCCTTACATACAAACCAAGGATTTGAGATGTTTATTTTTGTTTCTATTTGATGGGTAATGTTATCTGGTTTATTGATCTTATTAGTGAATTTTTTATCTTCGATTAACGGGTTCTTGTGTGCTTCAATTAAGAAGTTTTTAATATTTTGAAGCTCATTATCACTAAATGTTGGATTTGGCTTTAAGATACTCGATCTACTAGCTATTATTTCTTCCACTCGATTAGCAATTTGTTCTGATTTAATAATCATTGGTGATATTTTTGATGGGATGTTGTCTCTATCGATGATTGCATCATTCGAAGCCGCGCACAGAGTGTCCCAACATCGGCCGCCAAAATAGCCTTGAAGCATTAATATCTTTTCTAGTAACTGTTCTGCATTATCATTTAATAATGCTTTCAATAGTTTGGTTTGCATTTCTGCTTGGGTTATAGGAGATGGCATGCCGACCCATTTTCCACGAACCGTTCTTTGCCATTCTAGCTGTTTGTTAATTTGAACAGTACCCTTGATGGATTTTGATTCAATAATAACAAATCCTTTTTTATAAACAACAAGGTGGTCTATTTGTGCGATTTCACCTTTATGCTCAATACGTAAATCATTATAAATGAAGATACTCTCATTTTCGGAAAAATGACGTCTCAAATAGAATGCTACATCATTTTCTACTTGATTGCCTAAGTCTTGTTTGAAATTACTAGTTTTAATATGTGTTTTTTCTTTTACTATCATAACTACCTAGCCTTTTTATTTACGTATTGTTATTTAAAATTTATATATTTGAATTATGCCTTATTCATCGTCATCGAGTCTGTGATTGCTGACTATTATTTTTTATCACTGCTTTTAATCGTGCGAACGTTTTCATAGCATCGCTTGCTGGCATATTTGGATAACTTGGATTTTGTGCTTGTAGTTCATACTGGTTCGGTGCGATTTTACGTACTACCCGCAGTAAGTACTGGTTATCCCCCGTTTCATCTTGAGTTTCTATAGCCATGGTGAGATTTGATATAGATCCAGCACTGCTTGGTGTCACCCATTCAAGTAATAACAGATCCCCGTCTTGAATCGGATTTTTGCCGCCATTCATAGAGTTTCCCGCCGCGGGGGCAACAAAATGGCGAGTAGGGTCTAACTTGCCATAGCCATCGGCAACACAGTGATATTGAACCGCTTCATGAGAGCCGCGTTTAAAATGGCCGCAAGCAATTTTCAGTTCAGGGTAAAAAGGCAGCATCGTCCCTTGCGGATCACTTTGTTTGGCAAACTCCAGCACTTGGGCTGAAGGTGAGTGTTCAATGTCTGGCTGATTCGATGGCTGTTGTTGCTGTGGTCGCTTGGCATATTCAGCCAAGCGTAAATCAACCAATTCTTGCATGGCATCGTGTAATAACTCGATATGCTGATCTTTTATCGCGAAGGTAGCGACAAATTTTTGATCGTTAATTGTAAACCAAGGAGCCGATTTATTATTGGGCTTGGTAAAAGCGTTGATCGGATTCGCTAGCCAATATTTTAACCAGCCTTGATCGCTGGCTTGAAACTGCTTGGCACTTTCGGTGAGCTCTTGCGCCATTAACTGTGGACGACGTGACAACACATGATGGCTTCGCTCGGCTAACGCGCTGAGTGTTGGTGGCTGGCGCAGACCATCAAGTTCCAGTAAGGCTTCGAGCAAGATCGCTTTAAACGATTTGCTCATCGCTGTGTTTTCAATGCCATGGAGGAGAAAATCACCATAATGGCTGACGAGTTCGCTGAGGTGTGGATCATTTTCTTGGCTGGCGACTAGATGAAACCAGCTTATGGCTTGCTGGCGAACTTTCTTCATCGGGTAGCCATGATGGAAAAATTCACTGGCGGTTGGGCGATGAGCTAATTGATGCGCTAATTGTTGATAATCATCTTGCACATTATTGCGTAGCCGTTTGGCTAAACGTTGCCAAAAGTTGATCAGCTCAATATCAAAATTAACATGACAACCTTTGGCAAGTGGCGCGTTAGTTTGTAATTTCCCTATCACTTCTCGGAGTGTTTTGACATTAAATAAGGTTGCTGGGCGGTTTAAAAATGAATCGTGATTACCAATAAAATCCAGCACGACAAGTTTGCGTTTGTTGGTAATGGGAGAAAGGCGTAAGCCGCGACCTAATTGCTGTAGAAAGAGAATTTTTGATTCGGTTGGGCGAGCCATTAAAATCGTATCAATCGAGGGGAGATCGGTGCCTTCATTAAACAGGTCGACCGAGAAAATAATCTCAATTTTACCTTGGTCTAGCCATTGCAGCGCTTGATTACGCCTTACGGCTGAATCACTGTACACAGCAACGGCATGAATGCCTTTGGCGACAAAATACTGCGCCATAAAATCCGCGTGTTTTTTCGAGACACAAAAGGCTAAGGTTCGCGTTTGTTTTTTAGCTTGCCATTCACGATAGACATGTTCAGCGCGTCGTGATGTAGCCAGTTTATTATCAAGCGTATTAGGATCAAACTTACCGTTACGCCACGGAATCTCTTGGTAATTTACCGCTTGATCGTAGATACCGTGATAATCAAACGGTGTGAGAATCTCATCATCAATGCCATGCACTAAATTGCGTTCGAAGACTAAGTTATCATCACATAAAGAGAGAATATCAGCTTGATCAGAACGCTCCGGTGTCGCCGTTAAACCGAGGAGAAATTTAGGCTGAAAATAGGCAAGCAACTGACGATAGCTTCTTGCCGCGGCATGATGAAACTCATCCACTATTAGGTAATCAAAGTGATCAACGGCAAAACGTTGTAGGTGATTTTGCTTACCTAAGGTTGCGACAGAGGCAAACAATAGCGTTGCTTGATCATCTTGTATCGAACCGTTGTAGAGACCAGTTTTGGCATGGGGGAGCAACTGGCTAAAGGTTTTTTCTGCTTGCAGCAGGATCTCTTCACGATGGGCAACAAACAACACGTTTTTCGCTTGCATTTGCATCACATCAAAGGCGGATAACCAAGTTTTTCCCATGCCTGTCGCAAGCACCACTAACCCCCTTGAATAACCTTGTTGTCGAGTGGCATCCAGTGCGGCTAAAGCTTCAATTTGGATTGAGTTTGGTGTTGGAACGTCGATGGTTTCTTGTTCATCTTCTGTGACCAACTGAGCAATGGTACGCTGCTGCTGTGTTTGTTGATAACGGCAGAGGTAATTATCAATCCATTGATGGCTTAATGGCTGACTCTGGTTGTGGGTGAAAATGGCAGCAAACTGTTGACGAATATGGAGAAACTCAAGGGCAGCAGCACTGGTTTCAGGTGGTTCAAAGTCGTGACGTAGAGCCCATTCATGGCTGTCTAATAACGCTGTTTTGCTGATGTTGTTGGAACCAATCCAAGCGCAACCTTCAAGTATTTCTCCCTGTTCACAGCGGACAAAAATGTACGATTTCATATGAAAGCTGTGCTGACCACATTCAAATACACGACACTGAGCGCCGCGTTCTGTTAGCAACATTAGGCGTCGCAGCGCAACAGGATGAGTAATCGAGAGATAATCTGATGTTAGGAGTTTTACCTGAGCACCACTTTGCACAGCATCAAACAGAGGATCAAACAGTAAATCCAGACCGGATGGCTGAATGAATGAGACTGAAATTTCAATTTCAGTCGCGTGATTAATGGCTTGGACAAGTCTTGGTAGGAGCGGATCGTTTGCACCACCAGAAGAGAGCTTATGACCTGAATACAGAAAACTTTGTCTATCACTCATCACACATCACTTAACGCTTAATTAATATGGCATTGAGCCATTGTTCATGTTCACGCCCTGCTCTGAGATCTTGTGTGACCCAAAGCTTGTCGATGGCCAGAGGTGAAGAGGTGAGCAATTGATTTAAAAGGGCTTCATTACAGTTGGTGAAGCGACGCCCATCTCTCTCTACCTCGTCCTGACCATATTTAAATGAGCAGTAAAAAGCACCGCCACACTTGAGCATTTTTGCTAAGTGAGCAAACGTCTCCGGTAACGATTCTCTCGTGACATGCAGTAGGGAAGCACAAGCCCAAATTCCGTCATAGCGTTTACTAGAGGTAAAGTTCTCGAAGGTAGTCACAGTGACAGATTGGTTGAGTAGTTCTTCAGCTAAAGCCGCTAAAGGTGCACTGGCATCAAAAGCATCGATCTGATAGCCCATATCTAGAAATCGTTTACTATCTCGTCCTGAGCCGCATCCTGCATCTAACACTAATCCACCTTGAGGTAAGTAAGGTACAAACTGGTCAAGTAGGGAAGTGGAATCGACTTCGACAGTGGAAGAGAAAAACTGCTGTGCGTTTTGATTGTAAAATTCTACAGACATTGGCGTGAGCTCCTCCTGAATTGGATGCAGAGTGTAACTTCCTCATCCTCATTGCTCAATGAGTTGCAATGTAACTGTGAGCTACTTTGTGAAATCGAGGATGTACGGCTTGTTGGTTCAAGATGCTCTCCTCGTAAGCTCAAGCGGCTTTGGGCAAGTCAGGGTCAGTTAGAAGATGACATCATGGTTTAAATAGTAGGGAGCATCGGTGGTTTCAATTCTTGAGCGTCTACGAGTTAATTCGCTTTTACCTCAGCATTTTGACTTTTGTAGTGGATAGCGGTTTTGTCTGTCACGGCATGTTTAGGAACCATAAATTAGGAGCCCAAAAGCAACTGAACCCGCGTCCATGTATTCCTAAATCATTTAAAAATGCTAGCTTGTTATAGCAATTCAATCTAAATAAATAGAGCTGATGCTGAGCAATTTACCCATCCTCACCATCCATTAAGAGCGATTTTAACGCATCGGGAGAAGAAGGCAGCAGCCCGATTTTTAAGCTAAATGGTTTGAATACCTTGTTGAGAATCTCTGTATTGTAGCTGCCCCGATCATTCTCTATGTCTGAGAGTGTTTTTCTTGAGACATCGACAAGTCTTGCGAATACATCCTGTTTGAGTCCCAGTATATTAATGCGTAGACTTTTCAGCGCTTGGCCCTGTGTTAGCTCTCCAAGCAATAAGTGTTTGATGATTTTGTTTGCTTCGGTTTTGCGCTCTGCTGCACTTACTGCTTTGGCGTTTTTTGAGGCTTTCGATCTCGTTGGAGTATCGAGTGGTGTTTGCTCTTTGATCGAATGAGTTGCATTCTTCCCAATCTTGGGCTGCTGTTGATTTCGGTTTGCTCTTAGACGAGCTACCGTATCTTGTACGGACTCTTTATTGCTTGGCTTCATAGTAGCCCCCATTTAGTGAGCTTTTCTGATAAATAATTAAGTCCAACGGCCGGCATCTCCAAGATTTGTTCTGGTACTCCTCGTAAAGCGAGTCTCTGCTTTAGGCCTACGCATTTACTTGCAGTAATTGCTAGCTCTTTTAATAACATTTCCTTTGGCACCAGATCAGATAAGGTGTCTGCAATGCCGACAAAGTCGTAAGTTCCGCCAACCTCTAGTGGGGCTTTCCATTTTGTTGTTCTTGGAATTCCTGCAGGATCAGCTTTCATTGGTGCGAAATCGTAAATGGGAGCAAGCTTTATGACTCCATCACCCTTTAAGAATGAAGTATTTCTGCCATGGTTATCACTATTACCAAACAAGATGTTGAGTAGATCTCTCTTCACCCATTCAATAACGAAAGCTTGGGTATCAAACCTATACCCTTGGTGTTTAACCATATTACTTTCAGTAATTTTTTCTATGAGAGTTCGGATTGTTGTTTCGTGATCAAGAGTGACTCCAGCGCCTTTGTTCAAAATGGAATACACTGATTCCATGCCAAATCGCTCTATTTGTTGATCAATAATTTGAACATCAAATCGAGGAAGCCATAAGGAAGGGTAGTTTAATCCTTCCTCCAAGCGCATACCGTCGGTGGAGATCGTTTCAACTCCCATTTCAGTGAGCTCGTGGTAGAAGTAGAACTCAGCTCTTAGAATATTACAGTCGATGGTGCTTCTTGAGCCTCTAGGGTACTTTACTAAGTAATGTAAGTCGTGGTTGCTATTGTCATCTTGGTATGGATCAATCCATATTTTTTCGCTGCCAGATCCATGATCGAAACCACATCGGAGGATCAGTTTTGGCGCTTCACCTCCAGCCCCAGTTGCACCACCTGCGGCTGCCCCTCTTTGCTGTGCGTAGTCGAGGAAATCACCAGCTCGATTTTTAACATCATCAACAGAGAAGTAGAGGTTGTCTGCGACTTCGTAGCGTTCAGGAAGGGAGTCTTTTATTCTTAAGTTACCAATAGGCGACATCGTGCCAAATTTGAGCAAAACATAGTCTTGTTCATCAGAACTAAGATCTTCAATATCTAGGTGTTTGACCCAGTATCGTCTACTAGCGCCACTAGGCATAATATCGTCTAGAAACTTTAACCATCCAGGCTTACCCATGTCATCAAAAAAGAATGAGACAGGGTGGTTTAGTGAAACAGCGTGAAAGTCATCTTTATCGTAATGTTCTAGCGCATAGTCGCTGAGGTAGTTGAGTTCAGTCACTCGGAAATTATGTTGGCTACTTTTAGGGAATGAGATGATACCAATATCTATCCATTCACCTCTGATAAAAGCTTGTACGGTTAGCTCATCCATCGACAACGCCTCTACTTATCAATGAGTAAAACTTTACTCTTAAAGCCATTTTTTTTCAATTTGTGAGTAAAGAATTACTCGTTAATGTGTGTGGATACTATTTATGAGTAAATTATTACTCATGGGTTGTAAGTCAAAATTTGTTGATGAGCAAGACGGATTGTTTTAGCTATGTAAAGCTGCGATAGGGAGCGGGGCGTTAATTGTTTGTTCAGTGATGCAGGTTGTTCCTAAAAACAAACGCTTGCCTATTTTCAGTGTTTTTCTCGTCATCTTGCAGATCTTGAAGCGTTACTGGTAAAAAACTAGCCAAGGAACGCAACATTGATTAATCTGGTCTCATAATCGTTAGTTTTTGAGATGAAAGTAATGTCAGGTAAGTATTTGTCCCCACCAGCATGCCCATTTAGCACAATCGGAGACGTTTTGTTTGAGATTGGCAGCCAGGGGCTAGATCCAAATGACTATACCGATTACATCGTCCCATTTACTGACGAGTACCATTCATTCAACGAGTTTAGGCGTAGGGTGAAGTCTGGCTTAGACGTCAAATATTGCTGGTGGCTAACTCGTCTGTCTCGAGACAGTACGTTAATCAATCTCACTCCCTTAGAAGATAAACCTTTGCCTCCCGACTTGCCTGAGCAAGTGATCCAAGCTCTGTTGAACTCATCTGACTATACACAACATTGCCGATTCAATAATTTGCATGAATTTGGTCGTGTGCTGTCGCAGATTGATCGCTACACCACGCACAGTGCAATGTTGGGTATCTTAGAGCAAATTGGCGAGCGGGCACACTTTGAGCACTTAGCGAATAATCTAGTGGATGATGAGGCGATATCGAGCAGTCAATTAGAAGGTGCAGCGACGACGACCATCCTAGCCAAAGAGATGATCCGAAAAAAAAGAAAGCCTCGCACTGACGATGAGCGGATGATTTTTGGTAACTTTGACCTAATGAAAAGTGCCTGGGATCTTAGGGATGAGCCGTTTAGCATTGAGCTGATCAGAGATTTGCACAGCATCGGTACGAAAACATTAGAGCAAGAAAAATACACGTCTGGCGCGTTTAGGACAACGGATGATGTTGCGGTTGTCGATGCAGAAGGTGAGATTGTTCACCAACCACCCAATCACAATAGCATTGATAGGCTACTAACCCGCGTTGTGAAGTGGCTCAATTCCAATGACAGTGGTGTTCATCCGGTTATCCAAGCTATCACACTTCATTTTGTTATCGGTTATGTCCACCCGTTTCGAGATGGTAACGGAAGAGTCGCTAGGGCCCTGTTCTACTGGTATATGTTCAAATCCGGCTATACCGGCTTCCGATATATCGCGATATCAGCATTGCTCAAGAAAGCTCCAATTCAATATGGTGTTAGCTACCTAGATACGGAGCACGACAACTTAGATCTGACTTACTTCATTAAACATCAGCTCAAGGTGATCGGCCGCGCTATTGATGAATTTGTTGCAGTTTATCAACGAGCTGTACAACGAATGCAGGCGCTAGAAGAGAGTTATTCTGGCTTAGAGGATATCGAGAGGAAGATCGTTGGTTTTGTCTCTGGTGAGCCCCGTTACCGCAAAATGCCAACGGTCACTGCTAGGGAAGTCGAGAGTCTGCTAGGTATTAGCTATAACAGCGCCAAGCAAAAATTGGATGATATGGTCTCGGCAGGGATTCTCTCGTCTGAGAAGATTGGTAAATCTACGGAATATTTTTTAGCGTGAGGTAATACTCTTTCTCTTTTGCCTTAGCGTTTTTGACTTCCGTAGCGGATAGCTGATTTGTCTGTCTCGGCATGTTTAGGAACCATAAATTAGGAACACAAAACTAAGGTTCCTACATTGGTTCCTAAAAATCAAAGCTGCTATGGAATCATGTGGAATAGCTATGAATGCTAAGTTGTTGATTTTTGATTGTTTGATATAAGAAAAAAGACGTCCGGAGACGTCTTTAAACTATGATTTGGTGGAGCTGGGGGGAGTTGAACCCCCGTCCGAAAACCATTCATCTTTGGTACTACATGCTTAGTCGATCTTTAATTTCACCACCGCCTGCGAACCGACACGCTAACGAATGGCTAACCTGAATTAGATCTCGCGCTTCATCCCTCAGGTGGGGGAATCCACGCCAGCTTGATTTGGTTTGACCTTCCTGATTTCCCCGTCTTACAAGCGGAAGCTAGGGAGGAAGGGCTCTGAGCAGGGTATTAAGCTGCTAGTGCGTAGTTTTCGTCGTTTGCGACTATTTTTTTGCGGTTTGTTAACGAGGCCTACCGCACCTCGGCATGCACCTCAGACTGCAAAATTCCCGTCGAATCCTGAATCAGCCCCAGAGGTAACGGGTGCATAGTACCAGAATACGTGCTTCTGTCTAGCTCCCATTTTTCAAGTGGTTACTATTAGCGCAACGCGCTCTTCATCACTCGATCTTTTTGGCGTTGCCACTCTTTTTCTTTCAGATCTTCACGTTTATCGTGCAGTTTCTTACCTTTCGCAACGCCAATTTTGATTTTGACCCACGAACGAGACCAGTAGAGTGACAATGCGGTTAGTGTCATCCCTTCACGGTTGATGCGGCCAAACAGGTTGTCCAGCTCGCGGCGTGAAAGTAGCAGCTTGCGGATACGGGTAGGGTTGGCTACCACGTGAGTGGAGGCTTGCTGCAACGGAATGATGGTCATACCGGAAATGAACGCCTCGCCATCTTTGATGTAGACGTAGCTTTCTGCAATGTTGGCTTTACCTTGGCGAAGTGATTTGACTTCCCAGCCTTGTAGCTCCATGCCAGCTTCAAATTCATCTTCGATGAAGTATTCGTGGCGAGCTTTTTTGTTCAGCGCGATAGTGTTGCTACCCGCTTTGGTATTGGTTTTCTTTTTTGTCATAGTGGGCGCATTATACGGTTTGGTCAGCGGTTAGGAAACGCTTTTGTTTGCCGTAGCATACGGTTATCTGCGCGATGACTCAAGCGCTGTATTGTGTTGTGCGAGCCTGATGGCTTGAGGTGCTCGGGGGATGAAAGTACAATCCGTTTTCCCAAGCTGTTTGAGTCGTGGTAAGGAGTGAAAATGAAACAAGTGAGTCGTTCTGCCTTGGTCTCGTTTAGTGCAGAGCAGATGTTTCATTTGGTCAATGATGTGGCGCGCTATCCTGAGTTTTTGCCCGGTTGTTCGGGGTCTCGTGTTCTGGAGCAGAGTGAGGCACATATGGTGGCATCGGTGGATGTTTCAAAAGCGGGGATCAGTAAGACGTTTACCACCTCGAATCAATTGACGCCCGGGGTGTCGATTGCCATGAGCTTGGTGGATGGGCCTTTTAAAACGCTGCGCGGTGGATGGTTTTTCACTCCGTTGGATGAAGCCGCGTGTAAAGTTGAGCTGCGTTTGGAGTTTGAGTTTTCCAGCAAGATGATTGAGTTGGCGTTTGGCAAAATTTTTAATGAATTGACCAGCAATATGGTGAATGCGTTTACTCGCCGAGCAAAACAGGTGTATGGAGAGTGATGATGAGCAGTGAAATGATTCATGTTGAAGTGGTGTATGCGCTACCGCATGAGCAACGTGTACTCAAGCTGGTGGTTGAGAAATCGGCAACGGTGGAAGAGATCATCCGTACCTCAGGCATTTTGCAGATGTATCCTGAGATTGATCTGACGGTCAATAAAGTGGGTATTTTCAGCCGGAATGTGAAGTTGGATGCTAAGGTGCGAGATAAAGATCGGATTGAGATTTATCGCCCACTATTGGCTGACCCGAAAGAGATTCGCCGTAAACGTGCGGAGCAAGCCAAAGCTGCCTCTAGTCAAAGTTAATGTGACGGCTGAAGAACAAACACCAAAAAGAAAAGGCTTGTGAAAGCCTTTTCTTTTTTTACTCGGCAAAGTGCGCTTAGTTAACGCTTTCGAAGAAAGCATCACCAGTTGGGAAATCTCCCGAGACATTCACGAGTTTGCCACCATCGTTAAATTTTACGATCAGGTTCTTTTGTACCGGATCGTTATGGCCTTGGGTATGGTGATAAATGTAATACCAAGTATCTGGGTAGCCATTTTCAACCAACATAGGTGAGCCGAGAACAAAACGAACTTGATCTTTGCTCATGCCAAACTTGAGCTGATCTACGGATTGTTGATCAACATAGTTACCCTGATTGATATCGATTCGATACACCAAGCGCTCTAATAAAGAGCAGCCCGATAAGGCGGTGACGGCAAGGGGAAGGGCGATGAACCACTTAGTAAACTGCATTGTTAAAACTCTCTGTCCCTCAGGGCTAAAAACTTGGCTGATAATAAACAAGCTCAGAGCAGATGTAAAAACCTCGATCGTGCTCTGAGCCTATTGAGACTGTGAATTTTGAGTTTGGTTGCAAAGCTGAACAAAAAATCCAGTGATGCGATATGAAATTAGGCTGCGATTAATAGCTCTTTAGCATTCGCGAGCGTGGATTCGGTAATTTGGCTGCCTCCGAGCAAGCGTGCAAGTTCAGCAATGCGCTGTTCTTGATCCAGTTTGAGCATTTGTGTTTCGGTTTTGCCTGCTTTGGTCTGTTTGGCGACAAACAGTTGATGGTGTCCGCAGCCTGCCACTTGCGGTAAGTGGGTGACACACAGTACTTGAGTTGATTCACCCAATTTGCGCAATAGTTTGCCAACTACGGCTGCTGTTGGCCCTGAAATACCCACGTCAACTTCATCGAAAATCAGGCTTGGAGTATCGACTTTCTGCGCAGTAATCACTTGGATTGCGAGCGACATACGCGACAGCTCACCACCAGAGGCCACTTTAGCGATGGGTTGCAATGGTTGACCCGGGTTCGTCGAGACTAAGAAAGTCACGGCATCAAAACCTAATGGCGATGAGTGCGCGCTGTCTTGCAGCACTTCGATTTTGAATTGCGCTTTTTCCATGCTCAGCTCATGCATGCTTTGGCTAATCAATTTATCCAATTCTTTGGCATAGCGAACACGAGATTTGTGCAGTTTGTCAGCGGCCGCAACAAAGGTTTGGTAGAGCACGTCGACTTCACTCGCGAGTGCTGACATTTTCTCGTCAGAACAATCCAACTGAGCAATTTGCTGCAAGAGTGCTTGGTGATGCTGATACAGCTCTTCTGGCAGTACATGATGTTTACGCGCGAGCGACATGACTTTGGAGTAGCGCTCTTCCACATACGCCATGCGTTCTGGGTCGACATCAATCGAATCTAAGTAGTTGCGTAGTTCATGGTAAGTCTCTTCAAGTTGGATCAGCGCCTCGGCCACCATAGAAGGGAGCGCTGTCAGTTTGCTATCCATTTCAGCCAGATCAATCAGCGTATGGCTAACACTTTGTAAAAGGCCTAAGGCGTTTACTTCTTCCCCTTCATTGAGCAGTTCAATCGCGCGTTGGCAGTTGAGTGCCAGATCGCCGCTATTGGCTAAGCGTTTGTGCTCTTGTTCTAGCTCGACAAACTCATCCTCACCGAGAGCCAATTCGTTGAGCTCTTTGATTTGGTATTCCAAAAGTTGTAACTGTGCCTGATTTTGTTGGCTATTTTCGCGCAGCTGTTTGAGCTGATTGCTCGCTTGACGCCAATTTTGATAGGCGTGACGCGTGGCTTTGAGCAAGTCTGCATGACCTGCGTATTGATCAAGCATGCTGAGTTGATATTCCGGTTTCATCAGTTGCTGATGTGCGTGTTGACCATGCACATTGATCAGTAGTTGCCCCAATGTTTTGAGCTGAGAAAGCGGAACTGGGCTGCCATTAATAAAGGCTTTAGAGCGACCATCTTTGGTGATGATTCGGCGCAAAATGCACTCTTTGCCTTCAAGCAGTTCATTATCTTCTAACCAACGGCTGGCGAGCAGATTGTTATCCAGATGAAAGGCTGCGCTGACTTCGGTTTTATCTTCACCTTGACGCACCATGCTGGCTTCGGCTCGACCACCAAGGCATAAACCTAAAGCATCAATCGCAATGGATTTACCAGCACCAGTTTCACCTGTGATGGTGGTCATTCCTTTTGATAATTCGAGTTGTAGTGACTTTACGATAGCGAAGTTATTGATACTTAAGTGAGCCAGCATGTTTGCACCTGTATGATTAACCAATACTGTATGTTTAAACAGTTTATACTGTTTCTTTATACAGTAAAGTCACTCAGGTAAAATTTTTTGGTCACTTTTACGCTCTATGAGCAAAATCTGTGAACGAAATCAAAACAGTTTGCTCGACCAGCCAAGCTTAGTGCGCAATACGTGGTAGTAACTGTAGTCTTGAGGGTGGATCAGTTTCAGCACATTAGGGCTTTGATAGATGTGGATTTCATCACCAGGCGACACAGGTAATGAGACTTGTCCATCACAGCTCACTTCTTGAGTGCCGCGATTTTCAGGGGAAACCACCAGTTTAATGCGTTGATTTCCGCCCACCACTAATGGGCGGCAGGAGAGGGTATGCGGAAACATAGGCACTAAAGTAATGGCATTCAGGCTTGGTGAGAGGATCGGGCCTCCGCCGGAAAGCGAATAAGCAGTTGAGCCGGTTGGGGTTGAGACAATTAACCCATCGGAGCGCTGAGAGAAAGCGAAGTTATCATCAATATAGACTTCAAATTCAATCATATGCGCTATTTTTCCTGGATGAAGCACGGCTTCATTCAAGGCGGCATTATGGCTTTTCACTTGCCCGTGGCGATGGATTTCCGCTTCAAGCAAAAAGCGAGTTTCTTGCAAATAGTGACCATCCAACACTTCTTGTAAGCGCTGTTGGAAATCTTCTGGGTTTAAATCGGTCAAAAAGCCTAAATTGCCACGATTAACCCCGATCACACTGATATCAAAGCGGGACAACACGCGCGCAGCACCAAGCATGTTGCCATCGCCACCGACCACAATCGCTAAATCGGCTTTTTTGCCCAGTTCAATCAGGCTTGCAAAATGTTCGGTGGGTAAATCGGTCAGAATTTCCCGTAAACGATCATCGATAAACACGGTATATCCGAGCGATCTTAGCCAGTGATAAATCTCTTTATGAGTTTGAATGGCTTGTTGATCGCGCGGTTTTCCAATGATGGCAAGAACGTTGAACGGCTTTTTCATAAGGTTTCCAACCGATTTATGCTTGAATCAGAATTCATCGTCCCCATAATAAGGGCAAGTTGTGCTTTTATGCGAATTTTTGTGTTGGGAAATCGACGATTAGACGATTTCTCCTGACCAGTATGAAGTGAATTTTGGAGATATCATGAGCAACGAAGAGATCAAGAACAAAGACGAGCAGCTGCAACAAGACGCGGTTGAGACTGAAGCTGAAGTTGTAGGAACAGATGCCGATATCGACTGGAACCAAGCTGCTGACGAAATCGATGAGAAAGAAGCGAAAATTGCTCAGTTAGAAGCGGCGCTGCTTGTGAGCGAAGAGCGCGTGAAAGAGCAGCAAGACAGCGTACTGCGTGCCCGTGCGGAAGTCGAAAACATGCGTCGCCGTAGCGAGCAGGAAGTGGATAAAGCACGTAAATTTGCGCTGAGCCGCTTTGCTGAAGAGCTACTGCCAGTGATTGATAACCTTGAGCGTGCGATTCAAGCCGCCGATGGTGAAGTTGAAGCGATCAAACCTCTGCTAGAAGGTGTAGAACTGACGCACAAAACTTTCGTTGATACGATTGCGAAGTTCGGCTTGAAAGAGATTAACCCGCACGGTGAAGCGTTTAACCCTGAATTCCACCAAGCGATGTCGATTCAAGAAAGCGCTGAGCATGAGCCAAACACGGTGATGTTTGTGATGCAAAAAGGCTATGAACTGAATGGCCGCGTATTACGCCCTGCTATGGTGATGGTGTCTAAGTAGTTCTTAGAGCCTGAGCGACAGAAGAAGCGAAGCCGATTGGCTTCGCTTTTTTATGTTCTAAAACCGATTTATGCGCAAAAACACAATAAATCTGAATTTTTTTCACTTTTACCCTTGAAATGGTTTTTGAAGACCTTATTTAAGGGGCATACGAGAAGCAAACAAGCCCGTTTTGGTTTGTGAGTAGGGGTTGAAACCCGATTCTCCATCCCCACATTAGGGGTATACAAACTCGAACATAGAATTTTTTTGGAGATAGCCTGATGGGTAAAATCATTGGTATTGACTTAGGTACTACAAACTCATGTGTTGCTGTGCTGGACGGCGACAAGCCTCGCGTAATTGAAAACGCAGAGGGTGAGCGTACTACTCCTTCTGTAATTGGTTATACAGACGGTGAAACTCTGGTGGGTCAACCTGCGAAACGTCAAGCAGTCACTAACCCACAAAACACGCTATTTGCAATCAAGCGTCTGATCGGCCGTCGTTTTGAAGACGAAGAAGTTCAGCGCGATATCAAAATCATGCCTTACAAAATCGTTAAGGCTGACAACGGTGATGCTTGGGTTGAAGCGAAAGGCCAAAAAATGGCGGCTCCTCAAGTGTCTGCTGAAGTGCTGAAGAAAATGAAGAAAACCGCGGAAGATTTCCTCGGTGAACCCGTTACTGCAGCAGTTATCACTGTACCTGCTTACTTTAACGATGCTCAGCGTCAAGCAACCAAAGATGCTGGCCGTATCGCAGGTCTAGAAGTGAAACGTATCATCAACGAGCCAACCGCGGCAGCTCTGGCTTACGGCCTAGACAAGCAAGGCGGCGATCGCACTATCGCGGTTTATGACCTTGGTGGTGGTACATTCGATATCTCTATCATTGAGATCGATGAAGTTGAAGGCGAGAAAACCTTCGAAGTTCTGTCTACCAACGGTGACACTCACCTAGGTGGTGAAGACTTTGACAACCGCATGATCAACTACCTAGTTGACGAGTTCAAAAAAGACCAAGGCATCGACCTGCGTAACGATCCGCTGGCAATGCAACGTCTGAAAGAAGCGGCTGAGAAAGCGAAAATCGAACTTTCTTCTGCGCAGCAAACTGACGTGAACCTGCCATACATCACGGCAGATGCGACTGGTCCTAAGCACATGAACATCAAAGTGACTCGTGCGAAACTGGAAGCGCTGGTTGAAGATCTGGTGCAACGTTCTCTGGAACCACTGAAAGTTGCTCTGGCGGATGCTGGCCTATCTGTAAACGAGATTACTGACGTTATCCTTGTGGGTGGTCAAACTCGTATGCCAATGGTTCAGAAGAAAGTAGCTGAATTCTTTGGTAAAGAGCCACGTAAAGACGTGAACCCTGATGAAGCGGTAGCGGTAGGTGCTGCGGTTCAAGGTGGTGTTCTAGCGGGTGAAGTAAAAGACGTTCTACTGCTAGACGTAACGCCTCTGTCTCTGGGTATCGAAACCATGGGCGGTGTGATGACCAAGCTCATCGAGAAAAACACCACTATCCCAACCAAAGCGAACCAAGTGTTCTCTACGGCGGAAGATAACCAAAGCGCAGTAACCATCCACGTACTGCAAGGTGAGCGTAAGCAAGCGATGTACAACAAATCTCTGGGTCAATTTAACCTAGAGGGCATCAACGCTGCGCCACGTGGTATGCCACAAATCGAAGTTATCTTCGACTTGGATGCGGACGGTATCCTGCACGTTTCAGCCAAAGACAAACAGACTGGTAAAGAGCAGAAGATCACTATCCAAGCTTCTGGCGGTCTGAGCGATGCTGAAATCGAAAAAATGGTTCAAGAAGCAGAAGCGAACAAAGAAGCGGATAAAAAGTTCGAAGAGTTAGCGACTGCACGTAACCAAGCAGACCAGATGATCCACGCGACTCGCAAACAAATCACAGAAGCAGGCGAAGCACTGCCAGCGGATGAGAAAGCGAAGATCGAGACTGCAATTAGCGAGCTAGAAACTGCGAAAAAAGGCGAAGATAAAGCGGAAATCGATGCCAAAGTGCAAGCACTGATGGCAGCGGCACAGAAGCTGATGGAAATCGCACAGCAACAAGCTCAAGCACAAGGTGCAAACGCGGGTCAATCTTCAACTAAAGAAGATGACGTAGTGGACGCTGAGTTTGAAGAAGTTAACGACGATAAGAAGTAATGAAGTCATTCCGCACGATATGATGCGTGCGGTTTGCTGAGTTCTTATTGAACTTTGAAGCAGCGGGCGTTTGAGGAAACTCTTACGCCCGTCTGTTTGAAGCGTGTCGCTACAGATAAAGGCAACCGGATCCCCTTATCTATATCGATACCCACCGAGCGGCATAGCCGTTGGCAGTAATAAATTGGTGACTGAGAACATGTCAAAACGTGATTTTTACGAAGTATTAGGCGTAGGCCGTGACGCCTCCGAGCGTGATATTAAAAAGGCATACAAACGCCTTGCGATGAAATACCACCCGGACCGCAACTCGGGAGATGCTGGTGCGGCGGAAAAGTTTAAAGAAGTCAAAGAAGCGTATGAAATTCTGACTGATGCGCAGAAGAAAGCAGCTTATGACCAGTACGGCCATGCGGCATTTGAGCAAGGCGCGGGTGGTTTTGGTGGCGGTGGCTTCGGCGGCGGCGGTGCTGATTTTGGCGATATTTTCGGTGACGTGTTTGGTGACATCTTCGGTGGTGGTCGCCGTGGCGGCGGCCCAAGAGCACAGCGTGGCTCCGATCTACGTTACAACATGGAACTGAGCCTTGAAGAAGCGGTTCGTGGCTGCTCGAAAGAGATTGAAGTACCGACATTAGTACACTGTGACGCTTGTGATGGCTCGGGTGCGAAAAAAGGCACTTCGGCACAAACTTGTGGAACCTGTCACGGCCATGGCCAAGTTCAGATGCGTCAGGGCTTCTTTGCGGTGCAGCAAACCTGTCCAACCTGTCATGGTAAAGGCAAGATCATTAAAGATCCTTGTAACGTCTGTCATGGCCAAGGTCGTAAGCAAAAGACCAAGACACTCAATGTCAAAATCCCAGCGGGTGTGGATACCGGCGATCGCATTCGTCTTTCCGGTGAAGGTGAAGCGGGAGAAATGGGCGCGCCAGCAGGGGATTTGTACGTACAAGTGCATGTCAAAGAGCACCACATTTTCGAGCGTGATGGCAACAACTTGTACTGTGAAGTGCCAGTGAGCTTCGCGATGGCGGCTCTGGGCGGTGAAGTGGAAGTACCGACACTCGATGGTCGCGTGAGCTTGAAAGTGCCTGCGGAAACCCAAACGGGTCGTATGTTCCGCATGCGCGGTAAAGGCGTGAAAGGCGTTCGCTCTGCAGCACTGGGCGATCTGATTGTCAAACTTGTGGTCGAAACTCCAGTCAATCTAAGTGCTCGCCAGAAAGAGCTGTTGAAAGAATTTGAAGAATCTTGTGGCGGTGAGGCGGCGACGAAACACAAGCCGAAAGCCGAAGGCTTCTTTAATGGTGTGAAGAAGTTTTTTGATGACTTAACCAGTTAATCAAGATTCAATGAGTCACTATCGAAAAGACCAGCTTGCTGGTCTTTTCTTATTTCCAGCACCCAATCGGTGATGTCACTCCTTTCTCATTCAAGGTGAGAGAGGGGTAAGTGTTACCGTCGCATTTATCACTATTTTGGCCTTTGTTTTTTTGAGGAGTCGCGGTGATGAGATAGCCGTTAGCTGTTGTTTCGACCGCAATCTTGTAACGATCATTGTCTACGCTACAAAACGCATTACATACCTTTTGAGCATCGACTATGCCTGTCGCCGTATAGCCATTGTGGTACTTTTCTTCTAAATAGAGCTGAATTTTGGCCATATCTGCCATCGCCTGTTTGCGATGACCTTCTTTGACATAGTCGGTATAGGCTGGATAAGCGATGCTTGCTAAAACACCCACAATCACCACCGCGATCATTAATTCGATCAATGTCATACCTTGTTGCTGACTCATACTTGGCTTGCAGAAAATTTTTCGAATCATTTCCATTACTTCTCTTTATAAAACAACACCATTTTTGATAGCTGTTAGCATCTATGCAAGTTGATTCATCATACTCTCACGGTTTGCAAAGGATTTTGGGAAATGCATCGCGGCTTTACTTTACTGGAGCTTCTTATCACGGTCGCTGTTTTCACTGCGCTACTGCTTTTTGCTGCCCCCAATTTTTCCAAAGTCAGCCAACAAACAAAAATGGTGAATTTAGCCAATGAATTGCAAGGATTCTTGATTCAAGCGAAGTCCGAATCCGTGTTACGCAATCAGGATTTATGGGTTCATATTCAAGGTTTTCCTTCATCGACAGGAAATTGGAAGCTCATCCTCGCGAGTGTGTCTAATGTTTCGACGATTACGTCAAACAATACAATCGCTGAGTTGCAAGGTAACCGATATCGAAATTTGTTGTTGTCGAGTACGAACACATTGACCAGTTTGAAATTCGATCATGTGATGGGCAATCCACAAGAAGCAGGCAGTATAGTGATTAAGCAATCCGAATCTGATAAGAGTCCTATCAAAGTTATCGTTCATAATCGAGCTGGGCGAGTCAAAGTCTGCACTGAAAATGAGGCAAAATATGGCTTTGCAAAGTGCTAAACAGCAAGGTAATACGCTCATTGAATTTATGATTGCCGCTTTGGTGGGGGCGATGGCTTTGGCTATTGTTGGCACGGTATTTCTGTCGAACCAAAAAGCGGCAGCGCAACGCAGTAAAGAAATTATGCTTTTGCAACAAATGAGCAGTGTAATGCAACAGATGAAAGAGGATATTCAGCGTGCTGGTTTTGATGGAATATCCACAAACTCAATGATGCTTTCTGGCTCAGCTAATATCCTTTTTCAACAAACGAATAAGATTGGCTATGTTTATAGAAAAAATACAACCATTACGAGTAATACTGTATATCAACTCAATAATAATATGTTGGAGTATTGCCAAAAGGACTCATCCGTACCTTTAAATATTGTATCTGCAGCGACAGGATGCTTTGACCTTTTTGACCCGAAACAAATTAAAGTCACTCAGTTTGACGTTCATCGAACTGTTTTATCAGGTTCTGCAGTTGAAAGTGCATTTGTTTCAATTTCTGTGGCGGCTGAGTTAAAAAATGATCCCTCGATTTCTCATACCATGTCATTAAAGGTTCAACAAAGGAATTGGCAATGATGCGTCAATATCAGCAAGGGGTAGCAACCTTACTAATCACCTCTATATTACTCTCTGTTGCTCTGGTAGTGACTTTAGGCTCCTATAAAAATCTGTTTTACCAAATTAAGCGTGCACAGAATGAGGTTAAAGCGAGGCAAGAACATTGGCTTGCAGAGGGAGGGTTGGAGTGTGTGTACACAAAAACTATTCGAGATAGTGTTATACCAAATGCATCTTCTATCCCTGCATGTAATATTGCTGGTAATACAATCGCTTTCACATATGAATCTTTGGCGTCAGCTAATCTTACAACAAAAATAAGTAGCAAAATTGGTTACACAGACGTAAGTAAGAACATTATTATTCCTTTATCTGGAGTAGGGGCTGGTGCTATACGTAGCGCATCAAATTTAGTTGTTAATGCATCAGTAAGTATTTCACCTGATCCTGGGAATATAAATAGCACGGGTAATGATGAATATTATGAATGTGTATCAATGGTTGTTAGAGATAAAGCATATTTTGGTGGTGGGTTTATAAATGGTGATTTGAATTATTCTTCAGGAGTTAGTCCTGGTACTGATTATAAGCAAGATGTAAAGTGTGGGACGAGCTACAAAACAAATTCTTCACAACCATCTGGATATTATTTAAATGAAAAGGGTGAGCTTGTAAGTCACTCTGTTGATTTAGATACACAAAGAGATACCGATTTATCACCATTCAAAGATTATTTCGGTAAAGATGTTTCTGATTGGCATAAAGTTAGAGATGATCCAAAAAATGATTTTAAGAAAATATCAACAACTAAAGGTAGCGATTGTTTCACAAAAATTAATCAAGTCGGTTTAAAAACTAACGGAAATAATGCTATTTGGATTGATGGTCCATGTGAGTTTGATACTAATCTTACTAATTTGCTAAACAAAGGGAAATATCCCAAAATGAAGGTTCTTTTGGTCGTTCATAATGGCATTGTTGGAGGCCGAAGTGCTGTAGATATTAATGGTGTTTTTGTTCATGTGAATAGCACTTATACGCCAGTAAAAGAACAATGGAACAATGCTGCTTTTGATGCATCATTAATCGCATCTCTAAAACATAATCCTAATGAGTTTAAAGCTGGGCTTGAAGCAATAAATGGGAAAGAATCTTATAAAGATGGTGATGCGACACTAGCTACTATGTATATGGAAGGTTCATTTAATTTTTCAGGAGGGATGATTTTGGATGCTCGTAATCAGAGTGCATTGTTTAAAAACTCAGTCAATCTTAAATTTAATTCAGATATTATGAAGGAGTTTGTAAATAGCTCTTCCCCTCCTAAGTGGCAAGAAGGAAGCTGGAATGCGCAATAAGCAATGTGGTTTTAGCTTAATCGAAGTGATGATCTCGTTTGTACTGATTGGCGTTGGTGCGCTTGGTTTGGTGAAATTACAAGCTTATATCGAGCAACGCGCTGATTACGCGATGCACAGTATTGAAGCGTTAAATCTTGCTGAGCAAAAATTGGAGTGGTTTCGTACTCGTGGCGCTTCTTCAGCTAACCCTGCCATACCAACTGCAAATTTCGCGACCGATATTGTCTCTGGGAATGATGTTTCACATCCTTTCTATACTTTGTCTTGGTCTGTACCCGCTGCAACCTTGTCGGGGGCTCTCAAAACCATTCATATCCAAGCGTCATGGAAGGATCGCCATGGTGAAACTCAGTCGGTAGAGTTGAAAACCATGATCTCTAAATACAGCGAATTTGACTGAACGAGTCCTTCTGGCCACGTTATTCTCCCTCGGTTTATTGTGCTGTGAGTTTCGTTTCTTTTGCTCTTTTCCCATCCATTTGCTTCATTTTTGCTTTTGTCGGCGCTGATAAGTGCAAACTCATGTTTTGCAAATTGGTTTCTTAAATGTATATGCTTCGTTATTGATAATGTTTCGAGTGTGTGTCTTTGGTTTTCTATTTTTGCAAAATATGTCTCTAAATATGTAAAAAAAGGACGAACGCTGTGCTTTGGTTTAGGCGTTTCTATACAATGCCAAGCGACAAATCGCCGTTTCATTGTGACCAATTTCAATGGTTCACAGGGAAAAACTCGAAACGGATACAGAAGGCCACACTAACAAGGCCTCACGCAGCAACATCACATTACGGAATTTACTATGAGTAACCAAGCTATCAATCAAGCGCCATCGGCCAAACCAAGTGGGATGGATCGCTTTCTCAACTTTATTGAACGGGCAGGGAATAAAATCCCAGATCCCGCGATTCTTTTCTTCTGGGCTTTAGTTATCGTTTGGGTTTCTTCTGCGCTACTCTCTAACGTCAGTTTTGAATTGACTAACCCTCGTACTAATGAGGCATTAGAAATCAAAAATTTACTGACTGGCGAATCACTGGCTCATTTTCTTGCCAATATGGTGACCACGTTTACCAGTTTTGCGCCATTGGGCATTGTACTTGTCGCCATGCTCGGGGTTGGCGTTGCTGACTCTTCAGGCTTTATTACCACTGGCCTAAAGAAAATGCTTAATGTCACACCGGCGAAACTGCTGACACCTATGCTGATTTTGGTGGCGATTGTTTCGCATACCGCAGCAGATGCAGGCTACGTTCTGGTTATTCCTCTCGGTGGTATCATTTTCCATGCAGCAGGTCGTCATCCGCTCGCAGGTATTGCTGCCGCGTTTGCTGGCGTATCTGGTGGTTTCTCGGCAAACTTTATTCCGTCAGGTATCGATCCGCTGTTGGCGGGCTTTACGCAAACGGCAGCGCAAGTGTTGGATCAGTCTTATCAAGTTAACCCATTAGCCAACATTTACTTAACGGGCCTTTCCTCAATCATCATCGTAGCGATTGGTTGGTATGTGACAGATAAAGTGATTGAGCCACGTTTGGCGGCGACGAAAGTGGATGAGGATGCAGAATCAGCACCCGATCTAGGCTCTTTCACTGCGATTGAATCAAAAGCTTTCCGTTACGCAGGTTGGGCAATGGTTGCGGGTATCGCACTGTTAGTGGCTGCTGTGTGGCCTGATAACTCTGCTCTACGTTCGCCTGAAGGTGAAATTACCGCCTTCACTGCGCCGATTATGAAGTCGATTGTGCCACTGATTTTTATCCTGTTTATTATCCCGGGGATTGTCTACGGCCGTGTCGCAGGAACCTTCAAAAACAGTAACGATGTGATCAAAGCGATGTCGGCCACCATGTCGACCATGGGCGCGTACATTGTGATGTCGTTTTTCTGTGCGCAATTCTTGTCTGCTTTTGGTCAATCTAACATTGGTACTATGTTGGCTCTGTATGGTGCAGAAGGTCTAAAAGCGATGAATTTGCCGGGTCAAGCCACGATTGTGGGCATGATTCTACTCACTGCGATGGTCAACTTATTAGTCGGTTCAGCATCGGCTAAGTGGGCGTTGATTGGTCCTATTTTGGTGCCAATGTTGATGGCAGTGGGTATTTCTCCTGAACTGTCTCAAGCGGCATATCGTGTGGGGGATTCGGTGTCTAACATTATTTCTCCATTGATGGTGTTCTTCCCACTGGTGGTGGTGTATTGCCAACGCTATGTGAAATCAACCGGTATCGGTACTTTGGCTTCGATGATGATGCCGTACTCAATCGCTATGCTGATTGGTTGGTCACTGTTCCTGCTGGTTTACTGGGCACTGGGTATCCCGCTGGGTATTCAAGCTCCGTACACTTACACCATGTAAGTGATTAAACCGATAAACATCGTCAGCCCACTCCTTCGAGTGGGCTTTTTCTTGGGCTGGCTTTTGTTTTGTCCGCGATCTCCGCTAGAATCACCGTTTTCAAGAATCCGTGGAGTGTGATTTTGTCAGCGTCTCTATTTTCTGCTCAAGATGAACAATTTATGCGCCGAGCCATCGCGTTAGCCGCCCAAGCTGAAGCGCAGGGAGAAGTCCCTGTTGGAGCGGTGTTGGTTCGAGATGGCGAAATCATTGCAGAAGGCTGGAATGGTTCGATTACGAACCATGATGCGACTGCGCATGCAGAAATTGAAGTGATTCGAAAAGCTGGCAAAGCACTGAGTAATTATCGACTACTCGATACCACCTTGTATGTGACACTGGAGCCTTGTCCTATGTGTGCCGGGGCGCTATTGCACAGTCGGGTAAAGCGTATTGTGTATGGCGCGCCAGATTTGAAAGCGGGTGCGGCAGGAACGGTGATGGATCTGTTTAGCAGCCAAGCGGCTTATCACTACGCGACGGTTGAAAAAGGGCTGTTGGAAGAGGAGTGTCGAGCTCAGTTACAAGCGTTTTTTCAGCGCCGAAGAAAAGAAATTAAAGCCAAACGTGATGCAGAGCGAAATGATGCTGAGAGAAAGAATGAGCAGTGAATTTTTGGCAAACATCGATAGAGATGTTTGCCATTCGAGAGGTAGGTATCTAGCTACTTAACTGGACAAATGCACGATGACGAGCCAAGACTTTTTTCTTGCTATTGGCCAGCATACGGCGTCTGCGGTTAGCGGATACGGTTTTGTTCAGGAGTTTTGATTGACGTTTACGTCTCAACATAAAACACCCTCCTACGACTGACTGACATAAAAACCCTGACGACTTAACGTCAGGGAACCTAATAAATCGCTTATCGATCTGCTTTATTATTGCATTGGAATGTTACCTGTTTCTGACAACAGGAAAGCGATTTAATTCACACATTGATTTACGTGTTTTCTTCCCAAAAATCAAGTGGCTAATTTTTGCTCTCAGTAGATGGTTTGGCGGATGGCTCGGCGCTCGATTCACTGTTTTCGAGTGACTCTGATTCGAGTGCTTCCGCTTCTTCATCCAAGATTTCACGGTTTGCTTCTTCATTGAAAAATTCTTCATCAAGCGCAATCACGGTGAGATCTTCAATGCTTTCATCACCTGTTGCCAGCTGACGCTGCTCAAGATGGCCGATGATGCTTTGGTAGTAACGGCGAATATTTTCCACATAATTACGTGCTTCGTCGCCACGCGCATAGCCATAGCGGGTCTGGGTGAAGTATTTTTTCTGCTGCAGCTGTGGCAGGCGATCTTTGACATCCGCCCATGAGTCAGGATCTGCACCTTGGCTTTTGGTTAAGCGTCGCGCATCCATCATATGCCCGTAGCCAATGTTGTAAGAGGCTAAGGCAAACCAAATTTTTTCATGTTCGGAAATCGAGTCAGGAACACGCTCCATCATACGTCGCAAGTATTCCACACCACCACGAATCGACTGCTCTGGATCGAGGCGATCGCTTACTCCCACGCTGCGCGCGGTTGGTAGCGTCAACATCATCAAACCACGGACACCTGTAGGCGATTTGGCATACGGATTCCAGTGCGACTCCTGATACGCAAGTGCGGCGACTAAACGCCAATCAAACTCTGCCGAGTACTTTTGAAAGAGAGGTGTCCATCGAGGTAACCTTGTATCCAGCGCGCGAATAAAGGCGCGGGTATCGACATAATCAAAGGTACCAATATGGCCGATGTATTTTTCTTCCAAAGACGCCAAATAGCCCGATTGCTTGAGATTGCCAAAGAATTCAATCATTAAGGCATACAGACTTTCATCGTCGGAACGGCGGATAAACCATGAGATCGGCTGATCTTCGGTTAATTCAAATGCTGCTGCCAGCTCAGGATAGATGCGTTGAGAAAGCGACACCTCAACAGAGTCGGCCATAGTAAACAGTAACTCACCTTGTGAGACTTTTTTCAGTAAGTCATTTACATCGGAATTGCTGTCGACATGAAATTGAAAATCGGGGTATTTGTGCTGTTTGGCTAGCAAGGTGTGCTCAAAATGGGAGTCATCCACCACGCTGAAAAAGGCCAGTTCAGGATTGTCCTTTAATAAGGCTTGCTGGCGTTCGACCAACTGTTTGAAGCTGCGTGGTCGCCAGTCACCTTTTTTATAGACCACTTGCTGCGAGACGTAATAATAAGCAGGACCGGCGCGAAAATCTTTGAGTCGTTCTTCGGATTGGCTTAAGCCTGCCGCAATGATGTCCACTTCACCGTTTTTTAAGGCAGGAAACAGGCTAGATAGGCGGTATGCTGGCTTCATTTCCAACTTTACGCCAAGCTCTTTAGCAAATTCGCGGGCTAACTCGTAATCTAATCCGGCCGGACCATCTGGGCCGATGTAATAGGAGAGGGGATTATTGAGTGTACCAACGCGTAAAACACCACGTTCACGAATTTTTTCTAGCTCGCTTTTGGGCTCAGAATCGATTTGGCAACCGACTAAGAGCAGGCTCAATAAGCCTAGCCAGAGTGCGCGAATGGGATGTTTATATGCAAAAGGAGTCATCAATTTGGGTTTTCTCTCATCAAGACAGATGCCTTTATATCAAAGGCGCTGGTTTTGGCAAAGTCCTCACTGAGTAAGCTGTCATTTTGCTCGAAGATTTGTGCAAATGGGCCGTAACTCAAAATTAACGAAAAAAATGACGCAAACGGTTGCTTTTGATGTTACGTCACAAAAAGAATTCCTCTATAATGCGCAGCCATCAGTAGAGGTGAAATCGGCATACATTCAACAAATAGAGTTTAATGTGCTGTATTCGAAAGAGTTTATGCCAATTACACCTCAATCAATTGGACATAGAGACCTAAGCACATGAGAATTTTGCGTGGCTCCCCAGCTCTTTCAGAGTTTCGTGTTAACAAGCTCCTTACCGCGTGCCGTGAACAGCAACTACCTGTAACCGGTATTTACGCCGAGTTTATGCACTTTGCTGACCTCAAGGCAGATCTCAATCCGCAAGAGTTGGAAAAGCTCGAAAAACTGCTCACTTATGGTCCAACCATTCAAGAGCATGAACCGCAAGGTTTACTGCTGTTGGTGACGCCCCGCCCCGGAACCATCTCACCTTGGTCCTCAAAAGCCACCGATATTGCCCACAACTGTGGCCTGCATGGCATCAAGCGTCTTGAGCGCGGTACGGCTTATTATGTTGAAGCAGAAGCGGCGCTGACCGCAGCACAAATCGCAACACTTAAGGCGCTGTTGCACGATCGCATGATGGAAGTCGTGTTCGCAGAACTCACCGATGCCCAGCAACTGTTCAGCGTAGCAGAGGCGGCGCCTATGAGTCAGGTCGATGTGTTAGCGGGTGGTCGCCTTGCGCTTGAAGAGGCAAACGTTTCCCTTGGTCTGGCATTGGCCGAAGATGAAATTGATTATCTGGTTGAGAGCTTCACTAAACTGGGTCGTAATCCTAACGACATTGAACTGATGATGTTTGCACAGGCGAACTCAGAGCACTGCCGCCACAAGATTTTTAATGCCGATTGGACCATTGATGGCGTTAAGCAAGATAAATCGCTGTTCAAAATGATCAAAAACACCTTTGAACAGACGCCGGATTATGTGCTTTCGGCTTATAAAGATAATGCCGCGGTAATGACTGGCTCGACCGTTGGCCGTTTCTTCCCCGACCCAGAGAGCCGTCAGTACACTTATCACCATGAAGATGCCCATATTCTGATGAAAGTGGAGACGCATAACCACCCAACGGCGATTTCGCCTTGGCCGGGGGCTTCGACTGGCTCTGGCGGTGAAATTCGTGATGAGGGCGCAACCGGTATTGGCGGCAAGCCCAAAGCGGGCTTGGTGGGTTTTACTACTTCGAACTTGCGTATTCCCGGTTTTGAACAGCCATGGGAAAGCGACTTTGGTAAGCCAAGCCGTATTGTGAATGCGTTGGATATCATGCTGGAAGGGCCACTTGGCGGCGCGGCGTTCAACAACGAATTTGGTCGCCCCAACCTACTTGGGTATTTCCGCACTTATGAAGAAAAAGTGACCTCGCATGCCGGTGAAGAGGTGCGTGGTTATCACAAGCCGATCATGATTGCCGGCGGTCTGGGTAATATCCGTGCCGAACATATCCAGAAAAAAGAGATCCCTGTGGGGGCAAAACTGATCGTGCTCGGTGGCCCAGCGATGAACATCGGTCTCGGTGGCGGCGCTGCCTCTTCGATGGCTTCTGGCCAGTCTGCTGAAGATCTGGATTTTGCTTCTGTGCAGCGTGAAAACCCTGAGATGGAGCGCCGCTGTCAGGAAGTGATTGACCGTTGTTGGCAGCTTGGTGACAAAAACCCAATCGCCTTTATCCACGATGTGGGCGCGGGTGGTATCTCTAACGCTCTGCCTGAGCTGGTGAATGACGGCGATCGCGGTGGTAAATTCCAGCTGCGCAACGTGCCGAATGATGAGCCGGGCATGAGCCCATTGGAAATCTGGTGTAACGAATCGCAAGAGCGTTATGTGCTGGCGGTTGCTGCGGAAGATATGCCGCTGTTTGATGCGATTTGCCAGCGCGAACGCGCACCATATGCTGTGGTGGGTGAAGCGACCGAAGAGCGTCATTTGACGCTGGAAGATAGCCACTTTACTAACACGCCGATTGATATGCCAATGGATATTCTGTTGGGTAAGCCGCCGAAAATGCATCGTGAAGCGAGCACTCTGAAAGTGGCTAGCCCAGCCTTAGAGCGTTCTGGTATTGAGCTTAATGAAGCGGTGGATCGCGTACTGCGTTTACCTGCAGTCGCAGAAAAAACGTTCCTGATCACCATTGGTGACCGTTCAGTGACTGGCTTAGTCGCGCGGGATCAAATGGTCGGCCCATGGCAAGTTCCCGTCGCAAACTGCGCAGTAACGGCCGCGAGTTTTGATTCTTACCACGGCGAAGCCATGTCGATGGGGGAGCGTACCCCAGTTGCGCTGCTGGACTTCGGTGCCTCCGCACGTTTAGCGGTCGGTGAAGCCATTACCAACATTGCCGCAACCGATATTGGCGAGCTGAAACGCATCAAACTTTCGGCGAACTGGATGTCTCCAGCGGGCCATCCGGGTGAAGATGCCGGTCTGTATGAAGCGGTGAAAGCGGTCGGTGAAGAGCTTTGTCCAGCACTGGGTATCACTATCCCAGTCGGTAAAGATTCGATGTCGATGAAAACTAAGTGGCAGGAAAATGGCGAGCAGAAAGAAGTGACTTCGCCGCTGTCACTCATCATCACTGCTTTCGCACGTGTGGAAGACATTCGCAAGACCGTGACGCCACAACTGCGTACTGACCTTGGTGAGACAAGCTTAATCTTGATTGATTTGGGTAATGGTCAAAATCGTCTTGGCGCAACCGCATTGGCGCAAGTGTACAAACAGTTGGGTGATAAGCCGGCTGATGTGGATAACGCGGCGCAGCTCAAAGGCTTTTTTGATGCAGTACAAACGCTGGTACGTAACGACAAGCTGGTGGCTTATCACGACAAAGGCGACGGTGGTTTATTGGTGACGTTGGCGGAAATGGCCTTTGCGGGTCACTGTGGTATTAAAGCCAATATTGAAACCTTGGGTGATGATGTTCTGGCGGCACTGTTCAATGAAGAGCTTGGCGCTGTGATTCAGGTGAAAAATGATGAGTTGAATGCCGCTCTGGCAACGCTTGCCGCCCATGGCTTAGAAGCGTGTGCTCACGTGATTGGTGAAGTAGAAGCGTCCGATCGTCTGCTGATCACTTGTGGTGAAGAAGTTTTGATTGAGCGCTCTCGTACTGAGCTGCGTACTATCTGGGCGGAAATGACCCACAAGATGCAAGCTCTGCGTGATAACTCAGCCTGTGCCGATCAAGAGTTTGCGGCCAAACAAGATAACCGCGACCCAGGCTTGAATGCGAAGTTAACCTACGATGTGCAAGCCGACGTTGCTGCGCCGTACATCGCCAAAGGTGTGCGTCCGAAAATGGCGATTTTGCGTGAGCAAGGCGTCAACTCACACGTTGAGATGGCGGCAGCGTTTGACCGCGCTGGTTTTGATGCGGTTGATGTGCATATGAGCGACATTCTGACTGGGCAAACCGTGCTCGATTCTTACCAAGGTCTGGTGGCTTGTGGTGGCTTCTCTTACGGTGACGTACTGGGTGCGGGTGAAGGTTGGGCTAAATCGATTCTGTTTAACGCCCAAGCGCGTGAGCAGTTTGAGCAATTCTTCCAACGTAAAGATACTTTCTCACTTGGGGTGTGTAACGGCTGTCAAATGCTGTCTAACCTGCGTGATTTGATCCCGGGTGCTGAGCTATGGCCACGTTTTGTGCGTAACGAGTCGGATCGTTTTGAAGCGCGCTTTAGCTTAGTCGAAGTGCAAAAATCGCCATCGCTGTTCTTTAGCGAGATGGCGGGCTCAAGAATGCCGATTGCGGTTTCTCATGGTGAAGGTCGTGTGGAAGTGCGTGATGCTCAGCATCTGGCGGCAATTGAGCAATCTGGCACCGTAGCGATTCGTTTCGTGGATAACTTTGGTCAGCCAACCCAAGCTTACCCAAGCAACCCGAACGGTTCACCGAATGCGATTACCGGCTTAACCACTCAAGATGGCCGTGTGACGATTATGATGCCGCACCCTGAGCGTGTATTCCGTACTGTCGCCAACTCGTGGCACCCAGATAACTGGGGTGAGAACGGCGCTTGGATGCGTATGTTCCAGAATGCTCGTAAATATTTTGGCTAATTGATTTAAGCTTAAGCACAACAAAAAGCGCAGAGAACTTCTGCGCTTTTTTCGTTTTGTCAGCCCCGATTTGAAAGGGCGCTTTGCGATAACCGTTGATTTAGCGGAATTGGCCGACTTGCGGTAAAAATTCAAAACCAGCGCTCGCTAACTTAGCTTCTAACGCGCTGCGATCAATATCGAAATAGTTAACCAATTTATCCAAATCGCCACCAAAGTCGTCACGCAGTTTCATGTTAATGATGCTCATCAGCATGATCGGATCCATAGTGGCAAAATTCGCGAGATTCATGGTGATCAATCCTCAAAATCGGAAATCAGTAAATTCGCCGCTGCAAACGCCGCTTTTTCTCGTGCCGCCAGTGGCAGGGCGGTATCAGCCGCAATCTCGTTTAATGCACGTACAGCGCAGCTGATGGCTTGCGGAATATAGCCTTGATCACCACTACCAATTTGCGCGTAAAGCTCGCGTACCAGTTCGCAACAGTCATAAACTTTCATCAGGGTGTCCTCAAATGATAACTGATCTCAATATACCTTGAGAGCAGAGAAATACCAAACCCACTGCTTGCGCTAGCGCAAGATAATCGAGAGCTTGTTGAATTGTTGAGCACTCATGGACAGCCTATTTAAAGCGGTTGCAATGAGGTTAATAGAAAAGAAATGAGGTTAATAGCAAAAGAGATTAGGTAATAAAAAAGCTGCCCGAAGGCAGCCTTTGTCAGCGAATGTGACCGAAAATTAGGCCAGTTTGGTTTGGATAAAGTCGATGATGGATGCCATCGCCACCGCTTCTTTTTCACCACTACGACGATTTTTGTATTCGAAGTGACCTTCATCCATGCTGCGATCACCAATGATGATGGTGTGTGGCACGCCGATCAGTTCCATATCTGAGAACATGACGCCCGGACGCTCTTTACGATCATCAAACAGCACTTCGATGCCTGCAGCTGTCAATTCTGCATACAATTTTTCAGCGGCTTGCTGAACACGCTCAGATTTGTGCATGTTCATCGGCACAATAGCCACTTGGAAAGGTGCAATCGCATCAGGCCAGATGATGCCGTAATCGTCATGGTTTTGTTCGATGGCTGCCGCGACGACGCGAGAGACGCCGATACCGTAGCAACCCATCTCAAGAATGACGTTTTTACCGTTTGAATCGAGTACGCCACAGTTCATCTTTTCAGAGTAGTTGGTACCCAATTGGAAGATGTGACCCACTTCGATCCCGCGCTTGAGCATCAGTGTGCCTTTGCCACATGGGCTTGGATCGCCTTCAACCACATTACGCAGATCGTCGACTTTACCCAGTTCAACATCACGACCCCAGTTGATACCGAAGTAGTGTTTGCCATCGATGTTCGCGCCTGCGCCGAAATCGTTCATCACAGCAACGGTGCGGTCAACAATGAAGGGCAGTTTCAGGCCGACAGGGCCTAATGAGCCAGGGCCAGCACCGATCAGCGCGCGAATCTCTTCTTCGCTGGCCATTTCCAGCGGCGAGGCCACTTCGGCCAGTTTCTCGGCTTTGATTTCGTTCAGTTCATGGTCACCACGGATGATCAGCGCAACGATAGGCGCATCAATTTCATCTGAGGCTTTGACAAATAAGGTTTTCACCGTTTTTTCGATAGGCAGACCGTGCTGCTCAACCAATTCTGCGATGGTTTTGGCGTTAGGGGTATCAACCAAGGTCATCGCTTGCGTAGGCGCTGGGCGCTCAATCGCCGGTGCAACCGCTTCCGCTTTTTCGATGTTGGCTGCGTAATCCGATTCGGTTGAGAAGGCGATCAGATCTTCGCCACTTTCCGCCAGTACGTGGAATTCGTGTGAGCCGTTACCACCGATAGCACCAGTATCGGCTAGCACTGGGCGGTAATCGAGGCCCATACGGTCAAACGCTTTGCAATACGCAACGTGCATGGCTTCGTAGGATTTTTCTAGGCCCGCTTTGTCGATATCAAAGCTGTACGCATCCATCATGCAGAATTCACGGGCACGCATCACACCAAAACGTGGACGGCGTTCATCACGGAATTTGGTTTGAATTTGGTACAAGTTCAGTGGCAACTGCTTGTAAGAGCTCACCTCATTACGGACCAGCGCCGTGATTACTTCTTCCGCTGTTGGGCTTAAAACAAACGGACGCTCATGGCGGTCAGTAAAGCGCAGTAGCTCTGGGCCCATTTTTTCAGAGCGACCAGTCTCTTCCCACAATTCAAACGGCTGCACCACCGGCATCAAGGTTTCGATTGCACCGGCATTATCGATCTCTTGGCGAACGATGTTTTCGACTTTACGCAGTACACGCAGACCAGTAGGCAGCCAAGTATAGAGACCTGAAGCCAGCTTACGGATCATACCTGCACGGAGCATGAGCTTATGGCTCACAACTTCTGCGTCGTTTGGAGTCTCCTTCAGAGTGGAAAGAAGATATTTACTGGTACGCATTCTATGGTATCCGTTTCATCAAAGTTTAAAGGATCGCTTTAACAGGAGTGACGTCATTCCCTTCTTACTGCAAGCGGCAGGCGTGTTGGCTAAGTGGATGCAGCCCAATCACACAGTCTCTCTATGCTTATGCTGATTCACTCACTTGCCATCTATCTGCCACTCGAAGTGGTTTGGGGATCTAAAGCGAAATTGGGCGCTAATAATATCAGCCAAATGGTTTTGTCAAAAGGGTTCAATTGCGTTGACAACGATTGCTTCAGCGTTAACCGTAAATTTCACGTTCCAATCGTACAAATTCACCGCATATAACTTATCGTCAGCGCGATGTTTTTTGTAAGCCGGGCGCGGATCTTGCGCTAACACTTCACGGATCACTGCTTGGCGAATCTTACCTTCAGGATGTGCCTGGAGCATTTGCCACGCTGCATCACAGAAGGTAACCGCCATGCGTTGTGGCTCTTGCTCGGCATAGCCACCTTGCGCGTCGGTAATGGAGTCGGAGTAGGGGATATAAGGTTTGATATCAATGATCGGTGTGCCATTGACCAAGTCGACGCTTCCGAGCTCTAAATAATATTGATCGCCTTCTTTGCTTACCCCTTTTAACTCGACCGCTGACATGCCAATCCCATTAGGGCGAAAAGTTGCTCGTGAAGCGAAAACACCCACTCGTTCATTACCACCAAGACGAGGTGGACGTACGGTTGGTTTCCAACCTGCGGCGAGGTTTTGGTCGAACAAAAACAGCAGCCAGACATGGCTAAATTGCTCTATGCCACGAATGGATTCAGCGCAGTTGCACTCACCGAGCAATTTGACTCTTGCGGTCGCGCTTGGCACCAAACGTGGTTGACGAGGTACGGCAAATTTTTCTTGGTATGGGCTTTCAATAATTGCAATAGGTTCAATGGGATACATGTTTTTTATCGATATTCACGCGATGTTGGGGAAAAAAATAGCATAGCTAGACGTAAAAATCGCTTGCAAATCACCTTGAGAATAATTATTAATTAAAATGTTATAACATAACAATTTGAGGTTTTGAGTTTAAGATGAAAGCAGGCATTCATCCCGATTACCGTAAAGTGGTGTTCCACGATACCACGGTTGATCACTATTTTGTGGTTGGTTCTACTTTGCAAACCGATCGCACCATTGAGTGGGAAGGCAAAACTTACCCCTACATTACCATCGAGGTTTCGTCAGAATCTCACCCGTTCTATACCGGTAAACAACGTGTGGTACAAAAAGAAGGTCGCGTTGCGAACTTCACTCGTCGTTTCGGTCAGTTTGCTAAGGAGTCAAAATGAAAGTGCTCAGCTCGCTAAAAAGCGCTAAAAATCGTCACCCAGATTGTCAAATTGTCAAACGCCGTGGCCGTTTGTATGTGATCTGCAAATCAAATCCTCGCTTTAAAGCCGTTCAGCGCTAGTAGGATGAGAGTTATCTCTTGAGCCAAAGCCTGCGCATATCGCAGGCTTTTTTATATTCAGAAAATGTCATTACCCAGTGCGCTTAGCCAAAATTCTGTCCAGATGATTGGCAAACTCGCGCCGTTCGGTCTGCGAAAGGGCGGCAGGGCCGCCGGTTTGAATACCGCTGGCGCGCATGGTGTCCATAAAATCGCGAATATTCAGGCGCGCTTTGATGGTCTCTTTGGTGTACAGCTCACCGCGTGGATTGAGCGCCAAACCGCCTTTGCTGATCACTTCATCCGCGAGGGGAATATCTGCCGTTATGACCAAATCGCCCGCTTCGGTGCGTCTGACTATCTCATTGTCGGCAATATCAAACCCTGAAGAGACTTGTAGCGCGCGAATGTTGTCGCGTTTGGGCAGTGGGATCAGATGATTGGCGACAAAGGTGCATTCAACGCCTGTACGCTCAGCGGCGCGGATCAGCGTTTCACGGATCACTTTCGGACACGCATCGGCGTCTACCCAAATCTTCATGCTTGTCCTCCTTTGTTTGTGCTTTCGAGTGCTTCAATACGCGCTGTAAGCTGTAAAATCGTCTGTTCTAATTGTTCAATGCGCTGCTCAAGGCTCGGGTCAGTATTTGTCGTGGCGACTTCGACTTTGGGGATGCGTTGGGTACTTTTCCAACTTTTTATCGTGGCAATAATCGCAGGCATTGGCACTGGCGTTTTTAAACGCGCTTTGACCAGTGCGACAGAAGGCTCTTTGCCTTGCTGCTGCAGGCTATTGAGGATCTCTTCCAGCTCATGAGACACGTCTTTGGTCAGCATAATCTTTCCTTATTCGGGTTTGCCGCCATCTTACTGAGAAACACTCGCGAGCAAAAGGGGCAATCGTTTGTGAGAGATCGCTTACACCTTGTGTAAGCAAAAACAGTGAATTGATGCAGGAATAACGAGGGGTTTTGCTTATCTGTTTGATTTTTAATGCCTATTTTATTGGTTGGGTTTGGGGGCTTAGCCTGTAGGCCCGTAGCCGCTTGTACGAAAAAGCAAAACGGGTAAATTATCTCTTGTCGAAGGAAATGACCTAGGAACTGTGATTCTCAGGATGAGAAGTGGTGAGGATGACCACAAGCAGGAAGCCGGACACGCATAAGGAATGCGTCAGCGCACAGTGAGGTGAGCAGCAAGGATGATTCAGGATACTCTAGGGATGTGAGAGGGAACCCCATCAGGACGATGGTAAGGACACCGCTCAAGGAACAAGTGATGAAGGCTGAATAGGATTATTCGGCATCAGGACGAATAGGACACCGCTAGGATGGCGATGCTCGGAGTTCGCTGAAAGGATCAGCCCGTTAAGGATGATGCATGGAGCACATTCAAGTAGCCGGATGCTGCGACTAAGATTAAGCCCCGACACCTGTGTCGGGGCTTTCCTTAATCTCCCTTTCGAGCATAAGAACCTGCGTTAATCAGGCCAAATTGGTCACAATATTGGCTAACAAAAAAATAAGCGCATATCAGGTTCTTGATAAACCATAAAAATAACAACGTCAGCAGGCTTTACCTCGTGTCATTCGATCCTTGATATGGACGAGGTCATTGTAAATAAAATAGCGCCTTTCTATCTGGGAAGGCGCTATTTCCGTTTGATTTTTCTGCTATACAAGGAATGTCCGTGACCATAGCGACCCGAAGAACGCTACTTATCCCTTACACTGAGGCGTTTGAGTCAGATTTTTTGGTGCTCAATTACTGTGTGAAAAACCGCGCCCTGATGAACGGGCCGACGACCGTAGCGGCAGCGAAACAGCTTTTTCAGCGGGTATTGCATGATTCTTCACTGTACGCGATGGCCGTGCTGGATAACTATAACCGTGAGTACATGGGGCATGTCTTTATCGAATTTGAGAGTGAAGGGCGCGCTGAGTTGGGCTTTCTATTTGATAAAGCCTACTGGGGACAAGGATTCGCCAGTGAAGCGTTGAATGCCTTTTTCCCCAATATGTGTCAGCGTTTTGGTTTACAGCATGTGGTCGCAACCATTAAAGCGCAACATGAAGCTGCGCGTACTATTTTGCAAAAGCTCGGTTTTATCCACGCCATGGATGTGGATGAATTTTATGGCCCATGTAGCCAATTTGTCTGGACGGCTGAAGCGGATAGGCTTAGCCCATCCGGTGTGGTGGCAGAGCAAAACCTACCGTTCTAAATCCCCGCATTTCTAACTGACCTTGGTAACAATCGTCGCCAAGTGAGGAAAACTCAAACAAGTAAATGGTGTGCCAACGCCACTGGCCAGAGGGCGTTTTGAATTTATGCTGGCCAAAGGCGACGTTAAGTAACTGTAAATCAAGCTTATCGCAGTGGCGTTGAATCGCTTGTTTGGCGATTTCCGCTTGATGGCGCTGCTGCCAAAACAGAAATCCCGCAAAACAGAGCGCCAGTATCAAGAGCAAATCGCCAATCATGAATTATCCTCGTGTCATCTGCTGTAACTGCTCTAGAGCCTGCGCCAACTCTGGTGATGGGCTGGCGTGCAATAGAGGCAGCATCACTCCCCGTAGTGCGGGCAGCATGACCACGTCCGCGAACAATTGATTAAATAAGGGTTGATTTTGAGTTTGCGCTAAGCGAACTAAAAAGCGTTGCGCACGGCCGCTATTTTCTAGGCTCATCCAACTGCGTCCTGCAAGCGCAATCAGCACTTCTGGATGGCAAATTGCGGGAGAGGCGAGAATCGCATCGCAAGTCGCATCAAGGATATTGGCAGGCGCTCCGGCCAAGGCTCTCACTAGAGCCGCGAGCAAAAACAGATCTGGATCGCTGGCTTTGACTTCCGCCTCCGCAAGCTCACTTAAGCGTTTCGCCAGTTTTTCCGGTAAGGTGACATGCTCTAATGCCCCGAGCACAGCGTAAAGTGGCTGGGCGGGCAAATGAGTCAGGGCTTTACGGAGCAATACGCCGTTTTGTTCTTGCTCTAAACGGGCACAAAGATCGGTAATCCCTTGCAAACCCACCGTATGCCACTTATCCCAGCCTAAACCGCCAGAAAAATAGTGCTGAGTGTGTTCGTAGTATTGGCTGCAGGCTAGACCAAGCTGCGCGCGGATCTGGCTATGCAGCATCGCGAGTTTGTCTTCACTGGGTTTGAAAGTGTAAGGATTATTGGCGAGCTTCTGTTGCTGCTCTTCCGTCAAAGATTGATGGAGTCGGCTGCCCATCGCTTCGAGCAGATATTGAATAAATTGCCCGACATCGGCTTGTTGCAGTAAGCCACGTTCATCAAGTGCAAATTTGAGCATCCAGATCCAAGGTTGGCGCTGCTCATTCCAATACACGATAGCGAATTGTGCATGACGTTGTAGCGGAAACGGGTAAGCTTGTTGACCTAATTCCACTTGAGCAAATTGGCGGTTATCCATCGCTTGCACGCGGCGTCCGAGATCAAAAATTTGGTACTGGCAACCGCTATTTTGCAGCAGAGCCGTGAGGGTACGAATAGTGTCCATGCGGAAATTGATCCTAACTTTCTTTCTCCAATAAATGGTACTCTATGGCACTTTTTCAAGGTCATCATAGAAATAAACCGGACGAATTATGCAGTTCAACGCCGTATTGGTGAAGTTACTCGATGAGTTGGAAGTCAGATTGCGTGCTGCGCAATTGTGGCAAGCGACCCCGCCTTCTTCACAAGCTCTCGCCAGCCAAGAGCCCTTTGCAGTGGATACTCTGTTGCCTCACGAGTGGCTGCAGTGGATTTTTCTGCCCAAAATGCAACAGGCGATCGCCCAAAATGCGGTGCCGCGTGGTTTCGCGTTGGAGCCGTATTTCTCAGAAGTGTGGCAACGTGAGCCACGTTATCAAGCGGTGCTTGTGGTCATTCAACAAATCGACAAGGTCTGCCAATAGATGCTCGAGATTGTTTATCAAGATGAATATTTGGTCGCAGTCAATAAACCGGCTGGCATGTTGGTGCACCGTTCATGGCTCGACAAGCATGAAACCGAGTTTGTGATGCAGACCCTGCGCGATCAAATTGGTCAGCACGTTTTCCCGCTACACCGTTTGGATCGCCCGACATCCGGCGTTTTAGTGTTTGCGCTTTCGAGTCAAATTGCATCCGATGTGATGCCGATGTTTGCCAATCATGAGATGGAGAAAACCTACCACGCCATTGTGCGCGGCTGGATTGAAGAGGCGAATGTGCTCGATTATCCACTCAAAGAAGAGCTCGACAAAATTGCCGATAAATTTGCCAAGCAAGATAAAGAAGCGCAGTCGGCGGTGACGGCTTATCGGCCACTCGCCAAAGTGGAACTGCCCATTGCCACGGGAAAGTTTGCCACTACCCGCTATTGCTTGATGGAGCTGCAACCGAAGACCGGGCGCAAACATCAGCTACGTCGTCACATGGCACATCTGCGTCATCCGATAGTGGGAGATACCACGCATGGGGATGGTGTGCATAATCGACTGTTTCGAGAACACTTTTCTGCTCAGCGTTTAATGCTGCATGCCAGCGAGTTACGTTTTATGCACCCTTATACCCAGCAGCCGTTAGTGATTCGTGCAGGTTTGGATGACGTCTGGCAAGGTTTGTTGTGTGAGTTTGGTTGGCAAGAGTCGCTACTAAGCAGCGCTGATTGATTGTTAAAATATGCCCAATAAAAAAGCCTTCATCATGAAGGCTTTTCTCTTTCTGATTTCTACCTCTGCGACGTTAAGCGGCGGGTGGAAAGGACTATTTGGCCAGATAGTCGCGAATTGCGCGCTCAATGCCTGCTGCATCTAAGCCTAGTTCTGCATGCATCTCTTCTTGCGTGCCTTGCACGATGAACTGATCCGGTAGGCCGAGATTGAGAACCGGCTTGAGCTGCTTCTCTTTCATCATAAACTCAATCACGCCAGCCCCTGCGCCACCGGCAATCGCATTTTCTTCCAATGTCACTAGGACATCATGAGTTTGGGCGAGTTGTTTGATGAGGGCTTCATCCAGTGGTTTAACAAAGCGCATGTCGGCCACTGTCGCGTTGAGTTTTTCAGCGGCTTCTAAAGCGTTAGGCAGCAGAGTACCGAAACTCAAAATCGCGACTTTCTCACCTTCGCAGGCCGTGCTTTCACGCATTAAGCGGCCTTTGCCGATTTCCAACGCGGTAAAGTTGCTCTCTAGCTCAACGCCCATGCCATTACCGCGTGGGTAACGCACGGCACTGGGGCCTTGATGTTGATGACCCGTGTAGAGCATTTGGCGACATTCATTTTCATCCGCCGGAGCCATGATCAGCATGTTCGGAATGCAGCGCATGTAGCTTAAATCAAACGCACCTTGGTGAGTTTGACCATCGGCTCCGACAATCCCCGCGCGGTCGATGGCAAACATCACCGGCAAGTTCATGATCGCCACATCATGGATCAGTTGATCGTAACCACGCTGTAAGAAGGTGGAGTAAATCGCCACAATCGGGTGATACCCCGCAATAGCCATACCGGTTGCCAGCGTGACTGCGTGCTGTTCGGCAATCGCCACATCAAAGTATTGGCTTGGGTACTCTTTGGAGAAACGTACCATGCCAGAGCCTTCACGCATGGCTGGGGTAATCGCCATCAACTTAGGATCTTGCGCCGCCATATCACACAGAAAATCGCCAAAGATTTTCGAAAAAGTGGGCTTAGTATTGCTGCTTTTGGGTAAGCTGTGATGGCTTGGATCAAACTTAGGCACGCCGTGATAGCCAATCGGATCTTTTTCCGCAGGCGCGTAGCCTTTGCCTTTTTTGGTCATCACGTGGAGGAACTGTGGTCCTTTTAGCTCACGCATGTTTTTCAGGGTTTTGATCAGTTCCAGTACGTCATGGCCATCCACAGGGCCAATGTAGTTAAAGCCGAGCTCTTCAAATAGCGTACCGGGGACCACCATGCCTTTGAGATGCTCTTCGGTGCGACGAACCAGCTCTTTGATTGGCGGAATGCCAGACAGCACTTTCTTGCCGCCTTCGCGAATAGAAGTGTACAGACTGCCAGACAGCACTTGCGCTAAATGGTTGTTCAGTGCGCCGACATTCTCTGAAATCGACATTTCATTGTCATTGAGTACGACCAGCATATCAGGGTGCACATCCCCCGCGTGGTTCATGGCTTCAAACGCCATGCCTGCGGTGATCGCTCCATCGCCAATCACACTGACCACTTTACGGTCTTTACCTTCTTTACCCGCACAGATTGCCATGCCGAGTGCAGCACTGATCGAGGTGGAAGAGTGACCCACCGAGAGGGTGTCGTATTCACTCTCTTCACGCCATGGGAAAGGGTGTAAACCGCCTTTTTGGCGAATGGTTGGCATCTGATCACGACGACCAGTCAAAATTTTATGTGGGTAAGCCTGATGACCCACATCCCAGATCAGATGATCAAATGGGGTGTGGTAGACGTAATGCAGCGCAACCGTCAGCTCAACGGTGCCTAATCCTGAGGCCAAATGACCGCTGGATTGGCTCACCGAGTTGAGCAAATAGGTACGTAACTCGTCACACAGCTTAGGCAGCACTTCTTTTGGAAGGCTGCGCAGTTCGTCTGGCGTATTCGCCAGAGCCAGTGTTGGGTATTTTGAGATATCAAGAGTCATAAGTATGCGCGCTTATTGTTTAGTTCTTGCGCTCGACGACATATCGGGCGAACTCTTCCAGATGCTCCGTATTGTAGGGAATTGCTTCTAAAGCCAGAAGCGCTTCTTGTAACAGAGAGTGTGCTTTTTGTTGTGCTCCCTCTAAGCCTAAAAGAGCAGGGTAGGTACTTTTATTTAATTCTTGGTCAGAACCCTGTGGTTTACCAAGGGTTTCGGTATCGCTAATGATATCGAGAATGTCATCTTGGACTTGAAACGCGAGGCCAACCGCTTCTGCGTAGCGATCAAGATGCGGTAGCATGGCGCGGCCTTTTTCACCAGCAGCTAAAGCACCTAAACGGATTGCGCAGCGCATTAAAGCGCCGGTTTTATTGCGATGAATGGTTTCCAATTCTTCTAGTGAAACTAAGCGATTTTCCGCCGCCAGGTCTAACGCTTGACCAAGACACATGCCTTGCGCGCCAGAAGCTTCAGCTAGGGCTTGGATCATGGCGATGCGCTGTGTTTCGCCTGCAGCAGAAAGAGGGCCCTCCGCCAAAATAGTAAACGCCAGTGTTTGCAGGGCATCGCCGGTTAAAATGGCGGTCGCTTCATCAAACTGGATATGGCAAGTGGGCTTGCCGCGGCGCAGTTCATCATCATCCATGGCAGGTAAATCGTCATGGATCAGCGAATAAGCGTGAATACACTCTACAGCAGAAGCTGGAGTGTCTAAGTCGCTAAGTTCACAGCCGAGCATTTGTCCAGTGATGTATACCAAATATGGCCGAGCCCGTTTGCCGCCAAGCAGTAACCCGTAACGCATCGCCTCGATTAAAGGCAAGGTTTGAAAAGGAATACGGTTTAGCCACTGATCCAGTTGCTGGTTATTTCGCTGTTGGTATGAGGATAACGCCTCGATCATAGGACACTCATCTTTGTCGGTTGTTCTGGCTGTGGAGCTGGTTACTCTGCTACATCGCTAAAATCGCTGAGCGGGGCATCATCACGGTTACTGAGCAAAATTCGCACACGCTGCTCGGCATCGTCTAGTTTGAGCTGGCCAGCTCTGGCTAATGAGATACCACGCTCGAATTTGCGCAGTGCTTCGTCCAGCGCCAGATCGCCACTTTCTAGCTGTTCGACCAACTGTTCCAGCTCTTCGATGGTTGACTCAAAGGACATGTTTTCCGGTTTCTTACTCGCCATATTTTTTATGCCTTACTTAAGATGCACGAAAGTTACCTCAGGGGGCTTGGCTGGTCAAATTTAACCAAGCGATTTTGTCAGAAATAGAAGGCTTTTTTACCGTGTCAGATAACGAAATGGAAAAAAGTCCACAAAGTCATAAATCGAAGGCCAAAAACTCTGCGCGTGATAGGTGCATCTCTGCCAGTTTTGCGTATACACTTGACTAAGGTTTTTTCCGTCTATTCTGACAATTTCATTAAAGAATTTATTCTGTTGCCGATAATGAAGGTAAGATTTTCATTATCGCGAGTGTGTAGCCTGAGGAGTGCTTCGTGGATTTAGCAACACTGGTTGGTCTTATTGGCGGCTTAGCTTTCGTGGTTATGGCGATGGTACTGGGCGGCAGCATAATGATGTTCGTTGACGTGGTATCCATCCTTATCGTCGTCGGCGGATCGGTGTTTGTCGTGCTAATGAAATTTGAGATGGGGCAGTTTTTTGGTGCGGCTAAAATTGCAGGCAAGGCCTTTATGTTTAAGACCGATACGCCCGAAGATTTGATTGCTAAAATCGTTGAAATGGCCGATGCCGCTCGTAAAGGGGGATTTTTAGCACTGGAAGAGATGGAAATTCCCAACTCGTTTATGCAAAAGGGGATTGACCTTTTGGTGGATGGTCACGATGCGGATGTGGTGCGAGCTACCTTGCAAAAAGACATAGCATTAACCGATGAGCGCCACAGCAAGGGTACCCAAGTATTTCGCGCCTTTGGTGATGTTTCGCCTGCGATGGGGATGATCGGAACTCTGGTCGGTCTGGTTGCTATGCTGTCCAACATGGATGACCCGAAGTCGATTGGTCCTGCAATGGCGGTAGCTTTGTTAACTACGCTTTACGGTGCCATGTTGTCTAACATGGTGTTTTTCCCGATTGCCGATAAGCTTGCATTGCGTCGAGATCAGGAAACCCTTAACCGCCGTCTGATCATGGATGGCGTTTTAGCGATTCAAGATGGGCAAAACCCTAGAGTTATCGATAGTTATTTGAAAAACTACCTCAACGCAAGTAAACGTGTACTTGATGTGGATAAAGAGTAACGGGGTCGACTATGGATGACGAACAACAATGTAAATGTCCTCCTCCTGGTTTACCTCAGTGGATGGGTACTTTCGCCGATTTGATGGCGCTTTTGATGTGTTTCTTCGTACTCCTGCTCTCGTTTTCGGAGATGGACGTACTAAAATTTAAGCAGATCGCAGGCTCGATGAAGTTTGCCTTTGGTGTGCAAAACCGTTTGGAAGTGAAAGATATTCCTAAAGGAACCAGTGTCATTGCTCAAGAATTTCGTCCCGGTCGCCCAGAACCGACACCGATTGATGTGATTATGCAGCAAACCATAGATATCACCCAGCAAACGCTTGAATTCCAAGAGGGTGAATCAGACCGTGCGGGCGGTAATCAACGTGATTCCGGTCAGCTTACTGGTGGTCAGTCGGCAGAAACTTCGGTGCAAGATAACCAAAACACCCAATCCGAAATGCAACAGCAGCAAGCTCAGGCGATGTCGGAGCAAATGGAGACCGTGGCGGAAAGCATCAAAAAAGCGCTGTCTAGAGAGATTGAGCAAGGGGCGATTGAAGTGGAAAACTTGGGGCAGCAGATTGATATTCGGATCCGCGAAAAAGGTGCGTTCCCAGAAGGTTCTGCATTCTTACAACCCAAATTTCGCCCTCTGGTACGCCAGATTGCCGAGTTGGTCAAAGACATTCCCGGTAAAGTGCGGGTGACAGGGCACACCGATAACCAGAAACTGGACTCTGAACTGTATCGCTCGAACTGGGATCTCTCAGCGCAGCGCGCAGTTTCGGTGGCGCAAGAGATGGAAAAGGTCAAAGATTTTGACCATCTACGACTGCAAGTGCGTGGACTGGCTGATACCCAACCGTTAGGGCCTAACGATACCGAAGCGCAACGGGCCACCAACCGCCGCGTTGAAATCAGTATTTTGCAAGGCGATCCTGTCTACAGTGACGAAGTTCCTTCACTAGGCGGTGGACAACAATAACCGAAGGTATACCCTTCCTACTTGAAGCTGCAGCGGTGTTGGCTACGTTCGTTCACCCCAATCACATAGTCTATCTATGCTCATGGGGACTCACTCACTTGCCGCCTACCTGCAACTCCAAGTAGTTTGGGTATATACACACCGACTGTAAACTAAAAAAGGCAAGCCATTGGGCTTGTCTTTTTTATGGGCTTTTCTCAATAAAGTGTGATCGTGTATAATCGCGCCCCTTTAGCGGTAAGCGCTTTGCCAAGGTTTACCTGCTGCTCGCCAGATTGTCTAACTCAGATTGCGAATAACTGTATGAAATTTATCGTTAAACCCCATCCGGAAATTTTTGTGAAAAGTGAATCGGTACGTAAGCGTTTCACAAAGATCCTTGAAAGCAATATTCGAATTATTGTGAAAGCCCGCACACAAGGGGTGGCGGTATTCAATCGTCGTGATCATATTGAAGTGACGTCAAACAGCGATACTTATTACTCTGAAGTGTTGGAGATTCTGACCACCACACCAGGTATCCAGCAAGTGTTGGAAGTGCAGCAATCAACCTTTACCGATCTGCACAACATCTACGAGCAAGTGCTGGAGCTAAATCGCGCTAACCTCGAAAACAAAACCTTTGTCGTGCGCGCGAAACGCCGTGGTAAGCATGATTTTACCTCTATTGAACTCGAACGTTATGTTGGGGGTGGCCTCAATCAAGCCATCGCCAGTGCCAAGGTAAAATTGATTAACCCTGATGTGACCGTGCAAGTGGAAGTGGTCGATGAGCTGCTCAACCAAGTGATCGCGCGTCATAAAGGTTTAGGTGGTTTCCCTCTGGGTACCCAAGAAGATGTATTGAGCCTGATTTCTGGTGGCTTCGACTCCGGTGTGTCGAGCTATCTGCACATTAAACGTGGTTCAAAAGTGCATTACTGCTTCTTTAATCTAGGTGGCCCTGCCCACGAAATTGGTGTGAAGCAAACCGCTTACTACCTGTGGCAAAAATACGGTTCATCGGCCAAAGTGCGATTTATCGCGATCGATTTTGCTCCTGTGGTGGCTGAGATCCTCGAGAAAATCGATGATGGTCAAATGGGCGTGGTGCTCAAGCGTATGTTTATGCGCACCGCCGGTATGGTGGCTGAGAAGTTTGGCATTCAAGCTTTGGTTACGGGTGAAGCGCTAGGTCAGGTTTCTAGCCAAACCCTGACTAACCTGCGCCATATCGATAACGTGACTGATACTTTGATTCTGCGTCCGCTCATCAACTGGGATAAAGAGGATATCATCCGTCTGGCGCGTGAAATTGGTACGGAAGATTTCGCCAAAACCATGCCTGAATTCTGCGGGGTGATTTCAAAAAGCCCAACGGTCAAAGCGGTAAAAGAGAAATTGGAAGAAGAAGAAGCCAAATTCGATTTTGCTCTGCTTGATCAAGTGGTGTACAACGCACGCCAAATCGACATTCGTGATATTGGTAAAGAGTCACTGGAAAAAGCCCCTGAAGTGGAGCTGGTTAACAGCGCAGAAGAGGGCAACGCCGTCGTACTGGATATTCGTAGCCCAGACGAAGAGGACGAAAGCCCACTAGAGATTGCGGGTGTGGAAGTGAAGCATCTGCCTTTCTATAAGCTTGCGACTCAATTTGGTGACCTCGATCAGTCAAAAACCTACTTGCTGTACTGCTCACGTGGCGTGATGAGCCGCTTGCAAGCGCTGTACCTGCAAGAGCAAGGGTTTAACAATGTGAAAGTCTATCGCCCATAGTCCATTGTCGATAGTTCATTGCCCATAACGTGATCATGAATAGATGAAACGCAGAGTTTGCTCAGCAGGCTCTGCGTTTTTTTGCTTTATACCCTTCCTATTTGAAGCAGCTGCGGTGTTGGCTACGCTCGTTCACCCCAATCACATAGTTTGCCTATGCTCATGGGGATTATGAGAGCCATCCTTGGCTCTCACCAAAGGCCAGCCGATGGCTGTGCAAATTTGTTCCAGACAAATTTGTCACTTACTTGCCGCTTACCTGCAACGCCAAGTAGTTTGTGTATAAGTGTAGTATTTACTGGGTTGGAGCTAAAAATGCAGATAAAAAAACACCGCCTAAAGGCGGTGCTAAAAATTTGACAGACAGGTCAAAAATAAATACAGGAAGTATTTGTTTTGTGGCAGGGATAACTGCACAAAACGGGTGGTAGAAACTACCTAACTCGAATTTCGAGTTTGCAAACACAACATCGCAACAACTAAGCCTATTGATTTACAAGGAAATCAAGCCGTTCAGGCCGCCGTTGCGCGGTGAAATATAGATTTTCTCTGGTCTGTTAGCAACGGACAAATTATAATGTTTCAGATAAAAAAAACTAATCTCTAATTGAGTGCCTCTATGTCCAGAAGATTACCACCTCTGAATTCGTTAAAAGTGTTTGAAGCGGCCGCTCGCCATTTGAGTTTTACCCGAGCAGCTGAAGAATTATTTGTGACGCAGGCCGCAGTTAGCCACCAAATCAAAGCATTAGAAGAGTTTTTAGGCTTGAAACTCTTTCGTCGTCGTAATCGCTCTTTATTGCTGACCGAAGAGGGGCAAAGTTATTTCCTCGACATAAAAGATATTTTTAGTTCATTAGCTGAAGCGACCGATAAATTACTTGAGCGCAGTGAAAAAGGGGCGCTGACCATCAGTTTGCCGCCGAGTTTTGCGATTCAATGGTTAGTGCCACGTTTGGCGGATTTTAACCAGCAAGAGCCGGATATTGATGTGCGCATTAAGGCCGTCGATATGGATGAAGGTTCGCTTACCGATGATGTGGATGTGGCGATTTATTATGGCCGAGGCAGTTGGCCGGGCTTGCGCGCCGATAAGTTGTATCAGGAGTTTTTGATCCCACTCTGTTCTCCGGCGTTGTTGCTGGGTAACAAGCCAATGGAGAAATTAAGCGATTTGGCTTATCACACCTTGTTGCACGATACCTCGCGTAAAGACTGGAAACAATTTGCCAAAGAGAATGGCCTTGATAACGTCAATGTTAACCATGGGCCGATCTTCAGTCATTCAACCATGGTGTTGCAAGCGGCTGCGCATGGGCAAGGTGTCGCGTTAGGCAATAACGTGTTAGCGCAACCAGAAATTGATGCTGGTCGCTTGATTGCCCCTTTTGATGAGGTATTGATGACCAATAACGCCTTCTATGTGGTGTGCCATGAAAAGCAGGCGGATATGGGACGGATCGCCACTTTCCGCGATTGGATGCTCAAAAAAGCGCGCAGTGAGCAAGTGGATATTTTGCAACATAAGCACAACCAGTAAATTCGGGTTATGAGGTAAAGGATGAACAGTAAGTATTTACTCGCTCTCGGGGGCTTGCTATCGGGTGTTGCGGTGGGTTTAGGCGCCTTTGCGGCGCACGGTTTAAAAAAGATGTTAAGCCCGTATTTACTCGATGTGTTTGAGACGGGGGTGCAGTATCAATTTATCCATGCATTGGCTCTGCTCGTTTGCGGCGTATTATTGTTGCTGCCGCTCCATGAAGCCGCGCATAAAGGCTTTCGCCGCGCGGCACAGTTTTTCTTGGTCGGGATCGTCTGTTTTAGCGGTAGCTTGTACGCGCTCGCACTCACGGGTGTGAAGTGGTTTGGTCCTATCACGCCTTTTGGTGGCGTGATGTTCATCTTAGGCTGGATCTGGTTTAGTTACGCGGCGTGGAAAAGTCAGTAGTCTGTGTTGTGATGCCTAATCAGAGGGGATTTAGTCCGCGGACGATGAGTTAAAACGGATATCTTGCAAGTTAAACCCAAGCTCGATGTCCGTTTTCAAGGCACTGACTTGTTTACAGATGCGCGCCATTTCAATGTGAGGATCGAGTTTTTTGCGATACTTTGCCGGTAGTTCAGGGCTGGCATATGCCTCTTCAATACTCGAGAACTGGTTTAAAATCTCTTTCGCCGCTTTCGGGCCAATACCGGCCACACCGGGAATTTGGCTTGAGCTGACGCCCGTTAATCCCCAATAGTCGGTTAATTGTGCGGGAGTAACGCCAAACTCCTGAGCGATAAAAGGCTCATCTAACCAACGTTGCTGAAAGTAGTCGCGGATTTGTAAGGTCGGAGAAAGTAACTGACAGTAGCCCTTATCAGTCGAGATAATCGTCACTTTTTCTTGATGAGCCGCCACTTTACAAGCCAGTGTTGCAACCAGATCGTCCGCTTCATCGCCTTCCGATAACAGCGAATCAATCCCTAGTTGCCACCACGCATCTTGAATCGAGTCTAGCCCTTGCTGCAAAACGTCTGGCATGGGTTTGCGATTGGCTTTGTAAGTTGGGAGTAACTCAGCGCGCCAGCCACGATCAGATAAATGATGATCAAACACCGCAATCATATGGCTGGGCTGCGCTTCATTAATGATGCGCTGCAGAGTGCGTGTTGTGGTTTCCGCGGTTCTGGTGATGTCGTTGGGATCGGGCTGCGCGGAGTGAACGCGGCGGATCAAATTAAGCGCATCAATAATGACAAGATGAAGAGACATAACCAAAAACCATAAAAAATAAGGGCTTGTGAGGCCCTTATTGTAATCAAATCCGTCAAGATTACTACCCAAGCGACGAGTTCTGGCTTGAGCAGACATTGGCTTTAGGTTTAAGTCACTATCTTATAGCAAGGCTCGTATGCGCTGCCGCCTGGAAGTTTCATCCGGTTTTGGGCAACGAAATCATTGAGTAGCTGATCCATTTTTTTCATTAACACTGGGTCACCATGCATTTCAAAGGGACCGTGGCGTTCAATTTCACGGATCCCTTCCGCTTTGACGTTGCCTGCCACAACACCAGAGAAGGCTCGACGCAGATTGGCGGCAAGCACTTCTGGGCGTTGATTTAAGTGCAAATCAAGGTTCGCCATGCTTTCGTGGTTAGGCTCAAACGGCAGTTGGAATTCCGGCTCAATTTTGAGTGACCAGTTAAAGCTGTACGCATCTTCTTTATCTTTACGATGTTGGCGCACCAGTGGCATGGCATTACTCATAATACGTGCTGCTTCCGCTGGATTATCGATGACGATGCTGTAATGCTTGCGAGCGGCTTCACCCAAGGTATCGGTGATAAATTTATCCAAAGAGCGGAAATACGCTTCACTCTGTTTTGGCCCAGTCAGCACAATAGGCATCGGTTGATCGGCGTTTTCCGGATGCATCATAATGCCCAAGATATACAGTAGCTCTTCTGCCGTACCGGGACCTCCGGGGAAAATGATGATGCCATGTGCCATACGCACGAACGCTTCCAAACGTTTTTCGATATCTGGCATGATCACCAGCTCATTGACGATAGGGTTGGGCGGCTCGGCGGCAATAATTGAAGGCTCGGTCAATCCGAGGTAGCGGTATTCCGAATAACGCTGTTTGGCGTGGCCAACCGCCGCGCCTTTCATTGGGCCTTCCATCGCACCGGGACCACAACCGGTACAGATGTTCAGTTCACGTAAACCGAGCTCATGGCCGACTTCGCGAGTGTATTGGTATTCAACTTCATTAATTGAATGTCCACCCCAGCATACAACGAGATTGGGTGTCGCTCCGGGAATCAGTGCTCCGGCATTGCGCAAAATACCAAACACGAGGTTAGTAATGTGCGTCGCGTTAGTCAGGTTAAGGCGCTGGCTATCGGCTAAATGCATATTGACGTAAACAATATCGCGCAGCACGGCAAATAAGTGCTCTTGAATTCCTTTGATGATTTGTCCATCGACAAAAGCATGTTCGGGGGGATTCGCCAGCTCAAGTTTGATACCGCGTTCACGGCGCATGACGGTGATATCGAAATTCTTATATTTATCGAGCAGCTCTTTTGAGTTATCCGTGTGGCTGCCTGAGTTCAACACGGCCAGGCTGCAATTGCGATAAAGCTGGTAGAGATCACTCGAGGCGGTCTTTTTCAGACGTTCGACTTCGAGTTGCGACAGTAGATCCATACTGCCGGCTGGGCTGACTTGAATAATCATAGTGTCCTCCTTCAACCTGAGGTTGAGGTCATGCTAGAGCATGATGTTGAGCATTTGTTATAAAACAAGAGTAGCAGAGATACCCAGAGAAGGGGGTGATAACCTCTTGATATATCTGGCTTCAATCTAGAGGTATCTAGTTAGGTAAGAAAATAGATTGAGGGGGTAATTGTGAAATTGAGCACAAATTAACAGTTAATTAGTTTAAATATTAATCAGTTATTTCCAAACCAACTGACTTGGACCGATATTTTTGGCTTCACTTAGCGTCAGATTTAAACGATCAAGAACCGTTTCGGGCGTATCAGAATCCATGAAACGGATACTCGCTGCAGACAGCGTGATGGTCAGGCTCTTATCGCGGAACTTGAACGGCAGTTTCGAGACGTTGAGCTGGATCTGGTGAATAATCTGGTAACTCTCGTTGTCGGAGCGTTCAGGCAGTAACAGAATGAACTCTTCACCAGAGAAGCGAGCCACGGTGTCACTGTCTCGTAATTCTTTTTTGATGGTGCGAGCAATGATATTTAAAGCCTTATCGCCTGCGGTATAGCCAAAGCTGTCGTTGATCGATTTGAATTTATCAATATCAAACAGCACTACCCGCAAATTGTGTTGCGTACGGATCCAGCGGCGATACTCATGTTCAAGTCGCTCAGTAAAGCTGCTGCGATTGTACACTTTGGTCAGAGGATCGAGTTGTGCGCGCAATGCCTGATCTTCAAGGCGGCGACGATAATCTTGTGCCAAATCAGACAGGGCTTCCATCTGATCTTTGCTATAGCGCATACGCTCAAGTAGGGCTTGCTCACGTTGCTCCGCTAAGAGTAAGCGTTCAGAAAGTGAAGACATCTCGCGCAGTAAAGGCGCCATTTTCAGCTTGAGCTGTTCTAGCTCCGTCTGTTCTTTGAGCGCGGTCTGGCTACGAGCCACCAAACTGCTCAGCTCGCCATTCATCTCTTGACGATGTGCCATGTAACTCTGGCTTTGCTCAAGATTTTGAGTCGCGCTTTTTAGGTTATTGCCAATTGAGAGATTCACTTGCTCGAGAAAGGCTTCGGCTGCTTTGCGCTCAGCATGGCTTCCATCGACGACTAAACGCAGTACTTCAAGGGTGAGCTCAAGCAGGGTATGGGTATTGACGCCAAGCAGAAGCTTGGTTCGGATATCGGTCAGTTGATCACCCGATTCACCATTGAAATCCAACTCAGTAATCAAGTGTTGTAAATCAACGGCAAGTCGATGCAGCAGCTCACGATCCGCTTGTTGAGTAAGCTCATTGAGCGCCAGATTGGGATTTGCGCATTGAATTTTGACCGCGCGTTCATAAATTTCCAGCAAACGCAAAGCTTGCTGAGTTTTTTCCAGCGGCTGCGCGGCGCTAAAACTCAGCAGATCTCGAAGATCGCGTTTGATCTTGGCGGGTAAGCCGGGGACGCGCAGTAGCGTTTCACCGCTGTGCTGTAGCTGGCTATCCAGATGACTCGTTTGTTTGTCCATGGCCAATGACTGTTGTTTCAACATGCGTTCCAGTACGGCTAATTTCGGGATCAGCGTACTGATGTCTTTTTGTTGTTCTAATGCAAAACAGAGTTCTTCTAAACTTTGGTTTAGTCGAGAGCTACTGCCGCGGTAAGTCGTAGCCAAGGAAGTGACCATTCGTTTAAGAACTTGCTGCTCTCGGTTAAATTTGAACGAAGTATCCCTTTGTGTCAAACGTACTTGTTCTAACTGAGATTTCAGTTTTTGAAGCTCTGCTTGGATATCTTGTTCTAGAACGCCCATGTACAACAAACTGGATAGTTGAGGATCAATTCTGATCCTATTTATTGATTTGTCGATAATAACAAATATTTTGCTGGCGTCACCCAGTGTTTATGCCGACTGGGCAGCATTTATCCATCTTTTAAGAGTTTTTTGATGTTGTCCTCATTCTTATAAGAAGAGTGGACTTTGATCAGCCCTTGATTTATTGCTTGTTTACAAGAAAGTCGAATATTTTCTGAAGCAAAGCTGGCGGCTGGGGCATTATCAATCGCTTTAAAATAGACCCAATGACTTTGGCCTTCACTCAAGCTTAACTCTCTGGCGATATTGGTTGCCATCAACAAAATATCCAACAATTCTTTATCATTGATGGCGGTATAAGCCCGCGGTAAAAATGGGTAATCGGCAATACCAATTCGAACTATTCGGTTTATTTTTCTTTCTGGTGCAAAATCATTCAGCCAAGATTGAATCTGGTTGAATAATATTTCTGGTTCACTTCGCTCGCTGCCATTTTTTTCGATATACAACAGGCTTGCATCTGAAAAATGGTACAACCGATCGGGTTCTTTTATTTTAGTTTTAAGAAATTTTCCAAAAGCACGCTCTAATTCTAAACCGGCGGTATAACCATTTTGCAGATACATGTTGCGCATGAAGGGAATATCGATCAGCACAAAACGTAATCTATCGTTGAGCGGTTGACGAATGAGCTCCCCTAGCTGCCACTGTTCATAGTTACGGTTACTGTTTTCTAATGAACTGGGTAACTTCGCATTCAGCATACGCAGATTGCTGAGGCGCGATCTTGAGTGGGTAAATAACGTGTCATGTAACTCAGAAACTTGATCTTGAAAGCCTTGAATAAGATAACCGCGTCGCAAAGTAATCAAAAAAAGCACTAAGCTAATGCTCAGTAAAAACAAGGCTACTTTACGTAATTGGCTAAATTGATGGTTGGTCTCTTGCAGTTGTTTTTCTTGTCCAACTAAATGCAAGGTCTGTTCAATAAACTCCCGTTGCTGACGAAATGCATCTTCACTGATTTGGTTAAGCTTATTTTGGCGTTTTTGGGCGATAACCTGACTCTTTTTAAAATTGTCTAGCGCTTTGGCGGCTGAGCCGGTTCTTTCATAACCGAGAGAAAGTAAACGGTAAGCTCGCTCTTGAAGTTCGTCATCTTGAATCGATTGACCAATGTGCAGTGCCATTTCTGCATAACGAACGATATCCTGATTTATTTCTTGATAATAAGCCAACCCTGAATGCAGTAGGGCGGCGTGCCCATTTAAACGAGGAATATCAGCCATTCCTAATAGCTCTTCAGCGCTGGTCAAATACTGCTCAGCAATGGGATAGTTGTAGAGTTGTAAATAGGTAGCGGAGAGATTGATGCGAATTTCAATTTCATCACTGAGTGACGATTGATTATTTTGATGGTCAATCACATTTAAATAATGCACCAAGGCTAAGTTATATTTGCCTTGTTGGTAGTAGACATCGCCCATTTGTTTGAGTACAGCAGATAAAAATGGGGATTGTTCGTAGCGGCCATAAAAGTCTGCCGCTTGTGAGAAGTGATCGAGTGCTTTATCTAACACTTGGCGATTGAAAAACAGTTTGCCTAGCAGTGTATTTGCTTGCGCTAACAGCACGCCGGCGTTGTTCTCAATAGCACTCCAATAGGCGATCAACAATTCGGAAAGCGCCAGGTTATAGCGTCCATGGCTAAGATTGTGCTCACCTAAGGTTAGGTGATACTCAATGGCCGGTTTTTCGTTTTGTAAGGTGTCAAGATAGGGTTTGGCCTTGGCAAAGAGCTTATCGGCCAATTCAAGCTCATTGGCTTTTGAGGCGATTTCGGCACTGAGTAACGTAAGTTTGTAATCAATGCCTTTGGCGATTTGATCGGCATTTTCGATCACCTGATACTGCTCATTGATCTTCTGTATTCTTTCGCGCGCGGCCTGTGCATCGCCCTCTTTTTGCCAAATAAGACGAGTGCTAAGGATTTGCACATCAAGGTGTAGATAGGGGAGTTGGTATTGTTCAGTCAGTGCATTGGCATCGCGCAAAATCTGTTGCGCTTGTTCATGTTCACCAAGATTATCCAAAGCGAGCGCCAAAATCATCAAGGCATCGACCGTACTGCCGGGTGTGCGTGTCCGGCTGTCGGCTTCATCTCGAGCAATTGTGGCGGGGTGTTTTTCCTGTTTCTCGGCTAAATGGCGCTCATTAAGGTACTGCTGCGCCATTTTTTTTGCTTGTAAGGGTGAGACCTCGACCAAGCCGCTAGCTTCATTGAGCATAGGTGAAGAGTAAATCGTGGCCTGAGCCCAACTTGAAGCCAGAAGTAAGGTCGCTATGGTTATCCAGCGCAGAAATCTCATCCTAAGTCGTATCCTTATTGTCGCGCCATGCGTTGATTATGGTTCGGTGCTGACTGGTGGCTGGAGCGGAATGGGTTAATGTCTAAGCCACCGCGTCGAGTATAACGCGCATACACGGTCAAACTCTGTGGTTGGCAGTAGCGCATAATGTCGGTGAAAATACGCTCAACACACTGCTCATGAAACTCATTATGCTCACGGAAAGAGACAAGATAACGCAGTAAGGCTTCACGATTCATCTTAGCGCCGTGATACGCAATTTCGACGCTCCCCCAGTCGGGTTGATTGGTGATTAGGCAGTTGGATTTAAGCAAATGGCTGTGCAGTACTTCGCTGACTTCTTCACCCTGTGCGGCACCTTGCAGCAAGGCATCATCAAACTCGTAGTTAGCGATTTCAATATCTTGATCATCAATGCACTCGCCTTGCATAGTCACTATCGGCTCTGCGGTGTATTCGTTCAGAGACTTTACGTTAACGGTGACGGCTTCTCCCGCGCAAGCAGAAAGATCGTGCACTAAGCGTGTTTGCACTTCATCCCAAGATGCAAAACGAGTCTGATTATAGCTGTTGAGATAGAGCTTGAACGATTTGGATTCGATCAAATTGGCACTGGTTGCCGGAATCGACACTTCACCGATCGCCACTTGGGGCAGGCCTTTCTGATTGAGCCAAGAGAGCTCATACAGCGTCCAAATATCACAACCTTGAAAAGGCAGAGTCGCGCTAAGATGCAGATCATTGCGGTTCAAGCTACGTGGCACCGGTTGCAGTAAGCTTGGGTCATACTGGTTGGCATACTCGGTTTTTTTACCCAGAGTTAAGCTTGCCAGCTCTTTGGCATCGGAATATTTGCTCATGTTTTTTAGTCGATTCAATTAGAATGTGCAGAATTTTACGCAATCCCAGTGCCAGTGTCATTAACGAGGCGGCGCAAACTCAACATGGAGATGATTATGACGCAAAGCGTAGTGCAAGCCTTGAGTGCATTCAGTCAGCGTTTTCTACAACATTGTGCCCAGCAAACCGGCCAATTACCGGAAAATGATGAATTATTGGGACTGGCTTCGCCTTGTGTGGTCGAAGTGCTGACCGATGTGGTGCGCTGGCGTCCTGTTCATCGTGACGTGTGGGCGGATTTCAGTAATGTCGAACGAGCGATTGAGCTGACGCTGCACGAGGATATTAAAGTGTTTTACGCTAGCCAGTTTAGTGCTGATATGCCTGCGCAGTGGCGAGGCCGAGAGCTGACTTTGCTGCAAGTATGGAGTGAAGACGATTTCACCCGCCTGCAGGAAAACATCTTGGGGCATTTGGTGATGCAGCGCCGCTTAAAGCAAAAGCCAACCGTATTTATCGCCACAACCGAGGATGAAATGGCAGTGGTTTCAGTGTGTAACCTGAGTGGTAATGTGATCCTCGAGAAATTAGGGACAGCGCAGCGTGAAGTATTGACTGCCGATCTTGAGACGTTTTTAGAACAGCTTGAACCAAAGGTGAATTGAGATGTACGTGGTTGAGTTGGAGTTTGAGTGTTTTGATAACACTACCATCAGCGCCGTGGATAAAGCGATCAATGGCTTGATGGATGCGCTGCGCTATAACGGACAAGTATTGGGGCGTGAGTTCCCGATTGTGCTGGGTGATGGGGTATTTTACGTGCGCGCCGTCTGCCCTGAAAAAGAGAGCCTGCACCCGAAATTTCATTCCGAATATGTTGAAACTTGTGTGAGCCGTTTAAGTGAGGCCAGTTTGCTCGCGCCGAAAGTTCGCATTCTGGGGTTAGACATCAACTCAGAACAAGCCGCAGAAGAGGAAATGCCGAGTTGGCAGGTGCTGTACACCACCTATGTACATACGTGTTCACCACTGCGCAGCGGTGAAAGTCTGTTGCCTATTCCTTTGTATCGTAATCCGCCGACCTTTAATGGTGACCACAAAGCGGTGATCAAATGGCAAACCGAGTGGCAAGCGTGTGATGAGTTGCAAATGGCCGGAGCGTGCAAAGCGGAGCATGCCGCACTGCATGAGATTTGTGATGTGGACAGTGATTTGTTCCGCCGAGGTTGGGATTTACGTGGGCGGATTGAATTTTTGACTCAAGTGCCAACCTATTACTATCAGTATCGGGTTGGAGGCAGTAGCCTTGCGCAAGAAAAAGCGCGCCCTTGCCCTAAATGCGGCGGTCACTGGTTACTGGATGAGCCACTGCACGACATCTTCCATTTCCGTTGTGAGCCGTGCCGAATTGTCTCCAATATTTCTTGGGATCACTTGAAATAGAGTGCTGGATGCACCTTCATGCCCCCGCATTCATCTTTTCTCTATTCGTATTCAAAGCACTCAGTAATAAAAAAGGTTGGCGTAGCGCCAACCTTTTCTGTTTTTAAGCGGGAAGACCATTAGAAATGGCGATTACCAGCCTTTTACGGCGCCACCTTGGAAGATTTCAGACGCGGCTTTAGCGACTTCATCGGTTTGGTAGGCTTTCTTGAAGTTTTGTACGTTTTCGGCGTTCACGTTTGCTTCACGGGCAACCAAAATATTGACGTAAGGTGACTCTTTGTTTTCAACGAAGATGCCATCTTTTTCTGGGGTCAGGTTGATTGAGCTTGCGTAAGTGGTGTTGATGATAGATAGAGCAACATCATCCAGTGAACGTGGTAGCTGCGCAGCATCCAATTCGAGAATCTCAAGTTTCTTCGGATTTTCAACGATGTCACGTACGGTCGCTAGTAGGCCAACATCTTCACGCAGTTTGAGCAGACCTTGTTGTTCCAGTAGTAGCAGTGAACGGCCTAGGTTGGTTGGGTCATTTGGAACTGCAATGCGCGCGCCATCTTGTAGTTCATCAACTGATTTGATCTGTTTTGAGTAACCAGCGATGGGATAAACAAAGGTGTTACCGACGATCGCCAATTTGTAACCGCGGTCCGCGATTTGTTTATCGAGGTAGGGTTTGTGCTGGAATGCGTTTGCATCAATAGAACCGTCATCCAATGCGGCGTTTGGTGTAACGTAGTCGGTGAAAATGACTAACTCCACGTCAAGATTGTATTTTTCCTTGGCAATTTTAGATGCAACTTCAGCAACTTGTGCTTCCGCACCCGCCATAACACCAATTTTCACTTTGTTGTTATCTACGGCTTTTTCACCGCAGCCGGCCAAAATTAGGGTTGAGGCTGCAGCAGCGATAGTCAGTAAACTTTTCAGGCTAAACTTCATGATGAACTCCTTGTTCAAAAAAGGCTTTTGTTTTGCTTATCGATGATCGACGCGGCGTACCAACGCATCGCCGATGGATTGAATAATTTGTACCAGCACAATCAGCATGACCACAGTGACCGCCATGATGGTGATGTCGTAACGGTGGAATCCGTAACGGATCGCCACATCGCCCAGACCACCACCGCCAACGGTACCTGCCATGGCTGAGTAGCTGACCAGTGTCACGAGAGTAATCGTGACTGAGTTTAAAATCGTCGGCAGCGCTTCAGGCAGCAGTACCTTACGAATGATTTGCAGTGGCGTCGCCCCCATAGATTGCGCCGCTTCCACTAAGCCTGTTGGCACTTCAAGCAGCGCACTCTCAATCAGGCGCGCTACAAACGGAATCGCCCCAATCGTGAGTGGCACAATAGCCGCAGTGGTACCGATAAAAGTGCCGACAATCAGTTTGGTGACAGGGATGATGGCGACCATCAATACCAAAAAGGGTACTGAGCGACCGATGTTAACCACGGCGCCGAGCGCACGGTTCAGCGGTAGGTTTTCCAGTAAGCCCTCTTTTTTGGTGGTATGGAGAATCACTCCTAGCGGAATCCCGAGCGCAAAACCCACCGCACCGGCAATCGCGACCATATACAGTGTTTGCCATGTGGCGGTTAACAGTAGGTCGCTATTGAGTGCAAACCATTGTGCAATCGTATTAAAGGACATAACCCAGCACCTCTACTTTTACGTTGTTTTCGCGCAGATAACGAATCGCGGCTTCATCATCGTCGGCATTACCAAAAATTTCAGCGACCATCATGCCAAACTTCACGCCGCCGGCGTAATCCAGATCTGAGCTAAGAATGCTGACATCAATATTGTATTTGCGAGCAATTTGCGTCATCAGTGGCGCATCCACGGTGGCGCCGGTAAATTCCAAACGCACCAGTGGGTAGCTGCCTGCTACGCGAGTTGGCTGTAAGCGCACTTGATAATCTTCTGGAATCGATAAATCCAACGTTGAGCGGATGAATTGATGTGCCAACTCGGTTTTCGGGTGGGCAAAAATATCGCCGACCGTGCCTTTCTCAACCAGCTCACCGCCACCAATGATCGCCACTTCATGACAGATGCTTTTTACCACATCCATTTCATGGGTAATCAGCAAAATGGTCAGATTAAGCTGACGGTTGATCTCTTTAAGTAGTTCTAAAATCGACTGCGTTGTCGCTGGATCCAGCGCGCTGGTGGCTTCATCGCACAGCAATACTTTGGGATCGCTTGCCAAAGCGCGGGCAATCGCGACACGTTGCTTCTGGCCGCCTGACAGATTCGCCGGGTAGCTCTCTCTTTTCTCAGAGAGACCAACCAGGGCCAGCAATTCAGTCACTTTCGTTTCGATATGCTGTTGTGATTGGCCCGCTAACTCAAGTGGCAGAGCTACGTTTTCAAACACAGTGCGTGATGAAAGCAGATTAAAATGCTGGAAAATCATACCTATGTTACGGCGAGCCGCGCACAGTTGTGGATTACTGAGCGTGGTGAGATCCACACCATCGACAATCACTTGGCCGCTGGTCGGTTTTTCTAGCATGTTGACACAACGGATCAGCGTACTTTTTCCGGCACCGGATGAGCCAATCACCCCAAAAATCGTACCCTGTGGAATGAATAAATTGATGTCTTTCAGGGCGTGGATTTGTTTATCCCCCTGATAGAACACCTTATTTACGCTTTTAATCTCAATCATGTGCAACCCTGTACTGCTCGAGGCAGAATAATCTGTTGGCCTCTTCCTCAATTGGTAGTCGATGCTATGGGCTTGCTGAGTTTAAGTCAATAGATATTTTTACGTCTAGACGTCTAAATGGTTGCGGGTAATTAGAAGAGAAAGTTATTAGATAGTGACGAAAAAAATATAGATAGTGATGAAAAAAATAAAGCGTGCAATAATTCGCGCAAAGTGACTTGAAAGAGACAGCATTTTGGCCAAACCCGCCGTATTTCTGGATCGTGATGGCGTGATCAACGTCGATCATGGTTACGTGCATGATGAGCATGATTTCCAATTTATTGAAGGTGTATTTGAAGCGACTGCGGCTTTGCAGCGTATGGGGTATTTGTTGGTGCTGGTTACCAATCAATCCGGTATTGCGCGTGGCAAATTTAGCGAAGAACGTTTCATTTCTCTCACCCAGTGGATGGACTGGAACTTTGCCGATAATGGGGTTGAGTTTGATGGTATCTATTATTGTCCGCACCATGCTGAACATGGCATGGGGCAATACAAAGAAGAGTGTGATTGCCGCAAACCTAAGCCGGGCATGTTTCTCTCGGCGCGTGATTTCCTGAACATCGACATGGCCAATTCGGTAATGGTCGGTGACAAAGCCGAAGATATGATGGCAGCTGAAGCGGCGGGTGTAGGCACTAAGATTTTGGTGCGCACCGGTAAACCAATCACAGAGCAAGGTGAAGCCTTAGCGACCATCGTGCTCGATAGCATTCGCGATGTGCCTCATTATCTACTGCGAGTGAAAAAATAAGGTCGCTTCAGTGACCTTATTGACCGCTCATTCTTTTCTTATCAATGAATACCAATACAAACGCATGAATCGAAAACTGACTATTTTAGACATTGCTAGACTTTCAGGCGTCGGTAAATCTACCGTTTCGCGCGTGTTAACCAATGATCCTAAAGTGAAGCCTGAAACCCGCGCTAAAGTAGAGCAGGTGATTGCAGAGTCGGGGTATGTGCCCTCTAAATCGGCACAAACCATGCGCGGTGGTAGTCAGAAAGTCGTGGGTATCATTATTTCACGTCTGGATTCTCCTTCTGAAAACAAAGCGGTCAGCACTATGCTGCAAGCTTTCTATGCTCACGGCTACGATGTGGTGATCATGGAAAGCCAATTTAGCCGTGAAAAAACCAATTCTCATTTGAAAGTGCTCGCCAAGCGACAAGTTGATGGCGTCATTGTGTTTGGCTTTACCGACATCGATCATGATGCTTTACTCAGTTGGCAGCACCGCTGCGTGCTCTTGGCCATGCACAGTGATGAGATTTCCTCTATCAATTATGACAATGCTGGGGTTATAGAGCGTGCGCTGCAGCATTTGGCACAAAAACAGTTACGCGATATTGCTTTCATTGGGGTTGACCCACGTGACAAAACCACGGGTGAGCAGCGGCTCAACACCTATCTCAATTGGTGTACTGAGCATGAGATTGTTGCGAATTACCAAACCGGACAACTGCATCATGAAAGCGCTTATTTGCTGGTAGATAAAGTGCTGACGGAGCAAACCCAAGCGATTGTGTGCGCGAGTGATACTTTGGCGCTCGGCGTGATTAAGCGTTTGCAAGAGCTGCAGCGAGATGACGTAGTGGTTACGGGGGTTGGTGGTAATGAGTTGCTCTCTTTCCTGTTTCCGAACATATTCAGTGTCGATCCAGGTTATCGTGAGGCCGGAAAACTGGCGGCAGATCTGCTGATTGAACAGCTGTGTGGCTCTCACCATGGCTGTGTGCATTTGACCCAAATGCCAGTATCTCGCTAAGTCTATTCTTTCTTTAATTCGGTGTTTTCATTCGGCTCCTCATCAGTGTTTTTTTCGCCACTTTTGTGATTTTGCCTCTCTTTTAACTACACTAAATTGACGCATAAATAACGCACAATGTGATCCTATTCAATTAATGGGATTGTTCCCATTTTTATCTGTTATGCATTGTGTCAATATCGCACCAATTGATTTGGGACTGTTCCCAATTGCTGCAATGATAATAATTCAATAGGGTGGACGAGGATATGAGCAAGATAGCGAAACAAGACGTTACGCGTCTTATCGAATTGGTGGGAGGCGAAAGCAATATTGCGAGCGTTACTCACTGTTTGACACGCTTACGCTTTGTGTTAAATCAGCCAGATCAGGCTGACAAGGCGGGTTTGGAAGCGCTGAGCATAGTTAAGGGCTGCTTTACCAATGCTGGGCAATTTCAGGTAGTCATTGGTACCGAAGTCGATCAAGTGTACAAAATGCTGCTGGAACAAACCGGGAAACAGGCGGTTTCCAAAGACGATGCCAAAGTCGCAGCGCGTCAAAACATGAATGTGCTAGAGCGTGGCATTTCCCATTTGGCTGAAATTTTTGTGCCACTGCTGCCTGCGATCATCACTGGTGGTTTGATCCTCGGTTTTCGTAATGTGATTGGTGACATTCGCATGTTTGATGGCAAAACTCTGACTGAAATCAGTCAGTTTTGGGCATCGGTTCATGCGTTCTTGTGGTTGATTGGTGAAGCTATCTTCTTCTTCTTACCTGTCGGTGTTTGCTGGTCAACCGTGAAAAAACTTGGCGGTACGCCAATCCTCGGTATCACCCTTGGGGTAACGCTGGTTTCTCCGCAATTGATGAACGCTTACCTGATTGGTAAAGAAGTGCCAGAAGTGTGGGATTTCGGACTGTTTGCGATTGAGAAAGTAGGCTACCAAGCTCAGGTTATCCCTGCCATTTTAGCTGGCGTTGTACTGGCCTTTATTGAAAACAATTTAAGACGTGTAGTGCCTTCTTACCTTTATTTGGTGGTGGTGCCATTTGTGTCGATCATTGTGTCAGTGGTACTTGCTCACGCCTTCATCGGCCCATTTGGTCGCGTAATTGGTGATGGCGTTGCATTTGCAGCGAAGGCGGCGATGACGGGTGATTTCGCAGTGATTGGTTCGACTTTATTTGGCTTATTATATGCTCCTCTCGTGATTACTGGCATTCACCACACTACTAACGCGGTGGATCTGCAGCTGATGCAAGAGCTTGGCGGTACACCAATTTGGCCGTTGATCGCGTTATCTAACATTGCGCAAGCATCGGCAGTAGTGGGCATCATTATCATCAGTAAAAAGCAGGGCGAACGGGACATTTCTGTACCGGCGGCGATTTCCGCTTACCTTGGTGTGACTGAACCTGCGATGTACGGTATCAACCTTAAATACAAATTCCCTATGCTGAGCGCAATGATCGGCAGTGCTTTGGCTGCCGCAGTCTGTGGTAGCGCAGGTGTGATGGCCAACGGCATCGGTGTCGGCGGTTTGCCGGGTATTCTCTCGATTCAGCCGCAGTTTTGGAGTATTTACCTCGTCGCCATGTTAATTGCGATTTTGGTACCCGCAGCATTGACTCTGCTGATGTACAAGCGCGCACAGAGTTCAGGCAAATTGGCCGTTTCGGCTGCTTAATCTCTACCCGATTTAGGAGTGGTTTATGCCACTCCTTTCTTTGTTTTTGAGTCAATTTTTGAGTAAGTGAGAGTAGTATGAGTAGCTCAACCCAATCCATGCCTTGGTGGAAAACCGCTGCAATTTATCAAATTTATCCGAAAAGCTTTTGCGATAGTGGCGCGAAGGGCGTGGGCGATCTGCAAGGCATTATCAGCAAGCTCGATTATTTGCAAAAGCTTGGGATTGAAGCGATTTGGCTGACGCCGATTTATCAATCGCCTATGGTCGATAATGGGTATGACATTGCCGATTATTACGCGATTAACCCAGACTTTGGCACGATGCAAGATTTCGAACAACTGCTGAAAGAAGCCCATCGTCGTGGTATTCGCATCATCATGGATATCGTGGTTAACCACACCTCAACCGAACACGCTTGGTTCCAATCTGCATTGGGCGATCGCAATAGCCCTTACCGTGATTACTATATTTGGCGTAAGCCGGTTAATGGTGGTGCGCCGAATAACTGGCAATCCAAATTCGGCGGGAGTGCGTGGGCGCTGGATGAAGCGACCGGTGAGTATTATTTGCATCTGTTTGCCAAAGAGCAGGCCGATCTGAACTGGGAAAATCCGCACGTTCGAGAAGAAGTAAAAAACATCATCGGATTTTGGGCTGAAAAAGGTGTCGATGGCTTCCGACTTGACGTGATTAACCTCATTTCCAAGCAACAAGATTTTGCCAATGATGACATCGGTGATGGTCGCCGCTTTTACACTGATGGCCCAAGAGTGCATGAGTATCTGCAAGAGATCAGCCGTGATGTTTTCCAGCGTTATGGCAGCGTAACCGTCGGCGAAATGTCTTCAACCACCTTAGAACATTGCCAACAATATTCTGCGCTCGATGGTCGAGAGCTTTCTATGGTGTTTAATTTCCATCACTTGAAAGTCGATTATCCGAATGGCGAAAAGTGGACGAAAGCGCCGTTTGATTTTCTGCAACTCAAGCAAATTTTCAATCATTGGCAAACGGGGCTCAATGGCAAAGGATGGGGCGCGCTGTTTTGGTGTAACCACGATCAGCCGCGGATTGTGAGCCGTTTAGGTGATGATCAGCAGTACCGAGTTGAGTCAGCCAAAATGCTGGCGGCCACCATTCATCTAATGCAAGGCACACCTTATATCTACCAAGGTGAAGAGATTGGAATGACTAACCCAGGCTTTACGTCGATCAAGCAGTATCGCGATGTTGAAAGCATCAACATTCACCAAATCATGGTGCAGCAACAAGGTGTCTCTGAAAGTGACATGATGGCGATTTTGGCGCAAAAATCTCGTGATAATTCACGCACGCCAATGCAATGGGATGCCAGTCTCCACGCTGGATTTACTCGTGGCGAACCTTGGATTGAAGTGGCGCGTAACTATCCTGAAATCAATGCACAGGCCGCGTTAGAAGACCCGCATTCGGTGTTCTATTTCTACCGTCGTTTGCTATCGCTACGTAAGAAAGTGGCGGTGATTACGGACGGTGATTACACCGACTTGTTGCCGGAGCATAAAGAGATATTTGCTTATCAGCGCCGTAATCAGAAACAAGTGTTGATCTGTTTGAACAACTATTACGGTCACGAAACTGAATGTGTTCTGCCAGAATTGCCGCTCGATGATGCGCTCTACTTGCTAGGCAACTATCCGGGTATTGAATTACAGCGCGTGTTGGCGCACCAAGTGTTACGTCCATACGAAACACGCATCATCCTGATTGAGTCACCCCTATAGGATTCAATCACTTTTCAGCCCCGCATTGTCGGGGCTTTTTTATGGAGAGTGGAAAATATAGGTAGTGAAAATATAGATAGTGAAAATAGAAAGGGTGACAAGGGATGGATTATTTTTTCAACCCCAAGTTTGGTCAGCAAAATGCTTAGCTAACAAAAAAGCCAGCTCGATGAGCTGGCTTTCTGTATATGGTGGAGGGGGACGGATTCGAACCATCGAAGGCGGAGCCGGCAGATTTACAGTCTGCTCCCTTTGGCCACTCGGGAACCCCTCCGGGGTATTTTTCTTTTCAGTTCTGAAAAGACTTAACTGACGTTTTCCCAACGCATCAATCAAGGGTTTCTCTTACGAGAGAATATGGTGGAGGGGGACGGATTCGAACCATCGAAGGCGGAGCCGGCAGATTTACAGTCTGCTCCCTTTGGCCACTCGGGAACCCCTCCAGGGGGTTTTTCTTTTCAATTTTGAAAAGACTTAACTGACGTTTTCCCAACGCATCAATCAAGGGTTTCTCTTACGAGAGAATATGGTGGAGGGGGACGGATTCGAACCATCGAAGGCGGAGCCGGCAGATTTACAGTCTGCTCCCTTTGGCCACTCGGGAACCCCTCCGGGGTATTTTTCTTTTCAGTTCTGAAAAGACTTAACTGACGTTTTCCCAACGCATCAATCAAGGGTTTCTCTTACGAGAAGAATATGGTGGAGGGGGACGGATTCGAACCATCGAAGGCGGAGCCGGCAGATTTACAGTCTGCTCCCTTTGGCCACTCGGGAACCCCTCCAGGGTGTTTTCTTTTCATTTTCTGAAAAGCTTAAGTGATGTTTTCCCAACACATCGCTCAAGTGCGGAGCGCATCTTATCAAACTCGCTCTCTCTGTAAACTGTTTTTTTAGCAAATTGAATCGAATGATGGCTTTTTGGGCAAAGACGCAAATAATTGACCATTTTAGCTGCTTAAGTCACAGCGAACCTTACACTTTTACTGGCAATCTTTACGTTCCTTGACGTTTCAGTTGCGTATAACTCGCTACAATATAAACGGATTTTTTAGACACTAAGCCAAATCATGAACAAAAACACTGTACTTTCATTGACCTTACTGACCCTACTCATGAACAGCGCTGTGCTATCGGCCAAAGAGCCGAACCAGCCGTCCGCGATTTCTGTTGTGACAGAGTCGGTTCAATCTCAGCAAATTTCTCAATCTCTTTCTGTTGTGGGTAAGCTTAAAGCCGAGCAATCGGTCGATATTGCCGCCGAAGTGGCGGGTAAAGTGAACATGATTGCGGTGCAAGCCAATCAGCAAGTCAAAAAAGATCAGATTCTGATCAAATTAGATGATGACAAAGCTCAAGCGGCCTTGGTGGAAGCGAAAGCTTATTTACAAGATGAGCAGCGTAAACTGACGGAATACGAGCGCTTGCTAAAACGTAATGCGATTACGCCCACGGAAATTGATGCACAGCGCGCCCGAGTGGAGATTGGTCAAGCGAGATTGAATGCCGCTCAGGCCAATTTGGCCGATTTACACATTACTGCTCCTTTTGATGGCACGGTTGGGTTTATCGATTTTAGCCGCGGTAAGTGGGTGAGTGCGGGCTCTGAATTACTGACGCTGGATAATCTTTCCTTGATGCAGCTCGATCTGCAAATTCCAGAACGTTATCTGCCACAGTTAAGCAAAGGCATGAAGGTGCAAGGCAGTAGCGAAGCGTGGCCAAACGTGCAGTTTGAAGGTTCGGTGGTGGCTGTGGATTCGCGTATCAATCAAGAAACCTTAAATTTACGAGTGCGCGTGCATTTCCCCAATCCAGATCAGCGCCTCAAGCCGGGCATGTTGATGTCGGCACGCATCCATTTCCCCGCTATTAGTGCACCGATTATTCCAGTGCAGGCTCTTGAGTATTCCGGCACCAAACGTTTTGTTTACGTGATTGGTGAAGACAATGTAGCCAAACGACGTGAAGTGAGTCTGGGCGCTCGGGTTGAAAATCAGGTCGTGATTGAGAAAGGCTTACAGATTGGTGAGAAAATTGTCGTTCAAGGCATAGTCAATATGCGTGACAACGCGCGTGTTAGCGAAGTCACCGTAGAAGGGCGTCCGCTGAAGAAGGATGACAAATAATGTGGTTGTCAGATGTATCGGTAAAGCGCCCTGTCGCGGCGTTAGTACTGAGTATGTTGCTGTGCGTGTTTGGTGTGGTCTCTTTCACTAAACTCGCAGTACGTGAAATGCCGGATATTGAAAGCCCTGTGGTATCGGTTTCCACCCGTTATCAAGGCGCTTCGGCCACCATTATTGAAAGTCAGATCACCAGCGTGCTGGAGGATCAATTAGCGGGCATCAGTGGGATTGATCAGATTACCTCAGTTAGCCGCAACGGAATGTCTCGTATCACGGTGACTTTCGAGCTTGGTTATGATCTCAATACCGGTGTGAGTGACATTCGTGACGCGGTAGCTCGGGCGCAGCGTTCACTGCCTGAAGAAGCGGACGATCCGCAGGTGTTCAAGAATAATGGCTCTGGTCAGGCGTCGGTCTATATCAATCTCAGCTCCTCAGAAATGGATCGCACTCAGTTGACCGATTACATCGAGCGGGTGTTGCTCGATCGGTTTAGCTTGATCTCCGGTGTGAGTTCGGTGGATGTCTCTGGCGGCCTCTATAAAGTGATGTATGTACGCATCAAGCCAGAACTGATGGCGGGGCGCGGCGTTGCGACCAGCGATATTTCCGATGCACTCAACAAAGAGAACCTCGAAAGTCCGGGTGGTCAGGTTCGCAACGATTCGACCGTGATGTCGGTGCGCACCGCGCGTGGTTATCAATCTGCTGAAGATTTTGAGTATCTGGTGGTGAAACGTGCCAGTGATGGTACCCCCATCTACCTCAAAGATGTCGCGGATGTGTTTATTGGGGCGGAAAACGAAAACTCGACCTTTAAAAGTGATGGCATCGTCAACGTGAGCATGGGCATTGTGCCGCAATCCGACGCGAACCCGCTGGAAGTGGCGAAGCGCGTGCATGAAGAAGTGGATAAGGTTCAGCAGTTTTTACCTAAAGGTACCCGTTTAGCTATTGATTACGACTCTACCGTTTTTATTGAGCGCTCAATAAGCGAGGTGTATAGCACACTCTTTATCACGGGGGGTTTAGTGATTTTGGTGTTGTACATTTTTATCGGCCAGTTGCGAGCCACCTTAATTCCTGCGGTAACGGTTCCGGTTTCGCTGATCTCGGCCTTTATGGCTGCGTACTACTTCGGATTTTCTATTAACCTCATCACCTTAATGGCGTTGATCTTATCGATTGGTCTGGTGGTCGATGATGCCATCGTGGTCGTTGAAAACATTTTTCACCACATTGAACGGGGCGAAAAACCTCTTCTAGCCGCCTACAAAGGTACACGAGAAGTCGGCTTTGCCGTGATAGCCACGACTTTGGTACTGGTGATGGTGTTTCTGCCGATCTCGTTTATGGACGGGATGGTCGGACTCCTGTTTACTGAGTTCTCCGTACTACTGGCGATGGCAGTGATTTTCTCTTCTCTGATCGCGTTAACGCTGACGCCTGTGCTTGGCAGTAAGCTTTTAAAAGCCAATGTAAAACCGGGACGTTTTAATCAGTTGATTGATAGGCTGTTCGCACGACTGGAATCGGGCTATCGCCAAGTGGTGAGCCGAGCGATTCGCTGGCGTTGGGCGGCGCCGGTTGTGATTGCGGCTTGTATTGGTGGTAGTTATGGTTTGATGCAGCTGGTGCCAGCTCAGCTAACCCCTTCCGAAGATCGCGGTGTGATTTTCTCTTTTGTGCGTGGTGCTGATGCCACCAGTTATAACCGCATGGCGGCTAATATGGATTTGGTTGAGCAGCGGTTGATGCCCTTATTGGGTCAAGGCTTTTTGAAATCGTTTAGTATTCAATCACCTGCCTTTGGTGGTAACGCCGGTGACCAAACCGGTTTTGTGATCATGATCCTTGAGGATTGGAATGATCGCACCGTTACTGCTCAGGAAGCATTAAGCCAAGTGCGTAAAGCCTTAGCGGGGATTCCTGATGTGCGAGTATTCCCATTCATGCCCGGTTTTCGTGGGGGCTCTAATGAGCCTGTACAGTTTGTGCTTGGTGGCTCGGATTATAGCGAGCTCAAAACGTGGGCTGAGAAGTTAGAAGAGGAAGCGGAGAAGTCACCGTTTATGACGGGGGCTGATATCGATTACTCAGAAAAAACGCCAGAGTTGGTGGTGACGATTGATAAGCAGCGCGCGGCGGAATTAGGGATCAGCGTAAAATCGATCTCCGATACGTTAGAGGTGATGCTGGGCGGCAAAAAAGTGACGACCTTTGTTGAGCGTGGTGAAGAGTATGATGTGTATCTGCGCGGGGATGAAAACAGCTTCAACAATGCGGCGGATTTAAGCCAAATCTATATGCGAACCGCAACCGGTGAACTGGTGACACTGGATACGGTGACGCGTATTGATGAAGTGGCGTCAGCGATTCGTTTGGCGCACTACAATAAACAGAAATCCGTTACCATTACCGCAAACCTAGAAGCTGGGTACACGTTAGGGCAAGCGCTCGATTTTCTTGACCAAAAAGCGCAAGAGATACTGCCAAGTGATATCTCAGTCAGCTACTCGGGTGAATCGAAAGATTTCAAAGAGAACCAATCCAGCGTGGCCATTGTGTTTGCTCTGGCGCTGCTAGTTGCCTATTTGGTGCTGGCTGCTCAGTTTGAAAGCTTTATCAACCCGCTGGTGGTAATGCTGACGGTACCTATGGGGGTGTTTGGCGGTTTCCTTGGGCTGTTTGTAATGGGACAAGGGATGAACATTTACAGCCAGATTGGCATGATCATGCTGATTGGTATGGTAACCAAAAATGGCATTTTGATTGTCGAATTTGCTAACCAACTGCGCGATCGCGGTGTTGAGTTTGAAAAGGCGATCATTGATGCATCGGCGCGCCGTTTGCGTCCAATCCTGATGACGGCTTTTACGACACTTGCAGGATCCATTCCTTTGATCGTCTCAACAGGAGCAGGCTATGAGAGCCGAATTGCGGTCGGTACGGTGATTTTCTTTGGGATGGGGTTTGCAACCTTAGTGACCTTGTTGGTGATTCCTGCCATGTACCGCTTGATTTCCGGTTCAACCCAAGCTCCCGGTCATGTTGAAGCAGAGCTCAATCATGAGTTGCAACAAGATGTGAAAGGCCGCGCTCAACATTGATCTTTTTTATCCCATCGCTTAGTGCGGTGGGAACATTTACATCTGTTGCAATGGATGGATATTGCTGTATTGGCGATATTCATCCATTTTTTGTTTTCCTATCCTTATCCTATTGATGCAGCCGTGTTATTTACGTTGATGCTTATCACTCACTGACCGCCTAGCTGCAACTTCAAGGCGTTTAGGCATTTAACGAAGATGTCAACCTTCATTTATTAGTAAATATGCCCTGTCGTATTATTGATTCAAACCGATGGCTTTTAATACTAATACAATAAATAAAACTACTTTCGTTTTACTGCTTTAGTTCTAATTAATATCCAGCTCAATTATGAGACAGACATTATTGGTAAGCTTAGGATACTCTGATAGTGGGTAGGTTGCGTATTGCTTTAACAATATTAAATCATGTGCGTAGTTGGTGTATGAAGGTTAAAGGTTTATCAGTATTAGTCGTGTGTGCCGGTAATTTGTGTCGTTCACCAATGGCAGAGATTATTTTACGCGATAAGATCCGGCAGAAACGGTTGAATATCCAAGTACGTAGTGCTGGCACGCTAAAGACAGGAAAAACAATGCCTGATGATAAAGCGTTACAAGCGTTACAGGATTATGGGTATCACCCTATGGTCAACCCAGTCCAGCAAGTGACTCAACAAGACTTTATCGAGCATGATTTTATCTATGCTATGGATAGGACCAATCTTGCTGATTTGCTCGATATCTGTCCTGCAGAGCATAAAAACAAGCTGGCTCTTTTTCTTAGCAAGGCGAATCGACAAGAAAAAGAAGTACCCGATCCCTATCGGCGCAATAGTGAATTTTTTCAACGTACAGCTTTGTTGATTGAATCTGGAGCGGTGGCTTTGGTTGATTCTTGGCAAGAGCAGGGGTTAAGCAATGCGTACAGCGAAAGTTTACAGAGAAATTAAGCTTTTTGTATGTTCTTTTTGCCTTGAGGAAAACCATAAGGTTTCAAGTAAATACGATTATTAATAACGAAAGAATTTAAATAATAAGCTGACATACATTGGTAATCTCTCTCGTTGAGATTAAATACAACAACACGAAATAATTCAGTGTTCGCTTATGCATATGTTCCTTATTTAAGGAGCAGTGGTGTTTTATTGCTTGAATTTTGTGAAATTTCATTTTTAAAGAGGATGTGGAGAAGTGAAAAAAGTTCTCATCGTATTTGGTACGCGCCCAGAAGCGATTAAAATGGCACCTCTGGTGCAGCAACTCTGTCAAGACAATCGTTTTATCGCCAAGGTATGTGTGACGGGCCAACACCGTGAGATGTTAGATCAGGTATTAGAGCTGTTTTCGATTACGCCTGATTTTGATCTCAATATCATGGAGCCAGGGCAAACACTCAATGGCGTGACCAGCAAAATTTTGCTCGGTATGCAGCAAGTGTTGAGTAGTGAACAGCCGGATGTGGTTTTAGTGCATGGTGATACCGCTACCACTTTTGCTGCCTCTTTAGCCGCGTATTATCAACAAATTCCAGTAGGTCATGTTGAAGCGGGTCTGAGAACGGGCAATATCTATTCCCCTTGGCCTGAAGAGGGTAACCGTAAACTCACGGCTGCTCTCACGCAGTACCACTTTGCACCCACTGAAACTTCGCGTGCCAATCTGCTGCAAGAAAACTACAACGCAGAGAATATTTTTGTCACTGGCAATACGGTGATTGATGCGTTGTTGGCTGTGCGTGAAAAGATCCATACCGATATGGATCTACAAGCCACTCTAGAGAGTCAGTTTCCAATGCTTGATGCGAGCAAAAAGCTGATTCTGGTAACAGGACACCGCCGTGAAAGTTTTGGTGGTGGCTTTGAGCGTATTTGCCAAGCGCTGATCACTACCGCAGAGCAGCATCCCGAATGCCAAATTTTGTATCCTGTGCATCTCAATCCGAATGTGCGTGAACCGGTCAATAAGCTCCTAAAAGGTGTCAGCAATATTGTCTTGATTGAACCGCAGCAGTATTTGCCTTTCGTTTACTTGATGGATCGCGCACACATTATTTTGACTGACTCTGGCGGTATTCAAGAAGAGGCGCCCTCGCTGGGTAAGCCAGTGCTGGTGATGCGTGAAACGACTGAGCGTCCTGAAGCGGTGGCCGCGGGCACGGTGAAATTAGTCGGTACCAACCAACAACAAATTTGTGATGCGTTAAGCTTACTACTGACTGACCCACAGGCTTATCAAGCCATGAGTCAGGCACACAACCCTTATGGGGATGGTAAAGCCTGTCAACGTATTGCGGACATTTTAGCGAAATAGACTCATCAGGGGATGACAGATGTTTAATAAAGTTTCAGTGATTGGCCTAGGTTATATTGGTCTGCCAACAGCAGCCGTTTTGGCCTCTCGTGGTTTAGATGTGGTCGGTGTTGATGTCAACGCCCATGCAGTGGACACCATTAACAAAGGCGAAATTCACATTGTGGAGCCGGATCTTGATATCGTGGTACGCAGTGCTGTCATGACGGGAAAGCTCAAAGCGACATTAACCGCAGAGCCTGCCGATGCGTTTTTGGTGGCCGTTCCTACACCTTTTAAAGGGGATAACCACGAACCTGATCTTAGCTACATTGAAGCGGCGGCAAAAACCATCGCTCCCGTTCTTGCTAAAGGGAACTTGGTGGTTCTCGAGAGTACTTCCCCAGTAGGCACAACCGAAAAATTGGCGCAATGGCTTGCAGAAGCGCGTCCGGATCTGACGTTTCCTCAGCAAAAAGGCATCGCTGCGGATGTGAAGATTGCGTACTGCCCAGAGCGTGTGTTGCCGGGTTATGTCCTACAAGAGCTTGTGAGTAATGACCGCGTGATTGGTGGCGTGAGTAAGGCTTGTAGCGAAAAGGCGGTTGCCCTGTACAAAACCTTTGTAAAAGGTGAGTGCATTGTCACCAATGCGCGTACGGCGGAAATGGCTAAATTGACCGAAAACTCATTCCGTGATGTCAACATTGCCTTTGCCAATGAGCTCTCTTTGGTGTGCGACAAGCTGAAAATCAATGTATGGGAGTTGATCCGCTTAGCCAACCGTCATCCTCGTGTGAGCATTCTTAACCCAGGCCCAGGTGTTGGTGGTCACTGTATTGCGGTTGATCCGTGGTTTATCGTTAATAGTTGTCCAGATGAAGCGCAATTGATCCGTACTGCACGTGAAGTCAATGATGGCAAACCTCATTGGGTTGTGGATCAAGTTAAACAAGCGGCTGACCAATTCAAAAAGCCAATCATTGCTTGCTTAGGCTTAGCGTTTAAAGCGGATATTGATGATCTGCGTGAAAGTCCAGCGTTGGATATCACTAAACATCTGGCTGAGAGCAAAGTGGGACAGCTGCTTGCGGTTGAACCTAATATTACTCAATTACCAAGCAAACTTGCGAAGCAAGGTATCGAGTTGGTTTCTCTAGAGCGCGCGCTTGAGCTTGCCAATATCGTTGTCGTGCTGGTCGATCACAAAGAATTCAAAGCGGCGGATAAAACTGAGTTTGCTAAGAAAGTGGTGATTGATACTCGCGGAGTGGTGGCATGAGTTCACCTTGGGAGCTGATTAAAGCTGATCTTTATCGGCATACTGGGCAAGTAAGTATTGGGTTAGTCGTAAAGCACCTACTAATCAATGCGGGTTTTGCCTACATGTTCTGGTTTCGGTTATGTCGTAGCAAGAATGTGTTGATCCGCACTGTTGCTCGTCTTATGCATCGCATGCTGTCAGTGCGTTATCAGATCCAGCTCCCAAAAGAGACTCAAGTCGGCCCGGGGTTATACCTCGGGCATGCCACTGGGGTAATTGTTAATAGTACCGCTAAGATTGGCGCCAATTGTAATTTGAGTCCCTTTACTGTGATTGGCTCAAATCAAGGACAAGCCGCAACGATAGGTGACTATGTATATATTGGCCCGCATGTCTCTCTCGTTGAAGATGTCACGATTGGTGATGGTTCTATCATTGGTGCGGGGAGCGTCGTCATTCGTGATGTTCCCCCAAACTCAGTAGTCGTGGGTAATCCCGGACGCGTACTAACAATACCAAGCCATCAAACCTATATTCGCCACCCCGCGCAATTGGAAAGCAAGTCATGAGTAAAATATTGCTTATCATGCCACTCTCTACGCTCAATTGGGGGGAGAAAAATCTTGGTGGTGTGGATTCAGTATGCCAAATGTTGGTACGTCAACTCGCTCAGCAAGAGCGTCCATACCATTACCGAGTGTTAGCGTTTGATCCACTCAACAATCACTCTTATTCAGGTGAGATTATCCAGTTGTCAAAACATCTGGAAGTGGTGATTTGTCCGTTGCGGGAAAAGCGATTTGGGCTGCCTTTGCCTAGCTTATTATCCAATTGGCTCCGCATCCAAGAGCAACTAAAAGACTATCAGCCAGATTTGGTTCACTCTCATCTCAACAGTTGGATGATGGGACTTGGGCAGAAAACTCGTAATGTGTTGACCTTGCATTCTTATCGCAAGATTGGGCGTAAGCCAGTTTCAAAACTCAATGATTTTGTTTATGAACAAATCATTCCATGGGTAAGTAATTTTTCCGTCGATTTTTATACTTGTGTTGGCGAAGAGTTGCGTCAAGCGTTATCTCTGGAGACGAATAAGCCAATTCAAGTGATTGGCAATCCAGTCGATCCTGACTATTTCTCTGCCAACTCTGCGAACCAGAATCTGCCCCAGAATGAAGTCAATTTAGTCACTTGTGCATTGATTACTCGACGCAAGCGTATTGATCGAGCCATTGTATTACTGCGTGAGCTAAAACAGCGAGGGCAAGCAGCTACCTTACGTATTATCGGACCCAATATGGATTCTGCTTATTACGCGCAATTGCAGCAATTGATCAAAGAGTATGAGCTTGAACAAGAGGTCATTTTTCTTGGCAAACTTAATCAGCGTGAAATTGTACAACAGTACCAACAAGCGAATATTGGAATATTTACGTCACAACAAGAAACGTTCGGCTTAGCGCCATTGGAAATGATGGCGGCGGGCTTGCCATTAATTAGTACTCCTGTCGGAATTTTAGGTGAGCGGCAAGCAACGTTTGACCAGTTAGGGGTGGTTTTTATGCAAGAAGGGCAGGAAGCGATGATTGCTGAGCGAATCAGTCAGATAAAAATAACGGATACCCAAGCAATCCAAACCTATTTGCGCGATCAATTCGCAGTAGAAAATGTGATTGAACATTACCAGAATCTATATCGAGAGGTACTGAGTTGATTGCTAGTCTACTCAAATATGCTCCTGTTCAGGTCTTTTCCGCTCTGAGTGTCTTTGCTCTGATCGCTGTACAAACTCGCTTTCTCTCCCCAGAAAATTATGGTGTGTTGGCGGTAGCGATGGTGGTGCTCGAACTCGTGCGTGCTTTTAGTGCTCAGTGGCTCAACACGTCGATGTTACGTCTTTACCCTGGGTATTCAGATCGGGAGCAAGTCCAACTCGTTCAAACCATTTCACTGCTGGTCATCATTGGATCTTTGCTTGGCTTTATTGTTATTGCCGCGACTTTATTTATTTATCAGCAATTGAATTGGGAACGATTATTGATACTGAGTGCTTTATTGTCGGTTAAATCGATATTTCAATACCAGTTAGAGCTAAGTCGCTTAAATGAGCGATTGAGCGTTTATCGTCAAGCGACAGTATTGCAATCAATTTCAGCGGTAGTGCTCTCCATCCTTTCGCTCTCTTGGGCGGCGACTATTGAGTCTGCGTTATTTGCTTTAACCTTGAGCTTTGGCATTGGGGCTTTGTGTCTGGGTTTACCTCAGCGGCCTAAATGGCATATTGCAATGTTAAAGCGTTTGCTTGCTTATGGTATTCCGATCATGTTGGCTGGGGGAATTGGTGTACTGGGTGGACGAATCGATCGTTTATTTATCGCTCATTTTGTTGGGATGAATGAAACTGGTGTTTATGCTGCGCAAGCTAACTTATTGATGGGGGTTTTGGGGCTCGTTTTTATGGTGATTTCTATGCCTCTCTACCCTAACTTAGCCAAACATGCGGAAGATAAAATCGCTCTTGTGAGTCAGCATAAAACCTATCTGCATTTACTGGTTACCCTTACTTTTCCTGCTTTACTTGGTCTTGGCATATTACAAGATGAGATCATTAGGCTCTTTTTGGGTGAGCAATATCTGAGTCGTTCTAGCGAACTATTCTGGGTGTTAGCGATCGCTGTTTATCTGATTAATTTTAAAGGTCATTACCTTGATCACGGTTTACAGTTTCTATTACAGACTCGCAAGCTGCTATGGGTTTCTCTCTCGGGCTTAATCGCGAGCATTTTCCTACTACCTTTGATGCTCAATCAATTTGGCATGTTCGGCGCGGCTATTACCTTACTTATAGTGAGTGGCTTAGTCGCAATACTCTCTTTTATTAGCTCATGGCGATCGGGGTATCGTTATGCTATCGGCATGGATGGTATCAAAGTGATCATTTCGGCACTGCTGATGGGTGGCTACTTATACCTAGTGAAACAGTGGCCATTGGCGATCCATTCGTTATTCGCTCTAGCCTTTTATGTCACTACCTCATTGTTGTTTTATGGTATCTGTTTGTGGTGCTTGAATGCTTTTAATGCACGTCAGCGTTTATTCTCAATCTGGAGGCCTAATTGAGCGAACGTAATCTCAATCGATGGATGATTCTGATTATCCTCAGTGCGTTTCTGTTGGGGGCTTTTTTACTCGAAAATATGGGTGTTCAGTACGTTTCAGAAGGCGGAAGCCCCATACTCAAAATTCATGTCTATTCCTATTTGACTATGGGGATTTTTGCCCTGTTGATATTACGGGTAGGACTTTTCAATCTTATTAATCCTTTGAATGAGCTTAAAAAGGCATGGTGGCTGGCCATGGTATCGATGCTGGCCGTTATTTTATACGGCTTTATGCGATTCGGTACGTCGGGACTCGCTTATCTTATTGATACGATTTTTATCCCTTTGGTTTTGGTTCCTATTGTATACGGGTTATCCGATAGAGCTAAAAGTCGATTACTTGCTCTACTCGGCTATCTTCTATTTCTTAATGCTTGTATTGCTATTATTGAGCTTATATTGGCGCAGAGTATTGTGGCGGTAGAGATTGGAAGTTTTTCAACTTTCCGTTCGACCGCATTTTTGGCGCATCCACTGAATAATGCGCTCATTACGGCGTCATTAACGCCGATTGTGATGCGTTATACACGAATTCCGGTGGCTTTGTATGTCTCTGTTATCGTGTTAGCCCTGTTTTCTTTTGGAGGGCGAGCTGCGTTGGGGATCTTCCTATTGGGGAATTTCCTGATGCTGTTGCCCAAATTACGTGACTTCTTAGGCCAAGGCGTTCGTTACCACAAGTTGAAATTCGCTTATCTGCAGGCCTTGGTTTATTTCTCTGTAATTGCCGTCATATTGACCCTAGTGTTAAGTCCTATAGGCGAGCGAATACTGTCTAAGTTATATATCGACAAGAGTGCCGAAGCGAGATTCGATGTTTTTATTCTGCTTGAACAGCTTTCACCCTCGGAGTGGGTATTCGGAGCCTCTCATGGATTACTGAGTGATATCGCCTTTTATATCGGGATCAATGTCGTGGAAAACTATTTGATTGGCTGGGTTTTGAATTTTGGCTTACTGGGCTGTATCGGTTTATTGCTGGCAACTTACACTGTTCCAGTGCGCTTGATTTGCCGACAAGAATTTCCTGCTCAAGTTGCTTTACTTAGTTTTATGTTGATATCACTGACTAACAATGCGCTAACGGTGAAGACCCCCGCACTCGTGTTATTCGTTGTCGCTTTAGTCTGTCGTTATCGTTCATCTGATCGTTCGTTGGCGAGCAATAGTCATTAGGAGATAAGAAATGTGGTTGTACCGTGTTGGCCATTTCTTCCACAAGCACCGCATACCGCTATTACCTCAGGTCTGTAATGGTTTGATTCGTTTGGTTCATAATTGTGCCGTCTATAGTCAGTCTGAAATTGGCAAAGGGACTGTCTTTGGCTATGGAGGGATTGCGGTTGTAATTCATAAGCGCTGTGTAATCGGTAAAGAGTGTGTGATTGGGAGTAATGTGACTATTGGTGGCCGTTCTCGTTCACACCATGTTCCAGTGATCGGTAATTATGTCTATATCGCCACTGGGGCAAAAGTACTGGGTGATGTTCGAGTTGGTGATGGAGCCGTGATTGGTGCGAATGCAGTGGTACTTGAAGATGTCCCGCCTTACAGCGTTGTGGTCGGAATGCCCGCCAAAGTGATCAAAACAAATATTAATCCCAAGGACTTTTACTGATGTTTACCAGTTCACTTTATGTTAAAGCACCAATCTGGCTGCAAAATGTCATGCTTTCTGTGCGGGCGCTGTCACGCAAAATGGTCAGAGAAAATGGTGAGATGCGCGCGGTGTTGCAAGAGATCCAAGCTAACGAGTTTTCACGTACTCATTTAGCGGATTATCAACACAAGCAGCTACAAAAAACCTTGGCGAATGCTCGTAACCATGTGCCGTTTTATCAGGATTTAGAGCTGCCTAATCTTGAGCTTGAGGCTTTCCCTTATCTCGATAAATCCGTATTACGCCGTGAGCACAAACAGTTTATCTCACAAAATAAACCATCAGTGGTGGTGAAAGGGGCGACCAGTGGCACAACGGGTACGCCTCTGACTATTTTGCAAGATAGGCATTCGGTTATTCGTGAGCAAGCCTTTGTCGAAAGACAGTTGGCTTGGGCGGGATATCGTAAAGGGGATAAACGAGCGTGGATCCGTGGCGATATGGTGGTGCCATTAAGCCAAAAGCAAGGACCATTCTGGCGCTACTCTTGGTTTGAGCAGATGATAGTGCTTTCCTCTTTCCATCTGACACCGCAAACGATGTCGAGTTACCTGCAAGCCATGGTCGATTTTGGGGTTGAAGTGATTCAGGCATACCCTTCTTCGATTGCTACGTTAGCCCGCTATTTAGAAGCCAACCAAAGTTATTATCCGGCGAAGCTTAAATCGATTATGACTTCATCAGAATCGTTATCAGCAGAAGATAGACAGGTGATTGAGACACGCTTTGGTTGCAAAGTTTTTGACTGGTATGGCCTATTTGAGCGAGTGGCTGCGATAGGGCAGTGTGAGCATGGTCGCTACCATTTGCTCTCCGACTATTCGCATGTGGAATTGTTAGCCGCAGGCGACGGGCGTTACGAGTTAGTCGGCACTAACTTTAATAATCAGTATTTCCCTTTGATCCGGTATAAGACCGGTGATCATGTGCATTTATCGGAAAACGAGGCCTGCCCTTGTGGTCGAGTCTTTCCTGTGATTGAGCGTATTGAGGGAAGGATTGGTGATTATCTCGTCGGTGAAGACGGTCAAAAGGTGCATATTCTTAACCATATACCCAAAGGTATCGCTGGGATTATGGCATGCCAATTTGTGCAGAGTGAACGAGGGCAGATTGTGGTGAAAGTGGTGGCTGATGCTGAGCAATTTAATCAAGAGCAGCAAAAACAGTTAATCAGCAATACTCAAGCTCGCTTAGGAAGCTCGCTCAATGTGACGATAGACATAGTGTCAGCACTTGAACGCACTGCAAACGGTAAGATTCGCCAAGCGATTTGTACTATCAAGGATGTATTGTGAGAAAAGCGATTAATCTAATGGTTGCCACCGATCGCAAAGGTCAAGGTGGTGTGGCAACAGTGGTCTCAACCTACGCGGATTGTGGTTTTCTAGAAGAAAACCACATCAAGTTGATTGCCTCACACTCAAGTTTGGACCACGGGCAGAAATGGCGAATGACATTGCGCTTTATGCTGGCACTCTGTCAATTGTTGTACTGCTTTATGCGTTACCGAGTTGGCATAGTGCATATTCACATGTCATCAAGGGGAAGCTATCGACGTAAGTCTGTGATTGTGCGTCTAGTTAAGTTTTTGAAAGGAAAGGTTGTTTTACATCTACATGGTGCCGAGTTTCGTGATTTCTATCGAGATGAGTGCAATATGGATCAGCAAACGCATATTCGACACACTTTTGCTCTGGCGGATCATGTGCTGGTTCTTTCAACGCAATGGCTCGTATGGCTACAAGAGGTCATAGGTAGAACACAAGGCGTTTCTGTTCTGTATAACGCCGTACCCAGTTTGGCTTTAGATCGCCACCTTGCTCAACCTGGCCGTATTGCCTTCCTTGGTCGTTTGGGAACGCGCAAAGGAGTCGGTGATTTGATTCAAGCCTTTGCATTGGTTAAGCAGCGCTGCCCTGAAGCACAGCTGTATCTTGCTGGCGATGGTGAGATTGAAACCTATCAAGCGATGGCTGAGCAGCTTGGCTTGAACGGGTCCGTTCACTGTTTAGGCTGGATAGCTGGCGAAGCTAAGCTCAAATTATTGACCCAAACTGATATTTACTGCTTACCCAGTTATAACGAAGGTTTTCCTATGGGCGTTATAGAAGCTATGTCGGCAGGGATTCCCGTCGTCGCAAGTCGAGCGGGCGGAATCCCTGATGCGATCAGTGATGGTGAGCAAGGCCGTTTAATTGAGGCCGGTGATGTGGTTGCTTTAGCGCAAGCACTCGGAGATCTGATCGAACAGCGTGCCGAAAATCAACGTATTGCGACAGCGGCGAAGCAAAAGTTTGCTGAAAACTTCTCTTTGCAAGCGGTGATCCCGCGTCTACAAACACTTTACGATGAGCTTTTAAAATCATGAAATCAACGACTGTAGCTGACATTAGCCAATGCTTATTGAATAAAGCTCGCACAGAACAATTCGCAGGATATGACCCTTTTGATGGTCTCAATTCAAGCTGGTTCAAGCGCTTGCCGATAAGCAAAGATTCGACTCTTGGTTTAGCGTGGATCCAGTTGTTCAAACGCTCTCCAATTAATCTTCGCCCATGGCTAGGTGTGCCCAAAGCGCGAAACCCTAAAGGCGTGGCTCTGTTTATTCTCGGATTAATCGAAGAGTATCAAGTAACAAAAGATCCCGCTTTGCTCACAGAAGCGGAGCAACTTGCGCAGTGGCTAGTGACTCAGCGTTGTGATGAGCAAATCTGGCATGGTGCCTGTTGGGGATATCATTTTGATTGGAAAGCGCGTGCATTCTTTGTTCCTAAGGGAAAGCCGAATGTGATCACGACAGTCTATGTCAGTCGTGCATTACACCAATTGGGGCAACTGACGGGGCGAGCTGACTGGGTCGACTTGGCGCTGCGCAGTGGTGATTTTATTGCTGGCCATTTATTGACTCAAAATGAGGGCGGGGAGTTTTTTGCGTATATCCCCGGGGAAACGGCATTTGTACACAACGCCAGTTTGTGGGCGGCTGCTTGGCTGGCGGTGGTTGGCCGCGAAACGTCTCGCCCTTATTACACCGAGTTGGCATTACGCATTGCGCGTAACAGTGCTCAAGCTCAAGCTGCCGATGGTAGCTGGGCCTATGGCACTCGTCATCATCATGGATTTATTGACGGATTTCATACGGGCTACAACTTAGAAGCGCTACACCTTATACGAACGACTTTAGCGACAAACGAATTTGATGAGGTGATTGCACGCGGTTTTCATTTTTACAAGCAGCATCTATTTGAAGCCGATGGAACGGCGAAGTATTACCACAACAATCCTTATCCACTGGATCCGCACTCGGTATCACAGGCCATTATTACCTTACTCAGTGTTGGTGGTGAGGAGAGTGATATTGTTTTGGTTAAACGCGTCATTCAGCGTGCTATTCAAACGCTATACATGCCTGAGCGGGATCAGTTTGTTTATCAACGTAACAAACGTTGGGTTAACCGAATTCACTACGCGCGCTGGACACAGGCGTGGATGTACTTTTCATTCCGTTTTTATTTAAGAATTACCAATGAGGAATAACCGATTGAAACGCATTAATTTTCTGGGTAGCCCAATGGATGTGGCTTCGATGAGTGAAACGGTTGCGCTGATCCGTGAACGCATTTTGTGCCAAGAGTTTACCCAGCACGTGGTGGTCAATGTCGCTAAGTTGGTCAATATGCGTAAGGATCCGGAATTGGCTCAGTCCGTGACCGAGTGTGACATTATCAATATCGATGGTATGGGGGTGGTTTGGGGTGCACGCTTTTTAGGCCACCAGGTTCCCGAACGAGTGGCGGGCGTTGACTTATTTCTTGAGCTCAATGCAATGGCCGCACAAGAACAAATGCCCGTATTCTACCTCGGTGCAAAGCCGGAGATTGTTGAAAAAACGGCAGCCGTGATGCAGGCAAAGCACCCACAATTAGTGATCGCTGGTTATCACCACGGTTATTTTTGGGATGATGAGCAAGCGATAGTTGAAAAAATCCGTCAGTCAGGTGCAAAACTTCTGTTTGTGGCGATCACATCCCCGAAAAAAGAGAACTTTATCAACCGCTGGCAAGAGCAGTTAGGGGTGTTATTTGTGATGGGGGTTGGCGGGACATTTGATGTTGTCGCCGGTCATGTTTCTCGGGCTCCCTTATGGATGCAAAAAGCCGGATTGGAATGGCTATATCGTGTGTTACAAGAACCCGAAAGAATGTGGAAGCGTTATTTAATTACTAATAGCCGCTATGCTTGGTTATTACTTAATGAAAAAATAAAACCAAAGAATTAATCTTTTAACGCGGTGATAAACTTTGGTTTATTTTTTGTATTCTGGATTTTATTCATTGAATCAAGTTTTTTAAATATTATTAATGCTTAGCCAATGCAATTGTCTTAGATTTGATAAAGGTAGATCCTTTAATAAAAAGCGGATGTATTTTCTATAGTTATGAATTAGCCTTAGCGCCAGTTGTAAAAACAAATGGTTGTCTAACTTTAAAGGATCTATCATGAACAAACGTTATTATTCTCTGGCATCATGCTTGGCGTTGTTATTTTCAGCTGCTTCTTATGCGGAAGTGGATTGTGAGTTACAGCCAGTGATTGAGGCAAACCTTTCATTGAATCAAAATCAGTTGGCAAGTAACGGTGGATACATTTCTAGTCAGCTAGGGATCCGTAATGAAAGCTGCGAAACAGTGAAGTTCAAGTACTGGGTATCGATTAAAGGTCCAGAAGGTATCTACTTCCCAGCCAAAGCGGTAGTTGGAGTCGATACAGCGCAACAAGAGTCTGGCGCTCTTACTGATGGTCGTATGTTGAATGTTACGCGTGGCTTCTGGGTTCCAGAGTATATGGCTGATGGTAAATATACTGTTTCTCTTCAAGTCGTTGCAGAAAATGGAGAAGTATTTAAATCCAACCAAGAATTTGTGAAAGGTGTCGATTTAAATAGCCTACCTGAACTCAATGGTTTGACTATTGATATCAAAAATCAATTTGGTATTAATAGTGTGGAAAGTACCGGCGGTTTTGTTCCATTCACCATTGATTTAAATAATGGCCGTGAGGGAGAAGCTAAAGTTGAGTTTTGGATGACTGCGGTAGGTCCTGATGGTCTGATTATTCCGGTTCATTCAAGAGAAAAATGGATGATCACCGCTGGAAACACTTTCTCTAAAGTGCGTGGAATTAATTTTGATAAAAGCTATCCAGCGGGTGAATACACAATTAATGCTCAAGTTGTAGATGTTGTTTCTGGTGAGCGAGTAGAACAGTCAATGACAGTGGTAAAAAAATAATTTTACTTAGTTACTTAGTCGTATGTATAAAAACCGCCGATGGCGGTTTTTATTTTCTTATTTAAAACTAGTGCATAATGTGATGAGTGATTTTATGGTGTGAGTTATCTCTTTCCTCATTAAGCATAATGATGACCTGTTCTTCTTCCATTCACTCTCTGCCTCTCTACCTATCAATCCAAGTTGTTATCTATAATCAATCTTTAATAAAGTGCTGGATATAATAATGGTCACTATAAATTCTGTCATTGTTTTTAATATTGATTAACTTGCTTTTATGATCAATTGAAATGAATTTACTATGTGGTGTTAATTGATATTGATTGCCAGTTATATTGACATGTTCGAAAGAAACGAGATTATCTTGGCTATTTGTTCTAATAATGGATTTATACTTATCTTCTATTTCATTGCCAAAGTAAATATTTTCGAATGTATTATCGCTAATTTGAATGTTCTTGATGGGTTGATTAATAGAGTCATTTGTACTGAAGCTTTGCAAACGTATACCTTGTTGGATTGCATCAAAAGTATTACCTATAATGGAGATGTTTCCCCACTGAACATTTTGTTCTGTTTTAGAGTTTGGGTAAATATTGATAGCGAACCCATTGATATTTGAAAATGTGTTTCCTGAGTAATAAACGTCAGAATAATAACTAACCTCATTTGAGGTACCATTAATATTTTCAAATTTATTATTAATAACCTTGGCACCTCTAGTATCTGCTCGTGCAGATAATTTTAATTTACAAGCATTAAATTGATTGTTATCAATAATAATATCTTGTGTACCTGGCATTTCTGTTCCTGTTGTCGCTTGCGTCGTGGTGACTTGAGCGCAGTCTTTGAAGTGATTATGGCTCACTTTGATTGCCATAGATCCTGGCGGTATAGAGTGGTCCTGACTTGCCGTCGTCATGCGCAATGCGGCGTCACCAAAGCGAGCGAATTGATTTTGAACCACTAAGGTACCTTTAGTGCTGCCAAGGTAGACACCTTGTTCTCCCCACAAAGGTTTTAGGTCACCATTATTTAGCCCTTCAAAACTGAGGCCTTGTATCTTGAGATTTTGTGTGTAGGTGATATGGAGTAAGTATTCCCCATTAAATGAACGACATTTCTTTAATTTACTGTTTATAGAACCAATAATTTCAATATTATTCTTTTCTTTTAAATAAAGCGTTTTGCAAATTTGGTATTCCCCTGTAGGGATAATCAAGGCATCACCATTGTTTAATTGATTGAGTGCATGTTGAAATGCGCTCGAATCATCCTCTCCATCATTCGCGATGGCGCCATATTCTATGACATTATGAGAATTGACCTCTGAAAAAATAGCTGGGCTAAAGAGAAAAAGTGAAATAAATATGTAACGCAAGATGCGGCCCCCTTTATCGAATTGATTAAAGTATAACAGCACCTAGAAAATGCTTCTTGAAAAAGAGAAAGAGATTCATTGTAGTCGATTTATTTCTCAACTTTGAGATGTCTCATTAGTGAGGCGTAAAAATAGGTGTGCTGTGTTGAAATGGCGCTTTCAGGTATTGATAATTCCGTCAGGTTGTTATTGGCAATCCGTGATACCAGTTCCTAGGTTTTAGAATAATAATTACAACAAATCAACCAGATGCATATTGTCTCTGGCTTTGAATAAAATTAACACAAGGTAAAGGGAGTCTTACAAATGACGTCTCACCATATTGCACTTGCTGTCGGTCTTTTATCGTTAAGCAGTACAGTGGCTCAAGCCACAACGAATGAAGCCGAAGGGTGTATTATCAGCCGCCTGAATGGCGAAAAATATTGTTTAAAAGTGGGAGAACGTTCGGGCTACTCCCTCCCTAGCTGGATTTATGCTCATCCAGTAGATGTACAGGCTCCGAGTGGTGTCTCTGTCATGCTAAGTGATTGGGATAACCTGTCTTATAACCGTTTGGCGGTGTTCAATCGTTATACCGGCAACGAAGATCTTAAGAATGTTAAAGCCTACAACGGTGCTTATTTAGATTTTTCTAAACCACGCTCAATGCGAGTACTGGCTTATGAAACTTATCCTGAGGCTTGTATTGTGAGTCGCCAAACGGGTGAACGTTTCTGTTTAAAAGAGGGTGAGCGCTCTGGTTACTCGCTACCAGCGTACATTTATGGCCATGAGGTTGATGTTGAAGCACCTCTAGGTTTGGGTGTCATGCTGAGTGATTGGGATAACCTTTCATACAACCGTCTTGCGGTGTTCGGTGGTAACACCCAGAACGAGCAAATGCGTGCAACCAAAGCCTACAATGGCGAAACGCTTGATTTCTCTAAACCACGCTCAATGCGCGTTGTCCCTTATGACGGTGACAGCTCGGCACTTAATATGAAGCTTAAGTGGTCTTGGCAAGGTAGTGCTTTCCAACCTAATTCTAACCAAGTGATGGTTACGCCTGTTGTCGCGCAACTGAACGATGACAATGGTGATGGCAAGATTGATGAAAAAGATGTCGCAGATTTGATCGTGGTGACATTTGAAGGAAACAAATACACCAATGGCGGCTTAGTGCGTGCTTTAAGTGGCGTGGATGGTTCTGAGCTGTGGAGCTATGCGAATGGTGGTGTGATCGCGGATGCGCGTTATTCCCCTGCGGTAGGCGATCTGGATGGTGACGGAATCGTTGAGATTGTGACAACCAATAATCGCGATCAATTCATTACGATTTTGGATAACCAAGGCAACATTAAAAAACAGATCCCAACCACAGAAAGTGGCTGGCGGATTGTTGGTGATATCACGTTGGCGGATTTAGACCATGATGGCAGTGTAGAAATTCTGGCTGCAGATGGTGTGTATAATTACCACACTGGACTGGTTTTTAATCACCCTTGGGCGCCGTCATCGATCAACGTCGATGTCGATGGCGATCAGCAACAAGAAGTTTTTTCAGGTGGTACTCTGTTTCAAAATAACGGTGCGATCAATTGGCAGTATCAAGCGAACGATGCGGTTTGGTTCTCTTCATTAGTTAATTTAGATAATGATCCTGAACCTGAAATTGTTGCTTCTGTTCCTGCTTCTGCAGCAACGGGGCATAATGCACGTTTTGCTGTGCTAGAACACGATGGCACCATTAAATGGGAAATCAACAACACAGCAAACCCAGGTGGTGGCGTGCAGGCGGTATCTAACTTTTTAGGTAAAGCTCAAGCCGTTGAAACGAGTGAGTTCTCAAAAGTCTATGGTTATCAGCCTAATAACAATCCAGCTTCGATTGCTTTGGCCGTCGATGGCAAGATCTCGGTTCGTTCAGGATTCGCGATTGATGCGATTGGTGCTTCTGCTTCGACGTTAGTCGGTGGCACGGGAGGCAATCTTAATGCCGCGGTTAACGTCAAAGATATTAAGGCGATTGACCTGACTTGGGGTAAATACTATTGGGGTGGTTATCATCTATTAGCGCTCGATTTTAGAATGAGCAATGGTAGCGTGATTTCTATGGGCTCTAAAAACTATGCTTACTCCAAGCAGACCGAGCGCTTTACTGTGCCAGCAGGTAGCCGCATTAAAGGCATCAAAGCTTGGACCGCGGGTTGGCTGTTGGACGGTGTTCAATTTGAGTTAGCTACGCAAAATGGTACCAATGATCTGGATGTAAAAGGGATTGTTTACGCAGGCTATGCCGCTGTCGATATGTATAACAGCAAAGGCGAGCGTGTTTGGTCTGTGGCGAATGACGACGCTGGTAGCGGAAAAATTGGTGTCTCTGCGTATGACTTTGATAACGATGGTATCGATGAAGTGCTCGTGCAAGATCATGCACGCGTGCGTGTATTAGATGGCAAAACGGGCAAAGAACGTGCATCGCTAGCACACTCCACGGCAACACTTTGGGAATATCCTATCGTGGTCGATCTGGAAGGTGATAACAACGCAGAGTTGATCGTGGTAGCGAACGATTTCGATCGCCAATATTCGATTAACCATGGGGTTTACGTTTACCAATCTGCGGACAGTGCGAAACCTTGGAAGAATGCGACTCGTATTTGGAACCAGCATGCTTTCCATCTCACCAACATCAATCAAGATGGTACTTTGCCGACTTTTGTTGAGCCAAGTTGGTTGAGCCATAATACGTACCGTTCAAGCACATTACGCGCTGCAGTGGGTGGTGAGTCTCCAATTTTCGGTTACTCAAATACTCAGCAAGCGCAACGTGTCGTGACGGCGGATAACCAGATGTATCTGCGTTCAGGTTTTGCGATCGATGCCATTGGTACTACCGCCAACAACTTGATAGGCGGGCCGGTGCAAGGCACTAACGGTGGTGTGTTAAGAGCACCGATTGCACTTGATCAATTGCAATCAGTTGAAGTCACCTCGGGGCTTTATAACTGGGGTGGGTACCACGTAGTGGCTATTAAGTTCACGATGAAGGATGGCTCTAATGTGTTATTTGGTTCAACCCACTATGCGAGCAATAAGAAAGTGGAAACATACACAGTGCCTCAAGGTAAACGTATCAAACAGATTAATGTATGGACCGGTGGTTGGTTAGTGGAAGGCTTCCAGTTCATCTACTAATCATGATTAGATAAGAAATTACTTACCGAGCAATACCCCGATTTATCGGGGTATTTTTTATTGTCATCCCTAAACCACCGCTTTTAGCGGTGGCGATTGTTTATCTTCTGTAACTCATCGTTTTCGCAGTGATCATGCAGGAGATGAAGAGCAATCAGGTTCTGGATGAGCGGTATTTCGGGGTAGGAAGCGTGATGCTCCAATTGGCGATTAATAGACAAAATAGAAAGTAGAGCGCCGTGGCTGGGGCTTGCAGTGGAAAATCCACACTCATGTGCAACAGCATCCCGATGATCGCCATTAAACTGCCCAGGCCAATACCACGCATAGTCTTATTGGTTCGATTGCGAAAGGCTGATAAAGCCCGCCATGCACAAAACAAAACCATGATGCCAAATACGCTGGTGGCAATCAGGCCTGACTCCAAGGTGAACTGCACATAATCGTTGTGTGCATGGTCATAAAAAAGCACCACTTTACCTTGATTGTAAGAGGGGAGCGTGGAGTAAAACGAGCCATTGCCAAAACCGGTAAGGGGACGTTCTTGAATGGCGTTTAAGGCATCACGAACCACATCATCCCGCGATTCATTTTGCAAACTGGTTTCAACTAAACGCTGGCGAACCTTATCTAAGCCAAACCAGTTACTGACAACCAAAGCATCCACAATAAATAAGCTCACGATCAACAGATAGAGGCTTTTCGGCTTCGTTTTATAGAAGAGAAGGATGAGTAAGCTTCCGATACTGAGTGCGACAAAAAAGGCGATATTGCCCATTCTTGAGCGGGTGAGTACCAGAGCGATCACCATAATGACCAAGCCCAGACGAATAAATGCTTTGTCGGAGAGGAGTATCGCCAATAATTTTTTTAGGGTGCTTCTCCAACCTTGTGTTGTTTGGTGATTGAGCTCAGCAATCAACAAACCAAAACCAAGACAAAGATTGAGCATTAGAAAATTGGCTAAATGGTTATGATAGACAAAACTTCCCGAGGCTCGTTGGTTTAACGGTAAGGAAAAAAACGGTGAGGTTTGCAATTCGAGCAGCAGGATTACTCCAGCATAGAAGGCCTGACAGATACCACTTGCGATCATAGTGGTCGCCAGCATTTTGAGCTTATGAGGGGTATCGACCAATAACGCGGCAACCAAGCAGATTTGTAGGTAATGTAAGGATTTAACGGCAGAGATAAATACCAAAGCTTGATCGGATGAGAGCCCCAAACTTGGCCAACTTTGCACCCAAGACCATAGAGTAAAAAGCGCTACGGGGATGAGAATGACTTTCGCTCGTTGTATAGCTAGCCACCACTGTGCTGCAGGGAGCAGAAACAAACAGCCTAATAATAAGAAGGCTACGTAAATTTCATTGAGCGACCATGCCCAAGGACGATTACTGCCAAGAGGGATTGGTAACCAGAAAACAAACAGTAAAAAAGCGAAAAATAGAGTTTTGTGAAACGAAAGCATAAATTCGGTGGCTCAAAATAGCAGTTTACCCACTTAAAGATTTGATCGATTTAAGTGGGTAATGAGAGAAATCCTTCAACTTGCTCCGCCATGCCATGGCCGGCTCATAACACGCGGTCACGTTGATTCGGTGTTTCCGCGCTGTATGCTAGGAATATCAAGTCAGTGATGTGGGTTAGTTAGGTGATGCAGTACCACCACCATTACCGTTACCTGTACCAAAGGTATTGGTTAAGCCCGGAGCCAATGCAATTGGCGGCGGCGTAGCAATACCTGCCGCGGTTGGTTCAGTGATTGAACCTGGGTCGGCACCTCCCGCGATGGCGGCGATGATAATCTCGGTAGGGTCCATCAACCCAGCTTCGGCAACGGCATCAACGATCGCTTGAGCAAGCTCTTGTGGAGCACTTTCAATCGCGGCTTGTACCACATCGGCACGTCGTTCTTGATCGATACTGCGCACTGCGTCAACGGCGAGTTGTACTCGTTGGTCATCCGCAACATCACTAAAAAGCACGAGATAAATTTCTCGTGTTAGTGACGGATTTAGGTTGCTCGCTAGGGCGGCGATTTGCACGGCATTCTCAGGACATGTCGCCATGAGTGATGCCACCGTTGTCAGTAGGTCGGTAGTTTGATTTAAAGCGCTGTTCAACTGACTCTCTTGTGTACACAGAGCAGGATCAAATGAAGCGGTAGTGTTTATTACAGATTCTGCGAATGCATTCATGCTAGGAAAAAATGCAATCAATAGCACTAGTGGTAATGGTATGGGTTTCATATTGTTTTGTTTTTCCTTTCGATAAACGATTCATATTATTTCTCTATGGTATCTTAAATCACGACTGGTCTATGTTGCGGGTTAAATAATTTGTTTTTCATTTTTCTCAAAAATAAATCAAATAAAGTCCAAAAAGTAATACAGGTTGTGTTTTTATTTAGATTGGTTCTTTTGTTTTTGATTTTGTACCTTTGTAAACTAATTGTTTAATCATCGTGTTAACTTTGGTTTGTTTTGAGCTTGATTGAAAATGTTCTCTCAAGTTGTGTTTCGTTTAACTATTTGTTTTTATGTGGTTTGTTTGTTGGTGTTGATGTTGGTCTGTATGTGTCTAGGTTTATTTCAATCTGTTTCAATGTGCTTTTTTATTTGTATTCAGTCTTAGAATTGATTCAGGTATTTCTATTAATAAAGATGTAGTCTTTAAAAAAGAATTTAATACATTCCAATTATTCTTCGGGAAATCTTACATCGGTTAGGAGCGTCTAGTGATGAAGGAAAAAAGCAGAATACGCATTACTAACTATCACGGTAAATTTTTCTACCGATTAATTGATAGCATTTTTATATTAGTAATTATGTATATATCGATTAAGTCGAATCAGCATGTTGTTACCATGTCTTATATTTCGGTTGCCTTGCTAGGAGTGCTTTTTTACTCCTACATTGCAGAAAGTTTAGATATTTACAGTGGTTGGCGAACAGCAAAGCTGCGTTCACTTTCTTTGCATACGGCATTCTGTTGGGCTGCGACCATCGCTAGCTTGACCCTATTGGCTTACTTCTCCAAAACGGGGATCGAGTTTTCTCGCATGGTGATGGGCGCTTGGTTTGTCGGTTCTTTTGTGGGCTTGATTGGTTGGCGTGTATTGGCATTTGCGACCATTCACTACATGCACAAAAAGGGTCTGCATACCAAGAAAGCGGTCATTATCGGTATGACTACTCAAGGGCAAGAGTTATCAAACAATCTGCTCAAAAACCCTGAACTAGGGATTGTGATGCAAGGCTTTTATGATGACCGTGCGCCTGAGCGTCTTAAAGAGGGGGCGCCTGTGCTTGGCAATATCAATGATGCATTAAGCCTTGCGAAAACAGGGCAGGTGCAAAATGTCTATATTGCTTTGCCGATGCAAGCACAGCGCCGTATCAACCAAATTTTGGATGCGTTTTCGGACAGTACGGTCAATACCTACATAGTGCCTGACTTTTTTACTTTTAATTTACTGCACTCACGCTGGTACACGATTGGCGATGTCAACGCGTTTAGTATTTTTGATACCCCCTTTAATGGTTTGCTCAACTGGGTGAAACGCTTTGAAGATCTGGTGCTGAGCAGCTTGATTTTGCTCTTGATCAGCCCAGTGTTATTGGCCATCGCTATTGGCGTTAAGCTGAGCTCGCCTGGCCCCATCATTTTTAAACAAAACCGCTATGGTTTAGATGGCAAGCCGATCCAAGTTTGGAAATTTCGCAGTATGCGAGTGATGGATAATGGCAGTCATGTGCAGCAAGCCACCAAAGGCGATCCACGAGTTACACGATTTGGTGCGTTCATTCGTCGAACATCGCTGGATGAATTACCGCAGTTTTTCAATGTGTTGCAAGGAAGTATGTCGATCGTGGGGCCAAGGCCACATGCCGTTGCGCACAACGAGCAATATCGCACCATAGTGAATCGCTACATGCTACGTCACAAAGTGAAGCCCGGTATTACTGGATGGGCACAAATCAATGGTTGGCGTGGTGAAACCGATACGCTCGACAAGATGGAGAAGCGAGTGCAGTTCGATCTGGACTACATCCATCGCTGGTCGCTGTGGTTTGATCTGAAAATCGTCTTCCTGACTATTTTCAAAGGATTTGTTGGAAAAAACGCGTATTAGGACTGAGCACTTACGTCTACGTCGCAAGCGCGAGTGCTACTCTTGAATAAATATCGATTTAAATAAGTGCAGGCAAATGGAACCGATTAAACTGACTTCTCTTTTTTCAGCCAGCTTGGTCACGCTGGCTGTGACTTATGCGCCATTGGGGGTTGCGAAGCCAACGCCGAATCCTATCGTGACGGAATCTGGGATGGCGGTAGTGCCGTTTCTTAATCTTTCGACGGGCTATAACGATAACTTGGCCAAATCAAACCAGCAGCAAGACAGCTCGGCCTTCTCGGTGATTGAATCGGGGATCGGTTTTATAGTCGAGCCGCAAAGCAGCAAAACCCAATTGGGATACCGTTTTCGCAACGGAACGTATTTTAGTTCTCAACAAGATAACTTTACCGATCACTACCTTGATCTGACCAGTGATTGGGAATTGAACTCCCGCCACCGCATTGGGTTTGAGTATAACTTAGCCTTAGCCCATGAAGGCCGTGGCGAGAACGATACAACACTCGGACTTGATTATAACCAATATGAAAGCCACAGTGCCAATCTTGGGTATGGCTTTGGTTCAACAGAAGCGATTGGTCGGATTGAAACCAATATCGGTTGGCAAGATTTTACTTACCAAAATAACCGCACCATTACTCAATATCAGGATTGGGATGAGCTGCGCTTTAACTCCACTTTTTATTATCAGGCATTACCGCGTACCTCGTTTATCGCGCAAGTGATTGCTAACTCTCGTCGTTATGACCTGATCGCACCGGGAGCCAGCAGTAAAGATAATAATCACTACTTTGGTTATCTCGGTGCTTCTTGGGATGCCACAGGGAAGTTGCGAGGCAACGCAAAGCTTGGTTACCAGCAAAAAGATTTTGATGCAGCCAGCCGTAAAGACTTTGACTCTTTTTCATGGGATGTCGATGTGACTTATCTGGTTCGCACCTACTCAGCGCTCCAACTGGTGACCAATCGACGTTCGACCGACTCTGATGGCGATGGTGACGCGATTGACGCAGCAACCTATCAAGTCAACTGGTCACACAATTGGAATACCCAATGGACGACTGAAGCCGCATTAACGCGTTTAGAGGAAGACTACACAGCATCGAATCGTGCTGATGAAACGATGAATGCGAGTTTACGTGCCAGCTATGATTTTCGTCGTTGGCTGACCTTTGAGTTGGGTGTAGGACGAGAACGGAAAGACTCCAATATCGACTCGTTAAGCTATAGTCAAAATGTGTATTACCTGTCTGTTCAGGGCGTGATGTAACCCATGATGAAATACCTACTCTCATTTTTGCTGTGCCTATTGGTATGGCCGTCATTGGCGGTCGCCAATGAGGATTTTTATCGTCTCGGTGTTGGCGATCAGATCCGTGTTCAAGTTTATGACGAGCCCGAACTCTCATTTGAGACGCGAGTGAGTGACAACGGCAATATTGATTACCCCTTTCTTGGTCGAATTCGTTTGAAAGGCAAAACTTTGGAAGAAGTCAAAACCACGATTCATGATGGCTTACTGGATGGTTATTTGCTCAACCCTAATGTCTCCGTCTCGATCTTGGAATACCGTCCTTTCTTTGTGAATGGTCAGGTAATGAAGCCTGGAAGTTATCCTTATCATCCCGGTTTGACGGTGAACAAAGCGATCACTATCGCAGGTGGGTTTACGGAGCGTGCCTCAAAAACCAATCTGTTTATCTCCAGTAGTGACGATCCGGAAGCCAAACCGACCAAAGCCACATTGCTGAGTAAACTTCAACCCGGTGACATACTGACAGTCGCCGAAAGCTTCTTTTAATTTTAGGGTGTAACGGTACACAAGATGACAGGCAAACAATTCACTCAAGAAGAAGTGATCGATATTCGTCAGTATTTTAATGTGCTACTTAACTATAAGTGGCGCATCTTACTTTTCTCCGTGATGGTGACGGCGATCACCTTACTGTTCGTGCTCTCAATGCGCTCAGAATACACAGCGCGTGCGACTATTTTGATTGAATCGACGCAAGCGAAAGCGGTATCCATTGAAGAAGTGTATGGGCTCGATACTAAAAGTCAGGAGTATTACCTGACCCAAATTGAGATCCTCAAATCTGACACGATCGCTCAAGAAGTCATTGAACGGCTTGATTTAGCCTCCGATCCTGAATTCGACTTAAGCCCAGAGAGCGACGCTTCTCCAAGCTTAAAAGAACGCTTGGTAGAGTGGATGCCATTCCTGCAGGGATTTAAGCAGGAAGAGACCGTCGCCGATCCTGATTTGGAAGCGTATCGTCAAAATCGACTGATCTTGTATAAGTTCAAACGCGGAATGGAGATTAGCCCGATCCGCAAAACCCAGTTGGTGAATATCTACTACACCGCAGGTGATCCTAAGTTGGCGGCGAAAATCGCGAATGAGATTGCGCGGGTGTATATGGACAGCCATTTGGAAGCCAAGTTAGAGGTAGAGCTAAAAGCGAATACTTGGCTAAATACCCGTATGGAAGAGCTGCGTACTCAATTACGAGAATCGGAAGCTAAGTTACAAGCGTTTTTGCAAGCGGAAGGCTTGGTTGATGTGCAGGGTGTCGAAGGGCTCGCAACGCAAGAGTTGGAAGATCTGACCTCGCAGATGAATAAAGCACGCGATCGCCGCGTGGCCGCGGAAACCCTGTATCAAGTGGCGAACAGCTACAGTAAAAATGACAGTGACTTGACGGCTTTGTCGTCGATTCCTGAAATTTCCAATCATCCAACTATTCGTGATTTGAAAGTCGCTGAAGTGGATGCAGAGCGGAAAGTTTCTGAGTTTTCTAAGCGTTATGGCCCTAAACACCCGAAATTGAAATCGGCATCAGCGCAGTTAGAAGCGGTGCGTAAAAATCTGCGTGCAGAGCTAAGGCAGTTACTCAATGGGATCAACAACGAGGTGCAAGCGGCCAAGCAATCCGAGCGATCATTACAAACGGAATTTAATCAGCGTAAATCTGAGTTTCAGACCCTGACGGTAAAAAATGCTAAGTATTCTGAGCTGAAGCGCGAAGTACAAACTAACCGTGAATTGTTTGACCTGTTTTTAGCGCGTCAAAAAGAGACCAGTGCTTCGGGGGATTTTAATACTACGATTGCTCGCTTTACTGACCAAGCCAGTGCACCGTTAGCGCCGAGTAAACCCAATAAAAAATTGATTGTATTGCTCGCCTTTGTGGTGTCGTTTGGTTTTGCTTGTGTAGTGGCGTTTATCGCTGATGCGATGACTGATACCTTTGCCGACATCAAACAGGTCGAGAAACAGCTGGCACTGAGTTTATTGGGTGTTGTTCCTGTGGTGCGTAAACAGCGTGGCAAACTGGATGCGAAAGCCTATTTTGATGAGAAACTGCGTGAGCTAACCGAAGCGGTGCGTACGATACGGACCAGCTATCTGCTTGCGCATGTCAACCAAGATCAGCATGTCGTGATGCTCACATCTTGTCTGCCCGGAGAAGGGAAGACGACATCTAGCCTGAACTTGGCCTTGTCGTTGGCGCAAATGGAAAAAACCTTGCTGATTGACTGTGATTTACGCAAACCGGCGATTGCACACCGTTTTGGTATTTCTGGCTCACAACCGGGCGTCACCAATTTACTCAATGGCACGCAAAGCTTAGAAGATTGCGTCTACCATGATGAGCAATCCGGGCTCGATATTCTTACTGCGGGTGTTTATGCTTCCAACCCGTTAGAGCTGCTTTCTTCGAGCAAATTTAGTGAACTGTTGGCTGATTTACGTACTCGCTATCAACGCATTGTGATTGATACGCCACCTTGTCTCGCGGTGAGCGATAGCTTTATGTTGGCGCAATACGTGGACTCTGTGATTTTGGTGATCGATGCCAACCATACTCGAACGCCAGTCGTGCGTGAAGTGGTGGGTAAATTGACTCAGCAGGGCAGTCGTATTGATGGTGTGATACTCAATCGTCTTAATGCGAAAAAGGCTTCACGCTACAGCGGCTATTATCACTACCAAGCTTACTATGGCGAAGAGACGAAATCGGGCGCGGCAAAGTGAACGCTTTTTTTCAGTTTGGATGGCGTGTCGGGGTGGCGAGTTCGGCATTGTGGGTGATCTATTTCGCCTTCCAACAAGGGATCGCCTCCTTGTATGGTGTTACCGCTGAGAAGGCTCTGCTAGCTTGGAATCATTCTCCGGCGACGCTCTCGGCCGTGGATGATGTGCACAAGGCTATCCAGAGTGCGATTGAGTATAGCCCTGAACATCCGCAGTATTATTTTTTACAGGGACGGATTTTTCAGTGGCAAGCGTATCTTGCTCAGGAGCAAGATACGCAGCAAGCGTTGCATGCGGCTAAAACCGCGTTTCTGGACAGTGCCGAGCGGCGCCCAACTTGGCCTGACACTTGGGCTGAATTGTTAAAGATCGAAGCTCAGTTATCTGCTCATCATGTAACGCAGCTTCATTCGAGCAAGGACTCTCTCGATAAATTTATGCGCAATGCTGACTGGTATGGGCCGTATACACCAGCCGTGAATATTGCCATCTCGCAGGTGGGGTTAGCACACTGGAAACAGTGGGATAGTGAACAAAAGTGGTTGGTGATTGAACATCTAGCACGCGGACTAGACGGTAAAAATAGTCGACACCTTTTGGCGGATTACCTAAAATCGGCGCATCAGTTCAAACTGGCTTGCACTTTAGCCTCACGCCGTGAGCCCAAATTAGAGATTTCCATTTGCAACAGCGTCTTAAAATAGGCCTTCAAATCTATCAACAGCGTCCAGTTTCTTTGGTGTTGTTTGGCTTGTTAGCCTCGTCAACGGCTTTGGCTTCTTGGTTGAAATCTTCCGGCTGGCATGCCGATTATGTTTACCAGTTAGAAAGGGCAGTGGGGGGAGATACCCATTTGCATGGCCTATTAGCCATGTTGCTGACGTTGGCGCTGTATCGAGTGCTTTCTGCCACGAGCCACAGCTATAAGCTGGTCGTATTCACTGGCCTGTTGGTGGCGATTTGCTGCTTGATTGATGAAGGTATTCAAGCCTTCACACCACTTCGCACTTTTTCTATTCAAGACATCTTAGCCAGTTTGATTGGGGTGACACTGGCGAGCGTGATCAACACTATGCTCGCGGGTTTACTGCAACGTAAGCAAAGAGAGCCTTATTAGGCTCTCTTTTCACTATACCCTTCCTACTTGAAGCTGCAGCGGTGTTGGCTACGTTCGCTCACCCCAATCACATAGTGTATCTATGCTCATGGGGATTCACTCTCTTGCCGCCTACCTGCAACTCCAAGTAGTTTTGGTATAACTAGCAGAACAGACTAATAAATGACGCGATAACGGCTCGGTTTATGATTCATTGCCAGCACGATATTGAGTAAAAACGCCCCCAAAATCGACAAACCTATGGTCAGTGGAGAAACAAAAAAGAACGAGGCGAGCAAGATTAAACCGTCAATCGCCATCTGGCTTTTCCCGACTGAGATGCCAAATCTGTCTTGAATAAAGAGACACAGCACATTAAAGCCGCCAAGGCTTGAGCGATGACGAAACAAAATCAGCATCCCTAAGCCCATCAATAGCCCTCCGGCTACCGCGCAATAAACCACATTCACTTTTTCAAGAGTAATCAACATGGCCAGATGATCGGCAAAAATCGAGACTAAAGCGCCTGAAATCGCGCTATTAAACGCAAAACGAGCACCAAAGCGCTTCCAAGCCAACAGATAAAATGGGCAATTTGAGAGAAAATAAAGCACGCCAAAAGTCAGTGGCAAAAATTGGGTCATTAACAGCGCTAATCCTGTGGTTCCTCCGGTTAGCAGTTGCCCCGCTTGTAGAAAATAGACGCCCTGTGCGACAAGAAATGTCCCAGTCAGAATCGCGATCCAATCTTCTTTATGTGAATGTTTTTCCATAAATTCCGTTATCAGGAGAGAGAATGGCGCGGATGTTAATGAAAAGCGGATATTTTCGGTAGCTAGGGATGGAAAATTGAGGTAAACCTATGTCACATCCGCTTTACAGGGTGTAAAGCAAAAAATTGACAGTTTTGTTGTTTAGATAGGTTTTATACCTAGAGCATGAATACTGTCGTAGTGGTTATGAAAAAACTGCATGATAAATTCATGAATTTGGGCTTTATGATAAAGATCAAATTATGTAGAATGCGCGCCATAAAGTGATGACGAAAACGTTTGCGTGGAGTCATTGTGTGGTTTTTTTGCAATTTCAGTCAATCTGAGTCAGGAGATACAGATGCTTAAGCGTGATATGAACATCGCTGATTACGATCCGGAGCTATACGCTGCCATTCAGGAAGAGACGCTTCGTCAAGAAGAACATATTGAACTTATTGCTTCAGAAAACTACACCAGCCCGCGTGTAATGCAAGCACAAGGTTCTCAATTGACCAACAAGTACGCCGAAGGTTATCCAGGTAAGCGTTACTATGGTGGTTGTGAGTACGTGGACAAAGCAGAAGCTTTAGCGATTGATCGTGCTTGCCAACTGTTTGGCTGTGAATACGCGAACGTTCAGCCGCACTCTGGATCTCAAGCGAACAGTGCTGTGTACATGGCGCTGCTCAACCCAGGTGACACCGTGCTAGGTATGAGCCTTGCTCACGGTGGCCATTTGACTCACGGTTCACCGGTTAACTTCTCGGGTAAGCACTACAATGTGATCCCTTACGGTATCGATGAAGCGGGTCAAATTAACTACGATGAAATGGAAGCTTTGGCACTTGAGCATAAGCCAAAGATGATCATCGGTGGCTTCTCGGCTTACTCACAAATCGTGGATTGGAAACGCATGCGTGAAATCGCCGATAAAGTGGGGGCTTACCTGTTTGTTGACATGGCACACGTTGCAGGTCTAATTGCTGCGGGTGTTTACCCAAGCCCAGTGCCTTTTGCACACGTTGTCTCGACTACCACGCATAAAACACTGGCAGGTCCACGTGGTGGCCTGATCTTGTCAAATGCTGGTGAGGAGATGTACAAGAAGCTGAACTCAGCAGTATTCCCTGGCGGCCAAGGCGGTCCTTTGATGCACGTGATTGCGGCTAAAGCGGTGGCGTTCAAAGAAGCGATGGAGCCTGAGTTTAAAGAGTATCAAGCGCGTGTGGTGAAAAACGCCAAAGCCATGGTGGCGCAGTTCCAAGAACGTGGCTACAAGATCGTCTCTAACAGCACGGAAAACCATTTGTTCCTTGTTGATCTGATTGATAAAAACATCACAGGTAAAGAAGCTGATGCCGCTCTGGGCGCTGCCAATATCACGGTTAACAAGAACTCGGTACCAAATGACCCACGTAGCCCGTTTGTGACTTCAGGTATCCGCGTTGGTACGCCTGCAATCACTCGCCGTGGTTTTACTGAGCAAGACGCAAAAGATCTCGCGAACTGGATGTGTGATGTTCTAGACAACATCAATGATCAAGGTGTGATTGAAGCGACGAAACAAAAAGTATTGGCGATCTGTCAACGTCTGCCTGTTTACGCTTAAGCGCTAAAACCCCAACCATGTGAAGTTGCAACGCAATGGTGCAACTTTCTTTGGTTAGGTTGTTCTGATAAAAAAGCCTGCGAACTTCGCAGGTTTTTTTGTTGTCATCCCTAAACCACCGCTTTTAGCGGTGGTGATTGTTTTGGTCAATGGAGTCAGTATTTACTTACTGACACTGATCATGGTGCCGGATTTACACTTGAACATGTAGTACTTGTTGCTTTCGGTAAACTTACCTAAGCCTTCCCCATCACAATAATCTACGTTGATATCACGCATGATATCGAGAGTTTTCTCGGTTTTCAGGGCAAACTTTGCACCATCAGCGCACACAATGCGTACTTGGCCATCATCGCTGACTGAGTAAATGTTCACTTCGGTATTACACAGCTCAAAAGAGGCTTCACGATAATTATCTTGCTTGGTGTTCGAGGAACAACCAGCTAATAGCGCTGCAGCAGTTAGGGCAAATAAGCCGATATGATTCATTATTATTTCCTTGTGGTCAGGATTCACTCAAAAGTACCATCGGGCGAGCGAAAATTAATCGAAACTTTAGCCTAAGCGTATAGAAGCCAAGCGTAGGATTCAAGGTTAAATCGGGGAATCGGTTGAGATTATGGTGAAGGATCTCATCCCCGTGAAAAGCATCAAGCCTGCGAGGTGCAGGCTTGATGAAGAGGCTTATTTGACTTCTAAACCCTTGGCTTGTAAGTCAGCATGGTAAGAGGAACGTACAAAGGGTCCACAGGCGGCGTGAGTAAAGCCGAGCTCTAGAGCAATCTCTTTCAGCTCATCAAACTCTGCGGGTGGCACGTAGCGTTCAACCGGCAGATGGTGGCGACTTGGTGCGAGATATTGGCCAAGAGTCAGCATGGTGACGCCGTGAGCACGGAGATCTTTCAATACTTCGACGATCTCTTCTTTAGTTTCACCCAAGCCCATCATTAAGCCTGATTTAGTCGGTACATGAGGATGCTGCTCTTTAAATTGACGCAGCAGCTCTAACGACCACTTATAGTTAGCGCCTGGGCGCACTTTACGATACAAGCGTGGTGCGGTTTCCAAATTGTGGTTGAAAACATCGGGCGGATTGTCTTTTAAGGCCTCAAGAGCCACTTCCATACGACCACGGAAATCAGGCACTAAGGTTTCAATCTTGATGTGCGGATTCAAAGCGCGAATTTCACGGTTACAATCGGCGAAATGTTGTGCACCACCATCACGCAAGTCATCGCGGTCCACCGAAGTAATTACCACGTACTTGAGCTTCATATCATGAATGGTTTGTGCGAGCTTTTTCGGCTCTTCCGCTTCTGGTGCATTGGGGCGGCCATGGGCAACATCACAGAATGGGCAGCGACGGGTACAGATAGCACCTAAAATCATAAAGGTCGCCGTACCATGGTTAAAACACTCAGCCAAGTTAGGGCAGGAGGCTTCTTCACAGACTGAGTGAAGATTATTTTTACGCATGGCGGCCTTGATGTCTTGAATGCGCTGGCTATCCGCAGGTAGCTTTATCTTCATCCATTCTGGTTTGCGCAGAACTTCTTTCTGCTCTGTCGGCATGTTCTTGATGGGAATCAAAGCCATTTTGTCGGCGTCACGATATTTAACGCCGCGTTCCATCTGAATTGGTTTACTCATGATTGTATGCTTCTGTGCTGAATTCGACTTGCTCGTAGTCCAGTAGAGTAACGAGTTCTTGGATTAATACTTTTTCAACCTGTTCCATGCTGACCGGATGCAGGTCACTCACTTGAATCATCTCCATTCCAGCATACCCACAAGGGTTAATACGTAAAAATGGAGCAAGATCCATCTGAATATTGAGTGCGAGTCCGTGGAAAGAGCATCCCTTGCGGATACGCAAACCTAAAGAGCAGATTTTTCTATTTTGTACGTAAACTCCGGGGGCATCGGGTCGTGCGGCTGACTCAATTTGATAATGTTTTAAGGTGTGAATAACCAAATTTTCAATGTGTGTCACTAATTCACGGACGCCGAGCTTTTTACGGCGTAGGTCAATCAGAAAATAGGCGACTAATTGCCCCGGTCCGTGGTAGGTGACTTGCCCACCCCGATCACTTTGTACAACAGGAATATCTCCAGTATTGAGGAGGTGCTCAGCTTTGCCGGCTTGTCCTTGAGTAAACACGGGGTTGTGTTCGACAAGCCACACTTCATCAAGCGTTGTGGAGTCACGTTGATCAGTGAATTGATGCATTGCCTGCCAAACGGGAGTGTAGTCCTGTCTGCCAAGGCGTCTCACCAACAGCTGGTTTTCCATTATTGTCATCCGCCAGAGATATATAAAGTTTTTCGATTATAAACTGCTTACCTGTAATGAACTACACATCAGGGGGAACTTTTTGACCCTGATAATAAGGTGGTTTTGTTAATTTTTTGAAAAATAAAGAAAAAGCAGCCTAAGCTGCTTTCAAAAATATTTGAATAAATAAAATAATAGCGTGGTTTTACAGAACCATACGCACAATATCGATTTCACCGAGCTCTTTATAAAGGATCTCTACTTGTTCAATTGAGGTCGCGTGAATGGTCACCGACACTGAATGGTAGTTACCTTTAGCGCTGGGTTTAACGCGCGGGCTGTAGTCACCAGGAGCATGACGTTGAATCACTTCCAACACACGTTCTGGCAGCTCAGGCTTAGCGTGTCCCATCACTTTGTAGGTAAAGGAGCATGGGAATTCGAGCAGATCTTTTAATTTCGCATCAGAGTTGATGTTCAGCATGGTGAAACTCCAGTTTGAGCATTGGAAAAACGGGACGAAATACTACAGCCATTCGGGTGTGATCTCAAGCTCACAAAAAAGCCGCATGAAGCGGCTTTTGGGGAGATAAATCTCTTTAGGCAGTATAGGCTTTACTGGCTTAACGGCTTAAAACCAGCTTTTGAACAGCAAAACCAAGTAATCCCATAGGCGGCTAAATAGGCTGCCTTCTTGCACATCTTCCAGTGCGAGCAATGGGTATTGTGCAACATCGTTACCAGCTAATTGATAATAAAGCGTACCAACGACATCGCCTTTAGCTAGCGGTGCTTTCAATTGTTTTTCAAGTACAAAGCTGGCGGTGAGATCTTTGGCCTGTCCGCGTGGTAAAGTCACGTAAGTATCTTTATCAACACCGAGTGCAATCGTGTCTTTATCGCCCATCCAGATGGTTTCATTCACGAAAGTCTCACCCGCTTTGTGTGGTGCCACGGTTTCAAAGAAGCGAAAGCCATAGCTCAGTAGCTTCTTACTTTCCGCTTTACGTGCGTTTTCGTTGTCAGTGCCCATCACCACAGCAACCAAGCGCATGTTGCCTTCTGTAGCAGAGCTCACGAGGTTATAGCCAGCACCACTCGTATGTCCGGTTTTAATGCCGTCCACATTCATGCTTTTATCCCAAAGCAAACCGTTACGGTTGTATTGAGTGATGCCGTTGTAAGTGAATTTTTGCTCAGAGTAGATCGCGTACTCTTCAGGCACATCGCGGATCAGTGCTTGGCCAAGTAGAGCCAGATCATATGGCGTAGAGTAAAGACTTGGGTCGTCCAAGCCGTGAGAGTTAGTGAAGTGCGAATTCTTCATCCCAAGTGAGCTTGCCCAAGCATTCATCAGGTCAACAAACGCATCTTCCGTCCCTGCGACGTGCTCTGCCATCGCTACACACGCATCATTACCCGATTGGATGATGATGCCGCGGTTGAGATCGCTGACCTTAACCGTGGTACCGACTTCAACGAACATTTTCGAAGAATCAGGGAAATTCTTAGCCCAAGCATTTTTGCTGATCACTACATCGTCATTTAGCGAGATGTTGCCACGCTTTACTTCTTGACCAATCACGTAACTGGTCATCATCTTGGTTAAACTAGCTGGAGAGAGTTTGGTATCCATCTCTCTTTCGGCTAGCACTTTGCCTGAATGGTAATCCATCAAGACATAGCCTTTAGCGGCAATTTGCGGAGCGTCGGGTGTTACGATAGGAGAGGCGAAAGCAGTGCTGCTTAGCGTGATAGAAAGCGTAATAGAAGACGCTAGCACAGATTTGAGAATTGATTTTTTCATGGTGAATGCTTAGTTCTACTTAAGTGTCTGTAATCTTAACAAAAATAACGTCTCAAACCAGACCAGATAGTCTCAAGTCAGGTTTGAGTGGTCATTGAGCGCGTTTATTAATCGTTTTAATAAATGCGCCGTCATAGCCTGCGGATTTTACTTGTTCAAGTAAAGTCTGCGTCAGGTCATCGTCAGTAAATGGCCCGAGGAATAAGCGATGAGTATTATTTGTACTCTCGACGAAGCTCGGTGACGATAAGTTCTGACCGAGGTTTTGCGCTAAAGTTCGCACGCGTTCAATATGTTGTGACGAAACCACCTGAATCACATATTCGAGTGCGTTGTTCTTATTTTTGGGGCGCGGTCTGGCTGGTTTGTCGACGGTTATCACTTCGATACGCACATTGGCCGTTCCTGCTTGTACAACCCCTATTTTATAAGCTGCAGCATAGCTTAGGTCGATGATTCGGCCATCATGGAAAGGCCCACGGTCATTGACTCTGACCACGGTCGATTTGCCATTATCCGTGTTGGTCACTTTAACATAACTTGGAATTGGTAGCGTTTTGTGCGCTGCCGTCATCGAGTACATGTCGTAAATCTCGCCATTTGAGGTGAGATGGCCGTGAAACTTTTTTCCGTACCAAGAGGCTTTGCCACTTTCGGTAAAACCTTTAGGGTTTTTAATGATGCGATAGCTATTACCGCGCAGATTGTAATCTTTATTACCCCCGAAGCTGTACGGTTCGTATTGTGGATGTGCATCTTCAATATGCTCGACAGACAGCGGTGTATCAGGTGCCTGATCATCAGACATATCATAGCGACCACCAGGCGAGCTACATCCGGCGAGGATTAAAACGAGCAGTAAGTATAAATAAATTCGGTTCATTAAATCGTCTTCGAAAACGCTTTGCGGTGCGTATGGATTGACATCAAAATACCGAAGCCGGCCATCAGTGTCACCATCGATGTTCCACCATAACTAATCAGTGGTAGTGGAACACCCACCACGGGTAAAATTCCGCTCACCATGCCTATGTTAACAAACACATAAACAAAGAAGCTCAGTACGATACTACCAGCCATCATACGCCCAAAGGACGTTTGCGCATGACTAGCAAGGTAGAGTCCACGGCCAATAATAAATAAATAGAGGCTGAGTAGGACTAAGATGCCGATCATACCCCATTCTTCGGCAATGACTGCAAAGATAAAGTCAGTATGTCGTTCAGGAAGAAATTCAAGTTGTGATTGTGTGCCGTGTAACCAACCTTTTCCTGACAAGCCACCTGAACCAATTGCAATTTTACTTTGGATGATGTGATAGCCAGCCCCAAGGGGGTCTGATTCAGGATCGAATAGAGTACGTACGCGGGTTTTTTGGTATTCGTGCATCAGAAAAAACCACAGCACAGGCACAAAACCACCGATTGCTACGGCGGCTGCAGTAATCAGCTTCCAGCTAATACCTGCCAAGAAAATGACAAAAATACCTGAGGCCGCAATCAAAATTGAGGTACCAAGGTCGGGCTGTTTCGCAATTAAAATCGTTGGTACAAACACCATCATCAACGAGGCAACTAAAGTTTTGAACGAAGGTGGGAGGGCGTGTTTGCCGATGTAGCGTGCCACCATCAAAGGTACGGCAAGTTTGAGCAGTTCTGAAGGCTGAAACCGGACAACGCCGAGATCCAACCAACGTTGTGCGCCTTTCGATATTTCCCCAAACAGTAGCACACACACGAGTAGCACGACGCCGAAGAAAAATAGGATAGGTGCGGCACTTTCATAAGTGCGAGGTGGAATTTGCGCCAGAATCACCATAATAACTAAAGACATGGCCATACGCATGGCTTGACGATCCATCATCGCGAGACTCTGACCGCTGGCACTGTACATCACCACTAAGCCAAATCCCATTAGGGCAAGAACGCCAAGTAGCAGAGGTAGATCGATGTGAAAACGTTCAAACAGCGCACGGTTTTGTCCGGTTGCAGGATCCATCTTCATGGCTGTATTACCTCTTCTTTTGGCTCTTCTTCTTTTTTACCCAAAATCACGTGATCGAAAATTTGTCGTACCACTGGCGCACCATTACTGGATCCCCCACCACCGTTTTCTAGTACCAAAGCTACGATGACTTTAGGGTCTTTTAGTGGAGCGAATCCAGTAAAAAGAGCATGGTCGTGTAAGTGCTCAGCTAACTGGCTAGCATTATATTTTTGACCTTCGGCTAAACCGAATACTTGTGCGGTTCCTGATTTTCCTGCCGTTTCATAAGGCATGTTTTGGAAAGCGCGACGTGCGGTTCCTTTGGTTCCGTGGTTAACCAAATACATGCCATGGATGGCCATATCCCAATACTTTTTCGGTACACCATCAATCGATGGATAAGTAGTGTACTCGGTCTGTTTTTGGGTAGTGAACTGTTCACCATTATCTATTGTGGCGCGCAGCAGATGCGGCGCAATTACTTTACCATGGTTGACAACCACCGACGTCGCTTTAGCAATTTGCATTGGTGTGGCGGTCCAATAACCTTGACCAATCCCAACTGGGATTGTATCTCCTTGATACCAAGGAACTTTGTGACGCGCCATTTTCCATTCGCGCGTTGGCATATTCGCCTTGCTCTCTTCGTAAATATCAATTCCTGTAAGTTCACCAAACCCAAAACGGCGCATCCAGTTTGAGAGTTTATCAATCCCCATGTCATAGGCGATTTGATAGAAGAAGGTATCCACCGACTCTTCCAGAGATTTAATGATGTCTACTCTGCCGTGACCCCAGCGTAACCAGTCACGGAAAGGCCGAGTATCGGTATTGGGAATGCGCCAGTAGCCAGGATCGTTACGAGTGGTATTAGGTGTAATGATCCCATCTTGCAGTGCGGACACCGCAATAAAGGGTTTGACGGTTGAACCAGGTGGATAAATGCCAAGCGTGGTGCGGTTTACTAATGGACGACGTTTGTCATTGAGTAAGTCGCTGTAGGCTTTACCTGAAATGCCATGCACAAACGCATTGGGGTCGTAACTTGGGCTAGATGCCATGGCGAGCACGCCATTGTCTTTAGGATCGAGAGCCACAATCGAGCCGCGGCGACCTTCGAGCAGCTTGTAGGCATAGAGTTGCAGCTCAATATCAAGATTGAGCACAACATCTTTGCCAGGAATAGGAGGAACATATTTTAGGGTACGAATAACTCGGCCACGGCTGTTGACCTCGACTTCCTGATAACCAGCGGTACCGTGCAGTAAGTCTTCGTAGTAGCGTTCAATCCCGAGTTTGCCGATGTCTCGGGTGGCTTGATAGTTGGCTTTTTTGCCTTCTTTATCCAAGCGTTCAAGATCTTTATCGTTAATCCGCGATACATAACCAATCACGTGGGTCAGAACTTCGCCATACGGGTAATGGCGTTTTAGGTTAGCGGTGACCGAAACGCCGGGGAATTTATGTTGATTAACGGAAAACCTTGCCACTTCATCATCGGTGAGCTGAGTAAGAAGAGGTACAGAATTAAAGCGGCGAGTCTGTTTGCGTTCTTTTTCAAAAGCCGCGAGCTTTTCTGGGCTGATCTCAATGAGTTGTTGTAAGCGCGCGATGGTCTCTTCCATATTTGGCACTTTTTCTGGGATCACTTCTAAGTTGAATACCGGACGGTTTTCTGCCAGAAGTACACCGTTGCGATCAAAAATTAGCCCGCGGTTAGGCGCAATCGGAACGACTTTTATTCGGTTATCGTTGGAGCGTGTTTTGTAGTCTTGATATTGGTTGATCTGAATATTGTACAAGTTGCTCACCAGCAGACCCATGCAGATCAAGATCCCGACAAAAGAGACAATAGCACGATTACGAAACAGATGTGTTTCGGCTTGATGGTCGCGGATGGGGGTATGCTGGCGTAACATGTCACTCTATTCTCGGTGATAAGGGTGGTTAGTAGTAATGCTCCACGCACGGTATAAACTTTCTGCCATCACCACACGCACCAGTGGATGAGGCAAGGTCAGTGGAGAAAGAGACCAACTTTGGTCAGCCGCGGCTTTACAGGCAGGCGCAAGGCCTTCTGGTCCACCAATCAGGATCGATACGTCACGGCCATCCAGTTTCCAGCTTTCCAACTGTACTGCGAGCTCTTCCGTATCCCAACGTTTACCTGGAATATCTAAGGTGACGATTCGATTGCCTTTGGGCACTGCGGCCAGCATCGCTTCACCCTCTTTTTGTAAGATACGCGCAATATCAGCATTTTTACCGCGTTTACCGGCGGTAATTTCTACCAATTCCAAAGGCATATCATGAGGGAAGCGACGACGATACTCTTGGAAGCCTTCTTCGACCCATTTAGGCATCTTAGTACCGACGGCGATCAACTGAATCTTCACACTTAACCCCAGAGTTTTTCCAATTGATAGAGTTCGCGAGGCGCTTCTTGCATCACATGCAACATCACGCTACCCATATCCAGAACGACCCATTCACCTTCATTTTCGCCATTCATACCCAGCGGTTGTAGGCCAGAAAGTTTGGCTTCATTAGCCACATGTTCCGCGATAGAGACAACATGTCTTTTCGATGTGCCAGTGCAGACAATCATGTAATCAGTCACGCTTGATTTATCTTTTACATCAAGAGTCACAATATCGACCGCCTTTATGTCGTCAGCTTTGTCGGAAAGAAAGTCTTTAAGTGCTTCACCTTGCAAGAGAATGTCCTCTGAAAATCATCAATAAAATACAGCTTTCGCTTAAAAGGGCGCAGTATATCACGCTTTTAGTGAGGCAAAGGTAGGTTTGCCCGAGGATTGCAGCATTCAAGGCTTAGTTGCTGCAAGATTGGCCATACTGGCTGTTCGTATTGCGTCTTTGCCAGTAATTCTGCCTGAGTTAATACTCCAACCAACCGAAGTAGGTTGCGACTTGGTAAGCGCTGTAAGGCGGCAGAGTAGAGTGGTCTTCGATTTTGCCACACACGATAGCGATCAAAAAGGCTGCCTAAATTACCTAATTGTTGGCGCTCTTGTTGCCATTTAAGCAGTTGAGTGAGTTCTTTTTGCGCGGTGCGGATCAGAATAATCGGCTCATTCTCTTCGAGCATGAGTTGGCGCAAAATACGCTGAGCACGGTTGGCTTTGCCTTCTAATAAAGCATCCACCCAGTGATAAGGCGTGAAATGATTGTGACGACTCAACGACTCTTCCAAGCGCACCAGAGTCAGCTGACCGTCGGGGTAGAGTAACGCTAATTTTTCGAGACTCTGGGCTAATGCAAAGAGATTACCTTCATGCCACTGCGCCAACATTTGTACCGCTTCGGCATCCGGTTTTAAACCGAGGGCAAAACAGCGCTGCTGAACAAACTGAGGTAAACGGCTCAATTCAGGCGTGAGGCAGTTTACCCAACAGGCTTGCTGTGCAAGCGGTTTAAGCCAAGCTGCATTTTCTTGAGCCTTAGTCAGTTTGGGGCCAATGACCAGCAAGAGAATGTCTTGATGAAGTTGGCCCGCTAGTGAACTAAGTTCTTTTGCCGTTTGAGCATTGACCCCAGATTCAGGGATCTCAATCTCAATTAATTGACGAGATGAAAACAGACTCAGTGCTTGGCAGCAGTCATACACTGTGTTCCAGTCGAGCCCTGCATCCGCGCTAAATCGGTGTTTTTCTAAAAAACCTTGTGCTTGTGCCACTTTTTCGATAGCGGTTTTGGCTTCTTGGATCAGCAGTGGCTCATTACCGAATACGAGGTAAATCGGATAGAGCGTTTTGTGCAGTGATTCAGCCAGTTTTTCAGCGTAAATGCGCATCGAAACTACTCACTGCTGCCTTCTGTTGACACTGGGTTGGCTACTTCTTGCGTATCAACGCGATAGTCAGTCACGCCTTCGCTTTCAAGACTTCCATCATCCAACGTTTTACGTGCAAAGTCTGCTTTTAAACGTGCCATCTGGCGCACAATTTGGCTGGCTGCTAGCTTGCGCATTTCATCTTCTATCATGTCGCGTTCGACTGATTTTGCTAATGCAGTCAGTGGGTTATCTAAGTAGCTGCGTGTTACGCTAGTTGTGAATGTACGACTGCCCAGTTCGGGAACAGTGACGCGATAAGAGGCACTGAAAGTAAGCTCTTTTTCTGCAGCACGAGTATTTTGGTAAAGTGACAACGTGCGTTCACTGGTGCTTTCACTGAGCAGATGCAGATTAGGGAGGTTTTCTGCTGGAGTTTGCAGGTCGATTTTATTCAAACGCAACTGACGGTGCACCATACGAGTAAAGGTGCTGTATTGGTCATAGCTGGTCAGTGACATACGAGAGAGTTCTTGGGGAATATCGTAATCACCGCGTAAGTGGAAACCACAAGCCGTGAGTAAGCTTGTCATCAGAACCAAGAGTGACCATTTCAAAGTAGGGAAAAGAGTGTTACGCATGGATGCTTCAGTCTCATTATTAGGCAAAATACTTATCTCAATTAGGCAAAATACTTATCTCAGCTCACCAAGAGCGAAAGCTTGCTGTGCGATAAGCTGAGATAAGTAAACAGGGCAAACCCTGTTTACTGACATTAAAATAAGCCATCAGTTCACTAAATGCGCTAATGGCTTGTCGGCTCATCAATAAAATGTGCGTTAGTTGGCAACGATGTTTAGTAGTTTACCTGGTACGTAAATCACTTTACGTACAGTTAGACCATCAATGAACTTCTGCACGTTTTCATCTTGCATACCGAGCGCCTCAACTTGTTGTTGAGTGGCATCAGCGGCGACGGTGAGTTTACCGCGCAATTTGCCGTTGACTTGTAATACGATCAGCTTTTCATCTTCGACCAGTGCGGCTTCATCGTACGTCGGCCAACTTGCCGTATCGATGTTGCTTTGACCCAGTGCCACCCACATTTCGAAACAGATATGCGGTGTGATTGGGTAAAGCATGAGCGTGATGGCTTTGAGTGCTTCATCCAGGATCGCGCGATCTTGCGCTTCAGTCATCGGCGCTTTGGTCAGCTTGTTCATCAGCTCCATGATTGCCGCAATCGCCGTGTTGAAAGTTTGGCGACGTGCTACGTCATCGGTGACTTTAGCGATGGTTTTGTGCACATCGCGGCGCAGTGCTTTTTGGTCTGCATTCAGTGCTGAAGCATCTAAAGTGGGAGCTTGGCCAAGCTCGGTGTGTTCACGCACCAGTTTCCATACGCGGCGCAGGAAGCGGTTAGCACCTTCAACACCAGACTCTTGCCATTCCAACGTCATATCCGCTGGTGAAGCGAACATCATGAACAGGCGTACCGTGTCAGCACCGTATTTATCGACCATCTCTTGTGGGTCGATACCGTTGTTTTTCGACTTAGACATTTTGATCATGCCTGAGTGTTCAACTTGACGGCCTGTGGCGTCCTCCGCAGAAACGATGCGGCCTTTGCCATCACGTTCTACTTTCACTTCAGTTGGCGACACCCACTCTTTACCACCTTTGTCATTGGTGTAATAAAACGCATCTGCCAGCACCATGCCTTGGCACAGGAGCTTTTTGAACGGCTCATCACTTTTCACATAACCGGCATCACGCAGCAGTTTGTGGAAGAAGCGTGAATAGAGCAAGTGCATACACGCATGTTCAATACCACCGATGTATTGATCAACCGGCAGCCAGTAGTTGGCTTTCTCTGGATCTAAAATGTCATCCGCTTGTGGTGAGCAGTAACGCGCGTAGTACCATGAAGACTCCATAAAGGTGTCGAAGGTATCGGTTTCACGTAGTGCTGGCTCACCGTTAAAGGTGGTTTTTGCCCACTCTTTATCGGCTTTGATTGGGCTAGTCACGCCATCCATCACCACATCTTCTGGTAGGATAACGGGCAGTTGCTCTGCTGGTACAGGGTGTACTTGGCCATCTTCAGTGGTCACCATTGGGATTGGAGCCCCCCAGTAACGTTGACGAGACACGCCCCAGTCACGCAGACGGAAGTTAACGGTTTTCTTACCTTTGCCTTCTGCTTCTAATTTGGCAGCAATCGCATTAAAGGCAGCTTGGAAATCCAAACCATCAAATTCGCCAGAAGCGAAAAGAACCCCTTTTTCAGTGTAAGCCGCTTCAGAGACATCCAGCTCGCTGCCATCGGCAGGCTTAATCACTGGGATGATGTCGAGGCCATATTTGGTTGCGAATTCAAAGTCACGTTGATCGTGCGCAGGCACAGCCATTACCGCACCAGTGCCGTAATCCATCAACACGAAGTTCGCGATATAGATAGGTACTTCACGGCCGTTCAAAGGATGAATAGCGGTTAGGCCTGTTGCCATGCCTTTCTTTTCCATGGTTGCGATTTCAGCTTCTGCAACCTTGGTGTTTTTACATTCATCGATGAAGGCGGCGAGTGCTGGGTTATTCGCTGCCGCTTTTGTCGCTAGAGGGTGGCCTGCAGCGATGCCGACATAAGTAACACCCATCAGAGTATCTGGACGCGTGGTGTACACTTCAAGATCGGTGTTTTCACCTTTAACGGCAAATTTCAGTTCCACACCTTCAGAGCGGCCAATCCAGTTGCGCTGCATGGTTTTGACCATTTCAGGCCAACCGTCTAGGTTATCCAGATCGTCAAGCAGTTCTTGTGCGTATGCGGTGATCTTAATAAACCACTGTGGGATCTCTTTTTGCTCAACCGGAGTATCACAACGCCAGCAGCAGCCATCTTCCACTTGCTCGTTAGCCAGAACCGTTTGGTCGTTTGGACACCAGTTGACTGATGAGGTTTTTTTGTATACTAAGCCTTTTGCAAACAGCTTAGTGAAGAATTCTTGTTCCCAGCGGTAGTACTCAGGGCGACACGTCGCGAATTCACGATTCCAGTCATAACCAAAACCTAATAGTTTGAGCTGGTTTTTCATGTATTCGATGTTTTCGTATGTCCAAGGTGCTGGCGCAGTATTGTTTTTTACCGCTGCGTTTTCTGCAGGCAGGCCAAAAGCGTCCCAACCAATAGGTTGCAGTACGTTTTTGCCTTGTAGACGTTGGAAACGAGAGACTACATCACCGATGGTGTAGTTACGCACGTGGCCCATATGCAGTCGGCCACTTGGATAAGGGAACATGGAAAGACAGTAGAATTTTTCTTTGTTTGGGTCTTCACTTACAACGAAGGTTTTGTTGTTGTCCCAGTGCTGTTGAACTTTTTGTTCAATATCTTGCGGGTTGTATTGCTCTTGCATCGATGACATCCATCTTGGAATTTGTGAGTTCAGTAGGAACGAAGTCTTTCGGTTCGGCATAGAATACAGAAAGCAGGGGGTTACAACAATAGCTATACCCTTCCTACTTGAAGCGGCGACTTCAAGTCGCTTGGGGATTATCCCGCAGCCGTTAGGCTTGAGAGAGGTGAGAGATGCCAAAACAGAAAGCAAGTTATGAAGCCTTACTGGAAGAGGTAGTAGAAACACTCAAACACAGTCCCGATGGTGTGAATGAGATCGTTGAATCCTCTGCGAAATACGTCGATGCGGCGAATGAACTGACCAAGGATGAGCTTGCGTTGATCTCCGCTTATGTTAAAGCGGACCTTAAAGAGTTTTCGCAAAGTTTTGAGCAAAGCAAAAGCAGCCCATTCTATCTGATGCTCACCAATTCCATCTGGCAGGGGCTACTGGATATTACCGACCGCACCAAAGTTGAATGGGTCGAGCTATTTGCTGATTTAGAACATCAAGGCTTGTATCAGGCGGGTGACATGATTGGCTTGGGGGTGTTGATCTGTGACCAATGCGGCCATAAAAACGAGTTTAATCACCCGACGGAAATTGAACCTTGTTCGCGATGTGGTGGTAAAGCCTTTAGTCGTCAACCACTTAAACCCTAGTTGGAAGGAAAGTGTTGCAATAAAAAACGGGAAGTTAAACTTCCCGTTTTGCTTTTACTTATCTAGCCCTGCGCTGGCGCCAGAAAGCGAACCCAATCGCTAAGCCTACCCAAAGGTAGAGTGGCGTTGTGCCCCATAGGAAGTAAGGTGTACTACCGCGAGTCGGGGTGACCGTTGCTTTTAGCACGCCAGTTTCAAATTGTGGTAATTGAGCCGTAATATGTCCTCGCTCATCGGTGACGGCCGTCACGCCATTGTTGGTGGCGCGGATCAGCGGCTTGCCCAATTCTAAGGCTCGCATGCGAGCGATTTCCATATGTTGCAGTGGACCTATCGAACGACCAAACCAAGCATCATTTGAAAGCGTCAGTAGGAAGTCGGTTTCCGGCGTCACATTATCGCGTACCTGCTCATTGAAGATGATTTCGTAGCAGAGTGCGGTGACAAACGCGAACCCTTTCGCAATCAAATTCGGTTGCACGTAAGCCCCTTGGCTAAATGAGGACATCGGCAAATTAAAGAATGGCGCCAATGGACGCAGGATCTCTTCAAATGGCACGAATTCGCCAAAAGGCAACAAGTGGTACTTATGGTAGCGCTGAGTCAGGTCATAACGGTATTCTCCATGAGGCGTTTCACCGACGGTCAGCACGCTATTGAAGTACTGCTTATTTTCACTTTGATTGATGATGCCAGTAATCACCGCGCTTTGATTCATGCGAGCCGCAGCATCAAGATTATGCAGAAATGAAGCGATTTCATATTCAAAAGCGGGGATAGCCGCTTCTGGCCAAATGATCACATCGGCATCCCAGTTTTCCCGAGTAAGATCGGTGTATTTCATGATGGTTGGCCAGCGCTGGTTGGGCAGCCATTTCAATCCCTGTTCGATATTGCCTTGAATCAAGGCCAGTGAGGCTGTGCGCTCCGTTTGTGGGGTGACCCACTGCATGGCTTGGAGGCCATAACCGGTTGCGTAAACCACAAGAGGGATGCAAGCCATCAGCCAACGGCGGTTAAGCACGGCATAAGCTAAGCTACCAGCACAAAACAGCAGTAACAACGTGATGAGCTCTACGCCACCGATAGGGGCAAAGTTGGCAAGAGGGCTATCAATTTGACTGTAACCGAGCCACAGCCAAGGAAAACCCGTCATCACCCAACCACGTAGCCAATCGGTAATCAGCCACAAAGCTGGGGCGGCACATAACCATTTACTGCGTGAGTTGTTCGGAAACAAGCGATTAAGTAGCCAGCCGAAAAGGCTTGGATAAAGCGCCAGATAGCCGACCAATAGAGTCATTAAAAACAGACTGGCGATTTTTGGCATGCCACCAAAGGTATCAATACTGACATGTACCCAACTGATACCCACTGCAAATTGACCAATGCCCCAGAGATAAGCAATCAAAGCGGCTCGCTTTGCACTTTGTTGGTGAAGCAGAAGCAGTAGAATAAATGGACTGAGTAGAGCCAAAGGCCAAAATTGATACGGGGCAAAAGCCAGAGGAGTTATGACGCCAACAAAAGCGGCCGCAAGCGGCCGCATTAGGCGATGAGATAATACGCTGTTCATCGTCTCTTTTCTTTACTCTTACTTAGTAAGAGGGTGGGGATTACTCTTGCGCAACGTGCGAAAGCGCTTCCAGATCAGGAACGGTTACTTGAAGAGCCACCACTCGGCGACTATCCGCCGCAGTCACTTTGAAGTTGTAGCCTGCAATATCTACAACTTCACCGCGTGCGGGTAAGTGTCCGAATGCCGTCATCACCAAACCACCGACCGTATCCACTTCTTCGTCACTGAATTTGGTGCCGAAAGTGTGGTTAAAATCTTCAATCGTGGTGAGCGCTTTCACCGAGAAGGTGTGTTTGCTCAGTTGGCGAATGTCTTTTTGCTCTTCGTCGTCGAATTCATCTTCGATGTCGCCGACGATCTCTTCCAGAATATCTTCAATGGTGACTAGGCCAGAAACGCCACCAAACTCATCCACCACAATCGCCATATGGTAACGCTCTTCACGGAACTCTTTGAGCAGACGGTCAACCCGTTTACTTTCCGGAACTACGACCGCAGGGCGGATCACTTCTTGGATGTTGAATGGGGCACAGTTAGAGCCTAGATATTTGAGTAAGTCCTTCGCAAGCAGAATGCCTTCCACATGGTCTTTATCTTCGCTGATCACTGGATAACGTGAGTGCTGCGCATCCGTCATGATGGCAACCAAAGTATCTAGGTTGTGAGTACGATCGATAGTGACCATTTGTGAGCGTGGGATCATGATATCGCGCACGCGCATTTCGGCGATTTCCATGACACCTTCGAGCATGTCGCGGGTGTCATGGTCAATCAAGTCATTGACTTCAGAGTCGCGAATGACATCGACCAGCTCTTGGCGATCTTTCGGCTCTCCCTGAAAAAGTTGACTTAGGCGTTCAAAGAAGGACTTTCTACTCGGACCTTCCGAATTCTGAGAATTGTCTTCGTTCATTATGTCTCAATTCACTAACGCTATCAGATGTGTGATAGCTCACATCGGCCTTATCAAAAAGGATAAGGGTTACTCTTTTTCTGCCAGATATGGGTCGGTAAAACCCATCTCTTGCATAATTTCGGTTTCGAGAGATTCCATCTCTTCGGCTTCATCATCCTCGATGTGGTCATAACCTAGCAGATGCAGGCTGCCATGTACAACCATATGCGCCCAATGTGCTTGCAAAGGCTTATTTTGCTCAATCGCTTCACGCTCAACGACTTGGCGGCAAATCACCAAGTCGCCAAGCAGATCCATTTCCATCCCCGGAGGAGCTTCAAATGGAAAAGACAGCACATTGGTCGGTTTATCTTTACCACGGTAGTTCAAATTCAGCGCATGGCTTTCTGCTTCATCGACAATCCGAATCGTCACCTCAGCTTGTGGCTGAAACGGTGTGATGGTTCGAGTGAGCCACAACGCAAACTCCGCTTCACTTGGTAGCCCATGTTCATCTTCGACTGCCAATTGCAAATCCAGTTCAATACTCATGAGGGATTCGACTCATTGTTGTGGCTTAGCGTCATTTCCGCGCGCTGCATTTCGAGTAATTTATTTTCACGTTCTTCACGACGACGCTGCTCATACTCTTTGCGCTCTTTTTGATCTTGCGCTTCCCACTTTTCATAAGCGTTAACGATACGGGCAACCACTGGGTGGCGCACCACATCGTCAGCTTGGAAGAAGTTAAAGCTTATCTCATCGACTTCATTGAGAACTTCAATCGCATGGCGCAGACCGGATTTCGCGCCGCGCGGTAAGTCGATTTGCGTCACGTCACCAGTAATGACGGCGCGCGAATTAAAACCAATCCGTGTCAGAAACATTTTCATCTGTTCAACGGTCGTGTTTTGGCTTTCATCGAGAATAATAAACGCATCGTTTAAGGTACGACCACGCATGTACGCCAGTGGAGCGACCTCAATCACATTGCGCTCAATCAGTTTTTCTACCCGCTCAAAACCAAGCATTTCGAACAGAGCATCGTAAAGCGGGCGCAAATAAGGGTCGACCTTTTGGCTTAGATCACCCGGCAGAAAACCGAGCTTTTCGCCTGCTTCAACCGCTGGACGAGTCAATAGAATTCGGCGAATTTCTTGGCGCTCAAGCGCGTCCACAGCGGCCGCGACCGCAAGGTAAGTTTTACCGGTACCAGCAGGGCCAACACCAAAGGTGATGTCATGGGTCACCATATTCATCAAGTATTGAGCTTGATTCGGTGTCCGCGGTTTGATCACGCCTTTTTTGGTTTTGACAAACACTTCTTTGCCGTGAGCAATGCTGGATTCACTGTGTTGTTCAAGTACGCCGGATTCTTTGATGGCAAGGTGAATTTGCTCAGGTTCAATATCGGTAATCTGACTACGCACCGGAGCCGTTTCAACGTAAAGTGTTTTGATGATGTCGAGTGCAGCAGCGGCAGTATGAGGTTGACCCACGATAGTGAAGAAGTTGCCGCGGTAGTTGATTTCGACACCCAAGCGACGTTCAAGGTGCTTGATGTTGTCATCAAAAGGACCGCATAGGCTGGCGAGTCGGTGGTTATCGGATGGTTCTAGATTGATTTCTAAGGTTATGATTTTATTGCTCAAATTTGCCTCTCAGTATGTCAATAAACGTCCGATTGTGACCGGACGCTTATTGACAGTGTATACGAGATTAAGGAGTAAATGTAGCAACCCCAATCTCATCCTCGCGGCGAGTCTTCGCTTTCATTTCAGAGGGAGAGGTCGCGATACGCAGATTCATCTCTTGTTCGGTACGCAGCAGTTCACCGCGCAGTGAGTTCGGGAAAACGTCAACGATCTTCACATCAACAAATTGACCGATCAGATCCGGTGAGCCTTCGAAGTTCACTACACGGTTATTTTCAGTACGGCCACGCAGCTCCATCAGATCTTTTTTCGATGGGCCTTCAACCAAAATACGCTGTTCAGTACCCAGCATCAGGCGTGAATAACGCATAGCTTGGCTGTTGATCTGCTGTTGCAATTCGTACAGACGTTCTTTCTTCACTTCTTCCGACAGATCGCAAGGATAGTCAGCGGCGGGTGTGCCTGGACGAGGTGAGAAAATAAAGCTAAAGCTCATGTCGAAATCGACATCGCGGATCAGCTTCATGGTGTCTTGGAAATCTTTGTCGGATTCGCCTGGGAAGCCAACGATAAAATCAGAGCTGATTTGAATATCTGGGCGCGCTTTACGTAGCTTACGGATGATGGATTTGTACTCAATCGCCGTATGTGGACGCTTCATCATAGTCAGAATGCGATCACTACCACTTTGTACTGGCAAGTGCAGGAAGCTCACGAGCTCAGGCGTGTCTTCGTACACTGCAATAATGTCATCGGTAAATTCGAGTGGGTGGCTAGTGGTAAAGCGGATACGGTCGATGCCGTCAATGGTGGCGACCAAACGCAGTAATTCAGCGAAAGAGCAAATGCCGCCATCGTGAGTGGCACCACGGTAAGCGTTGACGTTTTGACCCAGCAGGTTAACTTCACGCACCCCTTGCTCGGCAAGTTGAGCGATCTCGAACAGGACATCGTCCATAGGACGGCTGACTTCTTCACCACGAGTGTAAGGCACTACGCAGTAAGTACAGTATTTTGAGCAGCCTTCCATGATAGAAACGAACGCCGTTGGGCCTTCCGCACGTGGCTCTGGCAGACGGTCGAATTTTTCAATCTCAGGGAAAGAGATATCCATCACGGGCGCGTCGCTGGTTTGCGATTGCTTAATCATTTCTGGCAGACGATGCAGCGTCTGTGGGCCGAAGATGACATCCACATAAGGCGCGCGATCACGAATCGAGTCACCTTCTTGAGTAGCAACACAGCCACCGACACCGATCACCACACCTGGCTTCTTGTCTTTCAGGTTTTTCCAACGACCGAGTTGGTGGAACACTTTTTCCTGCGCCTTTTCACGAATCGAACAGGTGTTTAGGAGTAAAACGTCAGCTTCCTCGGGTATTTCTGTCAGCTCATAGCCGTTTGCAGCATTAAGCAGGTCAGCCATTTTCGATGAATCGTACTCGTTCATCTGGCAGCCCCAAGTTTTAATTAGCAGTTTCTTACTCATCTCACTTTCGCTCGTTCAATAGTTCTTCAATCATTTGAGCTGTAGCTCACATTCTAGCCGCCCTCTCGGCGGTAAGCGGCGTATTGTACTGCTTTAAAAACCGACTGACTAGTAATTGGCGGAATTCTCTTGTAACCCTTGTTGTGATTGGCTTTTTACCTTATTCCGAGCAAGGTTTTAACGTAAAAAATGTCGCAATATTTCCCTTACTCCGTACAATGCCGTGAAGAGAAAATACTGGGTGGGAAAAGGTATGAGTAGCAACAAATTTGACATCCTCGTAGTGGGGGGCGGCATGGTGGGCGCGGCTGCTGCACTGGGCTTTGCACGCCAAGGACGCAAGGTTGCGTTAATTGATTCTGGCGCGCCGCACGCTTTTGAGCCCAGTCAGCCTATGGATGTACGTGTCTCTGCGATTTCGCAAACCTCGGTAGCACTGCTAGAAGAACTGGGGGCTTGGTCAAGTATTGTTGGTATGCGCGCTTGTCCTTATCGTCACTTAGAAACGTGGGAACACCCAGAATGTCGAACGCGTTTTTCTTGCGAGTCGCTCGGGTTGCCACAATTAGGTTATATGGTAGAAAACCGAGTCATTCAATTAGCACTATGGCAGCAATTTGCAGCTTATCCGCAGTTGACCTTAATGTGTCCCGAGCAATTGGCGCAGTTGAATGTGAGTGCAGAGGGATGCCGTGTTACCTTGCAATCGGGCGCTGAAATTGAGTGTGATTGGGTAATCGGTGCGGATGGCGCAAATTCCCAGGTGCGCCAACTCGCACATATCGGCGTAACGGCGTGGGATTATCGTCAACACTGTATGTTGATTAATGTGCAGACGGAGCAGATCCAACAAGAAACCACGTGGCAGCAATTTTTTCCAACAGGGCCGCGCTCCTACTTACCTTTGGGCGGCAATCAGGCGTCTTTGGTGTGGTATGACACACCGCAGCGTATTCGCAAGCTCAGCGGTCTTAATCCGGAGCAATTGCGTAGCGAAATTCTGCAGTATTTTCCGGCCGAGTTGGGGAATATTAAAGTGTTGCAACATGGCGCTTTCCCATTAACTCGCCGTCATGCTCAGCAGTATGTGAAAAATCGCTGTATTTTGATTGGGGATGCAGCACACACCATAAACCCATTAGCAGGGCAGGGCGTCAATTTGGGCTTTAAAGATGTATCCGTGTTGCTGGCGCAAACTCAAGAGCAGGCGTTAAATCAGGCATCTTTTGAACGCTATGAACGTTGCCGTCGTCCCGATAATTTACTGATGCAAACGGGGATGGACTTGTTCTACAAAACCTTCAGTAACTCAATAACACCAGTGAAGTTTCTGCGTAATGCTGCGCTGGCATTAGCTGAGCGTTCTGGCCCACTGAAAACGCAAGTGCTGCGTTATGCCCTTGGTTTTACGAATTGAATGTTGTTTGAGATGAGTGCTAGTTAGGCGCTATTGGTTATGTCAAAAGGCTAGACTGTAAAAACAAAAAACGCTGCACTGGGCAGCGTTTTTTACATCGAACTTTTTAAATCGAACCAAGCGATTACTTAGTTACACGCAGGATCGGTGTTTCACCTACGCTCACTGAACCAGAAAGTTTGTTCAGCTCTTTGATTTCATCCATGTTAGAGATAACAACAGGAGTCAGAGTTGATTTCGCTTTCTCTTCGAGCAGTGCCAAATCGAATTCGATGATAGTATCGCCGATTTTCACTGATTGGCCTTCTTCAGCAATACGCTTGAAGCCTTCACCTTTCAGCTCAACAGTGTCGATACCGAAGTGAACAAACAGCTCAACGCCGTCATCTGATTCGATAGAAAACGCGTGGTTGGTTTCGAAGATTTTGCCGATAGTACCGTTAACAGGAGCTACCATTTTGTTACCAGCAGGCTTGATCGCGATACCGTCGCCAACGATTTTCTCAGCGAAAACCACATCTGGTACATCTTCGATGTTTACAATTTCACCAGAAAGAGGTGCGATGATGTCGATTGCACCTGCGTTAGCGCTGTCGTCAGAGACTAGCTTCTTAAGTTTGTCAAACAGACCCATTGTGTCATGCTCCTAACGTTTTAAATTTGTTCTGTCGAAGTATAGTATACCAATCACTAAAGATAGACGACTATTTTCATCGCCTATCTCCTTGGTATCAACCGATAATTACGCTTTCGCTGCGATGAATTTATCTACGCAAGCTTCAATTTCTGCAGCCGTTGGCAGGGCAAGCGCCTCTTCAGCCATCGCTTTAATTTGTGCATAATTGGCGTTACGGATCACTTTCTTCACTTTTGGAATCGAGATGCCGCTCATAGAGAACTCATCCAGACCCATACCGAGTAGGAGCAGAGTTGCACGCTCGTCACCCGCTAATTCACCACACATACCAGTCCATTTGCCTTCTGCGTGAGAAGCATCAATCACCTGCTTGATCACGGTCAGAACCGCTGGAGAGAGTGGGTTGTAGAGGTGAGAGATCATCTCATTACCACGATCTACCGCTAGGGTGTACTGAGTTAAATCGTTAGTACCGATAGAGAAGAAAGAGACTTCTTTCGCCAAGTGATGAGCAATCGCTGCTGCAGCTGGCGTTTCTACCATCACACCGATTTCGATGTTTTCATCGAAAGCATGACCTTCGGCGCGCAGTTCAGCTTTGTACTCTTCAATCGCTTTTTTCAGCTCACGAATTTCTTCTACTGAAATGATCATCGGGAACATAACGCGAAGTTTACCGTGTGCAGAGGCACGTAGAATACCGCGTAGTTGGTCACGTAGAATTTCACGGCGATCTAAGCTGATACGAACGGCACGCCAACCCAAGAATGGGTTCATCTCTTTTGGGAGATCCATGTACGGCAGGTCTTTGTCGCCACCGATGTCCATGGTGCGGATGATAACCGCTTGGCCATTCATCGCTTCCGCGACTTCTTTGTAGGCTTGGTACTGTTCTTCTTCTGTTGGCAGGGCATCACGATCCATGAACAGGAATTCAGTACGGTATAGGCCGACACCTTCACCACCGTTACGGATGATACCGTCACAGTCTTTCACGGTGCCGATGTTGCCACATACTTCAACGCGATGACCGTCTAGCGTTTCTGCTGGAAGATCTTTCAGCTTAGCGAGCTCTTCTTTTTCCGCTAGGAAAGCCGCTTTAACCGCTTTGGCTTCTTCAATTTGTGCTTGAGTTGGATTGACAATGATTTTGTTGTTCATTGCATCCAGAATTAAAATGTCACCATTCTTCACTTTCTTAGTGATGTCGTTAGTACCGACAATCGCTGGCAGCTCTAGAGAACGAGCCATGATGGAAGTGTGAGAGGTACGGCCACCGATATCACATGCAAAACCGAGAACGTAGTTCAGGTTAATCTGCGCAGTTTCAGAAGGCGTTAAATCGTAGGCAACAAGGACAACTTCTTGATCGATCTCGCTCAGCGATACGATGTGCATGCCCAGAGCGTTTTTCACAAAACGTGTACCGATATCACGGATATCTGTTGCACGTTCTTTGAGATATTCATCGTCTAAAGATTCAAGCGCAGTGGCTTGCTCTTCGATAACGGTATGAATCGCGTTATCGGCAGACATTTTTTCTTTTTTGATGAGGGCTAAAATCTCTTCTTCTAGCTCTTCATCTTCAAGCAACATGATATGGCCTTCAAAGATGGCTTCTTTTTCTTCACCAAAAGTTTCAAGTGCTTTTTGTTTGATCACTTCTAACTGCGCAGAAGATTTGTCACGCGCAGTGTAAAAGCGCTCAACTTCGGCTTCTACTTGATCGTCAGAAATGGTGTTTGTGTTTAGGACAATTTCATCTTCTTGAAGAAGTAATGCTTTACCAATAGCAATACCTGGAGATGCTAGAATGCCTGAAATCATAGCCTTACCTTAAACTGGTCAACTGTAAACGGGAGAGTGGACAATCGCTAATCGTAACGTTTAGCGTATTTCTCGGGTTATTTCCAACAAAGCCATTTTGCGTTAACAAAATGGCTTTGAAAGGAAGACCGGATTAGTGAAGTTGGTCCATCAGAGCAACTAGGTGCTCAACAGCTTCTTTTGCTTGAGGGCCTTCGGCAGAGATAGTAACTACAGTACCTTTTACCAGACCTAGCGTTTGCAGCTTGAACAGACTTTTCGCGCTTGCACTTTTACCGTTAGAAGTCACAGTGATGTCTGCATCGAAGGCTTTTGCTTCTTTAACAAACTGTGCAGCAGGACGAGTGTGAAGGCCGTTTTCTGCAGTGATTTCTACTTGCTTCTCGTACATGTTTTATACCCCAATGAGTTTATTTTTTGTAAGTTTGTTAACCAGATTTAGCTTAACCGCATAAACTGCTTTGTGCTAGCACTGTCACAGGCTTTTCGTGTTAGAACTAAGACTGGTCAAAATTTTATCAATCGCCTTTGCTATTTTTTGCAATTTGAGCAATTGAGCGTAAACCGTCTGCTTCTTTATTTTGAAGCTAAAAATAAAACATGCCGATATTACCAAAGGTGAGGCAGGGATCAACAAAAAAGCCCCTGACTGGGGCTTTTTTAAACGAAAATTTGATTTAACCACGTATTACTGCTGGTTTTCTTTATCAGTAAAAATGCCTGCAAACAGGGCTGTACTCAAGTAACGTTCACCGGAGCTTGGTAACACGGTGACTATGGTTTTTCCTTCAAATTCAGGGAGTTGTGCGATTCGGTTAGCGGCAACAACCGCAGCACCAGAAGAGATCCCCGCGAGAATGCCTTCTTCTTCCATCAGACGACGAGCCATTTCAATCGCTTCGTCTGAGGTGACGCGCTCAACACGATCAATCAAGCCTAGATCTAAGTTACCAGGGATAAAACCAGCACCGATACCTTGAATTTTATGTGGCGCAGGTTTGATTTCTTCTCCCGCCAGCGCTTGTGTGATGACCGGTGATTCAGCCGGTTCAACCGCAACAGAAAGAATGGCTTTACCTTGAGTGCCTTTGATGTAGCGACTGGTACCCGTCAATGTGCCGCCAGTACCTACACCAGCAACAAATACATCAATTTGACCATCTGTTGCATCCCAAATCTCTGGGCCTGTGGTCTTTTCATGGATCTGCGGGTTGGCTGGGTTATTGAATTGCTGGAGGAGCAAATATTTTTCTGGGTTGCTGGCAACAATCTCTTCTGCTTTCGCAATCGCGCCTTTCATGCCTTTTGCTGCTTCAGTCAGTTCTAAATTAGCGCCAAGTGCTTTGAGTAGCTTACGACGCTCTAAACTCATTGATTCAGGCATGGTCAGAGTCAACTTGTAACCACGAGCTGCAGCAACAAACGCTAGGGCAACACCAGTATTACCACTTGTTGGCTCTACTAATTCAACACCAGGTTTGAGTTTGCCTTGCTTTTCGGCTTCCCAAATCATATTGGCGCCGATTCGGCATTTTACGCTGAAGCTTGGGTTGCGTGCTTCAATCTTAGCCAGCACTTTACCGTTAGAGACTTTGTTTAAGCGCACTAGTGGAGTGTTACCAATAGTCAGTGAGTTGTCTTCGTAGATTTTGCTCATGGCGATGTTCCTTCATTCGTTACGCAGTGATTGTGCGTGAATACTTAGTGAATATGGACAGAGAATAAGTTCATATTCACTAAGCGAAAAGGATTAAAAAGTTATAACTTATGTGGTGCTTGTTATTGGCGCAGAGGGGAGTGTTGTATCTTAAATTCCATCACCCACATCGCCGTCGCGCCACACACGGCAATTGGGACGATGAAGAGGTTCACAATCGGAATGCTCGTGAAAAAAGCGACCAACATACCAAACCCATAGGCCTTACTTTGATTTTGTTTCAAAGTGTTACGCATATCATGGAAGGTGATTTTGTGGTTATCGAAGGGATAGTCGCAATACTGTATCGCCAGCATCCAAGCCGTAAACAGGAACCAAGCGATAGGGCCTAGGGTTTGCCCAAGCGCTGGGATCAGTAATAGCAGGAATAAGCCAAGCGCTTTGGGAAGCACGTAAAGCAGTTTACGCCATTCACGGTTAAGTATACGAGGAACATCTTTGACCAATGCCCAGACTCCTTCCTCCCCGATGCGTTCACCCGATAGATGCTGCTCCACCTTTTCGGCCAATAGACCATTAAATGGCGAAGCAATAAAGTTGGCTAACGTACTAAAAAAATAGGAAAAAGTAGCGAGAATGGTTAATGCTAATAGCGGCCAAAGTACATAACTTAGCCAAGAGAGAAACAAAGGTAATTGTCCTACCCACTTGCTGATCCAAGTGTCTAAGTGGCTGAATAAATAGTACATAGCACCGCCGACTAAAATAATGTTAGCCAGCAGTGGAAGAACAACGAACCGACGTATGCCTGGTGTTAACGCCAAACGTATGCCGTAAGAGAAATAGCCGAACCCGGAACGTGAGCTGATCTGCATAAAAACGGTATTCTCCTTGATTAAGCGAGTGAAGATTGTACTTGATTGATACTGAAGTGAAATGACGAAACTGCAAAAAACGCGTCATCTTTTCAACTTCTCACATTAAGTTGTTCTAAATTCAACGAGAGTTTTGGTAAAGTACCCCGACAAGTCAAAAACACACCCTGATAAACGTCCTGTCGGGCGCTAGAGCTCAGAACATCAAACGGGATACTGAGAGTTTAAGATGCAGGAACTGCGATTCGTATTGATAATTGTTGGCGCGTTGGCGATAGCGGCGTTGCTGTTTCATGGTCTGTGGACCAGCAAAAAAGAGGGAAAGTCCAAGTTTGGGGATAAACCTCTGCGCAAGATAAAAGTCGAAAGTGATGATCCGCCTTCACGTGCCTTCGTGGCAGAAGACGATTTCGAAATCATCCGTAAGGATCGTAAAGAGCCTGATTTTGGTATTCCGAATCAACAGCATGATCCTTTGATTTTTGATTTCGCGCCTCATGATGAACTGGACGAGGATGAGGATGATGAGGAAGAGCGTATTCCGGTTCAGCCTCAATCCCAACCTCAACCTAGAAAGGTTCAACCTCAGGTCGAGATGCCTAGAGCTGCGCCAAATGTGCCAATGACTAAGGTGCAACCTGCAGCGGTGACCGAGATTGAGGTACAAGAGCCACAGGAAGAAAAGCTGGATGTGATTGTGCTCAATGTACACTGTGCTAGTAACCAGCCTTTTATCGGAACCAAACTGTTCGATAGCATGCAGCAAAATGGTTTGTTGTTTGGTGAAATGGATATTTTCCATCGCCACGCGGATCTCTCTGGAACGGGGAAAGTGTTGTTTAGTGTCGCGAATATGATGCAACCTGGTACGCTGATGCATGATGATCCTGCGGACTTTTCAACCAAAGGTATCTCCTTTTTCATGACACTGCCGTGTTTTGGCGATCCTGAGCAAAACTTCAAGTTGATGCTCAAAACCGCTCAACAAATTGCCGATGATCTTGGTGGGCATGTGTTGGACGATGCTCGTAACTTAATGACCCCTAATCGTCTTGATGCTTACCGCAAACAAATTCAAGAATTTAAAATGGGTACTAGCAAAGCATCGTCGAGTTCTTTTATTTAGGTCACTCACCGCGATAAAAAATGAACAGTATGCGACGAAACAACAGTATGCGGCGAAATAATGTAGATAGGCCAATATTGGTTGCAATCACCGCCAACGTTGGCTGGAAATAGAATAAGAGGGCTCCTAGCGGAGCCTTTTTTCATCATTCGAGAGAATTACGATGTCTAATGTAGAACAAAAATTAACTGAACTAAGACAAATCCTGCATGAACATGGTGTCCGCTATTACGTAGAAGATGCCCCCACCATTCCGGATGCAGAATACGATCGCTTAATGCGCGAGCTGCTGGAATTGGAAGCAGCTCATCCAGAATTGATGAGCTCGGACTCGCCCAGTTTACGAGTCGGAGGACGTCCGCTTGATGCATTTGAATCTGTCGTGCATGAAATTCCGATGTTATCGCTCGATAACGCCTTTGATGATGGTGAATTAGAAAGCTTTTATCGCCGTATGACGGATAGGCTCCCAGCGGTACAGCACAGTGCCTTTTGTTGTGAGCCGAAACTGGATGGCTTGGCGGTCAGTTTACTATACGAAAATGGCGTTCTGACCCGCGCGGCGACTCGTGGTGATGGTACGACCGGCGAAAACATCACAGAAAATGTACGTACCATTAAAGCAATCCCTTTACGCCTGCAAGGCGCAGATTTTCCAACTCGCCTTGAAGTGCGCGGTGAAGTGTTTATGCCTAAAGCGGGGTTTGAAGCACTTAACGCACGAGCATTAAAAAAAGGTGAAAAGCAGTTTGTTAACCCTCGTAATGCGGCGGCGGGAAGCCTACGTCAACTCGACTCCAAAATTACCGCCCAACGTCCACTGGCTTTTTATGCTTACAGCGTTGGCGTTATTGAAGGGCGAGAGTTAGCGACTAGCCATTATCAACGTTTTTTACAACTAAAGGGCTGGGGGCTGCCGATTTGTCCAGAAACCAAACTGGTAACTTCTCTCACCGAAGTCAAAGCTTTTTATCAAGATATTTTGCAACGTCGCCAGTCTTTGGCTTATGAGATTGATGGCGTCGTCATCAAGGTTGACGATATTCAGTTGCAAGAGCGATTGGGTTTCGTAGCTAGAGCGCCACGTTGGGCGATTGCCTATAAGTTTCCTGCGCAGGAAGAGCTCACCTTGCTCAATGATGTTGAATTTCAGGTAGGTCGTACGGGCGCGATTACCCCGGTTGCTAAGTTGGAGCCTGTGTTTGTCGGTGGAGTTACGGTGAGTAATGCCACATTACATAATGCCGATGAGATTGAGCGTTTGGGAGTGATGGTTGGAGATACGGTGGTGATCCGCCGTGCTGGGGATGTCATCCCACAAATCGTCTCTGTGGTGTTAGAGAGACGCCCTGAGAATGCCAAACCCATTGTATTTCCTACTCGTTGCCCAGTGTGTCAATCGGATGTTGAACGGGTTGAAGGAGAGGCGGTTGCTCGATGTTCCGGTGGACTGATTTGCCAAGCTCAGCGCAAAGAGGCATTGAAGCATTTTGTTTCTCGCAAGGCCATGGATGTAGAAGGCTTAGGCGATAAAGTGATTGAGCAACTGGTTGACCGAGAAATGGTGAGTACACCTGCGGATTTATTCCGGTTAAGAGCAGGAGAGCTCACGATTTTGGAGCGAATGGGCCCCAAATCGGCGCAGAATGTGATTGATGCTCTCAATAAAGCTAAGCAAACCACATTACCTAAGTTTTTATATGCACTGGGTATTCGTGAAGTCGGCGAGGCTACTGCACTCAATTTGGCTCAGCACTTTTTAAGCTTGGAAGCGATACAACAAGCGAGTTTAGAACAATTTATCGAAGTTCCTGATGTCGGCGTGGTTGTCGCAAGCCATTTACAGGCCTTCTTTGCGCAAGACCGTAACCAACAAGTGATCAATGAACTGCTAGAACAAGGCATCACATGGCCGGCGCTTACGGCTGCGCCTGTGGCGGTAAACTCTGCTATCGCGGGTAAAGTTGTTGTGTTAACCGGCAGTTTTACTCAATTGTCTCGTAATGATGCGAAAGCCGCACTACAAGCTTTAGGTGCTAAGGTTACGGGGAGCGTATCAAAAAATACGGATATGGTTTTTGCAGGAGAAGCAGCAGGTTCTAAGCTCGCCAAAGCGGCTGAGTTGGGTATCCAAGTCTTCGATGAGCAAGCTCTGATCGAATTTTTAAAATAAGCACATTTCGTGTGGCTTCGGTTGTGTTTTTTATAAACAGATTGAACTTCTTGATTATCCTAAGTCTAAACCTCAGTCTATGCTGGGGTTTATTTTTGCTCAAAAACAACTCGCCAATTTATATCAAATTCAGAACTTTTATTGTTTTTAAAAGTCATCCATCATTTTGTTTTTATTCGACGCATTTCAAATAAAAGACATTAACCAATAATAAAAATTTATATTTATCAGTTATTTAAGTTTGACTTGGCTTTTCGCTAGTAATAATTGGATCTCGATCACTTACTCCCCAGAAGTTTGCCGTGGCTCATATTTTTTTAGATAAAAATTAAGTTCTGATTGATGTTTTCTAACCGAGAGTTAGTCTACAGACATGGATACACGGTTAGTGTGCCAACAACTAAGAGAATCGGTTTCGATACTCGAAAAGGAAATGACTTCTCCCTTCGGCGGCCAACTTAAGGGAGAAACTCAAAAAACAGCTATATCCATTTTTAGGAGTTATCCATGGACAAAATGTTTAAACGTACTCTTCTGGGTGCAGCAGTAGCGATGGCAGCCGTAGGTGTTCAAGCGGCTCAGCTTACTGATAACGTACAGCTTTACGGCCAAGCGGCTGGTAACCTTTATTTTGAAAGCAAACGTGATAGTGCAAAAGACGATACTGTAGGCGTTGAAATCGAATCCCGTATTGGTTTACGTGGTAAGCAGTCATTCAATAACTTTGGACCAGATTTTATTTGGCAAATCGAAACAGGCAATGCTAACCGTGCAGCGAGTTGGGATGCAGGTTGGGGACGCTTTGGTGGACGCGATACCTTCTTAGGTCTTGATTTTGAAGGCGTTGGTGCGGTGAAAGTAGGTCGTCAGCTAGTATCGATTTATGACTATGTCGACTGGCCACACTCAAACCCAGGTTTAGGTAACGTATTTGACTGGCACAATGCTATTGGTGCTGGCTATCAAGATCGTGCGGACCATGTGATTCGTTTTGATTCAGCTGACTACAGTGGTTTCAAATACTCTCTATCAGCTAGCAAAATGGATAGCTCAACCGATAATGCCGTAGTCAGCTTCGCATTAGCCTATAATGCTGAGCGTTTTGGCCTTCACGGTGGTGCTTATTTAGGCTCTAAAGAGAAGACTGCGGCTAAAGTTGGTGAGTGGGCCTTAGATAAAGATGGCAATCCGAAGAAAGGTGATGATACTCCAGCGAAAGAGGCTCAAGAGGCTTACTACTTACTTGGTGGTAACGTGTCTATCACAGACAAGTTAAGCTTGACTGCGGCTTGGAAGCATATGACTAATGAAGTCAATAATGTTGAGAAAAAGCAAGATGCTTACTCTGCAACTTTGGCTTACTGGGCAACATCTGAGTGGCTATTTAAAACTGGTTATGCAGCAACTACTAAAGCTAAAGAAGGTGGTGTAACTCAAGAAAACACCGATAGCCAAGCAATTACTGCTCGTGCACTATATGTGATGGATCCATCAGCGGTTATGTACTTTGATATTCGCAACTACGACATGCTGGGCAATGCGAAAGGTGATGACCAAACCCGCTTCTTGTTAGGCATGGAATACTACTTTTAATCATAATGATTAAAAGTTCAGACCAAGGCGAGCGACAGCTCGCCTTTTATTTGGAGGTAATAATGAATAAACTTTTGATTAGCGCGCTATTAGGAATGGTTGTCTCTTCTCACTCTTACGCTGATGTAACGGTAAATATTGACCGAGACCTCCAGATTTTAGCAATTAATGGGGTAGAACCTGACCTTTCGTTTGGGCATACTTCAGAGTTAGTATTGCCAAATGGCTTAAATCAGCTATTAGTGCGTATAGAGAAAGTGATTCAATACAGTGGCACTCAAAATAAATATAAATCTCCAGCCATCGTGCTAAGCTTTGCGCAAGAAAATAGTCAGGTTTTCCTGAAGCCGACCTCCTTGATCAAGGATGAAACATCGGCCAAAAATTTTGATAGAAAGCCAGGAGTGGTTCTAACTAATGCATCGAAGCAATCAGTAGAGTTTCAACAAGATGTGTTAGTCGCGAAAGGGTTTTCTCCATTTCGTAATTATGAAAAAGAACTGTATCACTATAATTCTCAAGAAAAAATTGCCTCTATTAGCGCACTCAACCAGCAAGGTTTTCATCAACAACACAGTGAGCATGAATCGGTACCGACAATTGAGCCTATAGCGACGGTAAATGTTCAAACTCAATCAACCGTATCCAAGCCTACAGAAATGATCCAATATTTATTTGGTGAAGCCAGTTCAGCAGAGCGCCAAGAATTTGCTAACTGGGCCTTTGCTAACCGCGCAGAGGTAGCCCAGCCTATGGTTACACAGAATAAGTTGGTCGAAATGATGGCTGATTGGTACAAAAAAGCCGATAAAGCCGAAAAAGCATCGATTCTCTCTTGGTTGATCAGCCAAGAATAATTGCATTTCTCGCTGGATAGAGGCATGGTCTTTCCATGCCTTTGTTATTTTTTATGTGCCATGAATATTAGCCAGATTGCCAAACTCACCTCACTGACTGCGAAGTCGGTTCGTCTATACGAAGAGAAAGGTCTCATCACCCCTCCATTGCGCTCTGAAAGTGGTTATCGCACTTACACTCAGCAGCATGTGGATGATTTACTGCTGATTGCTCGCTGTCGGCGAGTCGGTTTTAGTTTAGATGAGTGTAAAGCCATGCTCACTCTTGCCAATGATCCAAACCGAACGAGCGCGGCGGTGCGCGCGCGAGCACAAGAAAAGTTGCAGGAAGTCTCAAATAAGCTGGCTGAACTTACTATGATTAAGCAGCAGCTAGAAGAGTGGATCGCATCTTGTCCCGGAGATCAAGGCAGCGATTGCCCAATCATAGAACAGTTGAAGGGGCATTGTTGTTCAAACAATAAAACTAAGACCCCGTAGGGTCTTAGTTCCAAGTTGAAGTTGCCTACAGAATGATAGACTTTTAGATTGGTTGGACGACTAAGATAATCCCATCCACAGCAACGACAGAAACACGGCTCCCTGCAGCAAGCTCCTGATCGCAGCGCGCTGTCCAAGCCGTATCACCCAGTGTTACTTGAAACTCTCCTGCTGGGGTATCTTGGGTTATCGGAATAATACGTCCGAGTAACTGTTTTTCTTTCTGGTTAAGGTCGCGTTCCGTATCTTGCTTTTTATCTCGGCTAAATTGACGTCGCCACCAAAGCCAAGTCGTGACCAGAGAAAAACTGGCAAAAGCCAGCCACTGCAGTTGCCAACCAAAAGGCATTACGGCGAGCAATACCCCAACTAACAGTGCTGATAGGCCAAGCCACAAAAAATAACCTGCAGTGCCGAGTAGCTCAGCGGCTAATAGAAGTAAGCCCAAGGCCAACCAATGCCAGAAATTCAATTGTGAGAGTAGCTCTACCACGGGGCACCTACTTAGTGGTTTGTGATGATTTAAACATTTCTGCAATTCCAGCAACAGAACCCATTAGGCCTGTTGCTTCAAGTGGCAGCATAATGATCTTACCATTCTCTGCTTGACCAATCGCTTTCAGCGCTTCGGTATAGCCTTGAGCAATAAAGTAATTGACCGCTTGCATATCACCTTTCGCTATGGCTTCTGAAACCATAGTAGTTGCCTTGGCTTCCGCTTCGGCGGCACGCTCACGTGCTTCAGCTTGTAAAATGGCGGCTTGTTTTTCCCCTTCAGCTTTCAATATTTCGGATTGTTTTTGACCTTCCGCACGCAGAATTTGCGCTTGGCGTACCCCTTCTGCTTCAAGGACTTCCGCCCGTTTGTTACGTTCAGCTTTCATCTGCGCATTCATTGCCGCGGTCAAATCAGCAGGTGGTTGTACATCTTTAATTTCAATCCGCGTCACTTTTACGCCCCAAGGGCTGGTGGCATGATCAACAATTGACAACAGCTTGGTATTAATCATGTCACGTTGACTGAGCATCTCATCCAGCTCCATTGAGCCTAATACGGTACGCATATTGGTGAGGGTGAGGTTACGGATTGCATGTTGCAACTCACTGACTTCATAAGCGGCTTTAGCCGCATCAATCACTTGCACAAAACAGACCGCATCAATCACTACATTCGCGTTGTCTTTGGAGATGACTTCTTGGGCCGGGATATCTAAAACTTGTTCCATCATATTAATTTTATGACCAACGCGATCGATAAACGGAATAATCAAATTAAGACCCGGTTTGAGTGTTTGCGTGTAACGGCCAAATCGTTCGACGGTCCAGTTGTGACCTTGAGGCACAGTTTTTACAGCAGAGGAGATAAAAATGATGACGGCCAGTACCAGAACCGCAATTGTAATCAATGAATCAATAGCCATGACGTATCCTTGTTTTTTTAAAGTAATAGCTTGCTACTTGCCGTTAAAGCGATGAGCGAATATTTAGTCAGCTAAGAATGAGCGCCTCTCTAAACAAAATAGACGAAAACTTTTTCAATCAGTGACTTGTGACTAAATTAACAGCAACCAATGCTATTTGCTATCCTAGAGAAGGGCTAACAATCAATTTCATGGCTGATGATTATCCCCTTTCTACTTGAAGCTGCAGCGGTGTTGGCTATGTTCGTTCACCTCAATCACATAGTTTATCTATGCTCATGGGGATTCACTCTCTTGCCGCCTACCTGCAACTTCGAGTAGTTTGGGTATAGCTTGGGTACATCCCCTTCCTACTTGAAGGTAAAGCGGTGTTGGCTGCATTCGCTCACCTTAATTACATCGTGAATCGGCCGAGGCTAGTAAAGCAGCGAATAGAGCTTCTTACGATACTGATTGGCTAATGGATGGCCTTGACCTAGGGCGGTTAGGATATCCATAAAGGTTTTTTTCATTTCACCATCTAAGGTGTTTAGATTTTTACTGAGCCAAGACCAGAGTAAGGAGAGGGCTTCCTCGTCGCGTTTGACATGGTGATATTGTTTGGCAAGCTCTATCGCAATATTGGGATTCTGCTGGTCACTATTCCACTCTTGCTCAAGGGCGATAATTTCTGGGCTGTTCGCAGCTTGTTGATGTAATTCGAGTCTCGCAATCAGCGTTTTGTATTCACCTTGTTGGTATTCAAGTGGCATGTTGGCCAGCTCGGTTTGCGCCGCTTCTACTGCGCCGGTTTCTAGATAACAGCGAGCTAGAGTGAGTTTGACCTCACCTTTATTGCGCCACTCATCACTCAATGTGCTGAGCAGAGATAATGCTTCACTAAATTGTTCTTGCTCTGCAAGCTCGAATCCTTGGTACATGAGGCGCTCTTCATCGCTTGGCAAATGACGCTTAAGCATTTCCTCAACCGCTTCAATCGGCTGGGGGCCGCCTAATCCATCGACAGGTTTGCCTTCAATAAACAGCGCAATAGTCGGAATCGCTTGAATCCCAAACTGCGCAGCAATCCCTTGTTCTTCTTGGCAATTTAAGCGTGCAAGAACAAAGGCTCCTTGATAACGTTCGGTGAGTTGTTCAATCGCGGGTAACAGCTCGGCACTCTCATGGCTTATTGGAGCCCAAAAATAAAAAAGTACTGGTGAGAGTGCGGAGTGTTGGAGCACTTGGTGAAAGTTATGTTGAGAAACGTCAATAATCTTCGCTGCTTGCATAGCAAATCCTTGGTTTGGATGACACATCGCTGAATAAACTATGGGGATGCAGGTTTCAAAACTCAAGCCTAGGTGAGTGCCTTCCTAGATAAAGCGATCGCGTGATGGGATCGGTTCTTTTGTTTGGACTGCGCCGTCGAACCGTGATGCAAGAGGTTGGTGTATGCAAGGATTAAAACAAAATCACCACCCGAAGGTGGTGATTTTGTGGCTCTTACGAGCGAGCAAGCAAAGGTGTTTAAAGCAGTATAAATAAGGTCAGCGCAACACCGACACCGATCCAATTCCATTGGTTTAATGTCATTTTTTGTCGAACCACATGCAACGCTTGATAGATATTGATGTTTTTACTCAATGTCTAGGAGTTAATCCAGTGAGCATTATGAAGTTTGCCGCGCAATTGTTACCAAATAATGACAATTAAATAATTTATGCGGCTTTAAATAATAATTTGTCTAGCCAGCGTGTGGGTAAAAGTCGCTTTAATACCGCAAAGACTTTGGTTGGCGTCGTAATGCGATAACGGATCTTCGGTTTGCGTGCTTCCAGTGCATGGCAAAGTGGTGCTAGACAAGCCTCTGGTGGTAAGACAAAGCGGTTGTTGGAGTGTGTTTTGCTCAAACGTTGCATTTGCTGCTGGTAGGCGAGGTGGTGAACACTTTGTTCGATGTTTACCCAGCGCTTAAAGGCACATAAGGCATTGGCGCGAAATTGAGTTTCAATCGGACCAGGTTCAATCAAACTGATATGAATATCCGACCCTTGCAATTCCAGTCTTAAGGTATCTGTCCAGCCCTCGATGGCAAACTTGGAGGCATTGTAAGCACCGCGATATTTCATGGCGGCAAAGCCAAGTACAGAGCTGTTTTGAATAATGCGCCCGTAACCTTGACTACGAAAGTGAGGAAGCAAGCGGGTCGTCAGATGATGCCAGCCAAAAAAATTGGCTTCGAACTGTTCGCGCATAGCTTGTACGGGTAAGTCCTCCAAAGCGCCCGGTTGGCCATAGGCTCCGTTATTAAACAGTGCATAAAGCCGATGGTTGGAAAGTTCTAGCGCTTGCTCTACCGCTTGGTTGATGCTGGCTTCACAGGTGAGATCCAGTTGAATGCAGGTCAAACCCTCTTGGGATAGGCGCGCAACATCTTGTGCATCACGACACGATGCTATCACCTGATAACCCCGTAACTGCAATTGTTTCGCCGCCATGTAGCCAATGCCACTTGAGCAGCCAGTGATGAGAATCGACTTGGTCATCGTAATCCTTTAATTTATGCGTTTGCTAATGTCCGTTATGGCTTATTGTGATGCCGTGAGGAGCTGATTAAATGCCCGATCAATGCGTGAATAGTGGAACTGAAAGCCAAGGTCGGTCAGTTTTTTCGGCTTGGCTCTGATGCTATCGAGCAGCAATTCGGAGGCTTCACCCAATAACATTTTTATGAGCCATTGCGGCGTTTTAAAAAGGTGCGGACGCTTCAATGTGGTGGCTAATGTGAGGCTGAATTCTGCATTTCTCACAGGATGCGGGGCGCAAAGGTTATAAGGACCTTGAGCGTGTTCGGTTTCAAGCAGAAAAAGGATGGCACGCACCATATCCTGCATATGGATCCAAGGCATGTATTGTTGCCCATCTCCAATCGGCCCTCCTAACCCGAGTCGATAAGGGGGAAGCATTTTTTTGAGTGCCCCACCTTCCGGTGCCAGCACGATTCCTGTACGTAATAAACAGACCCGCGTCTGTTCAGATTGTGCTTTGAGGGCGCGCTGTTCCCACTGTTGGCAAACTTGGTGAGAAAAATGGTCACTTCTTACCTGAAGGCTTTCATCAAAGGCATGCTGTTGTTGGTCGCCATAAAAACCCACGGCAGATCCACTCAAAAATACGGCGGGTGGGTGAGCACTAGCGTGAATTTTCTCGACTAATTGTTCCGTGATATCTAGGCGACTACGGGCAATACGCTGCTTTTGGCTTTTGCTCCAGCGTTTATCGGCAATCGGTTCTCCGGCAAGATTGATGATGGCATCTATCCCGTTGAAATCAGAGAGCTCGTCTAACGAGCGCAGTAATTGCAGATTCTGACTTGGAATGTGCGCAAAGCGCTGAGCGGCTTTGGTTAGGTCACGGGTGAGAACCAGCAGCTCATGACTACTGAGCAACTTTATCAGCTCAAAACCGACAAATCCGGTTCCTCCAGTAATTAAAATTCTCATGGTGACTCCTTGTGTGAAGCGGGTTCGGGTATAACGCAGTATTGAAATAGTGAAGAGTGAAAGGGGGCTTTGTCAAATCTGGCTCATGGGTTATGCGGGCATTTACCCGTTTATCCTGGTCAATTTGAAGCGGTATCGGTTCCCTATTTAAAATCGTAGCGCTGTTGGCTAGGCTTATTCATCCTAAGATAGAGTTTGTTTACGGTGAGTTGGGTGACAAAACAACGGTGCACGCTAGAAAAGAAAGCCTTACAATTACCCAGTGTTTTTTAAGAGGTTAACCATGAAACTATTTTTTGTCTCAGATCTGCATGGTTCTTTACCTGCGACCGAACAAGCGCTTGCGCTTTATCAAGCATCGGGGGCGCAATCTCTGATTTTGTTGGGCGATGTATTAAACCATGGGCCACGTAATCCTATCCCGCAAGGGTATAACCCTGTAGCCGTCGCTGAAAAGTTGAATCAGTTTGCTGAGCAGATCATTGCTGTGCGTGGGAATTGTGACAGTGAAGTCGATCAGATGTTGTTGAATTTTCCTATGATGAGCGATTCAGCATGGGTACTGTTAAGTTCAGGGCGACGCTTATTTTTAACGCATGGGCATCTTTACCATAAAGATAAGCTGCCGCCGCTTAGAGAAGGGGATGTTTTGGTGCATGGTCACACACACATTCCTGTGGCTGAACAAGTTGGTTCAATATACTTAGTTAACCCAGGTTCGATGACATTTCCCCGCGGTGAGTATGCCGCGAGCTATGGTGTGTTGGAAGGCGATACAATGAAAGTGATATCGGTTGCTGGCGAAACGCTGGCCAGTTGCCATCTTCAATAAATCTTAAATACGATATCCCCTTGCGACTTGAAGCTGCAGCGGTGTTGGCCGTATTTTATTCCGAGTCGTTTGGGGACAGGTTTACTTTGCGTAAGGGTAGGTTAACTTTGCGTAGAAGAGGGGCGATCAACATGCCCAAGATCGCGCTCAGGATCAATTAAATCACGCACTCTTTGCTTCAGCACTTTGGCTTCTGGAAATCCCCCTTCCTGTTTACGTTCCCAAATCTGCACGCCATTACAAAAAATTTCGAAGCGTCCGCCCGTATCGGGATGCAGAGCGACATATTCAATCTCTTCGCTGAAGGTATGCAGTAGCTCTTGACTCAGCCAGGCAGACCGCAGCATCCAATTGCATTGGCGGCAGTAATAAATGCCGATTTGAGCTTTGTTCATGGTGACTTCCTTGTTATATCTTCTTCCTGCTCTCGGTTAGATTAAGAATTACTGAACAGTACCGTAGAACCATGACTTAAGCTGGTAAAGAGAATGGTTCTTTCGTTAATAATGTCGACTCGACGGCTTTGTTGCGCATCCATCTTGAACAGTTGAGTGATGAGCTGTAATTGCTCGTCAGTAAAGTCCTTGCTTTGATTGGACGAAATATCTTTAAACTCGACAGGCGTGACTAAAAGGTAATTATCGCTGATATCCCATTCACCCGATTCGGAGATATTAATGATGCTTTCTGCGCTATTGTCATCTGAGAACAGTTTCACCACAGAAACGCGTAAATAAGTGCCATTAGGCAGATATTTCACATTCGAGGTTACATCTACTCGACTAAGAGGACCAATTGCCGGACGGTCACGGTTGGTTTTAATTAGAGAGACCATTTTTGATTGCCACTCTCGAGAAGTTAACACTTGCTCAAGTTTGAAATCGCTTCCCCAATATAACCAGCCACTGAGCAGTAGGGATAGCAGCAGAATACCTATGGCGATGTGTCTATTTTGCATAGCAAGCTCCTACTCACACACTTTGATGGCATCTTTGGGGTCAGCAACGATGCGTAAGGTTATGTTTTCCCCTGAAACTTCAGGGCTGTGGATGTAATTCAGTGTTAACTGGTTATTTTGTCCACCCGTGGCAATGACTTCTATCGGTTTGAGTTCACCACTATGTTTTTCATTGTATTTTTTTACGCACAGTTCGATCGACGGTAACCAATTTGAAAGGTCGGGATGGTTGTTGGGCATATTGACCACTACACCATCGACAACCGTTAAAGGCTTAAAGCTTGATTGACTCGGTGCAGTCAGTAGAACCACAGCGATAGGCAATAAAATAGCGAATAGAATAAGCAGCCTATTTCCCCAGTTTGGTGCCGATTTATGAGGGGCGACATCAATCGGTAGCGGTGTGGTCATTTGCGCTGTTAATGACGCCACAATGCTTGATTCTGTTAGTTCATTGACAGATGCCGGTTGAGGGATGTCATCCGTTTCATTTTCACGAGAAATCTCTTCTTCAACCGTTTCCACACGGGCGATCAATTGGTAACCGCGTTTCGGAACCGTTTTGACGTATTGTGGGGACTTTGTCGAATCTTTGAGCATTTTGCGCAGCGTCGAAATTGCCTGAGTTAAGCTGGAATCATCAACTTCAAAACCTTGTTCTCGCCAAACAAAATCATGTAAATCATTACGAGAAATCACCTCGTTTGGACGTTGGGCCAGCAGCCAAAGAATTCGGCTTTCGTTGCTGCCTAATCGAATGATCTCTTCACTATCTTCTTTGTCAATCAGAGTATTGCTTAGGGGATCGAAGGTAAATTTTTCAGCAAGAATGAATTTAGTACCAATATGACTCATCGATATCTCTTTTGAGTTGTGTCCTAATCCGAACATCTAATGTCCCAGTATCTCCCTGTCCCAACACTCAGACTTTACTGGTTTTTTTATCTTCTTTGATAAAAATGCAGACTTAGAATAATCCAATCTCGATCAAAAAACAGTGTTTTTATGAGTTTTGACCTTGAATTTACATTTTTTGTCCATATCTCACTTGCACATCAAGGTAATTCCATTGAGTCTCAATGGAACAATTGTTTGAAACAGAAGTAAACGGAGCGATTATGAGCGAGACTGCAACCACTAATAAAGAAACGCGTGGTTTTCAATCGGAAGTTAAACAACTGCTGCACCTGATGATTCACTCTTTGTACTCCAACAAAGAAATTTTCCTGCGCGAGTTGATTTCTAACGCTTCCGATGCGGTTGATAAATTGCGTTTTCAAGCGCTTTCTCATCCTGATCTCTATCAGGGCGACGCTGAATTAGGCGTAAAACTCTCTTTTGATAAAGACAAAAATACATTGACCATTTCGGATAACGGGATTGGTATGACCCGTGACGAAGTGATCGAAAACTTAGGTACGATTGCTAAATCGGGTACGGCTGAATTTTTCTCAAAACTTTCTCAAGAGCAGTCTAAAAACTCGCAGCTCATTGGCCAGTTTGGGGTGGGTTTTTACTCGGCTTTCATCGTAGCGGATGCGGTGACAGTGCGGACTCGTGCTGCAGGTAGTGCACCAGCAGATGCCGTACAGTGGTACTCAAAAGGTGAAGGCGAATACACGGTTGAAACTATTAATAAAGAGTCTCGTGGTACCGACATCATTTTACATCTGCGTGAAGAAGGTAAAGAGTTCTTGTCCGAATGGCGTCTGCGCGATGTGATTTCCAAATACTCTGATCACATCGGTATTCCTGTCTATATCCAAACCTCGGTGATGGATGAAGAAGGGAAAGCGACAGAAGAAACCAAGTGGGAGCAGATCAATAAGGCTCAAGCGCTGTGGACTCGTGCTAAATCGGAAGTTACCGATGAGGAATATAAAGAGTTCTACAAGCATGTATCACACGATTTTGCTGATCCACTCGTGTGGAGTCATAACAAAGTCGAAGGTAAAAATGACTACACCAGCTTACTTTACATTCCTGCTAAAGCGCCTTGGGATCTGTTCAATCGTGAACATAAGCATGGTTTAAAACTGTATGTGCAACGCGTCTTTATTATGGATGATGCGGCGCAATTCATGCCTTCTTACCTCAGATTCGTACGTGGTTTGATTGACTCAAACGATCTGCCGCTCAACGTATCGCGTGAAATTCTGCAAGATAACAAGATCACTCAGTCACTGCGCCAAGCTTGTACTAAGCGCGTATTGACCATGCTTGAGCGCATGGCGAGCAATGATGCTGACAATTACCAGAAATTCTGGAAAGAGTTTGGCTTGGTGATGAAAGAAGGTCCGGCAGAAGATTTTGCTAACCGCGAGAAAATCGCTAGCTTGCTGCGTTTTGCCTCTACTCATGTCGATTCGGCAGAGCAAACCATCAGCCTTGCTTCTTATGTCGAGCGCATGAAAGAAGGTCAAGACAAGATCTACTATCTGACGGCAGACAGCTATACCGCTGCGAAAAACAGCCCACACTTGGAGCAGTTTAAGTCAAAAGGGATTGAAGTCATTCTGATGTTTGATCGCATTGACGAATGGTTGATGAATTATTTGCCAGAGTTTGAGGGTAAAGCATTCCAGTCCATCACCAAAGCAGGCTTGGATCTCAGCCAGTTCGAAGATGAAGCCGAAAAAGAGAAACATAAAGAGACGGAAGAGCAATTTAAGTCTGTGGTTGAACGCCTCAAAGGCTATTTAGGTAGCCGAGTGAAAGAGGTTCGTACCACATTCAAACTGGCTAACACACCAGCAGTCGTGGTGACCGATGATTATGAAATGGGTACCCAAATGGCGAAACTATTGGCTGCAGCTGGCCAGCCTGTGCCTGAAGTGAAGTACATCCTTGAAGTTAACCCTGAACATGCTTTGGTAAAACGCATGGCTGATGAAGCGGATGAGCAAACTTTTGGCCGTTGGGCGGAAGTGCTACTGGGTCAAGCTATGCTTGCCGAACGTGGCTCGATGGAAGATCCATCACAATTCTTAAGTGCGGTGAACCAACTGCTTGCACCTAGCCACTAATTCCTTATCGTATCTCAAGCCCGCTTCGGCGGGCTTTTTTCTGCCTTTAAGTTATCGAAGGACGGATTAGTGACTAAACAGGTGAATGGCTGTTTTGCGTCAGTATCATGAGGTCTATCTCAATTTTACCCATCACATTCTTTAGTCTTAGAGCGGTATGCCAAACGATTTCTGTGATAGAATGCGGCACTTGAATGTGGTCATTAACGCGTGTATTTTTGCACGCCAGCTCGCTATACGGGCTGTTCTGTCTGTTATACCGAAACTTACCGTGAGTATTTGCAAGCGCTGTGAGCTTCGGTATAAAAATCAATTAGTATGAGGATAAAACATGCGCATCATTCTTCTCGGTGCTCCGGGTGCAGGTAAAGGCACACAAGCTCAATTCATCATGGAAAAATTTGGTATTCCACAAATTTCTACTGGTGACATGCTGCGTGCAGCCATTAAGGCGGGCACTGAGCTCGGTAAGCAAGCGAAAGCGGTAATCGATGCAGGACAATTGGTATCGGATGACATCATTTTAGGCCTTATCAAAGAGCGTATTGCTCAGGCTGACTGTGAGAAAGGTTTCCTACTAGATGGTTTCCCACGCACGATTCCACAAGCCGATGGCCTAAAAGAGATGGGTATCAATGTTGACTATGTGATTGAATTTGACGTAGCGGATGATGTGATTGTTGAGCGTATGGCGGGTCGTCGTGCTCATCTACCTTCAGGCCGTACGTACCACGTAGTGTACAATCCACCTAAAGTTGAAGGTAAAGATGACGTAACGGGTGAAGACCTGGTGATCCGTGAAGATGACAAAGAAGAAACCGTACGTGCGCGTCTGAATGTTTACCACACCCAAACTGCGCCACTTATTGAATACTACGGTAAAGAAGCAGCTGCAGGTAAAACTCAATACCTAAAGTTTGACGGCACTAAGCAAGTGAGCGAAGTGAGTGCTGACATTGCTAAAGCGTTGGCTTAATCATTATTGTGATGTGCTGATTGCATTGATAGGTGAAATAAAGCGGCAGTAAAGCCGCTTTTTTTATAAACTTTTTACCAGAAAGAGACGTAATAACGTATTCAACAGTGCATTTTGAAGGAAGCCATGAATAATCATAAAAAACTTGGCATTTTGCTTGCCAACTTAGGTACTCCGCAAGCGCCAACCTCTCAAGCGGTAAAAGCGTTTTTGAGCCAATTTCTGCATGATCAGCGAGTGGTAGACATGAGTCGTTGGCTATGGTGCCCACTTTTACATGGCATTATCTTGCCAACGCGATCGCCTAAGGTGGCTAAGCTGTATCAATCAATCTGGATGGATGAGGGATCGCCTTTGATGGTCTACTCTCGACGTCAACGCGATAAATTAGCAGAGCTTAGCCAACGGCCTGTTGAGCTAGGGATGACCTACGGAGAGCCGAGTTTATTGGAGGGTGTACGCAAGTTGCAGCAACAAGGTGCTGAACAGATAGTGGTGCTGCCGCTTTATCCGCAATATTCCGCGACGACAACGGCGGCGGTGTTTGATGGTCTCGCCAAAGCGTTGCGTCAGTTACCTGTAGTCCCTGAATTGCACTTTATTCGTGATTATCATGACCATCCACTCTATATCCAAGCCCTCGCGGAAAGCGTTCGTGCTTCATGGCAACAACATGGACAAGGTGATCTGTTACTCTGCTCTTACCACGGTATTCCTAAACGTTATGCGCAAAATGGCGATATCTACCCAGAGCATTGCAAAAAAACCACAGAGTTACTGGCTCAAGCATTAGGATTGCCTCAAGATAAAGTCATGATGACTTACCAATCTCAGTTTGGTAAGGAAGAGTGGCTGCAGCCATATACGGACAAGACGATGGAAGCGCTTCCTCGCCAAGGCATTAAAAAGCTTGATGTTATTTGTCCTGCCTTTTCAGTGGACTGCTTAGAAACGCTGGAAGAAATTGCTGAGCAGAACCAAGAAATCTTTTTGCACAGTGGTGGCGAAGCGTTCCACTATGTTCCCTGTTTGAATGACAGTCAGAGCCATATTGAGCTGATGGCCGCGCTGGTTAAAGCCCATTGTTAAGCTTCAATGTGAGCGAGTCATGCATAAAGCAGCCATACAAAAACAGCGCCTCATTCGGCGCTGTTTTCAGTTTCACGGCGTATTTATGATTCAATCTTTATTGCGTCACCAGCTCTAACGGCTCTGATTCACCGCGGCAGATGCGAGTCAGCTTAGGTGCAATCATGAAGGTGACGATGGCAATTCCGGCTGTCACATAACCAATTTGCGCAAATACCTCACCATAAATATGCAGTGATTCGGTGGCGCCAGACACATTAGCTGGCGTTGAAGTCAGGCTAGCGACCCAACCTGCAATGACTGCGGCAGACGCCGAAGTGAGGAACCACATACCCATTGCAAAACCCATCATACGTTGTGGTACCAATTGCGCGACCATAGCTAAACCAAGACCAGAGACTAGGAGTTCACCGATGGATTGGAAAGCATAACTTGCGATAAGCCAGTTTGAGCTAATGATGCCTTGTTCGTTAGCAAACAAGGTTCCCCAGCTTAATACTAAGAAAGAGAGCGCACACAAAGCCATCCCGAAAGCGAACTTGAAAGGCATCGCCAATTTATCGCCCAGTTTGCCGTAAGTCGCCGCCAAAATAGGGCTAGCAATCATAATCCAAAACGGGTTGAGCGCTTGAAACTGCTCTGGCGCGACATCAAAACCAAAGATATGGTGCTCAACGTTATTGATAGCAAAGAAATTCAGTGAAGTTGGCATTTGGAAATAGAGTACGAAAAACACGACGCCTTGCAGCATCAAGATGAAGGCAACCAGCATTTTGGCGCGTTCAATGCCAGACATAGAGAACGCTTCTTTAAAATAACATCCCAGAATAAACAGACCCGCAACAACCAAAATACCGTGTGCTAGGGTGAGGTTTTGTAGTAAGTAGCTACACACTAGGCTGGCAATGATAGAACCCACGGCGACAAGAACCAGATACATTTTGTTCACCGGCATAAGGTCGGCTGGAGAGCCTGTGCCTTTTAACATGCGTAAGCAAAATAGGAAGTTCACCACAGTGATGGCAAGGCCGACTGCACTCACCCCAAATGCCATTCCATAGCCCATCTTGATTGCCACGAGTGGAGTGATGATCATTGAGAAGAAAGAGCCTAAATTGATCGCCATGTAGTACATGGTGAAAGCGCCATCTAAGCGAGGATCATTCTCTGGGTAAATTTTTGCAAGTAGACTCGAAGGGTTTGCTTTGAACAAGCCGTTACCAACCGTAATAAAGCCCATCGCGATGTAGATTAACGTTGGCCCAACAAGCGGATGATCTGCGGTGGAAAGTCCAAGCAGAACATAACCGACCATCATGACAATCGCGCCGAGAGTAATAGCACGTTTTGTCCCAATAACTTTATCGCCAATCCAACCACCAATCGCGACAAAACCGTACACTAATGCTGAAAAGGCACCGAAGAGTACGAAAGAAGCGGACTCATCCATGCCCATAATTTTGACCATGTAAACCGTCAGAATGGCTTGCATACCGTAGAAGCCAAATCGTTCCCAAAATTCGATAGAGAAGATCAAATAGAAGGCATTCGGTTGTTTAAAGATATTGAGGTTGGACATAAGCATTCCTGTATCATTGTGCAGTGCAATGGTTGAAGTCTGTTGTGAAGCTCCAACCGTCAAACATTATATTTATTCAACTCATCCATGAGAGTTTTTTATTCGGCTGATACCTATACATTCAAAATAAATGATGAGCAATACAGGTTTTCTCAGGATTCAGTTGTAAACAAATGTAACTCAATGAAAATCAATAAAACTTCCGAGAAATGAATCGTGATTTTTGTTGCGTAAACTAATTTTTCATAAAAAGGACTTGCCATCAAACCTGGGCGTGAATGCTCCATTTGATTGGCTTGTTGAATCTATCGATATGATTAATTTGTGTTTTTTATTGTTTTGGTAGGCGATTTCTTACTGGATGTTTGCTTGGAAAATGCACAGATTAAGCTAATTTATGCATTTAAATCAGGTGCGGGGGACTCAACTCTTTTTACAAGAGTGCATTTCATATTTGCTCTGTGGGTGTGGTAGCATGCCGAAAAAGGTTGGCATAACAGAATATAAATGAAACGTTGGTATCTACTTTACTGCAAACGAGGCGAGCAGCAGCGCGCGAAGATGCACTTAGAAAATCAAAGTGTTGAATGTTTCTACCCCGAAGTGTGCGTTGAAAAAATTCTACGTGGTAAGCGGCAAATGGTTCAGGAGCCGTTATTCCCTTCTTATATGTTTGTGCGTTTCGATTTCGAAAATGGACCTTCATTTACGACCGTACGTTCTACGCGTGGTGTCGTGGATTTTGTCCGCTTGGGGCCTCATCCGCGTGAACTGCAAGGCGATTTGATTTATCAATTGAAACAGCTTGATTGTGAGCAATTGAAGAACGCCACCAAACAATTGCCAGAAAAAGGGCAAACCGTTCGAGTCGCGAGAGGTCAGTTTGCCGGCATTGAAGCGATTTATTTAGAGCCGGATGGTGATACTCGCTCGATCATGCTGGTGAAGATGATCAGTCAGCAAGTACCAATGAGTATTGAAAATACCGATTGGGAAGTCACCTAACACCTTATCTTTAACGTCTGGATTTTTCTGTTGATGAATTATCGGGCGGTGAAAGAATTAAAAAGCCAGAGTGAATCATCACTCCGGCTTTTTTGATCACTATACTATCCCTACTTGAAGCAGCAGCGCTGCTGGCTAGAACTTCAGGTAACTTGGGTATTTCTTAGTAGGCCTGTTTATGGACGGCTTTCACCGCGCGGCCTGATGGGTCAATACAGTTTTTGAAAGACTCATCCCACTCAATCGCTTTGGCTGAAGAGCAAGCCACAGAAGGGCCTCCCGGTACGCAGCGTGCCGCAGATTCAAGTGGGAATAGCTCCTCAAAAATTTCCCGGTACACATAACCTTCTTTGGTGGTTGGAGTATTGTATGGGAAACGGAATTTCGCAGTTTCCATTTGTTGATCACTGATCTTCGCTTCTGCGGTAGCTTTTAGCGTATCGATCCAACCATAACCTACGCCATCAGAAAATTGCTCCTTTTGACGCCATGCAATCGACTCTGGCAGATAGTGCTCAAAGCACTCACGCAGGATGTGTTTTTCCATTTTGCCATTACCACACATTTTATCGGCTGGGTTGAGGCGCATCGCAACATCAATAAATTCTTTATCTAGGAAAGGCACACGACCTTCAACCCCCCATGCTGCCAGCGATTTGTTGGCACGCGCACAGTCAAACAAGTTCAAAGCCAGCAGTTTGCGTACGGTTTCCTCGTGAAACTCTTTAGCGTTTGGCGCTTTATGGAAGTAGAGATAGCCACCGAAAATTTCGTCTGCTCCCTCACCAGAAAGCACCATTTTGATGCCCATGGCTTTGATTTTACGCCCCATCAAGAACATGGGAGTAGAAGCTCGAATCGTAGTGACATCATAAGTTTCGATGTGGTAAATCACATCACGAATCGCATCAAGTCCCTCTTGAATGGTGTAAGTCATTTCGTGGTGCACAGTACCAATTTTCCCTGCAACTTCACGTGCGGCTTTAAGATCTGGAGCCCCTTCTAAGCCGATAGCAAAAGAGTGAAGTTGTGGCCACCATGCGGCACTTTTCTCATCGTCTTCAATACGCATTGCGGCAAAACGCTTCGCAATCGCAGAGGTAATCGAAGAATCCAGACCACCAGATAGCAGCACACCATAAGGAACATCGGTCATCAGTTGGCGTTTCACGGCGGCTTCTAAGGCTTGAGTTAACTCTTCTTTGCTGCTGACGTTATCTTTTACTTCATCAAAACTATTCCAATCACGCACATAGTAGCGTGTCACCGCTTGATCTTTTGAACTCAAGTAGCTACCAGGAGGAAATTCACTCAATGTTTTACACACAGGAACCAGAGCTTTCATCTCTGACGCCACATAGAAGTTACCATGTTCATCATGACCCTGATAAAGAGGAATGATGCCGATATGGTCGCGTCCAATCAGGTATTCATCTTTCTCTTCATCGTAGAGCACAAAGGCAAAAATACCATTGAGCTCTTCGAGGAGTTCAGCTCCTTTATCGCGGTATAGTGCCAAGATAACTTCACAGTCAGAATCGGTTTGGAATTCATATTGACCCTTGTAACGCTCACGAATTTCTTTGTGGTTATAGATTTCACCATTCACGGCAAGGATGAGCTTACGATCTGGGCTATAAAGAGGCTGTGCGCCACTATTTAAACCCACGATGGCTAGACGTTCATGGGCCAGAATCGCTTTATCAGAAGCGTAGATACCCGACCAGTCTGGGCCGCGATGGCGCAGTTTTTTCGACATTTCGAGGGCGATAGGTCTTAACGTTGCTGCATCAGTTTTAATGTCTAGGATGCCAAAGATAGAGCACATATGAATTCCTTTTAAATGTTTTTTAATCTGTTGGACTTAATTTGCCATTCTGATTAAAAACTTCAACCCCATGTTGAGTTTTATTTTAAATAAAAAGATTTTGATTGGAAATTTTCTATTTAATCTTTGTGTTGTTTAAATGAGCTTTAAAAAGTGGTGAAAAAAGAAACGATAGGGCGAACATCGCCCTATCTTTTAGCGGCGAGTGAAGTTGGGTTTGAGCTGTTCGCATACATGGCGAGCAAAACCAGTACCCGCTTCACTGTAAATGTTGAATGCTGCGTGAGCACCATGCTCAAGCAAGCTCTCTATCTGATCCGGGTATTCGGCAATGGCTGCGATTTGGCCTTGATAGTGGCGCTTTTGCAGTTGCTCAAGGGCAATTTGGTTAGCTTGATGGTGTGGCATGGCCAGCAGCACCAGCTTGACTTTGCCAGTATCGAAAATGCGCTCCCAAAAATCTGGGTCGGTTGCATCGCCAGAAATCACATTACGGCCTTCTTCGCGATGGCTATTGGCCGCCTCTTCACGAATTTCTACCCCAAGGCAGATTTCCCCGTGACGTGAAGTGAGCTCTTCATAGGCGCCGCGACCGATACGTCCCATACCTAAGATAAGTACTTGCGCTTCCCCAGGGTCTATCAGGCGATCCCTTGTGTGCAAGGATTCGGCGGCTTGCTCTTTCAGCCATTTGGCCGAACGTTGATAAATAGTATGTCCTTTACGTTCAATCGGAGCGGCTAAGATAAACGATAAGGGGACGGAAACGGCGAGAGCCACCAGAATGTCACTGTTTATCCAACCCATTTTGAAAGCAAGTCCGCCCACGATCAGGCCAAATTCACTAAAGTTGAATAGGGATAGCGAGGCCAGTAGTGATGTGCGTACCCGGAAATGGAACTGGTGGATGACCCAAAAATACAGCACGCCTTTTATCGGTAGCAGTAGCAGGAGCAGTAGAGCGAGCATAATTCCGGTGGTAGTCGGGTGAGCAGAAAGTCCAATGTTCAGGAAGAAGCAGACTAAAAACAGCTCTTTGAGATTAAATAGCGCTTTTGATAATTCAGAGGCTTTGTGGTGGCTGGCGAGCATCATTCCTAAGATCAGTGCTCCAAGGTCGGGTTTCATACCGACTAGCTGGAAGGATCCGGCTCCCACAACCAATGCAAAAAAAATCCCAAACAGAACCAACATTTCGCCGTGGCCGACCCAATCCAATAACTCATAAAAGAGCGGACGGAGTAAAGGGAGTACAAATAAGCCTATCGCATACCATTCTGGGAGTTTGCCAGTCGATGCGGTTAAGAACACCACAGCAAAGATATCTTGCATAACCAGAATACCAATGGCTAAGGTGCCATAGGTCGCATTCATTTCCCCTTTTTCTTGCAGCGATTTGACGGCAAATACGGTACTAGAGAAGGATAGGGCAAATCCGATCAAAATGAGTTTATCAAAAGAAAGATCCGCCAGACTATCGAGCCCTAACTGCTTAAAAATGAGTAAGAGAAGCGTAAACAGTGCGGTAGAGAGCAAGTTATGAATGGTTGCTCCTGCCCAAATCTCTTTGGCGAGTAAAGTTTTGACTTCCAGTTTCAAACCGATGGTAAACAGCAGTAGGGTGACCCCTAAGTCGGCGAGCAGAGAAATAGTGTCATTACTGGTAAATCCGTAGGCGTTGAGCGCAAAACCTGCAATCAAAAAGCCAACCAGTGGCGGTAAATGGCACTTTAAAGCGATAAAACCTGCTAAAAATGCGGCAGAAAGAAGTATCAAATCCATGAGCTATGTTCTTAATTTAATAATAAAAAAACGGCGGTATAAAAATACCACCGTCATTATAGGTCAATTAGTTGCGTAAACTTAACTAAAAAGCTCAGTCTTCAAGCAATTTTTGTAACAGAACCCCATTTAACATCGCACGTTTGATCATAGCAAAAGCGCCCATAGTGGGTTGTTTGTAGACTTGTGAAGACACAATCGGCAAATGTTGGTGGAACGTTTTCAGTGACTGATTTTCTACGTTGCGTTGAATCGCGGGGAATACGATCTCTTTGGCGGCGGTAATTTGCCCTGCAATCACGATCTTTTGTGGGTTGAATAGGTTTACGGTAATCGCAATCGCCTTACCCAACTGATTACCTACACGAACCAAAGCTTGTTTTGCCAGTTCATCCCCAGCATTTGCGTGCTCACAGACATCATCAATCGTAATCGTATCGAGAGTAGAGAGCGAAGATTCATACCCCTGAGCGATCAGTTTTTTCACACGAGAAGTGATAGCAGGGTTGGTCGCAACGGTTTCTAGACAACCAAAGTTGCCACATTGACATTGCTCACCAAGAGGATCGATTTGGATGTGGCCAATTTCACCGACGTTGCGGTTATAGCCTAAGAAGACTTGACCGTTAACGATAATCCCTGCACCTGTGCCACGGTGTACACTAACTAGAATGGAATCTTGGCAATCTTGGCTGGCGCCAAAATAATGCTCAGCCAAGGCAATACCACGAACGTCGTTACCCACAAAACATTCAACATGGAACTCATCACGAATGGTTGCACCGATAGGTAATTCATTGATCGCGACATTAGGCATGTACTCTACAACGCCAGTTTCTGGATTGACCAAACCGGGTAGGGCCACGCCAATCGCAATCAGTTGATCAATTAATGCACTATGTTGTTGAATAAATTGTTTGACCTGTTTGATCAGGCTCGACATCAACACGTCTTGCGTGTTGTAGTGAAACTCATGATGCTCATCAACCAGCGAGTTTCCGCCTAAGTCATAGAGGCTAAGTTGAATATAGTCACGTCCGATACGCACGGCAATAGAGTGGAATGGCTTGACTTCTGTGGTCAGCGAAATGGCTCGCCGACCCCCTGTAGAGGCTTGTTGTGCGACTTCTTTGATTAAGCCGCGTTCAAGTAACTGGCGGGTAATCTTGGTAACACTGGCTGGAGCCAGTTGGCTTACATCTGCGACTTGAATCCGACTGATTGGACCTTGTTGGTCAATCAAGCGATAAACCGCCGCACTGTTTAGCTGTTTAACTAAATCTACGTTACCAATTTGTCCGCCATTCATTATCAATTCTGCTCGTATTGTCCGTTAACTACCGTCGCTTTTACGTTGAAGTCACGATCAAAAACAGTCAGGTTGGCGATCATACCTTTCTTGATACGACCTAATTTATCATCCACACCGATTGCTTTCGCTGGATACAGAGTAGCCATTCGCAGAGCTTCATCTAAAGCGATACCGACATGCTCAACCGTATTTTGAACTGCTTCGATCATTGTTAGGGCTGAACCGCCAAGCGTGCCATTTTCATCAACACATTTGCCATCTCGGTAATATACTTTCTTACCGACAAAAATAAAGTAATCCATTTCAGCGCCTGCAGGAGCTGTGGCATCGGTCACTAATACGAGCTTTTCACCCTTAATTTTGTGGGCTATTCGGATGTTTGCGTAATCAACATGGAAGCCATCAGCGATGATGCCCGCATACACCTCTGGCGTATCATAAATTGCCCCGACCACTCCCGGTTCACGCCCTACCATAGGGGTCATTGCGTTAAAGAGGTGGGTCGCAAAGGTAATGCCGGATTCAAAGCTTTGACGTGCTTCGCTATAGGTCGCGTTTGTGTGTCCAATAGAAACAACAATTCCCGCTTTAACCAGCTTCTCGATATGTTCAGGCTTATTATTCTCTGGCGCGAGAGTGACTTTGGCGATCACATCATTATTGGCACAAATCGTATCAATCATCGTATCGTCAGAGGGGCGGATGAAGTCAACGCTGTGGATCCCTTTTTTCATGACATTCAGATAAGGCCCTTCTAAATGAAGACCAAGCGATTGATTTGGGTATTTAGCCTGATATTCGCGAGCGGCGGCAATTGCTTGGCGCATGTTTTCATCGGAAGAGGTGATCAGTGTTGGAAGGAAGCTGGTACAGCCCGATTTAAGGTTAGCTTTGTGCATGATATCGATGGTTTCCGCTGTGATTTCATCATTGAACATCACGCCACCACAGCCATTCAGCTGTAAATCGATAAAACCAGGGCTGAGGTTTGCACCGTTTAGGTCGACCACATTCATCTCGGATGGAAGAGATTCGATAGGGCAAACGGCTTCAATTTTGTCACCGTTGATGATTACCGCATGTTTCACAAGCACATGATTGCCTGTGTAGATTTTGCAGTTCGTTAGCGCATACATAATCAGCTAATCCTCTTGTCGATATTTTTAGATTCATTTTAGCGACTCACCGAGGTTACAGCCAAAGCGCAAGCTGCTTCACTTCAATCAGGTCGCGAATTATCTTTTGTGCAAAAGGCCACAGCAACTGCGGCTAAAAATAAGTCATTGGTCAATCCACTCTTCGCGGTGCTTAACCTAAGGGCATTAGGAGAAATGCACTATGTTAACGAGTGTAACACGGTGACTGTCTGACCAACAAACGCTGTAATATTAGCGTCCAAAAGTTGTTTTTTTACATCATAAAATAAGTTTTATGATCTGGCTAGCAAAATCATTTCGTTCTTAGAACTACGGGTGATTAGGATCACAAATGATGAGGTTTTAATTTGCGGAGCAAAATTAATGTCATAAACTGACCAGGACTAAATTGGGAGACTAAAAAAAGTCTCTCAATACTATACAAAAATCCTATAGGGGGAACTTAAGGTGAATATTCTTGGATACTTCCAGAAAGTAGGTAAGGCATTGATGGTACCTGTTGCTACCTTGCCTGCCGCTGCAATACTCATGGGCATTGGTTATTGGATCGACCCCAATGGTTGGGGAGCCAACAGTGCTTTGGCCGCCTTCTTGATCAAAGCGGGTGCAGCCATTATTGATAACATGTCGGTACTGTTTGCTGTTGGTGTCGCTTACGGTATGTCTAAAGATAAGGATGGTGCTGCTGCGCTGTCTGGTTTTGTTGGATTCTTAGTCGTTACAACATTATTATCTCCTGGAGCGGTAGCTCAGATTCAAGGTATCGACCCGAGCGCGGTTCCTGCTGCATTTGGCAAAATTAACAACCAATTTGTCGGTATCTTGGTTGGTATTGTATCAGCTGAAATTTATAACCGTTTCTCTACTGTCGAACTTCACAAAGCACTTGCATTCTTCTCTGGTAAGCGTCTTGTCCCAATCTTGACCTCTTTTGCAGGTATTTTCATTGCTTTCATTCTTATGTACGTATGGCCACATGTTTATGGTGGTTTAGTTGCATTTGGTGAGTCAATTCAAGGGCTAGGTTCAGTCGGTGCTGGTATTTACGCTTTCTTTAACCGCTTGCTTATCCCAGTCGGTCTACATCACGCTCTTAACTCTGTGTTCTGGTTTGACGTAGCTGGCATTAATGATATTCCTAATTTCTTGGGTGGAGCCAAATCGATTGCTGAAGGTACAGGTATCCCAGGCGTGACCGGGATGTATCAAGCAGGTTTCTTCCCTATTATGATGTTTGGCCTACCTGGTGCCGCGCTTGCCATTTATCATACATCTACAGCCAAGAATAAAGAGAAAGTCGCTTCAATTATGATTGCAGCTGGTTTTGCTTCGTTCTTTACTGGTGTCACGGAACCACTTGAATTTTCATTTATGTTCCTTGCTCCAGCACTATATGTATTGCATGCGGTATTGACTGGTCTTTCAGTATTTATCGCTGCTTCTATGCAGTGGATTGCCGGCTTCGGTTTCTCTGCAGGTCTTGTTGATATGGTGTTGTCATCACGCAACCCGTTGGCAGTTAACTGGTACATGCTGATCTTACAAGGCTTAGTATTCTTTGTACTTTACTATGTGATTTTCCGCACGGCGATTTTGAAATTTGGTCTAAAAACACCAGGTCGTGAAGACGATGATAGCGATAATCAAGTATCAGGTGCGAAAGAGTCCTCTGAGCTAGCTAAACAATATCTTAAAGCCCTTGGTGGTCATGACAACTTGTCTAACATTGATGCTTGTATCACTCGTTTACGTCTATCAGTTAATGATATGAGTGTGATCGATGAGAAAACGCTGAAAACATTAGGTGCAATGGGAGTTGTTAAGCTGGGGACTAATAACTTGCAAGTTATCCTTGGCCCTCTAGCAGAAATCGTCGCGGGTGAAATGAAAGCCATCAGCCCGAAAGAAGATCTTTCTGACGTTAAACTGCCTTAATCGAGTTTAAACCCTAGCCTGAATCAAAGCCTTCGCGAAAGCGAAGGCTTTTTACTTATTTCCCGTTTGAGAAGTGGCGATATAAGCATCGAACCGTAGAAATAATCACAAGAAATCCATAGTTTTTATTGTGCCCACTGCAAGAATTGTGGATGATTAGCGGCAATATTTTCTGTTTTCTAGCCTTGATGGTACAAGAAGCAGAAACGCTTTCTGACAATACTAAATGAATTTTGAGGTGCTATAGATGAGTGAAGCTGAGGCTCGTCCATCGAACTTCATCCGCCAAATTATCGATAAAGATCTTGCGGATGGTAAACACACGACCGTGCATACTCGTTTCCCGCCGGAGCCGAATGGCTACCTGCACATCGGTCACGCCAAGTCAATCTGTCTGAATTTCGGTATTGCTCAGGATTATCAAGGGCAGTGCAACCTGCGCTTTGATGATACAAACCCAGAAAAAGAGAACCTTGAATATGTTGAGTCGATCAAAAAAGATGTGACTTGGCTAGGTTTTGATTGGTCGGGAGAGGTGTGTTACTCCTCTGACTATTTTGACAAGTTGTATGAATACGCGATTGAGCTGATTCAAAAAGGCTTGGCGTATGTGGATGAACTGACGCCTGAGCAAATTCGTGAATACCGTGGCACTCTAACTGAGCCTGGTAAGCACAGCCCATACCGCGATCGTAGCGTAGAAGAAAACCTAGCGTTGTTTGAAAAAATGCGTGCAGGTGAATTTGCAGAAGGTCAAGCTTGTCTGCGTGCAAAAATCGATATGGCATCATCTTTTATCGTGATGCGTGATCCTGTTTTGTACCGTGTGCGTTTTGCTGAGCACCACCAAACGGGTGACAAGTGGTGCATCTATCCGATGTACGATTTCACACACTGTATTTCTGATGCGCTCGAAGGCATTACGCACTCTATTTGTACTTTGGAATTCCAAGACAACCGCCGTCTGTATGATTGGGTTCTTGATAACATCACGATTCCATGCCATCCACGCCAGTATGAATTCAGCCGCTTAAATCTCGAATATACCGTGATGTCTAAGCGTAAACTGAACCAGCTAGTGACCGAAAAATTGGTCACAGGTTGGGATGACCCACGTATGCCGACCATTTCAGGCCTGCGTCGTCGTGGCTTCACGCCGAGTGCTATTCGTGAATTCTGTAAGCGCATTGGTGTGACTAAGCAAGAAAACATGATTGAATACAGTGCATTAGAGTCTTGTATTCGTGATGATCTTAACGAAAATGCACCACGTGCGATGGCCGTTCTGGATCCGGTTAAACTGGTGATTGAGAACTTCGCCGCAGGCACAGTGGAAACCTTGACGCTGGCTAACCATCCGAACAAACCTGAGATGGGCGATCGCGAAGTGCCATTTACCCGTGAGTTGTGGATTGAACGCGAAGATTTCCGCGAAGAAGCCAACAAGAAATACAAGCGTTTGGTGTTAGGCAAAGAAGTGCGTCTGCGTGGTGCTTACGTCATCAAAGCTGAGCGCATAGAAAAAGATGAACAAGGTAATATCACTACGATCTTCTGTTCTTACGATCCTGAAACCTTGGGTAAAAACCCAGCCGATGGCCGTAAAGTGAAAGGTGTTATTCACTGGGTATCTGCTGAAAAAGGCGTTCCTGCGGAGTTTCGTCTCTACGAGCGTCTGTTCACTGTACCCAATCCAGGTGCGGCGGATAACTTTGCCGAAACCATTAACCCAGAATCTCTGGTAAAAGTTCAAGGTTATGTTGAGCCAAGTTTAGTCGAAGCAAAACCTGAATTTGGTTATCAGTTTGAGCGTATGGGCTATTTCTGTGCCGATAACAAAGATTCTAGCCCGCAGGCTTTGGTCTTCAACCGCACTGTTGGTTTGCGCGATAGTTTCGCCAAAATCGACGAAGAGTAAGCCGAAAAACGAGAGTAAAATGCAAAGCCAGCCAACGTGCTGGCTTTGTTTTTAGGCGTGGAGAAAATGGTGCTGCCTCACGCTAGGACTGAAATTTGTGTGAGATTCCTGCGATTATTCCGGTCGTGACACATTTTTTGCCAGCCAGTCTATAGTTTTGCTAGGTGGATCCGATATATTTAACCAATCTCCGTACTTCAAAATTCAAAGCACATACTGAGCCTTTTATGCGTCGATTTTTCCAACGATTCCTGTTGCCACTGGCAGCGATGGTCGTGACTCAGACTTCTTTCGTCAGTGCAGAAAGCATTCGTCTTGTTGGCCCTGATGGCCAAGTGCAACCCACGCCCCAATATAGTGAAAATATTGTCCGCAATGTGGCTAATAATGAACCTGGTCGATTTTTTGGGCCTACGTCGGCTAACCAGACTTTGTGGTCGATAGCCAGTCAGTTACGGCCTTCGCCCAGTGTCACGGTGCAACAAACGTTATTAGCCATTTATCAGCTCAATCCTCAGGCGTTTGAAAATCAGAATATTCACACTCTGATCCCAGGTAGTACTCTACGTGTTCCGTCACTGGCACAAATCAGTCGCAATAGTACTAAAGACGCAGTCAACATCATGGCGTCTCACCAAGCAAAATTAAACCAAACACCCGTTACACCAGTGAGGCCTGTGGCTCAGCCACGTCCGGCGCCTGTTGTAACGCCAAAAGTAGAAGCGGTCGCGCAAACGCCACCTCAAGTCACCCCTACGACCGCGCCGCAAGAGAAAGCGCCTACGGAGTTAAAACCTACTGTCAAACCAAGCCAATCGACAAATGTTGACGTGATGGCTCTGGAAGAGAAGAACCACACTTTGCGCCTGATGCTTTCGCAAGTGCAATCGGAAGTCAGCTCTCTCAAACAGGAGCTGGGTGATGAAAACCGCATCCGTAGTGAAGTTGAGAAATTGTTGGAAGAAGAGCGCCGTAAAGCGGAAGAAGCCTCGCGTCTTGCGCCATCGGCTTTAGATAATTTGCTTTCTAATGGCTGGTTAGTGGCGCTGTTAGCGCTAATCCCAGGTCTGCTGATTGCTATCGTAGTGCTTCTGCTGCTTAACCGCCGATCAAGTGCTCAGCAAGAAAATCCAACGCAAAACAATATCACTTCTGAAATGCCAACAGCGGCGCCTGTCACTTTAGGTCCAGAACAGACAGAAGATATTGGCGATGATCTGCTGCTGGATGATGACCTCTTCAGCACCACCGACGACAAAGAAGAAAATGAAGCTGAGAAAGTGTTCTCAGATGAAGACGACGTGTTCGCCGATCTGAACGAAACCGATCTTGATTTCAATCTTGATGGACAGGACAGCGATGATCTGTTTGTAGGTATTGATGATGATGGCGATCTCGATACCGAGTTCGATGCTCTGAATGAAAGTGCCAACGGTATTTCTGTTAACGCTGATGATAAAGCGCTCGGACTTGAGGAGATGGAGCGTGCGCTAAATGATGTTAGCGAACCAACCGACAACGATGATCTGAATTCTTTTGACTTGGCTGATGAAAATCAAATGTCGGAGGATGACATCGAAGCGCTGTTATCCGGTGATGAAGAGAATGAGCTGCTTAGCGATGGCAAAGTGGATCAATCGCTGCTGGATGACTTACTCGCCAGTGAACTCGATGCTTTGGATGAGGAGCCTGCTCTCCAAGATATTGAAACCCTAGATACGCTACTCAATGATGAGCTGGCGTCGCTCAGTGAAGTGGATAATGACGAATTTGATCTTAGTGGTGCAGGCGTAGCGGGTGACCAAGATTTGGATGACCTGTTTGCCTCTATCGAAGAGCAAGCTGACCTTGAGCAACTTGAAGCCAAAGCGATAGATGAAACGGCATTACTTGATGAAATACTCGCTGAACAAGATGCTCCTCTGAGTGAAGAGAGTACCGAGCTTTTAGATGAGTTGTTGGATGATTTTGATAAGCCAGAAAACGATGAGTTTGATGCCCAAACAGCGGATCTTCTTCAACCTGATGAGTCCATTTTAGATTTAGAGGAAGACAGCACCCAGTTACTCAATGAGGTGTTGGGGGAACCCGTGCCCGAAGAGCTTGCCGCTGAGCTTGAAATTGACCAAAACAGCACTGAGCTTTTGGATGAATTACTGGATGATCTGGACTTGGATGATGAATCCATCGAAGCGACAGAATTCTCAGTGGCACCGGAAAAACTCAGCGTAGAAGATGGTACTGAGCTTTTTGATGAGTTGCTTGAAATTGAGCAGCATCCAGAGTCAGCCGAATTAATCTCAGAGTTGGCAACCGAAGATGAGTTTAATAGCGATACCTTCATTGACGATTTACTCAACTCGGCACCCGCAAAAGATCCGTTACTTGAACCTGTACTCGATGAAAATGAGGCTTTCGCACAAGCGGATGATTTTGATTTCAATCCTGAAATTGAAGGTGGTCTGGAAGACGACTTACCGCAGCCAAGTGCGCTACCCGCCAATGAGTTTGGTACTCCTCAAGATGAGGATTGGGTATTTGATGAGGATGACTCCTCACCAACTTTAGAGGGTAATGCTGAGCTTGAGTTATCTTCGGCTGAGGATGATTTGCCAGAGCAGACTACCGCCACAAATGAAACGGCGGATGAATTGTCGGCAGATTTGGCTGCGCAGCCGCAATCAAATACAGTGGATACGTCTGATGATGCGTTAGCCCCTGACGCACTTTCTCAGCCTATCGAGGAGTCTCTCACTCTTAACGATTTGGAGCTGCCAGAAGAGAATGATGAGCCTCAATTGACTGAAGTCACTCCGTCTTCTGCATTCGACGAACAACAAGTTGAGACCGAAATTGAGCCTGAGTCGGAACCGTTGGCTGCAGAAGCATCTAGTGATGAAAGTGACCTTACTGCGCTTAATGAATTCGATTTGCCTGAGTACACCGAAGAAGATGCCTTGGCGGATGCGCAGTTAGAGCCTGTCGCAGAATCGGAAGTTGAGCCAGAGCTTGAGTTGGCAAGCGATCTCGAAGAGGAAGAAGCCTTTACCGAGCTTAATGAACTCGATTTGCCCGAGTACACCGAAGAAGATGCCTTGGCGGATGCGCAGTTAGAGCCTGCCGCAGAATCGGAAGTTGAGCCAGAGCTTGAGCTGGCAAGTGAGCCAGCTGAGGAAGAAGCCTTTACCGGGCTCAATGAGCTCGATTTGCCTGAGTACACCGAAGAAGATGCCTTGGCGGATGCGCAGTTAGAGCCTGCCGCAGAATCGGAAGTTGAGCCAGAGCTTGAGCTGGCAAGTGAGCCAGCTGAGGAAGAAGCCTTTACCGAGCTTGATGAGCTCGATTTGCCTGAGTACACCGAAGAAGATGCCTTGGCGGATGCGCAGTTAGCGCCTGCCGCAGAATCGGAAGTTGAGTCAGAGCTTGAGCTGGCAAGTGAGCCAGCTGAGGAAGAAGCCTTTACCGAGCTTGATGAGCTCGATTTGCCTGAGTACAGCGAAGAAGATGCCTTGGCGGATGCGCAGTTAGAGCCTGCCGCAGAATTGGAAGTTGAGTCAGAGCTTGAGCTGGCAAGTGAGCCAGCCGAAGAAGAAGCCTTTACCGAGCTTGATGAGCTCGATTTGCCTGAGTACACCGAAGAAGACGCCTTGGCAGATGCGCAGTTAGCGCCTGCCGCAGAATCGGAAGTTGAGCCAGAGTTGGAGTTGGCAAGTGAGCCAGCTGAGGAAGAAACCTTTACCGAGCTTGATGAACTCGATTTACCTGAGTACACCGAAGAAGATGCCTTGGCAGATGCACAGTTAGAGCCTGCCGCAGAATCGGAAGTTGAGCCAGAGCTTGAGTTAGCAAGTGAGCCAGCCGAGGAAGAAGCCTTTACCGAGCTTGATGAGCTCGATTTGCCTGAGTACACCGAAGAAGATGCCTTGGCAGATGCGCAGTTAGCGCCTGCCGCAGAATCGGAAGTTGAGCCAGAGTTGGAGTTGGCAAGTGAGCCAGCTGAGGAAGAAACCTTTACCGAGCTTGATGAGCTCGATTTACCCGAGTACACCGAAGAAGATGCCTTGGCAGATGCACAGTTAGAGCCTGCCGCTGAATCGGAAGTTGAGCCAGAGCTCGGTGATGAGACAGAAACGCTAGCACAAGAGACAGAAAGTGATGCGCTGGTTGCCGATGAGGATTTACTGGCCAGTGTTGAAAGCGCAGCAGACGAGGTTCAGCCTGAACTTTCGGATGCGACTCAAGATGAACCACCGACACAATCTTTGGCTAACAAGGCATTTGATGAAGAAGCGCTGCACGATTGGCTGAGTGATAATCCCGATGGTGAAAAACCGTTTAGCTTTGATCGTCCACTTGATGCTAAAACGATTGATAGCGCGGGCATGGATATTGATGCCATGTTGCAAATGGGCGGCGAAGACTGGAATGGTTTCCACCTAACCCCAGATCAGCAAGCGCAGTTGCCGGATGATGTACCTGAGGATGAGCAAGCGATTTGGGCGAGTGAAACACCGGAGCCGCAAGCGAAGCCTGAAAACTGGGGATCGCAAGAGGATTTGCTGGATTTCGACCCACAGCGTGACGGCTACATGACCATCGACGAGCTCATGGCACAGGTAGAATCGGAAGAGCAAGGCTTAAACCCTGATGAAGAGGAGCTTAAGCTTGATGTGGGTCTGGATGAGTTCCCTGATGTGATTGGCGATATTCGAGACATTGATGTGGATAGTGGTGCGGAAGCAGCAGGTAAGCTGGATTTGGCCAAAATCTACATTGAAATGAACGATGAGAAAGGAGCGATTAAACTGCTCGAAGAGGCGATTGTTGACGGCGATGATGAGATTCGCCAACAAGCTAAACGGCTGATCGATGTGCTGAATGGGCGAGTGTAGCTCCCTCTAACTCTCTCGACACTTTAAAAGGCAGCTTAGCTGCCTTTTACTTTTGTGGTGATTAGAAATTTACTGGCAAACTGTTTATACTTCCCGACCCATTTTTATTGAGACAAACAGCATGAGAATCGCGTTAGGTATTGAGTATGACGGGACTCACTACTACGGTTGGCAGCGCCAGAGAGAAGTCAAAAGTGTCCAAGAAGCGTTAGAAAAGGCGCTGAGTAAGATTGCCAACCATCCAGTGGAAGTGCAGTGTGCTGGGCGAACCGATGCGGGGGTACATGGTACTGGACAAGTGGTGCACTTTGATACCAGCGCCGAACGGCAGATGGTCGCTTGGACCATGGGAGCCAACGCGAATTTGCCGAAGGACATTGCAGTACGTTGGGCGATGGCGGTTCCTGATGAATTTCATGCACGATTCAGTGCCACTGCACGCCGTTATCGTTATGTCATTTACAACCATGTTTATCGCCCGGGGATTTTGAATTCTGGTGTCAGCCATTACCACGGCGAGCTGGATGTTGAAAAAATGCAGCAAGCAGGACAGTACTTGCTGGGGGAAAATGATTTCACCTCATTTCGTGCGGTGCATTGTCAGTCCCGTAGTCCTTGGCGTAATGTCATGCATCTGAATGTGACGCGTCACGGTCGTTATGTGGTGATTGATATTAAAGCCAATGCGTTCGTGCATCATATGGTACGCAATATCACGGGTAGCTTGATAGCCGTCGGGCGTGGTGAGCAGAAGCCAGAGTGGATTCAATGGTTATTGGCACAAAAAGATCGCACCTTAGCGGCGGCGACGGCCAAAGCGGAGGGGCTCTACTTGGTTTCTGTCGATTACCCTGCCCATTTTGGGTTGCCCGAAATGCCAATTGGGCCACTTTTCTTGCCTGATAATTTGAACTAACAGCTAGTAATTGACTCAAAAATAAACAATATTGTGCTTTGGCTAAAGCGTAGAAATAGGTACAACCAGTTTTTTGTCTACAGTTGGCATTTTCTGTGTTTTAATCCACACGCATTTTTTGTCGAATTTATCTCTCCTGCTGATGGCGGGAGATTGAGAGTAAAAGGTCTTCCATGAGTTGGCTCGAAAAGATTTTAGAGAAAAGCAACATCGTCAGTTCACGCAAAGCCTCTATCCCAGAAGGCGTTTGGACTAAGTGTACATCGTGTGAACAAGTGCTTTATTACGCGGAGTTGGAGCGTAACCTAGAAGTTTGTCCTAAGTGTGATCATCACATGCGCATGAAAGCACGCCGCCGTTTGGAAACGTTTCTGGATCAAGGTGAGCGTGTTGAGCTGGGTGAAGAGCTAGAGCCACAAGACAAACTGAAATTTAAAGATTCTAAACGCTACAAAGAGCGTCTTGCTGCGGCGCAAAAAGCCAGTGGTGAGAAGGATGCTCTGGTCGTCATGAAAGGTGCTGTGCTTGGTGTTCCTGTCGTGGCGTGTGCCTTTGAGTTCTCTTTTATGGGCGGCTCAATGGGTTCTGTGGTTGGCGCTCGTTTTGTGCGTGCGGTTGAAGCGGCCATGGAACACAACTGCGGATTAATCTGTTTCTCCGCCAGCGGCGGTGCGCGTATGCAAGAGGCATTAATGTCTCTGATGCAAATGGCGAAAACCAGTGCCGCGCTAGAGCGTTTATCGGATAAAGGCTTGCCTTTCATTTCCGTGATGACCGACCCAACCATGGGCGGGGTGTCAGCGAGTTTGGCGATGCTGGGCGATATTAATATCGGTGAGCCCAAAGCATTGATCGGTTTTGCTGGTCGTCGCGTTATTGAGCAAACCGTACGTGAAGAGCTTCCGGAGGGTTTCCAACGCAGTGAGTTTCTGCTAGAGCATGGTGCGATTGATATGATCGTTGATCGCCGAGACATGCGTCAGCGTGTCGCTAGCTTACTGGCGAAAATGACTGGCCAAGCGTCTCCTCTCGTAGTTTCTGTGAACGACGCGCCAAATGAAGCGCCTTATGCGGTACCAGAAGCCAATAAAAAAGGGTAAAGTAAGCGCTAACTAAACCAACGGATTCTATGGTTGTACGTTAGATGACTCAAAAGCCTGTTCCTCAAGCCACATCTCCACTCGCGGTGTGGCTTGATTATTTAGCCCACATACATACTTCCGCCATTGACCTCGGCCTAGAACGTGTTCAAGCCGTCGCTCAAAAAGCCAAACTCACCAAACCAGCGCCCACCGTTATCACGGTTGCGGGCACCAATGGTAAAGGTTCCACCTGTGCATTAATGGAAGCGATTCTGTTGCAAGCGGGTTATTCTGTTGGCGTATACAGTTCTCCGCACTTGATTCGCTATAACGAGCGTGTGCGCATCAATGGCCAAGATCTTGCCGATGAGATGCACACCCAAGCGTTTGCGCACATTGAGCAAGAGCGAGGTGATATAAGCTTAAGCCTATTTGAATTCGGTACACTCGCAGCACTTTATCTTTTTGAGCAGCAGAAAGTCGATGTGTTGCTGCTTGAAGTGGGGTTGGGTGGCCGTTTAGATGCGACCAACGTTGTCGATCACGATATCAGTGTTATCACCAGCTTAGCGCTCGATCATACCGATTGGCTTGGCAATGACATCGCTGTGATTGGTTATGAGAAAGCGGGTATCTTCCGTTCAGGAAAACCAGCGATTTGTGGGCAGCCTAAGCCACCTGCAACCGTTGCTGCGCATGCCGATGATATCGGCGCCAAACTGCATCAGGTGGAAATCCAATTTAGTTATGAGAAAACCTCAGCAACGACTTGGAGTTGGCGTAGTGGCCGCTTTGAATTGACCGATCTTCCTATTCCATCTCTGCCGTTACCGAATGCGGCAACGGCTTTAATGGCGCTTGGTTGCTCTGGGCTTGCCATCAGCGATATTAATATCGTGGATGGGCTACGGAATGCCCAGTTAGCAGGACGAATGCAGGTGATTAGTCATCAACCTACGATAGTGCTTGATGTCGCGCATAACCCGCACTCAGCCCATTATCTGGTTCAGCAACTGACACAACGCTACCCAGAGCGCACCATTCATCTGGTGTTTGGGATGTTGCATGATAAAGATATTGCTTCAACAGTGGTCGAGTTAAGCCCGGCGGTGACGCATTGGTATCCCGCTTCGTTGTCTGGCCCTCGTGCGGCTACGGCGGCGCAGCTCTGTAAGTATTTACCTGCGGATATTACTCAATATGCCAATCCTGTGTTGGCATTTGAAGCCGCGTTGACACAGGCTGGGGTACAAGATGTCATTGTGGTCGCTGGCTCTTTCCATACGGTAGGTGAAGTGCTTGAACATTGGCAAAAAACGAGGGGAATAAATGGCCAGTAAATTTCAAAGCCGTTTAGTTGGCACCATAGTATTGGTCGCAATCGGGGTGATTGTGCTGCCCGATGTGCTTGATGGTAAGAAAACCCATTTTAAAGAAGAGATTGCCAGCGTCCCAATTAAACCGCAGCCGGAAGGTGAGGTAGAAAAGTTCGAAGTGCTGGAGCCTGTGCAAGATGATGTTGCCTTACCTGAAGCGCCGGTTTCTGTCACCCAAACTGGTCAGGATGAACAAGTCAGTGTTGCGCCAGTAACGCCGGCACCGATACCGACTGTGGCCAAAAACACCGCTCCGGTCAAAGTGGCAGAACCGCCTGTGTCCGTCACGGTAACTGAGGTTCCAGAAACGAATGAATACCAAGATTCCGCATGGATCATTCAGTTGGTGGCACTGAAAAATGCCGATAATGCACGCAATCTTGTGGCTGACTTACAAAAACGTGGTTACCAAGCGCATGTCAAGCAAGAGAATGATTTTACCAGAGTGATTATTGGCCCTGATGTTTCAAAATCTAAGCTTGAAACTCAACTCGTGGAATTGGAAAAGATTACTGGCGCCAAAGGCCGATTGCTTAAATTTAAACCACTAAACCCATAAGAAAACGTTTGCGTCGCGTTTTTTTCTGTTAAAATGCGCGCCAACTTAAGATGTAAGAACTCATGAACTGGTTAGATATTGTCATTTTAAGTGTGATCGGCTTGTCTGCGCTGATCAGTCTTGTTCGCGGCTTTGCCAAAGAAGCCTTGTCTTTAGTGATTTGGTTTGGGGCGTTTTATATCGCTTCGGAGTACTACGCCAAACTGGCGGTGTATTTCACCAACATTAAAGATGACATGTTTCGCAACGGAGCGGCCATTGCGGCTCTGTTTGTGGCGACATTGATCGTCGGTGCTATTGTTAACTACGTGATTGCCCAACTGGTCGAAAAAACAGGACTCTCAGGAACCGACAGAATTCTCGGTGTGGTGTTTGGTGCACTTCGCGGGGTGTTGATTGTCGCAGCAGGTCTGTTCTTCATGGATGCGTTTACCGCATTTCCAAACACAGAGTGGTGGAAAAGCTCGCAGCTAGTGCCTGAATTCAGTCGCGTTATTGCTCCGTTCTTTGAACACCTAAAAGCAACATCAAGTTTTCTCTCTGGCGCGATTTAGCGCCGGAGACGGTTGAAATCGAGGATTATGACATGTGTGGTATTGTTGGAATCGTGGGTACAACGCCTGTAAACCAGTCAATTTATGACGCTTTGACGGTCTTGCAGCATCGTGGCCAAGATGCCGCGGGTATTTGTACCATAGAAAGCAATCGTTTTCGTCTGCGTAAGGCAAACGGATTAGTCAGGGATGTCTTTGAAGCGAAACACATGCAACGCCTGCAAGGCAACGTCGGGATCGGCCATGTGCGTTACCCCACCGCAGGCAGTTCTAGTGCCTCAGAAGCTCAACCTTTCTATGTTAACTCCCCTTTCGGTATCACACTTGCTCACAACGGTAATCTGACCAACGCAAATCAAGTGCGTCAAAAGCTGTTTGAAAAAGACCGTCGTCATGTAAATACCACCTCGGATTCAGAGGTGCTGCTCAACGTACTGGCTCATGAAATCGATACGGTAAAGGGCAATGTTACTGCCGAAGATGTGTTCCGTGCGATCAGCAATGTACACCGTACCATCCGTGGTGCTTATGCAGTGGCGGCGATGATCATTGGCCACGGTATGATTGCGTTTCGTGACCCATACGGTATTCGCCCACTATGCCTCGGTAAGCGTGAAGTCAATGGTCAGCACGAATATATGGTTGCCTCTGAGTCGGTCGCACTGGATGCGGTCGGGTTCGATTTTGTACGCGATGTCGCGCCCGGCGAAGCGATTTATGTCACTTTTGACGGGGAACTCTACACCAAGCAGTGTGCCGATAATCCAGCACTCAACCCATGTATTTTTGAATTTGTCTACTTTGCGCGCCCAGATTCGTTTATCGACAAGATTTCCGTCTATAGCGCTCGTGTCGAGATGGGTAAGCGTTTAGGTGAGCGCATCAAAAACGATTACAGCGATCTCGATATCGATGTCGTGATCCCAATTCCCGAAACCTCTTGTGATATCGCCCTACAAATTGCACAGGCGATTGATAAGCCATACCGCCAAGGCTTTGTCAAAAACCGCTACGTTGGCCGAACCTTTATCATGCCTGGCCAGCAACAGCGTAAGAAATCGGTACGCCGTAAACTTAATGCGATTCGCTCAGAGTTTAAAGACAAGAACGTACTACTGGTGGATGATTCTATCGTGCGTGGCACCACCTCAGAGCAGATCATTGAGATGGCTCGTGATTCTGGGGCAAAGAAAGTCTACATCGTCTCTGCTGCCCCTGAGATTCGCTTCCCGAACGTGTATGGTATTGATATGCCAAGTGCCAATGAGCTGATTGCTCATGGTCGTGATAACGATGCTATCTGTAAGCAGATTGGTGCCGATGCCTTGATATTCCAAACCTTAGAGGATTTGGTGGAAGCGGTTCGTTGTGGCAACCCTGATATCATCAAGTTTGAAGCTTCGGTCTTTAATGGTGAATACGTGACCGGTGACATCGATCAGCAGTACTTGGAGTTCCTCGAATCAATGCGCGGTGATGACGCAAAAGTACAACGTGAAATTCAACAAGATCTGGCAAACCTTGAGCTGCATAATGAAGGCGCTTAAGTAAAAAACGGGATCGGATAATCATCAAAAAGGCTTCCCGTGGGAAGCCTTTTTCGTTATCCCCCCTCACGACCGCTACGCTTTGGTGAGGGGATGAGGTGATGGTTTACTCTCGGTTAGCCAAGGTTACAGCACCATGGCGGCAATCCAACCGAAGACAATGAGTGGCAGGTTGTAGTGAATAAAGGTTGGCACAACGGTTTCCCAAATATGCTCGTGCTGACCATCCGCATTGAGGCCGGATGTTGGGCCTAAGGTTGAGTCGGACGCAGGAGAGCCAGCATCTCCTAACGCAGCGGCGGTACCGACCAGAGCAACGGTGGCCATTGGTGAGAAACCAAACGAGAGACACAGCGGAACATAGATGGTCGCGATGATCGGAATGGTTGAGAATGACGAGCCGATGCCCATAGTCACCAACAAACCTACGACTAACATCAACAGAGCTGCTAGAGCTTTATTGTCACCAATGCTGGTGGAAAGCGAAGTGACCAGTGTTTCAACGCCGCCAGTGGCTTTCATCACCGCGGCAAAACCGGCCGCAGAAATCATGATAAAGCCAATCATCGCCATCATATGCACGCCTCTTGTGAACACATCATGCGTCTCTTTCCACGCAATCACGCCCCCAAAAGTGAATACCATAAAGCCTGCTAGTGCGCCGATGATCATAGACCCCGTCAACAATTGCACCGCTAATGCAGCCACAATACCGACACCCGCAATCGCAATATGCTGTTTATTGATCGACGAGCTTTCTTGTTGCACTACGGTCAATTCGGTTTCTTGATACTCACGAGGTTTGCGATAGCTAAAAAGTACCGCCAGCAGCAGACCAAAAATCATCCCTGCAGCGGGCAAAATCATCGCTGTGGGAACTTGGCTTGCGGTGATGCTTTCCAAACCATTCTCATGCAGGTTTTTTAGCAAAATGTTGTTGAGGAAAATGCCGCCAAAACCGACGGGAAGCACCATGTAAGGTGTGATCAAACCAAAAGTGAGGACGCAGGCGACTAAGCGACGGTCGAGTTTCAGCTTCGCAAAAACACTCAGGAGCGGCGGGATCAAAATGGGGATAAACGCAATGTGGACGGGGATGACGTTTTGTGAAGCCATCGCCATCAACAGCAAAGAGATGAGTACGAGGTATTTTAACCCGGTTGATGCTGCGTGGCTTTCTTGGCCGTGAATGCGACGAATCACGCTTTGCGCCAGTAAATCGGTGATCCCCGATTTCGAAATGGCCACTGCAAAGGTGCCAAGCATGGCGTAACTCAGGGCGATCGTGGCGCCACCACCCAAACCGCTTTCAAATGCGGCAACGGTTTCATTCAAACTCATACCAGCGACTAAACCACCGACCACGGCACTGAACGTCAAAGCAACCACGACGTTCACCCGCATCAGGGCTAGCAGCAGCATGACACAAACGGAAATGACTACTGGATTCATATTTTTTCTCGGGATGTTGTGTTTCCCCAGCCCACTTGAAGAAGCAAGAAGGGTAGGGATGGGCCTGATTGGTTAAAGCGGTTCATGGGTAGAACGAGCTTCAATCTAAATCGGCATCGTTGTTATTGTCCTCATCATCATTGACCAATGGCCAGCCACCTAAAGCTTTCCACTGGTTGACAATGGTGCAGAACAGCTCTGCAGTTTTTTGGGTATCATACAAGGCGGAATGTGCCTCGCGATTGTCAAATTCCATCCCAGCAGTTTTACAGGCTTTGGCTAGCACGGTCTGCCCGAAAGCAAGACCACTTAGCGTTGCCGTGTCAAACGTGGCAAAGGGATGGAAAGGAACACGTTTTAATTTACAACGTTCGCTCGCGGCCATCACGAAACTGTGATCGAAATGCGCGTTATGCGCCACAATAATGGCGCGACTGCAATCTGCCGCTTTTTGTTCTTTGCGAACCAGTTTGTAAATCTCTTTTAATGCATGATCTTCACTCACTGCACCCCTTAGTGGGCTAAACGGATCGTAAATGCCGGTAAATTCTAGTGCGGCTTTTTCGAGATTCGCGCCTTCAAAGGGTTCGACATGAAAATGGATAGTACTTGCTGGGTGTAAATCGCCGTTTTCATCCATACTCAAGGTGACAGCACAAATTTCTAAAAGCGCATCGGTTTGCGCATTGAATCCTGCGGTCTCTACATCGATAACCACAGGAAAATAGCCACGAAAGCGTTTTTTCAAGGTTAGCGCGTCATTTTTATCAGTCATGCGGGTTCTAAATTGTGTGATAAGGCTGGCATTATTGCAGATTCTGCGGTGGAGCAAAACCTAGCTTATCTAAATCGCGGCAATTAATTGTTCAATAAAGAGAAGCGATAAGGTTGAAAGGGATTCATTCAAGGCTGTTTTGCGGCAACCAAGTTGTTTGGGAACCGTCATGCCAGTATCGTGCTGGCTAGATTTTTGCATCACCTCCACCAAGTCTCGCAGGCGGCAAATTATCGCCTGAGCATGCAGTATCAGTAGTGAGAAAAAGTATTTATGAATAAATGGGTTATCACAAGTTTGTTTGCCATAAGCACCTTATCAGCGTCCGTCGCTTCGGCGTTGGAAGTGCGTTATGTGGCAACACCACAACAGTCTACGTGGCAAATGGCAACCAATACTCCGTTGGAATGCCGCCTTGTGCACCCGATCCCCAACTATGGTGACGCCGAGTTTTCGTCTCGCGCTGGCAAGAAAATCAATCTCGACTTTGAATTAAAAATGCGTCGCCCAATGGGGGATACCCGTAATGTCAGCCTAGTCTCTATGCCTCCGGTTTGGCGGCCGGGGGAAGGCGCAGATCGCATCACTAACTTGCAGTTTTTCAAACAGTTTGATGGTTATATCGGTGGGCAAACCGCGTGGTCGTTACTCAGTGAACTGGAAAAGGGGCGCTACCCGACCTTCAGTTATCAAGATTGGCAAAGCCGCGATCAACGTATTGAGGTTGCGCTCTCTTCAGTGCTGTTTCAGCAACCCTATAGTGAATTTAGTGACTGTATTTCCAAGCTATTGCCTTACAGCTTTGAAGATATATCGTTTACTATTTTACACTACGACCAAGGCACCAGTGTTGAGCTGAATAAAGCGTCACAAAAGCGTTTGGCACAGATCGCTGAGTATGTACGCTATAACCAAGATATTGATTTAGTGCTGGTTTCCACCTACACCGATTCAACGGACACCAATAACAATAGCCAAAATTTGTCGGAACAACGGGCTGAGGTGCTGCGCGAATATTTCCAATCGATCGGGTTGCCGGAAGATCGTATCCAAGTGCAGGGCTATGGCAAACGTCGGCCGATTGCCGATAACGCTTCGCCGATTGGTAAAGACAAAAACCGCCGCGTGGTAATTTCACTAGGCCGCACTCAGGTGTGATAGCGAGTCACACCTGAATTGGTAGAGCGCATTGGTTGGGGGATACCGTTAATTGAGGCGAAACTGAGCAATAATCTCGCATTTCGAGGCGGTATCTATATGTTGCACCATGCGTGCGATCTCTGGATTGGGGTGGCGCTTCATAAAATCGAGCAGCGCTTTACGACAACAGCCTAAAGAGTCAACAAAAGCTTCACAGCCTGGCTTATGGCACTGAGGGATCAGCGTGAGGACGCGCTCTGAGGCCAGTTGTAGGTATTTAAGCTCGTATTGGTTATCGCCCATGGTGCGCCAAAACTTGGCCATGTTGTGACAAGAGATAACCGAGATCATCATGCGATCTTCCATCTCAATCTCTTCACTTTCATCCAACTGTTGGCTGACGGTGAGCGCTTGTTGATAGTGAAGAATGCTGCGCAGGTGGTCTGACTCCTGCATAGCGATATCGGCTAATAGGGTATGCCTTTCCCACTCTTTTATATTCATCACACCTTCTCCTTGATTATCTGTTGTCTCAGATTAATTGATAATTATTATCATGTAAATGACAGGAATTGTGTGGGAATTACGCATTGCAGAGAAAGGGTGGAAGAACAGCACGCAAAAAAATGCCGTCCATAAGACGGCATCATGCATCAGAATCGGCGATTAGCCTTCAAGACCTGCATAGGCTTGCTTGTTTTGGATAAGCTCAATCATGTAACCATCAGGGTCTTTCACGAAAGCGATGTGAGTTGTCCCGCCTTTCACTGGGCCTGGTTCACGGGTTACAATGCCTCCCGCCGCTTTGATGGTATCGCAAGTCGCATAAATATCATCAACCCCAATCGCGATATGGCCGTATGCGTTGCCTTTCTCATAGTCCGCCACGCCCCAGTTGTAGGTCAGTTCAATGACCGCACCTTGGGATTCATCACCATAACCTAAGAAGGCGAGGGTGTATTTGTACTCAGTATTCTCATTTTTGCGCAGCAGGTTCATACCCATTACTTGAGTATAGAATTCGATCGATTTATCCAAATCGCCGACGCGTAGCATGGTGTGCAAAATACGATGGTTGGACATTAAGAGCTCCTTACTTTCCGGATAACGGTTTTTTGGGAAATTAGCTTTCTGGGTACACTTTATCTTTGAATTCACAAAGATCTTCTATAATGCAACTGCCACAACGTGGTTTGCGCGCGACACAGGTGTAGCGGCCATGTAGAATCAGCCAGTGGTGCACATCGAGTTTAAACTCATTAGGTACGACTTTGAGTAGCTTGTGCTCTACTTCGTCGACGTTTTTGCCGACCGCAAATTTGGTGCGATTGGAGACGCGAAAGATGTGCGTATCGACCGCAATAGTCGGCCAGCCAAAGGCTGTATTCAACACGACATTGGCGGTTTTACGCCCAACACCGGGCAGCGCTTCTAATGCTTCACGATCTTCCGGCACTTCACCTTGATGTTTTTCCAGCAAAATACGGCAAGTTTTGATGACGTTTTCGGCTTTTGAGTTAAATAAACCAATGGTTTTTATATACTCTTTGACGCCATCCACACTCAGATCAAGCATGGCTTGTGGCGTATTGGCCACCGCATAAAGTTTATCGGTGGCTTTGTTGACGCTGACATCGGTCGCTTGCGCGGAGAGCAGTACCGCAATCAGCAACTCAAAGGGGGAGTTCCAGTTTAATTCGGTTTCGGGTTTTGGGTTGTTAGCCCTCAGCCGTTCTAAAATTTCAATCCGTTTCGCGTTATTCATTAGACGGGTTGGCTTCCTTGATCAGGTTAGACATTGGTCACGCGTGCACGCTCTATGGCTTGCTTTTGTTGTTTTGGTTGGCGAGCGGCAATCTGTTTATCAATCACACTTTTAGCGGCGATCAAAAAGCCCACCCCGATGAAGGCTCCGGGGGGCAACAGTGCCAGCAAAAAGGCGCTGTCAAAGTGAAACACTTCGATGCGTAGAACTTTAGCCCATTCTCCGAGTAGGAGGTCCGCGCCATCGAACAGCGTGCCATTGCCGATGATTTCACGCAGTGAACCGAGCACAACCAGTACTGAGGTCATCCCCAATCCCATCCAAAATCCGTCTAACGCGGCTGGGAGTACATCATTTTTTGAGGCAAACGCTTCAGCACGACCTATGATGATGCAGTTGGTCACAATCAGTGGAATAAAAATGCCGAGTGAGAGATAAAGCCCATAAGCGTAGGCGTTCATCAGTAACTGTACGCAAGTCACCAGCGAAGCGATGATCATTACGAACACCGGAATTCGGACTTCTTTCGGCACATAATCACGCACGAGAGAGACGGTGACATTCGAGCCGACGAGTACAAGAAGCGTGGCGATGCCTAATCCGAGGGCATTGGTCACGGTGGAGGAAACGGCGAGCAGCGGACACAATCCCAGTAATTGCACTAAGGCTGGGTTGTTGTTCCACATGCCATTTAACATCAGAGTTCGGTTTTCACTCATGTTATTGACCCTCACACGGATTCGGCTGATGGTGCAGCTGTTGTTGATGTTGGTTGACATACTCCACGGCTTTTTTGACCGCCAGTACGACAGCACGAGGAGTAATGGTTGCACCCGTAAATTGGTCAAACTGACCGCCATCTTTACGTACTTTCCAGTCATCCTGATTATCGGCGGTGACTTGTTGGCCGTTAAAGCCTAATACCCAATTACTGATCCGTAAATCAATCTTATCGCCTAGCCCCGGTGTTTCTTGGTGGGCAAGCACACGCACACCAAGCACGGTGCCGTTATTGGCGATCCCGACGATCAATTTTATTTCACCGTTATAACCATCGGGGGCAATGGTCTCAATCGCAATGGCTGTGGGCTGACCGTCACGTTGCGCCAGATAAGCATGCATGGTTTTGGCTGTACCGAGCTTGGCATCATTGATTAAAGTACAGGCTTGCGCCAGAGGGTTATCGTGATACTTATGTGGGATCACTTGGTTGAGAACCTGCAGTAGCTGCTTTTGCTCTTGTTGTTGAATTTGCTCTGCGGTGAGGGCGTAAGTCAGCGCCACCAAACCCGTTGAAACACAGGCAAAGACGGCGAGAATCAGGCCATTTTTTCGAATTGCTGTCAGCATAAGTCGCGCTCTTAGTGTCCGTAAGTTCTCGGTTTGGTGTAGTAGTCAATCAGCGGTACGCACATGTTGGCGAGCAGTACGGCAAAGGCGACACCATCAGGGAAGCCGCCCCAACTACGGATCAGAAACACCATTGCACCGATGAAGAAACCGTAAATCAGGCGGCCTTTATCCGTCGTGCTGGCGCTGACCGGATCGGTTGCAATAAAAAATGCGCCCAGCATGGTTGCGCCCGAGAGTAGGTGGATCATGGGGGACGCGGTTGTTCCCGGTGCAAAAAGTTGTGCCAGTAATGCCGTGAAAACCAAACCTGCCAGCATTGCCATTGGAATGTGCCAACGGATAATACGCAGTTTCAGCAGAATCAGGCCACCGAGTAGATAGGCAATATTGACCCATTCCCAACCGATACCCGCAAAGCCACTAAACTGAGGCTGGGTCAAGGTTTCGCTCATGGTGTGTCCTGCTTTGAGCGAGGTTTTGATCGCATCGAGCGGGGTTGCCATGGTAATGCCATCGATGCCAGTACGAATTTGCTGTAGCGATAGACCATCACTGTCAAAACCGCCGAAGATCAGTGAGAACGAGTCTACCAGTGAGCTTGGTTCGGCGGTTAACTTGATGGGCGCCATCCAACTGGTCATCTGAACCGGAAAGGAGATCAACAACACTACGTAGGCGATCATCGCTGGGTTAAAGGGGTTTTGCCCAAGTCCACCATACAAATGTTTAGCAATCACGATCGCAAAAATCAGACCGATCACGACGACCCACCATGGTGAGAGGGGCGGGATAGCGACCGCGAGTAACCATGCGGTAACCACCGCGCTGTAATCGCGCAGTGCTGAGATTGGTGATCGTTTACGCAGCAGCATAATGCCCGCTTCGAGTGCCACCGCGACCGAGATGGCCAGCAGTAACTGGAACAGTGTGCCGTAGCCAAAAAAATAGGTCTGAGCGATCAGGCCGGGCAGTGCGCAGGCTAATACCCAACGCATAACGTCAGCCGTGCTGCGCTTACTGCGTAAATGTGGGGAGCTAGCAATAAAGAAGGCCACTAGTCTTTCTCCTCAGCGTTTAAATTAGATGATGATTGTTGGGCGGCTTTCCGTGCTTTGGCGCGAGCAATGGCGGCAGCGACCGCAGCTTTTTTCGGGTCAGCGTCGTCACTGCTTGGCGTAGCTTGAGTTGGCTGAGCTGTGCTTTCGGTTTCCTGCTGCTCTGCTTTACGCGCTTTAGCGCGAGCAATGGCCGCAGCGACCGCAGCTTTTTTCGGGTCAGCATCGTCACTGCTTGGCGTGGCTTGTGCTGGCTGATCTGTACTTTCGGTTTCCTGCTGCTCTGCTTTGCGCGCTTTAGCGCGAGCAATGGCCGCAGCGACCGCAGCTTTTTTCGGGTCAGCGTCGTCACTGCTTGGCGTGGCTTGTGCTGGCTGAGCTGCGCTTTCTGTTTCCTGCTGCTCCGCTTTACGCGCTTTAGCGCGAGCAATGGCGGCGGCGACCGCAGCTTTTTTCGGGTCAGCGTCGTTACTGCTTGGTGTGGCTTGTGCTGGCTGAACGGCGCTTTCTGTTTCCTGCTGCTCCGCTTTACGCGCTTTAGCGCGAGCAATGGCGGCGGCGACCGCAGCTTTTTTCGGGTCAGCGTCGTCACTGCTTGGTGTGACTTGAGCTGGCTGAGCTGTGCTTTCTGTTTCCTGCTGCTCCGCTTTGCGCGCTTTAGCGCGAGCAATGGCGGCGGCTACTGCAGCTTTTTTCGGGTCAGCCTCGTCACTGCTTGGCGTGGCTTGTGCTGGCTGAGCTGTACTTTCGGTTTCCTGCTGCTCCGCTTTACGTGCTTTGGCGCGAGCAATGGCGGCAGCGACAGCCGATTTCTTATCGTCCGCATCATCATTGGTTGATGCTTCAGTCACTTCACCTTTTTGAGCCTTGCGTTCCCGAGCTTGGCGTTTACGCTCTTCACGCAGTTTAGCCATTTCACTATTATCAGGCTCACTGGCACCACTTTGCGCAGCTTCTGCCTGTTTAGCTTTAGCGCGTGCAATCGCTGCCGCAATAGCCGGTTTTACGCTGTTATCGGTTGGCTCAAGCTGAGCTTTTTGGGCTTTAACCCGTTCAATGGCCGCCGCAATCGCATCGGAGCCACCTTGCTGCTGCATCTCTTTACGGCGATCTTCCGCCGCTTGCTTGAAGCGATTTTCACGCTCCGCTTTATCCCGCTCCATGCGCGCTTTTTTCTCTTCGAAGCGTGCTTTTGCTCGTTCAGCGGCTTCCGCTTCTAAGCTGCGGGTACGAATCTCTGCTTTGGCTTGGCGATAGTACTGCACCAACGGAATTTCACTCGGGCAGACATAGGCACAAGCGCCGCACTCAATACAGTCTTTTAGATTGAGCTCTTCACACTTATCAAATTCTTCGGCTTTCGCGTGCCACTGTAACTGCTGTGGTAATAGAGAGACCGGACAGGCTTCGGCGCATTGACCGCAGCGGATACACGCCATCTCATTATCACCACTGGTTAACTCGTTGCGTGTAGGCGCAAGAATACAGTTAGCGGTTTTGGTGATCGGCACTTGCGCATGGGGCAGAGTGAAGCCCATCATCGGGCCGCCCATGATGAGACGCGGCAGTTTTTTATCAGCTTTGTAGCCAAACTCATTGAGCAGCGCTTGGACAGGCGTGCCGAGCAATGCCCAAACGTTACGTGGTTTACGGAAACAATCACCGGAGAGTGTCACTACACGGCGGATCAGCGGTTCACCATGTACAATCGCGCGCGCAATTGCCTGCAATGAGCCGACATTTTGCACCATTAAACCGATATCGGCAGGAATGCCACCTTTCGGAACTTCCAAGTTAGTCAGGATTTTGATGAGTTGTTTCTCACCACCAGACGGGTATTTGGTTGGGATAACGCGGATCACCATCGGTTTGTCTTGCGCGGCTTGTTGCAGCGCTGCAATGGCTTCCGGTTTGTTATCTTCAATCCCGATGATGGTAAGTTTTGGCTTTAGAATGTGTTCAACAATCTCGATCCCCTGAATAATTTCGTGGGCATATTGACGCATTAACACATCATCTGCGGTGATATAAGGCTCACACTCGGCGGCGTTAATGATCAAGATTTCGGTGCGCGAAAGCCCAGATTGCAGTTTCTTCGCAGTTGGGAAACCTGCGCCACCCATACCTGAAATACCTGCCTGACGGATCAGCTCCAACAGTGTTTCAGGGGACAACTGTTGATAATCGGGTTGCGGCTGTAAATCAAACCACTCTTCTTGTTGGTCTGGTGTCAGTACAATACACAGCTCGCTCAAACCGGAAGGGTGAGCGACAGTGCGCGGCTCAATAGCGCTAATGACGCCAGAAGTCGGCGCATGAATCGGCAACATGAAGGTCGACGTATATTGCGTCAGCGGTTGGCCTTTTAAAACGCGATCGCCGACTTTCACCAGTAAATCGCCTGCCTTACCAATGTGCTGCTTGAGCGGCAGTACCAGCTCATTCGGAATGCTCGCATTGATAATCTGCTGACGGTTGGATTGGTGTTTATTTTCAAACGGATGAATGCCGCCGGGGAAGTCCCAAAGCTTACCAGATTTGATTTGTTCGATTAATGACAACATACCCATCCTTAATTCGCACTTTTCTGCGCAGCAGGCGCAGAATCGGTCACATTGACCACAGGGATGGCATTGAGTTGCCACTTCCAGCTCTCTGGCGTGGTTTGTACCGGGATCATTTCAATACAGTCGGTCGGGCAAGGCGCGACGCACAGGTCACAACCCGTGCACTCATTTTTGATCACTGTGTGTACGGCTTTGTTACCGCCCACAATCGCATCGACCGGGCAAGCCTGAATACACTTGGTGCAGCCGATACACATGTCTTCATGGATAAAGGCGACCATTTTGACTTTGTTGTCCAGATCATGGGCGGAGTCTTGAACTTCGACACCCATCAAGTCTGCAAGTTTTTCAATGGTCGCTTGGCCACCCGGAGGGCATTTGTTAATCGCATCACCATTGGCAATCGCTTCGGCGTAAGGGCGACATCCGGGGTAGCCGCATTGGCCACATTGGGTTTGCGGCAAGATAGCATCTATTTGGTCCACGATAGGGTCGGCTTCTACCTTAAAGCGAATCGAAGCAAAGCCGAGTATGGCTCCAAACACGGCGGCCAATGCCGCCAGCGCAATAACAGCGATGACGATGGTACTCATTACAGTTTCACCAATCCGGTAAAGCCCATAAAGGCCAAAGACATTAAACCTGCGGTGATCATCGCAATGGATGCGCCTTTAAAGGGAGTGGGGACATCGGCAACATGGATTCGCTCACGCATCGAAGCGAACAAGATGAGCACCAGCGAGAAACCAACCGCAGCACCAAAACCATAAATGATCGATTGAATAAAGTTGTGGTTTTCGTTGATGTTGAGCAGCGCAACCCCTAATACCGCACAGTTAGTGGTGATGAGTGGCAGGAAAATGCCCAGCAGGCGATAGAGTGTCGGACTGGTTTTGTGCACCACCATTTCGGTGAACTGTACTACGACAGCGATCACCAAAATAAAGCTCATGGTGCGCAGATACTCAATGCCGAGCGGACGTAACACGTAACTTTCCACCAGATAAGCGCACACCGAAGCTAAGGTGAGGACGAAAGTCGTCGCCAACCCCATGCCAATGGCGGTCTCTAGTTTTTTTGATACGCCCATAAAAGGACATAAGCCCAAGAACTTCACCAGTACAAAGTTATTGACCAGCACAGTGCCGATTAACAACAAAAGATATTCGGTCATAGTTATATAAATGTTTGCTTCCGATCCCAGCATTATCCTGCTTTGCCAAAGCAATAACAACCAAGGAAAGATAAGGTTTTAGGTAGATGGAGATAAATTATACGCAATAAGTGGCAAATAGGATGCGAATGGCAGGGATTGATAAGAGATCTTGACGGGAATCTTGCAGAGAAAAACATCAATAAAAAAGCCCAGTCTTTACTGACTGGGCTCTAAATTTGGCTCCTCCTGCGGGACTCGAACCTGCGACATACGGATTAACAGTCCGCCGTTCTACCGACTGAACTAAGGAGGAATAGTTTCGGCGCCGATGTTAACGACCCAGCTAGTGGGTGTCAATGATTTTTAATGAAAAAAAGCGCACTTTTTTATGTGGTAAAGGGTTTACTTTTTTGTATCCCTTACCGCAATTGAGCTGTATTCACTTATCCACCAAAATTGTGGATAAGTGTGTTGATGGATCTTGAGTTAATGTTTGAGCGAATAAGTCTTGAGTAAATGCTCAGTTTGATTTCTGAGGGATTTTTGTGGTAACCGTTTGTTTTTATTTTAAATTTATTGGTTTTCCACAATGCTAATCCTGCGCGGTAAGTTTATGAATTGCGGACACAAAAAAACGCTCAGAGGAAAATCTGGGGAAAACAGGTGGATTATTTTTGAGGGCGAGAATGGCGCTAGGCCGATGTAGGGCTGAGGATATTAGCAAACCTCTATTGATGAAGCTAGGGATATTTTTACAAAGATTAAGAGCTGCCCCACAGGAACTACGAAATCTGTTTACACCACGTTGTACGTGATGAAAAGCGAGAGAAGAAGTGCTTGATCATCCGGTCAGCATCCCGCCACAATAGCGCTCAATACAAAAGCGTGACGAGGATGCAATGAGCAAAGCATTTGAATTGGTTTCAGACTATCAACCTGCTGGTGATCAGCCTACCGCGATTAAGCAATTGCTGGAGGGGTTGGAAGCGGGCTTGGCTCATCAAACTCTGCTTGGGGTAACGGGTTCGGGTAAAACCTTTACGTTAGCGAATGTGATTGCTACCGCGCAGCGTCCCACCATTATACTTGCGCCTAATAAGACACTGGCGGCTCAATTGTACGGCGAAATGAAAGCCTTTTTTCCCAACAATGCGGTGGAGTATTTCGTTTCTTACTACGACTACTATCAACCAGAAGCCTATGTGCCGACCACGGATACTTTTATAGAAAAAGACGCGTCCGTGAACGCTCATATTGAACAGATGCGCTTATCGGCCACTAAAGCCTTGCTTGAGCGCAAAGATGCAGTGATTGTCGCTTCGGTTTCTGCCATCTATGGTCTGGGCGATCCGGATTCTTATCTAAAAATGATGCTCCATTTACGTCGTGGTGATGTGATTAATCAACGTGACATGTTGCGTCGTTTGGCGGAGCTGCAATATTCACGCAATGATATGGCATTTGAGCGCGGTCAGTTCCGGGTACGCGGAGAAGTGATTGATATTTTCCCTGCCGAATCGGATCAAGAAGCTGTTCGAGTGGAAATGTTTGATGATGAAGTCGAATGCATCAGCTTATTTGACCCGCTGACCGGCGTGATTACGTCACGCGATTTAGCTCGGTTTACGATTTACCCCAAAACTCACTATGTCACCCCACGCGAGCGCATTCTTGAGGCGATAGAGCAGATTAAGAGCGAGTTACAGGTCCGTCGCCAATATCTGCTGGATAACAATAAATTGCTGGAAGAGCAGCGGATTGCTCAGCGAACTCAGTTTGATATTGAGATGATGAACGAATTGGGATTCTGCTCAGGGATCGAAAACTACTCACGTTACCTAAGTGGTCGTGCAGAAGGCGAGCCGCCTCCAACGCTCTTTGATTACTTGCCTCACGATGGCTTGCTGATCATCGATGAATCACACGTCACCGTGCCGCAAATTGGCGCGATGTTTAAAGGCGATCGTTCGCGAAAAGAAACGCTGGTGGAGTTCGGTTTTCGTCTGCCGTCAGCCTTGGATAACCGTCCACTTAAGTTTGATGAATTTGAAGCATTAGCACCGCAAACCATCTTTGTGTCAGCAACACCGAGTGAATATGAGCTCACTAAATCGGGTGGTGAAGTGGCGGAGCAGGTGGTGCGTCCAACCGGTTTGTTAGACCCGATCATTGAAGTACGTCCGGTCGCCACTCAGGTGGATGATCTGCTTTCTGAAGCGCGCATTCGCGCGGCCAATGATGAGCGGATTTTGGTGACTACCTTAACCAAACGCATGGCCGAGGATTTAACCGAATATCTGCATGAGCATGGTGTGAAAGTTCGCTATTTACACTCGGACATTGATACCGTCGAACGGGTAGAAATTATTCGTGATTTACGATTAGGCGTATTTGATGTGTTGGTGGGGATCAACTTGCTACGTGAAGGTCTGGACATGCCAGAGGTCGCTTTAGTGGCGATTTTGGATGCTGATAAAGAAGGCTTTTTGCGTTCCGAGCGTTCACTCATCCAGACCATGGGTCGTGCAGCACGTAACGTGAATGGTAAAGCAATTTTGTATGCAGACTCGATCACCAAATCCATGCGTAAAGCGATCGATGAAACCGAGCGTCGCCGTGAGAAGCAGCTGGCTTATAATGAGCAGCGCGGTATCACGCCGCAGCCTTTAAAACGCAGCGTTAAAGACATCATGGAACTGGGCGATATTGCGAAATCGCGTAAACAGAAGAACAGCAAAGTGGTGCCATTGGCGAAAGTGGCTGAAGAATCGGCGGCTTACCAAGTGTTGACCCCTCAGCAGCTTGAAAAAGAGATCAGTAAATTAGAAGCCGCAATGTATCAGCATGCGCAGAACTTAGAGTTTGAGCTAGCGGCGCAAAAACGTGATGAAATTCATCAGTTGCGTCAGCAGTTTATCGCCAATAGTTAGCCTTGCTTTCATTTTTTAGGAAGCTGCGCGATAACACGACAGTGTTCGCCAATCATAGGTATCTTTATGTGAATTAGGGATAAATCAGGTGCCACTGAGCAAGTGTTTAGGAAGAGAAAAACACCGATTTCAAACACGCAGATAAAAAAATAGCCAATAGAATGAGTCTATTGGCTGTTATTTGTGAACATTGATTATTCACTAACAACGTCAGTTGGCTAGGTGACCCTTGCGGGTCAGTAGTAATCAAGCACATATCGTGCCAACTCAAATCGGTCTAGATGTGTGATGTTTGGCATCATTTATCAAGAAATTTCAATTCAAATTTGCAAAATGCAATTCCAAATGCAATTATTACAGCAAAATGCAAAATAATATGGCTAGGCTATGCAACATAATCAATCTTTGCAGAAAACAAAATATCTCCTCATGGTAGAAGACACGGCGTCGGTGGCGGCGCTGTATCGTTCTTACCTCACACCGCTGGATATTGATATCAATATCGTGGGTACCGGACGCGATGCTATCGAGAGTATTGGTCGTCGCGAGCCGGACTTAATCCTGCTGGATTTACGTTTGCCAGATATGACTGGGATGGACGTACTCTATGCAGTGAAAGAGAAATCACCGGATGTGCCTATCGTGTTTATGACCGCGCATGGTTCGATTGATACGGCGGTTGAAGCCATGCGTCATGGTGCGCAAGACTTTTTGATCAAGCCGTGTGAAGCTGACCGACTGCGGGTCACTGTGAATAATGCGATTCGCAAAGCCTCGAAACTCAAAAACGATATTGATAATAAAAATCAAAACTATCAAGGCTTTATTGGTAGCAGTCAAACCATGCAGGCGGTGTACCGCACCATTGACTCTGCGGCGAGCAGCAAAGCCAGTATTTTTATTACCGGCGAAAGTGGTACCGGTAAAGAAGTGTGCGCGGAAGCGATTCATGCCGCGAGCAAGCGCGGAGATAAGCCATTTATCGCCATCAACTGTGCGGCCATTCCGAAAGATCTGATTGAAAGTGAGTTGTTTGGTCACGTTAAAGGGGCTTTTACCGGAGCGGCGACTGAGCGTCAAGGCGCGGCAGAAGCGGCTGATGGGGGAACCCTCTTTTTGGATGAATTGTGCGAAATGGATCTGGATCTGCAGACCAAACTTCTGCGCTTTATTCAGACAGGGACATTCCAAAAAGTCGGCTCTTCCAAAATGAAAAGCGTGGATGTGCGTTTTGTGTGTGCAACGAACCGCGATCCGTGGAAGGAAGTGCAAGAAGGACGTTTTCGTGAAGATCTGTACTACCGCTTGTATGTGATCCCGCTGCATTTACCACCATTGCGTGCGCGCGGTGATGATGTGATCGAGATTGCTTATTCACTGCTTGGCTTTATGTCCAAGGAAGAGGGCAAAGATTTTGTCCGTTTGTCGGCTGAAGTGGTGGAGCGTTTTCGTCAATACGAGTGGCCGGGCAACGTGCGTCAATTGCAAAACGTTTTGCGCAACGTGGTTGTGCTCAATGAAGGTCGTGAAATCACCCTAGATATGCTGCCTCCTCCTCTTAATCAAATGTCCGCGCCGATCAATCGGGCTTTACCGCTTGCGCATGAGAATAAAGTATCCGTGCATGAGATTTTTCCGCTGTGGATGACTGAAAAACAAGCCATTGAACAAGCCATCGAAGCGTGTGATGGTAACATTCCTCGCGCCGCGACCTATCTGGATGTCAGCCCATCAACCATCTATCGCAAGCTACAAACTTGGAATGAAAAAGTGAAAGAAAAAGAGAAGGAACGGTAAGCGATGAGAGAATGGATCAACCAAAGCAAAATCGACTTACTGGCGAAGGAGATCGGTGAAGAAAACGTGCCGATCTTGGTCAACATTTTTCTTGGTGAACTCAATGATTACCAAAGTAAGTTAGTCAGTGATACGGTCGCGGACAAACTCGGCTATCTCAAGGAAATCAGCCATGCGCTGAAAAGCAGTGCGGCCAGTTTTGGGGCTGATCGCTTGTGCGCCAAAGCGGTGGAGTTAGATAGTCGCGCCAAATCTGGCGAGATGATGGACATCTCGCTAGAGGTGGAACACATGCTTGAGTTACTGAAGCAGACGCATCAATGCTACTCCGATTTAGTTCATTAACTGCTCTTCGATAGCTTGTCTCAGCTTCTGCCGATCATGACGCCAGTCGCGGTTGGCGGAAGCCAAATCTCGGGTAACAAAATTCCAACGCTGTTCTAACTCTGGATGAGGGTGATGGCCCAATACCACATCAATTTTGCGCCCTTGGCAGGCGCGTTCACACCATTCCAATTTTTGCTCTAAGCTCATTCGTCCTGCAGGTCCATATTCTGGCGATAGGTTCTCGACAAAAATCACTTTCGCAGTTTGATTACGAGCAATCGCCTTGCCCAATTCTGGCAGCAGAAGAGGAGGCATGACGCTGGTTAAAAAGCTTCCGGGGCCCAGAATCACGCAGTCTGCGTCTTGAATGGCGGTTACCGCTTCTTTGGTGGCCGGGACTTCAGGCGCAAGGTCAAGTCTTCGCAAATCTTGAGTCATCTCATCGACGCTGGTTTCACCGGTGACCCATTTGCCATCCATAGCGAGGGCTGCCAGATCGGATGGGTGTTCAGACATGGGTAGGATATTGACATCGACTTTGAGCATGTTGCGAATAAGATTGATCGCATCCAATGGGCGCACCGAAAGGTTATCTAATGCGGTGAGCATTAGGTTGCCCAAGTTGTGGCCGTTGAGCTCCCCTGCGCCTTTAAAGCGGTATTCAAACATCATTGAACTGATCGACGGCTCGGTAATCAACTGGTTGATGCAGTTACGGGTATCTCCCCAAGCAATCCCACCTTGGCAGTGACGAATGCGTCCTGTGGAACCGCCGTTGTCTGTGGTGGTGACTATGCCAGTGGCATTGGAACCAAACACTTTGAGCGCTGCCAGCATTCGCCCAAGACCGTGGCCGCCGCCAATCGCAACCACTTTTTTGTTTTCGTATAGAGACATAAGTTTTTTCTTATTTTTTCATAACTCGCAGCAATTTAGCGAACTTGGTTCATAATGAGTACCCATTTAGGGCTAATTTCTGCAAGGTAACCATTTTTTTCTGGTTAAGGCTAGAATCACGTACAATTATTAAGTATTTTACCAGCAGCCTGAGCTAAAGAGATGGCAACATCATAGTGCTTGGCCTTAACTCCGAGCTTATCGCGCTAAGTTTAAACCTTTAAATATGCGTTGTAAGCCAGTGACCGCTTGTCACAAGGGCAGAATTGGAAATGATTTTGCCTCCCGTATTTGGAAAGGTGTTCTGTGGCGCAACAATTCGAAGACAGATTTCAGCGTAAATTTTACTATTTACGTCTATCCATAACCGACGTTTGTAATTTCAAATGTACGTATTGCTTACCTGATGGTTACAAGCCATCAGCGGATCGCCCTGCCTCTTTTCTGACGGTGAATGAGATTCGCCGAGTGGTGAGTGCGTTTGCCCATTGTGGCACTTCCAAGGTCAGAATTACCGGCGGTGAACCTTCACTGCGCAAAGATTTTGGCGAGATTATTCATGCCATAGCGCAAACTCCCGGCATTCAAAAAGTTGCGACGACCACCAATGGCTACCGTTTAGCCAAACATATTGCTGAGTGGCGCGAAGCGGGGTTGACTCAACTGAATGTCAGCGTAGATAGCTTAGATCCACGTATGTTTGCGCAAATCACCGGTGAAAACCGCTTTCAGCAAGTGATGTCCGGCATTGATCGCGCCTTTGAAGTTGGATTCGAGCAAGTCAAAGTCAACGTGGTACTGATGAAAAATCTTAACCACCTTGAACTGCCCAAATTTATGGCGTGGATTAAAACTCGCCCCATCCAACTGCGTTTTATTGAGTTGATGCAAACCGGAGAAATGGACGCGCTGTTTGCTCGCCATCATGTTTCTGGCATTTCGATCCGCGACTATCTCTTCGGTAACGGCTGGTTACTCAAAGCCAGAGCCGATAACGATGGCCCTGCACAGGTGTTTATCCATCCGGATTTCCAAGGCGAGATTGGCCTTATCATGCCTTATGAGAAAGATTTTTGTCGCAGCTGTAACCGCCTTCGGGTGTCAGCACTTGGCAAACTGCATCTGTGCTTATTTGGCGAACAAGGCATCGAGCTACGCGATCTTTTGCAAGACGATCACCAAGAAAACGCATTGATTGAACGAATTCAAACTCAGTTGCAAAACAAGGCGGAAACCCACTTCCTGCATGATGGAAATTCGGGTATGACGCCGCATTTAGCCTCGATTGGCGGCTGAGTTTCTACCGATAATCTGACCTCACCATTGAGGTTTAACCATTTTGAAAAGGTGAACAAATGGGTCACGCAGAAAGCAAATTTCAAGCAGCAAATATCGCCGTTTTAACCGTGTCAGATACGCGTACGGAAGAAAACGATACCTCAGGCCGTTACTTGGCTGAGCAGCTTCAAGAAGCAGGCCATACACTGGCAGATAAACAGATCGTGATTGACGATATGTACAAAATCCGTGCAGTGGTTTCACAGTGGATTGCGGATGAAACCATCCAAGCGATTCTGATCACCGGTGGCACAGGGTTTACTTCTCGTGACAGCACACCTGAAGCACTTAAGCCTCTGTTTGATAAAGAAGTGGAAGGTTTTGGCGAGCTGTTTCGCATGGTCTCTTTTGAAGAGATTGGCACCTCGACCATTCAATCGCGCGCGGTTGCGGGGTTTGCTAACCACACGGTGATTTTTGCTATGCCGGGCTCGACTGGCGCATGCCGCACCGGTTGGACAAAAATCATTAAACAGCAATTGGATGCTTCCCATCGCCCATGTAACTTTATGCCGCACCTAACGGTATAAGGGAGGTTTGATGAGCCAACTCACTCACATTAATGCTTCGGGTGAAGCCAATATGGTGGATGTGTCGAATAAAGCCGATACCGTCCGTGAAGCTCGTGCCGAGGCCTATGTGCGCATGGCACCCGAAACGCTGCAACTCATCCTCTCTGGCCAGCACCATAAAGGGGATGTGTTTGCCACGGCGCGAATTGCGGGCATTCAAGCCGCGAAACGTACGTGGGAGCTAATTCCGCTCTGTCACCCGTTGCTGCTTTCCAAGGTGGAAGTACAGCTTGAAGCCTTGCCAGAACAAAACAGCGTACGCATTGAATCTCTGTGTAAACTCAGTGGTAAAACCGGAGTGGAAATGGAAGCGCTGACGGCGGCATCGGTGGCGGCACTGACCATTTACGACATGTGCAAAGCGGTTCAGAAAGACATCGTGATTGAGAACGTGCGATTGCTTGAAAAATCGGGCGGAAAATCAGGACACTTTAAGGTGGATGCATGATTAAAGTGCTGTTTTTTGCCCAAACTCGAGAGTTGGTGGAGTGCGATAGTCTGGTGGTTGACCACGCTTTTGCGACGGTAGAAGCCTTGCGCCAACATTTAGCGCAGCAGCCTGGTAAGTGGGATATGGCACTTGAACCGGGTAAGCTATTGGCGGCCGTTAATCAATCGATTGTGCCATTCGATACAGAGCTACAAGATGGCGATGAAGTGGCCTTTTTCCCACCAGTGACCGGAGGCTAGTATGGACCATCGCGTATCGGTGCAGACGGAAGATTTCTCTGTTGCTCAAGAATATGAAGCGTTAGCGCAAGGCTCCCAAGCGGGGGCTGTGGTGACTTTTGTCGGCAAAGTTCGGGATATGAACTTGGGCGATAATGTCGTGGGCTTACACCTTGAACACTATCCGGGCATGACGGAAAAATCCTTGCTGGAGATTTGCGATATGGCTCAGGAGCGTTGGCCTCTACAACGCGTTCGCGTTATTCATCGCATCGGCGATATGCTCAGCGGCGATCAAATCGTGTTGGTTGGTGTCAGCAGTGCGCACCGCAATGCTGCGTTTGCGGCGTGCGAGTTCATCATGGATTACTTGAAAACCCGCGCGCCATTTTGGAAAAAAGAGCTGACGACCGAAGCGAGTCGCTGGATTGATTCACGCGACAGTGATCATCAAGCCGCGCAGCGCTGGGAACAAGGGGAGTAACAAGGCTATTCATGCCAAGTGGTACTACTAAACATATGGATGGTGCCACGTTGCTCATGTTTGGCATGAAACAGCGCTTTATCGGCCACTAACACAAGCTTTTCTGCGGTCATTTCTTTCTCTATTTGATCACAATGGCGAATGCCTATGGTAATCGTCACATGATCTGCCACTCGAGAACTCAGGTGCGGGATGTTCAGCTCATGAATCATCGCCATCAGTTTTTCGGCTCGTTGCTGGCACTGCTTTGCATCGACTCTGGTCATAAAAATCAAAAATTCATCCCCGCCGTAGCGAAAGCAAAGGTCTAGATTCGATTTCCATTGACGCAGCGTTTGGCTGACCTTGCACAGGACATCATCGCCTTGAATATGACCATATCCGTCGTTGTACTCTTTAAAACAGTCAATATCGATCATTAATAATGCGCTGCTGACCCGATCGAGTCTGGCGATGTCCAGTGCTTGCGGCAGCAACGAATCCATTGCATAACGGTTATACACTTGGGTCAGATGATCCATATGAGTCAGGTGCTCAAGTTCCAGCTGATGCTGCGCGAGTTTTTCAACCGTGTGCTTGTAGTCTGAGATGTTACGCACGGTCCACAACACCATGTCTGTGTTGGGAAGAGGGATGACTAATGCGGAGAAATACTGCTTTTGGCTTGGTCCTGGGACATTGTCAAAACAGGGCAACTGGGTTGGATCAATTGCATATTCCAACTCTTTGGCACAGCCCTGCTCGATCGCCTGTTGGATGACGTCAGTAAACCAAGCAGCCTGTGCTGCCGGTAACACATCATACTGGTTTAAACCGACCAGATAAGAGGGGTTGTGATGGCGTTCACTGTCCGTACCTCCCCATGCTTCGATATACACCCCTTGCTTATTGATGAGAAAAGTGGGCTCAGGCAGTGATTGAAAAATAAACTGCAGAATTTCAGGATTGGCAATAATCGTCGCGGAAAAAATAGAAGTCACCGACCTGATTCCTAATGAGTGATCGCTTATTACTCTATTTATAGATGATCTTACTCAGAACGGATACGGGTAGGCCGTGACATTCATTCTCAAAAGCTCATGTTCATAAAAAAGGATGAATTTTTGGAAATTGTGTGGTGCAACCACAAAATGAAACAGGATAAATGGCTCATTTTGAACAACACTTAACTCAATCAGCGTGAGATGGGTTTAGTAAAGGAGAACAGGATGGACTCACTGAAAGTCAGCGATTATATGACCCTACAAGCAGTATCATTCAGTCCAGATATGTCGCTCAGTGCGGCGCTCGAAAAAGTGGTGCGTTCAGACAACATGGGCGGCCCTGTGATTGATGCGCAGCGGCATGTGATTGGTTTTTTATCCGAACAGGATTTGTTGGATAAGCTGGTGCATGCCAGTTATCACTGCCAAGATGCCCATTTGGTGAGTGATTGTATGCACAAAGAGGTGCTCTCGGTTGCGCCAGAAACCTCCATTATTGAGCTTGCGGCGATGATGAAGGTCGGAAAACCGAAAATGTATCCTGTGGTGAGTGATGGCAAATTGGTCGGTGTGATCACGCGGCGTGATGTACTACGAGCCCTGAGCAAAACCTTAACCAACAGTTTTCAACATCCGGTTTAATGTGACCGATGAGCATGTCCAACTTTTTATGCTTTTGTGCTTGAATGCGCTTGACCTTGAAGTTGACTCCAAGGTGTAAGCTGATCACAGCACACAAAAAGGAGATGGAAATATGTGTACTAAACACCATGCTTGTCGTTCAAAATCGTTAACTCAACCTATGCACAGCCACCAAACGAGCTGTGACGGAAGCCCCAAAATTGTCGCCATTCGTGCGGCAGGTGTAAGCGCTTCTTGTGACGGCGATAGTTGCTGTACCAGTGATGGTGGTGGCGGTGCGACGTTGGAAGAAGACCCCGAGCGACGCCACGAGCCACACTCATCACACTATCAGCAGAGTTGGTATATCGCAGGAATGGATTGTCCTTCTTGCGCACAAAAAATTGAAAAAGCCGTTAAGCAGTTGGGTGATGTCACTCAAGTGCAGGTAATGTTCGCCACTCAGAAATTGGTGGTTGGCTTTAATCAACCCTCAACCGCGCCGCTTATCGAACAAGCGGTACGCGACAGCGGTTTTAGTCTAAACCCAGCCGCCAGTTCAGCGGCAACACCATCCCAATCCAAGCAGCCCTTCTGGCAGAGTGAAAACGCACGAATTATCGGTATCGCTGCGCTGATGGCAGTAGGTGCCTTAGTCAACTCCAGCGAGATGAGCCGCTGGATTTATACGCTGACTTGTCTATTGGGGCTGTTCCCCATCCTTCAACAAGCTTGGCGTCTCACCAAATCGGGTTCTCCTTTCTCGATTGAAACCTTAATGTCGGTTGCCGCAATTGGCGCGCTTTATTTGGGGGAAACCTTAGAAGCCGCCATGGTATTACTGCTGTTTTTGATTGGTGAGCGCTTGGAGGCTTATGCCGCTTCTCGGGCGCGAACGGGCGTACAAGCCTTGATGGCGCTGGTGCCAGAAACGACGATTCGTATACAACATGGAGAGCGTGTCACCGTTCCTGCCGCGCAGTTGCAACCGGGCGATGTCATTGAAGTGGCTCCCGGAGGTCGTTTACCAGCGGATGGGCGCTTACTTGCCGCCGCCAGTCTGGATAACAGTGCGTTAACGGGCGAATCCTTACCTGTCGAATTAACGGCAGGGGAGCGGGTTTCTGCAGGTTGTGTGGTCGTGGATAAGGTGGTGCAGATTGAAATTACCTCGAAACAAGGTGAAAACGCCATCGACCGTATTTTGCATATGATTGAAGAGGCGGAATCGCGCAAAGCACCCCTGGAGCGTTTTTTAGATAAATTCAGTCGTTGGTATACCCCGCTGATGATGCTGGTCGCGCTCGCCGTGATTGTGGTTCCGCCATTAGTGTTTGATGCCGATTGGCAGACTTGGATTTACCGTGGCCTTGCTTTGCTGCTCATCGCTTGTCCTTGTGCGCTAGTGATATCTACACCTGCGGCGATCACTTCGGGTTTAGCGGCGGCGGCGCGTCGTGGGGCTTTAATTAAAGGTGGTGCGGCATTAGAGCAATTGGGAAAAATCGAGACCATTGCCTTTGATAAGACAGGCACCTTGACCGAAGGCAAGCCGCAAGTCACAGACCTTATCCCGCTGCAAGGTTGGGATAGCGCGACCTTGTTAGCTCGGGCTGCTGCGATTGAGATGGGCTCACATCATCCCTTAGCGACCTCGCTGGTGGCAAAAGCGCAGGCGGAGCAACTGACCATCCCACAAGCGCAAGAGCGTACCGCCTTGGTTGGGCGAGGCATTAGCGGCCAGATTGATGGTGTTCAGTATCGTCTGCTTGCGCCAAATCGGGTCGAAACCAAATTGCCCGACGTGGTGAAACAGCATGTCGAAATGCTTGAAGCTGAAAGTAAAACCGTAGTTGTGATGCTGGCAAGTGACGCGGTGGTTGGTGTGATTGCTTGGCAAGACACGCTGCGCAGTGATGCACGTCAAGCGGTCGCCGCCTTACATCAACTCGGGATTAACGCCTTGATGTTGACGGGAGACAACGAACGCAGCGCGGCCGCAATGAGCCAGCAACTGAAGATGGATTTTCGGGCAGGTTTATTGCCGCAAGATAAAGTCGGCTACATTCAGCAGTTGGCACAACATCAACGTGTCGCCATGGTGGGTGATGGCATTAACGATGCCCCAGCCATGAAAGAGGCGAGTATTGGTATCGCAATGGGCGGCGGTACCGACGTCGCGCTAGAAACCGCCGATGCAGCACTGACTCACAATCGCTTGATTGAGTTGGCGGGGATGATTGAGCTGTCTCGTGCTACGTTGGCCATCATTCGCCAAAATGTGGTCTTAGCCTTGGGACTTAAAGCGGTGTTCTTAGTCACCAGTTTACTTGGCATTACCGGATTATGGATGGCGGTGTTGGCCGACAGCGGTGCAACCGCACTGGTCACGCTCAATGCACTGCGTCTGCTTAAATTCCGCTCTTCGACTTCGGAATAAGGTCGTTTAACTAGGAGGTTCGCCTCCTAGTTTTTCCGTATGTATTTCAAGTCTCAACGACTATACCAAAACTACTTGGAGTTGCAGGTAGGCGGCAAGAGAGTGACAAATTTGTCTGGAACAAATTTGCACAGCCATCGGCTGGCCTTTGGTGAGAACCAAGGATGGCTCTCATAATCCCCATGAGCATAGATAAACACTGTGATTGGGGTGAGCGAACGTAGCCAACATCGCTGCAGCTTCAAGTAGGAAGGGGATAGAGGTATCTCTCTGTAATAGGAATCGACTTGCATTACAGATACATTTGTTTGTGATGCAAATCGATTAATTATGAAAGTTTGATGTTTATTGCTGTCTTTGGTGTGATTGTTGTCACTTATTTGCGCGAAGCTATCGGGTAAAGTAACTCCGTACCCTAAATGATAAGTGCGCTGAATAGACGCAATTGAAGGAGCCTCCTATGACCAAAACCGTATTCCACCTTGGTGTGACTGAAGCAGATTTAAACGGTGCCACTCTCGCTATTATTCCGGGCGACCCTGCTCGTGTGCAGAAAATCGCGGAGCTGATGGATAACCCTGTTTTCCTCGCAAGCCATCGTGAATATACCGTATACCGCGCAGAGCTGGATGGCCAGTCTGTGGTGGTGTGTTCAACCGGTATCGGTGGACCTTCAACATCGATTGCGGTTGAAGAGTTAGCACAATTAGGCGTGCGTACTTTCTTGCGCGTTGGCACGACTGGTGCGATCCAGCCTCATGTGAATGTTGGTGATATGATTGTCACAACCGGTTCTGTGCGTTTGGATGGTGCAAGTCTGCACTTTGCGCCGATGGAATTCCCAGCGGTACCGGATTTTGATGTGGCGACCGCAATGAAAGCGGCAGCACAAGAAAGTGGTGCAACAGTTCACATGGGTGTGACAGCGTCCTCCGATACCTTCTACCCAGGCCAAGAGCGTTACGACACTTTCACTGGTCGCGTAGTGCGTCGTTTCCAAGGCTCGATGAAAGAGTGGCAAGAGATGGGCGTGCTCAACTTTGAAATGGAATCGGCAACTCTGCTGACCATGTGCGCGAGCTCTGGTTTGAAAGCGGGTTGTGTGGCAGGTGTCATTATCAACCGTGCTCAAAAAGAGATCCCAGATCACGCAACGTTGAAAGAAACCGAAGCGCGTTCTATCAAGGTTGTGGTGGAAGCTGCGCGTAAGATGCTGAAATAAGCGTCAGATCTTCTTCACTGAATTAAAAAGCGCCACTTGATGTGGCGCTTTCTATTTCCTAAATCCTTTACCTGCCTGTTTAAGCCACAACAAGCTGTGGTAACGGGTGATAGAGGCTTTCCAACAAATCATTGAGCATATGGTCGTATACCTGCGCAATGGTGGCCGAAAGCTCAGTGCTTAACTGATAGAGTTCATGGCTTTCTGGCATTAAGCCACTGCTGTCGGTGATTTCGTTCAATTGGCGCATCGCGGATGAGCAGACCGGTGATCCCAGTGTTAAAGGACTGATCAGCGCTAACTGATTGAGCTTACGCTGCATCAGCTCACAATAGTGGCGAATCCGTAACTCATTATTTTCATTTCGAGAGTCATCAATGCACAAGCGCAATTGGGTGAGTGTCTCCATCGCATCAAAAATTTGTTGCCAGTTCATGTGGTACTCATCACTCAATTCTTCTCGTCCTGATTCCGCAAGCCAAGCGATGACCACATCATCCATCAAATACATGCAGTGGCGTATCAACTTACCGTGTAAGCGTTGATTTTTCCCCACATTGGCTTGCTCCCATTCGTTTAACACCGTTTTCAACGAGTTTTGCAAAATTCGATAGGAGGGTTTGTTGTCAAAGTGGGCAATCTGGATCAGTTGCTCCGACTTTTCTAACAAACGTTTTTGCAGCTTGGATAGGTCGTGCTCAGTTTGCGAATGCGTCTCTTGTTGGCTGAGTGTTTGATGAGTGAGACTGCGGTGCTGGCGACACAGCGCCAACACTTCGCGCAAACAGATCAGCAGTTCAAATTTACGCTGTTGTGTCGAATGTTTCCGCTGAGAGAGCGTATAGATAAAGCCGAGAATTGCTAAAGACAGAACCAGAGAAATTGTCACAAACATAGCCACCTCCGTGTTGGTGTTTGACCATCCCATTCCAGTGTGGAAGGGTACAGAGAGGTATTGCAGTTTGAATGCCAAAAAATTAATGATTAAAAATCAATGGTTTATTATTTTTGATTAATTGGGTATGCACATTTATGGGGCATAATGCGCAAAAAATGTGAGCTAGAGCCTGCGATGGCCAAGAGAGTTATGGGGTACAAGAAGGGAAAGCGTTTGGCTTGAGATAGTGGGTGATGACAAAAAAGCCTTTGCAGAGGCAAAGGCTTTTCAGGTGTTGGCTTGCTAATCAAGACACAATAATTACATCACGCGCATGCCCGCTTGAGCGCCTTGATGCGGTTCAAGCAACCACAGGTCGCTACCACCAGGGCCTGCAGCGAGGATCATGCCTTCAGACATACCAAACTTCATCTTACGCGGTTTGAGGTTTGCTACCACGACAGTGTATTTGCCAATCAGATCTTCTGGTTGGTAAGCAGATTTAATGCCAGAGAAGACTTGACGAGTTTCACCGCCGATATCGAGTTCAAACTTGAGCAGCTTGTCCGATTTCTCGACCGCTTCACAAGAAAGAATCTTAGCAATCCGCAGATCCACTTTCGCAAAATCATCAAACTCAATTTCCGCGGCTAGAGGATCTTTGCTCAGCTCGGTTTCTGCGCTCTTTGGTTTTGCGGCATCTGCTGCGGCTTTTTCGGCTGCCGCCTCGGCTTTCGACGCCTCAATCATAGCTTCAACCTGTTTCGGATCGATACGGTTGAACAGTGCTTTGAATGGCGTAACCGCATGATCCGTTAGCGGAGTTGCCACGCCTTCCCAAGTCAATTCTTGGTTAAGGAAAGCTTCAGTACGCTCTGCCAACGCAGGCATCACTGGCTTGAGGTAAGTCATCAGTACGCGGAATAGGTTAATGCCTACCGTACAGATGTCTTGCAGTGCTTGGTCTTGGCCTTCTTGTTTCGCGACAACCCAAGGGGCTTTTTCATCCACATACTGGTTGGCTTTATCGGCCAATGCGGTGATTTCACGGATAGCACGACCAAACTCACGCGCTTCAAACAGCTCAGCAATACGATCGGCTGCGCCAGCAAATTCAGCGTACAGCTCAGGCTCCGCAAAGTGTGCAGACAGCTTGCCATCAAAACGTTTAGTGATGAAACCTGCATTACGTGACGCAAGGTTAACGATCTTGTTCACCACGTCAGCATTCACCCGTTGGGTGAAGTCTTCGAGGTTCAAATCGAGATCATCAATGCGGTTATTCAGTTTTGCCGCGTAGTAGTAACGCAGACACTCTGGATCCAAGTGATTCAGGTAAGTGCTGGCTTTCACAAACGTACCTTTCGACTTAGACATTTTCGCGCCATTGACGGTCACATAACCATGCACAAACACGTTGGTCGGTTTACGGAAACCAGAGCCATCGAGCATGGCAGGCCAGAACAAGCTGTGGAAATAAACGATGTCTTTACCGATGAAATGGTAAAGCTCGGTTTTGCTGTCTTTATTCCAATATTCGTTAAAGTCTAAATCGCCACGCTTGTCGCACAGGTTTTTGAATGAACCCATGTAACCAATCGGAGCATCTAGCCATACGTAGAAGAATTTGTCTTTCTCGCCCGGGATTTCAAAACCGAAGTACGGTGCATCACGGGAAATATCCCACTGTTGCAAGCCGCCTTCAAACCACTCTTGCATTTTGTTGGCGGTTTCTGATTGCAAAGAACCTGAACGTGTCCACTCTTTAAGCATGCTCTCAAACTGAGGCAGGTCGAAGAAGAAGTGCTCAGAATCTTTCATCACTGGCGTCGCGCCAGAGACGGCGGATTTTGGATTGATCAGCTCAGTCGGGCTGTAAGTCTCACCACACGCGTCACAGTTGTCGCCGTACTGGTCTTCTGATTTACATTTCGGGCAAGTGCCTTTTACGAAACGATCCGGCAAGAACATCTCTTTTTCAGGATCGAACAGCTGAGAAATGGTGCGGCTTGAAATAAAGCCGTTCTTTTTCAGTTGCAGATAGATGTGTGAAGCCAGCTCGCGGTTTTCATCACTGTGCGTGCTGTGGTAGTTATCAAAGCTAATATCGAAGCCAGCAAAGTCGCGTTGGTGCTCTTCGCTCACCATCTCGATCATCGCTTCTGGTGTCATACCCATTTGCTGTGCTTTCAGCATGATAGGTGTGCCGTGCGCATCATCCGCACAGATAAAGTTGACTGTATTGCCACGCAGACGCTGATAACGAACCCAAATGTCAGCTTGGATATGCTCAAGCATATGACCAAGGTGGATTGAACCGTTCGCGTAAGGCAGGGCACAAGTTACCAGAAGTTTTCTTGGATCGTTTGCCATACTTAATATTCGCTTTTCTTGATAGGGACCAAATTGAAGCGATAATACTACCCTAAGCACGCAGTCACGCCAAGGCGCGCAACAGTTGATTCCCCTATCTTTTTCGGGGTTCAGTTGCTCTTTGAGCGGTGGTAGCATGGGCAAAAAAGGGGAAGTTATGCAATCTATTCAATCCAAACAGGATCTCTGCCGCTGGCTGAGCCAATTTTCGCATCCCGATTTAATCAGTGATTGGGCGATGTCACCTTCTATCGTCACCATCACGCCCAATCAGCAAGTCACGATTCAACTGCCGTTTGCTGCGAACACTCTTATCAATGAATTGAGTGACTGGATTGCCAAGCAGCAGGCAAGTGGCACGATTGCGCCAGTAACCTTTGACATTCAAGTGAAACCTCAAGCTCTGGAAACCCGTGTGAGTGCGGCAGTCAAAGGGGTGAAAAACATTATTGCAGTGACGTCAGGCAAAGGTGGTGTGGGTAAATCCACGACGGCGGTGAATCTTGCACTCGCGATTGCGAAGTCAGGAGGCAAAGTCGGTCTATTGGATGCTGATATTTATGGTCCTTCCGTCCCGCTCATGCTGGGTAAAACCAAAGCTAAACCAGTAGTGCGTGATAATAAATGGATGCAGCCAATTGAGGCGCACGGCATTGCCACGCATTCGATTGGTTATTTGGTGGATGAGGCGGATGCGGCGATTTGGCGTGGACCAATGGCTTCTAAGGCGCTGGCACAGTTACTCAATGAAACCGAGTGGCCGGATCTGGATTATCTGGTGATCGATATGCCGCCGGGCACGGGGGATATCCAACTCACCCTCGCGCAGCAAATTCCGGTGACCGGCGCAGTGATTGTGACCACACCGCAAGATTTAGCCTTAGCTGATGCCCGCAAAGGCGCGGCGATGTTTGCCAAAGTGGACGTGCCCGTGATTGGGCTGGTGGAAAACATGAGTTACCACATCTGTAGTCATTGCGGCGAAAAAGAGCATATTTTTGGGGTTGGCGGAGCGCAAACTCTTGCCGCTGAATTTGGCTTATCCCTGCTGGCGCAAATTCCGCTGCATATTGAAATGCGAGAGGATATTGACGCGGGAGTTCCGACTGTGGTGGCGCGTCCCAATAGCGAGCATACCGAACGCTATTTAGCGTTGGCCCAGCGTGTGTGTGCTTCGCTGTTCTGGCAAGGCAAAGCAAAACCAGAGAGCATTCAAATCCAGTGGGTTAATTAAAGTAGCATCCTGCTCTAACTGCCAGTTCAAATGTAATCGTTTGCTCTGGTTTAATCTTATCCATCCGACATTTATGTGGCCGTTTTTGCCTAATGCAAACTGGTATCTCGGTCACATTCTCCCTATAATCAGGCGGTTTACCTTCATTCCTCACAACCATGTTCGGGTGCATAACCATGTCTGAGAATAATCAATGTGTCATCGTCGGTATTGCTGGCGCTTCTGCTTCTGGTAAGAGTCTCATTGCGAGCACGATTTATAATGAGCTACGCGCCAAAGTGGGTGACCATCAAATCGGTGTGATTACGGAAGATTGCTACTACAAAGATCAGAGCCATCTGAGCATGGAAGAACGTGTTAAAACCAACTACGACCACCCAAGTGCGCTAGACCACGATCTCCTTTGCCAACATTTGCAAATGCTGGCGCGTGGCGAAGCGGTTGAAGTGCCAGAATACAGCTACACTGAGCACACGCGTACCGAGCAAACCACCACCATGACGCCGAAGAAAGTGATCATTCTGGAAGGCATCCTGCTTCTGACTGATCCACGTCTTCGTGATTTGATGCACGCGACCGTATTTATGGATACGCCGCTGGATATCTGCTTGCTGCGCCGTGTGAAGCGTGATGTTCAAGAGCGTGGTCGCACCATGGAATCTGTACTGAAGCAGTACCAAGAGACGGTACGCCCTATGTTTATGCAATTTATTGAGCCGTCTAAACAGTACGCTGACATCATTGTGCCGCGTGGTGGTAAAAACCGTATCGCGATTGATGTACTCAAAGCACATATCGCAAAATTGCTAAAATCGTAATTTTGACCAGAGCTTTGCATCGCTTAGCTTTATTTTTCAAAGTAGAAGTGGCACTTTAAGTGCCACTTTCTTTTTCTCGTCAAGCAAGGAAAAGCAGATGAAAAAACTGTTTATTTCTCTTCTCGGTTTAGTTGTGCTGATTGTTGGCGCACTGCTGGCCTTAGTGTTGTTGGTTAACCCCAACCAATTTAAACCTTTAATCGTAGAGCAAGCCAAAAAACAAACTGGCTTAGATTTGGTGATTGAAGGCGATATTGGCTGGCAATTTTTCCCATCTATCGGTTTTGAGTTAGGCAAGACCGAGCTGAAAAACCCGCAAGGTTTTGCTAGCCCAAACCTGTTTAAAGTTGAGAGTGTGGGTATTGATGTCTCAGTGATGCCACTGCTCGATAAACAGCTCAAAATCGGCAACATCCGTTTGGATGGCGCAGAATTCCATCTGGAAACGCTTAAAGATGGTCGCTCCAATTTGGATGCCTTGACGCAAGCGCAATCTAAACCCGCGCCAGCGACAACTGACTCTGTACCCGCTTCTCAGCCAAGTTCAAGCGAGCCAGCGGCGGCGTGGAGTATTGAATTAGGTGGCGTTTCTGTCTCGAATGCGGTGTTGGAAATAACGGATAAAAAAGCGGGTTCGCATACCAAGCTGTATGACGTTCAACTGAGCGTTGCTGAGTTTGTGCCAGACAGCTGGACGAAAGCAACCTTTGCCGCGAAAGGCGATAAAGATCAGCAAAAGTTTGCCGCGCAAGGTGAAGCTGAAGTGCGCCTATCGGCGGATTTCAAGCAGTATGCACTACGTAACATTAATCTCGATGCGAGCTTTAGTGATTCGAGTAACCGAATCGATTCAGTCAAACTGAAACTCGACACCTTTGAGTTTGATAAAGCCAATGCGCTGACCTTCTCCGTGGCGGGTAAAGCGGCAGACATGAAGCTTAATGCGCAAGGTTCTGCGTCACTGGTGGTCAATCAGGCAATCAGTAAATTCGGTTTGAATGATTTGAAACTGCAAGCCGAATTGGAAGGGGCTGCGTTACCGCAATCACCGATGAAGTTAAGTTTAGACTCGCAAATTGCTTTCGATTTGACACAAAACCATCTCAGTGTGCTGCTCAACAAACTGACGGCTAATGCGCTGAGTTTCGATGGCAAAGCGGATGTCACCCTCGCAGATATTCCGAAAGTGCGTTTTAACCTGCACAGCCCTGAGATTGACTTGGATGCCTTCTTAGGCACGAAAGCTCAAGAGTCGCAACCTGCGCCAGCCAAGGAAGCAGCGGCATCCTCAGCGTCAGCTCCCGCGGCAAATGCCCTAGCAGAAGTGGAGCCAGACTTGTCGGCACTCAACACCTTGGATGTGGCGGGTGAGATCAGCATCGATAAATTCAAAGCCAGCAACGCCCATCTGCAAAATGTAAAAGCGAATTTTGCGGTCAATCGTGGCGTGGTGGATCTGAAATCCTTCACCGCGAATCTGTATCAAGGATCCGTGCAAGCTAACGGGCAAGTGGATGCGCGTAAAACGCCCGCGACTTACAGTGTGAAGAAGCAGATCAAAGGGGTACAGGTTAAGCCTTTACTAAAAGAAGTGCTGAACAACGAAATGCTGGAAGGCACAGGCAATATTGATGTGAATGTGCAAGGCCAGAGTTTAACACCAAGCGGCATCCAGAAAAATCTGGTCGGTACTGTGGCGATTAACTTTGCCGATGGTGCGGTGAAGGGTATTAACGTGGCGCACCTGATTCGTACCAACTTCGCCAAGATCAAAGGCCAAAGTGTCGAAGAAGCAGATGTGGTCAAGAAAACCGACTTTAGCGCCATGACGACGACGCTGAAACTCAATAAGGGTGAAGTGACGACCAATGATTTGAACCTTCAATCACCTTTGTTACGTGTGCATGGCGAAGGTAAAGCCAATTATCTGCAAGAAACGGTCGATTTCTTGGTAAGGACCTCAGTAGTTGGCACTCTAAAAGGACAGGGCGGTAAGGATTTGGATGAATTACGCAATGTCACCATTCCGATCAATATCTCTGGTGCGTGGAGCGATCCGAAATTCCGCTTGGTGTTTGATGATGTACTCAAACAAAAAGCCAAGAAAGAAGTGGATCGCGGTGTGGAAAAGCTGACCGACAAAATCAAAGATGAAGACACCAAAAAAGCGGTGGATGGGTTGTTGAAAGGCCTATTTAAATAACATGGATATGCCCTTCCTACTTAAAGTAGTTTGGGTATATACATCATTGATGTAACTAAAAAGGGCTGAATTTCAGCCCTTTCTTATTGATTTTTTTAGGTGTTTTACCAATCGACCCCTTTAAGGGCTTTCACGCCAGCTTCGAAAGCATGCTTGATATTTTTCACTTCAGAAACCGTATCGGCCATCTCAATCAAAGTGCGGTGTGCGCCGCGCCCAGTGATGATCACCGATTGCATTTTCGGACGCTGATTGAGTGCTTCGACCACTTCCTCAAGTTCGATGTAACCGTAGCTCACCATATAAGTGAGTTCATCAAACAGCACCACATCCAGCGATTCATCCTGCAACATGCGTTTGCAGTGTTGCCATACTTCTTGTGCCGCTGCGGTATCGCTGTCGCGGTTTTGGGTTTCCCAAGTAAAGCCAGTCGACATGACTTGAAATTCAACGCCGAGTTTTTCTAAAAGATTACGCTCGCCATTCTCCCAAGTGCCTTTGATAAACTGAGCCACCGCACACTGTTTACCGTGACCTACCGCGCGCGCAATGGTGCCAAAACCTGAGGTCGATTTTCCTTTACCATTGCCAGTAATAATCAGCAGTAACCCTTTTTCTTCTTGAGCAGCGGCAATTTTGGCATCCACTTGCTCTTTGACTTTTTGTTGACGAGCTTTGTGACGCTCTTGTTTGATTTCATCGCCGGACATGGCAAATCCTTTTTCAATCTGAAACTTGTCGCTATGATAGCCCAACTCGTCAGTGGCAAACACCAAACAAAAATAGGGATATAAGATGCATAAGGTACTTGTGGTGTGCATGGGCAATATTTGCCGTTCTCCGACCGCGGAAGCGGTATTGCGTGCTAAGGCAGCACAACTCAAGGTTGATGTGGAAGTCGATTCAGCAGGCACGATGGGGTATCACCAAGGGAATCCACCGGATGCACGATCAAAAGCGGCAGGAGAGAAGCGGGGATACTCATTTTCTGGCATCAAAGCGCGAAAGATCCGTGATGAAGATTTTGTGAAATTTGATTGGATTTTAGCCGCAGACCAAGAGAATTTAGCTGAGCTGAAAGCTCGCTGCCCTCAATCCCATCAACATAAGCTGTCATTGATGCTCAGCCACAGTGACTCGGAATACCAAGAGATTCCGGACCCTTACTATGGTGGCGAACGCGGTTTTGAGCTGGTGCTCGATTTGGTTGAAGACGCGGCAGAGCAGTTTTTACTGAAACTACAACAACAAGGCCAGCGTTAAGCTGGCCTCGATAAAGTAGAATGACCTTAGAAGCGGTAGTTCGCTTGAACACCAATTAGCCATACATTGCCTGATACATTGCCTGTAAATGCACCACCGATTGCGGCTGCAGTTTGGTCTGAAGCGTCACGAGGTTCGTTGATGGTGGCATCTTTCGCAAAGATATAGGTAAAACCGGCATCGAGAGTCAGTTGTGGCGTTGCAATATAACTACCGCCGACACTTACCCAAGTACGGTCTGTTTCTGGGATGGTTGCTGTACGGTTTTTATCATCTACCGCTGATGTGTCGTATGCGACGCCTGCACGCAGAGTGAGTTTAGCGTCGTATTGATACGTTGTGCCCAAAGCAAAGCGGTAGTTGTCTTCCCAGTTTTCTGATTTGATGAGGTCAGATTTTTCTGGGAACACAGCCGTCAACTCTTTGAATGAACTCCAATCTGTCCAGTTAATGCTAGCGTGAATCGCCCATTGGTCATTGAGTTGGTGGAAGCTTGCCAGTTCAGCCGTTGCTGGTAGAGTCACAGACATCATGCCGGGTTTATAACTACCGTAACTGACACCTTCTGCATGGCCTTCAAAATCCATCACCACTTCCGATTTATAGGCGAAACCTAAGCGGTGATCTTGATTGATTTGCCATGCACTGCCTACTTGCCAACCCCAAGAGTTATCTTCGCCTTCCATATATTTCAAAGTCGTGCCTTGAGGAAGTTTTAGAGCGTTCTTAGCTGGCGCAGTTGCACCGAAATGACCTTCACCCATCACATAACGTACACCCCCACCAATACTCAATTGAGGCAAAACTTGGTAAGCAATGTTGAGGTTGGCTTCTTTGCTGATCACGCTCGCTTGGTTGCCAAAGTGAGAGGCCGCAAACTCAGTACCCAGATCGGTTTCCATACCGTAGTTAGTACCAAGAGCAAAACCCAGTGCCACTTGTTCGTTTAACTGGTGTGACAGGTAGAAATTCGGAATCACAGCATCGTGTGCAAAATCTTTTGAATACGCTGGGAGTTTTTGATTGACGGTTCCATCCACATCTACGTTTGGATTCACGTAAATTGCGCCTGCAGAAACTTGAGTGCCTTCTAAATAGGTCAGCATTGCAGGGTTGCGCCATTGTGCGCTGGCATTGTCTGCCATCGCGGCTTCACCGGCGTAAGCACGGCCAAGACCTGTTGCTGAATACTCAGCAAGCTGGAAGCCCGCCGCTTGAGTAAAAGTAGAAACGCTGGCTAAACCGAAAGCCACAGCACAGGAGAGGAGAGTCTTATTGGTTTTCATCGGGATTGTTCGCTGAAATTTGCTAGTTTTTGTTGCGGCAAGTCTACGGCTAGAGCAATTGCTTTAAAACTTCAAATCAATGAAAGTGCATGATTTGAAGTTTTAGCCTGTAAAATGGATATTTTATAGATGATATTTCTATTTATTAAACAAAGGTTATTAAAGATTCAGCGTACAGATGTAGTGATATTGAGGTGGTTAATCGCACGCTTGTACGCTGACATTAAGCAAAACTAGGCAGTCAGCAAAAGAAAGGGGCTGATAAATCAGCCCCTTAGTAATGATATGTTGTGACGTTTTAATTAAAACGTACGGCTGTATTGTAAGCCGAACAGAATCGCGTCTGCATGAGTGGTACCTGATATTGAGGATAGATATTCAGGCTGACCTGGTGCACCAAAGAATGGATTCTTGGTGTTTTCATTAACTTTAACGTCTTTACCCATTAAGTAAGTTAAACCTAGATCAATGTTTGACTTATCATCAATATGATAAGTAAAGCCTGCTGATAGCCATTGACGATCGGAATCAGGTACTGAAATTGAAGTAATCTTATCTTGAGCACTGGTGTCGTACATATAACCCGCACGCAGTGTCCAATCACGATTTAAGTAGTAAGTACCGCCAATCGAGTAGTGCCAGCCATCTTGCCATTGGTAAGATTTCTCATTAATACTTTGGTTTTTGAATTCAAGTTTGTCGAAAGCGCTCCAACCAATGTACTGAATACTATAGTGGACAGCAAAAGCAGTGTTTTCAATGTGGTGATAACCAGAAAACTCAGCAAGGTCAGGTAATGGTAACTTAACCTCTTTATTGCCATCTTTAGCTGTGATTTCAGGGCTATAACGATAAGAGAGACCGAAACGATTGTTTTCATCTAATTCGTAAACAGTACCCACATTAAAACCGACGCCAAATCCGTCAGCTTTATTAATATCGACTACTTTACTTCCACCTAATGTAGGGCTAAGTGAACGTTTTAAAGTACCTTGTCCATAGATTAGATCCAATCCAGCACCAATACTCCATTGGTTATCAATGCGGTAAGAACCAGAAACGCCTAAATTAACGCTGAGAATTTCGGTTTCTCCACCATATTCGCCACCAGCGTAGTTGGAGCCAAAATCAGTACGCGTGCCAAAGTTAGAGTATGCGTTAACACCCCATGCAAATTGTTCGTTTACTGGTACGATTAAATGAATATTTGGTGCCACAGATGTGCCACCTGCGTCGTCATAATTAGCGTTACTGGATTTCTCTAATGGTGTTCCGGGTAATGACTTGTATGTGGCATCCTTGACTTTAATATCAGTAATGATGGTTTCAAAACCAAGAGAGAGCGCCATCTCATCAAACAGTGCCATCGCCGCTGGGTTGCGAGACATTACGGCTGCGTTATCGGCGATAACGGCATCACCCGCAAAAGCGCGACCTAGGCCGGTAGCAGATTGTGCGTTGAGCTGGAAACCTGCTGCAAACGCTTGTTGTGTGGCTAGCGTTACCGTCACGGCAAGCAGAGATTTTTTAAACAGACGCATGTTGTTCATTAGACTTTTCCTTTTTGGTTTCGCCTCTTATGGGCGTTGTTGTATGAGCTTTTGCTTGATTTGAGCAATTGCTCAGTGGTGGCTGATCCTAGACGCTAGTATAGGAGATAGAAATCCGACCATTGTCTAATTGAGCGAGAAAATTACTGAAATGATGGCTATTTGGCAGGAATTTAGGCGAAAACTCTAAAACTTAGAGTTTTCGCTCTATTTTAACTATTCACAACAATGCGTTAGTGTCATGTTGAGTATGCAAAAATTAGATGGATGATTGGATCATGGGCATGAGCTTATTGGCAATGTTGGTCAGGTTTTCATCCTTCTCGCCGACCAAGATCAAACTGGCATTCCCGACGGGTTTAATGATGCCTGCCATCCCATCTTGCTTAAATAGGCTGCTTTGCGCGCTGTGGATGGGCGTAAAAAACAGGGTTACTTTGCCTTTTTCACCTTGAAATACCATATGTACGGCATTGTCTTTACCAAAACCACAATGGTTGAGGTAATAGACGTGATAAGGAAAATCGCCTTCCATTTTGTAGGCAAAAGGCTGCATCTTGGCATTGATTTGCTGCATGTTCGCTTGCTCATCCAATCGGTTGACAAACCCTTCTTCATGAATGACATGCTGCACCGCCATGTCAGACAGGCTGGCTTGCGCGGGAGAGATCAAAAGGTTGCCCCACTGGATTTGTCCAACAAGCAGCCCAGCAGTAAAGGCAACCGATGCCGCGATCGCCATAGCTTTTCGAACAAACTGCGGGCGGATGACTTTCTCATCTTCCACTAAAGTCGTTTGTTTGAATAAAATTTTATCGGCCAAATCATCCGGCACATCGACTTTGAAGGCCTGAGCGATCTGTTTATCGAGCTGAAGTACATCATCGACAAACTTAGCGTTAGCCTCACTTGAGGTCATCATATCCAGTGTGTCGTTATCGCGCTGTTTAGGATCAGACATGACTTTGCGGCGAAATTCCAATTCATCCATTTTGCTGCTCCGGGTAGTGTTCTGAACCATCCATCATCTCTTTAAGTTGGTTACGTGCTCTAAACAAACGGGTCATCACCGTATTTTTATTCAGTGAAAGGATGTCTGCGATCTCCTCACCACTGAATCCGCCCACCACTTGTAAAAAGAGGGGCTCGCGATATTCGACATCCAACTTCAAAATTTGCCTTTGCAGCCACTCATTTTGATGGTGCTCATCATCGCTATATTTGGCTTCGTAGTCGTGATCGTCGATGTCGACTAAGTCAAACTGTTTACGCTCAAAACGGCGAGCATTTTCTCGGCGCAAAATCGTAATTAGCCAAGCTTTGGCTGCTTTTTCATCCAGCAGGCTATCGAGCGATTTCCACGCTCTCAAGCAGGTTTCTTGCACCAAGTCTTCGGCAATCGAGCGATCTTTACACAACCAATAGGCGTATCGGTAAAGGTCGCGATGATAAGCTCGCACCAGTGCTTCGTATTTTCTTTGTCTGTCCATGTCATTATTGACCGGACGTTGGGAAACTTTCTTTCCAAACAGATTCAATATCGACACCAAGGACTCCCTGTATGCGTCGTGTTATTCCAATTCATTTTGCCAAACTCCTGTTGCGTTATGCGGTTTGACTCGAAGATGGTGATAGGACAGAAATTATGCGAAGGAGTTCACGACTTATGAAGTTTCAGCGTGTTATGGCTCTCTACCTCAACAAGTCGTTTAATCGCATTAAACTTGATCTAATTCAAAATCTCATACTCTGAAGCCGTTATAGTAGCTCCTGTCATCTCGTTAGTCATTACGACTGACATTGTTGAGCAAAGATGACACTTCCTTTTGAAGGCTGACTTTACTTTCTCCTAATCAGGAAACTGATTTTTCAATTGGCGTAAGTTAATTGCTTTACCCATTCCGACCACACAGTTCTGTGTGGTTTTTTTTTGCAAAAAATCCTACCAACACCGGTTTGCCAGTGTTTTTCATCTCGAAAGGATTGTTTAAATCACGATTATTTAAACGGCCGTTTGATTTGTTTAACATTCTCGTTACAATGCGCCAGGTCAGACCTCTTATTCGAAGGAGAAATCATGGGCAAACAGGAAGTCAGGACTCGTTCTGGAGAACGAGTGGCGATTGTGGCCGGGCTACGTACGCCTTTTGCGCGTCAAAGCACCGAGTTTGGTCAAGTACCCGCAGTCGATCTCGGCAAAATGGTAGTACAAGAGATGATGGCTCGTACCGCTATCGATCCCAAATTAATTGAGCAAGTGGTGTTTGGCCAAGTGGTACAAATGCCGGAAGCGCCGAATATTGCTCGAGAAATTGTACTAGGTACCGGAATGTCGATTAACACGGATGCCTACAGCGTTACTCGCGCTTGCGCCACTAGTTTTCAAGCCGCCGTCAATGTGGCCGAAAGTATCATGGCTGGCAGCATAGATATTGGTATTGCAGGTGGTGCGGATTCTTCTTCTGTTCTGCCGATTGGTGTTTCTAAAAAACTGGCAGCTTCTTTATTAGCCTTGAGTAAAACCAAGACGGTCGGGCAGAAACTTAAACTGCTCAGTAACCTCTCTTTTAAAGACTTGATGCCCGTACCTCCTGCGGTCGCGGAATATTCAACGGGTCTTTCGATGGGGCAAACTGCTGAGCAGATGGCCAAAAGCTATACGATCTCGCGCGCTGAGCAAGATGCGTTAGCACATCGTTCACATACTTTAGCGGCTCAAGCATGGGCAGAGGGCAAAATTCGCGATGAAGTGATGACGGCTTTTCCTGAGCCATACAAAAAATGGCTGGATATGGATAACAACATTCGCATGGACTCCAAGCTAGAGAGCTATGCGAAGTTGCGTCCTGCCTTTGACCGTCAATACGGTACGGTGACCGCAGCAAACTCAACCCCACTGACGGATGGCGCCGCCGCGATTATGTTGATGCGTGAAGGTAAAGCGAAAGAGCTTGGTCTTGAGATCATGGGGTATATCCGCTCTTATGCGTTTGCCGCGATTGGCGTAGAAAAAGATATGCTGATGGGGCCTTCTTACGCCACTCCGATAGCCTTGGATCGCGCAGGCATCACCTTAAATGATCTCACCTTGATTGATATGCACGAAGCCTTTGCCGCGCAAACCTTAGCGAACTTGAAGATGTTCGCCAGTGACAAGTTTGCTCAAGAGCAGCTAGGTCGCGCACAAGCGATTGGTGAAGTGGACATGAGTAAATTTAACGTGCTGGGTGGCTCATTGGCTTATGGTCACCCATTCGCGGCGACAGGTGCGCGTATGATCACTCAAACTTTGCGTGAATTAAAACGCCGTGGCGGTGGTTTAGCCTTAAATACGGCTTGTGCTGCGGGTGGCTTAGGGGCTGCTATGATTCTGGAGGTGGAATAATGGATAACAACAATGCATTTCAGCTCTCGTTTGATGAGCAGCATTACGCTTGGCTGGCGATTGATGTCCCGGGCGAAAAAATGAATACCCTGCAAGCGGCATTTGCAGAAGAGATGCAAGCCGTTTTTGCAACGCTCAATGAAAAGCGAGGACAGATCAAAGGGCTGATTATCCACTCTCTTAAGCCGGATAACTTTATTGCGGGTGCGGATGTCCGCATGTTGGAAGCTTGCCAATCGGTACATGAAGCACAAGCGTTAGCCTCGCAGGGGCAACAGATGTTCCAGCAGCTTGCCGATTTGCCTTTCCCTGTGGTCGCGGCGATTCACGGCCCTTGCTTAGGCGGTGGTTTAGAATTGGCTCTGGCGTGTGATTATCGTGTCTGTACTGAAGATGAGGTAACACGTCTAGGCTTACCAGAAGTGATGTTGGGTTTGCTTCCGGGCTCTGGCGGTACGCAGCGTTTACCACGTTTGATTGGTTTACTGCCTGCGCTGGATCTCATCTTAACGGGCAAACAATTGCGTGCCAAAAAAGCCAAAAAATTGGGTGTGGTTGATGCATGTGTTCCGCATTCAGTACTGTTGGATGTGGCCAAACGTCTTCTAGAAGAAAAAGGGCACAAAAAGCGCGCTCAAGTTACGCTACCGATCAAAGAAAAACTGCTCGCCAATACCGGCTTGGGGCGTAAGTTGATTTTTGACCAAGCGGCCAAGAAAACGCAGCAGAAAACGCGTGGTAACTACCCCGCAGCGCAAGCCATTTTAGAGGTCATTCAATATGGCCTAGAAAAAGGGATGCATGCCGGCTTGGAATATGAAGCCAAGCGTTTCGCTGAATTGGTGATGACCCGAGAATCGAAAGCACTGCGCTCCATTTTCTTTGCAACCACTGAGATGAAAAAAGATCTCGGTGCGGATGCCAAACCTTTACCTGTAGCGGCAGTAGGCGTGCTCGGTGGTGGTTTGATGGGGGCTGGCATCAGTCACGTTACTGTGGCGAAAGCCAAAACATCGGTGCGCATCAAAGATGTGGCGAATGATGGTGTGCTCAATGCCCTCAATTACAACTACAAGCTGTTTGATAAGCAGAGACAGCGCAAGATTTTGACTAAAGCACAGCTGCAAGCGCAGATGTCGCAGCTCTCGGGTGGGACTGGCTTTGTGGGTTTTGATCGCTGTGATGTGGTGATTGAGGCTGTGTTTGAAGACCTGAAACTTAAGCAACAAATGGTGGCGGATATTGAAGCGAATGCCAAACCGACAACGATTTTTGCGACCAACACATCCTCGCTGCCGATCCATCAGATCGCGAGCCAAGCGCAGCGTCCGCAAAATATTGTGGGTTTACATTATTTCAGCCCAGTTGAAAAAATGCCGTTGGTGGAAGTGATTCCTCACGCGACCACCTCGGATGAAACCATTGCGACCGTGGTGACATTGGCACGTAAGCAGGGCAAAACGCCGATTGTTGTTAAAGACTGTGCTGGTTTTTATGTCAACCGCATTTTAGCGCCTTATATGAATGAAGCCGCGCAAGTGCTGATGACGGGTGAACCTATCGAAAAACTCGATGCTGCGTTACTGGATTTTGGTTTTCCAGTGGGGCCTATCACCTTGCTTGATGAAGTCGGGGTCGATATCGGAGCCAAGATCATGCCAATTTTGGTTAAAGAACTTGGGCCGCGTTTCCAAGGACCTGATGTCTTCGATGTGCTGTTGAAAGATAACCGTAAAGGCCGGAAAAGTGGTAAAGGTTTCTACACCTACAAAGGTAGCAAGAAGGAAGGGGTCGATAAATCCGTCTATAAACTGCTGAAATTAACCCCGGAATCTAAGCTAAACGACAAAGAAATCGCGATGCGTTGTTTGTTGCCTATGCTCAATGAGGCGGTTCGTTGTCTCGATGAAGGTATCATTCGCTGTGCACGTGATGGCGATATGGGCGCGATTTTTGGCATCGGTTTCCCGCCATTCTTAGGTGGACCTTTCCGTTACATGGACACGCTTGGTTTAACCAAACTGGTGGAAATGATGAATCAACATACTGAGAAGTATGGAGAGCGGTTTGCTCCATGCGATGGTTTGTTGACCAGAGCTGGGTTGGGTGAGAAGTTCTATTCCTAATATCAGACGGCAACATCCAATGATCAGCGACAGAAAGAGGCCTAGTGCCTCTTTCTTATTGCGAGGGATTCTCAAAAAAATGTGCTAGGATGAAACATAAAATCAAGAAGTAACAAGGAATTCAAAATGGAAGCCCTCGATTTATTGCTCAACCGTCGTTCAATCGCCAAACTGGATGCGCCGGCACCACAAGGTGAGGCATTAGAAAATATACTGCGTGCGGGTTTACGCGCTCCAGATCATGGTGCTTTGACTCCATGGCGTTTTGTGGTTGCGCATGGTGATGGTTTGGCAAAGCTGGCGGCGATTTTAGAACAAGCTGAGATGACCAATGGCAGTGATGAAGCGGTGATCAGTAGAGCCAAGAATGCGCCTTTTCGTGCACCTATGGTCATTACTGTGATTGCAAAAGTGTCTCACAGTGACAAAATTCCTGTGTTTGAACAGCATTTATCTGCCGGTTGTGCAGTACAAGCCATGCAAATGGCGGCCGTAGCACAAGGGTTTCAGGGGATTTGGCGCTCTGGAAGTTGGATGTTCCATCCGGTTGTGCGTAGTGCTTTCAATGTGCAAGGAGAGGATCAAATTGTTGGATTTCTTTATCTCGGAACCCCGGGATGCAGTGCGATGAAAGTGCCTGAGCGCGATCTGAGTAAGTTTGTTGAGTATCTTTAAACGCTGTCGTTTCGTCTTACGCTAAAGAAAAAGAGCACGAAGCTCTTTTTCTGATCCAATGTGCGATAAAAATCCTCGTGACTATTGCAAATGGTAGCCAATCACAAAGTCTATAAATAGCCGAACTTTTTCTGGCTGGTGATCTTTGTGATTATACAGCATATAGATATCCCGCGGATTTGAACTCCAATCAGCCAATATTTGTACCAAGCTCCCATCTTCAAGAAACTCACGCAGCATCACGTCCGGCATCAACGTAATCCCTAATCCTTGTGAGCAAGCACTGCGTACCACATTCAGTGCACTGGCTTGAAATCGGCCGCGGTCGGTATTGACTATGGTTTCACCTTGGCTGTTGGTTAACTGCCATTTGAGCAATGGATAGCCTTTGAGTAGTTGATGTTGGTGTAACTCTTCTGCGTGAGTCGGTTGCGGATTGCTCGCTAAATATTGAGGGCTGGCAACCAAAATATCTTTCACTTCACCGATTTTACGAGCGATCAAACTGGAATCACGCTGCGGACCAACTCGGAAAATCACATCCCATTCGGTAGGGTCCAACTCGTCGGCTTGATGATCCATCATTAATTCTATGTCGATGTCGGGGTAGCGGGTCATAAAATCGTTAAACACCGGCATCATCATGCGTTTCGTCAGATTGGTTGGCGCTGAGATACGGATGCGCCCAGCGGCTCCACGGCACTCATCGGTGATTTCCTCTGTCATTGCAGCAAGGCGCTCTAAAAGAGGGGAGCAATCTTTATAGAATCGTTCTCCTGCTTCGGTCAGAGTTAGTTTACGAGCGTGACGATTGAGCAACCTAAGGTTTAGGGAATCCTCCAAGGCTTGGATCCGTCTTGTGATCGTTGCCACAGGGATCATGGTTTTTTTTGAAGTTGAGGTATAGCTTCCATTTTCGACAACCAGTCGAAAGAGGTTTAGGTCATCTAGTTTCATCGTTTCTGACACATTATGTTGCAACTATCGCTAATTTATACACATATAAGCCGATAAATTTTGCGTGATGTCAACTTGTAAGACGATTTATTGAAAACCATACATCTTGTGATTGATTAAATTTCAGGCCCTACTGTTTGTGTAATACACAGTTCACAGCTACTTTTTAATTAATCAATAATTCAACTTTTCCGTCGCAAGCTATTGGTAACTTGTGCGGTAGACTTTATGAGTGAGGTCGATGTTTATGTATAAATCTCACATACCGGAAGACTGCGAAGAAGAAGCGCAGCTAACGGCAGCAAAACTGATTTTGCTGGTGGATGATGACCCTGTTTTCCGACGCATGACCAAAGGTTATCTTCAGAAATATGGCTATCAAGTGATCGAAGCTGAAAATGGCTTAGATGGCTTGCGAAAATTACGTGACCATGGTCCAGACTTGATTCTGTGTGATTTGTCCATGCCTGTACTTAACGGGATTGAGTTCGTTGAAGAGGTCAGTTCGTCCTATCCTTCTTTGCCTCTGGTTGTTGTTTCAGCCACCGAGGAAATCGCCGATGTGGCCAAAGCGCTGCGTTTTGGGATTAAAGATTTTCTACCCAAACCGATCACCAATCATTCGCACCTTGCCAGCGCAATAGAAAATGTGTTGGCCAATGATGATGACCATCAACGGGATTTTGCAAGTTGTTGGTATGGCGCTGATCGTCAAGGAAGCATTCCTGAAGAGCAAGAATTACATTGGCATTTACAATATTTAAAAGACAACCCTAATGCTGCCAAAGAGTTACTCGAAGCATTATTACCAGAAAAAGATTCTCAGCTTGGGAACTGGAAATGCAGCTATCGATTACTACAGTCCGCCGAATTGATGCCACTGGTTTTTGACTACGCTTGGCTCATGAATGGTCAATTTGTGTTCTATATGGTTGATGCAGCCAGTCATCGTGAGTGTGGTGCCGCATCCACATTGCTTGTGCGTGCCTTGTTCCACGATTATGTACGCAACTTGCGCACTTTTCGGGTTGAGCTGAAAGATCTGGTTGAAATTGTTGAACGAGGCCTGCGCTGTTCCGATTGTATTGGTAAAATCTCTGCACTATTTGGGGTGGCAGATTTAGCTAATGGTACGTTATCCCTATTGCCCACAGGGTTAAATTGTCAGTGGTCAAACGGCTATGTAAGCAATCGGATTACTTCTGGCGTTCAGCTAGGTGATAACAGCTTACGCAATTTCATCACCAAAGATTTGCCGATCCGTTCGGCTTGTCAAATCAGTTTAAGTAAACCCAGTGCCTACAGTTTTACTTTGGATCTTTATCAAGGAGCCTTGGGGTGATTTTACCGACTAAAATGTGAGTGTGATTGTAACTTTGCATCGAGGGGCTAATAACCTTATATATTGTCAGTGTTTGTTGTAGCTCGGTTTCGCTATAGTTCGGAGCACAAAATCAATGAGGCTACCCTAGAGTTGCCCGTTCTAAAGTCACCCCGAAGAGAAGATTACAATGGCAAACCAAGAGTTCAAAGAACCCTTTAATATCTATTACTTTCTAGGCATGGTTGCAGTACTGCTGATCCCAACTTTGCCTGCGACACTGACTTGGATTCGTGTATTTAACGGTTACGCTGGTTTTTAATGCGTTCATCCTTATCACGCTTTTTGTTCAGTGTTATTGGAATAATCAGTCTATGCCTAGGGATACTGGGCATTTTTCTTCCTCTTCTGCCTACCACTCCCTTTATCTTACTGTCTAGTGCTTGTTTTTTGCGCAGTAGCCCTCGATTTTATCGCTGGTTAAACCAACATGCGACATTTGGGCCTATGATTCAAAACTGGCAGCAACATGGCGCGGTCAGTAAAGCGGTGAAAAAGCGCGCCACACTCTTTATCGTGCTGAGTTTTGCCTTTTCGATCTGGATGGTTCCTTGGCTGTGGCTCAAGGTTGCGCTGTTTATCTGGCTTGTGCTTTTGATCACTTGGTTTATCCGTTTACCAACCCATGAGCTGGTTGCTAACCAACAAGAAAATCACTAGCATTAGCGGGAAGTGTGCCCACTCTTCGAGTGGGCTTTGTTTTTTCAGTGCTGTCGTTCCCTTGTGGCAGACGGCTCCGAAATTGTTCTGTCATCACCTAAGGTGATGAAGCAACTGAAGTTAAAGTAACTATGACAACTGAAACTCTTTCACTGATCAAATCCAGCATCAAAAGTATTCCTGACTACCCGAAAAAAGGCATTCTGTTTCGTGATGTGACCAGCTTGCTGGAAGATGCCAAAGCGTATCAAGCGACCATTCAACTTCTGGTTGAAAAGTACAAAGACATGGGTTTTACCAAGGTTGTGGGCACAGAAGCGCGTGGTTTCTTGTTTGGTGCTCCTCTGGCACTAGAACTGGGTGTCGGCTTTGTGCCTGTGCGTAAGCCGGGTAAATTGCCGCGTCAAACCGTCGCTCAATCTTATGAGCTGGAATACGGTACTGATACGCTGGAAATTCATGTGGATGCGATCAAACCGGGCGACAAAGTACTGGTGGTGGATGACCTGCTGGCGACTGGTGGAACGATTGAAGCGACTACTAAGCTCATCCGTCAATTGGGTGGAGAAGTCGAGCACGCTGCCTTCGTGATCAACTTGCCAGAAATTGGTGGTGATAAGCGCCTTGAAGGGTTAGGCTTGCAGGTTTACAGCATCTGTGAATTTGAAGGTCACTAACCGACAACGGATATTGGAATGAGTTATCTTGCTTTAGCACGCAAATGGCGTCCGACACGATTTAGCGAAGTGGTCGGACAATCCCATGTTTTAACCGCTTTAGAGAACGCTTTGGCGCAAAACCGTTTGCACCATGCGTACTTGTTTAGTGGCACTCGAGGCGTGGGTAAGACCACCATAGGTCGTTTGTTTGCGAAGGGGCTCAACTGCGAGACGGGCATAACGGCTACGCCTTGCGGCCAGTGTGCAACCTGTCAAGAAATTGATCAGGGACGCTTTGTGGATCTGCTCGAGATTGACGCGGCATCACGCACCAAAGTGGAAGATACGCGCGAATTGCTCGACAACGTGCAGTACAAACCTGCGCGTGGACGTTTCAAAGTTTACCTGATTGACGAAGTGCATATGCTCTCGCGTCACAGCTTCAATGCACTGCTCAAAACGCTTGAAGAGCCGCCTGAGTATGTGAAGTTTTTGCTGGCAACCACTGATCCACAAAAGCTGCCTGTGACCATCTTGTCGCGCTGTTTGCAGTTCCATCTCAAACCGATCAGTGTAGAAAATATCCAGCAGCAGCTCGATAACGTGCTGCACGCCGAACAGATCTCAAGCGACAGCAAAGCACTCAATCTGCTCGCCCATGCTGCGGATGGCAGTATGCGCGATGCTCTTAGTTTGACCGATCAAGCGATTGCTTTGGGCAATGGCGTAGTGAAAAGTGACATCGTCGCGCACATGCTCGGCACGCTAGACACGGATCATGCCCTGCATCTCTTACAAGCCATCAGCCTGCAAACGCCACAAGCGGTTATGGATTGCATCGAAATGCTTGCCCAAAATGGCGTAGAGTGGGATGGATTACTGCAACAGCTTTCGACTCAACTGCATCGAATTGCTATGTACCAAGCGCTGCCTGCCACCTTGGATAAATCGCTGCCAGAGGCATCGCGTATTGAGTCGTTGGCCAAAACCTTAGCGCCGCAAGATGTGCAGCTTTACTACCAAATTGCGCTCAAAGGTCGACAAGATTTACCACTGTCACCCACGGCTAGAATTGGCATTGAAATGTTGATGCTGCGTATGATGGCGTTTCGTCCATCTCATGTCTCCTTGGCGAGTGTGATTGTTCCACCCAATACGGCAGTGACTACCTCAACAATCACGGCACCGACTTCTCAAATGGCGGCTTCAGCACCGCAACCACAACCCGTTGCTCAGTCAAACGTATCGCAACCTGCCTCGCAAGCGATGCCTTACCCTGTCGCACCGCCAATGATGGCAGCACAGCCTGTGGTAGAAAGCGCGGTGTCAGTCACTCAGCGAGAAGCATCACACTCGATAAACGCTCCAGAAGTCTCTGTTGTCACCAATACCGACACGCAGAGTCAAGCCAGCATGCCAGCCCTAGCAGGGTTGCGTCATCAACTGCGCTCTAAGCGACAAGAAGTACAAAACAAAGGCGCGGATGGAAAAAAGTCTGACGCGACATCTGCTACTCCAGCATCGGCGCTAGAGCGTATTGCGCAGAGAGCACAGCAAGTGCAGGTGTCGCCAGAACGCAATGATGAAGATGAGTTGGAGCCCGAAGAGGAAATCTATCAATGGCGCCCAATGCAACCTATCGAAGTGGCGGTAAAAAGTGAAGTCACGCCAACGCAACTGAAAAAAGCGTTAGAGCATGAAAAAACGCCGGAAATGGTAGCGAAGTTGATTGAAGAAACGGTCGCGCAAGACGCGTGGTCGGCATTGGTTCAACGGCTAGAGACTGCCAAAATGGTTGAGCAATTGGCGCTGAATTCCGCTTTTGTTCGTCAAGGCGATCAGATTTCTCTAACGCTGCGTCCAAGTCATGCCCATCTGCACAACGAAAAAGCGCAGCAAGAGTTAGAACAGGCATTGAATCATGTGCTTGGTGAAGCTTGTTCATTGAACATTACCGTGGGGCAAGAGGGTGAAACCCCCCTTGAGCTGCGTGAACGGCTCTACCAACAGAAACTCACGTCCGCGCTGCACAGTTTACAAACTGATCCCAACGTGCAGTTTATTGAGCGTCGATTTAATGCGCAGCTCGATAGCGACAGCGTACGACCCATTTAACTGGGGTTGAAACCTAAGTGTCTCACCCCCACACTATGTGAAACATTCAACGATAACCAGAGAGATAAAGATGTTTGGTAAAGGCGGAATGGGCAACCTGATGAAGCAAGCCCAACAAATGCAAGAGCGTATGCAAAAGCTGCAAGAAGAGATCGCAAACATGGAAGTGACCGGTGAATCCGGTGCTGGCCTTGTGAAAGTGACCGTAACGGGCAGCCACAGCGTGCGCCGTGTCAACATCGATGAAAGTCTGATGGAAGATGACAAAGAGATGTTGGAAGATTTGATTGCTGCCGCATTCAATGATGCCGCTCGTCGTATCGAAGAGACGCAAAAAGAAAAAATGGCTTCAATCACCGGTGGAATGCAACTGCCTCCGGGCATGAAAATGCCATTTTAATCTGAGCTGAATTTATGCGTACCAGTCATATGCTGGAACATTTGATGGAAGCATTACGCTGCTTGCCGGGTGTTGGCCCAAAATCAGCGCAGCGTATGGCATTCCATCTGTTACAGCGCGATCGTAAAGGTGGTTTACAACTGGCTGAGGCACTGAGTCAGGCGATGGTCGAAATCGGCCATTGTCAGGAGTGCCGAACTTTTACTGAGCAGGATGTTTGCCACATCTGTAGCAACCCAAAACGTAAAGAAAATGGTCAGTTGTGTGTGGTTGAAAGCCCAGCAGATATTGCGGCGCTAGAAGCTACCGGTCAATTTTCTGGTCGCTATTTTGTGTTGATGGGGCACTTATCACCGCTGGATGGTATTGGTCCGAGCGATATTGGCCTCGATACGCTGGATTATCGCTTGCAACGCGGTGATATCAGTGAGGTGATCCTCGCCACTAACCCGACGGTGGAAGGTGAGGCGACCGCGCAATACATTGCCGAGTTGTGTCGTGAACATCGAGTCACCGCAAGCCGCATTGCACATGGTGTTCCCGTGGGCGGCGAACTTGAGTTGGTGGATGGCACGACCTTATCTCATTCGCTGTTGGGGCGTCACAAGCTGTTTTAACTCAGTCTCAAAAATTATAATGCCGCTCAATGAGCGGCATTGTTTTTATCACACGCCGAATATGGCGTGCCCTAAGAGATGAAAGTCTTCTACAGTGGAAGTGACCCCCAATAGCATGTTTTGTGTATGCCTATGGGAATAATGAGCGCCATCCTTGGTTCTCACCAAAGGCCAGCCCAAGGCTGTGCAACATGGCCACTCACTTTCCGTCTACCTGTAACTCCAAATGATTTGGGTATAAATACTTAGGATGAAGCCTTATCCATCGCTTTCTTTATGCAGATGGCAGCGCCACCCCATGTTATACACAAACCGATGACCATGATGATAATTGCGCTAAGAGTCATAATTACGCTTCCCTGTGAGTTTTAACGTTAATAATGATACCAATAACCAGCAGAGTGAGAATCATGATCCAACCTAAAGTTAGGTCATAGCCGCCATAGCCATCAGTGAATAAAGATAAAAATTTTGTTGCAACAATAATGGCTAGAATTACTGGTGAAACAAAGCGTAGACAAATATCGAACCAAGCACCGATTGAAAAATCTGAAGTGGCATTCACGTATTTGCGAACATCAGAGATTTTTACTAACCAAGTCATTAAAAGTAGCTCGATAAAGCAACTGACCATAATCCCGACATTATTGGCAAAATGATCTACAAGGTCGAGTAGCAATAGACCGCCATTGGTCGCAAATGCCATTGATACGATAACGCCAGTACCGATCACAATATTCGCGGCTTTTTTCCGGCTCCAAGACAACTTGTCCATCAACGCTGAAGTGACGGCTTCAATGATTGAGATATGCGAACTTAGGCCAGCAACCACTAAAGCAAGGAAGAAAAGAGGACCAAGGATATATGGAATAGGCAGTAGATTAATTGCCGCAGGTAAAGTAACAAAAGCCAACCCAACCCCTGCAGAAACGACCTCAGTTAAGGCGACGCCTTGTTCCTGAGCCATATAACCAAGCACTGAAAAGATCATGATCCCAGCTAAAATGGAAAAGCCGCAATCAAGTAACACTGTCATAAATGCGTTATTGGTAATATCTGACTTTTCAGGTAGATAACTTGAATAGGCAAGCATGATGGCAAAACCAATACTCAGGGTAAAAAACACCTGACCGTAGGCGGCTGCCCATACCTTAACATCCCAAATTTTACTGAAGTCAGGTTCAAACATGTAGTTGACGCCATTTAATGCTCCAGGAAGGAAAATCATCCGGCCGATCAAGATAAGAACCATTACCAGTAATACAGGCATCATAATTTTTGAAGCGCGCTCAATGCCTTTTTTGACTCCGCCAAAGATTGCTGCATAGGTGATTGCCCACGCGATTAACATAGCAAACGCGATGTGCCACTGAATGTTGCCTAAATTAGTGGGTGAATTATCCCCTAACTTCAGGTATTCACTAAAGAAATAAGCGTTAGTATCAGTGCCCCAACTTTGGTTAAAAGACATACCAAAGTAGGAAATCGCCCAGCCAATCACCGCGACATAATAAACGGCAATCACTGCTGCAATACCGACTTGGAACCAGCCTAACCACTCAAATTTCGAATGAATTTTGGAAAGTGTCGTCGGTGCTGAACCACGATGCTTCTGACCCATACTGAACTCTAGGATCATAAATGGAATGCCTGCAGTGATCATGGCGAAGAGATAAGGGATAAAAAACGCGCCTCCACCATTCTCGTAGGCCATATAAGGAAAACGCCAAATATTACCAAGGCCAATTGCTGACCCTACTGCGGCTAATATGAATCCCACACGGGATCCCCATTGTTCTCGCTTCATAAACAACTCCTTGTCATATCTAGGGTATGAAGCTTTTCGTCAGCAGTCGCTGAATCTGGGGAAAAGGAAACAAAGTTATCCGTGCAACATTTGCGCGGCTAACTTTTGCTCTATCATCCATGATTCTGCAAAAAGTTAGTTATATATATTGGTTGCTGCTCGAAAACCTAGAATTTCATTCTTAGTTACGCGATGTGTGTTTGCGAAATCTGAAATAATCAGCTACGCAATGGTACGAGACTACCGTTTTATTTTGTAGGTGGCAATAGATCATATAGGTTATTCATTTGTTAATTGTAGGTTGTGTTCTTTGGGTTTTAGTGACTTTGTCGAGGATTATGGTGTTTGATTGATGAGAGTTAGTGAATCTCACTGAGTTCGGCAAATTGAACTGATAGAACTATCTAATATAAAAGAAAGAGTGTCTGTCTAAAAAACAGCCACTCCTTAGAGGATATGCCCAGTTTTGCGAGTTTGTTAAAATTGGGGACTAAAAAGCGGTCATTAGAAGCGAATGGTTATCCCAACATTCGCTGAGGCTTGATTAAGCCAATCTGACTTAAATTTTATCACGCAGTTTTCTGACGAAGGCAGGGTGCATATCGCGCTTGAATCATTATCAACCATAGTGCCTAGCCAACGTAACTGAGCATTCAGTGCGACGTTGGAGGCAATACTGTATTCAACACCACCAAATGCGCTGGCAGAAAAACCGAACTTCTTATCTGCCCACGTTACATCGGTATAAGCTCCACCAATACCCAGGCCAATGAAGGAAGAGAGCTTTTCTGCTAATGGATAGTAAATGCTACTTTGAAAATGCAGATAATGAATAGAGGCATCTTGACTGACTAAGGTCTGGACTTCGGTAGGTTGCGTAGAATAAAACAAGCCAATTCGGCCTTTGTCGTAGGTTGTTTCAATTGCGAAAGCATAGCTGCTGGAGTTCTCAAGATCATATTGATGGCCAGCTTGATTGAGAACTCTTCCTCCTAAAGTGTAACCGACGGAAGGTGTCACCATCCACTCTGCGGCAGAAAGTGGCGCAAAGAGCAGAAATAACGTGTTGAGAATAAATAGATTTATTTGACGCATATGCAGATCCTAGCCAAGTGTTTGACGACCAAGGTATTGTGATAGTAACTGCATAATCGTGCACGAAAAATCAGCAAATCTTGAAGATACTTCACACCGATGTTATTACTTTGTTGTATAACCAAGGAGGTTTCTATGGAACAAGACCTGAAGTTTGCGTTAGCGATTGTTGCGATCACCTTTGCTGTGTTGATCGGCTTCGGAGTAATTGCAATTACACACTAGTCTTGGGTGGTCCTGCAAATGAAGAGTGGTGGCGTTGTTTCTGATGCAAGGACTGAGCTCGATACTCAGCGTCTAGCCAAATACATTGATGGTAAACATGCGCTGGTTGCTCAAGGGGGCGGCCAAAGAGGCATCTTTACTGCTGGTGTACTGGACGCTTTTTTATTATCTAATTTTGATCCTTACCATGAATTTTATGGTACCTCAGCAGGTGCCTTGAATTTGTGCGCCTTTTTATCTCGCCAAACCGGGTTAAGTAAAGCCTTTATCTTAGAGCTGACCACTCGCGCAGAGTTTTTCCATCTATTTAGCTACATCCGACGTAAACAATATATGAATATGCAGTGGGCGCTGGATCGGATCGGTGAATACCCTTATCGCTTAGATTTGGACATGGCGCGTCAGGCTTTAGGTAAGCGCAAAGCTTATGCGGCAGTCACATCCGCAGATGACTTAAAAGATGCTTATTTCCCTATGTTAGACGCAGATTGGCAGCAAGTACTTTTGGCAACCTGTGCGATCCCAGGCCTTTATCCTGAGCCTGTTACGCTTGCAGGTAAGCAATATATTGATGGGGGGGTTTCAGCATCAGTTCCGGTGCAAGAAGCATGGCGTAAAGAGGCTCGCTTTATCACGGTGATCCGAACCGAATTTATGCCGAAGGAGGAAGAAATGCCATCTCCCTCAGCGACAGAATTACCACTGTGGTTGCGTGAGCCACTGAGCCACTTTCAGCACCAATTGCAGCATAAGTGGTCAGGATGGCGTCAAGAGTGGAATGAATTCCTGCAACAACAAAAGCTGCGTGCAAAAGAGCAGAAAAAAGAGCAGAAGCATCTGGATGCCCTGAATGGTGGGCGCTGGTTATTTGGGGCTGATGATATTTATCGGCTCAGTCATTTATTGGGTAGCAAGTTTGATGCGGGACTGGCGGATTTATTAATGGTCCACTATCAAACCTATACGCTGACTTCTGAGTTTCTTGACGCACATCATGACGATACATTTATCGCGCAAATTATGCCAAGTGAGCCGTTGCACTCGAATTCGTTATTGAGTTCACCAGAGGCGCTGCAATATGACTATGAACTGGGACTGAAAGCGGGCTACCGCTTTTTAAAAGCGTATAGTGAAGCTGAGACTTTCCGTAAAGCTCTACCCCACAATCGGATGTGAGGTAAAGAGAAGAAGGCTATGTAGCCTTCTTCTTGCTATGACTAATACACAGGTAAGATGCGCATACAGTTGGTGGAGCCTTCGACTCCCATAATATCGCCTTGGGTAATGATGACTAGGTCACCTTCTTCGAGTAGGTTTCGCTCTTTGAGGGCATCTAATGCTGCAATCGCAGCTTCCAGGCCGCTGGCCTGTTTGGTATCGAAGTAGAAAGGGATGACTCCACGCAATAACGCACAGCGATTAAGGGTTGCTTGGTTGGCAGACATCGCAAAAATCGGGAATACGGAATTGAGCCTTGAGGTCATTAATGCGGTGCGTCCTGATTCAGTGAGTGTGACCATAGCTTTGACGCCTTCTAAGTGGTTGGCTGCATAGATGGTTGACATTGCGATAGCTTCTTCTTCAGTGCGGAACACACTTTTAATGCGATAGTTTTGCTCATTCGACTCAATCATCTTTTCTGCGCCAATGCAGACTTCTGCCATTGCTTTGACGGTTTCCACTGGGTATTTTCCTGCGGCCGTTTCTCCTGAGAGCATTACCGCGTCTGTCCCATCAAGTACCGCATTGGCCACATCCATGACCTCGGCACGGGTTGGCATTGGATTACTGATCATCGATTCCATCATTTGGGTGGCTGTAATCACCACTCGGTTGAGCCGTTTGGCACGCGAGATGAGTTTTTTCTGTACTGCAATCAATTCAGGGTCACCGATTTCTACACCTAAATCCCCCCTAGCGACCATGATGACATCTGAAGCACGTACAATGTCATCAATATTTTCATCACAGGAAACCGTCTCTGCTCGCTCAACTTTTGCGACCATCCGCGCATGAAGCCCAGCTTCTTGGGCAAGTCGGCGAGCGTATTTCATATCTTCACCGTTGCGAGGAAAAGAGACGGCTAAGTACTCAACTTGAATTTCTGCCGCAAGTCGAATGTCATTTTTGTCTTTCTCAGTCAAAGCATCTGCCGACAAACCGCCGCCTTTTTTGTTAATCCCTTTATTATTGGAGAGGGGGCCGCCGACCAAGACTTTGGTGTGGATTTTATTGCCTTCAACTCGCATAACTTGCAACTGCACACGACCATCATCAAGCAGCAAAATATCGTCGTTACAGACATCATGCGGTAGCTTTTTGTAATCAATCCCAACGCTTTCTTGTGTGCCTTCCCCTTTAGCTAATTCCGCATCAAGAATAAAGTTTTCTCCTTCATTGAGGATGACTTTGCCTTCTTTGAAAGTAGAAACACGAATTTTGGGTCCTTGTAAATCGCCTAACAATGCGACGTGGCGTCCTAGTCTCGCGGCAATTTCGCGAACTTTTTGTGCACGGTTTTTATGGTCTTCCGCAGTGCCATGTGAGAAGTTCATCCGAACGACATTGGCTCCTGCTCGGATAATGGCTTCGAGAATTTCTGGGCTTTCTGTAGAAGGACCTAAGGTGGCGACGATTTTTGTTCTACGCAAAGTTGAGCTCATATCATTGTTCCTTCGATGTGACGGTAGGTTACCTTACTACTTGAAGTTGCAGCGGTGCTCGCTTCCTTTGTTCACCCAACCAGATCATATATCTATGCTCATGGGGGATGATGAGAGTTAGTTTTGTTTCTCATCCAAGGCTGCGAGAGGCTGTGTAAATTTGTCGCCTACCTGCAACTTCAAGTAGTTTGGATATAAGTATAGTGGCTTAGGGAAATTATTATCCTGTTTATCCCTTTTCTGTTTGATGCGCCTGGTGGTGTTTGTTCTGTTTGGGTATATCGTACCCATCAATAAATGGCAGAAATAAAGGCCAATATTTGGATATAAAACACAAACTTCTAGGTATATGCGTGATATTTGTCACGGCTATCTGACAAAGAACTTCACAATTACTTCGCAAAGTAAAAAAATTGGTCTGTCTTTGAATTCCGGAGCGTCGCATGTACATGGCTCAACCCGGCCATATTGATCATATTAAGCAGATCAATGCGGGCCGCGTATACAAACTAATAGACCAAAAAGGGCCAATCTCTCGTATCGATTTATCGAAAGAGAGTGAGCTTGCGCCAGCCAGTATTACCAAAATTACCCGTGAATTGATTGATGCGCACTTGATTCATGAAACGACGGTTCAAGAGGCGATCAGTCGAGGTCGACCTGCTGTGGGTCTTCAGACCAATAATCTTGGGTGGCAGTTTCTCTCAATGCGGCTCGGTCGAGGTTATCTCACCATTGCTCTCCACGAATTGGGTGGAGAAGTGTTGATTGATACTAAAATTGATATCCACGAAATTGATCAAGACGATGTGTTGGCTCGCTTACTTTTTGAAATTGAAGAGTTTTTTCAAACCTACGCCGCGCAGTTAGATCGTGTAACCAGTATTGCCATTACGTTGCCGGGATTGGTTAATTCAGAGCAGGGTATGGTGCTGCAAATGCCGCACTACAATGTCAAAAATTTAGCTTTAGGACCAGAAATTTATAAAGCCACTGGATTGCCTGTGTTTGTTGCGAACGATACGCGGGCTTGGGCTTTAGCGGAGAAATTGTTTGGTCATTCACAAGATGTTGATAATTCGGTTTTGATCTCCATCCATCACGGACTTGGTGCAGGTATTGTGCTCGATGGACGTGTATTGCAAGGTCGACATGGCAATATCGGTGAGCTGGGGCATATTCAAATTGATCCGCACGGTAAACGTTGTCATTGCGGAAACTACGGCTGCTTAGAAACCGTGGCTTCTTCACAAGCGATTCGTGATCAGGTCACGGCGCGTCTTCAAGCAGGAGAGCCTAGTTGTCTTGCGACAGTTGACGATATTTCGATAGAAGATATTTGCGCTGCTGCTGCGGATGGGGATCCGCTTGCTGTGGATGTGATTCAACAGTTGGGTCGTTACTTAGGTGCGGCGATCGCAATTGTGATTAACTTATTCAACCCAGAGAAAATCTTAATTGGCGGTGTCATTAATCAGGCGAAATCGATTCTTTATCCCTCTATTGAGCAGTGTATTCGTGAGCAGAGTTTGCCGGTTTACCATCAAGACTTGAAGTTGGTGGAGTCGCGTTTCTATAAACAAGCGACCATGCCCGGAGCTGCTTTGATCAAGCAGGCGCTCTATGATGGTCTACTCTTAATGAAAGTGGTGGAAGGATAATCTGCCATTCCCATATAAGAAGTAAGAATTTCAGCTTTGCTTACATTTACATTTATACCTAGCGGCTATACTGTTACCTAGGTAGTCATTTAACGGAATTTCGTATGTCAGGTGTTTTGAACACGGTAGACCAGCGTACTAATCTGGTCGGCGAAAACCGATTGGAGCTGTTACTGTTTAGCCTCAATAGTCGTCAAATTTTTGCGATAAACGTTTTTAAAGTTAGAGAGGTGATCAAAGTCCCTCTGCTGACTAGAATGCCAGGCTCGCATCCGCATATCACTGGTGTAGCGTCATTACGTGGTGAACCAGTGCCTGTTATCGATTTACGATCTGCTATCGGTTTTCCTCCTCGGCGTGTTCAAGATACGGAACAAAACCTAATCATTACTGAGTATAACCGGACAATACAGGGCTTTTTGGTGGGGCAGGTGCGCAACATCATCAATACCGCATGGACGGAAATCCAGCCGCCACCTAAGTCGGCAGGAAGAGCAAACTATCTAACGGCATTCACGCATGTCAAAGAGCAAGACAAGACGCATATTGTTGAGATCATTGACGTGGAGAAGGTATTAGCAGAGATCGTCCATTATGATGCCTCGATATCCAAAGAAGTATTGGATGAGAGCCTACTCAATCATATGGATGGCCGAACCATATTGATTGTCGATGATTCTTCAACAGCACGAAATCAAGTGAAAGATACGCTGTCCCAATTAGGTTTAAAGATCATCGAATGCCATGATGGCTTGCAAGCGTTGAATTTATTGAAGTCTTGGTGTGATGAAGGTAAAGACATCTACAGTGAATTACTGATGATGATTACGGATGCTGAAATGCCGGAAATGGATGGTTATAAGCTGACTTATGAAATTCGTAATGATCCGCGTATGAAAGATCTTTATATCACACTGAATACCTCACTCAGTGGCAGCTTTAATGAGGCCATGGTGCAAAAGGTAGGCTGTAACCGATTTATCTCCAAGTTCCAACCTGATTTGCTCGTACAAGTTGCTCAGGAAAGATTGCGAGACGTGCTTTCCTAGGCATTAGGCATATAGGTTGAATAGATAGCATTAAAAAGGCACTCGATGAGTGCCTTTTTAAATAGTGTTGATTGGAGAGTTTACAATACGGCTAATAGAATGCCGCCTATGGTTACCGCAGCGGAAAGATATTGCCCAGCAGAGTAAGAGCTGTCCTCAACTTCTTTCACTTTTTCTGGATGAGCCATGCCTAAAGCGCCATAAGTGAAAGCTTCTACTTTATCGCCTACGGTTTTATCTTTGCTTTCTAGCGCCTTACCTTCTTTTTCAATTTCCTGTAAAGCGGCAAGCAGCGCTTTGCCTTCTTCAGACAAGGTGACTTTGTTCTGCTCTACTTTGAGTGGAGCAGGAGCCGTATCTGGCTTAGTAGATGTCTGAGATTTTAGCGTATTATTGGATGGCAATGTGTGCACGGATCCTGCGCCTATTGGGTTCATACCTCTCTCCTAAGTCATCACTCTAAAACTATATCGACCACAAACTAAAAAACTTGCGTGATTTTTACACTTTATGTGTGAAAAACAGGCAAGCAAATGCTGTGCCTGTTTTGAGTGTTTGACGGCTAAGAGGAGATGTTTATTCGCAAACGAGATCTGTGTTGCGATTTTTCAATGCGTTAATCGCTTCTGCTTGATGCGCTTTTTGCACATAACGCACAGGTGGTGTGAGTACTTGCAGTTGATAATCATCACTTTGTGGCGAAAGTTCACCAGCAGGAGTGATGATGACAATGTTGAGATTTGGGTTGCGACGCAAAATCGATGCTGCCGTGCCCAAACCCTGCTGAGTATGGAACATGCCGGCGATGTGTAGAACTTTGCGTTCAGGATTTGCCGCAAGATAGCGCACAATGCTTTCCGCCATGGTTTCATCCCAAGTGACTTGCGCCGCATATTGGTTCTCATTTTGTGCTGGATTGCCATGGTGCATTGAAGCCATAAAGTTGCTCTTGTATGGCGAATCTTGAATGTTGACTTCGGTTGCGACCCATTGGCGCTGTTCGAGGCTTAAACGGTCAAGATAATCAATCCCTACTCGGCCAATACAACGCACGATAGGCTTTGGGGCATTGGCAGCAATGACGGGCAATTGCTGGCTTTTTGCATATTCGACCAAAGGGCGGTAATCACTTTCGTAATTAGGCCAAGCATTCGCCTTTTGGATCAGATACTGCTCACCAATTTTCCCAGTGAGATAGTCATCCACCAAGGGCTGTGCATCACGGGTAAACTGTTCCATCGAGAGTGCCATAGGATGGCCATTTTCCGTCATCTGCTTAAGCAAATCAGTCTGGAAACGGTGGATACCTGCGTGGGTATGCCATTCACCGACCAAGATCACGTCAGCGTTTTCGATTTCAGCAGGCAATCTCTGTAGGCTGATCCGCTCACCAGTTGGCGTCGCCAATTGATAGTCATAAAAGGTACTGACTTGCGTTGGAGTGGCTGAGCAGCCGAGTAAGCTAAAAGAAAGGAAAAGTGCCGCAATAGTGCGCATAAGAAAGGCCTCCATAAAAATTGCGCTCATGGTAATGGAGGCGCCCGACTTATGCAATCAATGAGAATCGTTATCAGTTATTTTCTGCGATACACTCGGAGCATAAAATCGGCTTCACATTTGAAAGTATCACTTTGACTAACTCGGTGTTTAAAATCCTCACTGGCACGCCATGCGAACGGAGTCATTTGCAGCAAGTCTGCCGCTTCTGAGCCATTGAGTGCCATAGGGTAGTGGAGTTTACACTCTTCAACCAATTCAAAACCCGACAGAGTTTCTGGTTGCTCCTCATGTAAACGCACTTGATCGTAGATGCCTTGTTTAAATTGATACAGGTGACGCGCCGCAGGCGTGACGGTGATAACGATGCCGCCTATTTTGATACAACGCTCCAATTCGGTGTCTTTACATGGTGCGTAAATACGGATCACGCCATCCAGACTCTGATTGGCAAAAGGTAAGCGGTGGCTAGAGGCTACGGCAAACTGGCACTCTGGGTAGCGTTTGGCCGCGTAGCGTATGGCGATTTTGGAAATATCGAGCCCAAAAATTTGTGCTTCACTGTCTTGCTGGCGCAAAGCCTTGGCAAAAAAATCGGTGTAGTAGCCTTCACCGCAACCAATATCGAGCAGCGTTTGCTGTCGGCCAGCTAAATAGGTTTGGCACAATTTGGCAACTTTTTCACGCATGGGCACGTAGTGGCCAGTTTGTAAAAAACGGCGACGGGCTTGTGTCATCTCTTTGTTATCACCGGGATCTTTGGAGCGCTTATGCTGAACAGGCATCAGATTGACGTATCCCTCTTTCGCTACATCAAATTGATGACGATTGATACAGGCGTAAGTATTTTGGTTTAGCGTTAGAGGATGCTCACACAGCGGGCACAAAAAGGTCATGGTGGTCTCAATCAACAAAATAGAGGCATAAGTTTAACGGCAGCCGCGCGAAATACAAAGCGCAACCCATTCTCTTAATGCTATCGATGTTGACTACAGGAGGGATAAAGGCCGCTCAAATGCTTGAACGGCCATACAGTGAAGAGGCCAATATTAAAAATTGAAGGCGACACCGGTTGAAAGGAAGGTCGATTGTTGATCAAAAAAGTTGACCGCATCATCGGTTTCACTCAGTCCTGCCATCGCGTTAATCGAGACATTTTGCCAACCAAAGGGCGCTCGATAGACATACAGCGCAAAGGCGCTCCAGCGGTTGACATCACGGGTTTTCGCAAAAATCGGGTGTGCGGTATCGTACTCTTCTTGTCCATAACTCAGGGTTAAAAACAGCGCTTGGGGGCCGAAAAAGGTATTCACACCGAGTTGATAATCCAGCGCCGTAAAATCAAACGCATCCCCTTGAGCATCACGCTGGGTATAGGTGATTTGCGGGACTAAAGACCAAGAGCGGCTCAGAGGTAAAGAGATTTCAGCCGATACTTGTTGATACTCACTGTTGCGATTGAGTAACGCACGTTGCGTATTATTGAGGCCGGATGTTGCACCGCTTTGCTCTTCGTCAACTTTGTAATCTAAGTAGGCATAACGCAGAGTAATCGGAAGCGCGAAAGGCGCAGTATAAGCAAGGCGTCCTCCTTGCGCACTGATGTCGGTCGCCGCTCTTGCCGTCTGTGTTAAATAGGGATCGCGCCAAGTTTCATTAATCCCAGGCAGCGAAGGAAAATAAGCGAGTGTAATTTCACCCAGTCTCTCAAATCGGTGGGTGATACCAACTTCCGCCTGCAGTTGTCCCTCGATAACTTGGTCAGTACTTTGGCCTGCAAAAAGCTGAGTATTTCCCGAGGCAAAGGTGTATTGCACATTCCCGAGTGGTGCAAACAGGAGCTCGGAAGTGGAGGTGCCTGATTGCTGTAAATCCGTGGTGATCGCGTTGTCATCACTGGTGTTCATTTGCGATTTATCACGCACGTAAAAGCTGTTAAGGCTCAGTGTGACATCCCAACCTGGTTGATTTCTATCGGTTGGGCCTTGAGCATAAGCCGCTGATGGCAAAGAGGCGACAAGCAAAGTGAGTAGACTTGGGTAGATAATGTTCATTAGGCTTCCTTACCAAAGGTATGCGGTATCCCCTTCCTACTTGAGGCGGCAGCGGTGTTGGCTACGTTCGTTCACCTCAATCACATTGTTTATGTATGCTCATGGGGATGAACTCACTCGCCGCCTATCCGCAACTCCAAGTAGTTTGGGTATATGTCGAGAGGCACAATTATACCGAGCTAAGTCATGAATGCCATGACGAAAAGATGAACAGAGTGTGGATCGTTTAGTAAATTTGTCAAAAATGAAATAAGCAGCACCCGCGTTGTAATCTGGACTTGATGCAGTGCTGCTTATACCGAGAGGCTTATTGAGCTTGGCTAGTGATTTGAGTGACTAGCTGATGATTTTGCCCCGGCTGTAAGGTGATACCCTCTGCCAAAGACGGCGCATGCAGTGTTGATTCCACACACAAAAAGTGTAAGTAACCCTCATCATTCATGTCGGCCATCGATTGAGCACCTTGTTGCCAAGGATTCCACAACACTGCGGAGTTATGACCATGATTTTCAACGGTCAGCGTGCGAGTTAATGCGCGGTCTTGCACTTTGATCAAGAGCTCGGGTTGCGTGTAAACACGGTCTATCGTGTCAGTGAGAGTGAGCAAACCATGCTGAGTACATAGACGACTGTTTTGTAGGCTATCAATGTACTCCGTTCCCACACCTGAGGTTTGCGTTTCACGAATATCACCCACGTGCAGATAAGTGTGCAGAGCCCCAGAGAAGGTCCATGCTTTTGAATCCGTGTTAGTCACATCAAGTGTCACAGTCAAGCTCTCACGGATTTCCACGTGTAATCGAACGTCAAATTGATATGGCCAAATGGCTAAGCTCTCTGGCGTGGCTTGCAAGCCGAGAGTGACGATAACGCCTTGCTCATTTTCCCTGTGTTCGATCAGTTTCCATTCTTGGTTCCGTGCAAAACCATGTGCTGGGGCGGCAATACGACCAAACCATGGCCAGCAAACCGGAATACCACCGCGCAGCGCGGCTTTGCCATCGTAAATAGCTTGTGAACTCATCCACAGCAAGTCAGCTTGGCCTTTTGGCTGAAAGGAGAGGACATGGCCACCGTGCAGTGAGATAGCGGCGCTGGCTTTGTCATGAATGACGCGTACGATTTTGACTTGATCTTGCTCAGCTATGGTGACGCAATCAGACAATGTTGTGACGGTTTTCAAAGAGAGTAAATCCATCTTAGTTTCCTTGAGTCTGCATTTTGGCTTGCTCTGAGATTTGGTGAAATAGCGAGCAAAAGACTCGGAAACACCAATACTCAGATACCAAAAAGGCGACCCTAGAGTCGCCTTTTTGTCTAACGAATTTCTTCGCTAATCACTACATTACTTAGAGATGTGAGCGATCAGGTCAAGAACTTTGTTTGAGTAACCGATTTCGTTGTCGTACCAAGATACCACTTTAACGAATTTGTCAGTCAGTGCGATACCTGCGTCAGCATCGAAGATAGAAGTGCGAGTGTCACCATTGAAGTCAGTAGAAACTACTGCATCTTCAGTGTAGCCTAGGATACCAGCCAGTTCGCCTTCAGAAGCTGCTTTCATAGCTGCCTTGATGTCGTCGTAAGACGCTGCTTTTTGCAGGTTAACAGTCAGGTCAACTACAGAAACGTTAGCAGTTGGTACGCGGAAAGCCATACCAGTCAGTTTGCCGTTCAGTTCTGGAAGAACAACGCCTACTGCTTTCGCTGCGCCAGTTGAAGATGGGATGATGTTTTGAGAAGCACCACGGCCACCGCGCCAGTCTTTTGCTGAAGGACCGTCAACTGTTTTTTGAGTTGCAGTTGTTGCGTGAACAGTGGTCATCAGGCCAGACTCGATACCGAAGTTGTCGTTCAGTACTTTTGCGATAGGCGCCAGACAGTTGGTAGTACAAGAAGCGTTAGAAACGATGTCTTGACCCGCGTAAGTCTTGTGGTTAACACCCATTACGAACATTGGAGTCTTGTCTTTTGAAGGACCAGTCAGAACAACTTTCTTCGCGCCTGCTTCGATGTGTTTACGAGCAGTTTCGTCAGTTAGGAACAGACCTGTTGCTTCAGCAACAACGTCAACACCGATTTCGCCCCATTTCAGGTCAGCTGGGTTACGTTCTGCAGTTACACGTACAGTTTTGCCGTTAACGATCAGGTTACCGTCTTTAACTTCAACAGTGCCGTTGAAACGACCGTGAGTTGAGTCATATTTCAGCATGTACGCCATGTAATCAACGTCGATCAGGTCGTTGATACCAACAACTTCGATGTCATTGCGCTCTTGCGCTGCACGGAAAACAAAACGGCCGATACGGCCAAAACCGTTAATACCTACTTTGATAGTCATTATAGTTGCTCCACAACTTAATTTCTGATTAAAGATAACTGGTAGTAAAATTACAGAATCCAGTTAAAAGCTGCAACAGATAATCGGACTTAACTTGTTTAAAGTCAAAAAAAAGCACCGCTTTTTTTCACAATCGTTTGCAACTGATTAACTTTTAAACTTGAGCCTGCTTTTTATGCCTACCAATTGACGTAGAATGTGGCGATGGATGAGTACCGCACACACTAAAAAATCTTGCTCAAAATAGAGCGAAAAAGTATGTGCCACAAACTGTGAATTAGGCAAGTTTTTCACAAAAAATGGTCAGTGAAGCGATAAGCAAAAAGGAAACAGAAAGGGTGGAATTCGAATCAAAAGATCTGCACAAGCCTGATGAATACTGGCGTGAGCATCTGACGGAAGAGGCGTTTTATGTCTGCCGTCAACAGGGAACAGAAGCACCATACTCAGGCAGGCTGTTGCATAATAAAGACACGGGTCTTTATCACTGTACCTGCTGTCAAAGCGCTCTGTTTAGCTCTGAAAATAAATACGATTCGGGCTGTGGTTGGCCAAGTTTTGATGCGCCGATTAATGAGCTGGCGATACGCTTTTTGGATGACTTCAGTCACGGTATGGTGCGTACCGAAATACGTTGTGCAGCCTGTGATAGCCACCTTGGGCATGTTTTTGAAGACGGTCCTAAGACGACCGGATTGAGATTTTGTGTGAACTCAGTGTCGTTAATTTTCAACAAAAAGTGAATAAGCGGTGATAAATTCACCGCTTATTATTGAGGCGCTTTATCGCTCGTTAGGCTTGGGTAGAGTGGTCTTGGTGTAACTACCGTTACGGATCTTTTTAGCAATCGCGCGGGCAGTATCATCCAATGCAGAAAATTTCTCTTGGCTAAAACCGTAAAGTCGTTTCATTTCTGTTGCAGAAGCAACCGAGACCCCAAACTCTTTGCCAATCATAGCCCATAGATAAGCCTGTTCTTTGTCGTGCAGTGCGTGGTAGTTACTGGCTAACGCTTTCAATATCTCAGTATTGAGTGGTTGACCATTGCTGAGCTCAAGCGTTTTGTGCAGCAGCTCGATGGTTTTTGGTTTATCTCGGTCAGTATAAAAAGTGGCGAGAGCGTACTGCATTTCAGTCGTTTCTAGTTCAGGTTTACCTTCTAGTTGCAAAAAGGCACGGCGCGCCGCGTGATCGCCAATTTGGCTCCACAAGAAATAGAGTGCTTGCGGAGAGTTGGACTGTTTCAATTCTGCCACGATGCGCTCTTGCTCTTTGCCTGAATTGACTAAAGCTTTAAAGCGGTTCTCTTTTAGCTTTGTTTGATCAATTGCTTGGATTTGTGAAGCAAGCTCAAGACATTTTCGATAAGCACTGACTAAATGGTATTCTTTGATGCTTTTTTCATCACTCGGTGATTTCAAAATTTCAAAGCGATGCCATATAAGGTCGGTTCTTGGAATGCGGCACTGCCCGTCGTCCATATTGAGCTGCTCACAGCGCAAATTAGGGTTGTCGGCACAGAGCTTTTCGGTATTTTTGCGATTCTCGAAACAGCCATTCAATAGCACTAGGCTTGCGAGAATAAGTAACGGTTTAGTCAAATTCATAATATCGGCTTGTGATCAAATACACTTATTTATTTAGCTGTTCTTGACGCATTACGCTAGCTCGTTATGTTGGCGGCACATCACTTTTGAGCAGGATGAGATCATGGACACCCAACAACTGATTAATGCAATTACGCCTGAAGCTTATCAGCGCCTACTGTACGCCGTAGAAACAGGCAAGTGGCCTGAGGGTACACCACTTTCGCAACAGCAGCGAGATTCCTGTATGCAAGCTGTGATGTTGTATCAATCTAAGCATAATACACAGGCTGACCATATGTCGGTTGGTGTGGGGGGCGAGGTGGTTTTTAAGTCGAAAGCGGAATTGAAAAAGCGCTTTTCAGAAGGGGAAGAGGATATTCTGCGCGTTAATCCCAACCAAGATGCATAAATAACCCTCAATCGAACAATGAGCCTCGCATTACGCGAGGCTCATTGGCAACCATGTTAAATGGGGGAGATCGCTTTTCGATCTTCGGTTTCAATAATTACAGCGTCATTTCACCACGTAACACTTGCTGCATTTTGGCTTTCACTTCTTCATAGGAAAGGTTTTGGCTGAGTAGATAATGCAGTTTGGCGAGTGCCGCTTCGGGCGTCATATCATAACCACTGATCACACCCGCATCAGCCAGTGCACAACCTGTAGCGTAGCCGCCCATATTGACTTTGCCCGCAAGACATTGGGTCAGGTTAACCACAATCACCCCACGTTCAGAAGCCGCTTTGAGCTGAGCCAATAATTCGGGATTTTGCGGTGCATTGCCGACACCAAAAGTGAGCAGGATCATCGCATTCACGGGTTGCAATAGGGTATTGCGGATCACCTCATGAGAAATGCCGGGGTACATGGTAATCACACCAATCGGTTGTGGCGTTATCGGGTTGACTTTGAATTCACTACTCGGTTTTTCATCCACTTTGACGTTGGTGCTCAGTTCAATATTGATGCCTGCTTCTAATAGCGGCGGCAGATTTGGTGAGCTGAAAGCACTAAAACCGTCGGCGTGTGATTTGCGGCTGCGGTTGCCACGCATCAAACGATTATTGAAGAACAGAGTCACTTCATTGATAGGGTAATTGGCTGCGACGTGCAAGGCATTAAGCAAGTTGGCTTGGCCGTCTGAACGCAGATCCGCCAGTGGGATTTGTGAGCCTGTGACAATCACAGGTTTGCCTAAGTTTTCGAACATGAACGACAGTGCTGAAGCGGTGTAAGCCATGGTATCCGTACCGTGGAGGATTACAAAACCGTCGTATTTGTCGTAGTTGGCCGCAATATCGTCAGCAATAAGCTGCCAATCGGCAGGCGTCATGTCAGACGAATCCATCAAAGGATCGTATTCATGAATGGTAAACAGAGGCATTTCTGGGCGGTGAAACTCCGGCATGCTGGCTAATTGCTTTTCCATAAACCCTGCAACAGGAACGTAGCCGTGATCCGATTTTTTCATGCCAATGGTGCCGCCTGTATAGGCGATATAAATATGTTTTCTTGCCATAGCGAGAAATCACTCAGTGTAGGGAACAGAGCGGCGATTATAGCGAAAACTCTTGCAATAAAAAGAGGCGCTTCTTGCAAAGCGCCTCGGTATATCAAGGGTTGTGACCGCGTAGACTATTCTACTTGGCAGGGCAGACAGAACGCATATTGCCCCTTGGGATCATTCAATTGATTGAGCAGCGACGTTTGTTGTTGCCACTCTACTGCCAAGGGTTGCAGTGATTTTGGCAAGAGAGTGGAGACATCCAAACCTAAGCTGACACGCACTTGTCCGAGCAGATCTTGGAAAAACTGCTGGACAGGGGTGAGTGGCTTTTCAACCCAGTACAAGTTGTATCGCTCCAATTGCGCCAGATTGGCTGCCAAACGTACGGCATCATCAAAATCACCAAGTTGATCCACTAAGCCGAGGGTTTGCGCATCTTGCGCTGTCCATACTCGGCCTTGAGCCAGTTCATCTACTGCTTTTAGCGTCAAACCGCGCTTCTCAGCAACTAAAGAAATGAAGCGCTGATAACCGTATTCAATACCCAGTTGAATCGCCTCTTTCGCACCTTGAGTGAGCCCTGTGGTCATTCCTTGTCCTGAGAAAGGTGTTGTACCGACACCATCGGTGTAAATACCAAGGTTGTTCAGACCTTTCTCGAAGGTAGTGATGACGCTGAAAATACCGATTGAACCTGTCAGTGTGGTCGGTTGGGCGACAATCTTGTCTGCACTCATCGAAATCCAGTAACCACCGGAAGCGGCAAGGCTAGACATCGACACCACCACAGGTTTGCCTGCGGCTTTTAAAGCTTCAACTTCATGGCGGATGACTTCGGAAGCAAACGCGCTGCCTCCTGGGCTATCGACACGCAGTACGACGGCTTTGACCTTGCTATCGTTACGAGCTTCGCGCAGTAATCCAGCCACAGTATCGCCACCCACGGTGCCACGTGGTTGTGAACCATCCATAATTGTACCGCTGGCGATCACAACAGCAATATTACTTGCACCGCTCTGCGTTGTTGGCTTAACAGTGGTTTTGTATTCGTAGTAACTGATGGCGTTATAGCTGTCTTTTCCATCGCTACCAAAAGTTTCTGATAAAGCCTTGCGGACTTGTTGACGGGTCGCCAGTTCATCGACGAGGCCGACTTTTTGGGAAAGTGCAGCTAAGTCACCATTCACTTCTTTCAACTGGGCGACAAACTCCTCCATAGAAAGCGTGAGGGATGAAATATCAATTTTACGATTCGCCGCAACATCATCGATATAGGCTCCCCACAACTGAGTTAACCAACGAGAAGCGGATTCACGTGATTCTGCTGACATATCATCACGCACAAAAGGCTCAATTGCCGATTTGTAGGTGCCGACACGAAAGACGTGAGTGGTGACATCCAATTTCTCAAGCAGAGTTTTGTAGTACATGGAGTAGGCGCTATAACCTTTTAGCAGTACGGCACCATCTGGAGCGAGGTAGATTTTGTCCGCATAACTTGCCAAGTAATATTGGCTCTGATTATAAAAATCCCCAACCGCAAACACAGGCTTACCGGAGGCTTTGAATTCGTTGATCGCTTTGGCGATATAACGCAGCTTAGTTAAGTTGGTTTCTGGCATGTCTCCTAAAGCCAACACAAGCCCGGTGACATTGTTGTCATTTTTCGCATGGCGTAAGGTTTCAACAATATCAAACAGCACGTTTTCGCGAGGGAGTTCTTCACCAAACACGGAGCCCGTAAAAGATTCCATTGGATTGATGTGCGTACTCTGTTCAACAATCGGGCCAGACAGATTGAGCACCAGTGCCGAGGATTTATCCATGGTGGGTAGCGGGGCGTCAGCGTGGACATAAATAAAGTAAATGATGCCAATACTGAGTAAGAAAATAAGGTTAGTCAGTGCCAGCCTGATGAAGGTGATCGCTTTCCAAATCCCTTTCAAAATCAGCCCAACAAAACGAAATAGTGATTTCATGGTATCTCCAGACCAACGGAGTGGCACAACACTCCAAAGCTTCAGATGTCTAGTGCATATCAGCGCACAACGAACCACATCCTACGTTATCTGATCGGGGCAAACAACAATCTTGCAAACCAGCGTAACCTTGATCGCTGTTACACAAATGTAAACACTTGTTTGATTTTTGTAATTGGCAAGAATATTCTGGTCAGACCATATCAATAAGAAGCAAAGTGAAGTCGCTATGTACCCAAATCTATTTCAGCCTCTCGATCTTGGTTTTACTCAGCTCAAAAATCGTGTGTTGATGGGCTCTATGCATACTGGCTTAGAAGAAAATAAGGAAGGGCTGCACAAGCTGGCGGCCTTTTATGAAGAACGAGCCAAAGGTGGCGTAGGCTTGATTGTGACGGGTGGCTTTTCGCCTAACTTGCGCGGCCGTCTGCACCCATTCAGCGCTGAATTTAGCAAAACTAAGCATGCCAAAGCCCATAAAGTGGTGACAGAAGCGGTGCACCGTCATGGCGCTAAAATCGCTTTGCAACTGCTGCATGCGGGGCGTTATGCGATGCATCCATTTTCACAAAGTGCTTCCGCGATTTGTGCACCGATTGCCAAGTTTGCCCCGAGTGAAATGAGCACTCGCCAAATCCGCAATGCCATCCAAGACTTCGCCAATAGCGCCGAGCTTGCACAACTGGCGGGCTATGATGGCGTCGAAGTGATGGGGTCAGAAGGTTATTTGATTAACCAGTTCATCTGTAAGCGCACCAACATGCGTTACGACGAGTGGGGCGGCAGTTATCAAAACCGCATTCGTTTTCCAGTTGAAATTGTTAAAGCTATCCGTGAAGCGGTTGGCAAAGAGTTCATCATTATCTTTCGTCTGTCGATGCTCGATTTGGTGGAGCAGGGCAGCACTTTTGAAGAGGTGGTGGTGCTTGCCAAAGCCTTAGAAGAGGCGGGTGTCACCATTATCAATACCGGGATCGGCTGGCATGAAGCGCGTATTCCCACAATAGCGACCCAAGTGCCGCGTGCCGCTTTTAGCTGGGTGACGGAGAAGATCAAACCCTATTTAAAAGTGCCTGTCGTGACCTGTAACCGCATTAACACGCCGGAGCAAGCGGAGAAAATTTTGGCGAGTGGTCAGGCGGATATGGTGTCGATGGCGCGCCCATTTTTAGCCGATGCGGATTTTGTACGCAAAGCGCAAGAAGGGCAGAGCGCGCTCATCAATACCTGTATTGGTTGTAATCAAGCTTGTTTGGACAACGTCTTTCGTGGCAAACGTGCGAGCTGCTTGGTGAACCCGCGCGCTTGTTATGAAACTGAGATTGTGGTTAAACCCGCGCAGAGCAAAAAAATTGCGGTTGTCGGTGCTGGCCCTGCCGGTTTAGCGTTTGCGACGACCGCTTCAGAGCGTGGTCATCAAGTGGATCTGTTTGAACGCAACGACAGAATCGGTGGCCAATTCCGTCTTGCGATGCAGATCCCCGGCAAAGAAGAGTTTCGGGAAACCATTCGCTATTTTGCTAACCGGATTGATCAAACTGGCGTGAAGTTGCATCTGGGTTGTGAAGTGCAATTTAGCGATCTGCGTGGCTACGATGAAGTGGTGATCGCCACGGGCGTGACACCTCGCAAAATCGCCCTAGCGGGGCTGAGTGAATCATCAAAAGTAGTTGATTACCAAACCTTAATTCGCGAAAAGACACCCGTAGGCCAAAAGGTCGCGATTGTCGGCGCTGGCGGTATTGGGGTGGATGTGGCGAGCATGCTCACCGAGCCGAAAGATCAAACTTTAGATGATTGGTTATACGAATGGGGGATTGATAAAGCCATCGAGCACCCCGGCGGTTTGTACCCATATCCTGAGACAACCAGTGAGCGTGAAGTCTGGCTGCTGCAACGGCGCAAAGGCGCGGTGGGTAAAGGGCCGGGTAAAACCACGGGCTGGATCCATAAACGCACGTTAGAAAAACGCGGTGTGCATTTGGTTGGTGGCGTGCAGTATCAGAAAATCGATGAGCAAGGTCTGCATATCGAGCGTGATGGAAAATCAGAGCTGATTGATGCTGATAGTGTGGTGATTTGTGCAGGTCAAGAATCCGTGCGTCCTTTTGAGGCGCAGTGGGCTGAGCTGGGAGATAAGCTGCATGTGATTGGTGGGGCGGATGTCGCCGGAGAGCTGGATGCTGCGCGCGCGATTCGTCAAGGTGTGGAACTGGCGGTGCGTTTGTAATCCCGTATAAAGAAACCGCAAATTTAAAGGGCACTTCAGTGCCCTTTGTTGTTTCCGATTGGAAAATAGAAATTACAGAATGACAGTTTTGTTGCCGTAGACAAATACATGATCATTCAGCACTTTATTGAGTGCTTTGCTGAGCACATTTTTCTCCACATCGCGCCCAGCTTGCGCCATATCTTGCGCGCTAAAGGTATGATCGACCGGAATCACGTCTTGCTTGATGATCGGCCCTTCATCGAGATCGTTCGTCACAAAATGCGCTGTTGCACCAATGATTTTTACACCGCGCTCATAGGCTTGCTGATACGGCTTCGCACCGATAAAAGCGGGCAAGAAACTGTGGTGGATATTGATGATTTTATGGTGAAAACGCTCCACAAACGCAGGTGTCAGCACACGCATATATTTGGCGAGAACCAGATAATCTGGTTGATATTGGTCAATCACGTCTAATAGCGCCTGTTCGTGAGCTTCACGCGACAAACCTTCATGGGACACACAGTGGTAAGGAATATCAAAACGCTCAGTCAAACGTTGTAGCGTGTCATAGTTGCCGACTACCGCAGCAATATCCACATCCAGACTACCATCGTAGTTTTTCATCAAAATATCGCCTAAGCAGTGCGCTTCTTTAGTCACCAGAATGACGATGCGTTTGCGGCTCGAACTGATCAGTTTACGCCTAGTACCTTGAGGTAGAGCATGGTCGAGGTCGGCCAGCAGCGTTGCGTCATTGAAATAACCTTCCAATTCGGTACGCATGAAAAAATGACCGCTGGCATTATCCACGAATTCATTATTGTGGATGATGTTGAGTTGATGCTTGTAACAAATATTGGTGATCTTGGAGATCAGTCCCGGCGCATCAGGACAATGCGTCAGCAGGGTTTTTTTTTCCATTGATAACAACTTCCATGCAAAAATAAAAATCCCCTTTCTCTTTGAAATAACAAGGCTATTTTTTGCCATTTCAGCCAGTCTGGGTCTAGCGAATTTTTTCATTCTAAAAAACAAATCGGCGGCGGCTGAACGGTGAGCCAGCCCGCAAATACGCACCTATAATTAATCTATTATCAAGACAGATTCAATCGCTTTAGCCAAGTAATACTTAGGTTCATTGTGCATTGAGTAGGTAGTTTCTTATTGTTGAGAGTAGTAAGGGGTCGGATATGGATAAAGAACTTCTCGCACGTAAATTGTATGTCGAGCGGGTTGAGGCACTGCTCGGGGATCAGCCTATGGATGAGCATATTTTGGAAGAGATGTGGGAAAACCGCGCCTCCCCTTCTGAAGCAGCCAAAGCCATGACCATCACCCCGACATCGGGTTATGATGCTCCACCTTGGCTTGCTCGTTATCTCAATCGCAAGTAAATCTTTCTCTGCGGTGTGAATGAGATTGTCATTCGCACCGCAGAGAAAACCTGCCATAATCGCGCCATTTCCGTTGCACAACGAACTGGCATGATTGAAAAAACCTTTTCCCAGCAAGGCGCTTTAGGCCAAGCCATTCCGGGCTTTCAACCCAGACAAGCACAAGTCGATATGGCGAAAGCGGTCGCCAGTGCTATCGCCAACCAATCTCAATTAGTGGTTGAAGCGGGTACCGGAACCGGCAAAACCTTCGCGTATTTAGTGCCTGCGCTGCTCAGTGGCAAAAAGGTGATCATCAGTACCGGTTCTAAAAACCTACAAGAGCAGCTTTTCCATCGCGATTTGCCTTTAATGGTCAGTGCGTTAGGCTTTTTCGGCCAAGTCGCTCTGCTCAAAGGGCGTGCTAACTATCTCTGTCTTGACCGCCTAAGTCGGCAAATGGTCGAAAGCCATACTCCCGAATCTGATCCCACGCTGCTCACTCAGTTGGTGAAAGTGCGCAGCTGGGCATCCAGTACCCAAAGCGGCGATTTAGGTGAATGTGATGATTTGGCGGAAGATAGCCCGATCATCCCAACCATTACTTCAACCAACGACAACTGCTTAGGGAAAGAGTGTGCCAGCTACCAAGACTGCTTTGTTTCCAAAGCGCGTCGTCGCGCGATGGATGCCGATGTGGTCGTGGTGAACCATCACCTATTTCTGGCCGATTTGGCGATCAAAGAGACGGGCTTTGGTGAGTTAATTCCGGAAGCCGAAGTGTTTATTTTCGATGAAGCGCACCAACTGCCGGACATCGCGAGCCAATATTTTGGTCAGTCGGTATCGAGCCGACAAGTGCAAGAGCTGGCGAAAGACATTGAACTCGGTTATCGCACCGAAGCGAAAGATATGCGCCAACTGCAAAAAGTGTCTGACAAACTGGTACAGGCGGCAATGGATTTGCGCATTGTGCTTGGTGAGCCGGGCTATCGTGGCAACTGGCGTGAAGTGCTGAAAGTGCCGACAGTGGCAAGAGAAGTCGAACGGCTCAATGAAGCGCTGCAATTTGCGTTGGATGTGCTCAAGCTGGCTTTGGGGCGCAGTCAGCTTCTGGATACCGCATTTGAACGTGCAACTTTGATCTTAGGCCGCATTCGCCGTGTGTGTGATGTTTCTGTCACTGGATATTCCTATTGGTATGACACCACGCCGCGCCATTTCAGTTTGCACATTACTCCACTGTCGGTAGCCGATAAATTTCGTGAACAGATTGCGCTAAAAGAGGGCGCGTGGATATTCACTTCCGCCACCTTAGCGGTCAACGAAGATTTCAGCCACTTTACTGAGCGGCTAGGGCTGACGCCGAGTGCGCAGTTTTCGCTGGTCAGCCCATTTGATTATCAGCAGCAAGCCGTATTATGCGTGCCGCGCTATTTACCCGAGCCGAACAGTCCAGGCCTTGCTGAGAAACTGGTACGCATGCTCGCGCCAGTGATCGAACATAACCAAGGGCGCTGTTTCTTTTTATGTACCTCGCACAGCATGATGCGCGATCTAGGCGAGCGTTTTCGTGAACGTTTGACCTTGCCAGTGTTGATGCAAGGAGAAACCAGTAAGCAGAAAACGTTGGCTGAATTTATGGAGCTGGGCAATGCCCTGTTGGTCGCAACTGGCGCTTTCTGGGAAGGGATAGACGTCAGAGGCGACACTTTAAGCTGTGTTATCATCGACAAATTACCGTTTACTGCACCGGATGATCCGCTGCTCAAAGCGCGGATTGAAGATTGTCGTTTGCGCGGTGGCGATCCATTTGCGCAGGTGCAACTACCGGAAGCGGTGATCACCTTAAAGCAAGGTGTGGGGCGGTTGATCCGCGATAAAAATGATAAAGGCGCATTGATCATCTGTGACAATCGATTGGTCACGCGCGATTATGGTGGGGTGTTCCTCGCCAGTTTACCGCCGATTCCGCGCACGCGGGATCTGGACGTCGTCACCACTTTTCTACAACAATTAGCTATAACTGAAATCAATCAGAGAGACTCATGAGCGTAAAAATTCTCGCCTTAGATACGGCCACCGAGCGCTGTTCCGTCGCGCTACTCATCGGCAATGCTGTTTATTCACGCAGTGAAATCGCCCCGCGTGATCACACCAAAAAAGTATTGCCTATGGTGGACGAAGTCTTAAAAGAAGCAGGCGTAACGCTACAAGAATTGGATGCTTTGGCTTTTGGCCGTGGCCCGGGAAGTTTTACTGGGGTACGGATTGGCATTGGAATTGCACAAGGTTTAGCCTTTGGGGCAGATCTGCCGATGATTGGCATTTCGACCTTAGCGGCGATGGCGCAAGCGGCGTATCGCTTGCAGGGGTTAACCCATGTTGCCAGCGCGATTGATGCGCGCATGGAAGAAGTGTATTGGGGGCGCTATGTGCGTCAAGAAGATGGCAGTTGGCAAGCCGCGGAAGCGGAGTGTGTGATTGCACCTGCGCTGTTAGCGCAGACCTTAACCCAAGATGAGCAGATTTGGGCAACCGCAGGAACGGGTTGGGATGCTTATCCCGCACTGGCGGATCTGCCGTTGCAACTGCAAACCAGCGAAGTGCTTTACCCTGATGCGCAAGATATGGCTTATTTGGCTCAGTTCGAATTAGCGCAAGGCAATACAGTGAGTGTGGAGCAGGCAAGCCCTGTGTATCTGCGCGATACTGTGGCTTGGAAAAAACTGCCGGGTCGCGAGTAAGGCTAAAACCGTCAGGCAGAAGATGAGCGCTCACTCACTCGCAAACGAATAGGAACAGTATGGTTTCAATTAATGGATTACCTCCGGCGCGACTGCCTGGCACCAATAAAACCTCGAAAACGGGGAAAAAGGGCGAGGTCAGTCAGAGCGAGAGTGGCAAAAGCGTTTCATCGACCAGCAAAGTCGCGACGGCGGTAGCGGAATCGATCCGTCAGGTCAATGAGTCAGATATCCATCGCGCGCAAGTGCAGTACGATTTGCCTGAAGGGCGGGGTCGTAAAGCGATGGAAGAGTACCTGAATGTGATGAATCAAGCGCGCAAAGAGGAACTTGCGCAGCTGCTTGGGGTCGATATCTACATCTAAAACTGAGGTGAAGTCGATGAAGATGCATGTGCTGAAATTTCTCATACCCACCATGGCTCTGCTGCTGTCTGCTTGTGCGAGCTTGCCACCTGAGTTGGGCAATTCCGATGATAAAAGTGTCGTGACTCAATATTCGGCTTGGCTTGAGCGCGATCCGGCTACGCAATCACCCGTTCGAATGGGCGGCGTTGTTGCCAACATCAGCAACCAAAAAGATCGCACCCGCGTTGAGCTGGTCAACCTACCGATTGATAGTGCAGGGCGTCCCAACATCCATCAAGAGCCGCAAGGTCGGTTTGTCGCTTACGTGCCGGGATTCTTGGACCCAATCACTTATGGTGAAGGTCGCTTGCTCACGCTTTATGGTACAACCGCACCATCTGAACAAGGCAAAGTGGGTGACTATGAACACACTTATCCGGTGATGAATGCACAAGGCTATCATTTGTGGCGTGTCGAAGAACGGGTTCAAATTGATGATATTGAACCCTACATGTTCCCTTGTCGTGGCTTCTATTGCTGGCCTCGCACTATGTCTGAGCGGGACGGAAAGATCATTCAAGAAGTCAAATGAACCCTATTTCAACCACTTATCTGCTCGATCAAGGCCAATTAGCGGCCATTGAAGTTGGCAATGCAAAAATGGCCGAAGTCTCGGTCATTTTTATTCACGGCTGGCTGGATAACGCGGCGAGTTTCATGTCACTGATGCCTGCGTTACATGCGCTGGCACCTAAGCTACATCTGTGCGCGGTTGATCTGCCCGGTCACGGTTTATCCAGCCATAAAGCGGGTTACTCTGCATTTCACGACTATATCGATGATCTCGATCAGCTGTTGCTCAACATATCGCCAAACAAACCGGTGCTAGTGGGGCATTCGCTTGGTGCTTAAATCGCAAGTTGTTATAGTGCCGCCTTTCCCGAGCAAGTCAGCGGTTTAGTGCAGATAGAAGGCTTCGGCCCACTCTCTGAACCTGCCACGCACAGTGTCACGCGTTTGCGGCAAGGGATACGCTCGCGCCATGCGTTACGCAACGCAAAACCTCGTGGGTATGCCAGCTTTGAACATGCACTGCGTCACCGTGCTTTGGCCAATCAGTTACCGGCTGAATTGCTGCGTCCGTTGGTCGAACGTGGCATTTATCAGTATGACGAGCAGTGGTTCTGGCGGCATGATCTTAAGCTCAAGGCGGACTCTTTATATCGTATGACGCCGGAACATGCCGCGCAGGTGCAAGAATCAATTCGTTGTCCGCAGCAGGTGATTTTGGGCTCGCAGGGGTTTGCCACACTCAAGCAACAAGCACAAAACCCAGAGTTTGCGACCATCCCCATAGCAGCAGTGACGGGCGGGCATCACTGCCATTTAGAGCAACCTCAAGCGGTCGCTGAATTGATTTTTGGCTTAGTTAACAAAATTTAAACAAGTGTTTGAGAGTTACGTGCTCAAGCACCTCGGCTGTGCTGTAATAGCGGTCAGCATTTGCATAACTACTGCATGATGACAACAACAAGAATAGCGCCAGCCAATAACGAGGAGTATTACCGTGGATAAACCTTGGCTTTCACGTTATCCGAAAGACGTACCGGAAACCATTAATCCTGATCAGTACCCATCACTGGTCGAAATGTTTGAACAATCGGTACATAAGTACGCGGATCAGCCAGCCTTCATGAATATGGGCGCGGTGATGACATTCCGTAAGCTGGAAGAGCGCAGCCGCGCCTTTGCGGCTTATTTACAAAACGATCTCAAGCTGAAAAAAGGTGATCGCGTCGCTCTGATGATGCCGAACTTGCTGCAATACCCTGTGGCGCTGTTTGGTGTTCTGCGTGCTGGCATGATCGCCGTGAACGTCAACCCACTTTACACTCCGCGAGAGCTAGAGCATCAACTGAATGATGCGGATGCGCGCGCGATTGTGATCGTCTCAAACTTTGCTAACACCTTAGAGCAGATCGTTGCCAATACACAGGTCAAGCATGTGGTGCTGACCAGTCTTGGACAGATGCTGCCACGCGCCAAAGGCACAATTGTCGATTTCGTGGTGAAATACGTCAAAGGCATGGTACCTAAGTACGATCTGCCGGGCGCGATTTCGATGCGTAAAGCGCTGCACAAAGGCCGCCGTCTGCAATACGTGAAGCCGTTTATGTCCGGTGAAGATATTGCTTTCCTGCAATACACTGGCGGTACAACGGGTGTGGCGAAAGGCGCCATTCTGACCCACCGCAACATGGTTGCGAACGTGCTGCAAGCCAAAGGGGCTTATGGCCCTGTGCTGCAAGAGGGGCGCGAGTTGGTGGTCACTGCACTGCCGCTGTACCACGTGTTTGCCTTAACCGTAAACTGCTTGCTGTTTATTGAAATGGGTGGCCGCAACTTATTGATCACTAACCCGCGTGATATTCCGGGCTTTGTGAAAGAGCTGCAAAAGTACCCATTTACAGCCATTACCGGTGTAAACACCCTGTTTAATGCGCTGGTTAATAACGAAGATTTCCACGAGCTCGACTTCAAAAATATGAAGTTAGCGGTTGGTGGCGGTATGGCAGTACAACGCGCTGTTGCTGAGCGTTGGAAAAAGACTACCGGTGTCCATTTGCTCGAAGGCTATGGTCTGACCGAGTGTTCGCCACTGGTGACCGGCAACCCATACGATTTGACCGATTACACGGGCGCGATTGGTTTGCCAGTACCGTCAACCGAAGTGCGGATTGTGGATGATGCGGGTAATGTGGTGCCTAACGATCAAGTTGGTGAACTGCAAGTGCGTGGCCCACAAGTCATGCAAGGTTACTGGCAGCGCCCTGAAGCGACCAAAGAAGTGCTCAATGCTGAGGGATGGCTTTCAACCGGCGATATCGTGAAATTCGATGACCAAGGTTTGATCCACATTGTGGATCGAAAGAAAGACATGATTCTGGTTTCAGGCTTTAACGTTTATCCGAATGAAATCGAAGATGTGGTGGCGCTGCACGGCAAAGTGCTAGAAGTCGCAGCGATTGGTCAGGCTAACGATGTTTCTGGCGAATTGGTGAAGATTTATGTGGTGAAGCGCGATCCGAGCCTGACCAAAGACGAAGTGATTGCTCACTGTCGTAAGCATCTGACCGGTTATAAAGTGCCAAAACTGGTTGAATTTCGTGACGATCTGCCAAAAACCAACGTGGGCAAAATCCTGCGTCGTGTGCTGCGTGAAGAAAATGACGCACAGTTGGCAGCAAAGGCGAAGCAAAGCGCATAAGCTGTACCCAGCTGCGAGTATTTTTATTTTAGAATGCCGGCCGTGATTGCCGGCATTTTCTTTCAAATGAAGTGCCTCTTCTTTTGAGTAACAACTGCGAGTTATCTGTGAATTATCAAATTATTAGCCAACTTGGCGATCTACAACGAGTCTGTCTTGCTGCCCGTGATGCGGATGTGGTGATGCTGGATACCGAATTTGTCCGCACCCGTACCTTCTTTCCGCAACTGGGGTTGATCCAGATGTTTGATGGGGAAAGCCTGTCACTGATTGATCCCACCGTGCTGGATGAAATGACACCGTTTGTCGAGTTATTGCAAGACACTTCGGTATTGAAAGTGCTGCACGCTTGTGGCGAAGATTTGGAAGTATTCCAGAATGCGTTTGGCTGCACGCCTTTCCCTATGGTCGATACCCAAATCATGGCTGCATTTTTAGGTTATGGTTTATCCACTGGGTTTGCCGCGTTAGTGCAAGACCAACTGCAAGTGGAGTTAGACAAAAGCGAATCGCGTACCGATTGGTTAGCACGCCCGCTGAGTGACAAGCAATTGGAATACGCCGCGGCCGATGTGTTCTATCTGCTGCCAATGTACGAAAAACTGGTCGAGCGAGTGACCCAAGCCGGCTGGTGGGACGCGGCATTGCAAGAAAGTGAACTGCAAGTGGCCAAACGCACCAAAGTCAGCAACCCAGAGCTCGCTTATCTAGATATTAAAGGGGCTTGGCAGCTTAAGCCTAAAGAGCTGGCGATCCTCAAACCCTTAGCCACATGGCGTTACCATGAAGCGGTAAACCGAGATTTGGCGCTCAACTTCGTGATTAAAGAAACGGACTTACTGACCATTTCGCGTTTGGCGCTACGTAGTCCGAAACGGATGGAAGAAGAGGGGGTTGATCCGCATGCGATTCGTCGTCACAGCAGCAAAATCATTACCATGGTGAAGGCTGCGCTAGAAACCCCTGCCGATGCGTATCCGCCAGAAATTGTGCCGATCATGGAATACCCAGGTTACAAGCAGCTGTTTAAGCGTCTAAAAGATGAAGTAAAGAGCGTTTCGAACACCAGTGGCCTCGCGACCGAGTTTCTGGCCTCGAAAAAACAGCTTAACCAACTGCTGAGTTGGGTATGGAAGCGCGATCGCGACCCAGCCCGCTTGCCAGATTTAATGCAAGGGTGGCGTTTACCATTACTTGGCGAGAAGCTTAATACGCTCGTCTCGAAATAATCCCCTTCCTACTTGGCGCAGCGTTTTGGTGAAGTTTATTCGCTTCCCTACCGCGCCAAGTGGTTTTGAATATGAATAGCTAAACGATGTAGGTGCGAATTGAAGTCCTAGTCTTTTTTTCGCACTCTCTTTCGCAAGCTAAACAGCATGACGCTGAGTAATAAGCCACTGACTAAACCGGCTAAATGGGCTTCCGTCGCTACTCGTGCGCCAATCAGCTCTGCGGTGCTAGCGGATGCGCCAAACCACAGTTCCCATGCGACTTTTCCGATAACGCCAAGCACTAACAGCCAACTGCTGCGTCGTCCATTCAGTGCTTCATTCAGCGCGTAGTAAGCAAACAGACCATGCAAGGTGCCGGAGAGCCCAACATAAGACTGCATGTCGGAGGCGAGAATCATCACTCCCACCGCAAGACTAGTCAGTAGCAGAGGGATCAGTAACTGACGTGCTGTGGGTTTAAACACAAAGCTGATGATCCATAATGCGGCAAGGTTCATCGCCCAGTGGGCAAAGTTGGTGTGTGCGAAGTTTCCTGTTAGGATGCGCCACCATTGACCTTGTTCTATGGCGCTGAAGTGCCATAGAGTCAGCTCATGCAGTGGTGGCCACTGCAAACTTAAACTCAACAGGCTTATTGCCAATAACAGCAGGTAAAGATTCACGTCATGTCCCGTTATTGTTCCGAGTGTGGTAAAGCGCGTAAAGCGTGCTTGTGTCCGTCCATTGTCGCGCTGGAAAGTGCGGTTGAGCTTATCATTCTTCAGCACCCAACGGAACAAAAGCGCCCACTCGGTACCGCGCGCATTCTCAGCTTGTCATTGGCTAATTGTCGGCTATTGGTGGGCGAAGATTTTCGTGAGCATGACGAGTTAAACCAACTGCTGGCAGAGCCAGATGTGGACCACTATGTGCTTTATCCGAATGAACAGGCGCAAGAGTGCACCGAGATAAGCCTTGTGACAGCGCGCAAAACGCGGGTGATTTTGCTCGATGGGACGTGGAAAAAAGCCTACAAGATGTGGCAAATCAACACTCAACTGCATGACTTACCGAGCCTACATTTGCCGGACGAGTGTGTTGGACATTACCGAATTCGTAAAGCGCCGGATGATACCGCGCTTTCGACTGTGGAGGCGGGGTATCATCTGCTCCAAAAATGGCAACCTGAGCGTGACTTTTCACCACTGCTCAAGGTGTTTGATGCCATGATTCAATATCAGATCGATCAGATGCCGGAAGGCGTTTTCGAGCGAAATTACCGTCAGTAATGACTCTGCGCTGAGAAGAGCTGCTGATGCAGTCGCTGCGCGTAAGCATCCGTCATCGCGGCAATGTAATCGCAGATCACGCGCATGCCTTCCTCTTGCTCTTGGGCTTTGCGCCACTTTTCACCGGTGGCTTGTGGCAGTAAGCGCTCTGGGTCAGCGCTCAATGCTTCAAACAAATCCATGATCAGTTGCTGGCCTTTGTATTCAAAGCGCTGTACCTGCGGAATTTGAATCACGTATTGGCTTACAAAGTGCTTGAGCACTTCAAGCGCATTGCCCATGTGCGGCTCGATATAAGCATTGAACGCCAACAGTTCATTATGGAATGGCGCTTCCACTGGTTTCACGCTGATACTGGTTAAAAGCGCATTCACAATGCCGCCAATCGCATCTTTGCGCACATAGTGTTTGCCAGAAAACAGCATCTCACTGAGCTCGGCAATATGTTCTTCAAACCAAGGGTCGCCACACTCGGCAAGCTGCGCCGCTGCGGCTTCTTGCCACTGCGCGCGGGTTACCATACCCAGCACAATCGCATCTTCCAGATCATGCACGCCGTAAGCGATGTCATCCGCAAGTTCCATGATCGAGCAATCGAGCGATTTAAAGCGGGTTTTACGATGCTCTTTGGGGGAGCTTGGTTCTGCGCGCATTTGCCCCAGCAATTCATGGTCACTTTCACACAGCGGCTCCAGCACCCAGTCCAAGCTCGCGAGATCACAATCGTAGATGCCTTTTGCAGGCGACCAATCTTTAGCTTTCAGTTGGCGTTGGTGGGCGACCGCTGGAGGTGGTGTTGCAGCGCGCGTGGCACTCAGCAACGCAGGGTATTTCAAAAGCCCGAGTAGCGTGCGGCGCGACAGGTTCATGCCGTGATGCTCAGTGTAAGGCTCTAAGCTGGTGACGATACGAAAAGTCTGCGCATTGCCTTCAAAGCCACCGTGATCGCGCATCATATAATTGAGCGCAATTTCACCGCCATGCCCGTAAGGAGGATGCCCGATATCGTGCGCAAGGCAGAGTGAATCAATCAAGCTATCAGAGGGTAATAGCTCACGAAACTCCGGTTGTTTGAGTTTAATTTGCGCGACGATGCCGGTACCGATTTGCGCCGCTTCCAGTGAATGAGTGAGGCGAGTGCGATGAAAGTCATTTAGGCTCGTTCCGTGGACTTGGGTTTTGGCTTGCAAGCGCCGAAACGCTGCTGAATGGAGGATACGCGCGCGATCGCGCTGAAATGGGCTGCGATGATCGTTGCGGCGAATTTTGTGCTCATCATTGTTACGAGCTAACCACTCAGGGTTTAGGGATACTTGCATCGCGTTACTCCTTGCACGAACTTTCTTTTACTTACAACACGTTAACTATTGAGTTCTTAACTTACTGTGGCTTAACTGATTTCGTCCAGTGTTAGTTCAAAACTCGGAGCAAAGGTTTGCAGGAAGTACTCCATCTCTTCGCTGTGCCGTTCACGCAACGTCACATCAAGGCGTTTTTTCGCTTGAGCGTATTCATGGTTACCTGCGCTGAGTTCTTCCAAACATTTCAAATAGGCGCAAATCGCATCGGCTTGCTTAACGATGGCGCTTTCATCGGGATCGGCCGCATTGGAGATAAGAAACGGGCGAAAATCGTCGCGCAGTTCTTCTGGGAGCATCTCTAATAAACGCCGTTCGGCCGCCGCTTCGATTTTTTTGTACTCTTTGGCGATCTCGGGATTGAAATATTTGATGGGCGTGGGCAAATCCCCCGTCAGCACTTCGCTGGTATCGTGATACATGGCGAGAATAGCAATGCGCTCAGGGTTGAGCGTTCCGCCAAATTTTTTGTTTTTGATCACCGCCAGCGCGTGAGCGACAAAGGCGACTTGCAGGCTGTGTTCAGAAATATTTTCACTGGAGATGGAACGCATTAATGGCCAGCGCTGAATCAGTTTCATGCGCGCGAGGTGGGCGAAAAAATGGCTCTCTTGCATAGCACTCTCACTTCCTTGCTGATGGATTGGCTTTTCAGGGGCCGATGACGCTGAAAAGAAGATAAAAAAACAGGCTCTCTTCAGTGTATCGAAAGAGAGCCTGTTTCGCCTACCTACAATCGCAAGTCATTTTGCAACTTGCTGCCAGTGAATTATTGGCTGTAAGTGGTGATAAAGCGTTCAAAGCGACTGATGGCGATTTCCAGATCTTCCACATGTGGCAGAGTCACAATCCGGAAGTGATCCGGTTTTGGCCAGTTAAAACCACTGCCTTGTACCAGCAGCACTTTTTCTTGCACTAGGAAATCAAGCACCATTTTCTGGTCATCTTTGATCGGATACATCTTGGTATCAATTTTCGGGAACAGGTACATCGCGCCTTTTGGCTTCACGCAAGAAATCCCCGGGATTTGGTTAATCAGCTCCCATGCGCGATCACGCTGCTCGAGCAGTCGGCCGCCTGGCAAAATCAGCTCATTGATACTTTGATAGCCACCAAGCGCCGTTTGAATCGCATGTTGCATTGGCACGTTGGCACACAAGCGCATCGAGGCCAGCATATCGAGCCCTGCAATGTAGCCTTGTGCTTGCTGTTTGGGGCCAGTCAGGAACATCCAGCCACCACGGAAACCACAAACACGGTAAGCTTTGGATAAGCCGTTGAAGGTGACGACTAATACATCATCCGCTAAGGTGGCGATTGAGGTATGCACGGCGCCGTCGTACAGCACTTTGTCGTAAATCTCATCGGCGAAAATCATCAGCTTGTGCTTGCGGGCAATCTCGACGATCTCCATTAAGAAATCACGACTGTACACCGCGCCGGTTGGGTTATTGGGGTTGATCAGCACAATGCCACGGGTTTTTGGAGTGATTTTACTGCGAATATCATCGAGATCGGGATACCAATCGGCTTCTTCGTCACAGATGTAGTGCACGGCTTTGCCGCCAGAAAGTGCCACCGCGGCTGTCCACAGTGGGTAATCAGGGGCGGGTACCAGCATTTCATCGCCATTGTTGAGCAGGGCTTGCATCGCCATCACGATAAGCTCGGATGCACCGTTCCCGATGTATACATCTTCGACGTCCAGACTGCGGATACCTTTTTTCTGGTAGTACTGCACCACCGCTTTGCGAGCGGAATAAATGCCTTTCGAGTCACAGTAACCTTGTGAAGTGGGTAGGTTACGGATCACATCGACTAGGATCTCGTCTGGGGCGTCGAAACCAAACGGGGCAGGGTTACCGATGTTAAGCTTCAGTATTTTATGCCCTTCTTCTTCCATGCGTTTAGCATGTTTAAGCACTGGTCCTCGAATGTCATAGCAGACATTATCGAGTTTTGACGACATCCCGATATTTTGCATTGTAATGTTCCTGAAAATAATCTGTTTTCTTGATCAAACTACACTAACTTGCCATTTTTTAGAATAAAAATCTAAGACAACCTGGTTTTAAAATCAGAAGACATGTTGCCTCGATCACTTGCCGAAGTAAAAGATACCCCATAGCCTTGATTTCATAAGGCTCTCTCAATAGAGTAGCCGCAGTTTACCGAATCTCTCCCCGTACGAGGTCGCTTTGTTGCATTTTTATCAGGCCGTTGCTCAATTGATGGAGCACATCCGTGGCGCGAAGGATCATGATGTTCGTTTTACTCAGCCGTTGGCCGATAAGCCACCCTTTGCGCTGATTGACTGGCTTGATGCCCAACCGATTTTCCCAAAATTTTACTGGCAATCGCGTGATACTCGTGAAGAAGTGGTCGCGCTCGGTCAGGTGTACACGTTTACCGATCCTGCTCCGGCGTATGCGATTTTAGGCGATGAGCAGCGAGTATGGGGTGGACGCTCCTTTGATGGGCATACTGCCAAAAATCCGCGTTGCATGTCTTCCTTCTTCTTTCTACCACAGATTGAACTGATTCGACGGGATGAACAGTGGTTACTCGCGGTCAATATCAATAATGAGCCGCAGCGCACGCTGACCGCACTGCAAAAACTGCTGGTGGAAGTGCCCACTTTGCGTTCGATGACAGCGCACGTCACTCGTGTCGAACACACGCCAACGGCGGCTAAATGGCATGATTTGGTGGGAAAAGTGCTGGCGGGGATCACCGAACAACAGTTCAAAAAAGTGGTATTAGCGCGTAAAACTACCCTGACGTTGGATGCATCGCTCAGTGCGGCGCAGCTGCTCAAAGCTAGCCATGCCCAAAATCACCACAGCTTTCACTTTCTTTTGGCTCTCGATTCTCGCCACAGCTTTATGGGGTCAACCCCAGAGCGACTCTACCTACGCCATGGACAGAATCTGGAAACCGAAGCTTTAGCGGGCACGATTGGTCGGGGAGCTAATGCGACGCAAGATATGGAACTGGCTCACTGGCTGACGCATGACAGTAAAAACCTCAATGAAAATCAGTTAGTGGTAGAGGACATCATCGAAAGCCTCGCGCCACACGCCGAGCAGATCCATACCCAGCGAGAAGCGCAACTGGTGCGATTGCGTAAAGTGCAGCATCTGAAAAAACGCATTGATGCGCAGCTTAAATCTGGGGTCAATGGCGTGCAGTTACTGGGCGCATTACAACCTACCGCTGCGGTTGCAGGTTTACCTCGTCAAGCGGCACTGGCCTTCATCGCGGAAAATGAGCCTTTTGCACGCGGCTGGTACGCAGGCTCCATGGGTTATTTTAGCCATGCGCAAGCCGAGTTTTGTGTGGCGATCCGCAGTGCTTTAGTGGTGGATAAACAAGTTCAGCTCTATGCAGGCGCTGGCATTGTGCCGGGCTCGATTGCTGAACATGAATGGCAGGAGCTGGATAAAAAGCTCTCTACCTTATTGAGCTTGATAACCGACCGCTTACCGCTGGGAGTGGCATCATGAACCACGATCAAGCTTTATTGAACCGCCTTTGGTCGCGAGTGTTACTCGAAGAGTTAAGCCGTTTGGGGGTGACACAAGTCTGTGTGGCTCCGGGCTCTCGTTCAACCCCGTTGACGCTTGAGGCTAATGCGAATACGGCTTTCACGTTACATACACACTATGATGAGCGCGGCTTAGGGTTTATGGCGCTTGGTTTAGCGAAAGCCAGCCAACAGCCTGTTGCGGTGATTGTAACTTCGGGCACTGCAGTGGCGAACTTATTACCAGCCATTGCTGAATCCAAACTCACCGGTGAACGTTTAGTGGTACTTACGGCGGATCGTCCGCCTGAGCTGGTGGGGTGTGGTGCCAATCAAGCCATTGTGCAATCTGGGATTTTTTCATCTCATGTCACGGCATCGCTGGAGCTGCCTAGTCCTGCCATCCATCATCCACTTTCTTGGCTACTTACTTCGATTGATGAAGTCATGACGCGTCAAGCCCTACTCGGTGGAAGCGTACACATCAATTGCCCATTTCCTGAGCCCTTGTATTCGGCTGGGGATGAGGCAATTTATCAACCTTATTTACAACCTGTTCAGCGTTGGCGTGAGCAAGCTCGGCCGTATACCCAAGTTCATCAAGGATTAGTGCGGAGTGTTCCCGCAACAATCGATGGCTTGCTGACTAAAGGGGTGGTAATTGTTGGCTCGCTGAGCGTGCAAGAGGCTCAAGCGGCAAAGCGCTTTGCCAAAGCGATGGGCTGGCCGCTACTGTGCGATCCGCAATCGGGCATCAGTAGCCAATGGGCACATTTTGATCTCTGGCTGCAGCATCCCAAAGCACGTGAACAGCTCAATCAAGCTCAATGTGTGGTTCAATTTGGTTCGCGGGTTGTCTCCAAACGTCTGTTGCAGTGGTTAGAAGCGTGGTGCGCCACGGGTCTTGGCGAGTATCATTACATTGCGCCGCACAGCGCACGCAATAACCCTTGGCACGCCATGCAGCAGCAGTGGGTGTGTGAGATTAGCCACTGGGTAGACGTTGTGCTCAGCAAACGCTTAGCGGGTCAACATACCCAGCAAGGTTGGGCCGATGAGTTAACCCATTATGCGCAGTCGGTTCGCCAACTGGCGCAACTGCATTTCTCCTCTTCTTCCCTGAGTGAAGTCGCACTGGCGTTAGATTTAACTGAGCGCGCTACGCAAGCTGATCTGTTTTTGGGCAACAGCCTGATTGTGCGTTTGGTGGATATGTTCAGCGCGCTTGATGGGCGTGAAGTGTTTTCTAATCGTGGCGCATCTGGCATTGATGGCATAGTCGCCACAGCGTCAGGGGTGCAACGTGCGCGGCACAAGCCACTACTGATGCTGCTGGGAGATACCTCGCTACTGTACGATCTCAACTCGCTCGCGTTGATGCGCAATCCTGCGCAGCCGACCGTGATAGTCGTGACCAATAACGACGGCGGAGCGATTTTCGATCTCCTGCCTGTGCCGAGTGAGCAGCGCGAAGCGCTCTATCAAATGCCGCATGGAATGGACTTTGCTCACGCCGCCTCACAATTTGGTTTAGCGTATTGCGCGGCGCAAACCTTAGAGCACTACCAAACCTTAGTGGAAGATCATTTTGCACACGGTGCAGGTGCTTTGCTTATCGAGGTGAAAACCCCGCCGCAGCAAGCCTCCATGCACATCAGACAATTGACGTCGCAACTCCATGCTCTCTAGTCAACTGCACTTTGCCAAGCCTACTGCGCGAACACCCTTGGTGGTGTTGGTGCACGGTTTGCTTGGCAGTGGTGCGGATTGGCAACCGGTTCTCTCTCATTTAGCGCTCACTCAGTGCGCAGTATTGACGCTGGATCTTCCAGACCACGGCGCAAATCCAGAACGGCATTGTGATGATTTTGCCGAAGCGGTCGAAATGATCGAGCAAACCGTACAAGCCCATGTTACTCCTGAGATTCCAGTCATTTTGGTTGGCTATTCGCTCGGCGGGCGATTAATCATGAATGGATTAGTGCAGGGGGCTTTTTCGCGTTTTAATCTGCGAGGGGCGATCATCGAAGGTGGTCACTTCGGGTTGCAAGAGAATGAGGAAAAAGCAGCGCGTTGGCAACATGATCAGCAGTGGGCGCAGCGCTTCAGTCAGCAACCGATTGAGCATGTGTTGAGCGATTGGTATCAACAAGCGGTATTTAGTTCACTAAATCATGAGCAAAGACAAACTTTGATTGCGCAACGTAGTGCTAATCTTGGTTCATCAGTAGCACATATGTTACTGGCGACAAGTCTGGCTAAGCAGCCCTATTTATTGCCAGCACTGCAGGCTCTTAAGCTCCCCATCCATTACGTGTGTGGTGAGCAAGACAGTAAATTTCAGCAACTCGCCGAGAGTAGCGGGTTAAGTTACAGTCAGGTTGCGCAGGCGGGACACAATGTCCACCACGAACAGCCGCAAGCGTTTGCCAAGATTGTACAAGCGATGATCCACTCAATAATCGATTGAGTGATAACGACAATGGGAACCACCATGGCTAAAACTACAGGCATTTCTGAGCAAGAACTCTACGCACCAGTGATTTGGCAAGACTGCACCGGTGACTATCAAGATATCCACTACCACAAATCCGACGATGGGATTGCCAAAATCACCATCGCCAGACCACAAGTACGCAATGCGTTTCGTCCATTGACCGTCAAAGAGATGATCCATGCACTGGCGGATGCGCGTTATGACGACAAAGTGGGTGTGATTATCCTGACCGGTTTAGGTGAAGATGCCTTCTGCTCCGGTGGCGATCAGAAAATTCGTGGTGACTACGGCGGTTACCGCGATGATTCCGGCACTCACCACCTGAACGTGCTCGATTTCCAACGTCAGATCCGGACTTGTCCAAAGCCTGTGATTGCGGCTGTGGCTGGCTGGGCGGTAGGCGGCGGTCATGTGCTGCATATGATGTGTGACCTGACCATCGCAGCAGAAAATGCACAATTTGGTCAAACGGGCCCGAAAGTCGGCTCATTCGATGGCGGCTGGGGTGCTTCTTACATGGCGCGTATTGTCGGCCAGAAGAAAGCGCGTGAAATCTGGTTCCTGTGCCGTTTCTACAATGCCCAAGAAGCCTTGGATATGGGGCTGGTGAACACGGTTGTGCCAGTGGAAGAGCTGGAAAGAGAAACCGTGCGCTGGTGTCGCGAAGTGCTGCAACACAGCCCGATGGCGATTCGCTGCTTGAAAGCGGCACTCAATGCGGACTGTGATGGCCAAGCGGGTCTGCAAGAGCTGGCTGGCAACGCGACCATGCTGTTCTACATGACTGAAGAAGGGCAAGAAGGCCGTAACGCGTTTAATGAAAAACGCCGTCCGGACTTCAACAAGTTCCCACGTAACCCATAATGCTTTTCAGAGCGGCGTCCTGCCGCTCTTTCTCTTTGAACATAAACGTCGGTTTATGTGAATGTATTGGATATAGGAAGAGATCCACATGCGTCATGCAACCCTCTATCGCTACCAACTGCCGATGGATAGCGGTGTCATCCTTCGCAATGAGAAACTGACTCAGCGTGAAGGTTTTATTGTCGAACTGACCGAAAACGGCCGTACTGCACGCGGTGAGATTGCACCGTTGCCTGGCTTTAGCCGTGAAACGCTGGAAGACGCCGGCTTACAAGCACAAGCGCTGCTTGAGCAGTGGGTTAAAGGTCACGCTATCGAGTGGGATGCACAGCACCCTTCGGTCGCTTTTGGTCTTTCGATGGCGCACTACGAGCTAGAACAAGCGCTGCCGGCACAAGGCAACTACTATGTTGCGCCGCTGTGCACGGGCGATCCGGATGAGCTGCTGCCGGTATTGAACAACTTACCGGGGCAGAAAGTCGCTAAAGTCAAAGTGGGGCTATATGAGCCGATTCGGGATGGCATGCTGGTCAACCTGTTCTTGGAATCAATGCCGGATTTGACCCTGCGTTTGGATGCCAATCGCGCGTGGACTCCTGCCAAAGCGCTCAAGTTTGCTCAATACGTTGCGCCGTCGTTACGCAGTCGAATCGCGTTTTTGGAAGAGCCGTGCCAATCGCCAAGCGAAAGCATCGCATTTTCGATTGATACCGGGATTGCAATTGCGTGGGACGAAACCTTACAAGAAGCGGTTCGCGATGCGGATTTTGCTTTAGAGAATCTGTTAGGTGTCAAAACCATTGTCATCAAACCAACCTTGATTGGCTCGGTGTATCGTGTGGAGGCTTTGATTGAGAAAGCCAAAGCACTTGGGCTACAAGCGGTGATCAGCTCTAGCTTAGAGTCGAGCTTGGGCTTGAACCAGTTAGCACGTTTAGCGCATAAACTGCTGCCTAATGAAGTGCCGGGACTGGATACGATGGGATTATTCCGTGCTCAGCTCGAAACGCCTTGGCCAAATAGCTCACTGCCTGTGGTTGCCCTGCAAGAGCAGTCAATCGTATGGCGCTCGGAATCTGCTCTGTGAGCCTTTGGCAGCCTTGGCTTGAGCGTGACCCCAAGCAGGTTGCGCTGAATCATGCTGGGCAAACGCTGACTTGGCAAGCATTAGATAGCCAAGTGGCGCACTACGCTAAAGTGCTGCGTGAGCAAGGGGTTCGGTCGGGGGAAGTGGTGACGCTGGTCGGGAAAAATCATCTGCACACTGTGCTGTGGTTTTTGGCCTGCACTCAAGTGGGCGCGCGGTGCGCCTTTCTTGCGCCTCAACCTGTGGCGCGTTTGCAGGAAAAGCTCTCCACACTCTATGCCGAGCAAAGCCCGAAGCATCTCTGGTTAGCGCCAACTTGCGCATTGAGTGAAGAAGAGATTGCGGAGCTTAATGCTCATCGTCTGAGTTTGCCCGATGAGCGGGATGAATCCGTTGGTGGTGAGAAAGTCTCTAGCCAGTTTTCTGGTGAACAACTGGCGACATTAATTTTCACTTCAGGTTCGACGGGGACACCTAAAGCGGTGGCACACACTCATCAGCAACATGTGGCTTCGGCGCGCGGCTTACTGAACAAGTTTGCTTTTACCGAATCAGACAGTTGGTTACTCAGTTTGCCGCTGTATCATATCTCTGGTGTGGCTATTCTCTATCGCTGGCTTGCTGTCGGAGCCACACTCAAGATCGGCACTGGCGATCTGCAAAACGATATTGCTGGCGTCACTCACGCTTCATTGGTGCCAACTCAGCTTAAACGTTTGTTGGATAGCAGCTCTCCATTGACGCTCAAACGTGTTCTGCTCGGCGGCAGCCATATCCCTGTTGATCTCGCTCAAATGGCGGCAACGCGCGGTATTGATACTTGGCTGGGCTACGGCATGACCGAAGCCGCCTCCACCGTGACGGCAAAGCGGGTCGATGGACTTGCAGGTAATGGTGAGCTTTTGGATCATCGCGAGCTGTGCCTTGTTGATGGGAGGATTTTCATTGCTGGGAAGACGCTGGCACAAGGCTATTATCGGCAAGGGCAGCTAGTACCGCTCACTGATGAGCAGGGTTGGTTTGACAGCAAAGATCTCGGTCGCTGGCAGGGCAATAACCTGTTGATTGATGGCCGAGCGGATAATCTTTTTATCTCTGGCGGTGAAAATGTTCACTGTGAAGAAATAGAAGCGGTGTTAAACCAGCACCCTCATGTGCAAGTGGCGATCGTAATACCCGTTCAAGATAGTGAGTTTGGTGCGCGACCCGTCGCCGTGATTCGTAGTGAGGCCGAGTGGTGTCAAGCCATCGGTGATACTTGGTGCCAAGGTAAACTCGAAAAATTCAAATGGCCTATCATGTACTTTTTACTCCCCGATGCTTTGCTGGATGGGGGAATTAAAGTCTCTCGTGCGGCGGTGAAAGCGTGGTTGGCCGCCAACCAAACGCAGTTCACTCCGCTATAAGATTAAACTTATCCGCTGCTGGTTGAGTTTATGGTCGTGGGCGAGTCGTCAACCGTAAGTACGCCAATCCGATCACAAGGCCAATCAGCGTCGCGCTCATTCCAAACAAGGTGGCACCAGAAAGCGTGATCACAAAAGTCAGTAGCGCAGGCTCGCGGTACTCATCGATTTTAAACGCGCTCTGTAAACACATCATCAATGTACCGAGCAGCGCTAAACCAGCGAGCATGGCTGAAATAGGTTTGGGTAGCGCGAGGAAGAGATTGACGACGAGGGCAGCAAAAATCCCTGCCAATAAATAAAATCCTCCAGCCCAAAGTACCGCACGGTAGCGTTGTGTTTTGTCTTGATCGACATCCTCATTCATACAGATGGCGGCCGAAATGGCGGCTAAGTTGACGCTAAAGCCGCCAAAAGGCGCACTCATCAGGGTCGCCAATCCCGTGCCCACCAAAATCGGTTTGATTGGTGCGTCATACTGATAGCTTTTGAGCATCGCAATCCCCGGTAAATTTTGTGAAAGCATGGTGATGAGGTAGAGCGGCAGGGCAAGGTTGAGCATGGCGAGCCAATCAAACTCCGGCGTTACCCAAATTGGCATGGCGATCCGCAGCGCCAGATCCGCATGCTGAAAGCTTCCCAAGGCGAGAGCACTGCCAAGACTGACCAGCAAGAGCACCAACATGGTGTATCGAGGAACAAAGTGCTTAGCCAGTAAGTAGCTAGTAAATAAAAGCGCAAAGAGTGCGGGAGTATCGGTCAGTGGGGTGAAGGCTTTGGCACAAAAGGGCAGCAAAATAGCACCAAGCATAGCCGTACCTAGAGGAACTGGGATTTTACTCAGGGCGCGTGTCAAAGGCGCGAGCATGCCCGTCAAAGTAAACAGCGCGCCAGAGAGCATAAACGCGCCAATCACCACGGGTAATGAATATTGCCCCGCCGATGCCGCCAGCATGACTGCCGCAGGTGTTGACCACGCCGTGACAATTGGCGTTTTGTAAAACCAAGAGTAAAGGATTGACGTTAGCCCCATCACCACGCCTAGAGTCAGCAACCAACTTTCGATTTGGGCTGGATTGGCACCTGAGGCTGTGGCGGCTTGGATCACGATCACCACCGAACTGGTGTATCCGACCAAAACCGTGGTAAATCCCGCAGAGAGGTGACTAAGATTGAAGAATCCTTTCATTAAGTGTTCCCTTTGCTCATCGCTACCGAACTAGATTAACGCCAATCGCCACGCAATTGTGCCACTTTTTCGTGCATCACCGTCGCATTGGCTTGCTCCGGGGCAACTGGCATTCCCGCTTCAATCTCTAACTGTGAGCGAAAACGGCGTGGCACACCTTGGCAAGCTCGACCTTTGTAACGGCTGAAATAACTGCCCCATAACCCTTTGAGTGCCAGAGGAACCACTGGAACAGGGCTGCGGTGTAGGATTAAATCTAAGCCACGCATAAATGGATTCATTTCACCATCGGCGGTAAGTCGACCTTCTGGGAAAATGCACACCAAATTCCCTTCGTTGAGTGAGTGTTCAATATCCGCAAATGCGCGGCGAAGAGAGGCTCGGTTGTTGGCAGAAATCGGGATCACCCCAGCGCGTTTCAAGAAACGTTTCAGCAGTGGCAGGTTGGCGTACTCTTCTTCCATCACAAAGTGAATTAAGCGCGGACAAACCGCACTGAGCAATAGGGCATCCATATAACTGACATGGTTACACACCAGCAGTGCGCCACCTTGTTCTGGAATATGGTGCAGGTTTTTATGACGCACTCGGTACAGCGTATGAGTGAGGATCCACACCAGAAAGCGAACGGCAAAAATCGGCACTTGTAGGCAAATATACAAAGCCACCAAGACGTTAAGCACAGCCAGGAGCGCAAATAACTGCGGGATACTCATCTCCAATACACTGAGGCACACAATGCCAAGTGCGGCACTGCCGACCATAAACAGCGAATTGTAGATATTGAGAGCCGCGATCACTTGCGCACGTTCAGTGACTTTAGCGCGTTGCTGCAACATGGCGTAAAGCGGAACGATGAATACGCCACCAAACACGCCAATCAATAATAAATAAGTAAATAGTGGCCATAGCGCGGAGTAAGTAACAAAATCCGCAAAAGTACTGAAAATGGGGAGATCGGCGGGAATGCTGGTCGCCATCAGATACCCGAAGAGGCTGATCCCCACACTGCCCAAGGGTACAATGCCGACCTCAATCCGGTGTCCGGAAAGCTTGTCACACGCTAGTGAGCCGACGGCAATACCGACGGAAAATAGCGCCAGTAAGAAAGAGACCGCGGCTTCATTACCGTTGAGGTGCAGTTTAGTGAAGTTAGGAAACTGAGTAAGGTACACCGCGCCGAGAAACCAGAACCAACTGATCGCCATAATGGACTGGAAAATGGCGCGATCACGTTTGGCGATGCGGAGTGTCTGCTTGGTTTGCGTAATTGGCTGCCAACGAAATTCGAGATGCGGAGCACTCGCAGGTGCGAGTGGGATAGCGCGGCTAGAGAGATAACCAAGCACGGCGAAAATCACTACCGCAGCCGCGGCGAAGTAGTGCGCGTTATCAGCGGAAGCAATCAGTCCAGCCCCTAAGGTGCCTAATAAGATCGCCAGAAAAGTACCGGTTTCTACTAAGGCATTACCGGGGACGAGCTCTTCCGATTTCAGTTGTTGTGGTAGCAATGCGTATTTCACTGGGCCAAAAAAGGCCGATTGTGTACCCATCAAAAACAATAAAAACAGTGAGATTCCGTAGCTTTGAGTGATAAAACCTATCGCACCACACAGCATGATGGCGATTTCAAGCAATTTAACCCAACGAATATACCGAGACTTTTCTAGCTTATCCGCTAAGACTCCCGCGGTCGCAGAGAAGAGGAAAAAAGGCAAAATAAACAGACCAGCAGCGAGATTGATGAATAAATTGCTTGAGATAGGTAACGCTTGAGGGCCTGCAAACGCAACAAAGAGTAACAAGACATTTTTAAAAATGTTGTCGTTAAAGGCACCAAGAAACTGAGTGATGAAATAGGGTAAAAAGCGGCGCTCAGTTAAGAGAGCCGTAGTTGGGTTTGCCATCTTGTTCATCCATTACCAGTTAGCCAGATAGTGATTCAGCAGATTATTAATCAAAGCATTACCATCAATCGGTTCATTGGCAAAAAATTTATCATCGACACTCAAGATAGTGATGCCATGCACGCCAGACCACAATACGCGGCTCGCCTGCAACACTTCTTGCTCTGAACGCAAAGGCGCAATCACTTTCAGCAGATCTTCTAACATGCTGGTCATGTTATTAATGCGTTGAGCTTGCCACTCGGGCAGCATCTCCCCATTCATATTGTGCTCAAAAATTAACTGCCAGCGATAAGGATTTTTTTTCGCAAAATCATGGTAGCAATAAGCGAGTTGATAGAGTGCATCTTTCGGATAAGTGGTGGATTTCACCGCTTGCTGGGCTTCTTGCGCCAATTCATCAAGGGTTTGCGCCACTACATGCAATAGCAACAAATTGTAATTGCCAAACACGTTGACTAAGGTGCTGGGCACGTAGCCAATCATAGTGGCGACTTTACGTAAGCTCAGCTCATGATAGGAGTGAGTATCGAGGAACTGTTTGACTCTATCTAAGGTGAGAGCCACCAGCTCTTCTCGGGTATGATCGTTTCGTCTAGCCATGATCTGGATTCAATAATGAACAACGTTCGATAGTCTAAACATCCCCTATAGGAGCGTCAACGAATCGATTTGCAATATTCTGATACATGTCGATAAATGCAAAACGTTTCCATTGCGAGATGAACTGGCTATAGTGACTTTGAGAAGATAGATCGGCTGCAAAGCCCCATAACATCGAACCCTAAGGAAGTGTATGAAACGTTTGTTTTCGCTTATCGCGTTAATCATGGTTTCGGTTGCGGTAACTCCGATTGCTGAGGCCAAAAAATTCGGAGGTGGTAAGTCGTTTGGTAATAACAGTTACAAAACGGCTCCGGCACCTAAACAGCAACAACAAAAAAATGACACCGTGAAAAATGATGCGGCGAATCCAGCCAGCTCTGCGAAGAAAGGCTTAATGGGCGGTTTGCTCGGCGGTCTACTGGCAGGTGGTCTGCTTGCTGCCTTCTTTGGCGGTGCATTTGAAGGTATCCAATTTATGGATATCCTGATCATGGGTCTGATTGCGTTTGTGATCTTCAAGCTGATGCGTGCTTTTCTGGCATCGAAGCAAGGCAGCATAAACCAATCTCAGCAGCAACCGGCCTACAGCGGCATGAACCGCACGCCGTTTGAGCAACCTAACGTACACAACTTTGAACAGCCACAATCTATGGGTGGTGGTTTTGGTAGTGCCGCTCAGAGCGATGTACCCCACAATTACCCAGCCGGTTTTGACCGCGTGGCGTTTGTGAATGGTGCACGTGAACACTATCGCATCTTGCAAGGGGCGTGGAACCATAACCAACTCGAAACGATTCGTGAGTATGTCTCTCCAAGCCTGTTTGAAGATCTTAAAGCCGAGCGTGCGAATTACGAAGGCGATCAACATACGGACGTCATGTACGTGGATGCAGAGATTGTTCGTGCAGATTACGATGCAAACCGCGCTCAGCTCAGCTTGCAGTTCAGCGGTCGTTATCGTGACGCTGTCGAAGGTATTGAAGAAAACATCGAGGACGTATGGCACTTAGAACGTGACCTGACAGTCCCCAATGCTCCTTGGTTGATTGTTGGTATCCAAGGTTAAAAAACAGACCAACGCCCAATTTAGTCATGATATTCAACACCCAGCGAAAGCTGGGTGTTTTTTTATCACGAAAATCCGAAGCCTGCTTCAACTGCAATCTGCCTATGTTTGGGTATATACTGGTCGCCTTCAATATGGCACAAAAGGAAAGTGACGTGGCGCAATTCAAACATCAACAACTCAGCCAAGCCGAGCAAGATAAACTCGATGCCGCAGTGTTTCGTCAACTGCTACAACATCTTGATCAACATAAAGAAGTTCAGAATATCGACCTGATGATTTTGGCGGATTTTTGCCGCAACTGCTTGTGTAAATGGTACGCTGCTGAAGCGGAAAAACAGGGGGTGGATTTGAATATTGATGATGCGCGTGAGCGCGTTTACGGTATGACTTACGATGAGTGGAAGGCAAACCACCAGCCGCCTGCGGCGCCAGAGCAACTCGCCGCCTTTGAAGCGAAAACGAAAAGCAAAGCTTAAATGTAGGCAATAAAAAACGCGCCCAATGGATGGCGCGTTTTTCGTAAACCGTATTTTTGTAAAGCGTATAAGCGACTCGGTTTATTGCTTGCTTAGCACGTAAAACTCAGCCAGCTCACCTTCGATAACCTTACCTTCCATATCCAGATGGGACAGCGTGTTTTCACCCACCATGAATTGTCTGCCAGTTTGGTCGCCTGTTTGCAGTGTTACGATATTACCAGCTTCATTCCAAACGAAACTACCTTGAGAGGCAAAAGGTTCACCTTCTTTATCGAGGTATTTTTCTGTTAGCGCGTAGGTGCCATCCGCGTTCAGCGTCAGCTCAGTTTCAATGCCACCGCAATCAGCACAAGGCAGAGTGCCTTGATAGATGCCAGCCCAATCTAGGCTGTTTTGAGCATTGTGCGCTGCATCAACGCTTGCTGTTGATGGTTGAGCCGCAGATTGCTCAGCAGGTGCTGCCGCAACATCAACGACTTTTTCTACTTCCACTTTTGCGTCTTGTTGGTTGTCGCAACCGACAAGAATGAGAGTCAGCGCGCTCAGGGCAAAAATACTTTTTTTCATCATAGATCCTTGGTTAAGAAAGGTTGACCATCACAAACACGACTAATATGAACTCATGCCGTTAAGTCCTAGTCAAACGCGCGTCATTTTAGCGACAAGTTGTGTGTGATCTAGCTCAATAAAAGCGATATTTCCCAACAGATAATAAATGGTCATTTGCTTGTGGAGAAGGGTACCCCTTTCCTACTTGCCGCCTACAGACGACAACGCCAAATCGTTTGGAGAGAGCCTGTTGAGCAGAGACAAAGGAGATAATAAAAGACCCTCATCGATGAGGGTCTTGAAGCGGTTATTTTTCGTCATCCGGCAGTTTGACGTTGAGCTCAAGCACCGAGATATCATCGCCTTTATGCTCAAAAGAGAGTTCGACCATGGATGGGTCAATCGCGACGTATTTGGCAATCACTTTCAGAATGTCTTCTTTGAGTTGTGGCAAGTAGCTAGGCGCAGGATCGTTTTGGCTACGACGCTCAGCCACAATGATCTGCAGACGCTCTTTGGCAACGCTCGCGGAAGTCTTCTTCTGTGGGCGGAAAAATTCCAGCAATGACATAGCGTTAACCTCCGAATAAGCGTTTGAAAATACCTTTCTTCGCTTCAGTCAGGAAACGAAACTCAACTTGTTCACCAAGTAGACGTGCCACCGTATCTTGATAAGCTTGGCCTGCATCGGATTGATCGTCAAAAATTACTGGAACCCCTTTGTTCGAGGCGTTCAATACGGCTTGGCTTTCTGGAATCACACCGAGCAGCGGCACATGTAGGATTTCTTCGACGTCTTGCACACTGAGCATTTCACCTTGAGTGACGCGTGCAGGGTTGTAGCGAGTGAGCAGCAGATGCTGTTTTATCGGCGCTTGGCCTTGCTCCGCCCGCATCGATTTAGAATCGAGAATGCCTAGAATACGGTCAGAGTCGCGCACTGACGATACTTCAGGGTTGGTGGTGACAATCGCTTCGTCGGCGTAGTACAGCGCCATCAGCGCGCCTTGCTCAATCCCAGCTGGTGAGTCACAAATGATGAAGTCAAAACCCATCTCTTTGAGATCATTGAGCACGCGTTGTACGCCATCTTTGGTTAGCGCATCTTTATCACGAGTTTGAGAGGCTGGCAGGATGAACAGGTTTTCGTTGCGTTTGTCTTTAATCAAGGCTTGGTTAAGCGTTGCTTCACCGTTGATGACATTGACAAAATCGTACACCACGCGGCGCTCACAGCCCATGATTAAATCGAGATTACGCAGACCGATATCAAAATCGATCACAGCGGTTTTTTTGCCTCGCAGCGCGAGACCTGAAGCAATTGCAGCACTGGAGGTGGTTTTGCCAACCCCGCCTTTTCCTGACGTGACGACAATAATGCGCGACATGTTATTTTTTCCTTTCAATCTTAAATCGTGAGCGTTTCGAGATAGAGCGATTCGTCAGTCATACTGAGCATCACCCTCTGTTGCCAGAACTGACTTTCAATTTGATCACTTAACCAATAGCGGCCAGCGATGGAAATCAATTCCGCTTGCAAATCATGACAAATAATTCGTGCTTCTCGTTGACCACTCGCTCCGGCAATCGCCCGGCCACGTAACGTGCCATAAATATGGATTGAACCATCGGCGATCACTTCAGCCCCTGCACTAACGTGACTTAAGATCACCAGATCGCCGTCTTTGGCATAAATCTGTTGACCCGAACGCACTGGGGTACGAATCACTTTGGTCGGGGCCATTTGCGCTGGGGCTTGGGCTGGGGAGTTTGTGGCGGTCATTACTGCAAAACCGGCTTCGACGGCAAGGTTTTGGCTACGTTTGTCTTTACATCCTGTGACACCGACGGGGATTAAACCCGCTTGGCTGATCCCTTGTTTTAACGCAGGATAATCAAGATCGCCCTCGACTTTCGCCACATTGATCACCACTGGCGCATTGGCAAAAAAGGCCGGGGCTTGCGCGATCTTTTCTTGAAGAAATTGAACAGTATGCGCAATTTGGTTGTCAGAAAGGTGTAATACCGACAAAGTAAAACTACTACCTTTCAGGTCAGGGTTTTTCGACATGGTAACATTGACCTCAATAAACTCTATGCCTTACGGAGAGAGCATTGGCTGAGAACAGGGCTGTCATGTTATATTCAGCGCCAAAGCACAGCAAGTTCTCTTGCGGTGAAATAAGTGATTTGGCATCAATTTTGATCAAAGTTAACTGAATTAAGACAAAATGCCCTAAGTGGTCAATAATCGAAATAAAAGGCTTGTCATGCTTTGCTCTATTTACAAAAGTCCTAAAAAAGAAGGCTCTTATCTCTATATTCCGAAACGGGACGATTTTTCACAGGTCCCTGACACCTTAAAACAGATGTTTGGTAAACCTATTTTTGTCATGCTGGTCAATCTTGAGCAGCGTCAGTTGGCGCAAGTGAATGTGGAGAAGGTGAAACAATCCATGCAGGAACAAGGTTTCTTTTTGCAGTTACCGCCGCCACCAGAAAATTTGCTGGAACAACATAAGGAGCGCAAAGCGCGCCAAACTCCCTGATGAAGATGGCTCAAGGAGGGCATCTTGAAAAAATTATTATCGATAGTACTGGGCCTAGCGTTATCGGCACCCGTACTCGCCAATGAAGTCAGTTTTGAACAATATGTCGAAAGGCTAAAGCAGCAAGCGCGTGAAGAAGGAATTTCCGAACGTATCCTCAACGAAGCGTTTCGTGATGTGGAATACAAGCCTCGTTCCGTCGTTGCGGATAAAAATCAGCCAGAGAAAAAGTTGACGCTGGATGAATACATCCCGCGCGCTGTACCAGAGTGGAAAGTAAAGCAAGCACAATCTCTGTATGAAAAACACTACACTGAGCTGCAACGCATTGGTAAGCAGTATGGCGTACAACCGAGATTTATTGTTGCCTTGTGGGGGGTTGAAAGTAATTTCGGTGCGTTCACGGGTAACTTTCGGGTGATTGATGCGTTATCGACGCTGGCCTATGAAGGCCGCCGCGAAGAGTTTTTCCGTAAAGAAACCATGGCCGCCTTGCAGATCCTCGAACAAGGTCACATTGCCCCTGAAGCCATGAAAGGCTCTTGGGCGGGCGCGATGGGGCAGTGTCAATTTATGCCAAGCTCGTTTTTGAATTTTGCCGCTGATGGCAACGGCGATGGCAAAAAAGACATTTGGGGAACACGTTCAGACGTATTTGCTTCTACGGCTAACTATCTCAGCCAATCAGGCTGGGATGATAAGTACACTTGGGGACGCCAAGTGAAAATCCCCAAAGGGTTTGACCATGCTCTAGAAGGACGTCAGCCTGAAAAAGGCAAAACGTTACAAGAGTGGAGTAAGCTTGGGGTCACTCGTTATGATGGTAAACCGCTGCCAGCGCTTTCTGATGATATTAAAGCGTGGCTCATCATGCCTGATGATGAAGCAGGGCGCATTTATCTTGTGTATAACAACTACAATGTATTGATGAAGTGGAATCGCTCTCATTACTTTGCGTTGGCGGTCAGCCATCTGGCGGATCGGATTGCGTTCTAACCTGTTGGATTGACGCAACGGATTGGCAATTAGCGAACAGAGGGCTCTCATTGAGCCCTCTGTTTTTTCTGTTTGTGAGCAACGGGTTTTTAGGCATTTCGGTAATCGGGATGTGTTGATGAAGAAGGCTGTGATGGGGAGAGTTTGCTGATGGAGATGCGATTTGTTTGCTGAACGCGCGAGCCAAATGGCTTTATTTGCGGTGTTAATCCAACATCAAAGTTTTACTGCTGCTGCGCACGCGCTAGGCGTGTCGGTGTCTCATGTCAGTAAACAGCTCGCCGCGTTAGAGGCCTCGCTGGGCGTTAAACTGGTGCAGCGCACCACGCGCAGCTTTACTCTGACGGATGCTGGGAATCTGTTTTATGCCCAGTGCCGTGAACTTTTAACGATTGTGACCAATGCACAAAGTGAAATGGAAGATCAGCGTGATGAAGTGACAGGGCTGATTAGACTTGGTTTATCGCAATCTTTTGGCACCTTGCATGTGTTGCCTGCTTTGGAGCAGCTTCGCCAACAATATCCTGAGTTGAACGTCGAAGTGCATCTATTTGATCATAAAGTCGATATGCTCAAGGAAGGGTTGGATTTATGGATAACCAGTAACGAGCAGCTACCAGAGGGTTATGTGGCGCAGCGCATTGCCGACTGCCGTTTTGTGGTGGCCGCATCGCCAGACTACCTGCTGCCTTATGGATCACCCACAGAACCTATGGCCTTAATGGAGCATAACTGCTTGATTTATCGAAGCTGGGAGCGCGATTACACCCGTTGGTCATTCAGCCGAGATGGACACAATCAAACCATTAAAGTGGCCGGAAACTACTCGGTCGATCTGGCGGAAGCGGTACGCGATGCTGCCGTGGCAGGATGGGGAATCGCTTATTTAGCGACCTATTTGCTGCGAGATGAATTTCGCACAGGGCAGCTTATTCAACTGCTGCCTGAGTGGTCCGCCAATCAACAGATGCCGTTTTATGCGGTGTATCCCAGTCGTCAACATATGCCGAAAAAAACATCGGCGGTGATTGAATTTATCAAACAGCGGCTCGGTACGCCTTGTTACTGGGATACTCGTTTACAACCTTATGTTCGTTTTGCAGCAGAATAGCTTCTGGCGACTTAACGCCGTAGCCGTGTGGATCATGTTTGCTCTCCTTAATGACGCCGCCTTTCGATACTCGGTGAGATAGGCTCACTGGCTTGCTAGTGCAACAGGAGATCGCTTGGGTATATCCCATGAGGATTATTGCTGTTTTTAAAAAGATATTTTCCCAATGGAAAAGATAACTCAAAAGCAAACGTTTAGGCTTAATAAAATCAGCAAGTTATGAAAAGACGCATTTTGATTACCGGTTTGGTAATGAGTGATTAACAAACTCACCTTGCGCATACGATTTCCTTCACTAAAATCGCCGCCTTTCCTGTTCTAATCACATTTTGGGCGGCGTTATGTCATCACTCCTCGGTATGGGCGCAATTTTGCTGGTTGCGTGGCTATTTTCTACCAATAGAAAAAATATCAACTTGCGTACAGTTTCTTTAGCGTTACTGCTGCAAATCTTCTTCGCCTTACTGGTGCTGTATGTACCTGCGGGTAAAGAGGCACTCAATCGTGTGACGGGCGCGGTGTCACAACTGATCAACTATGGGCAAGATGGTATCGGTTTTGTGTTTGGTGGCCTCGCCAATGGCAGCGTAGGTTTTGTGTTTGCGATTAATGTCCTTGGCATCATCATTTTCTTCTCTGCACTGATTTCTGGCCTTTACCATTTAGGCATCATGCCGAAAGTGATTAACCTCATCGGTGGTGGTTTACAGAAATTGCTTGGCACAGGCCGTGCAGAATCCCTTTCTGCTACCGCAAACATTTTCGTGGGTATGATTGAAGCGCCGCTGGTGGTGAAACCTTATCTTCATAAAATGACCGATTCGCAATTCTTTGCAGTGATGACTGGCGGCTTAGCGTCGGTTGCTGGCGGTACTTTGGTTGGTTATGCCTCTTTAGGTGTGGAATTGAACTATCTGATCGCGGCGGCTTTCATGTCTGCCCCTGCGGGTCTCTTGATGGCAAAAATCATGTTGCCAGAAACCGAACACGTCGATGCCGCGATTGCGCAAGATGAGTTGGATCTGCCGAAATCCACTAACGTCGTCGAAGCGATTGCGGATGGCGCGATGTCGGGTGTGAAAATTGCTGTTGCGGTAGGGGCGACTTTGCTCGCTTTCGTGAGTGTGATAGCGCTGTTAAACGGCTTGCTCGGTTGGTTTGGTGGCTGGTTTGGCATCGAGCTAAGCTTTGAACTGATCATGGGGTATGTTTTCGCTCCGGTAGCTTGGCTGATTGGTATTCCATGGCATGAAGCGATCACGGCAGGCTCGTTGATTGGTAACAAAGTGGTGGTGAACGAGTTTGTCGCTTTCATTCAACTGATTGAAGTGAAAGAGCAATTGAGTGCGCATTCACAAGCGATTGTGACTTTCGCGCTGTGTGGTTTTGCCAATATTTCTACCATGGCGATTTTGATTGGTGGTTTGGGTAGCCTTGTACCTGAACGTCGCTCTTTTATCTCCCAATACGGCTTCCGTGCGATTGGCGCAGGCGTATTGGCTAACCTAATGAGCGCATCGATCGCTGGGGTGATTTTATCACTGTGATCACAGGTTGATGGATTGAGGCCAGCGAGTATGCTGGCCTTTTTTTTGTCATTCCTAAATCACCGCTTTTAGTAGTGGTGATTGTTTTAAAGATCTCCTTTTTATTTCGTGAATCGCGCCGAAAAAGAATTGAAAGCGATGATTAACCACAGAAGAAGCAGTGACACTGTGCCGAGAACGGTAAACTATTCCATTGATTAACATGCAAATCTTTCACTCTGGAGTATTAGTTATAAGCGACATCATCTAATACAGGAGAGAAACATGAAGCGCTATTGTTTAGCCGCCGTGATTACCGCCAGTTTGGGGGTAAGTTACTCAGCACAAGCCTATAACTGTGCCGGAGTGCCAGTGTGGGACAGCAGTACAGTGTATGTTGGCAGTGATAAAGTTCAAAAAACCAACACCGCTTACCAAGCGCGTTACTGGACTCAGGGTAACGATCCGGCAACCCATTCTGGTCAATGGGACGCATGGCAAATTCTTGGACAGTGTGACGGAGGGGCGAATAACCCACCTCAAGTGTCCATTCAATCACCACTCAATAACGCCAAGATCCCACAAGGCTCCGTCGTCGGATTACAAGCCAATGCCTCAGATAGTGATGGCAGCATCACTCAAGTGGAGTTTTTAGTCGGCACACAGCGTATCGCGATTGACCAACAAGCCCCATATCAAGTGGACTGGACGGCAACGCTAGGAGCCACTTCAGTGACCGCGATTGCGACCGATAACCAAGGTGCAACCACCAGCAGCACCGTAAATATCAGCGTAACGCCTACCGGTAACCCAGTTCCGCCAACTGTGACGTTGACTAGCCCGACGGGCAGTGAACAGCTAACCGTGGGCGATGTTCTAGCCGTGGCCGCAAATACCACTGACAGTGATGGCGCTGTCAACGCTGTTGAATTTTATGTTGATGGCCAACTTGTTGTGACCGATAGCTCTGAGCCTTATCAGTTTAATTGGAATGCCGCTGTCGGCAGCCATACCTTTAAAGCCAAAGCGATTGATAACGACAACCTGTCTACCCTGAGCCAAGAAGTGACTTTAACGGTCGGCAGTGGCTCGAATGCAGGTTGCGCGGGTTTACCTGTGTATTCGGCGGGAACCGCGTATTCGGCAGGGCAGTTGGTACAAAATAAGAACCAAAAATATCGCTGTGATATCGCCGGTTGGTGTTCTTCCAGCTCCGGTTGGGCGTATGAGCCAGGGGTTGGAAGTTATTGGAAAGAAGCATGGAGTGGTTTAGGCGCTTGTTCAACCCCACCTGTCGTGACATTAACCAACCCAACGGCTAACCAAGTGATTCTTGCTGGCTCAACCGTCAGTGTGGCGGCGCAAGCCAGTGATGCCGATGGCTCGGTCACGCAAGTGGAGTTTTTTGCGGGCAACAACAGCTTAGGCGTGGTGACTCAAGCGCCTTATGCGGTTAACTGGATAGCCACCACTACAGGGAATCAAACCCTGAAAGCAGTCGCAACCGACAACGACAGTAACACCAGTGAAAGCGCAGTCAGCGTGACGGTGAGCGATCAAGATCTGGTGGTTTCACTGACTTCGCCGACATCCGGCCAAACCGTTGGTCTAGGTAAACCGGTCAACATTGCCGCCGATGCTACGTCACTAACCAATAATGTGGCGAAAGTGGAGTTTGTGGTCAACGGCGCGGTAGTTGCAACGGATACAACAGAGCCTTTTGCTTACAGTTGGACGCCAAGTGCGATTGGTAACTATACCGTTGCCGCGAAAGCGACTGACGCAGCAGGAACGAGCGTGACCTCTTCCGCTGCCGCAATCAGCGTGGTAGAGCAAGCGCAGAAGAAACATCGTCTGATCGGTTACTGGCATAACTTCGTCAATGGTGCGGGTTGCCCAATTCGTTTGGCGGATATGTCACAAGCGTGGGATGTGATTGATATTGCCTTTGCAGAAAACGATCGCAACAGTACCGGAACGGTACATTTCAACCTGTATGCCGGTGATATTTACAGCAGTTGTCCTGCGCTCGATCCTGCGCAATTCAAGCAAGATATGAAAGCACTACAAGCGAAAGGTAAAGTATTTGTCCTTTCCTTAGGTGGCGCTGAAGGCACTATTACCCTTAACACTGATCAAGATGAAGCCAACTTCGTGAGCAGCCTGACTGCGTTGATCAAAGAATGGGGCTTTGATGGGTTGGATGTGGATCTCGAAAGTGGTTCAAACCTTGTTCATGGCTCACAAATTCAAGCGCGCTTAGGCCGAGCATTGAAGCAAATCGAGAAAAATATCGGTGGTGATATGTTCCTCACTATGGCGCCTGAACACCCTTATGTGCAAGGGGGTATGGTCGCTTACAGTGGAATTTGGGGCGCTTACATTCCGGTGATTAACGAAGTGCGCGATACGCTTGATATTCTGCATGTTCAGCTCTACAACAACGGTGGTTTACCTAACCCATATACACCGAGTGCGGCACCAGAAGGCTCTGTGGATATGATGGTCGCCCAATCAAAAATGTTGATTGAAGGCTTCACCTTAGCCAACGGGACACGCTTTGAACCATTGCGTGACGACCAAGTGGCCATTGGTTTGCCGTCAGGTCCAAGTTCGGCAAATTCAGGTCAAGCTCCAACCCAAAATATCCTTGATGCGTTGGATTGTTTAACCAAAGGAACCCGCTGCGGCACCATCAAACCAGCCTTTGCCTACCCCAATTATGCAGGCGTGATGACCTGGTCAATCAACTGGGATAAGCACGACGACTTTAATTTTTCCAAACCGGTTGGGGATAAACTTAGCCAGATGAATAATGCTCAGTAAATCCGTTCGTTGAGTTTCTTTTATCGCCAAATTCACCTCAGTTACGCTGGGGTGAATTTTTTATGGCACTTGTTTAGAGAGTTACCAATAAGTAAAGAGGTTGGTTGAAATCCGTGGAGGGGCAGTGAAGATAGTCCGCGATAGGTTTGACTCAACATCACATAAGCACGCTTGTCGTAGCACGTATATGATGCGGATCAATATCTCATACCCCAAAAGGGGTAGGATGATCGCATATTTATAAATGTAAAAGGATGTGTAAGCTTATGTCGATCAAAAAAAGGTATGTTGCACTGCTTGTTGCCATTGGGGTGGCAATTGGCTGGGTCACTTTAGGTGGCAGTGCTGCAGTGATGCATTACACCTCAAGCACCGAGTTTTGTCTCTCCTGCCATTCTATGGAGATCCCTTTTAAGGAGTATCAAGGCTCTGTTCACTTTTCCAATGCGAAAGGCATTCGCGCCGAATGTGCCGATTGCCATATTCCGAGCGATCCTATCGGTTATCTCGTCACTAAGGTACGAGCGACCAAAGACATCTACCACGAATTTGTAACAGGTAAGATTGATACGCCTGAGAAGTATGAGGCGCACCGCCAAGAGTTAGCGGAGATGGTATGGCAGCAGATGCGCGGTAACGATTCGGCAACGTGTCGCTCTTGCCATGATTTTGATGCCATGGAGCCGTTTGAGCAGTCACACGAAGCGGTGAAAATGCACAACTACGCCAAAGCTAATAACCAAACCTGTATTGATTGCCACAAAGGTGTCGCGCACTTCGCACCTGAAGCGGAGCTTGATAGCAAAGCCTTTGAAACCTTGATGGCCTTTACCGAAAAAACGGCCGCTGACGCGCAGCGCGTTTACCCTGTCACCGCGATTGCGATGGGTGAACTGGGTACGATCAACCCGACGACTGCTCTGGATGTTGTGAGTACCAAGGGCACTGAACGTACCGTGCAAATCAACGCTTACCAAATGAAAGGCGCAGAACAAGTCCTGTATATGGGTGAGGGGCAACGTGCGGTTGTCGCGACTTTAACCGAGCAAGGCCAACAAGCGCTGCAAGCACAAGACTATAAAACCGATGCTTACGGTAACCAATGGCGCGCGGTGAATTTAACCGCCACCATCACATCGCCTGTGGTGGATAGTTTAGAGCCGGTTTGGTCTTATGCCGAACAGCTTGATAACGTTTACTGTGCGACCTGCCATGCGAAAATTCCAGCCAGTCACTTTACCGTGAATGCTTGGGGGCCAGTGGCGAAAAGTATGGGAGAACGGACAGATATTTCTGCCGAGAACCTAGAAATTCTCACCAAGTTCTTCCAACACCACGCCAAAGATGTGGTTGGTCACTGAGTACAAGTAGAGGGATAACGTTATGACTAAAATCACCCGTCGTGGATTTTTAAAAGGCACTGGTATGGCTGCTGGTGCAATGGCTTTCACTTCATTCTCGCCACTCTCTGTTGCCAGTGATAATGCGCGTGGCAAAGGCGTGTTAACGGCTGGACGTATGGGGCCACTTCTCTGTGAAGTGCAAGATGGCAAAATGGTTGCGACCAAAAATGCGCTGGCGCAAACCGTACCGAACAGCTTGCAATCGACAGGCCCCGATCAGGTATATACCCAAGCGCGGGTTAAATACCCTATGGTTCGCAAAGGCTTTTTAGCAAACCCATCCGCGCCGAAAGGAGTACGTGGCAGTGATGAGTTTGTACGCGTATCGTGGGATGACGCGTATCGCTTAATCCATGAGCAGCATATGCGCATTCGCAAAACCTATGGTCCAGCCTCGGTGTTTGCTGGCTCTTATGGTTGGCGCTCCAGTGGCGTGCTGCATAAAGCTCAAACTTTATTGCAACGCTATATGAGTATGGCGGGCGGCTATTCAGGCCACTTGGGAGATTACTCAACTGGCGCGGCGCAAATCATCATGCCGCACGTGGTTGGTTCGATTGAAGTGTATGAGCAGCAAACCACTTACCCCGTAGTGCTAGAGCACAGTGATGTGGTGGTTCTGTGGGGGTTAAACCCGATCAACACATTGAAAATTGCGTGGAGCTCGACCGATTGCGCAGGTCTTGAATTCTTCCATCAACTGAAAAAATCCGGCAAAACCATTATCGGTATTGATCCGATCCGCTCCGAAACCATCGAGTTTTTCGGTGAGCAAGCTCAATGGATTGCCCCACACCCAATGACAGATGTGGCGATGATGATGGGCATCGCGCACTCGCTGATCAAACAAGGTAAGCACGATAAAGCCTTCTTGGACAAATACACCGTAGGTTACGATCGCTTTGAAGCGTATTTGCTGGGTAAAGAAGATGGCGTTGAAAAGTCCGCGCAATGGGCAGAAGGCATTTGTGGCGTACCAGCCAAGCAACTAGAAACGCTGGCTGAGATTTTCAGCAACCATCGCACCATGCTAATGGCAGGCTGGGGTATGCAGCGTCAACAATATGGTGAGCAGCGTCACTGGATGGTGGTCACCTTAGCCGCGATGTTGGGGCAAATTGGCTTGCCGGGCGGTGGTTTTGGTTTCTCCTACCATTACTCGAATGGCGGGAACCCCGCGCGTGACGCGGGTGTACTGCCTGCCATTTCGGCAGCTATTGGTGGTGGATCTTCGGCGGGGAATGATTGGGCGATTTCAGGGGCGACGCAAAGTTTCCCGGTCGCGCGTATTGTGGAAGCGTTGGAGAATCCGGGCGGGACCTATCAACACAATGGTCACACGCTGACCTTCCCTGAGATCAAGATGATCTGGTGGGCGGGTGGTGCCAACTTTACCCACCATCAAGACACCAATCGTCTGATCAAAGCGTGGCAAAAGCCTGAGCTGATTGTGATTTCAGAGCCGTATTGGACAGCGGCGGCGAAGCATGCCGATATCGTACTTCCGATCACCACAACGTTTGAGCGTAATGACTTGACCATGACGGGTGACTACAGTAACCAACACTTGGTGCCGATGAAACAGGTGGTGGAGCCACAAGGCGAAGCGCGTAACGACTTTGATGTGTTTGCCGATATGGCGGAAATGATCCGTCCCGGAGGCCGTGATGTGTTTACCGAAGGCAAAACCGAGATGGAATGGTTGTACGGTTTCTACAAAACCGCGCAGAAGAGCGGCCGTGCAGCACGAGTGGCGATGCCGAATTTCAGTAAGTTCTGGGAAGATAACCAGCTGATTGAAATGAAGTGGAACGCGAAAAATGCTCAGTTTGTGCGTTACGCCGATTTTCGCGCGGATCCGATCCTCAATCCATTAGGTACACCGAGCGGCAAGATTGAGATTTACTCTAAAACTCTGGCGGGCTTTAATTTACCTGATTGTCCAGCCCATCCAACCTGGTTGGCTCCTGATGAATTTACCGGTAATGCGAAGCAGGGCGAGTTGCAATTAATGACGGCGCACGCGGCGCACCGTTTGCACAGTCAATTCAACTACGCTCAATTGCGGGAAGAGTATGCGATTGCTAACCGTGAGCCGATTTGGATCCACCCAGAAGATGCGGCATCACGCGGCATTCAAACGGGCGATTTGGTTCGTGCCTATAACCAGCGTGGCCAAGTACTGGTCGGCGCTTTGGTGACGGATCGCATCAAACAAGGCTCAGTCTGTATTCACGAAGGCGGCTGGCCAGATCTTGATCCGCAAACTGGCTTATGTAAAAACGGTGGTGCGAATGTGCTGACTTCAGACATTCCGACTTCACGTTTGGCCAATGGCTGTGCGGCGAACTCTTCTCTGGTGCGTATTGAAAAGTACACAGGGCCGGCGTTGGAACTGACGGCGTTTATGCCACCGAAAAATGGCTAATCGCGAGTGATAAGACAACACTAATAGAAAGCCGAGGCGAGTGCCTCGGCTTTTTGCGTTCTTAACCGACTTGCTGCTTTGGCTGAAGCCTAAGCCGAGGTGAGTTCAGCTTGTTCAACAATACGATTGTGCGGCTGCCAAGGTGAGTTGATTGAGTCTGGTTGTAGATGAATAGACCAGTATTCGTTATGCATCGAACTCGTATGGCTCGCTTGCAAGGTGGTTAAATTATTCACCAACAGCAAATCGCCGGTTTGTAGCCTGTACTCAAAGCAAACTCTTGGCTCATGACATAACGTGTTGAGGCGTTGATAGATCCGCGACTGCTCGGTTAATTCGCTGACCCCTTCTAAATGAGTGAGGTAGCCCTGCGCATGCTGAAAATCTTGCCAACGCAGCACATCTTGGCGTGATGTCGAACAGTAACGGACGAGGGGGTGTAAAGTATTCCCGCCATGTTCAGGTGAAAAGTTGCTGTAGTGCATGATGGTGTTACGCAGCTGTTCGCGCTCTTGACCGTTGATGGTCAGGACGGCGAGTGCAGCGTCAACCACGGTCCAAGTATTCGAGTCAGGGGATGCAACGCTGTAAACCGCGTACTCATGGGGGGTGTAATCTTCATATTGATAGCGATGTGGGTGTACGGCCATATAAGCGGGTGGGCAGGAGAGCTCCCAATGTAAAGGTTGCTCACCAGCACTGCCTTTGAAGGCTTGTACGCTAACCTCATAAGCCCAAGTGACGGCAGAACGGTGATTGAGGTACCAAGTTTGTAGCTGTTCAGAGTCAGCCAGTGGCGCAAAACCGCGCAGCAGAACCGAGCCAAATTCTTTGACCAGCTGGCTGAGCTCTTTGGGAAGTAGCATATCCAGTGAAGCGCGATTGGCTGGGCACTCTAAATACAACCCCGATTTTTCATGTTGTAATTCTGCCCGTATTTGGCGCAGCGCATGGGCGTGCACTTCATCGGCTGCGCTCAATTGCAGGTAACACCAAGGCTTGCCATCATGAGTGACAGGCAAGATCACCCCAGAACGTTTTAAGTGATTTTCTTTACTATCAATAATGAATTCGCCGCGGCTGGCATCAAACAACAAAGTACTGTGCCAAGGCGTTTTGAATTGGCGTTCATGGAACAGAAACAACGAGTATTTCTTACCTATCATCGGATGTTCATGAATGCTTAATCGAATGCAATCGGCAAATTTTTGCTGCAAGAAGTTATCCAGCGCTTTGCCCTGCACCATCATCCCCTTAGCGATATCCGCAAGGCGACGTCGGCGATCTTTGTATGAGAGAGGAGCAAGAACGAATTTCTGATCCTGATTCATGAACTTTTTCAAACCCAGATAGGTTTGATTCATCTTATTATTTTTTAATTTAAGTTCAGTGAAATTCTCTGCATAGTCAGGATCACCAAACTTCTCACGTAATCCATCAAAATATTCCGTGTCTTTCAGATCGGAAAATTCATCAAAATGTTCGAAATTGACAATTTTTAATGCATCACTGCAATTCATGTTTGCTACCATTTTACGCAGATTGTCTGAGTAATCATAATGGTGGTCTAAGTCGACGGAGATATAATCAGAGAATGTATGATAGTCAGAAAAGATATAAAACGTCACACCCGGTTCATAAACGGATTCAATGTCACGGATGCATTGAACAAACTTTCTTAAAACGACATATTCACCGAGATCGGGTGTATGGCTAAGTACTTTATCTAAGTTATTTGTTTTACAGGGGAAAGCGGGGAGGAGTAATTTAATTTTCTCTTGGCTATTTACAAATCTACGAATTTGACTTTTTAAGTGAGCAAGCCCGTTGTAACTGGCATTGCATTGTGCAATCAGTTGATTTAGAAGAATAAATGAGATCTTCTCCACATAGGTTTCTTGTTGAGCATCGAGCATAAATTTTCCTCATTCGTTGGATTGGTTGAATGCAATTCAACATATTCAATACGGTCGTTTTCTTGTTGAGTAATTTGTGCACAAATGAGAATGACATCTTGGCTCATTATTGAACCATTCATCAATAATTGGATAACGTATCTACTCATCTCACCGTACATCTACTCTAGGTGAATTAATTCCGCACATAGGAATTGGAATTAATGCCACAAATTCAAAAAATCGTTTGGTTATATGAAATCTGCTTGAAACCAATAAAAATTACTCATCTCTAACAGGCGGAATTATTATTTCTGCTATTCCTTGTACTGACTAGATAATGAAAATAGAACCCAAAGTTACTAATAAAGGAACAGTCATGCTAAATGAGTTAAAACGCATAGTGATATTCAATAAAGTGGTTGAGTGTGGTTCTTTTACTTGTGCAGCAGAAGCATTAGGTATGACCAAATCTAAGGTCAGTGAACAGATCACCGCTTTAGAAAAAACAGTGAATGTGCGCTTGCTAAACCGAACTACCCGTAAAATCAGTTTAACCACAGAGGGGGACACATTTTATCAACGCAGCCACGGATTATTGAATATTGCGGAGGAGGCGCTTTGCTCCGTTAACCACTTAGCGTCAGAAGTTTCCGGAACGATCCGCATTGGTACCACTATTGATGTCGGCACTTTTTTGCTCAACCCGCTACTGGCTGAGTTTTATAAGCAGTACCCTAAGGTGAATTTCGATATTCAGCTCGATGATGGACTGCAAGATTTGGTGGATTCTAATCTGGATATGGTGATCCGAATTGGTGAGCTGACGTCATCCTCTTTAGTTGGCCGTGTTATAGCGCCTTTTGAGTTAGGTATTTATGCCAGTCAAACCTATTTAGAGAACGCGCCGCCGATCCATACGATTCAGGATTTAGAGCAGCACGATTGGGTCTATCTCACACGCTTAAATCTGCCTAACCAAACCCTAACTTTAACCAATCAAGAGGGCGTACAACATCAGGTCAAATTCCATAGCAAACACAGCAGTAATTCTCCGCTTGGCGTCATGACCATGGTGCAAAATGGTTTGGGTGTGGGATCGATTGCCAGTTTTTTGATTGATAAGTTGCCTGATGCATCGCTGGTGCGATTGTTTCCGGACTTCTATCAGATCAGTACTACCATGAATATTCTTTACCCCAGTCGTAAAAATTTGCCGCCAAGGGTGCGTTTATTTATCGATTATCTGGTGGGAACATTGTGTGGTTAATGGAGAGTGTTTAAACAGGTAGAGCCAACGCGCAATGAGCCGCATGGGTGTGTCGATGGCTTGTAGTGCCGGGGAAAGTCACCAAGCCCGTTTAGGGCTTGATGAAGATCGAGTGAACGCAGGTATTGAACTAGTGAGATAAGTTGAATTCTGTCAACACACCTTCTGCCAACACACTGTGAACCTGATGCAGTGGAGTGACCCATTCGATGTAAGCATCAGGGCGAACCAATACCGCTTGTCCCGGATAAGGTGCGTGACGTGTCCAGTGTTGAGCATTTTCGGATTGGGTACCGATGCGGATCACATGTACATGCGGCGGCACGTCAACCACGCATTCGTCATCACTAAACAAGAACAGTGTCCATCTTGAGTAGTCAAGCAGTGAGTACAAACGAGTGATCTCAGTACCTTGATTGAGCACGAAATCCCACATTCGAGTGCCAGCTAAGCCTTCTTCGGAGTAGCGAATGCCCATTCCCGTGATATTACCTGAACGCTTTTCAACGATTTTTACGTAGTCTTGCGCATGGGTGTTGGTGGCTGAAAACTTCGTTGAGCGTACCAGTTCGCCGGAGCTGTCGATCACGCTCTGCGCCACTGGTTGACGTTCAGCGTGATAACTTTTCAATAAAGCAGGAGAGGCTTGACCTTTAATCACCATACTCAGTTTCCAGATCAGGTTAAATGCGTCAGCAACCCCAGTATTTAATCCTTGTCCACCGTTGACTGAGTGTACGTGACAGGCATCCCCTGCAAGGAAAACCCGGTCATCGACGCTGTAATGTTCTGCTACCGATTCTTTCACGGCAAATTGCGAGAACCAGACCACTTCTTTAAAACCCAATTGATGAGGTGCCATTGCCCGGTTAATTTTGGAGATAGCCTGCTCTAAGGTGAAATCGTGCGTATCCATACGGACATAAAAGCGATCGATTTCACCTTCGCGAGGGATCCATGCCACATCTGAGGTTTCTGCTTGGAACACAATAATTTCAGGGACTTTAGGAAAGTCACTGTCAATCACACCATCAATCACCGCCCAGATAATTTCGGGGCGCACAATGTGAAAAGGCACACTAAAATGACGACGCACAAAAGATTGAGACCCATCCGCACCAATCACAAAGCGCGATTGAATACGCTCACCATTGCTGAGATGAGTGAGGCAGCCTGCTTGATTGAGCTCGATATTGTCGACGCTTGTGTTGCGCCAAACGGGGGCATTCGCTTCAAGTAATTTCTTGTCCAACAGCTGCTCAACAAACGATTGACCTAACATCAAAAAGTGTTTGTGCAAGCAGCCTTCCAAGGCTTCCCACCAGCTCGATTGGCGCGAGATAAAATGGCCATTAGCCCAAACCGAGCTGGTATTACACGGCTTGCCTAAAGGGTAAAGATCATCAAAAAGCTTCGCGACTTCGAGCAGTTGTAAGGTGCGGGCATTTAACGCATCGGCGCGTCCGACTTGAAGTGGTTCGGCTGACTTATCAATGATCAGCGCGTTTAAACCGCAGCGCTGTGCTAAGTAGGCACTCATTAACCCAACTGGGCCTGCGCCGATAATGACGATGTCGGTTATTTTTGTGGACATTGGTACGACTCCAAGCTTGGATTGTTATAAGGAGGATTACTTAACACTTGCACACGACGAATGTGACGCGGCGTGTGAGAGGTAAAGCCTTCACGGCCATGGAGTAAGGAGAAGTTATCGGTGATCACTATGTCACCCGTTTGCCACTCATGAGCGTAGAAGTTACGTGGGTCGTACAGTGCACGGCGTAAACTTTTGTGAAACTCGATCGCTTGCTCAGGGGTAATTCCAGACAGTGATACATCAGGTGGATTGAGCAGGTCGCCATTTTCTTCAAAATGCGGCTCGTTGTAGCGTATTACTTGATAGTCTCGGTATGGATGCTGCATCACAATCGGGGAGACGGTTTTACTGTGGTAAAACTCCATTTTACGCTGGTAGTGTCCGGTGACTTGCTGCCAAAGCTCAAGATCTGGCTGAGGGGCGTTCTGTAAGGCCAGCATGGTATGACTGAAGGTCGTACGCCCGCCATGCCCCGGTAAAGGAGCCTTTACACACTGAAAGATTTGGTATTCAGGGACTTGTGGGCGATACATGCCATCCCAATGCATAGGCATGTAGCTGCTATCAAAAATGTGATCGCCAGGATCCTCTTTTTGTACCAGATCTAATACGCGCCCAAACGGCCAAACACTCACTTCTCCCCAACGTTCGCAGTAGTCCGCAAACTGCTCCGAATGTTCAAAGGTTTCAAAACCACGCAGTAACACAAGTTGTTCACGCAAAAAGAGTTCGCGTAACTCATCAATATCTAACTCATTGACATGAATCGGAGCATGTTTCGGTTCTACGATCACTCCAAACGGTTGCAGAGCAGTAATTTTGTACGGCATATCAATGGCCTCCAAAATGGGCTTAGGTTTTTCTTTTATCTAGTCCGATTATTTGTACAACCGCTGGAATTGACTAGATAACAAAAGAAGAACCGAGAGTTACCGATACGGGAACAGTCTCAGCGTTATTGAGGGGGGCTATAAATCTCAGGGAATTCAAACAGTGGTGTGTTGGATAATCGGTTAGAGATGATATTCACACCTCAAGTTCAATCGGTTGTTCTAAACTCAATAAGGTTCAACCGACGTTACGCTAGGAGGGAAAGTATGATCACAGTGCATAGACAGTATCGAGTAGCAGGTAAACCGCAGTTGCATGCTCATGTTGAAGTTAATCCGTTGGGAAAATTATCGGTTGATGTATTGGAAACGCATCAACATCATGTGGCTGAATTTGAGCAGGTTAAGTTTGAAAAACAGCAAGGCCATGTTCGAATCGTCAGTACTAATCAAAAACGGCCTTGGCAGATCGCACTAGAAGCGCCCGATGCTCAGGATTTGGAACATTTGATGCAAGATGCTACCAATGAATATGAACAGCTGATGACCGATCTCTAGCGGTTTTAGAAAGAGGTGATTGGTTGGAGTATAAAGCGCAAACAGAACGAAAGAGGTCAATCCATGCATAGTATTGACCTCTTACTGCTTCTCAGGTGTTAGTACAAGGCGTTAACACAAGGTGAGTGTGAATACCGCGACGCTTTGGCGTTGCAGATAGCCACCGTGGCTAACCTTGAGTGTGGAACTGCTCACACGCCATCATAGTGTTTTCAATCAAGCTTGCGACGGTCATAGGTCCTACACCACCGGGTACTGGAGTGATAAAACTTGCACGCGTACGGGCAACATCGTATTCCACATCGCCAACCAGCTTGCCAGTATCTAAGCGGTTAATGCCAACATCGACCACAACAGCACCTTCTTTAATCCATGCTCCCGGAATAAAGTTAGGTTTACCGACCGCGACCACCAAGATATCTGCTTGGCGAATATGGCCTTCGAGATCTTGAGTAAAGCGATGGCAAGTGGTGGTGGTACAGCCTGCCAAGAGTAGCTCTAACGTCATCGGACGACCGACAATGTTGGAAGCTCCCACAATCACCGCGTGTTTGCCGCGTAGTGGAATATTGTAGCGTTCAAGCAGAGTAATAATGCCTTTGGGTGTGCAAGAGCGCAGTTTCGGAATGCGCTGCGCCAAGCGACCGACGTTGTAAGGGTGGAAGCCATCCACATCTTTCTCTGGGTGAATACTTTCCAACACTTTGGTGGTATCCATACCCGCAGGTAACGGCAGTTGTACCAAAATGCCATCGATTTGCGGATCGTTATTGAGTTCTTCAACCAGTGACAGCAAGGCTTCTTCGCTAGCGGTGGCGGGTAAATCGAAAGATTTGGAGACAAAACCGACTTCTTCACAGGCACGGCGTTTACTGCCGACATACACTTGTGAAGCAGGATCTTCGCCCACCAACACAACCGCCAGTCCTGGGGCTCGTAACCCAGCTTGAACACGAGCTTTAACACGGGCTGCCACTTCTGAGCGCACCGTTTGCGAAATCAGCGTTCCATCAATATTTTGAGCAGTCATGACTTTCCTTACAGGTTTGGAGCGAAAATTTTTGCGCGCATTGTCGCAGATATTTTTGATAACATCCACAGGCAAACGTTTGCTTTGTTCTGTTTTTCGGCAGTTGAGATGAGATCGGTAAAATATTGCTCATTCGAAACAGAAAGTTAGACAAAGGCGTTGATCTAGCCCGTTTAACTCGTATAATCCTCACCCTGTAGCGCGCCCTTAGCTCAGTTGGATAGAGCACGTGCCTTCTAAGCATGTGGTCACAGGTTCGAATCCTGTAGGGCGTGCCATTATTTCAGACCCCAGCAAAGCTAATTTGCTGGGGTTTTTTATTGTCAGCCCTAAGCCATCGATTGTCGTGGTGATTGCTTTAAACTTTGTCGCGTTGGGTGGCGTGTTATTTGTGATTATTCATCACTATCATCATCAAGCTGTGCGGCCTCTCGTTTTTTTTTATATCCCCTATTTACAAAGCCATCAGGTGGTGCAAGGATCCGCGTGCTCAGGGAAAGGCAAGTCCCAACTAGATATCGCCATCCTGCCGTATTACCCAATATTTCAACTGCTTATCCGCATTTTTAGTCGACTTGGTATTTTTGTTACCGCCAATTTATTGGACTGAAAACGCAGGGAGATACCCATGAAACGCATCCCCGCATTGGACAGTATCCGAGGATTATTGTTGGTGCTGATCACCTTCAACCATCTTATCTGGTACAGCGGCGGTAAAACCATACTGCAAAAGATTACTCATGAGCCTGTAGGTGTGTTTGGTGCCGCTGAAGGTTTTATTTTCATGTCTGGACTACTGGCTGGCATGGTCTATAGCCGCCGTGAATACACTGACCGCCAAGCGGCTGGAAAAGTGTGGCATCGTGCGTTCATCATCTACAAATACCACATTGCAGGACTATTTATTGCCATGTTGTGGTTTTGGTTGGGCAGCCACTATTTTGCCGAACAAGTGAAAGTGTTTGGTGGCAGCTTTAGTAATCTGCCTACTATGCCTTTTATGACCATGTTGATGAGCTTCTTACTGCTCAATAAACCGGCCTATCTGGAAATTTTGCCACTCTATATCATGTATATGCTGCTATTCCCTCTAGCTTTATACGGGTTTCGTCGCGGTTATCTTAAATGGGTTCTTGCGCTGAGTGTGTTGATATGGGCAAGCAGTGGTTTGATTCAAGGCTCCATGCTCGTTCCGCTATTTAAGTGGCTTTCTGCAGAATACATTCCTGAGCTCGGTTACTTTGACCCTTTTGCTTGGCAATTGCTGTTTTTCTTTGGTGGTGCATTAGGTTATAGCAAGCGCCAAGGCGAGTTGGCGTGGTTCCATCCTAAATTGGTTTGGCTTTGTGCGGCGATAGCTTTGGTTATCTTTATGGCTTATCGCGATCTTTTATCGCCATTGGGTATCACTAAAAAGATGGTGTATGCCGCTTCTAGTAAGCCTGAGCTAGGATGGCTACGGGTGCTGAGCTTGAGTGTGTGGATCTACTTAATTTCTGTTGTAGTCCGCTTTTTCCCAACGGCATTAGTGTATGAACCGCTGAGCTATCTTGGCCGACATTCATTGCAAGTCTTTACTTGGCAAACTGTATTGGTTTTTATCACGGCACCTTGGCTGCTGACCACTCGCGACTCGGTTTGGCATACGGCGATTATTGTGCTGCTCTGTACAACATTGTGGATTCCCGCTTGGTTACAGACACAGCGCAAAGAGAAACCAATCAACTTGTCATCCGTTGTGGTAGCTTGTCTTTCATTGGTTTTAGTGATGACGACGAATTTCACCGCTTTCCCTCAATCGACAAAAAGTGACATAGTGGCGAGCAATGATGAGGTGGTTACCAATGCTTTACCTAGCAGTGAGATTTCTAATAATGATCTGCTGAGTGAACCGATGAGCGGTGATGAAACGCCAGTAAACTGATCCTGAGTAAGCTATCTTATTGTTCATATTATGCCGATGCTGTTTTTGGCAGCATCGGCTAACCCACTTGCTAATACTACTTGCGTATTTTTTCTGAGTCCGTTGCTTACCTGATATCCCTTCTTATGTCACCTAGCCTGAGAATTATCGTGTTAGTTCCATTAACAACAACTCCACAATATAGGCCGATTTGGAAATGCACAATCTTCAATTGAATGAGGCACTTTGAAGGATGCAGAATGTAACGTAATGATTTGATATGGTGAACAACTCTTTGAAAAGAGAAGATAATTTGGCGTTGAGCATTGGATGTCACAGCGTTGCAGATACTCACCGAGATAGTCACCAAGCAGGTTTGATAGCTTGGTGACTGTGCCCTTATCACCTGAAGTGGGAACGCGCTTTCACCTCAAGCACAGGGTTTGTCTATGCATCGTTAATCGAGGCAGATTCACCTTGTAGAGTGTGAATGGCTTCGAGCACTGTAGGCGGTAGCAAGGCTTTCTCACCCGTTTTAAAGTTAAACATCACAACCGTAGCGCGACCGATGGTAGTCACTTTACCAAGTTTTTGGCTCACCACTTGGTATTCCATGCTAAAGCGATCTGCTTGAACAGAGGTAATGCGTGAACCAATCAGCAGGGTATCGGGAAAAGTGACCGGAATTTTATAACGTGCTTGTGTCTCCGATAACACAGGGCCAATTTGGGTGCGTTGTAACTCTTCCATCAGCTTAAGATGACCGAAGTAATCTATTCGCGCGGTTTCAAAGTAGCGAAAGTAGACCACATTATTGACGTGTTGCAGCGCATCCATCTCTCCCCATGCGACCACAATTTTCGTGACCACAGGAAAATCGTTTAAAAGCGATTCCATGCCTTTTACTCGTGTTGTGATTAGAACAAATATTCTAACGGTAAATGGCTATTATAAGCTTGAACTTGTTAGCAAAACGTTAAGTTTCTCTGCTGTCGATGGTTTCGTTGATTAAGGGAGAGTGAGAGATTGAGTCAATCTTGTTGCATGGTATTACTAATGCATTACTCATTAATTTGCGTGGATAGCGAGGCATTCTCTGAGGAAAAATAGTGATAGCAAAAAGTGGCGAATTCGGTTTTAGTGATAGGACGAGAGAAATAGTAGCCTTGAAATTCATCTACCCCCAATTGTTTGAGCTGCTCCAATTGCGCCAAAGACCAAGCCGCCAGTTGGGTGTACTTGGTGAGCATATTATAAGTATTAGTAAAGCGAACCATGGCCCAGATTGACAGCAAGACCATGGCGAATACTAGCGTGAAAAATGCAAGTAGAGACTTCTTCATCGTCGTTAAGGAGTGATGATTTCTATACTGCTGATCTGCCAAACCATACGGCTGTGCAGTATTTCATTATCTAACTCGCCGCTACTACTGAGTGGATAGATTGACCAAATTGGTCCACGGTCACGGATCTGCATCGGTTTGCCATTATTTTGAATCGCGAAAACAGGGTTGTACTTCTCAATATCAGAATAAGGGATTTCGGCCCAATATTTGTTTAGGGCAATCACTTTAAGGTCGGCTTGTTTTACTCCCATCCAAGCTAATAATGCCTGAGCAGAAATGCCTTTAAACTCCGTATTACCTTGTGTCCACGGCGTTTCGGTGACGATAGTTAAATCACTGCGGGCTAACAGTTCTTGATAAGTGGCCGAAACGGTTTGCCCTTGATGGGTTATCGTGAGGATCGGTTCTTGTGCAAACAATTTGCTGCTGATTAACGCCAACAGCGTCAATAACATGGCCTTCATTGTTCTCATTGGTTGTCCCTTTATCGTGAGTGAGGTTTATATAGGTATAGGTAGCCCATTTCACGCGTGCAAGGTCGATCTTTAGTTTGAGACTAAAGTCGATTTCGCTCATCCCTTGGAAGAACTGGCGGCATCCCACTTTTGTCACAAAAAATTAACGTCTCAATCTCTTGCTGATTTTTCAAAGTTTCACCATATTGTCATTACCGTGTCATAAACATAAAGGTGAGGAGATCGATATGGAACACGTTGAAATGGTGCAACCTAGTGCGCTAGGTGTTGTGGGTCGTACGCTGGTGTTTTCCTTATTGGCATTAGGCTTCACCTTTATGCTGTTATAGCAACACCTAAGATTCACCAAAGCCGAAGCAGATTGCTTCGGCTTTTTTATCCGCGGGTTTTTATCCACTTGAGCTGCCTTCTAACACCTTTGGTAAGCATAGGAAGAAAGGGGACGTTGAGCGAGAGGTTCGGGTTATCTTTCTCCACAACGTCAGCACAATAAAACCTAGTGAAAAGGTCAAGTATTTGCTACCGTGCGAGCAAACCATTGATCGCGAGTCTAGTTATGTCAGTGTGGAATGCTGTTCATCTTAGCCGACGTTTTGCGGCGTTACCCCAAGCTTTTTATACCCCAGTTCATCCTCAGCCTTTGCAAAATGTACGTTGGGGGATGTGGAATGCTCGTTTGGCGCAACAATTTGGTTTGCCTGAAGCACCGAATGATGAGTTATTGTTATCGCTGTCAGGGCAGCAGTTACCTGCTGATTTTTATCCCATCGCAATGAAATATGCAGGTCATCAGTTTGGGGTGTATAACCCCGATTTAGGCGATGGTCGCGGTTTATTATTGGCGGAAATGGCGACCAAGCAAGGCGACGTGTTTGATATCCATCTCAAGGGCGCAGGGCTTACGCCTTATTCACGGATGGGTGATGGTCGTGCGGTGCTGCGCTCATCCCTTCGTGAATATTTGTGCAGTGAAGCGATGGCAGGACTCGGTATTGCCACAACCCGCGCATTAGCACTAATGAGTAGTGAAACGCCAGTCTATCGAGAGCGTGAAGAGCGCGGCGCACTCTTGGTGCGTTTAGCCCATACCCATGTGCGGTTTGGCCATTTCGAGCATTTCTTTTACACCGATCAGCATGCGAACCTGAAATTACTGGCAGATAAAGTCATCGAATGGCATTTCCCAGATTGCGTGCAAACATCGAAACCTTATGCGGCTTGGTTTTCGCAAGTGGTTGAGCGCACTGCACTGATGATTGCGCAGTGGCAAGCTTACGGCTTTAACCACGGGGTGATGAATACCGATAATATGTCGATTCTCGGGGAAACCTTTGATTATGGTCCCTTTGCCTTTTTGGATGACTACGATCCGAACTTCATCTGCAATCACTCGGATTATCAGGGACGATATGCCTTTGATCAGCAGCCACGCATTGGCCTTTGGAACCTCTCCGCATTAGCGCATGCACTGTCACCTTTGATCGACAAAGACGATTTAGAAGCCGCACTGGGGAGTTATTCTGAACGCCTCAATCTGCATTTCAGCCGTTTGATGCGCGCGAAACTCGGTTTAGCGACTCAGCAAGAGGGGGATGGTGAGCTGTTTGCTGATTTCTTCGCGCTACTGGCCAACAATCACACCGATTACACGCGCTTTTTACGCGAGCTCTCCTGTCTGGATCGGCAAGGAAACGAGGCGGTGATCGATTTGGTGTTAGATCGCGAAGCGGCTAAGGCTTGGATCGAGCGCTATCTTACCCGCGCTGCCCGTGAGCTTGGGCAAGATGGTCTGCCAATTAGCACCCGTGAGCGCTGCCAAGCCATGCGCCAAGTGAACCCGAAATACATCTTGCGTAACTACCTTGCGCAGCAAGCAATTGAGTTTGCTGAACGAGGCGATTTTGAGGAGATGCAACGCTTAGCCACTGTGTTGACTAGCCCTTATGCCGAGCATCCCGAATTTGAACGCTACGCAAAGTTACCGCCAGAATGGGGGAAAAAACTGGAGATCAGTTGTTCTTCCTAAGGCCTGTTACGTATGGGTGGAAAGTGACCCATTACTGAAATTGGATGGGTGGATTTCCACCCATTTTTTATGGCTGAAACCTCGAACACAAGAGAGGAATGCAATCACTGGTTTTACAAGTTACTGATTTTAAATAAATGTTAATTTTGTGTAATGAATGGCGCGCAAGTTGCTTTGGTATGGGTACGCAGTCCAATGATGGGCTGAAAAATCCAACCAAGGAGAATAAGAATGTTCAAGCCGCTTACCCTAATTGCCGCTTCTATCCTCGCTGTCACAAGCTTTAATGCTGCCGCTAATTGTGACCCAGGCGAAATCGTGATCAAGTTCAGCCATGTGACCAATACCGACAAACATCCGAAAGGGATTGCGGCATCACTGCTGGAAAAACGCGTCAACGAAGAGATGAACGGTAAAGCCTGTATGCAGGTCTTCCCTAACTCAACGCTGTACGATGATGACAAAGTGTTAGAAGCCCTGCTCAACGGCGACGTACAACTGGCGGCACCTTCGCTGTCTAAATTTGAAAAATTCACCAAAAAGTACCGTATTTTTGACCTGCCTTTCCTTTTTGAAGATGTGGATGCCGTTGACCGTTTCCAAAGTTCCGCCAAGGGCGAAGAGCTGAAAAATGCCATGACTCGCCGTGGTGTAAAAGGCTTGGAGTTCTGGCACAACGGGATGAAGCAGATCTCTGCCAACAAGCCAATTCTGGTGCCTGCGGATGCCAAAGGGTTGAAATTCCGTGTACAAGCGTCCGATGTGTTGGTGGCTCAGTTTGAGCAGATCGGTGCTAACCCACAGAAAATGTCGTTTGCGGAAACCTACGGCGGTTTACAGACCAAAGTCATTGATGGACAAGAAAATACTTGGTCAAACATCTACGGACAAAAGTACTTTGAAGTACAAGATGGCACCACCGAAACCAACCACGGCATTTTGGATTACCTCGTGGTGACCTCAAGTAAATGGTGGGATGGCTTACCTGCAGATGTTCGTGATCAGTTTGCCAAGATCCTCAATGAAGTCACGATTGAGCGCAACGCAGAATCCAACAAAGTGGAAGAGCTCAATAAGCAGTACATCATTGAAGCGGGCGGTGTCGTACGCACTCTGACTCCAGAGCAGCGTCAGCAATGGGTCGATGCACTCAAACCGGTATGGCAGAAGTTTGAGAAAGACATCGGTGCTGATCTGATTGAAGCCGCTCTGGCAGCTAACCAGAAGTAACCTTTATTTGGCCCCATCACGGTGGGGCCGTTTGTCTGTTCGTCACACTATTAGAGCGATGTATCACATGGAACAGTCATGGTTTTCAAGAGTCGGCCAGTTTACCGACTCGATTGAAGAATTTCTGATCGCGTTTTTTATGGGCGCGATGACGCTACTCACTTTTGCCAACGTCATCATGCGTTATCTATTCAACGACAATATTCTCTGGGCGCTTGAGGGAACAGTGTTTATGTTCGCTTGGATGGTGCTTGTCGGGGCTTCATTTGGGGTAAAACGCCACTTTCATATTGGTGTCGATGTGCTGATCAATATCGCACCAGCACGATTGCGTAAGCTGTATGCATTAGTTGCTGTGGCCTGTTGTTTGGCATTTTCAATCCTCTTACTGATCGGTTCTTGGAACTACTGGTACCCCTTTATTAGCGAACGTGCATGGTATGAAACTGATGATATTCCCATGCCTGAAATGCTGCAGTTTATGGCGGATTGGTTCAATGAAGGTGAGCGCTATGAAAAGCTGCCGCGTTTTATCCCTTATGCCGCTCTACCGATAGGTATGGCGCTGCTGACTTTCCGGTTTCTGCAGATCGCTTGGCAAATTCTCACTGGCAAACTGGATCGCATGATTGCCGGTCATGAAGCCGAAGAAGATTTAGAAGCACTGAAAGCAGAGCTTTCAGAAGCGGGTGAGGCAATGATGCCTAAGACTCAAGGCAAGGAGAAGTAAGCCATGGCCGTTGCACTGTTATTTATTCTGGTTATCGGCATGATGATTGTTGGCGTGCCGATTGCTATCTCGCTGGGCTTATCCAGTATTTTGTTCCTATTGTGGCACTCGGATGCCTCTTTAGCTTCGGTTGCACAAACCCTGTTTAACGCGTTTGCTGGCCACTACACTTTATTGGCGATCCCGTTTTTTATTCTCGCCTCAACGTTTATGTCTACTGGCGGTGTGGCTAAACGAATCATCCGTTTTGCGATTGCTATGGTTGGCTGGTTCCGCGGCGGTTTAGCGATTGCTTCTGTGGTCGCCTGTATGATGTTTGCGGCGCTCTCGGGCTCATCTCCGGCAACGGTGGTTGCCATCGGCAGTATCGTGATTGCGGGCATGGTCAAAAACGGCTACAGCAAAGAGTTTGCGGCGGGGGTGATTTGTAACGCAGGAACCTTGGGTATTTTGATCCCGCCTTCGATTGTGATGGTGGTGTACTCAGCGGCGACCAACGTTTCGGTTGGCCGCATGTTCTTAGGTGGTGTTGTCCCAGGCTTATTGGCTGGTCTAATGTTGATCATCGCGATTTACATTACCGCGCGGATAAAAAATCTACCCAAGCAGCCCTTTGTTGGCTGGAAAGAAGCGCTAAAAGCAGCCAAAGAAGCAAGCTGGGGCTTATTACTGGTGGTGATTATTCTCGGTGGGATCTACGGAGGGATCTTTACCCCAACAGAAGCGGCAGCTGTGGCGGCGGTGTACTCCTTTTTTATCGCCAACTTCATCTATCGTGATATGGGGCCGTTTGCGGATAAGACCAATACCAAACCGGTACTGGTCAAAGTAGTGGAAACCTTTGTCCACAAAGACACCAAAGCGACTTTGTATGATGCAGGTAAGCTGACCATCATGCTGATGTTCATCATTGCTAACGCGCTTATCTTAAAACATGTACTGACCGAAGAGCGCATCCCGCAGATGATCACCGAATCCATGCTGTCTGCTGGGCTTGGTCCAATTACCTTCTTGATTGTCGTGAACCTGATCTTGTTGGTGGGTGGTCAGTTTATGGAGCCATCGGGTCTTCTGGTTATCGTCGCTCCCTTGGTATTCCCGATTGCGATTGCACTGGGCATCGACCCTATCCATCTCGGCATCATGATGGTGGTGAACATGGAGATTGGCATGATCACGCCGCCCGTCGGCTTAAACCTGTTTGTGACCTCTGGGGTAGCCAAGATGTCGATGATGAATGTGGTTAAAGCTGCACTGCCTTGGGTGGGCGTCATGTTCCTCTTCCTCATTATTGTCACTTATGTGCCTTGGGTATCCACTTGGTTACCGACGCTCTTGATGGGGCCGGAAATCATCACTCGCTAGTGCTGAACGCTTAAGTCTGCAAATAACGACAAGCCCTTCGCATGCGAAGGGCTTGGTTTTTTTATGCCGACCTTAAATCTGAGACCTAGACTTTTAACCAGAACGCGGGATGGTGTTAGGGTTTGTAACTCTCTTTATCGAGCTGATATTTCTGCATTTTGTCATACAAGGTTTTACGTGGAAGGTGGAGACGCTCCATGGTGGCTTTAATGCTGCCACCACACTCAATCAGCGTCTGCTCCAAAATTGACTTCTCAAACTCCGCGACTTGTTCATTCAGTCCGAGTAATTTGGATTTTGGCTCATGGCTTTCAGCAAATTGCGCCAACTTACCGAGTAACACATAGCGCTCTGCGGCATTACGCAATTCCCGCACGTTGCCCGGCCAATCGTGACTAAGCAAGCTTTGCACATCGGAGGCCGTCAGTGCTGTAGCCGCTTTACCATAACGTGCGGCAGCGACCAGTAAGAAATGGTGGAAAAGGGCAGGAATGTCCTCTCTGCGCTCACGTAGCGGTGGGATCGTTAAGGTGACAATGTTGAGCCGATAGTAGAGATCTTGCCGAAATTTCCCTTCGGCAGCGGCTTGTTTTAAATCGATTTTAGTGGCGGCAATCACCCTAATATCAAGGGGGATGAGTTCATTCGAGCCAATCCGTTCGATCACTCGCTCTTGCAGCACACGCAGCAGCCGGATCTGCGCTTGCATCGGCATCGATTCAATCTCATCTAAAAACAGAGTGCCACCTTGAGCATGCTCAAACTTACCCACTCGACGGCTGTCTGCCCCCGTAAACGCGCCTTTTTCATGGCCGTACAGCTCGCTCTCAATCAAGTTCTCCGGCACCGCACCACAGTTAATCGCAACAAAATTCTGTTCACGGCGCGCGCTCTGTTCATGCAGTGAACGGGCAACCAACTCCTTGCCGGTTCCTGTTTCACCAAACAATAAAATATCCGCTTGGGTATCCGCGACTTGGGCAATGGTATCGCGCAGAGTTTGAATGGCGGCGGTTTCACCAATAATTCGCGGGCCTAAGGTTTGGCTGACTTTTAAACTGCGTTTTAGCTGACGGTTTTCCAAAGTAAGGCGACGTTTTTCGATGGCACGGTGTACCGTGTCAATCAACCTCTCAGGCGCGAAGGGCTTTTCAATAAAATCGTAAGCACCATCATGCATGGCTTTGACCGCCATCGAAATATCGCCATGTCCAGTGATAAGAATGACAGGCAGTTCACTGTCTTGATGTAATACGGAGCTCAGTAAATTCTGTCCACTTAAACCGGGTAAGCAGATATCACTGACGATCACCAATGGGAGTCCTTGCGCCTTGATTGCCAGCAGTGCCTCTTCGACACTGGCAAAAAACTGCGCGTTGAGGTCGGCCAATTCGAAACTTTGAGCGAGCGCAATGCGGATATCGCTCTCATCATCAATCAAAAATACATCACACATGGTTAGTCCATATTGAGAGGTGTGAAACGAGGCAGGGTGATGGTAAAGCGCGCTCCACCGAGTGGTGAAGTCGCCACGCTCAATGTTCCCTGCATGCTGTGCAAAATTTGCTGTGAAATAGAAAGTCCAAGCCCTAAACCATTCTTTTTCGTGGTGTGGAAGGGTTCAAACAGATGGGGCAAGGTTTCAATGCCGACACCGGGGCCATTATCATCAACGAAAAGCGCTATTTGCTGTTCAGAGGTTTGCAAACGGATTTGAACCACGCGCTCCGCTTGTCCCTCTAACGCTTGCAGCGCATTGGTGAGCAGATTAATCAGCACTTGTTCTAACTGGATGGGATTGACGCGTACCCAAACGGGCGTTTTGAGGTCGCACAGCTCTAACAACGTCATCTGCGCTTTAAATTGCCCAGTCATCAACTCTTTGGCCGACAAAATCAACGGGTACAACTGCACGTCTTGCTGTTCATTGGAAGTGGATTTTCGGGCGAAAGATTTAAGCTGCTCACTGATTTTCGCCATGCGCTCCGTCAGTGCGGAAATACGCGAGAGATTTTCTTCAGCGCGTTCAGGCTTGTTGGTGGCAAGGAAACGGCGGCCGTTATCGGCAAAACTGCGGATCGCCGCCAGCGGATTGTTCAGCTCGTGGCTAATACTGGCCGACATTTGGCCGAGCACTGCCAGTTTCGCCGCTTGGATCAGCTCATCTTGTGTTTGGCGCAGCGCGTGCTCGGTTTTGATCCGTTCAGCAATTTCCGCATGCAATTTGGCGGTGCGCTCCATCACCTCAAATTCAAGCTTCTGCTTGGTCTCTTGCTGCAGCTGCTCGATTTGCCGCTGACGCAGCTGCCGGTGATGCCACAGTTGAAAGCCCAAATACACAATCGCAAACAACATGCAGAGAATAATCACTAAGCCAAACGCCGACCAAAAGAGTTCGATTTTCGGTGAAAGTACGCGAATGGTCAGAGCAAGTTCAGGAAGCGGGCGACTCGAAACAATGTAGTCATCTTGCAGCCAATGTTTTTCAGGCTTGTGCCATTCGCTTTGCTCCGCTTGCAAGTCGCCCTGCCAGCCGAGGGAAGGAATAGGGCTGTCTAAATATTGCTGGCTTTGGCGAATGTCGTTGAGCTGTGCGGGAGATAAATCTGCAACGCTATGAAACAGCCAAGCGGGTTGGCTCGACATAAATACCACTTGATGATCATCGGTCGCCACAAAATAGCTGCTCTTGCTTTGCCAGCCCTGCTCAATGGCCGACAAATCCATTTTGACCACGATAACCCCTAAGATTTCCGCCGCATAAATCACTGGATAAGCGTAATAGTAGCCGCGTTGTCCTGAGGTTGACCCCAGCGCAAAATATTGGCTTTTTTGACCCGCAATGGAGAGGTAAAAATAAGGTCGCCATGCAAAGTTGCGTCCGATAAAAGAGCGATCCAAATTCCAGTTACTGGATGCGATCGTGTTGCCAAAGCGGTCGATCAAATAGGTATCTGCGGCTTGGATGACTTCATTGACTTGCTCTAAATAGCGATTGGTGATGTCGATTTGCGCCGAATTTTGTGCCGAGACCAGTGCATCCACCAACTCTTTATCTTTAGAAATCAGATGGGGAATGTGGGCGTATTTATCTAAAGTCGCAACGATATGGCTTGAAAAACGATCAAGCTGCGACTGATGCTCATTGAGCAGCGCTTGATACTGGAAACGCCAGTATAAGTGCGTGCTCATGCTCACCAGCACAATAAACATGACCCACAACATCAAGCTGAGACGACGAATGGATGGCATCCTTGGCTCTTATCTACAAATCCTTTCGTTACATCATACTGAGAATGCACAGCCGAAGCGTCTAAAAAGATCGCAATCTCGGTCTGCAAAACAAGAGCAAGATCTCTTTTTACGCTTTTCAATAAAAAAAAGCCTCGATTCCATTGAAAAAGCCTATATTGTCCCCATTTCAGAGTCGCTATCGGTTTCCTTTTGGTGGAATTTTTAGCACTTGATTGGGTTTTCAGGAGATTGGCTTGACTCTGACCGGGGATTAACTCGACAGCTCCGGCTGTGGTCGTTAGAATGTCGCGTCTGAAATTTGGTCCTGAGACTAATCGGAGATACCTTTGCCAAAAGATATCGCTCATTAGTCTGGTTTTCTGGTGATTCGCTTGAAAGCCGATGCTCAATATTTACATATCAGTGTTCAATCGGGCACAACACAAGGATGCAGCCACACGTCGTGTTGGCTCATGACGCTCAGGAACCCTGAGCCAGTTTTGAGGTTTAGAAATAATGCAAGTTACTGTTGAAACGCTAGAAGGCCTACAGCGCCGTCTGAATATTACTGTTCCAGCTGCAAACATCGAAGACGCTGTAGCAGCTGAATTACGCAACATTGCGAAAAACCGTCGTTTCGATGGTTTCCGTAAAGGCAAAGTGCCAATGAAGATGGTTGCGAAAATGTACGGCAAAGCAGTACGTCAAGACGTGCTGGGTGAAGTGATGCAACGCCACTTCATCGAAGCGATCGTAAAAGAGAAAATCAATCCAGCTGGCGCGCCAACGTTTGCTCCAGTTGAAATTGGCGAAGGTAAAGATCTGGTTTTCACAGCAACATTTGAAGTTTACCCAGAAGTTGAGCTGAAAGGCCTAGAAAACATCGCAGTAGAGAAACCAGCAGCAGAAGTGACTGACGCTGACGTAGCAGAAATGCTGGAAACTCTGCGCAAGCAACAAGCGACTTGGAAAGAAGTTGACGAAGCGGCAGAAAACGGCAAGCGCGTTTCTATCGATTTCGTAGGTTCTATCGATGGCGTAGAGTTTGAAGGCGGTAAAGCAGAAAACTTCCCTCTGGAAATGGGCGCAGGCCGCATGATCCCAGGTTTTGAAGACGGTATCGTTGGCAAAACCAAGGGCATGGAATTCGTTATCGATGTGAACTTCCCAGAAGATTACCACGCTGAAAACCTGAAAGGTAAAGCGGCTAAGTTTGCTATCAAAGTGAACAAAGTAGAAGCACGTGAACTGCCAGAACTGAACGATGAGTTCGTTGCACGTTTTGGCGTAGCTGAAGGCGGCGTTGACGCTCTGAAAGCAGAAGTACGTAAGAACATGGAACGCGAACTGAAGCAAGCGATCAAAGCGCGCATCAAAGAGCAAGCGATTGAAGGTCTGGTAAAAGAGAACGAAATCCAAGTTCCTTCTGCACTGATCGATCAAGAGATCAACGTTTTGCGTCAGCAAGCTGCACAACGTTTCGGTGGCAATGTTGAAGCTGCGGCTCAACTGCCTCGTGAACTGTTCGAAGAGCAAGCGAAACGTCGCGTAGTGGTAGGTCTGCTGCTGGGTGAAGTGATCCGTACTCACGAGCTGAAAGCGGACGAAGAAAAAGTCAAAGCACTGATCACTGAAATGGCGACTGCGTATGAAGACCCATCAGAAGTGGTTTCTTACTACGAGCAAAACCAACAGCTGATGAACAACATGCGTAACGTTGCTCTTGAAGAGCAAGCGGTAGACGCGATCATTGCGAAAGCAAAAGTAACTGAAAAAGCGATCAGCTTCAGCGAGCTGATGAACCCAGTTGCTGCTTAATAAGCAAACTGTAGCGTAGAAGGTTGACGAAACAAGCAATCATCTGCTAACAATGGTCCGTGTGATACCCATCATCCGGGCCATTTATTTTAGGGATATAAGACTATGAGCTACCAAGAAAAAAATGCAATGTCGCCCATTTTTGACGCACTCGTACCTATGGTGGTTGAACAAACCTCTCGTGGTGAGCGTTCATACGACATCTATTCTCGCTTACTAAAAGAACGAGTGATTTTCTTAACCGGGCAAGTAGAAGATCACATGGCAAACCTTGTCGTGGCTCAACTGCTTTTCTTAGAATCTGAAAACCCTGATAAAGATATTTTCCTTTACATCAACTCACCCGGTGGCAGTGTCACTGCAGGGATGTCGATTTACGATACTATGCAGTTCATCAAGCCAAACGTGAGCACAGTGTGTATGGGGCAAGCCTGTTCAATGGGCGCTTTCTTGCTTGCTGGTGGTGCACCGGGCAAGCGTTATGTACTGCCGAATTCTCGCGTCATGATTCACCAACCACTGGGTGGATTCCAAGGCCAAGCCTCTGATATTCAAATTCATGCTCAAGAAATTCTGACCATTAAAAACAAACTGAACCGTTTGTTGGCAGAGCACACAGGCCAGCCACTTGAAGTGATTGAACGTGATACCGATCGTGATAACTTCATGTCGGCAGATCAAGCAGTGGAATACGGTTTGGTGGATGCGGTGCTGAAACACCGTGGCGAGTAAGCTCGCAATTGTATAACGCAATTTTGATTGAATTGTTATACACTCAAACCAAAGTGAGTAAAGGCTAAGAGGTTAGCGAATGACAGACAAAAGCAAAGAGGGCGGTAGTAGTAAACTGCTGTACTGCTCTTTCTGTGGCAAAAGCCAGCACGAAGTTCGCAAACTGATCGCAGGTCCGTCCGTGTACATTTGTGATGAGTGCGTTGATTTATGCAACGACATCATCCGCGAAGAGATCAAAGATGTTCTGCCAAAAAAGGAATCAGCGGCGTTACCGACGCCAAGAAAGATTCGTGAACATCTCGACGATTATGTGATTGGTCAAGAACACGCCAAAAAAGTGCTAGCCGTTGCGGTATATAACCACTACAAGCGTTTACGTAATGGTGATACGACTAGCGAAGGCGTTGAGCTGGGCAAAAGTAATATTTTGCTGATTGGCCCAACGGGTAGCGGTAAAACACTACTGGCTGAAACGCTGGCGCGTTTGCTGGATGTGCCATTTACCATGGCGGATGCGACCACATTAACCGAAGCAGGTTACGTGGGCGAAGATGTAGAAAATATCATTCAAAAGCTGCTGCAAAAATGCGATTACGATGTTGCAAAAGCGGAGCGTGGTATCGTCTATATCGATGAAATTGACAAAATTTCTCGTAAGTCTGAAAACCCATCCATCACACGTGACGTGTCGGGTGAAGGAGTTCAGCAAGCGCTGTTAAAACTGATTGAAGGTACAGTTGCTTCGGTTCCACCACAAGGTGGCCGTAAACATCCTCAGCAGGAATTCCTGCAAGTAGACACCTCGAAAATCCTGTTTATCTGTGGTGGCGCGTTTGCTGGCCTAGATAAAGTGATTGAACAACGTGTTGCGACAGGGACTGGTATCGGTTTTGGCGCGGATGTGCGTTCTAAAGACAACAGCAAAACCTTGAGTGAACTGTTCACTCAGGTTGAACCTGAAGATTTGGTGAAATACGGTTTGATCCCAGAGTTCATTGGTCGTCTGCCTGTTACGGCAACGCTGACTGAACTGGATGAAGCGGCATTGATTCAAATTCTGTGTGAACCAAAGAATGCATTGACCAAACAGTATGCTGCGTTGTTTGAACTGGAAAACGTTGATCTGGAGTTTCGTGAAGATGCGCTGAAAGCGATTGCCGCTAAAGCGATGAAGCGTAAAACCGGTGCGCGTGGTCTACGTTCAATCCTTGAAGCAGTTCTACTGGAAACCATGTACGAACTGCCTTCAATGGAAGAGGTCAGCAAGGTGGTGATTGACGAATCTGTGATCAACGGAGAGTCCGCACCGCTACTGATTTACAGCGCTAATGAGAGCCAAGCCGCTGGTGCGGAGTAATCTCAAGCAACAAAAAATAACGAGGAGGTATTCAATACCTCCTTTTTTTTATTCTGTCATTGAATCCAGTTAGTTAGCCCCCATATACTGCGTAACAAATGCAAAGCGGAAGAGAGAAAAATATGAACTTGGAGCGTTCCGAGCGTATCGAGATCCCCGTACTACCCCTGCGCGACGTGGTTGTCTATCCACATATGGTCATTCCTTTGTTTGTTGGCCGAGAAAAATCGATCCAGTGCCTAGAAGCGGCGATGGATAACAACAAGCAAGTGTTATTGGTGGCGCAAAAGAAAGCGGAAACCGATGAGCCGAAAGTCGCCGACTTATTTGAAGTCGGTACCGTCGCAACCATCTTACAGTTGCTGAAATTGCCTGATGGCACAGTGAAAGTACTGGTCGAAGGTCAACAGCGTGCCAAAATCACTCAATTCTATGAAGAAGAGTATTTCTTTGCCGATGCACAATATCTGGTGACACCAGAATTGGATGAGCGTGAGCAAGAAGTGGTGGTTCGCAGTGCGATTAACCAGTTTGAAGGCTTTATCAAACTCAACAAAAAAATCCCGCCTGAGGTACTCACTTCACTGAACGGGATTGATGAAGCCGCACGTTTAGCAGACACGATTGCCGCGCACATGCCGCTGAAATTGGTCGATAAACAGAAAGTGCTTGAACTGCTGGATGTCAGTGAACGTTTAGAATTCTTAATGGGGCAGATGGAGTCTGAAATCGATCTGCTGCAGGTTGAGAAGCGCATCCGCACCCGCGTTAAAAAGCAGATGGAAAAGTCACAGCGCGAGTACTATCTGAATGAACAGATGAAAGCGATTCAAAAAGAATTAGGCGAGATGGATGACGCGCCTGACGAATTTGAAACGCTGAAAAAGAAAATCGAAGAGTCGAAGATGCCGAAAGAGGCACGCGACAAAGCAGAGCAAGAGCTGCACAAGCTGAAAATGATGTCGCCGATGTCAGCAGAAGCAACGGTAGTGCGTAGCTACATCGATTGGATGGTCAATGTTCCGTGGACTAAGCGCAGCAAGGTGAAAAAAGATCTCTCTAAAGCAGAAGAGATCCTCAATGCTGACCACTACGGCTTAGAGCGGGTTAAAGAGCGTATTTTGGAATATCTCGCCGTGCAAAGTCGTATTAATAAGCTTAAAGGTCCAATCCTATGCTTAGTGGGGCCTCCGGGTGTGGGTAAAACCTCGCTGGGTCGCTCGATTGCCGCTGCGACTGGGCGTCAGTATGTGCGTATGGCACTGGGTGGCGTGCGTGACGAAGCGGAAATTCGTGGTCATCGCCGCACCTACATTGGCTCTATGCCGGGTAAGCTTATTCAGAAAATGGCGAAAGTTGGGGTGAAAAACCCACTCTTCTTGCTCGATGAAATCGACAAGATGTCATCGGATATGCGTGGCGATCCGGCTTCTGCACTGCTAGAGGTGCTTGACCCTGAGCAAAACAACTCGTTTAACGATCACTACCTAGAAGTGGATTATGACCTGTCGGATGTGATGTTCGTTGCGACTTCAAACTCGATGAACATTCCGGGCCCATTACTAGACCGTATGGAAGTGATTCGTTTATCGGGGTACACCGAAGATGAAAAACTCAATATTGCCAAAGACCATCTGGTCAGTAAGCAAGTTGAGCGTAACGGCCTCAAGCCAAGTGAGATAGTGATTGAAGATTCTGCGATTGTCGGCATCATTCGCTATTACACTCGCGAAGCGGGCGTGCGTGGTCTGGAGCGCGAAATCTCAAAGATCTGTCGTAAAGCCGTGAAGAAAATTCTGCTCGATAAAGGCGTGAAAACCGTTGTTGTAAACCAACAGAACTTAAAAGAGTTTTTAGGTGTACAACGTTTTGACTACGGTAAAGCGGAAGAGAGCAACCGTATTGGTCAAGTGAATGGCCTCGCGTGGACGGAAGTGGGCGGTGATTTACTGACCATCGAAACCCAATCGATGCCGGGTAAAGGTAAACTTACCCAAACCGGTTCACTGGGCGATGTGATGCAAGAGTCGATTCAAGCGGCGATGACGGTGGTGCGCTCTCGTGCAGAAAAATTGGGCATCAACCCTGATTTCTACGAGAAAAAAGATATCCATGTCCATGTCCCAGAAGGTGCGACACCTAAAGATGGCCCAAGTGCGGGTATCGCCATGTGTACAGCGCTGGTTTCTAGTTTGACCGGTAACCCAGTCAAAGCAGAAGTTGCCATGACCGGTGAAATCACTCTGCGTGGTGAAGTATTACCGATTGGTGGTTTGAAAGAGAAACTGCTGGCAGCACATCGCGGTGGCATCAAAACGGTGCTGATCCCGAAAGATAATGAGCGCGATCTGGAGGAGATCCCAGATAACGTGATCGCCGATCTGCAAGTACTTCCAGTGCAGTGGATTGACGAGGTGCTCAAAGTTGCCTTGGAGCAAGACCCGACCGGGGTTAGCTTTGAGAGCAAAAAGAGTGATGCATAGCAAAAATAAGTAAATCTTTACGCTGATAGGTCTAAAAAGGCTTGTCAGCGTTTTTTTTGAAGGCTAACGTTACTGTCAATAGCTTCTAGCCCTGATGCAACAAGGCTTTAGGCTAGTTTTAAACTTTAATGGAACGAAATCGGCACCGATAAAATAATAAAGGGTGACCAAAGGGGAATCACAGTGAATAAGACACAACTAGTAGAACAAATTGCAGCGAACGCAGATATTTCTAAAGCCTCTGCGGGTCGCGCTCTTGACGCATTCATCGAAGCCGTCAGCGGCACACTACAATCTGGTGACCAAGTGGCACTGGTTGGTTTTGGCACGTTCAGCGTACGTACTCGCGCAGCGCGTACTGGTCGTAATCCAAAAACTGGCGAAGAGATCAAAATCTCTGAAGCGAAAGTGCCTTCATTCAAAGCAGGTAAAGCTCTGAAAGACGCTTGCAACTAATTTGAATGAAGATTTTGCACTTTTCTGCAAAATAAATTCGAACCTTTTGAAATTATGCGCATCCTACTGATGCGCATTTCTTTTTCTGATATTATCGCGCCATTCATTTTGGGCTTACGTGCCTGATATCAACCCCGGAGAGTAGTAGCACTATGATGGATCGATTACGCGAAGGCGTGAACAGCATCGCGGTTAAAATTATCCTTGGATTAATCATCCTGTCTTTCATTTTTGCTGGTGTAGGTAACTACCTGATCAGCGGCGGTAATAACGCGGCCGCTAAAGTCGGCAATGCGGAAATCAGTCGTGGTGATTTTGAGCAAGCCTATCAAAACGAACGTAACCGTATGCAAGCTCAACTGGGCGATTATTTTTCAAACTTGCTGGCGGATCCGGCCTATGTTGCCTCTTTCCGCAAGTCAGTATTGGATCGTATGGTTAACGACTTGCTCTTAGAGCAACATGCGGCGTCACTAGGGCTACGTGTGAGCGATGAACAAGTTCGTCAATTGATCTTAGACGTTCCACAATTTCAATCTCAAGGTGTATTTGACCCTGCGGCTTACCAAGCGACTCTGCGTCGCGCAGGATTCACTCCTGAAATGTATGCTGAATATTTACGCAAAGATTTGGTGCGTAACCAATTGATGAGTGCTTTGCAAGGAAGTGAATTCAGCCTTTCTGGTGAAGTAAACTTGCAAGATGAATTGATTTCTCAGACGCGTGATATTCGTACGATCACCTTATCTCTACAAGACTTTGCAAAAAAAGTGACGTTGAGCGATGAAGAGATCGATCAGTACTACAAAGCTAACACCGAGCGTTTTACTCGCCCTGAGCAGGTAAAAGTCTCTTATGTTGAGCTCTCTGCTGATGGACTGAAAGCTCAAGTGACCATTGATGATGCGGCAGCACAGCAATATTACCAAGAACATTTGGATAAGTACTCTACCGCAGAACAGCGCAATGTGAGCCATATCCTTATTGAAGGTAATGATGAGCAAAAAGCGCAAGCGATTTTGGATGAACTGAATGCTGGTGCTGATTTTGCGACTTTAGCGAAAGAAAAATCACAAGATATCGGTAGTGCAGCAGAGGGCGGCTCACTGGGTTGGATTGAACCTGACACTATGGACCCAGCCTTTGAAGCGGCAGCATTTGCATTGACTGAAAATGGCCAAGTTTCGGGCCTAGTCAAATCGGATTTCGGTTATCACATCATTCGCTTAGACGACATCAAAGCGCCAGTAGTGAAACCTTACAGTGAAGTTGAACAGGAGATCAAACAAGAACTGATTGATCAGCAAGCCCTAGATAGTTTCTATGCTAAGCAGAGCGAACTCGAAAAGATGGCATTCGAACAATCAGACTCTCTGGATAAAGCAGCCAAGGCTATCTCAGCAACGGTTGTGCACACTGATTTTATCTCAGTTGAGCAAGTACCTTCAGTGTTAAGCACTCCTGCGGTATTACAAGCGTTGAAGTCACCAGAAGTGAAAGAAGATGGTCTCAACTCTGAGGTGATTGAAGTGGCTCCGGAGCATGTGGTGGTGGTTCGTGTTGAAGAGTTTCGTCCAGAAACTTTGCTGCCACTCGATGAAGTCAAAGCGCAAGTGGTTGAGCAGCTATCTCGTATGAAAGGTGAACAGCAAGCACTTGAATTGGGCAATCAGCTTGTGACTGCATTGAAAGCGGGTGAAACGGATCTGCTAGCAGAAAAAGGCGTTTCTTTTGGCGAATTACAAATGATCGATCGTAGCTCGCCGCTTGCCAATACGGTTTACGCCATGGTGAAACCACAAGAGGGCGAGAAGGTTTATGCCCAAGCGAAAGATTTTGACGGCAATATCGTTGTGATTGAGTTGAGCAAAGTGGAAAGTAAACTGACACCAGCTTATCACGAACAGATCGCTACACAGTTAGCACGTATCGGTTCTCAGCAAGATCTGGCGGGTGTGATCAGTGTGTTGCGTCAAAATACCGATATTGAGTATCACATTGCGACAGAATAATCATTCTTAATGTAATTGATATGTTTAAAGAAACGGGCTACAGCAGTAGCCCGTTCTATTTATAAAATGTCGAAATTTCCATCATTTTTACCCTCGCTATCATAAACCCTCTACAACCAAAATGAGGGTCTATCATGCAAATCAAAACTAAAGTAGTGACATTACTTCTTTCTCTCTGTCTGCCGACATTACCGTTACTGGCCAATGCCGAACAAACGGCATCTGCTGCACAGGTAGAAGAAGGTATTGTTATCACCGTCAACATTAACACCGCCTCGGCAGAAGAACTGGCGACGTTACTCAAAGGTATCGGGCTTAAGAAAGCTCAGGCGATTGTCGATTATCGAGAAGCCAACGGTCCTTTTTCTCATATCGATGATTTGACGAATGTAAAAGGGATTGGTGAAGCTACGGTGCGCAACAACGCCACGAGGATCTTGTTGTAAGCCGTAATAATATCACTTGGAATAACTCGGCTACGGCCGAGTTAATTTTTTAACTCAGTAGCCTTTTTATGGTTAATCAGGACTCTTGCCTAGCACCAGAGAGCCTTTGCACTTATAATTCTTCGCCGAAAACGCGGGCGTGACGATTCCAATCGCCTAAAAACAAAAAAGTGGAGAAATACATGTCTTCTCATACGCCAGTGGTTACCGTTGATGGACCTAGCGGTGCAGGTAAAGGCACATTGTGCATGTTGTTGGCTAAAAAACTCGGTTTTCAGCTATTGGATTCTGGCGCGATTTATCGCGTGTTGGCATTAGCTGCTCTTCACCATGGCGTTGATCTTGAATCTGAAGACGCTCTGGTTCCTCTTGCTACGCATCTTGATGTGCAGTTCATCGCAGAAGGCGACTTAGTGAAAGTGATTCTCGAAGGTGAAGATGTGTCCCGCGAGCTGCGTAAAGAAGAAACGGGGATGGCTGCGTCAAAAGTCGCGGCATTACCTCGGGTACGTGAAGCGCTGCTGCGCCGTCAACGCGCGTTTGCTAGTGGTATTGGATTAGTTGCAGATGGCCGTGATATGGGCACTGTGGTTTTTTCAGCGGCGGAAGCAAAAATTTTCCTTGATGCGAGTGCGGAAGAAAGAGCCCGTAGACGCTTCAAGCAGTTGCAACTGAAGGGGCTTGATGTTAAATTTGACGCCCTTTTAAGCGAAATTCAGGAAAGAGACGATCGCGACAGAAATCGTGCTGTTGCTCCATTACGTCCTGCCGAAGACGCATTAGTGCTTGATTCAACCACATTGACTATCGATGAAGTGTTGGAACAAGCGCTACAATATATCGAATCTAAGCTAGTGTGAATGGTTCACGCTAGGTAAGAACGTCGGTCGCAAGGATGATGACTGGCGAATTTAATAACCCCACGTGGTAGGACACCCGTGGCCGTTTAATTATTGAAGATTAAATAAATGACTGAATCTTTTGCTCAACTCTTTGAAGAGTTTCTGAACGAGACCCAATTCCAACAAGGTACTATCGTTAAAGGTACTGTAGTAGCAATCGAGAACGGCTACGTTCTGGTTGATGCTGGCCTGAAGTCTGAGTCTGCTATTCCTGCTGAACAATTCAAGAACGCTGCTGGCGAACTAGAAGTTCAAGTTGGTTCTCAAGTAGACGTAGCTCTGGACGCGGTTGAAGATGGTTTCGGCGAAACTCAACTTTCTCGTGAGAAAGCGAAGCGCCATGAAGCTTGGATCGTACTTGAAAAAGCTTACGAAGAAGCTGCAACTGTTATCGGTATCATTAACGGTAAAGTGAAAGGCGGTTTCACTGTTGAACTGAACGGCATCCGTGCGTTCCTGCCAGGTTCTCTGGTTGACGTACGTCCAATCCGTGACACAGCTCACCTAGAAAACAAAGAGCTAGAGTTCAAAGTTATCAAGCTAGACCAGAAGCGTAACAACGTTGTTGTTTCTCGTCGTGCAGTTATCGAATCTGAAAGCAGCGTAGAGCGTGATGAATTGCTTGAAACTCTGCAAGAAGGTACTGAAGTTAAAGGTATCGTTAAGAACCTGACTGACTACGGTGCGTTCGTTGATCTGGGCGGCGTTGACGGTCTGCTACACATCACTGATATGGCTTGGAAGCGCGTTAAGCATCCATCAGAAATCGTTAACGTTGGTGACGAGATCCTAGTTAAAGTACTGAAGTTCGATCGTGATCGTACTCGCGTATCTCTAGGTCTGAAACAGCTAGGCGAAGATCCATGGGTAGCAATCGCTAAGCGTTACCCAGAAGGTCACAAACTGTCTGGCCGTGTAACTAACCTGACTGACTACGGCTGCTTCGTTGAAATCGAAGAAGGCGTTGAAGGTCTAGTACACGTTTCTGAAATGGACTGGACGAACAAGAACATCCACCCATCTAAAGTTGTTAATGTTGGCGACGAAGTTGAGGTTATGGTTCTGGATATCGACGAAGAGCGTCGTCGTATCTCTCTAGGCCTGAAACAGTGTAAAGCTAACCCATGGCAATCATTCGCTGAAGCGCAAGCTAAAGGCGACAAAGTAACTGGTAAGATCAAGTCTATCACTGACTTTGGTATCTTCATCGGTCTAGAAGGCGGTATCGACGGTCTGGTTCATCTGTCTGACATCTCTTGGAACGTACCAGGAGAAGAAGCAGTTCGTGAATTCAAGAAAGGCGACGAAATCTCTGCAGTAGTTCTAGCAGTAGACGCTGAGCGTGAGCGTATTTCTCTGGGCATCAAGCAAATGGAGAACGATCCATTCAACGCTTATGTTGCAGACAACAAGAAAGGTGCTCTGGTTAACGGTACTGTTACTGCAGTTGACGCGAAAGGCGCAACCATCGAACTGGAAGACGGTGTTGAAGGTTACATCCGCGCTTCTGAAGTATCACGTGATCGTATCGAAGATGCATCACTGATCCTGAACGTTGGTGACAAAGTTGAAGCGAAATTTACTGGTGTTGACCGTAAAAACCGCGTAATCAACCTGTCTATCAAAGCGAAAGATGAAGCTGAAGAGCAAGAAGTAATGGCAACTCTGAACAAGCAAGATGAAGCTGCGTTCGGTAATGCTATGGCTGACGCTTTCAAAGCGGCGAAAGGCGAATAATAGCCAAACGCTAATAGACAAAAGGAGCCGCAAGGCTCCTTTTTTGTTGTCATCTCTAAACCACCGCTTTTAGTGATGGTGATTGTTTGTAATCTTATGATCGCTACCTAAGATTAAGTATAAGAAGTTGCCAAAGAGTCTCATAACGTCCACTCTTAGAAATAGAACAACAAATCCAATGTAAGATCTCGCTCGACGTCGAGTTCTTTTTCTACAATGTAAATCAAGTGTTTGTTGGAATTGATATTACTGACTATAATTGAGTGGTAACAACTCGAAGAGGGAAACTATGACTAAGTCCGAACTGATAGAAAGACTCTGTGCCGAACAAACGCACTTGTCTGCGAAAGAGATCGAAGATGCGGTAAAAAATATCCTTGAGCATATGGCCTCTACGTTAGAAGCGGGTGAGCGCATCGAGATTCGTGGTTTCGGTAGCTTTTCCTTACACTATCGTGAGCCTCGTGTTGGGCGTAATCCTAAGACTGGCGATAAGGTTGAGTTGGAAGGTAAGTACGTCCCGCATTTTAAACCAGGCAAAGAGCTACGCGAACGCGTTAACTTGTAATCTGGCTAAACTTTGTTCACACGAGCGGCATGCTAATCTAGCGTGCCGCTTTTTTATATCAGCGTGACTATTAGCCGTGGTTTGTGGCGCCATTTTCCTGCATAATCGGTGTGCCAATTTGTGAAAAGGTAATGACTTATGAAAATTATAAAGATGGTCGCCGTACTCGCTCTTTTCTTAATCGCATTAGCATTAGGCTCGCAAAACCAGTCGCTTGTGGTATTTAACTACTTACTAGCGCAAGGTGAGTTTCATTTATCGACCTTACTGGGTACGGTTTTTATTGTCGGCTTTGCTTGTGCAACGGTTATCTTCGGTGGAATGCACTTCAAATCGCAACTGAGAATTCGCAAACTTACCAAACAGTTAAAATTGGCCAGTCAGCAATCCGTACCAGAAACGAAAGTACATAGCGGATAAGGCTGTCTTCGATGTTAGAAATACTGTTCCTGTTATTACCAATCGCTGCTGCCTACGGCTGGTACATGGGGCATCGTAGCGCCCAGCAAGATAAACAGAAACAATCACACCACATTTCGCGTCAATATGTGACGGGCTTGAACCTCTTACTCTCCGATCAATCGGATAAAGCAGTTGATCACTTTATCGAATTATTACAAGTCGATAATGAAACCATTGATACCCATCTGGCACTTGGCAACCTTTTCCGTTCTCGTGGCGAAGTGGATCGCGCTATTCGTATTCACCAAAACCTTATTTCTCGTTCTGGTTTGACCATCGACCAAAAAAACTTGGCCCTGCAGCAGTTAGCTAAGGACTACATGGTGTCCGGTTTTCTTGATCGTGCTGAGAAAATATTTGAACAACTGATTGATGAGCCTGAGCATCGTGAATCCGCACTCCAGCAGCTCACGGCAATTTATCAACAGACTCGTGAGTGGCACAAAGCGATTGAGTGTGCGACCGCTTTGGTTAAGCTTGGCCGCAAACGTATGAAGGTGAATATTGCGCATTTCTACTGCGAGCTGGCCATGCTTGAAAAGGCGGACGGTAACGATAACAAAGCGATTCAACTGTTTAAAAAAGCATTACAAGAAGATCCAAAATGTGTACGTGCAACCATTTCACTCGGCAAACTCTACCTGCAAAACGAAGACTATCAGAAGACTATCGACCATCTAGAGATGGTTCTTGAGCAAGATATTGATTTTATCGGTGAAGTGCTCAATACGTTGGCTGAGTGTTACCACCATTTGGGCCGAGAGCAAGACTTGATAACCTTCTTACGTCGCTGTATTGCCAATAAAGCTGGGGTATCGGCAGAATTAATGCTCGCTCAGCTGGTTGCACAGCATGAAGGTATTGCCGCTGCACAAGAGATTTTAACTCGTCAGCTGGTTAAAAATCCTACGATGAAAGGCTTTTACCGGTTGATTGATTACCATATTGCTGAAGCAGAAGAGGGTAGAGCCAAAGCCAGTCTCTCTACGTTACAACGCTTAGTGGGGGAGCAGCTTAAAGTAAAACCCCACTACCGTTGCCGTAAATGTGGCTTTTCGACCCATTCACTCTATTGGCATTGCCCATCATGTAAAAACTGGGGCTCAATCAAGCCAATCAGAGGTTTAGATGGTGAGTAATTAAAAAATCAGAAGCATGATGCAGCTATTTATGGCTGCTTTTTTTTAACTCGATATACAGATAGGAGAAACGATGAACGACCCAAAAGTGATTGTTGCACTGGACTATGACAATCTGGCGGATGCGCTCGCGTTTGTGGACAAAATTGACCCAAGCACATGTCGACTCAAAGTGGGTAAAGAGATGTTTACTCTATTCGGTCCTGATTTTGTCCGTGAGCTGCATAAACGTGGTTTTTCTGTGTTTCTGGATCTGAAATTTCACGATATCCCCAATACCTGCTCAAAAGCAGTGAAAGCTGCCGCTGAGCTTGGGGTTTGGATGGTGAATGTGCACGCCAGTGGTGGCGAACGAATGATGGCAGCATCACGTGAGATTCTGGAACCGTATGGTAAGGATCGCCCACTGCTGATTGGTGTCACTGTATTGACCAGTATGGAATCTACCGATTTACAAGGTATTGGCATCCTGAGTGCACCACAAGATCATGTGCTGCGATTAGCAACGCTCACTAAAAATGCGGGTCTTGATGGTGTGGTGTGCTCTGCACAAGAAGCATCACTATTGAAGCAGAATTTAGGGCGTGAATTCAAACTGGTGACGCCAGGAATTCGTCCAGCGGGTTCAGAGCAAGGCGATCAACGCCGTATTATGACTCCAGCCCAAGCCATTGCCTCTGGTTCCGATTATCTCGTGATCGGTCGTCCTATCACCCAAGCCGCACATCCTGAAGTGGTTCTGGAAGAGATAAACTGCTCTTTAGTCTAGCTTTACTAGATTGGATAAACTTAAGCCCAGTCACAGTACTGGGCTTTTTAAAAAGGCTATCTAGGAATACCACTGTGAAACTTGAAATCGCTATCGGGAGTGGAAATTAACTCCGCTTCGACTTGGCCAAAATACGCAACACGCTCAGAGATATCGTAGCCCGCAATTTGTTCAGCAAGCTGTAAGTAGTCTTGATAATGACGAGCTTCAGAGCGAAGCAGAGAAACATAGAATTTGGCTATCTCGTCATCTAAGTATGGTGCTAGTTTGGCAAAGCGCTCACAAGAGCGAGCTTCAATGTAAGCGCCTACTATCAACTTATCAATCAATGTCTGTGGCTCATGGGTCTTCATATGGGCTAGAAGGCCTTTGGCATAACGGCTAGCCGGAATAGGCTCATACTCCACATTGCGTGCTTGCATAATTTCCAACACTTGATAGAAATGGTGTAGCTCTTCTTTGATCAGCAATACCATTTTATCGATCAAATCTTGGCTATAAGGAGAATCCGATTTGGCAATGATCGCTTTGGATATTTGGCTTTTGCCTTTAAGCGAGTGGATATCTCCAATTTTTCGATACGCGAAGTCTTCATAAGGTTTAAACCAATCCAATAGCGAAAGTTCACTCTCCTTATCAACCGCGTACTTACGAATTAGAAACATGGCGGATTGACCAGCTTTCAGCTCACATAACAAATGGTCTAACAATAAAATACGTAGGTTTTCAGGTTTGCGCGCTTCTTCAACCCATTCGTCAGGGGTCGGGCATAGCAAGAAATGGTTAATCGGTTCTAAAAGTTGTTGGATAGTAGATGGATGAATCATGGGCACTATTTAAGAAAAAGGCCGCATAAGCGGCCTGAAGTTAATCAAGTCATTGTCGCGTGGTATCTTACCACTTTTTCTTCTCGCCGAAGAGCGCATCCATATCACTTTTACGCTCATTAACTTCACTCTGTTGTAAGTCAGAAGCACTTTTATTTTGGCGTTTCTGCTCAAGGTCATCATACATGGTTTGTAGTTTTTCACGGGCTTGGTTGGAATAACTATCATTCTTTGATGCCAGCACATCGATCCCTTTTCGTAACAACTGAATTGCGGTACCAGGCTGACCACGTACAATCGAATCATTCGCACGTTTGATTACATTTTCAATATTAATACGAATCTGAATAGTCTCTAAGCGAGCATTTTCTGCCACATAGGCTTGGGTTTCAAACCGACCTTTATTGTGCTCGCTGCGAATGGTGTCACGCAGGCGTTTAACCAACTTTAGCATGATGATGGCTTGCTTATCACTGCTAGGTACTTTAAATGAAGTACTTTCACCACCTGGATGGCTATTTTGTAGGTGGTTGATTTGTCCCTTCATATTTTCGATACGTTGAGCCAGTTGTTTATTTTTAGGGTCAAGGTCATACATACTTTGTAGTGAATCTAGAATGCGGTTATTCAAGCAGACTAAAAGCTCTTTACTGAATGGCAAATGGTGAGCATTGCCGATTAAATCTTCAGTTGCATCAATAATCGCCACATAGCGTGATGATTCCTGTTTCTTGGCGCTTTCGACTTTCACCCGATATTGCAACATGATGTTGTAGCCAAGAACCAAAATGAGCAAAATGGCCACCAGAGCAATGATTAAACCTATATTCATAAAATCCGTATCTTCAGTTTTCAATGGCTAACGATTAAGGATACACGCTCGTTGTGATCCCGACAATTTACTCTTTTGATTATTCCTGTTTTATCAAGCAAAAACCGCTTTCCCAAGATGAGTTTGAGCGTTGCGTGGCAAATTTTCCACCGAATAAGCAAGACGCTGAATATTCACTTCACGCTTCTATCGATAAAGGCTAGGAATTGTCGCTCTGAAGCGTTATAACTAATAATTATAAAATATGTGTGTCTGTGGCAAAACACCGCAAAGGATTATGGGAAAAACATGAAACTGCAGCAGTTAAAGTACATTGTGGAAGTGGTCAATCATAATTTGAATGTCTCTGCGACCGCAGAAAACCTATATACCTCTCAGCCGGGGATCAGTAAACAAGTCAGGCTGTTAGAAGATGAGCTTGGAATTCAAATTTTTGAACGAAGTGGCAAGCATTTAACGCAAGTAACGCCTGCGGGCGAGCATATAGTGCGAATTGCGACGGAAATTTTATCGCGAGTCGAAAGCATCAAAGCAGTTGCCGCCGAGCATACCCATCCAGAAATGGGCACGCTGAATATTTCTACTACCCATACCCAAGCCCGCTATGCTCTGCCAGAGGTGATTAAAGGTTTTACTAAGCGTTATCCAAGAGTTTCTTTGCACATGCATCAAGGCACGCCAACCCAAATGTCAGAAGCGATTGCCAAAGGTACGGCAAATTTTGCGATTGCGACGGAAGCTTTGCATTTGTACCAAGATGCGATCATGTTGCCTTGTTATCACTGGAATCGCTCGATAGTGGTGCCTAAAGATCACCCACTGACCAAGAAAGAGCAGGTGACTATAGAAGATTTAGCGGCTTATCCATTAGTGACCTATGTTTTCGGCTTTACTGGACGTTCAGAGCTTGATAGCGCATTCAATCGAGTAGGCATGGCACCTAAAGTGGTCTTTACTGCCACCGATGCGGATGTGATCAAAACGTATGTCCGTATGGGTATCGGTGTCGGTGTAATCGCTAGCATGGCGGTAGACAAAAAGCAGGACACGGATCTAGTGGCGATTGATGCAAGCCATATTTTCAGCGCTAGCACGACCAGTATTGGCTTTCGCCGTGGTACTTTCCTTCGCTCTTATATGTTTGATTTTATGGAGCGCTTTGCTCCGCATCTTACCCGTCCAGTAGTGGAGCAAGCCATCTCTTTGAAATCGAATATTGAAATAGCAGAAATGTTTAAGGACATTGATCTGCCTGTGCGTTAACGCGCTTTTACTTTCACTTCATTGTGCTTCCTCCTAGAATGGCTCACCGATAGGAGGAAGCATGCAAGCTCTATTCATACAACTCGATTCATTCTTAACTCAAACCCAACCTTTTTGGCGTTATGAGGCTTTTCATGCTTGCCGTTTATCGGCGTTGCCTTGGGGGGATGCGTATCCCGAGTTAACGGCTTGGCTCTATGCTCTTAGTCGGGATGAGGTCGTGGAGTACAAAACCGAGCCAGAGAAACTCTCTTCCGTCTTATCTGGCTTTTTTCCTCGGTTAAAGGAGATGAAACTCGCATTCGATATTTCAGACTCTTCCTTGCTTTCACTCCCATTACCAAAGTTTTTTGATAAAGGGATCCCCGGACGTAAATGGCAACAAATAGAAGCGATCAGTAAAGTGCTTGTTGCGCACCATCAAGGCACTCAGTGGTTAGAGTGGTGTGCTGGAAAAGGTTACTTGGGGCGTATTTTGGCGGGGGTGACTCAGCAACCAGTGGTCAGTTTTGAGTATCAAGCCCAGCTTTGCTGCTCTGGACAACAAGAAGCCGATGCGCTGCAACTCCCTATGCAGTTTGTGCAGGGGGATGCATTTGATGAGCGTTCTGCGGCCCTGTTTAACTCCAGTACCCATGCTGTTGCCTTACATGCGTGTGGTGACTTACACGTAAAGATGTTGCATTACGCCACCTCTTCGCATGCCGCAGCGATTAGCTTTTCTCCCTGCTGCTACCATTTGATTCGAGATAACGAATATCACGCGATGTCGAAAGTGGCGGCTCAGTCAGATTTGCAATTGACCCGTCGAGAACTTCGACTGCCACTGCAAGAAACCGTGACCGGAGGGGAAAGGATTAGACGGCAACGACAGCTAGAGATGGCTTATCGGTTGGGATTTGATGCTCTGGTGAGTCAAGTGGGTCATCAAGCGGGTTATATACCTATCCCGAGCATTCAGAAATCAAAACTCAGCCAAGGGTTTGCCGAATTTTGCCAATGGGCGGTACAAGAGAAAAATATCGCTATGGATTTCACTCACGTCGATTTTGCTCATTTTGAAAGTTTAGGTCATCAGCGATTCTGGCAGATGGAACGGATAAGTTTAGTTCAAGACGGCTTTCGACGGCTGCTAGAGCTTTGGCTAGTGTTGGATAAAGCGCTCTATTTGCAGGATCAGGGCTATCAAGTCAGGGTGAGTGAGTTTTGCGATCGTAAAGCAACACCGCGTAATTTAGTGGTCAATGCTTGGCGCTGAACTGAAGAGGCGAGAGCCGATAATATCGGCTCTCTGAATCATTAATTAAACATCGCAATCGCTTTGGCGGGGTCGATATAATCGAGGCCAAAGTTTTCTGCAACCTCTTTGTAAGTCACTTTTCCGTGAATTACGTTGAGGCCTTTTAAAAATCCTGCATCTTCCAGTAGGGCTTTTTGGTAGCCTTTATTGGCGAGTTTAACGATATATGGTAGCGTGGCGTTATTAAGAGCAAAGGTAGAAGTGCGCGCCACAGCACCGGGCATGTTGGCTACACAGTAGTGCACCACATCATCAACAATATAAGTGGGCTCTGCGTGAGTGGTAGGGTGAGAGGTTTCGAAGCAGCCCCCTTGGTCGATCGCGACATCAACTACGGCTGAACCGGGTTTCATGCGTTTGATGTGTTGCTGAGTGACCAGTTTCGGTGCAGCAGCACCAGGGATAAGAACGGCACCGATCACTAAGTCGGCTTCTAATACGTATTTTTCGATGGCATCTGCGGTGGAATACACAACGTTGGCTCGGCCTTGAAACTCTTCATCGAGTTTACGTAGGGTATCGATGTTGCGATCTAGGATAGTGACATCAGCTCGTAGGCCAATAGCCATACGGGCTGCGTTAGCGCCGACTACGCCGCCGCCGAGTACCACGACTTTTGCAGGAGCAACACCGGGGACGCCACCGAGTAATAAGCCACTGCCGCCACGCGATTTTTCTAATGTCTGAGCACCAGCCTGAATGGACATCCGGCCTGCGACTTCAGACATAGGTGCCAGTAGTGGTAAGCGACCCATATTATCTGTTACAGTCTCATAGGCTATGCAGACGGCTTTGCTCTTGATTAGCTCTTCAGTTTGTGGAAAATCTGGAGCTAGGTGCAAATAAGTAAATAAAATTTGCCCCTCTTTGAGCATGGCTCGCTCGGTAGCTTGAGGTTCTTTAACCTTTACAATCATCTCTGCTTTCGCGAAGACGTCTGCAGCGGTAGGAAGAATGGATGCGCCTACAGCGATGTAATCATCGTCTGAAAAGCCGATGCCGGATCCGGCATTTGTTTCTACGTAAACTTGGTGTCCGTGTGAGACAAGTTCCCGCACGCTAGCTGGAATCATGCCCACACGATATTCGTGGTTCTTGATTTCTTTAGGAACGCCAATGATCATCCTAACTCCTTAGATTAATTTGGTTGTATTGACTATATGTAGGGTTGTTCTATCGAATTTGTGGCTAGTATAGTTACTAGTGTGAAAAATTTGATGCTAAATATTAAGAAGTTGTAGTATATTTTTTTGCAAGGAAGTAATAAGGTGGAATAAAAAATGGTGGATAGTTATAAGAAGCCGTCTAAGGACTTAGACCGTATAGATCGCAATATATTGAATGAATTGCAAAAAGACGGTCGAATTTCAAACGTAGAGTTATCAAAGCGTGTAGGGCTTTCACCTACACCATGTCTTGAGCGTGTTCGTCGTCTAGAACGCCAAGGGTTTATTACTGGTTATACCGCATTATTGAACCCTCAGTATTTGGATGCGTCACTGTTGGTATTTGTTGAAATTACGTTAAATCGTGGCGCGCCCGATGTATTTGAACAGTTTAATGCCGCGGTACAAAAGTTGGATGATATTCAAGAGTGTCACCTAGTTTCTGGTGATTTTGACTATCTGCTAAAAACCCGTGTATCGGATATGGGTGCTTATCGCCGTTTGTTAGGTGATACCTTGCTCCGTTTGCCGGGAGTCAATGACACTCGTACTTACGTGGTCATGGAAGAAGTGAAGCAAACCAACCAATTAGTGATTAAAACTCGCTAACTTAAAGCGAATGTTGGAGATCTTTCCACATTCTGACTTTCGCGAATTGGGTTTTTGCCCTTGATATGGTTAAATCTCCAAACAAACCGAGCGGCGTTGGCCGCTCGGACTGTTTCACCGCCATGAAACTGCGTATAGTGTTGCGCATTATGGCCTTAATCATAGTCAAGTTGGTTTATGTTCAAAGAGAACAAAAATAAAGTCGAAACCATTATTAAAACGAGTGAAGAGGCATCTTCTTCTCGACTCAATGGCTCACAACGTCTTAAAGAAAGCGGATTGATCTTAGCTTTCTTGTTTTCGATATTCCTTGCCGTTGCTCTGTTTAGTTTTAACCCCGCTGACCCGTCTTGGTCGCAAACGGCTTGGGGGACAGATATTCACAATGCAGCTGGTTTAGCGGGTGCTTGGCTGGCAGACACCCTATTCTTCGTTTTTGGCTCTTTAGCCTATCCATTGCCTTTTATTATTGCATTTGCAGCATGGGTGCTGTTACGCAAACGTGATGAAGGTGACGAAATCGATTTCACCCTTTGGGGCACCCGACTCCTTGGTCTAACCATAGTGCTATTGACCAGTTGTGGTCTTGCCGACATCAACTTTGATGACATTTGGTATTTTTCATCAGGTGGAGTGATTGGCGATGTGTTGACCAGCTTAGCACTGCCGACCTTGAACATTCTTGGAACAACGCTTGTGTTGCTCTTTTTGTGGGGGGCTGGCATCACCTTGTTGACGGGGATCTCTTGGCTGCGGATTGTGGAATGGATTGGTGAACGCAGTATTGCCGCATTTGTGGGACTGTTTAACCGTTTACGTGGTGAAAAAGCGGAGCGTGTGAAACCGGCGTTGGTGAAGCCTGAGCTGCCAGTTGAAGAGCTAGAACCTACATTTTCTGCGCCAATGGATACTGAGATTGATGAGCCAGCCCCGAGCTTACGTCGCTTTAATATTCATATGCCAGAAGAGCGTGACGTACCTGACATTCATTTTGAGCCCCAAGTGGAGCCTAAAGTCGAGTTGAAACCAGAGCCGCCAAGGCAGCGCGAACTTGCCCCCCATTTCTCACGCGTAGCCGCTCAAAATACACAGGTAGAGCCTGTCAGCTCTGCGCGCACTCAGCAATGGGATGCCACGATAGAAGAACTGGAGCAACAAGCTCGTCTAGTCGATGACTATGCTGTCGAGGATGATGCAGTGCCAAGCATTCTTACCTCCAGCACTCTTGCTGATGTTGACGATTCCATTTTGACCACTTCCATCACGGTGGATGAAGAAGAGGAGAGCCTCTCTGAAAACTTTAACCACTCGTTCAATATTGATGTGGAAGATGAAGAGGTTGAGCCCAGCATTGTTAACTTGAATTGGTCAGATGATGAAGATGAATCCGAAGATATGACTTCGGTTATGGTTTCGCCCGCAATAGAGTCTGATTGGGAAGACGAGGATGAGCCTGACGATCGCGATGTAGCGGCATTTCAAAACATCGTGTCCCAAGCACAAGTGAATGCGGCAGCGCAACAAAACCCGTTTTTGATGCAGAAGTCAGTAAACCTGCCAAAACCGACAGAACCAATGCCAACGTTAGAGCTGCTTTATCATCCGGAAAAGCGTGAAAACTTTATCGATCGTGAAGCTTTAGAAGAGATCGCGCGTTTGGTTGAGTCCAAACTGGCTGATTACAAGATCCAAGCCCAAGTCGTGGATATTTTCCCAGGTCCTGTGATCACGCGCTTTGAGTTGGATCTAGCACCAGGTGTGAAAGTGAGCCGGATTTCTAGTCTGTCGATGGACTTAGCCCGTTCACTCTCGGCGATGGCTGTGCGTGTCGTGGAAGTTATCCCCGGTAAACCCTATGTGGGGCTTGAGCTACCAAACATGTCACGTCAAACCGTGTATCTATCCGATGTGATTGCCAGTCCTCAATTTAAAGAGTCGAAGTCACCGACGACTGTGGTGCTTGGCCAAGATATCGCCGGCGATGCCGTGGTAGCGGATCTGTCTAAAATGCCTCATGTGTTGGTGGCGGGTACCACTGGTTCGGGTAAGTCGGTTGGGGTCAACGTGATGATCCTTAGCATGTTATATAAGGCTTCCCCAGAAGATGTCCGCTTCATCATGATTGACCCGAAAATGTTGGAGCTTTCCGTGTATGAAGGTATTCCTCATCTGTTAGCGGAAGTGGTGACCGACATGAAAGATGCCTCTAACGCGCTGCGCTGGTGTGTCGGAGAAATGGAGCGTCGTTATAAGCTGATGTCGGTACTTGGTGTACGTAATATCAAAGGCTTTAACGATAAACTGCGTATGGCTGCTGAAGCCGGACATCCTATCTACGATCCTCTTTGGAAAGACGGAGATAGCATGGCGAGTGAGCCGCCACTATTAGAAAAACTGCCTTATATTGTGGTCGTGGTCGATGAATTTGCTGACCTGATGATGGTCGTGGGTAAAAAAGTCGAAGAGCTGATTGCGCGTTTGGCACAAAAAGCCCGTGCGGCGGGTATCCACTTGATTTTGGCTACGCAGCGCCCATCTGTGGATGTGATTACGGGTCTGATTAAAGCCAACATTCCGACCCGCGTTGCCTTTACCGTCTCCACGAAAACAGACTCTCGGACGATTTTGGATCAAAGCGGCGCAGAATCACTCCTTGGTATGGGCGATATGCTCTATTTACCCGCAGGCTCCAGCCATACGATTCGCGTACATGGTGCATTTGCTTCGGATGACGATGTACATGCCGTGGTCAATAACTGGAAGGCTAGGGGCAAGCCGAATTACATCAGTGAGATTATCCAAGGTGATCACGGTCCAGAAGCCTTATTGCCTGGAGAGCAGTCTGAATCAGATGAAGAGCTCGACCCACTGTTTGATCAAGTGGTTGAGCACGTTGTCGAAACGCGCAGAGGCTCGGTTTCTGGGGTACAACGGCGGTTTAAGATTGGTTATAACCGCGCTGCACGTATTGTCGAACAGCTTGAAGCTCAAGGTATTGTAAGTGCACCAGGACATAACGGTAATCGTGATGTATTGGCTCCTGCACCTATACGAGATTAAACAGCAGAAACAACAAAAGTAAAAAAGGCGCTTTAAGCGCCTTTTTTATCAGCCGGATTGAGCGATGCGATTGGCTTAACGGGAGGTTTTAGCCAGTTGTGCAATGACAAAAATCGCTAACGCGAGCAAGTTTGCCGCGAAAATAACGACGAGCCACTGCGGCATAGATAGCGTCAAAAATTGCCACACAACCTTACTACAATCACCATACGCTTCAAACAGATTGGGAGCCCATTGGTTGAGCGGAGCCCAAGCCGGGAAGGTGACAAACAGATCGCAAGTAGCAAAAGGCGAAGGGTTAAACTGGTAGTTCACATGCTCGATAGCCAGCATCAAACCTTTGTAGCTGCTGGCACCCCAAGCAGCAAAACCGAGCCAACGTACGATAGGGTTTTGTGGTGCAATTACACCAATCAAGGCAGCGACACCAATACCCAGCATAGCGATACGCTCATAGATGCACATGACACAAGGTGCCAGTAGCATCACGTGTTGAAAATACATGGCACACAAAGTAAAGAAAACCACAAATGCCAGCAGCAACAGCCAAGATAACCGCGACTGAGAGAAGGTTTTAAGGGAGGATAATATACGCACAGATAGATCCTTGTTAAAAAGAAAAGCTCTGAATACTCAGAGCTTTGTATCTTGGATTAGTTTCAGGTGCAATTGAAATTTAGTGGCCACTTGGTAGCAACGCATCCGCTGCTGGAGCCACATGATGGCTGATCCAACCTAGGCTGTAGAATACTTCAGTCATGGGTTCCAGTAAGAACATGATGCCAATAAAACCAACGAATGAAAGCACTAGAGTATAAGGAAACGCCATGATAACCATGCGTCCGTAAGATAGACGGATTAGTGGCGCCAAAGCTGACGTAAGTAAGAACAAGAATGCCGCTTGACCGTTCGGTGTGGCTACTGAAGGTAAGTTGGTGCCGGTATTGATGGCGACCGCTAATAAGTCAAACTGGTCACGTGAGATCATACCTTCAGTCAGCGCAGTTTTTACTTCCGTGATGTAAACCGTCCCTACGAATACATTATCTGACACCATTGAAAGCAAACCGTTCGCCACGTAAAACAGTGCGAGTTGAGTGCCGTGATCTTCGACATTTAATACCGCATCAATCACGGGTTTGAACAACTCTTGGTCGATAATAACCGCAACAATCGAGAAGAACACAGCCAGCAATGCGGTAAACGGCAGTGCTTCTTCAAACGCTTTACCCAGCGAATGCTCTTCAATCACACCAGTAAACGCCGTAGCTAAGATAATCACCGACAAGCCAATCAAACCAACTGCTGCTAAGTGGAGAGCCAAACCGACGATCAACCAAACTGCAATAGCACCCTGTACCCACAATTTGGCAACGTCTTGATTCGTGCGGTTTTTGCGTTCTTCAGAGTCAAAATCGAGCAGAATTTGACGAACATTGGCAGGAAGACGAGCGCCATAGCCAAAAATGCGGAATTTCTCAACCAGCATGCAGGTCAGCATACCGGCAATAAATACGGGCACAGTAACGGGGGCCATGCGGAGTAAGAACTCACCAAATTGCCAGCCTGCTTGGTCAGCAATGATCAGGTTTTGAGGTTCTCCTACCATGGTGGTCACGCCACCTAGCGCCGTACCCACACCAGCGTGCATGAGCAGCGAGCGTAAAAACGCGCGATAGTTTTCTAAGTCATCACGAGTTAATTCTGAAATACCTTCATCATGGGTGTGATCGTGAGAAGAATGAACACTTTGCCCCGAAGCGACCTTGTGATAAATCGAGTAGAAACCCACAGCAACACTGATGATAACCGCAATGACTGTTAGTGCATCTAGGAAGGCAGAAAGAAAGGCTGCAGTAACGCTAAAGGCTATAGAAAGGAGAACTTTAGAGCGAATGCCAAGCAAAATTTTAGTGAAAATAAACAGCAGCAGCTGCTTCATAAAATAGATGCCTGCCACCATAAACACCAACAGTAGCAATACCTCGATATTGGCAACCAGTTCATGCTTAACTTGTCCCGGACTTGTCATCCCAATCGCAATCGCTTCAATCGCAAGTAAACCACCGGGCTGTAGAGGATAGCATTTCAGTGCCATGGCCAGAGTAAAGATAAACTCAACCACTAATAGCCAACCCGCGAGGAAGGGATTAATAAAGAAGAACACTATTGGGTTAATAATGAGAAAAGCAATGATGGCAACTTTATACCAATCAGGCGCTTTACCAAGGAAATTCTTGATAAACGCGTTTCCGAGGGACATCGGCATGATGATTACTCTTTAACTGTTGTTATAGATAGACTTTGTGTCGTACCTGCTTTCACCAAAGCATTAGACTCAGTGTGTAGACAAAATCTTTTCAACAGTGATTTAGCAAGAAAATAAGGTTGGTCACCGATTCAATTCCGGCTAAGTCACTCCCTGAGAAAAACAAGCACTCCATACTTCGACCGCAACTCTACTTGTCGTTACACAATAGTCAACAACAAATATCATGATGCTAAAAAGTTACTAAACTTTCGTTAAAAAACGCGATCTAAGTGGTGTAAGCATAACACAAAGTTGACGAAAAATTCATTTAGAAGCCGTGAGTTAGGTGAAATTGAATTTAATACATCTTTACTCCAAAGAAATACCTCTTTCGAGTAAGTTTATTTTGCTAATTAGAAACAGGAGAGTGTGAGCTGTGTCCATTTAATTTCAGGTGTTTTATGTAGTCGATGAAAAGAAAAGTGTTTACCAGTCATCTTATAAGCAAAATGTTCACAATGATTCGCCCAAGTTAAATTAGAGTAATTGCACTATGATTTCTTTGTGACAAGTTTATCGATGCTTGGTTTTCGACGTACACCAACTAGTGGTATGATGAGTGCCATTCGACCCAAATAAAACAAGTATTGGATTAGTCATTAATGGTCATTAAGGCAAAAAGCCCAGCCGGTTTCGCTGAGAAGTATATTATTGAAAGTATTTGGAACGGCCGCTTTCCGCCAGGTTCCATCTTACCTGCAGAGCGTGAGCTTTCTGAATTGATCGGTGTTACGCGTACCACTCTACGTGAAGTGTTACAGCGTTTAGCGCGTGATGGTTGGCTCACGATTCAACACGGTAAACCCACCAAAGTGAATCAGTTTATGGAAACGTCAGGTTTGCATATTCTAGATACCTTGATGACTCTTGATGCAGAGAATGCCACCAGCATTGTTGAAGACTTACTAGCTGCAAGAACCAATATCAGTCCCATTTTCATGCGTTACGCTTTTAAGCTAAATAAAGAGAGCGCAGAGCGGATCATGATCAATGTGATTGAGTCCTGCGAAGCTTTGGTTAAGGCTCCTTCTTGGGATGCGTTTATCGCAGCTTCTCCGTATGCGGAAAAAATCCAGCAGCACGTGAAAGAAGACAGCGAAAAAGATGAGCTCAAAAGGCAGGAAATCTTGATCGCGAAAACATTTAATTTCTACGATTACATGCTATTCCAGCGTCTCGCTTTCCATTCTGGTAACCAGATTTACGGTTTGATTTTTAACGGGTTGAAAAAGCTGTATGACCGTGTGGGAAGTTACTATTTTTCCAATCCTCAAGCGCGTGAATTGGCCATGGAATTCTACCGTCAGCTGTTAGCTGTATGCCAAAGCGGTGAGCGTGAGCATTTGCCTCAGGTTATTCGTCAGTATGGTATTGCTAGCGGACACATCTGGAATCAGATGAAATTGACGCTGCCGTCCAATTTTACTGAAGACGATTGCTAATCTAGCACTGTTCGTTTTTGTTAAAGAAGCCCGCATTGTCATGCGGGCTTTTAACTATTCAAATTAATCTCAATCCCTTGAGTTTAGTGATGATAGTTACACCCTTTCGACTTGAAGCTGCAGGGGTGTTGGCTACGTTCGTTCGCCCCAATCACATAGTCTCTCTATGTTCATGGGGATGAACTCACTTGCCGCCTACCTGCAACTCCAAGTTGTTTGGGTATAGAGATTGACTTAATTTCCCCCCGCGGCTTTGAACCATTGGGTTAAATGGGTTTTCAAATCTTTCAGCTCATCTGGGCCAATCAGTGCCAGCCCCAAGTCTTCAGCCCGCGTAATATCGTTATGGCGCAGAGGGCGGAAGCTGACCAACATTGCTCGGGCCTGTAGGCCACCGAGAAGATCGCGCAGTGATTCGAGTTTGTATAGAGTATCGTCACCGTCATCACGCATCCCTTTGGTTTTACACTCAATAATGTGTAGCTTATTGTTTACCACGGTCGCGACATCCAACTCGTTACGTACTTCTTTCTCTCCAAGCTGGCGATAGACTTGTACATTGAGCGAGCGATCTTGAATGGTTGGCATGTCATCTTGGATCTGTTTTACAGTGCTGTGAACTAAGGTTTCTAGCCATTCTCCATTAGCAAAGCGGCGAGCCTCTTCGTTTATGAACGTGAGAATGCCGTTTTCATAACTGGCAATCTTGGCCTCAACGAGATCACTGAGCAGCATATTTAATTCGCGATAGCCTTGCTGCTTGTCAGATAATTCCACATCCAGCTTCTGCTCTTTTCTGCAAGTGGTGGCGAGGTAATTGAGGGTGGCGAGGCCTGGGCCTAATTCCAATGCATTACTCGCCCAGCGTTCACCCAACTGATACAACTGCTGATCTAATTGTGGAGAGAGTTGATGCTCATTGAATTCGCCACGCGCACCAAAAATGGTGAGGTAGTCGGCAATGGTGATGCGGTCTTGAACTTGAGTATCGTTATTGCCTTCAGGATACAGCCAGCATAAGCAGTCACTATTGGGCTCTACGACAAAAATTGGCCAGTGATAGGTGCGGAACACTTCGTATGCTGACAGCAATCGGTGGCGTAACCCACAACTGGCGTTGAATTTGACCTCTTCACCACGCGCTTTAAGTGTTTCGGCAAGTTCTCGAATCGCACTTTTGATGGCGGAGGTGTTTGAGCCGGCGGGAATTTCAAAGAAGTCTGTTGAGATATTACGCTTGTTTAAAACGTCGCTAAGGCGTTGATAAATTAGTGTTTGGGTATGGTCGCCAATAAAAATAATGTGGCGGCTAACGGTTCGATTATCGAGCAGCGGTGTCACTAAGCGAACCGGATCCTGGTCGATAATCCCTACGTGAATAGCCATAAAGTGTCCTCATGATTTGCTTGCATGAGTGGAGGGAAAAGTGGCGCAAGCTTGTTACTCATATAACGATGAGGCGTTGAAAAAACAAGAGCGACTCTGATGAAAAGTCGCTCTTTGTGGAAAAATTGACAGGAAGAGTGCCTAGCAAGAGTGCTAGCCGTTCATCTGATTAGAGTTTAAACCTATGGACTAACTCACTCTGTTGGTTGGCGAGTGCGGTCAAATTCGCACTGGTTTGCGCAATTTGCGACATCGCTTGGTAGCTTTCATCTGAGATATGGTTGATATCTTCGATGCTGCGGGCGATCGAGGTGGTGGTTTCGTTTTGCTCACCCGCCGCTTGGGAGATATGCGTACTCATATGGCTGATTTCGATGATCAATGCTTGAATTTCCTCCATGGCACTGTTGGCATGGGAAGCTTGTTCGACAGAGAGTTCCATATCTTGCATACAGCTCTCAATAACCTTACTGGCTAATGAAGAGCTGGATTGCAGATTACTGATCATCGATTCGATTTCTGAGGTCGATTGCGTTGTGCGCTGCGCAAGAACGCGCACTTCATCCGCCACCACCGCAAAGCCGCGGCCTTGTTCTCCCGCACGTGCTGCTTCAATCGCTGCATTAAGAGCTAAAAGGTTCGTTTGCTCAGCAATGTTGCGGATGACATCCAAGATAGAGCCGATTTGGCTGCTCATCTTGCGTAAATCACCGACCGCTTCAACTGACTCGATTAAGCGCGTTTCAAGCTGACGGATTGTGCTGATGTTGGTGCTCATGATTTGGCGACCTGACTCTGATGCGGTTTCGACTTGTTGCACCATACCCAGTGAATTCTGTGCACTATTGGCGACTTCTTGCACCGAGTGAGCCATTTCCGTCATTGCGGCTGCGACGCTAGAGGTCTGTTCACGTTGACTGTTGAGCTTATTTTGTGCACTCAGTGAGGTCGTTTGGTTTGTCGATGCTGTCGCGGTCAAATCATCAGAGGCACTGTTGAGTTTGACTAAAATGTCGTGCAGGTTATCGGCAAGACTATTGATGTGACGGCTCAGGCGGCTGAATTCGTTGTTGTAGCGAATCTCAATTCGTTGCGTCATATTACCTTGGGTGAGGCTTTCTAAGGTTTTGAGGATCCGAGTTACGGGTTCACGAACACTGTGTGCTATGTGGTAACCAATCGCAGTAGCTAACAGAACCACGGCAATACCAATTACTACCGCTTTAATCGCACCTTGTTGGTAAACTGAACCGGCTTCAGCAAGGGATTGGTTCAGGTCATCGGTCGCCGTTTGGTTAAACGCGCCTAAAATGGTCATCGCTTTGTCCACTTCACTGGCGAGGTTGGCAATATTGTTATAAAGCGCAGCGCGAGCTTGCAGATATTCATTGTGCTGATCCAGCACGCCGCCTTTTTGGCCGATATCTTGGGTGAATTTCGCGACTGGCTCATCAAAACGCTCTTTCAACTGCGGCATCTGCGTGGTGAGGCCACGGTACGCGTAGTTTAGATGGGTGACCGCCTTTTTGTTTTGATTGACCGCTTTTTCTACAAAGGCGACATCTGAGCTGGCTAAGGCGTCAGAAGTGATCACTTCCGCATCTTTTAATTTGATGAAGTAGCTTTTGGCCATCACTTTGACAGAAATGCTGTCGTTGTCATCGACAAACTCTTTCATCCCAACACTCAATTCTGAGTGAAGGCGTTGAAACTCACGAGTCGACTTCTGTACGGAAGCTTGAGCGGCAAACATGGCTTGATAGTTATCCATAGCAAGGTCAGCTTCACTAAAATAGCGGGTTTCGAGTTGCTTTAATTCCGTGATTGGCTGCGCCAGTTCGGGATGATTCACACTGGCTTGACTCAGTTCCGCCAAAACAGATTGAAAGCGCTGTTTAGACTGAGCAAACTCTTGACGCATACCGTCCATGAGCGAAGTATCTTGCGTAGTCAGAAAGTCTTTAAACGATTTATCGGCAGACAAGAGTTGAACACTCGTCTGATTAGAGAGAGAGACGAGAGGCAATGCAGTGGTTGAAACACTTTCAAAATTGCTGTGAATTTGATTCATGCCACGAAGCATGATAGCGACAGTCACCACAAACATGATGATGATCAGCGCAAAGCCGGCATACATACGCCGAATAACGGAACCCTGCATAATTTCTCTCCCTCGAAAATCACTCATTGTTATTAGAATTCATCAAAGACAAATTTGTCTTAAAAAAGTAACAAAACAATCATTATTGTATTGATGTTAGGAAACACGTTTTATGACCGATACAGCAAAAAAAACCTTTCACCAGTGAGCTTGCTCAGGTTCTTTTAACTGTACGGTGTTTTTTATTGAGCTTTACTATGCCTTGACGCATACTCAAGCCAGAAAAATTCTTAATCAAAACCTTTGTACGGAGTACGTCATGGCGGAAGAAACCATTTTCAGCAAAATCGTTCGTAGAGAGATTCCCGCTGATATTCTTTATCAAGATGAGTTGGTCACTGCATTTCGAGACATTCATCCGCGCGCGCCAAGCCATATTTTGATCATCCCCAATAAGCTCATCCCAACGGTCAATGATGTTGAAGTTGAAGATGAATTAGCACTCGGTCGGCTGTTTACTGTCGCCAAAAAAATCGCTGAGCAAGAAGGGATCGCCGAAAACGGCTATCGCTTGATCATGAACTGTAACTCACATGGGGGTCAGGAGGTCTATCACATCCATATGCATTTGGTGGGTGGTCGTCCGCTTGGGCCGCTTTTGATGGGCTAACTTCATTCTCCGATGTTGATGGTGACGAATCACGTGGTTCAATACATTAAACGACCTATGCGTAGCCTCATTCTTACCTCATTACTGCTCGCGGGGTGTGCCAATCTCACTGCGGGCAATCTTTTTAGTCATTACAGTGCGCAAAACAGGGACTTATACCAATCCGTAGCCGCTGGGCAATACCAACAAGCGACGCAGTTGTTGCCCGATTATGTCGCTGGGGAAGTGTTAGACAACCTTGAAAAAGGTCGGGTTTATTTTCTTAGCCAGCAATACGCAGAAAGCCAGCAAAGTTTGGCTGCTGCAGATTTGGCGGTTAAACAGCAGCAAGACCGAGCGATCATCTCTGTGAGTAGTACAGCGACCAGTGTGGGTTCGCTGGCAGTCAACGATAACTTGAATGAGTACGAACCTGCCGATTATGAACTGGGCTTTTTGCACCTGTACTTAGGGCTAAATTATGTGCGCAATAATGATCTGGATGGTGCATTAGTTGAAATGCGCCGCGCTAACCAAGTTCAGGAAGCCGCCAAAAAACGCCGTGAACAAGCGTTGTCCAGTGCTGAGCAAGAGATGCGTTCACAAGGATTATCCCCGAACTTAGGCAGTGTGCTTGCGCAATATCCAGATGCCGGAAAAACCTTAGAAGCGGTGCAAAATGGCTATCTGTTGTATCTTTCGGCGCTGCTTTATGAAGCGGATAATGATTTGAACTCGGCTTATGTTGACTACCGCAGAGCGCTGGCGGTTGCCCCCAATAATCCATCGGTTATTGATGGGACACTTCGAGTCGCGTCTCGGCTTGGCATGCAAGAAGATCTCAAGCTTCTTAAACAGCAATATGGTGAGCCTAAACGCTTAACCTCTGCGCAAGGCCGAGTCATCGTGATAGAAGAGCAGGGCATAGTACAACCTAAGCAAGCATGGCGACTCTCTTTACCTTTGTCTGACAGTCGTGGCAATACGGCGCTGTATTCTTTGGCTCTACCTTATTATTCATCATCGGTGGCGCAAAGTCGTGTACCGATCAGTCTAAATGGCGCTAGTTTGGCCTCTATGCCAGTTACTGATGTGGATTTGATGGCTAAGCAGGCATTAACGGAGCAGATGCCTGCGCTGGTACTGCGCCAAGCGCTGCGTGTGGTCGCCAAAGATCAGCTGCGCAAAGAGACGACTCAGGAAGAGGATGTCGCCAATTTAGTGTTTAATATTTGGAATACGTTAACGGAGCAGCCTGATACACGCAGCTGGTTAACCTTGCCCGCCACAGTCAATACGGCCACCCAAGTGGTGAAAGCGGGTGATCAAGTGCTGGATATTGCAGGGACTCACTATACCTTTCATGTTCCAGAAAATGGCACAGCGCTAGTTTGGCTATCTCACCAAGGTAACAATGTGACAATTTGGCATAAACAACTAGGGATACGGTAATGAGAACGTGGCTATTAGCAGTATTAACCGCTTTACTCTTAGTGGGATGCAGTGCTAACACTGCAGGTTTGCGAGTGGATGGCGCATCACAGCAAGTCTTATTTAACGACAGCACTTTAAGCAAAAGCTTAAGTATTGAGGACATTTCAACCACGGCAGTGGATGGACATACTCGAGGCGTGGTTCGTTTGCAGAGTAACCAAAAAAGCGATGTGCATGTACAGTACCGTTTTTATTGGTATGACAATGATGGGCTTGAAGTGAATACCAAGTTAAGCCCATGGAAAACCATCATTTTGCGAGGTATGGAAACCGTGTCACTGACTGAGGTTTCGGTGAACCCGAACGGTAAGCAGTTTCGCGTCCAGATCCGCGAAAGCGATCAATAAAAAAGCGGTCGAATAAGCGATCGATAAAAATACGTTTTTAAGAGGAATCACGATGAAAAAAAGTGTCATTGCCCTGCTAGGTTTGGCGGTTATCTTAGGGGGATGTTCGAATAAAGTGAGCTACGGTGATGCGCAAGCGGTAGAAACCGTCAATGTTGACTTTGGTTCGACCGACCTGCAAAAAATTGCTGCAGAAATGGTGGATAGCATGATGATGTCAGGCTCGGTTTCTGCCATCACTCGCGATGGTCGCCCGATTGTGTTTGTTGAACGTATTAAGAACAAAACCAGTGAACATATAGATACCGAATCGATCACGGACACCATCAGCACCAAGATGCTCAATTCAGGCAAGTTCCGTTTCGTCGATATGGATCGTGTTGAAGCGGTTCGCGATCAGTTGAACTTCCAGAATAATGACGAACTCGTTAACCAAAGCACAGCGATCCAGTTTGGTAAGATGGTCGGCGCGCAATACATGCTGTACGGCAATCTATCGAGCATTGTGAAAAACGCGGGTAGTGATAAAGATGTCTACTACAAGATGACCATGCGTTTGATGGATCTACAAACAGGTTTAATCGAGTGGGCTGACGAAACCGAAATCCGTAAGCAACAGTCAAAGAGCTTACTCGGTTTGTAATCCACTAGCACAGGGAAGGAGTTGGTTATGGCAAAGATTGCATGGCGAGAAGCAAGCGCACTGGATCCGTCGTTGTTGTCATTAAATCACTTTTTCTTTGTGCCGCCAGAATATGCGCAGACCTTGACCGGAGGTCTCACTAATCGTTGCTGGAAAATCGTTGCGGGCGATCGTGCTTTCGTGTGGCGTCCAGCAACGCCTATTACCAAAGCCTTTTCTATTTCTCGATTTCAAGAGTATCAAATCCTCAAAGCGATTGAGCATGATCATATCGGCCCGAAAGCCGAACTGGTTAATGAACACGGCTTGCTTGTGGAATGGATCGATGGCGAATCACTGCGTGATGGTGTCGCTTTTGACGTGGTATTGAAAACGCAAACGCGCATTCATGAGTTGGATATCCATCGCATTCCGGTAGCGCCTTTTAACTATCTTGGTCGAGTTGACCACTACTGGCTACAGATCCGAGATGACCTGAAAACCGATGAGGTTAAAGCGCTCTATGAGCAGTGGCGGTCTGTGCCCAATCTCACCGATGTGGGGCAAGTGCTTTGTCACTTTGATCTGGCTGGCTATAACATGGTGAAAACCGAGCAAGGACAAAGAGTCATCGATTGGGAATACGCCGCCTTGGCCGATCCGCGCATTGATTTAGCGCTGAGTATTGATGTCGCTGGTGAAAACGTACTTGATGCGGTATTCCGTTACTGCCAACGGCGCGAATTATCCGATATCGATGCTTGGGTCTCTGGTGTTCAAGCTTGGCGACCGCGTACCACTATGATGGCAATGCTCTGGTATCTATTGGCTTATCAACTTTGGGCTGACGAACTTTATCGAGATCAGGCGCAGCAACTTGCGCAGACTTTGCAGTCGAAACAAGGCTAGCCAAAAGCATAACCAAGCATTACGTGATGAGCGGATGCTGCCGTCAGCGGTAACCTTGTTTGGAGAAATGCGGTTCAAATTCTCTTTACGGTGAAATTCTCTTTACTGATAGTCTACTAGGCTGTTTAAAACCATACTCTTCGTGGTAGATTAAAACCTCAAGGAACGGGGGAGACATTATGATTATTTACTTACACGGATTCGATTCAAATAGCCCGGGTAACCATGAAAAAGTGCTGCAATTGCAATTCATTGATAGCGATGTGCGTTTCATTAATTACAGCACCTTACATCCCAAACATGATATGCAACATCTACTGAAAGAGGTGCATAAGGCGATCGAGCAGTCTGGCGATCCAAATCCACTGATTTGCGGTGTCGGGCTCGGTGGTTATTGGTCTGAGCGGATAGGTTTTTTGTGTGGAATAAAGCAGGTTATCTTTAATCCTAACTTGCATCCTGAATTGACGATGCAGGGGCGCATTGATCGCCCAGAAGAGTACGAAGACATCTCCACCAAATGCGTTGAAAAATTCCGAGCCAAGAATCAAGGTCGCTGTCTGGTGATCCTGTCGCGTCAGGATGAAATTCACGATAACCAGAAAACCGCGCAAGAGCTACAAGACTATTACGACATTGTTTGGGATGACACTCAAACGCATAAATTCAAAAAAATCTCTCATCATTTGCAAGTGATGAAAGCCTTCAAAGCGGCTTAGTTTCCCTAAGCGATACGATCTTGAACAGCCTCTTTTGGAGGCTGTTTTTACTTATCCAAACCCACAAAAAATCTAATGAGAATGACTTAATCTGTGGTTGCGTGATGAAATCAGCCCTATATAATGACCAGCACTAAGATTTGTTGATAAATATCAAAATAAATTGAGAGCGAGTGGAAAACTTGCCGATTATTTGTGTTAGCGCAGCTTTTTGCTGCCGAGTAACGTGCCACTGAGAGTAACCAAACCTCACCCAAGTCTGCTGGATGTTAAACGCATCATGGCATAACAGATTCCCTCAGCACGAGCAATCGGGCTGGATAATAATTATTCATCTTTATTTGAGGATTGTTGTTGTGACACGAATTATCGTTGTAGGTGGTGGCGCTGGCGGTTTAGAGCTGGTGACCAAACTGGGTCGCACACTCGGGCGCAAAGGTCGAGCCAATGTAACCTTGGTGGATCGCAATTCAAGTCATCTCTGGAAACCTTTGTTGCATGAAGTGGCAACAGGTTCATTGGATGAAGGCGTAGATGCGCTGAGTTACCGCGCACATGCGAAAAATCATAGCTTCGATTTCCAGCTCGGTAGCTTAGCGTCGATTGATCGTGAAAGTAAAACGATCACGCTCAGTGAACTGAAAGATGAGCATGGTGAGCTGCTGATGCCAAAGCGTGATTTAGAATACGATATTCTGGTATTAGCGATTGGCTCGACGTCTAATGATTTCAATACTCCGGGCGTGAAAGAGCACTGTATTTTCCTAGATAGCCCAGAGCAAGCAAACCGTTTCCGTACGGAAATGAACAACGAGTTTTTGAAGCTGCACGCGAAAAACGGTCAAGGTTCTGTGGATATCGCTATCGTTGGCGCGGGCGCAACAGGTGTTGAGCTATCGGCTGAATTACATAATGCGGTCAAAGAGTTACGCACTTATGGATTTGGTGACCTCGATTCAAGCAAGCTGAACGTGAACTTGATTGAAGCGGGTGAGCGTATTTTGCCAGCACTGCCACCACGCATTTCGGCGGCAGCACACCAAGAGCTGACCAAGTTAGGCGTCAATGTACGCACGATGACCATGGTGACCAAAGCGGAGAAAGATGGCCTGACGACCAAAGATGGCGAAAAGATTTCTGCGCACATCATGGTTTGGGCTGCTGGGATCAAAGCACCTGATTTCATGAAAGATATCGCAGGCCTTGAAACGAACCGGATTAACCAATTGGTCGTGAAAGGCACACTACAAACCACACGTGATGATGACATCTTTGTCATTGGCGACTTAGCCCAGTGCACACAGGCGGATGGCAAATTTGTACCACCTCGCGCACAGGCGGCGCACCAAATGGCTTCACTGGCATTTCGTAATATTGTGGCCAAAATGTATGGCCGCGAGCTCAAAGCTTACGTTTATAAAGATCATGGCTCACTGGTTTCCCTCAGCCGTTTCTCAACGGTCGGTAGCCTAATGGGTAACTTAACTCGTGGCTCTATGATGGTCGAAGGGCGTATTGCTCGCGTGGTGTACATCTCTTTATACCGTATGCACCAAATGGCGCTGCACGGCATGATTAAAACCGGTTTGATGATGTTGGTGGGGCGTATTAACCGCGTTCTGCGTCCAAACCTCAAGCTACACTAATCATGTTAGATAGAATCAAGCGGCACTCGTAGCCGCTTGATTTTTATCTATCCCAAAACGAAAGGGGGGCCGTTAGGCGGTCAGTCAGTGTATGTCTATCAACATAGACAGGCTATGGAATTAAAGAGAACACAATGCCGGCTTTCGGCTCGCCTGCATACAAAAAGCGGTTGGGTGCTAACTGCTCTCGATTGGCGCCACAGCGCAGCGCTAATGCCTGACTGGGCACATTTTCCGGGTCACAAACGATCTCCAAACGTGTTAATTCCAAACGTTCAAAACAGAACAAAATCAGCGCAGTGAGCGCTTCCTTACCATAGCCTTGTCTTTGATAACGATCCCCAATCCAATACCCCAGACTAGCCATATTGAAAGTATGGTAAAACTCATTAATCGCCACCATCCCGACTAAGGTTTGCGTTTGTCGTTCAAATACGCCAAATCCATAAGCTTCGGCTTTAACCCAATTAAGCCGTGTGGCTTGAATAAACTGCTCTGCTTCTTGCTGGCTAAACAACGCATGACACCAGTCCACCCATTGATGAAGCGTTTGTGACTGACGAATACACTGTACCAACTCTTCAGCTTCATCGGCAGTGATGAGACGAAGCTGCAAGCGCTGAGTGACGATTTGAAAATCCGGAGTCATGGTTTATCCCTTTAGCTTTTTATGTATACCCAAACGACTTGGAGTTAGGTGGCAAGTGGGAGCATCCCCATGAACATAGAAAGTTCTATGATTGGGGGAACGAACCTAGCCAATACCACTGCGCTTCAAGTAGTAAAGGTATCATCCGATGCACTCGTCTCTTGATTATAAGCAACGAAGTAAGATTTGTGGAAAATCAGTGGCTTTGTGGCGTAAGAGTGGAAGAAGGTGTGAGCATAGCGATAAAAAAGCCGCTCCGGATGGAGCGGCTGGCAGAAGTATCTTTACTTCAACGGAACGCGAATGGTCGCTGAACGGAAGCTGTTGTGGGTTAACCAGCTTGGTTGTGCATGAGAAGGTACGGTGCCATCAGCATTAATATCTGAGAGATTAAATGCGTATTGGTTCCAGATACGAGTTGCATTTCGCCAAGGCTTGCTTGGATCGGCGGACTCATACACAAACACACCGTGGTTGACTTGGCTTTCGCGATCATAGTCATTGGCAACCATGATCAGTGAGGCGTTGTTGTTGCCTTCTAAATCGGCGACGACTGGGTATTCCCATAAGGTGCCAGAAGAGTTCGCAATAATGCCCATCACACGGCCAGTTTTGCCATCAAGAATACGCATTCTCAGACGATCTTGAACCAACACTTCGTCAATACCATCACCGGTAAAGTCGTAAGCGGAGACACCAATTTTGCCGCTGTTCAGGTCATCGTTAGCCACAGACCATACTTTATTACCGTTGGCATCATACATGTCAACCGCATTGTAGCCCGCATAAACGATACCCATGTGCGATTGATCCGCAGTCACTTTACCGACTAAGAGCTGCACTGCATTGATCTGTTGTTTATGCTTGTGAATATGTTTCTCTTTACTCCACACATTCATTCCTAAGAGTTGCGATCCTTTTGGAATAACGTAATGTGCCGTGGTTGCTTTTCTGATGCCAAAGAAGGTATAAGCAGAGTCTTTTGAGCCGGTAGTAACTTTAGAGCCATCATCAAGCGTGAACGTCATCTCAAGAATGCCATAGGCCCAAGTGTATTTGTTTTTACCATAAGTCACCTCTACCGCACGGACTTTACTGGTATCGATTGTGCTTAGATAACCGCCACTTCCACCAATCATGTTTTGGCTATTGGCACCAATCGCGTCAACTACAGCGCCAGAGCGGATGGCTAATAATCGATCTTTTCCAGCCATGATTTGTCGTAGATAGGCGCAATCGGTGTAGCCATATACATAAGATTTAGTATCAACGATTATTGAATTTACACTCGGTTTCCCCAGAAAACTGGAAACAGCTTGTACGCTTCCTCCTGGGTTGGACATGTTATTTACTTGCCATTTTATCGTACCGTCATGTTCAAGAACGGCAATTTCACTATTCTCTGGCGTGCTTAATGAAGCAGGAACAGAAATTACAAGTTCAGGTTTATTATCCCCATCAAGGTTAGCCACAGATGAGAACCAGACGGTATCATTGGCTTGATATTGCCATAAATAATTACCGTTGTTTTGGTACAAAGTGCCGTCAGCGAATACTTCACGTTGGCCATTGCCATTGCTGTCAAAAGCAATCGCACCAGGTGCCCAGTCGTGGCTGAATAGTAATCCTGAGTCATAGCTATACACGCCATCGGCAGAAAGAATTTCAAGTTTACCATCGCCTGTAACATCTGCGAGAGTCATTGCGCCCACAGAACGCCAGCCTGACGCCGACTTGAGGATCTGTTTCTTGATGTTTCCGTGGTTGTCTAAGATATTGATGTAGGGGGTTAATGTACTGGTTGATACGATCTCAATATTTCCATCCCCATCCAGATCGGCAGCGGCGACTGGATAACGAGCATCGGCAATCACTCCACCGTTGCTATAACTCCACAACTCGGAACCATCTACTCCACTAAGAGCGCGAATATAGCCACCTTGAGTATATTGATTGTCTTCAAAAGTGACGACTATGATATCTGCTACATCTTTTTCGTCGATTTTTCCGTCGCCGTTATCGTCGTTGAGCTGCACCACGATGGGTGCGACCATGACTTGGTTGGACTCTGGATGAAAAGTACTCGTAGACCATGACCATTTTAGTTTGGTCTGAATTTCATTGTGCGCAAATGCTGGAGCTTGAGCCAGAATGAGCGATCCAAGCGCGTACATGGGGAGATTAAGTTTCATAATGTTACCTTATGGCTTATCCGTTAATGTCTTTGTATTCTCAGTAGTATCACTCTTACTTTTGCATTGAAGATGGGTAAAGAAGGTCAATAAGGAATGACAACACAGGAAATACACCAAAAGCCTAGAGATTATCTATGTGGTGATGATTGCTATTCAATCCAGCGACTATGTCAAATGATGACGTTCTTATCTTCATGATATTTAATGGTTTTATATATGAGAAGGTGAGCCTTGATTGAGACAGGAAGAACCAAAAGTGGCCATTTGGTTGTGTTTTATTTTGGACGTTTTAATGGTTTGTTCGAGACTAATAACAAAAAAGCCGCTCCGGATGGAGCGGCTTGCAGGAGTTTCTTTACTTCAGCGGAACGCGAATGGTCGCTGAACGGAAGCTGTTGTGGGTTAACCAGCTTGGTTGTGCATGAGAAGGTACGGTGCCATCAGCATTAATATCTGAGAGATTAAATGCGTATTGGTTCCAGATACGAGTTGCATTTTTCCAAGGTTTGCTTGGATTGGCTGACTCGTAGACGAATACACCATTATTGAGGTTGCTTTCACGATCGTAATTGTTAGCAACCATAATCAGCGCAGCATTATTATTGCCTGCTAAATCAACAACAACCGGATATTCCCATAAAGTACCAGATGAGTTGGCAATCGTGCTCAGTACTCGTCCAGTTTTCCCATCAAGGATACGCATTCTTAAGCGGTCTTGGATCAGAACTTCATCAATACCATCACCGGTAAAGTCGTAAGCGGAGACACCAATTTTGCCGCTGTTCAGGTCATCGTTAGCCACAGACCATACTTTGTTGCCTTGCGCATCGTACATGTCAACCGCGTAGTAACCCGCGTACACAATGCCCATGTGTGATTGGTCAGCAGTCACTTTACCAACTAGGAACTGCACCGCATTGACTTGCTGTTTGTGTTTAAAGAGGGGTTTCTCTTTACTCCACACATTCATACCCAAGAGCTGTGAGCCTTGTGGAATGTCATAACGTACAGTAGTCGATTTCGACAGTGTCACAGGTACGGCATAAGGGATGGTTTTCTCTTTCCATACAGGCGCTAAATAAGCCACTTGTTTAGTGTGCCAGCCAAAGAACCAGTAAGAGACGGTTTTGGTACGCCACTCAAGACCAAGATAAGGAACCGTTTTGGTTTTCCACTCTAATCCTGGGTAAGTAAACGCAGAATCTTTTGCTCCCACGGTGACTTTTGCGCCGTTATCGAGAGTAAAGCTCATCTCGAGGACACCATACTTCCAGGTGTATTTGTTTTTACCGTAAGTCACATCAATGGCGCGGACTTTACTGGTATCAATTGTGCTGAGTGAGCCACCGCTGCCGCCGATCATGTTTTGGCTATTAGCCCCAATTCCATCGACTACAGCACCAGAACGAATCGCTAACTGATGATTTTCTGCGAGAACACGTTGTTGATGTGCCCAGTGAGTGTAGCCATAAACGGCAGACTGAGCATCAACAGTGGTTGCGCTGGAGCTTGGTTTACCCAGAAAACTGGAGACGGCTTGCACGCTGCCACCTGGGTTAGATAGATTGTTGACTCGCCATTTTACTGAGCCATCATGCTCAAGCACGGCGATTTCACTGTTTTCTGGTGTGCTCAAAGACGCTGGAACCGACACGACCAGTTCAGGCTTATCATCACCATCAAGGTTTGCAACGGAAGAGAACCAAACAGTGTCATTGGCTTGGTATTGCCATAGGTAAGCACCGTTGTTTTGGTAGAGTGTACCGTTGGCAAAGACTTCACGTTGGCCATCGCCATTGCTATCAAAAGCAATCGCACCAGGTGCCCAGTCGTGGCTGAATAGTAATCCTGAGTCATAGCTATACACGCCATCGGCAGAAAGAATTTCAAGTTTACCATCGCCTGTAACATCAGCGAGAGTAATTGCACCTACTGAACGCCAGCCTGACGCCGACTTGAGGATCTGTTTCTTGATGTTTCCGTGGTTGTCTAAGATATTGATGTAGGGGGTTAATGTACTGGTTGATACGATCTCAACATTACCATCACCATCCAGATCGGCAGCGGCGACCGGATAACGAGCATCGGCAATCACTCCACCGTTGCTATAACTCCACAATTCGGAACCATCCACACCACTGAGTGCGCGAATATAACCACCTTGAGTATATTGATTGCCTTCAAAAGTGACGACTATGATATCCGCCACATTATCGTCGTTGAGCTGCACCACCACAGGCGCGGCCATGACTTGGTTTGACTCAGGGTGAAATGTACTGGTTGACCACGACCATTTCAATTTGGTCTGTATATCACTGCTGCTTGACGCGAATGCGGGGCTTTGAGTCATTAAATGGCTCAAGGCGAGAACGCTTATCGCGGTCAACGTTTTTGTCTGTTTCATGGCTTGACCTTCATCTCTCTTGACAGTTCGAGTGGGTTGTATAATGAGTTTCCTTACTCTCTCGTTAGATTGATGCCCAAATACGTGGAAGAGATGGTGGCATCAATAACGAAATGCTGAGAGCGATAAGATTATCAGTGGCAAATGCTAGAAGGTTCAACCCACTCAAAGGCTTATAAACATGAGTTCTTGTTTGATAGACAAGTCCACTCATTAAATGTGAGAGAGTGAATCACTTTTGAAACAGACGGGAGGTGGCACTAACAACTCTGATCTCTAGAAGGGGGTGAGTTTGAATCCGCTTAAACCGCGTATTCAAACTCACGATCGAGTCTTACTCAGCAACGCGGCGGACTTGAATGATCACGCCCATGAGAGGGTGATCCAGATAGTGGGTTTCACCACTACGCATACGGCGTTTCTGATCGAGACGATAACTTTTCAGGAAGGTTTCTTCCTGAACTTTAGGTGAGACCGATTCAAGCATGCCGGCTTGTACCGTTGCGCCTTGCTCTTCATTGGTGCCCAGTTCTAAAGGCGAGTCTTGCAATACGACTTCGCGTACCGAGGGCTTTTTCAAATCCAGCACGGCTTCAGCAAACAAAAAGTGCTGAACGTAAATTTGCAAAGTGCCATCAAGTTCATACAGCGGGTTGGCGATGCTCATTTCACTGACACCATCTACGGGAGCGGTGACTGTGCTGCCAACTGGATTTCCATTGGCTTGAAATTGCCCCGAGAAATCTCGCCCTGCTTGAATATGGAATACAGGAGCGGATTGGCGACCCTGATCATTTTGACGCCAAGCGGTATGCAGTAACACATTGAAGCCTGCGTGGTTGCGTAATTTCTGCGCTTCACTATTGAGTTGATAAGCGGAGCTTGGCAATAGTGTTACGCCTTTACTTTGGCGAAAACTAACATCGGCAAAACTGCCTGCGCGATCAACATTGATGGCAGGTAAGCTGTTAGGCCAAGACTCACTCACTTTTTCCGCATCGACTGCTCGTTTAAAAATGATCACTTCAATATCAAACTGCCGAGCCGCCATGCTGGGCATTGCAATCAGCAACAGCAGCAGTGGGATCAATCTTTTCATTGTCACTCCATCGTTCAGTGTTTCACACTGGGTCATTACTGGTGATTTGTGCTATATCTCTTGCGAATGAATCCCGCGAAGAGATTGGCTTAGTTCATTCTCCCTAATCTGAGTGTTATCTCGCGATTAGAGGCGTACTGATTTGCCGCTTACCTGTCCTATCAATTTGAGAATCTTACTGAGCAGGTAGTACATTTTGCTGGAAATTCTTCAACATGTCAGCGACAAATTGAATGCGCGCGCTGCGTTCAACCAAAGGCAAAGTAAATTTCAATTTGGTTGGTCCATCCATCGCCAGTAACTTTGGTTGCGATTGCAGCAGTTTAACCAAAAACACCGGGTTAATGTCAGCATTGGGATAGAACTCTACGTATCCGCCACGCTCATGCGCCTCAATTTTACGCACTTTTAGGCGCATAGCATTGAGTTTCAGTTCGGCAATGGCGAGTAAGTTTAACGCGGCGTCCGGTAATTTACCAAAGCGATCAATCAATTCGACTTTGAGTTCAGCCAATTCGTCTTCACTCGCTACGCTGGCGATCTGTTTGTACATGGATAACCGCGTATTGATATCGGGGATGTACTCTTCCGGCAGTAAGGCTGGTAGTCGCATTTCGACTTCGGTCTGCTCACGCAGTAAATCATCCAGCGCAGGTTCTTTGCCTGATTTTAGGGCTTCGACCGCTTGTTCGAGCATTTCCATATACAGAGTAAAACCGACCGACTGAATCTGGCCACTTTGCTCTTCGCCTAACAATTCACCGGCCCCGCGAATTTCCAAGTCGTGCGTGGCGAGAGTAAAGCCGGCCCCCAAATCTTCTAAAGAGGCAATCGCCTCTAGGCGTTTGACTGCATCTTTGGTAATCGCTTTGGGCGGTGGCGTTAGCAGGTAAGCATAGGCTTGGTGATGCGAACGACCGACACGTCCACGTAACTGGTGCAACTGAGCTAAACCTAAGCTGTCAGCGCGATCCATGATGATGGTATTCGCGGTCGGAACGTCGATACCGGTTTCGATGATCGTGGTACACACCAGCAAATTGAAACGCTGGTGGTAGAAATCGTTCATCACTTTTTCCAGCTCACGTTCACGCATCTGCCCGTGAGCGACGGTAATCCGCGCTTCAGGCACCAGTTTTTCTAAATCTGCGGCCACTTTATCGATGGTTTCAACCTGATTATGCAGAAAGTACACCTGACCACCGCGCATAATTTCACGCAGTACCGCTTCACGGATCACACTATCTTCACTTTGACGAACAAAGGTTTTGATGGCTAAACGGCGCGCTGGAGGGGTGGCAATAATCGACAGATCACGCATACCACTCATGGCCATGTTGAGTGTACGTGGGATCGGCGTCGCAGTGAGAGTCAGAATATCCACATCGGCACGCATCGCTTTGACTTTTTCTTTTTGGCGCACCCCAAAACGGTGTTCTTCGTCAACAATCAGCAAGCCAAGATCCGCAAAACGAATTTCGCTAGAGAGCAACTTATGGGTACCGACCAGAATATCGATTTTGCCGTCCGCCACATCTTGTAGGATTTGTTTTTGCTCTTTGGCTGATTTAAAGCGGGAGAGCACTTCGACGCGGATCGGCAAGTTAGCAAAGCGGTCGCGGAAATTTTCAAAATGCTGCTGCGCCAGTAGAGTTGTAGGGACTAACACGGCGACTTGCTTGCCGTTATCGGTCGCGACAAACGCGGCGCGCATCGCTACTTCGGTTTTACCAAAGCCTACGTCACCACACACCAAACGATCCATGGCTTTGGCTTGGCACATGTCGGATAGCACAGCGTTGATCGCCATCGCTTGGTCATCGGTTTCTTCAAACGGGAAGGTGGCTTTGAAGGTCGCGTATTGTTCACGGTCGAGATGGAATTTAAAGCCCGGTTTGATTTCGCGCTTGGCATACACATCCAAAAGTTCTGCCGCGACATCGCGCACTTTTTCCGCCGCTTTGCGGCGCGCTTTGACCCACGCTTCACCCCCTAATTTATGCAATTGGGCGGCTTCTTCTGCGCCACCGGAGTAGCGGCTGATAAGGTTCAGTGACGAAACCGGCACATACAGCTTGGCTTCGTTTTGATACTCCAGCATCACGTATTCGCTGACCATGCCACCCGCTTCAAGGGTTTGTAAGCCTAAGTAGCGTCCGATCCCGTGATCAATATGGACAACAGGTTGCCCCGGTTTGAGTTCAGCAAGGTTGCGGATCACCGCATCACTGTTGGTGACGTTTTTGCGATCTTTTTTGCGGCGACGTTGAATCACCCGATCGCCCAGTAAATCGCTCTCACAAATCAAGGCAACTTGGTTATCACCATAGATAAATCCGCGCTCTGCTGAGCCGAGCACCAGTGAGTATTTTTCCGTTTGTTGGCACGCAAGGCTGAAATCATTTTGGCTTTGCGGGCGCAATTTAATGCGCTGTAACAACTCCAGTAGCGCTTCACGGCGACCTTCCGATTCGACTGAGAAAATGATTTTGCCGGTAAATTGTTCGCTAAATTGGCGCAGTTCCGCTAAAGGCTCTTTGTTTTGATGTTCAACGGCCAATACGGGTAGTGGTTGAACTTGCGCATTCATTCGACCGGCACGCAGCTCGATAGGTGAGCTGCTTAGTTGCACTTGTGACAGCGCTTTAAAATGCGCAAATAGCTCATCTTTACGCAGCCACAACTCATTGGGCGGCAGCAGTGGGCGCAGTGGGTCGATATTGCGTTGGTCGTAGCGGTAATCGACATCGGTTAAGAACTGGTCGATGGCTTTTTCCAGCTCGCCCACCACCAAAAGCTGGCTGTTGGCGGGCAGGTAATCAAACAGGGTCTCGCTGTGCTCAAAAAAGAGTGGCTGCCAATACTCAATCCCTGCGGGCCAAGTACCTTTAGATACTTGGCTGTAAACCGATTCCGGCTCGCGGCGCGCTTCAAAACGCTGTCGCCAGCGGTTACGAAACTCTTCGATCGCCGCGGCAGTCGTCGGAAACTCATGGGCGGGCAGCAGGCGAATTTCATCCATTTCAGCGATTGAGCGCTGATTGTCTGGGTCAAAGGTGCGAATGGTGTCGATTTCATCATCAAAGAAATCGATTCTAAACGGATCGCTACTGCCCATCGGGAAGAGATCAAGAATCGAACCACGACTGGCGTATTCACCGGGGCCAAAGACCTGATCGACATGGCGATAGCCGCTGTTTTCTAACTGCAAGCGCAGTTTATCCAGTGAAAAGTGATCGCCACGTTTAACGATTAAGGTGTGCTGCAACAAAAAGTCACGTGGTGACTGGCGCTGAAGCAAGGTACTGACCGGGACAATCGTGATACCGCGCGTTAAGCTTGGGAGCTGATACAAACGCGAAATACGATCAGAAATGATGTCCTGATGGGGTGAAAAATTATCGTAGGGCAGCGTTTCCCAATCGGGGAAGAGCGCCACTTCGCTGTGGCTAAACTGTTCCACTTCGTGTAGCAATTTGAGCGCAGTTTGTGGATCGGGCACGGCGAGCAGAGTATGGCTAGCATGAGCATTGGCGAGTTCCGCAATGGCCAGCGCTAAACTTGCGCCGTGTAAATTACCGATGGCTTTTTTGTCTCCGGCACCTTGCGCCGAAAACAGAGAGAGTAAAGAGTGTGTAGTCATAGTCACGCTTGAGGTTTTTCTCGGTCTAGTGAGCGTTGACGCAGCAGGCGCTGCTGTTGGTTGAGAGCGGCTTTGATCAGCAAATCCTGATCCACATCGCGCAGCAGATCGTATTTGAGTGTCACTAAGGTGTGTTCAGGCTCTTGCTGGCATTGCATCACACTGGCGTAGCAGTAAATCGCAGCGGGAGGGTATTCCAAAAACAGTTTTACCCGCACTTTTTGTCCAATCTGCAGTGGCGATTTGGCCAAATAGGTCAGTTGGCTGGCACCAAAACGGGTTGTGCTGCTGCGATGCTGTGCATCATTTTGCTGCGACAACATGAAGGTCAGTAGCAGATTGAGTTTGGCATTTTGCGCTTCAAGCAGTTGCAATACGCTTTTAAATTCGCTGTTTTTCAGCTCCATGCGCGCGCTATCACTGAGTTGTTCCAACTGGCTAAATTCGCTGGCGACCACAAATGGCGCGGGGATCTCTGCTTCAAAAATCTCATGAGAAGGTAGGGTGAAATGCTCCGCCAACGGCTCCACATTGATGGTTAGCGCGTGGTGAACAGTAAAGAATTCTTGGTCATTCATAGAGGGTTCCTTCTCACATCTGTGTTGATTATCGTCATAAGCAGTAACTAATCAAGGTATGTCCTTGTTATGGGTGTGAAATAAACGTTCTCTTACACAGATTTGATAAAGAAAAACTACAACCGCGCAGGGATTCTCGCTACATTAACGCCATTCTCTTCCTATGGTTGGATTTATGTTTCATCCGATTTCGGCTTTTATTGGTTTGCGCTATCTGCGCGGCCGCTCAGGGGATCGTTTTAGCCGCTTTGTCTCTTATATGTCGACGGCGGGGATCACGATCGGTGTGATGTCGCTGGTTACTGTCTTATCGGTGATGAACGGTTTTGAGGCGCAGCTTAAGTCACGCATTCTTGGGGTGTTACCTCAAGCGGTCGTCACCGAAGCTGCAGGCAAAACCACCCTCAGCGCAACGCCCCCAGATTTTGTCACGGCATTATCGACTCAGCGCCCACCAGAGCCTTTAGTGCGCAGTGAAGCGGTGGTGCAAAGTGCCTCGCAACTGGCCGCGGGGTTGCTGATTGGTATCGAGCCACAACAAAATGATCCGATTGAGCAACACCTGATTGCGGGGCGGGTAACGGCTTTGCAAGCGGGCGAGTATCAACTCTTCCTTGGGCATCTTCTTGCGCGCAGTTTGAATGTCACCGTGGGTGATAAAGTGCGTTTGATGGTGACAGAAGCGAGCCAATTTACGCCTTTGGGCCGTTTGCCCAGTCAGCGAAACTTTACGGTAGCGGGAATTTTTAATACCGGTTCGGATGTGGATGGGCAACTCATGGTGACCCATCTGCGCGATGCGGCCAAGCTATTGCGCTATGATGCGCAGACCATTTCAGGTTGGCGGTTATTTTTTGATGACCCGTTTGTGGTCAGTCAGCTTGCCGAACAGCCATTGCCGCAAGATTGGCAATGGAGCGACTGGCGTGAGCAGCGCGGTGAACTGTTTCAAGCGGTACGTATGGAAAAGAACATGATGGGGCTGATGCTCGGACTTATCGTTGGGGTGGCCGCGTTTAATATTATTTCTGCACTGATCATGGTGGTGATGGAGAAGCAAGCCGAAGTGGCGATTTTAAAAACCCAAGGCATGCAGTCACAACATGTGCTGGCGATTTTCATGGTACAAGGCGCCAGCAGCGGGGTGATTGGTGCGTTGGTTGGTGGTTTACTTGGCGTGCTGTTGGCGGCCAATTTAAATAGCCTGATGGAAGCTTTAGGTGTTGCCCTTTTTTCGGTGGGTGGCAGTTTGCCAGTGGCGATTGATCCGCTGCAGATTGTCCTCGTTATTGTTCTTGCGATTGTATTAAGCCTGTTGGCAACGCTGTTTCCAGCCTATCGCGCATCTTCTGTTCAACCCGCTGAGGCGTTACGTTATGAATAACCTTTTACGTTGTCATCAGGTTTGCAAAACCTATCAAGAAGGGGAGTTGCAAACTCAGGTTCTTAAAGGGGTGAGTTTTGAGCTAAAACGCGGTGAGTTGGTCTCAATCATCGGCTCCTCTGGCTCAGGCAAGAGTACCTTGCTGCATATTTTGGGTGCACTGGATGACGCCAGTGAAGGGCAAGTGGAGTTTCTTGGCCAGTTTTTGCATCGGTTAAGTTCGAATAAGCAAGCGAAGATCCGCAATCAGCACTTGGGATTTGTTTATCAGTTTCACCATTTGCTGGCGGATTTTTCTGCTTTAGAAAATGTGGCGATGCCGCTCTTGATCGGTGGCATGAATGTGGCGAAAGCCAAAGCGAAGGCGCAGAGCCTGCTTGAGCGAGTGGGTTTAGGCCATCGCGTGGCGCATCGTCCATCGGAATTATCAGGCGGCGAAAGACAACGAGTCGCCATTGCTCGCGCGTTAGTCAATAAACCAGATTTGGTGCTGGCCGATGAACCGACGGGCAATCTGGACCATAAAACGGCGCTGTCTATTTACGATTTGATGCGTGAGTTGAACCGCGAATCCGGTACCGCCTTTTTGGTGGTCACTCACGATGGCGAGTTGGCGGCGAAAATGGATCGTCACATGCACATGAAAGATGGGCTGCTAACCGATATCACGGGGGCTTAAGTGTTTTCCTCTCTCGCTCTGTTTATTGGCGGACGCTTTAGTCGCGCTAAACAACGCAACAAAATGGTGTCGTTTATTTCGCTGTCGTCCACGATTGGGATTGCGGTTGGGGTGGCGGTGATCATCATCGGCCTTTCGGCGATGAATGGTTTTGAGCGTGAATTGCAAACCCGTGTTCTGTCAGTTATCCCACATGGGGAATTTGAGGGCGTGCGCGGACCTGTCGAACGCTGGCCTGATTTAATGGCGCAAGCCGCGCGTCACCCACAAATTGTCGCGGCAGCGCCATATGTGAAGATCACAGCACTTGCCGAAAGTGGCACTCAGCTTAAAGCGATTGAAGTGCGCGGTGTGGATCCGCAGCGTGAACAAGCCGTATCACGCTTGTCGCTGTTTATTACCGCACAGGCGTGGCAAGAGTTTCGCCCCGGCCAGCAGCAGGTGATTTTAGGCCAAGGCGTTGCGGAGAAATTAGGCGTGCAGGTTGGTGATTTCATTACCTTGATGATCCCAAGTGCCACCAGTGGTGACAAGGTTCAAGCGCCGAAGCGGGTACGCGTGAAAGTCAGCGGCTTATTGGCACTGAACGGGCAGATTGATCACAGCTTAGCGCTACTGCCGCTAGAAGATGCCCAAGCTTATGCTCACTTAGGTAGTGGTGTTACCGGTATCTCCGTTAAGGTGGCGGATGTGCTGCAAGCAACGAAGATTGTACGTGATGTGGGTAATCAACTGAGCGAATACGTCTATCTGCACAGTTGGCAGCAAAAGTACGGTTTTTTGTATCGCGATATTCAGTTGGTGCGCACTATTATGTATTTAGTGATGGTACTGGTGATTGGAGTCGCGAGCTTTAACATCGTCTCGACTCTGATGATGGCGGTAAAAGATCGCGCAGGCGAAATCGCTATTTTGCGCACCATGGGCGCGACCGATGGCTTGATCAAACGTATTTTCGTCTGGCAAGGCGTGTTTTCTGGGGTTCTGGGTAGTGTGGTCGGCAGTGTATTGGGTGTGGTTGTCGCCTTTAATTTAACGACTTTGATCAAAGGGTTAGAACATCTGATCGGCCATCAATTTTTATCCGGTGATATCTATTTCGTTGATTTTCTTCCTTCACAGGTTGAGTGGGCAGATGTACTGCTGGTTTCAGGGACGGCGATTGTGCTGAGTTTGCTGGCGACTTGGTACCCCGCGCGGCGTGCAAGCCGACTTAATCCTGCGCAAGTGTTGAGTAGTAAATAACATCAAACAAAAAAGGACCTTCGGGTCCTTTTTTCATGCTGAGTAAACAGGGTTTGCATTGTTTAAGCTGCGCTTGTTCGCAACTCTCTTGCAATCGTGAGTGCATAAGATGCGTTAAGGCAGATTCTCCGGCATTTTACTGGTGCGGCGTTTTTGCCAACTGCGTACAACTGAGTAACGCCACAAACCGCGAATGCCAAAGTAACCAATTAACGATGCCAACACCGCGCAAAATGCACAGCCGAGTAAGAACGGCGGCCCAATGGTGCTCATCTGATTGAGTAAAAATTCCCAAGTGAGCTCAAAGTGGAAGGATTGAGCGGGAGTACCCATCAACCATGCACCGACTTTGTAAGTGAAATAGAATATCACTGGCATAGTGATTGGGTTGGTGATCCATACCAGAGCGATGGAGAGCGGTAGATTGACACCAAGCATGATGGCTAGGCCAGCAGCCATGATCATTTGGCTGGGCAGTGGCACAAAGGCCATAAACAGACCGACCGCAAACGCGCCAGCGGCAGAGCGGCGGTTTAAGCACCATAGGTTTGGGTTATACAGCACATTACCAAACACGCGCAGCGCTTTTTGGCGTTTGATCACATCGTGGTCAGGCATAAACCGTTTAATGAATTTTCTTGGCATACGGGATTATGACTCTCTTGTCGAATTACTGGTCGTTTATCTCTTTTTCGATCACCGTGCTGTCTGCCCCTTATTGGCCTTGGATGCCGAGCTGGGGTTGGGCTTGGTTATGCCTTATTTTTATTGGTTTGCTCGGTTATCACCGGGCTGGCCGTAAATTCCTTGGCTTCGTGGTTGCCATACTAATCATTGTGCTGCAAGGCAACCTTATACGAGATCAATCCAATGTGCTCTATCAAGCAGGGCCAGATATTATCATAAAAGGCCGTGCCGACAGCTTTTTTAGGCAAACCCGTTATGCTCATGAAGGATTTGCCTTAATTTATGAGGTCAATGGCCAAAGCTTGGGCACATTGTTTCTACCTCGAGTACGCTTAACTACCCCTATTCTTTTGCAGCCGAATGATCTATTCGAATTTTCAGCGACAGTAAATCCGGTTATTGGTCGGCTCAATGAAATCGGTTTTGATGCAGAAGCTCATTATATGGCTCAATCTGTCATCGCTAGGGTGAGCGTTAAGGCCAATACACCATACACAATTTCACCTCAAGAAGACTTTAGGTCAAGCTTGCAGCAAAAGCTTGTTACATTGACGCTAAATAGCCCTTTTCAAGGGATTATTTTAGCCCTGACGTTTGGCGAGCGAAACGGTATTGATGAGCAAGAGTGGCGAGCCTTACGCAATAGTGGCTTAATTCATTTAGTGGCGATTTCGGGGCTGCACATTGGTATCGCTTTTAGCGTGGGTTATTTTCTCGGGCTCGGCATGATGCGTCTTCATGCTAAGTTACTTTGGTCTCCTTTTGTGTGTGGGGCTTTACTGGCGGTGTTCTACGCTTGGCTGGCCGGATTTACGTTACCCACTCAGCGTGCATTGATCATGTGTTTACTTAATGTGGCGTTGGTCATGTTGGCTTTTCCTCTTTCTGCACTAAAGCGGATTTTACTCACCTTGGTTGCTGTCTTGGTTTGGTCACCCTTCACCTCACTTTCAAACAGTTTCTGGATGTCGTTTTTGGCGGTCGCGATTGTTCTCTACCAATTAGCCAGTCAAAGCCAGCGTCAGGTGTGGTGGAAAGCTCTGCTCTGGGCACAGGTGTTTCTCGTCTGTTTAATGGCCCCGGTCACAGCCTATTTTTTCGGTGGCTTAAGCGTAACGGCAGTTCTGTACAATTTGGTGTTTATTCCTTGGTTTTCGTTGGTGATTGTCCCAGCTTTGTTTTTGGGCCTATTACTTATGGTGGTATGGCCCAGTGCGGCCGCCGCTTACTGGCCTTGGTTGGATTGGACGTTTTTACCGCTCGATTGGGCTTTGCAGTTTGCCGATGTAGGCTGGTGGGTGGTACCCAGCAAAGTACAAGGTGTGGTCGCAGCGAGTGTGGCCATCCTCTTGCTTTATCGATTTATGAGCCTAAAAGCCTGCAGCTTATTGTTGGGTATGATTGGCTTATGGTGGTGGTTTCCCTCTATCACTCCGCTTTGGCGAATGGATGTGCTGGATGTTGGACATGGCTTGGCGATTGTGATTGAGCAAGATGAGCGAGCGATAGTCTACGATACAGGCAGCAGTTGGCCGGGAGGCAGCTATGTGCAAAGTGTGATTGAGCCTATGCTACAGCAGCGAGGGCTACGCCAGGTCGATGGAGTGATTTTAAGTCATCTTGATAATGATCATGCGGGTGATTGGCAAGGTTTAGCTGAGCGCTGGCAACCCGATTGGATTCGCGCTAGCCAACTCGGGACAGAGTTTATGCCTTGTATCCGTGGTGAAAGCTGGCAGTGGCAATCTCTCCATTTTACGGTGTTATGGCCACCACAAGCGGTTAGCCGAGCGTACAACCCGCATTCGTGTGTGATTCGTATGACTGATACTCAATCTAACCATTCTGTACTGCTCTCCGGGGATGTCACGGCTATGGGGGAGTGGCTGCTTGCTCGCGACGGAGTGCAACTGCAAAGTGAGGTGATGATCGTACCGCACCACGGCAGTAAAACGTCGTCCACTGCAGAGTTTATTGCCCAAGTGAATCCCAAACTTGCGATTGCTTCTGTGGCGAAAGATAACCGCTGGAACTTGCCTAATCCGCAAGTCGTGGCACGTTATCAAGCTCAGCAAGTTGAGTGGCTAGATACTGGACAAGCTGGGCAAATTAGCCTCTTTTTCTATCCAGATCAGCTGGATTGGTTTACCCAACGTAGCCTTGGCTGGCAGCCTTGGTATAGGCAGATGCTGCGTAAAGGAGTAGAATGAGCGCAATTTTATAATCAGAAAAGCTTCTTTATGTCATTGCACTCTGACGAATCTAACTGGCAGACCTTTAAGCGTCTGTGGACTTATATCCGCTTATACAAAGCGGGCTTGGTGGTTTCAACTATAGCCTTAGTTATTAATGCCGCTGCTGATACCTATATGATTTCTTTACTAAAACCTTTATTGGATGAAGGTTTTGGTAATGCTGAATCCAACTTCTTGCGCATTCTGCCGTTTATGATTTTAGGGCTCATGTTTGTGCGTGGTTTAAGTGGGTTTGCCTCTTCTTACTGTTTGAGCTGGGTTTCCGGTAACGTGGTGATGCAGATGCGTCGCCGTCTATTTAACCATTTCATGCACATGCCCGTGCGTTTTTTCGACCAAGAGTCAACGGGCGGCTTATTATCACGCATCACATACGACTCTGAACAAGTGGCAGGGGCAACCAGTCGCGCATTAGTCAGTATTGTGCGTGAAGGGGCGAGCATTATTGGCTTGCTCACCTTGATGTTTTGGAATAGTTGGCAACTCTCTTTGGTATTGATCGTAGTTGCACCAGTGGTGGCCTTTGCGATTGGCTTTGTTTCTAAGCGTTTTCGCAAGATTTCGCGCAACATGCAAACGGCGATGGGGCATGTGACTTCATCGGCAGAGCAGATGCTCAAGGGCCATAAAGTGGTTCTGAGCTACGGCGGTCAAGAGGTCGAACGCAAACGCTTTGACAAAGTCAGTAACAGCATGCGCCAACAAACCATGAAGCTGGTATCGGCGCAGTCGATTGCAGATCCCGTGATTCAAATGATTGCCTCACTTGCCCTGTTTGCGGTGCTCTTTTTAGCCAGTGTCGATTCGATTCGCGCTGAGTTGACTCCGGGTACATTTACTGTGGTGTTCTCAGCCATGTTTGGCCTAATGCGTCCGCTGAAAGCTTTGACCAGCGTAACGTCGGAATTCCAGCGTGGCATGGCCGCTTGCCAAACCTTGTTTGGTTTGATGGATCTCGAAACCGAGCGCGATAATGGCAAATATGAAGCAGATCGCGCCAACGGTGAAGTGGAAGTGAAAGACGTAACTTTCACCTACCAAGGCAAAGAAAAACCTGCGTTATCCCATGTCTCATTCTCAATTCCACCAGGAAAAACAGTAGCACTGGTCGGCCGTTCTGGTTCTGGAAAATCAACCATCGCGAACCTGTTTACTCGTTTCTATGATGTCGACAGTGGATCGATCTGTCTTGATGGGCACGATGTGCGTGATTACAAGCTGACCAATCTGCGTCGTCACTTTGCCTTGGTTTCGCAAAACGTACATCTGTTTAACGACACCATCGCCAATAACATCGCTTACGCTGCCGAAGGTGAATACACCCGCGAGCAGATTGAGCAAGCCGCACGTCAAGCCCATGCGATGGAGTTTATTGAAAACATGCCGCAAGGTTTGGATACCGTGATCGGTGAGAATGGCACCAGTTTATCTGGCGGTCAGCGTCAGCGAGTGGCGATTGCTCGCGCATTGCTGCGCGATGCACCTGTGCTGATCCTTGATGAAGCGACCTCAGCACTGGATACTGAATCGGAGCGTGCCATTCAAGCGGCGTTAGATGAGCTGCAGAAAAACAAAACCGTGCTGGTCATTGCGCACCGTTTATCTACCATCGAACAAGCAGATGAAATTCTTGTGGTTGATGAAGGTGAAATCATTGAGCGTGGTCGCCATGCCGATTTGTTGGCGCAAGATGGCGCATACGCTCAGCTTCATCGCATCCAGTTTGGTGAATAGTGGTGATAGAAAAGATCTGGTTTCACCGCCATCCATTAGGTTATCTGTTATGGCCACTGTTGTGGCCATTCAGCGTACTGTTTGGTGTCATCAGCCGCTCACGGCGTAAAGCATATCAAACGGGCGACAAACCCTCCTATCGTGCACCCTTACCCGTGGTCGTGGTGGGTAACATTACAGCCGGTGGTAATGGCAAAACCCCTGTTGTGGTTTGGCTGGTGGAAACGCTGCAAAACCTTGGCTATTGTCCCGGGGTCGTTTCACGTGGTTATGGCGCTAAAGCGCCCAGCTATCCGCTCGTGGTGAATGAGCAAACGCCAGCTCAGCATTGCGGTGATGAGCCGAAACTCATTTTTCAGCGTACCAAAGCGCCTGTAGCGGTCGATCCTGTACGCAGCCAAGCGGTAAAAGCGCTGCTTGAGCACGGGGTCAACATCATCATTACGGATGATGGCTTGCAGCACTATGCGCTGCAGCGTGATATTGAAATTGCAGTAGTGGATGGCGTTCGCCGTTTCGGTAACCAGCAATTGCTCCCTTTAGGTCCTCTGCGTGAACCTGTCAGCCGACTCGATGAAGTCGATTTCATTATCACTAATGGTGGCGTGGCAAAGACCAATGAAATCGCAATGCATCTGCAACCGACGGATGCGGTGAATCTTAAGACGGGTGAACGCTGTGCAGTGAGTAAGCTCACTCGCTTGTGCGCCATCGCAGGGATTGGACATCCTTCCCGATTTTTTAATACCTTGCGTGAACTCAATGCCGATTTAGTTCACTGCCAAGGTTTTGCCGATCATCAAGCCTTTGATGCTGCTCAGTTGAATCAACTGGCGCAGCAAGGCGATCATCTGATCATGACAGAAAAAGATGCCGTAAAATGCGCTGAGTTTGCCCAGCCAAATTGGTGGTATCTTCCCGTTTCAGCTCAGTTTGCTCCAGAAGCGGAGCAGCGTATTGTGGACAAAATTAAAGAGGTAATGGAATCGTATGGATCACCGTCTGCTTGAAATCGTCGCTTGCCCAGTATGTAAAGGTAAGCTGACTTACGATAAAGATCGCCAAGAGCTGATTTGTAAGTTGGATCGTCTGGCTTATCCCATCAAAGAAGGCATTCCTGTGCTTTTAGAGCCGGAAGCTCGTAGCATGAGCATGGATGAGGGACGCTAATGTCATTTACTGTCGTGATCCCTGCGCGTTACCAATCCACGCGCTTACCGGGTAAGCCTCTCGCCGACATTGGCGGCAAGCCAATGATTCAGTGGGTATATGAACAAGCCATGCAAGCGGGAGCTGACCGCGTGATCATTGCAACCGATGATGAGCGTGTTGAACAAGCGGTTCAAGCCTTCGGTGGTGTGGTGTGTATGACGTCACCGAATCATCAATCCGGCACAGAACGTCTGGCGGAAGTGGTGGCGAAAATGGCGATTCCCGCCGATCACATTGTGGTGAATGTGCAGGGTGATGAGCCTTTGATCCCACCGGCGATTATTCGCCAAGTCGCGGATAATTTAGCGGCATGCAGCGCGCCGATGGCAACGTTGGCGGTGGAAATTACCGATGAAGCGGAAGTATTCAACCCGAATGCGGTAAAAGTGATCACCGATAAAAACGGTTATGCGCTGTACTTCAGTCGTGCCACGATTCCTTGGGATCGTGATAACTTCGCCAAAGCCGATAAAGCTATCGTTCAGCCTTTGCTGCGCCATATCGGCATCTATGCCTACCGCGCAGGCTTTATCAACACTTATCTGGATTGGCAGCCAAGCCAGCTTGAAAAGATTGAATGTTTAGAGCAACTTCGTGTGTTGTGGCATGGTGAGAAAATCCATGTTGCGGTTGCGCTAGAAGCACCGCCAGCAGGGGTGGACACGCCAGAAGATTTGGAAGTGGTGCGACGCATCGTGGCTGAGCGTGCGCAGTAGTTATCTTTCAGCTAAGTAGAAAAAATCAGCTAAGCAGAAAAAAGCTCCTTTGCAGGAGCTTTTTTATTAAGTGTTAGGGATGTTGTATTGCAGCCCCAGTACTTAGATTCGACTTTCCGAGTCGTTCTTTTTGGGGCAGGTTGCGAGGATCTCTCTTCTTCCTGTGTCTTTGACCTCCTCCAGTTTGACTTCAAAACCCCATAGACGGTGCAAGTGTTTCAGCACCTCCTCGTAGCTTGGATCTAACGGAATACGATCGTGTGGTACATACTGCAAGGTTAACGAACGGTCGCCTCGAACATCAACGCTATACACTTGAATGTTGGGTTCAAGATTACTGAGATTGTATTGCGCCGCGAGTTTCTCGCGGATTTGTTGATATCCGAGATCATCGTGAATAGCACTGATTTCAATGTGATTTTTTCTATCATCATCGCAGATCGCAAAGAACTTAAAGTCGCGGATCAGCTTAGGTGACAGATATTGGCTGATAAAGCTTTCGTCTTTAAAGTTACGCATTGCAAAATGCACTGCATCCAACCAGTTTGACCCCACCAATTCAGGGAACCACTCTTTATCTTCCTCGGTCGGCTCTTCGCAGATCCGCTTAATATCACGGAACATGGCAAAACCGAGTGCATAAGGGTTAATGCCACTGAAATAACGGCTGTTGTAGGGCGGCTGTGCCACAACGCTGGTGTGACTGTGCAAAAACTCCAGCATGAACTTGTCGCTGAGTAAGCCTTCATCATAAAGATGGTTGAGTATGGTGTAGTGCCAAAACGTCGCCCATCCTTCGTTCATGACTTGCGTCTGCTTTTGTGGATAAAAATACTGGCTGACTTTACGCACAATACGCACGATTTCACGCTGCCAAGGCTCCAGCAAAGGGGCGTGTTTCTCAATAAAATAGAGAATATTTTCTTGTGGTTCACTCGGGAAGCGGCGTTGCTTCTCTTGCTCTACGGCCTTTTTCGGCACGGTTCGCCATAAGGCATTCACTTGCGATTGCAGATAAGCTTCGCGCTCTTCTTGCCGCGCTTTCTCTTCGGCAATCGAGATTTTTTCGGGACGTTTATAACGGTCAACTCCGTAATTCATTAAGGCATGGCAGGAGTCGAGCAGCTTTTCCACTTCGTTCACGCCAAATTTTTGTTCACACTCGGCAATGTAGTTTTTGGCAAACAGCAGGTAATCGATGATCGAGCTGGCATCTGTCCAGGTTTGGAATAGATAGTTGCCTTTGAAGAAGGAGTTGTGGCCGTAACAGGCATGCGCCATCACCAGGGCTTGCATGGTTACGGTGTTTTCTTCCATCAGATAGGCGATACAAGGATCGGAGTTAATCACAATCTCGTATGCCAACCCCATCTGGCCATGTTTGTAGGTTTGCTCGGTTTGGATGAATTTTTTACCAAACGACCAGTGGTTGTAGTTGATCGGCATACCGATGCTGGAATAGGCATCCATCATCTGCTCTGAGGTGATGATCTCAATCTGGTTTGGGTAAGTGTCCAAACGATAAAGCTCTGCCACGCGACGGATTTCTTGGTGGTAGCGCTCGATCAGTTCAAACGTCCAATCTGGGCCATCGGGCAGTCGCTTACTGTTCGTTGCTTTACGCTTAGGTGCGGCTTTGGCTTTGGTAGTCATCTCACAATCTCCCTACGCATTTTCCTTTTGGAATAGCTCCCTAAACACAGGGAAAATATCTTCAACACTGCGGATGTTCTTCATCGCGAAGTTATCGAAGGAGGCCTGTAATTTTTCATATTCGTGCCACAACGTTTGGTGTGAGCGACGCGTGATTTCGATATAGGCATAGTATTGGCAATAGGGCAGCAGCTTGTTAGAGAGTAACTCTTTGCAGCGGGGTGAATCATCTGCCCAGTTATCCCCATCAGAGGCTTGCGCGCCATAGATGTTCCACTCACCGAGTGGGTAGCGAGCTTCAATAATTTCATGCATCAGCTTGAGTGCACTGGAAACTATGGTGCCGCCGGTTTCTTGTGAATAGAAAAAGTCGTGTTCATTCACTTCCTTAGCTTGGGTATGGTGACGGATAAACACCACTTCTACATTTTCATAGGTGCGAGTTAGGAATAGATAGAGCAATACATAAAAACGCTTCGCAATATCTTTGGTGGGTTGATCCATAGACCCAGAAACATCCATTAAGCAGAACATCACTGCCTGACTGGAGGGAATCGGGCGCTTTTCGTAGTTTTTGAAGCGCAAATCAAAGGTGTCGATAAAGGGCACGCTATCGATTTTATTGCGTAGCTCTTCAATCTCTTGCTTGATGCGCATCTCTTCCATGATTTGTGGTGGTTCGCTGCGCTGAATACGTTCGAGTTCCTCTTCCAACTCACTCATCAAACGGCGTTTACCAGCGGTCATCGCCGTGCGGCGCGCTAAAGATTGCTGCAGTGAACGCACCACAGAAATATTGGAGGGCACACCTGAGGTTTGAAAACCCGCACGATGGGTTTTCCATTCGGTGATTTTGTTAACTTGGTTTTTTTTAAGATTGGGTAGCGCCAAATCTTCAAACAGAATATCGAGGTATTCATCTTTGGAAATTTGGAATACGAAATCATCGCTGCCTTCACCATCGGCACTGGCCTCACCTTCACCTGAGCCGCCGCTGCCTTGACCACCTTTAGGGCGATCGATTTTATCGCCACGAATAAACTGGTCATTGCCCGGATGCACACGTTCACGCACACCGCCTTTGCCTTGATGAAACATCGGCTCTTTAATGTCACGAGTTGGAATCGAAACATCTTCTCCAGACTCGGTATTAGTGATTGAGCGGCGGTTAACGGCATCCGCAACCGACTCTTTAATCTGCTCTTTGTAACGGCGTAAAAAGCGTTGTCGGTTGACGGTGCTTTTATTTTTGCCGTTTAGCCTTCTGTCGATAAATTGCGCCATGAGCCTCTCCCTAATGACATCACCTCAAACTCGAACGCGAGTTTGTTGAGGGGGTGACCTACAGCCCAACAGCGATTCTGTGGGGTAGGTAACCGTAGGTGGCGGTAGTTGCACTACCACCGACCATTACACGGCATACACACTATGAGGATTTACGTACTCGCAAGTACCACTCAGACAGCAAGCGGACTTGTTTTTCGGTGTATCCTTTTTCCATCATACGAGCGACGAAGTCATCGTGTTTCTTCTGATCGTCGGATGAGGTCTTAGCGTTAAAGGAGATGACTGGAAGCAGATCTTCAGTATTGGAGAACATCTTTTTCTCAATCACAGTGCGCAATTTCTCGTAACTGGTCCACACTGGGTTTTGGCCATTGTTGTTGGCACGTGCACGAAGTACGAAGTTAACGATTTCATTACGGAAATCTTTTGGATTGCTGATCCCCGCAGTTTTCTCAATTTTCTCCAGTTCACTGTTGAGTGCAGAGCGGTCAAACAGTTGGCCCGTTTCTGGATCGCGATACTCTTGATCTTGAATCCAGAAGTCGGCGTAGGTGACGTAGCGGTCAAAAATATTCTGACCGTACTCAGAGTAAGACTCTAGGTAAGCGGTTTGGATCTCTTTGCCAATGAATTCGACATAGCGTGGGATTAAATAGCCTTTGAGGAACTCATAGTAGCGATCGGCGGTTTCTTGTGGAAATTGCTCACGCTCGACTTGCTGTTCAATAACGTAGAACAGATGCACTGGGTTCGCAGCGACTTCTGAGTGATCGAAGTTGAATACGCGAGACAGGATTTTGAACGCGAAGCGGGTGGAAAGCCCAGACATGCCTTCGTCAACGCCTGCGTAATCACGGTACTCTTGATAACTTTTGGCTTTTGGATCGGTATCTTTGAGTGTTTCACCATCATAGACGCGCATTTTTGAGAATAAGGAAGAGTTTTCTGGCACTTTCAGGCGTGACAGCACGCTAAATTGCGCCAGCAGATCGAGTGTGCTTGGGGCACAAGGGGCCTTGGAGAGCTCACTGTGATCCAGCAGTTTTTGGTAGATTTTGACCTCTTCTGAAACGCGCAAACAGTAAGGTACTTTGACAATGTAAACCCGGTCTAGGAACGCTTCGTTGTTTTTGTTGTTACGGAAAGTCTGCCATTCAGATTCGTTGGAGTGGGCGAGGATCATCCCATCAAACGGTAAAGCAGAGAGTCCTTCGGTGCCGTTATAGTTACCCTCTTGGGTGGCCGTTAACAGTGGGTGTAGCACTTTAATCGGTGCTTTGAACATTTCCACGAATTCCATCAAACCTTGGTTGGCGCGGCATAGCGCACCGGAGTAGCTGTAGGCATCTGGGTCATCTTGTGAAAAGTGTTCGAGTTTACGGATATCGACTTTACCGACCAGAGACGAAATATCTTGGTTGTTTTCATCACCCGGTTCAGTTTTGGCGACCGCGATTTGATCCAAAATAGATGGGCGTACTTTCACTACTTTGAACTTAGTGATGTCACCGCCAAATTCATGCAGGCGTTTGGCGGCCCAAGGTGACATGATGGAACGCAAGTAACGACGGTCAATGCCATATTCTTGTTTAAGCAGTTCACCATCTTCATTCACATCAAATAGACAGAAGGGATGATCATTAACAGGGCTGCGTTGACCATTGGCTGATAACACATAAATGGGCATTTGTTGCATCAATGCTTTGAGCTTTTCTGCCAGTGAAGATTTACCACCGCCCACTGGGCCGAGTAAATAGAGAATCTGTTTGCGCTCTTCCAAGCCTTGCGCTGCATGCTTGAGGTAAGCGACGATCTGTTCTATGGCCTCTTCCATGCCATAAAAATCTTCGAAAGTTTTATAACGAGCAATCACTCGGTTGGAAAAAATACGGCTAAGGCGCGAGTGTTTGGATGTATCAATCATCTCGGGTTCACCGATAGCCAGTAACAAGCGCTCTGCGGCATTGGCATAAGCACTTTTGTTTTCTTTACACAGAGCCAGAAAGTCCTGAATGGATAGCTCTTCATCCTTGGCGGCTTCATAGCGTGCCTGAAAGTGTTCAAAAATACTCATAGTTGTTTCCCCTTTGAAAATGTCATGACGACATACAACCGCTGTATACAATTCCCTAACAATTTAAGCCTAGTCCGTAATTCACTCTTTTGCTTAACAATTATGGATAAATTTCAATTTCGTGATTTCGGCTAAATAGGAGAGGGGGAATAACAAAGTAGGTGCTGAAAGAGGCAATAAAGGCAAAACAAAAAGCTGACCGAGGCCAGCTTTTTGTACGGATAGAAAAGAGATAGATACTAAGCGTTCATGATTTGACGCAATTCATTGCCTGATAGATGGTATTGGCGTGGGCAGTTGCGCCAAGTGGTCAGCATACGGCGATATTTTACCAACATCGGCATTTGGCTGTTGAAATGGTGTTCGCCTTTATCAAACTGAGGATAGAGACCTTCAGAGTCCACTAAGAAACGGACGTAATTGACCAACTGTGCTTCGGTCGCCATATCAAAGCCTAGGAATGTCAAACGGCGTTGGTCTACATCTTTGCGTGCAGCATCGTCCAGCATTCGGTTGGATTCTTGCATCGCATGGTACATCTCCATGATGTCGATGATTTCACGACACTCGGTTTCAGGCAGGCAGCCAAACTCGCGGTTCAGTTCACGCATGTGTAGCTCATAGCCACGCTCAACAATTGTTTGTAAGCGCTTGTATTTGTTTGCGTTATTAGGGTCGAGTTGTGACATAAGGAAATATTGGTTCGATAGGATCAAACGCTGAGCGTTGGTCATTTCCATGTAAAGCCTCACTTCAAATCAGAGTTATTATTTTGCTGATTTAAGGTTAACAGCATTGGTGCAGAGTGAAACATGATCTCAACACGGTTTTAATAGTGAAAGCACAAAAAAACAGCATGCTTAATGATGATAGTGGTTGTACAAATAATCGCGATCGGAAAAAACGCGCAGCCACTCAGGGCGGAATATGGCCAAAATGGCGAGTGCCATGCCATTCAGTAGGCCTTCGGGGAAGGCGAGTAGCGGAACAAAAATCAAATAGTTATCGGTGATTGTGGTCCAGTCATAAGTCCCTAGTTGCCAGATATAAAGGGAGTTAAGCAACAGATGCAAACTGCCAGTAACGCCGGCATTAAAAAAGCCAGCTACAAATATAAACACGAAGATGTTTCTCGGTAGGTAGTGATAGCTTAATGCAAAAACTGAGTAACTGATCAAGATTGGCAGCAAACTCGACAGCAGCAGATATTCGGGTAAAGCGGCAAAACTTACTTTGCCAAACAGTGCGAGGGCGGCGCTGACCGGCAGGGTGAGAATAAAAGCGCTGCGCCAACCATACATCATAGTCAGTGTGGTTAAGGCGAGAAAATGAATGCTCAATCCTTCTTTGACACTGGCTTGTGCTGACCAAAGCAGAAAGAGGCCCAACATTACAAAGTAGGTGAGATGTTGGAATGATTTGTCATCCCGAAACTTTGGCCACAGCGCGTGTTGGGTATCTTTTCTTACCCAGAACAACACGATGAAGAGAATGATGGTTGAAGCGATTTGTGCGAGTTCCAATTGCGTTACCTAAAAAAATACCAACCCGAGGTTGGTATTTTTTACGATAACGCCAAGAGGATGAATCAATATTTTACGTTTGAGTGATACTGCTCAAGGATTGCGACGACTTTATCCATGGTTTCTTTGCTTGGTGGATTCACTCCTTCCAGTGGATATTCTTCACCCATGGCTTCCCATTTGTGCGCGCCAAGTTTGTGGTAAGGCAGCAACTCAATCTTCTCTATGTTTTCCATGTCTTTAATAAATTCACCCAGTTGATGTGCGGAAGCTTCATCATCGGTGTAACCTGGAACTACCACGTAACGCAACCAAGTTTTTTGACCAATTTGATGCAGGTAGCGCGCAAAATCTAAGGTACGTTTGTTAGACACGCCAATCAAATCTTGGTGAATTTCATCATCCATCTGTTTGATATCGAGCATCACCAAATCAGTCACTTCTAACACTTCATCAATCACAGGTGTGAATTTACGTACGTAGCCATTGGTGTCTAAACAGGTATGAATACCTTCGGCTTTCGCGGCGCGGAATAAGTCACGAACAAATTCGGGTTGCAGCATGGCTTCCCCACCAGAGCAGGTGATGCCGCCACCAGAAGCGTTCATAAAATGGCGATAAGATTTCGCTTCTTTGATGATTTCCTCAACCGTGACTTCACGACCCGTATGGGTATCCCAAGTGTCTCGGTTATGACAATACTTGCAGCGGAACAGGCACCCTTGCAGGAAGACAATAAAGCGGATTCCTGGGCCATCAACAGTGCCACAAGATTCGAAAGAGTGAATTCGACCAATGGTAGACATGAGCGCTTCTCAGTTATGTAGTTTGGCCGTTATTTTATTACAAATAGCAGGGATTAAATAGGTTTATCTCCCTGATAATTGGTTGCATCACCAGTTACAGCAAGGGCTGGTAAGCATTTGGACTTTTTCTCCCTTCTGCTCATCCTGCCCAGAGGTGCTCTTATGTATCCGACTCTCTTGGACGCGAACAATCAATTTCAGTGAAAAATGGGTAAGTTCGGCATCCTAGGTCTAAACTTTTGCTATCCATAAAGAAAGAGTATCTGTTGCCAGTGGGCAAGCTGGCGAACTGAACAGTGCAGTGATGCAATATTTAAAAAGGAAGTGAAAAGATGGATGTCACGCAACTTTCACAAAAGCAAAAAATCACCTTATTTATCCTTGTACTTTGCTTGGGCTTCATCGGGTTAGCGGTTTTTACCGCGCAAAGTTTATCTAAGATGAACTCGCAATATCAACAAAGTGGCAATGTGACGGCGGGCTCTGCGGCTTTATTTGCGACTCAAGCACAGCTGTTTGAATTAGCCGCTGAGCGTGAGCATCTCTCCTCAAGCAAGGTGTCTGAGATTAAAACGCGCTTGGCTCAGCTAATGCAGAAAGTGGAAGGGGATAAGCGCTTTCTTGCCAAGAATAACTTTGCTAATGAAGGCAACGCTTTACAGCAAGCGGTGCAGGCTTTTAACGACGATATGCAGCCGTGGCTTGAGATTAAAGGCGATCTTGGTTTTAACGTCGATGATGGTAAGCTGGCCGATCTGAAAAAACTGGCAGCGACTATAGAAAAGAAAATTGATGAAACCGGAATGGTAACCATCAATTCCGATTTTCAAGCCATGATCAAAGCCCAGCAAAATTACTTATTACAACCGAATGAACAAAACTTGCGCTTATTCAATCGGGCGTTAGCGGGTTTTGTCAGCATGTCGCAATCTTACGCCATGCTCGATCTGTATAAAGCGGAAATTGAACAGTTTAAAACCACATTTTTGCGAGTCAGTGAGCTGTCGCAGCAAGTGCAAGATATTGAACAAAAATTGCTAAATAGTGAAGCGAAAGCACAAGGTGTTATTGAGTCAACTGCACAGCGGCTAGATGAGGTGAGTGGTCATTATCAATCGTTAGCTGAGAAAGCGGGTGAGCAAACCTTGCTCTCCATTCTAGTCGCTTGCGTGATTCTGGCGGTGTTGACCATATTGCTGTTTATGATGGTGAGTTTCTCGCTATCTAAAGCGTTAACGCAGATAGGCCGCGTATTAGAAAAGCTCTCTTCTGGCGATCTCTCTCAGCGCTTAGCTCTGACATCCAATAAAAAAGATGAATTTAATCAGTTAGCATTTGCGGTAAACAAAAGTTGCGAAAATCTCGGCGGCTTAGTGCATGTCGTGCAAGATCGTAGTGTGGCATTGTCGGGGGATGCTGTGGCGCTCAATCAAGCGATTGATAATCTGGTGCGCGGTCAGTCTGATGTGATGGATCAAACCCAAAGACTCGCGTCAGCAACCGAAGAGGTCAGTTTGACCACGCAGCAAGTCTCTCATTCTCTCGAAGTGGTCGCCAATGTGAGTAAAGCCTCGACTTTGGCGGCTGCGGAAGGCAGTAAAGTTATTAGTGCTGCGATTGGTTCTTTACGAGAGGTCGGGAGTATTTTGCAGTCAGCCGCCAGCCATATTCAGCAGCTAGAGCAAGCTTCCGCCAAAGTCGACTCTGTGATGGACATCATTAACGGTATCGCAGAGCAAACGAATTTATTGGCACTCAATGCGGCGATTGAAGCGGCTCGTGCGGGTGAGCAAGGCCGCGGATTTGCGGTTGTTGCCGATGAGGTGCGCAGTTTAGCGGTCAGAACGGTCAATGCAGTCAGCGAAATTTCCGGCACGATAGAAACCATGAAAAAAGAGAGTGCGGAAGTGATTTTGTTTATGAACCAATCAGAGCAGACCATGGAAGAAGGACAAAGCAAAGGTAATCAAGCCATGCAAGCGTTACAGCGAATTACCCAAGGGACGGATGAGGCCGCATCGCAAACGGAAAGAATTTTCTCGTCGATAAAAGAGCTGTCGGCAACCAGTCAAGCGATGGCTGACAGCATGAGCCAGATTTCGAGTGCAATGCAAGCGTTGGAGTCGTACAACACTCAACTGCGCGTGACCAGCCGTGAAGTCGAGACACGTGCAGGAAGTTTAGAGCATGATTGCCGACGCTTTACGTTGTAGAGCATCGGTTTTCCACGTTAGAAGAAAGCGTACAGAGCCACGTTACCGGTACCGCTAATCGACTCTTTATCTTCTTTAAATTCAGGAGTGTTAGCGGTAAAGGTTAAACTGGCTCCAAAACTACGAGCATACATAGCGAAACCGACCACAGCAGTGGCTTGCCACGGTTCAACATGCACTTGGTAATATTCGGCTGGTTGATCTAAGCCATGCAGCGGTCTGTCACCTTCAATCGTCACATCGTTAAATCGATAGCGACCCTCGATACCAGTGAACACAAACCAGCCTTGGTTGGATGCCCCAATCATGCCGGGAGTAAACGGATTCTCAACCGAAATTTGGGCTGCGCCAAAGTTGTTTTCTAAATCGGTTCCCCAGCGCAACATGAGTCCAGAGGAAAGGTCACTGCGAAAGTTGCCGATATTGACTTCAGAAATATTGGCCAGCTCTAACTCTGTGCCGGCTAAAGCATGGTAGCGACCCCAGTTAAAATGGGAGCGATAACCTAGGCTACCCACCAATTGATCTTCCACTTGGTATGCCCAGCCATTGGGCTCATCGGATTTCGTAATGCTGTGCACCAATTTTTGCGCCTCTTCTGACAAGGCGCTTTCCCCTGTCATCCCTAAGGTGAGATTAAAGCGTTGTGCTTGTTGGGGATGTAGGCTGAGGTAATTGAATTCAGTGTGTAAATAACCTGCATAGGGGCGTTCATTCGATTGTGGTTTGGTCAATTCAATATCAGAAGGTGTCCACATTTTATGCCCAAGGGTGAATTCCCACTTATCCAAACTGGGAGCGCCCCAAATGGATAAGCTGAGTGGTTTCACAGCCCAATAAGGGGTAATAGCTCCAGAGGTATAGCTCAGGAAAAGGCCATTGGTGTAATTTTGATCTACCCCGAATACACCGTCGTTATCGATGCTCAAAGAGAAGGTTGAAGTCTGCGCCGCAGCCGCGTAAGTACTGATGAACAGTAAAGGTAAATAGCGAATCGATTTCATGGTTAGTCGACTATGTCTCGGAGAAATAAAACAAAAGCTCATCAATCATGAGCTATTGTGGCGAATAAACCTAATAGAAAAAAGCACAAATGTGCCGTGAGATACAGAAATACATGATGTAGTGCGGAAAAACAAAAAGCCCCGTCGAAACGGGGCTTTGAAGAGGCTCACTAAATCTTATAGAGATTCAGTGAAAGTACGAGCGATAACGTCTTGTTGCTGTTCAGCAGTCAGAGAGTTAAAGCGCACTGCGTATCCAGATACACGGATAGTCAGTTGTGGGTACTTCTCTGGGTGTTTAACTGCATCAAGCAGAGTGTCACGGTTTAGAACGTTAACGTTCAGGTGTTGGCCACCTTCGATACCGGCTTCGTGGTGGAAGTAACCATCCATCAGACCAGCAAGGTTGGCACGCTGAGAGTTCTCATCTTTACCCAGTGCATTTGGCACGATAGAGAAGGTATAAGAGATACCGTCTTTCGCGTGAGCAAATGGCAGTTTACCTACTGAAGTCAGAGACGCTACCGCACCTTTCTCGTCACGACCGTGCATTGGGTTTGCACCCGGTGCGAATGGAGCACCTGCACGACGACCATCTGGCGTGTTACCTGTCTTCTTGCCGTATACCACGTTTGACGTGATAGTTAGGATAGACTGAGTTGGTACTGCGTTACGGTAAGTTTTCAGTGAACGAATTTTGTTCATGAAACGTTCAACCAGTTCACAAGCGATGTCGTCAACGCGTGCATCGTTGTTACCGAATTTTGGATAGTCGCCTTCGATTTCAAAATCGATAGCTACACCGTCTTCGTCACGAATTGGTTTTACTTTCGCGTACTTGATTGCAGACAGTGAGTCAGCAGCCACAGACAGACCAGCGATACCACACGCCATAGTACGGTATACATCACGATCATGCAGCGCCATTAGAGCCGCTTCGTAGCTGTACTTGTCATGCATGTAGTGGATAGCGTTCAGTGATGTGACGTACTGTGTTGCCAACCAATCCATGAAGTGATCCAGTTTGTGCCATACATCGTCGAAGTCGAGCACTTCGTCGGTGATCTTAGGCATTTTTGGACCCACTTGGATTTTCAGCTTCTCGTCCACACCGCCGTTGATAACGTATAGCAGTGTTTTAGCAAGGTTAGCGCGAGCACCGAAGAACTGCATGTGTTTACCAATCACCATTGGTGATACACAACATGCGATAGCGTAGTCATCATTGTTGAAGTCAGGACGCATCAAGTCATCGTTTTCGTACTGGATAGACGAGGTATCGATAGACACTTTTGCACAGAACTTCTTAAAGCCTTCAGGCAGCTTTTCAGACCAAAGAACCGTGATGTTTGGCTCTGGAGATGGACCCATGGTGTACAGTGAGTTCAGGAAGCGGAAGTTAGTACGTGTAACCAGCGTACGACCGTCCAGACCCATACCACCCATAGACTCAGTTGCCCAGATTGGGTCGCCAGAGAACAGCTCATCGTACTCAGGAGTACGTAGGAAACGAACCATACGCAGCTTCATAACGAAGTGGTCGATCATTTCTTGCGCTTCAACTTCTGTGATCTTGCCAGCTTTCATGTCGCGCTCAATGTACACGTCCAAGAAAGTTGAAGTACGGCCAAGAGACATTGCAGCACCGTTTTGAGACTTCACAGCCGCTAGGTAGCCGAAGTAAGTCCACTGGATTGCTTCTTGTGCTGTTTCAGCTGGGCGAGAAATATCGTAACCGTATTTCGCTGCCATCTGTTTCATTTGGCCAAGCGCACGATGTTGTTCTGCAATTTCTTCACGCAATTGCATGGTCATTTGCAGATCTTCGCCAGTTTCAAAACGCTCTTGCAGAGACTTGAACTGAGCCAGTTTATCCTTCATTAGGAAGTCGATACCGTACAGAGCCACACGACGGTAGTCACCGATGATACGACCACGGCCGTAAGCATCTGGAAGACCAGTCAATACGCCTGATTTACGACAAGCCAGAATTTCTGGAGTGTAGATGTCGAATACACCTGCGTTGTGAGTTTTGCGGTATTCAGAGTAGATTTTTGAAACTTGTGGATCCAGTTCACGACCGTATGCTTTGCATGAACCTTCCACCATGCGGATACCACCGTTAGGGATGATAGCGCGTTTCAGTGGAGCATCGGTTTGTAGACCAACGATCTTTTCAAGATCTTTGTTGATGTAGCCAGCGTCGTGAGCTGTGATGGTAGAGATAAGAGAAGTGTCGAAGTCAACAGGAGCGTGAGTTGAGTTTTCCTGTCTGATACCTTCCATTACTTTAGCCCAAAGCTTGTTGGTCGCTTCAGTACCTTCTGAGACTAGGAAAGATTCGTCGCCTTCGTACGGTGTGTAGTTCTTTTGAATAAAATCACGAACGTTAACTTCGTTTTGCCAGTCACCTGCCGCAAAACCTTCCCAAGCTTTAGCAAATTGCTCTGCCATGACATACCTACCTTTATGAGTAGAAAAAACACGTACTGTTTTCGCCGTTGAGCCAGCTATCCCCGAGGGGAGCAGTACACTCTTCAATAACGATATCCAAATTCACACTGTGACTATTTGAATATGGATATCGCTATTAGTTCCTTTAATGTAGCCACTCTACGCTAAAAATTTTTCGTAAACCTTAAACTAAATCAATAAAAGTTAAAAAATTAAAATAAAGTTTGGGTAGCGCAGTCAGCGCTACCCAAATCAAGAATGGCGATTATAACCAAGCTTGCAGACCGTATTGGCTTTCCAGCATGCCAACAGCAAGCATAGCAACCAAACAGATGATTAGCACACCACCGGGGATCAAAACTTTGTCTATGAATGACAATTTTGCAGCGCGCTCTTTGTCACCAATCAGACCATTGTTGTCCAGAAGCATAGTCAAAGCCCAAGCTAGTACAGGGTTTACCACCGCTGAACCGAAAATACAGATACCTGCTGCTTGTGAGTCTTTGGTGTTCTTCACCATTTGCATGCCTGCTTCAAGGAGTGGTAAGAATACACCCACTAGCAAAGCACAGCGCATAACCGGTGGCCATACTGCCGCATCCATTGGGAAACCAAGAATCGCAATTGTCATCACCAAACAGCCGAGGATGATAGCTCCTCCTGGAATTGGGCGTTTCGCAATCGCCGCTGGGATCATGTATGTACCCCAAGAAGAGGTGATGTTACCGCCACCCAGAGAGGTGCCCACCATTTGACGGATAGAACACATAGTCATGGTGTCATCCACATCCATTAATACTTTTTCAGTACGTTTTGGATAGTTCAACTCTTGGAAGATACGGTGGCCTAAGAAGTCTGGCGACCACATCGCTACGGCAAGAATCGCAAATGGTAATGAAGCAATGAAATGTTGCAGATTTGGCATTCCCAACATCCAACCTTGCTCAGTGCTGCCCCACCAATAAACAGGGTTTAGGTTTGGCAAGCCCATTTGGGTTTCAAATTTCAGGTCAAAACCCGCACCTAAAGCAAGCGCAATCACAAGGCCAGTAAATGCACACACCGGGATCGCTAACCAGCGCAGGTTAAACTTAGCGAGCAGAGCATAAATCACGATGTTCACGCCAAGCACGACAAGACCAATGTAGCCCATGCTGCCTGCCGCAACGTCGGCAGATTGCAAGCCAACGGCCCAATCTTGTATTGAGGTGATTTGGCTCATGGCTCCAGTGAAACCAAGGAAAATAAGTAGGCCACCAGCCGTCCCCTCAGAAGTGAGGTTGACCAGTTTTGAACCACCCTTGAAGTAGCTGAGCAATAAACCAAAAACGCCGAGAAGAATAGCAAGAGCAAGAGGGTGAGCGCCGGCCAGAGCGATAGAGCCAATCAGAGGAATCATTGGGCCGTGGTTGCCAGCAAGGTTAGCGCGAGGGTTTAAGAAACCTGAGGCAATCACACAGAAGAACAGCGCAGGGAAAAGCATTTCCACACGTGCGACTTCGATAGCAAACTCTTTGCCTAAGTTAATGTGGTCCCACGCTTGAGTTAAACCGTCGGCCCAAGACATCATTACAGCAGAATACATGGCAATAATGCCGATAGTTCCAGCGAGTGCAGGAACTAAATCTTCTAGTTCAAAGCGGAAATCTCGCCCTGGTAAGTTGAGACCAAAGCGGCGTGGTTTCATGATCTGCAGTTCATGATCCAAGTATTCTGAGCGAGTTGCAAACTCAGACGCAGGACGGTGAAGCTCCCGGTAGCTTTTCGTCTCAATGTCTGAGCGCTCTTTGTTCATAACGTCTGACATATGATTCCTCATATTTGTAAAAGTAAGTAATTCAGTGGTGAATACTGTTTAATTGCATGCATAAAGAAAGTGTTGAAGCGTTTCTGACACGAGTCAAATGGGCTACTTCTAACACAAATACTGATCATTATGATGACCTTATATTTGTGGCGAGTTTAACGTGCTTATCAATAAGGGCGATTGATCTTGATCACTTTACGAATAAATATGAAAGAAAACTACACATGCCTAGTGATATCAGACACATAGGGTGCATTTGCTTTGAAATATTTTTTCATCTTGCGAGTTTTATTACGCTTTAAAACGTTGAAAAAGGATCAGAAAAATGCAGGCTTTGCTAACAGTAGAAGTGAGGATGTGTACGGAATGTGACATTGTTAAAAATTTATTAATAATTTTATCTTACCAGAGTGACTATTTATTAATCGTGTGATGTGCAAGTTATTGGGCGTTGTAGATAAGTACTAAGTCCGCTTGAACATAAGAAAATTATGCGATTGGAATGAAAGCATTCAGTAAATGTGAGAGTAAATTGTACCAAAAAGAGAAGAAGATGAATCGACTTATATTTGCATTAGTGTGCAAATTAAATCGTTATTCAGTCATATTTGTTGGGTTAATAATTTGTTGCGCGGCTTTGGGTTGAGTGTTAGCTTGTTTCAAAAATGAACAGTGAAGTTCATTGATATAAACAGGGAGCGTTAGCGCATGACAGATGTACCCGCGCTTGAAATTAAGAATTTGCACAAAACTTTTGGTCAGAATGAAGTGCTGAAAGGCATCTCCCTTCAAGCACAAAAAGGCGATGTTATTTCCATCATTGGATCGTCAGGTTCTGGCAAAAGTACTTTTCTTCGTTGTATCAATTTATTAGAAACTCCCACTGCGGGTGAAATCTGGGTCAAGGGTGAATTGATTCAGATGAAAACCACGCATCAAGGCATAGTGCAGCCAGCCAAAGAGAAGCAAGTGCAGCGCATCCGCTCACGTTTAGCCATGGTGTTTCAGAGTTTCAATCTTTGGTCACACATGACCGTGCTTGAAAACGTTATTGAGGCTCCGGTACACGTTCTCGGTGTGCCCAAAGCGCAAGCCATTGAGCAAGCCGAGCGTCTACTGCGCAAAGTCGGTTTATACGAACGTAAAGACTATTACCCCGGACACCTTTCGGGTGGTCAACAACAGCGCGCGGCGATCGCACGGGCTCTTGCCGTAGAGCCTGAAGTCATGTTGTTTGATGAGCCGACTTCAGCACTCGATCCGGAACTTGTCGGTGAAGTACTGGGCGTAATGCGAGATTTGGCAGAAGAAGGCCGCACTATGTTAGTTGTGACCCATGAGATGGCGTTTGCTCGTGATGTCTCCAATCATGTGATGTTCTTGCATCAAGGCAAAGTAGAAGAGCAGGGTAAACCTGAAAAACTGTTTAAAAATCCTGATTCTGAGCGGTTGAAGCAGTTTATTTCGTCTATTTATTAGATGGGCAAATCGAGAGCATCTATTGTTTCGAAAGATGAGATCGGCGGTTGCTATGGACACTGTGGTTACTGATAAGAATAGCGAGCAGTCGAGCCTGAGTTTTGAAGAGTAATTTTTAAGTAAGAAATTGATATTACAACAATAGTAAACACAACATTAAGACAAACAATCACAGGAGTATGGATATGAAAAAGTGGTTAGTTGCGACAGCATTAATTGCCACAACAATCAGTGGGGTAACGCAAGCCAAAGAATGGAAAACAGTACGTTTTGGTATTGAGGGCGCTTATCCTCCGTTTAGCTGGACAGAAGCCGATGGCTCTTTGAAAGGGTTTGACGTGGATATGGCCAATGCGTTGTGTACTGAGATGAAAGTCGAGTGCAAAATCGTACCACAGGATTGGGATGGCATTATTCCGTCTTTGTTAGCGCGTAAGTACGATGCCATTATTGCAGCGATGTCGATCACTGAAGAGCGTAAGAAAAAAGTGGATTTCACCGGTAAATACGCACTGATCCCAAACAAATTTATTGCTAAAAAAGGTGCGAATTTAGCCTTTACTAAAGAAGGCTTGAAGGGTGTTAAAATTGGCGTGCAACGTGCAACAACCCACGATAAATACATCACTGACAATTATGGTGGTACTGTCGATATCGTGCGTTATGGTTCGTTTGATGAAGCGTATTTAGACCTTGCCAATGGCCGGATCGCCGCAGTATTAGGGGATGCCTCCGCATTAGAAGAGGGCATGCTCAACAAACCCGGTGGTGATGCTTATGAATTTGTTGGCCCTTCACTGACAGACCCAAAATGGTTTGGTGAAGGTATGGGCATAGCGGTGCGCAAGCAAGACAAAGAGTTAACCGAAAAACTCGATGCGGCGATCACGGCACTGCGTGAAAAAGGGATTTATCAACAAATACAAGCCAAATACTTCAAGTATGACGTTTACGGTGAATAAAAGCGTTCTTATCACTTCGAGTTGCCGTCCACAGGACGGTAGCTTGAAATCATGGATTCGCGATTAAAGCTCACTGTATTTCGGGTTGTTGGCACTCGTTCCTGATGTCACCAACAACCCGTAATCCAACTCAGGGAACGAGTCATATGCTGGATTTACAAGGCTATGAAGCCTCTATTCTGAAAGGCGCGCTGCTGACTATTGAAGTTGCCGTGCTGTCCCTTTTGCTAGCGATGCTGCTAGGTATGTTAGGCGCACTCGCTAAAATGGCACCCTACCGCTGGGCTCGAGCCATTGCGACACTCTATACCACTATCATTCGCGGTATTCCGGATTTAGTACTCATGATGCTGATCTTCTTTGGTGGGCAGATTTTACTCAACAATGGTCTCAGTTGGTTTAATGAGTTCATCAACCAATGGCTGACAGCCCGAGATCCGAATCATGAATGGGTAGCCTATCTGCCCGATTATGTAGATATCAGCCCTTTTGTCGCGGGCGTGTTAACTATCGGCTTCATTTTTGGGGCTTATATGGCGGAAACGTTTCGTGGCGCAATCCTTGCCGTGGATAAAGGTGAATTGGAAGCGGCGAAAGCATACGGTATGAGTGCAGCGATGAGCTTTCGGAGAATTTTATTACCGCAGATGATTCGCCATGCTATTCCTGGGTTTGGCAATAACTGGCTGGTGCTGCTGAAAACGACCGCTCTTGTCTCAATCATCGGCCTTGAAGATATGGTACGCATCAGTTCGCTGGCCGCTGGCTCGACCAAGATGCCGTTTACCTTTTACATGGCGGTGGCCATCATCTTTCTATTTTTTACCAGTGTGTCGACCGGTTTGCTCAAGCTGCTAGAACGTAAATTCAGTATTCATACGAGGTAAAGATGGACTTTTCTCTGATTATCGACAGTTTGCCTATTTACCTAAGTGGACTTTGGACCACTGTCTGGCTCGTGAGCCTTTCACTCGTAATCGGCTTGCTGTGCGCCATTCCGCTGGCGATTGCCCGAAATAGCAAGCAAAAATGGTTTAGCCTTCCGGCATGGGGATACATCTATTTTCTGCGTGGAACGCCACTCTTAGTGCAGCTTTATCTGATTTATTACGGTATGGATCAGTGGTTTCCGGTCAAAGATACCTTATGGGAGCATGCTTGGTTTTGTGCTTTGGTGGCCTTTATCTTAAATACCTCGGCTTATACGGCGGAAATTATCCGTGGGGCGATCAACGGGCTTCCGAAAGGTGAAGTAGAAGCTGCCAAAGCTTATGGTATGAGCCGTTTTCAAACTTACCAAAGAATTATTTTACCTAGTGCGCTGCGTCGTTCCTTACCTGCTTACAGTAATGAAGTGATTTTTATGCTGCATGGCAGTGCCGTGGCAGGGATCGTCACCATCATGGATTTGACTGGCGCGGCACGATTAGTCAATTCTCGATACTATGCGCCATTTGAAGCTTTTTTGAGTGCAGGGCTGTTTTATATGGCGCTGACTTTCATCATTTTGTGGTGTTTTAAACAGGCGGAACAACGTTTTCTTGCCTACCTAAAGCCTCGCAGCTAAATAAAAAATCCCCATCAATGTCGATGGGGATTTTTAAGTAAGCCGTCAGAGCACTCGATTACTTGAATGTTGCCCAGATAGGCGCATGATCGGAAGGTTTATCGATCGCTCGTAACTCATAATCGATGCCAGCCTCTTGGCAGGTTTCAGCTAGCGTTGGTGTTGCCAAAATCACATCGATTCGAAGTCCACGGTTGTCTTCAAAGCCGCGTGAGCGGTAATCAAACCACGAAAATTGGTCACTGACGTCAGGATGCAATTGGCGGAAAGTATCGACCAGTCCCCAATCTAAAAGCGTTTGTAACCATTCACGCTCTTCAGGCTGGAATGAACATTTTCCTGTTTGCAGCCAGCGTTTGCGGTTGGCTTCACCGATCCCGATATCCAGATCGAGTGGGCTGATATTGATGTCACCCATCACGACCAGACGCTCTGAATTACTGCGGTGTTCACGCAGATAGGTCATCAAATCACGATAAAACTGACGTTTGTAAGGAAACTTGGTTTCGTGTTCGACGTTGTCACCTTGTGGGAAATAGCCATTGAGAATGGTGGTCTTTTGCCCATTTTGATCAGCGAATGTCGCCATGATCATGCGCTTTTGGTGTTCTTCATTGTCGGTTGGAAAGCCTTTGATCACTTCGACAGGCGTTTGTTTGCATAAAATGGCCACACCGTAGTGCGCTTTTTGACCGTGAAAATAGACTTGATAGCCCATGGCCTCGACTTCTTGACGAGGAAACGCCTCATCATGGACTTTGATCTCTTGTAGGCCAATCACATCAGGTTGATGCTTGTCGATCAACGCTTGCAGTTGATGCAATCTGGCTCTGAGTCCATTTATGTTGAAGCTGATAACTTTCATTGCGATTCCTTTTGGTTGACTTGGGGCTGATGTTATCACCTAAGCTCGGGATCTCAAGTCCGGCGAATTATTGGTTCAATAGTGAACCAACAAAGTAAGAAAAAATAAGATCCGAAAAAGTGGGTAGGAAAATTGTGTGGCTGTCGTTTGAACAACAAACTCTCGTCGGGCAGTTTAAAGTGAACTGAGGCCAAGCGTTGTCAGACGAGAGTTACTCGTCTGACAGGGGAGCGATGGTTTGTGGTTGAATACTGGGTGATACTGCAGCGTCTGCCAGTTTTTGTTCAAAATCGCGTTTGACGATCTCAAGCGCAGCAAGCGCGATCTGGGGCTCAATCGCATGAGACTCTAATAAATAGATAAGATCGACCGCGAGTTTGATCTCATCAGAGGCTTCATTCAGTGGAATCGATGGAGTCGACATTTACGCTTTTCTCTCTTGAGTAGTAATTCGTTTCTCAATTTTTATTTTTGCTTCACGGCAGCGGTTGAGTCGCTGCTCAGATTGCAACAGAGCTTGCTGAGCCGCCGCTTTCTCTGTTGCTGAGGCTTGCTCAAGCAACAGGGCTTTATCACGCACCAAATCCATCAAACGACGTTCCCAATCTTGATGTTGAGCTAGCTCCTGATAAAGCTCATTAATGGGTTTTTTAAAATAAGCGTGCGGTTTTGGTTCGTTACGACGCACAGTTTGAGTTGAAAGCTCACGAGTCAGTGCGGCGATTTGTGCAAGTAGCCGTTCAGATAAATATTCCGCGCGCAATGCCGTCAAACGTCCACTCTCTTTTTCACGGATTAAGGCTTGCAGTGTTGAATGAGCTTCTTCAACACAAGGTGTTAATAGCTTTCCGTGGCAATGGAATAACACCTCATCAAATAACGGGCGATGATGTTCACCACGTTGACGGTCGAGCTGGGCGGCAGAATGCTTGAGCTCGTTGAGAATCGTATGAAATTTGTTGTAGCTCTCCATCATCCCACCCACCATGCGTCATAAGCCAATTTCCCCGCCAAAATGGTGACCACTAAAATAAATAGGGGACGGATAAACGGCGCTCCAAAGCGAATGGCTGAGTGAGCTCCGACGTACGCACCTGCCATCAAACAGACTCCCATGGTCAAACCCAACAGCCAATCAATATGACCGAGTAGTGCAAAAGTCACCAGTGAGGTGAAATTACTGGTTAAGTTCATGGCTTTGGCAAGTCCCGAAGCCAGCAGGATATTGAAGCGATACAGCGCCATTGAGCTGACCGTCCAGAACGCGCCAGTGCCAGGACCCGCTAAGCCATCATAAAATCCTAGCCCTATGCCTTGCAGGATCTGCTTGCGATGCAATTTAGGACATGGTTCAGGTGTGACACTTTGTTCCGTTTGATGGGGGCGATGCAAAACCGTATATAAAGCCGCAGCCAGAATAATCAGCGGGAGTACTTTACGTAGCCAATCCGTGCTGATCGCATCAACGGCCAAGGTGCCCAGTATGGCGCCAATCAAGGTTGCAATAAAAGCGCGTTTCCAACATGCAGGATCAAAGAGTTTTTGACGATAGTAAGTCCATGCCGCGGTTGATGAAGCAAACGTCGCAGCTAATTTATTGGTTCCCAAAGCCAAATGAGGCGGTAAACCTAGCGAAAGTAGTGCTGGCACGGTCAACATTCCGCCGCCGCCTGCGACCGCATCGATAAATCCGGCAATAAAAGCAACAAGAGCCAGCACCATTATCGTGGTGGGTTCTATCCATTCCATCAAAAGCGCAATCCTAATTGTGGTGAGTTAATCGTTATTATCAGTATTCAATCGTGCGCTTAAAGGGCGGTAAGGCATCCAACAACGCTTTTCCGTAACGCTTTGATACTACCCGCCGATCAAGGATGACCACTCTACCAGAATCCCGCTCTTTGCGCAGTAGACGCCCAACCGACTGGATGAGCTTTTTGCTGGCTTCAGGAACGGTAATTTGCATGAAAGGGTTACCGCCCAGCTCTTGAATATATTCGGCATGGGCTTGTTCTACCGGAGAGGTTGGAACGGCAAACGGGATTTTGGTGATGATCAGATTTTCGAGGAGTTCACCGGGCAGATCTAGACCTTCCGAAAAACTTCCAGTGCCAAATAAAACACTGGTTTTCTGTTTTTCAATCAGCTTTTTATGTTTATTTAGAATTTCTGATCGAGATTTCTCACCTTGCACCTGCAGTGCCCAACCACGTTTGGTGAACTCGACTTTTAAAGACTCTGCCACTTCACGCATTTGCCAATAAGAAGCAAAGAGGACCAAATTGGCTTTGTCAGCTTGCAGATAACACAATACTTTTTTGGCTAAATAGGCGGTATAGCCCTCGGCTTGTGGCTCCATGTCCATTTTGGGGATCAGCAATTCACCTTGTGTGGGGTAATCAAATGGCGAGGCTAAAGCTAAAAATTGCACTCCATCTTCCACTTTGTCACTGATCCCTGCTTGCCTGCAGAAGAAGCTGAATGAATTTAATGCTCTTAAGGTCGCAGAAACTAATATCGCCCCCACACAGCGGCTCCAAATCTGCTGATCCAGTTGCCAGCCGATTTCCAGAGGCGAAACACTGACTAAATAGTCACCTTCTCGTTCAGGACTGACTTCAAGCCAGCGCGCTAAAGGCGCTCCCTTATCTTTGTTGGGTTTTGCCATTAATTGCCATACTTGGGTCAAGTTTTCTAAACGCTGTACGTAAAACCCCAATTCGCCCAACGCAGGTTCAGCGATGCGTGTTGCGAGTTCGCCTTCTTTTACTTTTTCAGCAATTAAATCAGCTACTTTACTCACAGATTGCATCGCTTTTTGTGATGACTTACTGAGAGCTTGTGACTCATCAGCCAGCCATTGTGGTAACTCGCCGTGCTCAAAACGGTAAATTCCCTCAACAAATTGTTCAGCCACAAACTGTTTGGGTAACTGATTCAAAGTCGGGATTAAGTACTGTATCGCCGTGCGCGCCTCTTCAGCGAATCGCTCGGCACGTTTTTCATCACCTAGAGCGGTGAACTTGGATAAGGATTGATTGAGCTTTTCTAACCAGCTCGCGGCTCCTTTTAACGTCGCGGCAGCCGATGCATGCTCGCGCGCGACCGTAGGGAGATGGTGCGCTTCGTCAAAAACATAAATCGTTTCTTCGGGGGCGGGCAGGATAACGCCCCCACCTAAATCCGCGTCGGCCATTACTAGGCTATGGTTAGCAATAATCACATCGGCCTTATCCAGTTCTGAACGTGCCTTCTGAAATGGACAGTGGCGATGAGCACTAAAGCTGCCATTACAGCTATGTTTATCGCTGACAATGACTGACCACAATTCATCACTAATCGGGCTTGGCCAGCCATCGCGGTCACCATCCCATTTCCCTTGGCTCAGGGCAGTATGCAGCTCTGCAAGCAGCTCTGTCTCATGAGGTTTGGGTTTACTTTCAAATAGCGCGATTTGCCCATCATCAATCCCACAGGCTGCGGCTAAACGTTCGCTACAACAATAACGTTGACGGCCTTTCGCAAGAATAAATGAGAAGTTTTGATCACTGATCCTGCGATAAAGCGGTAAGTCTTTATTGAGCAGTTGCTCTTGAAGGGCCACTGTGGCTGTGGAGATCACGACTTTCCGCTTATTGACCACCGCCACGGGGATAACCGCCATTAAGTAGGAGAGAGACTTGCCTATGCCCGTTCCTGCTTCTGCCACTAACATTCGAGTCGATTTGTGATAAGACCCACAAAGGGTTTTGGCCATCTCGGCAACTAAGAAATTTTGAGCGCGACGAGGAATGAAGTTTTCCAATTGATTTTGTAAGTTTTGATAACTGTTGCGAATGGAATCTTGAATGTTTTTTGTCAGCATAGAGGTGTCCAAAGTGCGATGGCACGATGGTAGCACAGATCACTGAGTGATACCTACTTCACGAAATCGTGTGCTTTTGATAGAAATCTAGATCTTGTTCACAAATAAAAACTGAACCTTCAGGAACTTAAATTTATTTTGTTTTATAAAAAATATATAGCTCCAAATCCTAGGTTTAATTTTTATTAATATCCTAATTTTGCCATTTATGTGTTAATTTTTGGAATTTAATGCTGTTTTCTCGGGTTGTTGTGAGTCTGTGATTTGGCCTATTTTTGTTAAGAAGTCAGCCGAAAAAAATCATGAAAACAATGTAATTTGTTGAATTTAAAGATTTTATGTTTTTTTTCTTTGTTTTTTTTATGGTATTTGACATACAGAATATTCTTTTGCAATCTTAACCACGAATCTAATGGCGGTGGTGACCAAACAAAGAGTTGGAAAACCATCATCAAAAAACAGGGAACCGGACAAGGAATTCCCATATTAAGAAAAGGCAGTGGATTAACATGAAAAAAACTCTATTAGCACTCGCAGTGCTTGCAGCCGCAGGCTCTGCAAACGCAGTTGAAATTCTAAAATCAGACGCAGGTACCGTTGATTTTTACGGTCAAATCCGTGTTCAGGCTGATTTTGAAGAACACAAAGATGCCACTTTGAATGCTGGTTCATCACGTGCTGGTGTGAAAGCGAAATATACTCTTGAGCAAGGTGTTGATATTCTAGGTGAAGTAGAATTTAGCATTCGAAGCCAAAAGGGAACTGAAGCTGATAAGTGGGATGTACGTAAGCATTGGTTGGGTGTTGGTACTGAATATGGCTCGCTAAAGTTTGGTAAACAGTCTGTTATCGCTGATGACGTATACGGTGCTGAATACTCTTACGTATATGGCCAGAGTGACGGTGTATTGTATCCAATGGCTTGGTTGAACAGCTCATTGATCAAATATGAATTTACTCACGATTCATTCTGGGTAAAAGCAAGCTATGGTTTACCTGAAAGTGATGCAGCTAATCCAAACGAAGAATTGTTAGAACTGTATGCAGGTACTTCTTTCGGTGACTTAGCATTACATGCTGGCGTTGGTCAATGGGAAAAAACTCCAGGCGATGAAACTAAATTCTATGAGGTTACTGGTGAATACACACTAGGCAGCACTTTGTTTGGTGTAACTTACTCTGCATTTGATAAAGATGGAAAAAACAATGACCAAGATGCAGTGAGCTTGGGTGTCACTCATCAGCTAACTAAGACTCTTAAACCTTATATCGGTTACCAAATGGTCGATTTCGAAGTCGGTAATGATATATGTAAAGATAAAGCAGGGAATAAAGTAGAATGTAAGGATACAGACTACGGCTATCTAGGTCTCGAATACAAGCCAGCATCATGGTTCCGTACTTATGCTGAGTATGGTTACTCTAAACAAGAGACTAAAGATTCTGAGAACAAGTTCGCTATCGGTGCGCGTGTTTACTGGTAATCTTTACCTCTCGTCTCATAGTTCAAGCTCGGCAATGTGCCGAGCTTTTTTATTTTATGAACACATTGAACTTCACCACACTGTTTGATGTTTATGTGGTTGATATTGCTGTAGCCTAAGTTAGGAAGTATTTTGAAGTGAATTAATAGAAGGTAAATAGGAAATGAAGAAGTTTTATGGTGTTATAGGGTTAATCTATATTCTGAGCTCGGGTTCTGTACTGGCAAATATTGAGTTGAATTTACCGGCAGAAATTGACTTGTTATCTGTCAATATGCATTCCCCACAACTTGATGGGCAATTGTTTGGAGACAAAAAAGCTGAGCTTAAAAATGGAGAAAACCAAATTGTATTTCGTTATATATCCAGTTTCAATGAGCGCGAAGACGTTACAAAAGTTTATAGTGATGTAATCATAGCGAAATTTATTGCCTCAGATGTAAATTTAAGCTTTGAGCTTCCTAAATACAAAGATGCAACGGAGGCTCGCAAAAAAATCACTCATCTCGAATGGAAACTTGTTGATGAGTCTGGCCGAGAAATCATCAAACAAGAAGATACTCTTCCTAAAGCTGGAATCCAGTTAGGCCGGAATTATAACCATGAGGCTACTGAGTATAATCAAAAAGGCGGGATTGCTGCTATTGGCTACACTAGAGTTATTTTGCCAACTCCCAACCACGAAACAGCAGTAGATACAAACCTAAAACTAGAAAATGCCTCAACGATACCCCAGAATAACTTAGAACAACTTCAACTTTGGTATAGCAAAGCCTCAAAGGAAGAACGCAAAGCGTTTAAGAAATGGATGGTCGATCAAGAATAAGCGAAAGCCTGCGCATGCAGGCTTTACTCTATTATCCACAGCACTTTTTATATTTCTTGCCACTACCACAAGCACAAGGGTCGTTGCGGCCTTGTTTGATGGCGGCGGGAAATTCACCGTCAATATAAAACCAACAGTTATTTTCTTTGAGAAATCGAGAACGCTCTTCAAGACAAAACGCTTTACCCTCTTGCTCAAAAAACGCTTTAAAGTGAACAAAACCTTCGTTAGGGGTTGCGCCCATTTGGGTCGAAATGATCTCAAGGCGAAGCCAATGGCTATGTACCGATTCGCTAATCGCATCACGCTCATTACTGGCTTGGCAAGAGGGATGGTATGTTTCAATCACAAACTCAACATTCTTTAAAATATGGGCACTAAAACGTGCTCGCATCAGCTGTTCAGGAACTTGAGCACTGTGAGGATTGAGATGAATAGGTTCGCAACATTGCGAGTAAGGTTGAGTATTTCCGCAATAACAGGACATAGAAATGATAAACGTTGAGTAGGTAGATGGAGTTTATCGGCCCGTAAGCGTAATTACCAGTTTAGGTTTGTACACCAAGAAGATCCGCTGTCCATTTGACGGCTTCGATATAGCATTCCGTTGGCGCCTCGTTTGGAAGGTTAAGTGCTTGTCCAAGAGCCACGACTTGCCCCCAATCTGCCATTTCATAAGCTTTATTCAATGCCAATATTTGCCCTAAAGTACCACTGCCTTGAGTTAAAGCTTGTTTGACTTCTTCCTCGATGGGCATTTCTTTGACAATGGAATCAAGAGACTGATCAAGTAGGCTGTCTAGCACAGAAAACATGCCGGTTAGAAATCCGGTTCCAGGGGCGATGTTTGTCGGCACTCGTTCACTGAGCATTTCGCAAAAACGGGCGCGTAGAATGGCAAGGTTGTATAGATAATCAGGCTTAGAATCTTGTGTTGAAGCAATCGCAACGAGCGAAATGAATTTACGGAGTTTCTGTTGCCCTAGATAGACCAGCGCTTGACGGAAAGATTGGATTTTTGAACTCACTGTTGCTGAAGAGTTTACGAACGTGAGTAGCTTATATGAAAGAGAAATGTCTTTGGCGACAATCGTTTCAATTTCACGAAAATCAACTTCGGGTTTCGCGACTTCTTTAAGTAGTTGCACAATGGTCAGAAAAGAGGGTTGCAGGGCTTTGCGCTGAATAATTTCAGGCTTACTAAAAAAGTAACCTTGAAAATAGTGGAAACCCGCTTGCTTGGCCTGTTCAAACTCTTCGTAGGTTTCAACTTTTTCGGCCAGAAACTCAATTTTCATGGAGCGCAGTTTATTGATAAAGAGCTTGGCTTTCGGGATAGGCACGAGACGAATATCAAATTTGATAATCGAGATATAAGGTAGAAATGCTTTCCAATCATTGCTTGGGATAAAATCATCCAGTGCAATTTTGTATCCGAGCTGAGCCATTTTTTTGATAGCGCTGAGCAGTTCAGGGGTTGGTGGGCAATCTTCAAGAATTTCGACAACCAGACTTTTAACCGGAAACAGCGTGGGCACCATATTGAGTAAACTTTGATAAGGGAAGTTTACGAATCCAAGAAGATCACCCAGAGTGCTGTAGTGTGCGGTCAAGAAATGATCGGAAAGGAGGCGGCTAGTGGCTTCCTCGGGATCGATGTCTGGAAACGTGTTTTTAGGCCCATCACGAAAGAGAAGTTCGTAACCGATGGTGCTTTTTTCACGATCCAATATGGGTTGTCTAGCGACATACGAGTACTTCAAAGATTTACCTATTTTCGGGTTGTTGTTTATTTTGTCAGTATTTTAAGGGTTTACCGAGATAAGTATTGGTCAAGAACATGGTTATTACTAATTGATTACTCAATATTTATGAGTGGTCTCGACAATAATGAGTAGCCAGTTAGTTTAGAATAGACCAAGATCGAGCTTTGGCTATACCAATCACCTAACACAATCCGTGTTTTGAGAGTCTGGTCTTCGGTTTGAATGGAGTGAATCGCAGGGCGGTGTGTATGACCGTGAATCATTAAATCTACGTTATATCGATGCATAACCGCGATGACTTCGCTGGGTGTAACATCCATGATCATCATGGACTTATGTTGTTTGTCATCTCGTATGTCTGACTGTATTTTGCGGACAAGCTTTTGCTTAAGTGCAAAAGGAAGAAGTCCAAATAATCGCTGTAACCAAGGCTGATGTACTTTGGCTCGAAATGCAAGGTAGCGTGTATCTTGGGTGCAGAGTGTATCTCCATGCACTACGACGGCTTTTTGCCCATATAAGTCGATCACGGCTTCATCCGGTAACAGCTGCACTCCTGTTTGTTGAGCAAACCGTTTTCCAACCAGAAAATCGCGATTTCCTTTAGTGAAATAGCATGGCACACCTTGTTGAGTCAGTTGGCGAAACTCGGATTTAATCTGCTCGGCAAAGGCGGTTGGGTCATCATCCCCAATCCAAAAATCAAAAAGGTCGCCAAGGACATAAAGTGCATCCGCTTTGATGGCTTCTTCGCGCATAAATTGAATGAAGGAAGCGGTGATATCAGGATGCTTGGGGGAGAGATGAAGATCGGAAATAAATAGTGTATGCATGTTTCACAGCAAAAGGAGCGCCTAAGCGCTCCGAGTAAAATTAAGCTTCGATAGTGGTGCCAGTGATCACCACTTCCTCTAGAGGGACATCTTGGTGCATGCCATAAGAACCGGTGCTCACACCCTTGATCTTATTAACGATATCCATGCCTTCAACCACTTCACCAAACACGCAGTAACCCCAACCATCACGACTTTCAGAACGAAAATCGAGGAAAGTGTTGTTATTCACGTTAATGAAGAATTGTGAGCTCGCTGAGTGAGGATCCATGGTGCGCGCCATGGCAATCGTACCCACTTTATTGCTCAGACCATTATTTGCTTCGTTACGAATAGGATCGCGAGTCTCTTTTTCACGCAGTCCCGAAGTCATACCGCCGCCTTGAATCATAAAGCCGTCAATCACACGGTGAAAGAGAGTGTTGTCGTAGAAACCTTCACGGCAATATTGCTCAAAGTTTGCGCTGGTTACTGGCGCTTTTTCAAAGTTGAGCTGAATTTTGATGTCACCAAAATTGGTATGCAGGGTGATCATGAGTTTTACCTTCGCATTTATCCATTGAGAGCCAGAGTTTAGCCTAACTTTTTGTGCATTCAAAACATCAAATGGATGACCTAGTAATCTTTGAGTTGTTATACTGTCCGCCATTTATAATTTTGATGGTAATCAGATAGAGATCATGTTGAAGATTTATAACTCACTCACAAGACAGAAAGAGGAATTTAAACCAATCGTTGCCGGCAAAGTGGGCATGTATGTGTGTGGAGTCACTATTTATGATCTCTGTCATATCGGACATGGGCGGACATTTGTTTCATTTGACGTGGTAGCTCGTTATCTTCGTTACCTTGGCTACGATCTGACCTTTGTGCGTAATATCACCGACATCGATGACAAGATCATCAAGCGTGCTGCAGAAAACGCAGAAACGTGCGAATCATTGACAGAACGCTTGATTCAAGAAATGTATGCGGATTTCGATGCCCTGAATATCAAACGTCCCGATGTTGAACCACGTGCGACGGCTTATATCGAAGAGATCATTGTTCTGGTTGAGCGCCTGATTGAGCGTGGTTTTGCTTATGTTGCTGATAACGGTGATGTGATGTTTGAAGTGAGCCAATACAGCGAGTACGGTAAACTTTCCAAGCAAGATCTTGATCAACTCCAAGCGGGAGCACGTGTGGATATCGAAGCGGCAAAGCGCAGTCCGCTGGATTTCGTGCTCTGGAAAATGTCGAAACCGGGTGAGCCAACATGGGAATCCCCTTGGGGCCCTGGCCGTCCGGGCTGGCACATCGAGTGTTCAGCGATGAACTCGTCAATTTTGGGTAACCATTTCGACATCCACGGTGGTGGCTCTGACCTGCAATTTCCGCATCATGAAAACGAAATTGCGCAATCTTGCTGTGCCCATGATACCCAATACGTCAACACTTGGATGCACAGTGGTATGGTGATGGTGGATAAAGAGAAGATGTCGAAATCACTCGATAACTTCTTCACTATTCGCGATGTCTTGGGCCATTATGACGCAGAAACGGTGCGTTATTTCTTGATGTCAGGACACTACAGAAGCCAATTAAACTACAGTGAAGAAAACCTCAATCAAGCACGTGCTTCGTTAGAGCGGCTCTATAACGCACTGCGTGGTTTAGATCGTAGCGTGCCAGCTGCGGGTGGCGAAGAGTACGTGACGCGCTTTACTGCTGCTATGAACGATGATTTCAATACGCCAGAAGCGTATTCGGTGCTGTTTGATATGGCTCGTGAAATCAACCGACTCAAGAGTGAAGATATGATCAATGCGAGCGCTTTGGGCAGCTTAATGCGTGAGTTGGCTGATGTGATCGGTATTCTTTACCAAGAGCCTGAGGCTTTCTTCCAAGGCAGTGCGGAAGATGAAGATGCGGCGCAAATTGAAGCTTTAATCAAGCTACGTAATGATTCTCGTGCGGCAAAAGATTGGGCTAATGCTGACTTGGCGCGTGACAAGTTGAACGAAATGGGAATTGTGCTTGAAGATGGACCGAATGGTACAACTTGGCGTCGTAAGTAACGAGCAACAAATGAAAGGGTGGGCGTAAGCCCACTCTCTTTTTCTGGCGCGTGTAGCCCATCTTTAAACGAACAAGGCAAGTGAGTTATGTCTGTCATCTTAGGGATTGATCCTGGATCGCGCGTGACGGGGTATGGTGTGATTCGTCAGCAAGGACGACACCTTATCTACCTCGGTAGCGGTTGTATCCGTACTTCCGATCTCGAGTTACCGTTACGCCTGAAACAAATCTATGCGGGCGTGAGTGAAATCATCACCCAATTTCAGCCGGATGCCTTTGCCATTGAGCAAGTCTTTATGGCCAAGAATGCGGACTCTGCGTTAAAACTTGGCCAAGCGCGGGGGAGTGCGATTGTCGCAGCGGTGAATGCGGATTTACCCGTTTATGAGTATGCTGCGCGCCTCATCAAACAGGCGGTGGTTGGAACGGGGGCGGCGGATAAAAGCCAAGTGCAGCATATGGTGCAACAAATGTTGAAGTTACCTGGTAAACCGCAAGCGGACGCTGCGGATGCATTAGGGGTGGCGATCTGTCACGCTAATACCAACAAAACCCTCATCGCGCTCGCCGGTCAAGCGACGAGTGCTCGAAAAGGTCGCTATCGGTAAACAGGTTCAATATGCTTTTTACTGGCTATCCATCCAGTTATTGATTATCATCTTGTGCACATTTTTGCTCCCTCATCAAGTAAGGAATCCCACGTGATTGGACGTCTTCGCGGTACGCTGATTGAAAAACTCCCACCACAAATTTTGATTGAAATCGGCGGGATTGGCTATGAAGTACAAATGCCGATGAGTTGTATTTACGAACTTCCCAATATCGGTGAAGAAGCCATCATCTATACTCATTTTGTCGTGCGGGAAGATGCACAGCTATTGTACGGATTTAACACGGTCAATGAGCGAGCGCTATTTCGCGAGGTGATCAAAGCCAATGGGGTGGGACCCAAAATGGGGCTCGCAATACTTTCTGGTATGACAGCAAATCAGTTTGTGACTTGCGTCGAAAAAGAAGATATCTCTACCCTCATTAAATTACCGGGAGTCGGGAAGAAAACGGCTGAGCGATTGGTGGTGGAAATGAAAGATCGTTTGAAAGGATGGGGTGCGGGTGATCTCTTTACACCTGCAACCGATGCGGCACCTATCGATTCTACGCCCGTGATTGCTCAAAATGCTCAGGAAGAAGCCATGAGCGCGCTATTGGCGCTAGGTTACAAGCCCCCTCAAGCTTCCAAAGCGGTATCGCAAGTGGCTAAAGCAGGAATGAGCAGTGAAGAGTTGATCCGTGAAGCGCTCAAATCTATGGTGTAACGGTTTACGTTCTTCCGTTGTTAAAAACAATCGCCATTAAGCCAATAGAGAAAATATGATAGAAGCCGATCGTTTAATTGCTCCAATCAGCAACCACTTCAAAGATGAGGAGGTGATTGATCGAGCGATTCGCCCCAAAAAGCTTGCCGATTACCAAGGTCAAGATCATGTTCGTGATCAGATGGAAATCTTCATTAAAGCAGCACAAATGCGCCAAGAAGCCTTAGACCATCTGCTGATTTTCGGGCCTCCGGGCTTGGGTAAAACCACCTTAGCAAACATAGTCGCTAACGAAATGGGCGTAAATATTCGTACTACTTCAGGCCCGGTATTGGAAAAAGCGGGAGATTTAGCGGCACTGTTAACCAACCTTGAAGAAAACGATGTGCTGTTTATTGATGAAATTCATCGTTTGAGTCCTATGGTTGAGGAAGTGCTCTATCCTGCTATGGAAGATTACCAACTCGATATCATGATTGGTGAAGGCCCAGCAGCGCGCTCAATCAAAATTGATCTCCCTCCTTTTACTTTAATTGGAGCCACCACCCGGGCAGGTTCGCTGACGTCACCACTACGTGACCGATTTGGGATTGTCCAACGTTTGGAATATTACAAAGTTGCTGATTTGCAATACATAGTACAACGTAGTGCGCAGTGTCTCGGTCTTTCAATGGAGAGTGAGGGTGCGCTTGAAGTGGCTCGCCGTGCACGTGGAACCCCACGGATTGCCAATCGCCTGCTGCGCAGGGTACGAGATTATGCCGAAGTAAAAGGGGATGGGCACATTTGTGCGCAAACCGCTGATAGGGCACTCAATATGCTTGATGTTGACCATCAAGGCTTTGATTACATGGATAGAAAGCTGCTGTTAGCAATAATGGAAAAGTTTTCAGGTGGCCCAGTCGGAATCGATAACCTTGCGGCAGCCATTGGCGAAGAGAAAGATACGATAGAAGATGTTCTTGAGCCATTTCTCATTCAGCAGGGTTATTTACAACGTACACCACGCGGCCGTATCGCGACGGATCGCGCTTATTTGCATTTCGGTATTGAAAAATAATGTTACAAATCTCGCTTGTTAAACCGAGCGAGATACTCTTTTTTGACAAAGTTCTCATTTCTTGTATTTCCTTCCCTCACTCAATTGTTGGATTTTTTGGATGTGATGTTAATCCGTTGATTGTTTTCAAGCGAATTACATGGCTTTTTTCACGACTAGATAACACAAATTGCTTACCTCTTTTGATTTGGATCATTTTGTTTGTTTATTAACCACATAGCTGGCGCGAAACTTGATTTAGATCAAGGCGCGGTTCTCCTATAAACCTTTTGAAACAAGCGGGTTTTGGCATTAGTATTAGCCACAGCTATATTAGCTACAACTTAACAATTAACTAACCATAGTGGTACATAGTTGCAACAACAAATTTATTTTGTAGCAAAGTGTTATAGTTTTTTTAACATTGTAATTGTTGTTCTATGTCGAACGTGTCATTCAGCCGACACAAAGGAGTTACCATGATCGATGTCGTTGATTTATCGCGGTTGCAATTTGCACTTACTGCGATGTATCACTTCCTGTTTGTTCCCCTCACTCTAGGGATGGCATTTTTGCTTGCTATCATGGAGTCACTCTATGTCATGACCGACAAGCAGATTTACAAGGACATGACCAAATTCTGGGGTAAGCTGTTCGGGATTAACTTTGCTCTAGGTGTGGCAACCGGCCTTACCATGGAGTTCCAGTTTGGTACCAACTGGTCTTACTATTCTCATTATGTAGGTGACATTTTTGGTGCTCCACTTGCGATTGAAGCGCTGGTAGCCTTCTTCCTAGAATCTACATTTGTTGGTTTATTCTTCTTTGGGTGGGACAGACTTTCCAAACGACAACACTTAGTCGTGACTTGGTTAGTCGCATTAGGCTCAAACTTCTCTGCTCTATGGATTCTGGTTGCAAACGGCTGGATGCAAAACCCAGTAGGCTCAGAGTTTAACTTTGAAACCATGCGTATGGAAATGGTGAGCTTTGCTGATGTGGTACTGAACCCAGTTGCCCAAGTGAAGTTCGTTCACACCGTTGCGGCAGGTTATACCACAGGCGCAATGTTCATTTTGGGTATCAGTGCGTACTACCTATTGAAAGGTCGCGATGTTGCTTTTGCGCGTCGTTCATTTGCGATTGCGGCATCATTCGGTATGGCTTCTGTACTATCCGTTATCGTGCTTGGTGATGAATCAGGCTATGAGCTTGGTGAAGTTCAGCGCGTGAAACTGGCGGCGATTGAGTCTGAATGGCACACCGAGCCAGCACCTGCAGCATTCACCTTGTTTGGTATTCCAAATCAAGAGGAAATGCGGACCGACTACGCGATCAAAATTCCATTTGCACTGGGGATCATTGCAACACGTTCACTTGACGAACAAGTTGTAGGCCTGCGTGATTTGCGTGATGAACACGTTGAGCGAATTCGCACCGGTATTTACGCTTACGATCTACTAGAGCGTCTGCGTTCTGGTGAAAAAACGCCGGAAAACATGGCTGCCTTTGATGAAGTAAAACATGATCTCGGTTATGGCCTACTTCTGAAGCGTTACACGGATAAAGTGACGGATGCGACAGAAGAGCAAATCCAAGCGGCAGCGGATGATTCTATCCCAACAGTATGGCCACTGTTCTGGTCTTTCCGCATCATGGTGGCTTGTGGCATTATTATGCTAGTCGTGTTTGGTGCCGCCTTTATCCAAACCTGTCGCCAGAAAATTGAACAGAAAAAGTGGGTTCTCAAAGCCGCACTATTCAGTATCCCACTACCTTGGATTGCGGTCGAGACAGGTTGGTTTGTTGCTGAATATGGTCGTCAACCTTGGGCGGTCGGTGAAATTCTTCCCGTTAACGTTGCCGCTTCTGCATTGAGTGCAGGAGAGATCATTACTTCAATGCTGGCGATTTTGGCACTCTACACCATCTTCTTGATTGCAGAAGTGTACTTAATGGTTAAGTTCGCTCGTAAAGGTCCAAGCAGCCTGAAAACCGGACGTTACCATTTTGAACAAGGCACAGAGTCCGTTCAGGATCAAGTCAACCGCCAAGTTGAAGCATAAGGCAAGGAGAAACAACCATGTTTGATTACGAGATCTTACGACTCATTTGGTGGGTACTGATTGGTGTGCTCCTCGTGGGTTTTGCCATCACAGATGGCTTTGATATGGGCGTTGGGGCGCTAGTCCCTATCATTGGTAAAACTGATAACGAACGCCGAGTGATGATTAACTCTATTGCCCCACACTGGGATGGAAACCAAGTTTGGCTCATCACAGCCGGTGGTGCTTTATTTGCCGCATGGCCGTTGGTTTACGCTACCTCATTTTCAGGTTTCTACCTGGCCATGATTGTGACACTTGCTGCGCTGTGGCTACGTCCTGTCGGTCTAGACTATCGCTCAAAAATCGAGAGCACAAAATGGCGTAATAACTGGGATTTAGCGATTTCAGCGTCAGGATTCATTCCGCCGGTTATCTTTGGTGTGGCATTCGGTAACCTGCTACAAGGTGTCCCTTTCCAACTGAGTGATTTCTTGATGCCGACTTACCATGGTTCATTCTTTGGTCTGCTCAATCCATTTGCTCTGCTCTGTGGTCTTGTGAGCTTGTTCATGACTTTGCTACAAGGCTCTGCATGGCTGCAGATGAAAACGACATCGCATGTACACCAACGTGCACGTAATGTGGCACAACTGACCGGTTTGCTCACCGCTGCGTGTTTTGTGGCCGCGGGCTTTTGGATTCAGTACATCGACGGTTATATGATTGTTGGTGCGATTGACGGTAATGCAGCATCGAATCCGCTTAACAAAGAAGTGATTCGTGAAGCGGGCGCTTGGCTACACAACTTTGAACAAGTACCAGTACTGTGGTTAGCTCCTGCGCTGGGTGTTTTGATGCCTCTACTCTCGGTTTTGGCGTCACGTCTAGATAAAGGTGGCTTGGCATTTTTAACCTCTAGCTTAGGTAACGCTGGCGTTATCTTCACCGCAGGTTTCGCCATGTTCCCATTCGTGATGCCTTCAAGTTTGAATCCGGCTCATAGCTTGACTATGTGGGATGCAACTTCAAGCAAGCTGACGCTAGAACTGATGACTGTGGTTGCATTTGTCATGGTACCCATCATTTTGGGCTACACCATCTGGAGTTACTACAAAATGTTTGGCCGTCTCGATGATAAATTCATCGAAGATAACAAGAATTCACTGTACTAAGGAGCGCTCATTATGTGGTATTTCGCATGGATCCTTGGCGTATTACTCGCCTGTGCATTCGGCATCATCAATGCTCTTTGGTTAGAGCACACTGAGATGATGGATAAAGATAGTGAGTGATTGGCAATTAAAGTGGTCTGAAAAGATCGCTCGCTGCCACGACATCACCGATAAGGCCTTGCTCAAGGCCTTATCGCTACTATTAGGCTTCTACAATACCGCTATGGTCATGTGGGATCCAAGTAGTTACGCAGATCGAATCGGCGGCTTCAACGCAGTCATTGCGCCGCTGATGATTTGGGCAATATGTGCCAGTATGGTCTTTGGGGTAGGGTTTAGACCCCGCCACTGGATATGGCAGATCGTGTTCAGCCCATATCTATCATTGACCATTCTGAGTTATTTGACGTTGGTGCAGCTAACAAGCTAGATCAATTCGTATTGTTGATGAGTTTTTATGCAGATTAGCGCTGTAATTTTGAGACAGCGCTAATTTTTTATCATTAGGTAAGAAAACATTACGCAGGCTTGTACTATCGTGAGCGAGTTGCGCTATAGTAGCGACCATTCCTCGGCGTATGAGATTTTTATCCAAATCATGAACACTTTTCATTGGCCAGTCACGGTGTATTACGAAGATACTGACGCTGGTGGAGTGGTTTATCACGCAAATTATCTAAAATTCTTTGAAAGAGCCCGTACTGAGATGCTCCGCGCTGTTGGTGTTCACCAGCAGATTTTGCTGGAACAAGGTATTGGTTTTGTGGTCAGACACATGGAAATCGATTTTCTTAAAGGTGCTAAGTTAGATGCACATTTAGAAGTCGTGACCCGAGTGTCCGAATTAAAAAAGGCTTCTTTAACTTTCTGTCAGGAACTTGTTAATCCTGATGGCGCTTTGTTGTCTAAAGCTAAGGTTAAGGTAGCATGTATTGACAATGAGAGTATGAGGCCCAGAGCTTTGCCTCAATTAATCAGTTTGGAGTTAAACTGCAGTGACTGCTGATATTTCATTTCTTGACCTTTTTTTACAAGCTAGCTTATTAGTAAAAATGGTAATGCTGACCCTTTTGGGTATGTCGGTTGCCTCGTGGGCGGCAATCATCAAACGTAGTAAAATTATCTCGTCAGCTGAACGAGAAGCCGATGCGTTTGAAGATCGCTTTTGGTCCGGCATGGACCTTGGTGCGTTATATCAAGATGTCAAAAAACGTAAAGATGACATTTATGGCATCGAAGAAATTTTTTATGCCGGCTTTACTGAGTTTGCACGTCTACGCAAAACTAACCCAGGAGCACCAGACTTTGTAATGGAAGGTACTGGACGTTCTATGCGCGTAGCAGTAGCTCGCGAAGTCGATTCACTTGAAACCAGCTTACCTTTCTTGGCAACCGTGGGTTCTATTAGTCCATACATCGGTCTATTTGGAACAGTGTGGGGTATCATGCATGCCTTTATCGCTCTTGGAGAGGTAAAGCAAGCCACGTTAGCGATGGTGGCACCTGGGATTGCAGAAGCTCTGATTGCAACGGCGATTGGTCTATTTGCTGCTATTCCAGCAGTTATGGCTTACAACCGTCTTAGCAATAAAGTGAGTAAGCTTGAACATATTTATGCAACTTTCTCAGAAGAGTTTCATACCATTCTCCACCGTCAAGCGATGGCTGGCAGGGAATAATTATGGCTGGCTATCAAACCAAAAAACGTGAGATGAAAGCAGAGATTAACGTGGTTCCCTATATCGACGTTATGCTGGTTCTCCTCATCATTTTTATGGTGACATCACCGTTTGTAACTCAAGGTGTCGATGTAGAGTTGCCGAAAACCCATTCGGCCAAATCAGCACAAGATCTGGCGGGCGATAGCGAATCTAGCTTTATCATCGTCGAGGTTGATAAAGAGGGTAATGTTGGCTTAAGCGTCAATGACGAAGAAATGCAACGTGGCCTATCCCTGCAAGATGTTATTGTACGAGTGAAAGCTGAGCTCACACTTAAGCCTAACTCTCCGGTTGCGGTTGGTGGTGATGCTGCTACGCCTTACGCAGAGATCGTTTTAGTTTTGGACGAGCTAGGCCGAGCTGGTATACCCAAAGTAGGGTTACTGACGGACCTTAAGTAGTAGGTTTAACACTGAGCATGAAAGAGAATAAGTCCAGAAAAAGTAACGATGCTAAATCAATAACTATTTCACTGGCTATGCATGGCACTCTGATGGCGATTTTGCTTTGGGGGGCCGATTTTACCATGTCTGACCCTGAGCCTGTAGGACAGATGATTGAAGCTGTGGTGATTGATCCTAAGCTAGTTCGTCAACAAGCTCAGCAAATTCGTAGTCAGCGTGAAGATGCTGCGAAAAAAGAGCAAGACCGACTGGATAAGCTCCGTCGTGAAAGCGAACAGCTAGAGAAAAATCGACAAGCAGAAGAAGAGCGGATCCGCCAGTTGAAAGAGCAACAGGCTAAAGAAGCCAAAGCGGCTCGTGAAGCGGAAAAGTTGCGTGAGCAGAAAGAACAAGAGCGCTTAGCCGCTGAGCAGAAAGCTCGTGAAGAAAAAGAGCGTGCAGCGAAGGCTGAGGCTGAACGCAAAGTAAAAGAAGATGCAGCTAAAAAAGCAGAGCAAGAACGCGTTGCGAAAGAAGCCGCAGCTGCAAAGGCAGAACAGCAACGTGTTGAGCGTGAAAAAGAAGCCAAACTTGCGGAAGAAAAAGCCAAACGAGAAAAAGAAGTAGCAGCGAAAGCTGAACAAGAACGTTTAGCAAAAGAAAAGGCGGCCAAAGAGGCTGCTGATAAAGCTAAGAAAGAAAAAGAACGTGCTGCAAAAGCAGAAGCTGAACGTAAAGCTCAAGAGGCTGCCTTGAATGACATTTTTGGTAGCTTAAGTGAAGAAAGTCAGCAAAATAATGCTGCACGTCAGCAGTTTGTTACTTCGGAAGTGGGACGTTATGGTGCCCTTTATACACAACTGATTCGGCAAAATCTGTTAGTAGAAGATAGCTTTCGTGGAAAGCAGTGTAGGGTGAACCTAAAGCTTATTCCAACAGCAACTGGCGCACTGCTAGGGAGTTTAACTGTTTTGGATGGCGATAGTCGTTTATGTGCAGCAACCAAACGTGCTGTTGCCCAAGTGAATAGTTTTCCATTACCTAAAGATCAACCTGACGTAGTGGAAAAACTTAAGAATATTAATTTAACCGTAGCACCTGAATAAGGAAGGGAAGGCTTGTGTTTAAGCGATTAATTTTTGTTTTGATGCTCATCGGTACCGGCTTTACTAATATTGCGAATGCAGCATTGGAGCTTGTTATCACTGACGGTATTGATTCTGCACGTCCGATTGCGATAGTTCCTTTCAAGTGGGAAGGCGTAAACAAGTTGCCTGAAGATGTGTCAGCAGTCATTGCCTCTGACTTGCAGCGTAGTGGTAAATTTAGCCCAGTACCTACCAGCAAAATGCCGCAAACACCCTACAGTGAAGAGCAGGTTAATTTTGGTAGATGGACGTCTATGGGCGTTGACTCTTTATTGACGGGTACCATCACGCAAAATGCAGAAGGTAGCTATGTGATTAGCTATCAACTGATCGATATTGTACGTGGGCAACTGACCCAAGGGCAGAGCAAAGCTTTGTCTCAGGATGGTCAATTGGTATTGTCTAAAGATCATGTTTTACTTAATAAAGTGGCTACCGTTCCTGCATCTAGGATGCGTGAGTACGCACACCGTATTGCCGACTTAGTTTATGAAGAATTGACGGGAGAACGTGGCGCTTTCTTGACGCGTATTGCTTACGTTGTGGTCAATGATAAGGATCCTTATCCTTATCAACTGAGAATTGCTGATTACGATGGCTACAACGAACGTCTTGTACTTCGTTCTAAACAGCCACTTATGTCACCTGCTTGGTCGCCTGATGGTCAGACACTGGCTTATGTTAGTTTCCAAAACGGGCAAGCCGAAATCTATATGATGAATATCTATAGTGGGAAGCGAGATAAGCTGACTTCATTCCCTCGTCATAATGGTGCGCCCAGATTCTCGCCAGATGGTAAAACGCTAGCGCTGGTTTTATCAAAAACTGGTAATTTACAGGTCTACACTATGGACTTGGCAACTCGTAACTTAAAAGAAGTGACTAGTGGCCGTTCCAACAACACCGAGCCCTTCTGGCACCCGGATGGTAAATCTTTAATTTTCACTTCAGATAGAGGTGGCAAACCACAGATTTATCAAGTAAATTTGTCCGGTGGTGAAACCAAGCGTTTAACTTGGCAAGGTAGCCAAAACTTGGGTGGCCAAATTACACCGGATGGAAAATTCTTGGTGATGGTGAATCGTAGTGACTCCGGCTTCAATCTCGCGAAGCAGGATCTACAAACTGGGGTAATGCAGATTCTAACAAAAACCTTGTTAGATGAATCCCCAAGCATTGCGCCGAATGGTAGCATGGTGATATATAGCTCCATCTACAATCAGGCCAACGTTTTGTCGATGGTTTCCATTGATGGACGCTTTAAAGCAAGACTACCGGCAACCAATGGACGCGTTCGTGCTCCAGCATGGTCACCGTTTTTATAACAAGTAACTGTTTAATAGAAAGGAATAGGAAATGCAACTTAACAAAGTTCTTAAAAGTCTACTGATTGCGCTACCAGTTTTGGCTGTTACCGCTTGTAGTTCAAGCGATGATGCTGCGAATTCAGGTTCTCAAACTAACCAATCAGCAGTTTCAACTGTTGATTCAAATGGTCTGAACGCACAAGGTCAACTGACTGAGCAAGAACTGAAAGAGCAAGCTCTGCGTCAAAACCAAACTATCTACTTCGCATTCGACAACGCGACTATCGCGAGCGACTACGAAGCAATGTTAGCAGCACACGCTGCTTACCTGGTTAAAAACCCAAGCCTACGCGTAACTATCGAAGGTCACGCTGATGAGCGCGGTACTCCAGAGTACAACATCGCACTGGGTGAGCGTCGTGCTCAAGCAGTTGCTAAGTACTTAGAAGCTCTGGGTGTTCAAGCTGGTCAACTGTCTATCGTTAGCTACGGTGAAGAGAAGCCTCTAGTACTAGGTCAATCAGAAGATGCGTACGCGAAAAACCGTCGTGCAGTCCTGGTTTACTAATTGAGGTGATGCCTCATGTTCAGTAACTTAAAGCACCTTGTCATGCTGATGTTACTGGCTAGTGCAGCGAGCTCTGTGCTCGCTGCACCTGCTCCAGTATCGAGTCTAGGTGGCAGCTCTGGTAGCTCAACAAGTGGTTCACGGGGTTCTGAAATTGAACGTCTTGAACGTTTAGTTGAAAGCCGCAATATCGTTCAGTTGCAAATGCAAAAGCAACTCGATGATATGACACTTGAAGTCAATGAATTACGGGGCCAGATTGAAAAAAACAATTACGACATGCAACAAATGTTGCAGCGTCAAAGGGAATTGTTTGTAGAACTTGATCGTTTGCGTGGTGAGATGAAATCGCCTTCCGCAGCAGGCAAACTATCAACAAGCAGCAATGATGAAGCTGTACAGGGCACCTTCAGTAGCGATACTAATGAACAGGCTGCTTACCAGAATGCCGTTGATCTGATCCTTAAAAAGCGTGATTATGCTGGTGCTATTGCCGCTTTCCAAAAGTTTCAGACTGACTACCCCAATTCGACCTTCTCTGCCAATGCGCATTATTGGTTAGGCCAACTCTACTTTGCTAAAAAAGAAGATAAAGAAGCAGCGAAAAGTTTTGCTGCGGTCGTCTCGGATAAAAGCTCTAACAAACGTGCTGATGCATTAGTCAAATTAGGCGATATTGCGAAGCGCAATAATAATGCCGAACAGGCACGCAAATTTTATCAGCAAACGGTCGATGAATATCCCGACAGTGCTTCTGCTAAAATTGCCAAAGAAAGCCTTAAATAAAGACAAGAGCTGCGAATGCAGCTCTTGTTCGTTTCAGCTTTTCACTCTGTTATGGGCAGGGTTATTCATAGCTACACATTATTTCTCCCTCCTTGTTTAGGGCATTCAATTTTGCTTGCTGCTGGCTAGAGTGTACAATGCTCCGTCTATGGAAGTTGTGTAGAGCAAGAGCAATGAGCCACATACTCGATACTATAAATACAGTTTATCCCTTTCCCCCAAAACCTATCCCTCTTAGGGATGAGGAAAAGCAAGCTTATATCGCTGAGATCAAACAACTCTTAATTGAGAAAGATGCGGTGTTGATTGCTCATTACTATACGGATCCTGAAATTCAAGCGCTTGCTGAAGCGACAGGTGGGTTTGTGGGTGATTCGCTAGAGATGGCAAAATTTGGCAATCGTCATCCAGCAACGACCTTGATTATTGCAGGCGTACGTTTCATGGGGGAGTCTGCAAAGATTTTGACCCCAGAAAAACGCATTTTAATGCCGACACTTGAAGCGGAGTGCTCTCTCGACCTTGGCTGCCCTGCAGACAAGTTCACTGAATTTTGCGATGCGCACCCTGATCATACGGTAGTGGTTTACGCCAATACGTCAGCGGCGGTGAAAGCGCGTGCTGACTGGGTAGTGACATCAAGCATTGCGCTGGAAATTGTTGAGCACTTAGATGCTGAGGGTAAACCTATTATTTGGGGCCCAGATCGACACTTAGGTGCTTATATTGCTAAGAAAACGGGCGCAGATATGCTGTTATGGCAGGGTGAATGTGTCGTGCATGATGAGTTTTCTGCTGATGCTCTGCGTAAGATGAAGGCACTTTATCCTGATGCTGCGATTTTGGTTCATCCTGAATCGCCTGCTAGTGTTGTTGAATTGGCGGATGCGGTAGGCTCAACAAGCCAACTCATTAAAGCGGCTAAGACATTACCACAGCAGAAAATGATTGTTGCTACGGATAAAGGTATCTTCTTTAAAATGCAGCAAATGGTTCCCGAGAAGGAGCTGATTGAGGCACCAACTGCAGGTGCGGGAGCAACTTGTCGTAGTTGTGCGCATTGTCCTTGGATGGCGATGAATGGCCTTCAGGCTATTGCACAAGCACTGCGTGAAGGTGGTAAACAGCATGAAATTTTTGTAGATGAAGCGCTGAGAGTGAAATCACTTATCCCGCTTAATCGTATGTTGGATTTCGCTGAACAACTGAATTTAAAAGTGAAGGGCAACGCGTAAGTAAGCTGTCTGTTGTGCTGAAAATAGACATGCCCATCGTCTGTAAAATGGGCATGTCTAGCAAACATGATGGCTACTGAGCTTCTGCTAACGTGACACCACGTTGTGTGATACCACACAACATCACTGGAATCGCATGATAAATTTCAGCAAATTGCTCTAAACCTGTGAAGCCTTGCTCATAAAGTGTGGCGATCGATGTTTCAGGATCGTAGAGCATACTTAATGAAAGAAGCACGCCACCAAGCAGGGTATTATCTGAACTATCATCTGGCATCAGCACTTCCCAATCATCACGCGCTAATTGCCAACCTTGTAGCATCCCCTCGCAAAAATCACGTACCTCTTGATTCACGATTTCTGCCTCATCCAACAAGTAGTCAGTTGGCCATTGCCAGTTGCCTTCTAGTAGCTGAGATCGTGTTTCATTCCAAAGTGCGATGATGTGCTCGAAATAGTTTTCTAATTGGATAGGATCCGAAAAAGGTGCAATCTCTTCTCCACCCCATAGGAAGGGGAGCCATTCTTCAGGGGGTAAGACATTAGGACAGCATGCCATAGCGGTAACAATACCGACGGTTTTAGCTTGATTGAGGAGTTTGTTTTCTAATTCCGGCTGCTGCAGGATTTCTTGTAAGGTTTGCATGAGATGTGAGTGCTCAATAAATATCAGTGCGCCCATTTTATCTGGAAAGCGTGCTCAGAGCATCCGCTTGTTCTCTCTGTTCAGCGTTTAAGGCTCAAATTCCTGCCTAAGAATGTTAGTTTGTGCACAGCGCCATGGAAAATCGATGAGAAAAGAAAGCCTGACAGAATAATTTCGCTATAATTTTGTAAACAAAAAATAATTCAGTTGGTTATGGCTATTCGCTCCTCGCTTAAAAAGAAAAGTATTCTAGCGCTGACCATTTATTTGGCCTTCTTCCTTGCGATTGTAGGAACGCTGAGTTATTGGGGGCTTGAAGTCCCATTTAGAAAAGAGCTGAAAAATAATCTAGCCCTGAGAGCGGAGTTACTGGCTACCCAAATTCGTGAGCCATTGAATAACTCGATAGGGGTTCTGCAGAGTGTTACCAGCATTGGCAAAAGCGCAGCCGATAAGGAAGAGCAAGAGCGCATGCTGCGCTCACTATTTTCTGTTGTTGGCGGAGTGATCATTAGCGGAGGGTTGTGGCCGGAACCCAATCTATCGGCAACTCACCCCTCACTAAGATATGACAGCTTGTTTTTTAATAAAGCAACCGATGGACAGGTTGACCAACTGAGCTCATGGAATAACCCCAAAGCCGGGGGTATGATCGAGAAAGCTGGTACTTGGCTGCAGAACGTGAAGCCGAAGGGCTATATTTCTGGTCACCTGTCTATGTTGACCCCTATACCCGTGTGGAAATGATCACTGTCTCGACCCCTTATTATCGTAACGGTCAGTTTGCGGGCGTTGCTACCGTTGATCTCTCACTTGAAAGCTTAATCCAATTCGTTTCTGCGACAGCAGAGCAGTACAACTTAGGTGTGAATCTTAAAGATGCCTTTGGGGTTGAGGTCGTCTCACATAACTTCCGCACTTATGATAATGCGTTGGTCAGTTACTATAGTTTTGGCGAGTTCAATTGGCAGATTGAAGTGGTGAATGCGAATCAGCATGTCGATGAAATCATCTTCGACTTAATCATCAACATCGAAAAAGGATTGATGCCGATCCTACTGCTCTGTGTGATGGTGGGGTATTTTTTAATTAGCCATTATTGGATCCGCCCAATTGTCTTAATTGCGAAAAAGGTGAGTGAGTCGAGAGAGGGTGAAATTATCGATATTCGGTACAAATCTCAGGATGAGATCCGCCATCTTATTGATACTTTCAACCAAAAAACGGTTTACCTAGAAGCAGAGAAAGTCAAAGCTCAGGCCTCGACCAAAGCGAAAAGTGCATTTTTAGCTACGCTTTCCCATGAAATCCGAACGCCGATGAATGGTGTGCTCGGTACCGCGCAAATCCTATTGAAAGATGAATTGACCCCTAAGCAGCGACAGCACCTCACCAGTCTCTACGAATCGGGCGAACATATGATGTCACTGCTCAATGAGATTTTAGATTATTCAAAAATAGAGCAAGGCAAATTCGAGTTGGATCACAGTGCATTTCCGCTCAAATCGATCATCGGCAGCATCAAAAGTATCTATTCCAGCCTTTGTGCAGAAAAAGGACTGAAATTCCAACTGAATTCTGAAATTGCCGATGGACGCTGGTACTACGGTGACAAGGCGCGTCTGCGGCAAATTATCTTCAATCTGCTTAGTAATGCGGTGAAATTTACCGAAGCAGGCTTTGTCGCAATAGGGTTAAGTGAAGAAAGCTGTGACGAAGAGAATTACTTGATCATCAAAGTGCAGGATACGGGGATCGGCATCGCGCAAGAGTCATTAGGGCGTATCTTTCGACCCTTTGAACAGGCGGAATCACACACAACACGGCGTTTTGGTGGTACAGGCTTAGGCTTGGCTATTGTTAAACAGATTGCGGAATTAATGAATGGCAGTGTTTTAGTGCAAAGTGAAGTTGGGCAGGGTTCTTGTTTTAAGGTGAGCGTTAAATTAGCGATTACCGAACCGGTGACCGAAGATGTGAAACCTACTAAAGCCAAAACGTATCCCGGTTTACGGGTGCTGATTGTCGAAGATAATCGTACGAACATCATGATTCTGGAAGCTTTTATGCGCAATAAAGGTTTCGAGTGCCATAGTGTGATGGATGGTGTACAAGCGATTACCGCGTTACAGGAAAGCTCATTTGATCTCGTTTTAATGGATAACCACATGCCGTTAAAAGATGGCATCCAAGCCACCAGAGAAATTCGTCAGTTGCCACTGCCGCAAGCCAAGATACTGCTGTTTGGTTGTACCGCAGATGTTTTCAAAGATACCCGAGATAAAATGCTCTCTGCAGGGGCAGATGACATTATCGCTAAACCCATTGCAGAGCATGAGCTAGATATGGCGCTTGAACAACACTCAGAGCGTCTGTACCAGTTTCATCGCGAACCTTCTTTACCATCGGTAGAGTAAATCACTCTGTTTCTTCCTTCTTTCTTTCTTTTTTTCCTTTCTTATGCGTGTGGCCAAGTTCGGCTGGCAAGAAACTGCCTCAGCGAGATGTAATAAAATTACTAAACGTAAACTGACCAACCGATGTTTTGACTAAGAACGCGTAAAAGTAGCTGTAGATGCTACTTTAATTACTTTTTTTGGTTTTTTATTTACCACGCGAGTTTAAAAACAAAGCCTAAAACTGATTTTTGTATGGTTTAATAGTTCCATAAACTGCCAATTCGGAATTATGGCAGTGACATGTTTGGTCATGGTTGCAAAATTGTAGTGATATATTTTATAGGGGATGTAAATGAAAGCTCGTGGTCCGTTTTGTATTCGTCATGCAGCGGCTGATACTTTTGCGATGGTCGTCTTTTGTTTTGTAACAGGCATGGTTATTGAGATTTTTGTGTCTGGAATGACCTTTCAACAATCACTTGCTTCGCGAACCCTTTCCATTCCCGTTAATATTGCGATCGCTTGGCCGTATGGTGTGTTTAGAGATTATGTTCTTCGCCAAGGGCGCAAAGTTTCCTCAACCGGTTGGATGAAAAATCTTTCCGATCTCGTGGCTTATGTTCTCTTTCAATCGCCGGTTTATGCCGCCATTCTCTTCACCGTAGGCGCCTCTACCGATCAAATCATTACTGCTGTGGCCACCAATGCATTGGTGTCGTGTGGAATGGGTGTGTTGTACGGCTATTTCCTCGATATGTGCCGCCGCTGGTTTAAAGTTCCGGGCTATACAGTATCTGAGGGTTAATGCGGTTAAACATTTGCCCTGTTAACTGCCCCTCCATTTAATTTGGCCAATTTCAATTATTACCCTAAATCGAGCACTCGAATCTTGGGAATAAGTGAAACTGGCCTTTTAGGCTAATACTAGGCACTAAAAGCTCTTGCTACACGACCATCACACTCAATGGTGTATTGCTCAGCATAAGCCGGAATAAAGACAGATTGTCCTTTTCGTACAAGGCATTGCTCACCATTTGTATGTGTCAATATCATTGAAGAATCGAGAGGCAGCACAATTTCTGCACTCTGAACGCCGATAGTCTGCTGAGTTGCAGGTGGGATGATGGCAAATTTAAAATCGGCAACTGGGATCGGATATTGTTCACACCCGTCAATGAGTTCAGGCTTAAGGCGTAGTTGTTCAAGTGGCTTATGTTTGAACTGAGTACATGCCACCAATTCATCAATATCCATATATTTTGGCGTGAGCCCTGCGCGTAGCACATTGTCTGAGTTGGCCATAATCTCAAGGCCTGTTCCGTGCAAATACGCGTGCGGCGTTTCTGCGTCTAAAAACATCGCTTCACCTGGCTGCAAGGTAATCACATTGAGCATCAGAGGGGCGAATAAACCAATATCATTGGGATAGTGTTTTTCCAATTCGACGATCAACTGGAAAAGAGGCAGATCAATCTGCTTAGCTTGAGTTATCAATACTTCAAGCGCACGGTTTTTGATCTCCCCTTGTAATGAGAGTAGCCCTGAGAAAAAGTCTCTGAGCCCTTGTTCTGTCGGATTTGATTGGAATGCGTCAACGAGCGGCTGAATCTCATCTATCGATAATTCAATAAAGTAGTTAAGGATTTCCTGGTTGGCACGAAAGCCATTCATGGCTTGGTATTCGGTGAGCGCATAAACCAATTCCGGTTTGTGATTTGGGTCTTTGTAATTTCGGTAGGCAGCCGTGGGCGCAATGCCTAATTTCTCCTCTTGGGCGAAGCCTCGCTCTGCTTGTTGTTTGTTTGGATGGACCTGAATGGAGAGTGCATTTTCCGCCGCCAAAATTTTAAACAGATAAGGGAGTTCGCCGAACTGCCGTGCAGTATATTCACCCAAAATCAAGTGTGGATTTTGCGCAATAAAGTCGGAAAGTTGAACGATTTTTCCGTTAATGGCGATACCGGAGCAGCCATTAGGATGAGCGCCCATCCATAGCTCTGCTTGGGGTTCATGGGTTGGATTTTCGAGATCAAACAACTGCTGCAAAGCGGTTTTACTGCCCCATGCGTAGTTTTGGATGTGGTTGGTCATCGGGAAGAATACTGCCTCTGGTAGGGCTGTATCCTGAGTCGGAATCTGAGTCATTGTCGTCACCGTTAGAAAGATGGCTTGAGTGGAACCTCAAGCCATAACGAGGAAGGGAGAATTAAGCCGCAGCGGCTTCAAACTTTTGTGAGCGGATTTTTTTGAGCGTCACACAGGTGATGGCGGTGACACCTGCACCAGCCGCCATACAAAGTAGGGCAAGCAGTGGGTAGTTCATTGTGCCAAGCAGGGCGACTACGGGGCCACCGTGAGCCACACTGTTGGTGATGCCAAAAGAAAATGCCATGACAGCGGCAACCATAGAGCCCAACACGTTGGCTGGAATGACTGACATTGGGTCTTGCGCCGCAAAAGGAATGGCGCCTTCAGAGATACCGACTAAGCCCATCGCGCCTGCGGCTTTACCAGCTTCAAGCTCAGAAGACTCAAACAGTTCGAGCTTACGGCCCATCGCTGTTGCGAGTGCCATGCCGAGTGGTGCAACGGGAATCGCACAGGCCATCGCCCCCATAAATTGAGTTTGGCCGCTGGCAATCATGCCTACAGAGAATAGGAAAGCGACTTTGTTGAATGGGCCTCCCATATCAAAGCCTGCCATGCCACCGAGTACGATGCCGAGCAGAATAACGTTGCCGGAACTCATACTAGTCAGTAGAGCCGTGAGGCCATCCATCAGGCTCGCAATGGGAGCGCCAATAACGAAAATGAACAGACCAGCGATGAACAGCGATGCCGTGATCGGCGCGATCATGATCGGCACTAGGGGTTGGATAAACTTGTGATAGTTAATGGAAGTAATCCACTTCACGAAATAACCGACCAATAGACCTGCGATGATGGCACCGATAAACCCTGTACCTGCGTCAGCACCATAAAAAGAGCCGTTATTGGCAATCCAGCCACCAATCAAACCGGGAGCGAGCGCAGGGCGATCGGCAATGGCGTAGGCGATGTAGCCGGCAAGGATGGGAATCATCAAGGTAAAGGCCACTACGCCCACTTCAAGGATTTGGTTCCACATACTGCCCGCAGGAATGGCCATGCCTGCTTCGGTTGGCTCACCACCCACCGCGAGAGCCAGTGCAATTAAAAGCCCGCCGGTTACCACAAATGGGATCATGTGCGAAACGCCATTCATCAAAAAGCGATACAAATCTGAGCGAGCTTGTGAGGCTTTATTTGCCACCGATTGAGTCTTAACCGTTTCAGCTTGATAAGTTGGCGCCCTTAACGCTTCATTAATCAGCTTTTGTGCATCACGAATTGGCGCTTTCACATTTGTTTTGATGAGGCGTTTGCCGGCAAAACGTGCCATGTCGACTTGTTTATCACAGGCGACAACAATCGCTTCAGCGCGTTCAATCTCTTCCGCACTTGGGCTATTTTTCACCCCAATCGAGCCATTGGTTTCCACTTTGATCTCAAAACCCAAAGCCGCCGCGCCTTTTTCCAGTGCTTCAGCCGCAAGGTAAGTGTGAGCAATACCCGCCGGGCAACCGGTAACACCGATAATCAGCCCTTTGCTTTCTGCTTGGTTTGCAAGAGGTGTAGGCGCGGATTTTTTCAGCAGTAATTCTAGTGCTTGCTCTGAGTTTTTGGTGTTGAGAAAAGCCTCGATAAAACCTTCTTCAATCAGTTTGGAAGAGAGTTCGGCCAACACTTCAATGTGGTGGTTATCGCCGCCATCGGGGGAGGCGATCATGAAAAAAAGCTTGGAAGGCAAACCATCTTCTGCGCCATAGTCGATACCCTCTCGGCTGACACCAATTGCAACAGCTGGTTGAGTCACCGCTGCACTTTTAGCATGCGGAATAGCGACACCATCTTCAAATCCGGTATTACCTAACTCTTCACGAGCTTGAATATCTTTTAAGAATGCCGCTTTATCTGAAATTCGCCCTTGGGCATGTAGGATATTTATCAGTTCTTCAAATACGGCTTGTTTGGAATTCGCTTGCAGATCAAGCTGAATTAAATCGGCATTAATCAATTGGTTGATCATAGAGACCTCTGTACATTTTATTTTTATGTCAGAGTTATTCTTTAATTTTTTTATTTTTCTTATTAGTGCAGAAATAAAACATTCACTGGAGGATTGTAACGATATTGGTTTGGTGTGATTTAGATCTCGTAGCATCTATTGGGATGGTAAAGCCAATTTTAAGTAATGAACATAAGGTTAATTCATTAATTTTCATTTGTTTATATTGTGTTTGTTGTTATTCATGGTGAGGTTCTGTGCTAGAGAATTGGTGTTAAAACTGGATTATTGTATCATTCTGACTTGAATGTGATGTTGCTCAAAGAGACTCAATGGCATTCGGGGTATACCTGACGTTAATAAAAATTCGATGACGAAGTGAGAGTTTGCATATGATATTTGATGATTTGATTTCCTCGGTGCTTAATGAGCGTGAATCATTTCATCATATTTGGTTTGCGGGTGATTTTCATACACCGCCTGAATTCAGTTATCAGGTGAATTTTCCACGCTTAGAATTGGTTTTAGGTGGAGAGTATATAAATGAAATGGAAAGCCATGACCGTAAAGTCACGAAAATAATTGCCAAAGCCGGAGATGCGATTTTTATTCCCGCTAACTGTTGGAATAAACCGAACTGGGATACCGATTGCTCCGTGTTGAGCATGCTATTTGGACGCCGCCAACTAGGACTGAGTTTTGTTAGTAAGCGCAAAGGCGAAGCCAACTTTTATGATATTCAAAAGCACAGTATCCAAACGCGCTCAGGGTTTGCTATTGATAACATCTTAGAAGCGCTCAGCTCATTGGCGCGTGAGAATCATAAAAAACCGATGGATGAGCTGTTGCTGCAAGCTCTGCTTCAATATACCCAGACTATGTTGAATGCGCCGACAGAGCAGCCACAAAACCGAGTGCAGGATCTCTACCAAGGGATCTGTATCTATATCCAAGAGAATTTTCACCGCCCGATCACGCGAGAGAGTATTGCTTCGCGTTTTAGTATCTCTGCCAACCATTTATCGAGGCTGTTTCGTCAGCAAGGGCATATGACCTTGGCCGATTACATTACGTGGGTCAGGGTTGATAGAGCAAAATTTATGCTGAAAAAGTACAACTTTAAGCTCAATGAAGTGGCGCTACGCTGTGGGTTTAAAGATGTGAATTACTTCTGCCGCGTTTTCAAAAATCGTACAGGCCGTACACCAACGGACTATCGCGCTTCAATTTAACAAGCGTGACATCGCGTACATCAGCAGAGCTTGTAAATCAACGCCGCTGCGTGTCAGCAGTAAACGTTCCACCATTTGATCGCACAGTAAATTTCGGGTCAGGTTGGTTGCGGTAATGATTTGCTCTCGATTGGGCTTACTTGGTATTACCAAAGCAATCGCTAAATGTACCTCTCCCATTTGAGAGGCCCAATCCATCGCCTCATCATTCTTAATAACGGCAACCGCAATGTGTTCTATGTCTGCAAACATCACATGGGGAATCGCAATCCCAGGCGCTACGCAGGTGGAAGAGCGTTCTTCACGTTTGATAAAAGCTAAAATCAGCTCATCGGGCGAAACGGGGTAGATCAGTTGCGCTAACCCTTTCAAACACTCGAATTTGGTCAGTGTGGTATGGGCTTTAGCATAGTGCCATTTGACCTCACTCGGCGGGCATATTTGTGGCAGGCGCTCTGCGAGCAGGCTAGAGAATTCATAGTTGATCTTGGAGCCCACAACCGTGTAATGCGCAGAAAGCATGTCTTTAATCACGAAACAGGCGAGTTCAGCATCAATACCGATGGCGGTGATTTGGCATAAATCACCTTCTTGTAATCCCACCTGCAATACTGCGAGAGATTTAGTGAGTTCAGCACTGCGGTTTCTGGTGATGTTGATGATATGTAGGGTACTTTTGAACTTACGCGCAACGCGAGACAGCGGTTGGGCAACATGGGCGCTGGCATTCACATCATTCACCAAGAAGGTGACTTGGAATTCATGCATCATGCCAAGGATCAGCGGCAGTGGACGAGAAAGACTGTATCGACATTGAGTAGCACTTCTTCGATCGTGAGCTTCACCACCTTCATCCCTTCAAATCGTGCAGGCTGTTCGATGTCGATATCGGAGACGATCAACACCTTATCGGCATGAGAGAGGTCATAAGGCGTGAGAGGATTCTCGATACCCATCGCACCTTGAGTTTCCACTTTGATCTGCACATTGTACTTTGGTGCGGCTTTGGTCAAAGCATCGGCCGCCATGTAAGTATGAGCAATGCCCGTTGGGCAGGCAGTGACCGCAACAATTTTCATGGAAATCCCTCATTGTTATTTTTGCGGCGATAGTAACATAGCGCTTGGCAAATACTCCGTTTTCGGCCAAGACCCAGTTCACAGTTCAAATCGAATGTTACATTAATCCAGTTATTGCCTCTTTTGTCCTGTGTATTGAAGGAGTATCGCTCGTTACTCTTAGCCACGCGCGTGCGCGAGGCGCATCGGGATGGCAATGCCAATTCAAACAACAGTAAGGTAAAACAATTGTGGATATTACCCATCTGATCGAATCTGAAATCATCTGTTTAGATCTGAAAGCCAATAACAAAGAAGATGTTCTGATTGAGCTGGTTGAGTTGCTCGATAACGCAGGAAAATTGACCGATAAGCAGCAATTTTTAAACGACATCTGGCGACGAGAAGAGATCGGAAATACAGGGTTTGAAGAAGGGATTGCCATTCCACACGCCAAAAGTGCTGCGGTGGCGTTGCCTGCTGTTGCGGTTGGTATTAGCCGCAAAGGGATTGATTATGGCGCAGAAGATGGTCAGCTTTCTGATGTGTTTTTTATGCTGGCATCACCGGATGGAGAAGATCATCACCACATTGAAGTATTGGCACAAATCTCCAGTAAATTGATTGAAGAGGGATTTGTTGAACAGCTTAAATCCGCAGAAAGTGTTGAGCAGGCACTCGCCCTTTTCATTCACCCACACCACTCAACATTAAGCTCTACACCAGTAATGGATTATGCCGATTACCCGCCGCTGAGCCCAATGGCACAAAGATTAGCTCGCGTTAAAGAGCATCTATTGTTTGGTACCTCTCACATGATGCCGTTTATTGTGGCGGGTGGGGTGTTGCTCTCGCTTTCAGTGATGATGTCTGGTCACGGAGCAGTGCCAGAAGAGGGCGTGTTGGCGGATATCGCTCAAATGGGTATTGCCGGTTTAACCCTGTTTACTGTGGTATTGGGTGGTTATATAGCTTACTCGATGGCAGATAAACCCGGTTTGGCCCCAGGTATGATTGGCACTTGGATTGCGATAAACCAATATCAAACCGGCTTTATTGGCGCGATCATCGTGGGTTTTTTTGCAGGCTTTGTGGTTCGTCAGCTGAAAAGAATCGCTCTCCCCGACAGCATGAGCTCGCTGGGGTCCATCTTCATCTATCCGCTGGTGGGGACGTTTGTAACCTGTGGTGCTGTAATGTGGTTAATCGGCGTACCGATTGCCAGCAGTATGCTGTGGCTCAATCAATTTTTGGCGTCGATGGCCGATTCCGGCAAAGTGGTGCTCGGAGCGGTATTGGGGGCGATGACTGCCTTTGACATGGGCGGCCCAATCAATAAAGTCGCCACGCTTTTTGCCCAAACTCAAGTCAACACCCAACCTTGGCTAATGGGTGGGGTGGGGATTGCCATTTGTACCCCACCATTGGGGATGGCGCTTGCGACCTTATTGTCACCAAGTAAATTCAAGCGAGATGAACGTGAAGCCGGAAAAGCGGCGGGCATCATGGGTATGATTGGCATTAGTGAAGGGGCGATTCCATTTGCCGCCGCTGATCCCGCACGCGTATTACCTGCAATTATTGTGGGTGGTATTGTTGGCAACGTGATTGGTTTTCTCTTTCAAGTGCTCAATCATGCCCCTTGGGGCGGTTGGATTGTGCTGCCCGTTGTGGACGGCAAGCTAGGGTATATTCTTGGCACTATCGCCGGTGCATTGACCACGGCACTGATTGCTATTGCCCTGAAGAAAACGGTGCACGAGCAGGACAGTGAGCAGGGGCAGTCACTTGCTTTTTCATCGGTGATTGGAGAAGGGCAAGCCGACATTCTTGCCGTCACCTCGTGCCCTTCTGGCGTTGCTCATACGTTTTTAGCGGCTAAATCACTCGAAAAAGCCGCCTGTCTGGCGGGAGTGAAAATCAAAGTAGAAACACAAGGCGCCAACGGCATCATCAATCGAATCACGGGCAAAGATGTGCAACGAGCGAAACTGGTGATCTTTGCGCACGATGTGGCGATTAAAGAACCAGAACGCTTCAAGCACATTAAAGTCATTGACGTGACAACGAAAGACGCGATTTTAAATGCCGCGGCATTGGTGCAGATGAAAAAGTAGCCAACGACACGGCCGTTTCTAGGCGAGTTAACAAGATTGAGTTATTGCTTTGGCGAGCTGACTCAGCTCATCTTGCACTTCTTTGGTTAATTCAAACCCAATATTGATGCGCAGGCAGTCGTTGTAGAGCGACAACGTACTGAACCGTTGCCCTAAGCGGATATCGATCCGGTTCTCTTCTATCAACGCGATAAACTGGCTCAGATTCAAACCAGGAACTTGCAGCCAGAGCACCATGCCCCCTTGTGGGTGACTGATATTCACTTTACTTGGTAGCCGTTCAGACAAAAAGGCGAGATAGGCTTGTCGTAAGGCCAACAGCTTGCTGCGACGGCGCTTTAACTGCTTAGCGTAGTGACCCGTTTCGATAAAGTCGGCAATGGCCAGCTGGATCGGTAAAGAGACGCCAAAACAGGCTGCGCTGTGTTGTTGCTGATAGCGTTCAATGAACCGTCCGGGTAGACACCAGCCGAGACGATAACTGGGCGACAAACTCTTAGACACAGAGCCACACCAAAGGATGAATCCACCTTGGTCATAGCATTTCGCTGGCAGGGGTGTGTGCTCAGAATAGGACAGTTCTAAGTAAACATCATCCTCAATCATCGGCACTTGATAATGATTGGCAAGCTCGGCCAGCTTTTGTTTTTGCTGCGCCGACATGGTGATCCCCTGAGGGTTCATGTGCGAGGTGCAAAATACGCCCGCTTTTACGACGCCTTGTTGCAAATGCGCTTCCAATTGTTGCAGATCGACCCCATCGTCCAAAGAGGGAATTTCCACGATCTGTCGTCCCATTTGCCCGAGCAAATCCAAAATTCCACTAAAGCAAGGTGAGCTGATCGCGATGGCATCACCCACTTGGGTACAGGCTTCAAGTGCTGCCTTGATGGCTGGCATACAGCCTGAGGTGATGATCAACTCATCCGGATTGATATGCAGTCCAAGCTTGGCGAAATGATCGCTCAGCGCATGACGCAGAGATGGCTCCCCACGGGGATTCGGATATTGGTTGAGGCGTTTTCCTATCCGTTTATTCGCACGTCGAAAACTACACTCCAACTCGTTTAACGCGGTTTCATCGATATTGGTGCTGGAAATGCCGAGTGGCCCATTTTGTGGGGAGTGAATCGCGAAGCTTTGATTGACGGTTGAAACCTGGCTGACGAACTGCGCCCATTCTGGCGTTTTGTGTTTGCTGCGTTGCGGAGCTACGTAATAGCCAGCTTGCGGGCGAGCATGAATCCATCCTTGGGATTCTAATTCATGATAGCAACTGACGGCAGTCGACATACTTACGCCCTGCTGCTTAGACAGCTGACGGAGCGAAGGCATTCGGTTTCCTTCTGCAAGTTTTCCTGCTTCGATTTCACGAATAAACTGATTTGCCAACGCTCTATAAATACTCATTCTCTTCAACTGTACTGGTTTTTGCGTAAAAAATTGTATCTGTACCGTTAACTGTACCCAAGTAATACTCTTTTTCAACCAAAAGGGAGGACAGTAATGAGTCGAAACGATTTATTTTTAGCCATTTTTGTTATGGCGATTTGGGGATTTAACTTCTCGATGATCAAATTGGGGATTACGGACGTGCATCCACTATTGGCCACCGCAGCGCGATTTAGCTTGGCGGTGATCCCCGCGATATTTTTTATTGCCCGTCCCAACGTTGCTTGGCGCTATCTATTGGCTTACGGCGTGGTGTTTGGCGTGGGCATCTGGGGCATGGCTTCTTGGTCGATCACGGCTGGCCTCTCATCGGGTATGTCTTCGGTTTTACTGTCATCGAATGCACTGATTAGCATGGCCGTTGGTATCTTGGTTCATAAAGAGTCGGCGTCCAAGCGCAAAGTGCTCGGTGCGGGTATGGCGTTGGTCGCTCTACTGATATTGGTTTCCGCGACGAATGGCAACATTACCATGCAGGGGCTGATGTTTATTATGATTGCAGCAACGTGCTGGACGGTGATGGGAATGATCGTCAAAGCTTCTAAAACCACTCAAGCGTTTGCTTTCAATGTATGGGGGATGCTTTTTGCACCCGTTCCTCTGGTGCTATTTGCCGTGGTTCTCTATGGCCCTGAGATCATTGAACAAGCCGTGAAGGTTTGGGATGTCAGCACCACCGTGGCGGTGGTTTTTCAAGCTTATCCCACAACCTTGTTTGGCTATTGGGTGTGGAACCGACTACTGATTCGCTATCCACTCAGTACCACAGCACCACTGACTTTGTTGGTGCCCGTGTTTGCCTTGGTCTCTGGTTATTTTATGTATGATGAAGTGCTTGGCAGTGCGCAAATTATCGCGTGTGTCCTGTTTTTTGTGGGCATCGGTTTGATTGTTAAACCGGCAGAGAAGGGGCAAGCGTTGTCACGCTATTCTCCCCAAGTCAGCAAAAGGTAATGTCGCAAATAAAATAGAGCCCTTTGGGGGAAAGGGCTCTGGGGGAGGAACTTAAGGTTTAAGCTTGGATAAGTTCGGCGGCTTTTTTCATCGCCTCCTTGGTCGAACATTCGATGACTTTCGCGTTGGTAAAGCGGTGAGCGTCTTTCACTTGGATATCGTGAGCGAGGATAACCAGCTTCGCATTGGCGATGTCTAAGTCAGTAATGCGGTTTTTAATGCCATTTTGACCTTGCGTTTCGACTTTGATTTTGATGCCAGCGGCTGCGCCTGCTTTCTCAAGTGCTTTGGCTGCCATGAAAGTGTGTGCTACGCCAGATGGGCAACAGGTGACAGCAACTATATCGTACTCGCCTTCGCCTGCTGCTGGTGCTGTTTGAGCTAGGGTTGGTGCAACCGAAGCAACTTCATCTTCTGCTTCTTCTTCAGCTACTGGTTTCCAGAAGCCAACGATAAGTGCGGTTGTTAGTGAGCCTAGTGCGATACCCACAACGTACATTGGAATGTTGCTTGATACAGGCGCTGTGATTAGACCGCCCCATGGTGCGTGTAATAGAACATCGGTTAGGAAGCCGAACACACAACCGACAATACCACCCGCCACAATCGAAGGCAGAACGCGCATTGGGTCGTTGGCTGCAAACGGGATAGCGCCTTCAGAGATGCCGATAGAACCCATGATTGCTGCTGCTTTACCTGCTTCTTGCTCTTGCTTAGTGAACTTCTTCTTGAATAGGAAGGTGGCTAGCGCCATGCCTAGAGGAGGCGTACAGATTGCGATGCCCACACCACCCATTAGCCATGGTTGAGTGTCCACTTGAGTTTGAGCGAATAGCGTTGCGACTTTGTTGATTGGACCCCCCATATCGAATGCCGTCATACCACCAAGAATCGTGCCTAGAACCACTTTAGAAGCGCCAGCCATTGAAGCTAGGAATTCGTTCATCGAAGCCATGAACAGTTTGATTGGCTCACCGATACCCCATAGAACGATACCTGCAGAGATAAGCGTGCCGATAAGAGGGTAGATAAAGTAAGCGCCCAACGCAGTCATGTTGGCAGAAAGAGGGATCTTCTTAAGTTGGAATACCACACCACCCGCGATGAAGCCCGCTACGATACAACCAAGGAAGCCGCCGCCCATGTCAGCCATGATACCAGATGAGATCATCGCTGGCGCGAGTGCTGGTTTGTCGGCAATGGAATAACCGATGAAACCACCCAAAATAATTGGGAACAGCACCAGACCTTTAATGCCGATATTAGAAATATCCGCCAATAAACCGTCCGCAGGAACCGCACCTTTACCTGATGCCATTACCGCCAGCGCCAATAGTACACCACCGGCAACAATAAATGGCAACATATGTGAGGTGCCAAATAAAAGGTGGCCTTTCATGGTACTGAGAATTTTTTTGAAATCGCTACTATTATTAGTAGCTTGAGCGGTTAGGGTACTCATAATTTCACGCCTTATGATTGAATTAAAATATTAAGGATTTGATGTTCGTTTTTTGCGTTATGAATATCTTCAATAAACTCTTCGCTAAATTTTCCGAATAATTCTTGAAGAACATAAATATGGTGGTCTGCACCGTTATCGGGTGAGGCAATCATGAAGAATACGGTCGGTCTTATGCCTTCATCGTCTCCATATTCAATGCCTTCGTGCTTTACACCAACAGCGATGGCAGGTTTTGTAACGGCTTTACTTTTTGAGTGTGGGTAGGCGATGCCGTCCATTGAGGTGACACTTAATTTTTCACGTATTTCAATGTCGTTTAAAAAATCCTCTTTGTTACTGATGCGGTTATTCTCAAGTAACATTTGCGCCAATTCTGCAAAAACTTCATTTTTACTATTTGCTTGAAGGTTGCCTTTAATTAAATGGGCATTGGTGAGTTCGGTGATCATTTATTGGCTCATAAAGTATTTAACTGATGAGCTAAAATTAATGGATGTTGGGTTTTGCCGAAATAGCAAAAATAATTCACTCGCTATAGATTTGTACCACACACAATTAAGTGTGATATTCGTCGTTCTATACCCAAACAACTTGGAGTTGCAGTGTTGGTTATATTGGTTCACTCCACGTTTCTAGAAGAAACCGAGAGAAGGTAGAACACTCAAAACCTACCAAGCAACGCAAGGCAACATTAGCCAAACCTCGCGTTTGCTTGGGCTGAGCAGAAATACCATCTATCGCAAATTGAAAGCGCTGGGGATACTGAAGTAAGATTGGCAGCTTCACTTTACCAAGGGTGGGCGCAGCTTCATCGCCTATTCCCATTTTCTGCCTGATGAAAGGCAGATTTTCACAGAGAACCCTCTAATGAACCAACAAGTTAACAACCCGCTGCACGGCCTAAGCCTAGAAAAAATCGTCACTCGCTTGGTGGAGCATTATGGCTGGAGTGGGTTACATCAGCGTATCAATATCAACTGCTTTGCAAATGACCCATCGATTAAATCATCGCTCAAGTTTTTGCGTAAAACTCAATGGGCGCGCGATAAGGTTGAGGCGCTGTATCTATCCACCTTTAGCTAATCTATCCACCTTTAGCTAATCCCTACGCTTTACCAAGGCAACGCCTGACCATCGTAGGCATAAAATCCGCCGCTTTGTTCAGGCGTTGCCGCTGCAATCAAACCAATCAAATCGTGCGCAACACGGGCGGAGCTGAACAGTTTCTCTGGGGCGACATTGCTGTGAAACGGCGCAGAGAGTTTGGTGTCGGTCGTGCCGGGATGCAGTGCCAACACCACCCCTTTTTTCAGTGAGCGTTGCCATTCAATCGCTAACGTTTTCAGTAGCATATTGAGCGCCGCTTTCGATGCTCGATAGCTGTACCAACCGCCGAGTTGGTTATCACTAATACTGCCAACTTTGGCGGAAAGCGTGGCAAACTTGCCCGCCTCACTCTGCTTCAGTTTGGCGGTGAAATGCTTGGCAAGCAGTAGGCTAGGCAAGGCATTGTGGGTCAGGTTGTAGAGGAAAAAATCCGCGTCTAAGGCATTGAGGTTCTTTTCTGGTCCTTTACTTGCCGTATGCAGTACGCCGACACAGTTGATGAGCCAATCGACTCGGCTAAATTTCTCACTCAGGGCTTGTACCTGCGCTTCTTGGGTGGCATCGAGTGCGTGCCAATTCAGCCGAGGGTGCTGCCACGTCGGCGTAGTACTATGGTAAGTCGCATGCACGTTGGCCTCACTAAAACGGTTCAGTGCTTCTTGCACCATCGCCAAACCAATACCGCCGCTGCCACCGATGATCACGATATTCATGATGAGCTTTCCTTATTATGAGGATGATGGATAAGATGTGACGCGCTGGCGGCGATTGGCCAGTCAACCATATCGACACTGTCGAGCGCAAATTTTCGAGAGCATTTAGCTTGCCACAAGCCGTTCCGCACCATTTGGCAACGAATTCGCCCTTTGGATCGTAAGTGTGCGCCTGTTTTGCGAGGTTGAATTGCCGCGAGCCGCGTGGGTCGGCTCCGACTCCCGCCAAATACTGCCAGTTGCCCCAGTTGGATCCGACATCGTAATCCACTAACTGGGTTTCAAAATAAGCGGCACCATAGCGCCAATCTAAGCCTAGTTCGTGAACTAGACAGCTGGCGACTAACTGTCGACCACGGTTGGACATGTAACCCGTTTGATTCAGTTGCCGCATACAGGCATTCACAATGGGGAAAGGCGTTACTCCGTGCTTCCACTGTAAAAAGCGCTGCGCATAGAAACTGGTGAGCGGTTTTTTCTCGCCAATCCCAGAGAAGCGAAACAGTTTTGCGCCATAGCGCCGCGCGTACCAGTAAAAATATTCACGCCACAGTAACTCAAAGAAAATCCAGTAGGTGGAATCGTTCGCGCCATGTACAGCTTCATAACGCTGCAACATGGCATAAATGGTTTTTGGCGAAACCGCGCCGAGCGCGAGCCAAGGCGAAAACTTAGTGGAATAATCCATACCGTCTAACCCATTGCGCGTCTCTTTATAACGACTGGGGAGCATGGAGGAGAAATAGTGTTGGCAATGCGTCAGCCCTGCTTGCTCACCACCGACAAAGGCGCTGTGATTCGGCTCGGTAACAATATCCATCAAAGGCAACTGCCAGCCTTGCTCAATGGGTGGCAAAACACGCGGATAACCCATCGGCGCAGAAGAGAGGGAGAGCGTTTCTACTTGCTTACGAAATTGGGTAAAGGTGCTCGGTAGCGCCTCAAGTGCAAACGGCAACTGCGGCTCACTCAATAAGCTGTGCAGAGCTTGCTGATGGATATGCACAGAAGAAAAGTCCTGATGAATGCGCGCGATAGCTTGGCGCTCATCTGAGCCCGCCACTGCATCCACATAAATATCCGTAATCTCGACTTGAGTCAGCAGATGGCGCAGCGCCTGATAGGGCAAAAGTGGCGTCACCCAGAGCTTTTGGCCTAGCGTACTGAGCGAATGGTCTAAGTCAACCAAGGTTTGGTTGAGAAACCTTTTTTTGGCTTCGCCCCATTGTGTTTGCTGGGCGTAGCGCGCCAAAAATGGCGTAATCGAGGGATAACAGTACAAACAGATTAAGCGATCCACTTGCTGCGCGGCTTGCTCAAGTAGCGGGTTATCGTTCACTCGTAAATCGTTGGTAAAACAGTACAGGCCAATTTTTTTACTCAAGTTCCACTCTCAATACCGATGATGGGGTTAATGAGCGTTTATACGGTCAAAGGGATTGAGCGATCACGCGCTGCGGTTGCGGTAATGGGATTGATCCTCGAAAAGAGAGTGTGCGTAACAGATTGCAATGATGAATCTGAGGTCAATAGCCATGAATAAGCCAGATCTGGTGATCTTTTTTGATGGACAATGTCCGCTCTGTTGTAACGAGATGCGCGCATTAAAAACGGCGGATCACCAAGCGCGAATTTTGCTGGTGGATGTGCATGATACGGATACGATGTCCTGCTACCCATCGATCGATAAACAACGTGCATTGTCTATCTTGCACGGTATCGATCAGCAAGGACAACTTTTATATGGCTTAGATGTGACAGTGCTTGCGTGGCGTTTGGTCAATCGACATCGCTGGCTTTTCATTACTCGTCTGCCGATTTTAAAGGGGATCAGTGACCGAATGTATCTCCTGTTTGCCAAGCACAGAATGCGCCTCTCGCGCTGGTTTGGCCAAACCCAGTGCCAAGAGGGGGGTTGTCAAAAGAAATAGATTTGGTGACTTTACCGCCGAACTACAGCCCTAAATAGCATATGTATGAATTGGTTTCTAAATAACGGTGTAGAATAAGTGCGGAGTTAAGCCTTAAATCAAGAATAACTAAGTAGGAATCAATGGAAAAAATTGCCATTTTGGTGGATGTGCAAAACGTGTATTACACCTGCCGCGAGCAATATGGCCGGCACTTTGATTACAATCAGTTTTGGTCGCAAGTGACGCAAAATCGTACGGTAGTGAAAGCCAATGCCTATGCGATTGCCAGTAAAGATCCGCAGCAGAGGCAATTTCATCATATTTTACGAGGGATTGGCTTTGAGGTGATGCTAAAACCTTTTATCCAGCGCAGTGATGGTAGCGCGAAAGGGGATTGGGATGTCGGGATTGCCCTTGATGGCTATGAATTAGCTCAGGAGGTGGATACCGTGGTGCTCGTCTCTGGGGATGGTGATTTTGAGCCTTTGGTGACCAGAATTGCGCAACGCTTTCAGGTTAAGGTGGAAGTGTATGGGGTGCCGAAACTGACCGCGCAACATTTAATCGATGTCGCCAGTCAATTTCACCCGATTGAGCACCGTCTATTACTGTAATGCGCTATTGCTCAGCGAGGGCTCAGTAGGGTTTGCATCGCGGGTTCCAAGCTCGGGATTCGCTTCTTGTTCTGCTGCGAGTTTAGCCCGCTCTGCTTTAGAAATATAACGAGGCTTGTTGCTCGGGTGTAATTTCGCATGTTGCTTTTTAAGGCGTTTTTGTAATGTCTGATTAATTTTCTTTTTACGGTTCATCGGGTTGTGCTCGAAACAGGATGATTAGGGAGTTTCCCTGCGATTGGGCATTGCCGCTGTATTGGTGCAATGCTCAGTCGTTTGGGTATAAATAGCAAAAAAGACGCCCTAGGACGTCTTTAAACTTGAATGTGGCGGTGAGTGAGAGATTCGAACTCTCGATACGTTGCCGTATACACACTTTCCAGGCGTGCTCCTTCAGCCACTCGGACAACTCACCGAATCGTTAACCGCTTGGCTAACGAGGCGCTAATTTAATGATTCTATTGTGGATGGTCAAGCAGAAATCCGAAAAAAACTCGCGCATTGAGTGCGTTTGCTTACAAAGTAGCTGGAGTGGGCAAAATCACAACAATTGTGCTTGGTTTTCTCGAATAATAAGGCTCCTTGCGGAGCCTTATTGGTTGGGAAGGGTGAGATTAACCGCCTGATTATGCTTTGGCGACTTTCACTCTAAACAGCACGGCATAGAAGAGCGGGATCACGACTAAGGTCAGAATGGTGGCAAACAGCAAACCAAACATAATGGTGACCGCCATACTCTTAAAGAATGGGTCTACCAGAAGTGGAGCCACACCTAAAATCGTGGTGAATGCACCTAGCAGAACCGGGCGTGCACGGCTCACCGCCGCATCAATAATCGCGAAGTAAGCTTCTTTACCTTCGCGAATTTCCGCATCCGCTTGGTCAACCAACACAATCGCGTTTTTCACCATCATACCAATCAAGCTTAAAAAGCCGAGGATCGCCATAAACTCGAACGGAGTTTGAAAGGCGATAAGGCCAATGGTGACACCCACGACGGCAAAGGGGGCGGTCATCCAGATCACGAGTGGCTGACGCAGCGCGTTAAACATAAACACCACCGCGAGAATCATCGCCGCAAAGCCGTAAGGCGCGGAGAGCGCCAAGCCTTCATTGGCGTCTTTCGAGGCTTTGTATTCACCGTACCAAATCAGCTCATAGCCAGCTGGCAACTCAATTTGCTCAATTTTTTCGCGCACATTATTGAACGCATCGGCCGTCATCACACCCGGCGCAGGGTCAGCTTGTACCAAGATGGTCGGCATGCGGTTAATACGGCGCAGTAAGGCATCTTGATAGACAGTATCGACCGAATCCACCAGTTGGCTCACCGGAACGTAACGACCGGCTTGCGCACTGAACACTTCACTGTTTTCAATCGCACGTTCGTGGTGGCGTTCATTTTCTGGTGCGCGAACCATCAACGGGATCAAGTCATTGCCTTCGCGATACACTCCAACATTACGGCCATTGAGCGTTTGCGCGATCGCGGCGCTGATTTCTTGTGTGGTTAAGCCAAGGCGCTGTGCTTCTTGCGCGGAATACACGGGTTGCAATACCGGCACTTGTTGACGCCAGTCATCTTGCACCGCAATCAAGTTCGGGTCGTTATGCATAATTGCTTTGGCTTGTTCAGCCAATTGGCGCAGCACATGGCTGTCTGGGCCTTTGAAACCGGCTTCAATTTTCTTGCCGCCGCCGCGACCGAGCATAAACTTCCACACCTTGATTGAGGCATCCGGGTATTTGGCATCCAGCTCATTTTGCAACTCGCCTACTAATGGGGCAATTTTGGTGTAGTCATCAATATCAATCAGCAGTTGGCCGTAACTTGGGTTACGCGCCTCGGGTGAGTAGGTCAGCATAAAACGCAGGCCACCACCGCCGATGAAACTGGTGATATTGGTAATACCGTCTTTTTGCGCCACGTCTTTCTCAATGCTGGCGACAACCTGTTCGGTGCGGCGAATATCCGAGCCTTGTGGCAAGTACACGTCAACCACAAATTGTGGTCGTTGCGACTCTGGCATAAAGCCCGGCGGAATAAACTGAGCGCCCCATACCGCTGCCACTAAGGTGCCGAGTAGCATCGCACAGCTGACCACGCGGTGGCTTAACACCCATTGCAGTACAGCTTTATAACCCGTTACCAATTTAGACGGTTTCGCCTCTTTGGTGGGAGCTTTAACGCGTAGAAAGTCATGGCACAGCATGGGGGTGACGGTCACCGCAAACACCCAACTCAAAAACATCGAGTAGAGGATCACCCAAAACAGTGAGCCGGCATATTCGCCCATATCGGAAGGGGACAGGCCAATTGCGCTGAAGGCAAAAATACCCACCACCGTACCGCCCAGCAGTGGCCATTTAGTGGTATTGACCACCTCAGAGACCACTTGCTGTTTATCGGCGTTCGGATCTTGTTGAAAACGCACGAGTACGCCATCAGTGACCACAATCGCGTTATCCACCAACATGCCGAGGGCGATGATGAGCGCGCCGAGCGAAATCCGCTGCATGGCGATGTCATCAATCAGCATCACACATAAGGTACCGGCAACAGTAAGCAGCAAAACAAAACCGATAATGACGCCTGAGCGTACGCCCATGAACAGCAGGAGCACGACAAACACGATGGCGACAGCGGCAATCAGGTTATCGATAAAATTGGCCACCGAAGCGCGCACCGAGTCAGACTGCATCGAAATCACATGCAGATCCATGCCCAGTGGACGCTGGCTTTCAAGTTCAGCCAAGCGTGCTTTGACGGCATCGCCCATCTCGACCACGTTACCGCCGGTGACATTCGAGATACCAAAGCCAATTGCACGCTGACCGTTATAGCGCATCAGCATCGATGCTGGCTCGGTGTAGCCACGGCTGATGTTGGCAATATCACCTAGGCGTACCACCGCATTGTTGCTACCGACCGCCACTTGCAAATTAGTGAGGTCAGCCAAGGAGCTGATGTTGGATTTAGGGATCACCGGAATGCGCATCTGCTGAGCATCGACGCTGCCTGCAACGGTGACTAGGCTCTGCTTTTGTAGCACTTGCAGCACGCGTTCAACCGAAAGGCCAAATTCCGCCATGCGTTCGCTGGACATCTCGATAAAGATCGCTTCTTGCTGCTCAGCCAATGTGGCGGCTTTGGCAACACCCGGCACCAAAACCAGTTCACGGCGCAGCGTATCGACGTAGTCTTGCAGCTGTTTGTCGTTAAAGCCTTCTCCTGTCACTGCGTAAAACAGCGCGTACACGTCAGAGAAGTCATCGTTAACGATTGAAGCGCCCGCACCGGGAGGCAGTTGGCGCTGCGCATCCGCGACTTTGCGGCGTAATTTGTCCCATACCTGCTGCAACTGCGCGGAGGATTTGGCAAATTCGAGTTTGATTTCTACCGTCACTTCAGAGCGGCCTTGCATCGAAACCGATTTGACTTCTTTTAGCTCTTGCAGCGCTTGCACCGCACCTTCGATGACATCGGTCACTTCATCGGAAACTTCTTGCGCGGTGGCACCCGGATAGGGCGTCACAATCACCGCTTGGCGAATCACAAACTCAGGATCTTCAAAACGACCCAATTTGAGGTAGCTGATGTAGCCGCCAATCAAGGTTAGGGCTATCAGCACCCAAACGCTGGTGCGTTTGGCAAGGGTATAACGTGCAATATCCATTATTGGGCTCCGTTGTTATCCGTGTAGGGACGAACGGTCATGCCTTCGCGCACACTCGAAACACCGGCGATAATAACCTGCTCACCCGGTTTGAGATGCTGAGTGATCACCACGCGATCTTTGTAGGTGGTGCCAATGTCGACGTAACGTTTTTCCGCTTGGTCTTGCGCATTGACTACCCACACAAATTGTTTGCCTTGGTTATCTGGCACTAGAGCGGTGAGTGGTAGGGTGATGAGCGTGTTTTGCGCAGCGGTATCCTCGGCAACCGGCAGCACTTTGGCCGACATGCCGGGCATCACGCGAAAGCCTTTCAAATCTTCAAAACCAAGCACTACAGAGTAAGTTTGTGAATCCGAACTTGGCTGAGTGGAGTAGGTACGCAGCTGTAAATCAAATTGCTGATTGGGAATCGCGCTTAACTCGGCGATCGCGCGGGTATTGCGCACACCTGAGAGCATGACACGATGCGGGATCTCAATCGCCACTTCCAAATCATTCAGATCTTGCAAAATCATGATCACTTGATTGGCTTGCACTTGAGCAAAATTCTCGACGGTTTTTTCACTGATGACGCCATCAAACGGGGCGGTGATTTGGGTGTACTCCAGTTTGCGTTTGGCTTCTTCTACGCGGTTTTTGGCAAGATCGTAGCGATTGGTGACTTTATCCAGCTCGGCTTTAGAAATGGCTTGGGTTTTCTCAAAAATGGCTTTGGCGCGGCGGTACTCTTGTTCGGTATTTTTTAGCTCAAGTTGCGCAGCTTCCAGCGCCGTTTTGGCATCTCGTGAGTCGAGGCTCGCCAGTAACTGGCCTTTTTTCACTTGGTCGCCTTCTTTTACTGCGATATCCGTTAAACGGCCACTAATACGAAAAGCGAGATCAGCCCTCTTAGCGGCGCGCACTACGCCATTAAAAGTAAGGTCAGAGGCACGCTGATTCGCGACAATCTCGGTTAATGCGGGTTTGGTCACAGGAGCGGGGGCACTGACTTGTGGCGCTTCACCGCAGCCAGCCAACAATAAAGCCGAGGCGATCACCGCGCTAAGCAATGAGCGCTTTACAGCCATTGAACGAGTAAAAGAAGGATTCATAGTGTGTTGCTCCTCAATTTCACAATTGGGAAAGGGGAGTCTGTACGAATCCCCATGCCTTTGACGTTTTTACCTGCAACTTCAAATTGGCAGGCAACCTTGACCACCATGTGGTTAACTTGTCGCGCATCATACCTTGAGTGATGGTAAAAAGTAAACTTGCTGGTGTACATTGTGTCGAGCTTTCTGTTGGATCAGGTAACCTGATTGTCTGTTTAGCGAGTTACCAATCGGGTTTCGATCTGAGTTGAAAGTTGATCTATACCCGCAGAGAGCGCTTCAACCAGAGCGGGGTAGCCCGTATCTTTGAGCGGCACCTGAAAACTAAACTCTTGGTTTAACATGCTTTCTCCTTTTGGGTTGAGCAGCTCCCAACTGCCAGCCACTTCGGCATTGCCCGTGTAGACACCATTAAATCGCTGCAATCTTACCTGCAGTTTCCAGTGCTCTTGCTGGATGGATGAAGCATTCAAAGGCGCAGGCCAGTAGCGAGATTGCTTACGGCGCAGATCATTGGTGATACGCTGTGTCAGTTGTGGGCTAAGGCGCTGTGCCCACTGGTTTTGTCTGGCTTGGATCACCTGCGTTTCCGACTGACGATAAACAATCCCTTGCGTATCCAGATAAGCCGCCAATTCCACGGGTTGAACCACCAGCAAAGGCAATGTTTTGGGTTGGGTAAGCTCGCTCAGTTCTGGGTTGTTTGGCAGTAAATAAAAACTGACTTTGGGCTGTGGCGTTCCTCCGCAGCCGACCAACAATGTGGTTAACATCATTAATAACCATGTTTTCATTCTTGCTTTCCTTTCACGGGAATCGGATCTGCTGCATTACTTTCACCAAAAATCAATGCATTAGGTTTTTCATTAATGGTGCGCAGCACAGGTTTAAATTCGGCCATCACTTGGTTGAGCTCTCTTAATGTGGTTTCAAGCTCACGATACACCGTCGACTCAGGGCCAAAACCACCTATAGTGGTTTCCAGTTGTTTTAGGCTCGCTTGAATATCCGCTGGCAGATTTTGTGTCTCTTGTTTTTTGAGAATGCGTTCTGCCGAAGCCAACAGCGCTTCTGAGGTTTTTAACGTACTGTTGAGCGACGCCAACGTATCATCCATAGGCAATCCGTTGAGCTTTCTCAGAAGTTCGGTGACTTGTTTTTGCACTTCTGCAAATCCGCCTTGTTTGGTCGGAAACATTGGGTACCCATCAAATTGGGTTAGGGGATCGGTTGGCTCATCAGGGAAGTAATCGGTATCGATATACAGCGCGCCAGTCACTAAGTTTCCTGTTTTTAAGGAGGCTTTTAAGCCCTTGGCAAACTCATCTTGCATACGCTTTTTCAAGTTGGGGAGATCGGTTGTGCCAAAGTTATCATAGAGACGTCCGAGTTCGATTCTGACCAAAACAGGAATGCGTTTGATATTAATGTAGACATTGGTGCTTTCTGTCTTGAGTGGAATTTTAGTCACCGTCCCTATCCTTAAACCGCGATATTCAACGGGTGCTAAAGGTCTGAGTCCGCGTACCGATTCATCAAACATCATCACAAACTCGATGTAGTCACCGTACATACCTTCACGGATCTGTTTCACATCGTCAAACAGGAGGAATTCGGTCATTTGCTGGGTAATTTGTTGGCCCGAGTCGTCTTCTTGTAGCTGGCCAAAGGTGACTCCGCCTTTGAGTAGGCTTTCTATCGACCCTAAGCTGAATTCGAGCCCTTCGGCATTCAGTTGAAGATTGATCCCAGAATTGAGCCAGAAAAAGGAGCGTGTATTCACCAATTTATCGTAAGGGGCAAAGATAAAAAGTTGGTATTGAGCCTTTTTGCTTTCCACATCAAACTGGGTGCTTTCCACGCGGCCAACCGTGAATCCTTCGTACATAACGGGATCGCCGACACTCAGTTTCCCTGCCTCTTTATTGGTCAGAATCAGGCGTAACCCTTTGGCATCAGGCGGTGCAATAGGGGGTAAGTCGAGCACAGAAAATTCATCTTGAAACGTTTTGGATTGGCCGGGCTGCAGCTGGATATAAGCGCCAGAAAGTAGGGTATCGAGTCCGGAAATCCCTTCTTTACCAATCCGAGGTTTCACAACCCACAAAAGCGAATCTTCGCGAAGCATGCGATCGGCATCTTTCACCATTTGCGCGGTGGCAATGATGTGTCGGTAATCATCGCTGAGCTTAATGTCGGTAATCACCCCGACATTGACATTGAGCGCTTTAATTTGGGTTTTCCCCACTTCAAGCCCATCTGCCGTCGGCAGAATGAGGGTGATTTTCGGCCCGGTGCTATTGACGTACTGAAACAGCATCCACAGTCCCATCGCAAGCGCCAGAATAGGAATGATCCAAATCGCAGAGAGCTGCTTTTGCGCACTCACTTCAGCGTTAACTTGAGGTTCATCACTCATAGAAGTTTCTCAATTCATTGTTGTTGGTGGGATACGGGTGGCTCTTGCCACAAGATTCGTGAGTCAAAAACCATAGCAGATAGCATGGTTAAAATGACCACTGCCGCAAAAGAGAGAGCGGCAGGGCCGGGATAAATCGCCATCAGATTATGCAGTTGAATTAACGCGACCAAGATAGCGACGACGAAAATATCAATCATTGACCAGCGGCCAATGAATTCGGTCACACGATAAAGTTTGAGCCGCTTTAGGTTCTGCTGCTCTGGAAATACGTTGAGCTTTCCGGCTTGCCAGTAGAGCCAACCGAGCGCAAACATTTTGGCCATAGGGATAAAAATACTGGCTAAGAAAATCACCATCGCCACCGGATAAGAGCCGAGCTGCCACAGTACAATCACCCCTTGCATAATGGTTGAGCCTTCTGATTTTCCGAGACTCACGGTATACATCATCGGATAAAGATTGGCCGGAATATAAAAAATGATGGCAGCCAGCAACAGTGCCCAAGCCCACTGCAAATTTAACTTTGGATGGTAAGCATGCAATCGACTTCCGCAGCGCACGCATTTCGGATGTTTGGCGGATGTAATGGGATTGATTTGCTGGCAGTTGTGGCAATTAATGTGATTGTGCGTGCAATGAGTGTGGCCTGACGCCACTCCCTGAGGGACACGTGCAGGAATAAAATGTTGCCACAACCAGAAGCGATCAACCGATGACACGGTTTTTACCATTAAGGCCGAAAAGCAGCAGAATGCCCAAAAAGAGTTGCCCATGGAGACGTCTGCAAGAGAAGCGATTTTAATGAGGCTAACCAACACTCCAATCAAAAAGACATCCACCATCAACCAAGGCTGTACTTTAAACAGCAGATTGCACAGATGTTTGGTGAGCCAGAGTTCTGATGTTGAGGGTAATGCTTTTTTGGACCGTAGCGCTTTCACATAAAGAAAGAGAATGATCACCAGATACAGGGCGGGCAGTAAGATGACCGTCGAAAACAGTAAAATAGCGAGTAAAACGTTTTGAAACTCTTCAAGCATTTTAGCCGCATTCAATAGCGTAATTTCTTGAGTCAGTCCTTGTACGCTAAATGACATAAAAGGGAAAGAGAGGCTCAGCATCAGCAAAATCAGACTGCTTATCGCGAGAGCGATAGTGGTCTGATACGGATGTTTTTGAATTTGTGTGAGCGTATGTCCGCAGCGTGGGCAATGAGCAATGTGCCCTTGGCTTAACTTAGGTAAGCTTGACACGAGCCCACATTCGTCACAACAGATTAAATGATGGTTGCCGTTTCTATCCGTAGCCATGGGTTTTATTCGTAGGTAGTCTTGTGCGCAACAATTCTACACAGTTAATAACAAAGAGATAGCCTCACCAGTAAGCATTTTCGCTCAGGCTTGATGAATAATCAGTTTGCTAACTGTGCCACTGATTGGCTGTTTAACTGCCATTTCAAAGCGATCATGTCGATACTTTTATTATGGGGAAACTCACGGGTGTACTTTCAAGAAAGTCGGACTTATAGTGATAGCAGATGATATTGATAACCGATGAAATTGAGGAAATCGTGGTATGAAACTCAGTGAGCAAAAACGGTTGGCGCTGATTGAAGCAGCAAAAGAAGAGTTTACCCAGTTTGGATTCCATGCAGCGAATATGGATCGCGTTTGTGAACGCGCAGGTACCTCAAAACGCACCTTGTATCGCCACTTTACCAGTAAAGAATTGCTCTTTATTGAAGTGATCAATCTTCTGGTGGCACAACCGCATAAGGTTGGCTTTGAGTATCAATCTACCCGCTCTCTGGCGGATCAGTTGCACGACTACTTTGCGGCAAAAATTGACCTACTGTATCGAACGATTGGCCTTGATGTGCTGCGGATGATTGTGGGGGAATTTGTGCGCGATCCAGCCTTAACGCAGCAATATCTCGCGTTGATGGGGACTCAAGATACGGCGCTGACTGTATGGCTGCAAGCTGCCATTAAGGATGGAAAACTGATTGAGAAAGAAGTGCCTCCCATGGCGACAACCTTGATGAATCTCTTTCATGGTCAGTTTTTATGGCCGCAGTTGCTGGCCGCGGTGGAACTGCCTGATGCCAAACAGCAGCAAATCATGATGGATGAAATCATTCGTGTGTTTGTGCTGAGCTACGGTGTATCCTCTCCAAGTCATTTGAGTATAGAACTAAAGCCTAGAGGCTAACGGGTCACTGATGAGGAGTCTTGCCATGTTACCGACCGATTTTCCATTTTTTCACCAAAGCGCCTTTATTAATGGGCAGTGGATTTTAGGTGAGTCACAGGCAAGGCAAACGGTAACCAATCCGTTTGATGGCTCCCTTATTGGCTCTGTTCCTTTCTTGAGTGCGGCTCAGGTGCAAGAAGCGATTGCAGGTGCGCAGGCAGCGCAAATTTTATGGCGCCAGCAACCCGCTGAAAATAAAGCCAAAATTTTGCGCCGTTGGTATGAGCTTATTGAACAGCATCATGCATCATTGGCGAAGTTATTAACCATTGAACAAGGTAAACCGCTGGCTGAAGCCAAGGGGGAAATTCACTACGCCGCAAGCTTTGTGGAATGGTACGCTGAAGAAGCCAAACGCGCTTATGGCGAGCTGATCCCATCCCATAAACCTGATGCGCGAATTATGGTTTCTCGCCAGCCTGTTGGGGTTGTTGCCGCGATTACGCCTTGGAATTTCCCCGCCGCCATGATTACCCGTAAATGTGCCCCTGCCTTTGCAGCTGGTTGCGCCGTGGTGTTAAAACCAGCGCCGGATACGCCGTTTACGGCTTTAGCTTTGGCCGATCTCGCGCAACAAGCGGGAATCCCTGATGGTTTATTGCAAGTGGTGACGGGCGATGCGATTGAAGTCGGGCGTGTACTGACGGAAAGCAAAACGGTACGCAAACTCTCATTTACTGGCTCAACCGGAGTTGGCAAGCTTTTGATGGCACAATCAGCTAATAATGTGAAAAAACTCTCGCTTGAGCTGGGAGGAAATGCGCCGTTTATTGTGTTTGAAGATGCGGACATTAATGCTGCGATTGATGGTGTGATGGTGGCGAAATTTCGTAATGCTGGACAAACTTGCGTGTGCGCTAACCGGATTTATGTCCATGACGCGGTATACGATCAATTTGCTGCCAAGTTGGTGGATCGGGTCAGCAGACTCAACGTTGGTTATGGTTTGGATGCAGGTGTAAACATCGGTCCGCTGATCAATGATGCCGCGGTTGCTAAAGTCACATCACATATAGTGGATGCTCAAAGCAAAGGAGCGAAAGTGATGTTTGGTGCGCTGCCTGAAGCGGGCAGCCGTTTATTCCAGCCACACGTGTTAACCGAAGTGACCGACGAAATGCGCGTTGCTGACGAAGAAACCTTCGGCCCCTTGGCCGCACTGTTTCGTTTTAGCTCTGAGCAAGAAGTGATCGAGCGAGCCAATGCGACCGATTCGGGTTTGGCCGCTTATTGTTATACCCAATCTTTGCGCCGGGCATGGCACATGAGTGAAGCACTCGAAGCGGGGATTGTCGGCATCAACGAAGGGTTGATTTCCACCACGTTAGCGCCTTTTGGTGGCATCAAAGAGTCGGGCCTTGGTAGAGAAGGGGCGAAACACGGCCTTGAAGAGTACCTTGAAGTCAAATATACCCTTATGGGTGGACTAGCTTAGGTTTCGGTGTTTGATTGCTCTGCCCATTCAGAGGTAACCATTTCAGCGGGCCATTGGTTTCAAAATCATTGGCGCGCTGACAAGAGAGATACACTTCACCGACTAAGATCACGGCGCCTTCTGAATAAGCCTGATCTTGGTAATAGCAGACCCGTTTAGCAATATCATCGCCGATCACGATCGGCAGTTTCGCTGGCGTCGGTGCCGCATGCAACGCGACACTGTAACTTAATGTCACGACTACCCCAATCAAAGTACGCATTGAAAACTCTCCATCCTCTGGTTATACCCAAACTACCTGCAGCTTCAAGTAGGAAGGGTATATTCGCTAAACTGCCGCTGATAACGCGGCAACATACTTTCATTTCCCAGTAAACCGCCTTGGTGTAGATAAAGCAAGTTTCGCTCTGGGTTCTCGGTACGCCAAGCTGACAATAAACGCCACATCAGCGGGTCGTATAACAGATCAAATTCAATATGAGTTTGTGCCAGTAACGCTTGCCATATCTGATAATCCTCTTGATAAAGATGACCGAAATAGTGCTTAGTCGTAGAGGTCAGAACCGTCGGGTGAGAGGTTTCACCGAGCATTAAAAACTGCTCACGTAAGTAGGATTCGTCACCCACACAAGGGCAGGTAATGACTTCAACACCGTGTGGTTGCAAATATTTGTGTAAGTAGAGCGCCGTGGTTCCGGTGCCGGAAGGCAGGGCGACCACCCAATCTGGCTGGGCTTGGTAGCGGATCCATTCGAGCATTTCTAACGCCAACTGTTTGATCCCCGGTTCAGCAAAGGGGCTGTGCGCACCTTCCTCAATCACCAAGCAATCGGCATTTGGCTTGCGTTGTTGCTGAATAAATTCTCGTGGATGCCTAGCCCCTAGTGAGCGCGTTTCAATAATGGTTGCTCCCAATTCCAGTGCACCACGGTAGTTACCTATTGGATAATTTTTCAGCCACGCGGGAATATGGTCAACGTAAAACTCCAAGCGCCAACCGCGCAGTTTAGCAAGTGCTGCAAAAGAGTAGAGCGAGTTAGCTTGTGCCGATCCATAGCTGATTAAGGTGGTGATGCCGGGAAAATCCCCTTCAAGCAACGTCATCAATTTGCGGGCTTTGTTACCACTGAAATGTGGATGAAGCTTGTCATCCCGTTTGAGGTAAAAGGTTTGCCCTGCGAAACGGTGTTCAGTGATAGGTGATTGAGTGATCAGCATAAGAAAATCGAGCTCTGAATGGGGTCGCACATTATACGCAGTTCGATCGCCACGACTAGGGTTTGGATCAAACTCTCTTCGAGTAACCGCCCTTGTGACTGGGGGCCTAACGACTTATCGCGGTGCTCTAAGTCCTGAATTTTTGAATGAAAAGCTACCAATGAACCGACTTGAGCAAAATAAACCAGATAAAAAAACGCCCAAAACAATCTGGTTTTGGGCGTACACAAGTATAGGAGTTAATAAAAAGGAAAAAGCAGCGTAATTGGTGACAGCGGGTCGAGAACCAAATTTGACGGCCAGTAAAACTCTCAAAGCTCTGTCAATCACGTCTATTCAGACTGGACGTTTGGCAAAGAGTTCCAAAAGTTCGCAAATTATTTTTAAATTTTTTTGTGGACGACTTTTCATCGTGTTGCAAGCACTTAGCTGCATCTGGTCAGACCATGGCGAGAAAATGTGATGTTAATCGCTTGTTAATCAAATGTGGCGAGAGTATATTTCAAACAGTTGTTTGATACGAGTGATTGAAATGGCATTACGCAGTAGTACTAAGGAAAAAATATTGGATGTAGCAGAAGGGCTGTTTGCGGAATACGGTTTCAATGATACCTCTTTGCGCACGATCACCAGTAAAGCGGGGGTGAACCTTGCGTCGGTCAACTACCATTTTGGTGACAAAAAAACCTTAGTTCGAGCGGTACTCAATCGTTATCTCGAAGCTTTCATGCCGGAGATGAAACAGTCGCTTGAGCGGCTTAACGAGCGGGACGATTACGATATGGCTGAAGTTTTTGAAGCGCTACGTGCTCCCTTGCGTTCGTTAAGCGAATTGCGCCCCAATGGCACCAGCCGTTTTATGCTGCTGATTGGTCGGGGTTATACCGATGTGCAGGGCCATCTCCGTTGGTTTATTACCAATCGCTACAATGATGTGCTAACCCTATTTACCGATTCCGTGCTTAAGGCGAACCCCAACTTGACTCGCGAAACCTTGTTTTGGCGGTTGCATTTCACCTTAGGTACCTGCGTCTTTACCATGGCGTCGAGTCAAGCGTTGGCAGAGATTGCAGAAAATGATTTTGGAAGCAAAGTTGATCCTAAGTCTGTGGTCGATCAACTGATTCCATACCTCGCGGCCGGTGTGGCGGCGAAATAACTAACCGATTCATAACAAAAATAACAGTGTAACCAGTGAACAAAAGGATCTGAATATGAGCTCTCTACGCAGAAAATGGATCAGCGACCCCGCTTTCAAAATGTTTAAGAAAGTGCTTCCTCCTCTGTCACAAACCGAGAAAGAAGCGATGGAAGCGGGCAGTGTATGGTGGGATGGTGAACTGTTCTCTGGTAAGCCTGATTTCACCAAGCTGCACCATTATCCGAAACCGACCTTGTCAGCGGAGGAGCAATCTTTCATCGACAACGAGTTGGAAACTCTGCTCGCTATGTTGGATGACTACAAGATAGTCAAACAAGATCGCGATCTCCCCAAAGAGGTGTGGGACTACCTACGTAAAGAGCGTTTCTTCTCGCTGATTATTTCCAAAGAGTACGGTGGCCGTGAGTTCTCGGCTCTGGCGAACTCGACCATAGTGTCACGCATTGCTACGCGTAGCATCAGCACTGCAGTGACGGTCATGGTACCGAACTCATTGGGCCCTGGTGAGCTGTTGTCACACTACGGCACCCAAGAGCAGAAAGATTACTGGCTGCCACGTTTGGCCGATGGCACCGATATTCCTTGCTTTGCATTGACAGGGCCGGAAGCGGGTTCGGATGCGGGCAGCATTCCTGACCAAGGTGTGGTCTGCTACGGCAAGCATGAAGGCAAAGACGTGCTGGGCATCCGTTTAAGCTGGAACAAGCGTTACATCACGCTGGCACCAGTGGCGACTGTGCTGGGTCTTGCTTTCAAACTGAGTGACCCAGAGCATCTGCTTGGCGATAAAGAAGACATTGGTATTACTTGTGCGCTGATCCCTGCCTCCCATGAAGGCGTAGAGATTGGCGAACGCCACGACCCACTAGGTTTGGCCTTTATGAACGGCCCAACCCGTGGTCAAGATGTGTTTATCCCAATGGATTGGCTGATTGGTGGGGCGGATTACGCAGGTAAAGGCTGGCGCATGTTGGTGGAGTGTCTCTCGGCAGGACGCGGGATCTCCCTACCTGCATTGGGTACCGCGATTGGCCACCTCACCGCTCGCACCACAGGCGCATATGGCTATGTGCGTAAGCAGTTTGGGATGTCGATTGGTAAATTTGAAGGTGTGGCGGAAGCCATGGGACGTATCGGCGGTTTAACCTACTTGCTGGAAGCGACCCGTACTTTGACCACCACCTCTTTGGATCTCAAAGAGAAACCGGGAATTGTCACGGCGATTGCCAAATACCACATGACGGAAATCGCGCGCACCATTTTGAATGATGCGATGGATATTCATTCTGGTCGTGCTATCCAAGATGGCCCAATGAACTATCTGGCGACGCACTATCTCGGCGTACCCGTGGCAATCACGGTTGAAGGGGCGAACATTTTGACGCGTAACCTGATGATCTTCGGTCAAGGTGCGACTCGTTGCCATCCTTATGTTCTCAAAGAGATGGAAGCGGCAGCCAATCCAGATCAACAAGAAGGGGCGAAAGCGTTTGATGAACTGCTGTTCAAGCACATTGCCCACGCGACCAAAAACAGCTTTGGTGCTCTGTTTGCTGCACTGACGGGTTCACGCTTTATTAAAGCGAATATGAGTGGCCCCACACAAGACTACTATAAGCAGATGACTCGCCTGAGCCGTGCTTTAGCGGTGAGTGCGGATGTGGCAATGCTCACCTTGGGTGGCGAGCTCAAACGTAAAGAGATGATTTCAGCACGCTTAGGCGATGCACTGAGCTATCTGTACATGGGCTCGGCGGTACTGAAAAAGTATGAAGATGAAGGCCGCCATCAAGCGGATTTAGACTACGTACACTATGCGATGCAGTACTGTTTGCATCACGCAGCGAAATCGCTTAATCAAGCGTATCGTAATTACCCTGTGACTGGGGTCGGAGCCATCTTGAAAGGGCTGCTGTTCCCGCTAGGCAACCACTTTGCACCACCGAGTGATGAGTTAGCGGTCAAACTCGCAGAAAGTCTGATGACCCCAGGAGCGCATCGTGATCGTTTAACCGCGCTGTGCTACATCGGTAAAGGTGAAGATGACAGCGTTGGCTTGATGGAAAACGCGTTTTTGGCCATGTACAGCGTTAAAGGCTTAGAGCGTAAACTGCAACAAGGGGTGAAAGAGGGCAAAGTGGCGCGTAAAGGACTACTGGTTGATCGCTTGGCACAAGCAGAGCAAGCGGGTGTGTTGAGCGCAGATGAAGTGGCCTCGATTCTGGCGGCAGAAAAACTGCGTAGCCGTGCGATTCAGGTCGATCATTTCAGCCATGATTTCTCGCAAATCCATACCCATCAGACCACTAAACCTAAGTTAAACAGTGTGGCGTAACAAATAAAATAGAGTATCGAGGGCTTCTATCCCCTTCCTACTTGAAGCTGCAGCGGTGTTGGCTACGTTCGTTCACCCCAATCACATAGTTTGTCTATGCTCATGGGGACTCACTTACTTGCCGCCTAGCTGCAACTCCAAGTTGTTTGGGGAAAATCAGAAGCCCTCTTTATTTTTATTGATTGAGTTTTTTGTGAGCATAACGGGAAAAATGCCCCAATGAGTGCTCCAACCACTGGCCATTTTCGGCGAAATTGAGAGAAATTAGATGCGGTTTGTGTCTGAACCTTTTATCCTAGCGACGATTTTTTAAGGAAGTTGAATATGATCATCAAACCTAAAATTCGTGGATTTATCTGTACAACAACGCACCCAGTGGGTTGTGAAGCGAACGTAAAAGAACAAATTGCCTACACAAAAGCACAAGGTCCGATCAAAAACGCACCTAAGCGCGTGTTGGTTGTTGGATCGTCTAGCGGCTATGGTCTGTCATCACGCATCGCTGCGGCGTTTGGCGGTGGTGCGGCGACGATCGGCGTATTTTTCGAAAAGCCGGGCACTGACAAAAAACCAGGTACTGCGGGTTTCTACAATGCAGCAGCGTTTGACAAGCTAGCGCACGAAGCGGGCTTGTACGCAAAAAGCCTGAACGGCGATGCGTTCTCGAACGAAGCGAAGCAAAAAGCGATTGAGCTGATTAAGCAAGACCTTGGCCAGATTGATTTGGTGGTTTACTCATTGGCTTCTCCAGTGCGTAAGATGCCAGACACGGGTGAGCTAGTGCGCTCTGCACTGAAACCGATCGGCGAAACGTATACCTCTACCGCGGTAGATACCAATAAAGATGTGATCATTGAAGCCAGTGTTGAACCTGCGACCGAGCAAGAAATCGCTGACACTGTCACCGTGATGGGCGGTCAAGATTGGGAACTGTGGATCCAAGCGCTGGAAGAGGCGGGTGTTCTTGCTGAAGGTTGCAAAACCGTGGCGTACAGCTATATCGGTACTGAATTGACTTGGCCAATCTACTGGGATGGCGCTTTAGGCCGTGCCAAGATGGACCTAGATCGCGCAGCGACAGCGCTGAACGAAAAGCTGGCAGCGAAAGGCGGTACCGCGAACGTTGCAGTCTTGAAATCTGTGGTGACTCAAGCAAGCTCTGCGATTCCTGTGATGCCGCTCTACATCGCGATGGTGTTCAAGAAGATGCGTGAACAGGGCGTGCATGAAGGCTGTATGGAGCAGATTTACCGCATGTTCAGTCAACGTCTGTACAAAGAAGATGGTTCAGCGCCGGAAGTGGATGATCACAATCGTCTGCGTTTGGATGACTGGGAACTGCGTGATGACATTCAGCAGCACTGCCGTGATCTGTGGCCACAAATCACCACAGAGAACCTGCGTGAGCTGACCGATTACGACATGTACAAAGAAGAGTTCATCAAGCTGTTTGGCTTTGGCATTGAAGGCATTGATTACGATGCTGACGTCAACCCAGAAGTCGAATTCGATGTGATTGATATCGAGTAAGAGAATTAACTCTTATCTTAAAAAGGCGCGTTATCGCGCCTTTTTTGTGTCCGGAGTACGGCATGAATACAGCAGGCTGCTACAGTGATAAAGAGCTGCGGCGCTATACTTGAGCTTGATTCTTTGTTATACCCAAATCACTTGAAGTGGTAGCCAACACCGCGACTGCTTTAAGTAAGAAGGGTATATGGATTCTTGGTTGAACGCCGTCGATATTTTGCTAATGTATTGATTAATAAGTGCTGTAGCAAAACAAAAAGCGGAGCATAAGCTCCGCTTTTTGTTGCGTTCGGAAATCAGAGATTAACGAGCACGGAAGACGATGCGACCTTTAGACAAATCGTAAGGAGTCATCTCAACAGTGACTTTGTCACCGGTTAGAATGCGGATGTAGTTTTTGCGCATTTTTCCCGAGATGTGAGCTGTCACTACGTGACCATTTTCAAGCTCTACACGGAACATTGTGTTAGGAAGAGTATCAAGGACAGTGCCTTGCATCTCAATTACGTCTTCTTTAGCCATTTAATCCTCTTTAGAAATTTGGCGATCTTTAACGGCGCAGGATTCTGCCATTAAACGTTCAATATGGGAAGTTGCGGCGTATTCTACCCTCGCCAACGTTGATTTACTAGCCTTTGATGTGGATTGAACCGGACTTTGTAGTTCATAGCTGGGCATTCATCGATTTGATATCCCAAATAAAGCCACTGCTTTTTGGTCTGTTGGCAGTAATTGAGCTGACAAAGTACCGCTAAGGTGCCTAAAGAGATCGAAATATCTGGGTCATAAAAGGTGTAAAACGCACTCGCACTGTTTGGGAGTAAATCGGTGACGGCAATCGCGACCAACTTTTCGCCCTGATAAAGATGTAAATATTGAGTATTAAGCCATTTTGCACGGGCAAATTTGGCAAATTCCATTTTATTGGGTGGGTACATGGAGCCGTGGCGATGACGAGCGAAAATATAACGCGCGTAAAGGGTGTACCAATCTTCATCCAGTTCTGGTTTCAACTGCCAATGAAACTCTTGGCTGAGCAGCTTGAGTAAACGTTTTTGGCTTTTGCTTGGCACAAAATCGGGCGCAGGAATTCGCAGAGCTTGGCAAGACTGGCAATGATCACAATGCGGTTTGTAGATGGTATCGCCGCTGCGCCGAAAACCATTTGCCATCAGCACTTCATAGGTTTCGGGTGTTTGCATCTGCGGATCAATCGCCACGGCGACGCGCTCCATCCGATCCGCTAAATAGCTACAAGGATGGTTATTGGTTAAGCCAATACGAATTTGCTGAATATCTGAGCTCATGCATCAATCCTCAAAGGCACATGGCGAAGTGGGGGTGGCGAGCCACTGAGTTTCAAAACAGCCACTGAGCACCTGCTTCTCCTTAAAAGATAGCAACGATTGGATAAATTGTTCACGGCTCAAGGTCGTTGCGCCTAAAGATTGCAAATGCGGATTCACCACTTGGCAATCAATCAACTGCCCTTGATGGCGAGAAAAATGGTCGCAAAAATACCAAAGCGCAATTTTCGAGGCATTGGTTGCGAGGCTAAACATGGATTCGCCACAAAACAGTTGGCCAACGGAAATGCCATAAAGCCCACCCACCAGTTGTTCGCCCTGCCACACCTCGACAGAATGGCAACGACCTTGTTTCGCCAACTCGCCATACGCATGGCGCATTGAGTCATTGAGCCAACGTTGATCCGCAGGGCGAGTGAGCGCGCACTGCTCAATCACTTGCGACGTCGCGTGATTCACGCTAACCCGATACTGATGTTTACGTTGGAACTTCTTCACGCTTTTGGCAGGTTGAAACCGAGTAGGGTCAAACACGGCACGTGGCGAAGGGCTCCACCACAAAATCGGGTCTTCAGGGCCATACCAAGGGAAAATGCCTTGTTGATAAGCCGCCCAAATTCGCTCAGGACGGAGATCGCCGCCAAATGCAAGCAGGCCGTTAGGGTCGTCTAACGCAGTAAAAGGAGAGGGGAATGTCAACGTTTCCGGCGATAATTCGGTCAGATAAATAGCCATCGTATTGGTTTGCCTTAGAAGTCCCAGTGAGCCATTCCGAAAGTGAATGAGCCGCGATCTTAGTGATTTTGATGAAGTTTGCCAATCTTGATGCTTGCGAAATCCCAGGCTTGGTCGAGATTGCATAAACAGAAATAAAAATTCATTGCGAGCAAGATAAAGGCTAGCGCTAGCGCATGAATTTGGTTAGTCTGCGGATACGAAGAATTTTCGCCGCGACCCATTACCACAAGGACTTTCAGCGGCGCAAGGAAACACAACATCCAATGGAAAGCTTGACTCTACAACCGATTGAACTCATCTCTGGGGAAGTGAATCTTCCCGGTTCCAAAAGCGTTTCAAACCGTGCGCTCTTGCTGGCTGCGCTAGCCTCAGGCACGACTCGTCTTACTAACTTGCTCGATAGCGACGATATTCGCCATATGCTCAATGCTTTGACCAAGCTGGGTGTGAACTATCGCCTCTCGGCCGATAAAACCACCTGTGAAGTAGAAGGTTTGGGCCAAGCCTTTCACACGACTCAGCCATTAGAGCTGTTTTTAGGTAACGCAGGCACTGCAATGCGCCCGCTAGCGGCGGCGTTGTGTCTTGGACAAGGCGACTATGTACTGACTGGTGAACCGCGCATGAAAGAGCGCCCGATTGGCCACTTGGTGGATGCTCTTCGTCAAGCCGGCGCACAAATTGAGTATCTGGAGCAGGAAAACTTTCCGCCACTGCGTATTCAAGGGACGGGCTTACAAGCAGGAACGGTGACTATCGATGGTTCTATCTCTAGTCAGTTTTTGACCGCCTTTCTTATGTCGGCACCGTTGGCGCTGGGCAAAGTGACCATCAAGATCGTCGGTGAGCTGGTTTCTAAGCCTTACATCGACATTACACTGCACATCATGGAACAGTTTGGTGTTCAGGTGATCAACCACGATTATCAAGAATTTGTGATCCCAGCGGGGCAATCTTATGTGTCTCCGGGGCAGTTCCTCGTTGAAGGTGATGCCTCTTCTGCTTCCTATTTCCTTGCTGCAGCTGCCATTAAAGGCGGTGAGGTAAAAGTGACCGGTATTGGTAAAAACAGCATCCAAGGGGATATTCAATTTGCGGATGCATTGGAAAAGATGGGCGCGCAAATTGAGTGGGGCGATGATTATGTGATTGCTCGCCGTGGTGAACTGAATGCGGTAGATCTCGATTTTAACCATATCCCAGATGCGGCGATGACGATAGCGACGACTGCACTTTTTGCCAAAGGTACCACGGCCATTCGTAACGTTTACAACTGGCGCGTAAAAGAGACGGATCGCTTGGCAGCAATGGCCACCGAACTGCGTAAAGTGGGCGCGACAGTCGAAGAGGGGGAAGATTTCATTGTGATTACGCCTCCAACTAAGCTCATCCATGCGGCAATCGATACCTATGACGATCACCGGATGGCGATGTGTTTTTCTCTGGTCGCGTTGAGTGATACACCAGTGACGATCAATGATCCGAAATGCACGTCAAAAACGTTCCCCGATTACTTTGACAAGTTTGCGCAATTAAGCCGCTAAAGTGTCACTCTCTGCCCAAAACCGATGGCGATAAAATCGGTTTTGGAATAGATGTAAGTGATTGAAAAAAGCCTCATTACGAGGCTTTTATTATTTTTGTAGGGTAAATTCGGGTGAGAGATGATGAGCGAGATATTTAAACATATTAAATACCGCTGTGGTTTTCTCAGTAGGAAGGCCTTGTTCAGTGAGGAAATACTCACCTTTAAACACTAACACGCCTTCTTTCTCTTCCACTTGAGTGGCACGCATGCCTTCGATGTAACACTCATGATCTTGAATTAACTGGTTAGCAATCAGTAAAAGTTCAAATTCAGTGATCGGTTTTTTATGGCTCATGGTGATAACTCCTTACCATTGGATGCAGGCATTATAAGTAGGTAACCGGTGATAACCTTGACAGAAAGCAGGAAAAGGGCGATTTGTTCTCTAGATGAATTTGTGAGTTATTGCATATTTCGTCGTTTTGGGGTCGCGGTATACCGCGCTTCACTTTAGTATGGGCGCGTTTTTGACAGCAGAACAACATTTCGTCGATTTGTCGAGCAAATAAAAAGCTTTTAGAAAAAACAAGTTGATCTTCTTGTTATCTGGCTCGATAGTAAAAAAAGAATTACATTTTAGAACGTCATGCGATTTAAATCGCGCCAAATGATGAAGGACAATTGAGTCAATATGGGTAAATCACTCGTTATCGTCGAGTCGCCAGCCAAGGCTAAAACCATCAATAAGTATCTTGGTAAAGACTTTATCGTGAAATCCAGTGTGGGACACGTGCGTGATCTGCCTACAGCAGGGCAAACGGCCACACCGACCGGTAAAGCGGCGGCAGCATCGACTAAGAAAGCATCTACTACTGATAAAGAGCAGCAGAAGCGTGAAAAAGAACGCGCAGCGCTGATCAAAAAGATGGGTGTCGATCCGTATCACGGCTGGCAAGCCAATTACCAAATTCTGCCCGGTAAAGAGAAAGTGGTGGCTGAGCTGCAAAAGCTCGCGAAAGACGCTGACAGCGTTTATCTCGCAACCGACTTGGACCGCGAGGGAGAAGCCATCGCTTGGCACCTTCGTGAGATCATCGGTGGCGATGAAAAGCGATATAAACGAGTGGTATTTAACGAAATCACCAAAAACGCCATTCAGCAGGCTTTTAAGCAGCCAGGTGAACTGAATATGGATGGCGTTAACGCTCAACAAGCACGCCGTTTCATGGACCGCGTGGTGGGCTTTATGGTCTCACCACTGCTGTGGAAAAAAGTGGCGCGTGGCCTTTCTGCCGGTCGCGTACAGTCTGTCGCCGTGAAACTTCTGGTTGAGCGTGAACGCGAAATCAAAGCGTTTGTTCCGGAAGAGTTTTGGGACATCAATGCCGATACCTTGACCGCAGACAAGCAAGATTTTCGCCTATTGGTGGCCCAAAAAGACGGTTTAGCTTTCAAGCCCGTGAACGAAACGCAAGCCCTGGCGGCGGTTGCTGCGCTCAATAAAGCGCAGTACGAAGTGTGCAAACGCGAAGACAAACCGACCACCAGTAAACCGAGTGCGCCTTTTATTACGTCAACCCTGCAGCAAGCCGCGAGTACTCGCCTTGGCTATGGGGTGAAAAAGACCATGATGCTCGCTCAGCGCTTGTATGAAGCGGGTTACATCACCTATATGCGTACCGATTCAACCAACTTGAGTGCGGAAGCGGTCGAGAATCTGCGTGGCTACATCACCAAGCATTACGGTGAGGCGTATTTGCCAAGCCAGCCAAATGTGTATGGCAGCAAGCAAAATGCCCAAGAGGCGCACGAAGCGATTCGTCCTTCGGATGTGACTGTCACCGCCGACGATCTGGAAGGAATGGAAGCGGATGCACACAAACTGTATGCCCTGATTTGGAATCAGTTTGTGGCTTGTCAAATGACACCTGCGCAATACGATTCCACGACAGTCAGTGTAAAAGCGGCAGAGTACACCCTGAAAGCGAAAGGTCGTATCCTCAAGTTTGATGGTTGGACTCGCGTACAGCGCCCGTTGGGTAAAAACGAAGATCAGATCCTGCCTCCGGTGAAGGTCGGTGATAGCCTAAAGCTTGTCAGCTTAGATCCGAAACAGCACTTTACCAAACCGCCAGCGCGTTACACGGAAGCGGCATTGGTGAAAGAGTTGGAAAAGCGTGGCATTGGTCGCCCATCGACGTATGCATCGATCATTTCCACCATTCAAGACCGTGGCTATGTGAAAGTCGATCAGCGCCGTTTCTTCGCGGAAAAAATGGGTGAAATTGTCACCGATCGTCTTGATGAGAATTTTGACGACTTGATGAACTACGATTTTACCGCGCGTATGGAAGAGAAACTCGATCAAATCGCCGAAGGTGAAGTGAACTGGACAGCAGTACTGGATGAGTTCTTTGCTGATTTCAGTCGCGACCTCGAAACGGCGGAGCAAGATGAAAGCTTAGGTGGCATGAAGCCTAATCACATCGTGATGACCAACATTTTGTGTCCGACCTGTTCGCGTCCGATGGGGATTCGTACAGCATCGACTGGGGTGTTTTTAGGCTGTTCTGGCTATGCATTACCGCCGAAAGAGCGCTGCAAAACCACCATCAACTTAGGTGACGAAGAAGGGGTGATCAACGTTCTCGAAGAGGATGTCGAAACCGCAGCACTGCGTGCTAAGAAGCGTTGCCCAATTTGTGAAACGGCGATGGATGCGTATCTGATTGACGATAAGCGTAAGCTACATGTTTGTGGTAACAATCCGAACTGTGAAGGCTTTATCGTTGAAGAAGGCGAGTTCAAAGTCAAAGGCTATGAAGGCCCAACCGTCGAGTGTGATAAATGTGGCTCAGACATGGTGTTGAAAAATGGCCGCTTTGGTAAGTACATGGGTTGTACCAACGATGCTTGTAAAAATACGCGTAAGATCCTGAAAAATGGCGAAGTTGCACCACCGAAAGAAGAACCAGTGCATTTCCCTGAACTGCCTTGTGAAAATTCGGATGCGTATTTTGTGCTGCGTGATGGGGCATCAGGCCTGTTCTTTGCGGCGAGCAATTTCCCTAAATCGCGTGAAACGCGCGCGCCTTTGGTGGAAGAGTTGAAACGTTTTGCTGAGCGTTTGCCAGAAAAATACCAGTATCTGACTTCTGCTCCCGCGCATGACCCTGATGGCTTACCTGCTGTGGTGCGCTTCTCTCGTAAAGAGAAAGAGCATTATGTGCGTACCGAGACAGAGGGTAAACCTTCCGGTTGGATGGCGGTTTACCAAGAGGGTAAATGGTTGGTCACGGATAAACGCAAAAACGCGAAATAATCCGACTCATCCTTTGTTCAATCAAAATAAGACAAGGCAGCTTCGCTGCCTTGTCTTATTTTTGTATCAGGCTTTGCGAAGCAGTTCTGAGAAATACCAGATTGGTATTGATGCTTTTCATCATCAATTTGCCAGAGTGTGACTCACGAAAGAGTCTTACACTTTGATCCTGCCTACTATGAGATTAACCACTCAATCTGAGTCCTTTTATACCCTTCCTACTTGAAGCTGCAGCGGTGTTGGCTACGTTTGCTCACCCCAATCACATAGCTTATCTATGCTCATGGGGATGAACTCACTTGCCGCCTACCTGTAAATCCAAGTAGTTTGGGTATAGCGAGTTCTGGCGTTACCTTCTCGCAAACTTTGCGCCCCAGAACCCAACGCTCTTTCTCAGTCCGATATTTATCCGCTACGTATTCTTTTCTATGTATTGAGCGATTTTCTTCGCTAAATCATCATTTTCATTATTTAGGAGGTGGGCTGACATTCAGGCAGTTAATGTGCCGTGATGGCTGAATATGAGGTTTATGTCATTGAACCACCCCAAGAGTGTGAGTTGGAATAAGTCTTTTCCATCTCGTCTTGTTTCACCACTGAGATTTTAAGAAATTGATTGGTATTCGGCCAAGGATTCGATAACGTATAGCCAACCGATTGCATTGTTTATTCAGCACATTTGTGCTGGCTGTCGTACTGATGTTGCTGTCGGTTAGCATGGAGCGCCGAGCCAGAACCCCCAAGCAAAATTTCGTGGTTCGGCAAATATTATAAAAGAATGGAGAACAACACATGGCTGGAGTATTAGGCATGATTTTGGCGGGAGGAGAAGGGTCACGTTTGAAACCGTTGACTGAAACTCGTACCAAGCCGGCAGTTCCTTTTGGTGGAAGCTACCGTTTAATCGACTTTGCACTCAATAACTTCGTGAATGCCGATTTAATGCGGATTTATGTTCTGACGCAGTTCAAATCGCAATCGCTATACATTCATATGAAAAAGGGCTGGAATCTTTCTGGGATCACGGATCGTTTTATCGACATTATTCCTGCACAGATGCGTGATGGAAAACGTTGGTATGAAGGTACTGCCGATGCGATTTATCAAAACCTCCGTTTTGTTGAGATCGTCGCGCCAGATCAAGTCTGTATTTTTGGCTCAGACCATATTTACAAGATGGATATTCGCCAAATGCTCGATTTCCATCGCCGTATGGAAGCGGAATTGACCGTTTCTGCACTGCGTATGCCGATCAGCCAAGCCTCTCAGTTTGGTGTGATTGAAGTGGATGAAAACGGCAAAATGGTCGGTTTTGAAGAGAAACCGAGCAATCCCAAATCGATCCCCGGTGAGCCTGAGTGGGCACTGGTCTCGATGGGTAACTACATCTTCGAAGCGGAAACGCTCAGTAAAGAACTGCGTGAAGATGCTGAAAATAACCAGTCCAGCCATGACTTTGGCAAAGACATCATTCCGAAAATGTTCCCGCGCGGTAAAGTCTATGTATATGACTTCACGACCAACAAAATTAAGGGAGAGAAGGAATCGACCTACTGGCGTGATGTCGGAACCATCGAATCGTACTGGTCGGCACATATGGACTTACTCGACAAAGAGCCAGAATTTTCGCTATACAACCGCAGCTGGCCACTGCACACCTACTATCCTCCTTTGCCACCTGCGACGTTTGTGGATGTCAAAGACAAGAAAGTCAAAATCACAGATAGCTTGATCTCTGGGGGAAGTTATATCCAAGGATCAACCATTTATAAATCGGTTCTGGGTTTCCGTAGCAACATTGCTGCTGGCTCTTTTATTAGTGAATCTGTTATCTTGGGCGATGTAAAGATTGGAGCTGGCTGCACGATTAAGCGCGCCATTATCGATAAAGATGTCGAGATCGCCGCCGGTACCATCATTGGTGAAGATTTGGAACTGGACAGAAAGCGTTTCCACGTTTCCGATGAAGGGATTGTGGTGATTGCGAAAGGTAGTAAGGTAGGATTCTAGAATGGAACAATTCAACGTTTGGTTTACCGTTTCAGAAGTACAGGGGCTGGTAAAAAGTGGTGGCCTGGCCGATGTGGCAAAAGCGCTGCCACAAGCGTTGAAAGCGTTGCATCAGCAGGTAGCCATTGCGCTGCCTGCTTATCGTTCAGTACCGGGAAAGGAAGACGCAGAGTTAGTACTGGAAACAGAGCTGACACACTGGCCGCACACTCAGTATCGTGTTTTAAAATGCGAGCTAGACGGTGTGCCAATCTATCTAATTGATTGCCCTGCTTATTTTGACCGCCCGGCGCTGTATGCTGAGAATAATCAAGCCTATGCGGATAATGGTGAACGGTTTGGTTTTTTCTCTGCAGCGTGTTTGGACGTACTGCCGAAACTTGGTATTCAGCCTGACATCATTCATGCGAATGATTGGCACACAGGCTTAGTGCCTTTTTTGCTGAAAACCCGTTATCGCTATGACAGCTTTTTTGAGCAAGTCAAAAGTGTGCTGACGGTGCATAACGCGATTTTTAAAGGGATCTTTTCCTACCATCAATTAGAAGTCATTCCTGAGCTCAATTTATCGGGTATGGAATTTCTGCAATACGGTCACGATCACGTGAGCATGCTGCGGGCGGGGATCGCTTTTGCGGATAAAGTGAATGCGGTGAGTCCTAATTATGCGGCTGAGCTTTTAACGCCTCTTGGGGCTCACGGGCTGGTGGATGATTTTGTGCGCCGAGCGCGCGATTTACACGGTATTGTCAACGGTTGTGATTACAGTGAGTGGAATCCAAGAGCCGACCACTATCTGCCTGCGACCTACAACGATGAGCCTGAGTCGATGCGCAAGGGTAAAGTGCTGTGTAAAACGGCGCTGCAGGAAGAGTTACACCTGCCAGTTACCGATGTACCTCTGTTTGGTATGGTTTGCCGTTTAACGCATCAGAAAGGCTTTCATTACTTGTTGCCGATTTTAGAGCAGTTCCTGCGCAATAAAGTTCAAGTGGTGATTGTTGGTACTGGTGAACCGGAAGTCGCTGCGCGGCTGAATAAGATTGCTCATTTTCATAGGGCCAAGTTTGCGTTTGTCGAGACCTACAGTGAGCGTTTAGCGCACTGGGTTGAAGCGGGATCGGATTTCTTCTTAATGCCTTCTGAATTTGAAGCCTGTGGGCTCAATCAGATCTACAGCATGGCTTATGGCACTCTGCCTATTGTTCGTGAAGTGGGTGGCTTGAAAGATACGGTGAACGATTACGATAAATTCCCGGAGCGCGCGACAGGCTTTGGTTACCAAGAGCCCACGCCAGAAGCGCTATTGATTACTATGCAGCGGGCACTTCTGTTTTATCTGCAGCAGCCAGAAGAGATGCTGAAAGTACAACAACGTGCGATGCAGCAAAACTTCAGTTGGGAAGAGTCTGCCCAAGAGTATATGAAGATGTATCGGCTCGCGCGATTTGGCTAACGATATCACCGTCCGATTTGAAGCGGCAGCGGTGTGGGCTGCCACTCCAAATCGTTTGGGTCTATGAATCATTTCTCAGGCACCGCAAGGTGCCTTTTTTCTGTTTCACTCAACAGTTTCTTACAACTGGGGGGATTCTCTCGACTAAGATTATGGTAGTCTTGGCCTGCGTAATTAAGAGGTTTCAATGTCTTCCCCTATGACTGCCATTGCCGAAAAAGTGCTGTTTCACAAAACTTATCTTCACCCGACAAGTCAGGAGTGGGTGGTGTTCGTTCATGGTGCGGGGGGCAGCTCATCCATATGGTTCAAGCAGATCAAAGCGTATCGGCAACATTTCAATTTATTGCTGATTGATTTGCGCGGCCATGGGAAATCCAATCAGTTACTGAGAGACTGGATTGCCAATCGCTATACGTTTAAGACCGTGACGCTGGATGTACTGAAAGTGCTTGATCACTTGAAAATCCAGTCGGCGCATTTTGTGGGCATGTCGCTGGGTACCATCATAGTCCGTAACCTTGCTGAGCTTGCCACGCATCGGGTCAATTCTATGGTGCTTGGTGGCGCGGTTACACGGCTTAATGCTCGTTCGCAAGTGTTGGTTAAGCTAGGACATTTGAGTAAGCACCTCATCCCGTACATGTGGCTGTATCGCTTATTTGCTTATATAGTGATGCCGCAGCGTAGTCAAAAAGAGTCTCGCCATCTGTTTATTCGTGAAGCGCAAAAGCTCTGTCAGAAAGAATTTAAACGTTGGTTTACGTTAACCGCTGAGGTGAATCCGCTGATGCGTTATTTCCGCGACCGTGAATTGCCGATCCCAACCTTATATTTGATGGGAGAGAAGGACTACATGTTCATCCATCCGGTGAAAGAGATGGTGGCGCTCCACGCACAAAGTGAGCTGTATGAAATCCCAAACTGCGGTCATGTATGTAATGTCGAGCAGCCTGAGCTTTTTAATCAGCGTTCTATCGAGTTTATCCAGCGCCAAATCCGTTAATCCCTCACTGAGCGGTTTGGCTAAAACCACACTGCCAGCAGGCGGAAAATTGCCCTTCATGATGCTCCCCACACGCTGGGCATTGCCAGCATTCGGCGGGTGGGGGATTGAGAAATTCACGGATGATTTGCTGCGCTGCGGTTTGTTGCTCCGGTTTCTGTAGCCAAAGTGAAGGGGCGCTGCTGGAATCCATCGGGATCTCGCCGCGCAGCGCAAACAGCATTTCTCCACGCAACTCACACGCTATCCCTTGCTGATGCAAAAGCTGCATCAGCATGTGCGCTTCAAGCGGATGAGTAGCCGTGTAGATTTTCATTGTCCTTCCTAGCTTAATTTTACCAAGAGTGACTTACTTCACCGGCGATTGAGTGGCACGCTGCTGAACTTTGCCCATGAGCCATTTCACCACTATCGGAAATACGCCTAACAAAACGAATGAAGCGAGCACAGGGAGCGATACAATTTCGCCTAGGCTTGAGATTTCCGCCAGTTGAGTACCAGCATTGAGATACACCGCCGTACCTGGCAGCATACCAAGTTGGCTGACCCAGTAGTAACGCCAAGTGGAGATAGGTGTTAGCCCCATCACTAAGTTAATCAGGAAAAATGGAAAAATCGGGATCAGTCGCAGAGAGAGTAAATAAAACGCGCCATCTCGCTCAATACCTTGATTGATGGTTTGCAATTTATCAGCGAATTTAGCTTGCACCCAATCTCGCAATAAGAAGCGGCTACTGAGAAAGGCGAGAGTGGCACCAATGGTACTGGCAAAAGAAGCCAGCAGTAAGCTCAACCAAAAGCCAAATAGGGCAGCTCCCAACAAAGTCACGACCGTTGCGCCGGGGATTGAAAATGCGGTTAGGAGAACATACACCACAAAATAGATCAGTGCGGCTTGCAGCAAATGGGCATCAATATAATTCGCCAATTCGGCTTGTTTGGCTTTCGCGACATCCAGTGTGAGGTATTGGCTAAACTGTGTCACCAAGAGCGCGGCAATCGCAATCAAAACAATGGCGATGATGAGTTTTTTATACATTCGAGTACCTAGTCATTACTTTATGGTTTGTAGGGCGTGATATTGCCCGTTTTACTTGGCTCTTCAGCGGTATGGGCTATACGTTTCTTCACCCAATCATAGAGTGTCTCTGGTTTGATGTGGGTGCACACACTGACCGCCAACTTGTCACTCCAAGTCATTAGAGTATCGCTCATTACTCAAGTATATCGTCTGTAACTGAATTTACTGGAGATACATAGAGAGCCTAAAAGTAAAGACAGGCCAAAGGCCGTTTTTCTTTCAAAAAAATAACGCGCCACTTTGGACGCGTTATGAAATATAGGGTGTGTAAAAACACTGGATGATTACAGGCGTTGATGAACTCAAAATGAAACTCAGAGATGCCTTAATAGCTCATCACGACGATTTTGTGGGATCACCGACCAATGTTTACCTTCGATTGCGCCTTCTAGAGCCCATAGCAACTCTAAACTCACCTCTGCCGTGTGGGTTCGTTGAACCGCTTTATAAGCTTCGACAGAGCCAAGAGTGTGAAGAGACTCGACGGTTTCGATACCTGCTTTTTTGAGCATTCTTTCTGTTGCTAAACGCAAATTAGGAAGATCTTTCAAACGATCAGGTTTCGCTTGTGCTTGAGTTTCACGTTCGGCCTTAGCGACCTCTAGTGCTGCACGCGCTTCATTGAGGATAGAGTCTGGATGACTCCAACAATCTTCAGGTAGAGCGTAGTACTTAGTTACAACGGGGAAGCCACGTTTTTTGTAAACATAAGGTTCATAACCTTGCCGTTTATACTTTTCGATTGTGGCGTCATCTGCACGGATGTGCAGCGTATCGTTAACCACAAGCGCAAACATAGTTTCGTCGACGAAAATACCAAAGCCACCAAACATTGAACGAGATTTAACACGTCCTAGCTGCTCAAAGAGCCGCATTGAATCTTTTAATACTGGTTTATCCATGCTGTTAGTCTCGGAGTATTGTTACATACGCCACCAAGTCAGGTCCGAGAAAATTAGCGAAAGCATGCATTCATAGTGTCAATGATGAGTCAACATAGTGTATGCATTTTGCCATCGGTAACCCCGCTACCTACCACGTCTTCTGGTTTAGGCCGGAGGCTTTGCGTCCCACTCTTTCGAATGGTTTGCCCTGTGCGTGACATTTTCCTGATAAAAATTAATCATTCTTGGGTCATTCTCACATACTGATATTTCAAATGTGAGAATGAGCCCTACTAATAATACTCGCACTACATATGTTTTGTCATATTTATGTGACAAGCTTTCAAATATAGGCGTTATGAATTGTCAAGAAAGTTAGGATTTTGTCAAGTCTTTCACCGTGTCGCGCTCTACGATCTCCGGGTGCATTTCGAAAATACGGCGCTCGTGTTCTTTATCTTTAATGCGTTCTAGCAAAATTTCAAATGCGTTCTTACCCACACGACGCTTAGGTTGGTGCACTGTGGTCAGTGGTGGAGAGAAGTATTCTGCTAATTCGATATTATCGTAACCGATGACAGACATATCTTCTGGGATACGTATGCCTTTCTGTTGCAAACGGCTCATCAGACCTAATGCCATCGTATCGTTGAAACAGAATACCGCCGTGGGGCGCTTGTCCATCGCAATGATTTTATCCGCCGCTAAAACGGCAGTATCACACTCAAAGTTGCCTTCCAAGATCCAATCTTCATTGACGGTCAAATTGGCTTCCGCCATCGCGCGACGGAAACCTTGGATGCGCTCTTGGCATGCGGCTTTGACGAAGTGACCACTCAAACATGCAATCTCAGTGTGACCGCGATCGGTGAGATATTTGGTCGCGAGATAGCCGCCTTCTTCTGAGTTATCGATGATTTTATCGGCGTGTGACGTTTCTGGGCCCCAATCCATAACCACTTTTGGAATATCTTTGTGTCCATCCAACATATCTTGCAGCTCTTGGGTCAGGTCTGAACACATCACCAAAATGCCATCAACCCGTTTTTCGGCCAGCATGCGGATATAATCGCGTTGCTTTTCATAGATGCCGCCTGTGTTACACAGGATCAGCGTATAGCCTTGACGGTAACAGTAGCTTTCCACACCGTCGATGACTTCCGAGAAAAACAGGTTGGTGGATTGGGTCACTAACATACCAATCGTGCGAGTGGTATTGCACTTTAAGCTGCGTGCTACGGCACTTGGGGCGTAGTTTAGCTGCTTAACGGCTTCCATCACTTTCTCTTGGGTGGTTTCTGCCACAAAGCGAGTTTTATTGATGACGTGAGAAACAGTGGTAGTTGACACGCCCGCAAGGCGCGCCACATCTTTAATCGTAGCCATAGAGTGTTCCTGTCGATGACTGCTGCCAGCGAATAACATCGGTGGATTTAATCAGCAGAAGTAAGGCGAGACTGAGCGAATCTTCACACTCTGTGCGAGCACATGTCCAACACTATGCCGTACGTAAAGCGCTTCAATCACTATGCCTAAAGTAATAAACCTAAAGTAATAAAAAACAAAAACCGCCGAGAAACAGCGGTTTAAATATTTACTCGTTTTTATCGTTTGCGGATGGATTTTAGACTGCAAATCTCACCATCGCAACGAAATTCATTCATCAAACTATAAGACATTTCACAATTAATTCGTCCATCGTCTTCCTACGTATTCATTAATTCAATGAAAACTAAGGAGCGCTCGGTGTCTCTTCAACAACGGATGGGGTAAATTCAGGTTCACTGCGATCTCCTGCGATAGTATCTCGTAGGGTTTGCCACATCAGTCCTAACGTTTCATGCCAATACTGCTCGGTTTGCTCAAGATAACGCGCTCTTGGAATGTATTTATCCCAAGGTTGAACGATATTGAGGTGGCCTAAGTAATTAGTTGGAGCTGGGATCGGGTTTAAACCCGCTGATTCAAACTCGCGCATCGCACGTTTCATGTGGCTCGCTGAGGTGACTAACACCATACGTTTTTGTTGTACGAAAGCGGCCGCTTGGCGCGCTTCTTCCCAAGTATCTTTAGCGGTTTCTAGCAAAATGATATCCGATTTAGGTACGCCTAACGCCAAAGCGACACGCGCCATCATCCGAGCATGGCTAACTTCGCTACCGCCAGCGTAACCGGAGAGGATAAGTTTCGAACCCGGATACATACGACTAATACGAATGCCTTCTGTTAAGCGCATGAGCGCAGCACGAGTAAGTTCAGAGGTGGGGGGAATATCATCATCTATGACGTGGCCATTACCGAGCACCATGACGTAGTCAAGAGTACCTTCTACGGGTAAAAATGCCGTGTAAGTACGTTCAAGTGGCATCAACAAACGAGTCGCCACGGGTTGAAAGGAAACCAGAAATAACCCAGTGAGGGAGAACAACACTACTAGGCAGCCAGTTTTACGTTTTGCCGTGAACATGATCAGCATCAGGCCCACGAAACCAATGATCAGCAGCGCTGGCAGAGGCATCAACAGTGAAGAAAATATTTTTTTCAGCTCAAACATAGAGAAAACAGTCCGAAAAAACAGCACTTGATTATAAAAAGAGTCGAAGCCTCTTTATTCCTGCCATTCGTATGACAGAATAGCAGGCACGGTTCGTTATCATAACTCAAGCTACTGTGACAGAAGATCGCAATTTCGACGATATTGCCCACAAATTTGCAAAAAATATATACGGTTCTGACAAAGGTGAGATCCGCCAAGTCATTGTTTGGGAAGATTTGGAGCTGCTTCTCAGTCAACTGGGCACGCAAAAAGTTCCATTGCACGTACTCGATGCGGGTGGCGGCTTGGCGCAAGTATCGCAAAAAATCGCTCGCCTTGGGCATCGAGTGACACTCTGTGATCTTTCTTCGGAAATGTTGCAATTGGCCGAACAGGATATTGCAAACAATGGCCTGCTTGAGCAGTATCGCTTCGTCCATTCACCAGTGCAGACGATTCAAGCACACCTTGAGGCGCCCGTGGATTTGGTGCTGTTTCATGCGGTGATGGAATGGTTAGCGGAGCCCAAACCGGCGTTGCAAAATTTGTTGGCGCAAGTCAGACCGGGCGGCATGGTGTCGGTGATGTTTTACAACTATCACGGTTTGGTTTACAAAAACGCCGTGTGTGGCAACATTCCGCACGTGCTAGGGGATATGCCGCACCGCAAACGGTTTAAATTACAACCGCAGAAAGGCTTGCTCCCCGAAGAGGTCTACCAATGGATAGAAGAATCGGGTTTTGAGATCTGCGGGAAATCCGGTATTCGTTGTTTCAGTGATTACATCGGAAACATGAAAAATATGGGCGAATACCAGTATGAGGATTTGGTGGCACTGGAGCGCAAATTCTGCCGTCAGGAGCCTTACCTCTCATTGGGCCGATACATTCACGTATGGGCTAAGAAAAAACAATAACAGGACACACAATGAGTGAGTTTACTCAGGATACTGTGCAAAAGCCCATCGACGAACTCGTCACTTGGGTAAAACAGTATGACTTCTCATTGAATCTACCTACTGAGCGGCTGGCATTTTTGCTCGCGATTGCTGTGCTCAGTAATGAAAGATTTGATGAAGAGCTCGGAGAAGGGGAACTTCACGATGCATTCGCGATAGTGACGCGCTTGTTTGCAGAATCGGGAGAAGCCTCAGCCTTTCGGGCTAACAATGCGATTAATGATCTGGTCAAGCAGCGCTTACTAAGCCGCTTTACCAGCGAAATGACGGAAGGTGCCAGCATCTACCGTCTGACTCCTTTAGCGATCGGCATTACCGATTACTATGTTCGTCATCGCGAATTTTCCAAACTCAAACTATCCATCCAACTCTCTATGGTGGCGGATGAGATGGCGAAAGCCGTGGAATCCGCGCAGCAGGGCGGCGGTGTCGCCCATTGGCGCAAAAACGTGTTTGGCGTGCTCAAATATTCGGTGAGTGAAATCTTCGATCGCATCGACCTTAACCAGCGTGTGATGGATGAGCAGCAGCAATCGGTCAAAGAGCAGATTGCCGATCTGCTGAATAAAGATTGGCGCGATGCGATCAACAACTGTGAGGCCTTGCTGTCTGAGACTTCCGCCACACTGCGTGAGCTGCAAGATACCTTGCAAGCGGCAGGTGATGAGCTGCAAACGCAAATTCTCGATATTCAAGAGCGCGTCTATGGTGATCCTGAGCTTGAGTTTATCGAAGAGACGCTGTTTGCGCTGCAGATGAAGCTTGACCGCATCACGAGTTGGGGTCAGCAGTCGATTGATCTTTGGATCGGTTACGATCGCCACGTCCACAAGTTTATTCGTACCGCGATTGATATGGATCAGAACCGCGCGTTCAGCCAACGTCTGCGTCAGTCAATGAACGACTATTTTGAACAACCTTGGTATCTCACTTACGCCGATGCAGAACGTCTATCCGATCTGCGTGATGAAACCTTGACCCTGCGTGACGAAGAAGTTACTGGTCATGTGCCGACAGAAGTGGAATACGAAGAGCTGCAACAAGTGAACGATGAACTTGCGCAGCGGATTGGCGACATGCTGAAAGTGCATAAAGAGCAGGGCGCAGCGATTGATTTAGCCCTTGTGCTGCGTGATTACCTAACCAGCCATCCACGAACCCATCATTTCGATTTAGCCCGAATGGTTGTCGACCAAGCGGTAAGGCTAGGTTACTCCGAGTCCGACTACCGCGCTATCCAGCCTGACTGGACGGCGATCAACGATTTTGGCGCAAAGGTACAAGCGAATGTCATCGACCGATATTAATGAATACATGCCAGAGAATCTGGCCAAAGCGATTGCAAACCCGCTATTTCCAGCGCTAGACAGTTTGCTGCGCGCGGGGCGTCATGTTTCCAGTGACGATTTGGATAACCACGCCTTCCTGTCAGATTTTGAGCCGGATTTGGCGCTGTTTTATCAACGCTACCACACTGAACTGGTGCGCGCGCCGGAAGGTTTTTTCTATCTGCGTCCTCGTTCCACGTCGCTTATCAACCGCAGTGTGCTCTCTGAGCTGGATATGCTGGTGGGTAAAGTGCTCTGTTTCCTCTATTTGAGCCCTGAACGTTTAGCGCATGAAGGCATTTTCACTAACCAAGAGCTGTACGATGAGCTACTGACACTGGTGGAAGAGAAGAAGCTGATGAAGCTGGTGACCAACCGTGCGAGCGGATCGGATCTGGATCGCGAGAAGCTGTTTGAAAAAGTACGTACTTCGCTGCGTCGGTTACGTCGCCTCGGTATGCTGATCACCATTGGTGATACGGGCAAATTCCGCATCACTGAAGCGGTATTTCGTTTTGGTGCGGATGTGCGTTTGGGCGGTGATGTGCGTGAAGCGCAGCTGCGTCTGATCCGTGATGGTGAAGCCGTGGTACATACCCCAGAACCAAGCCAGCAAAGCCTGTTGGAAAACCCAACAGCTGAGTACGACGAAGAGCAAACCGAGTGGGAAGATGAAGCATGATTGAACGAGGTAAATATCAATCGCTAACCATGATCAACTGGAACGGCTTCTTTGCGCGTACCTTTGACATTGATAATTTAGTGACCACTTTATCCGGTGGTAACGGTGCGGGTAAGTCTACTACCATGGCGGCGTTTATCACCGCTTTGATCCCAGACCAAAGCCTGCTCCATTTCCGTAACACCACCGAAGCGGGGAGCTCGCAAGCGTCACGCGATAAAGGTTTGTACGGTAAGCTGCAAGCGGGGGCGTGTTACGCCGCGCTGGATGTGGTGAACTCACGTAACCAACGTTTACTGTTTGCGGTGAAGCTGCAACAAGTGGCGGGACGCGATAAGAAAGTCGATATCAAACCTTTCTTGATCCAAGGTTTGCCAAGCCATGTTAAACCGACCGATGTGTTGGTCGAAACCGTGTCCGACAAACATGCGCGTGTTCGCCAAATCAATGAAGTGAAAGATGCCGTGGGTCAAATTGAAGGCGCGCACTTCAAATCTTTCCCTTCGATTGTCGACTACCACGCACAGATGTTTGAATTTGGCGTGATCCCGAAAAAACTGCGTAACAGCTCAGACCGTTCAAAATTCTACCGTTTGATTGAAGCTTCGCTTTACGGCGGTATTTCCAGTGCAATCACCCGCTCACTGCGTGATTATTTGCTGCCACAAAATGGCGGCGTGAAGAAAGCGTTCCAAGATATGGAATCCGCGCTGCGTGAAAACCGCATGACGCTGGAAGCGATCAAGACCACGCAAGCGGATCGCGATCTGTTCAAACACCTGATCACCGAATCGACCAACTATGTAGCCGCAGACTACATGCGCCACGCCAATGATCGCCGTAACAAGGTGGAACAAACCTTGGCTCTGCGCGGTGAGCTGTTCTCTTCTCGTGAAACCCTGATTGAGCAAAACAGCTTGCTGAACCGTGTTCATGAAGAGTTAGAACTGCTGGTTGAGCAAGAGTCGGCGCTGGAACAAGATTACCAAGGCGCGTCTGACCACTTGCAATTGGTGCAAAACGCGCTGCGTCAGCAGGAAAAAATTGAACGCTATCAAGAAGATCTCGAAGAGCTGAATTTCCGCCTCGAAGAGCAGATGATGGTGGTCGAAGAAGCCAATGAACGAGTGATGCAGGCTGAAGAGCGTGCGATCATTAGCGAAGAGGAAGTCGATAGCCTCAAATCGCAATTGGCCGATTATCAGCAAGCCCTTGATGTGCAGCAAACCCGTGCACTGCAATATCAGCAAGCCGTGCAAGCGCTCGATAAAGCGCGCCGCTTACTGGATAGGCCAGAACTCACTGCGGAAAGTGCGCAAGCGTTAGCGACTCAACTGAAAGCGGAGCAGGAAACGCGCACCAGCGAACTGTTAGCACTCAAGCATAAGCTCGATATGTCTTCGGCCGCGGCGCAGCAGTTTAACCATGCCTTTGAATTGGTGAAACGCGTGCTGGGTGAGGTCGCGCGCAGTGAAGCTGCGAGCCAAGCGCAGCAAGTGATCCGCCAAGCGCGTGAAGCTCAGAATGTGCTGCAAAATGAAGCGCAGTGGCAAGCACAACAGCGTGACCTTGAGCGCCAACTTGAACAGCAACGCAGCGTGCGTGATCTGGCAACCCAATACCACAAACAACATAGTGTGGCCTTGGATGATGCCGCGACCGTCGAGCTAGAGCGTGAGCGCCACTCGGCACTCTTAGAAGAGCTGGAAACCGAGCAGGAAAACTGCCGTGAACAGCGTGGTCAGCTGCGCCATCAAGAGCAAGAGCTGCAAACGCAAATCGCCCGTTTTGAGTCGATTGCGCCTGCATGGATCAAAGCTAACGATGCGTTAGAAACGCTACGCGAGCAAAGTGGTGCAGAACTTGCCGATAGCCAGTCTGTCATGGCGCACATGCAGCAAGTGTTGGAGCTGGAAAAAGCCCAATCCATGGCGAAAGATAAGCTCGCCGAGCGCCGCGCGAAACTCGATAGCGAAATTGAGCGTTTAGCGTCTCCGGGGGGCTCTAACGATCCACGTCTAAAAGGGCTGGCAGATACGCTCGGCGGTGTGCTGCTGTCAGAAATCTATGACGACATCACCATTGATGATGCGCCGTATTTTAGTGCGATGTACGGCCCTGCACGTCACGCGATTGTGGTGTCAGATCTCTCTGGTATTAAAGAAAAACTGGTTGAACTGGATGACTGTCCGGAAGATCTCTACCTCATCGAAGGCGATGTGGATGCGTTTGATGACAGTTCATTCAATGCCGAAGAGCTGGAAGGCGCGGTGTGCGTTCAGCTTAATCAGCGCCAAATGCGCTACTCGCGCTTCCCAGCCATTCCACTGTTTGGCCGTGCGGCGCGTGAGCAGCGTTTAGAGCTGCTGCGTGAAGAGCGTGATGACGTGGTTGAGCAACACGCCAAAGCTTCGTTCGATTCGCAAAAGCTGCAACGTCTGTACTCGAGCTTCAACCAGTTTGTCGCGATGCACTTGCAAGTGGCGTTTGATGCTGATCCTGAACAAGCCTTGGCGAATGCGCGCGATAAGCGTAACCAACTGCTGCGTTCGATCAGCGAATTTGAAGCGCAAGAGCAGCAACTGCGTAGCCAGTTGCAAGCCAGTAAACAAGCGTTAGCTGCGCTAGACAAACTTGCGCCGCAAATGAGTCTACTTGACGAAGAGACGCTCGAAGCCCGTTACCAAGAGCTTGAAGAGAAACTGCAACAGCTGACTGAGGCAAAAGCCTTTATCGCGGCGCATGGCCGCACCATCAGCGAGCTGGAAAAAGTGGCGGCAGTACTCGATGCCGACCCAGAGCAGTTTGATGCGCTGGAGCAACAATACCAGCAAGCGGACCATGCACTGCAGCAACTCAAAGCGCAAATTTTTGCGCTGTCGGATCTGCTTGAACGCCGTCACCACTTTGCTTATTCCGACTCGGTGGATCTGCTCAACCAAAGCAGTGAGCTGAGTGAACAGCTCAAAGCGAAATTGGTGCAGGCGGAAAGTGAACGTACCCGCAGCCGTGAAGAGCTGAAACAGGCGCAAGCTCAGCTCAGCCAATACAATCAGCTGTTGGCATCACTGAAAAGTTCGCACCAAGCTAAGCTGGAAACGGTGCAAGAGTTCAAACAAGAGCTACAAGAGTTTGGTGTGCATGCTGACGAAGGTGCGATTGAGCGTGCTCAGCGTCGTCGCGATGAGCTGCAAGAACGTCTGCACACTTCGCGCAGCCGTAAGAGCGAATACGAACGCACCATCACATCTACTGAGCTGGAAATGAAAGCGCTGGTCAAGCGCATGAAGAAAGTCGAGAAAGATTATCAAGATCTGCGTACTTTCGTGGTCAACGCGAAAGCGGGTTGGTGCTCGGTACTGCGTCTGGCGCGTGAGAACGATGTTGAACGTCGTCTGCACAAGCGTGAGTTGGCTTACCTGTCTGCCGATGAACTGCGTTCAATGTCGGATAAATCCTTGGGTGCGCTGCGTCTCGCGGTCGCCAACAATGAAGATCTGCGCGATGCACTGCGTCAGTCGGAAGATAACTCACGTCCTGAGCGTAAAGTGCTGTTCTACATTGCGGTATATCAGCATCTGCGTGAGCGCATTCGTCAAGACATCATTCGCACCGACGATCCGGTCGAAGCGATTGAAGAGATGGAAGTGGAGCTGGCGCGTCTAACCGAAGAGTTGACTCAGCGTGAGCAACGTTTGGCGATCAGTTCAGATTCGGTAGCCAGCATCATCCGCAAAACTATTCAGCGTGAGCAAAACCGTATCCGCATGCTCAACCAAGGACTGTCGAACATCTCCTTTGGTCAGGTGAATGGCGTGCGCCTGAATGTGAAAGTGCGTGAGAGTCATGAAATCCTTTTAGCAGGATTGTCTGAGCAGCAAGCGCAACACAAAGATCTGTTTGAAAGCGCGCGTTACACCTTCTCAGAAGCGATGGCGAAGCTTTTCCAACGTGTGAACCCACACATCGATATGGGTCAACGTTCACCTCAAGTCTTGGGTGAGGAGCTTTTGGATTATCGTAACTACCTAGAGCTGAGTGTGGAAGTCAACCGTGGTTCGGATGGTTGGCTGCAAGCTGAGTCAGGAGCATTGTCGACCGGTGAAGCGATCGGTACCGGTCAGTCCATCCTGCTGATGGTGGTACAAAGCTGGGAAGAAGAGTCGCGTCGTCTGCGCAGTAAAGATATTGTGCCTTGTCGCCTGTTATTCCTTGATGAAGCCGCGCGACTGGATGCCAAATCCATCGCCACCTTGTTTGAGCTGTGTGAGCGTCTGGATATGCAGTTACTGATTGCAGCGCCAGAGAACATCAGCCCAGAGAAGGGCACCACTTACAAACTGGTACGTAAAGTGTTTAAAGATCACGAGCACGTACATGTGGTGGGGCTACGCGGTTTTGCGCAAACCGAAAAGCCAAAAACGGCGGAGCAGAAATTCGCCGAAGAATTGGCCAGTGAGCTAACCGATTAATCTGTGATTAATGTAAAAACGCCTTCCATTTGGAAGGCGTTTCTTTTTGCAGCTGTGCTTGTTGGTGAGGTTACTGCCGCTCATCTTTGGGTGAATCCATCACCACCATGGTGGTGATGGATTTGACTACTGCACATTCGCCAAGCACATCGGCATGGAAGCGCTTGTAAGCCACTAGGTCTTTGGTTTCCACGCGCAGTAAGTATTCGTTCATGCCAGTAATGTTATGGCATTCCACCACTTCTTTGGCAAAGCGGACATGCTGCTCAAAGCTGAGCTGTGATTGCTTGGTATGGCTGTTTAAGCCAATCGCCACATACGCGATAAAACCCACCTCAATGAAGTGAACCCAAAAGGTTGGTCAATGGCGCTCACGGCGGTGAGTGTATTTAACCCGAATGCGAGTTGGCTACAGCTCGGTTTGATTGCGTTGGTGTTTGCGTTAGTGAATTTACCTTCAGTCAGTGTGTGGACTGCCGCAGGCAAACAACTGAGCTACTGGATGAACCATCCCAATTATGTGCGTTGGTTTAATGGGGTGATGGGGGGATTGTTACTGCTTTCGGTGGTGCCGATGCTTTGAAAATACCCCCTCCCGACCTCCCCCTAAAAGGGGGAGGAGAGAAGAAGGACCTCCCCTAGAGGGGGAGAAGAAGGATCTCCCCTAGAGGGGGAGAAGAAGGATCTCCCCTAGAGGGGGAGAAGAAGGATCTCCCCTAGAAGGAGGAGAAGAAGAGCCTCTCCTAGAAGGGGGGATAAGGAACTCTCCCTAGAAGCGAGAGAATAAGGTAAATAGGGTTTAACGTGCGCGTTGCGGCTGACGTTGAGTATTTCCACGGCTGGCAGGACGCCCAGAACCTTGCGGTTTACCGCCTGTCGCTGAACCACGTTGACCTTGTTGGCCTCGGTTTTGTTCACCGCGAGCAGGTTGGTTGTCCGCAGGTTTGTTCGCCGTTGGCTTATTGCCTGTCGGTTTACTGCTGGCAGGTTTGCCCTGATTCGATTTATTGCCGCTGTTCGGACGACCTTGGCCGCCAGATTTGTTACCACGCAGCGCATCAAAGCCCGGTTGGCTATGCGTATGCTTGGTCGCAAAACGATTCGCGCCATGACGACCTGATTTGCGGCTTTGTGCTGGGGTGACTAGGTCTGAATCTTTTTCTGGGATCAGACACTCAGGGCGATCACCAATCAGATGACGTTTGCCCATCGCAATCAGTGCTTCACGAATCATCGGCCAGTTGGCAGGATCATGGTAGCGCAGCAGGGCTTTATGCAAGCGACGTTGCGCTTCACCTTTCGCCACTGGCACCTTTTCCGGTTTCTTGTATTTCACGCGTTTCAGCGGGTTCACTTCTGCATGATACATCGCGGTAGCATTACACATTGGCGATGGATAGAAGTTCTGTACTTGGTCACAACGGTAGTTGTTGGATTTCAGCCACAGTGCGAGGTTGACCATGTCTTCATCTTCAGTCCCCGGGTGAGCGGCAATGAAGTAAGGGATCAGATACTGTTTTTTACCTGCTTCAGCGCTGTATTTTTCAAACAGCTCTTTAAAGCGATCATACGTCCCCATGCCCGGTTTCATCATCATGCTCAGTGGGCCTTTTTCCGTATGCTCAGGAGCAATCTTCAAATAGCCTCCGACGTGGTGAGTCACCAGCTCACGCACGTACTCAGGCGATTCAATCGCCAAGTCGTAACGTACACCAGAAGCGATCACCACTTTCTTAATGCCATCCACATCACGCGCTGCACGATACAGATCGATGGTGTGTTTGTGGTCGGTATTCAGCTTATGACAGATTCCCGGGAACACACAGCTTGGGCGACGACAGTTCGCTTCTGCTTTTGGATCTGAACAGCCAAGGCGGTACATGTTCGCTGTTGGGCCACCCAAGTCTGAAATCACACCAGTAAAGCCCGGCACTTTGTCGCGGATTTCTTTCAGCTCATTGATGATCGACTCTTGCGAACGGTTCTGGATGATGCGCCCTTCGTGCTCGGTGATAGAGCAGAATGAACAGCCACCAAAACAGCCACGCATAATGTTGACCGAGGTTTTGATCATGTCGTACGCCGGAATTTTCGCATCGCCATATTTAGGGTGCGGAACACGGGCGTAGTAAAGGCCAAACACGAAATCCATCTCTTCAGTCGTGAGCGGGATCGGTGCTTGGTTAACCCAAAGTTCACGGTCACCATGACGCTGCACCAGCGCACGGCCTGAATAAGGGTTGGTTTCTAAATGCAACACACGGCTGGCGTGCGCGTACAAAATACGGTCATTCACCAGCTTTTCAAATGAAGGCAGACGCACTGCGGTGGTCTTCGCATCATGGCGCGATGGGCGAATGGTGATAGGTTTCGCTTCTTCTTTCTCATCACCTTTGGTCGCGCACTGGGTTTCCACTTCATACGGATTGCTGGGCACAAAGGGTTTGTTTGGCTGATCAATGCGGGTGGAATCGATAATCTTAAAATGTTCAGGGACTTGAGCCAAATTCACTGCGGTGCCGCGCACATCAACCATCTTATTGATGGATTCGCCATTGGCTAAGCGGTGTGCCACTTCAACCAGTGCGCGCTCTGCGTTACCGAATAGCAAAATATCGGCTTTCGCATCCAGCAGGATAGAGCGGCGAACTTTGTCTGACCAGTAATCGTAATGCGCGACACGACGCAGGCTGGCTTCAATACCACCAAGCACAATCGGCACATCTTTGTAGGCTTCACGACAACGTTGTGAGTAAACCAATGAACAGCGATCAGGACGCATACCACCTTTGTTGTTTGGGGTGTACGCATCGTCGTGACGAATTTTTTTATCCGCCGTGTAGCGGTTGATCATTGAGTCCATGTTACCGGCGGTTACACCGAAAAACAGGTTCGGTTTGCCAAGCGCCATGAAGGCATCTTTAGTTTGCCATTCTGGCTGCGCAATGATCCCAACTCGGAAGCCTTGTGCTTCAAGCAAGCGGCCGATGATCGCCATACCAAAGCTTGGGTGATCAACATAAGCATCGCCGGTCACGATAATCACATCACAGCTATCCCAGCCTAATTGATCCATTTCTTCACGACTGGTCGGTAAGAATGGCGCTGTGCCGAAACACTCGGCCCAGTATTTTTTGTAGTGGTGGATAGGGGTAACTTCGCTGTGCATATTTTGGCCTCAAGATTAAGAGGGCGGCATTATAGCGGCTTGCAAGGCCAGTATCTACCGTAACATTGCCCCGATTTTGCTAAGGGATTATTTCACTCTTACTTGCGAAATAATCCACGAAAGGAATCAAGGTCTAAAAGAAAAGTAGGCAAGTTAGTTTTTAGTTACTAATACTTTAGTTAGGGATAAGTTAACGTTATGCGTCAGAGTTCATTGTATGGGGTGACAAGCTGTTCTAAGGTGGTCACAGAATCAACATCATCAGTTTAGGGATACCGGATGAGTGTGAATGTATCAACCGTACAACCACAAAGTATCGGCTTCAAAACTCGTTATGCACCACTCGATTGGTGTTACCAGTTAGCCAGTCAGCACATGGATTACGATATTGTGATGTGGCAATCACTGGTGGGAAATTCTCGCTCGATTACCAAGCCCGACGATTTTCTTGAGTACTTGCCTTTGACTCAGCGCGAGGATGCCGCGGGCTTTTTCGCGCAAGCAGGTTCAGCGCCACAGAGTCTCAATACCTTATTGGTGAGCGCCGAAAAGTTGGTGGCATTAGTCTCGTTTTCGGTTGACGAAGTGAGTAGCCAGCTTGTTCGAGGGACGATTACACCATTACTGATTTTCCATTCTGGTATGGAATCCGCCTTTGCCTTTGATGCTTTATTTGATAATGACCATCATGGGGTTGTGATTACCGATGATCAAACGCGAATTTTGGCGTGCAATCGTTATTTTGAGCAGCAAACGGGATATCAACAAAATGAGCTACTGGGGTTAAAAACCAGTATGTTCAATTCGGGCAAACATTCGCAGCATTTCTATGTGGATATGTGGCAGCAATTGCGTGAGCAAGGCGGCTGGAGCGGAACGATTTTATCTCAGCGCGCTTCTGGCGAAGTTTGGCCGCAAGACCTATCCATTAAACGTTTAAGTCCTCAGAAAGGGCAGATCTTTTATATCGGCTTTACCACGGATCTGGCACCGCATTTGGATCGCGTACTGGATAAGCAAGCGGGCGATGTCGAATTACTGACACAATTACCGACGCTGTCTAAATTCAGTGCTCAGTTGAAACAGCGTTTACCTAAGCAGCAAACCACCACTGGATTTGTGTTGGCGATACAGCCTAAATTCAGCAGCGATAAATACTATGCGCAGATCCGCCTGCTGGCTGCCAGTTTGGCGCAGAACCGACAAGTGCAACTGTGTGGCTATCACGGTGAAGGGATTTTTCTGTGTCAGTTGGATGCGGAGAAAAACCTAGAAGCTCAGCCTTTGGTTGGGTTACAGCGTACTTTACGCCAGTTTTTTATTGAGTTACGACAACGAGGTGGGCAGGAAGCTCATCAAGCCGTTGCTAAGGGGCGTTTAGGGGTTTCGGTGTTAAATGTGGATACCGATAAAATAGAGCGCCTCGTTCCCCATGCCATCCAAGCCATGTTGGAGCACCACGCGGGGGAAACTCGACATATCAACTTTTATGATCGCGCAATCCATCAGCAGATTGAGCGTCGTAAAACACTGGAAAAATGGGTACAGAAATGGATAGCAAATGGCGATGTCGAAGTGTTTTATCAGCCCATTGTGGATAGCCAGAGTTGGTCTGTGGTGAAGTTTGAGGCGCTTTGCCGTTTTCAAGCTCCTGAGATTTTGCATGCATCAACGCAAGAGTTAATTTCAATAGCCGAAGAGCTGGGGCTGATCAATCAGTTAGATGAGTTGGTTGGCGGCAAAGCCCTGAAGGATCTGCCTAAAATTCACGCCTTATTTGGTCACCATGTGGGAGTCAGCATCAATCGTTCGTTAAACAGCGACTTGAGTGCTGAGCAGATTTTACAAAGCGTGGTTGACATGCTCGCTGAAACGCCGACTTTGGCGAAAAATATCACGGTGGAGTTAACGGAAACGGCTTACTTTGACTCTCAATCACAAGGCGGCGAAGTGCTGCAGTATTTACGAAATCGTGGAGTTACTGTCGCGATTGATGATTTTGGCACGGGCTTTTCTTCGTTCTCTTACCTAACGGAGTGTCAGTTTGATTATTTGAAAATCGATCGAGAGTTTGTGACTAATATCGAAGTGGGGTCACGCCGCTACGCCATCGTAAAAATGATGACCGATCTTGCCCATACTTTGGGTGTTAAGGTTGTCGCCGAAGGGGTAGAGACTGAACATGAAGTGTATGTCCTCAAGTCGTTGGGGGTAGACCTATTACAGGGATTCTTTTTCGCCAAGCCTTTGCCACTGAGTAACCTTATTCATGCCTCGGATTATCGCAAACATCTTAAGCTGACCAACCGTGAAGCCGATAAGCAATCAAGCGAAATTACAACACTGCAAAGTTTAGCGATTTTCACTCAATATCGGCTCGACCCCGGAGATCCACTCTCGTTGGCGGTGGAATACTTTAACTCGGTGCAGTCCGATGTTTTACCGGTCGTCACGGCCGGTGAATGTGTCGGCTTGGTGGATAGAGCCGCGCTGAATTTACACCTTACACCTACCATGGGTACTGAATTAGAAACGGCACGTGAAGCCGCTATTTGGCGCAAACCCGTCAATCAAATCATGCGCACGCCGCAAGTCAAACTGGCTCATGATACAGACCTCAAGCTATTAGCCTCGTTGCTCAAAACCAATCCACCGCCACCTTGGGTTTTAGTCGAGGGTAATAAATACAAAGGGATTGTGACTGCGCAGCGTCTGCTCGCTTATTTAGCGAGTTGATATAGCCAGCAAAGCCGGGGAAATATCGGTTCCCCAAAACGCCACTCATAACAAAGCCCGCTTGGCGGGCTTGGTTTAGGTTGAATAATGAGTATTGATTCGATGAGTGTGCTCAGCGCTTAGCCTTTAGGATTAGCCTTAGGCGTCATGATCAGCTCTTGTGACATCGTATCTTTGCCAAATAACGCTTGAGCTCGTTGGTTGACTTCGCTGAGGGTGATGGATTGTGTCATCTCCTCAAACTTGTAGATGGCCTCAATCCCATAATGATGAATCGCATAACGTACCACGGTGTAGGCTTGTTGCGCGGGTGATTTCTCAAGTGTTTTCATATCTATCAAGAACTTCTGCTTGACGATATCCCATTCTTGCTGCATCACACCTTGGGCAAGCTCATTCGCAACTTCATGCATCACTTTGGCCACTTGTGGTTCACTTTTCGGGTCAACTAAGGCTGACAGTATCCAATCATTGAGAATATCTCCATCGACCACGTAAGGGATCACTTGTGGCGTGTAGTCTAAACCTTGATGCTCACGAACTTCAGTGAGTAAACGCTGAGTCGCAATACGTTGCAACATATCATCGATAAAGACGGTTTTTGCTGTACGCGGCTGAGTTTCAGAGAGCAGGCGTAAGGAATATTGAGTCGAGTTTTCATTGTTAAGTGCTAATTCTAGGCGTGGTACAACCGGTTTGAGCAACTGGCTGGTCATAGGTGAAAGCGTTCCCTTGGTCAAAGGTAAGCTTGCTACGTACTGACGCAACATCGGGGTGATTTGAGAGCGCTCAATATCACCGACGATGACCAGCGTATTATTGCGTCCTTCACTGAAGAGACGTTGATGAACCTGCTCAATTTGCTGTGCCGTGACTTGGGCGACCTGTTCAGGAGTGCGCATTCTGTATGGGCTGCCCTCGATAAAGCTTTGATGGCTGACCTCACGTATGAAAGTGCCGATAGGAGAGTCAAAATACGTACTACGATTTTGAGTAAATTCGGTTTTCACTGAATTGAGCTGATCAGGACTGACTTTGACTTGAGTTGACAATAAATGGAGTATTTCCAGCAGCTCAGGTAACTCTTGCGCTTTACTATTGGCTTCGAAACCATGACTGGTCGATGCAATATAGCTATAGAAACCAATGTCTTTCTGACGAAGGTAGCGATCAAACTGAGAGCCGTTCAACGTATCTAAACCACTTCGCATTTGCACTGCAGGAGCAATTTCAGCGGCAGGGAGTAGGTCTGCAGGTAACGCGAATTGGCCACCCGAACTGGCGTATTGAACAAAGACGCGATCTTTGGCTTCAATATTGCGCAGATAATAGACGTCAATACCGTTATCAAGCTGCCAATAAGTCACCTGTGGTTCGTCATTAATATCGAGTTGTTTCACCACTTCGCCCGCAGTAAATTGCTGGGTGAATGGGCTATCGACTTGTTGGTCGATAGGCTGATTGCCAGGTTGCGCTAGGTCGTTACGCCATTGTGGCAAGGCATTTTTCAACGCTTGCGCATCTTCAGTGGCCGCAACGCCAACAACCCAGACAGGGTTTTGGCTCAATTGCTGTTGGATATGACGATTGATCATTTCTGGTGTCGCTGAGGCAATAAATTTGCTCAAGCTCGCTTGGTAATCGAGCGTCGCTTGGATCGGTTCATCAAATACAATTGAGTAGACTTTTTGATTGGCATGACTCGCTGGGGTTATGGCTTCGCGATCTTCTTGTAAAAAGGTTAAATGCTCACGATAACCGCGCATAATGATATCCAACTCATTTTTGGTCACCCCGTAATCACGCACTGAAGCGAGCGTTTCCAGTAACAAGGCTTGCACTTTCTCTCTTTGCTCGGCCGCAAATCCGACACTGATGATAGTGTAACGCTGGCCTTCGACTACATAATGGCTCGCGTAAATGCCCGTCGTAGCTTGCGCTGCATCATTGAATGCCGCCCCTAGGCGTGTGTGCAATAGCTGTTCGCTGACGTCGTCGCGCCAAAACTCTTGCTGGCTGGCATAGTCTTTAATCGCTGCTGAGCCTTGGGGGAAGATCAAGGTCAGGCTAGGCGATTCTCCTGCAGTCACCGGAGCGACTAGGTCTTGGTTATTCAGGGCTTGGTGATAAATCGAAGCTGGCTTTTCGGTGGTGCCTTTCTTCCATGAGGAGAAATAGTTCTCAACCCACTGTTGGCCTTGTTCAAGGGTAAAGTTACCAGTAATGACCAGTTCCGCTAATTGAGGTTGATACCACTGTTGGTAGAAGGCTTTCAAACTGTCTGGAGTGGCGGCTTGCACCAACTCGCGTGAGCCGAGGGGATCGCGATCCGCGTAGGAGGTCCCTTGGATCTGGTGCAGATAAAACTGCTGCTCTAAGCTCATGTTTTCTGTGCGTGAGGCGCGAAACTCCCCCAAAATCACCCCTTTCTCTTTTTCGACTTCATCAGCGTCAAACGCTAAACCGTCAGCAATATCAGCAAACCACAATAGCGCTTTATCGATATTTTGCGCATTAGGTAGGTCGAGCTGATAAACCGTGCGGTCGTAGCCGGTTAAAGCGTTAAAGTCGGCACCAAACTGGGCACCACTTTGCTCAAACATCCGAATCACATCATTGTGCTGATAATGGCGGGTTCCGTTAAATGCCATATGTTCGATGAAGTGAGCGTAACCCGTTTGCTGCGCGGTTTCTTGCATTGAACCTGCGTGAACGTACAAACGAATAGAGACTTCTTGTTCACTGTCTGGGTAGAGATGGTAAGTAAGGCCATTGGGCAGTGTTTGAGTGACCCAGCGTTGGTCGGGTTGGAGTGCGCGGTTGGTTTGTTGTAAGGCGCAACCGGCGAACAGGATGCATAAAATGCTGACTAATAATCGAATTTTCATATCATTCTCTAGTTATAGTTGGACGCAAACTATAACCTATTGTGATGTTTTGTCGTCCCACTTTTGTTTGGCTTGCTGCACTTTTAGCCATTTTGCGATCTGGTCTGAGTAGTTCACACCACCGGAGTTTCATCCACAGAGGAAATTCGCGGCCGCTGCTTGGGGTTCTCGAAGGAGGTTTGCTATTATCTGCCACCTCGACAGCTCTCTGATTTGGCAAACTATGCTTTATTCTCTGATTTCCGTATTCGCACCTATGTTATTGGGCGCGCAAATCATTTTGACACTGGTGCTGGTCAAGGGGGAAATTTGCCCCGGGCAGCGTGGTCGTATCCACAAAGTATTGCCTGCGTTAGCGGTGCTCTGGTTGGCCGTAGCGTCGATCAAAATTGAAGCATTTCTGGTGGTGTTTGCACTGTTTTACTTCTATTCGCAAGTGCAGACTAAAAAAACGCGTGAAGAAGGCCCGCTGTGGGTGATGTATTTAGCCAATGGTTTAGCACTGGCTTACGTCGGGATTTTGATCAGCGAAGCGCCGGCATGGCCTGCATCGCTCAATATCGTTGCGGCGATTTTCCTGCTGGGTGCGATGTTCGGACATTTGCTACTGACACTGGCTCGCTCACGCTTACAAGCCTTTCATCGAATCTTGCCTGTGGTAGGGATTGTATCTGCCATGCTCACTGCGTTATGCCTCTTGCCTTATGTTTCTGGTTTGAATGACGAGCAACTGCAAACACTATTGATGCCGATTGTGATGAGCTTTGGTTTGCTGATTGCAGGTGTCGTGGCGTGGTGCTGGCATTTGATCTCTGGCAAAACCGTCACTAAATGGCAGTTATTGCTCGCAGGGCTTTTGGTACTGGCATCCGCAACCGGATTCCACGGTTTGTATCAAATGCCGTTGTAGCGCAGTGGAGTGAAGTGCGTCGCACAGATCACTTTTCGTTACCCAAATAGCGACTATGCTTGATGAAGTTGGGGAGCGGAAACGCTGAGTGAAAACATTCAATCAGGAGTGATGTGATGGATCTGAGCAACGTACGAAACTTCGATAGCGTGATCTTGCTGGGCATCGTCAATGAAAAACTGCGTTTGGAATGTGACAGTCTGGATGAGTTGATCAGCACTTATGAAATGGATATTGAGCATCTGGTCGGTAAGTTAGACGTACTGGGTTATCAATACGATCCTCTTACCAACCAGTTCAAAGCTTATGCTCGGTAGTGATGCCTAAAGTGAAGCCATCTTGATCCCATCAAGGTGGCTTTTGCATTGTTGGCGTGCGGTAGCGAAAAAGGCTTGCAGGTAGCGTTTGTCTTTTTCGCTATGGCGAGTGGCGGCAAACAAGCGACGCCATAGCCCTTTACCTAACGGTTTACTGGTGATGAGCCCTTGGCGTGAAAACTCGCTGATTGCCCAATTCGGTAGAGCCGCGACGCCTAATCCTGCCGACACCATTTGTACCAGCATCAAGGTATTGTCGGCTTGCTTCCAGCGTGCGGGCTCAACGCCTGCGGGGTGCAAAAAGTGTTTTACGACATCCAACCTTTGCTTTTGCACCGGATAGGTGAGCATGGTTTGATCGATCAAATCTTGGGGTTCAATACCTGCTTTGTCTGCCAACGGGTGGTTGGTGGCGGTGATAAGGCGCATTTCAAAATCAAACAGCGGCTCATAATGCACTTCTGAGCGCGGCAAAATATCTGAGGTGATCACCAAATCCAATTCCCCCGCTAACAGCGCGGGTAGAGGTTCAAACCCAAAGCCGGACGAAAAATCCAGCGCCACATTTGGCCAACTGACCTGATATTCGCGCAGGGCGGGCATTAGCCATTGAAAGCAGGAGTGGCACTCAATCGCCATGTGCAGGCGTCCATTCACATCTTCTTTAAGGCTCGCCAGTTCATTCTCGGCGCGCGACATCTTAGGCAAAATATCGTCCGCCAAACGCAGCAAAATTTCGCCTTCGGTGGTAAAACGCACTGGGCGTGTTTTACGCAAAAAAAGCTGCCCGCCAATTCGCGCTTCCAAGTCTTTAATCTGATGCGAGAGCGCAGACTGGGTGAGATGCAACGAGGTCGCGGTGGCGGTCAGTGAACCGGTATCGCGTAGCGAGATCAGCGTTTTCAAATGTTTCAGCTCTATCATGAACTCTCCTCACTTATCCCTAAGCCAACATGAATTTTTAGCTAAGTTACGCCGATTTTTCGGAGCTGTAAACATCTAGATGGCTATAACCCTCCTGCTTGAAGCCGCAGCGGTGTTGGCTACATTCGTTCACCCCAATCACATAGTGTGTCTATGCTCATGGGGATGAGCTCACTTACTGCCTACCTGCAACTCCAAGCAGTTTGGTGATAAATAGTAAAGGTAAATTGATAGTTGCCAGTGCCAACATGAAAATTACTAATAAACAAGTTGAATAAATGAACCTTGTCCTCGAAGGCGTACAACGCGATAGTTTAGCCATCCAGACATCTTTCGATGTGCTGAGGCAGCTTAGAGCTTCTACGACCTATTAAGAACAGACAAAGGATTTTCACATGACAACGACACACATTCTTGGTTATCCCCGCATTGGCGAAAAACGCGAACTTAAATTTGCTCTTGAAAAATACTGGCGTGGTGAGATTGACCAAGCGGCTTTGAAACAGGTCGGTAGTCAAATTCGCCAACACAACTGGGCATTGCAAAAAGAAGCCGGATTAGACTTTGTGACCGCGGGTGACTTTGCTTGGTACGACCATGTACTCACCACCACGCTGTTACTCGGCCATGTGCCTAAGCGCCATAGCCACGGTTTTCCTGATTTAGATACTTTGTTCCGTGTCGGTCGTGGTCAGTCACAAAATGCTTGTGGTTGCGGAACGGGCAGTGCGGCTTCTGATATGACCAAGTGGTTCAACACCAACTATCACTATATCGTGCCGGAGTTCAGCTCTCACGACACGTTTAATGTAAGCTGGCCACAACTGTTTGAAGAGGTGAATGAAGCGCTGCAAGCGGGTCACGATGTAAAACCAGTGCTGCTTGGTCCTGTGAGCTACCTCTATTTAGGTAAAGAAGTGGAAGAGGGCTTTGATCGCTTAACGCTGTTGCCGCGTTTATTGACCGCTTACCAAGCGATTCTGAGCAAGCTGGCGAAGCAGGGTGTGCAATGGGTACAAATCGATGAGCCTATTTTGGCGTTAGAGCTGGAACCCCGTTGGCAAGAAGCATTTAAGCTGGCTTATCAGGTGATCCGCGGTGACGTCAAACTGCTCCTGACCACTTACTTTGATTCAGTGTTAGACACGCTTGATAAGATAGTCGAACTGCCTGTCGATGGTTTGCATGTGGATATTTCGGCCGCTCCAGCGCAGCTCGAAACTATTGTGAACCGCTTGCCTTCCGATTGGGTGCTTTCTGCGGGGGTCATCAATGGCCGTAACGTTTGGCGTGCCGATTTGAGTGCCATTCTGGCTCGTCTACAACCTGTAAAAACCTTGCTGGGTGAGCGTTTGTGGGTCGCCAGTTCCTGTTCACTGCTGCACAGCCCTGTCGATCTGGATCTGGAAGGCGATCTAAGCGCAGAAACCCGCAGCTGGTTTGCGTTTGCTAAGCAGAAAGTGACCGAAGTCGCCTTGCTCGGCTGTGCTCTGGAGGGGGATGCCGCCGCAATTTTAGCGTGTGATACCTACAGCCAGCCGATTGCTGCGCGCAAATCTTCTCACACGGTGAACAAGGCTTCTGTGCAAGCGCGTATCAACAATATTACGGCGGCATTGGCAGAGCGGAGTGCGCCTTATATTGAGCGTGCTCATCACCAAGCAGAAGTATTGGGTCTGCCTTTCTTACCGACCACGACCATTGGCTCTTTCCCACAAACGGGTGAGATCCGTACTGAGCGTAGTGCGTATCGCCAAGGCAAGCTGAGCGAGCAAGAGTATGTGCAAGCACTGAAAGGCCATATTGCTGATGCAGTGAAACGCCAAGAAGCACTAGGGCTAGATGTGCTGGTACACGGTGAAGCGGAACGTAACGACATGGTGGAATACTTTGCTGAAAACCTCGCCGGTTTCCAAACCACGCAGTTTGGTTGGGTGCAGAGCTACGGTTCACGCTGCGTAAAACCTGCGATTGTGGTGGCGGATATCGAACGTGAAAAACCGATCACGGTGGAGTGGTCAACTTACGCGCAATCTCTAACTTCTAAGCAGATGAAAGGGATGTTGACGGGGCCTGTGACCATTCTGTGCTGGACCTTCCCACGTGAAGACATCAGTCGCCAAGAGATTGCTCAGCAATTGGCGTTGGCACTGCGTGATGAAGTGGCGGATTTGCAAGATGCAGGCATCAATATTATTCAAATTGATGAACCCGCGATTCGTGAAGGTTTACCACTGAAAAAACGCGATCATCAAACCTATTTAGATTGGGCAGTGCAAGCGTTTAAGATTTCCGCGGGTAGCGCGCGTCCGGAAACGCAAATTCATACCCATATGTGTTACAGCGAATTCAACGAGATCATCGAATCGGTTGCGGCACTGGATGCCGACGTGATCACCATTGAAACATCGCGCTCCAACATGGAGCTGCTCAAAGCGTTTGAAGAGTTTAACTACCCGAACGAAATTGGCCCAGGCGTGTACGACATTCACTCACCGAACATTCCTGCACAAACATGGATTGAAGATCTGCTGCGCAAAGCAGCAGAAAAAATTCCAGCACAGCGTTTGTGGGTCAACCCAGATTGCGGTCTAAAAACCCGCAACTGGCCAGAAGTGGAAGCGGCACTCACTAACATGGTCAACGCAGCGAAAGCACTGCGCGCAGAATGGCAAGCCTGATATACGCTTCCTACTTGAGGTTTACCTACAACGCCAAGTAGTTTGAGTAAACCGTTAGAAACCGCAAAGGCCTCTTATGAGGCCTTTGTTCTTTTCGTTTGTGTTGCTCGAGAGTCAATCTGGAATATCCCCTTGCTACTTGAAGCTGCAGCGGTGTTGGCTACGTTCGTTCATCCCAATCACATAATGTATCTATGCTCATGGGGATGAACTCACTTGCCGCCTACCTGCAACTCCAAGTCGTTTGGGTATAGCTTGATGACTGTAAACTCGCTTAACCTTGCTTGCAGCTCTCTTTCGTGACCAACTGATCGGCCATTAATTGACCACGCGTGTTGCGCATTTGGATGCGGTAGCTGATCCCAACATCCAGATTCGAACGGATGTCTTTGTTAGCACAGAAGCTACTGACCGCGCTTTGCAGTACTTGTTCGGTCGGTTTGGCATTATTGGCATCCGTGTTGTACACCATCATTAGCTCAACAGTACTGCCTTTGGCGGTAGCACGGAGAATATTCAGAGGGCCAAACTCCAATGGTAACTCGGTCGAGAGTAAGCTGGCGCGGTTACCCGCCAATAGCTCAAGGTTACGCTGTTTTTCTGCTGAGCCAGAGCTGCAACCGACGAGAAGGAGAGTCGAGGCGATAACGCTGCTCAGGACGATTTTTTTCATATCAGAATACTTTTTTGAAAGGTTTAACAATGACGTTGGCATAAACACCCGCCGCGACATAAGGATCGGCATCCGCCCAAGCTTGTGCTTCAACTAAGGAGGCGAACTCCGCGATCACGGTTGAGCCAGTAAAGCCTGCCTGTCCCGGATTTTCGGAATCGATGGCTGGCATGGGGCCTGCAGTGAGCAGACGGCCTTCATCTTGCAGTTGTTGTAAACGCTCCAGATGTTTTGGGCGTACGCTCAGACGTTTTTCTAATGAGTTCTCGACATCCTGCGCAAAAATCACATACCACATAACACTTTAATCCTTATCAACTGACCAAAAGCAAAGTCAATACTCTACGCAACTCGCTTGTGAAACACAGCCTATCAAGATGATTTCTGTGATCCATTGCTGAGGCTTATTGCTCTGGGACGGCCATTTGCATCAATCGCCACATAGTTAAAGGTGGCTTCACACACTTGAAAACGTTCGCCGACCCCCTCTTCTTTGACCGGCTTAACCCACACTTCGAGATTGATCGACATCGATGTGCGGCCAATCTTGGTGCATTCGCCGTAGCAACATACCACGTCACCGACTTTGACAGGTTTTTTAAAAGTGATACTGGAAACAGAAACAGTCACGATGCGTCCACAGGAGATCTCTTTCGCGAGAATACCGCCCGCTAAGTCGAGTTGAGACATGATCCAGCCGCCAAAAATATCGCCATTTGCATTCGTATCGGCAGGCATTGCGAGTGTGCGCAGCAGAAGCTGGCCTTTAGGTGAATTTACGGTTTGATTCATTTGGGGATCCACAGCAAACAAAACAGCGACCGAATACGGTCGCTGTGGATTAGGGGGCGGATTATAACCACAAATTCGTCACTGGATCATCCCTTTATGCCCAGCCAATCTCCTTCCTGCTTGAAGTGCCAAATCGTTTGGGTATGCCATCAGGACAATTTATTGGTTTTTCTGTTTGGGTTCATGGGGAAGGTGTTTGTAGATGTAGCCTCCCGTGAGCAGAGTAAACACTAAGGTTGCCGCCAACAGACCAAATACCTTGAAATTAACCCAGACATCAAGCGGTAGGTGGTAGGCAACATAAAGATTGAGTGCAGCGCAGCCGCTGAAAAACATCACCCATGCCCAGTTAATGGTTGACCATACCGCATCCGGCAAGGTGAGCTCTTTACCGAGCATCCCTTTGATCGCAGGCTTACCCATGATCTGGCTGATGGTTAGACCGAGCGCAAAAACCACATACACAATCGTCACTTTCCATTTGATGAAGTTATCGTCATGCAGGGCTAAGGTCATGCCACCAAACAGAGCAACCATCACGAATGTGATGAGCTGCATTTTCTCCACTTTTTTGTACATAGCATAAGTGACAATCACTTGAACTGTCGTGGCGGCGATCAGCGCCCCTGTTGCTACGTAGATGTCATAAAACTTATATAAAGCGAAAAAAATGATCAGTGGAATAAAGTCGAGCAGTTGTTTCATTTTGGGTACGTCCAGTCAAATGAGTGGCGACAGTGTAGCGAAACTCTTTGGCAAGAAAAACTGTTAAGCGATGTTTGGGTTCTCTATAGAGGCAAGCACCGGTCGCTTAAGCCATGCTCAAGGCCGTAATGATTTGAAGTCAGGAGGGATACGGAGATAAACAAAGGATGGCTTTCGCCATCCTCATCTGTCACACATGACGAAGTTCAGTGTACTTACCTGAGCCATCAGACTAGTTGGAGAAGTCATGTAATTCGTGAAGGTAGCCTTCGCTTCTTAGGGCTTCAAGGGTTGACGCTAATTCATCATCGGACATGGTTAAACAGCTGGATTTACCCGTCATGCCATACAAGGTCTGCTGATAATCAAGCGCAGAGTAATAGCCCATACGATCTTCCAACAATTCACGCATTCCTATGTGAATAAGGTCGTAGCAGTGGTGACGTTGTAATTCCATAATCAAACTCCTTGATTGCTGTTTGGAAAGTGGAGGCGACCTCAACGTTCATTTTTACTCAAACAGTCACTTCTATCCAAAAAGTCACTTCCATTCCCAAAGTCACTTCTATTCAAAAAGTAGCATCTACCTAAAAAAGTAACTATCTAAAAAAGTCACTATCTAAAAAAGTCACTATCTAAAAAAGTAACCTATACCCCAAAATAGCTAAGCAAAACCGATGCCACAATCATGACATTTCAAGATGCACTTTTAATGGCAACAAAGCTTGATAGGCCTGCATCACTGGCTCTGGGATAGGTTGCGTGATTTGAAAACCCAGCGCTGGATAATCTCGGATGCGTTCAAAATCGCCCAGCATGGCATTGAGCACAAAATCACTGGTGAGCTCTGAAGTTAAATAGTCAAAAAAACTGCCTGCGGGTGAGGTAACCTGCACACTTTCGACCGATTCTGGCCACTGTTGCATAAATGTCGCATAAGCGCGACGTTCCATATAAGGTTTTTGCACCAGTAAGATGCGTTTGGCAGGCCAAGCTTGTTGCACCAATAGCTGATGGCTGAAATGTAGATTTTCACCACTATTGGTCGATTGTGTCTCAAGCAAAATCGCGTGTTCAGGGACACCAGCATCTTTAGCGATCGCGGCAAAAGTCTCCGCCTCACTGTGGTTAAATACCCCTTGAGTAAAACGGCCAAAGCCACCGGAAAACAGTACATAAGGGGCAAGGCCTTGGTGGTAGAGTTTTGCCGCATGTTCTGCCACACGGACATCGTTACTGCCGAGCACCAAAATCAGATCCGCAACGTCGGGTTGTTGGTGCAACTGCAAGTAATCCCATAGGGTTTCAATCTGTTGATACAAGCGTTTACTCATAACCGTGCACAGCCTCTAAGGTGTGAGAGAAATGAAAACGGTAACCAGCTGCCAATAATTTGTCGCACACAATCCGTTTCTCCTCTTTATCACACAGCGGTGGCAGAGGCAGTTCGCTTGCTACTGCGTCGAGTGCGGCCTGATAAAACTCCGCTTTACTGACCGTGTTGGGGGTTGTGGCGTTGATAATCGAGTAGGGGAGCTGCTCTAGTGAAAAATGAGCGATACCAATCGCGTCATACAGATGCAGCATATTGGCTGGCGCGAGTCGGCTGACTTGTGCCATTTTGCTGACAAAGCGTGATGGGTGGCGTTTAGGCCCCATCAGGCCACTGCAACGCAGAATGGTGTAATCCATACCTGAGGTGATCACATGCTGTTCGGCTTTGAGTAAGATGCGCGCTTTCGCATCAAAAGCGGAATTATCCAGTGCCAATGCCAAAGAGGCGTCTTGTTCATTCATCGCTTTGGCGATATCGGGATACACAGAGGTTGAACTGATCATCACCAGTTTTTGAATATTGGCCTGTTTGGCATGCTGCACCAAGTTTTGCCAATGTTTGGCATAGTGCTCGCCAGCGCCTTGACGAAAACCGGGAGGAAAGCAGCCAATGACGGTATCGCATTGCCGCTCAAGCAAAGCATCGCTTAAACCATCGGGTTGATCTAATTGGCAAACAAAACTCTCAATACCTTGATCTTCAAGAGTTTGAACAGCCTGTGGGGTAGTGCGTGTCGCATACACAATATGGCCTTGTTGCTTAAGCCATTGTGCCAGTGGCAAACCTAGCCATCCTGCACCTATCACGACAACTCTTTTCATCAGTTCATCCTTTATCTAAGAGCGAATGAGGTGGCTACCGTAACACAGTTGGAATCAAGGGAGAAAGGCAATGAGCGCAGTAAAGCGCTCATTCAAAACAGGATTACGCGTTCAGTACACGCAGTACACGGTCAGCGTGTTCGGCAATCTCGATGCCTTCATCGGTGAGGTAACCACCATCAGGTTGAGTACATAAGCCTTTGTTATACAGACGAATCACAGCGGCTTGTACCGCTTCAGACGCATCGTGGTGCACTTTGATGCCGGTCGCTGCGCTGCTCAAATCAAATTGCAGCAGTAAATTAAGCTCATCGATGTGCTGTTGAGTGAATTTCATGGCTATTACCTTTTTAAGCTGTTGTTGCGGCAACAATAGGCTGCGCAGCATCAACACGCAATCTTGTGCTCGCAGAACTGTTAGCTTGACCCGATCTGGTGTTTTTTTCAGCGCAAGATGAGGAAAATGTTTTGAACAACAGCACAAAATTCACTGCGAGAGGAGTGAAGGTCAAGGTGACCACCGAACGCGAGAGTTGAGGTGAATAGACGGAGAAAACCGCGCTGTGACTCCAAGTAGGACGGGTATCTAAACATTTTTCGTGAACATGACAAATAGCCCTTGAACTCAAGGGGAAATAGAGCGATTATCCGCCACCTCTTCTGTTGTGTGTCAAAATGTAACAAGCTCATGGAACATAACCAATTCGATTCTCTTCTCCCACCCCAGATGGCTGAACGTGCCGCCATTACGGGTGAAGGTAAAGCTAAAAAAGCGGCGTACAAATCTTTCCTGTTGGCGATTTCTGCTGGCATCCAAATCGGTATTGCCTTTGTTTTTTATACCGTAGTCACGACTGGTGCCCACGATATGCCTTACGGGGTGACTAAGCTGCTCGGCGGCTTAGCTTTTAGCTTAGGTTTAATCCTAGTCGTCATTACTGGCGGTGAGCTGTTTACCAGTTCAGTGTTGATTTTGGTGGCGAAAGCGAGTGGTAAAATTTCGTGGAAAGAATTGGTTCGCAACTGGACAGTGGTCTACTTCGGTAATTTGTGTGGTTCGATTATCTTAGTGTTTATCATGCTCGCCACCCGTCAGTTTATGGAAGATGGCGGTCAGCTTGGCTTAAATGCGATGGCGATTTCCCAGCACAAATTGCATCACACCTTCTTGCAAGCTTTCGCGCTTGGATTGATGTGTAACATCCTAGTTTGTTTGGCGGTTTGGATGACCTTTAGTGCCCGCTCGTTAACCGATAAAGTGATGGTCTTGATCCTGCCGGTGGCCATGTTTGTCTCTTCCGGTTTTGAGCACTGTATTGCCAATATGTTCCAAGTACCGATGGCGATTGGGATTAAGTATTTTGCGCCAGAGAGTTTTTGGGCAATGACAGGAGCGAATATCGCTCAGTATGCAGATCTCAACTTTGTTAACTTCATCGTCAATAACCTCATTCCAGTGACCTTAGGCAATATTGTTGGTGGCGGTGTGTTTGTTGGCATGTGGTACTGGCTGATCTATCTAAAAGATTAATACTGACAACCATCAGCGTCTCCCAAATACCCCACAATCCCTGAGTGTTACTCGGGGATTTTTTTACCTGTTTTTCCTTGCACTCATGGGGTTATCGTCGTGGTGCAATCGCTTTTCGACACCAGTAGCCTTATCCACATTTTCTGTGGATAACTCAGAGCAAACGCCGTGTGTAACCTTAATGATCAAAATTATCTTAAAAATCTTGCACATTGATTGTGCAGCCGCACAGTTTTGTTACCTAAATTGGCTATAGGCATTTCTTGAGATCACATGGTCATGGTAAAACGAGAGCTAGGCGTTTTAGATTGAGTTTGTTGCTTGATCGCAGTTATAAACAGTTTGAGTATAAATAGCCTGTTTTATACGCAGTTGGGTGGATACTCAGAGCAAAAAGGAGAGAATCAATGAGCCATCTCAGATTAGCCAATGGGCGAGAAATCCTAGAGCAGCAATCGGACATTGAGCTGGAGATCGCAGGTAATGAGCTTTCCGCGCGATATATCGGGCTACATAATCGACCTTTTGAACGCCGTTATCCACTGTTTAGCACTTTATTGGATGTCGAATCGGATGCCCGCTTGGTGGGGGATGGGTTTCAAATGCTGTCGCAAACCTCAGGGACGCTAAGCCATATCCAAGAAGTTGGACGATGCCCAGATAACAATCTCAGTTACCGCATCTACCCGCATGATGCGCCAAAGCGTTTTTACAATACCTTGATGATAGAGGCCGCTGGCCGCTATCTGTTGTTTGGCTTTACTTCTTGCCAGCGTTTTGCGGGCTTTTTTGAAGTGCATCGCCACCCGCAGCATTGGGTGTTAAGCGCGTTTATTGATGGAGAGGAAACCCGACCACAAGATTGGATCACCAATCAGTTGGAATCGGTGATTTGCTTAGAAGGCGAATCCATGTCGGAGCTTTACCAAGCCTATGCAGAGGCGATTTCTCGCCACCATCCGCCAAGACCCCATCTCAAAGATCCTGCACCAATGGGCTGGTGTTCTTGGTACGCCTATTATGCAGAGGTGACCGAGCAAGATATCAAAGAGAATGTCGCGATATTGGCGGAGCGTCATCCAGAATTGGAGTGGGTGCTGCTGGATGATGGCTATCAAGCCTTTATGGGCGATTGGCTTACGCCATCCCAAAAATTCCCCAGTGGTATTGAGCAAGTGATTGCCGATATTCGCGCTCAAGGTAAAAAGCCCGCTATCTGGCTCGCGCCTTTTATCGCGGAAGCGGATTCTGCGGTTTTTCGTCAGCATCCGGACTGGTTTGTGAAAAATGCCGCAGGTCAGCCACTCAAAGCCGAAGAGATCACTTATGGCGGTTGGCGTTGTACTCCTTGGTATGTGTTGGATGGCTCTCATCCTGACGTGCAAGAGCATTTGACCCAAGTGGTCAAAACCTTACGTGAAGAGTGGGGCGTTGAGCTTTTTAAGCTGGATGCCAACTACTGGGGAACGCTACAAGGCCAGCGTTTTCAATCGGGTGTTACGGGTGTAGAAGCGTATCGAATGGGCATGCAAGCCATCGCGGAAGGCGCAGGCGATGCATGGCTACTCGGTTGTAATGCGCCGATGTGGCCTTCACTGGGTTTGGTGGATGCAATGCGTGTGTCGGATGATGTAGAGCGCAATGCCGATCGCTTTTGCCAAATTGCGCGTGAAACCTTAATGCGCAGTTGGCAGCACCGGCAGCTGTGGCAAATCGATCCGGATTGCTTAACGCTCACCTCGCTGCCCAATCAAAGTGCCGATCGCGCCAGCTACGAATTCCACCGTAATTTACTGCTCGCCAGCGGTGGTTTGCTATTGTCAGGCGACCCACTGCCGACATTAACACCGTTTGCAAAACAGAGCCTGAAACGTTTACTCAAACGATTCCAATACAGTCAGAAGGCGGCCAAAATCACTTCTCTGAGCATGCGCCATGCCTTCTTACCGCTGACCGATAAGAATGATCTGCACTGCTTGTTTAACTTCAACGGTAAAGCTCAAGTGTTTACCTTGGTCGCCAATCATCCGGTGCAATGGTATGACTATTGGACAGGAGAGCAATTAAGCAGCGAACCTTCCAAACTGCTCATCGTTAACTTAGAGAAGGGGTTACAAAGCCGCGCCATTTTTACAGTGGGTTAGCTTTATTATTCAATCACAAACAAGGGGTTAAGAGCTCCTTGTTTGTCAATTACATCTCAAACAACCAAAAGTAACCGTAGCCCACTATCGCGGCGGGAATTGAGGAATAGAGCGTGGCCATTAACGCGGCTTTCGGTGCTAACGCAATGGCGGGGAATAACGCATCACCATCGTTCGAAATCGCATTCGACAATTGGGCTGAAAATGGCAGTGCACCCGACAAGTACAAACTGGTGACGAGGATCTGCGGTCCGCAGCCGGGTAAGAGGCCAATCATAATGCCAAGTGCAGGCATCCATACGCCCCAATTCCCCCAATTTGCGCCAATTTCAAATCCCGTAAAGTGCAGGGTCAATTCGAAGGCAAGAAAGGCGATGATCACCCACGCACTTACGAAGTTGGTATCCTGCGCGGCTTTTTGCATCGGGTGTGAAGTGCGGATTTTATCGTCTTCACTCACGGTGGATTGATAATCTTCAATTTCTTGCGTGAGCGCCCACAGTAGCATACTGCTAACGGCCAGTAAAGCACCTATCCATTCGATACTCATTTCAGGCAGTGACAACACTTGGTTGATGTCGATTTGAAATGAAGAGGCAAACGCCACTAGGGATGCAGGGAGTAAAAGGTATTTCCAGAATAACCCTTGGAGATTGATCGCTTTAAAAGAGACGGCGCTAGTGGCGGAGCAGCAAGATGTCCGCAGTTTATTGCTCAGTTCAGTGAGCGCAGGACGCATAAAATCATCCCGATGCAGAGCATTGATCACTAGACCAGTGACACAACCCGTTACAACCCCAATCCCAATCACATAAAGCCCAGTCACTGGTTGGCTGGCGAGCAGCAAGAAAGCGGCATCGCCCATCGTGGCCGTTAATACCGCGACCAAAGCTCCAAAACCCACTTTGCCGCTGACAAATTGCGTAGTGACAACAATCGCCCCTCCGCAACCTGGCAAAGCACCCAGTAGAGCGGCAATCACCACTTGTAGGTTTCGCGAGCGGTGATAAGCGCTGACTAAAGCGTGTGCACCATCCAGCCAGCGAGACACCCAATGATAAATCGCTAAAGTAAAGGCCACATAAGTTGACACCGCCCAGAATGAATCCGCTAAGGTTTCGACTGTCACTGCGCGAGTATTCTCACTGACAAGCAAAGCAAAGAGAGCGATAGGCAGCAGCAGTCGCTTGTATCTGAGGTTAAACAGAGAGACAAGGACGCGATGATTTGCCATGTTTGGCCATTTTAAAGAGTTCATAGAATACCGCGTGCAATGAATGAGAATTATTATCGACAATATAGTTGAGAACTATTCGCAATTTCAAGCGAGTTGTAGGCAGAAAAAGGTTTTTTTGATTTAGCACCATGAAGAAATTATGAAATTGAGTAGAGTGCACCCTTTGTTTACGCCCGTTTGATGGCAAAGAGAAAATAGGTAACAGAATGATTTTAGTCGTTGGTCATAAAAACCCAGACAGTGACAGTATTTGTAGCGCATTAGTGGCGACTGAGCTTTTAAAAGCGCGTGGTTTAGAAGCGAAGGCGGTACGCCAAGGTGAAATCAACCGCGAAACACAACACATTTTGAATGTGGCTGGCGTTGAGCAGCCAGAATTACGTACCAGTGTGGCGGGCGAACAAGTGTGGTTAGTGGATTACACCGATTTAGCGCAAGCACCGGATGATCTCAATCAAGCCGAAATTCTTGGGATTGTCGATCACCATCGTCTTGGTGATGTGATGACAGTGAATCCACTGGAAGCGTGGATTTGGCCTGTCGGTTGTACCAGCACTATTTTGTTCAATCTGTTCAAAATGGAAAATGCAGAAATAACACGCCCACTCGCGTTACTGATGATCTCTGCCATTTTGTCTGACACGGTTGGCTTTGCCTCACCAACCTGCACGCAAAAAGACCGAGATGCGGTGGCTGAGTTAGCGGTATTAGCGGGCATTACCGATCTGGAAGGCTTTATCAAAGCGCTACTGATTGCGAAAACTGACATTGAAGGTTTAAGTGCGGCGCAGCTGGTCGAAAAAGATCTTAAAGCTTACCCATTCAATGGCCGTGAGTTGGTGGTAGGTCAGGTTGAACTGGCTACGCTAGAGCAAGTCGTGGATATGATTGATGCCTTGGAGGCAGATCTGCAACGTCGTTGTGATGAGGAATCATTGGCTCTTGCAGCACTGATGCTGACCGACATCACTACCGCGCAAACTCGTCTGCTGTTTAAAGGAGAATGGTCAGACAAACTGGCTAAGCATGCAAAAGACGGCGTACTGATGATGGAAAACACCCTAAGCCGTAAGAAGCAAGGTTGGCCTTGGCTACAAACAGAGTTAGTGTGATTTCATACGCAGGTCTTCTTCCTACTTGAAGCAGTGGCCTTCGTTCTCCTCAATCACATAGTCTGTCTAGGCTCATAGGGATGAACTCACTTGCTGCCTGCAACGCCAAGTCGTTTAGGTATATTCCCACCCGTCTTATTGATGTCGGGTGGGAATTTTCAAAAATTTTTATACTTGCCCTACATTCATTCCCTTATTGCTCACCATTGACATAAAAGTCAAATTATTTGACTTTTATGTCAATGAACAATCTCAGTTCACTCTTAGTGATAATAAAGCCTATAGAATTAACAAAAGACAAAGGAAAGATAAGTTGTGATAATTTTGTTTTTTAGTTTTATGTTAATTGTTTGATCAATTTAATATCTCACGATAATGATTTTTAATTTACCACATTGTTAGTTAATTATTTTATACGTTTAATTTTTTAATTGTTTTTCTAAATGTTTTTATTTTTTCAATATTATATATTGAGTGTTATGTTTTTATTCTAGCATGCTAACTCTGACTCTTTTTTGTATCAAAAATCAATGTTAGGCTATTGTAAGTATGGGTAAATAACACATTTGTAATGCTCATGCTGTCTTAAAGACTCAAACTATCCCTAAGCATCATGGAATGATATGTCAACTTAATTAAATTTGGATATGGGGTTATGATTAAAATATAAATAGGAATTTTCTTACTTATGAAAAAAGAGAAATCGCTTAGGCATAGCTTGATTTTTTCAGCCATGCTTCCAGTGTTGAGTATTTTACCTAATATAGCTTATGGTGCTTTGCCAGTAAGGTACTCTGCGCAAAATATCTATTATCCTGATACAGAATAATACGCTTGCCAAGTCTCGGTAGATACAGAGTTCCAACAAGATTATAAGATAGCCAAAGGCACCATAATCAACGTTGAAGTGATGCGATACAACGGGCAGATAAGGGGGAAAAGTCCCTACCGCTCCAAAGAGGTCTATTTTGGTGTGCTCGACGATCAGGCGGGGATACTATCATTCAAACGTGATGCAATGACCACAGGGGATAATGACCCTGATGCCCAATGTATTGTTACCAATGTGGCGTTTCCCGGTCATGTACGTAGTGAATTAGTACAACAAAGTTACGATTTGCAGTCTGGCGTTGCACTCTATGAGCAGCAAGCTGTGAAGGCTGGGCCAATTTCCAACCTGTTAATGTTGACCGATCTTCTCAGCGTGCCGTTTCTGATTAGCTTGCAGCAAGATTTGAGTGCTGACTTTGTTGATTTGCTTCCTATCTCGATTGGTGAAGAGGATTATCGACTCAAAAACACCAGTAACGTTGTAAATTATGCAATCTTTGTCAAAGAGGTTTTAGCGGGAAAAACCGGCGTAAAGGGAGCATACAATAACGGCTTGTCACGCAATTTCCTTGAAGAAAAAACCAAGGAAAATATTGAGCGATTTTTGCAAACGAGTTTGATTGAGCCTGCGATAAGGCATGGGCTTGTATCGGAAAATATTGATAGGTCACGTTTGGCAGCCTTACTGCGTCTACATATTTTGGCGGAGTTAGAGCAAGACTCGCATTTTGAATACGGTAGTGAACAGCAAATCCAAGCATCACTAGCGTTCCAATATTCCCCCAATATTACGTCAAGTATGCAATTGCTCAATAATGCAGAGTTTCTCAATGAACACTTGATACGAGAGTGGTCAAATATCGAAGATAACTATGATCAAATGTCAGAGGATTCACTCGATATCGGCTTCCCAAAGATTTATTCCAAGTCAAATTTTGGAGGGGAAGCCATTTCTGTTCGAAAATTCAAAGATCACGGTATGTATATTGGTCATGCCCTGGATGCTACGTTCAGTGATTATTACGATAATATGCTAGAGCCGTTATCTGCATACATACCTAAAGATTGGAGTCTTGGAATATCGGACTATTACTCATTTGCAGGGGAGATTCAAAATAAGAAAGTGATTGACGGGCCATTCAAGGGGAATCTACCCATGTTTTGGAATAGTGATTTTTCATTTAAGCCGTTATCGGTTGTAGCAATTCCTCCTTGGGATTTTGTTCCTCCACGTGAAAGTTTGGATCATGAGCTGAATATTCATCCGACCGATGCGTACTTACATATGCAAATTACGATGCGTTATCCTGATTTGGATGGGGTAGAGCTAGCACTGGCGGTATTTTCTTCAAACAACCCTGAGGTGAGTATTGATATTGAGGCGGGTACGATCAATAACCGAGGTGTCGAAGGGGGCTTCTTAGGTAAAAACTTCGTACAAATTGCGGCGACTGTTTATCAAAAAGAAGCGGATAATTTAGAAGATTGGGAGATGCTCAGCGTGAAAGCCGCCCTTGATGCCGTCGGTATCGACACGGTTTACACTTATGGATCGCCCAATAACATTAAATCCAGCTTACTGCATCGCTTGTCGTTAAAATTGACCGAAAAAGCTTTAGAAGCTTACATCGGCAGCGGTTTGGAGCCAGCGCTGTTTGATGAATTGCAAGAGGTTGGTTTGACCCAACTGGATGTGAAACAAGCGTTTCGTGATTTAGTCTATTCAACTTTTACTGATTCAAACTTGCCGCTTAAATTCGCTGGCAATATGAGTGACGAGCAACGAAAAGATGCGGTCGTGGATTCTTTATTGTCATGGCATAGCACCTATCAAGATCTTCAATCAGAAATCGTAGTCGTTGATGTACAGATGTCTGATTGTTCTGATGAGTGTCAGCCAGGGGCTGTTGAGTATATACATATGTATCCATTAACGGATGAAATGTATACAAAATCAAGGCTTTATGGTTATGGGATTGGTCATCATGCAGTGAATGAATTATGGAAACCTTATTTGATTCATGGTCGATTGAGTCTACTTCCAGGTTATGGTTACGATGTAGATGCTAGTTGGATTCAGAAAGATAACCAAGCATTAGGTAGCCTTACTAATACAGTGCAAAATGAATGGCATAAAAACCATAATCGTTTATCGAAAAAGCTCGGTTCATTTTTAGGCGCAGTTATTGAGTCTAAAGCAAAATTGACAGGTAAATCAGAATTTACTCTAGGAAAATCAAAACAGGGTGCTGCTCGACTACATCACGGAATAAAACTGTATAAAGCACAACAGACGGTTGGTGGAAATGGGCTTGCCACAAGCGTAACTGATGCAGAGGCCAAGGCATACATCTTAACCAGTACCAATTTAGGTTATACCGTGCGCTTGCCAAGCTCTATTGCTGGTCTATTTGATATCGATAGTATTTCGTTTAGAGATCAGGATTTGGATTACAATGATTTAAGTGATGAATCCCCTCTTTTTTCTGAATTGAATCCAAGCGTTGCCCCTAAATGTACTTGGGAGAATATGGAGTCAATGTATTTTTGGTATAACTACTGTAAATCCCAGTATACGCAAGCAAGCATGAGCTATGGTTTGGATCAGGATTTGATCGCGAGTGTTATATCTAAACATATGATAGATAATCGAGATCAGTTAAAAACTACCACAACAGCATGGGATTATGCGAAAGGTGTTATGCAGGCGATTGTTCCGGTTTGGGCTACCGTGGAAGATTTTCAAAAAGGAAATTACGGTATGGGGTCGCTTGGTCTTATCTCTGATGTTGGCTTTTTCTTACCAATCGGTAAGGCGGCTTTTACAACCGGAAAAATGACCGGGAAGGTTATTTCAAAGTCATTACCGAGAAGATATAAGGTTAATTCTGCCATTAACGTCATTGAGATCGGCAGTAATAAACGTGTGGTGGGTGAGGTGTTTGATGTTGATCTGAAAGTGGCACGAAAGCAGGCTAAAGACGCGTGGTTAAGCTTACCCAAAACCATCTTTGATCAAATGAACGTGCTGCCTGTTACGGATATTGTGAAAGGTGCCAAATCCACTTCGCTCAAAATCAAACAGCGAGTACAGAAGATTAAGCGGAAAAATACCGATCCTTATGCCCCGAAAGTCTATCAGTCTCGCGATTTTCGTATCTCATCCAAAGATCGCCCAGATTTTGATCCAGATAAAGTCGTGGGTATTCCAAGCACGGACCGCAAAGTAATCGCGAACATTGCCGACGAAGAAAACCTGGTAATTGGTATTCGATTTGTTGACCCGAATAACCGCAGTTTGTTGGAATCGGGGCTGTACAGCAGTAAGAGCTTACTGATTAAATCCAAAAGTTCGGATTGGGGACCACACGCTGGTTTTATTCCTGTGGATCAAAAATACGCGAAAGCATCCGCTCGAGCGCAGGTGGATCGCTTTAATCAATACTCAGACAATGCGATCAATAGTGGTGCCGCTGTGCCCGTACATTTGAGTATTGATGATAAGCGCTTAAAAGAGTTGCAAAGTGGTGATAAGCCATTAATTCCAGAACTGGAATATAGCTCTGAGACTGGTATGTACTATGGGGTTTCCAATGGTGTCGAGCTTCACTACCGTAAAGATGAACAGGGATTGTGGAGGGTGTATGTGGTTGAGAATGGCAATACTATCGCTCCAACACCTTTGATGGTGATGGGCAATCCCACCAGTCGAAAACCGATGACGGCCGACTATGACTTGTTTAGTGTGATGACGCATATTTCGGATTACGGCGCTCCCGATATGTTCAAAATGCCGGAGCCGTGGGCGGATTGGAAAAAGTCCATCAAGGATCCTGAAAAATTAGCTCCAAAGATCAAGGAGTTGTTTGAAAACGAAGATTTGTACAACAAGGTAAACAATATGCACCTTGGGATTATTTCGGACCGAGTTATCGGCCTGAAAGACAAAATCAATGACCGACTAGGCCGGAATAATGGTATGGAGTTAGTGCATCACGGTGCGGATGATGCCAACCCCGGCGCGGTGATTAACGATAACTTCCCGGCCACCTATTTTGTGCCTAAACAATATCTGAATGATGATGCTTTTGGACCTGGTCAGGGTGGATTGCGCGACTTCTTCCAAGTCGATGAAAATGGCGCCATTATTTTGCAAAATGTCGATGATTTTGCGAATTTCCATCAGTTGATGACCAATGTGCACTTTACTGGTGCGCTCAACACCAAGTGGTCAGAAAACTATGCCCAATTAGCACGGAAAAATCGTCTATCTCACGCTTATTTGAATGCTCGTGAGCAAGTGGATCAACTGTTATTTGGCAATATTGATACAGCAAAAATTGAGTTTTATCGTCCTAAACCGTTTGATGAAACCTTGCCGAAAGGAAAAATTCCCGCGCAAAAAATTGAAATGTATCGGGTAAGAGATCAAATCACTAATATTCAGATAGCCACTAACGGGCTACATAAAGCCACCATTAAAACTTATTTGGGTGGACAATGGCTAAGTCGTTTCATCCGTGTTGTGCGAGTAGGCCATTACTACTATCACGTGGTGTTGGTGAATGGTGATAGATACTTAAGGACGCCTGCTGGCGATCAACGGTTACGTATCGAGCAGGATGCTGATGGAGAATGGATTGCGCCAGATCTGCCTCTCGATTAAAACTAACTTCTGATTTAACGAAGCGCCCATGATTGGGCGCTTATTTTTACTGCCTTTTATGTTTATCGACCCTTAAAGCATGGTGTTGCCATGGATATTTTTCTTGTGCAATGGGGCAAATCCCTCGAAAATTGCGTCCATAACCACATCCTGATAGGAAAAAGACATGTCCAATCCATTAACCGCAGAGCAAATGGCGCTCATCAATCAATATGACCAAGAGCAACGATTCAATTATTGTTTAAAAGAGATTGTGGCTAACCAGCAAGTGTGGATTTTAAAAGATGAGCACGGCTGCGTAATGCTCAATACGGAAGAGGAAGAGTGTGTTCCGGTATGGCCGCATCGTGAATTTGCGCAAGCGTGGGCAACCGGCGAATGGGCTGAGTGTGAGCCAGAATCGATTGGCTTGAACAAATGGTTTAGTCGCTGGACACAAGGTTTAGAGCAGGATGATTTATCCGTAGTGGTTTTTCCTAACGACAATGAAGAAGGGGTGATTTTGTTCCCTGATGAGTTTGACTTTGAACTGAAAAAACTCACTCACCGCCGCTAACTGGTGCGGTGAAGTATTTAGCGTAACCACTCATACAGCGGTGAAGAACGCGCTTCTTGCACCGCATTCTCCAATACACCTTGCTGCTCGTACTGTTTGAGCTTTGCTTTGAGCAAACTTTGCAGTTGCGGTTGCCTCATGCCACTGCTTAATTCAGGTTCGTAGAGCAGCTTGAGTAAAATCACATCCAATGGGGACAGCAAATCTTCCGGCGTTTTATCGTTAAAGATCGAAGGGTAGGCGAGCTCTGAATCATTGGGTAATCCCATCACCTGAGTGATCTCCTCGACAATACACGCCAGCAGTTTGCCATGGTCACGAGCTTGATCGACCGGAATCACGACTGAAGCCGCAACAATCTCAGAGGCCGAATTGGTGGAATAATTGGCCTGACAGATTGCACCATGCATGGTTTGGGTGGCGGATTTACCCGCCAACTCTTCTAAGGCTTGTTGCCACTTTGATTGTTGGGTGAACACCCAAATCACGTTGGCCTCAGTACGGTTTGTCACCACCTGAATCGAGTGCCCAGTCACTTGGGCGAGGTGTTGTACATGATCGCGTGCTAATTGCTCATGCAGGGCTTTATCAGGCACTTGGTGATCAAAATAGATGCGTAGAGACTCACGCCATTTACTGAGTGGTTTTTCACCTGCGGAGTACTCGTTACGCAGTGCAATGTTGAGAAAAGCCCGTTCAATAAAGGCGGGATCGCGCCAATTCTCTTGACCAAAGGTACAGTGGCTAATAAGGGTGAGAAGCCCGAGCGCAATCCCTCTTTTCATCACTCAATACTTAAAGGTGGGAGCCTTGGTAAAGTGGCTCTCAATCATACGTTGGGTGATGGGATGCTGAGGATCCGCCAACACTTCGTGAGTTTCCCCCGCTTCGACCACGTCTCCTTCATGCATGACGATGATTTTGTCAGTGATGTGCTTGATCACTCCGATATGCTGGGATACATACACAAAGGAGACGCCCATCTCTTCTTGCAGTTCCAAAAACAGATTGAGGATTTGCGAGCGCATCGCCATATCCAGACCGTTCAAGGCCTCATCGGCAATAATGATGGAAGGCTGTAAGATGAGCGCACGAGCCAAGCAGACACGCTGTTTCTGACCTGTCGCCAGCATCTGAGGATAGAAGTAAGCATGCTCTGGCAGTAAACCGACACGTTGCAACGTATCTTTTACGCGGCGCATTCGCGCTTCTGGTGTCATGCCGGTATTTCGTTTCAGCGGCCCTTCCAGAATCGTCCCAATCTGTAAACGTGGATTGAGCGAGGTATTCGGGTCTTGGAAAATCATCCGGATCAATTTACAGCGCGTCGAGTAGTCTTTATGTTCTAACAACTCCCCGTTAACGCGGATCTCGCCACCGGTCGGGGCAACCATCCCCGCTAACATGCGAGCGAGAGTGGATTTTCCTGAGCCATTTTGACCAATAAAACCAATCGTTTGTCCTGCTTCAAGAGTAAAGCTGATCGGCTTTACTGCATGTTGGATCTGTTTGCGTAAAAAGCCTGAGCGAGTGACAAAGTCTTTGTGCAGATTGGTGACTTCTAACAGCGCACTCATTGTGGCGACTCCATGTTGAGCGGGAAATGGCAAGAAAATTTATGGTTTTTTACCCAGCGCGAATGAGGGACTTCAACACACTGACGCTGAGCGTAAGGGCAACGTGGCCCTAAGCGGCAGCCAATCGGTAAGTGTTGCAGTGGCGGAATTGAGCCGGGGAGAGATTGTAATTTCTGTTTGTGCGGGATCCAGTCACTAAAATCTGGCATGGCTTTCAGCAGCGCTGCGGTGTAGGGGTGCTTTGGCTCTGCCACAATTTTTGCAGTTTCCGCCGATTCCACCGATTGCCCGCAATACATAACCGTAATGCGATCCGCCCACTGAGTAATGGTGGTTAAGTCATGGCCGATGAGCAGGATCGAGGTGTTATTGACCTGATTCATGCGACTCAGCAAACGTAAAATTTGCGATTGAGTGATGGGGTCCACGTCGTTGGTGGGTTCATCTGCGATCAGCAATTTCGGTTTGGCAGCAATGGCCATCGCAATCATTACTTTCTGACACTCGCCATCCGTCAGCTCATAAGGGTAGCTGGACATGATGTCTTTGTGATCTTTGATGCCGACTTTGTGCAGCAGAGCAATCGCCTGCTTTTTCCGCCAAGTGAAACGCTCCCACCAGCGTCCTTCGAAGGTGCGAAATGGGATGGACTCAATCAGTTGTCGTCCAACCTCTTCAGATGGATCAAGACAGGTGGAAGGCTCTTGGAAAATCATTGCCACATCGCGTGCGATCACGCGTCGGCGTTCCCGCGGGGTGAGCTGCAACAAATCAATATTGCCAAGACGCATACGGTCAGCCGTGACGCGCCAGTTTTCTTTACAGATACCGACAATCGCTTTCGCTACCAAGCTCTTACCTGAGCCTGATTCACCCACTAAGCCACGAATTTCCCCTTCATTCATGGTCAAGCTCATACGATCAACCGCTTTCACAAGACCTTGTGGAGTATCAATCTCAATCGTCAAGTGACGAATATCAAGTAACGGCATTATTCGACTCCCGCATTGAGGGCTTGGCGCGCACCATCGCCGACCAAGTTAATCACCACCACCGTAAACATAATGGCTAAGCCGGGGAGAGTCACTGTCCAAGGAGCAATATAGATGAGCTCGACTGAATCACCGAGCATCGCTCCCCACTCTGTACTGGGTGATTGCGCACCAAGCCCTAAAAATCCGAGCGCGGTGATATCCAGAATCGCAATCGAGAGTGCCATGGTAATTTCCGCTACGATAATGGGCAAAATATTAGGGAAAATCGAATGCCAGAGTAGATAAAATTCATTTGCACCATCTAGACGCGCCGCCATCACATAATCTTTTTCCACTTCATTGTGTACCGCAACATACACGGAGCGAATAAAGCGCGGGATCAGTGCTAGACCAATCGCCAGTAAAATGTTGAATTCACCAGCACCCAAAAAGGCCACAAAAATGATCGCCAATAGCAGTGAGGGGATGGACATCACCGTATCGAGAATATGATTTAGGGTGCTAGAGAGCAGCCCTTTGGTCATGCCAGCCAGTGCACCAATGGTTCCTCCGACTAAGGTTGCAATCAGTGTAATCAAGACTGCAGCGCCTATGCTAAACAGTGAACCATCGATAAGACGAGACAAAATATCCCGACCTAGGTCATCAGTGCCAAGGAAATAATCAACAGTGCCTTCTAGCTCCCACGAGGGAGGCAGGAGTAACACGCTGGAGTGCATTTGCGGATCGTAAGGTGTAATCCAAGGCGACAAAATGGTCACCAATGCAATAAACAGCATAGACCACAAGCCAAACATGGCGAGATTATTCGCGCGAAAGCTTCGCCAGAAACGCTCAAACTGGGTTGGAATATGTTCTTCTTGATAAATACTATCGCTTAACATACCACTCTTTCCTTACCAAGGGGTTAGCTGCTGCTCCAATCAAATCAGAGAGGATATTGGCCGTTAGGACCAGAGTACCGACAACGATAACGCCTGCTTGGATCGACATAAAATCACGGTTTGCTAATGCATCTAATAACCAACGGCCGATGCCAGGCCAGTTAAAGATCGATTCGGTAATAATGGCTAAAGTCAGCATGCTGGAAAGCTGAACACCAAATTTGGGGATCATTGGCGGAATCGCATTGCGTAAAACATGTTGAGTGACGATCTTGTAATTAGATAGGCCTTTAATTTTGGCTGCGCGAATGTAGTTTTGGTTTATCACTTCGGCAACCGAAGCGCGCATTTGGCCGATGACTTGCGTGGTCGGCGCGAGTGCCAATACCAGGCAGGGCAGCGTTAAATGCTCTATCACACTTTGTAGCGCTTGGCTGCGGTAGGGGGACTGCGATAAAAAGGCATCAATCAGGGCAAAGCCGGTAATGTGATCAATTTGATACAGCAAGTCATAGCGTCCCGCCACAGGAAATACCGGGAAATGCAGTGAAAACGCCATGATCATCATCATAGCCAGCCAGAAAATAGGGGCAGAATAACCAGACATCGAAATGAACGAGATAATGGTGTCTAGCCATTTCCCTTGTCGCATCCCCGCCAGCGTTCCGATAGGAATTCCCACGAGCAAAGAGAGGATAAACGCGATGGTACACAGCTCAATGGTGGCTGGAAATACCATCAGTAACTCATGGATAATCGGCACCCCATTTTTATTGAGGCCAAAGTTGAATTCCATCAGTTGCACCAAATAGCTTGACCATCCTTGCCAAAAGCCGATCAGCGTCCAAGGAGAGTGCGGGTCAAATCTAGCCAAGCTGTAGCCGACCATGGTCAAGATGAGCAAGGTGATGATAAATAAGTTAAATTTACGGACCGTATAGACGAACATTACTCGGCCACCCTCTCTACAGTATTAAACGGTTGGACATTAAATGGACTAATGCGAACGCCCATTAATGATTTGCTATAAGCGGTAAACTGTATGCCGTGGGCGAGAGGAATCACTGGAAACTCCTGATTGAGGATGTTTTGCGCCTGATGATACAGATTGAGGCGATAGCGCGGCTTGTTGACCTCAAGCGCCAAGTCCAACAGAAAATCAAAGTCACTGTCGCACCACATGGAGACATTGAGACCTGCACGGTTGGAATCACAAGAGAGTAAAGGGCGTAAGAAGTTATCCGGGTCTCCCGTATCTCCCGTCCAACCACTTAAGTACAGGTCAATATTGTTGCGTATACTCAGCTCTTTGCGCTCTGAGCGATCTTCACTGATGAGGCGTAATGTCACCCCAATGTCGGCGAGATTCGCTTGGATCAGCTCTGCCGTTTTGCGTGGGCTAGGATTGTACGCTTTCGGCTCTACAGGCACTGACATGGTCAGTTCCAACCCCGTTGCAAATCCAGCCTCACGCAGCAAAGATCGCGCGTAGTTGCGATCATAGCGAATCTGCGCAGTATCTTGCTGATAGGCCCAAGAGGTGGGGGGCAAGATGGTAAAAGCAATGCTTCCAGTGCCGTAATAGACAGAATCTAAGATATTTTGTCGATTAATCGCGAAATTGAGTGCTTTACGCACGCGATTGTCATTTAACGCAGGATGTTGAGTGTTCACCGCGATAAAGGCCACATTCATGGCTGGTGTGGTTTGCAGCACAATATCTTGGTTCTTTTCAATCGCGGGCAGCTGGCTGGAAATCGGTGCATTGAGCACATCACATTCATTGCGCAGCAATTTGGCCAGCATGCCAGTCCCACGTTGTGAAATATCAAACACCACTTGCTCGACTTTTGCCGCACCTTCCCAATATTGGAGATGACGTTTCAAACGAATTAAATCGCGCGGATGGTATTCGGCAAGGTAAAAAGGCCCAGTACCCAGTGGAAGGTTATCCAGCTTCTCTTTTTCATCATCAATGATGAGCTGATTGGCGTATTCCAACGACAGAATCACCGCGTGGCTAGTGGCGATGTTGGATAAAAAACTGTTATCAGGCCGGCTAAGGACAAACTTTACGGTTAAGTCATCGAGCGCGCTGACATCAACCAATAGATTCTGAAAATCAATACCTTTAAACCAAGGATATTGAGTTTGGCCTACTTTGTGGTAGGGATTGGTCGGGTCAATAATGCGTCGAAAACTGAACACGACGTCATCGGCATTGAGTGGACGTGTCGGGCTAAACCAAGGAGTGGTTTGAAACGCGACATCGGGACGCAGCTTAAACACATACTCAAGTCCGGTGCTATTAACGGTCCAGCTACTGGCTAAACTGGCAACGGGTAAGTGTGTTTCGGGGTCTATCGTCAGCAAGGTGTTGTAGATCTGCGGACCGAGTGCATCAGAGGTGATATCGTTATCCGCCAGCTGCGGATTAAAGGTGGTCGGCGCACTTTCACCACAGTAGACAAAGCCGCTACTGCGGATCTTACTGTGGTCGATGTTTTCTCCGCAGCCTGCCAGCAGAGTCATGCTGCACAGCCCTAGCGTAAATCGTAATAATGCATTCATAGTGATCTGAGTCAGTCACGAGGCGCTGGCCAGAGTCTGGCAAGCCTCAAAATCCCGCTAATTTACCATTGTTTTTCGAACGAAACCAAGTGAAAAGGCGCATTTACCGCATATCACTCAACATGAGGCGAGGCGTTTTCACTGTTCATTTGTGGGTACTTTCTCATCATGCCTCGAAATTGATGATAGCTGAGTCCCAGCAACTGCGCGGCGTGCTTTTGATTAAATTTCGCTTGCGTGAGTGCCGCTTGTAACAACTCAATATCACACTGTTGCTGCCATGCCTTGTAGTCAAGAGGCAAATGGAAGTCGGTATGAGTGGTATGGTGAACGTCAACCCGCTCAGATACGTCGGTGACAATGTCACTGGATTGGAACGGGTTAAAGACTAACTGATCAATTGGTTGGCTATTCAATCCATGTTGATACACCGCGCGCTCCACCACGTTTTTCAACTCACGCACATTGCCCGGCCAAGAGTAGGCTTGCAGTTGGTGTAATGCATTGGGGCTAAAACCAACAAAGAGTGGCAGTTGTAGTTCACGGCACATGCGAATAGCAAAATGTTCGGCAAGCAGCGCAATATCTTCTGGCCGATGGCGAAGTGCAGGCAAATGAATCACGTCAAACGCCAGTCTGTCCAGTAAGTCCGCGCGAAATGTGCCTTGCTGAGCCATTTGCGGTAAATTCGCGTTGGTCGCACATACCAAACGCACATTCGCGTTTAATACTTGGTTGCCACCGACACGTTCATATTGGCTGTATTCGATCACGCGTAGCAGTTTTTCTTGCACTGAGAGTGGTGCAGTGGCCAATTCATCTAAAAACAGCGTACCGCCTTCGGCACGTTCAAAACGTCCTTGATGGCGTCCTTTGGCTCCAGTAAACGAGCCTGATTCATGGCCAAACAGCTCTGAATCGATCAGTCCTTCACTGAGCGTCGAGCAGTTTAGCGACACCAGCGGTTGTTCCCAACGTTTTGATAAATAGTGCAAGCGCTGGGCGATCAACTCTTTACCCGTTCCGCGCTCGCCAATGACCAGCACAGGACGATCGATCGGCGCTAAACGTGAGACTTTGTCTAACACCGCTAAAAACGCAGGTGACTCTCCGAGCAAGCTTTGTTGCATCCTCTATTTCCTCAAAGTGGTGAAATTGACCAACTGTTGGTGAATTTCATCATAGCATGCTGAGTGGAAAAGTCGGTATATTTGTAATTGATTGAAAAATATGGATTTAAAAGTTGGCACGTAATTTGGATTTATCTTTGCAACCAACGCACAGCATGGGGCTGCAGCGGTAATCTCAGTGTTTGGCACTGAAGGATAGGAGAAACGTCATGGGTATTTTTTCTCGTTTTGCAGACATCGTAAATTCCAACATCAGCGCGCTACTGGATAAAGCAGAAGATCCAGAGAAAATGATCCGCCTGATTATTCAAGAGATGGAAGATACGTTAGTGGAAGTGCGTACCAATTCCGCCAAAGCAATGGCAGATAAAAAAGAGCTGGCGCGTAAAGTGGAGTCGATTGAACAGCAGTTAGAGGATTGGCAGAACAAAGCGACGCTGGCGCTGACTAAACAACGTGAAGATTTGGCGCGCGCGGCACTGATCGAGAAGCAGAAACTGCAACATGTGCTGAAAGGCTTGCACACAGAGCAGACGCTTGTCGAAGAAACCATTGAAAAGCTGACGGGCGAAATTGGTAAGCTCGAAACCAAAATCACTGAAACCCGTGCGAAACAGCAAGCGTTAGCGATTCGTAGCCAAGCGGCGAGTCATCGTCGCGATGTGCAGCGTCATTTGCACGCGGGTCGTAGCGAAGAAGCGATGGCAAAGTTTGAGCAGTTCTCGCGTAAAGTCGATGAGCTGGAAGCGGAAGCCGATCTTTATGCACAATCAGGCCAAGTGCGCTCTTTAGAGCAAGAATTTGCTGAGCTACAAGCACAAGATGAGATTGAAAAAGAGCTAAACAAGCTTAAAGCTCAGATGAAATCAGACCAATAATTGGGAGTAGACTATGTCCTCATTTTTTATCGCCGTGCCATTGATCGTTTTTTGTATCTTTGTTGCACCGCTGTGGCTGATCCTCCACTACCGGAGTAAACGCAAAACCGGGGATGGTCTATCGGATGAGGAGCTGCAACTTCTGCGCACCCTGTCGGATAAGGCAAATCGCTTGCAAGAGCGCGTGGAAACCTTAGAGCGGATCTTAGACGATGAAACCCCAAACTGGAGAAATCGCTATGAGTAAACGCGAGCTGTACCGCGACCCATATAACGGCAAAATAGCGGGGGTTTGTGCAGGATTAGCGAATTACTTCGGCCTAGAGGTTTGGCTGGTGCGAATTTTAGTGATCACCGCCGCCTTGCTGGGTGGGACGTTTTTAGTGCTGGTTGCTTATGTGGCAATGGCTCTGATGCTGGAGAAGCTACCGAAGCAGTACCGCGAAGATATTCGTAGTCAGCAAGAGCATACGCTGAAAAGCAAACCTTGGGCACAAGGGCAAGCACCAAAAGAGCTGTTGCACACGCTAGATCGCGATCTCAGCCAAGTCGAGAGTCGAATTCGTGGTGTGGAGGCGTATGTCACCTCCGAAGCGTTTAAGGTCAACCGCGAGTTTCGCAAACTCTAGTCACCAGCGCCAATTACAAATCGTAGTGAATATCCCCTTACTACTTGAAGCCGCAGCGGTGTTGGCTACGTTTGTTCACCCCAATCACATAGTTTGCCTATGTTCATGGGGACTCACTCACTTGCCGCCTACCTGCAACTCCAAGTTGTTTGGGTATAGATAGGCGCGAGTTATTATTGAGCGGTATGAAATGCCGCTCTTACTTTCGCTAATATTTGGTTAAAAATCGATGGTGCGAGTGGAGTTAACGCACTGATTCACCTATGTTTGAGCTATGTCTAAGCATAGGTAATTGGTATGAACAAAACCCTTTTGGCCTTTTCCATCTGCTCCACTTTGCTGGTGGGGTGTGGAAAAGAGCTTCCTCCCGTGCCTGAGCCCGATTCGCGGCCAGCTAAACTGACCACTGTGTCCGTAGGTAACAACACCTTTTCTCGCCAATTTCCAGCCACTACGGCGGCTGGCGATCGCGCGGTGCTCGCTTTCCGTGTACCCGGACAACTACAAACCATTGATGTTTTAGCCGGACAAGAGGTGAAGAAAGGTGAGGTACTTGCCAGACTCAACCCTGACGAATATGCGTTGTTAGAACAGCAAGCCAACGCCAATTTTCAATTAGCCGATGTGCAATTTCAGCGGGCACAGCGATTACGACAAGACAAAGTCGTGTCCGAGCAGGATTTCGACCAAGCTCAAGCCAATCACAATTCCGCGAAAGCCACCTGGGAGCAAGCCAGAGCCAATCTACGTTATACCCAATTGATCGCCCCTTATGATGGCACTATTTCGCTGATCCCAGCAGAGCAGTATGAGTATGTTGCAGCCAAGCAAGGGGTGATGAATATTCAAACCAATCAACTGCTCAAAGTGCAGTTTCTCCTTCCCGATCATTTGCTTAATCGCTTTTCTCATGATGGTGTAGAAGTGCATATGGTGTTTGACTCGTTCCCTAACCGCCAATATCCGCTGCAATTTCAAGAGATAGATACTGAGGCCGATTCCAAAACCCGCTCTTATAAAGTGACTATGGTGATGGAAAGACCCAATGATGTCGGCATTTTGCCGGGTATGGCGGGGCGTGTAAGCCTCATGGCTCCGAGCGGTAGCGCGACGGTGGTCCCCACTTCTGCATTGTTTGCAGAGCAAGGGGGAAAATACGTATGGCGAGTCGATGACGCGGGGCTGGTCAGTAAAGCTGCGGTTACTTTGAATGATCAACGCCAAGTGCTTACAGGCTTAAATGATGGCGACCGGATCATTATTTCCGGTGTCAGTGGCGTGACCGAGGGCATAAAAGTGCGTGAATGGGTCAAGGAGCGAGGACTGTAGGATGAAAAAAATTCGTTACACCGCTTGGTTGGCTCATTTACTGTTGATCGCAGGATGCAGTGAACCCGCGAAGCTTGAACGCGATACGCTACCACGGGTGAACGTGGCGCAGGCAGGAGAAAAAGTCAGTGATAAGCTCTTTTTTCCGGCGGTAGCCAATGCGGCTGAACGTTCTCATTTGAGTTTTCGAGTGGCAGGTGAAATCAGTAAGTTCCATGTCAAAGAGGGCGCTCGCGTTAAGCAAGGCGACATCTTGGCTGAAATTGAGCCGACCGATTACCGTTTGGCTGTCGATAATGCTCAAGCACGATTTTCCGTGATTGATAGTCAATATCGGCGTTCACAACCACTGGTCGAAAAAGGCTTATTAGCCAAATCACAGTTTGACGAAATTGCTGCGCAGCGCCAAATCGCTCGTGCTGAGCTTGAGTTGGCGAAACTTCGTCTCTCCTTCACCCAATTACGTGCACCAATGGATGGCATCATCTCGCGTATCAGCGCCGAGCAGTTTGAAAGTGTTCAGGTTGGTCAACAAATCGTCAATATTCACAATATCGATAGTGTTGAAGTCTTGATTCAACTGCCTGATCGCCTGTATGCGACACAGCCGACGTCCAGCGAGTTGGCGAAGATAGAAACCGTGGTGCGTGTCCCAAGTGGTCAAGTTTATCCCGCACGCATAAAAGAGTTCACCACTGAGCCAGACCCTGCCACGGGGACATTTACTGTCACCCTTTCTCTGCCCATGCCAGAGCAAGAACTGATCTTGGATGGCATGGCTGTTGAAGTGAGTGCCAAAGGGCAACATGTTGGGCTAAACCCACTCAACACCATCAGTGTTCCGATTGAGGCCATTTTTAATGCCGACGGTGATGAGTTAGACAAAACCGCTCAATATGTTTGGTTGCTCAACAACGACAATACGGTGAGCAAACGTCAGGTGCGGTTAGCGAAAGCGTCACGCAACCATGTTCAAGTCAGTGAAGGAATTAACGCGGGAGATCGTTTAGTGGTCGCTGGCGTTGCAAGATTGAGAGATGGAATGAAAGTACAAGTCCTTGAGGAGCGTGGCAATGAGTGAACAGAAGCAGACCCCGCCAGAGAATAATGAGAACCAAGGTGTTGCCGCTTACTTCATCAATAATCGCGTGATCAGTTGGATGGTTTCGCTGATTTTTTTGATTGGAGGGACGGCCGCATTTTTTAATTTAGGACGTTTGGAAGACCCCGCTTTTACTATTAAAGATGCCATGGTGGTGACCTCTTATCCGGGGGCAACTCCCCAGCAAGTGGAAGAGGAAGTGACTTATCCGCTGGAAAAAGCGATTCAGCAATTAACTTATGTCGATGAGGTGAATTCGATTTCGAGCCGTGGTTTATCCCAGATCACGGTAACAATGAAAAACAATTATGGTCCGGATGATTTGCCGCAAATCTGGGATGAGCTGCGGCGTAAAGTGAATGATTTAAAAGGCGCTTTACCGCCGGGGGTGAGTCCGCCTTTGGTGATCGATGATTTTGGTGATGTGTATGGCATCTTGTTGGCGGTCACTGGCGAAGGTTACAGCTATAAAGAGCTACTTGATTATGTGGATTATCTGCGCCGTGAATTGGAGTTAATTGATGGCGTCAGTAAAGTCTCAGTCAGCGGGCAGCAGCAAGAGCAGGTTTTCATCGAGATCTCGATGAAACGGATCAGCACGCTGGGAATTTCGCCGCAAACCGTCTTCAACCTGCTCTCGACACAAAACTTAGTCTCGGATGCCGGAGCGATCCGGATCGGCTCTGAGTACATTCGCATTCATCCCACTGGTGAGTTTGACGATGTGGAGAAATTGGGCGACCTGATCCTGAGTGAAAGAGGCGCACAAGGGCTGATTTATCTACGCGATGTGGCCGAAGTTAAACGTGGCTACGTGGAAGTTCCAAGTAACGTTATCACCTTTAACGGTAAGCTCGCGCTTAACGTGGGGGTCTCGTTCGCTCAAGGCGTCAACGTGGTGGAAGTTGGGCAACGCTTCGATCGCCGCTTGGCAGAGCTCAAATATCAACAACCGATCGGGATTGATATTGCTGAAGTGTATAGCCAGCCCAAAGAAGTTGATAAGTCGGTCAGTGGTTTTGTGGTGAGCCTTGGACAAGCGGTCGCCATCGTTATCATCGTATTACTGTTCTTTATGGGGCTGCGCTCGGGGCTGTTGATTGGTCTGATCCTGCTTTTGACCGTACTGGGCACCTTCATTTTCATGCAGTATTTCAAAATTGACCTACAGCGTATTTCATTGGGCGCGCTGGTTATCGCTTTAGGGATGCTGGTGGATAATGCGATTGTGGTGGTCGAGGGGATTTTGATTGGCACGCAGAAAGGCCGAACGCGCTTGCAAGCGGCAACGGACATTGTCACCCAAACCAAATGGCCACTGCTCGGAGCGACAGTGATTGCCGTGACTGCCTTTGCGCCTATTGGCCTTTCGGAAGATGCAACGGGTGAATACTGTGGAACCTTGTTCACGGTACTGCTTATTTCGCTGATGCTGAGTTGGTTTACGGCCATTTCGCTGACGCCATTTTTTGCCGATCTGTTCTTCCGTGGTCAGAAAGCGCCAGCCAGCGGTGAAGAAAGCGATCCCTACCAAGGTTTTATCTTTGTGGTCTATCGACGATTCCTTGAGTTTTGTATGAAGCGCGCTTGGCTCACGATGGGCGTATTGGTGCTCGGACTTGCAGCGAGTTTGTATGGCTTTACTAAAGTGAAACAAGCTTTCTTCCCATCATCGACCACTCCTATGTTTATGGTCGATGTTTGGATGCCTGAAGGGACGGATATTCGAGCGACGGATGCCATTTTATTAGAGCTGGAAAAATGGTTGTCGGCTCAAGAAAGTGTCGACAGCGTGACCACTACCGCAGGCAAAGGTCTACAACGCTTCATGCTGACTTACTCACCAGAGAAAAGTTATGCCGCTTACGGTGAGATCACCACACGGGTTACGGACTACCAACAGCTCGCTGCCTTGATGGCGCGTTTTCGGGCGCACTTAGACGCCCGCTATCCTCAGATTAACTACAAGCTGAAACAGATTGAGTTAGGGCCAGGTGGCGGAGCCAAAATTGAAGCGCGCATTGTAGGTTCAGACCCAACGGTACTGCGCAGTATCGCAGCGCAAGTGATGGATGTGATGTACGCTGACCCCGGTGCCTACAACATCCGCCACGATTGGCGTGAACGCACCAAAGTGTTGGAGCCGCAGTTTAATGAAAGCCAAGCGCGTCGTTATGGGATCACCAAGGCGGATGTGGATGAGTTTTTAGCCATGTCATTCTCGGGTAAAACCATAGGGGTGTATCGGGATGGCACCACCTTGATGCCGATTGTGGCACGTTTGCCGGAAGAAGAGCGGGTGGACATTCGTAATATCGAAGGCATGAAAATCTGGAGCCCAGCACTGAGTGAGTATATTCCATTGCAGCAAGTGACCCTTGGTTACGAAATGCGTTGGGAAGATCCGCTGATTGTGCGTAAAAATCGTAAGCGCATGCTGACGGTGATGGCGGACCCAGATTTGTTAGGCGAAGAAACAGCGGCCACGTTACAACAGCGTTTGCAGCCACAGATTGAAGCCATTCCTTTACCGCCGGGTTATTTCCTTGAATGGGGCGGTGAGTATGAGTCATCCGGTGATGCTAAAGCTTCTTTGTTTAAAACCATGCCATTGGGTTATTTGTTCATGTTCCTTATCACCGTATTCTTATTTAACTCGGTGAAGGAGTCGCTGATCGTTTGGCTGACAGTACCTTTGGCGGTCATCGGGGTGACGACAGGTTTGTTGGCGCTGAATACGCCGTTTGGGTTTATGGCCTTGCTCGGCTTCTTGAGTCTTTCGGGTATGTTACTCAAAAACGGCATTGTGTTACTGGATCAGATCGAAATTGAAATGCACTCCGGCAAAGATCCGTATTTAGCGGTTGTCGATGCGTCTTTGAGCCGTGTTCGCCCCGTCTGTATGGCGGCGGTCACCACCATACTCGGTATGATCCCATTACTGCCGGATATTTTCTTCCGGCCTATGGCGGTAACCATCATGTTTGGTTTGGGCTTTGCGACCGTACTGACTCTGATTGTCGTGCCGGTGCTGTATCGCTTATTCCATCATGTAAAAGTCCCACAATAGCGATAATGTCAGTGAACGCTGATTAGAGACCTTAAAATACGTGGCTCTTTGGAGCCACGTTGCTCATTGAACGAAGAAGGATAAGCATGATGAATGCGGAACAGGGCGTATGTGCTTGGGCGATAAACCATCCCTTAGAGCGTGAATATCACGATAAAGAGTGGGGCAGAGCTGTGCATGATGATACCAAGCTATTCGAGTTTCTCACCTTGGAAGGGGCGCAAGCGGGATTAAGCTGGCTCACGGTATTGAAAAAGCGCGAAGGGTATCGCCAAGCCTTTTTAGGTTATGATTTACAGCGCCTTGCACTGTGTGATGAAAGCCATGTTGAGCAGATCATTGCCGAGTATGATGTAGTAAAGCATCGCGGCAAAATTGCTTCTGTGTTCTCGAATGCGCGAGCCGCCTTGGCGTTACAACAGGAGTTCGGCTCTTTAGACGCCGCGTTGTGGCAATTTGTCGGTGGTCAACCCAAAATCAACCGCTGGGTAAGCATGAGCGATGTACCCGCCTCAACGGAAGAATCAAAAGCCATGAGCAAATTTCTGAAAAAACGTGGCTTTAAGTTTGTGGGCGAAACGATTTGTTATGCCTTTATGCAAGCGTGTGGTTTGGTCAACGACCATTTAGTTGGCTGTCCCTGCCAAGCCAATCCCACGCGATAAGGTGAATATCTCATTCCACTCTGCCAACTCTAAGGCGTTTGAAACATCGTGTGAGAAGAAAGTTTCATGACTTGCTTGGAGCTAAAATCGGTGACACAAAACCTTCAGGCTTGAGTGTCACTACTGCACAGTTGAGCTGATAAAGAATATTTTCAGCGGTATTGCCAATCAGAACTCCCGCAATCCCTGAGCGAGCCAGCGTGCCCATCACTACGAGATCAGCATTAGCCGATTGGGCAAATTTAGGGATCTCATGCGCCGCTGCGCCTTGCACCAAATGTAAGCGTGGATTGAGGTACTGATAGGTTTCCTCCCCAACTTTTTGTTTAAAGCGAGCTAGGCAACTGTCTAACGCATAGCGTTTGGCTCGCCGTTCATTTTCATACAACTGTTGCTCATTTTTATCGGACTCTCCTACCCACAAGCCAATAAATCCTGCTTGCGGAACATCGTAGGCGTTTATTACGTGTAAATTGGCGTTATCAATCAGGCTAATTGATGCCGCTATCTCTAAGATTTTTTGGTTAAGCAATTGTTTATCTTTTTGATTTGGTTCCAGAGAGTCACTCTCTAAATCTATGGCGGCCACCACATTGCGATATTTGGGAACTTGCTTAGGTTTCATTAGCCAGACAGGTGTCGGACACTTGCGCAGTAAATGCATGTCATCACTGCCAAAAAGATGTTGCAACCAAGCCGCGTCTTCGCATTCTTTAATCACAAGGTCACAGTGTAATTCCTGCACTGCATGAATCACTTCAACGTATTTTTTCCCCGTTCTGATGCTGACCGAGACAGAATCAGAGAGATTTAAGCTATTGGCTAATTTTTCTAGTTCATCACTTTGTTGTTGTAGCGCTTGTTGATAGAGGTGCTGAACTTCCGTTGAAAAAGAAGGTACTTGATTAACTAAAAGCAAAGTTAAACGTGCATGATGGTTTTTGGCCAATGCTGCTGCAGTAGTTAATGATGCGGAAGGGGCTGGAAATGAGCCGTCAACCACATACACAATGTGAGCAAATCTTTTCATCGTTCAGTCTCCGTTAATGCTGTTGTTGCGCTTAACATTTTAGGTACAGAGTAAATCCTAAAGCTTTTCTGTTCTTAAGTTATGAGTGATTTTGTGAAGGTTTACCATGAACAGAGTTGTAACTTTTTGTTTTATTGATGGGTTTCATTCTGTTCATTATCATTCAGTACCGTAATGTACCCGCGATCTCGCACCCCTTGGATAAGCGTATCAATTTCAGTATCAGGCACACCGAGAATTTGCAGTGCGGTCTGCCCAAGATGCAAGCTTGACTCTATGGTCTCTGGGTAGGCTTTTACCGCCCCCGCATCGCGCAGGCGAATACTCGATTCTAAATCTCTCGCTCGTGCAATAACCGGAACTTGTGGGCAGAGTTGACGCAGCAACTTTAAGGTTGACCAGACGACATCATGGCCATCTACCGTAATAATTACCAAAGCAACTTGTTGGATGTGAATTGCATCCAGTAATTCGTGATCGGAGATCTCTCCATAATAAACCGCATGCTTTTCTTGCTCGCGGCCGAATTGGACTCGATGAGGATCATTATCAAAAGCGATATAAGGGATACCGCGAGATTCCAGCAACACGGCAATGGTATGACCCACACGACCGTATCCACCGATCACGACTTGAGGAGTGGGGGTATCGCTAAAGTCTGGAGAGTCATAAGCGCCGTTGTGAATGTCTTTAAAGAACAGAGCGGCTATCTGCTGATTAAAACGGATCAAAACAGCGCCAATAACCATGGACAGCAAAACAGCCGTAATAGCGATTTGGCTTAATTCGGCACTCATCACTGTAGAGTCCATCGCGATAGCCACGAGCGCTAGACCAAACTCACCACCGACAGCGAGCAATAATCCTGTCTGTAAGGCAACCTTGGGGGTGGCATTTTTTCTGAGTAGCAGGAAAACGATCACGATTTTGCTACCAATAATCACTAGGGCACCGAGTAATGCCCAGTGCCAAATGGGAGGTAGCGCGAATGGATCAAAACGCATACCTATCGCGATAAAAAATAACCCTAAAAGGACATCACGAAAAGGACGGATACTGGATTCGACTTGATGGCGAAATTCTGTCTCTCCAAGGATCATGCCTGCCAGAAAACCACCAAAAGCCAGCGATAAACCTAAGCTGTCTGTTGTCCAAGCAGCCAGTAGCGCGACAAGAAGGACGGTGAGAGTAAAAATTTCTGATGAACGTTTTTGTGAAACCAAATGGAACAGCGGTCGTAATAGCCATTTACCCAACAAGATCACTAATGCAAAAGCACAGATAACTTTGAGCATCGCCCAACCTAAGTTGAGCATCAGTGTATCAAGAGCTAATGCGGTACCCAGTAGTGGGATTAATACTAAAAAAGGTACTGCTGTAACATCTTGAAAGACGGACATGGCTAAGCCAAATCGACCATGCTGAGTGTTGGTTTCACCTGACTCACTGAGCAAGCTAGACATAATAGTGGTAGAAGATTGTGCAAAAACAGCACCAAAGACAAAGGCGACCGCGGGAGTTAAGCCACAAAGCCAGAGGAGGAGAGTGACGAATAACGTTGTAAAAACCACTTGGCCACTGCCTAGAGTAAGAACTTGACCTCGCAACATACGTAGCTGAGGAAGTGAGTAGTTTAAGCCGATCGTGAACAGCAGAAAGACCACGCCAAATTCTGAAATGGCATCAAACTCAGCCAATACAATGGTGGGGCCAATCGTATAAGGGCCTAATATCACGCCAACCAGTAGGTAAGCGAGGCTGGTTGGTGCGTGTAGCCGTTGAAAACCGACAACGATCAAAATGGTGACTGCCAGCAGCAGTAAAATCTGAACGAAAACTTCCATAATTCGTCACTTACTCTCGAAAAAATACAACGTGAATCGTTGCCGTCGGTTTGCCCTTCAGATGAGCATTCGATGGAACCTTAGGCAGTAACTTAAGGTATAGCGTTGCATAAGTTTTGGATAGCTGCTGATTTGCAATAAATTGTTGTGCGTATGGTCACGGTCGGGACGATGTCGGAGGGGTTATCGATTATTGATGTGGTTATGCCTCCCATCTACTTGATTTAAATCTGGTAATACCGACAAGTAAATGGGAGTGAGGGGAGGGTTATCTAAGTTCAGGCGTTGAGATGTTGGTTGTAGCGCGCAAAACCCGCTTCCAGATCGGCGATTAAATCTTCGACATTTTCTAGCCCGATATGAACCCGGATCAGAGTGCCGCATAAGTGAGGATTCGCGACTGAGCGAAGAGAGGTAAAGGCTTTGGGTTCATGGGCTAAGATCAAACTTTCAAATCCCCCCCAAGAAAAGCCCATGCTGAAGTGTTGCATGCCATCGAGTAGAGCGGTTGTGGCTTCTGGATGCGTCGTTTTCAACACAAAAGAGAACAAGCCATTGCCGCCAGTAAAATCACGTTCAAAAAACTCGTGCCCCGGACAGGTCTCTAACGCAGGGTGGCGAACATGATCGACTTCTGGGCGAGTTTGCAACCACTGGGCAATCTGTAAACTGTTTTGTTCATGCTGGCGTAAACGTACATCGAGAGTACGCAATCCACGCATTGCCATGTACACATCGTCAGGTGAGGCGTATTGTCCCATCAAATAGCTGTGTTCACGCAGTTGTGCCCAACACTTTTCATTGGCGACCGCAGTACCGAGCATCACATCAGAATGACCGACAATGTATTTGGTCGCGGCTTGAATGGAAATATCGACGCCATGTTCGAAAGGTGAAAACAGTACTCCTGCCGCCCAAGTGTTATCCAACATGACAACGATATCGTGCTGGTGAGCGATGCGAGAGAGTGTGGGAAGATCTTGCACTTCCATGGTTAGTGAGCCTGGTGATTCGGTAAACAGAACCTTGGTATTGGGTTGAATCAGCTCGCGAATACCTTCACCAAGCATAGGATCATAATAGGTGGTTGATACACCAAGCTTTTTCAGGACTTTCTCACAAAAGTCTCGGGTGGGCTCGTAACAGGTATCGACCATCAAGATATGGTCACCTTGTGCAACAAAAGAGAGAATCGCGTTGGTGATGGCCGCTGCGCCACAAGGGTAGAGCACGCAACCTGCGCCGCCTTCAATCTCAACCATTGCTTCTTGAAAAGCGAAGTGGGTTGTGGTGCCACGACGTCCGTAAAACAGGGTTTTGTTGGCGCGATTGATCGCCGCTTGGTTTTTTTGCGCGACCGTATCAAATACCACAGTAGAAGCGCGTTGTACTGGGGGGTTAACCACGCCAAGTGTCCATTTTTTGTTGCGTCCCGCGGTAACGAGGCGGGTCTTTTTACCTTCTGACATCTGCTGTCCTTGTCTGACTTTACAAAACGTTATTTAAGTCGTTATTTAAACCATGGCGCCGTGCCGGATGGCAACCCCACTCAGTGAGAAAATCACAGTAATGGGTTAAAGAGATAAAATACGCGCTCCAAGAATCGGTTGTACCATGGGCGCTGCTCCCACTCGGCATAAACGACGGAATGAGACTGATCAATGTACTGCTGCTGCAGCCAATGCATCTGTTGAGTAAATTCCAGATCATCCACGGCGAGTGTAAGCTCAAAGTTAAGCCATAAGCTGCGCATATCCAGATTCACCGTCCCTACTAAACAGAACTGCTGGTCAATCACGACAGACTTGGTGTGCAACAAACCTCCATCAAACTCATGGATCTGTACGCCAGCTTCGAGCAATTCGCCGTAAAACGCTCTTGAAGCCCATTGCACCATGAGCGAGTCGTTCTTTTTCGGAATAATAATGTCGACTTTGATGCCACGTTGCGCAGTCATTTTCAATGTGGCCAGCAAATCTGCGCTTGGCACGAAATAAGGTGTAGTGATGCAGACTGATCGATTGGCTTGGTTGATCGCTAACGTCAGCACTTGAGAAATTAAATTCTCAGGCATACCTGGACCAGAAGGGACAACTTGGATCGGATGCTGAGGTTGATTCGATTCGAGGCGGCATTCAGGATTTTTCGGCAACATGCGTGAGCCAGTTTCAAATTCCCAATCCCAACAATGAATGGCCGAGAGGACATTCACGGTCGGTCCTGTCACTCGAACCATAATATCGATCCACTGGCCCACGCCTGCATTTTGCTTGAAGTAGGCAGGGTCAACCATATTCATGGAGCCGGTGTAGGCGATTTCATCGTCAATCACAATGATTTTGCGATGTTGGCGCAGATCTAGCCGACGTAGGAAGATCCGCCAAGGGCTGACTTCTAACGCTTGTACTACCTCAACTCCGGCGTCGCGCATCATTTTTTCCCAAGGGCTACGGAAAAAACGTGGGCTGCCAGCAGAATCGAGCAACAGTTTGACGTTGACACCGCGTTTTGAGGCTTGAATCAAGGCCGAAGCAACGGCATCGGCTAAACCACCAGGATGCCAGATGTAGAACACCATACGAATTTGAAACTGGGCGCGTTCAATATCATCAATGATGGCGTGCAAGATTTCATTCGGAGAGTTCAGTAAAGATAAGGTATTACCACTGAGGGCAGGTATGCCCATTCGGTTGTTACACAGCTCATCAATTCGTGAGATATGTGCTCCCATCCCTTCTTGTACATGGGCTTGGCAATCATTGAGCGAGCGGAACCAGTGGCCGAAAGGGGTAAACATCTCTTTAGCGCGTTCGGCTCTTTTACGGCCGAGGTTGAGTTCCCCAAACAGGAAATAACAGAGCACCCCCACAAACGGGATGATGTAAATCACCATCAACCAAGCTAAAGAAACGCTGACCGCACGTCTTTTCAAGACAACGCGAATCGTGACACCGGCGATCAAAAGCCAATAGATGCCGATACTGAGCAAAGTGAGGAAGTGGTAAACCTTGTCCATGCCTATCCAATAACAAACTGATATTCAAAGGGGATAGTAAAGCGAAAGCATAAGAGAAGGAAGCAAACCGACCAAATTAATAAAATAGTTAGGCTTTTCTTACTTGCTACGACAAATCGTTCAGGCGTCAGTAGGATCTTATTGTTGTTAATTTGTAAAAATGAGTGTAAGGCGTCAAGTTTTGGATGAAAAACAAACAAACGCGCCAGAAATGTTGCTGATGAATAGCAAAACGGACTGTTCGGGCTTCCAATTTTATTCCTGAACTGATTTACTTGCCATACTTACAAAGTTAGTGATGATTTTGTTATGTGTAATTTTATTTTTACACCTGCAATCATAATCAAACAAACACAATTCATTGGTAGCAAATATGGCAAGTGGTTCTAGAGGTCAGTTCACCTCTCGATTTGGTTTTATTATGGCCGCAGCGGGTTCTGCGGTGGGCCTTGGCAATGTGTGGGGCTTCCCAACTCAAGCTGCCAGTAATGGTGGTGCCGTTTTCCTTTTGGTTTATCTCTGTATGGTCTTTCTTCTCGCTTACCCGATGTTGGTGGCGGAGTTAACCATTGGGCGTTATGGTCAATCTAACCCGATACGTGCATTTCGCTCTGTTTGGCCGCAAGGCAAATGGGGTGCGATTTTGCTTGGTGTTATCGGCATGGTCGTGGTGTCACTCATCCTTAGCTTTTACGCCATCGTCGCAGGCTGGCTAGTGGGCTCCCTGTTTGGTAGTGGCTTAACCCTGATTGGTGCCGACAGTGCAAGTCAGTGGCTAACCTCGTTCAGTACTGAGCGAAATCTCATTCTGATGGTGTCATTCATGGTATTGACCATGTTTGTGGTGCGTAACGGTGTCGCTAACGGGATTGAAAAATGGTCTACCCGCTTAATGCCACTGCTATTTGTTCTATTTGGTTTACTGACGGTGTACATCTTCACTCAAGAGGGTGCTCTGGATGGACTCAAGATGTATCTGGTACCTGATTTGAGCCATTTTACGCCGGATGTTGTGGTTAGCGCGATGGGCCAAGCTTTCTTCTCGCTGTCACTGGGTGTATGCGTGATGACCACTTATGGCTCATACCTCAATAAAGAAGCAAATTTGCCGAAAACCGCAGCTCAAGTGGCTTTGATTGATACCGGTGTCGCCTTCATTGCGGGCTTGATGGTGCTGCCCGCTATGTTTGTAGCGAAACATAATGGTGTGGAGATTTTCTCTTCATCTGGTGAGTTACTCAATTCTGATACCTTAGTCTTTACCGTGTTACCTGCGATGTTTGACACCATGGGTGTGATAGGCGCGGTGATTGGTATTATCTTCTTCCTTTTGATGATCATTGCCGCATTGACTTCTTCGATTTCTATGTTGGAAGTGCCCGTCGCTTGCGCAGTGGAAGAGTTACAGCAGAAACGCTCTAGTGCGGTGTTATGGATTGGCGGTTTGGTCACGATCATTTCCGGTGTGATTGTGCTGAATTTCTCCAGCTTGTTTGGTTTAGTGATTAACTTCACCACGGTTTACTCACAACCGATCATCGCACTTTTGATTACCTTGATTGCGGGTTGGATTTGGAATCGTAACCAGATCCTATCGGAGCTGAAACAAGGCTGCCCTGAAATTGAAAACAGCCTATTTTGGAAAATCTGGCCTTGGTATGTCCGCCTCGTGTGTCCTGTACTGATGTTGATGGTGTTTTTTGCTTAAGCCGTGGCAGCGGCTCACAATTATGTGCTCCGCTGTTCTCTTCTCACTAGGATAGTTTAATTATTTTCAATCCATTGAGTTATCAAGTTTCTTGTATCTTCAGACAATGAATGGTCACTTTTTAAGCGTTCAATAAAAGAAACATTCTCTTCGTTATATGCTGTAGCTTTCATGAATAACTTAAGATAACTCAAACCAATAATGGAGTTTACACTTTCCTGAAGAATCTTTTCTTTTACTAGGTTTGCTTGTGCTTGTGTCAGCTTTATCTCTTGATTTTGTATAAGTGACTCTGTAATCGTATTAATAACCGTTGGGTTTTTTTCAATCGACAGTTGTTCAATTAATTTTGTAACTGACGGAGTATTTCTAGCCAGAATCTTAGCAGCTAGCTTTCGCTCTTCTGGATGAGCACTATTAATGTAAGCAGACACATCATCGGTTAGCTGGTCTGTCTTCAAGTTATAAATGGCCGATAAAGTAAAATACTTATCCTGAGTATTTTCTAAGGCATGCTTAAGGATGTTTGTAACTTCTTCACCTAGTTGCTCTGTTTGTGTGCCGAGAATACCGATGTTCAGCATGGCAGTATTGGCAATTAAAAGATTTTCATCATTGAGTAAAGATTGTAATGTTAACAGTGCATTTGACGAATTTGTTTCACCCATTTTAGAAATTGATATAATTGCTCTAAGTCTGTCATTCTCTGCTAGAGAGTGATCCTGTGCTAGTTCAGCTAGAATATTTTCAGCCTCTACAGATTTTGAACGCTCTAAAGCAAAAATAATACTTGAGTGGAGACTGTCACTTGTTTTTTCATTCATGAGTAGTTTTTTTATAAATTTGCTGCCTTGTTGAGCAAGATATTGACCAAGATAAAATGCAGTTTCAAGGTCAGGTTGATTATCAAATTCAACTAAGGAAGTGTTAAAGTTTGATTCGTTGATATAAAATTCTTCATCATTTTGCAAATGGTTGTTTGTCTTTGTTTTTAAATAAGCATTTGAGTGTATTAAAAAAGGAGTGTTTAAAATATTTTCATTTGAAATTTGTTTTATTGATATTTCTTGTTCGATTTTTAATCTTTCATTTTCAAAATTAATTTCTTTATAAAAGTAACTCGTTAAATCTCTAGGTGTGCCATCATCATTTAGACTAAGCAACCAGTTTTCATGTTCATTCAATATATCTGAGTTATCGTTATGGTCAGTCACTATAATTTTTTTTCTGGTTACTTGCTTAGCATTTTCAATATATATGTATTTTCTTTCCATATAGGCTGAGTTCAATACAACTTCATCTGTAGAAGTGGAATAAGAAAAATCATTAAGAATTGTTTGTATTAAATTTAGTTTGTGATCTGGTGATAAGTCAAGTAGTGAAATGTCTTGAAATAATCCATTTTTATATTTGTATGTGAACGGTAAATAGATTGGTATTTCATCTGAGGTTTCTGATGTAGTAATGTCATAAACGGTTCCATCTTGAATAATTCCATTTGAGAAATGCAACTTCATTTTGAAGTTTTCAAGTTGCTGGTTAATTTTTTCTGTACCATTTATGAGAGTGCTGGTTATTTTTACAGCATATGTTTTGTATGCATTTTCATCGGCATTTTTATTTTTTGTCGCTGAATCGTAAGACTCTGTATAATATAAACCTTGTTGATGTTTTTCTTGGTTGTGATTATTAAAGAAAAAATAATAACTGAAAATTAGTGAAACAAGGAATCCTATGGTGTAGAGAATGATTATTTTCTTCATATATTTTACTCATAGTAAAGGCGCTAAATTGAGCAATGCTGGCTAAGTTTTATTCATTATAATAAGATGAAATAATCTACCCTTGTGGGAATGACTTTGCCTCGTCGTTCAGTGACAATTCCAAATACTATTGGGTTATATTTAGCGCCTATAAATTATGGGATTAAAGGTAAGAGGTTTTGTCGTAAATTGTATTTTCTATGTTATAGATTGGAGACCAGCTTACTAAATCAGTTTTTGCATGAAAAATACTGGCCAATCCAAATAATTTAATATCACAATATAAGCCAATGCTCCCGTTACCGCCTTTTACGCTAGTATCCCATTTTAATCGAGTATAAAGTCGATAATCTTTTGAAAGATTAGATGACTGAAGAGGGGCATTAATTTCAAATTCATCATTTTCAGTTAATCCAGTCTCTACATAAGCTTTTGTACCAGCATTGATTAAGGTTAAATTTCCTTGGGCTCCTTTTTCAATGCTTTTTATAATGGTATCTATTTTTGCATAACCTTTAACATTGGCATTTCCTGAAATGTAGGGTCTTATACTAGCATATACATTAATAGGTTTGGAATTTTCATCCAATTTTAGCCCTGCTTCTAAGTCTGTACCAACATTGAGCACCGCACCGATTTTTGCACCGAGACGAAATATACCTGCTGGATCGATTGGAATCTCAGGTAAGGGGACTTCGATACTCGCGACTTTGTGGCTAAAACTTTGCTTAATAGCGCCATGAAATAAAGCATCACAGGTTGGATTAAGAGAAAATGGTATATCATTACCTACGCTCAACGAAAAATAGACTCCACGAGCACACTCGACATCCTTAGGATTAAAGCTAAGGTCTATACTACCTATAACAGAACCAATATTGGTATTATGTGGGCCGACGTTGACCTCAAACTTATTGTTGGTATTACCGATGATCTCTCCACCTACCAATGTAAGATAGCCGTCACTCTTGCGTGTTTGTACGAAATTTTCAACGAGGCGATGTGTTTTGGCTTGATGTTTTTCGTCTAATACCGTGCCGGGAGAAAGACCTGCTGCATAAGATTCTATAGATATTAAACTTAACATAATGAGTGATAAATTTAAAATTTTCATTTTTCTACCTTTTAATCGATTCAAAAACATGAGCATAGTTAATATGCTCAACGACTCATAAACTTAAGAGCATGAATCAATCTACAGGGTATCTATAGCCATGTATTGACAATACCGGACAAAAATTTGTCATTTGAGACCATATTAAAATCGGTCAATAACAAAAAGATTTAGTCTTATTCTATAGTTCAATGTATTAATGTGTGATTTTTAGGCGCTTATTTTATTGAAACTCGATATTCTGATGGTGTTTTTTTAAACCAACGATAAAAAGCTCGATTGAAAGAACTTTGCTCACTATAGCCAAGTAAACTTGTTAGCTTGGTAAAACTAATTGATGGGTCTTTAATGTACTCATTAGCAAGTTCAGATCTAACTTGATCAACTAAGTCTTTCCAATTTGTATTATAGGCATTTAGTCTACGCTGAAAGGTGCGAGGTGAAAGTGATATTTCTTGGCATAATTTATCCAAGTTGATGTCACCGTTTTTTAATAAATCTTTAATTCGTATTCTTAATGTATCTAGGAAGCTGAGTGAGGGCTGCTGTTGCATAATATACATGGCTTGCTTTTCTAAGTAATAGAGCAAATTAATATCACTTGAGGATAGCGGTCTTCTTATTTCTTCTATTTTTGTACGAAGTGCATATCTGGGGGTGTTATAGTTTATTTCACAAGAAAAAAAACGTTCACATATACGTTTTGCTTCTGTAGAGCCATGGAATGAAAAATCAATGCTACTTAATTGCAATGGATAATCTAAATAGTTATTAATGAATGTAATTAATGCGGAAGCAGAGCATTCTTCATACAAAAGGCTTGTCAATTTTCCTGGCCAACTTAATTCTACTTCACCTTTTTCTTCATCAACAAAAAAACTTGCACATACATCAGTTTGGAAGAGTTTTTCATACTTAACGTAGTAAGTGATTGCTTTTTCAACAGAGTCGCAGAATGTTGCTAAATAGCCAAGAATTCCAGCATGATAGGGGGATATACAACTGCCTATTTCTATTCCAGCAGCTGCCGATACTTTATGTATTTCTCGTGTTTTTTCAGCTAGGGAGATCCATTCATTAAGGGGGATTTTCCCCATGGTTTTCCAAAGGGAAAGCTGCGTTTCCACAACTTCATTATTGATATTTTCTTTGCGTATCCAATCTTTAAGTAGACAACCCCAAGTGCTAGTTAAAAGTATCATTGTATTCCTTTGGTTTGGATTTATTTATTGATCATTAAGTATCTGACTAGATAAATGCTATATCTATTTTGTTAAATTTTGATAAAAAGCGCATTTTTCTTTTGTGTCAAGAAAGTACATAATGTGTCCTGTAATGTGAGGCGTATTTATGTTTGATATTCTGTTTACCCATCCTGATTTTCTGCTTATCAATAAACACCCCAACGTATCGGTTCATAAAGATGATGGCGATACCATGCTGCTGCAAGAAGTGGCGACGCAAACAGGGGATGACCAGCTCTACTTGGTGCATCGGTTGGATAAGATGACGTCAGGGATTTTGCTGTTGGCAAGAAATGCCGCCGCGGCCAGTGAACTTTCGCAAGGCTTTGCTAAGCGCAAGGTTGAAAAATTCTATCTGGCGATTGGCAGTAAAAAGCCGAAGAAAAAACAAGGTTTGATCTGCGGAGATATGGAGCGCTCACGTCGCTCATCATGGAAGTTGTTGAGCTCGCAAGAAAATCCGGCGATCACGCAATTTTTCTCCGCGACCGCAGCACCGGGGGAGCGCTTGTTTTTGTGTAAGCCCCATACCGGAAAAACCCACCAAATTCGCGTAGCGTTAAAATCGATTGGTTCTGCGATTGTAGGAGATCCTATTTACAATACGGCGGATGAGTCCGATCGCGGTTATTTGCACGCTTTTGCCTTGCGTTTTACCTATCAAGGTGAGGTTTACCAATGGCTGTGCGATCCGCGTCAGTTTTCACACTTAGGTCAGAAATGGCACGAAGAAGCGGTGAACCAAGGGATTGAAAATTGGCTATCACCTTGGGATTTACCTTGGCCAGCGCTGAAAGTGGGGGGAAAAGAGTAGGCGATCGTTCTCATTGTGCCCTCAACGTATCGATCAACTCACGTTGAGGGCGCGAACTTTACCCTTGTTCGACGTGTTGCAAGGTTTGAAAACCGTAATAGATGCGTGTTGCCGTAGTAAACCAACAGGCAGCACCAAACAGCCAAGCTAGGGTTGAAAAAGAGTGAGGCAATAAACACATCAACATGAAGCAGGCGATGGTTTCCGTGCCCTCTGTCAGACCACTCATGTAATACAAGGATTTGTGCTGATACACCGGATTGGTGATGTTACGTTTACTGGCCATGACTGCAAAAGCAAGAAAGCTAGTGCCCGTCCCGATAAAAGCAAAAATCAAGAAAGCGCCCGCGACCGCGTTATGTTCTGGGTTTGCAAGGACAAAGCCAAACGGCACTAAAGAGTAGAACAGAAAGTCGAGGCTAATATCGAGAAATCCTCCCGCATCTGTCAGCCCTTGGCGGCGCGCGAGGGCACCATCCAGTCCATCACAGATCCGATTAACCACAATCAATAACAAGGCGAGCCAGTATTGCTGCATTGCAAGCGCAGGTAATGCTAATGCCCCAATCACAAAGCCGAATACCGTGGTTTGATTGGCGGTGACGCCCGCTTCATCCAGCAATCCTGCGGCTTGATGAAGTGGCCAGCGAATGATTTTTATCGCGTAGCGATCAAGCATGGTTTACCTCTGTTTCTTGCTCAATGACGGGCCATTCAATGACACGACTGCCCACTGGCACATCCTCATGGTCATGAGTGACCATGAGTGTTGGGATCCCTGCGCTGGTCAGTTGATTGAAAACCCAATCTCGAAATTGGCTGCGTAAGGCTTTATCTAATTTACTGAAGGGTTCATCCAGCAGAACTAATTTAGGCTCGGCGAGCAGCATGCGCATCAAACTGATCCGTGCCCGTTGGCCACCGGAAATCTGCTCGGGAAACGAGCAAGCCAGCTCAGTGAGGGCAATTTTCGTTAAAGCGGCATAAGCGTTTTTCTTACGTTGTTCGCCTTTAATCGAATTCGGCAACGCAAACGCTAAGTTTTCCCACACATTGAGGTGTGGAAAAAGCCAATCTTCTTGAAAAAGCATGCCTACTTGGCGTTGATGAGCCGGTAAGGTGTTGAGCTGCGTATCCCCAAGTTTCATCGAACCTTGAAACGTAAAATCCGTGGCGAGATGACCCGCAATCACGCTCAATAAGGTGGATTTGCCGCAGCCACTAGGGCCCATTAGGCTCACAATCTCGCCTTCTGCGATAGTCAAATTAAACTCTGCCAAAAGGCAGCGGCCATCTTGTTTATGGATGGCGAGGTTTTCGAGAGAAAATATCATGAAATACCGTTGTCAATTGTGCTGCTCGGTAGCGGTGAATTTGCATGCGTCCGAGTAGCAGAGCTATTGAAAAGAACACAAAAGGCAGGAGTGCTTGGCAGAGGGCGTAAATGGCTGTCACTCGACGATCGTAACCGCTAGAAAGGGCAACGGCCTCTGTTGTGATAGTGGTTAAGCGTCCGCCGCCGAGCATCAAGGTCGGGAGATACTGCGCCAAACTGACACTGATCCCGACAGCCCACGCATAAAGCAGGGCAGGAAACAGCAATGGCAATTTGATTTTCCAGAAAATTTGCCATTCGCTCTTACCCAAACTGCGTGCAATCTTTGAGAAATTCGAATTGTAGCTTTGCCAAGGTCCACTTAAGGCTAAGTAAACTAAGGGAAATGCAAAAAATGTGTGTGCCCATACCACCCACCAAGTATAGGCTTGAGAAGCCATCAGCAGAGTCAAAACTTGAATACCGAACAACAAGGAGAGCTGGGGCAGTAACATAGGTAACGCGATGATGTAAACCGGGATCGCCCGTTGAGTGTGCAGTCGATACTCTTGGGCAAGGATGCCCAACAATAACGCTAAGCTACCGGAGCCAAGGGCAAGCAAAACGCTGGTTTCCATGTTGTGCAGAACATTCGGCCACTCGTCATACCAAAATTGTCCGGTCCATTGGGTTGGGAAGAGGTCAGGGAAGCGCCAGCGCTGTGCCAAACTCCAAATCAATGTGAGCGGAATCATGGCTCCTGAAATGGTGAACAAGAGCGTGAGTATGCTTTTGTGAGGCAAAGGAAAGTGAGAGCGACCGGAAGATTGCCACGCGCGATAGCCGCGAGTGAATAACCACTCAAGCGCAACAATCGCCACTAACACGATGCTTGCGAGAAGTAATAGCACTACCGCACCAGAGGCGGCTCTAGGTAGTAGGTTCAAATCGGGTTCATTAAACCACTGCCAAACTAGGACTGAAAACGTTGGGGGAGTGGTCGGCCCTAACACTAAGCTGAAATCGACCACGGAAATAGCGTATGCAGCGACGGCAAACAAGGTAAAGCGGATTTTGCGCAGCCACTGCGGGAAAACAATCTTCCACCACATTTGTGGCTCAGAATAACCCAGTGAAGCACTGAGCATTTTCATCTTGGTTAAATTCAACTGCTGTAAAATGGGCAAGCTGATCAACAGAATAAATGGCACTTCTTTTAGCGCCAGAGCGATAGTAAGTCCGATGGCGTAAGGGTCGTGCACCAACCACGTCACCTCCTGCGAGTTGTCACTGAGTTCGAAGCCATAATAGAGCAGACGAGCCAACCAACCGGTCGAGGCAAACAAAAAAGCAAAACCGATCGCGAAGGCCACATGGGGTAAGGCAAGCAGGATAGATAAACTGTTTTCTATGCGCTTCCAGCGAGGATGAAACCAAAATCGCTGCAAAATGGCGAAGCTCATCAAGAGGGCAAGATAAGTGCTGAATAAGGTCGAAGTAACAGAAAGGAGCAAGGCGTATTCAACGCCTTGCCATTGCCAAACTTGGCTAAAACCCTGCCAAGATACGTGGTGATGCCCAAGTACTGGCAGATAGCCTGAGGCTGAGATCAAGACTCCCGCCAACCCAGGTAGTATCGGCGCGACACAGAGCAAAATGAAACCCCAATAGGCGGTTCTAAGCATGGTCTGACAACCGTTACTTTAAGCTATTACCGTAGCGCTTTTGCCATTCTGCTTCGAGCGCGCTTTGCCAACTTGGGTGCGGCTCAGCAATCGCAGGGAATAGGATGGTATTTTTGGCACTGCCTGTCAGAAACTGAGGTTTCAATATGGAAGGATCGCCCCAAATAGACAAATCTCCTTTACGAGATTGTGCTTCGTCACTCAGGAGGAAATTAATCGCCACCAGCGCCCCTTCTTTTGCGTTAGCGTTCCAAGGAATTGCTAAGAAGTGGATATTGGTTAAAGCGCCCTTTTTCATCGCATAGCTTTGCGCTGTCGGTGCGAGCTTGCCAGTAGCTTGCGCTGAAAATACCGCATTCGGGTTAAAGGTGATCGCGAGGTCTAGTTGACCATCATCCAGCAGTTGCATCATCTGGGCAGAGCCAGCGGGAAACTGTTTGCCTTTGCGCCAAGCCACAGCATGCAATTCATCTAAGTATTGCCATAGTGGTTGGGTGAGCTGCTCAAACGTGGCAGGCTCTACGGCTTGATTGAGTTCCGGCGCATAGTGAGTCAGTTCGATCAGAGCTGCTTTCAAGAAGCTGGTACCATGAAATTCAGGGGGCTGTGGGTAGCTAATGCGGTTTGGAAAAGCCTGCGCATAGCTGAGCAGCTCGGCAAATGAAGCCGGAGGATTGTTCACTTGCTGCTTATCATGAATAAACACCAATTGTCCGACGCCCCAAGGCGCTTCTAAGCCTTCAGTGGGTTCGGAAAAATCGCTGTCAACGGGTAAGCTTTTGTCGACTTTCGGCCAGTTAGGTAAATCTTCGACAAATGGCCCGTAGAGTAACTGATTGTTTTTCATGGATTTGAAGTTTTCACCGTTAATCCAAACCAAATCGACACTGCCTTGCTCATTTTTTCCTGCCACTTTCTCTGCGATCAAACGGGTAGTCGTTTCGGCGATATCCGTTACTTTCACATGCTGCAAGGTGACGCCATAGCGGGATTTGAGTAGGTCAGCAGACCAGCGCAAGTAGCTATTAATCTCTTGGCTGCCACCCCAAGCATGGAAATAAACCGTTTGTCCGCGGGCTTTCTCGGTAGTCTCTTCCCATGATTGCGCAGAAACGCCAAATGAGAGGGCGCAGGTCGTGAGAAAAGTCAGCATTTTTTTCATGAATTGTCCTTAAAATTTCGGCTTTACAGTATTTCTAGACCGGGTGAAAGATGCTTGTCTTTCATTATGAAGGAAAAAATTCAAAATGCTTGTTTTGCTTGCCTTAAGTGTGGCGAGGTCAGGATTAAATAGGGTGAAATAAAAACGGCAGCGATGTGCGCTGCCGTTATCTTATGCCGACGTTAAAGGACTGCTCTGGGAAAGGCGTTATTTGACCCAGTCACGCAGGGTAAAGGTTAGCGTGTGAACATCGTTCTTCAGCGTCAGCGTCTCTTTGGTTAGGGTGATCTGGCTCCAGTCAGTCAAGGTTTGTGACACGGCTTGTTCAGTATCCATGGCATCACCAATACACATTTTCATGGTCATGCCCATTTTCTCAATGCGGAATTGGTTATCTTTGAGTTCAGCCTTACCAAAGAAGTTATTACAGCCGGCATTCCCGCTGGCCATCATCTGTTCACCGATCTCCAAACGTGGTGCTTGCTCGTGTTCGCTTTTCACCACATCTTTGCCATCAATTTGAGTCAGTTGCCAATTATGGTGTTGAAGATCTTGAGCGGTAATCTGCACGGCATCACCATTGCTTGCACAAGCGGTCATCAATACAGGAAGGGTGATTGCGGCAAGTAATGATTTTGAACTAAGCTTCATATTATTCACTCCGAATGTGGAAACCCGCACAGTATAGTGAATAAAACACTGTTTTTGTCAGCATAAGGTCATGGTTTATATGAAACTTTGAACCTAGTCGCCTTATAAGCCACTACGAAGCCAGTAGAAAAGGATGTGATTCACTTATGGAGCAATTGGAGTTTTTCAATATTGTCAGCCCTTGCATTGGGGTATGCAGTGTCGATGAGAAAGGCTATTGCAAAGGTTGTTTACGTAAGCGTGAGGAGCGTTTTGAGTGGCTGAGCATGACTCCTGCGCAGCAATTACATGTGATTAAACTCTGTCGGCAACGTTATCGCCGTAAACAGCTGGAGGTGCGTGGCCAGAGCAAAACGGAAAATCTGAGCGAGAGTACAGTACCGCCGACTGACGCTCAGCAGACTCTGTTTTAACCTGTCTATTCAGACCACAAATCACTGACCCAACCTCCTACTTGATCATCGAAATGGTTGCCCGCAAATTTACGCGGTTCATTAGCACTCGGATCTTTTACTTGGGTCATCATTTCATAAATGTAGCGAGCCATGGGATCGCTGCAGCTTTCTACTTGTTGCTTACGAGTGGCGACCTCTCTTATCAGCTTTAGACGATAACTCTTGCTATTGCGTTTCATTGGCAAACCTCCAATTGTTGAGCGACTGAGTTTAAAAGTTAGAACTCAGTCACACTATCGTCAATGGTCATTTGCCGTACATTTTCTAATGGTATTTAGGCCGAGCAGAATCTTATGTCTTTCATCTTGCTGACCGTTAGAAGAGCATTGCCTAAGCAGAGGCCAATTTTCGTACTGCCATGCGTGTACGATGGTGAAGGCAACAGTGTCATATGAGAGGTGTTGTGAATAGCGGGCAGTGTGGAATTTGGCTCCCAACAGGGAGCCAATAGCGCAGGAAATTTAGCGAAGTAAACTGTAGAGCAAAGCCGAAACGGCGAGCAATCCAACCAGTAACACGAAGAAAGTGCTGAAACGTTTTTGATGTTCACGCAGGGCGGGCACTTTGAAGACGGCAATCATCGGCATAATGAACAAAATCATTGCGATGACTGGGCCCGAAAGCGCTTCCATCATGCCCAAAATGCTTGGGTTGAGGATTGCAGCGATCCAGATGGTGACAAATAAAAAGCCGATGGTGAGACATTCCGCCAAACGTAGTGATACCCCTAAGTTTTTGGTCAGTAGGCCAGATAAACTTTCACGCGCCCCTAAGAAGTGGCCGAGGAAGGAAGAGGTGATGGCGATGAAGGCGACCAGTGGCCCGAGCGTCGCGATAAATGGGTTGTCAGTGACATTGGCCAGATAAGTCAGTACCGAAACGTTTTGTGCTTTGGCTTCTTGCAGTGCTTGTGGCGAAAGGGCAAGTACACAAGAGAAGACAAACAGCAACACAAACAAAATTAAGACCACGCTAGTGTGGCGCAGAATCAGCTCTGACTTTTGTTCGGCTTGTTCACCATAATGGCGACGTTGGATATTGGCAAAACTTGAAATGGCCGCAGCATGGCTGAATGAGAACACCACCACCGGCACGGCCAGCCATACGGTGTGCAGAAAATCGCTGGTTTGCGGAAAATCAAACGAAGGCATTGACCAGTAAGGGATCAAATACAGCGAGAGTAGGGCAAGGATCGCCGCCAGCGGATAAACCATGATGGCAAAAGCGCGCAGCATGATTTTCTCGCCACTGAGCATGATAGCGATAAGCCCAAACACTAAAGCGCCAGAAAGTAGTGCGCGTGGCGGCGATACCATGTCCGCTTGGTTAACCAAGAAACTATCGACTGTGTTGGTAAGGCCAACACCGTAGATAAGCAGAATAGGAAAAATCGATAAAAAATAGAGTAGGGAAATCAATCGGCCAGCGTTTTGGCCAAAATGTTCTTCCACCACATCAGTAAAATCGGCATTTGGACGACGTGATGAAAGTACAAAACGCGCCAGTCCACGATGCGAAAGATAGGTCATAGGAAAGGCTAATACTGCCATCAGCACCAGCGGCCAGAATCCTCCTAAACCAATATTGATCGGTAAAAATAAAATCCCTGCACCTACTGCTGTGCCAAATAGGCTCAGTAACCAATAGGTATCATGTTGAGTCCATTTTGAGGAACGGGCAGCACTAAAATGGGTCACTTCCTGAGAGTCTTTCACTGAAATCTCACTTCTCTAAAAATAATAATGTGGTGAATCCTACTCCTATTAGTGGTTATGATCATTTTGCGACACTGGTCATAATCACTGGAATTTCCCGTGTGTGCTTAGGTTGCAAACTATGAAAAATTGAAAAACTTAGGTTATTGTTCCAGGTTATTGGTTTGAGGTTGAAACTAAATACTAAAATTTTATATTTTTTAGTAAATTTGATTTTTTGCTTTATTTTTGCTCAATGATAGGTGAGAAGGCGCTTAAACTGGAATCGACACTGGTATGCGGCACGCTTTTCGCGCACAATCGCTGTCATAACTCTTCTTATCAATCACATGAACCATGCGTACTCGTTTTCCTGCTGAATTGCTGCTTGTTGTGACCACCTTATTAGCTGCGGGAGGCTGGGTTTTCTCGAAGCAAGCGATTCAAGAATTGCCCCCGTTTGGCTTTATTGGCTTACGCTTTATCGCGGCCTCGCTTTGTTTGTTGCCATTTTGCTTGACTGCGTTGAAACAAGCCTCACGGCAAGCGTGTTTTCAATCGATGGGGGTCGGGGTTTTACTCGCCGCGTCACTTTTTTGTTGGATCCATGCCATTTTAATCAGTGATACTTTGGGTGAGGGCGCGTTTATCATGAGCCTCTCTATGTTGTTTGTACCGCTATTGGCATGGCCGATTTTCGGACAGCGACCGATTCGTGCCTTTTGGCTTTCACTGCCCGTGGCGGTCGTGGGACTATTCTTGTTGGCATGGAATGGCACTTGGCAATTTGCCGCGAATCAGTTGTGGTTTTTAGCGGCCTCATGTTGTTTGGCGCTGCATTTTAACTTCAATAGTCGTTTCTCAAGCCAGCTTCCACCTATGTTATTGACGACCTTACAATTGTTTACTGCAGGTTGTTTGGGTATCACGTTATCTTGGTTAACTGAAAGTTGGCCTGAGACTATCAGTTTAGTGACCTGGAAGTGGTTTGCATTCAGTGTGTTACTGGCCACTAGCTTGCGTTATTTAATGCAAACCATGGGACAAAAGAGTGCCAATCCGACGAATGCGGCGCTACTGATGCTGTTGGAGCCGGTGTGGACGTTAGTGTTAAGTGTGGTGATTTACCAAGAGACGATGCCATTTAACAAAATGTTGGGCTGTGGATTTCTGTTAGCCTCTTTGCTGTTGTATCGAGTCAGCTTGCTACGTTTGCGGTAAGTACGAAGCAAAGCAAAAGGCCTGATACCACACCGCCAGCATGACGCTGGCGGTGTTCGCTATTCATTCAATCCAATGCCGGTTAAGCCAATTCAGGCAAGATCAGTTTGGCGATTTCAAAGTAGATGATAAGGCCAGTACCATCGACTAAGGTCGCGATGAATGGTGCGGAGACTACTGCTGGGTCGACATTCATACGGCGCAGCACCATAGGAATGACCGATGATACCAGCGCGCTCCATAGCACTATCGCCAGAATAGTCAGCATCACCACCAAACCGATTTCAGGGCCGACACCCAGCGTCCAAGCACGGATCCACGCAGCCATTGCCATCGCCAATGCAACCAGTGTACTGGTTGACAGTTCTTTGCGAAGTACGGTGCTAATATTGCGTAAACTTACTTCGCCGACTGCCATAGCACGTACTATGGTGGTGGTAATTTGCGTACCAGTGTTACCGCCAGTACCGATGAGTAGCGGAATAAAAAAGGCGAGGGCGATCGCCGCTTCCAACTGCTCCTCAAAAGAGCGTAAAACCGTGCCTGTGTAGGCTTCCGCCACAAACAGCACCAAAAGCCAGACAATGCGTTTTTTCCACAATTGCCAAGGTGACGTTTGTAGATAGCTCGCATCAAGTGGCATGGAGCCACCTTGCATTTCAGCATCTTCCGTGGTTTCTTTTTCTAAGATACTGACCGCTTCTTCCAGATGGAAAAAACCGACTAACTGCTGCTGATGTACGACGGGCAGCACCGATAAGTTGTGCTCAAGCAGCAGACGCGCCGCTTGCTCTTGGTCAAGATCAGCATCGAGAGTCAGACATTGTGGCTCAATAAGGTCACTCAACGCCTGATCGGAATGCGCCATCAGCAGCGCTTTGGGATCAATCGCCCCAAGCAGCAAACCATGTTGATTGACGACGTAAAGACGATGGCGCGCTTGTGAGTCGCCCCAAGACTCATACAGCACCTCTTTTGCTTCAACCACAGTTTGTGATTCAAGCAGAGCCAGACGCTGCGTGTGCATATGTGCGGCAACGCTCTCTTCTCCCCAACGCAGACGTTCACGATAACGCTCCGCATTGATCGGATTCATCATGTTGAAAACGCCATGCAGCTCATCTTCATTTAAGCTACGTAAGGCTTTTTCGACAACGCGAGGATTGGCGTAAGCCAAGCCAAGATTGAGTGCATTGTTATCCATAACACACAGTAAATGGCCTGCACGGGGAGCAGATAGCAACAGGATCAGTTCAGCCAGTTGTTCACCAGTGAGCTGTTGTAAAACAAAATGAATTTCTGGTTCGGTGAGTTTGAACAGTTTTTCCACCCACTTATCGCGACGTGAAGAGTGCGCGAGTTTGCGAGCAAATTCATTGAGTTGTTTCAGTTGTGCAGCCGCAACAACAGAGTGGTTTGTTTTCATTACATTCATCACACATACCTCATGTGACTCAGGACAGACCTGAATTGTTTGAACTTTGATGCAAGAAAACAGCAGTAATTGGACGAGCGAAAAGGAAATGGTATGAAAAAGGCTTCATCCCCGAGTCCCAGCTTCAGCACTGCACAACGTATTCGCTCACGCGAAAGCCACTTGGGTTAACACCTTAATCCGATGAAAACTGTCCTGATCTTGGGCATCTCTGGATGTCGTGAGATCAGTGGCCTATGTTTGTACAGGAGCCTCGCCTAACGAGATGCTGTAATTACACAGTATATTTCCCTTTGACAAAAAATAGGCTTGAAGGCCATGACTCCCTCATCAAAAGGATTTTAATGCTCAACAGCTTGAGCGGCGGGGATTATAGGTGCGATAGATTTGCCAGTGCAAGCCGAAATGTGGTGAAAAATGTAATAGTTACGTAAAGTTTTGGTCAGGATTATACATTTGCATGATGTTGGTTGGTACTGAGAAGAATCATATTCACACCACCCAATTTCACTTGTAGGAAATTTCCTTCAGGAGCATGATGAGAATGAAATATTACGGTTTGTTTACGTTAAAACTATTAATAACATTGCTTATCTTAGCTTTAGTACATTATTATTTATCCATAAGTGTGATCTCTGCCATGGGTCTGTGACGATTGAAACGATATTTCTTTACATTACTGTTAAGTGTTTTTGCATTATTTGTGCGTGCTGCAGATTATTTGGATCCGAATGAGCAAGCGTATGTAGAGCAAAAATCTACAGTCACCATTGCAGTATTAAAAGAAATCTGGATGCCTTACTGGGGTGGGACAGGTCAGGAGCCGATAGGTATTGAACATGATTTTGCCTCAGGGATAGCCAAAGAGCTCGGGATCAACATTGAGTACAAAGGCTTTGATACCATTGAAGCCTTACTTAATGCCGTCAGCACGGGTAAAGCGGATATGGCGATAGGGTTTGGACAAACCCTTGCGCGTGAAGGAAAGTTCCTATTTTCTAAGCCTTTATATGAGAATGTACGCGTTATTTGGTTACGCGATAAAGCCATGGAAGAAAAACCCTTTGCTAGCTTGAAATGGGTCTGTATTCAAGGCACATCTTATTGTGAAATTCTCAAAGATCGTGGTTATCCCAATATTATTATGGCTCGTAACTACAGCAGCTCTGTGGAAATGATTCGCCAAGGTATTGCGGATGCGACGGTGACAAATTATGTTTCCTTAAATCACTACTTAAGCCAAAAACGTTTAGCATTGGGTAAAGTGATTTTTGATCCAGATTTGGGTGTACAAACAAACCGTATATTGATCAATAACAATGAGCCTCTGTTATTGTCAGCAATCAATAAAGTCATTGACGCTGATAAGCAGGGATTGACTGAGAATAAATTAAATTCGGCAGATGTTTATTTTCTAAATGATCAAGCCAATTTAAATATATTACGAAATGAAAATGTTAATCCAGTCGTTCGCTATACAATTCAAGAAGATTTATTTCCGATGTCATATTGGGATGAAAAAGAGAAAAAATACAAAGGTTATGTACATGATTTATTAGAGAGAATCAGTACTAAGAGTATTCTTAAATTCGAGTTTGTTCCTGCCTACGGCCGAGATGTAGAAGATATGCTGCGTCATGGCAAAGTGGATCTTATCCCTAGCTTTAATATGACTTATGTCGATGACCGATATTTCATTCATACAGGCAGATACACAGATATCCAATTTGGTTATATAGAAACAACGCAGCCTTATACCACCCAAATTACTGGCATTCTTGATCGCACAGGCAAGTTTAACGCTTATATTGCGGCACAAAAGAATTTATCTGATGTGAAAGTATACCGCAGCATGTATGACCTTGAGCAAGCGTTAGAGAAGGGGGATATTACGCATGGGCTTCTCAATAAGGTGCTGATTAATCAGATGTTGTTGGATGGCCGTCAAGACGCTTTCAAACTCTCCCCATTGACTGAGGGGCAAGATCTTCGAGCCGATATGACGATGCTTGTACGCAAAGATGCCCGAGGTTTACAAAACATGCTGAAAAAGGTGTTAGCCACCTTCAGTCAACAAGAGATTGATGAAATCAAAGGCGCTTATGACCGAGTCACGGTCTATTTTGGTTATGACAAACAGAAAGTCCTGATATATGCCTTGATCGTATTATGTTGTTTATTAAGTATCGGGCTTATCCTCACTTTATCACTCAGCCGTTTACGCGGTAAATTACGCAGCTCCGAACAAGTTGCCAAGTTATCTACTGAGCAGCTACGTTGGTTGACGGAATTACTGGACGCCATTCCGAGCATGATATTTATTTCGGATGAAAAAGGTGAGGTTGTTTTAAGCAATGCGGCTTATCGAAAAATTTATCACACCTGCTGTGAAAAAGGGTGTGTTCAATCGCAGCCTGAGTGTTCATTTCTTACGCTTTCCGACCAACATGAAGCGGAATTCTCGATCATTATTCAAGCTCCAAAATCTAATTGCTCTATCGACGAACACTATTTCCATGTGACACGCCGTGCCATTTCTCACCCGATTAATCAACGTAAGTACTATTTAACGCTGTTCAATGATATTACGGAATTAAAAGAAACTGAGCAGGCCTTGCGTCAATCCAATGAGCAAGCGTTACAGGCGGTAGAAGCGCGCAATCATTTCTTGGCAGTCGTCAGTCATGAGTTACGTACACCGATTGCGGCGATGCTTGGACTGATGGAGATTTTGGCTTCACGTTTAAGATTTTGGCTTCACGTTTAAAAAGCAGCGAAAGCCAACTGCTATTGACCAATGCGATAAGCTCGGCAGAGCGTTTGAAATTACACGTTAACGATATTTTGGATTTCTCAAAGATAGAGGCGCAGCAGTTACAGCTGGATATTGGGCTGTACAATTTAGCCGATGAACTAGGGCCGTTATTGCGTGGATTTGAAGCCAGTGCCAAGCTCAAAGAGATTGAGTTTGATCTGATTTGGTCGCCGAATTCGTTACTGCTTGCGAACTTCGATGCCTTGCGTTTTAACCAGATCGTGACCAATCTTCTTTCTAATGCGATCAAATTTACTGACCAAGGACGAGTGGTTTTTAAAATCGACGTTGCCCCTGAGATGTTAACTATCGTGGTCGATGATACCGGCTGCGGTATGACTCAAACGCAAATCGATTCGCTGTTTGTTCCTTTTGTGCAAGCTGACAGCACAATCACTCGTCGCTTTGGTGGAACAGGCTTAGGTATGTCGATTGTCGCCAACCTGATTGAACTGATGAATGGCAAGATTGAGGTGAAGAGCGAGTTTGAGCAAGGGACGCAAATTAAAGTGAACTTGCCTCTTGTGACGCAAACTTGTGATGAGTTTCGTGGGCAAGTCGTTGCTATGTCTTATCGCTCCCCTTATATGCTGTGGGCAAAAGCGCTGGGAATGCGAGTGGAAGAGAATGAAGAGTGGGTCGAGCAGAGTGGCCACAATATTTACCCAGATTTGCTGCTCAATAGGCTCAGAGAGGTCTCCAATATGGCTCTGGCTCAAGCTGAGCCTGCCCATTCTCGTTTGCTACAAGGACACGTATTAGTGGCCGATGATGATGCGATTAACCGTTTATTGATCAAAAAACAGCTTAGTGAGCTTGGTTTGAGTGCAACCTTGGTGAGTGATGGATTGCAAGCTTTCGAAAAGCTCTCGCAACATCCTGAGCAGTATGATTTGCTGATTACTGACTGCCATATGCCACATCTTGATGGGTTTGCTTTAACGCGAAAAGTGAAGCAAGAGATATCCCTATTTAAAGGCGCAGTTGTGGGTTGTACTGCAGAAGATTCGCGCCTAGCAGCGGAACAAGCTCTGCAAGCGGGTATGGATAAGGTGATTTACAAACCTTATACCTTAGCCAATTTGCGCAAAGTACTCAGTCGTTATCTCACAACGCAATGGGTCGCACTGCCCGAACAATCTTGGCTTGACGCTTACCAAGAAGAGGAGCGCGAAGAGATGGCATTAGTGGTGGCTGAGTCACTTGCTCAAGATATCGCTTTACTCAATCAGCCAGACTGTGATGTCAAAGCACTGGCGCATAGAATCAAAGGGGCAGCCGGCTCCCTTCAACTACAGCGGTTAGCCGATTTGGCCAAAACCGTTGAGAAACAAAACGATCCACATCAACTTGTGGCCGACAAGCAGCAACTGATCAATGCCATGCATGAAGTGGTCGAGCAGGCACAACAGTGGCTTAATAAGCATCAGAGCGAATAACGTTATGAAAATAATGATTGTAGAAGATGATCGAATTCAGGCGACGAGCCTGAAGCTCAAGCTAAGACAGCTTGGATTGGATGACGTCATCTTGGCTGAAAACGGATTTGCTGCCTTAGAACTGTGTAACAAAGTAGCTATCGATTTGATGTTTTGCGATATTCGAATGCCGCAGATGGATGGGATCAGTTTGTTATCACAACTGAGTTTACAGGCATCTAAGCTAGGTGTGGTGATACTCAGCGCGGTGGAAGATACGATTCTTGAGTTAACCCACAACATGTGTAGTTTGGCTGGATTTGCTTATGTTGATCGCCTACCTAAGCCCTACGAAGTGGAGGATTTACAGCGTGTTGTCGAGGGGTTTCAAAAGCAAACGGAGCCCGAAACCAGTCACAAACCTGCAATCACGCTAACCTGTGACGAGATTGAACAAGCTTTTCTGCACGACCATATTTTTAATTACTATCAACCACAGTTTGATTTTCGCAGTGGGGCGATGGTCGGCGTTGAAGCGCTAGTACGTTACGAGCACCCAACTCATGGCATGTTAAGCCCAGCAGTGTTTCTGCCTTTAATTGAGCAGTGTGGCTTGCATGAGAAACTCTTCCTTACTGTATTAGAAAAGTCGGTCTCTGCGCTGGCCAGTATTGGTGCTGACTTGCAGCTTTCCGTCAACATCAGCCAGCGCAACTTGCAACACTCGATCTGTGATCCCATTCTCGCCATCTGTGAGCGGTATGGCTTTCCCGCAAGCAAACTGACTCTAGAGATGACAGAACATGAGGTGTACAACGGAACCCCGACCTCATTGGCCAACCTTGCTCGCCTGCGAATGTATGGCGTTGGGCTATCGATTGATGATTTTGGTACGGGCTACGCGTCATTAGGTCAACTGGCTCAACTGCCTTTTACGGAACTCAAGATTGATCGCAGCTTTGTGCATGATTTGGCAAGCAACTACAAACACCAACAATTGACCAATATGTGTTTGTTGCTGGCTCAATCTTTGGGGTTGCACTGCGTCGTCGAAGGGGTAGAGAACGAAGAGACATGGCAATACTTACGTCAACTTGGGGTAGATACTTGCCAAGGTTACTACGCCGCTAAGCCCATGCCGATTGCTCAGTTGAGTGAGCTTTACACTAAAAATCGTCGTCAGTGTTTAGGTTGTCAAAGCATGGATGATGGCTGGCAAATCTTGCTGGTGGATAACCATATGCTCAGCACCACGGCATTACAAAAAGTGCTCAATAAAGAAGAGAACGTCAGCAAGGTATTTGTTGCACAAGATATTGAGCAGACGCTGCACAAACTGCGCGATTTACCGATCAACCTGCTGGTCGTCGAAAGTCGGTTTTTATCGACAATCAGTCCTGCGGCATTTCACGAGTTGCTTGAGCCTTACTATCGAGGGGCGATCTTGGTGCTGCATGATGGATTAACCGCTGAAATTCAACAGGATGATTCCAAAGCCATCGTCGTCAAAGCAAATACTTTGATGGAAACCAGTGCTCGAATCTTACAGCAAGCGCAGCAGAACACTGTGCGCCCACAAGCGCAACAAAAAGAGCTTACTCAGCTTTCTGAGCGAGAGTTGACAGTTGCGAAAATGTTAGTGGAAGGGCTGACAAATAAGGAAATCGCCCTACAGTTAGACATTAATCAGAAAACCGTGAGTACCTATAAGGCTCGCGTATTAAATAAGCTAGATATTAAATCAGCAATAGAATTAGTCAGGTTTTTAGATTTGAGCTAGGACATCTATAAGTAATGAATATAACAAGCCCTTCTTTTTCTGAACTCAGTGTTTTACTGATTGACGATGCTCAGATAGTTGTCACGAGTTTACGAACCATGTTGCTTAGACTTGGTTTTCGTGACGCGAATATATTAAGCGCGAAAAACCCTAGAGCGGCGCTTTTTATTGCTAGTCGGCAAAAATTTGATATTTATATTTGTGACTATAATTTCGGTAAGGGATTAAATGGTAAGCAGATATTTGAAGAACTCAAACATTATAATCTCTTAAAAAATGAGTCGGTATTTATTCTAGTGACAGGTGAGAATTCGTCATACGTTGTGCACTCGATTTTAGAGTTGAAGCCGGATGAGTATATCCTCAAACCCTTCAATATCATGACCTTGCAGGAGCGATTAACCAACGCTATTTCACGCAAACATGCGCTCAAAGCTCTTTATCAAGCGGAGCTTGATGGCGATGCCGAATTGGGAGTGAGATTGTGTGATGAACTGGAGCCTTTTTACAGCGATTACTATTTCGTGATCCAAAAATTTCGTGGGGAATTTTTAACTCAGTTGCGCCGTTTCGATCACGCGCGCGAAGTCTACCTCGAAACGTTAGAGCATAAAGACTTTGACTGGGCAAAAATTGGTCTTGCGAATGCCCTCAAGCAAACCGGACGTCAAGTCGAAGCCACGCAAGTAATACAAGATCTCTTGGTTAATGCGCCTAACCACGTTCGTGCTCGGGTCGAAGCCGCCAGTATTAGTCTGAGTAATAACTCGGTTCCTGAAGCTATTCACCATTTACAGATTGCCAACCAAATTGTACCCGGGCATATAGATAGGGAATGGGTATTGGCTAATTTATGCTTATCAGTAGGTGATACAGTTTCGGCTTTAGAGCGTTATCGCTTATATTCTGAAATCAATAAAGAAACACACCGCAACAACCAGCAAATGCACCTCAATTTTATTCGTACTTTGCTGTATGCCGCTCGATATGCTGAATCGACATCGAGGGAAAAATGGTTACAAGAAGCAAAAACCATCCTGAAAGAGCTCTATGATAAAGGTCAGCATGAAGAAATATTGCCTCAACTTGAGCTTGTCGCTGCCCATTTCGCGATGGAGGATGATGAGTTTGCAGTATCAGTCGAAATATTAAATAAAATATACCGTTCAAAACCGTTCGAGCTGTTTGAAGACCGCTACCATTTTACGTGGTTATTGAATGTGATGGGGTTTGATTCTGAATTTGCGAAATGCATCAGTTGGTGTAATGAAGCCCTATTGAATCAGGAAAGTGGGATATTGTTAGAAAGTAAGATTGTGTTAGGCAAAGCACTGAAGCAAGCTAATGAAGATAAGTTGCAATGGTTAGAAGAGCGATATCATGCTTTATGCAATAAAAAATTGACGATCGATTCTCTATTAGAAATCTACATCGAAATATTGGAAAGATGTCCGACACTTCGAACGGTATGCATGAAAGTCGTGACAATTTTGTCTCGTTATTGGCCAAGAATATTGAGTGAAGCGGAAGCGGATTTGCTACTTAAAAAGTGTAATCACACCATTTTGCAGTTGATGAATGATGAGGAGTTGACTAGCTCGAAGTATGAAGATCTTTATAAAAAAGCGCTTATGTTTCGTGCCCACTATTATGAGGAAAATGCGTTGTCAGAAGAAATCTAACCGCCCTCTATAGAGGGCGGTTACGCCGCATCATCAGTCGAAATAGGCCACCATTTCGACCGTGTCGCCGAGCTGTTGTGCGTTTAACGAAAAGTGCACATAGCCTTCTTGTGTCACAGGAATACGCATATATTCATGACTGCCCGCACAAGTTGAGGCGTGCTCAAACTGCTCTCGAGTTGGCCAATACGCTTTTGCTGCAAACAGGTCGACATTGCCTCGGTTTTGTTCTGAAGCGGTGAGCCATACTTGCACTTCACTGACGCCTTTTGGCACGTAGATGGCGACATAACGTTGTCGATGCACGGTAAGGCTTTGACTGCTGCCCGCTTCTAAAACCACAGGAGCAAGATCATCTTTGATAGTCGGTTGCTCATTAGGCTGTTCGGTGACTAGGTGTGTGTTGAGGATGACGGCTGAGTAATCCGCACGTCCTGTCACACTTAAATAGTAGCGTCCGGGTTTGATGTAACCATTCTGCTCAGGTTTGAAGGTAATTTGCTCGTTACTGCCATAGGTAAATTCCGTTACCTGATAATCATAGTAATGGGCAACCTGCTGGTAGCTCATGTACAGATCGGCATCTCCCTCCCCGGAGATCTGAACGTGGAACTCTCGGCTGTACTCTGGCACATCCACATAGAACAGATGCTCGCTGTACGCCTTTCCTGTCAGTGTTAAGGACGAATTGGCCGCTAACTGAGTGACCGCATTGGGTTCTGGGTTAGGCTGTTCTGGATTATCTGGATTATCTGGATTATCTGGATTATCTGGATTATCGCGTTGCAATGTATCCAGCCATGCCGAAAACTCGGTGTTATAGCGTTCACCTAGCAATTTGACACTCTGTGCCCACTGATCAAACTGCCCAGTACGAGAGAGTGCCAGCAAGCTTTCCACGTCTTGTGGATGCTTTTCCAACATAAAGCGTACCGCTAAGTAGCCCCAGCGATAAATGCGGTTCGTATCATTCGAGTAGGTGGTGGCAAACACATCAGAAAGGCTCAATTTACCTTGAGAAATCAGCTTAACCGCCGCTTGGTAGCCCTGCTTATAATGCATATATTCCGCGAAACCTTCTAACCACCACACAATATGACCATGGGCTAAGTTATCACTGAACGAACCATACTGGTTGAAGCGCGCGTCCAGATAATGAGTGTACTCATGCTCTAAATTGAGGATCGACAAATCCGCATCATTGGCATAACGATAGGCGACAAAACGGGCTTGATTGTTTTGATCCGCAGGGTTGCCTTCTAAATACTGCCCGCCATTGTCAGTGGTATTGCCAAATAAAAACGAGGAGTAATTGACATAGCTGCTGTTATTGGCAAACACCACCACCTCAACGCGAGTGTTGTAATCATCGGCGACAGGTGCCAATCCCGTATTTGCCACTTGGTGAAAATCTTGCTCTTTTTTATCCAATACGTCACAGGCTTGCGCCGCTTGTGAATCGGAAAGATCTTGCGAGCGAATAATGGCAGGGCCTTGGCATTCAAAGCGGTTTGGCAAAATGCGCGCGGCTAAATCGCGCTTCGCTGCATCAAGATCGATACCGAGCTGTTGCAGCACCTCAGGTGCGTAATAGTGCAACATCTCAACGGCAGCTATCCACAATTTTTCGTGTTTACTCCCTAAAGGATAGCGAGCAATCACTTGTCGCATCACATGACGAGCCTTTTGCTTGGTGATGGCATCTGGGCTAATCAATAAGCGGCCAGTTTCACGCAGAGCGTTGTAAACCAAAAACTCAGCGTCGGTTTCTAATGCCCACTCATTGTCCAGAGCGAATCGATACAAGGTATCAATATGTTGAGTGTTGGCGGCTAAGTAGCGGTAAAACTCCGAGTTACCCACATGGCCAGACATCGCACGGAATAAGTTATTTAAACCATCGACCCATTGTGTATCTTGCGCCGTTTCTCGATTGAAGCGGTGCAGAGCTAAGATCATCGCATCCATAGTGAGCGGTAACTGCTTAACGTTATCCACCATTAAACTTAGGCTCTTCATTGCGCCCACCTGTTCACGGCCTTGGTCAAAAGCATGCGGATGACGTAAAAAGCGGTTGGTCGATTGAGCAAAGCGTTGACTGAGTGCTTGAGAATAAGGTTCACGCCCAGCGTTATAACGCACGTAATACGCTGCGCGAATGAACTCACCATAGTTTTCCAATCGACGAGCTTGCTGCGCTTCACCAGTATAGCGAGCAATTTCTGCATCGAGCACAGTTTGTAAATGCGCTAGAGAAGCTTCGCTATAGAGGTTATCCAAGGTTGCCGCTGGTGCGTAAAACCATGAGTTGTAACAAGCTTGTGTAGCCGCGGCAATTTGCGCAGGAAGATCGCGCGCGGGCTGTAAATCTTGTATCTCACAAGCTGCTTGTGAATAGGAGGAGTAAGAAAGACCAGCGATGACGCACGCCAAAGCAATGGGGTGATGTTGGATACGTTGTTGAAAAGACACTGCAAAACCTATTTATGATGAATATATTTGGGCTGTGGGTTATAAGGTCTTTTTGGGTTTCAATAAAACATGATGCGTATGAATCATGAGGCTTATTCAATAAGTTGGTTTTTTATTCTAATTCAATGAATGGAGGTCACTTTTTATACATTTTTATGTTGAATGGTTTAGTGATAAATCACTAATAATTCGAGGATGTTTAGTGTGAAATCCGTTCATACTCTGCAATAGATAGAAATGTTCTATTCACATTGCTTTACATTTTATTTTCCCATGATATGGTACCGTTCCCATCAATAGTCTGAGTGGGAGTTATCAGAGGTATCTATGAACAAAACATTTTTATCAGGAGTGGTTGGAACACTTCTTTTTACATCTTTTCAGTTCAGTGCTTCTGGAACGGAATCCGGAGTCTCTAGCCGCATTATTGGTGGAGAACAAGCGACTGCAGGCGAATGGCCTTATATGGTTGCGCTAACCGCTCGAAATAGTAGCTACGTTTTTTGTGGTGGTAGTTATCTTGGTGGTCGTTATGTTTTGACTGCTGCGCACTGTGTGGATAAAGAAGATCCTGCTAAGGGGGATGTACTGCTCGGTGCTTTTGACATGAATGATGTTAATACTGCAGAGAGAATTCATGTCAGACAAATTTATGTGCATAATAGCTATATCGATGCTTCAATGGGCAATGATATTGCTGTTCTTGAATTAGAACGGGATCCCTTACCTCGAAGATCTGTGCAAATTTCAGATTCATCGGATTTCAATGAGTTGACAAAAGATTCGCCAATGACGGTGATCGGTTTTGGTAATCGTAAAGAAGTCGATGGTGAGAAATCCGATCCTGCAACCATATTACACCAAGTACAGGTACCCTTTGTTCCACTCCCAGAATGTAAAACAAAAGGAAGTGATCAGGATGCTAAAGATGATTACTCTAAACTAACCAATAACGCGTTTTGTGCGGGTTCGTTTGGCAAAGACTCTTGTTCAGGTGACAGCGGTGGCCCTATCTTTTTTGATTCCAACAAGGGTCGAAAGCAGATGGGCGTTGTTAGCTGGGGGGACGGCTGTGGTAGAGCCAATAGTCCTGGTGTTTATACTAACCTCAGCGTTTTTAATGATTGGTTAGATGATCAGCAACTAGGTCTATCTTATCGCCAAAAACGAGACTTAGGAGTAGTAAGACTAGGTTCGTACACTCATAAATTAACTTTTACGAATAACGGCACTTCTGACATCAACTTGGGTCGTACCACTGTTATTGGCATTTCCGGTGCGGACGCTGCGATTGTGAATAATAGCTGTACAGGAGTGCTAGCTTCAGGAATGAGTTGTGACGTTGAGTTTAGCTATGATATCACTCAACATAAACAAGGCTTGGTAAAATTATATATATCTTCAAATAGTTATAAATCTGGCGATATTCAAGCTTACCTATATTTTGATGCTTTGGATGCAGCGCCTTCAGAAACAGTAAGTTTTTTAGCGCATTTACCTGTCCACAATACTCATGTGAATGATCATCCTTGGACTGTTGTCGGTAATGGTCTGCAGACATCGTCTTTATCAGCTGGAGAAGAATCTGTAATTTTGTTGGAAAACTTACCTAAAGGTAGACTCAAATTCCACTATAAACTGTCGTCAAGTGAAGTTCTCGATCAGCTAGTTGTCTACGTGAATGATAAATTTAAGGGTAAATACTATAACAACACGGAAAGTCTAGCGACGCTTGATATGTATGGTACGAGTAACAAGGTTCGATTTATATACAGAAGACATCGCAGTAGTACTGATGACCAGAGTCGAGCAATATTGAGCCAAATAAGCTACGATCCAAAATTATTTGATCTACCTCCACCGCTTGATATTCGTGTCGGTGATAGTGGCGGCGGTAGCCTAGGTGGAGCAGTTTTAGCTTTCCTCTTTGGTTGTGGCTGGTTACGTCGCCGTCAAAGCGTCTGATCTATCGATAGCCAATTTCGTTTACTCAAAGCCAACCGTGATAGGTTGGCTTTGTCGTTTTTGGCAAATCGTTGGGAGAGCTAGTCCGCCGACCACACATTGCGAATATCCGGCCAACCCCAGTTGGTGAGCGCAACATCATGTAATACACCATGGAAACGCAAGGTTTGTCTATGGTGGAAAAGAGGCGCTAGCCAAGATTCACTGACCAGAAGTGAAGCAATCGGCTCCAGTTGCTCGAGATATTGAGGTAATTGCACTTGCTCACGTACGGCATTTAATTGCTGCATCAGCCATATCACCTCATCTTGGCTGGCGCACGCATGCAGAATCGGGTTGCTGAATAACATAGCAAAAGCGGAAGCGTGGCGGTTGTCATCCAAATTAATGTTGGTCAGTACCAAGGTTTCATCCAGCTCGCCCTTGAGCGCACGTTGATTCAATTCCCGATAAGTGTAAGTGTGAATGCTTAATGTAATGCCTTGAGCTGCAAGCAATCTGGCAATCGCTTGGGCACAAGTCTGTAATGCGGTGTAGTTGTACAAGGCCAAGGTCAACTGCGTGGGAAGCGCAACTTTCGGAGCTGGAGATTTCAACACAGCGCGCCAGCTTGGCAGCAAGTTGTGCGCGGGTTCGACGCCAAACATCACTCCGTGACAGCGAATATCTTGCTCAATCGTGTTTGGATTGAGTAGCTCGCTGAGTCGGTGTGCTTGAGCTTGATCCAACGGTTGCTTGGCTCTCTGGTTAAACAGCACCATTAAACACCCATCTTCGACGCGGCTTTGCTGTTGGGCGGCAGAGGTTAAATGAGGCGAGTCTGATAATGAGACTTGATGATGGCTGGTCGTATTGGCTTCCGGCTGATTAGTTTCAATGAGTGGGCGACTTAAACGCTCCTCATCGACTTGCCAAATGGTCACACGATCGGTCAAGGCTCGACAGCCGTAGAATTGACTGAATGCTTTGAGCTTGAGTTTATTGCGGGTGTGTTCCTGAACTTCAAAAGGGCCACAACCGATCACAGGAACAATTTGTCCTTCATGAAATTGGCTGTAATTCAATTGACTGACCGGTTGAATGGCGTATTTCACGCCAGAAATCATCCCTGCAAACCCCGGATCTGGGCGCTCTAAGTTGAAGACCACTTGAAAAGGGGTTGGTGCTTTAATATCGCTAATATGTGCCAGCTCTGCACGGTGTGTTTCTAGGCTAGAGAGTTTAGCAAACAGACTGACAATGGTATTGGCATCCAGCGGCGCACCATTATGAAAGGTTAATTCGGGTCGCAGATAAAATGTCCATTGCCAAGTGTGCGGATCATAATGCCAATGATGCGCCAGTTCGGGGTGTACATGGCCATTAGCATCAGAGCTGACCAAACAACTGTAGATCTGACGGATCAAAAAACGCTCGCTACTTCGCTGAGGAAGATGGGGCAGCAGCGGTTCAAATGGACGCTTATAAGTGAGCTGAATATGCAGCCGTCCTTCTTGTACCGTAGCACCAGACGTTTTCTTTAACAGTTTGGCAAAAGCGACCTCATCGTTATCTAAAATCGCTAATGCTCGTTCGTATTTACCGATCTGTACTCGTTTGGCCGCCAGTTGCTCCTTGAGTGGCTCAAGTTCTCTGTGCAGTAATAATGAAGAGCGGTGATGTCGTCCTGCCTTCGGTGTCCAAGTTAACCAACCCAATTGATTCAAACGCACCAGCAAATTTCTTGCGTGACGAGGACTCGTAAACAGTCGCTCCGCCAGTTCAGGCAAAGTGGTTTTAATATCGTGACCCACACCCAAGGGAGTCAGCCTAGCGTAATAGCGCAATAAATTGAGATCAGACATGGTTACCTCAACGCTTAGCTCATCTGCGGCTATTGTAGTGAAAAAAGGTGGAGTTAATGGTGAAAACCTACGGGTTGTTTGTTCCTCATTTCTCGGCATCTCGGTGCGAAATCCCCAATTTTCTGCGTAAAACGGTGTAATGCGGAGCAAAGTGATTTAAATCGCTCACTTTTTTGTTTCCTTAATCAGGATGACAATAAAAGCATCAACACAACAAGGAGTGCAGAGTATGTTCATATCACCCGTTAACGAACAGACGATGGCCGCCTACTATCAACAACGGCTGCAGCAAACTCATAGTGTGATTGAGCGAATGGCGTTGGTTGCGTTATTTGAGTTGCTCTTTACTCAAACGCCCCCTGAGCCAGAACAGCCCAAATCATCAACCCCATAACGAGATAAAACCCGCAGCACTTGCACTATTGCTCCTGACGCTTCCCCCAAGCTGATACGCAAGTGCTGCTTCTTTACTACCTGCGTAGGGTGACTTTGTGAGCACATAGCCAATAATGTACAGCTAAGTTCGCTAAACTCTTTCCCTCACTGAATGAATAGGAGAGGGTGATGGCAATCCGTAATGTGGTATTTGATGTTGGTAATGTGATTGTAAAATGGGCACCGCAAGACATTGCCCAACTGACGTTTGGTGAGGGAGAAGAGAGTGCCTTCATGGCAACGGCTGTATTTAAAAGTGAGTTTTGGCGCGATTTGAATAAAGGAAAATACACTGAAGCGGAAGTGAAACGCGCACTCCATCAGCAATTAGGCCTTTCCTCTGACACTCTAGAACAACTCTTTTTCCATATTAAAAATACCCAAGTTTTGCTGCCCGGTACCTTGCAATTAATGGATGATCTCCTCAAAGCAGGTTATCGCCTCTACGCGTTGACCGACAATGTGAATGAGATTGTCGCTTACTTAAAAAAACAATATGACTTTTGGCCCAAATTTACTGGCGCAGTAGTGTCGAGTGAGTGTGGTTTGCTTAAACCTGATCCGGCGATTTACCAGCATCTGGCAGACTCCCAGCGCATTCTCCCGCAAGAAAGTGTCTTTATGGATGATATGCCAGCCAATGTCGAGGGGGCGCGCCAACAAGGATTTCATGCCATTCAATTTGTTGATGCGCACCAAGCAAGAGTGCAGCTAGCGCAAATGGGGCTGCACTTTTAAAGGTCAGCGCTTTGGCTAAAAAGATCAATACTTGATGTGGTAGCGTCAAGCCGTTTGGTTATATTACCCTTCCTACTTGAAGCTGCAGCGGTGTTGGCTACGTTCGCTCACCCCAATCACATAGTTTATCTATGCTCATGGGGATTCACTCTCTTGCCGCCTACCTGCAACTTCAAGTAGTTTTGGTATAGCTCATAGGCTGTGAATTTAATTTTTAAACAAGCCTTACAAATATAAATACTTAACTTTAAGTAAGTTGATTATTTATATTTTTTAAGGTTGAAATTAAAAAATATAAATACTTATTTTGTGTGATGATGCTTCTGGTTTTTGTTAATTTTATTGGCGATTTTAATTTCATTAACTTAATCCTAATTGCGAGTACATTCTGTACTTGACATTTTATTTGGAGAAAGTAATGAAGAAGATGTTATTAATAGCAGGGGCTACGGTGATATCCAGTATGGCTCATCCCACATTAGCAGTCGAAGATGAGTTAAAGATATTTGATGAATGCCGTTCGCCATGTTCGTTGACCCCGGAACCGGGTAAGCCGATTCAATCAAAATTGTCTATCCCTAGTGATGTTGTTTTAGATGAAGGTGTTCTGTATTACTCGATGACGATTAATGATGAGCAGAATGATATTAAGGATGAGGACAAAGGAGAGTCCATTATTACTATTGGTGAATTTGCCACAGTAAGAGCGACTAGACATTATGTTAATCAAGATGCGCCTTTTGGTGTCATTAATTTAGATATTACGACAGAAAATGGTACAAAAACGTACTCTTATAACCGAAAAGAGGGTGAATTTGCGATTAATTGGTTAGTGCCTATTGGTGAAGATTCTCCTGCAAGCATTAAAATTTCCGTTGATGAGCTCGATCAGCAAAGAAATATCATCGAGGTGCCTAAACTATATAGTATTGATCTCGATAACCAAACGTTAGAACAGTGGGAAAATCAAGGTAATGTCTCTTTTGCGGTAACGCGACCAGAACAAAGTATTGCCATTTCTTGGCCAAGTGTCAGTTACAAAGCGGCGCATAAAAATGGTTCGCGTCATAAGCGTTGGGCAAACTGGCTCACGACATTACCAAAAGTGGTTTTATGTTTCTATGAAGATCCTGAGCTTTGTACTTATGGTGACGATTGGCATGGTGGAGCCTATAAAACTGTTGCAGGAACTCCGAAGGCGATTACGGTTAAGCAAGGGATAGAACAAAAAACCGTTGAACAGCGCATCCATTTCTCCAAGAAGAATGCGATGGAGGCACTTGCAGCTCATCGAGTCTGTGGTGTGCCATTAGAAACCTTGGCGCGCAGTCGGAAGCCTAGAGATTTACCGGATGATTTATCATGTGCCTATCAAGCGCAGAATATTGTGAGTTTATTTGTCGCGACGAGAATTTTATTCTCTCATCTAGATAGCGTATTTACTCTGAATCTTGACGAACAAGCACCAGAGGTGGCTGAGAGGTTAAGTGATCTCAGAAGAATCAATGAAGATAACCCCGGCATGGTTACACAGGTTTTAACCGTTGCTCGACAGATCTATAACGATTATGTCACTCACCATCCCGGATTAACTCCTGAGCAAACCAGTGCGGGTGCACAAGCTGCCGATATCCTCTCTTTATTTTGCCCTGATGCTGATAAGTCTTGTGTGGCTTCAAACAACGATCAAGCCAATATTAACATTGAGTCTCGTTCTGGCCGTTCATATTTGCCTGAAAACCGTGCGGTAATCACCCCTCAAGGAGTCACAAATTGGACTTATCAGGAACTCGAAACAACACATCAAGCTCTGACTAGAGAGGGTTATGTGTTCGTGGGTTACCATGGTACGAATCATGTCGCTGCGCAAACCATAGTGAATAGAATTGCCCCTGTTCCGAGAGGCAACAACACTGAAAACGAGGAAAAGTGGGGCGGGTTATATGTTGCAACTCACGCTGAAGTTGCCCATGGTTATGCTCGGATCAAAGAAGGGACAGGGGAGTATGGACTTCCGACCCGTGCTGAGCGTGAGACTCGTGGGGTAATGCTAAGAGTGTATATCCCTCGTGCTTCATTAGAACGTTTTTATCGAACGAATACACCTTTGGAAAATGCTGAGGAGCATATAACGCAAGTGATTGGTCATTCTTTGCCATTACGAAATGAAGCATTTACTGGTCCAGAAAGTGCGGGAGGGGAAGACGAAACTGTCATTGGCTGGGATATGGCGATTCATGCAGTTGCGATTCCTTCGACTATTCCAGGGAACGCTTACGAAGAATTGGCGATTGATGAGGAGGCTGTTGCTAAAGAGCAATCGATTAGCGCAAAACCACCTTATAAAGAGCAAAAAGATGAACTGAAATAAATAATAAATAAAGCCTCACGCTTAAGCTGTGAGGCTTTGCAATCGATCATTAATGAAATTACGGTTCTTATTTCGTCGGATAAATCGTCAAAGGCTCAAACGTCGCCGTTGCATTGCCGTTGGCTCCCGGATGATCGATATAAGAAGTGTCTTGCATTAGGGTATAAAATACATCAACAAAATCATCATCATTTACGAATAAACGATTTGGAATGGCATCAATAATTTTCCCTGTAAGCTGCGTAATGATGGCATAACCTTGTGCTTCAGGATCTGGAATCAATTTGAGTGCCTCTTCTGCGACTTTAATAATGCGCTTTGCGAGTTCTTTGTAATCTGTTCCATCATCTTGTTCCATAAGAATCATATCTGCAGCACCCCAGCGATAGCGAGCCCAGTGAATGACCACCTGATTCGGGAAATAATCTTGTTTATCGTAATCCAGATAAGGCATATCAATCAGATCAATGGTTGGTTTATCGCGGCTTGGATCAACTCCAGTGACTAGCGCATAAATTTCGGCACGGCCTGAAATCCAAGGTTCTTTGTCATCTTGCAGACGAATTTTCTTTAAAACAGTGGTGGAAATGGGCGCTGTATCGGCGGATGCAGAGCGACTCAAAGAACGTGTCGATGCTTCAATTGAGCTACTCTCTTGCGTAGACAATTGTGGACTTTGCCCTAAGCGCTGCATTTCCGCACGCATGGCTTGCAGACCCGCTTTGAGTTCGACGGCGCTATCGTTATCAACCACAAAAACGGGAACATCTGGTAATTGGTAGACATCGAGTTGGTGGATTTGGCCATACACATCATAAGCTTCAATGTATTGCCAGCTATCATCGTTACCGCTCGGCTCAAAAGCAAACAGCGGACTTTGTCCTTCTTGCCACTCTTTGAGCATCGAAGCATCGGCCAAACGCAGTTGCAGAAGTTGCTCTGTAAACTGGTCAATACCTTTTAAGGTGCGCACATTCTTATCTGCAGAGCGTAACTGTTGGCTCATCTCAGTATTTGGCGCGGATTCCACCAGTTCAGAGACTGAAATGCTCAAGTTATCTGCACTGATTTGTGTTTTGAGTGTGTGCGAGTAAGCGGCATAGTTTTGGCTGAAGGATTCCGCCAATTGACGCTTTTGTGCAACGACGGCATCCGCCTTCGCTTGCGCTGTTAGTCCGGTGTTGCTTTGTGTTTCTTCTGATTGGCAGCCAACCAGTGCAACAGTCAGAAGCACTGCTATGGAGAGTGGTTTATGCATAGGTGAACCCTTTTTCTTGTTGTAGTGAATAGAGCCATAGCTCTATTGGGCTCAAGCTACCACGCTTTGCACGTTACACAGAGAGAAACTATTCAGCAGATTTATCTTTGTGGCTCAAGATCAAATTCTGCAACATAAGGGTGAGATCGCAGCATAAAGTGCTACTGTGCTCGGGTGAATGATTTTTAGAGTTGTCAAAGTTTGGTTAAACGTCGAATTATCTTCTGTTTCAAGCAATTAGCATCACGTAAACCTATTTAAGGCATTTCTCCCCACTTGAAGCAGCAGTGTTCGCACGTTCGCTCACCCTAATCACATCGTTTGAGATGTTGATGAGGATAGACTCGTTTTTCGTTTCGCTGCCACTCCAAGTCGTTTTGGGATATGTCAGGCATTGTAACGCGCGACTTCCTGTTGCATGCTCTCGGCGAGTCTTGCCAACTCCAAGGTTGCTTCAGAGCTTTGTTGTGCTCCCAACGCGGTTTGGTTGGAGATTTCGCTGATGGTGATGATGTTTTTATTGATCTCCTCAGTCACCGCACTTTGCTCCTCTGACGCCGTCGCAATTTGCGTGTTCATGGTCGAGATACGATCGACGTTAGCCGTAATTTGAGACAGCGCCGTCCCTGCCAAACGTGCTTTTTCAACGGCTTTTGATGCTCCAGAAACCCCTTGTTCAATTAAATTCGCCGAATCTCGACTGCTCTGCTGTAAGCGCTGCACTGTCTGTAGGATCTGTTTAGTCGATTCTTGGGTGCGGCTTGCTAAGGTTCTGACCTCATCGGCGACGACTGCAAATCCGCGTCCTTGTTCACCCGCGCGAGCGGCTTCGATCGCAGCATTCAGCGCCAATAAATTGGTTTGCTCTGAAATACTCTGAATCACATCCACAACACTGCCAATGTCTTCTGAATCTTTGGCAAGCAACTGCATGGCGGCAAGCATCTTTTGTAAATCGTTGGATAGCCCTTCAATCATCGCAATATTTTCCTCAACGACCTTGCGTCCCTGCATCGCGGCTTGTTCTGCTTCTTCAGAGGCTTCTGCAGCAAGGCCTGCACTTTGCGCGACTTCGTGTACGGTGGCGGTGAACTGATGGATTGCGGCAGCAATTTGCTGTGTTTGCGACTGCTGTTCGACGATATTTTGCTTCGTTTGCATCGCAACGGCCGCGTTTTCCTCGGCAGCCGTCGCTAAAGCAGAGACTGAGTGGCGATTACTGCTAATGACTTCTTGAAAGCTCGTTACAATTCGGTTGACGTATTTAGCAATATCCGAAAATTCATCGTTCCCAGTGATGGGGATGCGTTGAGTGAGATCGCCAGCGGCAATATGGGTGGCAGAACTTGCTAAGTGATGCACGGCATTATTGACTCGCTTAGCAATCAGTAGTGCTAAGCTGGTAGTCACTATCAAGGCAAAAGCACCCAGTAAGCTGACTATCCAGATAAATTGGTTAATCTCGTGTTGAGAGGCAGAAAAGTTATTTTTTCCTTCTTGGGTTTGAATGTCGAGAAAGGCTTCCGCCGCTTTTTTTATCTCGTTATAAAGAGGGTTAATGACTTGGAGCAGAATTAAGTTAGCCGCATCGTATTTTTCAGCCTTGAGCTGTTGGAGAGCGGGTTCAAATCCTTGACGAGTGACTTGATCCAGTTTTTCTTTCAAGGTTTGGATCACGGCTTTTTCTTGAGCATCCAATACGGTAGCTAATATTTCGTTATCCACAATACGGTGCAAATTGGTCAGCGATGTTTGGATACCTTCGACGTGCATTGTGATCGGATGATCATGCATCAGCGCGTATTTGGAGGATGGGTCATGTTGGAAAGCTAATAGCAGTTGGCTGCGCGCGCTGCCTAATTCATCCAATATGCGTCCAGCACGAATCGTATGTTGCATTCCCTTTGTATAAAGCGATTCAATCGAATATGAAGCACTTTGCATGCCTGTCAAGCCTTTGAAACCCAAGAAAAGAATGGAAACCACGATTAGCACCACGATCAGTTTCAAGCGTAGGCCAACGCTATGCAGTGAGTTTGTAGTGCCCGCTATTATTGTGCGATGAGCATTGTTATGTTGATTGGATACCATTATCCATCCCCCGACAAAAAGTAAAAAGTTAATGAAATTATACTGATTTGAGTATGGTCCAAACTGGATAATTTGATTGAATTTCATAACGTTATGATACGTAGATCATGATTTTTACGGATGATATTCACAAGGATGACGGTCTACTGACAATATCAGACACTGAAAATTAACCCACTGTTATAAAATGCCCATTGAATGCTCTTGGTATATTGATGTTAATTATCATCACTATCCAGAACGTATTTGAGAGAACCTTAATAACTGGAGTGGAGAGATGCCAACAACCGATCAAGCGATAGCCATTACTTTGCCTTCTTTGATTCATCGTATAGGTAGCGATACCGTTAAGCGATTGAAACTGCAGGCACAGACTTTTGATTGCGAGTTAAAGCGTATTCGTCGCTCGCGAAATTGGCAGTTATTAGGTGAAGCTGCCTCGATGCAGAATTTTGTTTTCCAAATCAAGCAGACCGAATATCAAGTTGCTGAATATCTGATTCGACGTGTGGAAGCCGGTTTAAGGCTGCCGAGCGACAAGATTGAATCCATCGAAGTCCAGCTGCAGCGTTTAGTTCAGCAAAATCCGTCCATAACCTTAGCGGAACTCATGGCAGCCACACATTGCAGCTTGATGCAGGCGCGAGCGGCTCGTTTTGCTGAGGAGAGCTTTGAGTGACCCTTTTGATGAAGTAATATTGAATAGAATCTTTGCTTTATGTGTCGAATATAACTAGTCTTTAATGAATCTATAATTAAGGCATAGTCAAATGCATATTATTCCTGTGGCGTCAGATCCCAAAACTTGTTCATGTGGTGTGAATGAAAATTCGCTCGATTTTGATTTTACTATGGCATTTCAACCTATAGTAAATTGCAGAACGCAAGAAATATTTGGCTATGAAGCTTTAGTGAGAGGCTTAAATAACGAATCGGCTTATTCGGTTATTTCAAGAGTTAATGAAGATAATCGTTATTTATTTGATCAAATGTGTAGAGTTAAAGCGATTGCTCTTGCCGCTAAGTTAGGGCTGACCAGTAAATTAAGTATAAACTTTCTCCCCAACGCTATTTATGTGCCAGAGCGTTGTATTCGTACTACGTTAGAGGCCGCGAAACGTTACCAGTTTCCGATCGAAAATATTATGTTCGAATTTACCGAGGCTGAGCGGGTAGAAGATGTTAATCATATAAAAAGGATTGTCGAATACTACAAATCTTTGGGTTTTCAAACAGCAATTGATGATTTTGGATCTGGCTATTCAGGGTTAAATTTATTGGCTGATTTTCAAACCAATATTGTAAAAGTGGATATGGGGTTGATAAGAAATATCCATGCCGATCAGGTTCGTCAGTCGATCATGAAAAACTGTTTAAAGCTGTTTAGTGATTTAAATATTCAACCGCTGGCTGAAGGTGTGGAGAGTCATGCTGAGTTTGCTTGGTTAAAAGCGGCAGGCATTGAGTTAATGCAAGGCTATTATTTTGCAAAGCCCGGCTTTGAGAGCCTACCCAGCGTCAATCCTGAGTTAAGCGAAGTGTGAATTGTAAATTAGATTGATTGGCTCTAAAACGGTGAAACCCCGACAGTTGGTAGCTATCGGGGTTTCGAATTTTTAGATTTCTCGGTTGGTAATGCCGATGATCTTATTTATGCAAAAGGCTGGATTTAATCCGAGTAATTCCTTGGTAGGGAATTAGATACGGATGAAGTCCATGTGCTCAACTTTTGGCTTGTACGCGTGGCGTTGAACGTCTTGAGGCTTCACTTTCACTTCTTTGCCGTCGATAACCAGAACGATAGCTTCGTAAAACTCAGGCTTGTCCATTTGGTTCATCACGTCATCGTGGTTCAGTGAGATAGAAACTGGAGCTGCTTCACCACCGTAAACGATCGCTGGGAAGTAACCAGTGTTACGTAGGCGGCGGCTCGCACCTTTACCTAGATCAGTACGTAATACTGCTTCGAATTTCATAGAATTTACTCTCAAATTAGTAAAAAACAGAGTGACAGGGCAATGCGACCTTGCCCGTGTCGTAGAGTTTCCAAACCTATAGGAGGGCTAGAAACGAGCGCGGATACTAGCATTCATTGCTCTCTCGGGCAACTGAAAATCCGTTTTTGCACTGCATTTAATGGGATTTGACGGCTTTGGCTGCGCGAGTGGGTTGTTTTAAGGTCAGTGTGGCTTTTAAGCCGCCTAACGGACTCTCTCCCAAAGCCAATGCTCCACGATAACTGTGCGCCATTTCACTTACAATATTAAGCCCAAGCCCAGAGCCGGGCGTGGTTTCATCTAAGCGCACTCCACGTCTGAGGGCTTTTTCGCGGTTCGTTGCACTGATACCTGCACCATCGTCTTCCACGCAAATCTGTACCCAATCGTCACCCAGTATTTGGCTGTGTACACGAATTAAGCTGTTGGCCCATTTGTAGCTGTTTTCCAGAAGGTTACCGATCATTTCATCTAAGTCAGTCGGTTCAACGGCCACTTCTAAGTCCGAATCCAGCTCATTCACTAAGGTGATTCCACGCTTTGCGTAAACCTTATCAAAGGCTTGTGAAATAGCATCGACTCGCGCACTGGGTGCGGTTTTGACCGAAAGAATATTGGCGGACCCCGCCATACGAGCACGCCCTAGATGGTAGTCAATTTGCTGTTGGATCTGTTCAACAGAAGGCTGCAACTGGCTTTTGAGCCGGGCATCATTCAGATGAGCGACTTCGTTTTTGAGCACAGAAAGTGGTGTTTTTAATGCGTGGGATAAGTTCCCCGCATGGTGTCTGGCTCGCTCAAGCAGCTCTTGGTAATGAAAGAGGAGAGCGTTGAGATCATTGACTAGTGGTGAAATCTCTTGTGGATAATCGCCATTCAACGCATTTTGCTGGCCATCTCGCAAGGCTGAGAGCTCACGCTGCATTTTCGAAAGTGGGCGGAGTGACCACGTCACTTGTACGCCGGTTAAAATGAGTATTCCGCTGAACAATAGAGCCAGAATCATCCACAACTCTTTGCTCACACGCTGTAGCGTGGCTTTTAGGGAGGCATCATCCAAGCCTATCGTGATTGTGATGGGTTGTGAAAATTCGGGCAGATAAACCGTACGCTTTAATACAATTAACGATTCCTCTTTCGCGCCAAGATAAATCGTACCGTGAACATGGGTTTCTTCGGTCAAAAAGCGATCCCACAACGAGCGTGAGCGAAGCGTTTGATCGCCTAAAGTGGCTGACCAGTAAAGGCCACTATAAGGCTGGGTAAAACGGGGATCCGCAAGTCGAGTGGTGAGGGTTAATTGTCCTTGTGGATTGGCTTCCAAGTTGGCGGTGATCTCATCCATCGACAGTTGCAACTGGTTTTGCACATTTTCCAGCAGATATTGATGGATGAGATTGGGGATCAAATAACCGGCGGCCAAGATCATCGCGCCTAGCCATAGTGCCGCGGCAAGGAGCAAGCGGGTTTTTAGGCTGAGATGACGTAACGCCCGAGATTTAATTGGCATGTAGCTGATACCCAAGACCGCGCACGGTTTTGATCACATCCGGCGCAATTTTCTTACGAATGCGCCCGATGAACACCTCAATGGTATTGGAATCCCGGTCAAAATCTTGCTTATAGATATGTTCGACAAGCTCAGTGCGTGAAATCACTTTCTCAGGGTTATGCATGAAATAGGCGATCACTTTATATTCGAGGGCGGTGAGGCTAACCGCTTGCCCTTGCCACATTACTTTGGAAGTGCGCGTATCTAAACTCAGATCACCGACTTGCATCACCGGGGAGGCATTGCCGGACGCACGGCGCAGTTGGGCGCGAATACGAGCAATCAACTCAACCATTTCAAAGGGTTTGGTGAGGTAATCGTCCGCTCCTGCATTCAAACCTTCGACCCGTTGAGTGAGGGTGTCGCGTGCACTCAAAATCACCACAGGAGTGTTGATGTTTTCGTCTCGAATGCCTTTAAGTACGGTCAAACCATCCAATTTCGGTAGGCCGAGATCGAGTACGATGACGTCCCACTCTTCCGCGGTGGCGCGGTATAAGGCATCGATGCCATCTTGTGCCAATTCGGGAACCCAACCTGTTTGCTCTAACGCCGAGAGGATCTGCTGGCCTAACTGAACATCATCTTCAACAACTAATATTTTCATGGTCTGCTCGATTATTTTTTGATGGCATGAATCACATTACGTCCGCGAATGGACATCAGCTCCAACGTAGCGGCGTTGTATTCGACACGAAAGACTTGATTGTCATACACCAATTTCAGCTCATAAATCCACTCATCGTCATCTTCGTCAAGCTCGACTTTGATCAAACGCCCATTCAACTGCTGATCGACCGTGGCATAGAGTTCGGCAAAAGGGCGAATCAACCCTTTTTGGACGGCGCGATAAACGTCATCTTGGTCTTCATCAATTTCAATTTGCGTCCCTTCACGATACGAGCCTTGTTCCCAGTCTCGCACCTTGTTATCAGCGTGAGTGGGCAGTGCAAACCCTAGCAACAACAATAGGAGTAGTAGGCTGGCTTGCGGTCTTTGCTGCATACGAAAAATCTGCATAATCAATACCTGAATGTTGAATCTGTTGCCGAGTATAACGAGATAAAAATGAACAGAAAGTGAATTGCGAAACCCCCATCGCTATGGTTTAGATGATGAACGCTTGCTTTGGGTTTGCCTAGTCTCGGTTTGATAAGTGAACGTCGATTGGGGAGGCGAATTCATCAGCAAATACTTTGTCTCGAATGGCCCAAAAGCGGCCCGATTTTCGCGCAATCACAAACAGGGGGGGCCGAAAGCGGTGCTGATGATCCACGACTTTGGCAGGCGTTGCTGCCTCAAAAGGCCGATGTTTGTCAGCCAGATGTGGACGTACAAATTGGTCGTGAAATTGCTGCTTTTGGCGCGGCGTATTCAGTGGCCAAAACTGGTGTACTTGCGCCGCATCTTGCCCGTGGTAAGTCACTTGAAGCTGGCTTTTCCCTTTGGCGTCTTTATGAACTTTCAGGCTCATGTCGGTACATTCAAACACCAGCGCATCTTTCAGGTTGAGTGCTTCTTTGAGTTTCTTATCGGGGTCCACTAACGTGGCGTCACACTCATGGCAGATGCGAGCGGCGATGTCGTTATCCGCACCACATTCATTGCAGTATTTGGCACGAAAACGGTAGCCACAATGCTCGCGCTCACCCGTCTCATCATCGGTGAAATAGCCTTGGCAGCGGCGGCCATAGTGCTCAATCAGAAAGCCGTTCGCATCGAGCTTGCCCCAGAAGTTATTGTTAAAACCGCAAGCGGGGCAGGGAATGGTGATGATTTCGCTGTCTGAATCGGGTTTCGGATCGCCCACTTCAGGTTGATACAGATCGTACTGATTACCCGCATAGTCGAGCACCAAACAGTCGGATTTGCCCGCCGCAAGGCGTAGCCCGCGGCCGACAATTTGTTGATAGAGACTGACCGATTCCGTTGGCCTTAAAATCGCAATCAAATCGACATGCGGCGCATCAAATCCGGTGGTGAGTACGGAAACATTGACCAAAAACTTAATCTGTTGCTGCTTGAACGCTTGGATAATGCGATCACGCTCTGGCGTTGGGGTATCACCGATCACTAAAGCAGCGTGCTCGGTAGGCAGTAAACGGTAGATCTCTTCGGCGTGACGCACGGTCGCTGCAAAAATCATCACCCCTTGTCGCGCTTTAGCAAGCTCAATGATCTGGGCAACAATTTGCGGAGTGGCGCGCTGTGATTGCTCAATCACCAAGTCGAGTTCTGATTCACGATAGCGCCCGGTATTGGCCGGTTTCAACTGCGAAAAGTCATAGCTCATGACGGGGGTGTCAATCAATTGAGCGGGGGTGAGAAAACCTTCATCCAATAAATAGTGAATGGGTAGCTCAAAAATACAGTCGCGGAAAAAACGCGGCTCTTCACTGCGCACTAAACCACGGGTGTGATACTGGTAAATCCATCCCATCCCGAGCCGATAGGGGGTTGCGGTCAGTCCGAGCACTTTCATGCCCGGATTGAGTTCCAGCAAATGGGTGATCACTTTTTGATAACTGCTGTTTTTGTCATCGGGGACGCGGTGGCACTCATCAATCACCAATAAAGAGAACTGGTTTTGGAACTCGGATAAGTTGCGCACCACCGATTGCACTGAGGCAAACACCACTTGTTGATCGGTTTCTTTGCGCCCCAAGCCTGCGGAAAAAATCGCGCCGGTTAAGCCATAGCCTTCATATTTGGCGTGGTTTTGCTCAACCAACTCTTTGACATGGGCCAATACCAATACGCGGCCACGGGCAAGGCGCGCAAGCTCTGCGATCACTAAGCTTTTTCCTGCGCCGGTCGGAAGCACAATCACAGCGGGGGTAGAGTGCTGGCGAAAATAGTGCACGACGGCTTTCACTGAGTCGGCTTGATAAGGTCGTAACGTATACATCCGCTGGGAGTTACCGAGGTTATCTGGGCAATTGACGGCTTTTGCATCGTTTGATGTCGGCCGCAAGCAATTGCGCTGGGTAATTATTGTGTGAGGTCTGTATAATAGCCGACTTCCAGCAGATGAGGTAAGCATGCGTTTAGACAAATTCCTGTGTGATGCGCTCGGTACAACGCGCAAAGAGGCCACTCAACTTCTCAAAAGTGGTGAAGTGACCGTCGATGATGTGGTGCAAAAAAGTGGTGCATTCAAACTCAAAGAGACGTCGTGCGTTGAGTGGCAAGGCCGTGAAATTACGTTGCATGGCCCGCGTTACATCATGATGCACAAACCGGATGGTGTGGTCTGCTCGCATGAGGATGGTTTCAACCAAACGGCGTTTACCTTGCTTGATGAAGTGAATGTTGAAGATTTGCACTTTGCAGGCCGCTTGGATGTCGATACCACAGGTTTACTGCTGATCACTGATGATGGGCAATGGTCGCACCGAGTCACGTCACCAAAACATAAGTGCGAGAAGACCTACCGCGTGTGGTTGGCGGATCCCATTCAAGCTGATTACGCAGAGCAATTTAACCGAGGTATTGAATTGCGTGGTGAACGTGAGCTGACTTTGCCCGCGCAACTGGAGGTGATCAGTGAAACGGAAGTGCTATTGACCATCCATGAAGGAAAGTATCACCAAGTGAAGCGTATGTTTGCCGCTTTAGGTAATAAAGTCATTGGGTTACATCGTGAACGTATTGGTCAGATTACCTTAGATGAAACCCTTGAGCCGGGGGAATACCGCTATTTGACGGGAGAAGAAGTGGCTTCAATCTGGAAATAAACCAAGATTTAGGAAATAGATTGTTTCTGAATTAGCACTAGTTAATCGCGGCGATTATTAAGATCATATACCCAAACAACTTGGAGTTGCAGGTAGGCGGCAAGTGAGTCTCCATCAGCATAGAGAGACTATGTGATTGAGGTGAACGAACGTAGCCAACATCGCTGCAGCTTCAAGTAAGAAGGGTATAGACCGATAAGGCTTAGCGCTGAATTTAAGCGTTAAGTCCTCCGATGTTTTATTGCCTCATCAAGCAATCTCTAATTCGCATACACTTATGGGTGTACGCGGAAAACCCAATTTAACTCTACGGAGAAGTATGTCTACCTCAACCGTGAATACCCAACAAACACCGCAAATGAGTTTGTTGCTTTATATTGTGCTCGGTGCGCTCGGTGCGTTGACACCGCTGGCGATCGATATGTATTTGCCAGCCATGCCGACCATTGCCCGTGATTTCGGCGTTAACGCTGGTGCGGTGCAAATTACTCTAACTGCCTATACGGCAGGCTTTGCCATTGGCCAATTGCTGCATGGTCCGCTGGCCGATAGTTATGGTCGCCGTCCGGTGATGCTGTGCGGTATCTTCCTCTTTGGTATTGCCGCTATGGTGAGCGCGACTACTAATGGTATTGAAGCCTTAACCTACATTCGTGCCGCGCAAGGTTTTGCGGGGGCGGCTGCGGCCGTGGTCATTCAAGCGGTGGTACGCGATATGTTTGACCGCGAAGATTTCGCGCGGGCGATGTCGTTTGTCACTTTAGTGGTGACCTTGGCTCCCTTGGTTGCACCCATGATCGGTGGGCATTTGGCGATTTGGTTTGGCTGGCGTTCCATCTTCTGGGTGTTGGCGCTGTTTGCGGCACTCGTTATCGCAATGGTGATGTGGAAAATTCCGGAAACGCTGAGCCCTGAAAATCGTCAGCCGCTGCGTTTTCGTAGCACCATGCGCAACTATTTTGATTTGTGTAAAAATCCGGTTGCCATGGGGCTCATTTTCTCAGGCGCATTTTCGTTCGCCGGTATGTTCGCGTTTTTGACGGCCGGCGCGTTTGTGTACATCGATATTTATGGTGTTAGCCCAGACGGTTTCGGATACCTGTTTGGCCTTAATATTGTCGCGATGATTGCGCTGACCACGATCAACGGCCGTTTTGTCAAAAAAATCGGCTCACACAACATGCTACGCTTCGCACTCTTTTTACAGCTGATGGCGGGGATTGGTCTGTTTGTTAGCTGGGTCATGGATTGGGGATTATGGGGAACCGTACCATTTGTGGTGTTGTTTGTCGGTACAATCTCAACCATTGGCAGTAACTCGATGGGGTTGTTGCTGAGTAAATACCCGCGTATGGCGGGAACCGCATCATCATTAGCGGGCACATTGCGTTTTGGTACGGGCTCAATCATCGGCGCTGTCGTGGCTGCGTTGCCGGGTACTGAAACATGGCCAATGATATTTGTGATGGCGGCTTGTTCTGTGTTATCAGGTGCCTTTTACTGGACGTTAGGAAGAAAAGCGTAATGGCGAATTACCATTTAGAAATTCAAAATGTGGTCAATACTGCACTGGCAGAATTAGAGGCCGAACATAAAGCGGGCAAGCTTGCCAATGCGCCAGTGGCTAACAACCATTTTTTAGTGCATTGGGTGACGAAAGCGCTAAAAGCACAACGGTTTCACCGCTGCGTGGGTGATGATTTAACTCAGTGGCAGAAAGCGGGGCGCTCAAAAGGGACAGAATCACAACTGTTACCGACCTTTCAACGCATCTCCGCGTATTACGCGCATTTTTTTGCAGAGCAAGAGCACACACCGATCACCGATAAACAAATCGAAGCGTTTTTGGATGAGATGGAGCAAGCAGGTTGGGAAGTTTCGACCTCTGAGCCGTTAGTCAATGCAGGAAAAGTGCAGATTTTTACTGACGGCCAGAATTCATTGGCTCTTTGCTCTGTGCAGTGTGAAGCTTGTTTTGATGGTGAACGGTTAGTGAAACCAATGAACTGGTTTGTGCGCGGGCACCACGCTGGCTTTATTGAGAAAGCCTTTGCGGCGGGATTTATGGTACATAAGCAAACCGATTACAAATCGAATGTAAAATACCATGGTGAGTACCTGATTTTCCCGGCCAACCAAGGTACTCAGTTGGCGGAAATTCCGATTTCTTTTCGTGCTAACTAACTTTTCATGCTAACTAAATAGCTCAGTTAGATCAGTTTGAAAAACGGCGCTCAAAAGCCTGACTGAAGAAAACCTCATCCCGTCGCTTAATCTCGGCGGGATTTTTTTATGATAGCTTTTACCATGCCACGAAAGATAAACAGATGCGCTGGCATCATGGCATACCAGTACATCAAGCCGAGAAAACCTTGTGGGTGCCACCATGCCGTTACATTCAGGCGTCGCTTATCGCCCAAATCATCGATGGTAAATTCCAAACGTCCTAGCCCCGGGCCTTTCATACCAAATAGCAAGGACAAAAACTGCTGCGGTTGGCAGCGGATCACCTTCCAAGAGTCGATATAATCTCCCACTGCGAGCTCAGCGCCAGCGGGATAGCGACGAATCGGCTTACCACCACCAAACAGCACATCCAACCATTCACGAGTGCGCCACAGAATATTGGCAAAAAAATACCCTTGATCGCGGCGGCCTATAGTGCGGATGACTTTCCACAGCGCTTGGCTAGTTAACTCGGTTTCGATGCTGGCCCCCGCTTGCTTGGGGTAATAACCAAAGCCCGGTTGCCAACGAACAATGGCGTGAGGGTCAAATCCCCATACTTGGCTACGCACAAAGGTCCCTTCACTGCTGATCGCCGCTTTGACCGCTTCTCGATAGGCGATCAATGGCTGTGGATAGCGTGCTTCAATCGCTTGGGTGTCGGCAATAAAATCATGTGTTAACCCTTCCAGCAGCGAGCGTCCAATCGAGCTTGGCACCGAAGTCACCATACCGAGCCAGCGTGCAGCCATGCTTGGAGTGAGAAAGCGCGTCGACCATAAGCGATAGGGTTTCCCGGTCAATTCGCACAGAATCTGAAACTGTTCGCGATAGCTGAGGACATCAGGCCCGCCAAGCTCAAACGTCTGATGCATCTTTGGCTGCTCTTCAGCAAATTTCAGTAAATAGGTGTTGAGATTAGCCAGAGCAATTGGATTGGCTTGGGAGTCAACCCATTTAGGCGTAATGAGTACTGGCAAGTTGTAGACAAAATCGCGCATGATTTCGAATGCAGCCGAGCCAGGGCCGATGATAACCCCCGCTCTCAGCTCCGTTATCGGGACACGTGACTGGCGCAGTATCTGACCAGTAGCGTAACGCGCTTGTAAATGAGGGGAGCGGCCAGACTCCGGTTGGAGCGAGCTTAAATAGATCACATGTCGTACTTGGCTATGCGCAAGATCGAGCGCGTCTTTTACGTTTTGTGCCAATGAAAGCTCGTAATCGACAAAATCCCCGCCATGCGCCATGCCATGAACCAAGAAAAAGACCAAATCATAATTGGGGATGGTGGCGAGAGTTTTCTGACGATCCGCTAAATCCAGCGTGAGCCGAGTTAAGTTGGGATGAGTGGGCAAGCGCGCATGCAATGTCTCGATATGACGAGAGGCGGCCGTGGTATGGTATCCAGCCTCTAGCAGTAGCGGCAGCAATTGCGTCCCTACATAACCTGATGCACCTAACACTAATACCTTTTTCATCCGACGGTCCTTTTTAATCGTTTGTTGTGCTTATGTGTGCGTGAGTATAATAGCGGCTGTTTTTTCTGCTTACTATGTCCTTAACCTTAACAGGTAAAAGGTAGTCCTCACGCTTTGGAGTGATATTGTGTCTGTTGTCTCTCAAGTTTTATCCCACATGAGAGGGGATTTCTTCCGCCGCTTGATCGCGATTGCTTTGCCGATCACGCTACAAAATATCATGTTTTCCAGCCGCGGTTTGGTCGATGTGCTCATGCTCGGTCAACTGGGAGAGGCCGAAATTGCCGCAGTGGGTGTCGCGGCACGTGCCACCTTTGTGACTACGATTATGCTGGTGGGCGTGACCACAGGCGGCGCACTGCTAACGGCGCAGTATTGGGGCGCGGGCGATCGCAAAGGTGTGCGTGAAAGTACGGCACTGACTTGGTTAGTCTCAAACTTTTTTGCTTTTTTCACGGTATTGCTGTTCCTGTTTTTTCCACAGCAAATCATGTCGTTAACCACCGATTCGGAGCAAGTTAATGCGCTGGGTAGTCAATATCTGATTATCACCTCGTTCACCATGTTTGCGGTGGCCTGTGTCAGCAGTATGGCAGTAGGACTTCGCGCGATGCACAAGCCCGGGGTAAGCACGTTTTTCAGCGGTATTGGCATTGTGTCTAACGTGGTACTGAACTGGATGTTAATTTTCGGTAAATTTGGATTCCCAGCGATGGGTATTCAAGGGGCGGCGATTGCCACCGTGTTGAGTGGCGCGATTGAAATTGCTTGTTTGTACAGTTACTTGTATGGCAAAAAACATTTGATGGCCTTTGGCTGGCAAGACATCAACGCGGTGATTGATTTACCGAAAATCAGCCGTTTTCTACGTTTGTCATTACCCACCACGTTTAACTTTCTGATCTGGGCTGCCGGTTTATTTACCTACCACGCTATCATGGGGCAGACGGGGGTTCAGGGGCTTGCTGCGCTATCCGTCATGACTCCGGTTGAATCGATTTCCCTGAGTTTACTGATTGGCATGTCTACTGCGGCGGCCGTCTTGGTGGGCAATCAACTTGGCGCGAAAAACTATGAAGCGGTGTACTACCAAGCGATAGGTGTAACCGCATGCAGTGTGCTGGTCGGTATTGTTGTCGCGATTGGTCTGTATCTGGTGCAAATTCCGGTGCTTGGTGCGTTTACGGCGTTAACCCCTGAAACGCGCGAGTTATCAGAAAAATTCATGCTGATCTTGTGCTTAGGCATCGTGCTGCGTTCATTCCCGATGACCGCGATCGTTGGCGTGTTGCGCGCGGGCGGCGATGTAAAATTCTGTCTCGGCCAAGACATCGTCGCGCAGTGGTGTATTGGTATCCCGCTCGCGGCATTTGCAGCTTTAGTGTTAAAAGTCGACCCTCAATGGATTTATCTTTTGTTCTTGACTGAGGAACTGGTTAAGTGGTTTGGCTCACTACACCGTATGAAAAGCAAGAAGTGGATGAAGAATTTGATTGAAAATTAGACACTCATCGTTCGGCTGGTGCAAATTAATGCATATAGTGTGATCTGCTAGCCAAAATACTTTCTCCGCTTAGGGTTTTGGTGTAGATTCTGTGTCCGGTTTCATTTTCGGCAATGAGTGGTTCGATGTTACAGCTAATAGACCTATGCAAAGGCTATGTAGATGGTGATGAATTTCATCCTGTTTTGCAGGGAGCTGAGTTGACGTTGAACCAAGGCGATCAGTTAGCGCTCATGGGCGAGAGTGGATCTGGTAAAAGTACTCTACTTAACTTGATCGCCGGTCTAGATAGCGCTGACTCGGGGGAAATCTGGTTTCCCGGATTTCCCATGCATCACACTTCTGAGCACCATCGTACGGCATTTCGTCGTGACAATATTGGCCAAATCTTCCAGCAATATAACTTGCTACCCACACTCAACATTGCCGATAACATTCGTTTCTGTCGTCAACTGAAAGGCTTACCTGAAGATGCCAGTTTGTGGCGACAAATTCTGTCGGCTCTCGATCTCATGCCTTTGCTGGGTCGCTACCCAGAAGAGGTGTCTGGTGGTCAACAACAAAGAGCGGCGATTGCGCGCGCTTTGTATATGGAACCGAAAATTTTACTTGCTGATGAGCCGACCGGCAGCTTAGATGAACGCAATGCCGAAGCGGTAATGCGCTTGCTCACGACTCTGACTCGTCAACTCGATTGTGCCTTGCTTTTGGTGACGCACAGTGAAAAAGTTGCGCAGCACATGGATGGCTGTATTCGTCTGCAAGGAGGACAACTGCATGTTATGGCCCGTAGTTAAGGCGCTATTGGGTCATTATCGTCGCTATCCATTACAGATTTGTCTGGTCTGGCTTGGTCTGACTCTCGGTGTCTCTCTATTGGTGGGCGTTACAGCCATTAACCATCATGCCAGACAAAGTTATGAGCATGGTGAGAAGCTATTTTCTAATCCTTTACCCTATCGTATCCGCTCCAAGCATATTGCTAATAAAATTCCGCAAGGCTTATATATTCAGTTACGTCGTGACGGTTTTCAGCAGTGTGTTCCTTTCGATGATTACCGCTTTAGTACTACGTCAGGCTTAGATCTGATTTTACAAGGGATTGATCCCGTCGCGTTACTCTCTCTCGACAACGGCAAACCCTTAGCTCAACAAAGTGGTTTGCAACTGATGAACCCACCATATCCGGTCATGGTGAGTCAAGAGTTAGCCAAATTGCAAGATTGGCAAGAAGGGGACTACATTGCGCTGACGGATGGTTCTCAGCTTGGCCCGATTGTGATTGATAGACATAACCAAGTCACGGGAATGCGAGTGGTGGCCGACTTATCCTTGGTCCGTATGCTCAAAAAAGGCTCTGGATTGACGGTGATCGCGTGTGCGGATATGCCACCGGCCAAGCTCGATAAACTGAAAAAAAGCTTGCCCAATGGCTTAACGCTCACCCGCAGTACACGTTCAGAGTTGGAGTCTTTAACGCAAGCTTTCCATCTCAACTTAACCGCGATGGGCATGTTGGCCTTTTTAGTCGGTATCTTTATTTTCTATCAAGCGATGTCACTATCCATGGTGCAGCGTCAGCCTCTGGTGGGCACGCTAAGACAAATTGGTGTTAATGGTTGGCAACTGGCCAAAGCATTGCTGATTGAACTTTTGCTATTAGTGTTGGTGAGTTGGGTATGCGGTAACGCCTTGGGTTTACTACTTGCTAATCAATTAATTCCATCTGTCGCGAGCAGTTTGGGTTATCTGTATAACGCCAATGTGGACTTAGCGATTGGTTGGGATTGGTCATGGAGCAGTTACAGTCTTTTAATGGCATTATTGGCGGCCTTTGCTTCTTGTACATGGCCTTTGGTGCGTTTGTTGCGTTCTCAACCTATTCGCTTATCGGCACGCCTGTCACTGGTTCGTTTTGCGGGGAAAGAGTTTAAGCTACAAGCGCTACTGGCCTGTGCTTTGTGTGTGGCTGCGGTCGCGATTTATCAAGCCCCGAAAAGTCAGCAATCAGGGTTTGCGATTATTGGCTTAATGCTTCTGAGCGTTGCGCTGTTTACTCCCTACATTATCTGGACGTTATTCACCAGCTTTTCTTACACGCTGCGCTGGGTCAAAGTGCGTTGGTTTTTTGCCGATGCCGCCGCGAGTATGAGTTATCGTGGCGTCGCCACGATGGCATTTATGGTCGCTTTAGCGGCCAATATTGGTGTTGAAACCATGGTCGGCAGTTTCCGAGACACCACAGATCGCTGGCTCAGCCAGCGCCTTGCAGCCGATATCTACCTTCATCCGAGTAACAGTGTTGCCTCTCGTATGAGCCAATGGCTTGGCCAGCAACCTGAAGTTGACGCCGTGTGGTGGCGTTGGGAAAAAGATTTCGCATCACGACATGGGCCAGTACAAATTGTCAGTACGGGCGCTTCGGATGGCGAGCTGGACTCACTAACCGTCAAACTGGGCGTGCCTAATTATTGGTACCATTTGCACCATGCGCGGGGGGTGATGATCAGTGAATCGATGGCGCTGAAGCTCGGGATTCGCCCCGGTGACCTGATTGATTTACCGGAGCCGATGGGCTCGGGGTGGGCGGTTTTTGGGGTCTATTACGATTACGGTAATCCTTATCATCAAGTGATGATGTCACATCAAAACTGGATGAAAGCCTTTGCCGGCACTGGCAACGTAGCCTTGGCGGTTGTGCTTAAAGAAGGACTTACCGGAGAAAGTGTCAAAAAACGCCTTGATACCATTTTTAGGCTGGATGCGGATCGTATCTTTGATAACACCAATATTCATAGTCATGCGATGCGGGTTTTTGATCGCACGTTTTCGATTGCGGAGACGCTGGGCAATATCACCTTATTTATCGCCGTCTGTGGTATTTTCTTCTCAACTCTAGCGGGAGAAACATCGCGTTTACGCCATATCTCTTTACTGCGCTGCCTTGGTGTGTCGGGTAAAGAGCTAGTGCTGATTGGCGGCATGCAGTTATTTGTTTTCGGCGCTATTTCTTTATTGATTGCGCTGCCTTTGGGGTTAACTTTGGCCAAATTAGTGATTGATGTGGTGATCAAGCATTCCTTTGGATGGACTATGCAGTTGCAAGTGGTGCCGGGAGAGTATGTGTACACAGTGGTGTGGTCTATGATGGCTTTAATTTTGGCGGGCGCTTTGCCGATTATTCGTTTGGCAAGAAAATCACCGATGAAATCACTGCGAGAGGCTTTGTAAATGCGCCGCTTTCGTATGCGCTTGAAACCTTGGGTATGGCTCTGCCTTGGCGCATTGTTTTTTGTGGTGGGCTTTATTGGCTATGAGCAGGATGAGTATCACAGCATGTTACTGCACTCGGCTGATCCTGGACATTCGACGGTACAGGCTGTGTTTGAGCCCGTTTTACCCAATCATCCCGTTCGTTTACCGGCTGATTTTGCCTCTCGCCCTGAATTTGAACAAGAGTGGTGGAAGCTATACGCTTTACTGGAGGATGAACAAGGCAATCCGTTCAGTGTGCAATGGAACTTTTTGCGTTTGGCGCAGGATGAGCGTGATACGTTAGGGTGGCAGACACCTCAGCTTTATTTTTCTTCTATCGTGATTAATGGCAAGAAAGTGAGTCTGCGCGATCAAAAAATGGCTCGTGGCGGCATTGGTCAAGCCGGAATGGGCGATCAGCCTTTTCGGATGTGGATTGATAACTGGACTTGGCGTTCATTGGGCATGGGACCTTTACCCGGTAATTTGCACCTCAGTGCCGATCACTTCGCCCTAAATCTGCAACTGCGTGCGCTTGGTCCTTATGAGTTATCGGGGGATCGCGGTTATCAGGTCAAACAAGAGCTGCTTTCTCTTGCGAGTTACCAGTTTCAACTGCCCTATATCGCAGTTCATGGTGATTTGGTGGTAAGTCCTGAGCTACCCGCATTGAGAGTCCGCGGACGCGCTTGGTTAAGTAAAGAGTGGGGCAGTGAGTTAGTCGCTAACGATCTGGCGGGCACGGATAGTTTCGTTATCCCACTCAACGATAAGCAATGGTTGACGGTCAATCGCTTTCGCCACCGTGGAGTGCCTGATTCTGTGTACGGCATGCTGCATAACCTCAACGGTAAGAGTGTCGCGTTGTTGAATCGGGATATTCAACTCGAAGCGCTTTCCTCGTCTTCATTGAGTAATGGAAAGCGAGTCCCTCTACGTTGGCGGTTAGCGATTCCTAAGTTTCAAGTGAATGTATCTATTGAGCCATTGGATCGTGACGCTTGGCAGACATTCTTAGTTCCGTATTGGGAAGGGCGAATTAAAGTACTGGGCAGCCACAACCAGACGGGTTTTATGCAATTATCGGGCTATTAATTTCCAGTGATGATTATTTAGGGTTTGACAAAAAGGCGCGTTAAGCGCTTTTTTGGATATGAGAACAATATAAAACAATCAATTACTATTTTTTGATCTCAGTATGAAACTGAGACTGTCTATACTCAATTAAGGTGAAATTCGCAGTGAAATACGTCTGGATTCGAAAAAACCGAAGCAAAGCCTCATTACAATCGATTTTTCCATTACACTAAGCCTAGCTACACTCTGGAACATTCTTTTGTTAATCAATTATTAACATAATTTAAGGACAAACATATGTCTGACATGATTCGAGATTTCTTCAAGATGGAATCTGCGGGGGGCATTCTGCTGGTGATTGCGGCGGCGATTGCTATGGTCATTGCCAATTCAGCAATGGGTGAAGGGTACCAAGCATTTTTACATACCTATGTCTTTGGTATGTCGGTTTCGCACTGGATTAATGATGGTCTAATGGCGGTGTTTTTCTTGTTGATTGGCTTAGAGGTCAAACGTGAACTGCTGGAAGGGGCGCTGAAATCCCGTGAAACGGCGATTTTCCCTGCGATAGCGGCGGTAGGCGGTATGCTCGCTCCTGCATTAATCTATGTAGCGTTCAATTTTAACGATCCGGCTGCCATTCAAGGTTGGGCGATTCCTGCAGCCACCGATATTGCTTTTGCGCTCGGGATCATGGCGCTACTGGGTAAGCGTGTACCTGTGAGTTTGAAAGTGTTTCTGCTGGCGCTGGCGATTATTGATGACCTTGGCGTAGTAGTGATCATCGCTCTGTTTTACAGCAGTGATTTATCAACCATTGCACTCACCATCGGCTTTATCATGACGGGTGTGCTGTTTATGCTTAACACCAAGCACGTCACTAAATTGAGTATTTATTTGGTGGCAGGCCTCATCCTATGGATCGCCGTATTAAAGTCGGGTGTCCACGCCACATTGGCTGGAGTAGTGATTGGTTTTGCTATCCCGCTGAAAGGTAATAAGGGTGAGCATTCACCGTTGAAACACCTTGAGCATGCACTGCATCCTTATGTTGCCTTTGCGATTTTACCTGTGTTTGCTTTTGCTAATGCTGGTATCTCACTACAAGGCGTGTCATTAGCGGGGCTTACCTCTATGCTGCCACTCGGTGTTGCATTAGGTCTGCTCCTTGGTAAGCCGTTAGGTATTTTTAGTTTTAGTTGGGCCGCGGTAAAACTCGGGGTAGCAAAACTACCAGAAGGGATCAACTTCAAGCATATTTTTGCAGTATCGGTACTGTGTGGCATCGGTTTTACTATGTCGATCTTCATTTCATCACTGGCTTTTGGCCAAGCTAATGAAGCCTATGATACTTATGCGCGCTTAGGTATTTTAATGGGGTCAACCACCGCTGCATTACTTGGTTATTCTTTACTGAGACTCTCTCTGCCGCTCAAAAAAGCGTAATCATTTCATCAGGCTTTGAACGATTCTAGCCTCCGCAATGCGGGGGCTTTTTTGTAGGTTCACACTATGATTGTGTCCCGAATTTGCAGCTCAGTTGGGACTCTAGAGAGAAGGTCAAGTGCAGAAATTCTTATAACCATTCATATCAATAAGGCTATGCAGTCGATGCGAATAATTATTAAAAACGATTGCGCTTGACTTTCTTTTTATGATAAGGTTCGCGCCAATCTCGGACTGAGCTTCTGGGGGACACGCGTGGTGACCATTCAGGCTGATTGTGACACCACGTAGGGTAGGTATCGACAAGTCCTTTTGTCGATAGACGGGATACTCTTGCTGCGGAGCGGCATGTGAATGGGAAACCCAACATTGAACTCACTTAACTTATATACATTAATCAGCTTTGTACTTCCTCTATGCCCTGTTCAGCAGGACAGCAGCATTACTGAACCTTGATTCTCTGATTTAGCAATTCGTCATCCAAGCGATGACCTACATTCCGACTTGCCTATGCGCAAACGCGGAGCATTTTGCTATTCGCCATTTCCATAACCTAAACCGGAAAGGCGGACACGAATCATCTCAAGGGGAAAAAGATGAGTACAGCCTTTGAAGTCGATAACCACATCGCAACTCTGTTTTCAACTCAAGTGCCGTTATTAGACGGTCTTTACGATCTCACGCCAGACCAAGTGCTGCTTGATCAAGCTGCGCATGAATCTGAAGTGCGTTCTTATCCACGCCGCATTCCTATTGCCATTAAACAAGCCTATGGCTGCTTGGTGGAAGATACGCGTGGGCAGATTTTCTTGGATTGCTTAGCCGGTGCAGGTACTTTGGTGCTTGGTTATAACCATCCAGAAATCAATCAAGCACTGAAAGCACAACTCGACTCTGGTTTGCCATACCAAACTCTGGATATTGCAACCGAAGCGAAAACCCATTTCATCAAAACCGTGAAGAGCTTTTTGCCTAAAGCCTTGGGTGAAGATTGTGTGATCCAGTTCTGTGGCCCATCGGGTGCCGATGCGGTTGAGGCGGCAATTAAGCTTGCCAAGCAAACCACGGGTCGTAACACCATGTTTGCCTTCCGTGGTGCCTACCACGGCATGACTAACGGCACGATGGGGATGATGGGTAACCTCAATACCAAAGCGCGCCGTACTGGCTTGATGTCTGATGTGCATTTTATGCCTTTCCCGTACAGCTTACGCTGTCCGTTTGGTTTAGGGGGCGATGAGGGGGCAAAAGCCAGTATCCGCTACATCGAACGTCTGCTGAATGATGATGAAGCGGGGATCATGAAACCTGCCGCGATCATCGTTGAACCCGTACAAGGTGAGGGGGGGGTGATCCCTGCGCCAGCATTCTGGTTGCGAGAACTGCGCCGCATTTGTGATGAGCACGGCATCCTATTGATTTTTGACGAAATCCAATGTGGTGTAGGCAAAACAGGCCACAACTTTGCATTTGAAGAGTCCGGCATAATTCCTGACGTGCTTTGTTTATCAAAAGCCATCGGCGGCGGTTTACCAATGTCGATTCTGGTTATCAACAAAAAGCACGACACATGGCGTCCGGGTGAGCACACCGGAACCTTCCGTGGCAACCAACTGGCGATGGTATCTGGCGCTAAAGCACTGGAAATCATTCAGCGTGATAACCTCGTTGAGCACGCGCGTATTGCGGGTCAATACCTACGCGCCGGCCTAGAAAAAATCCAAAGTCGAGTCAATTGCGTTGCCGAAGTGCGTGGTAAAGGCTTGATGCTCGGTCTTGAGATTAAAGATCCAACTGGTGAACTGAACAAGTTTGGTGAGCCAAAATCAGCACCACAACTGACATTGGCGATTCAACGTGCGGCACTTGAGCGCGGCTTGATGGTAGAAAAGGGCGGCCGTGATGGCTCAGTGATTCGTTTCTTGCCACCAGTCATCATTTCGTTTGAACAGCTCGATTTCGCGTTACGCGTGCTTGAAGAGGCGATTCTTGCTGCAGGCGGCGGTAAAAAAGATCCTGAGCAAGTTAACCAAGAGTGGAAAAAACACTTTATTCACACTGGCCACATGGGCAGCCAAGAGTTCTCACAAGTGATGAACCATACGACCGCTGCGATGAAAGCCGTGTTTGAAGAGGTGAAAGCACCCTATTCAGGCCTTGATCCTAAACTGCTGGAAGAAGCGATTTACGCGGTGGATCTGGATAACAAAAATGCGTCATTAAAAGAGGTTATCTCTGAAACCGCTGAGTTGATCGCGAAAAACTCCATCATGGTGCAGCACCCTGACTGTATTGCGCACCTGCACACGCCACCCTTAATGCCTTCCGTTGTTGCTGAAGCAATTATTGCGTCATTGAACCAATCCATGGACTCATGGGATCAATCTTCTGCGGCGACCTTTGTTGAGCAAAAAGTCGTGGATTGGATGTGTGAAAAGTATGAACTGGGCGCGCAAGCGGACGGTATTTTCACCAGCGGTGGCACGCAAAGTAACCAAATGGGCCTGATGCTGGCTCGTGACTGGATCGCCGATAAGCTCAGTGGTCATTCAATCCAGAAATTGGGTCTACCTGAGTATGCGGACAAACTGCGTATTGTTTGCTCGAAGAAATCTCACTTCACGGTACAAAAATCGGCATCTTGGATGGGACTCGGTGAGAAAGCCATTCTTGCTGTTGACGCACTACCTAATGGCACCATGGATGTGACTAAGCTTGAAGCTGTGGTTGAACAAGCCAAAGCCGAAGGGCTGATTCCCTTTGCCATTGTGGGCACCGCAGGCACTACCGATCACGGTGCGATTGATGATCTGGTGACGATCGCCGATGTGGCGGAGAAGCACGCACTGTGGATGCATGTGGACAGTGCTTATGGCGGTGCGTTGATCCTGAGCAGCCATAAAGATCGCCTCAATGGTATCGAGCGCGCTCAATCCATCAGTGTGGATTTCCATAAGCTGTTTTTCCAAACCATTAGCTGTGGCGCATTGCTGCTCAAAGACAAGCATAACTTTAAGTACCTGCTGCACCATGCAGACTACTTAAACCGTGAGCACGATACGCTGCCAAACCTAGTCGATAAATCGATTTCGACTACTAAACGTTTTGATGCCCTTAAAGTGTTTATGACCATGCAAAACGTGGGACCTAAACAACTGGGCGCCATGTACGATCACCTGCTCGCTCAAACATTGCAGGTGGCGGAACTGGTACGTCAGCATCAAGGCTTCGAGCTTTTAGCTGAGCCATCTTTGTCTACCGTGTTATTCCGCGCGGTAAATGAACAAGCTGCTGATCTGGATGAATTGAACAAAGCTGTTCGTCTACAGGCGCTGGTACGTGGTGTCGCTGTACTTGGCGAAACCATAGTGGATGGCAAAACGGCCTTAAAATTCACAATCTTGAACCCATGCTTGACGATGTCGGATTTCGACTCTCTACTGGCTAAAATTGAAGCTCTAGCTGCTGAGCTAGCGAACTAAAGGTAAAGGAACTATGTCTATTCTACAGATTGGTGCAGGCGGTGTTGGTTGGGTTGTGGCGCACAAAGCCGCACAAAACAACGATGTGCTGGGTGATATTACTATTGCGTCTCGTTCGATTGCGAAGTGTGAAAAAATCATTGAGTCGATTAAGGGTAAAAACAACCTTAAAGACTCTTCCAAGAAACTAGAAGCGCGTCAGGTTAACGTGGATGATATCGAATCACTGGTGAAACTGATTAATGAAGTAAAACCAGATTTAGTCATCAATGCTGGGCCACCATGGGTCAACGTCGCCATTATGGAAGCGTGTTACCAAGCGAAAGTTTCCTATTTGGACACTTCTGTTTCGGTCGATCTCTGTTCAAAAGGCCAGCAAGTACCTGAGGCGTATGACGCACAATGGGCGTTTCGCGACAAATTTAAGCAAGCCGGTATCACCGCGATTTTAAGTGCGGGTTTTGATCCGGGTGTAGTCAGCGTATTTGCGGCCTACGCAGCGAAATATCTGTTCGATGAAATCGACACCATTGACGTTTTAGACATTAATGCTGGCGATCACGGCAAGAAGTTTGCGACTAACTTTGACCCTGAAACCAACCTATTGGAAATTCAGGGTGACTCCATCTATTGGGATGCAGGGGAGTGGAAACGCGTCCCTTGCCATAGTCGGATGTTGGAGTTTGATTTCCCTAAATGTGGCAAATTCAAAGTGTACTCCATGTCGCATGATGAGCTGCGTTCGCTGAAAGAGTTCATTCCTGCCAAGCGCATTGAGTTCTGGATGGGTTTTGGTGATCGCTACTTGAATTATTTCAATGTGATGCGTGATATTGGCTTACTGAGTCCAGAGCCTCTAACTCTGCAAGATGGAACGGTTGTTAAGCCCCTGCAAGTATTGAAAGCGATGTTGCCCGATCCCACATCGCTTGCGCCGGGATACAAAGGTCTGACCTGCATTGGTACTTGGGTACAGGGCAAAAAAGACGGTAAAGCGCGTAGCGTTTTCATCTATAACCATGCAGATCATGAAGTGGCTTACCATGACGTTGAACACCAAGCGATTGCCTATACAACGGGTGTGCCTGCGATTACCGCGGCATTGCAGTTTTTCCGTGGTGAATGGGCAGAGCCGGGGGTATTCAATATGGAGCAGCTTAATCCTGATCCTTTCCTAGAAACGATGCCATCGATCGGTCTAGGCTGGGATGTCATGGAACTTGAACCTGGTCAGCCAGATATTCAAGTGGTGAAATAATGCACGCTGAGTGTAAAAACCTCAGTGATTAACTCTATACCCTTCCTACTTGAAGCAGCAGCGGTGTTGGCTACGTTCGTTCACCCCAATCACATAGTGTATCTATGCTCATGGGGATGAACTCACTTACCGCCTACCTGCAACTCCAAGTAGTTTGGGTATAAACAGCTATAGCCGAAGGGTTATGGCTGTTTTTCCATTCTTGTTATCGAGATATTTGCTATCACCAACATGAATGGAAACATTGCAGGAAATAGGAATAAACATGCTAAAAGACGAATTGAAAACCCCATACTTCATGATTGATGAAGCAAAACTCATCGCTAACCTAGAAATTGCTAAGCACCTGAAGGACATTTCGGGTGTGAAAATGGTGTTGGCACTGAAGTGTTTCTCAACTTGGGGTGTTTTTGACATCATCAAACCTTATTTAGATGGCACAACCAGCTCGGGTCCGTTTGAAGTGAAACTGGGCTATGAAACTTTCGGTGGTGAAACTCATGCTTACTCAGTAGGTTACAGTGAAGAGGATGTAAAAGAAGTCATTGATATTTGTGACAAAATGATCTTCAACTCACAATCGCAACTGGCCGCTTATCGCCATCTTGTGGAAGGCAAAGCGTCGCTAGGTTTGCGTATCAACCCCGGCGTTAGTTATGCAGGTCAAGACCTTGCTAATCCCGCGCGTCAGTTTTCGCGTTTAGGGGTACAGGCCGATCATATCGATGAAAGTGTCTTCGATTCGATTGATGGCGTGATGTTTCATATGAATTGTGAAAATAAAGACGTTGATGCCTTTATTGGCTTACTGGATGCCATTTCCGAACGTTTTGGTCGTTATCTCGATAAATTAGATTGGGTGAGTTTAGGGGGGGGCGTATTCTTTACTTGGCCGGGTTACGATGTCGATAAATTAGGCGCAGCACTGAAAGCGTTTGCTGAGCGTCACGCTGTTCAGCTCTATCTCGAACCGGGTGAGGCGATCATTACCAAAACCACGGATCTTGTAGTGACAGTGGTAGATATTGTGGAAAACGGGATGAAAACCGCGATTGTCGATTCCGCAACGGAAGCGCACCGCTTAGATACGCTGATCTATAAAGAGCCTGCATCGGTGTTGGAAGCCAGTGACAACGGACAGCACGAATATGTGATTGGCTCTTGTTCTTGCTTAGCGGGCGATCAGTTCTGTGTGGCTAAGTTTGATGAGCCGTTACAGGTCGGGCAGAAACTGCATATCCTAGACAGCGCGGGTTATACCATGGTTAAACTCAATTGGTTCAATGGCCTGAAAATGCCGTCGGTTTATTGTGAGCGCAAAAATGGCCAAATTCAGAAGATCAACCAGTTTGGCTATGAGGATTTCAAACGCGCCTTATCTTTATGGTCAATTGAATAGCGAGTACGTATTTTGTTTGGACTCGAAGCGGTGAGGTTAAGCGATTAGGATTACTCACCCTTGATGACGATAGCCAATAAAAAACATCAAAAAGCCGTGAGTAATCACGGCTTTTTGATGTTTGAAGATAGTGATTACATAGGAAGTGTCGTGAAAATCGTCCACTCTTTGACAACTTCACCTTTGTAGCCAACTACCGTTGCGGTAACGCGACGGTTACGAGCGTGGCTCACATCATCGGTACCTTCTACTTCCAAAACGCTATCCCCATATCCGACAATGTTCACGCGCTCTGGTGCTACACCATAACGCAGTAATTGGTCACGAACTGCTTCTGAACGCTGCTTAGAGAGTGCCAGATTATGTTCTGCGCTGCCTACTTTGCTCGCGTAGCCTTGTAACTCAATAGATGTTGAAGGATAGGTTTGCAAAAACTCAGCCATCTGACGGATTTGCGTTAAAAACGCAGGTTCAATCGAACTAGAGTCATTGGCAAACAGAATATGTAATTGCTGCATCTGTGATGCTTTCACAAAGGTGCCACAGCCATCATTATCGATTTCAGAGCCCTTAGGTGTATCAGGACAGAGATCGCGAGCATTGATAACGCCGTCTCTATCATCATCTTGCAGATCCGCAATCTGATTTGCGAGTGGAGTAGGACGGTAGTCGTACTCATCACCTTCGTGTTTTTTGTACTCGCCCTGATTTGCCAATGCCGACGTGGTTACAGTGCAAAGAATTAGCGGCAGAGCCCATGATTTGATTGACATATTAGTACTCCACCTTAGTTGTCCATTCCTGCGGGATATCGACTCTTAAGGCATCTAACAAGTTACCAGATGCATTCATCACACGATATTTTGCATATTGTTCAGCATATCGTGCATCGAGGTAACCCTTGCGAGCCTCGAAAAGCTCATTTTCCGTGTTGAGAAGATCGAGCAATGTGCGTTGGCCAATTTGATACTGCTTACGGTAAGCAACGACGGTTTTGGATGCGGAGTCAACATGATCAGCCAAAAAATGCTTCTGTTGCAGAGTGAGATCCAAGGCGCTCCAAGATAAGCGAAGACCTTCTTCAACAGTGCGGAAGGTTTTTTCACGCAGATCTTTGGAACGATTGAGCTGATAAGCTGCACTCTGCGTACGATCACTGTCACTGCCGCCATTGTAAAGGTTGTAGCGTAAACGGAGCATCGCACTGAGCTCATCACTGCTGCCTTTGACACCACCGGCATCGTTACGCCAGCTTTGAGCCGCTTCAAAAGAGAGTGTCGGGTAATTTGGCGCTTTAGACTGCTTATATTGGAAGCGAGCAGCATCTACATCCGCTTGAGCAACCTTAATCACAGGATGATTTTCTTGCGCCATACTTAAAGCATTTTCTAATGTGGGTGGTATCGCATTTTGATCGGCCCGAGGAAACTCTAAGCTCACTGGTTCTTGACCCACTAATCGACGAAATTGAGTGTAGATATCAAAAAGATTGTTTTGTGCGGCCACTAAGTTGCTGTGCGCTTTTGCTAAACGAGCCTCAACTTGGGTCACATCGGCTGTAGAGCCAATCCCTGAGTCGGCGCGCTTTTTAATATCGCGGTAGATATCTTTGTGAATAGCCAGATTGTTTTCTGACAGAGTTAAAATCTCAGAAGCTTTCGTCGCATCCAGATAAATCTTGGTAACTTCTAAAGCCATGTTAGAGGCATCGGCTAGTAATTGATAGCGATCCGCCTCGGCTTCCGCTGCCGTTCTATCCATATCATTCAATGTGGCAGACCCATCCCAAATCAATTGAGTGAGGGTAAGAGTGGCATCTTTACGAGTTAAATCCGTATTTCTATTACCATCAGCTGGATTAATTCCCTCATAACCGATACCTGCATCAAGATCAATTTTCGGTAAGTAAGCGCCTGACGATGCTTCGGCATCATATTCACGACTCTTAAATTGATTAAATGCGCTTTTTAGCTCCGGGTTAGATGCCAAGGTGATGGATACAGCTTGCTCCAACGTTTGCGCAGAAACCGGATTGCTTAATGCGATAGCGAGCGCAATCGCTTTTAATGGTAATCCTTTCAAAAACGTTCTCCCCAATGTGGGCCATTACTCAATGAATGACCTTTAGTCTAATCCAGATTCATTATCATTTATAAGACATATAGGATATTTGACGTCAACAATATGACGCACGCGAGAAGCGTATCACACATTTACGTAAATAAACCCCTGTGAACCAGTCATAACGGTGTAAACTAAAAGTATTAAATCATTTCAGTTGTGGATGGTTTTGGAATAAATTTAACACTTTTAAAGTATTCTGATGTGATTTTAGTTCAGAAAATATGTTGTTACTAAATTAAATGGCTCTGCTGATTCATTTGTGATGTGAAAAGTTAAACGGATTTTTAACTAAAGTTAACATTTATCTTGACTGGTTTTGTGGCAAAGGAAGAGTGTCAATTATCAACACACTCAAAAGTAATAGGGTCTGAGGCTTTATATGGGAATTCATGCTTTGTTGTCTTTAGCAAATCTTGCAGCGAATCAGCTGCTTGTGATTGATAGAAATGGTAATGTCACGATCATCAACGCAGGAGAAGCCGTTCCTGAAGGTGCGGTTATCCTCGACCCGAATAGCAACAATTTGATGCCAGAGCAGGAGCCAATGCCCTTAGCACAACTGGTGGACGCAGAAGGTAATGCCCAGCCGATAACCGACGATATAGAGCAGATTTTAGCCGCATTAGAAGAAGGCGCAGACCCGACTGCATTGGGTGAGGAATTTGCCACCGCTGCTGGTGGTTTAACAGGCTCTGCATTGAGCGCCGCTTTTACAATTGAACGTGATGGTGCAGAAACTCTTGCATCAACGCAGTTTGATACATCAGGCTTCGAAGCCATTGGCCTATCAAGAACGCAAAGCCTGAGTTTGCTGAACCTATTGCAAGCTCCCAACGTCCCCGTTTTACCAGAAGAGCCAACAGTGATATTAGTTATCACTGTTGATGCACCGGACAATACCAACGACACCACCCCGACCATTACCGGTACGACGGATGCTCTAGCGGGCAGTACCGTTACCCTGGTCGTGACCGATGCCAACGGCAACCAGCAAACACTTAGCGCTATCGTGCAACCAGATGGAACTTTTAGCGTTGATGTCACCACCCCGTTAGCAGAAGGCTTTTATACCGTCACCGCCACAGTGACCGATCCTGCGGGGAATACCGGAACGGCGACCGACGATGGCAGCGTCGATGTGACTGTGCCAGTGATCACGGTCGATGCGCCGGACAACACCAACGACACCACCCCGACCATTACCGGTACGACGGATGCCCCGGCGGGCAGTACCGTTACCCTGGTCGTGATCGATGCCGACGGCAACCAGCAGACCCTGACCGCTACGGTACAGCCGGACGGCAGCTACAGCGTGGATGTGACCATCCCGTTGGCGGAAGGCCCTTATACCGTCACCGCCACTGTGACCGATCCGGCTGGCAACACCGGCACCGCGACCGACGATGGCAGTGTCGATGTGACTGCGCCAGTGATCACGGTCGATGCCCCAGACAACACCAACGACACGACGCCTACCATCACAGGCAAGACTGATGCAACTGAAGGCAGTCAAGTGATCATCGTGGTGACCGATGCCAAGGGTGACAAACAGGAGCTAATCGTAACCGTTGACAAGGATGGCAACTACAGTGTGGATGTGACCACCCCGCTGACGGAAGGTGACTATCAGGTGACCGCCAGCGTCACTGATCTAGCTGGCAACACCGGGACAGCAACCGACAACGGCAGTGTCGATGTGACTGCGCCTGATGCTCCGATTGTTAGTTTGCAAGGTGCAGGGGATGATAGCCTCTACAACAAAGCCGAGATTGGTGATGACAACAGCGTGACCGCCAAAGTAACGCTCGCCGCGGGCACTCAAGTAGGCGATGTGCTGGTTGTTAAAGATGGGGCAGGCAACGAGCTGTTTAACGGCAAGGTGACCGCCGAGATGTTAACTCACGGCCTGAACGTGGAAGTGCCGGTTGTGGGCACGCCCGATGAAATCCAGGTCACGGCGCAAGTGACCGATCAAGCGGGTAACCCGTCTGCGCTGGCAGAAGATAAAGCCGGAGTGGACAACGTTGCCGCGCCGACGCCAAGTGTCGAACTGCAAGGTGCAGGGGATGATAGCCTCTACAACAAAACCGAGATTGGTGATGACAACAGCGTGACCGCCAAGGTGACGCTCGCCGCTGGCACTCAAGTAGGCGACGTGCTGGTTGTTAAAGACGGTACCGGTACAGTGCTGCTGAGCCGCCCGGTCACACAGCAAGATCTGGATAACGGTGTGAACGTGGAAGTGCCGGTTGTCGGCACGCCCGATGAAATCCAGGTCACGGCGCAAGTGACCGATCAAGCGGGTAACCCGTCTGCGCTGGCAGAAGATAAAGCCGGAGTGGACAACGTGGCCGCGCCGACACCAAGTGTCGAACTACAAGGTGCAGGGGATGATAGCCTCTACAACAAAACCGAGATTGGTGATGACAACAGCGTGACCGCGAAAGTAACGCTGGCGGTCGGCACTCAAGTAGGCGATGTGCTGGTTGTTAAAGATGGGGCAGGCAACGAGCTGTTCCGTGGCGAAGTGACTGCCGAGATGTTAACTAACGGCCTGAACGTGGAAGTGCCGGTTGTCGGCACGCCGGATGAAATCCAGGTCACGGCGCAAGTGACCGATCAAGCGGGTAACCCGTCCGCGCTGGCAGAAGATAAAGCCGGAGTGGACAACGTTGCCGCGCCGACGCCAAGTGTCGAACTGCAAGGTGCAGGGGATGATAACCTCTACAACAAAACCGAGATTGGTGATGACAACAGCGTGACCGCCAAAGTAACGCTGGCGGTCGGCACTCAAGTAGGCGATGTGCTGGTTGTTAAAGATGGGGCAGGCAACGAGCTGTTTAACGGCAAGGTGACCGCCGAGATGTTAACTAACGGCCTGAACGTGGAAGTGCCGGTTGTGGGCACGCCGGATGAAATCCAGGTCACGGCGCAGGTGACCGATCAAGCGGGTAACCCGTCTGCGCTGGCAGAAGATAAAGCCGGAGTGGACAACGTGGCCGCGCCGACACCAAGTGTCGAACTACAAGGTGCAGGGGATGATAGCCTCTACAACAAAACCGAGATTGGTGATGACAACAGCGTGACCGCGAAAGTAACGCTGGCGGTCGGCACTCAAGTAGGCGATGTGCTGGTTGTTAAAGACGGTACCGGTACAGTGCTGCTGAGCCGCCCGGTCACACAGCAAGATCTGGATAACGGTGTGAACGTGGAAGTGCCGGTTGTCGGCACGCCGGATGAAATCCAGGTCACGGCGCAGGTGACCGATCAAGCGGGTAACCCGTCTGCGCTGGCAGAAGATAAAGCCGGAGTGGACAACGTAGCCGCGCCGACGCCGACCGTTGAGCTGCAAGGTGCAGGGGATGATAGCCTCTACAACAAAGCCGAGATTGGTGATGACAACAGCGTGACCGCCAAGGTGACGCTCGCCGCTGGCACTCAAGTAGGCGATGTGCTGGTTGTTAAAGATGGGGCAGGCAACGAGCTGTTTAACGGCAAGGTGACCGCCGAGATGCTAACTAACGGCCTGAACGTGGAAGTGCCGGTTGTCGGCACGCCGGATGAAATCCAGGTCACGGCGCAGGTAACAGACCAGGCGGGTAACCCGTCTGCGCTGGCAGAAGATAAAGCCGGAGTGGACAACGTGGCCGCGCCGACACCAAGTGTCGAACTACAAGGTGCAGGGGATGATAGCCTCTACAACAAAACCGAGATTGGTGATGACAACAGCGTGACCGCGAAAGTAACGCTGGCGGTCGGCACTCAAGTAGGCGATGTGCTGGTTGTTAAAGACGGTACCGGTACAGTGCTGCTGAGCCGCCCGGTCACACAGCAAGATCTGGATAACGGTGTGAACGTGGAAGTGCCGGTTGTCGGCACGCCCGATGAAATCCAGGTCACGGCGCAGGTAACAGACCAGGCGGGTAACCCGTCTGCGCTGGCAGAAGATAAAGCAGGAGTGGACAACGTAGCCGCGCCGACGCCGACCGTTGAGCTGCAAGGTGCAGGGGATGATAGCCTCTACAACAAAGCCGAGATTGGTGATGACAACAACGTGACCGCCAAAGTAACGCTGGCGGTCGGCACTCAAGTAGGCGACTTGCTGGTTGTTAAAGATGGGGCAGGCAACGAGCTGTTTAACGGCAAGGTGACCGCCGAGATGCTAACTAACGGCCTGAACGTGGAAGTGCCGGTTGTGGGCACGCCGGATGAAATCAAGGTCACGGCGCAGGTAACAGACCAGGCGGGTAACCCGTCTGCGCTGGCAGAAGATAAAGCCGGAGTGGACAACGTAGCGGCCCCGGCGCCGACCGTTGAGCTGCAAGGTGCAGGGGATGATAACCTCTACAACAAAGCCGAGATTGGTGATGACAACAGCGTGACCGCCAAAGTAACGCTGGCGGTCGGCACTCAAGTAGGCGACGTGCTGGTTGTTAAAGATGGGGCAGGCAACGAGCTGTTTAACGGCAAGGTGACCGCCGAGATGCTAACTAACGGCCTGAACGTGGAAGTGCCGGTTGTGGGCACGCCCGATGAAATCCAGGTCACGGCGCAGGTAACAGACCAGGCGGGTAACCCGTCTGCGCTGGCAGAAGATAAAGCCGGAGTGGACAACGTAGCGGCCCCGGCGCCGACCGTTGAGCTGCAAGGCGCAGGTAGCGACGACGTTTACAACAAAACCGAGATTGGTGATGACAACAGCGTGACCGCCAAAGTAACGCTCGCCGCAGGCACTCAAGTAGGCGATGTGCTGGTTGTTAAAGACGGTACCGGTACAGTGCTGCTGAGCCGCCCGGTCACACAGCAAGATCTGGATAACGGTGTGAACGTGGAAGTGCCGGTTGTGGGCACGCCGGATGAAATCCAGGTCACGGCGCAAGTGACCGATCAAGCGGGTAACCCGTCTGCGCTGGCAGAAGATAAAGCCGGAGTGGACAACGTGGCCGCGCCGACACCAAGTGTCGAACTACAAGGTGCAGGGGATGATAGCCTCTACAACAAAACCGAGATTGGTGATGACAACAGCGTGACCGCCAAAGTAACGCTGGCGGTCGGCACTCAAGTAGGCGATGTGCTGGTTGTTAAAGATGGGACAGGCAACGAGCTGTTCCGTGGCGAAGTGACTGCCGAGATGTTAACTAACGGCCTGAACGTGGAAGTGCCGGTTGTGGGCACGCCGGATGAAATCCAGGTCACGGCGCAGGTAACAGACCAGGCGGGTAACCCGTCTGCGCTGGCAGAAGATAAAGCCGGAGTGGACAACGTAGCCGCGCCGACGCCGACCGTTGAGCTGCAAGGTGCAGGGGATGATAGCCTCTACAACAAAGCCGAGATTGGTGATGACAACAGCGTGACCGCCAAAGTAACGCTGGCGGTCGGCACTCAAGTAGGCGATGTGCTGGTTGTTAAAGATGGGGCAGGCAACGAGCTGTTTAACGGCAAGGTGACCGCCGAGATGCTAACTAACGGCCTGAACGTGGAAGTGCCGGTTGTGGGCACGCCCGATGAAATCAAGGTCACGGCGCAGGTAACAGACCAGGCGGGTAACCCGTCTGCGCTGGCAGAAGATAAAGCCGGAGTGGACAACGTAGCGGCCCCGGCGCCGACCGTTGAGCTGCAAGGCGCAGGTAGCGACGACGTTTACAACAAAACCGAGATTGGTGATGACAACAGCGTGACCGCCAAAGTAACGCTCGCCGCAGGCACTCAAGTAGGCGATGTGCTGGTTGTTAAAGACGGTACCGGTACAGTGCTGCTGAGCCGCCCGGTCACACAGCAAGATCTGGATAACGGTGTGAACGTGGAAGTGCCGGTTGTGGGCACGCCGGATGAAATCCAGGTCACGGCGCAAGTGACCGATCAAGCGGGTAACCCGTCTGCGCTGGCAGAAGATAAAGCCGGAGTGGACAACGTGGCCGCGCCGACACCAAGTGTCGAACTACAAGGTGCAGGGGATGATAGCCTCTACAACAAAACCGAGATTGGTGATGACAACAGCGTGACCGCCAAAGTAACGCTGGCGGTCGGCACTCAAGTAGGCGATGTGCTGGTTGTTAAAGACGGTACCGGTACAGTGCTGCTGAGCCGCCCGGTCACACAGCAAGATCTGGATAACGGTGTGAACGTGGAAGTGCCGGTTGTCGGCACGCCGGATGAAATCCAGGTCACGGCGCAGGTAACAGACCAGGCGGGTAACCCGTCTGCGCTGGCAGAAGATAAAGCCGGAGTGGACAACGTTGCCGCGCCGACGCCAAGTGTCGAACTACAAGGTGCAGGGGATGATAGCCTCTACAACAAAGCCGAGATTGGTGATGACAACAGCGTGACCGCCAAGGTGACGCTCGCCGCTGGCACTCAAGTAGGCGACGTACTGGTTGTTAAAGACGGTACCGGTACAGTGCTGCTGAGCCGCCCGGTCACACAGCAAGATCTGGATAACGGTGTGAACGTGGAAGTGCCGGTTGTCGGCACGCCCGATGAAATCCAGGTCACGGCGCAAGTGACCGATCAAGCGGGTAACCCGTCTGCGCTGGCAGAAGATAAAGCCGGAGTGGACAACGTAGCGGCCCCGACGCCGACCGTTGAGCTGCAAGGCGCAGGTAGCGACGACGTTTACAACAAGGCCGAGATTGGTGATGACAACAGCGTGACCGCCAAAGTAACGCTGGCGGTCGGCACTCAAGTAGGCGATGTGCTGGTTGTTAAAGATGGGGCAGGCAACGAGCTGTTTAACGGCAAGGTGACCGCCGAGATGCTAACTAACGGCCTGAACGTGGAAGTGCCGGTTGTGGGCACGCCGGATGAAATCCAGGTCACGGCGCAGGTAACAGACCAGGCGGGTAACCCGTCTGCGCTGGCAGAAGATAAAGCCGGAGTGGACAACGTAGCCGCGCCGACGCCGACCGTTGAGCTGCAAGGTGCAGGGGATGATAGCCTCTACAACAAAGCCGAGATTGGTGATGACAACAGCGTGACCGCCAAAGTAACGCTGGCGGTCGGCACTCAAGTAGGCGATGTGCTGGTTGTTAAAGATGGGGCAGGCAACGAGCTGTTTAACGGCAAGGTGACCGCCGAGATGCTAACTAACGGCCTGAACGTGGAAGTGCCGGTTGTCGGCACGCCCGATGAAATCCAGGTCACGGCGCAAGTGACCGATCAAGCGGGTAACCCGTCTGCGCTGGCAGAAGATAAAGCCGGAGTGGACAACGTAGCGGCCCCGGCGCCGACCGTTGAGCTGCAAGGTGCAGGGGATGATAACCTCTACAACAAAGCCGAGATTGGTGATGACAACAGCGTGACCGCCAAAGTAACGCTCGCCGCAGGCACTCAAGTAGGCGATGTGCTGGTTGTTAAAGACGGTACCGGTACAGTGCTGCTGAGCCGCCCGGTCACACAGCAAGATCTGGATAACGGTGTGAACGTGGAAGTGCCGGTTGTGGGCACGCCGGATGAAATCCAGGTCACGGCGCAAGTGACCGATCAAGCGGGTAACCCATCCGCGCTGGCAGAAGATAAAGCCGGAGTGGACAACCTGGCCGCGCCGGCGCCGACCGTTGAGCTGCAAGGTGCAGGGGATGATAGCCTCTACAACAAAACCGAGATTGGTGATGACAACAGCGTGACCGCCAAAGTAACGCTGGCGGTCGGCACTCAAGTAGGCGATGTGCTGGTTGTTAAAGACGGTACCGGTACAGTGCTGCTGAGCCGCCCGGTCACACAGCAAGATCTGGATAACGGTGTGAACGTGGAAGTGCCGGTTGTCGGCACGCCGGATGAAATCCAGGTCACGGCGCAGGTGACCGATCAAGCGGGTAACCCGTCTGCGCTGGCAGAAGATAAAGCCGGAGTGGACAACGTGGCCGCGCCGACACCAAGTGTCGAACTACAAGGTGCAGGGGATGATAGCCTCTACAACAAAACCGAGATTGGTGATGACAACAGCGTGACCGCCAAAGTAACGCTGGCGGTCGGCACTCAAGTAGGCGATGTGCTGGTTGTTAAAGATGGGGCAGGCAACGAGCTGTTCCGTGGCGAAGTGACTGCCGAGATGTTAACTAACGGCCTGAACGTGGAAGTGCCGGTTGTTGGCACGCCGGATGAAATCCAGGTCACGGCGCAGGTGACCGATCAAGCGGGTAACCCGTCCGCGCTGGCAGAAGATAAAGCCGGAGTGGACAACGTGGCCGCGCCGACGCCAAGTGTCGAACTACAAGGTGCAGGGGATGATAGCCTCTACAACAAAGCCGAGATTGGTGATGACAACAGCGTGACCGCCAAAGTAACGCTCGCCGCAGGCACTCAAGTAGGCGATGTGCTGGTTGTTAAAGACGGTACCGGTACAGTGCTGCTGAGCCGCCCGGTCACACAGCAAGATCTGGATAACGGTGTGAACGTGGAAGTGCCGGTTGTGGGCACGCCGGATGAAATCCAGGTCACGGCGCAGGTAACAGACCAGGCGGGTAACCCGTCTGCGCTGGCAGAAGATAAAGCCGGAGTGGACAACGTAGCGGCCCCAGCGCCGACCGTTGAGCTGCAAGGTGCAGGGGATGATAACCTCTACAACAAAGCCGAGATTGGTGATGACAACAGCGTGACCGCCAAAGTAACGCTCGCCGCTGGCACTCAAGTAGGCGACGTGCTGGTTGTTAAAGATGGGGCAGGCAACGAGCTGTTCCGTGGCGAAGTGACTGCCGAGATGTTAACTAACGGCCTGAACGTGGAAGTGCCGGTTGTGGGCACGCCGGATGAAATCAAGGTCACGGCGCAGGTGACCGATCAAGCGGGTAACCCGTCCGCGTTGGCAGAAGATAAAGCCGGAGTGGACAACGTAGCGGCCCCGGCGCCAAGTGTCGAACTGCAAGGTGCAGGGGATGATAGCCTCTACAACAAAGCCGAGATTGGTGATGACAACAGCGTGACCGCCAAAGTAACGCTCGCCGCAGGCACTCAAGTAGGCGATGTGCTGGTTGTTAAAGACGGTACCGGTACAGTGCTGCTGAGCCGCCCGGTCACACAGCAAGATCTGGATAACGGTGTGAACGTGGAAGTGCCGGTTGTGGGCACGCCGGATGAAATCCAGGTCACGGCGCAGGTAACAGACCAGGCGGGTAACCCGTCTGCGCTGGCAGAAGATAAAGCCGGAGTGGACAACGTGGCCGCGCCGACGCCGACCGTTGAGCTGCAAGGCGCAGGTAGCGACGACGTTTACAACAAGGCCGAGATTGGTGATGACAACAGCGTGACCGCCAAAGTAACGCTCGCCGCTGGCACTCAAGTAGGCGATGTGCTGGTTGTTAAAGATGGGGCAGGCAACGAGCTGTTCCGTGGCGAAGTGACTGCCGAGATGTTAACTAACGGCCTGAACGTGGAAGTGCCGGTTGTCGGCACGCCGGATGAAATCAAGGTCACGGCGCAGGTAACAGACCAGGCGGGTAACCCGTCTGCGCTGGCAGAAGATAAAGCCGGAGTGGACAACGTAGCGGCCCCGGCGCCGACCGTTGAGCTGCAAGGCGCAGGTAGCGACGACGTTTACAACAAGGCAGAGATTGGTGATGACAACAGCGTGACCGCGAAAGTAACGCTGGCGGTCGGCACTCAAGTAGGCGATGTGCTGGTTGTTAAAGACGGTACCGGTACAGTGCTGCTGAGCCGCCCGGTCACACAGCAAGATCTGGATAACGGTGTGAACGTGGAAGTGCCGGTTGTCGGCACGCCCGATGAAATCCAGGTCACGGCGCAGGTAACAGACCAGGCGGGTAACCCGTCTGCGCTGGCAGAAGATAAAGCAGGAGTGGACAACGTAGCCGCGCCGACGCCGACCGTTGAGCTGCAAGGTGCAGGGGATGATAGCCTCTACAACAAAGCCGAGATTGGTGATGACAACAACGTGACCGCCAAAGTAACGCTGGCGGTCGGCACTCAAGTAGGCGACTTGCTGGTTGTTAAAGATGGGGCAGGCAACGAGCTGTTTAACGGCAAGGTGACCGCCGAGATGCTAACTAACGGCCTGAACGTGGAAGTGCCGGTTGTGGGCACGCCGGATGAAATCAAGGTCACGGCGCAGGTAACAGACCAGGCGGGTAACCCGTCTGCGCTGGCAGAAGATAAAGCCGGAGTGGACAACGTAGCGGCCCCGGCGCCGACCGTTGAGCTGCAAGGTGCAGGGGATGATAACCTCTACAACAAAGCCGAGATTGGTGATGACAACAGCGTGACCGCCAAAGTAACGCTGGCGGTCGGCACTCAAGTAGGCGACGTGCTGGTTGTTAAAGATGGGGCAGGCAACGAGCTGTTTAACGGCAAGGTGACCGCCGAGATGCTAACTAACGGCCTGAACGTGGAAGTGCCGGTTGTGGGCACGCCCGATGAAATCCAGGTCACGGCGCAGGTAACAGACCAGGCGGGTAACCCGTCTGCGCTGGCAGAAGATAAAGCCGGAGTGGACAACGTAGCGGCCCCGGCGCCGACCGTTGAGCTGCAAGGCGCAGGTAGCGACGACGTTTACAACAAAACCGAGATTGGTGATGACAACAGCGTGACCGCCAAAGTAACGCTCGCCGCAGGCACTCAAGTAGGCGATGTGCTGGTTGTTAAAGACGGTACCGGTACAGTGCTGCTGAGCCGCCCGGTCACACAGCAAGATCTGGATAACGGTGTGAACGTGGAAGTGCCGGTTGTGGGCACGCCGGATGAAATCCAGGTCACGGCGCAAGTGACCGATCAAGCGGGTAACCCGTCTGCGCTGGCAGAAGATAAAGCCGGAGTGGACAACGTGGCCGCGCCGACACCAAGTGTCGAACTACAAGGTGCAGGGGATGATAGCCTCTACAACAAAACCGAGATTGGTGATGACAACAGCGTGACCGCCAAAGTAACGCTGGCGGTCGGCACTCAAGTAGGCGATGTGCTGGTTGTTAAAGATGGGACAGGCAACGAGCTGTTCCGTGGCGAAGTGACTGCCGAGATGTTAACTAACGGCCTGAACGTGGAAGTGCCGGTTGTGGGCACGCCGGATGAAATCCAGGTCACGGCGCAGGTAACAGACCAGGCGGGTAACCCGTCTGCGCTGGCAGAAGATAAAGCCGGAGTGGACAACGTAGCCGCGCCGACGCCGACCGTTGAGCTGCAAGGTGCAGGGGATGATAGCCTCTACAACAAAGCCGAGATTGGTGATGACAACAGCGTGACCGCCAAAGTAACGCTGGCGGTCGGCACTCAAGTAGGCGATGTGCTGGTTGTTAAAGATGGGGCAGGCAACGAGCTGTTTAACGGCAAGGTGACCGCCGAGATGCTAACTAACGGCCTGAACGTGGAAGTGCCGGTTGTGGGCACGCCCGATGAAATCAAGGTCACGGCGCAGGTAACAGACCAGGCGGGTAACCCGTCTGCGCTGGCAGAAGATAAAGCCGGAGTGGACAACGTAGCGGCCCCGGCGCCGACCGTTGAGCTGCAAGGCGCAGGTAGCGACGACGTTTACAACAAAACCGAGATTGGTGATGACAACAGCGTGACCGCCAAAGTAACGCTCGCCGCAGGCACTCAAGTAGGCGATGTGCTGGTTGTTAAAGACGGTACCGGTACAGTGCTGCTGAGCCGCCCGGTCACACAGCAAGATCTGGATAACGGTGTGAACGTGGAAGTGCCGGTTGTGGGCACGCCGGATGAAATCCAGGTCACGGCGCAAGTGACCGATCAAGCGGGTAACCCGTCTGCGCTGGCAGAAGATAAAGCCGGAGTGGACAACGTGGCCGCGCCGACACCAAGTGTCGAACTACAAGGTGCAGGGGATGATAGCCTCTACAACAAAACCGAGATTGGTGATGACAACAGCGTGACCGCCAAAGTAACGCTGGCGGTCGGCACTCAAGTAGGCGATGTGCTGGTTGTTAAAGACGGTACCGGTACAGTGCTGCTGAGCCGCCCGGTCACACAGCAAGATCTGGATAACGGTGTGAACGTGGAAGTGCCGGTTGTCGGCACGCCGGATGAAATCCAGGTCACGGCGCAGGTAACAGACCAGGCGGGTAACCCGTCTGCGCTGGCAGAAGATAAAGCCGGAGTGGACAACGTTGCCGCGCCGACGCCAAGTGTCGAACTACAAGGTGCAGGGGATGATAGCCTCTACAACAAAGCCGAGATTGGTGATGACAACAGCGTGACCGCCAAGGTGACGCTCGCCGCTGGCACTCAAGTAGGCGACGTACTGGTTGTTAAAGACGGTACCGGTACAGTGCTGCTGAGCCGCCCGGTCACACAGCAAGATCTGGATAACGGTGTGAACGTGGAAGTGCCGGTTGTCGGCACGCCCGATGAAATCCAGGTCACGGCGCAAGTGACCGATCAAGCGGGTAACCCGTCTGCGCTGGCAGAAGATAAAGCCGGAGTGGACAACGTAGCGGCCCCGACGCCGACCGTTGAGCTGCAAGGCGCAGGTAGCGACGACGTTTACAACAAGGCCGAGATTGGTGATGACAACAGCGTGACCGCCAAAGTAACGCTGGCGGTCGGCACTCAAGTAGGCGATGTGCTGGTTGTTAAAGATGGGGCAGGCAACGAGCTGTTTAACGGCAAGGTGACCGCCGAGATGCTAACTAACGGCCTGAACGTGGAAGTGCCGGTTGTGGGCACGCCGGATGAAATCCAGGTCACGGCGCAGGTAACAGACCAGGCGGGTAACCCGTCTGCGCTGGCAGAAGATAAAGCCGGAGTGGACAACGTAGCCGCGCCGACGCCGACCGTTGAGCTGCAAGGTGCAGGGGATGATAGCCTCTACAACAAAGCCGAGATTGGTGATGACAACAGCGTGACCGCCAAAGTAACGCTGGCGGTCGGCACTCAAGTAGGCGATGTGCTGGTTGTTAAAGATGGGGCAGGCAACGAGCTGTTTAACGGCAAGGTGACCGCCGAGATGCTAACTAACGGCCTGAACGTGGAAGTGCCGGTTGTCGGCACGCCCGATGAAATCCAGGTCACGGCGCAAGTGACCGATCAAGCGGGTAACCCGTCCGCGCTGGCAGAAGATAAAGCCGGAGTGGACAATCTGGAGGCGAGCGCCCCGGTGGTGACCATCGTGGATGACACCAACAACGATGAGCTGTTGACCAAGGCTGAGATTGGCAACGACAACATTCAGGTAACGGTGCAGGTCAACGCGGCGGATCTTGTGGACGGCGGCAAGGTGAACCTGACCATCACCAACGGCAGCACGACAAGCAATGTTGAACTGACCCAAAAGGCAGACGGCAGCCTGCAGTCGAGTGATGGTAAGAGCTACAGCTACAACGCGGCTAGTGGCGTAATCACCTGGACCGAGGTTACCCCGCCTAATGGTAACTCACTGAGCGTCAGTGCGACCCAGACAGACAAGGCAGGAAATATCTCGTTATCTGGTAACGATACAGCGTTAGTGCTCAATGAAGCGCCCAATACGCTAGATAAACATGCCGAAGGTTTAGAAGACGCTACTAGTATTGCAATTCCTACACTCTCTGGCACTGATATTGATGGCACAGTAGTGAGTTTTACCATAAATACACTGCCGACTAACGGAGTCCTTTATCTGGATGGCGTTGCTGTGACAGCTGGTCAGAACATAGTCGCTGAGGATGCGAGTAAGTTAACCTTTACTCCGAACGCTGATTGGAATGGAATCACCAATTTCAGTTATGTAGCGGTAGATAATGAAGGGCTTGCAGATCCGACAGCAGCAAAGATTACAATTACGGTTAACCCTGTCAATGATGCACCGACGCTCAGTATCGATAAGCATGCTGTTGTTTCGGAGGAAGGACTTGTTGGCGCTATCGCTGATGACACGGGCAATACGGATTCAACGAATGCTGTTGTTACTAGAGGCAAGATTACCATTAATGACATAGATAGCGATAAGCTTGATGTTTCCTTAAATGGCCCTAATGGGTTAACGTCCGGTGGCAATAATATTTCTTGGCATTGGGATGCGAGTAGTCAGAAGCTGGTTGGTTATACAGGAACACTCAACGGCGAAGGCTATAACGCTATTGTTGAAGTGCAGCTTATTTCACCAAATGAGAGTGGTAAAGGAGACTGGACTTATGAGCTAACCCTCAAGGCTCCAGTAGATCATCCAGTGAAAGGAGTTGAAGATTCACTGTTGGTACAGCTCGATGTTATTGTTTCTGATGGTAAAACAACGACAGAGACTAAACTCAATGTCACGATCGAAGACGATGCACCAATTGCCGTTGAGATGGAGCCTGTATCTTTAACAGTTGCAGATATCCCTGATGTTTTGGTGGGTAAATTCAATTTAACCAATTACAGCGGTAACAAATCTTCTATTGATGGCGGTAAGTTTACGATCACCGCAAAAGGCTTTGAATCCGCGGACTCTTCTAAACTGGTTGATGCATATGTCAATGGTGGTTCTGAGGGGCTAGGTGTAAGTAGCAATAGCTCGCCTTATCATAATCTTGAAAATGAAGTTGATTTCCGTAAGTTTGCTGATGGAACAACCGCTTCTGAAGAGATCATCGTTAAACTCGATCCCAATACCGTTGCTTATGGCGCTAAGATTGAATTTAGCAAAATGTTCGGTGGGGAACGTGAGAGTGGAGTCGTTGAATTCTGGCGTGATGGTAAGCTTGTAGCGACTCAAGTGTTTACTTCTGAAGAAACCAGCGGTAACTACGCTAAGAATTTCTCAGTACAACAAGGTGGCTTTGATACGATGGTAATCAAAGCTACAGATAATGGTAAGCCCTTTACTCATAAGGATAACAGTGACTTTACTGTTAAAAGTATTGAGTTTATCGGCTCCGACTCACCCGCGGTAATTGCTTACGGCTCTGGTACCGTTATCCCTCAGTGGGGGGCTGATGGTCCTGGAACACTGAAACTTATTGGATTAAATGAGTCAACGACTTTAGAGACAGCCAACGGATCACCCGTTAATGTGGTTGCAGAAAGCGCGAACACTATAGTGGGTAAAGATGCCAATAATAACTTGGTGTTTAAACTTGAGTTCACTCCGGCAACAGGTAAGTGGGAGTTTTATCAGTATCAAAATATGAAATCGCCAATAGGTGATGCAGATATTGACTTCAAAGTACAAGTGACAGATGCCGATGGCGATAGTGCTCAACTTGGTTTTGCTGTTAAGCCGATGTCTCCGCCTGTGATCGGTGAGCTTACACTTAATGTTTCAGAAGAGGGCTTGCAAGGTGGAATTGCTGATGGTTCATCAATATCAAACTCCCAAGATACGACAAACAATACTAGTGCAGATGGTCAACTGAATTTGTCTAACGTTGCTCAGTTATCGATGGGAATACCCACTGGTAACTATACGTCGAATGGAGCCGCAATCAGTTGGGTATTATCTGCGGATAAACAAACGCTCACTGGGTCTGCGGGAGGTAATAAAGTCGTTGAATTTACTTTAGATAACCAAGGTAAAGTGCACAGTACCCTCCACTCTCCAATTGATCATGCCAATAAGTCGGGTGAGGATAGCTTGGCTATCAATATCCCACTTGAGGCGAAAAACGCTACAGGTGCAATAGGAACGGGCAAAGTGACTCTTGTGATTGAAGATGATGCACCCGTGGCAAAAGAAATTTTCCATATTGCTGAATCTGAAACAAAACAAGGGGCTAATGTACAGTTAATACTCGATGTCTCTGGCTCCATGGCATGGGATGCTGGTAATGGTAAGAGTCGTCTACAAGTGATGAAAGAATCGGCGATACAGCTTCTAGAACAGTATCAATCAATAGGACAAACTAAGGTTCAGTTGATACTTTTTGCCAGTGATGCATCGATAAAATCACAAGGAAGCTCTGTCTGGATGACGGTGGATCAGGCAAAAACTCATATTAATGGATTAATTGCTTCTGGTGGGACAGATTATGATCATGCTATTGAATTAGCAGAAAAAAACTGGCTAGGTCTCAGTTCCGGAGGATTGTTATCAGGCGCAAGTAACGTCAGTTATTTCTTATCTGATGGGGTTCCTGAAGGTGGTGATTGGGTATGGAGAAACAATCAGTGGGAGTGGAACTTAAATACGATCGAGCCCAATGAGTTATCTGGCTGGATTAACCATCTTCAAGCGAATAAAATTACGGCACTTGCCTATGGTATGGGTAATAGTGTTCCACAAGGTGAGCTGGACAAGGTGGCTTACGATGGGCATTTGAATCTTAATACCAATGCAGTAGTCGTGCCTGATGTGACAAAGCTTCCACCAATTTTATTGCAGTCTGTCATTCAACCGATTGGCGGTAACTTACTCAATTCTGGTGGTGGTTATGGTATTGGCGCAGATGGCGGGGTGATTAGTGAAATTAGTATCAATGGCGTTAAGTACTTATTTAATGGTCAAACTGTTAGCGTTTCAGGTCACTCAACTTCGCTCGCTTATGGTTTTGACACTTCGACGAAGACGTTATCAATTTATATTGATAACAAGCATTCGTTGATTGTTGATTTGGATGACGGTAGTTACCAGTTCTTTGGTGCAGCGGTAATTCCGTCAGCTAAGCTTGATTTTGGCTATACACTAAAAGATAACGATGGAGATGTTAGCTCTAGTACTATGACGTTTGTGGTAGGAACAGACATTAAATCTTCAGGTGAACAGATTGATTCAGTTCAAGTGTATGACCCGACTTTAACCAATCAAAAAGTCCAATGGTCGTCAACTGGCAGCTCTGGGGCGAGCGTTAAATATTATGAACATGCCGAAAAAGGTCTGGTGGTTGACGTGGGTGCTGGCGGAGATAATGTTCATCTAGGTAAAGGCGACGATATTATTTTCCTCGGTGATAGCCATGTAGAGGGTTTGGACTCTCATGCACAGGCGATGCTAAAAGAACAAGCTGCACTCAATGCTTGGAAAGAATTTGGTTCTGGTAAAGATAGCGACTGGTTACAAGACCCAAATAATGAAGATAGTGCCCTGAAGATAAGTTCCTTTAGTAATGCCTACGTTGACGTTGCTCATGGTGGAGGAGGTAATGATCGAATTTATGGACAAGGGGGCGTCGATCTCATTTTTGGTGGTTCCGGGAACGATCATCTGTATGGGGGTGATGGCAACGATGTTCTTAGAGGTGGTAGCGGTGATGATTACCTCGATGGTGGTTCAGGCAACGATATCCTTATCGGGGGATTGGGTAACGACATTCTAACTGGTGGCTCAGGTGAAGATCTCTTCAAATGGGTTGATGGTGATTTAGATAATAGTAAAGATCGGATTACCGACTTTACGATTGGCCAAGACAAGATCGATTTAAGTGATTTGTTCTCTGATGAAACCAGAACGTTAGATCAACTGCTTAATAGCCATGTTATTGAGATTACTGATAAAGGACAAAACTCGGAAATCGTTATTAATAAGGGACCCACAGAGCATGTTACAATCCAGCTCGATGGAATAACCGCGGGTGATTTACTCTCCAATTTGGAAAACATAATCCAGATAAAAGATTAGTAGCCCTTAAATAAAACTCCCGCTAACTGGCGGGAGTTTTGTCTCTGGAGAACAATATTATTCGCCAGTATCCGCTCGCAGAATGAGTGAAGACTCCGTCATCGGTTTAGCGAAACAGATAAGGGAAAAGCTGTTTTCTTTCTTGTGCAGAAAGGCCGCTGACTCTTGCGATATTGGTCTCTGGGATAGCTTCTGGATTTGGGTAGTGTTTTAGCACTTTTTCCATGCTCTCTTCGCGGATCAGGTGAAAGATTGGGTAGGGTGAGCGGTTGGTGAGGTTCTCATCATCCTCTGGATCTGTGCCTGCAAAGCAGTAATCAGGATGGAACGTTGCGACTTGAAACACACCTTCCCAGTCTTGCTGGCGAATTAACGCTTCCACCCAGTCGATGTAAAAATTGTAATCAACAAAATCGTGCAGCAGGTTTGGTACAACGACGAGTGTTGTTTCAAGCTCTTGCGGCTCTTTCGTATCAAGTTCAAGCAACTGATCGTAAATATCTTGCAGCAGTGCTTCTTCATCACTGGCTTCACTGACATAGATTTTAATTTGCTGATTACGCTGTGGTTTTGCGGCAAATGGGCATAAGTTTAAGCCGATCACGACCTGATTAAGCCAGTGATCGACTTCTTGAATAATAGTTTCCGTTGACATGTTGAGCTCAGATTTTTCGTTTACATTTATCACTTGGCGCTGAGCATAGCATAACTTAGGCCGAAGGGCTGACCAAAGCCTGACTGCCCTGTGGCGTTTGTTTATTTTGTCGGCTTAGGCGCCAACCAAGGATAAACAAGATGAAGTAAAGCCCCAACCCGCCGAGGGTGACTATTTCCCAACCACCGTGTTGCCAACAGTACAGCAGGTAAAAACCACCTAAACTACCGCCGATGTAGTAGTGAACCAAGTAAAGTGCAGTCGCGGTGGCTTTGGCTTGTGTGGCTTTTTGACTGACCCAAGCGTAAGCCAAAGTGTGGGTGAAAAAGGCGCCGAAGCTAATCAAAATCAAACCGACCAGCATGGCGGGTATCGCTTCAATGAGCGCAATTAACATGCCCGCCATACTGATGAGTGCGCCAAGCATCATGCCGGGAATCGCGGAGAAACGACGGTTCCAGTTGGCGGTGAGCTTTGAGCTCAGTGTTCCAGCTAAATAACAGACGAAAATCAGTGAAGCGATGCCGATGGGCAGTGAATAGGGTTCGGCGACTAAACGAAATCCCATGACGGAATAGAGGTTAACAAACAGCGCGAAGTTAACTCCGCCAATCAACATAGCTAGCCAGAGTGTACGGTTCTGCAGATGTTTGACCAACGCACGATTGTGATGGAAAAACAGCCCACGCTGCGGTTTAAAATGCTGTTGAATGGGCAGCAAATACGCGACCAAAAGTGCGCCGAGCAGAGTAAAAATAGCCATCGCAACGACCGCATGTTGCCAGCCAAGGGCATCGGTGAGTAACCCTCCAGCAATGCGGCCGGTAATACCGCCCAATGAGTTTGCCGCAATGTATCCGCCAATTGCTTTACCAAACGCTTGCGGAGAAAGCTCTTCCACCATATAGGCCACCGCAACCGAAGCAAAGGCCGCTAAAGCCACGCCCATTAAAGCCCGGGTGAGTACCAAAAACCAAAATTGCTCAGCATAAAGCATGGTTAAGCCAATCACAGGCATAGCAAATAAGCCGGTCAGCATCACTAAGCGTCGCCCAACGGCTTCCGAAGTGACCGCCCAAGGCACGAGGCAAAGTGATAAAGCTAAGGTGGAAGCTGCAAACAACCAGTTAATTTGGGTTTCCGAAACCGCAAAGTGATTCGCCAAATAAGGCAGCATGGGTTGGAAAAGATAAAGATTGCAGAAAACTAAAAATGAGCCGAAGGCGAGGGCAAAGGTCACTTTTAAATATTGAGGAGAATGCAGTTCAATCATACAGCGGATCCAAGATGCAAAGAGGCGGTGATGTGATCACGATAGCAGTGGCATTTCGATTAATGAAATATATTAAAAATATGGTTGCGATATACAGGATATATGATGGAAGTTCGACAACTGCGTCACTTTGTGACCGTGGCAGAATGGGAAAGTTTTACCTTAGCCGCGCAGCAACTGCATATTGCGCAGCCTGCACTGAGTATTTCGATTAAGAAATTTGAGCAGCAGCTCGGTGTTACCTTATTCAAAAGAGATGAAAGAAAAGTTGCGTTGACCCATGAAGGTGAAGTGTTGCTTGAACATGCCAAGCGCATTTTGCAACAAGTCAATGATGCTCAATTGGCGGTTGATGAGCTCAAAGGCGTTGTGAAAGGCGAGGTACGCCTTGGCGCGCCAAGCATGATGGGCTCTTACTTTTTCCCGCAAATCATCATGGCGTTTAAAAGCCACTTTCCGAATCTGAAAATGACGGTGATCGAAGCGGGTACTCAATCGATCCGCAAAATGCTGCTCTCAGGCGAGTTGGATATTGGGGTAATTTTGAATCACGATTTGCCAGACGATTTGGCAGCAGATCCGTTGCTCTCTTCGCAAATGGTTGCTGTGGTTGGCAAAAATCATGAGTTAGCTGAACGTCGTCATCTTACTTTTGCCGAGTTTTTTGAACATGAACTGGTGATGTTTAAACCCGGCTATTTTCACCGAGACTTTATCGATAAAGTGTGCCGAGAACATAAGTTTACTGCGGATTTTTCTTTTGAAACCAATTTGTTACCTATGATTTTAAGCATAGTGAAACATGAATATGCGATTACCGCGCTGTTGGAGTTGGTGACCAGCAATGAACCGGAAGTGAAGGCGATTCCGTTTGAACCGCCGGTGTGGCTTGATCTTGCATTGGCTTGGCGTAAAGAAGGTTATCTTTCCAATGCTGATCGTGCTTTCATCGAGTTTGTGAAAAAGTACGTTTAGCGCCAAGAAGAGCATTCATCTTTACTGCTATTAATCTTTACTGCTGTAAATACGTTCAAAATTGGTGTGGTTCCAGCCGATCATCAAACGATCACCAATTTTTAGTACTGGTACACTGCGAGCGCCGAGAGCATCGAGCTCTTTGCGGCCGCGTTCCATTTTTGCGTTGCATAAGCGGTACTTAATGCCTTTTGAGTCCAGATAACGCTGGGCGTCTTTGCAGTGTGGGCATTTATCTTTTATGTACAAAACCACGCGTTTCATTGGAATCTCTCATGAATCAAAAGGGCGCAAAGTGTAACGAGAGTCGGCTGGAGATGCAAATATCCCCCTCCGACTTGAAGCGCTCATACTTATTGGTGTAGGTGATTCTTGAGTGGAAATTGAGTAAACTTGCCGACCTTTTTTGTCACCCGAACTGAGCACGCGAAATGAGTATGCACCCTGCACTGAAGTACATTCAGGGATATCCCCAACACATTGTTGAACAAGTTGCTCAACTGATCGCAAACGACAAGCTGATACCTTGGTTTGAGCAGCGTTATCCTGATCGGCACGATATCCAGAGTGAAAAAGCGCTGTTTGACTTCACCATGGCTTTAAAAAACCAATATATGAAGAAAACGGCTCCGCTCAGTAAAGTGGTGTATGACGGAAAAATTCATCTCATTAATAATGCGCTGGGGTTACACAGCTACGTTTCTCGGGTGCATGGGAATAAGCTTAAAGCGAAAAACGAAATCCGAATTGCCAATGTGTTTAAACAAGCTCCTGAACCGCTACTGCGCATGTTAGTGGTGCATGAACTGGCGCATTTAAAAGAGAAAGAACACAACAAAGCGTTTTATCAGCTCTGTTGCCATATGGAACCGAATTATCACCAGCTTGAACTGGATGCACGGTTATACATGATGGTGCTAGAGCTTAAGGCAGGCAAAGCATGAACACTCCACTTAAGCCAAAACATGGGCAAAAAACAAATCGAAAACCGAAAGCCAATAAGCCAGTTGTGAAAAAGCAGCAAACTAAGCAGCCGCCAACCCACAAAGTACAAGGTGAGGAAGTCGCTGCCGTTAAATCTGGGTTACATCCACACAATCGTCACCGTGGGCAGTATGATTTTCCGGCACTGATTAAGGTCGTGCCAGAGTTGCAATCCCATGTGATGAAAAATCCTAAAGGGCAATGGACGATTAATTTTGCCGATCCGATCGCGGTAAAGTTACTCAATAAAGCGCTTTTGGCTCTGCATTACGGTGTCACCTATTGGGATATCCCAGAGGGCTTTTTATGCCCGCCCATTCCGGGTCGTGCGGATTACATTCATCGCGTGGCCGATCTGCTGCTTAAAGACAATCCCAAATTAAGCACGAATCAAGTCAGAGCACTGGATATTGGAGTAGGCGCGAATTGTATCTATCCGATTCTGGGAGTAACGGAATATGGCTGGTCATGGGTTGGCAGTGATGTCGATCCTGTCTCAATACAACAAGCGAGTTTGATTGTTCAAAGCAACTCGAAGCTGCAAGGCCATATCGAATGCCGCCTGCAAAAGAACAGCCAACATATTTTTAACGGCATTATTAGAGCGGGAGAGCGTTATACGCTGACGACTTGCAATCCTCCTTTTCATGCATCCTTAGCTGACGCTCAGCAAGGAACCCAGCGAAAGTTGACCAACTTACAGGCAAATCAACGCAAGAAAGGCCGCTTAGCAACGCCAACGTTAAGCCACTCAAGGTTAAATTTTGGTGGTCAAAAAGCTGAACTATGGTGTCCAGGCGGAGAAGCGGCTTTCATTGGTAAAATGGCGGTAGAAAGCCAGCAGTTTGCGCAGCAAGTACTCTGGTTTACCACGCTGATTTCTAAAGGTGATAACGTTCGTGGCATGAAAAAACAGCTGGAAAAACTCGGCGCTCAGTCGATACAAGTGGTAGAGATGGCACAGGGCCAAAAGATAAGTCGCTTTGTCGCTTGGAGTTTTCAAAATGCTGAGCAGCGCAAGCTGTGGTGGCAGGCAAAATGTTAAGCTTTAAACAAGTTATACCCTTCCTACTTAAAGTTGCAGCGGTGTTGGCTACGTTCGTTCACCCCAATCACATAGTTTGCCTATGCTCATGGGGATTCACTTACTTGCCGCCTACCTGCAACTCCAAGTCGTTTGGGTATACTGAACATGAAAAGTAAAAAGCCAATCGCTCCTAAATAAAAACCCAGGAGGGGCAAGATGAGAATTGAAGACGTTCCACTCTACGCACCCTGCCAGCCTCATTGGCTGTGTGTTCCTTTTATGAGTATTTTTGCGTTATTGCTCTTGATTGGGTTGGTTTTCTTTATTCGCATTATTTATCGCGAATACTTAAAAATTCAGCGCGCACAAAAAGTGCGCCGATTGCGGCGCACTCATTATCGAGATCGTCAGGGCGGTGGTCGTCCGACCAATATCAAATAAAGCTTAAGAGAGTGAATTTAATAGGGTTTGATATTTTTGCTCTAACGCTGAATTTCCAGCGCGTTTTTCTAATTCAATCAGTAGTTTGAGTGAGGCTTTTTGATAGCCATAACGCTGATTCAAGTCCATTAAACGTAAGCGAGCGGGTGTGTAGTCGCCGGCTTCGATCTCCATTTTAGTCAGCTGTAAAATGGACAGAAGACGATTTGGATCGTGATCGATAGCACGTTTGAAATATTCACGAGCGTTGTCCGTTTTCCCTGCTTTGAGAGCACACAATCCGGCGTTCTCGTAACTGGCTGAAATTAAGTAGTAATAAGGTTGCTCGACCGCACGGCGAAAGTATTGATCGGCCGTGTCATATTCGCCTTGCTTACACAAAAAGGTACCGAAGTTATTCAGCACATTACCGTTTTTCGGGTGCTTGCTTAATGCCGTGCGGTACATTTTCCGCGCAGAATCATTCTCTCCAACAGCCTCATAATAGTGCGCCATTGAAAGTTGTGAGCGGTAATAATCCGGTGCATGCTGTAGTGCTTTTTCTAAATTTTCCCGTGCTTTGATCATGCTGCCATTTTCTAAATAGCCTAAACCGAGGGCAATGCGCGCCTCTGCCATCTCAGTTGGGTCACTTTGCGCTGTATTACCCGCCGTTTCAGTGACGGTGACGCAGCCTGCTAAGGCGATGATGAGCCCTAAACCAAACACATTTTTCATACATCCCTCCCGTTAACGCACCAATGATAGGCAATTCAATTGAGAGGCCGAGCGGTGAGGGTTAAGTCTGCGAGTCAGTTAGCAAATCTATTTATCTATCCCCCTTCTGGCTTGAAGCTGCAACGCCAAGTGGATGGGATATCAGGCAGAAGTTAAAGGCGGAAAGGCGAGTAAAGGGATAAAAGGCCGCACGCGGCGGCCGAAAGGATTATTCGTCTTTGGTAAAATTGGCTTCGCTGAATTTTTCCAAATCGTACGGTGTTTGTTGGTAAACACAGTAGTTAAGCCAGTTAGAAAATAGCAGGTGTCCATGGCTACGCCAGCTGGCACAAGGCTTATTATCTGGGTTGTCATTGGGGTAGTAATTGACGGGGATCGCAGGATTAAGCCCTTCGCCCAGATCACGCACATATTCACCATGTAGGGTGTAAGCATCGTACTCAGGGTGGCCAGTCACAAACACATTACGCTTATCTTTGGTCGCGGCGAGGTAAACGCCCGCGACATCTGACGTTGCTAGAATGTCGAGATCAGTATGCTCAGCCAAAAATTCCGCATCAAAATCTGCGTAGCGAGAGTGGGGGGCAAGGAAGCGATCATCAAATCCACGCAGCAAAGGGTGAAACGGCTTATGGATGTCGTGATAATAGACACCGGATAATTTCTCTTCACGCGTACGTTTGGGCAAATTGTACAGCAGCTTCAGCCCAGCTTGCGCCGCCCAACAGATGTAAAGAGTGGAGGTGACATGCGCTTTAGCCCAAGCCATGATGTTTTGTAGATGCTGCCAATAGGCGACATCCTCAAATTGCACTAAGCCCAGTGGCGCGCCCGTGATGATTAACCCATCGAAGTTGCGATTTTTGACCAGCTCAAATTGGCGATAAAAAGTGTTGAGATGCTCTTCTGGAGTATTTTTGCTTGGCCTGTCATCAATGCGCAGCAGCTCGATATCGACCTGCAAAGGGGAGTTGGACAAGAGGCGTAAAAACTGAGTTTCCGTCTCAATTTTTTTAGGCATTAAGTTTAACAATAGCACCTTGAGTGGTCGTATTTCCTGCGTCGAAGCACGCGATTCGGACATAACGAAGATGTTTTCGTTACGTAGCACATCACTCGCCGGTAATTGGTCGGGGATTCTAATCGGCACAGCTTTCTCCCTAAGCGTTGATTTGGACGTCTAAACATCCAGACTTATAACTCAACCGAAAATTATTGTCGATAGCAAAATGCAACGAACCTCAATCTAAGTTAGTATCTCTCGGCACAATTGACTACTGTGAATCAAGTATGCGACCTCATTTAACCCTTATTCGTGGTTTGCCCGGTTCGGGGAAATCAACCTTGGCGAAGACCTTGGCTGCTGTGCATCTGGAAGCAGACATGTATTTTGTCAATCCACAAGGTGATTACCATTTTCACCCCGAACACTTGGCGCAAGCCCATGAATGGTGTCAACAACAGACGGAATACTGGCTGCAACAAGGCAAAGACGTGGTGGTATCGAATACTTTTGTTCGGCATTGGGAGATGGCGGCATACCGAAAACTTGCCCGACAATATCGAGCTAAGCTGACGATTCTGGTGTGCCGAGAACGTTATCAAAACGTGCATGGGGTGGATGAAGCCACTGTCGAACGCATGCGTCAACAGTGGCAAGAGTAGACATTATTGTGGGTGTTTAGCGGTACGCTGGAGATCTCGGCGTAAAAGATAAAACGCCAAACCGCCCCATACCAAAGCCTGTGCCCAAAGGAGTGTCCATTTTGGTGCTATGGTTGACCAACTGGCCGCCATTTGGTTTAAACCCAGAAAGCCTTGGATTGCTGGCGTGCTTGGGAAGCACTGCGCAAGCCAGACTAAAGGCGCAGGGATCATTTCCAACGGCCAAATAAATCCAGCGGTAAAAATCAGTGGCATCGAGCTAATTAACACCACCAAAGTGACCAGTTCGCGTCTCGGAGTCACTGCTCCCAACGCAATACCGACAAAATTACAGGCTAATAAAAACGGCAGGAGCAAACTAATAAGATCACTTGGCTTTGCTAAAGTATTCACGCCGTGCAAATCAAAACTGGCACCGAAATAATAAAGACTGAGCAAGTAGTAGACCGCAACCAGCACAAAACTACGCACTAACAACAGTTTTGCAGGAGCGACTCGGCTCCAATAGCCGTGACCTTGCTTTTGTGTCCCAACCATCAATCCAGCCGCCATGATCAGCGTTTGCTGCAGGATCAATACAAAAACGGCGGGTACGACGTAATCGACATAGCCCATACGTGGGTTAAAAGTGGGTTTCAGGTTGGCACTGGTTGGCGAGAAATGCTGCGCGGCAAACGCCATCGGTTCACCTTCGATGACCAAACGACTGACTTTGGTTTGTGCTGCGAGTGTACCGCCCGCTTGGGCTAAACCTTCAACTATCGTACCGTAAACCAGAAAATAGGAAGCATCGCCCGCATAAGCGAGCGTTGGGCTTTTCCCTAACAATAAGTCTTTGTAGAAATGCTCAGGGATAACCAGTATCCCAGCCACTTTCTTGTCTAAGAAAGCTTGTTTGGCATCGGCAATGGTGTGATCACGCTGAACAATTTTGACTTGCGGCGTGGCATCTACCATCCGCTCCAGTTGAAAACTGGCCTGACTGTGATCGAGATTGACCACAGAAACGGTTTGTTCACGGGGGATTTGTTTGGCGTAAGGCAGCGGATAGAGAAAAGAATAAAATACCACACCACCAAAGACGGTCAGCACGACAACAGGGTTAGTGAAGAGTGCTTTTAATTCTGCTTTAAATAGCTCAAATAGGGTCATACGGCTGCTCCCATTTCACGCGCTAAATGCTTGCGGATCAGAAGTAGCGCCAAACCAAGCGGCAGGAGATAGCCCCACATATTGACCATAGGTTGTAAAGAACTTAAGGCATCAAGCCCATAGCTCACTTGGTTCACTTGCACTTCAATGTAGTGACTAATCGGCAACAAATTGCGCCACGCTTGAGCGAGCGTATTCATATCACTAGCCGGAAAGGTGATCCCCATAAAGGCAAAACTGGGCGCAGTGAAAGCGCCAGCAAAGCTCATCGCGCGAGCGGGATCGAGCGTGAGGAAGTAGAAAAATGCCCCCATGATGACGCATGCCACCACGGTAATCGATTGAGCAAGCAGCAAAGTGGAAAAGTGACCAAACATAGGCCAGCGCAGTACATCATAAAACCAGATCAAAAAACCAAGCCCTTGCAGCATGAAAATGGGGAGATAGGGCAATAGGGTTCGGGTTAACTGGGTTAAGGGAGACTGCGCGAACCAAGATGTTAACCCGTAATGACGATAGTTGGCTGCCAGAATCAAAATGGTGCTAACGACAATGGTGATTTGCCACAATGCGGGGACAATCGCCGACACTAAAAATTGCGCGTAGTTGGTATTTTGGTTAAAGAGTGGCGTTATTTGTGTGCGTACGGGCACCGAGCGCCCCATGGCCGCAAGGGTAGTATGCGTTTTGGTGGCGAGATTTTTCATCACATCCACTTGAGCATTAAATGTGCCTTGTGCTTGCACCACCGCTGAGTTAACGAGCTTACCGACCAAAATCATTTGGCTGTTGTAAAAGGTCGTTACTTGCGGCTGCTCTTGACGATAAATCGCTTTATCGAATTGTGCTGGGATCACCATAAAGCCATAGATCTGATTACTGCGCATTGCTTGGCTGGCTTCATCGACGCTCGAAAAATGCTGACTGACAAGCAGTGTCGATGTCGCATCGACCTCACGAATAAGCTGGCGTGAAAGCTGGCTGTGGGAGAAATCCACCACACCAAACGGCAGATCGCGCGCTATACCTTGGGAAAAAATCCACCAAATGGAGACGGCGAGTAGAATGGGCACCCATGTTAAACAGGAAAGTAACCATTTATCGTGACGCAGTAACGTCCATTGGCGAGGGATGGCGTGTTTCATTTTAAGTTCAACCACAACTTATAACTTAACCACAACGCTCATGCCCATGCGCAGGCCTTCGGTTGGCGTGACTGGACGCGCTTCCACTTCAAACGTGCGCAGGTCAAACCCTTGAGTGGCGTCGGTTGAGCGCCAAGTGGCGAAATCACCCATCACGGCGACGTGAGTGACTTTAAACTCGATGGATTTATCCAGAGCCGGCAAGTAAGCCGTAAACTGAACACCTTGGGTAAAATGCTTGAGCAGATCTTCACGCACGTTAAATACTGCCCAAGTGTCTTGCGTATCGACAACGGTGACGACAGGGAAACCTTGCGGAGCCAGCTCACCACTGTGCATCAACACTTGTGATACTTCACCATCAAACCAGCTCTGAATTTTGGTATCCGCTGCGTAGGCTTCGACTTCTGCCACGGCACCAGCAGCCATGCGGGCTTTTTCGAAAGCGGCTTGTTTAGTTTCTTCCCGCGCACCTTCTCTAGCTAGTTCATACATCTGTAGTGCAGCACTTTCGGTATATTTCGCTGCTTGCCATTGGGTTTGCGCTTCGTCCCGTTTTTGTTCGGACACCACACCATCGTTGTAAAGGTTATTAACGCGCAAATACGTCTTTTCAGCCAAGTCTGCCGCTGCTTTCGCTGTTAACCATTGATCTTTGGCGGCCTGAATCTGCTGTTCACGCGCACCATTTTCTGCTTCTTGAGCCAGTGCCCCCGCGGCTTTCTGGCCGGCGATCGCTTGTTCCAACTTGGCATCAATTTCAGGGCTGAGTAGAGTGAAGATCAGTTGGCCTTTTTCCACTTGATCGCCCTTGCGCACCAAAACTTGGTCAATGCGCCCCGGCACTTTAGAGGAGATGCTGTACTGCTGAGACTCAATCTGACCTTGCAGTGTGACAGGCTCAGGTTGATAGGCTTGATAAAAGCGATAGCCAATCCAGCCAACAACTGCGACAGCGGTGAGCGTCATTAAGGTCGTTTTTACTGTTTTCATTTGGATTCCTTTTACTTAGCCGTGGCGCTTTGGTGCAGTGAAGAGAGAGCAACTGCGGATTGATGGTAAGTGGAAAAGCTGCTCATCTCGCTCGACAGAGCCAATAATTTGTTCAGTGAAATGAGATAGTTAAAGCTCGCTAGCGATTGTTGGGTGCGAATGCTGGCCAGATAAAGCTCGGCATCCACCACATCGACGGAGGTGGATAAACCTTGGCTAAATGCTTTCTGGCGTAAGCGTAGATTTTCTTGCGCCAAGTTTAGGCTGGAGTTGAGTCCTGTGACTTCTTCTAACGCTTGTTCTGCTTCGAGATAGGTCTTTTCCACCAGCACGCTGAGATCTTGTTTCGCTTGCGCTTTTAAATAGCGCACTTGATTCACGGCGCTATTGGCTGCTTTGACTTGTTCACTGCGCCCGGTGTTTTCAATGAGCGGAATATTCACGCCAACGCCAACCAACCAATCCGGTTTCATTTGGCTAGCGAGTGAGTCATCTTCATGCAAGCTATAATCGCCATACAGATAGACTTCTGGGTAGTATTTCCCTTGCTCAGCTTTAATGAGACTGCTGGCTTGCTTTTCTTTGGCATCGAGCAGGCTTAAGCCGGGATAGGTATTGAGCGTTTGTTCGATGAAGGCGTGCATGGGCGGTAAGCTGGTATTAATGAATAGCATGCCACTTGGTTCTACGGTTTCTGTAGCGCCTAAAATTTGGGTTAGCGCACTTTGCGCAATATCCAAGGTTTTTTGTGCTTTTTTACGCTCAACTTTGGCTTTATCCAGTGACGCATCCGCTTGCAGACGCTCAACGTGAGCAATTTGTCCTTGTTGCTCGAGCTTGAGGGCATTATCTCTATGCTGCGTGAGCCCCTCTTCAACCGCGATTCGGGTAGCGAGCACCTCTTTGGCCAACACTACGCTAAAGTAATATTTGGCTAAATCTTCATATCGTGCTTGTATTTCCATCGCGAGCTGGCTTTGCGCTTCCTCTTCTTTACCCGCGGCGGCATCTTGCGCAGCAGTAATTCGTCCGCCAGTAAAAATTGGCCATATCGCACGGATCGAGGAAGTGAAAATATCGCGTTCAGTGATGGTAGATTTAGCAGCGCCTAAATGGGTTACCAGTGGTAAAATATCCGCGGGTAAGTGAGCCATCAGGCTAGGGTCTATCCCGCCAGAGCTATCTAGGATTTGTTTGCCAGATAGTGTGACGTCCTGGTCTAAACGAATAAAATTCGCGCCAACACTGACGGAAGGTAGATTGAGGTTTTGTGTGGCATCTTTCAAATGAGCGTAACGTTCAACATTGGCTCTTTGTGCCGCAAGCGAGTTGTTTTGTTGTTGCAGCAAGTCCCAAGCTTCTTGAAATGAGAGAGGCGCTGCATGGGCAATCGGCATAAGTAACATAGAGCAGATCGCCAGAGAGAGAGATTTCACTTTCATTTTGAGCTCGACAGAATGAATTTAGAGCTAATGCTCTATTTTTTGGATGATGAAGTCAAACAAAGAGTTAAGGACTGCAGTATAAAAAACTGACTTGCAAGAGCAAGCCAGTTGTTTGAGTAATCGGTTTTGACGCCCAAAAAAGTGTCTTGAGCTTAGGAACGTGATCAACAATGAGGGTAGGAGGGGCAATAGTAATCGGCTCTCCAAACTAACTTTTTGGTTCCCTGCATGGTCGTCAGTACGTCTTTGCCTGACATTTGAGGAAAAGCAAACAAAACACGCATCTCATCATGCGTTTCTGGCTCGATTTCGTAAGCCCTCACATGAGTAAATGTCGAGTGTAAATGCTCACAAAGCATGTCTTTGGATAGGCAAATTCCAAAAGCATCTCTTCTCATGTCTCTATTCCTTCTGACGTGTTATTGAGTGAACTTGGCCGCAATTTTTATTCTCAGTCTTATGCCTGAATTGCATCCCAGTTAGGTTTATGCTCACTGCGCATTAAGTATACTGCTTTACCTAGAAAGTTGCCGGAACAAAGTGCCTATTTGTTGTGACCTGTGCCATAAAACAGATATGCAATTGGTTTTATTTTTTTGATGCTACGATCTGTCTTGCTGGCATATGGCTAACGTGAATCTCGTGCCAGCCTCACAGTTATCTATTACGAGCTTCGCCCCAATGTTAAATTGATGTTAGCTTTCACTCGCTAGCAAGGAGTGAACAATGGTGTGGAGCAGTATTACCTTCCGCAAGAGAATGCTGATCATCATGACCTTATCGGGTCTGATTGAGCTGCTACTTTTGGTTGTCGCGGGGTTTATGTATGTCAAACATTCTCAAGAGCAAGAAGTGGGTCAGAAAGCACTAGGCGTTGCCGCATTTCTTGCTCAAACGCCGACGGTTATCAACATGATCAAGACCGGCCGTGCTTCCGATGACCAGCAGCAAAGCTACCGTGAATTAACTCAACTGATTGGCGCGGCTTTTATTGTGATTGGCGATAATCACGGTATTCGATTAGTCCACCCCATAGATGAGAGTATCGGTAAACCTATGATGGGTGGAGATAACGAGAGAGCTTTAGTGGAAGGTAAAGCCTATGTCTCTTTCGCTCAAGGCTCGTTAGGTAAATCGGTTCGTGGTAAAGCGGCGGTGGTAGATCAACACGGTCAAATCATCGGTGTTGTTTCGGTTGGCTACTTAATTGAACGTCTACAAGACCGCGTTGAACCGTTTCTATTTTATCTGATAGCGACAGCGTTACTGGTGGTTGGCGCCAATGCATTAGTTTCGAGCTATGCCTCACGACGTTTTCAGCGCGCAATTTTGGGGTTTGAACCGGAAGAAATTGCCCGTTTGTACGTGGAGCTGGATGTCACCATGAGCACCCTCAAAGAAGGGATCATCAGCATTGATGACAAAGGGATTTTACGTTCAATCAATAAAAGTGCTTGTGAAATCTTGGGGTTACGCCGCGAACAAGCTCTCAATCGACGCTTGACCACCATTCTGCCAGAAAGCGACCTCTATACGGTTTTGGTGACCGGAAGAACTGATCACGATATTGAACTCTACTTGAATAAACATTGGATTATTGCTAATCGCAGTCCGATCGTGGTCGAGGGAAAAATCGTCGGGGCGGTTTCGAGTTTCCGTCTTCGTGATGAAATTAATGAACTCACTGAGCAGTTGGCTCAAACCCGTGAGTACGCAGAGATGCTGCGTTCTCAGACCCATGAACATAGAAATAAATTGAATACTATCAGTGGGTTGTTGCAAATGGGGGAGTTAGATGCCGTTCAGCAGCTGATTGGCCAAGAAACCGCACACTATCAAGTGTTGATTGAGTTTTTACGTGAAACGATCAAAGACCCTTTGATTGCAGGCATGCTGCTTGGCAAAACAGAGCGCGCTCGTGAACTGGGCTTGGAACTCATGGTGGAAGAAGGGGCGCGCTTAGAAACGCTGCCTATTCATATTAAAGCGGAAGATGTGGTGACCATTCTCGGTAACCTTATAGACAACGCGTTTGAAGCGACGTTAACCGCGATACGCACGCTGTCGCTGGTTCCACCTGAACGCAGAGTGATTGAGGTCTCGATCAGTGATTTTGGTAACGAAATCATTTTGGAAGTGGATGATCAAGGTTGCGGTTTACCCAAAGAGCTGGAACATTGGCAGCTAACGGAAAAAGGGGTGTCGAGCAAGGCCGTGCAAAACCGAGGGGTGGGGCTGTTTTTAGTCAAACAGCTTGCCGATCGATATCAAGGACAACTAAACATGCACAGCAAAACACAAGGTACCCGAATGACAGTGTATTTACCCAAGGATGAGTTGTAATGAAAACCCGACTTCTGATCATTGAAGATGATGCTGCAATTGCGCAGCTTCATCATCGCTATTTGAGTCAGTTAGAAGGCTTTGAGGTAGTCGGGATCGCGACGTCCCAAGCGGATGCGCGTTTACAGATGGAAGTGCTTAACCCCGATTTGGTGTTGTTGGATGTTTACTTACCGGATGGGACTGGTCTTGATCTGTTGCAATGGATTCGTGGACGTAATGTTCATTGCGATGTGATTTTAATTACGGCGGCGCGCGAGGTAGAGACACTGCAACAAGCGATGCGTGGTGGTGTAGTAGATTATCTGCTCAAGCCTGTGATGTTCCCACGGTTGGAAACTGCATTAAAAAAATACCAAATGCGGCAAGCTGAGCTAAAACAGTTGGCGGATTTTGATCAGCAAAAAGTCGACAAAATGTTCACCACACACTCATCAGAGGCTTTACCGCAACGTTTACCGAAAGGCATCGACGCCGTGACATTAGATAAGATTCGGTTGCTATTTCAAAGTGCTACCATGCTGACGGCGGACGAAGCAGGTGAAAAAATTGGGGCTAGCCGCACAACAGCCCGACGCTATCTTGAGTATCTTATCACTGCTGGAGAGTTGGAGGCCGATCTCAGTTATGGTACGGTGGGGCGACCAGAGCGAACGTACCGTAAATTACTTCGTCACACATCCTGATTAGACGGATTGGATAACTGCATCTAAAGTTTAAACAGATTACACGAATGTGATGAGGTCGACAGATGCAATGGCGTTTTTGTTTGACAACAGTACTGGGTGTTGTTCTGAGCTTTAGTCCTAGTGTGAAGGTTCAAGCTCAGGGGTTGGAATCGTTAACGTATTACACAGAAAACTATCCACCACTGAATTTTGCCCAAGATGGCAAACCTGCAGGGATTGCGGTTGATTTACTCCAAGAAGCAGCGGCAGCGGTGAACGTCGTTTTGGACTCAGAGCAAATTTTAGTACAACCTTGGCCACGTTCTTATCGGTCAGCGTTGTTAAATCAAGATGGAGTGCTTTTTTCTACGACGCGTACAACACATCGTGAAAATTTATTTAATTGGGTCGGCCCTATTGCCGATATCAAAGTGGTCGTGCTGGCACGCAAGTCGAGTCAGATCAAAGTGAATGACCCCATCGAGTTGGGGAATTACCGAATTGGCGTGATCCGTGATGACATTGGTGAACAGCAATTATTGCAACTCGGTGTGCCACGGGAGTCCATGGTAGAAGGTTCCACCGTCAGCAGCTTGGCAGAACAACTGCTAAAAAAACGCATCGATCTGCTTGCTTATGATGAAAGAACCGCACTTTGGTGGTTGAGCCAAGACAGCTATCCTGTTGAAGAATTTGAAACGGTATACGTTTTAATGCAAGGTTCACTGTATTACGCATTTAACAAAAACATAGATAAGTCAGTATTGAACGATTTACAAAAAGGCATTGAGCTGATTAAAAACAGTGTCAATGCGAATGGAGTAAATCGTTATCAGGCAATACTGGACAAATATTGATAACCATCCCGAGAAGATGTGACGATTATGAGCAACCCAAGCAGTACTATTTTGACTGAAAGCGGCACTAACGAGCTAGAAATCATTGAGTTTCATCTTGAAAAAGTGCTTCCCGACGGGCGAACCAAAACCTGTTATTACGGCATTAACGTGGCAAAGGTTCGTGAAGTTATCCGGGTTCCAGAGACGACAGACTATCCGAATGCCCAACCACACATGATAGGGGTATTTTCCTCACGGGAAATTTTAACCCCATTGGTGGATTTAGCTGGATGGCTCGGTGTGCCCACTTCAACGGATATCAGTAAGAAATACGTGATAGTCACCGACTTCAACCGTATGACGAATGGTTTTTTGATCGACAGTATCAGCCGTATTCATCGTATTTCGTGGAACGATGTGGAATCACCTAGCCAGTTCCTCGAAGCGGGTGAGCAAGATTGTGTGGTTGCGGTCGTTCGACAAGACAAAAAGCTCATCATGATCCTGGATTTTGAGAAGATCATTTCTGATATCAACCCTGAACTGAGTATGGAAAAATACGATGTGACGGTGGATAGAAAAGTCGATCTCAACCAGCGTATGGTGACCAAGCGTAATGCGAAAACCATTATGGTCGTTGATGACTCTGCCTTTATCCGAAGCTTAATCCAAGACACATTGAGTTCAGCGGGTTACAACATTATCGCTTGTAAAGATGGTGGCGAGGCCCATGAAAAGCTGATGGAGCTTAAGCAATCGGCAAAAGAGGAGAATATTCCTGTTAGTGAACTGGTCGATGCCGTCGTCACGGACGTGGAAATGCCAAGAATGGATGGTATGCATCTGATTAAACGTTTACGTGAGGATGACTCATACGCCACTATGCCAATAGTCATGTTCTCATCACTGATGAGTGACGATAACCGATCCAAAGCGCTTGCTCTTGGTGCCAATGATACGTTGACTAAGCCTGAAATCGGTAAAATGGTTGCGATGATGGATAAATATACTCTCAATCTTTGAGGATGAGTGGAGCATTGCTCCGCTTTTCTTATGGGAGTGATAACAGCGCTATCACCCAAGAGTTCTGCAGTAAAGCATGGTCGGTATCTTGCTGAGTGATGAAGGATAGAAAATGAAGTAACTGTGGAGGCAATATGCGCATAACTTGGTTGTTCATTCTCCTATGGTTCTCGACAAGTGCTTTTGCTAACCATCAATCCATTACCTTGGTTTTAGCGGCACAAAACGATAATGGGCATGCTTATTACCATGAGTTACTTACCCGAGCTTTAGCGGCTCAAGGCGTCTCTTTAACTATTGAAATGCCATACTCCCACGTACCGCAAAAACGGGTGGTGAAAATGGTTGAAAACAATCAACTGTCACTCACTTGGTTATTGGAAACGCCGGAGCGCAATAAAAAGTTTGCCTATATCGATGTACCGTTAACTAATGGTTTGATTGGACAACGTATTTTACTCATTCCACCTAGCTTACAGAGCCGACTAGCGAAAATCAGTAACGTGAATGAGTTTCGTCAAACACGACTGGTGGCTGGGCTAGGTGAGGGATGGTTAGATATTGCGGTTTGGCGCTCTAACCATTTGCCTTTCTATATTCAAAACGGAGAGTGGCGAGAGCTGTACAAGAAGCTTTCTGTCACGGGTGTGGTTAACTACTTCCCGCGTGGTGTGACTGAAATCTACCCAGAATCCATTATCAATCCACACTTAGCCATAGAACAGCATCTGTTATTTCAATATCAGCGAGATTTTAAATTTTATTTGAGTCCTCAAGCTGCTCAACATAAGGCATTATTAAGCCAAGCACTTAAGGCGGCGCAAGAATCCGGCTTAATGAGCGAATTGGCTGAGAAGTATTGGGGGGAATCCCTCTCTTTATTGAGGCTTGATCAAAGACGGGTGATTGAATTACAGATACCCTTCGAAGGCAAGTAATCCCTGTTTCCATAACCACTTTATTTTCCGCACAAAATCAACAATAGAAACTGGTTTTTCAGCACAACATCAGTTATCAATGAAAAGGTAATCCCTCTCTTTGGCTCAAATACTTTATGTTTGAAATTTTTGTTGTCGTCATACTGCTAGTTCTGTTCTTTTTCGTGATCCAAAAATATGTCATTCGTCACGATGACACCAAGGACTATGCCTATAAAAAGAAAGGCCCCTTGTTGGATATGAAGGAAAGTGCTTTTTATAACGCGCTGGTTAGCGCGGTTGGCGATCATGGTGTGGTTTTAGCGAAAGTGAATATGGCTAATGTGATCACTCCAAGTAAAGTCGCGAACAAAAAGCACTGGTTTATTGCTTATAACAAGATCTCAAAAAGCTACTTTGACTTTGTGGTGTGCGATGCAAGAACGCTTGAACCCAGAGTCGTGCTCGAATTGGATGATGGGAAAGAGCTGCAAAAGGGCAAAGTAGAACGAGAAAAGTTGCTGCTGCACGTTTGTAAATCGGCCAATATCCCGTTGATTGGCTCCAATATTCGCATGAGTTACCAAGTCGGCAAATTAAGACGTTTACTGGCCGCGCATATCGATTTAATTCAAACCGAGCAAGAAGTGCGTTTTTGTAAACGCTGCGGCAGTCCTATGGTGATTAAAGTGGCCACACAAGGGGAATACCGTGGAAGACGATTCTTTACCTGTAGCCGCCAACCACACTGTTCTTACACTGAAAATTACAACGTGGTTTATGAATTTGAAGAAGAGGACAATGCCAGCAATACCAATGGCAACTAAACTCACACATTCTCGGTTTGTTGATTGACTGCGGCGTTAGTTGAGGCGTGTTGGAATAAACGAACCTGATTTCTTCCCGCCTTTTTGGCTCGGTACAATTCCATATCGGCAAATTTCAGGAGATCGTTCAGTTGATCTCCTGCCTGATACTCACATACACCAATACTGATCGTCACTTGCACTCGTTTTTCTCCAAACGCAAACAAGTGCTGGCTGACAATCGCTCTCAAGCGCTCGCAAACACGCCCAGCTTGCTCAAGTGATTGATCAAATAAAGTAACGCAAAACTCTTCACCACCAATTCGATATAAATTGTTGTCACCGACAACTTGAGCAAAAAGGCGAGTAGTTTCAATCAGCACTTTATCTCCGGTGTCATGGCCGAACTGGTCATTAATCGATTTGAAAAAATCCAAATCAATGACGAGCAAACAGAGTGAGGTTTGATCACTAAACCGTTCAAAATGTTGGAACGATGTGGTGAGAGACAAACGGTTGTGCGCGCCGGTTAAAGGATCACGTGAAGCAAGATAGAGTAGGGAGTTTTCAATTTTACGTCGGTTATCTTCGTAAACATGAGCAACCACCCAAATTCCAATGTAAGCAAAACAAAAGTGTAGGAGTACCGACCAAGAGATAGCCGCACCAGTTTGCTGTAGCTGCCAGTAAATAATGTTGCTTTGTATGATCAAAAACAGGCAAGAGGTAACAAAGGCAAAGCGAGCAGAGGTAAAAATGTAAAACAGGATGGGAACGAAGCAGCTCCAAATATAAACCCCCATCATTAATGGCTTCATATAGGTCGCGAAAAGCGTTGTGCCAGTTAAGACAAACAGATAAAAGTAAACGTGCTGCTCCGTGTGAATGCGGCGTTTGGCTAGCGAATAAATGTAAAGGGAGTAGAAAGCGCAAACGAGCTCAAGTAACGCGAGTTCGACTAACTGTGTTGACCAAAAATTAATCAGCGCCATCAAGAAAGCGATCAAAGCCCAAAAAAAGCTTAGGCCACATAGCACTGAAGCTCGCAGCGTTTGTGTATTGTCAAATAACCTAGCATCCATGCACTCACCCTCTCCGGGGCTAAACGTAAGCGTTTATAGTACAGAGTTGAATATCTTGATCAATATTGATCTTGAATGCATGTCACAAAAGTAGACGGCGCTCTAATTCTGCAAACTATTTGCGGCTTAGTAAACTAAGGCCGTAAAAGAACACTAAAAGCACAAAAAAACATCAAAATGATGACAGAAAAGCCAAACGATTCAAAAACAAAGAAATTGGGCTTGCACGTCAGAAAAACTGTCGCTAATATCCACCTCGTTCTCAAGCGATGCGTCCGTAGCTCAGTTGGTTAGAGCACCACCTTGACATGGTGGGGGTCGGTGGTTCGAGTCCACTCGGACGCACCATGAGAAACTTAAAAAAAGTATGCGTCTATAGCTCAGTTGGTTAGAGCACCACCTTGACATGGTGGGGGTCGGTGGTTCGAGTCCACTTAGACGCACCAGAATTTGTTCAATACGAACACCACACAAAGCCCGCTTAACGCGGGCTTTGTGCTTTTCCTAACTAAAATTATTTGCGACTGCTGTGCTATTGGCAACGCCGACTGTTGGTCTACCTATGTTCATGGGTATGAGTTCACATGCCTCCTACCTGATATTCCAAGTCTATCGCTACTATTTTTTCTTCTTTTGTGTCTGAGCGAGGTAATGATTAAACGCATCTAATAGCTTTTGGCTGCGGGCCCCCTGTTTGGGAAACAGCAGGTAATTACTGTTAGTGAGAAAAGGTGTCGGGTGGTGGGTGATCAAATCTTGTAAATGTGGAATTTGTTGGTTGATGAGGTAGTAGCCAATATGTTTTTCCTCTGGCACCAGATCGACTCGGCCTTTAGCGAGTTTTTCGAGATTTTTTGCCGCTAAGCCATTGCGTTCCATCGTCAGTACGCCAGAGTCGAGTAGGGCATCCAACTCTTTACCATAGCTGTAGGCCAATACGCCGCCTAACTTATAAGGGGCTAAATCGCTTAAGGTTTTCCAATCAAAGGGCTTTTTAACGGGATAAAAGAAAACAAACTCTTCTTGGCTCACTGGCAAGCTATAGAAAAAATCGACTTCACGCTCCGCGCTGTGCATCCAGATCGCAGTGGCATCGTACAAACCGCGTTGGGTTTCAGCATAAGCTCTTGCCCATGGTAAAAACTGAAATTCCACCTGATAACCTTGCTTGGTAAAAGCTTGGGTGATGATTTCACCAACAAAACCATAGTTAGGTAAATCACTGCCGATAAAAGGTGGCCATTCGCCGGATGCAATACGCACGAGTTTATCCTCTGCGTTGGGGGAGGATTGTGCATACAGCAGCGCGGGACATAATCCTATGATGAGCAAGCAGCAGCGCACATAACGTTTTAAGTATCTGTTGCTCAGCATGACGGTTCCTTGGTGGTCTAGGCTAGTCTTTGAATCATGGGTAAGTTGACTCCTCACTGTCAAATCATAGGTTTAATTTTTATCGGCTTTTTTGATTCAGTTGACGAAATTTAAGGAGTAAGCTTGACCGCGAGATGTCCACATCATGCTGATTTTATGAATATCTTAAGTGGATGTTGTCGTGTTCTAGTGAGTTATCGATGAGGAAGGTATGTCGCAGCCTGTAGATAGAAAAACCTTTTTGGGCATCTTTTTTACGGTTTTTTTGCCAATGTTTTTGGCGGCCGTTGATCAAACCTTGCTGGCTACCGCGACGCCTGCGATTGTGCGCGATCTCGGCAACTTGCAACTTTCTTCGTGGATTGCGATTGGTTACATGCTGGCAAGTGCAGCCAGTGTTCCGGTTTACGGCTGGTTAGGGGATCAGTATGGACGTAAACCGATGTTAATGATTGCGCTGAGTATTTTTGCCTTAGGTTCAGTCATTTGTGCTTTTGCAATGAATATGCCGTGGTTGGTGGCTGGGCGCATTGTTCAAGGGTTGGGTAGCGGCGGCTTGATGAGCTTATCGCAAGCCTTGATCGGAGAATTAGTACCGCCCCGCGAGCGTGCTCGATTTCAGGGCTATTTTTCCTCACTGTTTGCGGTGGCCAGTATTGGTGGGCCTGTGTTAGGTGGTGTATTGGTAACCTACCTTTCTTGGCAATGGCTGTTTTGGTTTAACCTGCCGCTTGTGGGCATCGCTTTGTATCGACTGGCACGATTTCAATTTGTGCAAAGTTCACGTAAGTCTGAGGCTTCAATTGATGTGGCTGGGCTTATCCTGTTTCCCAGCATGATGACTCTCATCATCTATTGGCTTTCGGCTGGCGGGCACTATTTTCCGTGGTTCTCGGTCACCAGCATCAGCCTAGTCAGTGCATTTGTTTTAACAAGCTTGTTGTTTATCGCTCAGCAAAAGCGAGTCACGGCGTCCTTTTTGCCACTCCGTTTATTGGCGCGTCGTGAAATACATATTCCGTTGCTTTCCACGTTCATTTTCGCGGCCTGTTTGTTTGCACTGATCTTCTTTTTACCGATTTTTTTACAGCTTGGCTTACGAGTTAACGCAGCACAATCGGGGCTACTGCTTATCCCCCTGTCGTGCGGCATTATTGGTGGCGCCTATACGACCGGCAAAGTGATTGCAAAAACGGGAGTGCCAAAATTCTTGCCTGTGTTTGGTATGAGTTTAAGTAGCTGCGCCTTTGCTGCGTTGGCGATGTTTTCGCTCTCTGCCCCCGTGGTGAGTGCGATTGCAGCCTTATGTGGTTTAGGCTTAGGCACTGTAATGCCCTCAACCCAAGTTTTAGTTCAAACATTGGCAGGTAAAGCTAATTTAGGGCGGATCACTGCGATGGCTTCGTTGAGCCGCTCGTTAGGAGCATCGGTCGGCACCGCTTTCTTTGGTACATTGATTTACTCCTTACTCCCCGGATTATCGCCAAACAGTGGTTTGCAGGCGATTGCCGCATTGCCACACAGTGAGATTTTGCATGCTTTTCAAATTGGCTTTGCGGTTGCGGCGCTGCTTGCGTTGCTCGGGGCATTGAATGCGTTGCGCGCTCCGAAAATTCAGTTGGATGATTACGCCTTTGACTCTTAAATGTCACTATACCTAAACGATTTGGAGTTGCAGGTGCAGTAACCAGATTAACTCGCTCTGTACGCTCTGTGTAAACGTTTAACTTTAATGCTTAATGAGAGCATGACATCTCTCCCTCAATTTGGCGGAGTAGCACGCGCAATGCGCTGTCACTGATCGTCAACCATTCCCGTTGATTGGGTGTTCCTTTTCTGCTATTGCTTTGTCATTCATTACCTTTTTATCAGACTTCACAATATGCGGCATTTAGAGCAGATGACTTTGGCTGCCTTAGTGATAACTTGTGAAAGCGTTTACACTGTGCGATTTACTTCACAGAATGTTCGATAGTAGGATTGCTATGCTTGGTAAAAGGCTGGACTGTGCGTCGTAAGCCTACTGTTTGATCTTTGCTAACTGTCTTTTCACTCGATTGTTGCAGTGGAGGGCGTGAGAGAGTTTTCATGTCTGAGCTTAAGTTTAATCCTGTCGATCATCCACACCGTCGATATAACCCATTGACGGGGCAGTGGATCCTCGTTTCACCTCACAGAGCAAAGCGTCCATGGAGTGGGGCCGATGAGAAACCGGCGCTCACTGAGCTTCCCCACTATGATGCGCAATGTTTTTTGTGCCCGAGCAATACTCGCATTTCTGGGGATGTAAACCCCAACTATAGCGGCACTTATGTGTTCAATAACGATTTTGCTGCGCTGATGACGGATTCTCCAGCAGCGCCAGAGTCCGATAATCCGCTGTTCAAAACGCAAGGGGTACGTGGTTTAAGTCGGGTGATCTGTTTTTCTCCTGATCACAGCAAAACGCTGCCAGAGTTACCCGTGCATAAGATTCGTGGCGTGATAGAGACATGGAACGAACAAATCGAAGAGCTCGGTAGAGAGTATATTTGGGTGCAAGCTTTTGAGAACAAAGGTGAAACTATGGGCTGCTCTCAGCCGCATCCCCATGGGCAGATCTGGGCGAACAGTTTTTTACCCAACGAAATAGAACGCAAAGAGCAGCACCTCAAGGCTTATTACCAACAATATGGCCGCAATTTGCTGGTGGATTACGTACAAGCCGAGCTAAAAGATGGCGCTCGAACCGTGGTGGAAACCGAATATTGGTTAGCGGTGGTGCCCTATTGGGCGGCTTGGCCGTTTGAAACCCTGTTGTTGCCCAAAGCTCACATTCGCCGCATGAGTGAGCTCAATGATGAGCAGCGTGATGATCTTGCACTTGCCATCAAAAAACTGACTAGCCGCTACGACAATTTATTCCAATGTGCTTTTCCATATTCGATGGGCTGGCACTTTGCGCCATTTTTTGAAGCGGGTACCGACATTAACCACTGGCAGTTGCACGCGCTGTTTTATCCGCCGCTGCTACGTAGCGCAACCATTCGTAAGTTTATGGTTGGCTATGAAATGCTGGCAGAAAGCCAACGTGATTTAACCGCAGAGCAGGCCGCAGAGCGTTTACGCGCGGTGAGTGATATTCACTACAAAGAACAGCATAACCATCAATAACAGATATTTTGAGCGGCGCAGCACCAACGACAGCGTCGCTCTCCCCATTTAAAGTGAGAAGCCCTATGTCTGAATTAATCCAAAACGTGACTACAACCTTTGCACAACTCTTTGGCTATGATGCTACGCACCTTGTGCAAGCTCCGGGGCGGGTCAATTTGATCGGCGAGCACACCGACTACAACGATGGTTTTGTGCTGCCTTGCGCGATTAACTACCAGACCGTCGTGGCTGCAGCCAAACGGGAAGACTTTCTAGTGCGTTTGGTCGCCGTCGATTACGACAATGACACGGACGAATTTGACCTGCGAGAAGAGATTGCCTTTCAGCCTAAAAAAATGTGGTCGAACTATATTCGCGGTGTAATCAAGTGCTTGATTGAACGTGGTTTTGAGTTTAATGGGGCAGATATTGTGGTCTCAGGTAACGTACCTCAAGGGGCGGGGCTCAGTTCCTCGGCGGCTTTAGAAGTCGTGATTGGGCAAACTTTTAAAGAGCTTTACCAGCTAAAAATCAGTCAGGCGGAGATCGCCCTCAATGGCCAGCAAGCGGAGAACCAGTTTGTCGGTTGTAACTGCGGCATTATGGATCAGATGATCTCGGCGCAGGGGCAAGCGAACCATGCCATGTTGCTCGATTGTCGTAGCTTGCAAACCGAGGCCGTTGCGATGCCAGAGCAGATGGCAGTGGTGATCCTCAATTCCAATAAAAAACGCGGCTTGGTAGAGAGTGAATACAATACCCGTCGTCAGCAATGCGAAGCCGCAGCCAAAACTTTTGGTGTGAAAGCGTTACGCGATGTCACTTTGGCGCAATTGACTGCAAAGCAGGCCGAACTTGATCCTGTGGTGGCCAAACGTGCGCGCCATGTTATCACGGAAAATGAACGCACTTTGCATGCCGCTCAGGCACTGCGTGAAGGAAACATGACGCGCTTAGGCGAGTTAATGGCCGCTTCTCACGCTTCGATGCGTGATGATTTTGAAATCACCGTCAAGGAGATAGATACGCTGGTCGAGATTGTTCAATCTGTGATTGGCGATCAAGGCGGTGTGCGAATGACCGGCGGCGGTTTTGGTGGTTGTGTGGTTGCCCTTATACATCCGACGCAAGTAGAAGCGGTGCAGCAAGCGGTGGTTGAACACTATGAAGCTGCGACAGGGCTGAAGGCATCGATCTATGTCTGCCATGCAACTTCGGGCGCGGGATTGGTTGAGCTTGCATAAGGTTAGAGATGAACGCGTTATTCACCAGCATGACAGCACAGGCCGCCTATGATGGTCAGCCTGCCAAGCTTATTGAGCTCACTAACCGCCGCGGTATGCGTGTGGTAGTGATGGATATCGGTGCCACTTGGCTCAGTTGCACTCTACCGATGGGCGATGAATCAAGAGAAGTGCTACTTGGCGTAAGTAGCATGGATGATTTTGTGCGCCAAGGCAGTTATTTAGGCGCAACAGTGGGACGTTATGCCAATCGGATTGCGCGTGGCGAACTCAAGATAGGGACACAAACATATGCTTTGTCAGTTAATCAAGCTGGCAATACGTTACACGGTGGCGTTGTAGGGTTTGATCGTCGTCGCTGGCAAATCGTGAAACAAAAAGCACAAAGTGTGACTTTTCAACTGCTGTCTGCCGCGGGCGATCAAGGTTTTCCAGGTCATTTACAAGTTGCGGTGACTTATGCGCTGGATGAGCAAGGTGGGGTGAATATCGACTACCAAGCCACCACCGATCGTGCGACCGCCGTGAATCTGACGAACCACGCCTACTTTAATTTGAATGGCGCTGAGCAAGGTAGTGATTGCCTCAATCATCAGCTCTGGATTGATGCAAAGCAGTTCTTACCAACGGATGCCTCGGGTATCCCGCTCGGGGAGTTGCAATCGGTACTGGGTAGCGCTTTTGATTTCACTCAACCGAAAAGGGTTGGGAAAGATTTGCTTCAAGATAAGCAGCAAATCCGTGCGAAAGGCTATGACCACAGTTATTTCTTTGCGCCAGAGCGTGATATGCACACGCCTATCGCTAAGGTGTGGTCTGCCGATGAGAAAGTGCAACTGCTCGTCAGTACGGATAAACCTGCTATGCAGCTTTATACCGGTAACTGGTTAGCGGGAACACCTAATCGCCTTGGTTCGCACTACAAGGATTATGCAGGCCTCGCTTTAGAAACGCAGTTTTTACCCGATTCCCCTCATCATCCAGAATGGCCGCAACCGAGCTGCATCCTGCAACCCGAAGAAGTCTATCGCTATCAAACGTGCTATCAGTTTGTTTTCTAGATTGAATTTATAAAAAGAGCGCCTCTCGGCGCTCTCAGATCTGGCTAGGGTTATTCATCACGAGGCCAATGAGGCTAAACGATTTTAGGTTGCCCGTCGGAGGCGGTGGCACCGCCATCAACGGGAAGATTCACCCCATGGACAAACGAGGCATCATCACTGGCTAAAAAGGCGACGACGGCGGCTATTTCTTTTGGTTCTGCGGCTCGGCCTAAAGCGATGCGTTCATTGAATTGATCGCGGATCGCTTGTGGCCAGCCGTTGGTCATATTGGTTTTCACCAAACTTGGACATACCGCGTTAATGCGTACACCTTGCGCGCCGTGATCCAGTGCTAGAGCGCGAGTGAAATTGACTACTGCACCTTTAGTCGCGCAGTAGAAGGCTGCGCCCCAGTCACCGCCTAAGCCGGACACGGACGCCGTATTCACCATGCAGCCGCGCGTTTTTATTAGCTCAGGTAATGCATGCATTGCGCAGTAGACCACTCCATCTATATTAACCGAGGCGATGCGTCGCCAATCTTGCACGCTGCACTCCAACACTGTGCCCGGAATATGAATCCCTGCGTTGTTGACGAGAATATCTAGACGCCCGAAACGCTCGACCGTTTTACGTACTAAAGCTTGCACCTGTTCGGGATCCGAGACATCGACTTTTTGCGCGTAAACTCGCGCAGAATCAAACTGCTCAATCACAATGGCTAACTGCTCTTCATTCCAATCAGCCAGCGCTAAGGTTGCGCCTTCTTGATATAAACGTTCGGCAATCGCCAGTCCAATACCGTTAGCAGCACCGGTCACTAAGGCGACTTTATGGGTTAAACCTCTCATGCGAAAACTCCTTCTAGGGTTTGAAATACGGGATCTTGATTGGCTTCGGTGCGCGCTTGCATCAATTTGGGGTTATCCGAGTAATCGACTGGAATCGCGACGACGGCGGGGCCCTCGACTTCCATCGCTTGGCGCAGAGTAGGGAGCAACTGATCGGGTTGCGTGATGGCGTAGCCTCGAGCGCCAAAGGATTCGGCGTAGGCTTTAAAATCAATAGGGCCGAATTTTACACCAGCAGCGCGATGGTATTTCTGCACTTCCTGCATCTCGACCATGTTGTAAGCGTTATCGACCCAAATGATGTGTACGATATTACATTTGAGGCGCACCGCGGTTTCGAGCTCCATGCTTGATTGCATAAAGCCGCCATCACCGGATACTGAAACGACTTTATGGCCGGGTTTGAGTAAGCTGGCCGCAATCGCCCAAGGTAGGGCAACGCCCATGGTCTGCTGTCCGTTAGATACCAGCATCTGCCGTGCACGAAAACAGCTCAGATAGCGCGCAATCCATATGTGGAAACTCCCCATATCGAGACAGAGGGTGGTATCAGGTTTGATGATCGCTTGCATGGTCTTAATCAAGGTTAGCGGATGAAATCCCGCATTTTGATAGCGCAAAGGATAGGCTTTGATGGCGTGACGCTGCTGAGTCACTTCTTCCAAAATCGCTAATGCAGTCGGGGAGAGGCGAGTAAAACCGGGTAGTGGGCGGCAGAGTGCCGCCAAATTACTGGCAATGTTACCGACAATTTGTAGGCATGGCTGGTAGTGGATTTGATACTGCGCAGGCTCAATATCGATATGAACGATAGGACAGCGCTGGCTATTCCATAGCTCAGGATCGTACTCGATCGGATTAAAACCGATGGTGATGATCAAATCGGCCTCTTTAAGCAGCACATCTCCGGGTTGATTATTGAATAAGCCGACTCGTCCGGCGAAATGGTGATAGTAGTTGATGTCTACTGCGCCAGCGGCTTGGTAGGTGCCCACGACAGGTAACTGGGTTTTATGTAAAAAAGCGCTGACCGCTTCAGCAGTGGCTTGGTGGCTGGCATGCAGTCCGAGTAATACGACGCAGCGCTGCGCTTTTTGAATCCGTTCTACGGCTTCCTGCAAACTGTCTGGGTCGGCTTCAGCCGTGGGCTGATAAGCACTGGGGATAATAATTTCGCTTGAGGTTTTATCGGCCAGCACATCTTGCGGTACGCTGATAAAACACGCGCCTTGGCGACCCGATTCGGCGAGACGAAATGCATTAGCCATGATTTCGCTGGTGGCATCGACATGTTGAATTTCGGCGCTGTATTTGGTGATAGAACGAAAAATACTCACCGTATCCATGCTCTGGTGGGTCTGCTTTTGTTGATAGTCACGTTTGACTGCGCCGCCAATAGCGATCATCGGATCGCCTTCAGAATTGGCTGTCGCGACGCCTGTTACAAGGTTGCCGCAGCCGGGGCCAGATGTGGCTAAGGTAACTCCCGCTCGACCTGAAAGACGCCCCATAATACCCGCCATAAAAGCGCCATTCGCTTCATGACGGACTGGGATCATTTGGATTTTGGTATCCTCAATCGCGTCGAAAAGACGGTCGATTTTGGCCCCCGGAATGCCGAAGACATAACGCACACCAATAGCTTCAAGCTGTTGGGCGATAAGTTGTGCTCCGCTGCGCAAGTGAATGTTGGATTGCATAAGTGATCCTTAGTTACCTGACGTTACACCCTAAGTGAAAGTTGTTTTGCGATAAGTGGGTGGGCACTTCCTGCACGGAGATAATCGCAACAGGAGAGCGCTTTCGCCGCCAATCACAAGCATTTCACGGTTGGGCGATTATTTTTCCGCTGCTTCGATGGCAGTACGGATGTTATTAGGGGTGAGGTTCGCCTCAAGAAAGTCACGAGACACCGGAGTGTCGACCACCAAACGCGAAACTCGCCCAATTTGTAAGAATCCTGAACGGATGATGTAATCTTGAATGTGTCCGCCACCCGTACGTTGCTGAGTAATAAAATGTTCGTGGTAGCCGGGCACGTTGATGCCTGTGGTGTATTGCGGGCTGCGAAATCCGGCAATCACGCCATGTTGCTGTTGAAAACGAAAAACGGGCTGCTGTTTAACCACCTCTAACATAGGTCGATAGGGCCGCTGTTGTTTAGGTACAGTACGGGTCTGCACACTCGGAAAGGTGCCATCAATGCGAATCGCACAAAATAGGTTGTCGCTTGGGACTAATCGGTCAATCAACTGATGCACTTGTTCACGAGTCATGCGCTCGGTAATGGGCAGCTCAATATCCGCTTTAAAAAAAGTAAAAACGGCGAAAGGCGTTTGCTGCTCAGGATGTGCGGGTTGTGCAGAACCATCAGCACGCAGTTGAAAGACTTGCCGATCAAATGCGATCAATTCGCCATCCAGTTCATTAAACGTACCGAGACCAAAGTCCCCATGTTCTAAAAGTTGCGCTATGGTGGTTGCACCTTCATAAACCCCAGCGATTAAGGCGCTCATCAATGAGGTTTGATAAATCTCGCCTTCACCACTGATGTGTTGATAGTGGGCAAATTGCTGAGCAATCTCTTGTGAGCATGAACAGTGGGCAGAGAGTAAAGGGTTCATAAGTCAACTCTAATATGAATCTGTGTGTATATTTAGGTTGACTTCTTAGTGGCGCTAAATCCAATATAAATAAGATTTATTTTGATATAGAAAATATATGGGTGGTTGATGGAATTTCGTTACATGAAGTACTTTGCGGCCGTCGCAGAGGCAAAACATTTCACGCGTGCGGCGCAGCAACTTGGCATAGCCCAGCCACCTTTAAGTCAGCAAATCAAAAAGTTAGAAGAAGAGCTTGGCGTCAATCTTTTCAAACGATTATCACGAGGCGTTGAGTTGACGCCCGCCGGTGAGCTTTTTTATCAGGATGCGACCAGCATTCTCCAACAAGTTGAACGAGCCAAAGATCGAGTTAGACAAAGGGCAAGGGGAGAGCATCTTGAACTGCGTTTAGGCTTTGCTGCCTCAACCGCCAGCAGTTCTGTGGTATTAGAAAAAGTGCGCCAACTGCATGAAACGATTCCAGATCTACAATTGATCGCCGTAGAACATCCGATGCCAGAGTTGGCTAGAATGATCCAAGAAAAACAGTTGGATATCGCATTTATGCGTTTGCCTTGTTATGCCAGTGAAGCGCTACGGCGAAAGATATTATTTGATGACCCATTTGTGGCGGTGATCCCCGCCGTGCATACGTTAGCGGAAGTGGAAAAGATTCAGCTCATCCAGCTTAACCATGAAAATGTATTGATGTTTCCAAGAGAGGTCGGGCCGGCCCTGTACGACAATATTGAAGCCGCATTCAGCGCAGCCGGAGTCAATATCGCGCGATCGTATGCTGCGCCACAGTTAAGAACGGCAATTACTATGGCGCAAGCTGGGTTTGGTATTGCGATCGTTCCTTTATCGCTCACAGAGCATCTTGACCATTCGGTGGTGGTGAAGAAGATTCAAGATATGCCGTTTGTCAGTCAGGTTGCTATCGTTTCCGATGCCGGACATCACCACCCCTTACTCAATCGCTGCATTGCGTGTATGGGGGAATGAATTCGCTTAATTGTACATCGCGATTCATTTAATACTTACCTGCAATTCCAAGTCATTGAGGATGTTCTTATTCTATTTTTTATTTATAGAATGTGCATCGATGTAAATTGTTTTTAAATTATTAATTATTTGCGCTTATCAATAATAAATCGGTATGAAATAAATAAATCCATTCTGTGTTATCTTGCTACTTTACCATTGTGGGAAAAGTCCTATACCGTATCGATTGACATAATAGACTTAAAGATTAAATATTTCTTATTGTAATTTTGGTAAATTTAAATACATAAGAATGATAAATATGAAAATAAAATTAACCGCTATTATGGTTGCTCTAGCAATTGCTGGTTGTAATCATGATTCGATTCCTAATCCATCCGATACTATTAAGCCTGATATTCCTAATATTGGTGAAGGTGATTCAGTTACGGGGGGGGAACTACCCGATATCGGAGTTGATGACCCAATAATTATTTCTCGTCTTTCTTTAGATGGTAGCTTGATGTTTGGTGAATCGGTGCAGTGTAATGATCAACCTGCCAACCAGTTTTCAGTTGAACAGAAAGATCATGTAGTGTGTACATTGGATGGTCAAACGTTAGCCACCTTTAGCTCTCCTTTCAATATTCCGAATTCACGCATGGCAGCTCGAACAAGTGGATTGGAATTACTTACACTGACGAATGCCGATGAGTACAAAGAGTCCGTATTACGTCAAAGCAACGTACAAACTTTGATCAAAAACATGGGTAATCTGCAAGGGAAAAATATTGATTTTAATTTCGAATCATCCCGTGATTCACTCACTTTTCAAAATTATCTACGAAATAATTTAGATATGCCTGCTGAAGAGTTTCGTGAACTGATTACCGAAAAAGTCAGTAACGATAACCAAGTGGACAAACAACCTTCAACCCATGTTCCTGATATTCCACCCGCGGTCACTCCGGGGACATCAAACGATTTAAACAGCGGTTTTGTTTCAGCGAATGCTGAAGAGAATTTGGTGTATAAACCAACAGAAATCATTTTAAGCCAAGGTCAATTATTGGACAGCCAAGGGCGTCCGGTAAATGGGGTTGCTTATTTCAGTAAGCACAGTCGAGGTGTGACAGGTATTAATAAAAATGGGCAAGCCACGGGAGACGGCAGCTTTGAATTTTCGTGGGGAGATACGATCAGTTTTGCGATTGACACCTTTGAGCTTGGTCATATTCGTGGCAATAAAAATGCCTTTCAATTAAATGAGTTAGGCTCTGAATGGGCAGGGAAGAATGCAGAAGCTTTAGTGTTGCGTTATGCCAATATTTCCGGCGATATAGTTTCACTTTCGGATAAAGTTACCCAAGTTTTTGCTCAATACCCGAATGTTGTGAATGAAGCCATATCATTGTCGCTCAGTAATGAAGATGTCGAGCTGGATGTCGGAGGTGGTGAAAAGCAAACGGTGCCAGGAGAGTTCCACAAGCAATTTTCCCAAGGGATCGCCGCAGAAATTGATCAAGCTTTAAACCCCAGTCGTGCATCACAAATGTGGTCAACGTTTGCGACGAAATCGGCCGTGGATCCAGAAGCGAGCCGAATTCTGGCGGACATCCAAAAACTCTGGGGCGCGACAGAGGAAGTGCAGAAACAAGGATGGAAAAAAGTGGAACGCTTCCATGTATTTCATGACAGTACCAATTTTTACGGTAGTACCGGTCATGCACGTGGACAAGCGGCAGTCAACATCGCCAATACGGCTTTCCCTGTTTTGATGGCACGAAACGATAACAACTACTGGATTGATTTTGGTAAACCGAAGGCATGGGATGCTCAAGGTTTAGCTTTCATTACAGAAGCGCCTTCGCGGGTTCAACCTGAGAAAGTTTCTGCCGAGACCGCAACGTTTAACTTGCCTTTTATTAGCGTCGGTGATCTTGGCCGAGGAAAAGTGATGGTAATCGGTAACTCGCGTTACAACAGCGTTTTAGTTTGCCCGAATGGCTTTAGTTGGAATGGTGGCGTAAACAATCAAGGCGAATGTATCGCAAGCTCTGACAGCAATGATATGGGAAATTTTTTCAGTAATGTGTTGCGTTATCTGACTGGAAAAAATTCGGCCGAACTGACGGTTGGTACGAATATTCCTTACGTCTATTTCAAGCGTCATGGACAAGTGATGGGTAGCTCAGCGCCATTTATTTTGGATACACGATTTGCTGCGCGCACAGAGACGCTGACGAGTTTTGAAGGACTAGATCCAGAAACTCTGCCTGTTGTGATCCTCAATGGTTATGAATATCGTGGATTGAGAGGGATGGGAAGTTATGATCTGCCGTTGAGTGCCGATACTGACGAGCCGAAAATGAGCCAAGACGATGTCACGAATCTGATCGACTACGTTAGTCGTGGCGGCAATGTACTGATGATGGAAACCATCATCGACCAAGCTAATGCGGGGGAGATGACGCGCTTACTCGATAGTGCTGGCATTGCTTTTGGCATGGGATCAAGTGTGATAGCGAATGGTAATGGTCCGAGTGGTGGTTACCCAGATCGCGTACGTAATCAACGTCAACATGGTATATGGGTACTTGAACGTTATGCCGCGATAGAAGGGGGGAATGGTGCAGCCCCGATCTTACCGTACACGATTAAAGAAGATGGCACGGTTGAGTGGACGTTTATTATTGAAGGTAAGCCGGATGATAAACCCAACCTAGAGGTAGCCAGTTGGCTAGAGAAAAACAGTGAAGGTTCGTTGGTTAAGCAAGTTGCTTTCATCGATGAAGCGGATCATTGGCAAAAAAATGAGCAAGGGCAGATCATCTACAACGAGAGCGGGAAGCCCGTGCTCAACGAAGCAAGTTTAGCGGCTGCCAAGCAGCGTATTCTCAATGCTTTCGTCACTTCAGATGGGAAACTGGCTTATCAAGAATGCAGTAATAGCCACTACCATTACGAAGTGAACTGTTTGGAATACCGCCCTGGCAATGGTATCCCGACGGGAGGCGGTATGCATGTCCCATTTTATACCGAGCTAAAACTGGGTGATGAAGAAGCCAAAGCGATGATCAAAGCCGCCAATCTAGGCACTAACATTGAAGCTTTGTATCAACATGAACGCTATTTCCGCACTAAAGGTAAGCAGGGTGAGCGCTTAAGCAGTGTCGATCTCAACCGCATCTATCAAAACATGACGGTTTGGCTGTGGAACGATCTCGATTATCGTTATGAAGCAGGACATGATGATGAACTAGGCTTTCAGCGCTTCACTAAGTTCTTAAACTGCTATACCAATGATGTGGCAGGCGGAAATACCCAATGCCCAACAGATTTGAAATTAGAACTGAATCAAATGGGCATGGTGTATGGTGAAGGTGAGTATTCCGGTCAAATGAACCCGAGTTACCCATTAAACTATATGGAAAAACCTCTGACTCGTTTAATGTTGGGACGCTCATTCTGGGATTTAGACATCAAAGTGGATGTACGTGCTTTTCCAGGAGAAGCCAAGGGCTCTCAAGGTCGAACAATAATCTTGGATATGCGTAACCAAACCACGGCATGGTTTGCGGGTAATCGTCAGCCAACGGGTCAATGGGCTGTAGCGCAGCAAGAGTTCAGTGTGGCCGTGTCTGGAGAAGATTCTCCTGTGACAATCACCATTGCACTGGCTGATGATTTGACTGGGCGTGAGAAGCATGAGCTTGGCTTAAAGCGTCCACCAAGAATGACCAAATCCTTCGTGATTGGTGGTGGAAACGCCGCGAGTCATGATTTTACTGTGCCTTATGGCGGTTTGATTTATGCCCAAGGAGGGAACAGTGAGCAAGTGACACTGACTTTCACTGGAACGATTGATGCCCCATTGTATAAAGAGGGTAAGTGGGAAAATGGGCTAGATTCCCCATCACCAATCGGTGAAGTGGTTTCCAACAGTTTTGTGTTTACTGCGCCAAAAGAGAACTTACATGCTTCTGGCTACACTGGCGGCATTGCTCAATTTGCCCAAGATTTGGATCGGTTCGCTCTTGATCTCAACGATTTCTATGCGCGTGACGAAGGAGTCGATGGACTGCGCAACCGAAAAGCCACCAGTGAAAGTAATCCGAACAATCGTCATCACTTTGTCAACGATGTGGCGATCAGTATTGGTGCTGCGCACTCTGGCTATCCAGTAATGAATGCCAGTTTTAATGCCACAAGCAAAAGCCTCAATACCAATCCACTAAATAGTTGGTTATTGTGGCATGAAGTAGGGCATAACGCGGCCGAAGCGCCATTCAACGTTGATGGTGCTACGGAGGTAGTCAACAACTTATTGGCGCTTTACATGCAAGATCGTCACATAGGAAAGATGGCTCGTGTTGAACAAGACATTCGTATTGCTCCCGAATTCGTGAGTATGGAGCGCGGCCACGCATGGGGTGCGGGCGGTGCGGGTGAGCGTTTGGTGATGTTCGCTCAACTTAAAGAGTGGGCTGAGACGGAGTTCCAAATTGAACGCTGGTATTCAGATGAACTACCGACTTACTACAGCCAAGAAGATGGAGTGAAAGGTTGGAACCTGTTTAAACTGATGCACCGTTTAACCCGTAATGCAGACGATGGCGTAATGACACTGAAAGGAGAAAACTTATGCCAACCTTCTGGGTTGGGTAAAAGTGATCAACTGATGCTTTGTGCTTCTTATGCCGCACAAACCGATCTCACCGAGTTTTTCCAAACGTGGAATCCGGGTAGCAAAGCGTTTATCTATCCCAATGATCCAAAACCCTACTATGAAGGTGGGGTGACCGAGGCAGGGGTGAGTCTAGTTAAAGCACAAAACTACCCTAAACCGAGCCGAGATCCGTTAAACATTAATCAGATTAGCCAGAAATAGGTTGAGTGAATAAAAATAGAGCGTCAATCGACGCTCTATTTTTTTATAGATAGGCTTACATCAACACTTGGACAATGAATATTGACTTAATGACTACACTTTATTTTTCTCAATAACGTGAATCGCCACTGCTAAAAAGAGAATATCTTTCAATAAAAAGAAGTTTGGAACCAAAATCCCATCCGATACCTTCCAAGTATCAGGCGTTGTGATCAGAAAACTTAAAGTGCTAATAAAAATCACCACGCTCGCAATGCCAGAGTAATAAGCTACTTTAGAAGAGCGTAATCCAATCAATAAACCAATCCCTACTATTATTTCTGTCGCACCAATTAGGTTAGAAACCGCTTGTACGGAGAGAAATTGGTAAGTCCAGCCCATCAAGGGGTGGTTAAGTACCAAAGGCTCGATTAATTTGGCTTCGGTGGGGGTAAATTTGTAAATCCCCAACCAAATCAAGATCAGTGATACCCCCAACACACCGATAAGATAGCCGTATTGAGTTGTTAGGTTGTGCGTTTTCGAGTCGTGCATGAAAGCTCCTTTAAACAGATATACAAAGAATTATTGAGCAAAAATGAGTTCACATTTGCTGGTTCAAAGGAGATGACCTGAGAGGTTGAAAAATTCATTCACGCTTTTATATCGTATTTGGACATGAGTTATAACCAGTTTAAAAAACAGCCGACATGCTTAAAAAATGCCCGATAATAGAGAGCTAATTTAACTATCTCTAATAAATAATTCTGTGAACCAATATCACAAATATTGGCTTAAAATAATGCCGGTTGATAAGTAAAAATATGAGAAGTCATCTAAAACTTTCGTTTAAATCGATTTTCTCTATTAAATTCATCGTTATTTCCCATTTAGTGAAAAGGGTTATTTACCCTTATATTCTCGCTGGGCAGAAAAGAGCTTTTGATTTCTTCATTCTCCGCAACGTCGGTCAGAATGGCAGGTCGCATTGGAGAGCAACCATGCATATGTCAAAAAGCTTTTTAATTATTTCAATGGGTTTTGTGGCGGTATCCGTACAGGCACAAACTCTTACGCGAGACAACGGTGCGCCAGTTGGCGATAACCAAAACTCCATCACGGCAGGTGAGCATGGCAGTGTATTGCTGCAAGATGTTCATCTGATACAAAAATTGCAGCGTTTTGCCAGAGAACGTATTCCTGAGCGGGTAGTGCATGCCAGAGGAACCGGCGCACATGGTGAGTTTGTCGCATCCGGTGATTTTAGTGATCTGACACTCTCAGCGCCGTTTACCAGCAAAGGCAAAATCACGCCGGTATTTGTGCGTTTTTCAACGGTGATTCACTCAAAAGGTTCGCCAGAAACGCTGCGCGATCCGCGAGGTTTTGCGACCAAATTTTATACCGAACAAGGCAACTGGGATTTGGTAGGGAACAACCTGCCTGTGTTCTTCATTCGTGATTCGATCAAGTTTCCGGATATGGTTCACTCGCTGAAACCATCACCCGTCACCAATCTTCAGGATCCGAATCGCTTTTTTGATTTTTTCAGTCATGAGCCAGGGTCTACACATATGTTGACTTGGGTGTATACCAACTTAGGTACACCAGCAAGCTATCGAACCATGGATGGTTTTGGCGTTCATGCTTATAAATGGATCAATCAAAAAGGCGATGTGAACTACGTGAAATTCCATTGGAAAAGCCTGCAAGGAATTGAAAGTTTGCGCCCTGATGAGGTCGTCAAAGTTCAAGGACAGGACTTTAACCATTTAACGAATGATCTCTACACACAAATTAACGCGGGTAATCACCCCAAATGGGATCTTTATGTACAGGTGTTGACACCAGAACAACTGAGCAAACTGGATTACAACGGCTTAGACGCCACCAAGGTATGGTTGGATGTGCCGGAGAAGAAAGTCGGTACGATGACCTTGAACAAAGTACCTGACAACTTCTTTTTGGAAACCGAACAGTCGGCATTTGCGCCATCAAACCTAATTCCTGGTATTGAGCCATCGGAAGACCGTCTGTTGCAGGGGCGTTTATTTGCGTATGCCGATACACAGCTTTATCGCTTAGGTGCCAATTTGTTCCAACTGCCAATTAACCGCCCGTTGGTTGAGGTGAACAGCCATAACCAAGAGGGCGCGAGTAACAGTGCACAAACGGCTTCAGACATTAACTACCAACCCAGTCGTAAGCTTGAATTGAAAGAGGACCCTCAATTTAAAGCGGTACAAACGCAGTTGGTTGGAAGCGTTCAGCAAAAAGCGATCAGCAATCCGCGTAACTTTTATCAAGCAGGTGTGCTCTATCGCAGCTTAAATGAACAGGACAAACAAGACCTTATCACCAACTTGGCGGGCGACTTAAACAAAGTCACTGACAAAGAGATCAAAGCTACTATGGTCAGCCATTTCTACCGAGCGGATAAGGATTACGGCACTCGCTTAGCCCGTGCGACCAATACCGACTTGAAACAGGTGGCAAAACTGGCCGCGATGTAACCGATAAAAATTTGCCCCGCAAGAGATAAATCCGCTCTTTTCTGCCCAGAAAATAGGGCTCTTGTGGGGCATTCACTATGGCAAAGGAGAGGAATGATGAAATGGCTATGGCAGCTCGTTTTAATCGGCTTATTAGTACTATTCCCTTTTAGACTCAGTGTTGCGGCTTCGGAGCCGTCTTTTACTGCACGGTCAGATACAAGCCAAGAGTATCAGTCTCTGATCTCACTCTTTTTCGCAGCAGCAAGGACAGGGAATGACGAAGTTGTGAATGAATTTCTCTCCGCTGGATTTCCGATTAATCAACGAAATGCAGAGAGCTATACCGCATTAATGGTTGCTGCCTACCAAGGCAACGCACAAACCGTGGAACTTTTACTACGCTTTGGAGCGAATGCTTGTTTGCAAGATAAACGTGGTAATACTGCTTTAATGGGAGCTCTACTGAAGCGGGAAATCCAAATCGCGAGAGCTTTATACCAAGCAGAGTGTGCGGATAACCTTCGCAATAAAGCGGGACTCTCGGTGCAAGAATTTGCTGAGTTGTACGGTCAATCTGAGACGTTGAAAGCGCTGCATCAAGAAAAATTGGCTGTGTCGTCTTCCACTCAATCACGACCTCTCAACTAACTGTGTCTTACTCTCAAACCCTCAATAAGGATATCCATCATGAATCAATTTACTTTGTTTGCGGTCGCCGCGTTTTTCTCTTCTTCGGTTTTGGCTCAAGAAATGACCGTGGTGATGACGGATTTGAGTTCTGGCCAATCCGTGGGCACCGTTACCTTAACTGATAGCGAGTATGGTACGGTCTTTACTCCGCAGTTAGCTGGCTTGCCAGCCGGTTTGCACGGTTTTCATGTACACGCGAATGGCTCATGTGAAACCTCGTCCAAAGATGGCAAAACCGTATTAGGTGGCGCTGCGGGTGGGCATTATGATCCGCAAAATACGGGAAAACACGGCTATCCGTGGACCAACGACAATCACTTGGGCGATCTCCCAGCTTTGTACGTGGATGCGCAAGGCCAAGCAAATCAACCCGTTTTGGCATCCCGCTTCAAAATGGCAGAGGTAAAAGGTAAAGCTTTGATGGTCCACGCGGGCGGGGATAACCATTCCGACCATCCAATGCCTTTGGGTGGCGGTGGTGCGCGCATCGTATGTGGTGTGATTGGTTTATAAAACGCTTTAAATATTGTTGGCCATCCTAGATGGCCAACAATATTTTATCTCGCACTGGAATCTGAGCTGGGCTGAGTGATGCGTTGCCAAGTGCCTTGGCGATACATCTCAATCCCTTGATCAGCAAAACGGGCCAGATAGAGCCATTCATGCTTAACCAAATGTTCAACCACGCGGTGTGAAGCCATCACTTGCTCAATCCGTTCGCGTGGTGCATCAATCACCACAGTGAGGCGTAAGGCTTCATGTCGCCACCCTTGGCCATCATGTAGCGATTGCAGGGCTAAGCCACAGCGCAGATCGCCTCCGTTGCCTTCAAAAAGACCGATATTTCCTCCCACCACATTATGCAAGGTTTTATTGCCACTGCCGAAACGGCGATTATCGACGGTGGAGGCAAAATACTGCATGTTAATCCAGTGTGTGACCAACATCGGGGCCGTCATAATTTGTGTCAGTAATTGCCCTTCGGGATCGCGCTCCGGTTGGTATTCATGCAAAAACACTCGGCCATCGAGTTTCGCCTGCTTTGAACGTTGCCGCGGTGCAATGATAAAAGCGGCATTGTTGGTCAGACCCCACTCAGGGCGAGTTTGCGCCCAATCATGGGCTCGACGCAGAAACGCTTGCTCCAACTGCTGGGCAGATAGGGCGTTGTCCTTGCTTGGAGGCGCTTGGTGGTTGTGATTCAGTTCAAGACTTGGCGCGCGTTCTTGACGTGCGCCATGGCTGGCGGCCGTGAGCTGCTGCTCAAGTTGTTCTAGCGCTTCGCGATGGCTTATTGGGATCTCATGGCGATCAAAAAGCGTCATCGCTTCTGTCGTGGTGTTGTGTAGCGCCGCGATAAAGTAGACGTCATCGCGCAGCGAAATTCCATATTCAGGCAACGCTTGGCGCACCGCCTGATCATTTAGCAATGCTGCTAATGTGCGAGCGTTGACTTCACCGCTTTGACCGCAGCAGGCTCCACAATCCAGCCCTGCACGCTGCGGATTATTTTGCGTCTGTGAGCCGTGCCCCACGAGTAGCACCAAGCGTGCTTGCTCGGTGGCGATCCCCAACGCTCTTAGAATGTTGGCCGCCATTTGAGCACGCTGCGCTAACGTCTGTGGATCGCGCGTGAATTGCGGTTTGACACTCTGCCACTCATGTTCCGTAAAGGCGAAACGCTCCACCGATGCGCTTGATGCAGGGTAGGATAAGGTGCGTTTAAGGAGCTTGGTTAAATAAGCCAACCCTGTGGTTTCCACCAGAGTAAACGTTGAGGCGGGGAGGTGATGAAACGCTCGCCAGCTAAAGTGTCGCTTGAGTCGAGCACGGCGACGCAAGGCCAATTTCGCGTCTTGATCTTCATCCCCTGTGCTGTCAGAGACGATCAAGCTCGGCGCTAATAAGCCCGGTAACTGTGGGCGGCTTGCTTCGGTGCCCAATAACTGATAGCGGATCGGTAAGCCAAAAAAGCCTGCGAAGCCAAGGGTTTGAATATGGGGTGATTGCGCTTCTAAGTGGCGGCGAATGACTTCTGAACGCACATCGATACAAAAAGCCGCTTGCACCTCGGGATAACTTGATTGGGGAGCCGACTCTTGTACTGATGTCAGCGCAGCAAAGAGCTGGCGCTGATAGGCGATTTCCGCACTGCGTTGCCACAGTAGCGCAATGCGTAGTGGGCGATCCTCCTCGCACGATTGGCGCGGTGCCCAAGATTGCTGCCACTGTAGCCACACAGAGCCCATACCGCGCTCACCATCATCAAGTAAGTTCTCCCAGCAGAGACGAATCGCCAACAGATCGCGAAGGTGCTCATCGTGCCGACCCTCAAACCCTGCCTGCCATGCGAGATAAGCACACCAGGATGCCCAGCCACTGATGCGCATTAACACGGCTTGTAAATACGTTTCTTGTTGCGCAGGGGCAATAGCGAGTTGCGCTAGAGTTTGCTCGATGGCGGCCATGGCATCCTCGGGAAGCTTGGTAGCTTTTTGTTTTACGCTTGTCACGTTGAGCAGCAGCGTAATGCTGCGATCGTGGATCATCGCCTCACGCCAAGTGGCAAAGAGTCCGGTTTGCTGATCTGGGCTCCAATCGGCTTGATGATGGTCAAAATAGGCGGCGCAAAATTGCGAAATTTGATGGGTGATAGCGTCATTCCATGCGGGATGATGCTCAAGAGCACGCCGGCTATCGACGGTGTCGCACAGCAATGGCCAAGGATGACTCGGCGCTGTGGGCTGTTGTAAAGCGGCAATCAAGGTAGATTCGCTAAGGTCACTGTTTTGTTCAGCGATGGCTTGTTGCAAATCCGCTGATTGGATTTGCTGGTTTTGCCAACGAAGGTGGTAATCACTGAGCGTCATGGTCATGGGGGAGGCGGCCAATTGCTTGAGCTCGGCGGCGGCTTGTGCAAAGGGCTTATCAATCCGTTTCCAATAAGGGCTCACCGCAATCATGCGATCCAGCGGCCAGTTAGGAGCAATCAAGGCGCAGACTTGTTCGACAAGTGTCGATAATGCTGGGTTAGCGGCGGTGCTTAAAGCTGAGAGTGAACGTGGCGCATTCATACGCGTTCTCCTGTCGTCGGTTGCGCTTGAGTTGATGAAAGAGCGGTAGGCAGAGTTAATTGCACGGGCCAATATTTGAAGGTCAGGCGCGTAAAAGTCTCATCAAGATAAAAACCATGGTAAACCCAAGGATAGAGCCACAGTGATAAACGGCTTTTGGGGTAGAGGCAGAGCAGCACTTGCATCAGATACAAAGTGATAAAACAGAACATCACAAAGCTCAGCGCGAGTGGGCTAGCGGGGCGCAGCTCGGGTGCTAAACCCGCAAACAGCAGATGCCACACGAAATAGAGTTGGGTGAGTAGGGCAACCCGCAGCACACCGAGGCTCAAGCCACTTGGTGTAAAACGTCCACTTTGCCAAAGTAGCGGAGCAAAACCTAAGGCGAGAATCGCGACCACCGCATTGGGTAGATGCAAATTGGGTGTTAAGGATTGCCATAAATGGTGCAGTATCAGGATAAGCGCTGCGCTGAGCCCTACCGCGAGCAAAGCCCCCACGGCTTTACCATTGACACTTTGTGGGGCTTGAAAATCATGCAGACGTGCTCGCTCCACCGCTTCGCCAGAACTTAGGAAGGCATAAGCTTTATAAAGTGAATGTGCCACCAAATGGAGCAGGGCGAGCTCATATAAGCCTAAGCCGATTTCCATCAGCATAAAGCCCATTTGCGCGCACGTTGACCAAGCTAAACGCACTTTAATGCTGATCCGAGTCAGCATGACCATGCCAGCGAGCACCGCAGTGAGGCTACCGACGATCACCAGCAACCATTGCGCCGAAGGAGCAAGCCCAATCAGTTCTGCGACGCGCAGCAGAACGAATCCCCCCATGTTAACCACACCCGCATGCAATAACGCCGAGACTGGCGTTGGCGCTTCCATCACCTGAATCAGCCAGCCGTGCAGAGGTAACTGAGCGGTTTTTAAGATAGCAGCGAAGGCGAGTAACAACGCAGCCCCAGTTAAGCTAAGTGGCAGCGAATCCTGCGCGTTTAACGCGAAGTGAATCTCTTGTAGCGACAAGCCACCGACATCGAGATAGATCAAACCGAGCGCTAACAACAAACAGATTTCGGCAAAACGGCTGACTAAGAATTTTTTGTGTGCCACCACGCGTGCGGCTTTGCGCTCTGGGTAAAAGGTCAGCAGACGATGTAGGCCAACGCTGGTTCCGCTCCACGCCAGCACGATCACAAGCAGATGCTGACTGGTGACCAACAAGGCTACGCAGCTTAGGGTAAACAGCGTGGCGGTGACAAAACGCGCTTGCTGCGCTTCGCCTTGCAGATAACGATGGGCGAAGCGGGTTATCACCCAGCCTAGGAGCGAGACGAGTAGCGCCATCACGACGCCTAATCCATCGACAGGGACTAGGTTGATGCTCGCTTGCCCTATCGCAAAAAGGGTATTTCCAAGCATGGCGATGAAGCCAGCGAGAGTGGCGAACTTGGCGATACGCCACTGCTGTTGAGGTAACCATAAGCTCAAGACAAGGCCACCAAGATACAAACTAACAAGGAGCCACTGGGGTGACAGTTCCGACATGGGTCGGCCTCCTGATTGAAAAATAAGATGTTATCGGTGGCGCTATTGTGGTTGCGAAGGAATGAGTAAGTAAAATATATTGTTATTAACAAAACGTTCTATAAAAGAGAACAAAGCGATGCGACATCTGAATTTTCACCATTTACATTACTTCTGGACTGTGGCTAAAGAGGGGCATCTCACTCGTGCTGCGCAGCAACTCAATGTGTCACAATCGGCGCTTTCTTCACAAATTCGTCAGTTAGAAGGTCAATTGGGGCATGATCTGTTTGTGCGCCAAGGGCGCAGTTTGCAACTCACTGAAGTTGGGCATTTGGTTCTGGAATATGCCGAAAGCATATTTAACTTGAGCGGTGAGCTGCTTTCGATCATGGAAAGCGGTGAATTACAACGAGTACAGCAATTAAGGATTGGCTCGGTGGCGACCTTATCGCGAAACTTTCAGGAAAACTTTTTACGTCCTGTGCTCGGTAAATCGGATGTGCGGCTTATCTTGTCTTCCTCTACCTTGGAAGATCTTCTAGGTCAGTTACAAATGCATAAGCTCGACCTGATCCTTTCCAATCGTCCGGTACCGAGTGACTCAACGCAGCCTTGGCGTTGTAAGCGCATTGCACAGCAAAGTGTCTGCCTTGTCGGACCGCCGAGCGATACTTTGCGCCGTTATCAATTTCCGCAGGATTTACCTAAAGTGAAAACCTTGGTGCCGGGGTCAAGCAGTGAAATTCGGCTGCAATTTGATCTGTATTGTGAACAGTTAGGGTTAGCGGTAACGCCCTATGCGGAAGTCGATGATATGGCGATGTTGCGTCTATTGGCGCGCGATGTGGAAGGCGTCACTGTGGTGCCCGAGGTCGTGGTACAAGATGAAATTGAAACAGGACGGCTGTGCAATTACGGAACACTGGACGCGGTGACCGAAAGCTTTTACGCGATCACCACGAAACGCCATTTTGATATGTCTATTGTCAATCGGTTGCTCGACAACTAGTTGCGATTATGGGTTGTAGACTTTCGCGCCATAGAAAGGAGGCCGGGCGCTCGGTAGCTGACAATGCCATACAATTCTGCGACAGATTTGTTACAGAGAGAGGGTTATGGTGTCGTGCATAACCAATTTATCAATAAAATGGCGATGTACTGCGAGACAAGACACTCTATTTTGGCGGCCATTCAGGCTAACCGACATGCCCCTGCATTATGGGTTAAACAGAATACCTACACCTATCAAGAGATGACCGATATAGCACTCTCATTGAGTGACTATTGGCATTTACAGGGCGTGCAGCGAGTTGCGATCCTTTCGGTGCGCGATCTCGCGGCTTATTCTGCGATTTGGGCGAGCTATTTGGGCTGTATGACTTATATTCCGCTCAATGCGCGAGCAACAACAGAACAGATCCAAGAGACGCTGATCGCGACACAATGTGATTCCATCATGGTAGACGCGCAGCAATTGAGTCGTTTGTCCTCCTTACTTGAGACTTGCATAGACCGATTACACATTTATGCGCTGCCTGATGTGGATATGGAACCGTTACGTCAGCAATATCCTCAGCACACTTTTCACACAGTGCAAATAACCGAACAAGATGTGGAATTACTGGTAGCGAAATACCATTTAGATAATGAACATGAGTACGCTTATATCATGCAAACCTCAGGTTCGACTGGTAAGCCCAAACGTATTGCGGTCAGTTACAGTAATTTGCATAGCTATATCAGCCAAATTGACAAACTATTTCCACTCAATGCGCAAGATCGAGTGGGACAATATTCTGATTTGACTTTTGATCTTTCGGTACATGATATTTTTTACAGTTTGATCTCTGGTGCTTGTTTATATGTTGTGCCTGAATTAGCGAAATTAAGTCCAGTGGAATTTATTCGTCACCATCAATTAACGGTATGGCTTTCTGTGCCTACTGTTATTGAGTTGGCCCTACAAAGACAAACCTTAACGCAACACAGTTTACCTTCTCTGCGACTGAGTTTTTTCTGCGGACAAGCCTTGCTGCATGATTTAGCCGAACAATGGCAACAGGCCACCCAGCAGCCGGTGATCAATCTGTATGGTCCAACAGAGTGCACGATTGCCATTACCTATCATCGATTTGTCGCCCATTCAGGTATGGCATCGGTGCCGATTGGCCGTGCTTTTGAAGAGGAGTGTTTAGCTATCATCAACGAACAAGGTGAGTTGATGCGCTTTGAATCTGCACCCGAGGGGTATCGCGGAGAATTACTTCTGTCGGGCAAACAGTTAGTCAATGGTTATCTGAATGATCCGCTGAATACGCAAAGTGCCTTTTTCCAGCACGAAGGGCGTATTTGGTATCGTTCAGGTGACATTGTCACTAAATCACATGGCGTGTTGATTCATCTTGGGCGTCGCGATCACCAAGTGAAAATTGCCGGACAACGGGTGGAATTAGAAGAGATTGAAACCGTTGTTCGCCGCGTGACTCAAGCGCACAGCGTGGCGATAGTGCCTTGGCCTTTAAGTGAGTCGGGCTATGCCAGCGGCACGGTGGCGTTTGTGGATACCCATACCCAATGGCAACCAGATCTGTGGTTGAGCCAATGCAAACAACAATTAAATCCAACTTTTGTGCCTAAGCGTTGGTATGCCATTGAACAATTACCAAGAAATGCCAATGGCAAAACCGATATTAAAGCTTTACAACAACAATTAGCGAGTCAGACATATGAAACAAGCCATTGAAAATATTCTTATTGAGCGATTACAAACCAGTATTGAGGGTATTTCATCGATACTCACCAATAAATTTTTCGATGAGTTTGATTCCTTCTCTTTCATCGATATTGTCGCCAAAGTAGAAAGCCAGTTTTCGGCACAAATTAATCTATTTGATATGCCATTAACCATGGAATCGTCAGTCAATGAAGTCATTGATTGGTTAGTGAGCGAAGTAGGGGAATAACGTGCGTATTTTTTGGTTAAAAGCGTTAACCTCAGGCTTATTTTATTTACCACTGTCGATAAAAAATGGTTTATGCCACCTCGTGGCTAAGCCGATAAGTCGGAAAAAAATGGCAGCGGCTTTAACACAACTTAATTACGCGTTACCTGATTTGAGTGACGTAAAAAAGCAGGCGATTGTTGAGCAATCTACTCGCTTATCATTGAAGAATTTACTCGGGTTTTGCCATCTTAAGCGTTACCAATATCAAGTTGAACAGCCTGACTTGGTTCAAGAGATCCTAGATAAGCAAGGCGGCGGTATTATCGTTTGCCCCCATATGGGCGTTTATGATGGGGTGACTTGGTGGCTTAATCAGCATGGGAAAAAAGCCGTCACCATTTTTGGGGCGGGCAGTTCAGGCGATCGTCCGGATGAAAATGCCATGATCACCCAAGCCGCGAAATTAGCCGGTATTCCCTTTTTACTGCGAAAACAAAATCTGATGTTGGAGTTAGCGCAGCGGATCAAACAAGGTGAATGGGTGGTTTTACATATGGATCTACGCACGGAAGGTGTGCCTGTTCGTTGGTTTGAGCAAGCCACACAATTGTCGGCAACGCCTTTTTTCCTTGCGCATAAACTCGCATGCCCGATCTATTTTCATTATGCGCTCAGTGAGGGGATGATGCAGAGACTGCATTTTTCGCGCTTTACCTTGCACCAAACCGATGACTTAAGTCGCAACATTGCGCAGGATGCGCAGCAGTTAGCCGACATGATGCAGCAAGCGATCACCGCGCATCCCGAGCAGTGGATCTGGCTTTATCGGCGTTTTAAGTAAAAGCAATTCGGTGTATCTAAGAAGTCGATGTGGATGATTGAGCGCCACGCGCGATTCGCTGATTCATCACACCAACAGCCTCGATAATCCCTTGACCTCATTAGGGGAATGCTTCATAAAGCACCCCTGATACGCGATTTATCGAGGCTCTTAATATGTCCGTCCCAACTCAAATTACCTTTTTTGAATTTTTGACCCCCTTGGTGGCCTCTGGCCAGAAGACCATCACCATCCGTGATAAATCGGAGAGCCATTATGTGCCCGGCACTCGCGTTGAAGTGTTCACGTTAGAAACCCAGCGTAAAGTGTGTGAGATAGATATTCTGGCGGTTGAACCGCTCAAGTTTGATGAGATCAACGAGTTTCACGCTGAGCAAGAAGCGATAGAATTACCCAAACTCAAGGCGCTGATCCAAGAGATTTACCCCAATATCGATGAGCTGTATGTCATTACTTATCAACTAGCGAAGTAATGGAACGCAAGAATCATGGTGAAATAAGCATGTCGAATACACACCAAGGCTTAAAAGTGGTCGCGATTTTAGAGTCGACCAAAGGGATTGTGTCGCTACTGTTGGGGTTAGGGCTGCACCATGTTGCCGGCGATAGCCTCCAGCAGTTGTTGCAAGATCTGTTGCAGCACTTGCACCTTAATCCTGCCAGTTATTGGCCAGAGAAATTACTGCATCAAGCGGGGCTTCTCACCCATTTCAATTTGAACTGGGTGGCCGCAGGCGCGCTAGTGTATGGTGCGATCCGTTTGATTGAAGCTTATGGTCTTTGGCACAACTTATTGTGGACGGAGTGGTTTGCACTGCTCAGCGGAGCCATCTATCTACCATTTGAAGTGTATGAGTTGTTTACCCATCCTGGTGTATTCAGTATTGCGGCTCTGCTCATCAACCTAGTTATTGTGCTGTATATGTATCGGATTATCCGCAGTAAAGCATCGCAAAGGTAAGATGCAAACGGCATGGCGCTCCTGTAGACTAGCGCCGCCGTAGTTTGGGACGGTTATCCAAAGAGGACAGAGTAAAAATGAATCCGATTGTGGTCAGTGTCGGTCTGCTGATTTGCAGCAATGTGTTTATGACTTTTGCTTGGTACGCGCATCTTAAAGAGCTGAATAACAAACCGTGGATTATTGCGGCGTTGGTGAGCTGGGGCATTGCGCTGTTTGAATACTTACTGCAAGTACCCGCCAATCGCATTGGCTATACCGCGCTAAATGTTGGGCAACTTAAAATTTTGCAAGAAGTGATCACCTTAATGGTGTTTGTGCCTTTCTCCGTCTTTTATCTGCGTGAACCATTAAAGCTCGATTATTTGTGGGCTGGGCTTTGTTTGGTCGGGGCGGTCTATTTCGCCTTTCGCAGTAAGTTTGCTTAACCTTGATCTAGGCTTCTTATCGATCGTTTAGCGGCATAAAAACCGTAATGATATCTAGAATTCGCCCCTCCAATGAGGGGCGCGTTCTTTTATAGCTAAGGTTTTATGGCTAAGGTTTTATGACTAGGGCTTTATGGCTAAGGTTTAATGGGCAATCCCACCTTGTGTGAGCTTTTTCGGGTCAAGCAGGGCTTCAAGCGTGGCGCGATCAAGGTCCGTCTCTTCTGCGGCGACATCCAAAATCGCGCGACCCTGCTGGTAGGCTTTTTTGGCAATATCAGCCGCTTTGAGATAACCAATGACAGGATTCAAGGCGGTGACGAGAATCGGGTTTTTTGCCAAGGCTTTTTCCAGATTGTCATGGCGAACTTTAAAGGTTGCGATGGCTTTATCGGCGAGCGCATGGCACGCATTGGTCAATAATGCTATTGATTCCAGTAGGTTGTGCGCGATCACCGGCAGCATCACATTAAGCTGGAAATTACCGGATTGGCCAGCCACGGTAATCGTAGTGTCATTGCCAATCACTTGCGCAGCGACCATAGTCACGGCTTCTGGGATCACAGGGTTTACTTTCCCTGGCATGATCGAGGAGCCCGGTTGTAAGCCTTGCAACTCAATTTCCCCTAACCCCGCCAAGGGGCCAGAGTTCATCCAGCGCAAATCATTAGCGATTTTCATCAGCGCGACCGCGGCGGTTTTCAACTGACCAGAAAGGCCGACTACGCAGTCTTGGCTGCTTAGGTTATAGAAAAAATTGTCGCTGGGCTGAAAAGCAACATGACTCAATTGACTGAGGTTATCGGCAAAAATACGTGCAAAGCGCGGATCCGCATTAATGCCTGTGCCGACCGCAGTACCGCCTTGCGCCAAGGCTTTGATGGGGGAAAGCGCATGGCTGATGCCTTGCGCGGCGTGGTCGATTTGGCTTTTCCATCCACCCAGTTCTTGTGCGAAAGTCACGGGCATCGCATCCATCAAATGGGTGCGGCCAGTTTTGACCACATCAGCCAACTCTGACTGTTTATCCGCGAGAGTTTGACTTAAATGCGCCAATGCGGGGAGCAGTTGCTGCTCAATATTGATGGCCGCACTGACTTGGATTGCTGTGGGGATCACATCATTACTGCTTTGTCCCATGTTGACATGATCGTTTGGACTCACCGCATAGCCCAACTCACGCGAGGCGAGGGTGGCAATCACCTCATTGGCGTTCATATTGGAACTGGTGCCTGAACCTGTCTGGAAAACATCAATCGGGAACTGTTCGGCATACTGACCATCAATCACCGCTTGCGAAGCATTGGCAATCGCTTGGGCGATGTCCCCTTCTAAATGGCCTAACTGCGCATTGGTCATCGCCGCCGCTTGTTTAATGTAGGCGAGGGCAGCAATAAACGCGCTAGGCATGGTGTAGCGGCTTAACGTAAAGTTATCTACGGCACGTTGAGTTTGTGCTTGATAAAGCGCATCAGCAGGGACTTTGACTTCACCCATGCTGTCTTTTTCAATTCGGTATTCGCGAGTCATAACAGATCCTTTTGGTTAATCAAGCGGGGCTTGAATTCGTTGTAATTGTTGTTTGAGTTGGCGTAAACGCAGTTCACCGTTATCCACTTGTTGATAACATTTGTTGAGCTCCATCAAGAGGATATAGATGGAATCAAGGCAGACTCGGCGGAAAATGCGGCTACGTGTAGGGTCTTGAATGGCATCTAAAAAATGGAAGTAGATTTGGCGTAGAAACAGTTCACACAGCAGGAAGTTTTGTTCTTTCGCACCTTGGTAATGGTGTGAGGCGAGTAAGCGCGCGCAATGAATGTAATCATAGATCACTTCGGGTTCAAAACCGCTCTCCACCTCATACGCTAGAAATCGATCCTGCGCCTTAAAAAAGGCGTTGTATAACCACGTTCTATTTTCCATATCCCCCCCTTCTTCATTTAAATGATAATTATTATCACATTGATGATGATTGCAACCGACTTTTGCGTTTATGGACGAAAAAAGCAGTCCAACCCGAATAGGAATGGCGAATCGTGTATACCCTTCCTACTTGAAGCTGCAGCAGTGTTGGCTACGTTCGTTCACCCCAATCACATAGTGTATCTATGCTCATGGGGATGAACTCACTTGCCGCCTACCTGCAACTCCAAGTAGTTTGGGTGTATAAAAATCCTTGGTCTATGGCGTTGATGGTTTTATCGCTCACTTAAGGCGTTATTTCTTATCCTTATCAGGTAATGTTTTGTTATTATTTCTCTGAGTTTAGATACACCTTTTCTCTCGGTTTCCTTCATCAAAATTGATACAAATCAAATTTGTCTGGCACGGGCAATTTGCGCTGCGCTGACTAAACCAATCCAGTGCCAATGACGTATGAGTCACTAAAGATGGTGGTTAGTGTTAACCCTATCACTGGTTTGTTTCATTTTTTGAGGAAAAGAGATGTTAGATACCCTCATGCTGTCGCGGATCCAATTCGCTGCCAATATCAGCTTTCATATACTGTTTCCCACCATCACCATTGCGTTGGGCTGGATATTGGTGTTTTTCAAATGGCGTTATTTACGGACACAAGTCAGTGAATGGCTCGATCTCTACTATTTCTGGGTAAAAGTGTTTGCGCTGACTTTTGCTCTTGGGGTGGTGTCGGGCATTACCATGAGTTTTCAATTTGGCACTAACTGGCCGGGCTTTATGGAGCGGGTGGGCAATGTGGCAGGTCCCTTACTTGGCTATGAAGTGATGACCGCCTTCTTTATGGAAGCGACGTTTCTTGGCGTGATGCTGTTTGGTCGAGGGCGTGTACCGGAATGGTTGCATACCTTATCGACTGTGCTGGTGGCTGTGGGCACCAGTTTATCTGCGTTTTGGATTCTGGTGCTCAACAGTTGGATGCACACTCCAGCCGGTTATGAAGTGATTGATGGCGTGGTGCATGTCACCAGTTGGAAGGAAGTGATTTTTAACCCCTCGATGCCATATCGCTTAGCGCATACTTTGCTGGCATCGGCATTGACGGCAAGTTTTTTGATTGCTGGGATCAGTGCTTATCAAGTGCTGCGTAATGCCAAACATCAAGCCGCCAAAATGGGCTTAAAAGTGGCCGTGAGTGTGGCCGCGTTAGCCATTCCTGTGCAGATCTTGGTGGGGGATTTACACGGCCTCAATACCTTAGAACATCAACCAGCGAAAATCGCGGCGATGGAGGGTGTATGGCAGACCGAGCGCGGCGCACCGCTACTGCTGTTTGCTCTGCCAAATGAAGAGACTCGCAGCAATGATTTTGCTCTTGGTATTCCGCATCTGGCCAGCTTGATTTTAACCCACGATATGAACGGAGAAGTTGTTGGACTTGATGCCTTCGCGCCAGATCATCCCCCCGTCGCACCGCTGTTTTTTGGTTTTCGCGTTATGGTGGGAGTGGGCGTGCTGATGCTGTTGGTCAGTTGGTTTGGCGCTTGGCGTGTATGGCGTAACAAACCGCTACCCAAACCCTATATGTATGCCTTAATCGGCATGACCTTTTCGGGTTGGGTTGCCACGATTGCGGGCTGGTATGTCACGGAAATTGGTCGCCAGCCTTGGCTGGTGAGTGGCGTATTGCGTACCGCTGAAGCCGTGACCCCCGTGGCCAGTAGCTCGGTTGGGATCTCGCTGACGCTTTATCTCATCACTTATGTTGTGTTGTTGGTCGCTTATGTTCACACCCTGTTTTACCTTGCGCGTAAAACCGGACACGCACCGCAAGTTTCACCAAGCTCTACAAAGGCCGCGTTATGATGCAGTATTTGCCAGAAATTTATTTGTTGTTGTTGGGTTTCACCGTGTTTATGTACGCGGTGTTGGATGGTTATGACTTAGGCGTGGGCATTTTACTGCCGCGTAATGATGTGGCGCAGCGCGATCGAATGATCGCCTCGATTGGCCCATTTTGGGATGCCAATGAAACTTGGTTAGTGTTGGCGGTCGGTATCTTGCTGATTGCCTTTCCTACGGCACATAGCCTGATATTTACTGAGCTTTATCTGCCGACCGCGTTGATGCTGATTGCGCTTATCATGCGTGGAGTCGCGTTTGATTTTCGAGCAAAAGCCAAAGCCGACCACAAAGATCATTGGGATTTGTGCTTTAAAATCGGCTCTCTGCTGGCCGCGCTTACCCAAGGCTATATGATTGGCCGCTATGTCGTCGGATTTGAATCTGCACCTGAAGCTTATGCTTTTGCGGTGCTGAGTGCGCTCTGTGTGGCTGCCGCCTATGTGTATATTGGTGGCGCTTGGTTGGTGCTCAAAACCGAAGGGGAGCTGCAAGTGCGTGCCGCGCGTTGGTCGCGTAAAGCGGGATGGCTGGCGGCGTTAGGGGTGCTGTCGGTGAGTTTGGTCAATCCATGGGTGAATTCTGCAGTCGCAGAACGTTGGTTTAGTTTTCCTGAGGTGATCCTGCTTGCGCCGATCCCTATTATCGTTTTTGCCACGATTTTAGTGGTGGATCGCTATCTCAAACGCGTACCGACGGTAAATGATGCGGGTGTGCAATGGCCTTTCTTTGGTGTGGTGCTGATTTTTGGATTGAGTTTCCTCGGGCTCGCGTACAGCTTCTTTCCTGAGATCGTCCCCGGAATCATGACTGCGCAGCAGGCTGCGTCATCACCTGAAACCTTGATGGTGGTGGGGATTGGTGTGGTGATCGTCATGCCAACCATTCTGCTGTACACCTTTTTTGTGTATCGGATTTTCAAAGGCAAAGCGACCGATCTAAGCTATCTGTGACCTTTATTACACTTGAATCCAAACAAACGGCGCATCACGCGCCGTTTGTTTTATCCGCACCATTAGGTGGTAGTTAAGCCGTGGGCTCATCACTGACGACTTGCCCATCCCGAATAGTCACAATTCGCTTAGTACGTTTGGCTAGCTCATTATCATGAGTGACGACGATAATGGTGCGACCTTCGTGGTGCAGTTCATTGAACAGCGCTTCAATTTCGGCGCCGGATTTTGAATCCAGCGCACCAGTTGGCTCATCTGCCAGCAGAATTTGTGGCTGATTGATCAGCGCGCGCGCAATCGCAACGCGCTGTTTTTGTCCGCCTGACAACTGATTGGGTTTGTGATCTAAGCGATCGGCAAGGCCAACTCGAGTCAAGAGTTCCGTGGCGCGTTGGCGACGATCTTTGGCTTTCACTCCCGCATACACCAAAGGAAGGGCGACGTTATCCAGCGCGCTGGCGTATTCCAAAAGGTTGAAGCTTTGGAACACAAAGCCAATCTTTTGATTGCGGATCGCAGCCAGTTGCTGGGTGCTTAGGCTATCGACCGGATGTCCGTCCAATTGATAGCGGCCCGCGGTAGGTTTATCCAAGCAGCCCAGTACGTTCATCAGGGTTGATTTGCCCGATCCCGAAGGTCCGAGAATTGCCAAGAATTCACCGTGACGAATGGTTAAGTCGACGCCATCAAGCGCTTTAACCACGTTTTGCCCACTGGTGTAATGTTTACAAATTTGCTGTAGCTCCACCAAAGGAGCAGGAGATAAAGACTTCATTATTCACTCTGTAATGCTTGTAACGGTGTCACTTTTGCTGCGTGATTGGCTGGCAACCACGCTGCAACAATGCCCATCACGGTAAGGGTGACAATCACTATCGCAATGACGCTGAGCGACAGCTCAGGAACCGGTTGGCCTAAGTGGTCATAAATCGGATTGCCCTGTAAAGGAATAGCGGCGAGTAGGCGAACCATCGCAAATGTGACACCTAAGCCGGCAATTCCTCCCAATCCCATCGTGATCAAAGATTGAGCCAAATAGTGGCAGCGAATGGTATTGGGGGTAGCGCCTACGGCCATGCGTACGCCAATGTCGCGTGTGGCCCGCTTCACGGTAGCAAACATCACATTGGTAATGCCTAAACTTGCCACGGCCAAAGTGATAAACCCAATAATGCCAAGGAAGCTTTGTAGTCTCAGCAGAAACTGCTGCATACTTTTCTGGCTCAAAAAGTGGTCTTGCACCATGACAATTTGCTGATCTTGCAAGCTCGCGGCGTATTTGCGTTTTAACACTTGCTGTACCGTGGCTGCTAACGCTTGACGGTCACTGCCCACCCTCGGTTCAAGGTTAATTCCGCTGATCGCTTGGTTGGGGTGAAAACGCTGCCAAGTACTGAATGGCGTAAAACCGCTGTAATCAATGGGCGAACCCTGCTCAATGTTGCCGCTGTTTTTAGCCAGCACTCCGATCACCGTAAATTCGTGTGCGCCTATTTTGGCAATCTGACCGACAGGATCTTGCTCTAATTCGCCGCCGCTAAACCAGTCGCCCTCTTGCTGATTAAACAGTTGTACCGCGAGTTGATAGCCGAGGACGACCACTTTACGTTGCTGTGTTTCATCAACGGGATTAAACCAGCGCCCGCCGGGTAACAAGCGCAGTTTATTCATCGCCTGATACTCACTTTTGACCGCGTAAGGCATCATCCATGAACGCTTATCTGCAAACGTGATCAGCTCTTGCCACTCGGCCGAAGGAAGTGCGTGTTTGACCATAGGCAGAGCGGCCAAGACTTGGCTATCTTGCTCGGTGAGAGAAAGCGCTTGCCCCTCATGAAAACGGCCATGGGTTTGTGTGGCATAACCGCCGCTGACATGAATCAGGTTACCATTGCCATTTTGGATGGTGCGTACAATTCCACTGCGGAGCCCTTCACCGACCGCAAGTAGCCCTGCGATACATAAGGTTGACCACGCAACGGCCAAAATAGTGAGGCTCAATCTGAGCTTTTCGGCCGCCATTTCCTGCATAATTTGTCTTATTGGCAACATGCATTAACTCCGACTACTGAGCGCAATGACGGGCTCTAACTGCGCCGCTCTGCGAGCTGGGAAGTAGGCCGCCGCTAAGGCTAAAATGCTGGTCACCAACATAGAAAGCCAGACGGTGGTCGAAGTGATCACCGGCTCGCCAAGCCACGTGGGTAGGCCAAGGTGATTAAGCAGCAACACGCCAAAGTAGGCCAGCAGTAAGCCTGCTAACGCCCCGATGACCACCAGCAGCAATCCTTCTAATAAAAACTGCTGTTGAATTCGTTGCGGTGTAGCACCAATGGCTAAACGCACTCCGATTTCTCGCGTACGCTCGGTCACCGCTAAAAACATCATATTGGCAACGCCTAAGATGCCGACAGCCATAGTCATCATGCCACTGGCGGCGAGAAAGGCTTGAATTCCTCGTAAAATGGCAGTGATCACCGCAACACCACTGCCGAAATCGGGGAGAAAGACCGCCTCTTGATCCTCAGGTGAGAAATGTAACCTCTGAGCAAAAGTGTGACGTAACTGCTCGCGTAACGCCCAGCTTGAAACACCTTGAGCGGGCAGTACCAACATCATGTTCGGTTGGGTATCCCAAATGTCTTTAAATGTGGAGCTTGGAATAAACACTTTTTGGTTATCACCAAATGAAAAGCGGCTGCTTTCATCATCCATAATGCCAATCACTCGAAAAGCGATGCCACGAATTTTGAATTCATCTCCAATCTTAAGCTGGCTGGTGGCAGCAACGTGATCGCCAAGAATTGCCACACGGCGGTGGTTGTGTTGATCATGAAGGCTGAAATCTCGTGAGCCTAAGGTGAGTTTTAATCCAGCAAGAGAGAAATACCCTCTATCCACACCACTGACCATACTGCCAATCGCTGTCCCTCGCTGTTGGGTGATGGAGACTTCCCGATTCTCATAGACGATGGAGTAACGCTGGATCTCCGGACGTTGTGCGACTTCACGCATTAACGATTCGGTCAGTTGAATCGGGCGTCTCGCAGGCATGCCTTGCCACACTTCGCTGGTCTGACCGGAGGCGACCATTTGTGTTTCTTGCAACAGAAAGCGAAAGGATTCGGTTTGAGCACGATAAAACCCTTCGCCGAGCGCCATCAAGATCACCACAGAAATCACCCCCCAGCTAATCGCGGTGATCGCCAATACGCTTTTCAGGCGATGAGCGAGCAAAGTTTGCCAAGATTGCTGTAACAAGAGGCGCATTAACGAAAGGCTCCTGAAAGCTGAGCGATGGCATTATCGTTCAACTGACCTGTTAATTTGAGTAGCTCAATGCGCTGACGCCAATAGCTATACCAACGACTGGCCAGATTATGTTTGGCTCGAAATAGGCTGTTGTGCGCATCGATTAAATCGGAGGCTTCGGCTAAGCCAGCATCAAACAGTTGCTGTTTACTGCGCAGCACTTTATCGCGATGGGTCACTTGCTGATCCGCCATGGTAATTTGCTGCCATTCAATCTCAACCTGCTGAATTTGTTGACGCAAATTTTGATCTAATCCGATCTCGACTTTGCGTTGCTGTTGCTGAGCCATCAACCAGTTGAGATGAGCTTTTTCGTTATCACTGCGGGTTGCTCCATTTAAATCAATCGGGATGGAGAGCGTGAGACCGGCATTGAATTCACCGTTTCGTTGATCGCCGTCTTGATAGCCTGCAGAGGCGCGCAAACTCGGATAATACCCACTTTGACTCTGCTGCTTAGCAATTTGGCTGATCGCCACTTTTTGGATAGCAATCAAGAGCTCAGGGCTGTGATCTTTGGCGGCTGTAAGCCAGTCATCCAGTTCAGCACTGAATGGCCAACTCGGTGTTGGCGTGTGGGTATCCACTTCATCCACTTGCGGGGCTGAGGCATTGATCAGTATTGAGAGTTGGCTGCGTTTGGTTTCGAGCTCCGCCTTCGCATTGAGAATGGTTGACTCTTCATCAAGTTGGTTGACACGTAGCTCTTCCAACTCCACAGATTTTATTTTACCCGCCAGATAACGCTGTTCAGCGATGGCTAATAATTGTGCGCCATCCGCTTGTTTTTGCTGGGCAAGAGTCAAATTACTTTGCGCTTCCGCTAAGGAAAAATAAGCGCTGAGTAACTGATGAGCGAGTTGGTTATAAGCTTGGTTACGTTCAAGTTGGGCCAACACCCAATCCGCATCGGCTTTATCCAACGCACTCCATTTTCGGCTATCCCACAAGGTTTGCTCAATGGTGGCACCATAACTGCTCGATCCATTTTGGCTTTCTGACCAGTTCATTCCGGCACTGCCTGAGAGTGAAGGAAGGAGATCGCTTTTGGCGAGATACTTATCTTGCACGCTGAGCTGCACCGAGAGTTCGGCAATGTGTGCATCGGGTGACTGTTGTTTGGCTTGCTGCCACGCTTGCTCGATGGAGAGCGCTAAAGCAGAAGAAGATGCCATCAGGCTAGTCAGTACACATGCGGAGAGAAAGCCCTTATTCATGCTGGCCTCCCAGCATGCTGTTATCCACTATGCTGTCTTTTTCGGCTACGCCTTCTAAGATCTCAACCTGTACGCCGTCAGAAAGCCCAAGCTTGACCGGATGAGCGGTATAACCTTGTGCAGAGCCATCCGCAATCAGCACCATGGGGGTTTCGCCCTCAAACTGTAATGCGCGCTCCGGAAGGGTAAGGACATCCGCGGCACGTTGTAAGGTGATTTTTGCGCTGGCCGAGAATCCAGAACGTAATGTCATGTTTTCAGGGATGTCTAATTGTCCGATTTCGACTTGAAATCCGTTATCAAAACTTTTGCCATCTTTGTTTTCCGGATTATTTAAGCGCTCCGATTGAATCGCCACTTTGGTCAACTGACCATTGATCACCTGCTCAGGGTAGGGGGCAACGGTAATATTGGCGGGCATGCCGGCATTCAGCTGCGCAGCATCATGTTCACTGACACTGCCTTTGAACACGATATTTTTCATATCCGCTAACTGGATCATTTCTGTTGCCGCCTGGCTCGACTCGGTAGAGATGATCGGCTCTCCGACCTCGACTTTGATATTTAAAATCGTGCCACTGATCGGGGCATATAAAGTAGAGGAGAGCTTGGCTTGGCCAATCGAAGCTTCACCGCTGCGAATCAACTCTAGGTTTTGGCGTTTTTGCTGCACTTCGGCTTGTTTAGCTTTGACGTCGGCTTTCGCGCGGACGTAATCATCATAATTGGCAGGAATGATTTGCTGTTTCACTAAGCGCTCAAGGTTGGCTAAGCGTTGTAAGTCTGATTCAAGATTCGCCTCACTTTGCATCAGCTCTGTGGAGGCATCGGTCAACGCCTGTGGTGTCGGATTCGGACGAACCTTAATCAAGGGTTGTCCTTGCTCAACATGTTGCCCCTCACGCACATAAATTTCACCGACAATACCGTTGATTTGCGATTTAATTGCCACCGAATGTGAAGGCATGATTTGACCAACGGCGACCGCCTGTTTCTCTATTGTTCCCCGGCTGACATTGAGGGTCGGTAATGGGGATGAAGACTCAGGGGTATAAGCGAGAGTGTAATAACCGCCTGCCAAGCCAACACCTACTAAGGTTGCAAGAAGTGTCCAACGTTTTGTCATAAAAAACTCATTTATTTCATCAATCAATTAGAGACGGGATTCAGACTAAGGATGATAAGGAAAGTTCAAAAAAACGTTGTTTTTTAACATGCCGAATGAGCTAAACACAACCTTAAACAGAGACTTTGTATACCCAAACGACTTTATGTTGCAGATAGGCGGTAAGTCAGTTTATCCCCATGAGCATAGATAGACTCTATGAATCAGGTAATGATCCCTAAAGGAGCTTAGGGATCATTACCTGCTGTAACCTCAAAGCCTTTGATGTGAGTTAGTTAGGGGTTAATCCGTATTTTTGGTAAATGACGTTAACCTCACCATTTTGCACCATTTGTTGCAGTACGTCGGCAAGTTTGTCTGCCAGCGGATGATTTTTAGGCATACCGTAGTAGTTACCTATCACATTGGGGAAGAAGTAATCGGCCGTCTTGTAATTGGTAAAACTGATGTTTTTCAGCTCTTGTTCAATCGCCGCTTCATCAAGAACAATGATTGCATCAATGCGCTTTGCTTCTAGCATTCGAGCTAAGTTGTAATCATCGGCAACGACGGTTTTACGGATATTATTGTCATTGTCAAATTGCTCAAAATAAGCCGTACCTCGCTTTACGCCAACATTCAGTTTAGTTAAATCTTGGTACTCCTTGATTGGCATTCCTTCTCCATGAGTAATGAAGAGAATGTTTTTCGTCTGTTCGCTGATTGGGCCAACAAAGCGGACGAAGGCTTCTCGCTCTGAGGTTTTAATCACGCGAGGAACAATATCGACTTGATTGGTCTCCAGATCGGCTAAGCTGCGTGCAAAAGGGCGGCTGCGCCACTCAATAGAATAGCCCAGCTTTTGTGTCGCTTGCTCAACGATATCTTTGAGTGGTCCAGTCATTGAGTTTGTTGCTTCATCTAACACCATTTCTGGTGGCCGATGTCTAAAGTCAGCGGTTAACGTTTGTGCTAACGCTATCGGCGTAAAGAGAAGCGCCAAGCAGCTCAGTAGGGTGTTATTAAAATAGCGCATCATTAGGGTCTCCATTTCAGACGGTTTAGCCATTTTTCAATGCAAGATTTTATAGTGCCGAATAAATTGCTGCTTACAGCACTGATACCCATATCCATGAAGAATGGGACTTACAGAGAGGTGCGTGGTAACACGACCTCAGTTTGTCTGGGTATAGTATAGGTCGTTTTTTTCATTGTAATGCGGCGGCTCAACGATCTTTGGTAAGTAATCAGACATTACTAAGCAGAGGACAAATTGAATGCTCTATTAAAAAGGCCGATTAAACGTAGGTTAATCCATCACCATACATATTGCCTGAAGTTGCACTGCATTTTTCAAGTAAACGTGTCTTCCCTTCTTTAATCATATTTATTGGTCCACATAAATAGATGTCGAAATCATGCAAATTTGAAAAGTCATTTAATATTGCATCAATCACTAATCCTTCTCTGCATATGATGGGCTCGTTGGGCTCCTCTAATGAAAAGACATAATGTAAGTTTGGATATTGTTCTGAAAGCATTAATAATTCTTGCTGAAGATAGAGTTGGTTAATGCCTTTAACGCCCCAGTAAAGATAAATATTCTGCTTCAGTTTATGGTGGAGGGCATTTCTAAGTAAGCTCATGATGTAGGATATTCCCGTTCCTCCGGCAATCAATAATATAGGGTTAGTACTCTCTTTTCGAAGCCATGCATCACCCAATGGCCCTTCAATCTCTAGTGATAATTCTGCTTCTTTAAATTCATGTAAGGCTGCAATAGCACTAAGAACGCCTTCATCAGTCTTTGATGCTCCAATATGCAGTTCGATAAGCCCTGGCTGTGAAGGGCAACTAGCAATAGAAAAGTAGCGATCTTTCCCCGCCAATGTGAGCTTCAAATATTGTCCAGCTTTAAAATCCAAGGGGTAGTGTGGCGCTAAAATGACTTGGTAGATCCCAGGGGCTAGGCGCTGAACTGTGTGAACGTGGCATAAAAATTTCATTTTCTTGTTCCTATTCTTCTTATCGTGTGATGTGGGGTAATGAAAAATGTTGTGACATCTTTAGGGCACAGCCTTTTTGGGCTCGTGTATTAATTCGGCGAACAATTTGTACTCTTGTATAAGGTATTTCCTCAGTGGGCTGATGAACGTAACCAAGATCATCAGTAATTAAAAATGCAGGGTAGCTTGTCGCGGATGCATCCATATAACTCATTAAACCTATTTCCCCATCAGATAAAGGCTGAAGAGTTCTGGGATTTAACGCCCGAGCATACACCCAGGGTGGAACACATTTGCGTTGCTGATCATCTTCAAAAAAGCAAGTATTGAGTTCAACTTGGTTGAATGTATCGCGTATTTGGCTTATATCGTTGAGACCAAAAGTTTCCATTAACAATTGATTGAATTGATCTCTATTTAAGGCGGAGTTTTGGTGAGTTTTCCACCCACCTCCAGTGATGATGTAAAGTTTATGCCCAGCTCGGAAGTGGATTTTTTCTGCTTTCATGTGCTGACATAGAAGATAAACAAAATAGGGAGGGCCAATTAAGCAAGCGGTTTTTCCCAAGCTTTGAATTCGGTATAAGTGCGTGAGCGTTTGGTCAAAATCTACGCGTTCATCTTTTGCGGTAAAAGCGGTTGGGTAGAGTAATTCAACAAGACTCATCACATATTTAAACCAGATGTTGTGAGCGTTAAATCGATCTGGGCCTAAATTAACAAGCTCCATTTCATGGTCAAACCATGTACCCACCAATTTCATTCCATAACTTACAGAACCTAATAAACGCTCAATACTCAGGCGGTCTCGAGGAATATAACTTTTTTGTCCCTGTGTGCCACTGCTGGTAAACCAATGCTCGATATCTTGAGGTTTTGCGCTGGTCACCCGCATCGTTTTAAATACAGACGTCGGATAAACGGGGATATCGTCCAAATGCTCTATTTCAAGGCCAATACCGATAGTTTGGCAATAACGACGATAGTCAACATTGTTCTGATAGTGCCAACGAAAGGCTTTCATGATCACATCATGTCGAATGTTTTTCTGCTCTTCGTATGACCATGAGTTCGGCTCACTCATGAAGATTAAATCATCAAGGTAGGAGCTTGCTTCAATATCAAATTTCTCAACGGCAGGCGTGTCAATTAAGGACAGCGTGGTATTCATTGTGTATTCCTTAAAAAAGGGCCGCCACCGAAGGAGGATGCGGCGGCCCAAGGGAAAAAGAAAAATCTTTTATTGATGGTATTTAGCGATGTTGCTATTAATCACATCCAATACATGCAGGCGGTGAACAGGCTCTTTTATCGACTCAACAGAGAGCAGCAGATCAGAAGCACCACACATTTCAATAGCAACTCGTGCGGCATGAGTGCTTTCTTCGTATGTACCAATGGCACTTTCTTTGATGATGCGTTCTAAGACGACCTCAACTTCATCGCTGGGATAGCGTTCCGTGAGGTATTGGGATAGGTATTGACCAACCTCTGCACGCGCGATATCGCCATCATCATTTTGATTGACCAATAACGCGAGTTGATGGCGTACGGCTTGAACATCAACCCCATGTTTTCTTGCTGTCTCTTGATAACGTTGCGCATATTCTTGCCGAGTTGCATTACTATCATCCCATTTAAAGGTCAACGGCAATGCCCGTTTAGCTGCCCATTCCACGACCTGTGTACTAGAGGCATAAACGTACTGTTGCGGCCCCCCTTGAGTAAAACAATGTGGATTAACAGAAATTTTGGGGAAACTATAAAAGTCATTATTTGGATGGCAATAACCTGTGGTTAGAGCGTCATTAATAATCTGATAACAAGCTTCGAATATTGGCTGCTGAGAACCTAAAGGGCGGTTAAAAAAGTTCATCTCGTCGCGGTTTTCACAATCACTGAAACCTAAAATGAAACGGCCTTGACTCATTTGGTCGAGTAGCCCAGTTTCTTCAGCCGTTCGGACTGGATGGTGAGTGGTCAAAATATGATTGAGTGAACCAACCTTGATACGCTCGGTCATGCCCAATAAAAAGCTGGCTACAGTCAGTGGGGCACCTACAATGCCGTGATCACTAAAATGGTTCTCATAAATAAACAGTCGATCAAAGTGTCCTTTTTCCGCGTAATTCACACTATCGATCATGGCATCGAAAACCTCTGTGCATGATTGGCCAGAATGAAGGAAATTTAAGAAAAATAATCCGAATTTCATAGGTTCTTCCTTTGAAAATAGTTGGCGTTAGTTTGTGGATTTGAGGTGAGGCATCACTTCAGCTTGAAAGAGCTTCATTGAGGCGATAATTTCTTGTTCTGAACCGTTGGCTTCAAATCCACAGCAAATATTAGTAATCCCCGTTGCATCAATATCCTGCTGAATAATTCGAATACATTCTTCTGGTGTTCCTACTGGGTTGATTTCGTAGCTGTAATCAATACGACGATTGGTATCGCGATGTCCTTTTAGAACAAAATCTCGCCATTGCCCTTTATTAAAGTCATAGCCTTTAGTTTGGTCTGAATCATCAAAAATGCGGGTAGCATTGACGTAGGAGTCATACCAGTGGGCAAGAAATTGGCGACAGATGTCTTTTGCGCGTTGTGAATCATGATCCACAGAGGTGATGTAGGAGAGGCAGTGATCAATATTCTGGATATCGTGTCCATGCTCTAACGCGATCTCGTTATAAAGGTCAAGTTGCGCTTTTTTCTCATGAGTGTTGATAATCCAGCTCAGAATCATGGGTAAACCCCGCTTTGCTGCCCACTCAGTGGTTGAAGCAGACTCAGCGACCACATAGACAGGAGCACCACTACGATGATAGGGGGCAGGTTGGACTTTCACTTCAGGGAAATGGATATGCTCGTTGTCCGCAGAGACAGAGCCTTGTGTCATGCCTGTCGTGATTAAGTCGTACCAGCAATCCATCAACGCGCGGCTGTTGTTCATGTCAGTGCCAAACACTCGAAAATCTTTGTCATAGAGCCCACGACAAATGCCGAAAAGAAAACGTCCTTTCGACAATTGATCGAGTAAGTTTACATCTTCAAGCTGTCGAATGGGGTGAGCGGTCGGCAGTACGATCGCCGCCGTACCGACATGAAGATGTTTTGTGGCTCCCAAGAGGTTTGCGGCGGCAACATAAGGATTACCGAGTAAACCAAACTCAGTGAAATGATGTTCTAGCAACCAAACCGCTTCGAAACCGCATGATTCTGAAGCTCGCCCAAGATTCACTAAGCGTTGCATCACTTCTGTTTGTGATAACTCAGGTGGTTGGTAGGTCAGTAAGAAATTTCCAAATTTCATAATATGTCCTTGATTAAGGTAGGTAAGGTATGAGTAGGCTTATGCCTGCATCATCGTTTCTGTTTCAATTTGATTTTTCATTCGGCGCTCGTTGACGGTTGCGATAGTCAATTGCTCAAATGTGGGCTCCACAAAAGGGATGTTGATATCGAAACTATTGGAATCGAGAGCGATTGCTGCTTTAGTCACTGATTGGTAGAAGTTACGGAGTACCACTAAGTTCTCACCGAGATCATGCGAGCTTCCAAGTAGGGAATACAGCTTGCTTTGACCACTAGGAATATGGGAAAGCATCTCAATAACTTCGTCTTGCTTGACCCAATCATCTCCATTGGCGGTAAACGCAATGAAAGGGATCGAGAGATGGCGAATTTGTTCTACCGTGGATGAAAAGCTATCCCAGTGATTTGCAAAACAATCACGAACAAAGACTTCCGCACCTAATTTATGCCCTTCAAAATCCAGATCGTTTGGCAAAGTTTGAATAGGGAGGCTGAGGTAATCAAAACCAAGGGCTTTTTCTAAGGTATCGCGCAGATTCACCACCCCAACCGCGGTGATCAAGAAGGATAGGTCGAGTTCATTTACGCTAGCGTAAGCAATTCGGGCGGATAAGCTTGCTGCAATCACTCCAATGCCTGTTACTCCGCGGTTATGAAGCCAAGCCATCACGATTTCCAGACTCTGCTTGCCAATACTCATCGTGTATTGATCGATCGTGCCGGAGCTTAATCCAACATGATGAAGTGAATCATAGCGATAAACATGAAATCCGTTGGCGGACAAATAGCGCGCTAGACCTGCGAAATGATCCATCCGACGAGCAAAGCCAGATGCGATTAAAATGCTATTCCGCCGCGTTGGCATTGAATTAAATTTAAGTGTTGGAGGGGTTTCCCAAACATGAATTTGCTGATTTCCAGATAAAGAAATCACATGATCAATGGTGCAGGGGTCATCCACTTCCCAATGTGATGAGTGAGACATTCATTTCTCCTTTATGATGTTGTTTTTGGGTAACTAAGGTACAAAGACTAAGAATTTGTCTTCTTCCAGATAGCGTGTCTGCTCAATAGCGACGGCGACATCTTTGGTTGTGAAACGGCTAGGGCGTTCGTGGGAAATAAAACGCACTAAGCGCTGCAATGGACGCATGGCATCATGGGCACCACCGACGCGGAAAATATTATTCATCCCCGATTCAACGATACGCTCAGCGCCGTGAGCAGCGAGTTGATCGCGATATTGCAATGAACAGGACCAAGGGAAGAGGGAAACCGTTTGAGTTTGTCCTTTAATGACAAAGGGCAGCACTTCCTCAAATGAAGCCATTTGATGCAGATAAATACAGCGCCCTAATGGATGATTCAGCTCTACGCCGGCTGGAGATTCAATCATCATCCAATCTTGTTGATTACCCATTTCGGCGGTAAACCCTGCAAATTGGCATTCACGCAGAGTTAAGGAGAAGTCGGCTTGCTCATCAATACTGGATTGCGACTTTGGCAAAATTCGAGCATAGCGCTGTAATTGCTCTCTTAACGCTTGCTTAAATTCAGGAAAACGAGAGCCGATATAAAAAAGATTTTGCGTTGAAAAGCAGGCTTGTTGGTCATAAAAACAGATGTCGTGAGCGGCTCCTTCGGCCGCTTCGATCAAATTCTCAGGATCATTGATGATGGTGAGGCTTTTTTTCGGGCCAAACTTAATGAGCTCAGCATGCGGGGGGGTATGCTCTACGGCCCAACGTATTGCTTCTGAACCGCCCCAAGCGACGACCACATCCATCTTTTGCATTAAACGTTGGGCTACCTGAGTGCATTGCCTATGAGGCCAGTAAATAATGGAAATGGATTGGGTAATGGGATGATTTGGATCGACATCGATAAAACTCATCGCTAATGCATGAGGGGTGAACGGATCATTCGACGACATTTTTACGATTATCTGATTCTTGGTCAGAATGGCGCGCAAAATAGAGGTAACGCCTGAAAGAGGCACATTGCCCGCTAATAAATGCAGTGTACGGCCTTTAGGCAAGGCCTTAACATAGCACTCATCTTGTGCGATCCATTCATCCAATATATGACGTGAACCTAGCTCAGTTTGTACAATGTCATATAGCGCGCTTTTAGAGCACAGAATCATGGCGATCCAATTGGCTTCCAATTTGGCCATTTCCTCGGAATAACCCAAGAAGTTTTTCAAATCCCGAATATAGCTACGTCTTCTTGTGTATTCTTCATTTTTCCAACGTTGACCTACGGTATAAAGGAAATTAACAATATTGTTGAGTGTTAATTCCAGACTGTTTTTATAACTTGTTATTTCATCTGAGATGTGATCGGTTAAAACATCTAGGTTGAGACTGTTTTCGCGAAAACAAATGCTTTTTTGTTCTGATTCTGATTTTTTTGAACAATCAGTCACTCTTCCATTAATAATAAATGGCATGTGTTTTTTCATATTATTTAAGCTCTTTTTGATATTTTACTGCGCTACAGTAATTTTAAATAAAGAATTAACTTTATAGGTTGAGTGTGATGGATTTTGGATTGGTATTTATGGGTTTTTAATTTCTTCAATGCAAATGGGTGTCGTCATCGCTAATGATTTATCAAGGGCAAGGGGAATTAACCACCGTAAATTATGAATGACATTTTTAGGTAATGCATCGCAAGGTAATAATTTCACAATTTCTTCTTCCGTTGTTCGAATGTTATGGACTTTGTCACTAATCATGCAAAGGAAATAAACTCGATAAATATCTGGCCTAGTTAAGGTCACATACAACTTCCATTCATCTGGCTTTGTCTCGACGCCAGTCTCTTCTTGAAATTCCCTCGCGATGGCTTCATAGGGGGATTCATCATGTTCAATCTTTCCTCCGATACCGTTATATAATCCATTCTGCCATTTAGGTTTTAATTTTTTGATTAATCCGACGTTTAATAGTTCTTGAGAGAACATAAACCCAGTAACATAATTGATCATGCATATTCCTCAGACACTGCAAGGATAATTTGGCTGAATCCGTTAGGTTCGATATGAATTGTGTATTCGCGTTCTGCACCATAGGAAATATATCGAATCGGTGCACTGATATAGGATTGAATATAAGCAAGATAATGAAGTAGTTCTTTGGGTAAATCGGATAATTTTAGAATGCCATTAGGGAGTCTTGGCCAACCTTGGAATTTTGTGTAAATAGGCTCGACTTGATCAAAATGAAGAAGAGCTTCATCAGTGCACACTTTTTTTCCGTGTAATAAATATCCATTACATACCCAAACTTCATCCATGCCACCGAGAACATCAAGATTCGTGATCGCCACTTCTTTGACGCCATTGAGATGAATCGCTTGTTCAACCAAAGCAAGATCTAACCAGCCACAGCGCCTTGGTCTTTGCGATACCGTACCAAACTCATTGCCCTTCACTCGAATGTACTGTGCAATGTCACCATCAAGTTCTGTCGGAAATGGACCATTGCCAACTCGGATCATGTACGCCTTCATTACTCCTAATACTTGTAACGTTTGAGCTGGAATGCCTATTGAAGCAAAGCAGCTCTGAATTAAGGTGGAGTAGGCCACTGTGTAAGGGTAAGTTCCGAAACTGTTATCAAGAAAAGTGGCCTGAGAGGATTCCAATAACATGCTTTCGCCACGTTGAAGTAAGCGTGATATCACTTGATTAGTGAAGCAAAAATAGGGTTCTAGTTGTTTACCGAGCCTGAGTATGTATTGCACTTGTTGTTCAAAATTGAGGTGAAGCTGCCCTTCAAAGACGGATTCAATTTGCTTTTCTCGAATTTCCCAAAGCAGAGTGAGCTTATGACGTAATACAGACTCATTGAGCGTATCTTGCAATCGAATACCTAAACGATTGGATTTGTCTTCATAGCACGCCCCAACTCCCACACCAACGGAGCCGATTTTATGAACCCCTTTGTATTGCTCAGAAGCTTGGTTAAGTGCGGCGTGAATTGGTAAAACAATATGGCAGCGGGGATCGATGAATAGTTGAGTGTCAGGACAATGATCTTTGATGAACTCTATTTCTTGGAGTAGCCTCTCCAAGCTGATCAAGGCGCCTTGCGAGATATAAAGGCATTTCCCATTCCTAATAGTTGCTGGAATTTGAGAAAAAGCCATGCGTTGCTCATTAAAGACAACAGAATGGCCAGCGTTCGCTCCACCATTAAATCGAACAATATGTCGGTATTGCTGAGCCAGTAAGTCGACAAACTTACCTTTACCTTCGTCGCCCATTTGTAGGCCTACAATCGCTTTTATCATTTGGCTCTTTCCTGTACGAGCTGATCGGCAAGAACAACGGCTTCTGCTAGGGTATTGACAACAGGGTTTCCTGTGGCCGCTAAGCGCTGATGACTAAACGCACCACCAGAATAAAGAATGGAGGAGAGACCGAGCGCATGCGCCGCATCTGCATCGTCTTGGGTATCACCGATGAGGACAATCTCATTTTTATTGATTCCTTGGCGAGTAATAAGCTGGCTCAAGTGCTTTTTAAGATAGGCAGATTTGCCTTCTTGATTCAGTGGCTCTGTTCGTCCATTAACTTCTGAAAAATGCCCTTTGATTCCAAAAGCAGAAAGCATTTTAATTAACAGATTGTGTTCCATCAGAGAACAGACGGAATGGCTTTGGCGTTCATTCAGTAGACGGGCTGCATCTTGAGCTAAAGGTGCATCAAGTACCTCCTGTTTATAAATTTGACTAAACTTTTTGCCAATTTTTGACCATTCAAGCAGAGTAGGTTTACGCCCTAAAACTTGATGATAGAAATCTTGTACAGGTACACAGTAAAGAGAACGGTACTCTTCCGAACTCAATGGAAGTACATCAATTCCCATCAACGCAGTGTTGGTCGCTTTGAGTGAGATATGAAAATCATCGAGCAAAGTTCCATTCCAATCCCAAATAATATGTGCTTGCATATTGCCTCCTTGCCGGGCGAAAAATGATCGTATTTAAGCGCTATAACATTCAAGTTTTAAACAATAATTTCTTAAAGAATCAAATGCTTGAGTCTGGGTTCCCAAGTTAGATAAAAGGTTAAGTACACTTTTTGAGTACACTAACCATTCCATAATATTGGTGGTATGGTTTTGAGTAGTTGATGGTTGCTGTACTAATTGCTTGAGTAAATGATGATGACGAACATTCCATGGTGTTAAATAATCTAAAGATGAGAGATCAAATACAGAGTCTTGGTGGTAATAACCTTTGACGCGCAATAATTTTTCCCAATGAAGTTCAATGGCGGCAATTTTTGCATCAATTTGATAGTGATTTTTTAGGATAGATTTGGCTAAATGTAGGGTTTTCCCCGTGCCACAATTATCATCCAGAATCAATACGGATGGACGCAGATCTATTGGATTTCCCCAAAGAAATTCATTACATTTTTTTGTGTCATCATAACGAGAAATTTTTAGATAATTGAGTTGTGACTCATGATAGGCGGAATAAATAGCAGCACTGGCTGCACCACCAAGTAATATTCCCACACATACATCAGAACGGGGCATCTGCATGACAGAGATGAGAGTTAATAGATGATTATCACCTTCAAGATAAACTCGTGGTTTTAACTTTGCTATATGATGGGGAAAACTGATTATATAACTGCTCACAGTAAAGTGAGTTTTTCCCATAAAGAAATCGATAATACCTTGCGCCATCTCTTTAGATTTTTGGATATAGTAATTAACAAACTCTGGCTGATCATGTGCAATTAAGCTATCTAAAAGACGAAGTAATCCGTTCAATATATGATCCATCAGAATGTAACTGACATAAGGATTGGTGGTGATTCTTAATCGGTTATGATAATCAAAAATATCAAGAATCAATTGAAAGCATGTTGATTCTTCATAGTATTTTTTTCCTCTTGAGAGGTAATTCTTATTTTGAGTGGGTAAATGAAGATCTTCAATGCAAGCTAAATCACAAGGTGGTAAGTGATGGGGGGGGATATAAACTTCACCCAATAACCCAACATCAGATAACTTCATTCGAAGTTGGCTCATCTTTATAGTTTTGTTGTACATACTGAAGAAACCTCTTGAGTTGATGTTGTTGAGTATGAATAAGCTGTCCTAAGACTGCTCCCTCAATGCCAATCTGATATAAACGATCAATATCATCTAGAGAGCAAAGGCCACCACCAGAGATGATAGGAGTTGATGTTTTTGTTAGGACTTGCTCTAACAGAGAAAAATTTGGGTGATTTAGTGAGCCTCCACGGTCTACGTCTGTCAAAACGTAGCGTTGGCATCCAGAATTATCTAACCAGTCTAGAGTTGTCCATAAATTGCCTTGAAGAGTATTCCAACCCCGAGTGGCTAACTTGTATTCTTGGTTTACCAATTTGACATCGAGAGCAATAGCAATTTTTTCACCATACTTTTTTAATAATTTTTCACAAAGTTTGGGCTTGTCGAATACCATAGAGCTGATGTTGACGCGAGAGCATCCAGCAAGGATGTATTGTTCTAAAATTTCATTACTTCGTATTCCACCACAGACCTGAGTCTGTACTTTTTCACTAAAGTGCTTAACTAAATCCATTATTAATCTTTGATTGCTCCCGACGCCGGATGCTGCATCAAGATCGACAATATGTATCCACTTAGCTCCAGATTGGAAGTGCAGTTCAGCCACCTCGAATACTTCACCAAGATATGTTTTTTCTTCAGTTATTCCTAAAGTTATATCTATAGCTGATCGTGATGTTAAAGCTTTTCCACCAACAATATCGATGGATGGATATAGTTTAAACTCTTCCATTATGTGGGCCTTTAATAAATAAAACTCAATAATTATTTAAATTAAAACTGAGGCTATGTGTTTTTGTGTTTTTTATTTAGTGTTAATGTGATTGCTATAAATTTAATTTAGAGTTCAAGCTCTATTGTTAATGAGCTTTTTGTTATTCTTACAATGCTGATTCATTTGTTTTGTTAACTTTCTTGTCTTTCAAATTACTTTTGTGAATATTTAAAGTTAATTAGAAAAATAAGTATATGAGATGTAATTTGATCGCTATTAAACTTCCACTAATTCTCGCTGATAATATTGTCTCTATTTATGGAAGAGAGTCACAATGCTTTAGAATGAGATAAATAAGATTGAGCTAAATTATTAATTGGTTTTGTAAAGAATTTTATTGGTATGCGAAAGATTTAAAGTAAGTTTCTAGAACATTTAAGTGGTATGAATGTACTGGTCTGTACTGGTCAACCCAAACTGGACACTTTTACTTGAGAATTTTCAAACTCTACCGGTGACAGATCGTCATTAGCAGAATGCAGCCGCTCCAAGTTGTAATATTTCATGTAAGCAGTCACATCTTGCTTCATAAACTCCCTTGTTGGTTGATTAACTTTAAAAATCCAATCGTGTTTTAAGCTGCCAAAGAATCGCTCAACAACGGCATTATCCCTAAAAGCTTCGCCACAGAAAGCTTACTGGCCAATATCATCCTCGGCAAATACCGATACGCGATGCCACTGTATCGCCAAGAATCGCTGTTTACCCAGTCGGGTATTGAGTTATACGCACCACCATGGCAAGGTGGATTATCCAAGTCAGTGAGCAGTGCGCACCACTCTACGGCGCGCTGAAAGAACACCTACTTGAACAAGTGGTGGTTCAGGCGGATGAAACGCCGCTCAATGTGCTCAAGGAAGACAAGCAATGCTACATGTGGCTCTACTGCTCTGGCGCGGACTCGCCAGATGCCGCACTCCCTAATGTGAAACACATCGTCTTGTATGACTACCAAAACAGTCGCGCGAGGTCGTGTCCTGTTGCCTTCTTGGGCAACTATGATGGTTATCTGCAAACCGATGGCTATGGTGCTTATGATGGGCTTCATCGAGTCACCAATGTCGGTTGCTTCGCGCATGCTCGGCGCAAGTTCATGGACGCGAAAAAGCTTCAAGGCAAAGGTAAGTCAGGTAAAGCGGATAAAGCGCTTGCCAAAATCCAAAAGCTTTATGGGATAGAATCACGCTTAAAATGTGAGTCTGCGGAAAAACGAAAAGCAGAACGCCAGCAGCATGCCAAACCGATACTGGATGAGTTATACGAATGGATGACGACTCAACAGATGCTTGAGTCTAGCCCGCTGGGTAAGGCGATAAAATACACGCTCGGCCAATGGTCAAAGCTCATTCGTTATATCGATGACGGTCACTTATCGATAGACAATAACCGTGCTGAACGCGCAATAAAACCGCTGGTTATTGGGAGAAAAAACTGGCTCTTCTCGACCAATCCCAATGGAGCTGAAGCGAGTGCGATGCTTTACAGTATCGTCGAGACCGCGAAAGCCAACGGCCTTATCCTTTACAACTACATGGTCAAGTGCATGCAGGAGTTAGCGAAAGCTGAACCTGATATCGATGCACTCCTGCCTTGGAACTTCAAACACTAACAATATCGCCCCGTGGGATCATGGGACGGATACGCTGCAACGTGACATTGTATGAGTAGGAAGGGAATAGATGTGAAGCGCTTATTTTTGAACTGGAACCCAGCTATGGATGTTAGCGGTATGTTTAATTTATGAGTAATTTTCTATAAAAATTAACTCAATATTCATGCCAATATTTATTTTACCTTTCAAAATATTTTCATAATCGTGATTTTCTTCATTATCTATGAATGTTATCGCTATGGAACGTTCCCACCTGAGATCTTCATCACTTAAAACATAAAAAAAGTGAATGTATTATGCGCTTCACTTGGGGTGCGGCTTATGGACGAGTGCAGTGGTCACCATTAAGTATCCTTTTTGTTTTCGAACAAACGGAGGGATTAAGCATCAAGCTTAAAAATGGAAAACTTATAAAAATCAATGACAAAATGTCAACGGAGACAATAATGAAAAATACCTACAAATTAGCGCTTGCTTCTCTTTTGGTTTCTGCGGCACTCAGTGCACAAGCTGGCATCACGACAGAGAATGAACTGGGTAAGTTTAGTGTGAGTGGTGATGTGGAGTTTGACATCGACTTCACAGACAAAAACAAGACAGATAAGCAAGAGTTCAAACAAGGTGGACGCGTCTTAGTACAGTTTGCAGCTGAACATAACGTATCGGGGGATCGTTATATTGGTATGCAAGCCCAACCTCTGCTGAAAACCAATGGCGATGTTGATCTTGATGATGCTTGGTTTGCTATGGGTAAAAAAGCGGATTGGCAACTTAAAGTTGGACGCTTTGAAGCTTTTGACCTGTTCCCAGTTGGCCAAGATACCATGTTAGCTTATGCGGGTGCTGAACCATACCGTGCTAATGCAGCGCGTGGCCGTGGTGATAATGGTCAGCTAGCTTTCTCTAAGCAGCTCGGTAATGTGTACCTTGAAGCCTCTTCTCTATTTAAAAATGAGTCAGCGGCAGATCAAAACGCGGTATTCTTGCGTCCAGTGATTGCTTTCCAAGCGACGGAATCTTTCCGTATCGCAGGTGGTGTAGAAGCGAATGTCACTGCTGACAAGAAAGATGCAGCTAACGACTTTATCGGTTATGGCGTGACTGCAAACTACTCGGCGGATGCGTTGAGCCTCAATCTGAATTACGCTTTCCGTGATTTTGATACGACTGAGACAAAGGAAGACAGCACGGTTGGCGCTAACTTGCTGTTCAACGGTTTTGGCTTAGGTCATATTTATTCTCAGCATGAACTGATGAATGACAAAACAAAACAAAATACAACCTATGCCTCTTATGAGATTGCGAACGTATGGGATGTGGATGCGCTTAATCTTTACTTGGGTACTTACTACTCAAAAGTAAGTGATACAGAAGACAAAGATCTTGGTGCTCGTTTACGTATTAAATACTTCTTTTAATTAGCTTTACCCATGCCTTTTATTTAGCCCGCAGTTTTTGCGGGCTTTTTTTGTATTAAAAAGGCTGCCAAATGGCAGCCTTGAAAGGGGATAAGGTTGATTAAGCCAGATCAAATCTATCGGCGTTCATCACTTTGGTCCATGCGGCAACAAAGTCTTTGACGAATTTTTCTTTGTTGTCGTCCTGTGCGTACACTTCCGCATAAGCACGTAGGATGGAGTTAGAACCAAACACCAGATCCACTCGAGTGGCTGTCCACTTCACTTTGCCGCTCTTACGTTCAACAATCTCGTAAGAGTTGCGACCAGTTGGTTTCCAGGTGTAACTCATGTCGGTGAGGTTAACGAAGAAATCGTTGGTCAACGCACCCACGCGGTCGGTAAACACGCCGTGTTGGCTGCCACCGTAATTAGTGCCAAGCACACGCATGCCACCAATTAACACCGTCATTTCTGGAGCGGTGAGGCGCAGCAGTTGCGCTTTGTCGAGCAACATTTCTTCCGGTGTGACCACATAATGCTTTTTCTGCCAGTTACGGAAACCATCCGCGAGAGGCTCAAGCACTTCAAAGGACTCAACATCGGTTTGTTCGATTGTCGCATCGCCGCGTCCCGGTGCGAACGGTACGGTCACATTTACGCCCGCGGCTTTAGCCGCTTGTTCGATACCTAGGTTACCGGCTAGAACAATCGTATCTGCGATACTGATGCCAGATTCAGCGGCAATTTTCTCTAATACCGCCAGCACTTTACCAAGACGCGCAGGTTCGTTGCCTTCCCAATCTTTTTGTGGAGCGAGGCGAATACGCGCCCCGTTGGCACCACCACGTTTATCAGAACCACGGAAAGTACGAGCGCTATCCCAAGCGGTGCTGACCATTTCACTGATGCTTAGACCGCTTGCCGCGATTTTTGCTTTCACCGCATTGACATCATAGTCTTTACGACCTGCTGGAACAGGGTCTTGCCAGATCAACTCTTCTGTTGGAACATCTGGGCCAAAGTAGCGCGCTTTCGGTCCCATATCGCGGTGAGTCAGCTTAAACCAAGCTCGCGCAAATACTTCTGAGAAGTAAGCGGGATCTTGGTAGAAGCGCTCTGAAATCTTGCGATATTCAGGATCGATTTTCAGGGCCATATCGGCATCGGTCATCATTGGGTTGTAGCGAATACTTGGGTCTTCCACATCAACCGGCTTGTCTTCCTCTTTGATGTTGACAGGTTCCCATTGCCATGCGCCGGCTGGGCTCTTAGTGAGCTGCCATTCATAGCTGAGCAGCAAGTAAAAATATTCGTTATCCCAACGGGTTGGGTGAGTGGTCCACGCACCTTCAATACCACTGGTGACGGTATTACGGCCAACGCCACGGCTGGTGTGGTTATTCCAACCTAAGCCTTGCTCATGCAGATCAGCAGCTTCTGGATCTGGGCCAAGGTTAGAGGCTTTGCCATTACCGTGCGCTTTACCGACGGTATGACCACCAGCCGTCAGAGCAACGGTCTCTTCGTCATTCATTGCCATACGAGCAAAAGTGACACGCATGTCGTGCGCCGTTTTGAGTGGATCTGGATTACCATCAACACCTTCAGGGTTGACGTAGATAAGCCCCATCATGACGGCCGCGAGTGGGTTTTCGAGATCGCGCTGGCCGGAATAACGGCTATTTTCACCGCCAGATTTGGCAAGCCACTCTTTTTCCGAGCCCCAGTAAATATCTTTTTCTGGATGCCAGATGTCTTCGCGGCCAAAAGCAAAACCAAAGGTTTTGAGGCCCATCGATTCATAAGCCATGTTCCCCGCGAGGATCATTAAATCCGCCCAGCTGATTTTGTTACCGTACTTTTGTTTGATAGGCCACAGCAAACGGCGGGCTTTATCTAAGTTGGCGTTATCGGGCCATGAGTTCAGTGGAGCAAAACGTTGGTTGCCGGTACCGCCGCCGCCGCGACCATCGGCAATACGGTAAGTACCCGCAGAGTGCCATGCCATACGAATCATCAAACCGCCGTAGTGTCCCCAGTCGGCTGGCCACCACTCTTGGCTATTGGTCATTAACGCTTTCAGATCGCGCTTTAGCGCTTCTACATCAAGCTTTTTCAGCTCTTCGCGATAATTAAAATCAGCACCAAGTGGATTGGTTTTGCTGTCATGCTGATGAAGGATGTCTAAGTTTAGCGCTTTCGGCCACCAGTCCATGTTGGACATGCTCGCCGAAGTCAAGCCACCGTGCATGACAGGGCATTGACCGCTTGAACCCGCTTTATTGTGCTCCATTGATTACTCCTTGCTTCGCATTATTCCCTTTCCGTTGAAAGTTGCTGCGTATTGGCCATTTTCACGAGACCCGCATTCATATTGATGTAGGCACACCGTTTACCATTTTGCGGCAACCCCAAGTATCTGGGGATTCTTTGATGAATTTCATCATTCGAAAGCAGAAAATCAGCTTGTATTCGAATGAGTTAAGATACTGTGTTGACGTTTAGAGTCTAGACACGGATCCCCACTAAGACCAATTAGAATTGCCGATACTTGTGATAGGTAACATTGACCATTGTCATATTATGGATATTTCTTGCTGTAACCGGTTTCGGAAACCGGTTACATTGTAAAAAAGTTTAAGTTATAGTGTCAGCAGTTTGAACTGGCTAATAATGAATTGCCAATTTTGTGAGAGAGGTCATCTATGGCTAAGTCTATTTTTCCTAACGATTTTTTGTGGGGTGGTGCGGTAGCGGCGCATCAAGTGGAAGGCGGTTGGGATCAAGGTGGTAAAGGTGTGAGCATTGTTGATGTGCTGACTCGCGGTGCGCATGAAGTACCACGCCGTATTACCGATGGGGTTATGGAAGGCGAATTTTACCCAAACCATCAAGCGGTCGATTTTTATCATCACTATAAAGAAGATATCGCGCTATTTGCTGAAATGGGTTTTAAGTGTTTCCGCACGTCTATTGCTTGGACACGGATTTTCCCGAATGGCGATGAAGCACTGCCTAATGAAGCAGGTCTGCAGTTTTATGATGATCTGTTTGATGAGCTGTTAAAGCATAAGATTGAACCTGTCATTACGTTGTCACACTTTGAAATGCCACTGCATTTGGTGAAGCAGTATGGCAGTTGGCTCAACCGCGACTTGATTGATCACTTCACCAAATTTGCGCAAGTGGTGATGACCCGTTACCAGCATAAGGTGAAATACTGGATCACCTTTAATGAAATCAATAACCAACGCAACTGGAAGCTGCCGATCTTTGGTTATTGCAACTCAGGCATGCTTTACGCTGAGCAATCCCACCCAGAACAAGCCATGTACCAAGTGCTCCATCACCAATTTATTGCCAGCGCATTAGTGGTGAAACTGGGGCACGAGATCAATCCGGATTTTAAAATTGGCAGCATGATCCACATGATGCCGCTGTATCCTGCCACCTCACGTCCGGAAGATGTATTGTTGGCACAAGAGTTGATGCGTGAGAAATATCTGTTCAGTGATGTACAGGTTCGTGGCTATTACCCCAGTTATCTGTGCAAAGAGTGGCAACGTAAAGGCATCGAGATTGAGATGCAAGCCGGGGATGAGCAGATCCTGCGTCAAGGCTGCGCCGATTATCTCGCCATCAGTTACTACATGACCAACATTGTCTCTGCCGCGCCAGAGCAAGAGGGCGAAACCACCTCTTTATTCGAAACCAGCCGCTTAAACCCGTATCTTCCTGCGTCCGATTGGGGATGGCAGATTGATCCACAAGGTCTGCGTTATGCGCTTTCTGAGCTGTATGAGCGTTACCAAAAACCGATTTTTGTGGTAGAAAATGGCCTCGGCGCGCTGGACACCGTCGAAGCGGATGGTTCAATCAACGATGATTACCGAATTCGCTACCTCTCTGAGCATATCGCGGCAGTCAAGCAAGCGATCGACTATGACGGTGTTGACGTGATGGGTTACACCCCTTGGGGCTGTATCGATTGTGTATCGTTCACCACTGGTGAGTATAAAAAACGCTACGGCTTTATCTATGTGGATAAGCACGATGATGGCAGTGGCACCATGGCGCGCGCTAAGAAAAAGAGCTTCTACTGGTATCAACAAGTGATCGCCAGTAACGGTGAAAAGCTTTAAATCGTGTCGGCGGCCTTTGGGTCGCCGCTTAATTTTTGCGGATTCAGTTTGAAGGATTGTTGATGGCAACCATAAACGATGTGTGTAAATTGGCGGGTGTCTCCAAAGCCACGGTATCACGAGTGCTGAATGAGACAGGCCAAGTCAAAGCACAAACGCGTGAAGCGGTACTTGCCGCTATGCAGCAGCTCGGTTATCAGCCCAACAGTTTGGCGCAGGCGCTCGCCACCAATACCACAAACTCGATTGGTTTGGTGTTGCCGCATTTTGAGAGCAGCTATTTTGGTTCGATTTTGTTTGAAGCGGAACAAGGCGCGCAGAAAGCTGGAAAAAAACTGCTGGTCGTGAACAGCAAAAACAGTGAGCAAGGCGAAAAAGAAGCGGTCGCCACATTAGCGGCGCAGCGTTGTGATGCGATCTTGCTGTACAGTCGTCATTTGAGTGAAGTGCAATTACTTGAATTACAGCAGCAATATCCGTCGCCCTTAGTGATCCTCAATCGCCGTTTACATCATCCGCAATTGCACAGCTTTGGTCTCGATCAAACGCAAATTTCTCAGTTAGCGATGCAGCATTTGTTGAATTTAGGGCATCGTCAAATTGCCTGCATTACATCGCCGTTGGTGAGCGAGACGGGAAAAATTCGCTATCAGGTGTATCAACAAGCGTTACATGAGCAAGGGGTTGAGTTGAACTCGTCCTTGGTCATCGAAGGGGATAACACGCTGCTTGGTGGTTATCAGGCAATGCAACAACTGCTGCAACAAGGCATTTCTATGTCGGCGGTTTTTGCCTGTAACGATGATATGGCGCTCGGTGCGATGCGTGCCATGCATGAACATGGCATTAATGTTCCCAAGCAAGTTTCCTTAATCGGGATTGATAATGAACCCGCAGCGGCTTTTGCTATCCCGAGTTTATCGAGCGTGAGTCTACCGATCGGCGAGTTAACTCAGCAAGCAATGAGTTTGGCTGTCGAGATTGCTAATAAAAAACCACAAGATGCACAGCACAGGCTCTATCAAGGGAGTTTGATCGCCCGTGAATCCACCATAGCGCTCAAACTATGAGTAAAACAGCAACGTGTCAGTAAAATTGCGGGGACAGAGTGCGATTTTACGCTTCATCTTGGCTATCCTGCTCCCCGATATTAATAAGTGAAGAAGCGGCATGCTTCTTAGCGAATAACAGAAAAAGAGAACACCATGACAATACATCGTATTAATCCAGGCACTCGTTGGTCTGACATCACCGTGTTTAATGGCATTGCCCATTTTGTTGAAGTCGCCGATAGCGACACGTCGGCCGATATGCAAGGCCAAGTTGAGCAGGTTCTCGCGCAAGCAGAACGCCAATTGGCGAAGATTGGCAGCGATCGTTCACGTATTTTATCGGTGACGATTTATGTGACGGATTTTGCCGACCTCCCAGTGCTTAACCAAATTTGGGATGCTTGGTTCCCAGAAGGCTGCGCCCCAAGCCGAGCGTGCGTGAAAGCGGAGCTGGCTGACCCAGATTATAAAGTGGAAATGGCTTTTGTAGTGGCTGCGGGCGAGCAGTATCAGTAAGGAAACACCGATGTTTATTGGTCGTATCACGCAGCGCCAGTTTTGCGCTGCATTGTCACCTCAGTTGCAACGGCTGATTGATGAAGTATTAGAGCGTATAGCGACACCGCTACCGACGGGTAAACACGAGTTGCAGGGTGATTCGGCGTTTTTTTTGGTGATGGAAGATCATACCCAACCGCTCGCTCTGCGTCGTAGCGAGTGCCATGCTCGTTATTTGGATGTGCAGATTTTACTGCAAGGGCGTGAGCGCTTTGGTTACAGTCTCGCGCCGTTCAATGGCTTGGACGAAGATTTGCTGGCAACACGTGATGTGGCGTTCAGTGCACAACTGGTCGAAGAGCGTTTTGTCGATTTGGCGGCGGGAGATTTCATTGTGTTCTATCCCGGTCAACCTCATCGTCCTTTGATTGCGGTAGAAGGTGAGGGTGAGCCTGTACGTAAAGTGGTGATCAAGGTTGATAAAGCTTTCTTTGAGTAAAAACTGAGTCGCTGAAGTGAAACCATGAAAAACGCCCATTTGTATGGGCGTTTTGCTGAAGTCCGAAAGCAGAAACTAGTTGATAAAGCGCTCGGGGAAGTCGGAGAAAATGGCATCGACTTTGTCTAAATAGCGGAATTTATCCACTTGATTGAGGGTGTAACACCAAATCTGATAGCCACCATTTTTCAAATCGCGGATGTGTTTTTCTGTGATCCAGCGGTAGTTGAGGTTACAGCTAAACGCATTCACCTGTTTAAGCACTTGGCGATCCCGTTGAGTCAAACGCTCACTCAAAATCCCCAATTTATAACCCGGGCAATGCTGGTGCAGTTGCAAAATAATGTCGTGGCTAAAGCTCGACAGTAAGATTTTGTCGGCAACCAGAGGGCTATGGTCAAGTTGTGCTTTCAACTGTTGTACAACACTGGCCACATCATGCTTATCGACTTTGACTTCAATATTGAGTCCTAAATCATGCTCGGCGGCGAGCCCCAGCAGCTCTTCCAGCGTCATGATGGATTCGCCCGTAAAACGAGGATCAAACCAAGCACCGAAATCAAGTTGCTTGAGTTCTGCGAGTGTGTACTCATCAATGCGACCTTTGCCATTACTGCAACGGTCAATCGTATGGTCGTGACACACAACCAATACATTGTCTTTGGTCGGCTGCACATCCACTTCCACCCAAGATAAACCAAGGTTGATAGCGGCTTGTACACTGACACGGGTATTTTCTGGATACGTTCCAGCCACCCCACGGTGGCCGACGATGATTGAAGGCATCATGCTTCCTTAGTGAGAATCACACTCAAATCACGATTCAATAAGTTCGACGTGGTGCAAAAGGGACAACTGTTGAAAAGCAGGCGTACTTTTATCGACGAAGAGGCGATGCATTTCAGACAGTTCACCACTGACCACGGGAGCATAACGCTCTAATTTGCTTTTGTCTGCAACTAACCAACACTGTTCGCTATGTTCTATGATGGCGCGGGTTAAATTGGCTTCTTCTGGCGTAAAATCAAGCAATTGACCACGTGAATTGAGTCCGCCCACACCAAAAATTCCAACCTTAATATTAAAGCTACGATAAAAGCGGGTTGTCGCTTCGCCGACGGTATCTTCATCGGAATGGCGAACCAGCCCGCCCGCGAGGTGCAAATTGATGTTGGGATTACGGCTTAAGGTCAGCGCGGCATTGAGGTTGTTGGTCACCACAGTCAAGCCGGGATGATCGAGCAGCGCTTGCGCCACTTGTTTTGGGGTTGTCCCGATACCCAGAAAGATACTGCATCCTTCCGGTAATTCTTGCGCCACCCTCTGCGCGATTCGCTGTTTTGCGGAGAGATTGATCAGATCGCGATTACTGAACGATAAATTGTCATTCGGACTGGGCAGAGAAATGCCGCCATGTACGCGGCGTACCATACCTTTGTCGCTCAGATCGTTCATGTCTTTGCGAATGGTTTGTACCGACACCTCAAAGCGTTCCGAAAGTAGGGCGCTCGAAAGCACCCCGTGGGTCTGTTGCAAATATTCCAAGATCTGTTTTTGGCGAGAGGATAATAGGCTCACAAGGTTCCTTATTGTCGCAATTAGCGTGTAGCGATTTTGCTGTTTAAAGAACAAGCGTGTGGCTGAGTAGCAAGCCTTTTTCCTTGTTGATCAAAAAGATGCAGCTGATCAAAGGCAACCCAAATCGGCAATGTTTGATGCACATCGAGCGGAATTTCTGCGGTCACCGCGATGAAATCCTGCTCGCTCTCTAGGCCTAAAATCTTGCCATGCACGAGCTGATTCGGGCCTAGCGGCTCTACCACTTGAATATCCAGTTTTAACTCAATGGCATTGGCTAGCGGTTGCAGCGAGGCATGTTCAGGGCGAATACCTAACGTGATGGTGTGATGGTCTTCCGATACAAGCTGAGGTAACGAGCAGGATTTACCTGCAATCTGCAGTTGTCCTTGTTTGATGGACGCTGGGAGGAAATTCATGGCAGGGCTACCGATAAAGCTCGCGACAAAGGTACTGGCTGGCTGATGGTAAACTTCGGCGGGTGTGCCGACTTGCTCAATTTCGCCCTGTTTAACCACGACAATTCGGTCCGCAAGCGTCATCGCCTCCACCTGATCATGGGTTACGTAAACACTGGTTACGCCAAGTTCACGCTGTAGTTTTTTGATTTCTAAGCGCATGTGCGCACGCAGTGCCGCATCCAAGTTCGAGAGCGGCTCATCAAATAAAAAAAGTTGCGGATCGCGCACAATCGCTCGTCCCATCGCCACGCGCTGGCGTTGTCCGCCGGAAAGCTTGGCCGGTTTTCGGTCTAAGTACTCTTCAATTTTTAGGGTTTTCGCGACCTTAGCAATTTTTGCTGCGATGGTTTGTTTATCCACACCACGATTTTTAAGGCCGTAGGCGAGGTTATCGTAGACACTCATATGCGGATAGAGCGCATAGTTTTGGAACACCATAGCGATGTCGCGATTGGCCGGCTTTTCGTTATCGACGCGGCGTCCCGCCAGATGAATTTCCCCGGAAGTAATGCTCTCTAAGCCTGCGATGGAGCGCAGAATGGAGGATTTTCCGCAGCCCGATGGGCCGACTAAAACGATAAATTCCCCTTGATGAATCGACAGATCCACGCCTTTCACCGCTTGATGGCCGTTATCGTAAGTTTTGACTAGCTGTTTGATGTCTAACATAACAGGCTCCGCGTGTTTGGCGCTGCGTAGCAGATGAATATTGGAGTTCTGGTTATTTTTCACTTTCGACTAATCCTTTTACAAACCAACGTTGGAAAATCACTACTACTAAAACCGGTGGCAGCATGGCGAGGATCACCATGGCAAACGCGTAGTCATAACGCGGCAAGCTGGTTTCATTGATGTTATTGAGAATCTGTTTTATGCCCATCACTATGGTGTTGTACTGCTCATCCGTGGTCATCATGATCGGCCACAGGTATTGGTTCCAACCCACCACAAACATGATGATGAAAATCGCGGCCATCATGGTTTTCGAGAGGGGAAATAAAATATCGATAAAAAAACGTATAGGGCCTGCGTTATCAAGCTGAGCCGCTTCCAACAGTTCATCCGGTATGGTTTTAAAAAACTGACGGAAGAAAAACGTCGCGGTAGCGGAGGCGATCAGTGGCAGCACTAAGCCGGTGTAGCTATTGAGCATGCCTAAATTGGACACCACTTCATAAGAGGGAATAATCCGCACTTCCAGTGGCAGCAGTAGAGTGATGAAAATCAGCCAAAACCAAGCGCTGGCATAAGGCAAACGAAAGTAGACCAAAGCGTAAGCGGCGATCATCGAAATCACGATTTTGCCAATCGCAAAACCCAAGCCCATGATCATCGAGTTAACGATCATGGTTTGCGCGGTGACATGACCTGAGAAACCGAGGCTTTTATTCCATGCTTCGCGATAAACAGCGCTCAGGTTATCACCAAGAGTCCATTGCAAACCTTCCGAGACAATGGTGTTTGGCTGATGGGTTGAGCTTGCGAAAATTAGCCATAGCGGCACTAGCATAAACAGTGCGCCAGCGATAAGGATCAAATGATCGGAGAGTCGATTACTTTTCATCGTAACTCCTTAGTAATGAACACGTTTTTCAACAAAACGGAACTGCAACCAAGTCAGCGCCAGCACCAACACGAGTAACACCACCGATTGCGCCGAGCTGCCGCCAAGATCTGCACCAACAAAACCATCGCGATACACCTTGTACACCAGTGAGGTTGTACTGCCTCCTGGGCCACCATTGGTCATGGTGTCAATCACGCCGAAAGTGTCGAAAAAAGCGTAAGTGAGGTTGATCACCAGCAGGAAAAATCCCGTCGGGGCGAGTAGTGGAAAGGTGATGCTCCAAAAACGTTTGCTGTCACTTTGGCAATCGAGCAGCGCCGCCTCCCGTACCGCGTAGGAAATCGACTGCAAACCGGCCAGAAAATAGAGGAAGTTGACCGAAACCTGTTTCCAGACTGAGACCAAAATCAGCGCAATCGTGGCATCCACAGGGTTGGTTTGAAAGCTAAATTGCCAGCCGATGTATTGGAAAAAGTCAGTCAGGACACCAATGTGTGGATTAAACAGAAAACCGCCAATGATGCCTGCGACGGCAGGCGCGACGGCATACACCCAGGTCAACGTGACACGATACGAACCTTGGCCATGAATGATGTTGTCGGCTTTTACCGCGAGTAACAGCGCGAGCGCCAGCGAAAGAAAAGAGACAATCACCGAAAACAGCAGAGTAAAGCCCAGTGAGTCAAGATAGTCGGCTGAGCTAAACAGCACCTGATAGTTTTCAAACCAAACAAAAGTCGAGGAGAGCCCCCAAGGATCTTCCAACATAAAAGAGAGATAAATCGCTTGTGCGGCAGGATAAATAAAGAACACTGCGATGATCACGATTTGCGGCGCAAGCAGCAAATAGGGCAGCGGAGTGTGAGCGAAATGTTGTCGACGTTGCACAGGAAAACTCAAATTAGACAGTAAAAATAACAAGCCGCCAGCAAGATCTCAGGATAATGCTGGCGGCGTTTGGGGTTATTGCACGGTACGAGCAAAGCGATTCAGTAACCTAGCGCTTTCATCTTCCACTTTGTTCAAGCTGCTCTCGACGGTTGAGCGGCCAGAGAAAATGTTATCGAACTCGCGATGCATCACCTCACGCACTTGTGGGTAGTAACCGAGGCGATAGCCTTTTGTCCATTCACCCTCAGGTAAACTAAGCTGTTTTACGCCTACTTCTGCATCCGGGTTTTCTTGGTAGTAGCCCGATTGCTTGGTCAGGTCGTAGGCTGCATTAGTGACGGGCACATAACCTGTGGTTTTATGCCAGCTCATTTGCGTTTCTGGCTTGGTCAGGTAAGCGAAGAAGGCCGCGACACCTTTATCCTGCGCTGGAGTGTGACCCTGCAGTGCAAACAGCGCCGCACCACCAATAAAGGTATGGGTTGGGTTTTTGGTGACTGATTCCCAGTAAGGCAGGTAGGTCGTACCGAGATTGAATTTCACGCGGTTACGTAGGCCACCGAATGAGCCAGATGAGCCCATCCACATTGCCACTTCACCACGCTCGAATGGAGTTTGGTTGGCATCCCAATCACTGCCGTAATACTTGTAATAACCTTTATCTGACCACTCTTTGAGTTTTTTCACATGCATCAGCATATCGTCAGAGTTAAACATGATTTTCGTCGAGAGATCTTGATAGCCATTTTGCTTATCAGAAAGCGGTAGGTTGTGGCGAGATTTGAAGTTCTCAAACATGATCCACGGTGTTAAGGATTGGGCAAATCCCGCTTGACCTTTTTCGGCTAACTTAGCAGCAACTTGTTCTAGCTGCTCATAAGTTTGTGGCGCTTGCGCGTTAACGGAAGCCAACATGTCTTTGTTGTAGTACAGCACAGGCGTTGAGCTGTTGAATGGCATGCCGACCATTTTTCCCGTGTTATCGGCATAAAAGTTACGTACCCCAGCAATGTAATCTTGCGCGGTGAACGGATAGCCTGACTCGATCATCAGATCTTGCACGGGTTTGGCAACGCCTTTGCTGCTCATAATGGTGGCGGCACCGGCATCAAACACTTGCAAAATATTGGGTGCTTGGCCAGCACGAAACGCCGCAATACCTGCGGTCAGTGTTTCTGTGTACGAACCTTTATAAACGGGAGTGAGCTTATAGTCGCTTTGTGAGGCATTAAAGTCAGTTGCCAACTGATTGACCGTTTCACCCAGTTGACCACCCATGGCATGCCACCAAGTAATTTCGGTTGCCGCTAATGTTGAGGCTGAAAAAACGCCAGAAGCGGTTGCTGTCAGCAAACCGGTTAACCATACCTTATTCATTGATTCATTCCTTGTAAGTTTCGAACGAGACTATTTGTGTTTCGTTAGAAGGTATAGTGGCGAGCAAAAGTTACAGCGCCGTGGCTGAAAAATGGCAAAAATATGAAAGATTTATGGAAAAGGTATGACAGATACACGGGGGCATTTCACCGCGAATAAGACGATGGCGTGCGCGATTTGGCCGCCAGAATAGACTTAAGACGGTTACGAAGCGCGAATTAAAACGGTATGAATGGAAAACAATGGTTGAACTTGGTTGATAATGAGAGCGTTTCTCAATAGAATCCCAACCATTCCTTAAACGGCTAATCACAACTCATGAAAAGATGTCTCTCACTTCTTTGCGTATCGGCACTTTTGCCTGCGCATGCCGCTTCGCTCGATCAAGCGCAAGCGATTCAAAACAGTACCAACCAATCTTCTGCACAGAGCCAGCAAAAAATTGACCGCAGTGCCGAGCAGAGTTTGTTACTGCGTGCGGAAATCGAACAGTTGAACGAAGAAGTCAAAAATCTTCAGGTCTACCGTAATCACTTACAATCTTTGGTGGCCAATCAACAGCAAGAGATGGCCAGTCTTGAACAGCAAACCGAAGAGATCAAACGCACGCGCCAAGGCATAGTTCCTTTGATGTATGACATGATTGAGGGACTGGAGGAGTGGGTTGCGCAAGATAAGCCGATTCGTCTTGCGGCACGTCAAGAACGCATTGAGAAACTCAAAGAACTGATGCCTCGGGCAGATGTCAGTGATGCTGAAAAGTACCGCCGTATTCTTGAGGCATATCAGATTGAACTCGACTACGGCAATAAGCTTGGCACTTATCAAGCCAAAATCACTCTTCCATCTGCACAAGAAGTGGAAGCAGATGTGCTTTATTTAGGTCGTCTGTCGCTATTAGCACGCAGTTTGGATGGCGAGCAGTTCTGGACTTGGAATTCCAAGCAGAACGCATGGCAAGCAATCACGGATGCCAACAAAAGCGATCTTACAGCCGCTTACCAATTGGCTCAGCAACAGATTGCGCCGACACTGTTGAACTTGCCTGTTTCGTTGACCGCTGCGGAGGCTAAATAATGACACTTAAAAAGACCACCTTAGCACTGGCATTAAGTCTGCCATTCGCCTTTGCAAGTGTTGCTAACGCATCAAATAGCCTCGTCCAACAAGCGACGCAGGAAAAAGCGCAACAGCAACAACACAACCAGCAGCGTGAAGCGGGTTTTGTACAAACGGCGCAAGAATTACAAGCCGCGAAAGCCGAGTTACTGGCTGAGCGTAATCGCTTACAGAAAGAGGCGGATCAGCTATCTAGCCAGTTCAGTGATAACGAAAATACGCTCGCGCGTCTTGAAGAAACACTGCGTTTGGAAACCGGTAGCTTAGGTGAGATGTTTGGCGTAGTACGTCAAAACGCGAAAGAGCTACAAAGTGAACTGGATCAATCAGTGACTGGCGTTGAGCCTCGTGCTTATCAGCAGAGCATTGATGACGTGGTGGCCGCCAAAACCTTACCGTCAATGGCTCAACTGCGCGGTTTATGGCAAGCCATGAGTGAAGAGATCCGTGCGAGTGGACAAGTCCAAACCACCGAAATTCAGTGGCTCAACGGGCAGGGTGAAACGCAGACCGTACCTGCGTTACGTTTAGGTTCCCTTGGATTAATTTCCGAGCAAGGCTATGTGAAGTGGGATAATGCACGTCAGCAAGCATTGAGCTATCAGCAGTTACCATCCGATTTCCCAACCTTCAGTCATATTCGTACTTTAGTTGATGGTGACGTTGTCACTATGAAAGTCGACCCATCACGCGGTGTGTTGCTCGAGCAACTGGCGCTTACCCCAACACTTAGCCAACGCCTACAAGCGGGTGGTGTGATTGGTAACGTGATCCTCGTGTTACTGGGCGTGGGATTAATTATTGCTTTGTACCGTGGCGCGATATTGGCCACTCTGCGTCAAAAGATCAAAGCGCAACTCAAAAATCCAGAGCAGCCGGGGGATAACCCACTCGGACGCATTTTGGCGGTTTACAACAAAGAGCAGCAACGCAGTGTCGAAGCGCTTGAGCTGCGTTTGCTGGAAGCTGTTGTGGATGAGCAAAATCATCTTGAGACTGGCCTGTCGATGCTGAAATTGCTGGCCGCGCTGGCTCCTATGCTTGGATTACTCGGCACCGTGACCGGGATGATTGAAACCTTCCAGGTGATCACCCAGTTTGGTAATGGCGACCCGAAAGTGATGGCAGGCGGGATCTCGATGGCCCTGGTCACTACAGTGGAAGGCTTGATTGCGGCGATCCCATTGCTACTGGCGCATAATATTTTGAGCGCGCAAGCGGAAGCGATTCGCAACATCCTCGAGAAACAAGGGATTGGTCTTGTGGCACAGCAAGCAGAACGTGATTGTGGTGCCGCGGCTACTCAATCTCGTGTTGAACAAGCAGCATAAGGGCGAGTGATGAATTCAGCATTCTCTTTCCTACTGGATTACTGGCAACCGCTGGATGAGTTTATGGCTCAAGGCGGCGCTGTGCTCTGGTGGTTAGCGGTGGTTGTTTTACTCTGTTGGCTGTTAGTGATTGAGCGTCTGTTGTTTTTGAGCGTGACGTTTCCTAAACAGCGCCGACATTGGGTTGACCTCTGGTTGCAACGTGTTGATCAACACAGCTGGTTTGCTCGCTCCATTCGTGAACAATGGCTGGGCGAAGCGCACAATGCGCTCAATCAGAATCTCAACTTAATTAAGGTTCTGGTGGCCATTTGTCCTATGCTTGGCTTACTTGGAACCGTCACCGGAATGATTTCCGTGTTTGATGTGATGGCCACACAAGGCAGCAGTGATCCAAAGTTGATGGCTTCGGGCATTTCACTCGCCACCTTACCCACCATGGCGGGCATGGTGGCCGCATTAGCGGGACTCTTCGTCCACGCACGTTTGAGCAAAACCTGTCGTGGACTTGAAATGAAATTAGAACAAGCGTTAAGGAGCCAATCATGAGGCTAGGGCGCAGAACGTCAAAGCAAGAAGAAGCGCAGATCGATCTGACTTCGATGCTCGACATCGTCTTTATCATGTTAATTTTCTTCATTGTGACCAGCTCCTTTGTGCGCGAATCGGGTGTGGAAGTCAATCGCCCGACAGCAGCGCATGCAGTAAGCCAAAAACAGGCTGGGATTTTTGTGGCGATTACCGCGGCCAATGACATCTACATTGATAAGCGTCAGGTAGACGTGGAGCGTGTGCAAGCGACTTTAGAGCATCTGTTGTTAGACCAACCGGATGCTTCCTTAGTGATTCAAGCTGATGAGCATGCCTTTAACGGCACCGTGGTCAAAGTAATGGATGCGGCGAAAGGCGCTGGAGTTAAAAGCATTGCATTAGCGGCGGAGAAACCCTAATGGGACGCTTGATCTTAGCCAGTCCGATTGCGTTGTTAGTGACACTGGCACTGTTTAGCTTGATGGCTTGGATGGTGGATAACGGCGGAAAGAGCATTCCTAAACCGACCGCTGCGCTCAGCTTTACTATGGTCATGGCTGAGCAGGAGCAAGATGTACAACGCAGACAACGTAGTGTACCAGAGCAGCCACAAGTCCCGCAGGTGCCGACACAAGCGCCTGCAAAAGCGGAACAAACGGCGGCACTGGATGTTTCAGACCTCAATCCGGTGATGGACTTAAACCTCAGTACCGCTATGGAAGGGGTCGCCGTTAACGCACCTCAGTTTGGTGATTTCGCGGTTAACCAGCAGGTGATGCCGCTACACAGGGTTGAGCCCAACTATCCAGCGAAAGCTCTGCAACGGGGAGTGGAAGGTTACGTTATCTTGCGTTTTACCATCGATGAGTTGGGAAAAACGCGCGATATCGAAGTGGTGGATGCTAACCCGAAACGCTATTTTGAGCGTGAGGCGATGCTGGCTCTGCGTAACTGGAAATACCAGCCTAAGATAGTGGATGGTCAACCCGTGAGCCAACCAGGACAAACGGTTCGACTGGAGTTTAAACTGAACAAATGAAACGACGAATCTTAAGTTATCTCTTGCTCTCTTGCCTATCCGTGACGACTTACGCCGCGGAGCTGACACCGTACACGGCCAGTAAAGTGGTGAAAGCGAATCAGCTAGCACAAGAGAATAAGGTGAAAGAAGCGATTCAGATCCTAAAACAAGCAGAACTCAGCCGCAGTTATGATCGCGCTTATGTGGCGCGTATGCTTGGGGTGTTTTATTGGCAGAATGAGCAAATCCCTGCGGCGATAGCATCCTTGAAGTTGGCGGTAGAGAGCAACGAGTTACAAGATGATCAAGCGTGGACAACACGCAAAATGTTGGCGGATCTTTTGATAAGCCAACAAGAGTATCGTTCTGCACTCAAACATTACCACACGCTAGCGCAAGCCATTCCCGCCGATCAAAAAGGGGATGAGCTCTGGTTGCGCATTAGTCAGTTGCACTTCCAAATGCAAGAGTGGAAGGCAGTACTGAATGGGCTGCAACAGTATGCTCAGTTCCAAAACAAGGATGCGGTATTGCCACTTTCGTTACAATTAGGCGCACAGCTTAATTTGGAACAGTGGAAGCCGGGAATTCTCACCCTACAACGCTTATTGGTATTGGAGCCACAAAAAACCGAGTGGTGGCGTCAGTTAGTCAGCCTAGAGCTGCGAGTTGGCCAGAAGAAAGAGGCGCTCAGCACACTGGCATTGGCGAAGATGCAAAAAGTGGCACTTAACCAACAAGATTTGCGTTTGCTTGCTCAGCTCTATGCACAAAATGGCATTCCAGAGCGTGCTGCACAAGTGATGGAAAGCCTAGATGAGGCACAGAGCAATCAGCAGCTTATTACTGAGCGAGCCATCTACTGGCAACGCGCGAAAGAGTGGGATAAGGCGATTATCACTTGGCGTTTAGCGGCGAAAAAAGACGCTAAATATCACTGGCATGTTGCACAGTTATTATTGCAAGAAGGTCATTATCAACAAGCATTAGCCGAGCTTGATCAAGTCAAAGAGCCTGATAAACAAGCACAAGTCGCTTTAGCGAAAACGCGTGCGTTGTATAAGCTCAATCAATTTGAGGCCGCATTGGTACAAGCTAAACGAGCAGACAGCCTCCAATCATCAGAGAGCGCCAAACAGTGGATCAAATATTTGTCGCAGCAGCGTCAAACTCAATCCACCCAAGACTCGTAGCGATGTTCTAGAGTTCGATATATACCCTTCCTACTTGAAGTTGCTGCGGTGTTGGCCACGTTGGTTCACCCCAATCACATAGCTTGCCTATGCTCATGGGGACTCACTGACTTGCCGCCTACCTGCAACTCCAAGTCGTTTGGGTATAGAGGCAAAAAACGGGTGATGCAGTCAACTTTGCTATGTAATTCTCTGTTTTCTCAATAACGAGATTTAATGAACTGCTTCGCATCGTGAATGTTTCACTCTTCCACACATCCGTGTCCCTTATGACAATGTTCGCGCATTCTCATTAGGGACGTGACCATGCTGATACGACTGACGCTCACCGCCGCTGCTATTATGCTGACTCAGCAGACGCTAGCCAATGACGGGCCGCTGGCTTTTATTCCAATTACCTACGCCAACAACTACCAACACGGCATTGATATTTTCGATTACTGGAAAAGTGAGAAGCTTGACGGTATCCGCGCGATTTGGACAGGGAAACAACTGGTCACGCGTAACGGCAATCCTATCTCAGCCCCCGCTTGGTTTACCGAGTCGTTACCCTCTTATTCACTCGAAGGTGAATTGTGGGCAGGGCGCGGCAACTTTTCACTGGTACAGCAAACGGTTTTAGATAGCCAACCGACCGAGTCCGCATGGCGCAAAATCAGCTTGATGTTGTTCGATATGCCTGATGCGGCGGGGGATTACAGTAAGCGCTATTACAACCTCATCCATTTGGTGAATAGCCTTGATCTCAAGCACATCCGATATATTGAACACACCCCGATAAAATCTGAGGCGGAACTCCTTTCCTACCTTGATAACATCAATGAGAAGTCGGGAGAGGGGGTAATGCTGCGCAAAATAAATGCTCGCTATCAAGCTGGACGAAGCAACGATTTATTGAAGATGAAAAAGCATCAGGATGCTGAAGCCACTGTGATTGGTTATCGACTCGGGATGGGAAAATACAAAGGTAAAATGGGGTCCATACTTGTGCGTACCTCCGATGGGCTGGAGTTTTATATCGGCAGTGGGTTTAGTGATGTCGAGCGCGCCGAGCCGCCCAAGATTGGTAGTGTTATCACCTACCGTTACAACGGACTCACAACGGAAGGCAAACCAAGGTTTGCCCGTTTTGTTCGGGTCAGAGAAAACTATTGAGGCAAGCTACTGAGCTTGCCCAACCGTAATATGACAACGCGCAAACAGCCACTGCCAATATTGGGCATGCTGCTCAGTCGCAAGACGGAAAGTTTGGTGGCTGGCTTGAATCGGAAACGGTGAGTGAGGTTGCTCAAACAGACCAAGTTGTGCTGATAACTGGTAGTAGGTTCGATCCAGTGCAGCGAGATAAGGTTGTACTTTTTCAACGTATTGGTTTTGAAATACATTGCGTAAGTAGTTGAGTTTGGTCTTATCACGATGAGGCCCACAGACAATCACATCATCATTGTTCTCTAACTGCTCTGTCACCACCTTTAGCCAGACGCTCGCGCGATCCAATGAGAATTTTAGGTTCCCTAATAAGCGTTGTTTTTCTAACACTTCTTGTTGAGCCGCTAATGGTTCAGAAGATATGGGCTGTTCGGAGTTTAGGTGGCGTTGAATATGATTGAGTTGCTCTAATGCCAATAGCAGCTCACTGTGACTCCATTGTTCATCGTACCACTGCGAACCACTAAGTTGAGTACGCATGGTATCACTGGTGTAAAGCAAGTTATTCCAACGCGAAGCCAACTCCTGCTGTTTGATTTTTTGTATATCGAGCAGCTGTGCTTTCAAGGATTGGCTAAGTTGCGGTGAGGTTAAGCAGCCTTGAATGCCATTTAATAAAGCAATCTGGTAATCCCACTCGCGAAATTCGTCCTGCACTTTACCTAAAATCGAATTACGCTCGGCAATCAGCTCAAATAAGCCGCATTGACGCAGTTCGTAACTGTCGAGCAAGCTAATGGTTACGGGGGCTATAGCTATCAACAACTCACGTTTTTCGGGAAGCGATTGAGCGACCATCGCCGGTGGTGATAAGGCCTCGCGCTGCTGAACATTAGCGATACGCGATAAGTAGCGATCAAAATCCGCGTCGATAGCTAGACGTGGTTCGCATCCAGTAAGCAGCAGAAGTGCAGCCAATACAACGCTTAAACGCATAATTTCCTCTCAATGGGTCCTTTTACTTTTCCCTTCATAATCGAAACTGCAGCTTGAAGTAGGTAGGGGATAATTTGTCAGTCACAGACTGTCTACCTATAACGCCAAGTTCTTTAGATATACGTAATACTGCGTTTATGGTTCTTCTTAATCAATAAAAAGGCCAGCATAGATTGGCTGGCCTTGATGGGATTTTCTATCGATTATTTTGCTGCAAGGTGTAACTGTACGTCATCACTCTGTTTTTGCAGCCAGTACAAACGCTGTCCTAGCATCAGTGCGGCCGCCGAGAGGCCGATGATAAATCCGATCCAGAAACCTTTAGCACCTAATGGTTGCTCCGTCAGCCAGTTGGTCATACCTAGGATATAACCTGTGGGTAAGCCAAGTACCCAGTAGGAGATAAATGTACGGTGGAAAATCGCTGTCATATCTTTATAGCCACGCAGTGATCCTGCGGCGACAACTTGTACTGCATCCATACATTGATAGATTGCCGCAAACAGTAAGAGCTGCATCGCCAACGCCACCACCACTTGGTTTCCGGTATACAGTAGCGCGATCTGTTCACGAAACAACACAGTAAGCAATGCAGTAATACACGCAGTGGCAAGACCAGTCATTAAACCCACATTGGCTGCAATTGCAGCGCCTTTCGTGTCTTGCTCGCCTAACTTATGGCCAACACGAATGGAGACCGCGGCACCAATACTCATGGGGAACATAAACACCAAAGAAGAGAAATTGAGCGCCACTTGATGCGCAGCCACAACAGTTGACCCTAACGGTGCTACTAAAAGTGCGACCACAGCAAAAAGAGTCACTTCAAAAAAGAGGGCGGCTGCAACAGGAAAACCTAAGCGAAATAGACGTATCAACTCTTTTGGCTGTGGTTTATGGAAAGTCTCAAACACTTTTACATGTGCCAGACGCTTAGACGTCACGATGTAAAACAATAGCAGCAGCAACATGATCCAATAAACAATCGCGGTTGCAACGCCACAACCCACACCGCCTAGCTCTGGTGCGCCAAATTTCCCGTAAACGAAAATCCAGTTGAGAGGAATATTGAGCAACAAACCAATAAAACCAATCACCATCGCAGGTTTGGTCAGTGACATACCATCGGTAAAACTGCGCAGTGCCTGAAACAGTAAGTAAGCGGGTACCGCAAAAATCACGGCGTGCATATAACCGACGGTTTTGGTCGCCATTACCTCTTCTACATCCATAAACCGAATAATGAATTGGGTTTGAAAGAGTACTGCAATAATCGGGATCGAAACCAATAACGCGAGGATCAAGCCTTGATGCACTTCAAACGGAATCTTGTGTTGGCGACCCGCGCCATTAAGCTGGGCAACGACAGGCACTAAAGCCATTAGAAGTCCCACGCCAAACAAAATGGAAGGTAGCCAAATACTGGCTGCGATCGATACCGCAGCCATATCTATCGCACTGACACCGCCAGCCATAATCGTATCGACAAAGCCCATACCCGTTTGCGCGACTGAGGCAATCAGTACGGGTGTCGCGAGTTTAATTAAATTTGATGCTTCTTTTTTATAACGATGCACAGAGTTCTCCAAAGGGGGACAAGCAAAGAGGAGCCTAAACAGTGAGTCGCGGGATACTCAACTTATGGCAATGGATGGCATGATAATGAAATGTCGCATTAAGCTCCATGAAAAACTGATTTAAATCACAGATTGTCGGGGGATTGATGATAAGACGATGAGGACTAGAGTAGGGGCTTTTGGTTTTAAGTAGTTTGGGTATACAAGCTTGTAAAAAGAGCGCCACGATGGGCGCTCTATACAAAATCGGATCCATTAGAATATTTGTTCATCGTCTGCATCGACATACAGTTCAATAGTATCGTGTAGCTCATCAACCATCATATTGAGATGGATTGCATGACAGCAGGCCGGGCAGTCATCATAAAACTCCTGACTTCCGTTAGAAGCATCTAAAGTCAGACGAATACCATGACCACAATGTGGGCAAACTACAGACTTTTCCGTGAAGTTTCTCATATCTCTCTTCCTTACGTCCTTTGAGATACAGTAATACTAAGCAGGGAAGTTTCTTAAAGAGTAAAATTAAGTCTAAAGTTTGAAGGTCAACATAAAATCAACAATTAAGTTTGTCAGCAATGATCCAAGAAAAATCAATGATTAACAGTTAAATCATTCAGTAAGACAATATCTTCTCAATCAATTTCTGTGCCTCATCCAAATAATGCCCACCAAACTGGTTATAGTGGTTTAGTACATGATAAAGGTTATAGATATCTTTTCGTTCTTGATATCCCCATTCGAGTGGCCATACGCTTTCATAGCCTTGGAAGAACTCCGGTTGAAAGCCACCAAACCATTCTGCAAGAGCAATATCACATTCTCGATCTCCCCAATAACAAGCAGGATCAAAGCATAAAGGTCCATTAACGGTGTTGGCAACATTGCCAAACCAGAGATCGCCATGCAGTAAAGAAGGGCGCGGAGAGTGGTTGGCCAAACGAGTTTTGACCATCTCAACAAACTCATTGATGTTGGTGAGGTTGACCCCTTTTTCTTGCATTAGCTGTAGCTGCCAACCGATACGCTGCTCTGCAAAAAATAACGCCCACTTTTTGTGCCAAGGATTAGGTTGAACTGTCGTTCCGATGTAATTATCAAGATCGAAACCGAACTCTTTTTGCTCTCCCCAACGATGTAGGTTGGCCAGTTGTACTCCAAACTCGTAACTTCGCTCTGCATCATCTAGCGGCTTAGTGACTAAATAGTTAAGTACCAGATAAGCATGCGTTTTGCTCGTACCGTGTAAAATGTATTCAGGGACTTGAACGGTGTTGGACTCGCGCATCACACGTAGGTTTTCTACTTCGGCGGTAAATTTGGTCAGATACTCGCGTTGGTTCGTTTTCACAAAATAGCGATCTATTCCATCGCTCACCATAAAGCATTCATTAATGTCACCTCCATGCACTTTTTCTTTTTCAACTAGGTGAAAATCTTTGCCCAATTGCTCGGACAATTGTTGAATAATTGCTGGCCACATAATTAAAGCTCTCGGTTATTTATCTGCTTACTGGCTATCTCTTCCTACTTGAATCTGCAGCAGTGTCGGCTACGTTCGTTCACACCAATCACAGTGTTTATCTATGCACATGGGGATGAACTCACTTGCCGCCTACCTGCAACTCCAAGTAGTTTGGGTATAGTTTATGCCAAGATCACCAATATGAAAGTTTATGAGTGCACATAAATCTAACTTGAGTAAAAATTGCAGAAGTAGAAACATCTAAGTGTGATTTAACTCATAAAATCATTATGTTTACTCCCATAGTATCGTGCGCAGTGTGCGTCATGAGATGGCACTGCAAACAATTTTTCAAATAATGAGCTAAAACTCATCTCAGCCAGTCAGTTTTAGCTCATAATTAAGTAGTGCTAGGCGAATTAGTCGGACTCTTGGTGGAAAGTGCAGCAACTAGCATTTGCCATCTGTGAAAATGGCTATTCATGTCTTAGTATTAAACAAGATACAAACTAACTGGCGAACAGCAGCAGTAAAGCGGAGAAAGAATGTGGTTGTAGAAACCGATGGATATCTGGCCCTGATTGAGCATCTATCATTCAATATGGATGTTTTCACTCAGGAAGGGGATACGGGAACTGAAAGTGTTGAAGATGTCATCACAGATATGGTGGCAAGCAACATCATGTCTATTTTTGAACAAAACCCTGAGCTTCATTCTAGTGTTCGCTTCCAATTACTGAAAGAAGCCGATTCGGTGGTCGAAGACTTAGGCGAAGTGCTCGCGGGGGTTTGGTATCGCCCAGCGACTAACGAGCAGATCGCCTTCTTGGATGAATACATAGCTTTAGTGAAAAACCTGTTTGACTCTGCCGTTGCGAAATACGACTAATCCCCATTGACTAGTTTGATAACAAAGGCGGATTCTCAATCCGCCTAAAATGCCAAAATTTTGAAGCCCAGTAAGGGTTATCAATTCTCGAAATGATCACGCCTTTCGACGTTGAAGCGTGCATAAACTGCTTATTGCCCAAATAGACACCGACATGAATATTGGTGCGAGATGTCTTAAAAAATACCAAATCTCCGTATTGAGCGTGTTCATACGCGATCTTTTGACCTGTTTGGGCTTGAGATTGGGTGGTGCGCGGTAAATCTCTTTGCCATGCATCTCGATAAGCGACTTGTACAAAGGCTGAGCAATCAATGCCGTTTTTATTATTTCCGCCTAATCGATAGGGTACACCGCGCCACTCTGTGAATACGTTCGAAAAATTCGCCAATGGCAGGTTGTTTGAATTAGGCTCAGATACAGAGGTATCAGGCTCTGAAGAGGGATTGGTTGAGCACCCTACAAGGAATCCTAAAAGAAGCAGAGAAAACGTTTGCTTAACCGTCAACATGAGTCACCTTATTGACAAAAAAATGAAATAAAACTGCAACAGCCACTACCTACCATGGCGTTGACTCTCAAACTTAAGACGCACTTACATGGCTTTGACAAAAAATTTATCCTTAACCCAAACACTCGGTGCAGTGTTTCTATGCATAACCATACTGATGATTAGCTTATCTGTCACCAGTTTACGTGGCATAGAGCGGGTTGGCGCTCAGTTTAATCAACTGTCTGAGCAAGCTTTGCCCTTTGCGCTGAATAATGCAGCGTTAACGCAAAATTTTCTCGAACAAGTGAAGTACTTGGGTTATGGCACTCGTAGCCAATCTGAGCAAGAGCTCAATCAAGCGACCGAAGAACAAAAACGAGCCACGGCAGATGTAAACAAAGCGGTAGCGCAAATTTCCGAACAAGGGCAAGAAACCAAACGTCAGTTGGATGCCATGTTGGAAAGCGCTGAACAAGTCGCAGAGATTGCCGGCCATCAACAAGCGATGTTGCATAAGTATGAGTTGAACTGATTTAACGTTCGCGAAACGGTTGAGTCAGCATTTTATCCAGCCACTGTTCTCGTGCTTGACGAAACAGTGACAAGCCAATCTTCATTCGCTCATGGCCCATTTCTGGCTGCGCAATATAGGTGTGAAACATCTTGTCCCATATCGAAAGAAAAAAGCCGAAGTTGGAGTGGGTCTCGTGCACTAAAACGGAGTGGTGGACTCGGTGCATGTCCGGCGTTACGACCAGTAAACGCAGCCACTGGTCGATTTTATAGGGCAGCTTAGCATTGCTGTGATTAAACATAGCGCTGGCATTGAGCAAAATTTCAAACACCACGACGGCCAGAGGTGATGCGCCCAATAACGTCACTGCACCGATTTTTATCCACGCAGAAATCATTATTTCGAGCGGATGAAAGCGACTGCCAGTGGTGACATCAATATCTTGATCCGCATGGTGCATGCGGTGTAGCCGCCACAACAAAGGAATACGGTGAAACAACAGGTGCTGCCAATAAATCACCGCATCCAGTAATACCACCGCAACGAAGAGCGCGATGAAAGGTGGGATCTCCAACCAATACAGCAAGCCAAACTGTTGGCTTTGCGCCCATTGCGCGGCACTGAAGGCTAAAATTGGCATCAGCGCGGTGATCAAAAGACTATTAAAGCCAACCAATCCGAGGTTATTCAGCCAGCGAACCCGCTTACTTTGCGACAAGGTTTTGCGTGGACGATTCGATTCCCATAAGGCACAAATCACTAATACAGAGAAAAAAATCGCTAAGCGGATCAGCTCAATTTGTTCACTCATTGGGTTCTCCTAGATTTAGGCCACGTCGAGAATCTTTACTGGCGTAAAAGCCCTGTGGTCAGTAAAATCGCAGCCATTTTTCCGCCAGTAGTCCGAGCCATGAGAATTCACGCTTTCCATCACTTATATCAATATCGCCTAGAACGTTCAACCAAGCCATTTTTGGCGCGGGGTGGCAAGATTAAACGCTGCTTGTACTGTCTGGTTGAGTTGACGCACTGCTTGTGTGCCCATCAGCCCGATATTGAAAGCCAAGTGGCGGTACTGCTGATCGTCTCTGAAAACGAAGTATTTAAACCAAGCAACACTGGGCGCTTAATTGCAGACACGGTGAAAGAGACCCATGTATATCAATGGAGTCGTACTGAGCCAAACCCAGAGATGCTCGCGTTACTCTGCAACCCTGCCTATTATCCGGTGCTGATTTTCCCAGCGGAAACGGAAGAGGATAAAACTCGCGTGTTAAGCCCAATCCCGACTGAGTTTGCAGGTAAAAAACCGCTGTTGGTCCTGATTGATGGTAGTTGGCGTGAAGCAAAACGTATATTCCGTAGATCGCCATATCTAGCCAAATTACCTTTGGTATCGGTGGAGCCAGAACGCTTATCGCAATACATGATGCGTAAATCGGAAAACGAACAGCACTTAGCTACCGCAGAAGTGGCTAGCTTAGTTTTGGACATGTTCGGTGATCGACACTCAGCAAGTACGTTATCGCTGTGGTTCGAAGCATTTAAAGAAACTTACCTGACTTGCAAATCGCGCAATAAACCGAGTATTGCTAAACCCGCATTGCAACGCTGGATAGCGCATCAACAAAACGCGAACTGCCTCTAAACTTGGATAGGGTTTTGGTCGCTTATTGCGCAATCGATGTCATTGGCCAGATAAATACGTGTTTTGTCACGGACTATAGACACCGCCTTGTGGATAATACGCCTCACTTTTGTGTTTTTATTTTTTCCCCAAGGCTGGGATAGGAAATTGAGGAGAGAAGGCCATGTATTACGGCTTTGATGTGGGCGGAACCAAAATTGAATTTGGAGCGTTCAATGCACAGTTAGAGCGCGTTGCCACGGAACGCGTCGCGACACCAACCGATGACTATGCCAAATTGGTGGAGACTATCGCAGGGTTAGTGCATAAATACGATGCGCAATTTGGCGTCGAAGGTACGGTTGGTCTGGGTATTCCGGGCATGGAAGATGCCGATAATGGCTGCGTATTGACCGTTAACGTGCCTGCAGCCAAAGGTAAACCGCTGCGTGCCGATCTGGAAGCAAAACTCGGCCGCGCAGTGAAAGTGGAAAATGATGCGAACTGTTTTGCGCTCTCTGAAGCTTGGGATGATGAGCTAAAAGAAGCGGCTTCGGTGATGGGCTTGATTCTAGGTACCGGTTTTGGTGGCGGACTGGTCTACGAGGGTAAAGTGTTCTCAGGTCGTAACCACGTAGCGGGTGAAATTGGTCACATGCGCTTACCGATTGATGCCTGGTTCCATCTTGGTGAAAAAGCGCCATTACTGGGCTGTGGCTGCGGCAATAAAGGTTGTATGGACAACTATCTCTCTGGTCGTGGCTTTGAGCTGTTGTACGAGCACTATTACGGCGAAAAGAAAAAAGCGATTGAGATCATCACAGCACAGAAAGAGGGTGAAGCCAAAGCAGTTGAGCACGTTGAGCGCTTTATGGAACTGCTGGCGATCTGTTTCGCCAATATTTTTACTGCCAACGATCCACATGTGGTGGTGTTAGGCGGTGGATTATCAAACTACGATCTGATTTATGAAGAGATGCCAAAGCGGGTGCCCAAGCATCTGCTCTCTGTTGCGAAATGCCCGAAAATCGTTAAAGCCAAACATGGCGACTCCGGCGGCGTGCGCGGAGCGGCTTTCCTCAACATTAGATAAGTTGAAGGTAAACAGAATAAATTAAGGGCTTGCACTGCAAGCCCTTTTCCTTTTCCTACTTAAAGTTGCAGCGGTGTTGGCTGCGTTCATTCACCCCAATCACATTGTTTGTCTATGCTGATGGGGATTCACTCGCTTGCCGACTACCTGCAACTCCAAGTCGTTTGGGTCTTGGTATTTTAAAATTACCGCTAAAGCATATTGGCTTAGCGAGTCGTTTTTGGTTTTTTACCTACACCAAGATTCTCTTTCGGCTGTAGCGTGATGATGCCAAAACCGAGCTTTTTAAAGTGGTTATCACGGAAGTTGCGTACCGATTTGGTATCTGAAATCGCTTCCAGTTGCATCTCCATCTTCAGAAATTCGGTCAAATCAATGCCTTCCGCTTCGGCTACCGCTTCATGAATGTTGTGATGTTTTTCGTATGAGAAAGTCAGCGTTTTCTCTTGGTTTTTGTAGGTGTAGATGATGGTACGAGCCATGTTTCTCTCTCAACGCTAAATAAACGGGCTAGATTCTGCCTTGAAGTGGGATGATTGTCACGCTTTCACCGACTTTTACCGTATCAATCGCCGGAGCAATTTCAATTAAGCAGTTGGCTTCACTCATTGAGCGCAAAATCCCCGAACCTTGTTTGCCCGTGGTACGTACTGTCAGTTGTCCTTGCGTATTAAAAGCGTAAACCCCACGGCTGAACTCAGTTCTGCCTTGGCGAGAGCGAAGATCTTCCAACGCAATCGCATTGACTTTCAGTGGTTGCCAACCTTGTTCACCTTGCATTTTACGCAGGGCAGGTTCCACAAAATTGATGAAAGAAACCATTACCGCGACAGGGTTGCCCGGTAGCCCGAAGAAAGGTTTTCCTGCAATCTGACCAAACGCCAGTGGGCGGCCCGGACGCATATTGATCCGCCAAAAATCAATGTGCCCCAGTTTTTCTAGCGCGGATTTGATGAAATCGGCATCGCCTACAGAAACACCACCGGAAGTGATCATCACATCGGCTTGTTTTGCCGCTTGCTCAAGCACTTGCATCATTTTGGCTTCGTCATCTTCAATGATGCCAAGGTCGATCACTTGGCAACCGAGCTGCTTGAGTAACCCCGTCAGAGTAAAGCGGTTGGAATCAAAAATTGAGTTGGGCTCAATGTCACCGCCCGGCGCTTGTACCTCATCACCGGTCGAGAAAATTGCGACTTTAAGCGAGTGAAATACGTCCGCGTGCGCGAAACCCAGTGACGCCAACATGCCCATTTCTGGAGAAAGCAAACGCTGGCCAGAGTGAAACACAGCTTGGCCTTGCGCCAAGTCTTCACCTGCTTGGCGCACGTTTTGTCCTGCTTTGATTTTGACACCAGTAAAACTGACCAGTTCGCCGTTTTGCATGGCTTGCTCACGCATTACTACTGTATCGGCACCGAGTGGCATGGGCGCGCCAGTCATAATCTTCACCGCTTCGCCGAGTTCAACCGTTTTCGGATAATGACTGCCGGCGAGCACTTCCGCCACTACACGGTAGCTATCGCGTTCAAGATCATCACTGCGCAGCGCATAACCATCCATCGCTGAGTTGCGATAGGCGGGTACATTGATCGGAGAGGAAACTTCACGCGCCAAAACTCGTTGGTAGCACTCTTGAATCGCGACCGATTCTGTCTCTGCCAAAGGTGAGATGAGCGAGAGGATCTTCTCGCGGCCTTGCTCTACTGAAAGAAAAGCAGGGGATAAAGTGTCGCAGCATGCCGCGGCACTGTTTTTTGAATCTGACACTGTGTGTGGTTGAATCTGCTGCGCGCGCCACTTATTGACATAATCCAAAACGAAATCAGCGATCGCATCGAGATCATTAATGTGCATTTGCGGCAGATCCGTTTCGACCATCTCATCCGCAGCAATCGCCATGATGTTTTCATCGTGAGGGTAAAGCCAAGGCTTACCGACTTCCGCGCGGTGCAGTTCAATTTTTGGAAAAGCGATATTTTTACAGCCTTCAACCAAAATCACATCGAGCTTTTCAGCATCAAATCGAGTCAGCAGATAATCAAACTTCGCTTCAGCATCGGGGGTTTCGGTCATCAGCGCATGACGGTTACGCGACGCAATCAGCATTTGAGACGCTCCCGCTTTACGTAAGCGATAACTGTCTTTGCCTGGCTTATCGACATCAAAATCGTGGTGCGCATGTTTCAGTAGGCCAATGCGCAAACCAGCCGCCGTCAGCTTAGGCAGCAGGGCTTCTAGTAACGTGGTTTTTCCGGTGCCAGAATAGGCGGCGAAACCGAGTAATGGCAGGTTAGGGCGTTGAGGATTCTGGTGTGCAGAAGCAATCATGGATGTAACGCTCCAAATTGCGCCAACTCTTGTGGCGTATTCAAATTAAAAAAGCAGCTCGGTGCATCGCTAAAATCGACGTAAGAAGTATGGCATTCATCGTAAAGCAAGATGATTTTGCGATCGCCGCGGGCTAAAAAGGCGCTGAGTTTGGGGAGCACGCGTTTATGAAATAGGGTAAACACAGGTTGCTGATGCTGGCCATCATGGGCCACTAAGATATCGCTCTCGGGTTTGACAGCCTGACAGAAACGGGCAACCAAATCATCGCAAATTAACGGGCTATCACAAGGGACAAAGCCGACCCAATCGGTCGGAGCATGACTTAAACCAGCATGAATGCCGCCTAAAGGTCCCGGATAATCAGGAAACTCATCACTGATCACCGGCGCAAATTGTTGGTATTGGCCTTGGTTGCGATTGGCGTTGATGAGCAACGTCGGCGTTTGTGGGGCCAACTTATCGATCACATGTTGAATCAGGGGCTGACCATTCAACTGGATCAGGCCTTTGTCTTGTCCTCCCATGCGGCTGGCTTGTCCGCCAGCCAGAATCACCCAGCTAGTGTCGGAAGCTTGAAGAATGGGAAGTGTTTGCGTGGTTATCATTGTTTTCTTTCACAATTTGCAGCAAAGGCGACTCAATGAGTTGACGATCTTTAATCCACCATTGTTTTTTACACAGCGCCGTGAGGGCGTTGGTTTGGTGGCTAGTGATGACAAGACTGGAGCCGCGCTCTAATAAATCTCGCGCCATTATAACCAATCTCTCGATAGATTCTTGATCCAATGACGCACTCGGCTCATCCATCAACAAAATAGAAGGTTTGAGGATCCACGCTCGCGCCATCGCCACGCGCTGTTTTTCTCCGCCGGAAAGCACAGAAATATGCTCATCGGCTAGCGTTTCTAGCCCGACCATACGCAAGGCCGTGATCACTTGCGCACGTTTTTCATGCGCAGATAACCCACTGAAACGAATGCCGTACAGCACATTTTGGTAAACCGTGTCATCAAACAGATAGGGGCTTTGATGAAGATAGACAACTTCAGACGTCGCAGAGGTCAAAAACAGACGCTGCCACCAAGGTTTACGGCCAAGCACTCTACCATTGCTCGGCTCTAACAAGCCCGCGAGAATTTTCAATAAGGTGGTTTTACCCACACCATTGTCGCCTTTAAGGTAAATGGCATCATTAGGGCCAATAGAGATCTCTGGAATATGAAATAACACGCGATCTTTAAAACGCATGGAAAGCTGCTGTGCGGTAAGTTTGATCGTCATGATTGGCCTCATGTCCTTAAATAGCCTTTGCCCCGTAGGGAAGAGAGCAGAAAGTTTAGCCCTAGCGCTAAGGCAAGCAGCACCATACCCAGCGCCACACCCTGCGCAAAAGCGCCTTTATTGCTTTCCAATGAAATGGCCGTTGGGATATTGCGGGTCAAGCCCATGATATTGCCACCGACCATCATTGAGCAGCCGACTTCGGTCACGATACGGGAAAAACCGGCGATGGTGGCGGCCATTAAAGGAAAGCGCGCTTCCCAGACTAAGGTTGCAAAGAGCCTAGGTACGGTAGCTCCTAGGGTCATCGAGGTTTCTAGCGAGCGGCGATCGGTGGATTGTAACGCGCCATGCATCATGGCAACCAGAATCGGAAAACAGATCAGTGCTTGGCCTAAAATCATGGCTTGCTGAGTAAACAGCATCTGCCAATCACCCAGCGGGCCTGCGCGTGAGAGCAACATATACAACAACAAGCCGATCACCACAGTCGGAACCGCTTGCAAGGTATTGATCAGCGACAGCAGAGTCCATTTACCGCGAAAGTTGGTGTACGCCAGCACAAAAGAGAGCACCACAGAGGGGATGAGCACCAGAGCAATGGCCGTTAGCGAAACACTAAAGGAGACCGCGACGATCTCCCATAGCTTAGGATCTAGACTCACCAACAGATGCAACGCATCTAGGGTTGTTTGCCAAAGACTCATCGAGGATTACTGCTTGTCCGCATTGGCGACAAAGAGTTGTTGACCATTGACTTTAAACTCGTTAATCAACTGCTGGCCTTTAGGGTTCACCAGCCAATCACTAAACACTTTAGCTGCTTGATATTGGGTGGTTGGGTAACGCTCAGGATTGACAATAATCACTTGGTAAGGGTTAAACAGTTGCTCATCACCTTCAAACAGAATCTTGAGAGCCAACTTATTGTTGTAAGCTAGCCAAGTCCCGCGGTCGGTCAGGGTATAAGCCTGCATTTCTGATGCCATATTCAGTGTTGGACCCATGCCTTGACCAATAGAACGGTAGCCACCGAAATTCGGTTCAATCTTGTTTTGTGACCAAATGCCGAGCTCTTTCTTGTGTGTGCCGGAATCATCACCACGTGAGATAAATACAGCGCCACTTTTAGCAATATTTTCAAATACTTTTGCGATGTTCTTTTCATCAGCAATTTTAGCCGGATCACTTTCTGGGCCAACCACCACAAAGTCGTTGTACATCAGTTTACGTGGTAGAACACCGAAAGCCGCTTCTACAAAACTGGCTTCAGCATCCGGTGCATGGGTCATCACCAAATCTACATCGCCGTTTTCGCCCATTTTCAGCGCTTTACCTGTACCTGTTGCGATCACATCCACTTTATAACCCGTATCTTGCTCAAACCTTGGTAACAGGTAGTCGAGCAGTCCTGAATCATTGGTACTGGTGGTGGTCGCAAGACGAATACGAGTGTCATCGGCACTGGAAGCAGAGTAACTGACTAAAATGAGCGAAGCTGCCGCGAGGGTGAAGGCTGTTTTTTTCATTATGAATTCCATGACGGTACGTTGGAGGTTAAGTCAGCAAGATATATCGCTTAATAAACTGATATTACAGAATAAAATCAATTGCTGATGAGTTTATACGAAACAGAGGTATAGCAAATGGGATGCCAACATCATTCTTACTCATTGAGGGCTATTTTCCCTGCAAAAAGTCGGTGATTTGTGGCAAATCTGGCCTAAAGATAGTGACACTTTAAACCGTGTGGGACAAAATGTCGCAAATTACGCCTAGCCAATGTAAGGTTAATTGAGTCGTTCTGTCTCAATACGTTATGGAATCCCTCTATGCCACCAGTTTTGGATCTCAATCAAACCCATTTATATCAAGCCTTCTCTGTTTTAGTTGTCGATGACGAAGTCGGTATGCAACTGGTGCTGAAAAAAGCACTGAGTAAATGGTTTTCGCGCGTCGATTTAGCCAGCAGCATTGAAGAGGCCGAGGTGCTGCGTGGTGAGCATCATTACGACTTGCTGATTTTAGACATCAACCTACCGGGACGCTCAGGGATTGAATGGGAAGAAGCGTTTACCGATCCAGATCACCGCGCGGATGTGATTTTTATGACCGGATACGCGGATCTTGAGACCGCCATCAGTGCTCTCAAACTGGGGGCAAGCGATTTTATCCTCAAGCCATTTAACCTCGAACAAATGCTGCAAGCGGTGCAACGCTGTATGAATAAGCGCCTCAATGAGCGTTTGCAGTACGCCTTACAGCGTGATTTTCAGCGTCACTGCACAACACAAATCATTGGCAGCTCAGTACAAACCGAATTACTCAAGCAGAGGATTGTTCAGTTTGCTCCGTCACGCGCTTCGGTGCTGATTGAAGGGGAATCGGGGACGGGCAAAGAGCTGGTCGCACGGGGCATCCATGAAGCGAGTGGTCGACAAGGCCCCTTTGTGCCGATCAACTGCGGCGCGATTGCGCCAGAACTGCTGGAAAGTGAACTGTTTGGGCACACCTCTGGGGCATTTACCGGCGCGAAAAAGAGTCGTGAAGGGCTATTTCGCGTGGCCAACGGCGGCACTCTGTTTTTAGATGAAATCGGAGAAATGCCACTTACTATGCAAGCCTCGCTATTGCGAGTTTTAGAACAACGCGCGGTGCGCCCAGTGGGTTCGGAAAAAGAGGTGAGTGTGGACGTGCGAGTGGTGGCTGCCACCAACCGCAATTTGCAACAAGAAGTCGAAAATGGGCGTTTCCGCGGCGATCTTTACTACCGGCTTAATGTGCTGAAAATCGAAGTGAGTCCACTGCGTGAGCGCAAGCAAGATCTGCATGAACTGCTGCCTTTTTTCACCAAAATGCTCTGTGCGGAGCTGGGGATGCCAATGCCTAAATGGGCGTATGAAGATATCTCTTCGATGCAAGATTATGATTGGCCTGGCAATATTCGCGAGCTGAAAAACTTGATTGAGCGCTGCTTGTTATTGGGTAAACCGCCTGCGCATTATTGGCGAGAGCTCAATGGTCTGCCTATTCATGTTGAACCCGAGGTGACAATGTCACCAGATATCAGTACCAAAGCTTCCTCTAGTGACAATGTCACTCAATCCAGTTTGGGATATCCCAACGATTGGCCTCTGCGTGCGGTGGAAAAAGCGCATATTCAACAAATTGTGGCGCTGTATGAGGGCAATAAATCGGCCGCCGCCCGCGATTTAGGCGTGGCACGTAAAACGTTGGAGCGTAAATACAAAGAGTGGGAAAGCGAGGGTCTCAACCATGAAAGCTAAATGGGCTTGGTGGCAAAAATGGCGACACCGTTTTCAAACCACCGTGCGCTATCGCTTACTGATTTTGACCTCAGCGCCAATTTTTCTCACATTGCTGGCGCTGATTGCGATCACCATTTACTGGTCACTTCACTACACTTGGAACAGCGCCTTAATTGATGTGTCTGAGCGGCTAGGCGTGGCGCAAAACAGTGTAACTCTGCTGCAACAGAAACAAGCCAATCACGTGCGCGCCTTTGCGGAATCGTTCGATTTTCGCAAGCGTCTGCAAGAGGCGGAAACGCTCAGTACTTTGCCACGTTGGGTGCAAAATCAAAAAAATCGCTATGGCTTAGATTTCTTAAGTTTTGAGCGTGTGGATAGCTTAGAGCAGAAGTTTCGCTATCTCGATCTCACCAAGCGTGAATCCTTCTTTGATGTACTTAGTGCCGATGAGCTAGAAAAGCTCGATCCCGATTTAGCCAAGCAAGCGCAAATCCCGATCCTTAATTCTCAACAGATCGAAACTCGGGGATTAGTCAGTCGTACTGTGATTCCAGTGCGCAACAACTTCGGCGACATCATAGGTTTTTTGGATGGCGGTTTGCTGCTCAACAACAGCACAACATTAGTCGATCAAATTCGAGATCTCATCTACCCAAGCCATCAAGACCAGCTTCGCCCAACGGGCACTTTAACTCTGTTTTTGGATGACTTACGCGTCAGCACTAACGTGCCACTAGATAGCACAATTCACGCAGGTCGCGCGATAGGCACGCGGGTGTCATCTGAAGTGTTTAATCAAGTGCTCAAAGGTGGTCAGCAGTGGGTTAATCTGGCGTATGTGTATGATGCTTGGTACATCACTGCGTATCAGCCGATTCGCGATCAATACCACAACGAAATTGGCATGCTGTACACCGGTTACTTAATGTGGCCGTTTTTAAAAGCGTACCTGACCAATATTTTAGAAGTTGCCGTTATTACATTTACCCTATTAATTCTCTCTGGTTGGTTAGTCTATCGCGCTTCTCGGGATCTGCTGCGCCCGATTGAGCGAATCCACCGTGTGGTGAAAATGGTACAGCTTGGCAAAAATCAGCGTATTGGTCAGCTTGGACTTGATGATAAGCATGAACTTGCCCAGCTAGCAAAGCAGTTCGACAACATGCTGGATCAGTTACAGCAGCGTAATGAAGAGATTGTACAAGCCGCGCATGAGTTAGAAGCCAAGGTGCAATCGCGTACCGCCAGTTTGCAAGAGAAAACCGCGCAGCTTGAACACCATATTACCTTACTGAACCAGACCCGTAATCAGTTGGTGGTGCATGAAAAACTCGCGGCCCTAGGTGAGCTAACTGCGGGGATTGCCCATGAAATCAATAACCCTACCGCGGTGATTCTCGGTAATACGGAATTGATTCGTTTTGAGCTTGGTGCAGACGCGAGCAGAGTCGAAGAGGAAATTGATGCGATCTTGCTGCAAATCGAGCGGATCCGAAACATCACCCGCAGCTTGTTGCAATACAGTCGCCAAGGCGGAGTGCAGGACGAAATCACGTGGCAACACGTTAATCCGATCATTGATGAAAGTATTACCTTAGTCAAAACCGGTTCGAAAAAGCGCGACATTGAATTTGTACTCGATCTGCAAGCGCACAATTCAGTGGAAGTGAATCGTCATCAATTACTGCAAGTGTTGGTTAATTTGCAGATGAACGCGATTCATGCCATGCAAGGTAAGGGGCGCATTACGATTCGCAGTGAAGATTGGATTGAAGAGGGGCAAAACCGCGGTGCGGTCATCCACATTCAAGATCAAGGTTGTGGCATTAAGCCAGAAAACCTCAAGCGTATTTTCGATCCGTTTTACACCACCAAACGTGAGGGGACGGGGCTTGGGCTTTCCGTATCACAAAGTCTGCTTAGCCAGTCTGGCGGAGAAATTAAAGTCTGTTCCGAGTGGGGCGTGGGGAGTATTTTTAGCGTTTATCTCTCTTGCAAAAATGAAGCAAAATGGCGGGGTAATCTGCTTCTTCAATAAACGGCAACCATGTAATAACCAAACAGCTTGGAGTTGCAAGTAGGCGACAAGAGAGTGAATCCCCATGAGCATAGATGAACTCTGTGATTGGGGTGAACGAACGTAGCCAACACCGCGGCAGCTTCAAGTAGGAAGGGGATATGGTTTTTTGTACATCAACTCACTCGTTAAGCTAACTTTTATCCTTGTTATGTAAAACAGAGCTTGTAGTCTTGGCTCTGAACAAGTACCGTTGCGCAGATTTTTCTATTTGTGATCCCCGTCTGCTTAAATCAGTCAGCTTTATGAGTTGTTTTGAGCAGAGGGCATGTTAACGCACTAAGGTAAAAGCTTTGATTTCTACAGCGAATATCACTCAACAATTTGGCGCTAAGCCACTTTTTGAAAACATTTCAGTTAAGTTTGGCGAAGGTAATCGCTACGGTCTCATCGGAGCCAATGGTTGTGGTAAATCCACCTTCATGAAAATCCTCAGTGGTGAGCTAGAGCCAAGTGGCGGTAACGTGAGCTACGATCCGAATGAACGTGTCGCCAAACTGAATCAGGATCAGTTTGCCTACGAAGAGTTCACGGTAATCGACACCGTTATCATGGGTCACAAAGAGTTGTGGAAGGTAAAACAAGAGCGCGATCGTATTTACGCGCTGCCAGAAATGACCGAAGAAGACGGTATGCGTGTTGCCGATCTTGAAGTGGAATTCGCTGAGATGGACGGCTACATGGCAGAGTCCAAAGCGGGTGAACTACTTCTCGCGGTAGGTATTCCTCTTGAGCAACATTACGGCCTGATGAGCAGTGTGGCTCCGGGTTGGAAACTGCGTGTGCTGCTGGCGCAAATCCTGTTTGCAGACCCTGATATCATGCTGCTTGACGAACCGACCAACAACTTGGACATCGACACCATTCGCTGGTTGGAAGATACGCTGAATGCGCGTAACTGCACCATGATCATCATCTCGCATGACCGCCACTTCTTAAACTCAGTGTGTACCCACATGGCGGATTTGGATTACGGCGAGCTGCGTATTTACCCAGGCAACTACGACGAATATATGACCGCGGCCACTCAAGCGCGTGAGCGTCTGTTGTCTGATAACGCGAAGAAGAAAGCGCAAATTGCTGAACTGCAAACCTTCGTAGCGCGCTTCTCGGCGAACGCATCGAAAGCAAAACAAGCGACTTCTCGCGCAAGACAGATTGATAAGATCAAACTGGATGAAGTGAAGGCATCTAGCCGTCAAAACCCATTCATTCGTTTTGAACAATCGAAAGAGCTGTTCCGTAACGCCCTGATTGTGGAAAACCTCAGCCAAGGTTTTGATCATGACCTGTTCAGCAACTTCAACGCGATTTTTGAAGTGGGTGAGCGTGTCGCTATTATCGGTGAGAACGGTGCGGGTAAAACGACACTGCTCAATACTCTAGCGGGTGTACTTGAGCCGCGCAGCGGCAGCTACAAATGGTCTGAAAATGCCAATATTGGTTACTACGCGCAAGATCACGCTCATGAGTTCGCCGAAGATCTGAACTTGATGGAGTGGATGGGTCAGTGGCGTCAAGAAGGCGATGACGAGCAAGTGGTGCGTAGCTTCTTGGGTCGTATGCTGTTTGGTCAAGATGACATCAAGAAATCCGTGAAGGTGCTGTCGGGTGGTGAGCAAGGTCGTATGTTGCTTGGCAAACTGATGATGCACAAGCCAAACATGCTGCTGCTCGATGAGCCAACCAACCACATGGATATGGAATCGATCGAGTCTTTGAACAACGCCCTAGAGCAATACAAAGGCACGCTGTTCTTCGTATCGCATGACCGTGTATTCGTAGACTCATTGGCAACCCGCATCATCGAAATTCGTGATGGCAAAATCACTGACTTCAAAGGCACTTACGCTGAGTTCCTGCGTTCACGTGGTGTTGAGGGTTAAGTTTCCTAACTAAGCCAATATTTTCCATGCTAAATAATACTAAGAGCCTCTATGTGAGGCTCTTTTGCTATCCGAAAAACGTTCAACCCTTTTATCGTGCGAAAATGTTGCTATGCCTCTTCACTGTGGCCTTTCACATCAAACACCACTTTGTCTGCGCCACTGTACACATGGAAGCGACGACCGGAAGCGCGAGCAATCGTGGTAATGCCAAAACGTTGCGCCAGCTCAAGTCCCATTTGAGTCACACCCGAGCGCGATAGCAGTACAGGAATCCCCATCTGCGCCACTTTAATCACCATCTCGGAGGTTAAACGACCTGTGGTGTAAAAAATTTTGTCATCCCCACGCATGCCATTGAGCCACATTTCACCAGCCAAAGTATCCACCGCATTGTGGCGACCGACATCTTCCACAAAAGAGATCACCCGATCCTCTTGGCAAATTGCGCAGCCATGCACCGCGCCGGCTTTTTTGTAGGTATCGTTGTAGTGAGTCAATGCTTCCAGAGCAGCGTAAATTTGTGATTGTTTAATTGGCTGCTGTGGTACTTGATAATTTTCAAGCTGCTTCATCACGTTGCCATACATGGTGCCTTGGCCACAGCCGGAGGTGACGGTTTTTTTCTTCAGCGCAGGCTCTAAATGGTCAATGTTTTCACGGGTGACCACCGCGGCCGAATGAGTTTCCCAATCGATGATGATGGAATCGAGCGCTTCCGGATCGGAAATAAAACTTTGGTTTTTCAAATAACCCAGCACTAAAGCTTCTGGCCGTGAACCGAGCGTCATCAAGGTCACAATCTCTTTCCAGTTGAGCAGGACAGTGAGAGGGCGTTCGCAAGCTATAGATTTCACCAGTTTTTCGCCGTATTCGTCATACACTTCAACCTCAATGGTTTGCAGAGGATTTTCGCTGGTTTTGATGATGGAAGGTTTAGCCACGCTGGATTCCTGTGTGCTGCTCGCTTTATTCACCGCCGATCTGTCAGTGCAAATCTTGCGGTACAGCGAATAAGAAAAAGTGCCGTCAATGTAGCAAAAAGGGTGCCGAATCAAAAACAAACTGAACAAAAGTGATGATGTCGCTCTACTTAAAGCAAGGTACTGGTACCCAATGGCGCAATTATTGCTTTAATTTCAACTCTGATTGTTAATTTAGTATGGGTTATGACTGAACAAACTTCTCCTGAATCCTTAACGGATGCTGCTCGTAGCAAAACCGACAGCGCTTGGCCGCTCGCTTGCAACCTTGAGCCGCGTTTGGTCTCACGTGGCCGTTGGCAAACCACGCAGTGGATGTTGCACGGTTTCAGTTTAACGCCAGAGGTGCAGAGTCAATATGTCGCAACCTTGCACTTGTACCGTGATGAGCGTACTGACTATCGCTTTAACCTCAGTTCACAAGCACCAAAGCTGTTCTTGGTTGCCGAAGACCCAATTGAAGATCAGCCACTTAAAATCGTGCAATTGACCGCATCGCAAGCCGTCGCCAGCCGTTATATGGACAGCGATTATCTGGTGCTGTCGGCCGATATGCCACTACCTGTTCAGGCGTGGATAGAAGCCTATATTGGTCGTCACGGTGAGCTACTGGAAATTCGCCGCAAGAAACGTGAAGGCGCGGGGAGGTCTTGTGGCAACTGAAAACACGTTTTTCTCTCGTTGGTCACAACGTAAATTAACCGCAGAATCAGACCAACTGCTTGATACCCAAAAGAGTTTGGACTCACAGCCTGTGCAAGAGGAGCCGATAGAAAGTGAGTCCGCTGTAGAAACGGAAAGTGGGTTGGAGAGCCACTCGCTCGAACAACCTCATTCAGCAGAGAATGAAGAACCCAGCGTAGCGAGTTTGTTGGTATCCGATGCTTCGCAAGAACTGAAGAAAGCTGCACTGCGTAAGCTGTTTTTAAGCGGCGAGTTTAGCGAAGTGTGTATGCTGGATGATTACAACGCGGATTACAGCAACACGGCGACACTCACCACGCAAGTCGCACAAACCTTACGCCAATGGTGTAATGAGCTAGAAACGACGCCAGAGGTTCAGTCTGAACAAGCTATACCGGAAAAAGCTATGTCTGATGTGCCTGACCAAACGATGCCTGATCAAAGTATGCCTGATGAAACGACAGCTTCTGCGCCCGAATTCGCGGTGGATTCTGCGCGACTTTCTGATCACAATACGCTTTCCTCTTACGATACAGCAGCATCTGACACACTGAACAGTGAGACAAAATATACCGCATAGAGATTAGGGACATTTTGACTTACTCCTCAATAGGTAGAGTGAGACATAATGTCTCACTCTTATTGTGGCTTTTCATTTCTCATCCCCGTTATCGATAAATTCTCTGATCTTTCAATAAAATAAATTTGGAACGCTATTTGCTTTAGCCTATGTAAAACGAGCCAACACGCTCGTGATTCTTATAAGCGGAAGCAAGCAATGTTAAACAACCTATTACAACAAGCGACGTCTCCAAACGGTCGGGCGAGACAGTATGCGATTGAGCATACGGTTGAGTTGACCAATCTTATTCCTCCTACCGTAAGTTACGAAAGTGGCGGCCATACCTTAATTATTGGGCCCACGATGCTCATTGAGCGTATTACCGAGCAACTGAGCAGTATGGCTTCAATCACGCTCCTTTCTGTAGATGGTGAGCCTGGCACACAAAGCAATTTGTACTACGCCGATACGGTTGAAATCAGCGGTTTCCTCGGCGCCTTCTCGGTGAACGTAGAAAACCACGGTAAACGAGTCAATTTGGCGCAAGCCGCGATAGGTGGAAACACCTTTGATATCGTATTGGACATGTCACTCAACGGTTTAATGAGTGAAGAAGTCCCTGTGCCCGGTTATTTTCCGGTAGGACGCGGTTATCCAAAGCTAGCGGATGCACTGGAAGAGATCCCAACTCTGATAGGTACCTTCGATAAACCTAAGTATTTTCGCTTGGATCCCGATTTGTGTGCGCACAGTTCACGTGGTGTGAAAGGGTGTGAACGCTGTGTGGATGCGTGTCCTGCTGGCGCACTGTCCAGTGAAGGCTCTGATCAAACAGGCCATCGCATTCAAATTAACCCTTATCTGTGTCAGGGCGTCGGAACCTGCGCGACGGCTTGCCCGACGGAAGCGATTCACTACGCACTGCCTAATCCTACCGATACGCAAAAATTTATTGAGCGTTTACTGGCGAATTATCACCAAGCCGGCGGTGAAAAACCGATCGTGCTGATTTGCAGCTCTCGCCATGGAAGTTACAACGTCATGGCACTTAACGTATTGCCAGATAACGTGATTCCTGTGGTGGTAGAAGAGCTGCCTTCCGTCGGCATAGACAGTTGGTTTGCCGCTTTAGTTAACGGTGCCACCCAAGTATTGTTTGCCGCGAGTCGGCACATGCCGCCCACTATCCAGCGTATTCTCAACCAAGAAGTGAGTATGGCGCAGAGCTTACTGACTCACTTGGGTTTGCCCAAAGAGACGATTGATATTCTTTATCTCGAATCGCTGCGCGAGGGGATGCCGGTACTGTGTGAACAGCCGCTTGGGCTTAAGTTGGGTGACTTAATCGGTAATAAGCGCGAACGTCTGTTTACCGCGCTGGATGCGTTAGCGGAAACACTCAATGCACATCCGAACGTTCAACCACTCAGTATTAGCGCGCCTTACGGCACCATTGAATGCCAAACAAGCGATTGTACTTTATGCATGAGCTGTGTTGCGGTTTGCCCAACGCGTGCACTGCATCCGGCGGGAGATAGCCCAGCACTACGCTTTATTGAACAAGACTGTGTGCAGTGCGGCTTGTGTGTCAAAGCTTGCCCTGAACAAGCGCTTAGCGCGACGCCACAACTCAACTGGAACAAAGCGGCACGCCAAGGTGTGGTGACTTTGCATCAAGAAGAACCCGCTAAGTGCCTGCGCTGCCATAAGCCTTTCGCGCCACAATCCATGATTACCATGTTGCAAACCAAGTTACGCGGTCACTCTCATTTCGCCACGCCGGAAGCGCTCAATCGGATTGCGATGTGCGAAGACTGTCGGGTAGTCGACATGTTTGAAGCCATGGCACATGACCCTGAGCAGCAGCTCAAGTATTAAGGAGAAAGCCATGCAAGAGCAATCTATGCGTTCACAGTCAACACATTCACAGTCAATGCGTTCAGACATCTACCTGCTGCTCGCCACACTGCTGCGTGATGTGCCTTCAGCAGAGCTGTGCACCTTTCTAGCCGAATTGGAATTTGAGGCCAATGGCACCGAAATGGCGAAAGCGTGGCAGGCGATATCCGCCGCCGCACAAAACGCTCAATCGGACTCTTTGGCTGACGAGTATCAAGAGCTGTTTATTGGTATCGGTCGTGGTGAAGTGGTGCCTTTTGCCTCATGGCATCTAACTGGTTCATTGATGGAAAAGCCGCTGGCTGAGATTCGTGATGATTTGAGCCGCTTGGGGCTGGAGCGGGATGAGCAAGTGCGTGAGCCAGAAGATCACATTTCGGCACTGTGCGAAACCATGGCTTATTTATGTGAGCAAGGTGATGACGAAAATGCGGATGCGCAGACGCAACAAGCGTTTTTCAACCGTCATATCGCACCGTGGTTTGGCAAGCTGGTTGGCCAAATTCGTCAGGCTCCTCATGCGCAATTTTATTTAGCCGTCGCGCAGCTTCTGGACGCTTTTTTGAGTTTAGAACAAGTGGCGATGACACAAGCACCAAGCAGTCGCAAGAATCGTTATCGGATCGAGGTGAAAAACTTGACCGATAAAGCCGAGCAGTGAACAAACCGGAATTAGAAAACAGACGTCTTAAGACGCACAGCTAAGTTGCTAAAACTTAAGCAATAAGGAAGCAATCGATGAAAAAAGAGAACCAAGTAAACCAAAGCAGACGCGATCTGCTTAAAGGGTTAGGCACAGCGGCTGTCGCTGGCGCTGTGGTCGCGGGGGTCAGTACTCAAACGGTCGCCAGTGAAGCAAACACCGAGAGCAAAGAGCCGCTGAAAAAAGGCTATCACGAAACTCAACACATTCGTGATTACTACAACACGCTATAGGAGCCAACCCGATGAGACTCATCAAACGTTCAGACAGCGTGACCAAAGAGCAAAATCAGCTCGGTATTAGTCGTCGTGCCTTTATGAAAAACACGTCACTGGCAGCGGGTGGAGCGGCGGTAGGTGCCTCTCTGTTTACACCGGGCATGATCCGTAAAGCTCAGGCCAGCGAAGTGGATCGCAGCGCAAAAACGGAAGTGAAGCGTACCATCTGTTCACACTGCTCAGTCGGTTGTGGCGTCTACGCTGAAGTGCAAAATGGAGTCTGGACTGGTCAAGAGCCGGCTTTTGATCACCCATTCAACGCAGGCGGCCACTGTGCGAAAGGCGCCGCACTGCGTGAACACGGCCACGGTGAACGTCGCCTGAAATACCCAATGAAGCTCGAAGGCGGCAAGTGGAAGAAGATCTCTTGGCAGCAAGCCATCAATGAAATTGGTGACCAAATATTGAAGATCCGTGACGAATCAGGTCCAGATTCGGTTTACTTCCTCGGCAGTGCTAAGCACAGCAACGAGCAAGCCTACCTGTTTCGTAAAATGGTTTCTTTATGGGGTAGTAATAACGTTGATCACCAAGCGCGTATTTGTCACTCCACCACGGTTGCGGGTGTCGCAAACACTTGGGGCTACGGTGCTATGACCAACTCATTCAATGACATGCACAACTGTAAGTCGATGCTGTTCATTGGTTCGAACCCTGCCGAAGCTCACCCAGTTGCGATGCAGCACATTTTGATCGCGAAAGAGAAAAACAGCTGCAAAATTGTGGTTGCCGATCCGCGTCGTACCCGTACCGCAGCAAAAGCCGATTACTTTGTTTCCCTACGGCCAGGCACTGATGTGGCCTTTATTTGGGGTGTACTGTGGCACGTGTTCAAAAATAATTGGGAAGATAAAGAGTACATCCGGCAACGTGTGTTCGGTATGGATGAAATCCGCGCGGAAGTGGCCAAATGGACACCAGCCGAAGTTGAGCGTGTCACTGGCGTAAGCGAAGAAGAAGTCTATAACACGGCGAAGATCCTAGCGGAAAACCGTCCGGGTTGTGTGGTTTGGTGTATGGGCGGGACTCAACACACCACAGGTAACAACAATACTCGTGCCTACTGTGTATTAGAATTGGCGCTCGGTAACATCGGTAAATCAGGCGGCGGTGCCAACATTTTCCGTGGTCACGATAACGTGCAAGGTGCCACTGATTTTGGGGTTCTTTCGGATAGTTTGCCTGGATACTACGGTTTAACCGAAGGCTCATGGCAACACTGGGCATCGGTTTGGGATGTCGATTATCAGTGGATCAAAAACCGCTTTGACCAAGGCACCTACAATGGCGCGTTGCCAATGGAAACGCCGGGGATCCCTGTCTCTCGTTGGATCGATGGGGTACTGGAAAACAAAGACAACCTACAGCAACGTGAAAACATTCGCGCCATGTTCTATTGGGGTCATGCGGTCAACTCGCAAACCCGCGGCGTGGAAATGAAAAAGGCGATGCAAAAGCTGGATATGATGGTGATTGTGGATCCATACCCAACGGTTGCCGCGGTGATGAACGATCGCACCGATGGAGTGTATTTACTTCCTGCGACCACTCAGTTTGAAACCTACGGCAGTGTAACAGCGTCAAACCGCTCTATTCAGTGGCGTGATCAGGTGATTGAGCCGCTGTTTGAATCCAAACCTGACCACGAAATCATGTATCTGCTCAGTCAAAAACTGGGGATTGCAGATCAGTTGTGTAAACACATTCGGGTTGAGAACAATCAGCCACTGATTGAAGACATTACGCGCGAATTTAACCGCGGTATGTGGACGATTGGTTACACCGGACAAAGCCCAGAGCGTTTGAAAACGCACCAACAAAACTGGCACACCTTCCACAAAACTACGTTAGCTGCCGAAGGCGGCCCCGCGCATGGCGATACTTACGGTATGCCTTGGCCATGTTGGGGAACGCCAGAGATGAAACACCCCGGCACGCACATACTTTACGATACCTCGAAAACCGTAGCCGAAGGTGGCGGTAACTTCCGTACCCGTTTTGGGGTGGAGTTTGAAGGTAAAAGTTTGCTGGCTGAAGACAGCTACTCAAAAGGGTGTGAGCTGCAAGACGGCTATCCAGAATTTAGCGATAAGCTGCTGAAACAACTCGGATGGTGGGATGATTTAACCGCGGAAGAGAAAGCGGCTGCAGAAGGTAAAAACTGGAAAACGGATCTTTCTGGCGGTATTCAGCGTGTCGCGATCAAACACGGCTGCATTCCATTTGGTAACGCGAAAGCGCGTGCGATTGTGTGGACATTCCCAGATCGCGTACCGCTGCACCGTGAACCGCTGTATACACCACGCCGTGATCTGCTGGCCGATTACCCGACGTGGGACGATCAAGCGTTCATTTTCCGTGTGCCAACCCTGTACAAATCGATTCAAGCGCAAGATAAATCAGTGGAATACCCGATCATTCTTACCTCAGGCCGTTTGGTGGAGTATGAGGGCGGCGGTGAAGAAACCCGTTCTAACCCTTGGCTGGCTGAACTGCAACAAGAGATGTTTGTTGAAGTGAACCCGAAAGATGCCAACGATTTAGGCTTTATGGATGGCGATATGGTTTGGGTTGAAGGTGCAGAGAAAGGGCGCATCAAAGTCAAAGCTATGGTGACACGTCGGGTGAAACCGGGCATGGCTTTCTTACCATTCCACTTTGGTGGCAAGTTCCAAGGGGAAGATCTACGTCCGAAATACCCAGAAGGGACACAGCCTTATGTGGTTGGGGAGGCCGCAAACACCGCCACGACCTACGGCTACGATCCTGTCACCTTGATGCAGGAAACCAAAGTCACCCTCTGTAACATTCGTAAAGCGTAAGGAGCTTACCCATGGCAAGAATGAAATTCCTGTGTGACACCAAACGCTGTATCGAATGTAACGGCTGTGTCACGGCCTGTAAAAATGAAAACGATGATGCGCTGGAATGGGGCATTCAACGTCGCCGCGTAGTTACCCTCAACGATGGTGAACCGGGTGAAAACTCGATTTCCGTGGCTTGCATGCACTGTACCGATGCACCTTGTATGGCGGTGTGTCCGGCAGACTGCTTTGTGCATACTGAAGATGGCATTGTGCTGCACAACAAAGATCTCTGCATCGGCTGCGGTTACTGCTTGTTTGCTTGTCCGTTTGGTGCGCCGCAGTTTCCGAAACAGGCGGCGTTTGGTGAGCGCGGTAAGATGGACAAATGTACCTTCTGTGCTGGCGGCCCTGAAACAAAGCCGGGGTCAGAAGAGGAGCGCCGCAAATACGGAGCCAACCGTATTGCGGAAGGCAAACTGCCGATGTGCGCTTCTCTCTGTTCAACCAAAGCACTGCTAGCGGGGGATGCGGAGAAAATCTCCGATATTTTCCGTCAGCGTGTGGTTGAACGCGGTGCGAAAGGTGCAGGTTGGACCAATGGTGAAGATCTCGCCTATGACGCAACTCGGAGTTAAGTGGCTATGAGACAACAACTTTCTCGCGCCACTCGTTTTGTGCTGCCTTTATTGGCAGCACTGCTGTGCTGGTTGGCTCAACCCGTGATGGCAGAAGAGAACGCAAAACCGGATGTGGTACAAAAAGAGATGACCCAACTGGCAGGCGGAGACTTTTGGCGTCAGGTACGACAAGGCGAAGCGGGGTACACCACGTCTCAGTCGCCTGAACATGGCGTGTTGATCAGTAAACCGGGTGAAACTTGGTTTATCCTCAAAGAGAAATGGATGTCTCCGGCAGGTGCGGTGGCGATTTTTGGTAGCATTGCGATGGTGGTGCTGGCGTATATCGCAGTGGGTCCGCTGATGCTGAGTAAGCCGCGCACTGGACGTAAGCTCAAGCGTTGGTCACGCTCAGATAGGGCGCTGCACTGGAGCATGGCGTTTACCTTCCTGACCTTGGCGTTCAGTGGCTTGATGCTGGTGTACGGTAAGCACTTCTTAAAACCGTATATCCCGACCGAGTTGTGGGGCTGGATCATCTATGCCGCAAAGCAGTATCACAACTATATGGGGCCACTGTTTTTCATTCTGCTGATGTTTGTGCTGCTCAAGTGGTGGCGTAAATCCATCTTCAATAAAGTGGATGTGCAGTGGTTTATGAAACTCGGTGGTATGGTCGGTAAATACAAAGGGACGCATCCCTCGGCGGGATTCTCTAACGCTGGGGAAAAGGCGATTTACTGGTTGTTAATTGTGTTTGGACTGGTGGCGGCTTTAAGTGGTCTAGTGCTCGATTTTCCTATTTTCGGTCAAACTCGCCGTGATATGGAACTGTCGAACCTTATTCATATGTTCTCAGCATTGATCTTAATCTGTGGCTTTATCTTCCATATCTACATTGGCTTGTTTGGTATGGAGGGCGCATTAGAAGGTATGGTGACCGGTAAAGTGGATGAAACGTGGGCGAAAGAGCATCACGACCTTTGGTATGAAGAAGTAAAACGCCGCGGTGAAATTGAAGAAGCAAGTACGGAATCTCAACCCGCCTCATTCAATCAAACGAAAGGAGAGGTGAGCCATGAATCAAGATAGAGCGCACAAGTCAGTGTGGTTTGTCTACATTGCAAGCTTACTGACGCCATTCACCTGCTTGCTATCAGGCGTTATTGGCATTATCTATGCGGGTTACCGATTGGATAAGAACCAAGATGGTGAGATAGCGAATTCCCATTACTATGGCTTAATCCGTAGCTTCTTCCTTTATCTGACGTTCTTTGTGGTACTGATTGTGACGGTGGCGACCACGAACGGCATCATCATGGGCGTGAATCGTTACTGGATGCCTGAACATTGGCTTGCCAAGCTCGGACATGGCATTCCTTATGTGGGCGCAATCATTGCTGTAGGAGCCATTTCAATTTGGATCTGGCGGATGATCCAAGGTATGCAGCAGTATCAAAATAACTTACCGCATTCTCCCTCCAAAGGGCCGAATTTGTAATACATGTTTACCGTTCAACACCCAGCACTCGCTGGGTGTTTTTATCCTTGTTACTACTATGGTCTAATCCCTGCTTTCTAGGGTTGATAACGCTTCGGTGTTAAGCTTAAACAAAAGCCGAGAAAAGGAATGGGTTATGAGCTTACCGTATCGACATGTTGTGATACTGACTGGAGCAGGCATCTCTGCTGAGTCTGGTATTCAAACTTTCCGTGCTCAGGATGGGCTGTGGGAAAACCATCGAATCGAAGATGTGGCGACACCAGAAGGGTTTCAGCGTGATCCCGATATGGTGCTGGAGTTTTATAACCAGCGCCGCCGTAAGCTACTCTCTGACGCTATTCAGCCTAACCCTGCACACCTTGCTCTTGGCAAACTGGAAAAAGAGTTGCAGGGCAGTGTCACTGTGATTACCCAGAATATTGATAACTTGCACGAACGTGGCGGCAGCCAGAACATTATTCATATGCATGGAGAGCTGCTGAAAGCGCGCTGTCCTGAGTCCAATCAAACGGTCGAGCAAAAAGAGGATATCCGTCATGGCGATCTGTGCCACTGCTGCCAAATGCCTGCACAGATGCGCCCACACATTGTCTGGTTTGGTGAAATGCCGCTACGCATGGGCGATATTTACGCCGCGCTTGAACAAGCAGATCTGTTTGTGTCTATTGGCACCTCTGGGGTGGTTTATCCTGCGGCGGGGTTTGTGCATGACGCACGTATGCATGGCGCGCACACCATAGAGATCAATTTGGAGCCAAGTGCAGTGGAAAGCGAGTTTGCTGAGAAGCGCTATGGTAAAGCCAGTATTGAAGTGCCAAGGTTAGTGGAAGAAATCTTAGCCGCTCAGGCGCGAGCGAAAGAGAGTGCAGCTTAAGTGCCGCTGGTTATTTATGTGATGACTTGAGCAAGAATACTTGCATTTAGCTCGCAGCCACGACAAACGCCCCGTTTTTGGGGCGTTTGTTTAAAGCGAAACTGTGTACTTCAATACACGTGCTTTATACCAAAACTACTTGGAGTTGCAGGTAGGCGGCAAGAGAGTGAATCCCCATGAGCATAGATAAACTATGTGATTGGGGTGAGCGAACGTAGCCAACACCGCTGCAGCTTCAAGTAGGAAGGGTATATCTCAAACTATTCGCGGAAGTTATTGTATTGCAGCGGTTGCTCAAGGTTGGCCTCGCGCAGCATCGCCATCACTTCTTGCAAATCATCGCGCTTTTTGCCCGTGACGCGTACTTTATCGCCTTGGATCGAAGCTTGCACTTTGATTTTGGCATCTTTGATCAGTTTGACGATTTTCTTCGCCAGTAGCGCTTCCAAACCTTGCTTGAATTCTGCTTCTTTGTACCAGTTTTTACCGATATGCACAGAATCCTTGGCTTTCATCGCACGAGCATCCACACCGCGTTTGGCGAGGTTACCACGCAAAATGTCCATCATCTGACCGAGTTGGAAATCATCTTCGGCGGCCAGTTTTACGGTCTCTTCTTTCAGCTCAAAGCTCGCATCTACGTTACGAAAATCAAATCGGCTAGCGAGTTCACGCGTTGAGTTTTCGACTGCGTTACGCAGCTCAACCGCATCAATTTCTGAAACAATATCAAAAGAAGGCATGAGGTATTTCCTTAGTGACGAGAACGACGGACTTTGATCGATTGAGCCAGCATATCAAGCATGGTGGCGGTATCTTCCCATCCTAAACAAGGATCGGTTATAGACAGACCATAAGTCAGATTATTGAGATCGTGCATTGGCTGATTGCCTTCCACAAGGAAGCTTTCCGCCATGATGCCCGCAATTTTGTGGCTGCCAGCTTCAATTTGCTGGCAAATATCGCGCGCGACATCCACTTGTTTACGGTGTTGTTTTTGACAGTTCGCGTGGCTGAAATCCACCACTAAACGCTCTGGTAAGTTGAATTGCGCCAACTGCTGGCAAGCTTCATTAATCGAAGCCGCATCAAAGTTCGGTCCGCTATCACCACCACGCAGAATAATATGACCAAATGGGTTACCACTGGTACGGTAAACCGTCATACGACCATTCTTATCTGGCGAATAGAAGTAATGTGACGCTTTGGCCGCGCGGATCGCATCAATGGCGATTTTCACATTGCCGTTAGTGCCATTTTTAAAACCCACAGGGCAGGAGAGCGCAGAGGCCATCTCACGGTGAATTTGCGACTCAGTGGTACGTGCGCCAATTGCGCCCCACGTGATAAGGTCTGCGATGTATTGGCCTGTGATCATATCAAGAAACTCGGTCGCGGTAGCCAATCCGAGCTTGTTTACATCAAGCAGCAATTTTCGCGCTTTATTGAGACCGGTTTCTAAAGCGTAAGAGCCATCTAAGTTTGGATCGGTGACCAGTCCTTTCCAACCGACCACAGTACGTGGTTTTTCGAAATAGGTTCGCATCACGACAAAAAGCTCATCAGTATAGTTTTCTTGTAGCGCAGCAAGGCGGTGAGCGTAGTCGAGTGCGGCATCGGTATCGTGCACCGAACAAGGCCCCACTATCACTAATAGGCGATCATCTTCACCGGTAAGAATGCTTTCAATTTGGCGACGAGACTGCGCGATCCTTAGCGCAACTTCATCAGTGATAGGATGTGCGTGACTTAATTCTGCCGGAGTAGGCATAGGTCCCAATGCTTGGGTTCTTAATTCATCGGTTTTCAGTGGCATAGGAGCGCCTGTCCTTTTATTGCGAAGCGCTAAAGATAACGAATTTGTCAACGAGAATAAACCATTACGCCGAAAACAGCTGAGGAAAGGGGTGTAAATTGGAGTAAAAACCGAGCATTTGACCAAACCGCCTGCGTAACCCCATCACAACCAAGCAGACTTATCTCTTCACTTTGCTCAGAAAGCGTCGTGGCTCTGCATTTTGTTAACATTTGTTTGACATTTATTCAGCGATCGATTGAAGTGGTCGGACAACTTACTATTGCGGAGTTTTTATGCTGTCACCCTTAGCAAAAGCCAATCTCTATCTTAATCTGTTCGGCTTTTTCAAAGTCCCGTTGATTTGGGCGTGTCGTCCGAAAATTCTTTCGCTAAACGATCAAGCGGTTGAGGTTCGTATCCCTCTGAAAAGACGCAATAAAAATCACCTCAATAGTATGTATTTTGGTGTTTTGGCGGTAGGAGCGGATGTGGCTGGTGGCTATATGGCGATGCACAAAGCCAATCAACGCGGAAAATCGGTTTCCTTGGCGTTCAAATCGGTGAGAGGCGAATTTCACAAACGCCCAGAAGCGGCGGTGCATTTTCATTGTGTAGAAGGTGAGAAGATTGATCGCATGCTAGACGAAACTGCGCGTACCGGAGAGCGGGTTAACCAAGAAGTACACATTATTGCGACCTGTCCTACGCTGCATGGTGATGAGCCAATGGCGGAGTTTTGGTTAACCCTTTCACTGAAAATTGCTAAGTAAGTGGGATGGACTCGATATCGACAATTCGACTACGGTTCAACACGATTTTCCAGCGGTAGTAAGTCGGCTCACCTTTATGGTGTTTTTCTTGCACGATCAGATTTAACAGATGGCGTTTTTCCACCGATTCGCGACTGACTTGTCCGTTGTTGAGCTGATAAATATGATTTGAGCCTTTATCCATCTGGCGCATGATGGCGCGCAAATCAATCATCATGGTTTCTCGTGTCTCTTCATAGCCACTCATAAAACGGGATGTCGACATTTCCGTATGAGAACGATAATGCAGGATCTGCTCTTCACGCTGCACAATACGTTTTTTCCGAATCGCTTGAATGCGATCCGGCAGCTCACTCAGCTTTTTGTAATCCAGCCACTCTTCTTTATCACCCACTTGCTTACCGGTCGTCGGATCGAAGTAGTGACGTCGCCATTTTGCTTTGCCTTTGCTTATCCAGCGCCACAGCATATCGCGCAGGTCGTCTTTAAAGATTTCCCGCAGAGCATAGATAAAGGACATAGCAATGATGAATGAGGCGGTAATTTCTCCCCAGTAGTCACGTGCGGAAATGGCGGTAATGGTCACTGCCACCATCACTAAGCCTGTGGCTAAACCTTTCACCGCACGTTTGGTGTTATTCCCCAGCGATGACACTTTTTCATTGAGGATGACCGGGTGCTCAATCAGGCGGCGCAGTAACCGCATTTTATTACTGAGACGAGTAATATCTTGGTTGGCCTTATCTGAGTTGTACTGGTTAAGGGTGCGATGTGCTTGCTCTTTCTCAACCAGCGTGATTAATCGGTCTTTAATGGTTTTGTATTCATTATCACGGGTCATGTGCGCAATCATGGATAAGAAGCTCTGCTCAGTGTACCAAGAGAGGTAGTTATCAATGTTGGCGTAGTAACGCTTGAGTTGCTCTTCGTAAGGAATACTACGGCGCAGGCGACGCAAAATATCCAGCGATAGCTCAATCACGCTATCGACTTCTTCTGCCGTCACCGTATCGCTGGTGTTGTTGAGCTGAGAAACCGCTTTATCCAACGCAATCACATACTGATAAGCAAACAAGCTCAAGCTCACCCGATATTGGGTTGTGGAGAGATGGCCACGTTGGGCAAGGCGGCTGTGAACCAGAGGTAAAAGGATCTGGTCGCTGTAATAGGCACGTTGCTGGTGGATTGAACTGTAGAAAAACTCCGACTCCGAAATCACTTCGGGTGAAATATCCAGCTCACCAGGAATAAAGAGATAAAAATTAAGATCGAGCTCTTTACTGCCCGTCATCTGGCTGACAATCGTCAAGGTTGCCGCATCTTGCTGCTGTACGGTAATCAACGAAAACTCCTGTAAAAATTGCCCGATTTATTGCTCGAATGCGAGAAAGCATAACAGAGATAACGTATAATCTCTGCAAATTTGCTGTGAGACAGTTTTATATGATTAACATTGGTCAAATTAATAGTTTAGAAGTGGTGAAATTCGCCGAATTTGGTGTTTTTTTGGATGCAGGAGAATACGGCACTACCTTGCTGCCTAAGCGTTTCGTGCCAGAAGGTACTGAAATTGGGCAGTTTATTGACGTTTTCTTGTATTTTGACTCTGAAAACCAACTCGCTGCCACGACTGAAACGCCACTCGCCCAAGTCGGCGAGTGGGGCTTAATGAAGATCGAGGGCGTAAATAGCACTGGAGCGTTTGCCAACTGGGGCATCAAAAACAAAGATCTGCTCATTCCATACAGTGAGCAACGTGCCCGCTTTACGCCTGGCCAAACCGTCTTAGTGTATGTCTACACCGATAAAGCATCGGGGCGTATTGTCGGCACAACCAAGTTCAACAAGTGGCTTGATAAAACACCAGCGAAATACACGCCAAACCAACAAGTTGATTTACTGATTGCGGAACGTTCTGAACTTGGCTTCAAAGCGATTGTGAATGGCACACACTGGGGCATGATCTTCTCCTCAGATGTCTTTGGCAAGCTGTTCATCGGTAAGAAGCTCAAGGGCTACATCAAGAGTGTACGCGAAGATGGCAAAATCGACCTGTCCCTGCAAAAAGTAGGGGTAGAAAAAATGGATGAGCTCAGTACTAAGATCTTAGAAACCTTAGAGAAGAAAGGAGGTTTCTTACCGCTGAGCGATAAATCGACACCTGAAGCCATTTTTGCCACTTTTCGCACCAGTAAAGGCACGTTCAAAAAGACCATCGGCGGTTTATATAAGCAAGGCAAAATCGTCATTGAAAATGATGGAATTCGTTTAGCCTAACCCTATCTTTCGTAAAAAGAACCCGAAAAAAAAGGCCCAAAACGTAAGGTTTTAGGGCCTAGGGGAATGGCTCCAAAGAGCCTGCGCTAATGGAAAATCTAGTCAGTTGCTTAGTTCTAAGCCTAGTACAGATACTGAAATTAGCGACAGGTTTTTAGAATTTCATACTATAGTTCAGCCAATCAAAATAGATTTTTGTCTCTAACTAGCTCTCTTGGCAGTCCATTCTTCACGCGATTGCCTACCCATTTTCCTAACCCAATCACATCGTTAGCGTAACGTACGATCACTTCACCTTGACCACTTTGTCCTTCTGGTCTGACATCTCTGCCCATAAACCATTCTCGTGCTTGCGTGGTATCCAGTTCGACACTGTGACTCGCACTTGAGGATGCAAGACAAGTCGCCACTTGATGCTGCCATCGATAACCGGACTTATGTGCTTCAGCAATTTTGATTCCCATACGAGAAAAGCGCAGCTCACCCAATAAGGGCTCTAAAGCTTCGGGGAATAGCCACACATCATTATCTCGCAGCCAGACCTGTGAATCTGAGGGCAGCTCTACGCCAAGAGACTTGTGAAGTTGCTGAGCAATCTCCGCTTGCTGCTTATGGCTCGCTTTGTTAAACGGAAACTTGCCTAATCGCTTGTTGACCTCTGGCGTTGTCACGGAGGCCAGTTTACGAATTTTCGCGACAAAAAAGCCTTCACAATCGTACATTTGCGGAAAAATGTGCAGGAAGCCTTCTTCAGTAAGGGCGAGCGATGCGTGCTCAAACAAATTCCCCAGTGATTCAAAGCTAACCGCATCACCATATGTCTGCTTTAAGTGCCAGCACACTTGCTGATTTTCTTCACGGCTCAAGGTACAGGTTGAATACACCAGCGTGCCGCCCACTTTGAGCGCCTGAAATGCGCTTTCAATTAAGGCTTTTTGAGTGTTGGCAATGCTTTGAATCGACTCAAGGCTCCAGTTTTTCATCGCATCAGGATCTTTGCGAATTGTACCTTCACCAGAGCAGGGCGCGTCGATCAACACCGCATCAAAACGCTCAGGCAACCAGCCGCCAAACACACAACCATCAAAATTACTCAGTGCGGTATTACGAATCCCACAGCGCTCAATGTTGGCGTGCAGTACTTTCACTCGGCTTGCGGAAAACTCATTGGCAACCAACACGCCTTGGTTGTCCATCAAGGCTGCTATTTGCGTGGTTTTCGATCCCGGAGCCGCCGCCATATCCAACACAGAGTCATAGTGTGCATTCCCCATAAATAGGGCAGAAACAGGCATCATCGAACTGGCTTCTTGGATATAAAACAGCCCAGCCATATGCTCAGCGGTATTACCCAGCGGGACTAAGCTTTCATCGGCATCAATCCAAAACCCATTGTCACACCAAGGTACAGGCGTCAGTTGCCACTCTTTCTCAGCGGCGCGCTGAGAAAATTCTGCAACAGAAATTTTGAGTGTATTGACTCGAATACTTTTGCGCAGAGGCCTTTGGCAAGCTGCAATAAAATCAGCAAGCTGAGTGGGATCTGGCAGTATTTTCGCCATCGACGCGATGAATGGTTCGGGAAGGGAAATGTTCGGATGCACAAGCAAATTCCGTAGATGAATAAGGGCGGCGATTATAACCAGATAAAGCGGTGACATAAAGGTTAGCTGAAAAGTAGAAAAGCAGCACAAGGCTGCTTTTCTTCACGTTATACCCAAACGACTTGGAATTGCAGATAGGCGGCAAGTGAGTGAATCCCCACGAGCATAGACAGACTATGTGATTGGGGTGAACGAACGTAGCCAACACCGCTGCAGCTTCAAGTAAGACGGGTATATTTTTTGAGATTAAGGCTTAGGGATAGGCGTACGCCACTTGGTCCATTGCTCCTGGGCTTGAGGGTGAAGGTAGAAAGTATGCCCTTCAGGCGCAGCCGGTGTTAATTGTTTTTGCTCTGGTGTTGCGAAGGTGATCCCGCCACGCAACATGCTGTCAAAAGTACCGGCTTTCACATTTGCACCAGTAAGACCAATTGACATATCGAGCCCAGAGACATTCCAGAATACGCTGTTTTGACGCAGCAAATAGGTGTACTGCGGAGCAATACGAATGGTGGTGATCACGCGGTCGGCAAATTCACCTAAACGCACATCAATCACTTTGCCCACTTCAATATCGCGATACAGAATTGGAGTACCCACATTCACCGAACCGCGTTTTTCACTCTGCAAAGTGTAAGTATTGCCAGCACCTCCATGGCGCGCTTCTTTGTGCAGTTCAAACTCAAAACGACTTTCACCATTGCCCGGTTGCACTTCAATACTCTGTCCCAACAGGTTTTGCATATTTTCGATACCGCTTAAACCAAATTTGGCTTGAGAGAGCCAGAATTGTGAATTCTGTTTGGCGATTTTCGAAGCATATTGTGGTTCGATACGCGCGGCGAGCTTGACGAAATCGGATTCAAAATCAGGAATGATTTCAAATACCTCGCCAATTTGTACCCCTTGGTATTGCACTGGCGTACCCACTTTGACTCCCAATGTGCCAAGTGCGGTCAGTGTGATTTTCTCACCATAGCGACGCGCATGATCGTAGTCGCTGTAGAGTTTCCACATTGAGCCGACTTTGTTTTCAATGCCGGGCAGGTTATCAAAGGCAATACCCCCACGGAGCAGAGTCTGTAATGGTGCGGCTTTTACATCCAAGCCATCCATCGACGCTTTGATTTCTACACCAGAGCGGTTCCAGAATACTGTATCTGGAGTCAATAAGTGCTGATATTGCTTTTCGATGGTCGCTTCAATCTGTACGCCTTTAGGCGTAAGAGTAAAGCCCGAGATACTGCCGACTTTCAAATTGCGATACAAAAGGGGAGAGCCGGCATTGATTGAAGGCAGTTCATGCGCAAACAGGGTTAATGAACGAGAGCCTGACTGATTATATTTCGCCAACTCAGCCAGAGACTGACTCGAGTAGAGTCGATACTGTTCAAGTGGCTTGCTACTGCCTTCACTGGCAAAACTTATCGACCCAAGCAACAGTTGTTTCGCAGGTGGTATAGAAACGGAAAGCCCCGATTCCGTAAGCTCAGCCGCCGCGCTACCAGTGACGTAGAAACGGTTTTGGGAGCGGATCAACGCGCCATATTGCTCATCAATCAATACGTTAAACTCAACATAATCGAGTTTGAGATTCACGGCAGTGACGCTACCTACGGCCACGCCGCGATACAAAATCGGGGTTCCTGCTTCTAAACCGAATGAGTTATCTGCCACAAGATTGAAACTGATGCTGTTGGATCGCGCATACTTAAACTCATTTTTGCGTACGGCCTGAAAGTTACGCGTGCGCTCTCCGGCTCCGGGGATCAGGGTGAGGTAGTTGCCCTTCACGAGATTGGTCAGGTTCTCCACCCCAGTTAATGAGACTTTTGCTTCTTCAAGGACAAACTGGCTGCCGCGATTCAGCATATCGCTAAACGCAGGCTGAATCGCAGCAGAGGCCACGATACTTTTGCGGTTTTCGGCCAGCTGCAAATCAGTAATTTGGCCAATCTCAATACCACGATACATGATGGGAGCACCGGACGCCGAGATGTTGTTGTCATCCGGTAAGGTGATCGACACCGCAATACCGCGCCCCGCGGTTTTTAAATCGCGATAGAGACGAAACTGCGCGTTTTGTTCTACAGGTTTACCTTTATCAGGCGAGTCGACAGCAATCGAGCCGCCAATCAGTGCGCTTAAGCTTTCCAGACGTACATCGACCCCTTCAAAGCCGATACTGGCACCAATACCACTCACGTTCCAAAAGCGGCTTTCCGTATTAATGATGTGTTGGTACTCCTCTTTGATCGAGGCTTGGATAGTCACCGACTGCGCATCGTCATCCAACTGATAGCTAAACACTTCACCAATCGGGATTTTTTTATACACAATCTGTGAGCCGACCGAGATGCCACCTAAATCGCGAGCTTTGAGAGAAATGGTCAAGCCGCGTTGTGCAAGTAGATCCGAGGGGGCTGAGTCCAGCGCTTGATATTGTGTTGGATAATCCTCTTGATGCGTTGAACCCGGTTGGATCGCAATATAGTTTCCTGACACAAGCGCATCTAGCCCAGAAACGCCGGATAAACTCGCCGTCGGTTTGACCATCCAAAAACGCGTTTGATTGGAGAGAAGCTTAGTGGCTTCAGGATAAATATCCGCCTCAACGTAGATGCTATCCAATCCTTCAGAGAGTTTGATGTCGCGCACCATCCCCACTTCCAATCCTTGATAGCGAATGGTGGTTCGACCTGCGATTAAGCCTTGCGCGTTTTCAAAATGAATTTGAATCCGTACTCCAGCATCATGCACCGCTTTAAACACCAGCCAACCCGCTAAAATCATGGTCACTATGGGTAAGAACCACAACGGAGAGATGCCCCGACGTTTGCGGATTTCCGGTGTGTATGACGTTTGCGTTGTATTTTCTTGACTCATTCAAACAACCTATTGTTGAGTACGAGTGGAGTCGGGCTCATCCCACAGTAAGCGCGGATCTAAACTTTCCGCGGCTAACATGGTGAGCACCACGACCATACCAAAAGCGACAGCCCCGTAACCGGGAGTAAAATCGAGGATCTGACCTCGGTCAACCAATGTCAGCATGATAGAGATGACAAACAGATCCATCACCGACCATTTGCCAATCCATTTGATGCCACGATAAATCATCATACGTTGGCGCTGATGCACGTGGCGTTTCAGTTTGATGGCCATTAAGAGATAGGCGAGGCCAATAATTTTGATCACGGGAACCACAATACTGGCAACAAAAATGATCAGCGCAATGCCCCACATGCCATTTTTCACAAGCGAAGCCACACCAGAAAAAATGGTATCCTCTATACGTCGGCCATTGGTGATCAAAATGGAAATGGGGATCAAGTTAGCGGGGAAAATCGCCACTGTCGCCGCTAAAACATAAGCCCATGTTCGCTCGATTGAATGGGGTTTTCTATGATGTAGAGGGTGTCCGCAGCGAACGCAGTGTCCATTTTCTGGCTGTGAAAGGTGGCAATTATGGCAATGCACCTGTTTGATGGGCAAATCATATTCCGTTTCAGCTTGCCAGGTTTCCCAATAGCGGCGAGTACTAATACGACTGAGCAGTAAAACCGTAAACAGTTGCAGAAGCACCAACCCTAATAATCCGGGGCCGATAAAAATATCTGAGTAATCTTTTAGCTTAAAGCAGGAAACGGCCACGCTAACCAGAAACACATCGATCATGACCCAGACTTTGAGATGATGAATAAGGAGCAATGAGTAACTCAGCGTCTGAAAGTAGCGAAAACGAAGAGCGAGATGAGCACTGACCACACTCAAACATAAAACCAGTGGCGCAATTGAGCTGCAAAACAGCACCAATAACGCCAAGACAATGTAACCTTCATTCCACAAGGCGAATACGCCTTGCGACAACGTGGCTGGGATCATCACACCAAACAGTCGAATATCGATGTAACTGAAAAAGTGAGAAGGAATAAACAGCAGCAAACAGGTGACCGCAAGAGCAAGATCGCCGGAGAGAGAAGCACTGCCACCACGATAAAGTAACGTACCACAGCGGGGGCAATGAGCGCTGTGGGCTTGGTCAACCTTAACGGCATCAATAGGCAGTTCGCAGCCGGGGCACAAACGAACTTGACCCGACTGCGATGTATGATGAGATAAAGGGGATGACGGTGTCATAGGCGGACAACACCACAGGAGCCGCCATTAACACCATCAGTAACACCATTAGTGCTGCGACTGAACACTCCCATAAAGGGTTTGGTACAAGCCTTCTTGTTCGAGTAACTCGTGGTGAGTTCCTGACTGGCTGACATGTCCATCTTCCAATACATAAATTAAGTCCGCTTGTTTCACCGCTGAGAGGCGATGGGCAACAATCAAGGTCGTTCGACCATGCAAAAACTTTGACAAAGCAAGGTGCAATGCGGCTTCAGTAGCCGTATCCAAGGCGGAAGTAGCTTCGTCCAAAATAACGAATTTCGGATCACTCAGCACCATACGCGCAATCGCTAGCCGCTGTCTTTGTCCGCCTGACAATCGAATACCATTACGACCAATCTGGCTCTCTAACCCTTGGTCGAGTTTGGTGATCACATCTTGCAGCTGGGCAATCTCTAAGGCTTGCCACAAGGCATCATCACTAAATTGACCTCCGAGGGTCAGATTATGCCGCAAAGTGTCATTAAACAGTATAGGTTGTTGTAAAACAACGGCAATTTGATCACGAATCACATCAAAGCTAATGTCATCACAGTGTTGCCCATTAAAGCAGATCGTGCCACTTTGCGCTCGATAAACACCAATTAATAGTTGGATCAGCGTCGATTTTCCTCCGCCACTGGTTCCGACTAACGCCACCTTTTTACCCGCAGGGATATGGAGTGACAAATCATTCAGTACTTGGCTTTCACCATCGTATGAGAAATGGACATTTTTGATCTCAATATCGACTTCTCCCGGCTGATTAAAGGGATTAACTTTGCTGATGGGGCGGAACTCTTCTTCTAGCTCTAATAAGCTGTTGATTCTTTTTAAAGCGGCCTTAGCGGCATACCAAGAAAACTGAATACCCAACAGCTCTTGCACCGGGCTGAGCATAAACCACAAGTAGCCAAATACCGCGAAAATCTGGCCAATAGTGAGATCACTGAATACCACCATTAACATGGCAACGGCACGAAACAGCTCAAAACCGAGTAAAAACAGTAAGAAGGAGAGGCGACCAGCGGCTTCAGATTGCCATGCGTATTTGTCAGCATTTTCGCGTACTGCGTCCGCATCGCTGATGAGGCGGTTGAGGAACTCGCGCTCCTTGTTTGCGGCACGCAACTGATAGATACCATCTAACGTTTCCACTAAGCGGTTTTGAAAACGCTCAAACGCTTGGTTTTCGCGTTTTTTCAAATGTTTAACTTGGCTGCCCAGCATCCGAGAAAAGTAGATAACAATCGGGTTCACTAACAGAATAAACAGGCCAAGTCGCCACTCCAACCAAAGCAATACAATGGCTGTGCCAATCACAGTAAGCAAAGAAATCAAAAACTTACTCAGTGTCGAGCCAATAAACTGGTCGATGGTTTCAATGTCTGTGATGAGGTGAGCGTTAATCCCGCCACTGCCGCGCGTTTCATACTGACGAATACTGATCCGCCCCAGCTTTTCAATCATCTTACGGCGCATTTCGTAAGTGATGGTTTTGGAAACCAAAGTAAACTGACGACTTTGTAGGATATTCAACAACTGACTGGCAATACGCATCACCACCACCATCAGCAAAGTCAGCATGATGTAACCCGTTGCGGTCTGCCACCCTTGTGGCAGGAACTGGTTCATCACCTCCACACCTTTTGCCGGATGATTGAGCAGCACTTCATCCACCATTAACGGCATGAGCAGTGGGATAGGAACACTGATTAGCGTCGCGACGACGGCAATAAAGTTAGCAAACAACAGTTTGGCGCGATGTTTTTTTACTTGAGTTATCAGCCAAGAGCGGCTAATAGTGTCGTTGAAATACGTCATATTAATGAGAATGCATCCTATTTTAGTGATGCGCATTGTACGTAGTTCGCGAAGTGAAGTCTTTATTTTTCAAATGGAAGTTATTATGAACCTAGAACAGTACCAACGCCTCACCAAGCAAGCGGTCGCTTTATTAGAAGGTGAAACCAATCTCATCGCAAATCTTGCCAACTTAAGTGCGTTACTGAATATGGAACTCACCGAGCTCAACTGGGTGGGTTTTTATTTAATGCAAGAGAACGAGTTGGTATTGGGCCCATTTCAGGGCAAACCCGCTTGCGTGCGCATTCCCGTAGGCAGGGGAGTTTGTGGTACTGCAGTTGCAGAAAATAAGGTTCAACGTGTGTACGACGTTCACCAATTCGAAGGTCATATCGCTTGTGATGCCGCGAGTAACTCAGAAATCGTTATCCCATTCTCGATTAACGGAAAAGTCGCAGGAGTGTTGGACATTGACAGTCCAAACATTGGTCGTTTCAGTGAAATCGACGAGCAAGGCCTAACCTATTTAATGAGCGAAGTAGAAAAGCTGCTCAATTCACAGGCTAATAAGGCATAAATTGGCCTTTTGATGTGGTTTTTCCTCTGCAGGTCTTTATAATACCGCACATATTTATACATCAATGTTTGGCGGGCAGCCGCAATAACCAGGAATCCTCATGGAAAACACTGAAAAGTTAAAAAACAGCAAAGAAGTGATCGCGTACATTGCTGAATGTTTCCCTAACTGCTTTACTTTAGAAGGTGAAGCAAAGCCTCTGAAAATTGGTATTTTTCAGGATCTTGCTGATCGCTTGAATGACGACCCTAAAGTAAGCAAAACTCAGCTTCGTGCCGCGTTAAGACAATACACCTCTTCTTGGCGTTATTTACATGGTGTAAAACCTGGCGCAACTCGTGTTGATCTGGACGGCAACCCTTGTGGTGAGCTGGAAGAGCAACATGTAGAGCACGCACAAGCTGCACTGGCTGAGAGCAAAGCTCGCGTAGAAGCTCGTCGTAAAGAACAAGTAAAGAAAGTGCGTGAAGAAGCGAAGGCTAGCAAGCCAAAGGCGAAAAAACCACAGCAAGCTCGCCGGCCGCAAAATGCACCGAAAGTGGAGAAAAAGCCTGTAGAAACTCGCGCACTGGCTGCGTCTGAGCTTAACGTTGGCAATCAAGTCAATGTGAATATGGGTAAAGGCAACATGGCTGCGACCATCGTTGAAGTCAATAAGGAAGATGTGCGTGTTCAACTTGCCAACGGCCTACAAATGGTTGTGAAAGCGGAGCACTTGCGCGCATAAAGGAGATACTCCTACGCATGAAATGCCGTTCAAAAATATCTCTGATTGCTGCTAGCCTATGGCTGGCAGCCTTTTCAGCTCAGGCTCTAGAAGCCAAACTCAAACCAGAAGATCTCCCTCTTCTTGTTCCTGAAGCTCAACACGCAACGGCAGCGAAACGTGTTACCTCACGTTTTACCCGTTCTCATTACAAACAATTCAATTTAGACGATCAGTTTTCTCAAGCCATGTTTGAACGCTACCTTGAGATGCTAGATTACAGTCGAAATATCTTTACTCAAGCGGACATAGACAGCTTCAAAGCTTGGTCTTTGCAATTGGATGACCAATTAAAAGCGGGTGATAATCAAATCGCTTACGATCTGTATAACCTGTCTATGGAAAAGCGTTTTGAGCGCTTTCAATACGCACTTTCTCTGCTTGATCAAGAGATGACGTTTGATAGTGATGAGTCTATTGAGCTCGATCGCACGAAATCGCCTTGGCCGAAAGATCTTAAAGAGATTAACGAGCTGTGGAGACAAAGAGTCAAATACGATGCGTTAAGCTTGAAACTGGCAGGTAAAGAGTGGTCAGAAATCAAAGAAACGCTCGATAAACGCTACAACAATGCCATCAAGCGCCTCACACAGACAAAAAGTGAAGATGTATTTCAAACTTATATGAATGCGTTTGCTCGTGAAGTTGATCCGCATACCAGCTATTTGTCACCGCGTAACGCAGAACAATTCCAATCTGAAATGAATCTCTCGTTGGAAGGGATTGGGGCAGTGTTACAAATGACCGACGATTACACCATCATCCGCTCATTGGTTGCAGGTGGCCCAGCGGCACTAAGCAAACAATTGGGTGAGGGTGACCGCATTATTGGTGTTGGGCAAGAAGGCGAAGACGTGGTTGATGTAGTCGGTTGGCGCTTAGACGATGTTGTTCAACTGATTAAAGGACCTAAAGGTAGCAAGGTGAAATTGCTCGTGTTACCTGAAGGCAAAGATGCAAAAAGTCACGTTGTCACCATTGTGCGCGACAAAATTCGCTTAGAAGATCGTGCCGTAAAATCTGAAGTGATTGAGAAAGCTGGAAAAAAAATTGGTGTGCTTGAAGTGCCGAGTTTCTATGTTGGCTTAGCTCAAGACACAGAAAAACTACTGGCGGAGCTGAAAGCAAAGAAAGTCGACGGCATTATTGTTGATTTACGCAACAACGGTGGTGGTGCATTAACCGAAGCCACCGCGCTTTCTGGTTTGTTCATTACCAGTGGTCCTGTAGTGCAAGTCCGTGATAGCTATGGTCGTGTGAATGTTAACTCGGATACTGATGGTAGCATCAGTTATAGTGGTCCAATGACCGTACTGATTAACCGCTACAGTGCATCGGCTTCAGAAATCTTCGCCGCCGCGATGCAAGACTATGGCCGCGCCATTATTCTCGGTGAAAACTCGTTTGGCAAAGGTACTGTGCAGCAGCATCGCTCTCTCAATCATATCTATGATTTGTTTGATAAAGAGCTGGGCTATGTGCAATACACGATTCAAAAATTCTACCGTATTGATGGTGGTAGCACCCAAAACAAAGGCGTCGTTCCTGATATCGCGTATCCAACCGCGATTGACCCTTCCGAAACAGGGGAAAGTGTTGAAGATAACGCACTACCTTGGGACAGCATTGATAAAGCAAAATATGAGCGTTTGAATAACTTCAACGCCATCATTGCTAGCGTGGAAGCTAAACACCAACAACGTGTCGCGAATGATTTGGAATTTGGTTTTATCGAGCAAGATATTGCGAAATACCGTGCAGAGAAAGAGGACAATCTACTTTCGCTGAATGAAAAAGTACGCAAGGAGGAAAGTGCCAAGGCTGATGCAGAGCGTCTAGCTCGCATTAATCAACGCCAAAAAGCGTTGGGTAAATCGACCTATGCGAGCTTGCAAGATATACCGAAAGATTATGAAGCGCCGGATGCTTATCTTGATGAATCAGTTAACATTATGCTTGATATGATATCGCGATAATTCATTGATTTAGTATACTTTTAATCAAAACGGACCTTATGGTCCGTTTTTTTACACTTTTTTAACCACTAAAATTAATGTGACAAACATCAAATAATTTCGCATTTCATGCACTCAGTGCCTACGCTTACAAAAAATGTAAGGAGAAGTGCTATGAAATGGATATTTACTTGCGTGATGAGCCTGCTTTTTACCGCTTCATCACCGTTTCTCAGTGCGAATAATCTTAGCCGTGCCGACTTAACTCAATTTGATCAACCTTTACTGCTCGGCGACTGGTATTTGCTCAATCCCAACCCAGAACGGTCTAACGAAAACTTTCGAGTCATTAAGCTCAGCTTTGCTTCTGACTACCATTTCTCGATAGATATCCAAAAGAAAGATTTCAGTGTTGATCACTGGAATGGCGCCTATTCTGCAGATGAGAAAACTCTTATTCTCGGACTGGATAGCTCAGATCCCCAGACTTACCAGTATGAAAATAATCATCATTTGCTGACATTGAATGGTGTAACCTTTACTAAAGGTTTACCCAATACCTTGGCCGGTAGCTGGAGCAGCGCACACATCAAAGATCTTGATGGAGAAAGCCTTGACCAAAGCCTTATCAAATTGACGTTACAGCCAGATTTTATCTTCTCTTTCCACATCACTAATCAAGATGGTAACGAAGCCACACATCGCGGCGTCTATTACACTGAAGGGAATCGCTTAGTATTGCTCTATTCTGAAGGTGAGCACGATACTCGTTATGTGCTCGACCAAAATCGGCTTACCTTGGAAATTGATGACAGCATGACGGTCGTCATGAACCGCGTGCAATAACACTTGCGGTATACCGCCTGTTTTGATGTTGGGCGGTCAGTAGAAAAAGCAAAAAGTGGCAGGGAGTTTACAGATAAACTCCCTGTTTTTTTGCGTTTAGGGCTTGTTATTCATTCACTGCGGCCTAAGATCTTGCTTCAATAACGCTTTTATTCCTGTATTTATTAACGTCACAGAACATAAAGTCAAAAGGATTACGACAATGGCTCACACTCCTCAAGCCAAATACCGCCTTGATTACCAACCGCCTTCACACACCATCACCGATATCGATTTGGTGTTTGATCTATACGATGATGCGACTCTGGTCACCGCTGTCTCTCAAGTAAAACAGCAGCAGGAGAGCAATACCTTAATTCTTGATGGTGAAACACTTGAACTCAGAGCGCTCAAAGTGAATGGCCAGGATTGGCAAGACTACAGCGTAGGGGAAGCTTCCCTTGAAATTCGGGGTTTGCCGAGTGAGTTTACTCTCACCGTCGTGACGAAAATCAATCCGCAAGCCAACACTGCTTTGGAAGGCCTCTACAAATCAGGGGGTGCATTTTGTACCCAGTGTGAAGCCGAAGGCTTTCGCCGCATTACTTATTATTTGGATCGTCCTGATGTTCTGGCGCGTTACACTACAACCGTTATTGCCGATAAAGCGCAATATCCCTATTTACTGAGCAATGGTAACAAGATTGCGCAAGGCGAGCAGGAAGCAGGACGTCATTGGGTGAAATGGCAAGATCCTCATCCCAAACCTGCGTATCTATTTGCTTTGGTGGCTGGGGATTTTGATGTGCTGCGCGATCAGTACGTCACACAATCGGGCCGCCAAGTTGCGCTAGAAATTTTTGTCGATAAAGGCAATTTGGATCGCGCTGGTCATGCCATGACATCACTCATCAACTCTATGCGTTGGGACGAGCAACGCTTTGGCCTTGAATATGACCTCGACATTTACATGATCGTGGCAGTGGATTTCTTCAATATGGGTGCCATGGAAAACAAAGGGTTGAACATTTTTAACTCCAAGTTTGTGCTAGCCAATGAGAAAACCGCCACCGACACCGATTATCTCGGGATTGAAGCCGTGATTGGTCACGAATACTTCCATAACTGGACGGGTAACCGTGTGACATGCCGTGATTGGTTTCAATTAAGCTTGAAAGAGGGCTTAACCGTATTCCGCGATCAAGAGTTCTCTTCAGACTTAGGCTCACGAGCCGTCAACCGAATTGGAAATGTGCGCATCATTCGAGGCCCACAATTTGCTGAAGATGCTAGCCCAATGTCGCACCCAATCCGTCCGGATAAAGTGATTGAAATGAATAACTTCTATACCCTGACCGTTTATGAAAAGGGTAGCGAAGTGATTCGAATGATGCACACCTTGTTAGGTGAAGAAAAATTCCAACGTGGCATGAAGCTGTACTTTAAACGTCATGATGGCACCGCAGCCACTTGCGAAGATTTCGTGGCCGCCATGGAAGAAGCTTCTGGCATCGACTTACAACAGTTCCGTTTATGGTACAGCCAGTCCGGTACTCCGACGCTTAAAGTCAGTAGTACTTACCATGCCGCAAGCCAAACTTATGAGTTAACCGTAGAACAACATACCGAGCCCACTCACGAGCAGAAAGAAAAACAACCACTGCATATCCCGCTGGATATTGAACTGTATGCGCCAAACGGTGATGTGATTGCGCTACAGTGTAACGGGAAAGCTGTTTCTAACGTGTTGGATGTGAAACAAGCTAAGCAAACCTTCCTCTTTGAGCAGGTCAAACAGCCGCCGATTCCGTCACTGTTGCGTGAGTTTTCTGCGCCTGTGAAATTGGAATACGCCTACAGTGATGAAGAGCTGATTTTCCTGATGGTGCATGCTCGTAACGAATTTGCACGTTGGGATGCAGGGCAGATGCTGCTTGCTAAATACATTCGTACCAACGTAGAACGAGTCCAACAAGGTCAACCTGTCGAATTGGCAGAGTCGGTGATTGACGCGTTCCGCGGCGTGTTACTCAGTGACAACCTTGACGCTGAATTTGTGGCCGAGATGCTCTCGTTACCAAGCCATAACGAAGTGTCAGGCTGGTATAAGCGTGTGGATGTTGATGCGATTGCCCAGGTGCTCACCTCACTCAAAACCATTTTGGCGACCGAGCTAGAAGATGAGCTTAGTGCAACCTACCATACGTTAAAACAAGACACTTACTCGATTGAACATGCGGCGATTGGTAAACGTACGCTGCGCAACGTGTGTTTGAGCTACCTTGCCTACACTGCTCAAGGTAACGCGTTGGTACAAAAACAGTACGCTCAAGCGAACAACATGACCGACACCATTGCGGCCATGACGGCGGCTAACCAAGCTCAGTTGGTGTGTCGTGAAAGCTTGATGCAAGACTACAGCGAGAAATGGAAACACGATGGCTTGGTAATGGATAAATGGTTCACGCTGCAAGGCTCAAACCCATCACCACAAGTATTGGATGTGATCCAGCAAGCCATGCAACATGAAGCGTTTAGCTTGAAAAACCCGAACCGTACTCGCAGTCTGATTGGAGCATTTTTAAATGCCAATCCAGTCAATTTCCACGCGAAAACAGGGGAAGGCTATCGCTTCGCTGGACACATTCTGCGTGAACTTAACAGTAGCAACCCACAAGTGGCTTCACGTTTGATTGACCCATTACTTAAATTCCGACTCTACGATGAACAGCGCCAAGCACTGATTAAACAAGAGCTGGAGCAATTAAAAGCGATGGATAACCTCGCGCGTGATCTGTTTGAAAAAGTCAGCAAAGCGCTGGAAGCATAAACTAAACTCAACAGGTAAACTCGGTGGCACTCTGTGCCACCTTTATTTTCCAATGAACTATTATTTTTTCTCGCTAAACATTTCTTATCAAACCTTTGTTACGCATTACTCAGGCGTAGCAAGTCATGTCATGGTCACCACCGAGCAAGGTTTGCGTTTACAACTCCCAGCAACACGTTTGCGTCCATTTTTAAGCCAAATTGGAGTAAAAGGTCGATTTCGATTAACAACTGACCAAAATAATCGTTTCGTTAAGTTAGAAGTTCTGTAAAAACATTATTTTGTAGTGGTTTAAATAGGTACTTTAGTCACAATCTCACACTTTTACCCCATAACACCCCCAAAACAATTAACTATTTATAAATAAAACTCTTACAATACGCCCTGCATTACCATCAGTAAGCGCTATGCTTACTGCACACCCCCTACAAAAATAAGAATCAAATTCTGGAGTCGACCATGACTGCGCGTGAAACTTTGATGCCGGTTTTGCTTGAAAAAGTCTATCAACTGATTCAAGACAAACTAGAGCTTGCTCAACAACCCTTAGTGACTCAACTTGGACAACACCTGTTCAGTAACATTTCACAAGACGACCTAGTGGAGCGTAACGAATCGGATCTTTATGGTGCAGTGCTCAGTTTATGGCACCACATCAATGAGAAAAAAGCCGATGAACGCTCAGTACGTGTATTTAACCCAACGGTAAGTCGCCAAGGTTGGCAATCGACCCACACCATTGTTGAGATTGTTCTACCAGATAGTCCCTTTCTGGTTGATTCGATCAAAATGGCATTAAGCCGCCTAGGATTGGCATCGCACTTAATGCTCAACGGACCTGCTCATATTGCACGTCACGACGATGGCTCGATCAAAAGCATTAATCAAGGAGAAGGGCAACTGATCTCAATGTTCCACATTGAAGTCGATCGCCTAAGCAGCAAGGAAGAGATGACAGAGCTGAAAAACGAATTGCTGGATATCCTGCATGACACCGCTCTGGTTGTGAAAGATTGGAAGCCGATGGCGACCAAGCTTGAACAAGTGATCAATCAGCTGGAAGCGGATAAAAAACAGATCCCTTTAGAAGCCGAACGCCTACAAGAAACCATTCAGTTTTTACGCTGGCTAGGTAACCATAACTTTACCTTTATGGGTTACAAAGAGTTCGATTTGGTAGAGAAAAATGGCGATACCGAACTGACGCCGACCAAAGACACCGGACTTGGCTTATTCTCTGACAACGAGCGAGTACGAAGCGTAAAACTCTCTCAATTCCCAGATTCAGCTAGGCTCGAAGCCAAAAAGCCTTTCCTGTTGATCTTAACGAAAGGCAACAAGCAATCGCGTATCCATCGTCCTGCTTATACCGACTATATCGGGATCAAAAAGTTTGACGCGAAAGGCAAGGTGATCGGTGAGCATCGCTTTACTGGGTTATACACTTCCGCAGTGTACAACCAAAGTGTTGAAGGGATCCCGCTGATCCGCGAAAAAGTAGGGCGCATTCTTGCGGCAAGCGGCTACCGCCAAGGCTCTTACGCCTACAAAGCCCTGCACAATATTCTTGAAAACTACCCACGCGATGAGCTGTTACAAGCCCGAGAAGAAGAGCTACTTGAAGTAGGCATGGGCGTTGTACAGATGCAAGATCGTGATTTACTGCGACTGTTTGTACGTAAAGACCCATTCGGACGTTTCTTCAGTTGCATGGTGTATGTGACCAAAGAGCGTTACAACACTGAGCTGCGCCGTAAAACACAACAAGTGTTCAAACAGTATTTTGGCTGTGAGCAAGATGTTGAATTTACGACTTATTTCTCAGAAAGCCCACTGGCGAGAACTCACTACATTGTGCGTGTCGACAATAACAACATCAACGTAGATGTGAAAAAGATAGAGCAGAATTTAATGGAAGCCTCAACCTCGTGGGATGATCGTCTCGCTGAAGCCATTGTCGCCAATTTCGGTGAAAGTCGTGGATTACCGCTGTCAAAAGAGTATCAACGTGCCTTCCCACGTTCTTACAAAGAAGATGTGATGTCGGGCTCTGCACTGGCAGATATCGAGCACCTTGAAGCGTTAGATGAGCATAATAAACTGGGCATGCTGTTCTACCGTTTACAAGAGACAGCCAAAGACTCCAAAGCGGTGCGCTTAAAGCTGTATCACAAAGACGAACCCATCCATCTATCAGACGTTATGCCGATGCTAGAAAACCTCGGTTTACGCGTGATTGGTGAATCGCCTTATGAAGTAGTGAAAGCCAATGGCCAAGTATACTGGATCCTGGATTTCTCTATGCTACATAAGAGCGATAAGCAGGTGGATCTGCGTGAAGCTCGCGACCGATTCCAACAAGCGTTTGCCGCTATCTGGGCAGGAGAGCTGGAAAGTGATGGCTTTAACCGTTTGATTTTAGGTGCATCACTATCCGGTCGTGAAGTTTCGATCCTGCGTGCTTATGCGCGTTATATGCGTCAAGTCGGCTTCCCATTTAGCCAGCACTATATTGAAGATACACTCAGCCACCATCCCGATCTTGCACAAGGATTGGTGGATCTTTTCGTGCGTCGTTTCGATCCGAAATACAAAGGCGGAGAAAAGGGCCAAGCTGAGATCATCAAATCTCTAACGGAGCAATTAGATCAAGTACAGAGTCTCGACGACGATCGAATTATCCGTCGCTATATGGAGATGATCAACGCGACGCTGCGCACCAACTACTATCAGTTGGATGAGAACAAGCAGAACAAACCTTGGCTATCTCTCAAAATGAAGCCAAGTGAGATCCCAGAAATTCCTGCACCAGTGCCTGCGTTCGAAATCTTCGTCTATGCCCCAGACATTGAAGGTGTGCATTTGCGCGGTGGTAAAGTCGCTCGTGGTGGGCTGCGTTGGTCTGATCGCCAAGAAGATTTCCGTACTGAAATTTTAGGCTTAGTCAAAGCACAACAAGTGAAGAATACGGTCATCGTGCCTGTTGGTGCAAAAGGTGGCTTTGTTTGTAAGAAACAGTATCTCTACACCACACGCGATGAGATTTTTGCAGAAGGTCAACGCTGCTACAAACGCTTTATTCGCGCTTTACTCGACGTAACGGATAACATTATTGAAGGGCAAGTGGTTCCGCCGAAGAACGTGGTTCGTCATGATGAAGATGACCCTTATTTGGTGGTGGCTGCGGATAAAGGCACCGCAACCTTCTCTGATTTAGCAAACTCAGTGTCAGCAGAATACCAATTCTGGCTCGGTGATGCTTTTGCTTCAGGGGGATCAAACGGTTATGACCACAAAGCGATGGGCATTACCGCCAAAGGGGGTTGGGAATCGGTAAAACGTCATTTCCGTGAAATGGGCATTGATTGTCAAACCACCGATTTTACCGCGATTGGCATCGGTGACATGGCCGGCGACGTGTTTGGTAATGGTATGTTGCTATCAAAACATATTCGCTTACTGGCGGCCTTTAACCATATTCATATCTTCATTGACCCAACCCCGGATTCTGCGAGCAGTTGGGAAGAGCGTAACCGCTTGTTTAATCTGCCTCGTTCAAGTTGGGAAGATTACAATCCGAAGCTGATTTCTAAAGGTGGTGGCGTCTTCTCGCGTAAAGCAAAAGCAATTACGCTGACACCTGAAATTCAGAAGATGCTCAACACTAAAAAAACCACGTTGGCACCCAATGAGTTGATCAAGATGATCCTGAAAATGGAAGTCGATCTCCTCTGGAATGGTGGTATCGGTACCTATGTGAAATCATCCATTGAAACACATACCGATGTCGGTGACCGAGCCAATGACGGATTACGTGTCGATGGACGTGAAGTGCACGCTAAAATCATCGGCGAAGGCGGTAACCTTGGTATGACCCAGCGCGGTCGTATCGAGTTTGCACTCAAAGGTGGACGCGTTAACACAGACTTTGTGGATAACGTCGGTGGCGTAGACTGTTCCGATAACGAAGTTAACATCAAGATCTTCCTCAATGGCTTGGTGGCCAATGGTGATTTGACACTCAAACAGCGCAACCAGATCCTTGAGTCGATGAAAGATGAAGTAGGAAGCATCGTGATTGAAGATGCTTATGGACAATCTGAATCGATTTCCGTGACCGAAGCGCAGGGCGTATCACTCATGAAAGAGCAGATCCGCTTTATCCATCACATGGAAAAAGCGGGGTATTTGGATCGTGCTTTAGAGCATATTCCGGATGATGAAACTCTACTTGAGCGTGAAAGACAGGGCATGGGATTAACACGTCCTGAACTTTCGGTGTTGACGGCCTACGGCAAAATGGCGTTGAAAGAAGAGCTGGCCAGTGAAGAGATTGCGCAAGATGAATTCCATGCCAAACAACTGGTTAACTACTTCCCAACTGAGTTACGCGGTCACTATGCACAGCAGATGGTGAACCATCCGCTACGAGTAGAAATCATCGCGACAGCCTTAGCAAACCAATTGGTTAACGAAATGGGCTGCAACTTCGTTACCCGTTTACAAGAAGAGACCGGCTCTAGCGTGGTCGATATTGCGAATGCGTATGCGGCCGCGCGTGAGATTTACGGTTTAGGCACCGTGCTCGAAAAAGTACGCAAACTGGACAACATAGCGCAAAGTAGCGCCCAATATGATGTGATGTTCCTCGTGCGTCGCACTTTGCGTCGCCTGACTCGCTGGTTACTGCGCAACCGTACAGGTAAGCCATCCGTGATAGCAATGGTCGAACGCTATCAAGAGGATGTCAAAGCTATCACCGAACAATTGGATAAGGTTTTGGTGAAAGAGGAAATTGTTGAGCATAATTCCATGGCTGAAAACTGGATAGAGAAGGGCATCGAGAAAGAACTTGCGCATTATGTGGCGCGTCTTTCTAGCCTTTACTCTGTACTGGATATCTCGGCCGTGGCGAAAGAGAAAGGCATCGCAGTCACTCAAACGGCGAAGCTTTATTTCCATCTCGGCGATCGTTTATCTCTGCACTGGTTCTTGAAGCAAATCAATCACCAAGCCGTTGATAACCATTGGCAAGCATTAGCAAGAGCCTCTTTCCGTGAGGATCTCGATTGGCAGCAACGCCAGTTGACTGCTCAAGTGCTCAGTAGCAATTTGAGTGATGCTCAACAGGAAATTGAACTGGCACTTGATAAATGGCTAGAGCGTAACCAAGTCTCAATAAGCCGTTGGGAGAACATCCTCAGCGAGTTTAAAGTCGGTACCGTTCATGAATTTGCCAAATTCTCAGTGGCATTGCGAGAGTTGACCTTGCTCAACTTAAATTGTCTCACTGTAGAATAAGCATTGAATTGCCTGACGAATGAGTCAATAATAACGCCCCGTTTATTCGGGGCTTTTTTCTTTCGGAGGCATTATGCTTTACCGCTTAGCCAGAGCTGGCTTTTTCCAATTGGATGCCGAAAAGGCACACGATCTGGCCATCTCTAATTTCAAACGTTTCACTGGCACTCCTTTCGATCTCTTCTATCGTCAACAACTTCCTCATCGTCCAGTTCAATGCATGGGCTTAACCTTTAAAAATCCAGTCGGTTTAGCAGCAGGGCTCGACAAAAACGGCGAGTGCATCGAAGCGTTTGGCGCGATGGGCTTCGGATTTGTTGAAGTAGGCACGGTCACACCAAGACCACAAGCAGGTAACGACAAACCACGCCTGTTTCGTTTAGTGCATGCTGAAGGCATCATCAATCGAATGGGCTTTAACAATCTGGGTGTTGATCACTTGGTTGAGAATGTTAAGCGAGCCAAATACGATGGGATCATCGGGATCAACATCGGTAAAAACAAAGATACACCGATTGAGAAAGGGGCAGAGGACTATTTGATTTGTATGGATAAAGTTTATCCTTACGCAGGTTACATCGCCGTAAATATCTCTTCTCCGAACACCCCAGGACTTCGTTCTCTACAATACGGTGAAGCGCTGGATGAACTGCTTGCTGCATTGAAAACTCGCCAAGCTGAATTGGCAGCGAAACACGATAAATATGTCCCGCTTGCACTTAAGATTGCGCCAGATTTAAGTGACGATGAAATTCAGCAAATCTGCCAATCGCTTTTGAAAAACAAAATCGACGGTGTCATCGCAACAAACACCACCCTAGACCGTTCGTTAGTTGAAGGTATGAAGTTTGCCACTGAAGCCGGCGGCCTCAGTGGACGCCCGTTACAAACACGTAGCACAGAAGTCATTAAGTGTCTGTATAAAGAACTCGGTGAAGAAATTCCAATCATCGGTGTCGGTGGTATCGATTCCTATATCTCCGCCAAAGAAAAGCTCTTAGCCGGAGCAAAATTAGTTCAGGTCTATAGCGGCTTTATTTATCAAGGGCCGGGGCTGGTCGCTGATATCGTCAAGAACCTGTAAGTTCCCCGATTTATCTGCAGAATTACTGAGGAAATGTCTAACGCATTTCCTCTTTTTTTTTCTCTGCACCTTCATAGAATTACTGATATTCATAGGCAAGGGTAGGTCACATGGCTTACCTCATCCTCCCAAATGTATCGTTGAGAGTGGAACAATGCTTAAACCAAGTGACAAATGGAGTTGGTACTTCTCAGATAGCGAAGGTTATCTGATGCTCAACCTTGGTGACGATATGCTGTTTCGTACCAATCTCAGTCGCAATCTTTTGGTGGATTGTGCATTCATCGAGAACCCCTTCACCGTAGATGACGCTTCTGATTTTCAGTTGTACAAAGAACACATTGCCTGTCTACCTCTGAGTGAGCCTCGTAAAGCGGAGTTGGCGCTGTACTGTGTGGCCGCAAAACGCTTCCACAAACCCGTACAGCCTAAAAGCTGGTTTTTTGATGTTCAGGGAACCGATTATACCCCACAACAAGGTCAGCTGATATCTCTACGAAACTCCCTTAACAGCGGTATTTTTATTGCGTTAGAAGTGGGGGAGAACGCCACTCTTTGCGCGTACAGTGATTTGGTTTCTTTTGCTTTAAACGGCAGCAAAACACTGGAATTTGGTCAAGTGATTAAAGTGATGCACGACAGAATGTCGGATGTGAATACACTTTTGTATACACCCCAAATGGCCATGGTCAGTTAATTTTTTATTCAATATTCGTTCCTTTCCTATTTCGTTCCTTCATTTCTTATCGGCGTAAGCCGATTTTTTTTGCCTTTAAATCGAGCTAACCCGTTACGCAATGTGAGATCGGTACAAAATTTAGACATCTATTTTTTACTTAAACACAACGAAACAGGGCATTCACTTTGTCTTTTTAAAGCGAAAATTCCCGTTTTATGACCTTTTGTAACTTATTTACACTGTAAAAACACATCTGGTATAGTCCAAAATAAGCATGAATAAGTAGTCACCAACAAGCATAAATGCTTAGTTAGCAAGCGATGGAACAGGAGTGTGCACACACTGACCGATATGATCGGCATAGAAAGGATCGAATGGGTAAAAGAGAGATTTTTTGGCTTGGTGATGAGTTAGCTTTAGGTATGGTTCACATTGTCAGTTATAATCTGAGACCATTTTTATCAGCAAAAGAACACTATGAATCAGTATCTAGCGGTGACGTCTAACGGCCTTGAGAATCTACTAGTTGAAGAATTAACCCAACTGGGTATTAACGATGCCAAACCCGTTCAGGCCGGGGTTAAATTTAAAGCAACCAATGAACAGATCTATCGTTGCTGTCTATGGAGTCGTCTCGCATCAAGATTTGTTCGTATTGTGGCTGAATTTAAGTGTCAGAATGACTTAGATCTCTATCTTTCAACAACTTCAGTCAACTGGGTCAACTATTTCCACAGTTCTAAAAAGCTCGTTGTTGATTTCAATGGCACGAACCGAGAAATTCGTAATAGCCAATACGGTGCGATGAAAGTCAAAGACGCCATCGTAGATTGCTTCACTAAGAAAAATCTTCCGCGTCCCTCGATCAGCAAAGATCTTGCAGATCTTCATATCCATGTCCGCTTACACAAAGAGAATGCTCTGCTTGGTATCGATATGGTGGGTTCTGGCTTGCATGCGCGCGGCTACCGAACTGAGGCAGGTAAAGCACCATTACGTGAAACATTAGCCGCCGCAATCATTCTGCGCAGTGGTTGGGATGCCAGTAAACCGCTTCTCGATCCTATGTGTGGCTCTGGTACCTTACTGATTGAAGCGGCGATGATGGCTGCCAATATTGCGCCAGGCTTACAACGTAAAAAGTGGGGCTTCGAAGCATTAGAAGATTTCGAACCAGAACTCTGGGCAAGTGTGAAATCAGAAGCCAGCGTGCAAGGTAAACGTGGAGTCAAAAAGGTAGAAACTCATTTCTACGGTGTAGATAACGATAACCGCGTATTGCAGACGGCTAAAGATAACGCCCGTCGTGCCGGAGTAGAAGAGTTAATCAGCTTTACCTTGGGCGATGCGGCAAAGGTAAAACGCCCAGAAAACTTCGCTGAAGGTATTGTGATTTGTAACCCACCGTACGGTGAGCGTTTAGGCACTCATCCCGGTTTGATCGCTCTGTACACTGCATTTGGTGCACAACTTAAAGCTGAGTTTGGTGGCTGCCACGCTTCTATTTTCTCGAGTTCTGACGAATTACTCAGTTGTTTGCGCATGCGTGCGGACAAACAGTTCAAGCTGAATAATGGTGCGTTACCATGTCACCAAAAAAATTACACCATAGCCATGCGAGAGCAAAACAGCGTCAGCAATGAAGGTACTCAAGAAATCCTCATTGCCCCAGATTTTGCCAACCGTTTGAAGAAAAACTTCAACAAGATTGGCAAGTGGGCTAAGCGTGAGGGGCTCGATTGCTTCCGCCTCTATGATGCGGATCTTCCCGAATACAATGTGGCTATTGATGTCTACCAAGATCATCTCATGATCCAAGAGTACGCAGCGCCAAAGGATATTCCGGAAGAGAAAGCGAAGCGTCGTTTGACCGATATTATTCGCGCAGCCATTCAAGTGTTGGATGTCGATGCGAATAACGTCGTGCTCAAAGTTCGTGAAAGACAAAAAGGCACGTCGCAATACGAGAAACTCGGCCAGCAAGCACAGACCATGCAAATTACCGAGTATGGCGTGAAGTTGATCGTCAACCTATACGATTATCTCGATACTGGTTTGTTCCTTGACCACAAAATTACTCGTCGTCGTTTAGGGCAAATGGCACAAGGCAAAGATTTTCTCAATTTGTTTGCCTATACCGGCTCTGCGACAGTACATGCTGCTTGTGGCGGTGCAAAATCGACGACGACCGTCGATATGTCGAAAACTTATCTTGAATGGGCCAAAGAGAATATGCAGCTAAACGGGCAGGTTGGGCGTCAGCACCAGTACGTTCAGGCCGACTGTCTACAGTGGCTCGCGAATGCCCAAAGCCAGTACGATCTTATCTTTATTGATCCGCCAACGTTTTCCAATTCTAAACGTATGGATCAAACTTTTGATGTGCAACGTGACCATGTCACGCTTATGACCAATCTTAAACGATTGCTGCGCCCAGAAGGGACGATTGTTTTCTCTAATAACAAGCGCCATTTCAAGATGGATATGGAAGCGCTACACGCTTTGGGGCTCAACGCTCAAAATATCTCGCATCAAACCTTACCGCTGGATTTTGAGCGAAATAAACAAATTCATAACTGCTGGCTGATCACCCATCAGAGTTAGGAAATTCAATGATAACCTTGTACAGCACTGAAGGATGCCATCTCTGTGAGATGGCCTATGCATTACTCAATGAAGTAGGGCTCACCGAACAAGTTGACGTGGTAGAGATTGCCTTTAATGACGAGCTATTCTCTCGTTACGCGGTCACTATACCGGTTGTCGCTTACCAAGGTAATGAACTGAATTGGCCTTTTGACATACAAGAATTAATAGAGTGGTTAAAACATAATGGCATTAATTACCATCCATAACGGTTTGCTGGCCTTTGGCGATCACCCATTACTGGATCACGCTGATTTCGCCTTACAAGAAAATGAAAGAGTGTGTCTGGTTGGGCGTAATGGCGCCGGAAAATCCACGCTGATGAAAGTACTCGCAGGCGAGATTCTGCTGGATGATGGCAAGATGCAAGTCATGCAAGATGTCGTTGTATCCCGTTTAGAGCAAGATCCGCCTCGCAATCAAGCGGGTACTGTATTTGATTATGTTTCAGGTGGTCTGCAAGGCATTGGCGAACAACTCAAGATCTATCAAGATCAATTAGATCTCGTGGCAACAGACCCAAGCGAATCCAACATTAATAAGCTTGCACATATTCAAGAGCTGCTTGAAGTTTCTGGCGCTTGGCGCTTTGAAGATCGAATCAAAAATGTGCTGGGTTCCTTAAAACTTGATGGCCACACCAAATTAACCGACCTGTCTGGTGGTTGGCAGCGTAAAGCTGCATTAGCACGTGCACTGGCGTGTGATCCCGATGTCCTGCTTCTTGACGAACCAACCAACCACCTCGATGTAACAACGATTGAATGGTTAGAAGGTTTTCTGAAAGACTTCCGAGGTTCTATCATCTTCATTTCCCATGACCGTGCCTTTATTAAGTCTATGGCGACCCGCATTGTGGATCTCGATCGCGGTCAACTCAGCTCTTTCCCAGGAGATTATGAAAATTATCTTACTGAAAAAGAAGAGATGCTGCGGGTTGAAGATCTGCAAAATGCCGAGTTTGATAAAAAGCTCGCTCAAGAAGAGGTTTGGATCCGTCAAGGTATTAAAGCACGAAGAACTCGTAATGAAGGACGAGTTCGGGCACTAAAACGTCTTCGTCAAGAACGTAGTGAACGTCGAGAAGTGCAGGGTAAAGTGAACCTGCAAATCGATGATTCCAACCGCTCAGGGAAAATCGTTTTTGAAGCCGAAAATCTTCATTACTCGATCGGTGGCAAAACCATTATTGATGGTTTCAGCTTCAACATTATGCGCGGTGACCGAATTGCGTTAATTGGCCCTAATGGTTGTGGCAAAAGTACCTTACTCAAAATTTTGCTGGGTGACTTACAGCCCGATAACGGCAAAGTACACTGCGGTACTAAGCTTGAGGTCGCCTACTTTGATCAATACCGCGAGTTACTTGATCCTGAAAAAACCGTTATCGATAACTTAGCGGATGGTAAACAAGAAGTGATGGTAGGCGGGCGTCTTCGCCACGCGTTAAGTTATCTACAGGACTTTTTGTTCTCACCCAAGCGGGCAAGAACCCCAGTAAAAGCGTTATCTGGCGGAGAAAAGAACCGTTTGCTGCTTGCGCGCATTTTGCTTAAAGCCAATAACCTATTAGTGCTTGATGAACCAACCAACGATTTAGATATCGAAACTTTGGAACTTTTGGAAGAATTGCTTGCCAATTACCAAGGCACTTTATTGCTGGTCAGCCACGATCGTGAATTTGTCGATAACACCGTCACCTCAAGTTGGATTTTTGAAGGCGATGGTAAGATTGAAGAATTTGTCGGTGGCTACCATGACGCTCAGCAACAGCGTGCCCAAGTTTTACAAAGCAGAGCTGCTGAAAATATTGTCAAAAAAGAAAAAGTGGTTGAGGAGTCTCCCAAATCCGCACCATCGAAAACTAAGCAGAAGAAGTTATCTTATAAACTGCAACGCGAACTTGAAGCTCTTCCGCAAAGATTAGAAGAGCTGGAAGTTGAGATCGCAGCGCTACAAGACATCGTCAATAGTCCGGATTTTTTTGGTCAGCCTGTCGATAAAACACAACCCATTTTAGACAAGTTAACTGCAACAGAGCAGGAACTCGAAATTGCTTTTGAGCGTTGGGAAGAGCTTGAAGCGATGCAACAGGAAAGTGAATAGAAAACATGAGTCGTATTACTTTTAAACGTTCGATTTTAGCCAGCGCCGTATTGCTTGCTACCCAAACGGCCAACGCGGCACTCTACCAAGTGATGGAAGTGACCCCAAGCACAGGGCAAAGCTACGGTAGTGCATGGGGTGTGGCGATCCAAGCAAGTAACCCTGATACTATTGCAAACTGCTTCACGAGCTCGTCAATTGATATTGGTTCTCCTTCTACTGGTACAATTGCATGTACAGACTTTGCTTTAGCAGGTGAAACTCGCATTGAAAAAGCCAGCACAGGTAAAGCAGTCGATGGTTTAAGTTACCGTGATGAAGTGGCTTTCGGGATTGATAATGCGTTCGTTTATGTACAAGAACGCAATGACTTTGAACGCTACTGCTACAGAGAGCTTTTGTATTCGACGTGTAATACCTGGGCAGATCCCCATTGGAATCGCTGGCAAGCAGAGATCAATAGTACGCAAGTTGCTAACTCAATTGCTTTTATTGGTACTGGAACAACAGGCGCGCCTGTTGATGTTGATGAAGCGCAAAACGTGATTGTTAATAGCCTAACGAGTAATGCTACGCCGATCGGGATCAATGTAAAAACTGGTGACGTGACAACGTATCGTAGAAACGCTAATGCCATTCAAGCCCGTTCAACCGTCGCACCAACTGTTACTGATGCCTTATATACCCGTGCATGGAAAACAGATGGTGTTTACACCGTTGGCAGTATTTCACGAAGCTCAAACAATAACGAGGGTGCCTATTTTTATTCCAAGCCTGCAATATGGAAAAAAGATGGCAGCACTACTACTACAGTTGAACTAAATTGGCCAAGCACGCGTGAAAGTACCAATAACCGTTTAGCACAAGGTAGCATCCGAGATGTGATTGAAAGTGGTGGCAAGCTATATGCTGTTGGTTATAGTTCTTTTGATGCCGACAATAACTACATGCAGGCCTCGGTTTTCGAACTAGATAACACCAGTAATTTTTCTAATGCAGCAAGTTGGACAACCAAAGCCGTTTCAGGCGCGGAATCTAGAATTGGTGGCGATTACATTCACAGTAATTCGGTAGTCACCGATGTAAACAAAAACCTCGTCGCGTTAGGCTCAGCTAAACGCGCAGGCAGCCGACCAGAGAATGGATCAGCAGCAAATCGTTTGTTTGTGATCAATGATGTGTCAGCTACTCAGCCAGCAGCTACTTTCTTAACGGGTGGTATTTTCTTTAATGGTGCAGGCGGCAAGGCTGGGGCAATTAACAGCTATAACGAGATTGTCGGTCAAGTTGATGCAGACGAGACCCGAGAGAACGATGGCAAACCGCGCCGTAAAAGAGGGTTTATTTATCCATACAGTGCCAATGGCAGTGATCCAAGCCGCATGGCTATTTTTGCTAATAAGGCTTGGTGGTTAGATGACCTCACCAATGACAATGCCGCAACAGGCAACAACAACCAGTTCCGTGTTATTGATGCCACGGATATAAATGATGCAGGCGTTATCTCTGCAACTGCGCTGAAATGTTCAGGTGGATACGATACGACGGCACATAATTCATTGTGTAGTAACCGCGAAGAAACCGTAGTAGCTGTGAAGTTGATTCCAATTACCGGCGCAACAAGTTCCAACATTCAAGCACGTTCGACTGAAGAGCAAGCCGCTGATCGTAAAGGTGGTGGCTTCGGATTAGGGCTTTTGATGGTGCTTGGTGTACTAGGGTTCCGTAGAAAATAGGGATTTTTGTCAGGAAGGGCACAAGCTCACAGATTTGGGTTTGTGCCTTTTTTATTGCTTGAGAAAGGCGAATAATTGATCGATTCTGTATTGGTGTGGTCATAAAAGATCCACACAAGTTTAATAGTTGTACGTTATACCAAAGTTACCGTATGAGGACAGAACTATGAAGAGACAAAAGCGTGATCGCCTAGAAAGAGCTCAATCGCAAGGATACAAAGCCGGTCTAAACGGTCGATCCCATGACGAATGTCCCTATCAACAGACGGAAGTACGCTCTTATTGGTTAGGTGGTTGGCGTGATGCTAGAAACGATAAACTTTCTGGTCTCTGCAAATAATTTCCCATACAACAAAGCTTGAAAAGGCTTATCGCTAGGAAAACAGCCCGAAACGGGCTGTTATTCGTTTAGAAATTCTATTTTTAAAACGCAGACGTATCTTGGAACAGACCGACTTTCAGATCTTTAGCTACGTAGATTTCTTTGCCATCAACAAGTACGCGACCATCAGCTAAACCCATCACTAACTTACGGTTCACCACACGCTTCATGTTAATTTCGTAGGTGACTTTTTTAGCGGTTGGTAAAATTTGTCCTGTAAATTTCACTTCGCCAACTCCAAGTGCACGACCTTTACCTTTACCGCCAACCCAGCCAAGGAAAAAACCCACCAGTTGCCACATGGCATCTAAGCCCAAGCATCCCGGCATCACTGGGTCTCCTGGGAAATGGCAATCAAAAAACCATAAATCAGGCGTGATATCGAGCTCAGCTAAGATCAAACCTTTACCAAATTCACCTTCAGTTTCTGACATCTTGGTAATGCGATCCATCATCAACATATTTGGCGCTGGAAGTTGAGGATAGCCCTCACCAAACAACGCACCTTGGCTTGACGCTAAAAGATCTTCTCGATTATACGAATCACGTTTGTTCTGCATTATTGATTACTCCATTTTTTGTTGGGTGCATGTTAGTGAACACGTGTACGCCAAACAACTCCGATCAGTGCCAGCTAAGCCAGTTTTTGATCCGTTCCACAATTCCGTGCGGTTGCACAAGTTTTTCAAAATTATCAATTCTTTCAGCGATCTTTGCGATCACGCTGTCTTCATCTTCTCCACGGAAAGGTTTACCCATGAGAAGAGGAATCGCTTCATCCACCGTCGAAACAGGCCAGATGTTGAATTCACCATTCTTAATGCTTTCTACAACTGATTTATGAAGCGCCAAGTGTTTCAGGTTCGAACTTGGCAAAATCACACCCTGTTCTCCAGTTAAACCTTGGTGACAACAGACACGATAAAATCCTTCAATTTTTTCATTCAGACCACCGACCGCTTGAACTCGGCCAAATTGGTCAACAGCGCCAGTAACGGCAATTTGTTGGTCAATCGGATACTCAGAAAGTGCACTCACTAATGAGCATAATTCCGCCAGTGAAGCGCTATCACCGTCAACTTCACTATAAGACTGCTCAAAAACAATCGAAGCAGAAAAGGGCAGAGAACCATCAAGATTCAAGGCGCTACTCACAAAAGCTTGCATAATCATCATGCCTTTAGCATGCAGGTTGCCGCCTAGCTCAACTTTTCTCTCTACATCCGCAATGTCACCATCACCAAAATGGATCACGCAGGAAATACGAGCAGGCTCACCGTAAGGCATTGGGTGCCCAGTGACTTCGATGACTGTCAAGCCATTAACTTGCCCGACTTGTTCACCCTGGGTTTCGATGATCACTTGACCGTCAAGAATGTCGTCTAGAGCTCTTTCGGGTAAATAAGACTCGCGCAGATAGCGTTTATCTAGAGCTATTTCAATATGTTCCGCGTCAATTAACGCCCCTTCAGACTCAAGGCGAGCTTCTTCAAGTAACGCTCGGTGCCACATTAAACAAAGGGGAGCATAATGTTGATCTTCAGTATAACGAGCACCGGCCGTCATCAGAGACTGGATGGCTGAGCAGGTTAATGAAGGTAAATTGTACTGTTCACACAACCAGCGTAGGTAGCCGAGGTAATCTTCAATCGTTTCTTCTTCTATCTTGAGATCTAATTCGAGCTCTGAAAACAAACACAAACCTGAATGAATATCAGCATCTAAAAAATCCAGATCGCCAAGCTGCGTGCGATCACCGACAACAATGAGTTTAACGTCGTAACTTGAACCCAAACGATTAGGGAGCGGAGACTTTGGATCGCAATTGATAGGAGAGACAGTTTCACCCAAAACGGCGGCTTTTACTGTTGGCCAATAGCGTGGATTAGCCAGCAATAAATTCGCTGAAACAATCAAATAACCGCCACTCGCTTGTTCGAGATATCCTGACGTTTTATGAACTAGACCACCATGCTCAACTTTGACTTGGCCTAGAATCTCTGAAATATCTAACGTCTCTGTACTCACGACAGGAACATCAAGATCCTGCTCAAGTAATGCGTCTTTAAAGAGAGAGCGATAAATCGAGTTATCGGGAGCATTAATCAAGAGGATTCGACTAAACCCTTTAAGGTGAACAAACTGTTCAAGCGCACTGGTTAAACGAGGCTGAATCTCGATCAGTGAAATGGGAGCTAGGTTAGGGTAGTTTTCAAAGACTTTGTTAAACTGCTCAAATTGAGGCGTTACACTGCGCCAGATGCTTTGGGTCATTGAGATATCGAACTGATTGAAAAGAGCCAAATTATATAGAAAAAGCCGAGCAGCGAACAGTGAAAGTCGACGATGATCTTTCTCGCTTTTTTGATAGGGAGAATTGCAAGTCTGCAGACAGTGGGTTACGCTGTCACTGTATAACAATGGAAAGTGGTCGAAGATGAAATATCAACAACTTGAAAATTTAGAATGTGGTTGGAAATGGCAGTATCTCATCAATAAATGGAAGGATGGGGAGCCCGTTACTCGCTATATTGATAAAAGTGAAATTGAAGCTGCGGTACAGAAGCTCAAGGCGATAGAACATGAACCGACCCATGTCTTGTCTTGGATTGAAGAACATATGTCTTCCGAGCTCGATAACAAACTTAAACAAGCGATCAGAGCCAAGCGTAAGCGCCACTTTAATGCAGAACAAATCCATACACGCAAGAAATCTATTGATTTAGATTACCGAGTTTGGGAAAAGTTATCCCTAAAAGCCAATGAGTTAGGTTGTACATTATCCGATGCGATTGAATATCTACTCAGCGAGGCTTCAAGAAGTGAAAAGGCAAGCAAAACCGTCAACAGTTTAAAAGAAGATCTCAGTCGGTTATTAGCAGAATAAGGAGATATCTCTTATGGATATGCTGTATGTAATACTTGTTGCGGCGATAATTATCTTCTGGTTAGTCGCGGTCGATAGACCCATCTTGGTGGTCAGCTTCAAAGATGGTCATCTTGTTCGTAGCAAGGGACACTTTCCACCAACATTCAAACATAACCTTATCGATATTGCTCAACATGAACCTTTTTCAGGGGAAATTAAAGTGTATCAACAAAGGACTGGAGCCAAACTGGCGTTTTCGAAGCAAGTCCCGAAAAAGATCCAGCAAAGAATCCGCAACGTATTCCCACACCAAGGCTTTACACGCCAAAGCTCGACATTAAAGAAAGGTCGCTAAGCGTATTAATAATCCTTGCTCGACATCGTCATTGCAAGAAAAAGCAGGTTAAGCTCCAAACAGCACAAGTTCAAACTCGCCAAGAAGATATTTCGGTTACATTTTCCTCCTAGCTTAATCTTGGTGAGGTGAATTTGATGAAGTTTTTGAGGCGAGTAATGTTGAGCATTTTCCTCACAATTTTTAGTCAATCGACGCTTGCGGACGATGCGGAATTGAATCGAGTGGCAAAGAAAATCAAGACTCAAATTGAAAAGTCGATCAAAAAGAGCAAAAAAACACTTGAAGGTTACTGTGATGTTTTTGTTGATTTAGATTACACACATCCGAAAAACGCTGTCGTAAAGAAAGTTTCCACATTAGGTGACAACGAGCTTTGCTTCATCGCAAAGAAAACCATTAATGTAGGCAACAAATATGCTTATGATTGGCCAGAGAGATACATAAGAGTTCAAGTGGTTTCGAAATGAAATCCGTTACAAAAATCATCCATAAACCAAAACACCTTAGTGCGCATTAGGTATATTATGTTAAATTTGAAGCGTGAAAGCAGGTCGCAAACCCTAATCTGCTCCCTATTCTTAATCCAGCATTAAACATAACTGCATTTACCATAAAATACCTAATAATCATATTTATCATTTTCAATGTTAAGTATGATTATTAGTGACATTGTCACTGTGCTTGCGCCAATTGTGTGTGCCAAAGTGTTTGTGTAATCCTTTGATTTGAAAACCTGTTACCAACACTTTCAAATGTGTTTAGGTTTGCTTCGCTAAAAAAGAACTCCACACTAAGGCGGAGTTCTTGGATATTTTGGCAGCTTGTTTTTCTGCTTAAATTTGGGCTACGTGATTACACCATCAATCCTTTTTTGTGTACCACGTCTGACCACGCCATACCGATCGCTGCTTGAGATTTACTCTCTAGACTGTCGATAAAGCCATTGTCACCCGCTTGCGGTTCAAAACCACTCATCGCTTGAACCAGAGCGTCAATCGCACTATCCGATAACATGGTGTATTCACGTTCACCCGACAGGTCTTTCTCACTCATAGCGATCACCACTTGAGCACGATTGCCATTGAAGTAATCGCTAAACGTCACCGAACCAATATGCTCAAACTTGGCTTGGTCGCTGTCGTTTGACGGATCGCGCAAAATCGACAATTTCAGGTCATATCCGCTGCGTTCGAACCACAGTTTCTGCCAATCGATGCCATTGAAGACAATATTGTCTTCGCTGCGGATGTCTTCCACAAGGTTGTCGATAACATCGCCACTTACGACAAAGCTATCGACATCTGTGCCACCTTTGAAGGTATTTTGGTAACCACCAAGCACCATCAAATCACGACCGTCACCACCGTCAAAATGGCTGAACTTAGAGATTGCAGCTGCAATCAGATGATCATCACCGTCACCACCATTGAGTACAGCATGGTAACCCATCAGTTTAACCACATCGTTACCAGTACCAGCATTAATACGGTTGTAGTTACCAAAGACATTGGCAAAGTCATCACCTGCCCCTAACTCTACTTGGTTGTTGTTACCAATCGTCACAGAATAATCTTGATCGTCACCGGTATCGACTCGGTTGAAGTTGCCAGAGGTAACCACATAATCACGACCGGTTCCTGTGTCAATTTCACTACCTTCACCGAAGACGAATGATTGATCATCACCCGCACCAAGGAAGACATGGTTAATTCGTCCGGCCACTACCGCTGTATCGTTACCCTCGCCTCCAAACATCATATTTTCACGTCCCATCAGAACGCCCATGTCATTTCCTTCACCGCCAGTGAAGATGTTTGATGTGCCTGTTGCGTAGAACACATCATCCCCTCGGCCACCCCAGAAGTTGTTGTTATCTCCGAGATACGCACCGAGATCTTTACCATCACCACCCCAGTTGAAGTTGTAGTTTCCTAGAGAGATATTGATATCGCCATCTCCTTGGAGATGACCACTATTACGAAGGAAATCAAACGTTTTCTCCTTCATGTTCAGCAAATCGGCAGTGAGATTCTGTTTAAGATTCTCGACCAGTGACTTCATTTCCTGCTGCTTATCTTGACTGAAGATAGTCGCAAACAAGTTAGGCAGGTTAAGCGAGTTAAAGCCAAAGGCACGATCTTGTGTTTCTGTTATTTCGGCGTTGCCATCAGCCGCACCTTGCGTACTGTTCGCGCTCGCACCATTGACAGAAACCGAAGAGTTGTCCTTTTCCTCTTCTGGCGCTTTCTCTTTCAAACCATGAGTTTCAGCAAAAGACTTAATACCATCTGCTCCCATGTCGATACCCGCTTTCAGGTTATCTAGCAACTTAGCGGGGTCGATAAAGGCTTGCAGCTGGTCACCACTGAACTCACCAATGACTTCCAGCATCTCTTTGAGGATCGCAACACCATCGACGGCTTCACCATTACGCGAAACAATTTGACCAGATGCGGTATAATCGACACCGAAAATATCGGCCAATGTGGTTTCCGCGCCTACACCAGCTAGTTTACCAAGTAGCTTATTCTTGAGCTGACGCGGCAGATCCTGTGGCGTATAAGTGAAGGTGGTTTTAGCTTGCCCCGTTGCTGTGAACTGCTGTGTCATAAGGCCAAACAGTGAGCCTAGGTTAGTATCCAAAATCGACTGAATGTTATCGCCGAACATAAAGTTCCAGTTACCTGTCGTAACTTGAATATCCGCCCCTTGTCCTCCTACGGCAAAGTTAAACGCCAGCTTTTCATTGGCTTGACGAAGCTTGTCAGCGCGGCTGAGCTGACTCGTGCCACTATTACCGTTACCGCTTAGCCACTGATTGTATTGTTTATTCAGTGTCGCTTCTGCATCGTGCTTCAAGCCTCGGCTATCACGTTCATTTTGTGAATCCAATTTAACTAATGTGGTGTAATCCACACTGCTGCTTTGATCCAAACCAGACAGATCTTTGACGAACTTTTTCGCACCAGAGAGAGTCCATTGCTGCTCTTGAGCGGCAAGCCAACCCTCTCCTTGCCCTGAAGTTGCAATGTTTTGTAGTACACCAGAAATACGCGCAGCACCGTCGAATGGATTGACCAGTGGCGGAGTCGGGATGGATTTTTCCATCATCACCAGCAGATCATTGCTTCGTCCCATATTGAAGCTCACATTACGGTTACCCACAAACATTTGAGCACCTTCAAACGCTTGATAACCCGCAATATTAGCACTGTGTCTACTGTCGCCATTCCCCAAATGAACCATAACGTTATTGTCACCAAAGGCCAGCGATTTAAAGCCACCAGTACCGACTTTAATGCCCACATTTGATGTCCCCCAGTTCACCGCCGTAAACTCCCCTTCGCCCACGTTAACTTGAATGTTACCTGAGTAGCTGAGTTGATTACTGCTGCTAGAATTGGCAATCACTTCCGTTTCTGGCTTGCGTTTTTCTGGCGCATCAAACACGTCACTATTGTCACCGATCGCGCCACGAGCAGGTTCATCGACATCGCTGACACCAATGCGAGATAAATCGATGTCGCCTTCCGCAATGCCATTGCGGATACGTTGATCCTTGGTAACAACTTCACCTTGCGCGTCCCAGCTTAGCGAAACTTTGTTGTTTTCTGCCTTTTGAACCCAATCGCCATTCGCGTCCTTGGTATGCTTACGTCCCGCCTCGTCTACGGCCAGTTCAGAACTACGAACAGAGACATCGACACGAAGACCATTGGCATCCATCGCGTTGATGAACTGATGACCAAAGCCCTTCTGCTTGTCATTACTCACTAAGGAACAACCGACAATACTGATATGGTCTGGCTTGCTGCTGATATTTTCCGCTTGATTAAACGTCTGCTGAAACTTCGCTAGTTTCACGGCCAGCTCATCGGCACTATGACCACTTAAGTACGTGTTATTGTGCTCTGAGTGATCGCGGCCATGCCCCACCAACTGCCAACGTAGCTTTCCATCCAGTTTTGACGGTTCGCCATACACCACACGATAATTGCCATCAGCATCTAGCTGAACAATCACACTGTTTTCAGCATGTTTACCTGCTAAGCTGGCTGCCGCTTTTGCTACTACTGGGTCGTTTTCCATTTGCACGATCACTTGACCATCAAAGCGAGTATCACCACCATCAATGACCGTAACATCAGCTGTGTACCAGTTTTGAACATTACGATTTTGAACTTGCTGACCTACACCCAATTTATTTTCTTCCAATAAGGGCTTAGGTTTTAGCATCGCGGTAATCTCATCGTGATCAAACGAAGTAACCACACTTTCATTAATCGTTGAAGTATTTTGATTAATAGCTATACCAATCGTTTTACCATCAAATAAATTACGTACTATTTCACCTGCACGGAACTCTTCAGTGTACTTTGCAACGATGTGTAAATTTTGATCTGTTTCTTTCACCGCTTCGATGCGGAGATGAGCACCTGGCTTGAGTAAGACTTCCGCTTGATTTAACTGTGCAAGCCCAGCAACGTTAGTTCCTTTAGCATCAAGAATGGTCAGAATAACTGTACCTTTCCCACCACGGAAACTTTTAGCTAATTCAGTACTGGTTGATGTTGAAGTAAAGCCTTGATCGCTAAACAGCTGGCCAGGAGTCACATGTGAAGCAAGATCGTTCAAGCTTACTCCGGGCATAAAAGCTCTATAAACAGTGCCTTCAAATGTCTCAAGCTTACTTAAACCTTTGACAGCGTTAACGGCATTGTCTTTGACAAAATAGGCCAGCTTCTCTTCTTTCCTTAAAGCTTCATTTACATATTGGAAGCCTTCACTGGTATACCATTTAATCCCTTTTATCTCGTCATCCGAGAGTTGTACCTTGTTAAGTACCGCTTCACCAGTCACTCTTCCTTGTACTAGCTGTTGGTCTTGCAGATCTTTATTAAAAGGAACCTCTTGCTTCGAAAGCACAGCTAAACTCTCTTGACTATTATATTTTGTTCCATCAGCAAGAGATTTAATATCGACAACAGAAGACACCTCATTGGTGCTAGAGCGCAATCGATGCAATAGATCTACCGCTAAATCAATGCGATCAGCAGACAATTTTGCGATCTCGACTCTCGATTCTTGCGCAACGTTAGAATAAAGACTTTCCGTTACGCGGTTTTTGAGGCTTAGTAAAGCGGTATTACGGCCTGATTTTTCATGGCTTGATACATAGTCATCAACTAAGTTATTCAGTCTTAATGCTGCTTCTAGCTGCTTATCACCTTGCGTGGCATGCAGAAAATCCAATTGGTCTAGGATCTTTTGATATGAATCACCAATAGGCTTAGCAAAAACTTTCGCTTCATCTTTCAGCTCATTTTTAGTAAACACTGATGATAAATCGAGTGTTGTTTGCTTACTTTCACCGAGGCTTTCTAAAACGCGATCCGTTGATTGGAGAGAGTCTGTATCAATATGTTGCTTGTCTTTCTTGGTATAGCTTACCAATTGAGCGTCTTGCAAATCTTGAGCAAAGTTAAACAACTCGGTCGGTGTCCAAACACCAAACTTAGGTCGCCATGTGTGCCCAATCAGTTTATCTGCCCCACCCGCTTTCAAAACCTTCGCGACTATACTTGAGCAGTTTTTGTTCAGCAATTGATAGCGAGCATCCGGATCGTTGCTTAGACGATGCCATTCTGCTTGCATTGCCGCTACATCGAGACCTTCAAGGTTAATGCGAAATACTCGACCTTGGTCAGCCTGCGTCTCTTTAAAAGTTTGAATTTTATCCAGTTCATCCTGTGCAAACCGTCGCACAACTTCGGATATCTGCTGTTCCATTTGTTCCGAGTTAACCGCGACTTTCGCTTGTTCTTGCAGCTCTTTCGCAAAGCGCTGCGCGACATCTTGCATGTCGTAGCTAGTGTCATTCCATTGATCAACAAACGGTTTAGAAATATGCTCAGGAATATTGGCCGATTCCAAAATATCTGGATTCATTAATGCCATCATGGTAAACGCTTCTGAGATATCTTTGAATTTTTCATCAACCCCAGAAGCTGAAGCCACCTGCTTGATAAAATCCTTCAATTTATCCTCAGCGCTTTTTAACCCGAAATCATCATTTTCTTCCGACTGCATATCAAACGCTAAAGATTCCCCCTGCGCGGCGGGTTGACTAAAATCTTTCCAGCGCAGTTTAAGATCTGGCATAGCTTCTGATGACACATCAAATAGATGATTTAAACTCGATGACTTACTCCCCATTGGCCACCAGCTAACATAATTACTCTGGTTATATGCTAGTGCTTGATCTGTGTTGATTTGATTACGGCCCTGACCAATTTGCAGCGCGGCATGTCCAAGGGCACTATGATCACTCGGTTTCCAAAGAAAGAGTGTTGCGCTGACGGGTGATAAGTGTTGCTCAATCGCTAAATGCACTTTTTTAAGGCCAGCGATATCAATCCCCTTACCGTCTTTGGCAAGATCGTGGGCAGTTAATCCAGCAAAAATCGTATCTGCAATGGTTTGGCCGTATTCGTTACTCACTGCCAACTTCACTTTTTCAATTACAGCTTCGCTGTTACCCAACAGATCGATATTGACAAGATGACCTTTGCCTTTGGTAACAAACTCTCCATTTTGATCCAAATAAAGGTGTTTGGTCCCTTTCAGATTGGCGGTTTCAAGCTGATCATATAATCGGCTAAAGCTGTCTTGTGCTTTGATATTTGGCTCAGATACGGCAAGAACAGAGACTTCCTCTAGACGCGTATTCACCTGATTTAACAGTGAATTCATCGCTTCAACACGGCCTGAGTCTGGGTGTCCGAGTACATAGCCTTCAATTTTTTTACGCAGACTGAGTAATTTTTCTATTGATTCCTGCTCGTAATCAGAGAATTCAGTGACGCTAGAGTGGTATTCGGATAATGCGTCAATCACTTGCTGATAGCTTTCACCGCGGATCTTGCCTGTAACATTCGCCGCATCAAGCAGCTCAGTGACTGACATCAGATCCACTTTAGCGTTGTAAAGCCAAACGCCATCGACCTTTTGCGCCAAAACATGAGTAATGCCTTTATCATGTGAGATCACTTTGTTATCCACTAAGAAGAGCTCATCAGGCATTTGTTCGAAATTCTGGAAATTAGCTAAAATGAAGCGTTCGATGGTTTTTTGTTGAGTGGCATCTTCCGGATTATCCAGAACAATGGTCTTACTCTTGTCATCATTTCCTGGCCAAGCACGCACTTTGAAGCCTTCATCTCCTTCCTGCACCAGTAGATTTCGTTCGGTACGCAGTGAATAAAATGGCAAGGCGTCACGCAGCATGCTGTCAATAGCGCTTAATTTCACATCGAGCTCTACCAGAGAATCAGCCTTGTAACCTTTTGGATTTATCGCCAAAAGCTCTGCTTGTTGCGCTGCACTTAGTGCATCAAAACGGACTTTAACACCGACACCAGCATCGGTCAGTTTGTGCCCAATCTCGTTGACTGGCACATCTTTGTATTCTGAAACAGGCTTATCAAGTAGGCGTATTTCACCGACCAGTCCTTCACGTTGCAATTGACGTAGCAAAGGCAGTTCAACGTTCCAGAAATAGTTTCCAAGCCGCATTCCACCTTCAGCGATAACATAAACATCGTCTTTCGCGCCTGTTGCATAGACTGAACTCCAGAAACCAGTATTGCTGTAAGCCGCTGCCTCAATCGATGATTGCAAGTGGTTCTGAGCTGCATTATCTAAATCAAGGAACATATCCCCCCAACGCATCAACTGCTTATTCAGCTTGAGAGCGAAGGCATTTCCTTGAACATCAATGTCATAAACCACTTTTTTGCCATCCGGTTGGGCGTTATCAAGGACGTTTCGGTATTCCTTAAAGTTTCTGCCCGACCAAAAAGAAACGAGACTATTCTCTCCATGTGGCGCTTCAAAGCTATAACCGTAACTCTCAAGCTTGGTGAGAAACTCAACCCGTTTATCCCAGTCATAGTTGAGTGTGGCTTCAACGAACAAGGTCGCTAGCGCTTGCGCTTGATCCTTCGGTACTTGGTTATCTGTATGCTCGATATACCCACTAACGAATTGGGTCAAACGTTGCTTAGTTTCATCAGACACATTGACATCGACGCGTTCAAAACCGGGTACAGGAATATACTGTTCGGTTGCCCGCGGATGATCGCTATCCAACCAACGATAAAGATTCGCCACTTTTTCAGCGCGAGCAGCCACAAGCGATACAGCAGAGTCATGCGAAGCTTCACCAAGCCCTTCTAAGTTCACCCCTGAAATGCGGATCTCTTTTCGAACCACATCCTGAGACGTCGTCGTTGGCACCACAATGCTGTCGGTGTTTGCTTCTGTGAACATTGAGGTGATTGTGCTAACGCTGTTTTTCGCTCGAATACCTGCGTTAATTTGCAGACGGTTCACTGCGTTGGTCGCACCTTCCAGCGCTTCTTGCTCTTGTTCGGTCAAGCCTTGGCTAAATCGACCATCGGCATTGGTTTGGCTGTCGGTGTTGACATGACTGTCTGTTTCGCCAGCGCCTTCTACGCTATGAGCGTTACCCGAAAGGCCACTACCAGTCACGCCTTGACGATCAGGACGATCACCTTCGTTTTGTTTAGCACCTTGAGCGTCAGCTTGCGCTTGGTTAGCTTTGCTTTCCGCCATTTGCACATCACGATCGCCGCGTGATTGAGCGTTATTTACCGAATGATGTGCATCAGATTCCGCTTGTTGCGCATCCTTACCTTTTGCTAAAGCATCGGCTTTACGTTTTTCAGCATCGGCTTGAGCATCGGCAATATCTTGCTCTGCTCCCGCTCGATTTTGCTCGCCTTTGGCGACTCCCGCTTCAGACTTCGCAACCGCATCTTTGACTTTATTTTGATTGTCCGCGTGCGTCTGCTTCGCCTCAGCAATCTTATCATTCGCGAGCTGCTTGGCATCATCGAGTTGAGTTTGAACGCCAGCCAGCAGACCGCTAGCAAACTCGTTACGCCATTGGTCGCCTGACTCGCCAGTATGCGTTGCTTGGCCATCAAGCACATCAAGACCTTGCGCCAATTTTGTCAACTCAGCCGTGATAGCTTCTGATTCTTCTTGTACCGCATCACGTTGAGCTTGACCGTTATTTCCTAAGGCTTGTTGGTCGGTCGCTTCCAACTGATTTTGTGAACCTGCGACAGCATCGAGTTGTTTCTGCTTTTCTTGTTCTAGACGTTGGCGATCCGCTTCTGCGCGCTCTTTATCGGATAGAGCATTCTGCGCCGCTGGGTTTTGCGTTGCATGCTCACGGATTGCATTAGCTTGTTGCGATGACTCTGATGTCGCCACCACATTATCTAGGATGTAGCCCAGCCCATCATTGTGGCCTGTGCCTTTAAATTCGATACGATTACTGCCAGCCTGCGCGGTCAGCTTTAAGGTTTTTTGCTGCCAAGCAGATTCGTCACCAGACGATGAGAAAACCACTTCGCCGTTCCAGAGAACGTCAATGCCTTCGTTATTAGAGAGGCCCGCGCGTTTTGCAAAATCAAAGCTCACCGCAATGACTTCACCTTGCGCTAGATTAGCCAGATCTTGATAAAGACTGGTGTTGGTATAAGTATCGAGCTCGGTCACACGTGCGCCGTGACCTTCACCCTCTACGCCATATACACTGCCTGCATAAGAGGCTTCAACCCCATGGGTAGATTGCCAACCATGTTCGCCCTGCTCAAAATCACCATTCACAATCAGATTTGGAGCTTGCGCGGAAGAATCATCAACATTGAGTGCATGTTGCATCTTGTTGAGATCAGGAGTATCTACCTTAGTCACGCTGCCCGTGAGACTATCACCGAGGTCAGAACCGACTTCCTTAATGGCGTCCATGTGGAAACCATCCAGTTTGGTGATTTCAGGTGTTGCAATCGCACCACGACCTTTATGCGTGCCGGATGAGGAGGCTTCATCGCCTTGCACTAAGTAGTTGATGGCTTGGCTGCCACCGACACCGAGTACGGTTTGTTTGATGTTATCAAACAAGGCAGAGAGCTTGTTGCTGCTGGTATTGCTCGATGCCACCGCCAAACTGTAGAAATCGCCGTTACCGACTTTGATGGCAACGTTGTTTTGAGCGTAGGAGGCATTGATGTTGAGGCCATCCCCAACGTGAATATTGGCGTTAGCTTTGCCCTTCATCACAGCGACATTCAGGCCATCACCCACTTTCGTGTTGATGTTATATTTGCCCCAAGCGACGTTGACGGATACCCCATCACCGACTTTGGTGTTGATATTAGTATCGCCGTAGGCAGCAGTGACACTTAAACCGTTACCCACGGTGGTGGTGATATTGGCTTGGCCTTTTGCCGCCGTCACCTGCATACCATCGCCCACTTTGGTAACTATGTTGCCTTTGCTCCAAAGTGCGTTAAAGCTGTCGCCATCACCCACTTGAGTAACAATGTTGGCTTCACCTTTGGCTAGCACCACGTTTTGGCCATGACCTACTTTGGTAATGACGTTCGCTTTACCCCAAGCACCGGTGTAGTCGTCGCCATTGCCCACATGAGTAATGATGTTGGCTTGACCTTGCACCACGGAGAGTTCTTGGCCATCACCCACCTTGGTGATGAGGTTGGCTTCACCTTTGGCAAAGTTATAGCGATCACCGTCGCCTACTTGGGTAAACACGTTAGCTTGCCCCCAAGCGACATTAACACCTAAACCATCACCGACTTTGGTAATGAGGTTGGCCTTACCTTTGGCAATACCAATGGTGGTGCCGTCACCAACGTGGGTCATCACGTTGCCGACATCGGAAATCAACAACCCTACCGTGGTACCTTCACCCACCTTGGTGAGGATATTGCCTTTACCCGCCAATACGGCTGCGGTGGTAGCATCACCAACATGAGTCACAACGTTGGCTTTAGCCGCGGCCACCACCCCCATGAAATCATCACCCACTTTGGTAACGATATTGGCTTCACCCAGTGCGAGTACACCGGTTAAGCCATCACCGACATGGGTCATGATGTTGGCTTTACCGAACATCGCCGCTAGCGTAGTGCCGTTACCAACCTTAGTCATCACGTTCACTTCGCCAGCAAACAGCCCTAGGCTGGTGCCATCGCCAACATGGGTCATGATGTTCGCTTTGCCGACCATCAGTGCCGCGGTGAGATCATTGCCCACTTTGGTCATGATGTTGGCTTGGCCGATCATTGCAGCAAACGTGCTGCCACTGCCTACGTGAGTGAAGATATTGGCGTTACCAACCATTGCAGCGAATGTGGCTCCATTACCCACTTTTGTCGCAACGTTGCCTTTGGCTAACATCAGTGCCACCGACATGCCATCACCAATGTGAGTGAAGACGTTGGCTTCGGCCACCATTAACGCGAGAGCATCACCGTTGCCTACTTTGGTAAAGACGTTACCCAAGCCGCCCATCAGCGCCCAAGCATTCCCTTCTCCTACATGAGTAAAGATGTTGCCCGCGCCAATCATGACTGCAATAGAGGTTCCATCACCCACTTTGGTGAAGATGTTACCCGCCGCGCCCATTACGCCAAGGGTTTGCCCATCACCCACATGCGTCAGCACGTTGCCAACGCCAAGCATAATGCCGGTCGTGTCGCCATTCCCGATTTTCGTTAGGATGTTCGCGCCGCCGACCATGACACCCGTTGTGGTGCCATCACCAACATGGGTAAGCACGTTTGCGCCACCGCCCATCACCGCAAGGGCATTCCCTTTGCCTTTTTTGGTGAGAATGTTGGCACCGCCAAGTGCCACAGCCGTGGTATTCGATAATTGATCATCATTGCTGATGTGGGTTATTACGTTCGCGCCACCCAGCATACCCGAAGTGAGTTCACCCTCACCCATTTTGGTCAGTACGTTTGCACCGCCAGCGAGTACCGCAGCAACATCACCTTTGCCGACTTGCGTCATCACGTTGAAACCGCCCGCGGCCAACCATAATCCGTTGCCAGAGCCGATTTGGGTATGGGTGTTGTAGCCACCGAGCATCACGACGCGACTATCACCGCTGCCTTTTTGGACTGAAATGTTACCGTAAGCCAGTAAATGCGCGAGATATTGCCCATCGCCAAGGCGAACCAACACGTTTACCGCACCTTCCGCGTACACATCCATCTTGCCTTGTTGGCTTTGGTGTACCAAGACATTCGCCAAACCTGCGCCGCGGAAGGTGAGCTCCCCTTCTTCGCCACTTTTGACAATGACGTTCGCCGCACCACCACCGTTAAATTCGGTATTGCCAAATTGGGAGCTATGCAAAATCACATTGGCAATACCGCCACCGTTGAAATGCACATTACCACGCGTCACGTTTGATTTGATGACGTTACCGCCACCGGCACCGTTGAAACGAACATCACCTGAGCTTTCACCGCTATCGTTTGCAGGTTTAAACAACGTTTGATCTGTGTATTCTTCGATATCCGCTACGGTTTCGCTGGTACTTCTAACGGCGTTTACGCTGTAGTGCAAGTCACTGAGCGAGTAGCCACCTTTGCCCATTGGGTTATACCCAGTTGCAGATGAAATATCTTGGTTGGCTATATTGGCCGTGTGATCACCTTCTTTATACCAAGAGCGAGCTTGATATTTCAGTGCCCCGGTTTCGGGATCGTTTGCCAGTTCCACCACCACAATTTTTGTGTAAGGCCCAAGCACTTTGGCATAAATGTAAGTGTTGGGTTGGCGGTTGGATTTTACCGCTTTGACATCCACCTTAGTGCCATCAGCATAAATCGCATGACCGCCCATTTTGGCATCCGACAATGACACCTCTTTCGCATCAATCACCGCACCATTGGCGTAAGTCACCCACTCATATTCAGTCAGGCTTTTTTCAACCGCATGGACGGTGACGGATTGCTGATGTTCAACTTTGAGGTCAGATAGCGTGTAGGCGCCATTGATATTAACGGCTGTGAAACCACCGTTGTCGGAAATGTCTTGATTCGCTAAGTTCCTTAGATGGTTACCCTCTTTATACCAAGCCGTAGAGTAATATTTCAGTTCTCCGGTTTGAGGATCATTGCGTAACTGTACTTTGTTAATTTTGGTATACGTAGAGTCTGCGAAAGCAAAAAGATATGTATTAGGCTCGCTAGCCGATTTCACCGCTGTGACATGATGATCTTGCCCTATCCATGAGCCACTCATCACGGCCTTAGTTAATACAATCTCATCAGCCTTAGCATTGGTCATGCCTTCTTTCGCAAAGTCATTTCCAGAACCTTTACGAATAATGGTGTTGTACGCACCGCCACCCGAGAAATGAATGTCACCATGAGCCACATCAGAGTAAAGACTGTTGTAACCACCCACACCTTCAAAACGAATATTGCCGCGGGTTTGCGTGTAGACATCTTCGGCCTGATGTGTCCGCTCAATGCGGTTTGAAGCCCCAGCACCTTGCAGAGTAATATCGCCCACTTTGCCTTTACGGACTAAATGGTTATCCGCACCTGCGCCACGGAAGGTGATGTTACCTGTCTCAACGCGTGAACTGATGCTGTTCGCGGCACCAGCACCATCAAAGGTCACATCGCCATGCGAGCCTTGATAACGGTTAGACCAAGTACGGTCTAATTTATTACCTGCGCCTGCTCCTGTAAAAGACAGGTTCCCTTGGTTGGTTTCATGCAAGAGGGCATTGTATCCCCCCGCGCCTGCAAAGGTGACATTGCCGCTCAACCCTTTACGGGTAATGCCATTATAAGCCGCGGCACCGCCGTAACTGACATCACCATGATTGCCTAAGTGGTCAATCGACACACCACCGGCGGCACCAGCGAATGACACATTGCCATCGCCACTTTTATTAATGTCTGCATACCCAGCCGCGCCTTTTACAGTCAGGTGGCCAGTGGAATCTTCCACTTTGAGATAGGCAGAGCCGCCCACGACCGTATCGTTGCCGCTACCGGTGTACACCGTTGCACCAATCGATCCAACAGTGACATGGTCGTCACCGCCGTAGGCATGAATTTGTCCCCCAAAACCAATGGCTACAATGTTGTTGTTTCCATCGTCGGCGGAATAGTTTCCTGTGAAGAAGTATTCAACACTTCTCCAAAATGGTTTTCCCATAAGCCAAACTCTTCTTTTAGGGATTAAATAGAAAACCACTGCACCTTTCGGATACAGCGGTCATTTTGAACATCCACCTTGCCGCGGACAGTACAGACTTTCTGCCCCTGCCACGGAAGAAATACACGACGACGAAGATCATTGACGACCTCACGACCATGCCCGAATGGAGCAATCATCTCTGGAATGTAGATTTGCTGGCCCGAACGCCAGTCGGATGGAGATATTTCGCGCACACCAGAGAGCAGCTCATCTCGGATCTGCTCAGAGACAAACGCCCAATTACAAAAGGCTATTGGACGCCCATGCTCATCTTCGTAATAGCAAAACTGGTTTAGCTCAAACGCAGGCAGAATGCGTTGCAGCCATTCTGCAACCACATAACGACGATGAAGCGGCGAATGCTGGCTGAGCAGCATCACACCACCTATCATCTGTTGTATTTGCGCTAATGTGAGATTTGCAGGTTGATGTGTAATAGACATGTGCCCAGTATCAACCGATGCGAGGTTACTTTTTCACCTGAGTAGGACGTTTCTTCGCTGCGGTTTTCTCTTCCGCGGCGGCGTCTTCTGCTGAATTTGCGGTGGCATCACCTGCTGGCAGAAATCCAGCAGCAACAAGCTTATTAAATTCAGCTTCCATACGAGGATCTTCAAGCATATTCTTGATCATAGAGACCATATACATAAAGCCTGATGCAGGCATATGAACAACTTGCTTTAATTCAAGACCATTATCGCTTTCAGCCATAACGCCGTGCGCCATATTTTTTTGATCCTGACCTACGAAATAAAGAGAAAACACACCTTTATTGTAGTTAACACTCGAGACTGTCTGAACGAACTTCTCCATTATAAATTTCCCCATTTATTCTACACAGATATGAAAAGATGGTTTCTATGAACCAATCTTCCCCAGCAAGCCCAAAGGGCAAATATAACAAATCAAACCTAGGGTTATTATTGTATTATTTATTTGAAGGCGGGATATTACATCGTTAAACCATGGCTATCAACCGACTTAAACACATTAAATTAGAGTATATATTCTAATTTAACAGTGCGGTATTCACTCAATCTCACACGGATGCAAACATCAGACAAATTGCACATTAACGTGACTCATATCATTAATTTATATCAAAATCGACCGCAAAATAGACTATTTCAACATTTATCATACAACGCTGACGGTGATTGAGGATTGAACATGTTAACAAGCGGTGATAGGATGCCGCCCTTTCAAAAATGCTGTAATACATCGGCGAAATAATTTAATGATATCCAACAATGAAAGACTCACGCTGATATGCATTCATTTTTATTTAAGTATCATCAGCGGTAATCGAGAAAAAACAAAAGACGAAAGTCATTTAACTGACACTGAAAACTTCAAAGAAGAACTGGATAAAATACAGAAAGAACACAAAGTTAAAATACGCACAAAAATTTCACAATTTAAAAACATCGAATCACTAAAAACACCTGAAATTTTATTTGATCAGCACGACTTACCATTTATTCTAGCAAAAACTAATAAAGATAAATGTTTAATACAAAGACCTAATAAAGAAACTCCCGAAGTTATCTCTTCTCACGAACTTAATTCTACTTGGAATAAAAAATCGTTAGTAATACAGCAAGCACAATCGCGCTTTGATATCACTTGGTTCATTCCTGAATTCCTCCAGCATAAAAGAGTGCTGAGCGAAATTCTTTTATTTTCGTTCGTACTGCAAATTCTGGCTCTGATCTCACCTCTATTTTTTCAAGTGGTGATGGATAAAGTGCTGGTCCACCAAGCTTGGTCGACGTTGGATGTACTGGTATTTGGTCTAGTGATTACAGGGGTGATCGAAGTGGTGTTACGCGGATTGCGCGAATATCAGTATGCCCATACCGCCAACCGAATTGACATACAGCTTGGACTTAAACTGGTGCAGCATCTGTTTGGACTGCCGCTCATGTTTTTTAAATCACGCCAAGTCGGCGCGATTGTCACGCGTGTGCGCGAGCTCGACACCATTCGCGAGTTTTTGACTGGCTCTATGTTTACCTTAACGGTCGAGCTACTGTTTATGTTCGTCTTTCTTTACGTCATGAGCTTACTTTCTGCTCCGCTCACAGGGCTATTTATTGCTACTGTGCCCTGTTATGTCCTTCTCGCTTGGTGGCTCACACCAAGAATGCAGGCGGCGATTGAAAAGCAGTTTTCACATGCTGCGGCAAATACCTCATTTCTCACTGAATCCGTAGCCGGTAGTGAAACGCTGAAAAGTTTGGCGGTTGAGCCGCGATTTATCCGACGCTGGGACGAACAAACCGAAAAAATGGTCACAACGGGTTATGACGTCCAGCAGCTTAATAACCGCTCTAACCATTTAGTGCAGTTGCTGCAAAAAATCACCAGCGTCGCCATTTTATGGTTGGGGGCGACGGAAGTGCTCTCACTTGAGATGACCATTGGTCAACTGATCGCTTTCAACATGATGACCAACCACATTGCGCAGCCCTTAGCGCGGATGGTAGAGCTGTGGGGACAATTTATTCAAACTCGGGTCGCCATCGAGAAGCTCGGCGATATGCTTAACCTGCCGGTAGAACAACACACAGGGAGTGACAATGTCACTATAAGCGGCGCTATCAGTTTCAAAAACATCCTCTTTCGTTATCAACCGGATATTCCTCCTACCATTAATGATTTGTCGCTAGACATCCGTGCAGGTGAAAAATTGGGGGTTGTCGGCACCTCGGGCTCAGGCAAAAGCACCCTCGCCCGTCTGTTGTTGCGACTTTATAGCCCTGAGCAAGGCAGTATTACCATTGACGGCATTCCACTCAATCACATCAATGTTCAACAACTCAGACAGCGAGTGGGTGTGGTATTGCAAGAGAACTTTTTATTTCACAAAAGCGTGAGTGAAAATATTGCCCAATCTAAGCCTGAGGTAAGTTTGGAGGAGATCATTGAGGCCGCAAAACTCTCGGGCGCACATGACTTCATCCTCAAACTCCCCATGGGTTACGACACGGTATTAGCGGAAGGTGGTCAATCGCTTTCAGGTGGTCAACGGCAGCGTCTCGCGATTGCACGCACCCTTTTATCAGATCCGAAAGTGCTGATTTTGGATGAAGCAACCAGTGCGCTGGATGACGAATCTCAAGCCGTCATTCAAGCCAATATGGCCAGCATTGCCAGAGGCCGTACGGTGATCACGATTGCTCATCGCTTGTCTACAGTGCGTGATTGCGATCGCATCATAGTGCTTCATCAGGGCACGATTGTTGAGCAAGGCTCACACCAACAATTACTCGCCTACGGCAAACAATACAAACAGTTATGGCAGCTTCAGCAAGAGCTCAAACAAGAGGAAGCCTCCGCATGAACACCATCATGAAGCGTTTCTTAGGTCAAAAGTCACCGCATCAACCCACGGAGCATCACTATGAGTTTTTGCCCGCACATCTTGCTTTGGCTCAGCGTCCACCCTCGCCTTTTGCTCGCGTCACTGCGCTTACGCTCAGCTTAGGTGTGCTTGCAGCCTTACTCTGGGCGTATTGGGGGAAATTAGATGTACAGGCCACCGCCACTGGCCGCCTTGTTGTATCTGGGCGTTCGCAAGTGATCCAGTCTTATGAGCAAAGCCGACTGTTAAGCATCCACGTCAGAGACGGTCAACGAGTTGAAAAAGGCGCCCCATTACTGACTCTTGATACCTTGGGCGTCAATCAAGACATTACGCGTTTGGTCAGCCAAGCGGAGTTTCAAACGAATGAGTTGATCCGCTATCGCACCTTACTTAATGGCCAGCTCTTGTCTCAAGACCCAATGTTTACCGCTCTGCCAGCCGAGCAACAAGCTTTGATCCATGAAAACTATCTCAGCGAAAAAAACGAATTCGACTCAACGCTGGCAAGCATCACCGCTGAGATGAAGGTGAACCGCACCTCGCAAGCCGCGCGCCAAAGCGATATCCATGCGTTGTTGCAGCTCACAGAAAACATCAGTCAGCGCCTTGCAGCCCGCAAAAAACTTAACCAGGTCAAAGTGATCGGCCATGTCGAGTACCTTGAACAAGAAAAAGAGCTGCTCGAAGTGCAGCGCCAAGTGGCCCAACAGCGAGCCGAGCTGGAAGTGCTTAAATCGCAATACGAAAGCCTTGAAGAGCGGCTAACAGGCTTCAAAGCGCAAAAGCAGCGAGAGTGGTTGGAAAAGCGCAGACAGGCCAGATTGCAATTGGCCTCTTTAAATCAAGAGCTTTCTAAGGTTCGTGAGCGTGAGCAACTCGAAATCATCCGCTCGCCCGTTGACGGCACCGTGCAACAGTTGAGTGTCTATACCCTTGGGGCAGTACTGCAACCGGCACAAAACTTGATGATCATTGTGCCTGAGAACCGTGTGCAACAGGCAGAAGTGCAAATTCTTAATAAAGATGTCGGTTTCGTGTACCCAGGCCAATCGGTCACGGTCAAAGTCGATGCCTTTCCCTATACACGATACGGCACAATCGACGCAGAGCTACTCAGTATCTCGCGAGACTCAACAACAGATGAACAGTTAGGGCTGGTATTCCCTGCTCAAATTCAGCTAAAAACCAACCATATTATGATTGATGGACAAACGGTCGAACTCACTCCCGGTATGTCGGTCATCGCGGAAATCAAAACCGATAAACGACGTGTGATTGACTATCTGCTTAGCCCTATTCAGGAATACCAAGCTGAAGCGTTGAGGGAGAGATAGCAATGAACACCCGTTTTACAACCGACGCTCACAGGCTTGCTGAACAAACGTTACCACAAGGGTCTCCAAGAACTAATTGGGGTATCGAAGCTGTGGTCTACGCAGGTCAGCAATTTCACAAAAAAACGACCAGCTCTCAACTGAAACACGCGCTAGGGGTAAGCCACGCCAATCTCACTGATATGGAAATGAGAGAGGCCGCCGACTATATTGGCCTGAAAAGCCAAATAACAAAGCTCAGTATTCCAGAGTTCAATACGCTGCCACTCCCCGCTCTTATCGAATATCAGGGTGGCTGGAAAGTGATGATCCAAACCGATGATAACGGTTGGACGGCCTACGATCCTGCAACCGCCTCTCTGCACACACTCTCGTTCACATCGGCTGAATCCAACGCGCATCACAAAGTCATGCTGATTGCGGATGAGTCTCTGAGCGTCAAAGAGGTCAAATTTGGTTTAAGCTGGTTCGCCCCTTCCATTCTTCGTCAAAAAAGCCAACTGCGAGATGTGTTTCTTTACGCCATCGCGCTACAGATATTTGCGCTGGTTAGCCCGATGCTGTTTGAAAATGTTATCGATAAAGTGCTCGTGGGACGAAGCCTATCAAGCTTGCATGTGCTAGCGCTGGCGATGTTAGCGTTAGCGATAGCTGAGCCAGCATACAGCTATTTACGCAATACCGTATTTGGCCATCTTGCAAGCCAAGTAAATGCCGAGCTTTCAGGCCGACTCTATCGTCACTTAGTCGGTCTGCCATTAACCTATTTCAAGCAGCGCCAAACTGGGCAAATCATTGCGCGAGTGCGTGAAATGGCGCAAATCCGTCAGTTTCTGACGGGTTCGACTTTGATGCTATTGCTGGATCTGATTTTTGTGACGGTTTTTCTCGCTGTCATGTTCCATTACGCCAGTACACTGACTTGGTTAGTGATTGGCTCGCTTGTGATTTATTTTGTGTTGTGGTTGATTGCAGGACCGCTGATCCGCAAAAAAGTGGAATCTGAATACGAGTCCGACGCTAATGCCACGACATTTTTGACCGAAGCCGTTACCGGTATTGAAACCATCAAAACGACCGCAACGGAGCATCGCTTTCTCAAGCAGTGGCAACGCATTCTTAGCCAGCAACTAAACCGTAGCTTTGATGCACAAAAATCGGGGCTCATCGCTGGGCAAGCTATCGCTCTGGTGCAGAAGCTGACGGCGGCACTGCTGCTTTGGTGGGGCGTGAGCGCGGTACTCAAAGGTGAAATCACTCCCGGTCAGCTAGTGGCCTTCAATATGCTCGCAGGCCATGTGACTCAGCCCGTTCTGCGACTGGCACAAATTTGGCAGGATTTTCAGCACACTCTTATCGCACTGAGAAGGGTTGGCGATATTCTCGATGAACCGAGAGAAAACAGTAAACAAGGCTTAGCGTCCGTGCCTGAACTCGATGGTGGCATTGAGTTTAGTAACATTCGCTTTCGTTACCACCAAGATACCCCTGAGGTACTGGCCAATCTATCACTCAAGATCAAACCGGGGCAATTTATCGGCGTTACTGGACCATCAGGTTCAGGCAAAAGCACACTCACTCGCCTGCTGCAACGCTTGTACGTTCCGCAACATGGCCAAGTGCTGGTGGATGGAATGGATCTTGCGATTGCGGATCCCGTGTCTCTGCGCCGCAATATGAGTGTGGTACTACAAGAGAGCATTCTTTTTTCCGGAAGTGTGGCGGACAATATTCGTTTATGTAAACCGCAAGCCAGCGATGAAGAAATCCGTCATGCCGCTCAATTAGCAGGTGCGTTAGCATTTATTGAAGGACTTCCCCACGGTTTTAACCAGCCGGTTGGGGAAAAAGGTGCGGCGCTTTCGGGAGGTCAAAGGCAACGTATCGCCTTAGCGAGAGCCTTGCTGGTCAATCCCAGAATCTTACTTCTGGATGAAGCGACCTCCGCTCTCGACTACAATTCTGAAGCGGCAATCATGAGCAATATGGATGAAATATGTCGTGGTCGAACGGTGATCAGTATTGCTCATCGCCTCAATACCATCCGCCATGCTGACAACATCTTTGTCTTGGATGAAGGACAAGTTGCCGAAAGCGGTACACATGAGGAACTGCTTGCCCAACAAGGGCTGTACGCCAAACTTTGGAGGCAACAAGTGGGAGAATAGCAGGTTAAGAATTCGGTAGAGAATCCGCAGGTTAATGCAGGTTTTTGTCTAGCAATCTAGCTATGGATTAAGGAAACGCTTTACAACCTCCATGATGTCTTTGCTGCGGATCGGTTTTAGTACAATGTCATTCATTCCCGCATCAATACAGTTTTGTTTGTCACTTCCGGCGGTGTGAGCAGTGAGTGCGATAATGGGGATATCAATATGTTTCTCTCGGAGTATTTTGGTTGCAGCAATACCATCCATAATCGGCATGGAAATATCCATTAGCACCAGATCAAATGCGTGTTTTCTTTCTAAAAGCTCCACCGCTTGCAGCCCATTTTCTGCAATCGTGACATCATAGCCCAACTTATTCAGTAGTAATTGAATGACCATTTGATTGGTCTTTGTGTCTTCCACAACAAGAATGTGATGATTTTTTACATTTACGATTTGTTGGGATGAGGACGTACTCTGTTTAATATTTTTCAAGCGAGATTGAAGTGGAATATATAGAGTAAAGGTTGTGCCTATACCGAACTCGCTTTCAACTTGGATTGTGCCTCCCATCAATTCAACCAAATGTTTGGTAATCGCAAGGCCTAACCCTGTACCACCATAATTTCTTGTAATTGAATTATCCGCCTGAATAAAGGGAGTAAATAATTGTTCTACCCGATTCTTTTCAATCCCAATTCCTGTATCTTTGACTCGAAATACGACGCCATCCTTGGTGTAGTCTAATACTACATCCACTTGACCTTGTTTAGTGAACTTGATGGCGTTACCAACAATATTAAAGAGTATCTGCGTGAGTCTTGCCGAATCGGTGTAGTACTCTAATGTTGGATTCTTATTCGATTGAACATAAAAATGCACACCTTTATCTTGCGCAATCTGTCTGTGATAAACCAAAGATTGGGCGAGTTTCTTTTCCAGATCCAACCAGTGACAGTGTAATGAAAAGTGCCCGGACTCGATTCGGCTCAAATCTAAAATATCATTGATGATAATGAGAAGAAGCTCGGCAGAATTTTCCATCTGCTCAAGCAACTCAACTTGGTAACTCGTTGACTCTCCACGCAAAATATCAATCAACCCAAGCACCGCATTCAACGGGGTTCTGAGCTCATGGCTCATCATCGCGAGGAAGTTGGACTTAGATTGGTTAGCTTGCTCTGCCAGTTTTTGCGCCAAACGCAACTCACGCGTTCTTATTTCTACGAGTTTTTGTAACTCTTCTTTATGTTCAATATCTGAGATAGCTCTTTCTAACAGCGGCCTAAAACGTGACAACGTCTCCTTTGCTTCGAGAGAAAACTGACCTTTATTCTGTCCTAATAAGATGAGGACGGAATCGCTGATTTGAGCTTGAATCCCAGTAATCAAAGCGGAATAAATCGGCTTCTCAATCGTCCCCATTAAGCAGGCAAACTCATCTAACTTACAAGGTTCAAATAACAGAATGCACTCACCATTCAGCACACGCTGAAATTTAACTCCGTTTGGCCAAACAACATCATTAAATGAGGCGTTTGAGGCAATCGCCGTACGAAACTGGTGACCGTTTTTATCTTTGGAAATAACAATAAAATCATCAAACTGAATATATCGATTCAATAATGTTTTTAATTCCTCAAAGATATGATTTTTGTTGGTAGCAACACTGAATGCAGAGATAGCAGCAAGAATTACCCTATTCTCTTCTGCAAGCTGTTTTCCTCGTTCAATACTTCTTTGTAACTCAAGAGTCAATTCATTGACTTTCTCTGTGTATTCAGAATCCATTTTCATGCCTCATAAAATACAACAGAAGAAATCATTAAGTTACCGTGCGCATTTTCACCATTAATAAAACGGCCTTGCTCTCCAAAAGTGAAGGGACAAATAAAAGCGCAACCATTGAGCTGCTCCATTATTTTCTGTTGAACCTTATGTATATCTTGACCAAGCCTCAACATGGAACCAGCACAGAATATAGTTAAAGAACCAAATAACGCCCGATCTTGGTAACTTTTATAACTCGCTTCCTGAATAACGCGCGTCACACGTTCAATAAGCTGACTTTGCGATCCCGTCATCAAGCTTACTTGCTCTCCGACTTCCACATTCGCAAACATTTCTAGCCCGCCATTTTCAGTCCTTCTCACGGGGTGAGTAAGCTTATATTGCGGTGAACAGCTCTCCTCCTTTCCCACCACTCTTCCTAAAGGAAACCGAGTCACATGTTCGAAAAGGTACTGTTCCGTGATTTGAATTCCTGAGTGATCCCCAATCCACTCTTTATAGAGTCCACTGGCCGATTCGTTATCGATTTCCTCAATCACTCGACCTTTGGCTTTCGTGATCACACCAGAAAATTCGGTTGGAGAATATCCAGCGCTGAATCCACCAAAAACCGACTGCGATGGAAACATCAGTTGCAATGCAATACCTTTATCGGTAGCACCTTCCTGCGTGAAGATAGACCAATTTTGACTGATGAAATTATCCGCAGCACTCCCGCCAATAATGGGGACTTGAGAGCCAAACTTGTTATCGATTCCTTCAATCAAAACTTCTTCAATACCGGGGGTGGCATGCAAAAGCACAAGGCTAGGTAACTCTCCCGTTCTATCGGCACTTTCTAGTGCACTATCAATCGCTTGATCAATTAATTCAGGGATGGAGCCATTATCACTGAGAGAGATCAATGCCGTGCCGTAAGCGGCCTGAGGACTATCATACATCCCCATAATTCCCACTACTGGGTTGGGGAAATAGCCATCCTGTGTCATCACGCCACGACAAGAAGAGCATCCGATAATTGGAATGCTGGGAAATGCAGTCTTTAACGCTGAAGATAAAAGTTGCGCATCATATTCTTCGGTGAAATAGCAGATTAAATTCGATAAGCCATTGCTATCCATAGACTGTTGTAGTTCATGGATGCAAGAATAGACATCAACTTGAGTAGAAACGGTTGTCTTTAGCCGCATTGAACGAGTTTTTCATATGGGAGAAGGCACTATTTATACCTGATATATTGAAGTGTTTAAATAGCGCCAATCTATGGTTTAGGCTTTGACTGATGATTCTACGGTAGGTAACGCAGTTTTAGTGTGATGCCATGGTTAATTTTAAGTTCGATGTTGTTTTGAGCTTTTGGGGAAAAGAATAGCACTCCAGACTGGTATTCCGTCGAACCATTTACGTCGATTGACCATTGCTCATCCCATGGCTCAATGGAGAACTTGGGGACATCTTGTGACACGAGTTGAGAGACAGTCACCCGCTTCCCCTCTATATCAAATTGACAAGGCTTTTCCATTCCACAGGTGATGAGTGTAACACTTTCATGTGAGAAGGTTCGCCATAGAAAAGCACTAATCAAAACCAGCAAGGTGACTAGGATTTGAACAAGTCGGGCTTTTGTGAGTTTTTCGGCTGCCATGAACGCGGGTTCCTCGTGTAACAAACTTCAAATTTTTGAAATAAAAGGCCAAAACCTGATGGAGTGTAAGGTTACTACACTGTCATTGAATTGTTAATTGAAGTATAGTTGGACGTTGAAAATGCCACTTTTTCATAAAGTCAGCAACAAGAATTAACAGTTTAGATGTCATTGTTTTTGTTGTGGATTTGGGTGGTGTTACGACGAAAGTCGTGTTGGAAGTAAAAGTGTAGTTAATTAAACATTGGAAGCATGCAAATGAGCCAAGAAAAGCAGCTTGAACAAAACTACAACTATACCGTGGTCCGCCAATTTACCCTGGTAACAATTCTCTGGGGTATCGTCGGTATGGCTGTAGGGGTTTTGATTGCCGCTCAATTAGTTTGGCCACAGCTAAACTTTGATACGCCGTGGTTGACGTACAGTCGCTTACGTCCTCTGCATACTAATGCGGTAATTTTTGCGTTTGGTACAAGCGCCCTGTTTGCAACATCATATTATGTTGTACAGCGTACTTGCCAAACTCGTCTGTTCGGTGGACCGTTAGTTCCCTTTACCTTTTGGGGATGGCAAGCGATTATCGTTTCCGCTGCAATCACCTTACCTTTGGGTTATACCTCAGGTAAAGAGTACGCAGAACTGGAATGGCCAATCGACATCGCCATCGCAGCGGTTTGGGTCGCTTATGCGGTTGTGTTCTTTGGAACCCTAGTAAAACGTAAAACATCTCATATTTACGTGGCTAACTGGTTCTTCGGTGCCTTTATTATTACCGTTGCGGTATTGCACATTGTAAACAGTATGGCCCTCCCCGTTTCGATGGGTAAGTCTTACTCAATCTACGCAGGTGCCGTCGATGCCATGGTGCAATGGTGGTATGGTCACAACGCTGTAGGTTTCCTGCTCACGGCTGGCTTCCTAGGCATGATGTACTACTTTGTTCCTAAACAAGCTGAACGCCCAGTCTACTCTTACCGTCTGTCTATCGTTCACTTTTGGGCTCTGATTTCTCTCTATATTTGGGCAGGTCCGCACCATTTGCATTACACCGCACTACCTGACTGGACTCAGTCTTTGGGCATGGTAATGTCTCTCGTGCTGTTCGCCCCCTCTTGGGGTGGAATGATCAACGGTATCATGACTCTTTCTGGTGCATGGCATAAGCTGCGCTATGATCCGATTCTCCGTTTCTTGATCGTTTCTCTGTCCTTCTACGGCATGTCTACGTTTGAAGGCCCGATGATGTCAATCAAGACCGTCAATGCACTATCCCACTACACCGACTGGACGATTGGTCACGTTCACTCTGGTGCTCTTGGTTGGGTAGCTATGGTATCGATCGGTTCTGTTTACCATCTTATCCCACGTCTTTTTGGACAAGAGCGCATGTACTCTGTCAGTCTGATCAATGCTCACTTCTGGTTAGCAACTATCGGTACGGTTCTGTATATCGTCTCGATGTGGATTTCCGGTGTAATGCAAGGTCTGATGTGGCGTGCAGTCAACTCTGACGGCACATTAACCTATAGCTTTGTCGAGTCAGTGCAAGCGTCATATCCGTTCTATACCGTGCGCTTCATCGGTGGCTTCATCTTTTTGATCGGCATGTTCTTAATGGCGTACAACGCTTATAAGACGATTGCAGCACCTAAAGATAGCTTGAAAGCTATCCCTCAACCGGCATAAGGAGAATGAAGCAATGAGTTCTAATTCTAATAATCGCCATGAGATTATTGAACGTAATGTCGGTCTGTTGGTTATCTTTATTGTGTTCGCAATCAGTTGGGGGGCTTTGGTCGAAATCACGCCTTTGATTTTCCAAAAGCAAACCACTGAACCTGTGAGCAATCTACGCCCCTATACGGCTCTTGAAATGGAAGGTCGTGATATCTACATCCGCGAAGGCTGTAATGTGTGTCACAGCCAAATGATTCGCCCATTCCGCTCAGAAACGGAACGCTATGGTCATTATTCAGTAGCAGGTGAAGGCGTTTGGGAGCATCCATTCCTTTGGGGTTCTAAGCGTACAGGCCCTGACTTAGCACGTGTCGGCGGTCGTTATTCTGATGAATGGCATCGTGTTCACTTAATCAATCCTAGAGAGCTGGTTCCTGAATCGAACATGCCAGGTTTTCCATGGCTTGAAAAAAATGTGTTAGATGGCCAGTTAACCCAGAAGAAACTCGACCTGTTCCGCAATCAATTTGGCGTCCCGTATACGGATGAACAGATTGCTAATGCAGCTAAAGATGTTGAAGGTAAAACAGAGATGGATGCCATCATTGCTTATCTGCAATCACTTGGCCATGCAATGAAATAACAGGGAGTTATCTATGGATTTCGGCATAATTCACAGTATTTACACTGTTGTGCTGTTCATAAGTTTTATTGGCATTGTGATTTGGGCTTACAGTAAAAAACGCAAATCGCGTTTCGATGAGGCAGCAAATTCTATTTTCGCTGATGAACATCCAGCACAACAGGATCAAAAAGGAGTAACCAAGTCATGACTACATTCTGGAGTCTTTGGATTATTGTCATAACCGTTGGTACTTTGTTAGGTTGCGCAATTCTGCTCATTTGGTGCTTGAAAGACAAAATGGGTGTCGAGGAAGGCATTGATATGGGACACGAATATGATGGTATTCGTGAACTGAACAACCCTTTACCTAAGTGGTGGACATACCTATTTATCGGAACGTTCATTTTTGCTGCCATATATTTAACTCTTTACCCAGGCTTAGGCAGCTTTAAAGGCGTTCTAGGCTGGCAAAGTTCGGATCAAACCGTACGTTCTATTGAAGAATCACGAGCTTCTATTGCTGCTGCACAGCAAAACAAGCAACTGGTTCAGTATTCAAAAGAACTGGACGATGCTGAAACTTACTACGGTGAAGCTTTTAAACGTTTGGCTTATCAAGAAGGCACCACTAACTTACGCGAAATCCCCGATATCGCTGCCGATAGTGATGCATTAAAAGTGGGTCAACGCCTGTTTTTACAGAACTGCTCTCAATGTCACGGCTCCGATGCTCGTGGTCAAAAAGGCTTTCCTAACTTGACTGATGATGCATGGCTGTACGGTGGTGAACCACAAGCGATTGTGACCACCATTCGCCATGGTCGTATTGGCCAAATGCCAGCATGGAAAGATATTTTAGGCGAACAAGGTGTGAAGGAAGTCGTTAGTTACACCTTAAGCCTATCGGGTCGTTCTGTGAATGCTAAAGAGGCAGAAGCAGGTAAAGCTCGTTTTGCAGTTTGCTCTGCGTGTCATGGTACTGACGGTAAAGGTAACCCAGCCTTTGGTGCGCCAAACCTAACGGATAATGACTGGTTATTTGGCGATTCACGCGCAGAAGTAACAGATGTGGTGATGAATGGCCGCTCTGGGGTAATGCCAGCATGGAACGACATTTTAGGTGAAGACAAAGTGCAATTGGTCGCAGCCTACGTATGGAGTTTAAGCAACTCAGAGAATAAGTAACATTCTAATAACAGCCCCTTTCCAAGGGGCTGTCTTCCTTATATTTTTTAACCTCTTTTCGTTGTAGAGAACTTTATTATGGTAAAGCCTTGGTATAAACAATTTTGGCCTTGGTTCCTGATCATACTACCTCTTACCGTAGTGATCTGGACGGTCATCACCGTTATTGTCTTTGCAAATAACTCCGTTTCATTAGTCACTGAGGATTACTATAAAAAAGGCAAAGGCATTAATATTGATCTCACCAAAATCAATGTCGCCAAAGAGTTGGGATTGAATGCTACCGTTCACTCTGAGGGTAGTACGGTCATCATTGAATTCGACAAAGGTCAACTTGCTCACTTCCCTGCTATTCAAGCCATGTTTGCTCATCGCACACTGCCTGATCGCGATTTTTCCCAACTTATTACAGCAGATGCAAAAGGGATTTATCGATTAACTCTTGATAATGAACTGCAAGGACCTTGGTTTATTGAACTTGCCCCTCATGATGGTCAATGGCTTGTTCAAGGTCGCGTCACCTTTCCCTCTTCTTCAACTGCGTTAATGAACTAAGCTCATGGACAAAACGTGTTATCACTGTGGTGAAGATGTACCAGTCAACACGAACTACCGCGTTGATATCCTTGGTGAAAGCCGAGATATGTGCTGCCCAGGCTGTCATGCTGTAGCTAAAATGATTGTGGCAAATAACCTAGAGTCTTATTATCAGTTTCGCCAAAAGAAAGCTGAAAAGTACGACCTAGTTCCAGACGAGCTGCAAAACCTCCATCGCTATGATGATGAAGCGATTCAAGAAGATTTTGTTTTAAAAAATCAAAACAATAACGAAGTTACGTTAAGTATTGATGGAGTCTCATGTGCCGCATGTGCTTGGCTGATTGAAAAACATATGGTCAAGCAATCCGGCGTGTGTGAGGTTAATGTGAATACTCTTACCCACCGAGCAAGATTAGTGTGGGATCCGACTAAAACAAAATTGAGTCAGCTTATTACTCAAATTCATAAATTAGGTTACAAAGTCTCACCTTTTGAACAAGATGAACAAGAGCAAGCTTATCATCAAGCCACTCGTCAATATTTATACCGCATAGGTATTGCGGGTATTGCTTCCATGCAAGTCATGATGGTCGCCGTCGCTCTTTATCTCGAAGTGTTTTCTGATCTTGATGACGCCTTTAAACACTACTTCCGAATTGTCAGCCTATTTTTTGCAACTCCTGTCATGCTTTATTCTGCCTGGCCATTTTATCAAAGTGCGTGGCGTAGTTTAAAAGCTAAAGCACCAAGTATGGATGTACCCGTTTCTATTGCTATGATCCTAGCTTATGTGGCCAGTATTGTGGCAACAATCAATCAGTCCGGCGAAGTGTTCTATGAAGCCGTCACCATGTTTGCATTCTTCTTGTTGTTAGGTCGCTATTTTGAAATGAAAGCTCGCCGAGAGGCCACCGCACACAGTGCCAACTTACTCAAACTTGTACCTCATTTTGCCCATTTAGAAGATGGTACCCAAGTTGCAGTGAAGCACCTTAATGTGGGTGACTCGGTCAGAGTGTTACCCGGTGACGCAATCCCCGCCGATGGAGTCATCACCTCAGGAGCGAGTTATTTGAATGAAGCCATGCTCACGGGAGAATCCATACCCATTACGAAAGGAGTGGGTGATCATGTGTATGCGGGTACAGTCAATGGGGATGAAGCCTTCATCATGCGCGTGGAAAAAAGCAAACTCAATTCGATGATTTCAAATATTGTCCGTATCCAAAATAATGCGCAAATTAATAAACCCAAAATCGCTAGAATTGCTGATCAAGTTTCACAGTATTTTGTCATCGCCACTTTAGTCGTTGGTGCTGGAACCTGGCTATTTTGGCATTTTTATCGCCCTGAAGATGCATTTTGGATCATGCTGTCCGTGTTGGTCGCCACATGCCCGTGTGCGTTAGCTCTTGCCACTCCAACGGCGATTACTTGTGCCACTTCTCGGCTGAGTCACTTTGGTCTACTGCTTCGTAAAGGGCATATTTTTGAAACTTTATGTAAAGTTAACCATATCATAATGGATAAAACTGGCACCTTAACTGAGGGGCGTGTTGAAATTACTAATACGGTTATTCACGAGAAAGCCTTTGATGCTGAACTCTGTCTGAAAATTGCAGCAAGTCTAGAACAGCATGCTAACCATCCTATCGCACACGCTTTTAGACGCTTTTTCGACAGTTCAATCCAAGTCAGTCATGTAACGAATGTAATAGGATCTGGAATTGAAGGGCTATGGCAAGGCCAGCAACTCCGTTTGGGTTCAGCGCAGTATGCTCTTAACACTCAGCACAGTGACATTGATTTGGCCACAACAGATTGCGTTTATTTGAGCCGTAATGGACAGCCTCTGGCGACTTTTTTCTATCAAGATCCAATCCGTAAAGACAGCTTAGATCTGATCACTCATCTCAAAAAGTCAGGGATTAAGATCACACTCCTTTCTGGTGATAACCTTGCTAATGTTGAGCAGGTCGCGCAGCAGCTTGGGATCTCCCAGGTGGTTGCTCAAGTCAGTCCCGAGCAAAAACTGGAGTACGTCAGCAACTTACCAAAATCGGATATCACTCTAATGGTCGGTGACGGCATCAACGATGCTCCCACATTATCCGGCGCTCACCTATCAGTCGCTATGGGCGGTGGTACAGATATCGCAAAGGCTTCAGCAGATATGGTTTTACTCAATGACAAGTTGATGAACTTATTAAAAGCAAGAGAATTAGCCTTTAAAACACGAAGTGTAATCAAAGAAAATTTGTGGTTGTCCTTTTTTTACAACATATTGATTTTACCACTAGCGATCATGGGTTATGTTCCCCCTTATATCGCATCACTCGGTATGTCTCTCAGCTCTGTGGTTGTGATTGCCAACTCAATGAGGTTACTTAAATACCATGGATAGTTTTTTTATACTTGTGCCTGCCGCGATACTCTTTACCGCTTTAGCCTGCGTAATATTTATTTGGGCAGTCAAAAAAGATCAGTTTGAAGACCTTGAGCGGCAAGGACATAACATTTTATTTGATGATGATGAAAAGCCTAACAAGGATAAAGAGTGACCCCTGATTATATCGGTGCTTGGGTGGTTGGATTACTGGGCGCAGGTCATTGCCTGGGTATGTGTGGTGGGATCAGTGGCCTTCTTTCACTCAATCAACCTCATCGTTCGCCAAGATTATTACTTTACTATAACCTCGGCCGTTTGCTGAGCTATGCCATAATAGGCGGCATTGTCGGAGGCCTCACCTCTTCATTAACCGCATTGATCGATATTCAATCAGCGCTGACTTGGCTAAGAATACTAGCCGCACTGCTTATGGTGGTGCTCGGTTTATATATAGGCCGTTGGTGGTTTGGCCTATTATGGCTGGAAAAAATCGGACAAAAAATTTGGCCGTTGATCTCTCCACTTGGCAAATCGTTTTTGCCATTAAAAAAACAGTGGCATGCCTTACCTTTTGGCCTTATTTGGGGCTGGCTACCTTGCGGTTTAGTGTACTCGATGTTGACTTGGGCTGCGGTCGCGGGAAGTTTTTCTCAAGGCGCCGCTATAATGCTCGCTTTTGGTCTTGGTACACTGCCAGCCATGCTCGCTACTGGTTGGGGGGTTACTAAAATAACCTATTGGCAAAAATCGATTTTTGTTCGCCGTGGTGCTGCATTACTGATCATTACTTACGGTTTGTATACTGCTTACGATGCCGTAAAATTAATGTGCAATATGAGCTGATGCTCAATCATTGATGATTTATTTTGACTACCCTTTGGGGTTAAGCAATGCTAAAATATTGACGTACATCAATTAGTGAAGGTTGTTATGATTTCTGAAAAGCCTGCTGCGAAGCGCATTCAATCGGGTGGTTGTGCTATTCACTGTCAAGATTGCAGCATTAGTCAACTCTGTATCCCCTTTACCTTGAATGAGTCTGAGCTTGACCAGCTTGACCAGATCATCGAGCGTAAAAAACCCATTCAGAAAGGTCAGGAACTGTTTAAAGCAGGTGACGAACTGAGATCTCTTTACGCAATTCGTTCTGGTACGATCAAAAGCTACACCATCACCGAACAAGGTGATGAGCAAATCACAGCCTTCCACTTAGCGGGCGATTTGGTTGGTTTTGATGCAATAACCGATGATCAACATCCCAGCTTTGCTCAAGCACTTGAAACTTCAATGGTTTGCGAAATCCCGTATGAAATCTTAGATGATCTGTCTGGTAAAATGCCGAAACTACGTCAACAAATCATGCGTTTGATGAGTAACGAAATTAAAGGCGATCAGGAGATGATCCTGCTGCTTTCAAAGAAGAACGCTGAAGAACGTTTAGCGGCCTTCTTGTACAACCTTTCTACTCGTTTCTCTCAACGCGGTTTTAGCCCAAGAGAGTTTCGTCTCACCATGACACGTGGTGATATTGGTAACTACCTTGGCCTTACTGTTGAAACCATCAGCCGCTTGCTAGGTCGTTTCCAAAAATCAGAAATCCTAAGTGTTAAAGGCAAATACATCACTATTCTCAACCATGCAGAATTGATGGAATTGGCTGGCGTCTCTAAAGAATCTAAATAACTTCAATGATGTAGCTCTTAATGAGCTATACCCAAACTACTTGGAGTTGCAGGTAGGCGGCAAGTGAGTGAATCCCCATGAGCATAGACAGACTATGTGATTGGGGTGAACGAACGTAGCCAACACCGCTGCAGCTTCAAGTAGGACGGATATGCATCATATTTCTTCCAAATACCTCTTATTTTTACTAAAACTCTGCTCATAACTAAGCTAAAGTGAAGCTAACAAACCTCCTCACTGAACAAGGAGTTTCTCATGAGCATTTACAGTAAAATTCTTGTCGTGGCTGATATCAACCATGATGAACAACCTGCTTTGGCTCGGGCAATGCAACTGGCGCAAAAAAGCACCTCCGTCAGCCATATCACTTTTTTCCTATCGATTTACGATTTTTCTTATGACATGACCTCCATGCTTTCTCTCGAAGAGCGTGATGCCATGCGCAAAGGGGTGATCCATCAACGAGAACAGTGGATGCGCTCTATTGCAGAGCCTTACCTAGATAAATCCGTTCAGTTTGACATTAAAGTGGTGTGGCACAACCGCCCTTACGAAGCGATTATTGGTGAAATATTTGCGGGTGAACACGATATCCTGATCAAAGCGACCCGCAAACACGACATGCTAGAGTCCGTTATTTTCACTCCAACCGATTGGCACTTGATGCGTAAATGCCCGACACCGGTCTTGTTAGTCAAAAATGCTAACTGGCCAGAAAATGCCAATATCATTGCCTCTGTGCATGTTGGCTCTGAGCTAGATACCCATATCGATTTGAATGATCGTATGGTCGAACAGCTCCTTAATTTGAGCAAACGCTTAGGAGCGAGCCCTTATCTTGTCAACGCTTATCCAGTCACTCCAGCCAACATCACTATTGAGCTGCCGGAGTTTGACCCAACCACCTATACCGATGCGGTTCGAGGACATCACCTTACGGCGATGAAGGCTCTTCGCCAAAAGCATGGTTTAAGTGAAGAGCAAACGCTTGTCCAGCAAGGATTGCCCGAAGATGTGATCCCAGAAGCGGCCAAGCAGCTTAATGCTGCCATGGTGATTTTGGGCACGACAGGTAGAACGGGACTTTCGGCGGTATTTATCGGCAACACTGCAGAACATGTCATCGATAAAATTAACTGTGATGTTCTTGCCCTCAAACCCAATGGCTACGTAAGCCCTCTCGATCCACAGACAAGCATTTAATACTTCTCAGCAGTCCCTGCCGTATGGCAGGGATTTTTTATCTCTTCACACTATAGATCTGGTATCTCTTCTATTTATCCGTATCATACGCACTTCATTTTGTTCTGAGATTTAAGATAGCAAGCAATGACAGCGCAAACTCAAGAGTTGACCAAAGCCCAACAATACAATTTCAATAAGTTGCAAAAACGTATTCGTCGTAATACTGGTCAAGCAATTGCAGACTTTAATATGATCGAAGATGGCGACCGGATTATGGTATGTCTATCTGGCGGTAAAGACAGCTTTACCATGCTGGATATTTTGATGAGCCTGCAAAAAAGTGCGCCTATCTCTTTTGAATTGGTTGCTGTTAATCTCGATCAAAAACAACCGGGATTTCCTGAGCATGTCTTGCCTGAATACCTAGAGAGTTTGGGGGTTGAGTACAAGATCGTTGAAGAAGATACCTACTCCATCGTGCAAGATAAAGTGCCTGAAGGCAAAACTACCTGCGCACTGTGCTCTCGCCTGCGTCGCGGTATCTTATACCGTACCGCCAAAGAATTAGGAGCAACCAAGATTGCTTTGGGTCACCATCGTGATGACATCTTAGAAACTCTGTTCCTGAATATGTTCTACGGCGGCAAAATGAAAGGTATGCCACCTAAGCTAGTATCAGACAACGGCGAACATGTGGTTATTCGCCCGCTGGCCTACTGCCGTGAGAAAGACATCATCAAATATTCAGATATGCGCGGCTACCCGATCATTCCATGTAACTTGTGTGGCTCACAGCCTAACTTACAGCGCCAAGCGGTAAAACAGATGCTCAATGACTGGGATAAACGCTTCCCAGGCCGCATTGAAACCATGTTTAGAGCCATGCAAAACGTGGTGCCAAGCCACCTAGCAGACTTCTCTTTGTTCGATTTTAAATCGATTGATAAAAACTCTGGCGTCATTAATGGTGGCGATATTGGCTTTGATAAAGAAGAAATTGCACCGCAAGTCGTGGAAGATGAAGACTTAGTGATGGAGTTTGACCCATCACTCCAACTCAATGTCACTAATATCTAAGTGGCTTCAAAAGAATAAAAACAAACAAAGGCTGTATACTGACAGCCTTTGTTTTATGTCTTTCAATCGCTAAAGCTTACTTTTTTGCAGAAGGTAAGTAAGGTAAAACTCGCAAAGCTGGAGCGGGCAGTTGCATCCACCCTTCTTTACCAATTTGCGTTAACGCAACTTGTGCCTTGTGATTCACAATAGCAATGGATTGGCCATTACTGAACGTAATCATGCCCTCTGTCTCTGGGGCGAATTCTAAGGTAACGCCTTCAACCGCGGGCGTAAACCAACTGGCGAACATACCGCCAAGCTGTTCAAGCATTACCTGCATCTGCGGCAACAAGATCTCGACTTCCTGATAAGTCACTTTACCCTCAAACGACTCTTTCGCCATCACCACCATAGAATAATCACAGCGTTTATCTTGAGGTGTATTCACAAAAACTAATGGATTCGCCTGTCTCAGATTATTATCGAGTGGGATCACCAGCTCATTACTAGGGCCAATAGGTAACTCTTCGTAGTGTGCTTCCTTTTCCATCCACGCTTTTTCTATCACGCAGTTTTGCTTACTCTGTGCATCAACAAAGAAAATCCCCATTTTTACATCAGGATGGTCTTCTTTCGTGTTGCTTTTCATTTGAGAGAACAACTTGCTGTAGGTAAACATATATTGCTGCGCCGAAGCTGGAGCACTTAGGCTTAAAAACAAAGGAGCAAGTAGGAGGTAAGATTTTGATTTCATTTTAATTATCGTTCCAATATTCTTGATTCGCTAACATCATGGCTTGTAAATCACGCACATAGGCTTCACCACGCTCGGAATATTTTAAAAGGCCATTGCTCATCGCTTTAGCACTTTCATCGCTGTTGGGATTGATTTTCTGCTGACGAAGCTGGAAGCGTATTTCACGTAATTCTCGATAAGCCGGATTACGATTGACATTCATAAAATAGCTTTGAATTGAGTCTTGAACGCTGTCAAATTTAGCCACTTCATGAAATGCTCCCTCCGCTCTCGCTAACGGTACTAAGCCACATCCTGCGCTATAGCACCATTGACCAAAATAGTTGTTGGCTTCTTTGGCAAACCTTGAGGTTCCCCATGCCGATTCATTCGCAGCTTGAGTTAAGACTAAGGCTTCAGGTATCACATCAACGCGATGAAACATTTCCTTTAACCATGTGGTATCAACGTTGTTTTCAGTGAGCGCGACCGAATACGCGTTAGCCAAACGTTGTGCTTGTGCCAGATTGTGAGATGAGAGTTGGCCGTCGGAAAAATCCTTTTTTATCCGCTTCAAAATAGTTCGCTCTTGAATAATTCGCGAATTTTCATACATCACCCCAGGTTTTAGGTAGTTAAAAAAAGCCTCTTTCCGCTCAGAAATATCGCGAATTGCAGAAAAATCAGGGGCAGAACCTACCACTTCACCTCTAAGCAGAGGTAATTTAAACCTCTTAGGTTTCTCGAATTGATACACACCAAAGATGGCAATCATGACAATGATTAACCAAACTAGGGTAATGCTTATTCGCTTATGCATCAAAAATTCCAGAAGAGTTATTGCTATCTGGTTGGTCAGACTTAGCTTGATCCGTTGCGATGATTTTCAAGCGAATGCCAAACATATTGCGATAAATAATACCTTTGACATGAAAGAAGAAAGGTAAGAACAGCACTAACCCAATACCGTACAGAAGTACGGCCATCATGAACAGCACCATTAAGATCGAATAGATAGCGATTAACGGGAAAATCTTTTTATTCACTGCTCGTAATGACAATAACAAAGATTGCATAGGAGGAACTTTCTTTTCACAAATCAGTAGTAGTGCGTTACTAAAAGCGACAGATAAATACATAGAAAGGAATGGCAAAATCATCCCTGCCACACCTTGTAACAATAAACTGAACAGAGTGGCGAGGATAACAGGAATTGTAAACTGTAATCCTTTCGTGATATGCCGAGTTTGGGTTTTTAGCCCTGCAGCGTGACTCATCGCCATTAAACTGATCCCTGCATAAATCGGCGCGCTGATCACTTCATAGCTAAAGTTAGCGATAAACATGGCTTGGACAAGGCCTTCGGGGAGCGCGCCCCCCTCCTGAAACACAGACAGAATCACGGAGAGATCGCCGATCTGCAATTTGAACGCAAAATAAAAGATCACCAATTGCACCAAAATCAGCGCAAAAATGGCGGGCGTGAAATTAATAAAGTGCTTGACTGTGATGCCCCAAGCTTCCTTGAGCACATCTCCCACTTTTAATTCATAACTTCCCGATAATGCTTTCTCTATCGAGCCGCCAAGATTGAACTCTCTTTCGATATCGTTATTCATAAAATTCCCTAGTTCGGTCGAATGCGCGGATAACGTCACGCTTCAACGTGAAAATTGTATTCATTATACTGAAATGCAGCGCAGGCTAAAATCTGATTACCAATATCATCTTGCTTTATTGTCGATATGATTGATAATTAACCGCTTGATAGCATTAAGAGTTAAGCAAAATCAGTATGCTAGACAAACTTCATTAAAACTGGCAAAAAATTTTCTGTTTCAAGGTAAGAAAAACACTTTGAAATCGTGCTCTTGGTGTTTATGATGCGCCCCTTATTTTTGTTTAACTACAGGTCCAACAAGTAGGATTACCTACAGGCCGAGGTGGGAGAAATACAGACGTTGAACGAACAACATTCAGTAGGAAAGCCAGTCATTCGTTTATCTGGCATTAGCAAAAGTTTCGATGGTAAGGAAATCATTGGTAACCTAAATCTTGATGTGAATCATGGCGAGTTCTTAACCATCCTAGGTCCATCGGGCTGTGGTAAAACGACGGTGTTAAGAATGATTGCTGGTTTTGAAACTGCAGATCAAGGTCAGATTCTGCTAGATGATCAAGACGTTACTCAAGTTCCTGCTGAACAACGACACGTCAATACGGTCTTCCAAAGCTATGCTCTCTTCCCTCATATGACGGTGTTCGAAAACGTTGCTTTTGGTTTGCGCATGCAAAAAGTGCCTCAAAGCGATATCGAACCTCGTGTTATGGAAGCTTTACGCATGGTACGCCTTGCCGAAATGGCACAGCGTAAACCGCATCAACTTTCTGGTGGCCAGCAGCAACGTATTGCTATTGCGCGCGCGGTGGTTAACAAACCTAAAGTACTGCTACTCGACGAATCGCTCTCTGCTTTGGATTACAAATTACGTAAACAAATGCAGAGCGAGCTCAAACAACTGCAACGTCAATTAGGCATTACCTTTATCTTCGTTACTCATGATCAAGAAGAAGCACTGTCTATGTCAGATCGCATCATCGTTATGCGTTCAGGCAAAATTGAACAAGACGGCTCTCCTCGTGAAATCTACGAAGATCCAAAAAATCTCTTTGTTGCTCGTTTTATCGGCGAAATCAACGTCTTCCAAGCAACGACTATCGATCGTATCGATGAAAAACGCATCCGCGTTGACATCGAAGGTATCGAGTCGATTGTTTACTATGAAGATGAAGTGAAGGCTGGTGACAAGCTGCAAGTGCTCCTCCGTCCTGAAGACTTACGTATCGAAGAAATTAAAGAGTCAGAAGAAAAAGGCATTGTAGGTCACGTGACTGACCGTACTTACAAAGGCATGACTCTGGAATCAGTGGTAGAACTGGAATCCGGTATGTGTGTGATGGTTAGCGAATTCTTTAACGAAGATGATCCAGATGTCGATCACTCTATCGGACAGAAAGTTGCCGTCACTTGGGTTGAAAGCTGGGAGGTAGTCCTCAATGATGAGCAAAAAGCTTAATCTACAAAATGCGATTGTTACCTTAATCGTAGGTTGGTTAGTGCTGTTTGTACTGATCCCCAACCTGATGATTATTGGTACCAGTTTTCTGACTCGTGATGAAGCAAACCTGATTAAGTTTGCATTCACCTTTGAAAACTATACGCGTCTGCTTGATCCACTATACGGAAAAGTGATGCTGCACTCGTTCTACATGGCGATTGTTGCAACATTAATCTGTCTAGTGATTGGCTATCCTTTTGCGTACATCGTGGCGAAAATGCCTGAAAAATGGCGTCCATTTATGCTGTTTTTGATTATTGTTCCTTTCTGGACCAACTCGCTAATTCGCACCTATGGTTTAAAAATCGTACTCGGTACGCAAGGTATCCTTAATCAAGCGCTAATGTCACTGGGTCTGATTGATGCACCACTGCGCATTATGTTTACCGAAACAGCCGTCATGATCGGTCTAGTTTACATTTTGTTGCCATTTATGATCCTTCCGCTCTATTCGGCTATCGAAAAGTTGGATGGCACTTATATTGAAGCAGCGCGCGATCTCGGTGCCAACAAGTTTCAAACTTTGGTTCGCGTGATTTTACCCCTGACTATGCCTGGCATTATTGGTGGTTGTTTGCTGGTTCTGCTCCCTGCCCTCGGTATGTTCTACATCGCTGACCTACTTGGCGGTGCGAAAAACCTACTGATCGGTAACGTGATTAAGAGCCAAGTACTCAACGCCCGTGACTGGCCATTTGGTGCCGCAACCAGTATTGCACTGACTCTGGCCATGGCGATCATGCTGTACGCCTACTATCGTGCAGGTAAACTTTTGAATAAGAAGGTGGAGCTAGACTAATGGGACGTTCAATTAGATTTAGCTTTATGAGTTTGGTGTACTTATTTTTGTACTTACCGATCATCGTTCTGATTGCAAACTCATTTAACGAAAACAAGTTTGGTATCAAATGGGGCGGTTTTACCACCAAGTGGTACCACGCTTTGATGAATAACGACAGCTTAATGCAAGCCGCTTGGCACTCCATCAACGTAGCAGTGTTTTCTGCTACTGCAGCAACCTTGATCGGTAGTTTGACGGCGGTTGCCCTCTTCCGCTACCAATTTAAAGGTAAGAAAGTGGTGAGTGGCATGCTGTTTGTCGTGATGATGTCACCCGATATCGTGATGGCTATTTCGCTGCTTGCTCTATTCTTAGTGATGGGGGCGAAACTGGGCTTCTTCACTCTGTTGATTGCGCACATCACTTTCTGTCTGCCTTTCGTTGTGGTGACGGTTTACACTCGACTCAACGGCTTTGACGTTAAGATGCTTGAAGCAGCAAAAGATCTCGGCGCTGGCGAATGGGTGATTTTAAAGAAAATTATCCTGCCACTGGCGAAACCTGCGGTTGCCGCAGGTTGGTTACTGAGCTTTACCCTATCTCTGGATGATGTGATCATCAGTTCATTTGTGACAGGGCCAACCTACGAAATTCTGCCATTGAAGATATACTCAATGGTGAAAGTGGGTATTTCACCTGAAGTAAACGCACTGGCGACCGTCATGCTTGTGGTTTCTTTGGTACTTGTTGTCGCTTCACAGTTGTTAGCAAGAGAAAAAGTGAAGTAAAATCCACGTCCGTTTGGAAACACGCGAAACAGAATGACGGAAGTCATTCTGTTTTTCTTTGCAACGCCCAAAAGGGCAACGTTTAGTTTGGAGCTAACGTCGATGAAAAAACTGGCTACTCTTTTAGCAGGTAGCGCATGTGCGCTTTCTCTGTTGTCTGGCACAGCGGCAGCGGAAGATAAGGAACTGGTGTTTATGAACTGGGGACCGTATATCAATAGCGGCATCCTAGAGCAGTTCACCAAGGAAACGGGAATCAAAGTGATTTACTCAACTTATGAGTCAAATGAAACTTTGTATGCAAAACTCAAAACGCACAATAAAGGTTATGATTTGGTAGTTCCCTCTACCTACTTCGTGGCAAAAATGCGTGATGAAGGGATGCTGCAAAAGATTGACAAATCTAAGCTGAGCAACTTCAAAAACCTAGATTCCAACTACCTAGATAAACCTTACGACCCAAACAACGACTACTCAATTCCACACGTTGTAGCGATTACCGGTCTCGCGGTTAATACCGACATGTATGATCCTAATGACTTCCAAAGCTGGGGCGACCTATGGAAGCCTGAGCTAAAAGGTCAACTGATGTTGATGGATGATACGCGTGAAGTATTCCATATCGCTCTGCGCAAACTAGGTTACTCAGGTAACTCAACGAACGACAAGCAGATTGATGAAGCGTATGCCGAGCTACAAAAGCTGATGCCAAACGTACTGGTTTTCAACTCTGATAACCCTGCTGCTCCTTACCTTTCAGGTGAAGTAGGTCTTGGCATGCTGTGGAACGGCTCAGCAGCGGCGGCACAGAAAGAAGGTTTACCAATCAAGCTGGTCTTCCCGAAAGAAGGCGGTATCGGTTGGGTTGATAACTTCGCCATCTCTTCTGGTGCCAAAAACGTCGATGCAGCACATAAGATGATCGATTTCTTGTTACGTCCTGAAATTGCAGAGCAAATTTCACGTGATACAGGCTACCTGACTGGCGTTAAAGCTTCAAACGACAAATTCCAAGATGTCGCTCCACTGTTCCCATCTCAAGAAGATCTGGACCGTGTTGAATGGCAATCTGCCGTTGGCGATAAGACAGTGAAGTACGAAGAGTACTTTATGAAGTTGAAAGCTGGCCAATAAGGTCTAAGAAAAGCATCAAATAGGCAGCGATTGCTGCCTATTTTTTTTTATCTTGTTATACTCCCTCTCTCCAACGCCTAGTTAGGTTCTTTCTATACACTATGGGAACGTAATGAAAAATAAACTGTTTGCGAGTGCTCTGTGCGCAGCAGCATTGTTCACCACCAATGCAATGGCTAAAGACCAAGAACTCTATTTCTACAACTGGTCTGAATATATCCCGAGCGAAGTCCTAGAAGACTTTACCAAAGAAACCGGAATCAAGGTTATCTACTCTACCTACGAATCCAATGAAAGCATGTATGCCAAGCTCAAAACGCAAGGCGCTGGTTATGATCTTGTGGTTCCTTCCACTTATTTTGTCTCTAAGATGCGCAAAGAAGGTATGCTGCAAGAAATTGACCATTCAAAACTTTCACATTTCAAAGACTTGGATCCAAATTATCTCAATAAGCCTTTTGATCCCGGCAATAAATTCTCTATCCCTTATATCTGGGGAGCGACGGGTATCGGCATTAACACCGATATGCTGGATAAAAAATCACTCAAAAACTGGGGCGATCTGTGGGATGCCAAGTGGGCAGGTCAATTAATGCTGATGGATGACTCTCGTGAAGTCTTTCATATAGCCCTAAGTAAGCTGGGATACTCGCCTAATACGACCAATCCCAAAGAGATTAAAGCCGCTTACCGTGAACTGAAAAAGCTGATGCCAAATGTCTTAGTGTTTAACTCTGATTTCCCTGCAAATCCTTATCTCGCAGGTGAAGTGTCACTAGGTATGTTATGGAATGGCTCAGCGTATATGGCCCGCCAAGAAGGCGCACCAATTCAGATTATCTGGCCTGAAAAAGGCACCATTTTTTGGATGGATAGCATCTCGATTCCTACTGGTGCGAAAAATATAGAAGCTGCTCACAAGATGATTGATTTCTTACTGCGTCCAGAAAATGCTGCAAAAATCGCCTTAGAAATCGGCTATCCAACACCAGTCAAAACTGCGCATGACCTACTGCCCAAAGAGTTTGCTAATGACCCAAGTATCTACCCACCACAATCGGTGATCGACAACGGCGAGTGGCAAGATGAAGTTGGAGAAGCTAGCATTCTTTACGATGAGTATTTCCAAAAGCTAAAAGTGAACGATTAAGCCGTTTCTAACACCCATTAAAAAGCCACCGACGACGGTGGCTTTTTTTGTATCTTCAGACTGTGATTCACTCTAGAGAGTGAAAAAGCGAACGCTCAAGTCATGTGACAAAAAATCTATTTAATTCAGCCTGATAGATTCAATCACTTATAAACCTATCTCTTCTGAGAGCGCCTTAATTTCTTCCAGATCCATTTGATGCACACGGATCATCTGATCGATTTGGCTTACCCGTGAATTCGCCTCATCCTGTTTATCACAAGCATCTGACTGTGCATCCCAAGATTTTCCTTCAAGATAAATATCACACTCTTTTTTTAGCACTTTAAGTTTAGGAACCAAAGAATCGCGTTCTTTTTGTAATCCCTCAAGTTCTTGTTTGATTTTTAGCTCACGCTGGAACAACTCTCGAGAACGCTCAAGCATGGTCACTTGCATGTCAGCTTGACGATTAAGCTGATTGTTTTGTGCATTGGCCAGTTCCAATGCCATTTTTTGCTCATTCAGTTGCTGTTCTAAATTCAGGTTTCGCTTTTCGAGTTCAGCAACGTATTTATCACGCTGTACCGCTTCTGCCTGCCACTCTTCTCTTTGCTTCTCAAGGGCTTGTTCCATTTTATGCTGCCATGCTTCCTCTTGATTCTGCTCAGAGATTTCAGCCGCTTTAGACACTTCTGTTTTCGCATTATTGAGTTGTTCAATCTGGTTTTGTAGCGCTTGGTAAGACGCCTCCCAACGACTGGTTGTGACAGAAGAACCAATCAGACCGCCCAAGGCAATACCTAATACCGTAGCAATCGCGATATAGATATAGCCCTGTTTATCTCTTCGTTCGATAACAACAACTTCTTCGTTGTCGTCAAACTCATTATGTTTATTCACGCTCGCTCCTCTTGCATCAGCGAATCAGTTCAGAAATCATCAAGAAGGCCGTATAGGTGACAAAGGTCGCCAAAATGACGATAACGACCCCCTTCTGCAATTTTTCATTGGTACGGTAGCGAATCAACAGAAACGCTAATGCTATTAGTAAGGCTATTGCAATTAATCTCACCATCTCCCGCCTCCAAGCGTGATTATCTTATAACACTTATACGTAGTTTAACGTCAGAGAAAAGTGGATTCATAAAAGACTTGCGCAACATTTCATCAGTTGATTTCTTTTGTTGGTGACATCACATTTTCTTTTCGCTAGTATCCGCCTTGCAAATCGTTTTATTCAAGACGATTGTTCCGTTGAAGACTGCAGGAGAGTGGTTGTTAACCAGATTTTAACATCTGAGCCAAATAACCCGCCGAAGAAGTAAATCTTTCAGGTGCATTATTCTTAGCCATTTATTGGCAACGAATAGGCGAGGACTGTAGTTGGAGGAACCTCTGGAGAGAACCGTTTAATCGGTCGCCGAAGGAGCAAGCTCTGCGCATACGCAGAGTGAAACTCTCAGGCAAAAGGACAGAGGAGTGAAAGGCCAATCTTTTAGTGAGCTCGCTAGAGCTCTGCTGTGCATTTTTGCATCCTTTCTCTCTTCTCCTTATGTTTATTTTTTAAGGGGAAATCATGAATAACCTGCAATCTTTTCTGCAAACTGTTGATAGTTTAGTGTGGGGTCCACCACTGTTAATTCTTCTGGTCGGCACTGGTGTCTATTTCACCTTCCGCTTGGGCTTACTGCAATTTCGACGCCTGCCGACGGCTTTAGCTATGGTATTTGGCCGCGACAAATCTTCAGACAAACAAGGTGATGTATCAAGCTTCGCCGCATTGTGTACTGCTCTTTCTGCCACCATTGGTACTGGAAACATCGTAGGTGTTGCGACCGCAATCAAGCTCGGCGGCCCAGGTGCCCTGTTCTGGATGTGGCTCGCCGCCCTGTTTGGCATGGCAACCAAATACGCAGAATGCTTACTCGCGGTGAAATATCGCCAAATCGATGACAAAGGACAAATGGTCGGCGGGCCAATGTACTACCTGCGTGATGGTGTGGGTTCAAAAACACTGGCAGTATTATTTGCTGTGTTTGCCGTCGGGGTTGCCTGCTTCGGGATTGGTACTTTCCCGCAGGTGAACGCGATCTTAGATGCCACTCAAATATCTTTTGGCGTCCCTCGTGAAGCCTCTGCGGTGGTACTGACCGTACTGGTTGCCATTGTCACTATCGGTGGTATTCAATCCATCGCTAAAGTGGCAGGAAAAGTGGTTCCTGCGATGGCGCTGTTTTATATCGTCGCCTGCTTAAGTGTGATTGTTACCAATGCAGACAAACTCGTAGACGCCGTGGAATTGGTGCTGGTATCTGCGTTCACCTCAACTGCTGCAACTGGTGGCTTCTTAGGTGCGAGCATTATGCTCGCGATTCAATCGGGTATTGCTCGCGGCGTGTTTTCCAATGAATCTGGCTTAGGCAGTGCGCCTATGGCGGCGGCGGCGGCGAAAACTGACTCCTGCGTTGAGCAAGGCCTTATCTCTATGACGGGGACCTTCTTCGATACCATCATCATCTGTACCATGACTGGCTTGGCTCTCATTCTAACGGGCGCTTGGCAAAGCGACCTTTCCGGTGCTGCGATGACCACCTACGCCTTTGCCACAGGCTTAAATGCACAAACTATCGGCCCGATGCTGGTTTCGATTGGTTTGATGTTCTTTGCCTTTACGACCATTCTGGGTTGGAACTACTACGGCGAACGCTGCATGGTGTTCTTATTCGGTACCAAAGCGGTATTGCCTTATAAAATCGTCTTTATTGGTTTGATTGCCTCAGGCGCATTCCTACACCTCGATTTGATTTGGATTATCGCCGACATTGTAAATGGTTTAATGGCCATTCCGAACCTTATTGGCCTTGTAGCCTTACGTCATGTGGTTGTGGAAGAAACGAAGCAATATTTTGCCGCGCGTTATCAATACACCGAAGCCGAAGCCCAAGTGCAATAACACCTAGTCGGCCTAAGCACAAAGAAAAAGCGCCCAACGGCGCTTTTTCTACTTTTAAACCTTTATTAAAAGCTAGGCTTGAGGTTTCTCTAAGAGAAGTTTGATACCTAATGCGACCAAAACAACACCCGTTGTACCTTCCATCCAACGCATAAAAGAAGCGTTTTTCAGAAGGTTTTTAGCGCTGCTCAAAGCACCGGCTAAACCACATTGCCATACCATCGCGATCGCAAAATGAATCAACGCCATCAGCAAAGATTGCGCTAACGGTGAATAGTCAGGATTAATAAATTGAGGCAGAAAAGCTAAGTAAAAGACGGCAGTTTTCGGATTCAGCACATTCGAGAGGAAACCTTCACGCAGCGATCGGGTTAAACGAAATTGTGCATGAGCTAGGCTCGCAACCTCAATGCCCTGCCCTGTTTTCATTAATGATCGTAAGCTCGAAATACCCAACCAAATCAGATAAGCCGCTCCTACCATTTTAACGATTTGAAATAGCTCAGCCGATTGAGCAAGAATCGCAGAGATACCAATAGCAGAAAAAGTGGCGTGAACGAATAAGCCAAAACAGATACCCAAGCTGGTCGTGCATCCATCGGCAAACCCAGCCCGCGAAGTGTTACGGATCACCAAAGCAGTATCTAGCCCCGGTGTTAAGGTCAAAATAGTAATAGCGATAAGAAAAGCCTCGAAATTCTGGATAACCATATCAATCCTTGAAGGAAAATCAGCAAGCCTTTCTTATACCGCAAAGCCTCTCATGTGTCTTATGAAGATTTTTCAACTCACGCTAAGTTACTCGCCAAGCGTTTTAATCTCATTGATGGAATAGACTTTATTTACTTTATCCCAAGGGATAGGCTCTAGCTCAACACCTGCATCCTTAGCGCGTTGTTGGATATTTCTAAGATAAGAAGATTCTTTATATGTATCGGCTTTAAACCCATTGCTATCACGATCAGGAGTTTGGTCAGGAGCTAACTCCGTAAGATAAATAGTCTCTCCGCAATCACTCAACCATACCTTCGCTCGCCCATTGGGCAGTAAACCAAAGACAAATCGGGTACGATAACAAGATTCAAAGACAGCTCCATCGCTTCGAGTGTAACTGACCTCTGTCGCACTCAACTGTTTTACGTTGTCAGGAATATCATATTTAGTAACATAAAACTTATTATCAAATAAAGAAACCCAATGTACGTAGAGCGTATCAGGAAGATGATTAGTACCAATACCAATTTGGTTTCTGCTTGTAATACCTAATGCATGTGGAAGCCCAAATCCGTCATACTCTGGAAATCTATTACGTATATATTCAATATCGCTATCACTCATACGGGGGATAATATTATGAATTAATACAGTCCAGTTTTCTTTTTCATTAACACCATAGATTTGGGTAATTTTTACTGGGTAAAATGAAGGCATTGTTACACCAACTCGCCAAGTCCATGGCTGCTCGGTTTGATACGCAGCATTAGTAGAACATGAGTTAAGTAAAAGCACTGACAATAACAAGGCTATTTTTTGCCTTGCGCTTACCAGTAACTCACCTTTATTAATCAAGCGTTTTAATCTCATATCTCGAGTAGACTTTATTCACTTTATCCCAAGGGATAGGCTCTAGCTCAACACCTGCATCTTTTGCTCGTTTTTGGATAGTTTTCAAATCTGGTGATAGCTTGTATGTCTCATCTTTAAAGCCATTGCTATCACGATCAAGAGTTTGAGCTGGTGCTAGCTCGGTCAAATAAATAGTCTCACCACAGCCATCTAGCCAAACTTTAGCTTGCCCATTAGGCAGAAGTCCAAAAATAAACTCTGCTCGATAACATGAATCGACAGTAGCTCCATCTCGTCTAGTATAAGTCATTTTCGTAGCCGCTAACTGTTTCACATTATTAGGGATCTCATACTTAGTGACATAAAATTTGGTATCAAATAGAGACACCCAATACAGATAAAGCGTATCGGGCAAGCGCGTTGTGCCAGTACCAATTTGTACCCCCATAGTAGTGTTAAGCAAAGACAAACCAAAACCATCGTAGTCAGTAAATCTTTCTTGTATTCTCTTCAATTCGCTATTGCGCATGGTATGCATATAGCCATGTAGAAGCACTGTCCAATCCTCTTTATTATTCACTCCGTAGGCTTGAGTAACATCAATTGGATAAAAAGAAGGCATTGTTACGCTGATACTCCAAGCCCAAGGCTGCTCTGTTTTATATGCAGCATTAGTAGAACATGAGTTAAGTAAAAGCACTGACAATAACAAGAGCACTTTTTGCCTTGCGCTTACCAGTAACTCACCTTTATTAATCAAGCGTTTTAATCTCATATCTCGAGTAGACTTTATTCACTTTATCCCAAGGGATCGGCTCTAGCTCAACACCTGCATCTTTTGCTCGTTTTTGGATATTTCTAATATAAGAAGATTCTTTATATGTATCGGCTTTAAACCCATTGCTATCACGATCAGGGGTTTGGTCAGGAGCTAACTCCGTAAGATAAATAGTCTCACTACAGCCACTCAACCACACCTTAGCTTGCCCATTAGGCAGAAGACCAAAAATAAACTCTGCGCGATAACATGGATCAACAATAAATCCATTCCATTTAGTATAAGTTGTTTTCGTAGCTACTAACTGTTTTACGTTGTCAGGAATCTCATACTTAGTGACATAAAATTTGGTATCAAACAATGAAACCCAGTACACATAAAGTGTATCAGGTAGCTGGGTGGAACCTACACCAATTTGGCTTCTGCTTGTAATACCTAAGGCATGTGGCAGCCCAAAACCATCATAATCAGGAAATATCTGACGGATATACTCAATATCGCTATCACTCATACGGGGGATAATATTATGAATTAATACAGTCCAGTTTTCTTTTTCATTAACACCGTAGATTTGGGTAATTTTTACTGGGTAAAACGAAGGCATTGTTACACCAACTCGCCACGTCCATGGCTGCTCGGTTTGATATGCAGCATTAGTAGAACATGAGTTAAGTAAAAGCACTGACAATAACAAGAACACTTTTTTCATTTTATTTTCCTTGTTCGCATGGATAGCTGGCTCTTTTATAGCAACCTGCTTTTTCGTCCCACAACGGAGACATTCCAATATCATCACCGGATGAATGGTGGAAGAGATTCAATGCCATGAGATTTGTCTTTAGCTCTGGGATTGAGAGCTTCTGTTGCAACGCTGAATATTGCCCATTTTTAGCTAGCTCTAGTACGCTTTGATTGATCTTGGCAAAGCCGCTGCCATAATCTTCGATGTTGTAGTGACGCATATCTTTATCTTCCCAGATTTCGGAATTTTCGTCGGACATGGGAACGCCATGGAACTCGGCCAAACCGTACATTAAACGTAAGTATAAACGCGAGAGATCCCCTTCCACTTGACGTTGAATATAAAGTTTGCCTATTACTCGCCCCCCATCGTTCTTACCTTCTTGGCGAACGTCCAACGGCTCAATCACGTAATCCTCTTCTTTCCACCCCGTAAGCCGATCTCGTACTTTATATTTTTCTAGCTCATTTAACACATACTGCTTAGTTTTCTCTTCGTCCCAGCGATCGGAAAACGTACGACTCACACGCTTAACAAGCTTCTTCTCTAAAACTGGTAGCAGATACCCTTGATTGTTAAAACTTAACCTAGAGTAATAGCCGCCCCCAATATCTGAGTGAGCGCCTGGCAAAACAAATTCATGAAAATGTTCTTCATCCGTAGAATTGAGATGGTTCAAACTAAAATTATCTCGGCATTCAATGGTCGGATCTGCAGTTAAATGTACGGCATGCCTGACTCGTTTAGGGTCAATCCATAGTCTTACATCACCATTATCCGTGTGTGTATTGAGATCTAGGCCCAAAGGGGAATTTTTAGAAAAAATATTGACTACTGAGGCCACTGTATCAAACAAACCAGCAAAGGTAATTTCGCAATTCGCTTTTATTTCATCGACCTCACCCCAATCAAAAGCGTAAATGAGTGGTAAATCGGCTTTCTGGCAGCCTAATGTAAACGTCTTCGCAAATTCGCCATTTTCACCATCCAATACCATATTGATGAAATGTCGTGCAGCGGCCGCTCCGCGACTAAATCCAAAAACATCAAACTGGAGCTTTTCTATACCATCGACTTTCATTTCAAGAACTTTTTCAAATGTAGATGTAACCTGTTCTATATTTTGAGAAAGTGTTTGAATCCCTGTTGTGACTTTGGCTGTAACACCATATTTGCCAATCCCCAATCCTTGCCCGACAACGATCGACTCATCTGCAGGAGCAATCGCGGTGCTATTTCCCGTACCAATCCCAGTGATATACTCAGCATGGCTAAACATATTTTTTTCTTTAAAAAATTTGTCTTGAGAGTATAAATCGAACAGTTTTTGAACATTGGTTAATTCATTACTTGCACTACCCGCAACCGTTTCCATTTCTCCCTCATCATTTTTAAATAAGGAGAGAATAAAATTGTCTTTTTTCGGATAGGTAAAACAATCATTAGAAAGTGCCGTAATTGGAACTTCTTTTTTTGTTCCATTACCGTTTTTGGAATTAATCTCGCATTCAGCATCGTACTTTGCTTTCCATTTACGATAATAATTTTCTAATTGTTGTTTTCCCCATTGGGCGCTGTAGGTATTGTTAGCGGTACCATCAAAGAACATTCCGACTCGAAGAGTAATAAACTTGTATGCCCTGACTTGAAGAATATAGGTTTTATCTGTAAAGAGTTTTAACGTTCCGGCTTTGCCTTTTTGATGGTTAGTTGGCAATACGATCTCTTTCGGTAATTTGGTCAAATCACCCGTCGTAATTTCTTGATAAACCACCGGGCCACTCTTGTGGGCACTGTAACTGCTAGAAAACTCTTCAACCGGTTTAGCTTTTTCTTCATTTCTTGGGTGACTTTTATCTTGCGCGGCTTTCAACCACTGATCATAACCCAACTCGATTTCAACAGGACCGGGCGCAAGATTTTCAATCAGGATAGGTGAAGCATTAAGTTCAATTGGATGCTTATTTTTCATTGCGTCAATCAAAACACCACTCACACCTTCAAAGGGCTGGTTATGTTCATCCCGCACAATAATTTCAATCCAATGTTTGAGATTCTCACAAGGTTGACAATGTGGATGGGCACCTGTGCTACTCATGCTAATTTCTCCCGAATTTGCATTATTTCCTGAAGTTCTTGTTGATTAAGATGAAGAGCATCACTCATCTGCTCTAGAGTGGTTAATGAGGCTTTCCACAAGTGATTTAAAACTAAGTACTCTGCATTATCGTGCCCCAAATTAGCCTGCTTAGCTTCATCTAAAATGGTTTTAATCCATTGTTGTGGCTCATCAAGCTGTTCCATTACGTAAGGAAGCTTTTCCCAAAAACGTCGTTCTAAAACTTGGGCATGCACTTCAGTTCGATAAAGTGGCATCAAATGATAAGGCTGTATTTTCCACCAAGGGGCAGGTTGATAGATAAACTCGAAACTACGCGTATTTACCCATTCTTGAAATATTCCTTGTTTAAGGATGGCTAATTTCTCTACCGGCCCTAAAAAATCGTTGCGTTCCAGCTCTCGCATCGCATCCAACATAGGCACAATGACCTGCCTATCATAAAAACGAAACAGTACTTCTTCGCCTTCTAATGCGGCAATCAAAAGACTTTGGAGATGGCTTAATAATTCACTTGTAGAACTATGACTGGTTAAGAAAATACCTTGCTGTAACAGCTCATCCGGCAATTCCAACACCTTATCTGAGACAGGAATTAACCAAGGAGACAAACTCATCACAGGAGCAAAGGTCTCGCCGTGAAATAGAATCTGAGTGCCGTCAAACACTAACCCATTATTAGCCGCAATAACTTGTTTAAAGGTTTGCTGATCTAATAACCAAAAGACCGGTGTGGTTTGCTCCACTAACCACTGTTGAATCATGAGTTTGCTCCCGCTAAAGGACACACCTTCACCGCAGGAACATTCGCTTGCTCGGCCTGTAGCAACGCTTGGTAAGAGATGGTTTGCGGTGGAGCCAGTGTCACGGCGGGCTCTAAGCCGCCCGGTAAGGCGGGCATTGCACCGCCAAAGCCGCTACCACTTCCGGCGCTACCGCCAGAGTTGAGATTGACCAAAGCTCCGGACAGATGCACTCCCGCCGGATCGACTTTAACAAAGCTGCCGCCCGCTTTAACGGTAATCTCGGAGCCCGCTTCAATCACGACTTTCTGTCCCGCTTTTACATGGATCTCTGTACCCGCTTCATTGACCCAAACTTTGCCCGCTTTCACATGCAGCGAGCCTTCAATACTCAGCACTTGCTCACCCGTTACTGCTTCTCGACTCTCCCCTTCCACCGTCAGGTGTTGATTGTGCTTAATCTGGGTGAACTGGTCGTTTTCAACGGTTAGGTGTTGGTCGTGACGAATGACCGTGGTGTGGTCGTTTTCAATCAAACCATCGAAGTCTTTCTGCGCATGCAGGTAGATTTGCTCTTTGCCTGCTTGGTCTTCAAAACTGAGCTCGTTAAACCCTTCCCCTTGGTGCGTCTCGGTGCGCAGCACAGTTTTGGTTTTATGCTCAGGCAGGGTATACGGCGGTGTGTTGGTCGCATGATAAGTGCGGCCAGTGATAATCGGTTGGTCTGGGTCACCATTTAAGAAAGAAACAATCACTTCATGACTGATGCGCGGAATGGCGATAAAGCCGTATTGGCTGCCCGCCCAACCTTGTGACACCCGTACCCAACAGGAGCTCTGCTCGTTGCCGTTCGAGTAGCGGTCCCACGGAAAGTGAATTTTCACACGCCCGTGTTCATCACAGAAGATTTCTTCGCCTTCAGGGCCAACAACCGTGGCTATCATTGGACCATCAACTTGCGGTTTGGGTTGTGGCTCGGCACGCCAGTGAAGATGCCCCGGAATTAAGCTGAACTGATTACTGTAGGTAGTGGCACCACTACCGCCCTCTTCTTGTAACGCTTGCGGCTGCTCACCTTGGTGGTTAATGGAGACCACCACCCAATCGCGATTCATCGCGGGGTCAAGGTGCTCTTGCAGGTCAAACTTATAGCCGGCACGCAGCAGCGGCTCGTTGCTCTGCCCTGTTGCAGTGTGGGCATGGCGGCGCAGGTAGTCTAAACGGATTTGGCTAAAGGCGGCGCCGTTCACATCGTCTTTGTAGCGCCCCGGCGCATCAAAATGTTGGTAGCGCGTTTGCTGATAATCCAGCTCCGTGCCCTGCACGGTTTGTAAAAACGAGTACGCCGGCTTTTTGAAGCTGTAATCTTTGAGCTGAACTTCGCTCACTTCTGCTTGGGTGCGATAGGTTAAGCCGTGGATATACGGCGTATCCATCGTGCCGCCCGCTAAAGCGTTGTACGGGATAGGCTCCGGCAGTTTACTTAGGCTGTCACTGGCGTCACTGAAATAGAGGGTATGTTTGCCCGCTTCATGGACAAAGCTGTACACCAAGCCTTCTTCAGCGGCGAGGCGGTGCAGAAAGTCGATATCACATTCACGATACTGAACACAAAACTCACGCTGCACGCAATCACGCTTGAGCGCAAAAGCGTAATCGGTGATGCCCATTTCTTGCAGCAAGATAGAGAGAATTTCAGGGACGGTTTGCTTTTGAAAGATGCGGCTGTTGTGGCGCAAGGATAAGCGCTCTAAGGCAGGGACTAAAGTGAGTTCGTAGAAGGTGTGGTGATGGCCGATATCGCCTTGGCTAAAGGCGCGCACAATGCCGTGCACGCGCTGCACCAACTGTGAATTACGGTAAAGCTTGAGCTCCGCACGCTTATCGACCATCTGCTCAGCAGTCAGATTGGATGCCCGACTCGCCAGTTGCACTTGATAGCGAAACCCGTAACAGGCTTGCCCTAAAAAAACACTGTTAGAGAGTGACTCCTGCCCGTGAAAGCCTCTGACCACCAGAGTCTCATCTTCCAGCCCTTCAACCTCAATGCTGTACGCTAATGTCGCCATCCTGCCTTTCCTTCCCCTACATTAAAAATGGCAAAACCTTAAACCCACAATACCGCGCCAAACGATACTCTGGGTTTAAGGTTCACAGCCGCCCACCCGAAGGTGAGCGACATTCTCGCAGCGTAAATTACGCTTCGATTGGCTTACGCCAGTCATCCGCACCTGAAGTACCCGCGTTAACGTGGTCCCAAGTGATTTTGCGGTAAGACAGAGACACAGTCACATTCTGAGTAAAGTCAGATTTTGCTGGGTCTTGGCAGTGTGGCATTTCACAGTGGATATCGATGATAGACGCGTTTTCCAGCTTAGTGGTGAAGAAGTTTTCCTGTTTGCCTTCGATAGAAGTACGGTACCACTTCAGCTCAACGGTTTTCAGCTTCTCACCAGAAGAGAGCGCGTTGTACAGCAGAGGAACTGCTTTGTTCAGCGCCACAGTGAATTTGAATGGCTTGTGCACACGTTGGCCTGAAGGCTGACCAGATTGTGGGTCAGTCGGTACGGTTACGACGTGGTCAAACTGCTGAACCAGCATCTCATCTTCGTGGCCTTCAACGAATGAATCGCCGATAGAGTCAGCAGTACATGCGCCTGCAGTGATAAGACCCTGAGTTTGGCCTTCGATAGAGATATAACATGGAGTTGGCATGGCTATTTCCTTTCAATAAATCATTTTTAAGTCAATGAATGAGTTAACGCGCTCTGCGCACCGTCGCGATACAAAGAGCAAGTGGGATGCCAACTTTTACACCATTCAAAATCAATAAGTTATAGAAACAACCCCATCAACAAAGCAAAAAGCTGCCCAACGCTGAGCAAGATCTTGCTTGGCGGGCAAAAAACCTCCTGATGAAAAAACGCGCTTCTCATCACTTGGTTATCTGCACCTTGATTGATACACTTCGCTTTCGTTTATCGTCACGGAAGGCTATTTCCATGAATGCGTTCAATAAATTAGTAAAACATTCTAAAAAGATTTCTAACTTTAATCATTTGTCGTCCATCGTAGGTTGGGACCAAGCCGCCGTCATGCCTAGTGGCGGCGCTGAAGCGCGCTCGCAAGCCATGGCAGAGCTTTCTGTGCATATCCATGGCCTGATGACCCAGCCACAATTGGCTGATTGGTTTGCCGAGGCAGAAAGTGAAACGCTCAATATCGAGCAGCAAGCCACCCTGCGTGAAATGAAACGCCAATGGCAACAAGCGACGGTTCTGCCTGAAGCCTTAGTCGAAGCGCAATCCCTAGCTGGCTCCAAATGTGAACACGCTTGGCGTAGCCAACGCAAAAGTAACGATTGGGCAGGTTTTGAGAAAAACTGGGCGGAAGTGGTCAAGCTTTCTCAAGAAGAAGCGCAAATTCGTGCCGAAGCAACTGGGAAAACCCCTTACGATGCGATGCTGGAGCTTTATGAGCCGGGCACAACAACCGAACAGCTCAATCGTGTATTTAGTGATGTGAAAACTTGGCTACCAAGCTTAATTGATGTGGTGATTGAAAAGCAGAGTAGCGAAAGCTTTATCGCACCTAAAGGCCATTATCCTGCTGAAAGCCAAAAAGCGCTGGGGTTGGATGTGATGAAGCTACTTCAGTTTGATTTTAACCACGGCCGACTTGATGAAAGTGTGCACCCCTTCTGTGGCGGCGTACCGAGTGATGTGCGCATTACTACACGCTACAACGAAAGCGAGTTTGTGCAATCGCTGATGGGCATTGTGCATGAAACTGGCCATGCGCGTTACGAGCAAGGTTTACCTAAGCATTTGGCTGGCACTCCGGCTGGCGAAGCGCGTTCGATGGGCATTCATGAATCACAATCTCTGTTCTTTGAGATGCAAGTGGGTCGTAGCCCTGCGTTTATTGCCCATCTCGCTGAACTGGCAGGCAAACATTTTTCGGCGATGAATGATCCGGTCTTCCGAGTGGAAAACATTCAAAAACTTTACACTCGCGTGCAGAAAGATTTTATCCGCGTCGATGCGGATGAGCTCACCTACCCAGCCCATGTGATCCTGCGTTTTGAAATCGAACGGGATTTGATGAACGGCAAGATCAAACACACTGATGTGCCAGAACTTTGGGATCAAAAGATGCAGGCTTATCTGGGTATAAGTACCAAAGATAACTACAAAAATGGGTGTATGCAGGATATTCACTGGACCGATGGCAGCTTTGGTTACTTCCCAAGCTACACCTTAGGTGCCATGTATGCCGCGCAATTTATGACGGCCATGAAGAAAACCGTGGATGTGGATGGCGCGATTCGCAGCAGCGATCTCTCACCGATTTTTGCTTGGTTGTCTGAGAATATTTGGAGCAAGGGCAGCTTATTCAGTACCGATGAATTGGTTAAACAAGCGACGGGGGAAACCCTCAATCCAGAGCATTTTAAAGCTCATTTGAGTCAGCGCTATCTGAAGTAATTTTTCACGAACCCCACGAAATGTGGGGTTCTTTATCTCCTCAAAACCTCACGACTTCACCGTCATTTTTCAGCGTCCAGAGAGCTAGACTTGTTTGGCTCGGCATCAGCCCAGCCATTTATGGCAAGCAATAGGATAAGGTTGCCCAGATGTGGACGGATTCCCTGGTTACCATTTTCAGTTTCACTTTCTGTTTTCATTCCGCCTGTTTACTGCTGATCACATTGTGATGAACAAAAAAGCCGCGTAATCGGCAATGCGTGTGCTTAATCGCGGCTCTGCTTTCAACCTTGCTCTTATCACCATACTTTCGGCACAAACTGCCAGCGCAGTTGGCCGCGCAGCCAGTTATCTTGCTGGATAGTTTGGCGCATACCGCGGTGGTAATCGTTAAAAGTGCCGAGCATCAGCGCGCACTCTTGGCGGCGGCTGTTTTCATGACGGCACAGCTGAGGATTTGTCCATCAAACTGCGCGTAGAGGTTGAAACCATAACGGCCATCAGCGGTGCTTTGTTTTACCGCTTGCGCCGGTTGGTTCGCCAAGAGATCGAGCGCCAAGGGCTCGCTCGCGCGCCATTTTTTATTAAAGTACAGCTCGCTATTTTGCAGCACGCATTGCACCCGCTCGCCATATTTGGCGTTTTCACGCGCCAGCTCCAGCTGCGCTTGCTGCTCTTTTAGCGCTTGCTCGCGTGCTTGCTGCTCGGCCAAGCGGCGCGCTTCACGTTGCCTATCCAACTCGGCTTGTTTTAGCTGCGCGTCATACTGCTGCTCGGGGGTTAATGCCAGCCATTGGGCTTCACTCATGCCCAATGGGTAACTGGCGCACGCACTCAGCAGCAAAGCGTACACCACACTGCTCAAATAGGGTTTGAGTAGGTTTAAGCGAGGTTTCATTACATCTCCCCTATTGCGATGCCATCAACAAAAATGGTGCGGTGTGCAAACGCCAAAAAACCAATTACTGTCCGGCTCGCACCAAACGAACGTGGTGGTTGCTGTACTTATAGCCGTAGAAGACGTAACCACTGTAGATGCTGACGTGCCACGCGTGGTCACTATTGTAGGCATAGGGCGAAGACGACCAATACCAATTGTCTGGCGTGTTGTGAAAAACAGTGATATTGATGGTCGGCCTCTGGTGTTTGTCACCAAGGCAGCCGCCACTGGTATCTGCCACAAACTCACCATTAGGGCGCACTGAGGGTTCTCGACCTGCCGAGCATTGCACCAGTGTATCTAACTCATCGACAGTGGGTACCCGCCAGTCACTGTGGCCTGCATAGCTAAAACTCATTGCGGTTCTGAGTGCATCATTCCAGTTCATCTCCATGGCCACACCGGCACAGGTACTGCCCGTCCACTGCTGCCCAAGGCTGCAACGCATCCAGGTAAGGTTGGTTTTGCTGTCGGTTATGGTGCCATTGCCGTTATCACGATAGCGCCCATCAATATCACTGGCCTGCGCCAATTTAGATAAAAACAGAGCACCGCATAAAAGTAAGTAGATACAGGTTCGTTGGTTAATCATCTGCGATCCTTGTTGTTGATTGGTTGTGATAAAACGCGAATAACATAACCTCCATTGATAATTTTAATCAATGTGTTACGTCATCAAATGGCATGGTTTCTTGCTGACTTCAACAAAGTCTTTGATAGGTTTTCTCTAAAGCTAGGTCTTTGGCAGTTCACACACTTGTTTCAGCAGCTGTTGGTTTTGCCCAGTGGTAAAGCCTTGCTGGGGCAGTGAAAATAGAATAAGCAGCAACAGCTTTTCGACGGCTTTTCGGCAACCGCTCACCAGTGGTAACTTTTCAGCTTCATAATAGGTAGGGCTATGTTAGGCTGAAAAATGTTGAGGTAACACTTGAAATGAAGAACGTCTACTGAGCTCAACCCTGCTCGGCTAAAACAAAGTAGACGTTGGTCGTTACCTAACTTTGACTTGCTTTTATTCCTGAGTCAGCCCGAAGGTGGCTTTCAGTTCGTTAATGTTTCTCGTGACGTGACTCAATATCCTTTCGTAGCTGACGTATTCACTGATATCCCCCTCTTGTTCCGGCTCCAGTAATGAATGAGGCACATAGGGGGAATCAATGTCCAGCTCAAACCCGTGGCGCTGTGCGATCAGTAAACACACCAAGGCATCAACAGCGATAAAGCTGGATATAGTGAAATAGCGATTGCTTTAGATAAAGTGATACTCAGTTATTGATTGGATTAAAGGTAAGCCCCTCAAGTCGCTAGGCAATGACTTATTGTTCCTGCACCGCACGTTTATGTTTGGGCACATAGTTCAAAATCGAGATCGGCACGGGCTTTTTCGGCTCAAAGCCTTCTACCACGCGACGCTCAATTAAATGGCCTAAGCGGCTTTCAATCATGCACAGATTTTTGAAGTTGTCTTTTGAGACAAACGAAATGGCTTCGCCGACCGCCTCTGCGCGCCCTGTTCGACCGATCCGGTGGACATATTCATCGGCTGGGAAAGGCAAATCGTAGTTCACTACGCGCGATAGCTGGTCAATATCAATGCCGCGCGCAGCGACACCTGTCGCAACCAAGTATTTGATTTTTCCTGACTTAAAATCTTCAAGCAGTTGGGCACGAATGGCTTGGCTACGTCCGCTATGAAAGGCTTCTGCCTGAATGCCCCGCTTTTCAAGTTGAGAAACGAGCTTGGCTGCTCCATGTTTGGTTTCAATAAAAATCAATGCCTGATCCCACTGCTGCTCATTGATTAAATGGCTCAACAATGCGGATTTGGTCTCTTTATCAACGGTGATCAGCCATTGGCTAATATTGCTTTTTGAGGCTTGGTTGGCGGCAATACTGATTTCATGCGGATCACGTACTGCGGTTTTCGCTAATTCACGCACTTTACGTGACAGTGTCGCGGAAAAAAGCAGAAACTGAACTTCACTCGGCAGGCAGTCAATGATTTTGTTGATCGACTCAATAAAGCCCAAATCGAGCATGCGGTCAGCTTCGTCGAGTACCACCATTTCTATCTCTTCGAAATAGACGGCGCGTTGTCCGTAGAGATCCATCAAACGCCCCGGTGTCGCCACCAGCACATCCACGCCATCAATCAAGCGCTGCTTCTGCGCTTGTTCATCGACGCCACCAAACACCGCAAGGCTCTTTAAGCCCGTGTCTTTGCCGTATTGCTCTACTTTTTCCGCCACTTGCATCGCAAGCTCGCGGGTTGGCACTAAAATCAAGGCGCGAACACGTTTTTTACGTTGCGTTTGCCCTTGGCGCAGTTTCTCCAAAATAGGCAGGACGAAACTGGCGGTTTTACCCGTGCCCGTTTGCGCAGCGGCAATCAGATCACGTCCCTGCAAAATCACTGGAATCGCTTGGGTTTGAATATGGGTCGGTTTTTGGTAACCAAGTTGCGCTACGGTTTGTACCAGAACGTCACTTAATCCAAGTTGAGAAAAAGACATAAATAGACTCTAAATCGATAATAAACAGGCTGACTGGAAAGATGCAGCCTAAAATGTTGCGCTGATTCTAACATCAAGCGCGTCTCCACAATGCAGTATTTTCTGACTCCTGCTGAAACAACGTTGAGCATCAGCTGCAAAAAGAAAGAGCATGCGGCGAAAACAGACTAAGAGGCGAGCTTGAGCCCTGCGATACCGATAACGATTAAGGCTAAGCTCATCAGTTTAAACAAGCTCACCGCTTCCCCGAATAGCAAGATCCCCATGACTGCGGTACCTACTGCGCCAATTCCCACCCAAATTCCGTAAGCCACGCCAAGAGGCAGAGTGCGCAACGCGATCCCAAGTAACACAAAACTAATGACCAGCGCCGATAAGGTAGCGACAGAAGCCAGCGGTTTGCTAAAACCTTCACTGTATTTGAGGCCAATAGCCCAAGCGATTTCACAAATACCGGCGAGAAAGAGGATTAACCACGCCATATATACACCTCATATATGGGGTCGTCCCCGAAGAAAAGATGGAGCGGTGAGGTCGTCCTCACTTCCTGATGTGCCGCTAAGACTAGCAAAGCTTACGGGGCTTGGCTAGCTTGGCTTGGCTTGGCGCGGCGAAGTTCGGGGTTTAGCTTGCCGCACATGGCGCGCGAGGATACGCATCGCTTCGGCTTGCACCGCAGGCAGTTTCTGCCACTGCCATAAGCGATCCCGTGCTTGCTTGGCACTGGCTTCCAAATCCATCACCGGCTTGAGGTAAGGGCTCTCAAGCGGCACTTGGTACATCTGCGCTTCAAGCGGTGTCATCAGCCAGGGTTCAAAGAGCAGCGGTACAGGCACTTGCGCCAACTCTGGCACCCATTTGTGAATAAACTGCCCTTCACTGTCATGCTCTTGTGCTTGCTTGGTCGGATTATAAATTCGGATAGTATTGGTGCCCGTGACCCCAGCTTGCATTTGAAACTGCGGGTAATGAATGCCCGGTTCAAAATCGAGGAACAGTTGCGCCAAATAAGTCACGCCCGCTCGCCAATCGACATTCATATGATGAGTTAACACGCTCACCAACATCGCGCGCATGCGAAAATTGAGGTATCCGGTTTGAATTAAGCAGCGCATACAGGCATCCACCAGTGGAATGCCGGTGTGTCCGGTTTGCCAAGCCGCTAACTGCGCGACGGGGACATCGCTTGATTGCTGCAAGAGTGAATCATAAGCGCGGTTGACGCAGCGAAACTCCATCTCACATTCTGATTCAAATTTTTGGATAAAGTGACAGTGCCAATGCAGACGCGATGACAGCGCAATCAGGCTGCGGCGAAACCCCGCTACCGACCAGTGTTTGAGCAAGGTTTGGTACATCTCCCGCAGTGAGATATTCCCCCACGCAAGATAAGGTGACATCCGCGAGCACGCGTGGCGCGCTAAGCTCGGACTTGAGATGGAGCGATAATACTCTCGCCCTCGACGCGCGAAAAAATCCTCCAGCGTCGCCCACGCCATATCACTGCCGCCAGTTTGCATGCCCGCTTGTTTATTCTGCCATGTGGCAGGGATATCGCTGCGCAAAGCAAGCGCTGCGGCATCCAGCTTCAACCAATTGGCGCGTGTTAAATCAGGATCGCAACAAGGGGAGCGCATTACTTGCTGCCAATGTTCATCCCAATTTTTACGGGTTTGCGCCCCGCGGATCACCGCGGCATAAGGGAGTTGATGCCAGACGATGTCGTGTTGCTGGCACCACTGCGCCAGCGCAAGATCGCGCTGAAAAGTGCAGGCTAAACCGACTTCTTGATGAGAATAAATCGCCTCAATGGCGTAGCGCTCAGCAATACGTACAAAGCAGGTTTGCCAATCGGATGTGACGATCAACACCTCCCCTTTGCTCTGCGCCAAATCACGATTGATGGCTTGCAATGATTGCCACACAAAGCGCCAGTGTCGTTCGCTGTAATGCGCATCGCCAAGCAGCATTGGCTCAAACAGATAGAGTAGTAACGTCGGTCGCCCCGAAGTTAACGCCGCTTGTAATGGCGCGTGATCGGTCAGCCTTAGGTCGCGTTTGAGCCATACCAGATTGATCTTTTCCATACTCTTTCCTTGTTTTCTCTGCCGCTTGTACGCGACAGGAGAGGAAAAGATCGCTCCCGTGTTCTATCTATCGCCTCGCTTTCTATTACGTCGCTTTTTACCTATCACCGCGTTTTCTATTGAACACAGAGAGAGGCTAGTGCCCTTTCAGCGCATCTTTACGTAGACGCCAAGCGGTCAGTACCATAGCCACAACCGCCAACGCACTCATGCCGATGTACACCAAACTAAAACCTTGGGCGAGCACGTCAGGCGTTACTGATGAGGCTTGGCTGCCGTGCTCACTTACCGTGACACTTTGCGGCACACGCAGATAAAACAGCGCAGAACAGAACGCCACCCCAAGCGCACCACCAAGCTCACGGCCAAAGTTAAACAGTGACATGCCAATACCCCGATCACGGGCAGGCAACACACTCTGTACCACTACATTAAGAGAAGGCAGAGTGAAACCAAGCCCAAGGCCGCCAATACCTAGCGAGAGATGAACCCACAAGTCGTAGTGAATCTGCCAGATGGCAACGGCAGCAAGCAGAAAACCGCTCACCACCAGCGCTTTGTATCGCCCTGAGCGAGCCACCCATTTGCCACCAAGATAAGCCCCGGTGGTGATACTGAACATGAAAATCACCATCACGGTGCCACTTTGCGACGGTGAAAAGCCTTTCTGCCACTGCAATTGCAACGGCATATAAACCAAAAGCGCGAACATCAACATTTGTGAGGCCATGATTAGACCAATCGCGGTCAGGTAACTGGGTAAGCGTGCCAAACGCGCAGGCAAAATCGGGTCACTCACCTGTCTTTCCACAAGGATTAACAGCACCAAGCAGAGTAACAGAGCAAAGGCTCCCCACCCCGCAGGCAAAAAGGAGTGTGAGGAAAGCTGAAGCAGCAATAAGGTGGTGGTGAGCATTAAAAGCCCAGCGCCCAGCCAGTCAAATCGGCTGTGGCGTTTTTGGTTAAGGTGTTTGAGATGGCGGTTGACCATATACAGAGCCACCATTCCCAGCGGTAAATTAATGCCAAACACCCAGCGCCAGCTAAGATGGTCAGCAAAATAGCCACCCAGTAAAGGGCCAGCGACACTGGAAACGGCATACACCGCCGAAATATAGCCTTGGTATTTGCCGACTTCACGCGCCGGAATGGAATCGGCAATCACGGTGAACGCCAAAGCAATCAAACCGCCGCCGCCAATTCCCTGCACCACTCGCGCCCCAATCAGGGTTGGTAAGTCAACGGCAAAGGTACACATCGCTGAGCCAACAATAAAAATGCCGATGCTGATATTGAGCATGCGTACACGGCCAAACAGATCGCTCAATTTGCCATACACAGGCAATACGGCTGTGGCGGCGAGTAAGTAGGCGGTGATCACCCAAGTTAAGGCGCTTCCCGCCGAGAGATCTTGCCCAATCAAGGCCAGCGGTGTGGTCACTATGCTTTTTTCTAGTGAACCAAGGGCAATCACTAGCGCAACGCTAGCAAAAATAATTCGCGGATGAGGGGCATTGGCAGCGGGAATAGGATCGGAATGCATGAGCTCTCTTTCAAGATAAAGTCAAAGGGAATGGATTTGCTGTGGCACAAGATAACCAAATCACAGCCATCCGAAAATAGGATAGAATGGGACGCGAAATTGCAAAAATGGGATTAATCATGAAACTTGATGATTTGGCGCTGTTTTTAACCGTGGTGCGTTGCGGCAGTTTTGCGCTAGCTGCGAAACAGAAATCGATGTCCACCAGCACATTGAGCCGCCGTATTCAGCAACTTGAACAAGATACGGGCAGCATTTTGCTGATCCGCAACAGTAAAGAGTTAATACTGACCAAAGAAGGTGAACAGCTATTTCACAGCTACGCCGAGCTGTTTGCTCAAATAGAGCGCAAACAAGAAGAGGTCGAGCAAGCGAAGCGAGATTACCGCGGCGAAATTGCGATAAGTGCCCCCGTGTTACCTCTGCGCCACCAATTAACCCCTTTAGCGCTGGAGTTTGCCGAGCTGCATCCGAATGTCACACTGCGCATGCAAGTTGGCTCAGGGCTCGACTATTTCAGCCAGCGGGATCTGGATATCGCGCTGCGTTTTGGCCCTCAGCCGGAGTCCGACTGGGTAGCGCGTAAACTGGCGCGTAACCCTTCCGTACTCTGTGCCAGCGCTGAGCTTGCCGCCAAACTCAGCACAATAACGCCTGCCTTAGCGCATCCCGATCAGTTAAAAGAGCATCCCCTACTCAGTCTCAACCACAAGCTGCCGTGGATTTTTCATCACCACAGCGTCGCGCAAAAAGTGCAATTTATTCCGACTGCGCGTTTGTGCTCCGACGAATTGGATACGATAGTGCAAGCCACCTTGCAAGGCATGGGCATAGCGCGCTTACCAAGAGGATTAATGGAGCCACTCCTGCGTAGCGGTCAGCTCATCGAGCTGCTCCCAGAGTGGGAAATCGAAGGCGCAGATGTGTATCTACTCCATCCGCAGCGCCGTTTTTTGCCTGAGCGCACTCAAGCCCTGATTGATTACATCATGACGCACTGGTCACGAGTGGCATTCAGTTATTGGCATCAGCCTTAACAGCACCAAGCGACTGTGATGAACGATGACGCCGGCAGCGCTCCGAACAATATTTGACTTGATCCCAACACTGCTGCCATTTTTTACGCCAAGCAAAAGGGCGCTGACAGACAGGACAGATTTTCTGCGCCAAATAGGCTTTTTTATGCGAAGTCACCCTACACCGAGTATCACGTCAGTTATTCAATTTGAAGATATACGAACGTTGCGTCTGATTGGCTCACCGCTTGTCAGGGTTTGGCAATCATAAGAAAGAGAACAAGAAAGAAATAAAGGCAACATACTTTGTTGCCCTGAAACGATGAATGTTGTGTGACAGAATTGAGCGTGGATTAGCGGATCTCTTCACCTGATTCCAAAACGCTCTTACGCACAATGTCAGTAAAGGCTAACGCTTCTTGACGGATTTGCTCTTCATCGACGGTATGGATTTGGCGATCTTGCATCACCAGCTTGCCATCAATAATGGCATGGCGCACATTGCCGCTGTTGGCCGAGTAAACCAGTGCCGAGTAGGGATTGTAAATCGGTACCATGTTGGGAGCCTTGGTATCAATCACAATCATATCGGCAAGCTTGCCTACTTCTAACGATCCTATTTTCTCTTCCATATGCAGCGCTTTAGCCGCGCCCATGGTCGCCATATCGACAACCTTTAAAGGAGGCATTGCCGCACGATCGTGATTGACCAGTTTGTGAACCTTGGCAACTTGGTTGAATTCATCAATGGTACTCAGCGTGTTGCCCGACATCGGGCCATCGGTCCCCAGACCAATGCGTACACCCTGATCGTACATTTTCAGGGCGGGCGAAACGCCTTTCGCCGCTTTAATGTTTGCACTCATGTTGTGGGCAACCCCCATATCCGATGCTTTCACCAGCTCGATATCTTTGTCATCGACCAAAATCATGTGCGCCCCCACCAAGTTGGCGTTCAACGCGCCAATCTGATGCATATACTGCACAGGAGATAAGCCGTTAGCTCGCTCGGCAATTTTCTCTTGCTCACGGTCAGATTCCGCTAGGTGGATCAACACGGGCACTTGCTTCTCTAAAGAGAGCTTAGCGATTTTTTGCAACGTCTCCGTGGTATTGGTATATGGCGCGTGAGGCGCAAACGCAGGCGTAATTCGCGGGTGATTTTTATATTGCTCGATAAAGTTCAGCGCATACTGAATGCCTTCATCGGCATTTTTCGCATCAGCGACCGGAAATTGAATCACGCTTTGGCCTAGCACCGCGCGCATTCCAATCTTGTCTACGGTCTTCGCCACTTCATCTTCAAAGTAGTACATGTCCGCATAAGTAGTAACGCCACCTTTGAGCATCTCAACGTTACCTAAATTGGCACCGATGCGCACCATATCGCGTGATACCAGTTTCGACTCTAGCGGGAAAATATAACGATGCAGCCGATCGGGCACGTCATCCCCCAACGAGCGAAAGACAGTCATCGAAACGTGAGTATGGGTATTAATCAACCCCGGCATCACGATATCACCATCCACATCCAGCACTTGTTTCGCTTGATACTGCTTGGCTAATTCGGCGCCTCCCACCGCAATGATCTTGTTCTCTTTCACCACCACCGTACCATTTTGATACACGGTTTTATCACCATTCATCGTCAGTACCATAGCATCAGTGATCATCAAATCAGCATCAGATTGAGCATGGCTCATGGCAGAGAACAAGCTTAAGCTGGCCATCGCCGCAACGATTAAATTTTGTTTTCGCATTTTCTTTCCTCGGAACAGGCATCAGTGTCGCCGCGATAGTAAGAGAATGCCCCACAAATGCAAACGATTGCTCCGATGTTTGCACGCTTCTGTGATCTCGGCACAGCGATGTAAATAAACGGAGATCAGATGCCCTTCGAAAGAATAAATGCGCCAAATTAATTGATTTGGCGAATGCTTATTCGGCAGTAGATAAAAAGGATCTCAAGCAACAAAGTAGACATGCTTGGTGAGCCCCTCCTCTGACAGAGGAGGGAATCGAGAATAGGAAATGATAAATAGGATCGCGGTTAAAAGACGTGTCGGAGAGACTCAATCCATCTGGTCGATGAACCAGCGCTGAAACTCTTCTAGAGGTAATTGGTATTGTGGCAATTCCTGCATCAATTGTGCGAGGCATGGTTCAAGCGCCGTTTTGTTGTAGGTGAGCCCACTTAAACGCAGCGCCAATTGCTCCATCGGATAAGGGTCCAGCATATCGCTGAAAATCGTGGCTTGCACAATCGTACCGCGCTCAACTTCAAGATACACCTCGACGCCACCCCAGCTAAATCGTTCATCCATGTGGTGAGTAAAAGGTGGCGTTTGTCCGAAGTTCCAATCCCAACTGCTTTGCTGAGCGAATTTTTGCTCAAATCCCGGCAAATCAAAAAACGACTGCGGCGAGATCAACTCAGGCTCAACCTGCTGTTGGTAATGTTCGCAATAGGCTTGCATGATCGCTTCACACACTTGTTGGTGCTCAATATCCGCTTTAACCGTGTTGAGGTTGATGACTCGCGATTTCACCGAGGTTATGCCTTTCGCTTGCAGCTTTTTAAGATCGGGATTGAGGTAATCGGCTAAACGGTTGAGATCGGCACTCAGCAGCAGTGTGCCGTGGTGAAATCCGCGATCCAGCGTTTCACGATAAGCCGAACCGGAAAACTTACGAATACCCTGTTCATCTTCCAGTACCAGATCATTGCGCCCGTTGGCGACCCCATGAATCCCCAACTTTTGCAGCCCCGCCAACACAATCTTGGTTGAGACCTCTTTATCGTACTCCGGTTTACCCGCCATAAAGGTGAAGTTGGTATTGCCCAAATCATGGAAAACTGCCCCGCCCCCAGTCTGACGACGTGCGAGTTTCACTTTGTCCTGCTCCATACGATCCGTTTTGCATTCGCGCCACGGGTTTTGCGCACGACCAATCACGACGGTATCGGCGTTACGCCACAAAAACAGCACACGCTGATCGGCGGGCATAGAACGAAAAATCGTGTCTTCGACGGCAAGGTTAAACCAAGGGTCCGTAGAATCAGAAAGCAGAATGCGAGTCTTAGTCATGGTTGTTGCGTACCAAGCAATAGAAAAGATGCGCCATGTTACGCAATTCTGCGCAGATAGCCAAACGCCTTGCTTTCAATAAATTCGCCATACAAAAAAGCCTTCCGAAGAATGCTTAAGATCATCAGCGAAAACAGACCTGTGCCCAGCGCGCCAGACCCGCCGTAACCGAACCAAAGTAGTTACCACTGACGACAGGCACGTTAGGCAGAGCTTGCTCAACGCCAGCCCGTAAAATCGGTGAACGCGCGCTACCGCCGGTCATAAAGATCACATCCGGCGTCACGCCGCCGAGCGTCACCGCTTCTGTCACCAACTCAATCATTTTGGTCTTGGGCACGTCAATCGCTTCGATCATCGCTTCGCGTTGAATTTCAACTTCTAGCAGTTCGGATAGCACTTTGATTTGCGCAGTCACTCGCGCCGTGTCAGAGAGCGCGATCTTCGCCTCTTCGGCTTTTTTGACAAGGCTGTAACCCAAAGTATCGTGATAGACCGCCAGAAGTCGCGCCAGTTTTTCCGGCTCACGCGCCTCTTTGTGCAGGCGTTTTAAATCGGCCAAATTTTCACGAGAAAAGAATTTGGCTTGCGCACTCACATCGTTAATCGCAATCGGATTCCAAAATTGGGTGATCGGCATGTCTAGCCCGCTTTGCGTTTGACTGCCAAAACCAAAGGGCGTCATCAGGGCTTTGAAAGCGAGATGAATATCGAGATCGTTACCGCCTACGCGCTGACCTGTATGCGCAATCAGACTTTGCGTGCGATCCGCTTTGCCGCGCCATGATGGCCCCATTTGAATAAGTGAGCAGTCGGTAGTACCGCCGCCAATATCCACCACTAACACGGTTTTGTCTTCGGTCAGTGTGGCTTCGTATTCTAGCCCAGCAGCGACAGGCTCAAACTGAAACTCAAGATGACGAAAACCAGCGCGAGTGGCCGCACGGCGCAGAATCTTTTCCGCTTGCTGGTTAGAGTCTTCGCCACCCCGACCATGAAAATTGACCGGGCGACCAATCACCGCATCCTGAATCACTGCATTAGAACGAGCTTCTGCTTGCGCTTTGATATTGGCCATCATGGCGCACACCAGATCTTCAAAAAAGCTCAGTTGAATGTCGTGTAGCCCCATCGCCCCCAAAAAGGATTTAGGCGATTTCACGTAATACACTTCATGGGGATCGGAGAGGTAAAGATCAAGCGCCGCCTGACCAAACACCACATCAGCAAACTGTAAATCGATGCCTTCTTCACGATTAGACGCCACTGAACGACGCAGAAGTTGTTCACCGAGTGCATCCGCAGGGGCAATGTGACGATGGCGAAATAGATGCTCAGATACCGACTCACGCGTGGGCGCAGCAAGTGTCGAAGGAATATAGAGGCTGTCACCTTCAAGTGGGATCAGCACAGGATTGCCATCCTGCATGCTCGCTACCGAGCAGTTGGCCGTACCATAGTCAAATCCAATAAACATCTACCCACTCCTACTCTTAAGCGAAAAAAGGCCGGCGATCCTATCGCAAGCCTTCTCTTATCTCTAGAAGAAATTGTTGTTTCTAGGCAAACCACGCTTGTAATGCGTAATCACTACATAGGAGAAAAATAACCCCCAGTACAAGACTGGGGGTTATAAGAAATGACATCTCACTGTTATCAAAATTGTGCAGTTACTTTAAAGAACAACGTTTCACCACTGCTGTCATCAACACCATCGTTATCCGTTACCGCATAACCCTGGCCACGACTATCGATGGTAAACCCTTCGATTTTATCCACAACATAACCCTTCCCTGCTTTCAGATCTGGTAGAAAATCGTAAGCCAACTTCTTTTTCACCACTGGCAGAGTCTCACCCAATTTAGCTGGTTTGAGATCTCGAAGGTCTATTTGATAAAGACGTTTAATTTTGGCGTTATCCGCTATCTGGTTATCCCGCTCTAAGACATACAGTCTATTGTTATAGGCAGTGATTTCCGATAAACCAACCCAACCTTGCTCTGTATTCTCTAACGGATAGTGCACCGCTCCCCACTGCTTTGTTTGGGTGTCGTAAGCCAACAGTTTTGTCATCGTTTTGCGATCGTCTTTCCAAGGACGCTGAATCGCCACCCAGAGTGTGTCGCCAACCATGGCCACACCTTCTGCCCCGAATCGGGTCTGATGCTCTAACAATTCGGATGAAAATTCAACACTCTGCGTGATTTCACCAGTTGCATCAACATGATAGAGAGCATGAGTGACTTTTTTCTCGGCATCACCTTCGGAGGCGAGCCAAAAACCCCCTTTTCCATCAACCGTAATGCCTTCCAGATCCAGCTTTTTCGCTACCTTACCATTACGTTTTACGGTGATGGCTTGCTCAATCAATGCTGGCTGCCGAGTGGCATCAATAGTAAAAATCGACGGTTGTGCAGAGTAAAAGCTGTCATTTACCGCGTAGAGTTTACCCGCTTGCTTAGGGTCGCTGGTTAAACCAGACAGTGCCCCCCAGCCAATAGGCAAACCTTGAGCATCATTGCCTGAGATAATCTGTGGATATTGAGCCGTGCGTTCCGAGAGCTGGTAGAGCATCACATGTGAACGCGCGCCGCCATCGTCACCTAAATCGGCTTCATTGGCGGTCACCAGCAGTTGGCGCTGTGGAATTGCAATTGCTGACTCTGGAGCAATACCTGATGGTAAAACTTGTACAAATTCTGGTTTGCCGCCCGTATCTTTATACACTCCGACCAGAGAGGCTCGTTCAGCCAACACAAAAATATACTGCTGACCATTAAAAGTCGCGACTTCTAACCCTTCGGGTTCGATGCCTTTTTTATTAGAGCGTTTTTCAGGGTAATGCCCAACACGGATCGCTTGGTGTTCAAACTCGGCACCGCTTTCAAACAATACTTCACCACTTTTACTGAAGATGGTAAATCCACGCGCACCACCTTGGTAATCACCTTCGTTGGCAATCACTAATCGATTATTATCCAACCATTTCACGGCATCGGGTTCACGCAATGCGCTTTTAATTTTCCCATCAAAACGCAGTGCACCATCTTTCTCTGTATCAATCTGGCTCAAATCGACGGAGCCGGCTGAAAAGTGGTTCACAATATTGCCGCTCGCAGCGTCGATGATCACCAAATGATTATTTTCTTGTAACGTCAGAGCTATTTGGTTTTCATCATTGAACGCCACAAACTCAGGCTCAGGATCATCTCCTGCAATTTGCGCTAATCCAGTTAACTCCACTCGCTTAAGGCTTTTACAATCGGGCTTACCTTGTTGATCTGCCGTCAAAATGACTAAAAATCCAGCCGGCATTTGAGGTAGTGCACCATCATTAAAATCTTCATCACGCTCATTTTCGATTGCGACAGCGATATAACGACCATCTTTAGATACCGCGACAGAATCTGGTTGACCACCGAGTTCACACTTGTCGACAATTTTGCGACTCTCGACCGACACGACAGCTAGATGGCCTGAAGGTTGGGTATAACTTTCCGAAGTGTTAACTCCTGCGATAACCCATTTCCCTGATGCTGCTACCGAGGTTGGTTCGCCATTGAGTGGCAGAAAACCTGCAGCTTTGGGGGCTGTTGGGTCTTTAATATCCACAAAACCGATCCCACCCAATGGGCTATCAGAATAAATCACAGTATTTCCATCAGGGGTAGCGGTAATGATCTCAGCCGAAGTACGGTCCTTAACATCCCCTGCAGATGAAATGTTGTTTGCCACGGCAAAACTAGAAATTCGATTGAACGTGTTTGCTGCGCTAGGGAAAGTGAAACAGGCTAATGCCGCAGCTAAAGCACCTAAGCGAAAATGAGGATTAAGCATTTGAAATTCCTTTATATATTAACTGGCACTCACCCTAGTCAAACACTATGACAATTAGGTTGGGAATTGATGTCACTTTTATGATAGTGAAACACAGCCCTAACGATCATCGCATCCTTGAGTGTTTTTCATATGATGCGCAATAAAAAAGCCAGCTGAACATCGGCTGGCTTTTTATGTTCTTTAGAGCAATAAGGCTTACAAGAAGTGGAAAGTCGCGTTGAAAGTCAACGTGCTTGCGTCCGTACTATCCATGGTGTAGTTCATGTAGCTTGCGCCTACCGAGAATGGACCCATGATGAAGTATTCAGCACCGATGCCATACATCACGTCGATGCCATCATCGATTTTGCCACCGTTGATGTCTTTATCCCATGAGTGCAGGCCGCCTTTGGCGTAAACGTGCAGAGGGCCAAAATCTATACTTGGTTTCACCGCAAAGTAAAGTGAAGTCGCTGAAAGCTCTCTGTTTGCGCCAAGGTCAAAATCACCATGATTCACATACCCTGCTTCTAAACCAATGAATGGCAGAATACCTGTACCTGCATGCACCGAATAAGATGTGCTCTTCTTGCCTTCGTAATCCGACTGACCTACTGACGCACCACCATAAAACAGTGAATCCGCCATCGCGGTTGAAGAGGCACCCAGTAATGCCAGAGCAAGTAATGTCTTTTTCATAATTAACCTTCTTAAAATAGTGGGGCAACGTTGACGGCGGCCAGTCGTTGCCACATTGAGTGCAAATTCCGTCATCTCAGCTTGTTAAGCAAAAATTGTACCTAACATGCTTCAATCGCGTTAATAATTCGTTTATCCGAAACCGGATACGGCGTACCCAATTGCTGAGCAAAATAACTCACGCGTAACTCTTCGAGCATCCAGCGGATTTCTCGCACATTATCGGGAATCGCCATCCCTTTCGGGATCTTGTTCAGCAGCTCTTTATACTTGTTGGCTACCGATTCAATTTTCAGCATATGCAGACGATCTTTGTTGGGATCGATCGGCAGTTTTTCCATCCGGCGTTCAATCGCACGCATGTAACGCAGAATGTCCGGCAGACGTTTCCAACCACACTCAGTCGCAAAGCCGCTGAAAATCAGCCCTTCGATTTGTGCTTTGACATCCGAAAGCGCAAAGGCCATCGTGAAATCAACCTTACCTTTCAAACGCTTATTGATGTTGTAAGCGGTGGTCAAAATGGTTTCTACCTGCTTGGCAATCTCAACTACCGTATCGCCAAGCTCAGCACGCACATGCTCTTTGAGCGCTTCAAATGCTTGTGGCTCCCACACCATGCCGCCGCGCTCTTCAATCAGCTTATCAACGCCGCAGGCAATGCAGTCATCAATCAAATCCAGCACCTTGCCATACGGGTTAAAGTACAAACCGAGTTTAGATTTGTTCGGCAGATTGGCGTGCAGATATTTGATTGGTGAGGGGACGTTAAGCAAAATCAAACGACGCTGGCCGGCACGCATCGCGCTAAGCTGCTCTTGCTCGGTTTCAAACAGTTTGATTTCTACGCTGTCTTTCTTATCGACTAACGCCGGATAAGCTCTGACTTCAAAGCCACCACGCTTTTGCTGGTACACTTTCGGTAGCTCACCAAACGACCACGTATGCAGATCGCGCTGCTCAATATCATCATCGGCGACTTGCGAAAGTGTCTCTTGCACTTTCTCTTTCAAGCTCTCTTTCAGCTCATGCAGATCGCAGCTTTCATTGAGCTTGCGATTACGGTGATCCACCGCGCGATAAGTAATTTTTAAATGCGCAGGCAGTTGATCGAGTTTCCAATCTTCACGCAGCACCGTCACACCCGTCATGCGGCGCAGCTCTTTTTCCATTGCATCGAGCAGCGGCATTTCAAACGGTGTTACACGCGCCAAAAAAGCGTCAGCGTAATTGGGGGCTGGCACAAAGTTTTTACGCAGCGTTTTCGGCAGCGATTTAATTAAGCTCACCACCAACTCATGGCGCAAACCGGGAATTTGCCAGTCAAAGCCATGTGGCTCAACTTGGTTTAAGATCGGCAGCGGAATGTGTACCGTCACACCGTCACTGTTCTCGCCCGGCTCAAACTGGTAACTGAGTTTGAGTTTCAGATTGCCTTGATGCCAGAAATTCGGGTAATCCAGATCGGTAATGTGGCTGGCATCGCCTTTGAACAGCATCTCTTTTTCAAAGCTGAGCAGATCCGGCGTTTTACGGCTTGCGGTTTTCCACCACGCATCAAAATGGCGACCAGACACCACTTCGGTGCCGACACGTTGGTCATAGAATTGAAATAGCTCTTCATCATCAACCAGAATATCGCGGCGACGCGATTTGTGTTCTAACTCTTCCACTTCGGCGAGCAGCGCGCGGTTTTGTTTGAAGAAGGCGTGTTTGGTTTCCCAATCCCCTTCAACCAGCGCGCTGCGAATGAAAATTTCGCGGCTGAGCACAGGATCAATCGTGCCATAGTTGACCAAGCGCTTGGGCACAATCGGGATGCCGTACAACATCACTTTTTCATACGCCATTACTGCCGCATTTTTCTTCGACCAATGCGGTTCACTGTAACTGCGCTTGATCAGGTGTTGCGCCAGTGGCTCGATCCAATCCGGTTCGATTTTCGCGACCACGCGCGCCCACAGTTTCGAGGTTTCCACCAGCTCTGCCGACATGACCCATTTCGGCTGCTTTTTAAATAAGCCAGAGGCAGGGAAAATGTTGAAACGTGCGTTACGTGCGCCGTGGTACTCGTTCTTCTCCTGATCTTTCATACCGATGTGCGACAACAAACCGACCAAGATCGCACTGTGCACCGCATGGTAACTGCCCGGCTCATCATTGAGCTTAAAACCCATTTCCCGAGCCGATTGATGCAGTTGGGTGTACACATCCTGCCATTCGCGCACGCGCAAATAGTTGAGGTAATCGAGCTTGCACTGACGGCGGAACTGGTTACTGGTCAACGCTTTTTGCTGCTCGCCGATGTAATGCCACAAGTTCACTAACGTTAGGAAATCGGAATCTTCATGGTTAAAGCGGCGATGTTTCTCATCCGATGCTTGCTGCTTGTCGCTCGGTCTTTCACGCGGATCTTGAATCGACAGCGCGGAAGCAATAATCATCACTTCTTTCAAACAGCCTAATTTCGACGCTTCGAGCACCATGCGTGCCAAACGTGGATCAATCGGCAAACGCGCTAGCTGCTTACCACTTTCGGTGAGGCGTTTTTTCGGGTCTTTGATTTGATCGTTGATAGCCCCCAACTCTTCGAGCAGACGCACACCATCTTGAATGTTGCGTTTATCTGGCGCTTCCACAAAGGGGAAGGCTTCAATATCGCCCAGCCCCAATGCCGTCATCTGCAAGATAACCGAGGCTAAGTTGGTGCGCAGAATCTCGGGATCGGTAAACTCAGGGCGTGACAAGAAATCCTCTTCCGAATAGAGGCGGATACAGGTCCCCTCTTCGGTACGTCCACAGCGGCCTTTACGCTGGTTAGCGCTGGCTTGGGAAATCGGCTCAATCGGCAGACGCTGCACTTTGGTGCGGTAGCTGTAACGGCTGATCCGCGCGGTACCTGGGTCGATAACGTATTTGATGCCCGGAACCGTTAGCGAGGTTTCCGCCACGTTGGTGGCCAGCACAATGCGACGACCCGCATGAGGTTGGAAAATCTTGTTCTGCTCACCGGCTGACAAACGCGCATACAGTGGCACAATTTCCGTATCACGCAGATTTCGCTTTGAGAGTGCATCCGCGGTATCACGAATTTCGCGCTCACCGTTCATGAAGATCAGAATGTCGCCCAGCCCTTCATCGCACAGCTCATCCACCGCTTGGAAAATGCCTTCCAGTTGGTCGCGATCGCTTTCGCTGTCATCATCCCCCGCCAGAGGGCGATAGCGCACTTCCACCGGATAAGTACGGCCTGAAACTTCAATGATTGGCGCATTGCTAAAATGCTTCGAGAAACGCTCAGGGTCGATAGTCGCCGAGGTGATGATGACTTTGAGATCGGGACGACGCGGCAAAAGCTGCTTGAGATAGCCCAAGATAAAATCGATATTGAGACTGCGCTCGTGCGCTTCATCGATAATGATGGTGTCGTACTGGTTGAGGAAACGATCGTTTTGGATCTCCGCCAGCAAGATACCGTCAGTCATCAATTTGATTTGAGTCTGATCCGAGATTTGATCGGTAAAACGCACTTTATAGCCCACAAAGCCGCCGAGTTCGGTTTCCATCTCTTCGGCAATGCGGTTTGCCACTGATCGCGCAGCAAGACGGCGCGGCTGAGTGTGGCCAATCAAACCGTATTTGCCGCGGCCTAATTCTGCGCAAATTTTCGGTAGCTGAGTGGTTTTGCCTGAACCGGTTTCACCAGCCACGATCACCACTTGATGATGAGCAATCGCCTTCGCAATATCATCGCGTTTTTGGCTAACTGGCAGCAGCGCAGGATACTCGATTTTGGGCATCTGCTGTTTACGCTGCTCAACCACCATCATGGATTGCGCAATATCGAGCGCGATTTCGTCAAATACCGCGTTACGTGCCGATTCATTTTTAATTTTACTGGCACCATCAATGCGTTTACTGAAACGAAAACGGTCTTTGATCAGGCACTCTCCGAGCGCCTTTTTTAAACTGGCAGCGCTATTGGCGTTGGGCTGAGCTGCCGAATCGGGTGTGGGCTGTGACGAAGTCAAAGCATTTCCTATTGTTATCTTTCCAAAAAACTGCGCGGATTGTACCACAGAGTTTTAGCAACACGCCCATGATCACACGCTTTAGCCACCTTTACCTGTCTATAGAAACAGCAAATGCAAGCCTAATACTCAAAAGAAGCTTCGTTTTCGGCACGATTGGCCGCTAAAATGAAGATAGAACCTTAAGGAAACGAAGCGATTGTGAAAGCCTCTGAACTGAAAACGATTTTAAACCAGCTCCCCGATGACCTTGACCCTGATGTGGTGATGGGGGAAGTGTGGCTTCCAGAGCGCTTAATTGAAGCGCAGCTTGAGGATGACATGCTGTTTCTCACCTTTGATAATGCGCCGGAAGAAGGGGAAGGCGAAGAGGAAGGCCGAGGTTTTGTCGAGCATGAGATGGAATTGATCCGCTCACAGCTCATGACGATTTTGGCTGAGGACAGCGGCCCCAAAACCAAAGCCGAAGCGCTACTGGCGTTGATTACTCTTGCCCACGAACGCACTAGCTCAGAATTTATCGAAATTTTAGGTGCTATGCTTGAAGAGTGATGCTCAAGGCCACATTGTTTAACCTACGACTCCCAATCTCTAAGGCTTGCCTATGTTTAATGCACTCACCTCCCTGTTTAAGCAGCTTCTTGAAGGCCATGACTTAGCTCAACACTCTGCAACACCGGAGCTGGCCATCGCCTGTCTGCTCAGCGAAGTGGCTGGCGCAGATCAACAAATTTCAGCGCCCGAGCAACAAGCTAAGCTGACACTGTTGCAGCATTTGCTCCAATGTAAGGCTGAGCAAGCCAGCGACTTACTCATGCGCGCAGAGCAAGAAGTCAAACAATCTGCGTCACTGTACGATTTTACTTCCCAGCTACGTAGCCTCTCCCAAACACAACGATTTGAGCTGATCAAAGCGATGTGGGAAGTGGCAAATGCCGATGGCACGATTGATCCGCTTGAAGATGCGGTAATTCGTAAGGCCGCTGAGCTGCTGTATGTCGATCACAGTCAGTTTATTCGCGCCAAACTGATGGCCGCAGACAAACATCAATCACCAGAATAACGCCGCGCGTTATCGGCTCCGACACACTCTCCCTTTGTCTGAAAGACAAAAAGCGCGAAATTCGCGCTTTTGAACTTGGGCTTTCATCTAGGACTTATTGTCTAAAAAGTCGCTAGAGTGGTGGTGTCATTCGCCAATAGAGCATCACAGCGATACAACTTAGAGCATTCACCAGCCAGCAAACGTAAAGAATATCTTCCATCGGTACACTCGGCTTTGTGGACAACCATACAAAAGCCTAGAACAAGATCTGAAACGTTGCATAACAATTAGCTGAACATCACATTACAGCATGGTTAACGCTAACTTTGCCAAGTTGTAGGCATCAACATAGCCTGAATGCTGACGCCCTTCCCATTCAATACCTTGCGATTCCTGAGCCGCGCGATGACCAATGCGTTTATCTTTCAAACGATGCTGAATACGATACAAGGTGGCAAGGTTGAGAAACTCCTGAAATGGCACAGAAAGGCCCTTTTCTCGGCACTCGTTAAGCAAAATGAGGTCATCGCGCCCCCATGAGGCGTAAATTTTATTCGAACCACCGAAGTTTTTGACCATAGACTGGATCACCTCGGCTAAAGGCCGACCCTGCTTTTCGATTTTGCGCGGTGTGATCCCAGTAAGTTCGGCGCAAAACAGCGAGATTTCATCTTTTTCCGGTTTGACAAAGTACTGCGCGCGCTTGACGATTTCTCCCGCCGCGAGATCGATTTCTGCTAGACCAATTTCAATGATTTCACCCGTGGTTCCCACTCCGTTTTCGTTCCAACAACACATTTCTAAATCGAAGCACACGACACGGTTGTAATTCATTCTTGGCTCTTTCTCTGTTACATAAAGTCGAACATCCTACCTGAATTGAAGGCATAATTCGATTCCACCTTGCTGCATTGCTGCGCAATCGATACACGATTTCGACCTTTCGATTTACTGAGATAAAGCTGATCATCAACACTCTGTAAAATCTCCGGCTCACTGTACTCGCAGTTGATGCTCGCCCCAATACTGATGGTTAAGGTTAATGGTGTCTCAGCATTGAGCATCACAGGTTCGGCTTCGACCACTTTACGGATCCGCTCTAGATAAGAGTAAAGCGCTACCTCGTCTGTAATCGGTGACAAGATAGCAAATTCATCACCGCCAAATCGTGCAAAGATATCCGATTCGGCCAGCTCTTTTTTCACCACATCAACCACATGACTTAAAGTGTAATCCCCCGCTAAATGCCCGTAACTGTCGTTGATTTGCTTAAAGCGATCGATATCAAATGAAATCAAGGTAAAGGGTTGTTTGTCATCTAACATCTTGCACAAATACTGACTAAAGAAGTGGCGGTTGTAGATGTGGGTCAAACTGTCATGTTCCACCAAATAACGTAGCTCAGCGGTACGTTCCTCAATCATATCCGTCAGTCGTTGTTTCTCTTCCAACTGCATTCGTACTATGTAGGCGAGTAAAAATGAGATTGTGATTCCGCCAAAGCCTAAACCAAACAAAGTCCATTCTTCACTATGATTAATTGGCTGATGTAGCTGAAAATCCAGAACCCAATCTCGATTCGGTAACACTAATTTTCGTTCTATCTTCAGTCCTTCATCAGCTCGCCACATCGGGCTTTGATAAAGAATAGGACTGTCTTCCGAATCAAATCCGGTATCAATCACGCGCATATCGAGATCTTGTTCCATCACGCTGATCTCCATCAACTTCTCGAAATAAGTTGATAAACGGACAACACCGACCATTACACCAAGTAAGCTGCGATCATCCTCTGCAGAAAACACGGGGTGAAAAACCAGCATGCCATCTTTCGGTACCGATGGACCAATACCATCTTGCAAAAGACGCAGCTTATCAGAAACGTTCGGACGACGATTGCTGACAATATCCGCTAAAATTCGCTTAAAACGCTCACGTTCCGAATAAAAACCTAACAGTTTTCGATTGTAGTGATTAAGCGGATAGACATCGGATAAAACATATTTAGCTTCTATATCTGAGCCAAATCCATACCTTATTTGATCAGCTTCTGGCACTGTAAATAAGGTAAATTCAGGGAAGCGTTTACGCATTTGCTGAATAAAAGCATCGACTTGAGGTGGTTCCACTTTCACCAACCACTGTAAAGCGATGAGACTTTGTGAACCTTTTAATGTCTCTTGTGCAAAAGTATGAAAGCGAAACCAATCATCTGTTGTGCTTGAACGAAAAAAATTAGCCGCAGAGCCAATGTAACGGATATCACTATTGACAAACTGTTGTAATACCATGGTTTGCCTATCGGCAAGTGTTTCCAACACAGTACGATCATGGCGTTGTTCTAATGAATATGCGGTGTAAACCACAAACACGGTCAGAAGCAGAGAAAACGACAGTACCAGCAAGGGCACAATTATGCGCACACGTTTGAGCATCCACCTCTTCCTTATTATGTTATCTATCATGAAAATCATGATGAAGATGTGTGATATATCAATATCCTTACTTCAGTTGGGACACTTGATTCAAGTCATTTTCAGCGTGCTCATTGATAAACCGAGCGCTTACTCACGAAATGCAGGGGTATATGGTGCAAAATCGACCACACTCACTGCTCACAAAGCCACCAATCAAACCTTATCCCAGCCTGTAAATCGGGATTCATCGCTGCCTTTCGCCTTGAATATGGTACTATCCGCCCCTATTTTGAGCTTAGTCTATAACGCAGCTTAGCGAAAAGAAGCTTGACTACTCTAGCAATAGTCACCTGTCACCACGTTGTGTCACTTACTTTTTTTCGCTAGGTGTAAAAACTTGTTGTGCCTTGAGTACAGAGTCTGCAAAAGAGAATTCACGATGAATATCGACCTAAACCTGATCCCAACCACTTTTGATATGCTCCATGCTGGGCTAGCAGCTTCGTCAGTACTGCTATTGATTGTTGCCATTGCTCGTAAAGGCAAGGTGACAGAAAAGATCGTAGAAAAACCCGTCGAAAAGATTGTGACGGTTGAAAAGCCGGTAGAAAAAATCATCGAAGTGGAAAAGATCGTCGAAGTTGAAAAAGTCGTGGAACGAGTCGTTGAAGTTGAATCCAAACTCGCGACCGCCTCAACCGATTCAGCACTGCAACTTCTCGCACTGTTGCAAAAAGAAGCGCGCCTAATTGACTTCTTACAAGAAGAAGTGAGCCAGTTTTCGGATGAAGAAGTGGGTGCAGCCGCTCGCGTGATTCATAGCGGCGGCCAAAAAGTGCTGCGCGAATACCTCACTCTATCGCCCATTCGTAGCGAACAAGAAGAGAGCCGCATCAGCGTCGAAGCGGGCTTCAATACGCAAGAAATTCGCCTAACCGGTCAAGTGACTGGCCAAGCGCCATTTGTTGGCACTCTGATTCACAAAGGTTGGCGCGCGGATTCCATCACCCTGCCAAAACTGGCTGACAATTACGACACCTCTATCCTCACACCTGCGGAGGTAGAACTGTAATGGAGATGTCAATTCATTCCGCCAAATACAGTGTAGGCATTGACCTTGGTACAACCCACTGCGTACTCGCTTATCAAGATGTACAGAGTGAAGAGAGCCGTGTTGAAGTTATGTCGATTGCGCAAATGACAGCGCCGGGCACAGTAGAAAACCTCAACCAGCTCGGTTCTTTCGTTTATCAACCCCATGAACATGAAATGGCTGCCGCTTCACGCCGTTTACCTTGGAGCAGTGAACCAACTGCACTGGTCGGTGCAATTGCGCGCAATTTGGGCTCAAAAACCCCGATTCGCCTAGTCGCAAGCGCCAAATCTTGGTTGTGTCATGCAGGCGTTAATCGTCGTGAAGCCTTTTTGCCATCGGGCAGCCCTGAAGATGTCAGCAAAATTTCCCCACTGCGTGCCACTGAGCTTTATTTAGAGCACTTACAAGCCGCGTGGGATCATGCACATCCTGATGCCCCATTAGCTGAACAAGATGTCACCATTACCGTTCCTGCTTCGTTTGATCCTGCCGCTCGTGATTTAACCGCGGAAGCGGCACGTAATATTGGCCTGCAGCACTTTACTCTGCTCGAAGAACCACAAGCGGCGCTGTACAGCTGGATTGATAACCGCCACGAACAGTGGCGCAGTGAAGTGAGCGTTGGCGATGTGGTGTTAGTGATCGATATCGGCGGCGGTACCACTGACCTTTCACTGGTCGAAGTGACCGAAGAAGAAGGCAACCTTGCCCTCAAGCGTATTGCCGTTGGCGAACATATTCTGCTCGGTGGCGATAACATGGATCTCGCCCTCGCCTATCGTCTAAAAATGAAGTTGGCACAAGAAGGCAAAGAGCTGCAAATGTGGCAAGTGCAAGCCATGACGCACGCTTGTCGTGATGCGAAAGAAGCGCTACTCAGCCAACCAGATTTGGCCGCAGTGCCAATCGTGGTACCAAGCCGCGGTTCTAAACTGCTCGGCGCAACACTGAAAACCGAACTGACACGTGAAGAAGTTCAGCAAACGCTGGTCGATGGTTTCTTCCCTGCGGTTTCCATCAACGAGCATCCACAACAAAAAATGCGCGGAGCTTTGACTCAAATGAGTTTGCCTTACGCGCACGATGCCGGCATTACTCGCCACATCGCCGCATTTTTAAGTAAACAAGCCAACGCGCAAGGTCAAACCGAAAGCCTGCCTTTCGCGATGGCCGGCATTCCGGGTATGGGTGCATCACAAGCCGATTTCATTAAGCCAAGCGCCATTTTGCTTAACGGCGGCGTGCTGAAATCAACTCTGCTTGCCGATCGTTTACTCGACACCATCAATGCTTGGTTAACTCAGGCCAATGCGGCGCCTGCCAAACTGCTAGCCGGAGTGGATTTGGATCTGGCAGTGGCACGTGGCGCGGCTTATTACGGCGTTGTGCGCCAAGGTCAAGGGGTACGCATCCGTGGCGGTATTGCTTCGGCTTACTATGTCGGGATTGAAAGTGCGATGCCAGCCATTCCGGGCATGTTACCGCCGATGGAAGCACTCTGCGTTGCTCCATTTGGTATGGAAGAAGGCTCGAGCGCGCAAGTCGCGGATCGCCAGTTTGGCCTAGTGATTGGTGAGCCTGTGCACTTCCAATTCTATGGCTCCACTGTTCGCCGTGATGATGTTGCGGGGACTCACCTTGTCGATTGGGCCAATGATGAGCTCGACGATCTGCCAACCATTCAGATCACCTTACCTATTTCTGAAGGTCGCCGAGTAGGAGAAGTGGTTCCGGTTACGCTGGCATCACGAGTGACCGAGCTCGGTACGCTCTATCTTGAAGCGATTGCGGCTGATAATGGCCAAAAATGGCATGTAGAATTTGATGTTCGGGATAACCCACAGAACGAACCTACACCACAGCAACATTAACAAGACAGTAGCGGCATCCTTCGGGGTGCCGCTCAACCTTTATGAACACGAGGTATCGCATGTCATCACCACGTTTTCTGGTCGGCATTGATTTAGGCACCACCAATACTGTGGTCGCCTTTTGTGAATTGAGCGATGCTCTTGAACAAGCTCCAGTGAGTATTTTCCCGATCGATCAGTTAATTGGCCCGGGAGAAGTGGTGCGTCGTCCCCTGCTGCCCTCCTTTCGTTATCACCCCGCAGAGGGACAATTCAGTGATTCTGATTTGACCCTGCCATGGTCATCCGAATTGGTCGAGGGCGATCTGCCCCAAGTGATTATTGGCGAGTGGGCACGCGATTTAGGCGCGAAAGTCGAAGGCCGGCAAGTCTCCAGTGCCAAAAGCTGGCTGTCACACCCTAATGTCGATCGTACTCAGCCGATTTTGCCTTGGGCAGGTGCAAACGATGTTGAAAAAGTATCGCCGATTGTCGCTAGCGCCAGCTACCTCAACCATATTCGCCAAGCGTGGAATCATCGCCATCCGTTGAACCCGCTTGAACAGCAAGAGGTGGTGATCACCGTCCCAGCCTCGTTTGACGAAACGGCGCGCAAATTAACGCTCGAAGCCGCTCGACTGGCTGGGTTATCCAACATCATGCTGCTCGAAGAGCCACAAGCGGTGTGTTATGACTGGCATCATCGCCATCAAACCCAAGCCAACGAGATCTTGCATGCGTCCCCGCTGATTCTGGTGTGTGATGTCGGTGGGGGTACCACGGATTTAAGCCTGATTGCGGCACAATTTGATGCGCAGGCCGCCTTACAACTCAATCGAATTGGCGTCGGCGATCATTTGATGCTTGGCGGTGACAACATTGATCTGGCTTTAGCGCATGTGGCGGAACGTCGCTTTAACCAAAACAAAAAACTCAGCGCGGCAGGTTTATCCAAGCTTATCCAGCAAACCCGCCAAGCGAAAGAGAGCCTGCTCTCTGCAGATGCACCAGAGCAGATGAAAATCACCCTGCTCGGCAGCGGCTCAAAATTACTCGGCGGCACTCAAAGTGTCGCCCTACACCGTGACGAAGTACACCAAATTGCGCTTGATGGATTTTTTCCACTGACCCAGCGTGACGTACGACCAGAGAAACGCCGCAGTGCGGTTGTGGAGTTTGGCTTGCCTTATGCGTCTGACCCTGCGGTCAGTAAACATATCGCTGAGTTTTTGAGCCATCATCAAGTCGTGGTGCCCTCCGATCCCAATACAGAGCCCAATACAGTGTCCACCGACCTGTTGCCGACCGCGTTATTACTCAACGGTGGCGTCTTTAATAGTTCGCTCATCACGCAAAGACTCATCGCGTTACTGAGTGACTGGTTAGGCCGACCAATCACCCTACTTGATAACCCGCACCCAGACTGGTCTGTCGCATTAGGCGCAGTGGCTTATGCTAAAGCAAGACGCGGTGCGCAGCTCAAAATTGGTGGTGGCGCAGCGCGCTCTTATTTCCTTCATCTACAAGAAAAAAATAAACTCGGCAAAGCCTTATGTCTGCTCGCCAAAGGCAGTGAAGAAGGACAAGAAATTCGTTTAACCAGCCGCCGCTTTGCCCTCACGGTCGGCGAACCTGTGCGCTTTAATTTGTTAACCTCGACGCACGAGCACATCACACAAGAGCAACGGGTACAAAATGGCGCTCTGTTTACCATTGATACCGATAAGTTTCAGCCCTTGCCGCCTTATATTGTTACGTTACCCGCACTCGATCCCACCGAGCTTGCCGCCAACCAAAAGCAGCGCGTAGAAGTGCAATTGGCCTGCCAATTAACCGAGGTGGGCACGCTGCAAATCGTGTGTGTCAATCCCAATGATGAAAAGCAGCGCTGGCAGGTCGAATTTGATATTCGTCACAGCGTAACCCAAGCCGGAGAACTGGAGGACAGCATCGCTACTTCTCCTAAGTTACAAGAGGCAAAAGAGCTCATCAGCAAAATCTACAGCGCCAATAAAACTAGTGCCGACCAACAAGCGATCAAAACGCTGACCAAAGAGCTAGAAAAACGCTTAGGTAAACGGGAAACGTGGGATTTTTCTACCTTACGCAGCCTGTTTGACACGCTTGCCCTTGGCCGCAAGCGCCGGCGCCGCTCAGAGCCCCATGAAAAAAACTGGCTACGTCTGGCGGGCTTCTGCTTACGTCCCGGTTTTGGTGATGCCACCGATGGTTGGCGGATTGAACAAATTTGGGCGCTGTACCAACAAGGTATTCAGTTTACCAATACGCAAGGTTGGACAGATTGGTGGGTATTCTGGCGTCGTGTTGCGGGTGGTTTGAATCAAGAACAGCAAGAAACCTTGTTGGCAGATATCGCCAAGTATCTCCATCCCGGAGCAATGCGTACTCCTGCTTCAAGCAAAGAAGCCCAAGAGACAGGCTATGAAGCCATGGTGCGTCTCGCCGCCTCTTTAGAGCATTTACAGGTGGAAGACAAAACACTACTCGCCACTTGGTTTTTAAATAAAGCGCTCAACCACACTCAATATCAACAAGCGCATTGGTGGGCATTAGGACGATTGGCCAATCGCACACCTTTTTACGGCAGCCTGCATACCTGTCTGCCCAAAGAGCAGATCCAGCAGTGGCTCCCTAAGCTCTTAGAGCAAGACTGGCAACAAGAGCCGATGTGCGCTTTTGCCACTGTGATGATGTGTCGCAAAACAGGGGATCGCACTCGTGATATATCGGAACAATGGCGCACACAAGTGTTGGATAAGCTCAAGCAGAGCCGCGTGGCCGATTCATGGATTAATCTGGTTAGTGAAGTAGTCGAACTGGATGAAGCGGAAACTCAACGTGCGTTTGGAGAAAGCTTACCCAGCGGGTTGATTTTGCTGGCTCACTGAGCCAGAGAAACAAAAAACCTAGGCCCAAACAACTTGAAGTTGCAGATAGCATCCAGCGCCGCTGCAACTTCAAGCAAGAAGGTATTGAGATATAGGAGCTGTTAATCTCAATAGTCATCGGCTCCCATCCTACAAACAATCTGAGTTAACTCGCGCTTACCTCTTGCAGCATGATTCGGTTTCGTCCTTGTTGCTTCGCTTGGTATAACGCCTTATCCGCTTGGCGTAATACTTCGCCATATTCATGTGAACTTTCGAAAATCACCGCGCCGATACTGACCGATACCTTAAGTGGCTGCTGTTCAACATGAAAACCTTCCGAAATCGCATCACGTACCGAATCAAGGGCTTGCGATACTCGCTCAAAATCATTTTCACGGGCAAAGATTGCGAACTCTTCACCGCCATATCGAGCGACCAAGCATTCCGTTAATGCCAGCGACTCTAAATGGCGAACCACATAGGTGATCACGGAATCACCAATATCGTGTCCATAGGAATCATTGATCTGTTTGAAATGGTCAATATCGACTAAAGCTACCATAGATTTCTGCTTAGACTGCTTCAATTTTTGCTGTACTTGCTCTTTAAAATGACGACGGTTAAACGCCCCCGTCAGTTCATCTTGAATAGAGCGTAAGCGATGCCATTCTATTTCCTCGAACAAAAACAGCATTAGCATGGTGCCAAGAATGATAAAAAAGAACAGGTTCTGCACCACTATGGTCGAGGCGCGAAATACCGCCAACAAAGGTAAGGTTTGATAAGCAACTAAAGGAACATAGAGCATAACCATCATTACCGCCAATACAACAGCGAACAGGGTTTGTTCTGTCCGCCCACGCTGACCATTTTTTGCCGCAACGATTGCAGAAATCAGATACACCGAAGACAAGCTCAGCGAAGCAATCAAGATACGCAGTCCTATATCTTCGGGATTCAAGCGAAACAAAAGATATAACAACAAAGCAAACAACAGGGAGTGCGCCATCATCAGTAGGTATAAGCCACTTTTGATCGGCTTTTGATACCAGCGCAATACGGCAAATAGCATGCAATAACCGCCCAGTTGATAGAGCAAGTTATTAACAAAGATGGCAAATCCCATCGGTAAAATAAAACGCAGCGAAGAGGTGGTATAAGCCAAGCCGTAAGCTAAAAAGAGCAGCACAAACCAAGTGGCCGTATCCAATTTATGTTCAATCAGCTTGCTTCTTAGCATATAGAGAAAGAGCGCGGCTATTGCACTGCATGCGATGTTATTTATCACTGTGGCAATTTCTAAAAAAGAAAGATCCATCATGCTTGGTCGTCCTGAATGCACAAAAATAAAATCAACTTAAACAACATTTTGGCGCTCTTCTCCCCAAATAACTACTAAAATATAAATTATCTAACAACTTAAGCTCGCATTAACGACCTGAACGGGTGTAGAATTCTCCTCCCAAACAAAACTATAGTCTTATTAAAGACAAGTAGACTCGCGTCGTTGGTTAGTAACTGCTGTGACAGTTTGCTCTTTTGCTTAATTTCGATTTTCGTGAATAGCCTCCCCTATGCAGGAAATCGAGGTATCAATAAAACATAGATTCTATACCCAAACTACTTGGAGTTGCAGGTAGGCGGCAAGTGAGTTCATCCCCATGAGCATAGATAAACTATGTGATTGGGGTGAACGAACGTAGCCAACACCGCTGCAGCTTCAAGTAGGAAGGGTATATGCCCAGATAACCTAACGTTGCGGAAAGCGGATATCCTTCGATCTCCCACTCTTTCGCAATCATATAGGCTGGGTATACAAGCTCAGGTTGCAAATAAGCCAATGGAACAAGATAAATTTACACATATTTTTCGTTTGCCAGGGTCAATCCAAGTGCGCATTGCCAAATGGCAGCAAACTTTTCGAGGTAAGTCTGATTTAGTGCTCCATCAAGCACTGGTCGCACGTAATCATCAATATCAACAAGACGAATTTCTGCCTAAGGGTTGGTGCGTCAATCTGTTTGATCCGGACGACATTTCGATTACTCATCATGGTGATTATATTCAAACCGCAATGCGCACTATGATCGATAGAAAAGTGTCTTATAAGCGCATTTACCTGTCTCGTTTACCCTTGGAGCAAGCAGAAGCAGAATTGCGTCAATTTAAAATAGTGTGGATCAAAAAACATAACACGGTTGCGCAGCGCTTTAATCAAACCCAAAAAGCCGCATTCTTGAATTATGCTCAAGAAGAAATTGAGACACTCTACCCTGCCATTCCTGAACAAGGCTTTGACCGAGGATTGTGGAATCGCTTGGTCAAACAAGAATTTGGACCAGCGGAACACTACGAAGACCCCTATTTTGTCGTCGAAAATGTGGCGGCAAAGAAAGCCGCCGAGCAGAGAAAATCACAGCATAAACCCACAAAATTTGCCGCTCGACGTAAACCGAATCCAACGAAGCCTTTTCACGCGAGACCCGCAGCATCCAAAAACGCGCGCTACTCATCGTCATAACAAAAACTGCAGTAACCGAGCTCTTATTCCGTTGCTGCAGTCATTATGCATCAGCTCACTAAACTGGTGTGATCGTGCTTATCTTGATGGGCGCAATACACCGTATTGCCGGATTGATGTTTTGCGGTGTACATCGCTTCGTCAGCAATACGCAATAATTCAGGTACTTGAATCGCTTGCTCTGGGTATAAGGCGACACCAATACTCACACCAATCTCTAAGCTCTCTTGGTTAAGTTGGAGAGGTTTTTGTAGCTTCTCCAACATCTGATAAGCCTTATTAATAACACCACTGTGATCCTGAAGAAGATCCAGGCACACCACAAATTCATCGCCGCCTAAGCGCCCACAAAAATCGGATTCTCGTATCGACCCTTTGAGCCGTTGAGCGATTTCTTGCAAGACATGATCTCCCACTTCGTGCCCTTTGGTGTCATTGATTTCTTTAAATTTATCTAAGTCAAAAAACAGTAACGCCAATTTCATATTGGAGCGCTTCGCTTTAATTAACGCTTGACTAAGCTGCTGTTTAAAGGCACGGCGGTTCAAAATGCCAGTCAATGAATCTCTTTCTGATAAGAAGCGTAATTCCGCTTTTTGACGCTCTAATTTCGCGGTTTTTCTCGCCACTTCGGCTTGTAACTCGTCTTTGGTCACTGTAGTGCATTGCAGCGAAGCCTTCATTTGATTGAAAAACTGAGTTAATTGAACAAACTCTTGTTCATTATTTTGAGTGGAAATTCGGCTGGCGAGATCCCCTTTCGCCATTTGTTCAATCCCTTCTTGGAGAGTTTTACAACCATGTCGGAAACGGCGTAACACCACCAGCGCGATACCACAGACGACCGAAGAGAAGAGCAGTAAGTGCGCCATGGTGGTTAACAATAAATAGCGTTGATTGTTAATGCTCTCTTCCATGACTTGACGCTGAAAATAAGCCAGCTCCTCATTCATGTTTTGCACCAAAATATTGTATCGAGAGTGAAGTAGCTCATAAGTTCCGATGCCATCGACTAACTTAGTAATGCCCGATTCTTCGGCCGTGTAGCGCTCTTGTTCTAATAGACCGGCCAAACTGTTATTCATTCTTTGGATGCCGGCTAAGTGTTGGCCAAAGACCGTTTCCATCTCGAGCTGCCCAGCCAAAACCTGCTGCGCACGATAAACCTGCTCCAAGCTATGATAATCATTGTATTGCAAAAAGACCCAGAGCTGGCTACGTAACATGGCAATACTGTTTTGGATTTCCAAAATCGTATCCAACTCAGCATTGGTTTGCTGTTGCCGTTGATCTAAGTTTAGTAGTGAGAAGGCAATCAATCCCACTAACAACAACGATGCAATAAACAGTAACGTCATTTTACGATTTAACGAGTTGATCAACGCCGGCCTCCATCGATTTTCACGGCTTCACTCAACATCTCGTCAGCCATTAGTTGCCGATAATCGGGTAATTGACCATGTACTAACTTGTTTTCTAATGCCCAACGCCCTTGAAGTTGTAAGTTCGTTAATAAGGTATTACCGAGTGAAAGACGAAACGAATAATCTTGCCATGACCATCTTAGCTGTTTCTCGTCAATATTCAGCACACCAGCCACTCGATATCGCGCGCGTTCTGGGTTCTTATGGATCCAATCGATCGCTTGTTTCAGGGCTTTTAAAATCGCAAGACTGCGTTGCTTTTCTTCTTCCGTCGTCGGTTTCATGGCTAATAAATTGAACGATAAGGTGTAAATGCCCGGCAAACTCAGGTTGGTCACTTTCGATTCTGCAGCAACCTCAATTTTGTATCCCCAGGGCTCCCAAATCGAAATGGCATCCAACTCTTTATCAAATAACTGCTGATAAAGCTCATCAGCGGTGCCATACACTTTATCGATTGGAATACCTTTCAGGTTATTGGCCAAAAGTAATGAATCAAAATAAAACTCACTGGCACTCGCTCTGATCATACCAACACGTTTGTTGTGTAAATCCGCAACCGAGCGAATCGTCTCACGTTCTAACGCAAGGAGCTTCAAATCGTTATCCGATTTCACAAAGCTAGTAAGAATAAGAAAATCCTGACGCTCGAAACTACTAAACATTGCCACGGATTCTGACGCCGTCGCATAACTCACTTCCCCTTGAAACAAGGCTTGGCTGCATTGCACTCCACCACTGCATGCCACGAGCTCAACATCAATCCCCTGCTGCTTAAAAAAGCCCAGTTGATCAGCAAGATAAAAAGGGGAAGAAAGAGGGGTTTGTGATACCGCTATTTTAATTGGAACAGCATTGGAGTTTACGCTAATGGCGGTTGCCAAAGGAGTCAGCCATCGCCACGCCACAAAAGCGATGACGAGGATCGATAGGTAAACTATCCATCTTCGGGATTGCTGAGCCAAGAACATGCCAACCTCTGAATCTGTATGAATATTGTTCTAAGGTTTAGTGTAGTTGTTAATCGGTGATTCGCGAGTGTTGCCACACATGGACAACACTCAGCGTTTGAATTGAGAAAGGAATGTGTGTCTACCGAGATGATTTGTCGGTCGTTTACAGGTTTAACTAATGAGTAACATCATCAGTACGTTCACCAAAAGCGGCTTGATCATAGATATCGGCCAAGGTTTTTTGGCGCTTTTGGTTACTTTTACGATATTTCTTTGGTTCAAAGTATTGTTCTACGTGCTGTAAAGTTTCCTCATGCTGTTTGGCAGATTGAAGAAATTCAGGGTTATTCATCGCTTGCTGACGCAGACGGTTAACACGTTCGAATGTATCCCAAAACATATTATGCCCTCCTTCACTGTACATAATTACAGCATAGCCAACTTTGTACTCTTGTCAATCAGAACACTGTTTTTTCATACAGTCCAATCGGGTATCAAATGATAAATAAGGAAATGAGGTATAGTTCAATCACACGTTTACTGCATCAGCATGCTGCAACTATCACAAAATGAGATTTCGATCAGAATAACTTATTGTTTATCAAGCTAGTAAGTAATATATTTTTCGAACTAACATCACATATTCAAAGCATGAAACTCAATTTTAAACTCTCATTAGTTGTTCTTAGCCTAGTATCCTCATTCTGCGCCGCCTCTGAACGATCTGCATGGGAAGAGGTTTACGCCAAATCTCAACACAAGCAAACAGAGACGGCCCTAAAACTATTACAGGATCGCTACCATTCCCTTCCTGAAGGGGCTGAAAAGCTCTATTTAACCTCTAAATTACACGGCTATTTCGTGCTCAAAGGGCAGCCCTATTATGGTGAATTGGTCAATTCCCATGATACTTACGCGCTGACAGAACAACGCTTCCTAGACGCGTTGAATCATGAAGAAAGTCTCGATTACCACTCTGCAGAAGAAACCTACTTAACCTTCTACGCCGAGATGAAACAAAAAAACGACCAAGATGGCATGGTGCTATTTGAATACCATCTTTGTCGTCTTTTCCAGCGGCATGGCCGCCCGTACCAAGCTCGTTTCTATTGCTCACAGATGGATCAGCGCCTTCTTAATGCTGAAGATCCCCTATTTCCTCGCTATCGCGGCCTACACCTCGTCGCCAATAATTTGGAGTTCTTAGGGGAATATGAAGAGGCGCTGCAAACTTACGATCTGCTACTCAGTCTGCTACCTGATTATGTCGACCCATCCGGTATTTACAACGATGTCGGGCTTCTGATGGGGACATTAGGCCAGTATGAATCGGCCTTGGACTACCTCAATAAAGCATTGGAGTATCGACTCGAACAAGGCAACCCACTACTCATCGCGCAAGTAGAACACAGTTTGGGTGATACTTACTTCAGGCAAGGTCGATATGAAGAAAGCATCCTCTATTTTGAACAGGCGAAAGCCCATCTTACTCCCGCTAATTATCTGTTTGGGCTGGCTTACGTGCACCTAGGTTTAGGCAAAGCGTACATTGAACTCAATAATTTCGTTGAAGGCGACCAACATCTCTTTCAGGCTCTCGAGTATGTCAATCAACATAAAGACCAACATTTGCAGGGACTGATTTACTTATCACTTGCGCAAGCCCATTTCAAAGAGCAGAAATACGCGCAAGCGATTGACTATGCCAATCAAGCTGTCGCGATTAGCGAGAGCGCTTCTCTGCCACGCATTAAAGCGCAAGCTTATTTACAGTTAGCCAAAATTGCGGAGGCTGAGCAGCAATACCAAGAGGCATTAAGCTGGTATCGCCAATATGCTGAGAGTGAGCTGTTGCTGCGCAACACAGAGCAGCGTAAAGCTTTTGAAGCGCTCGATCTGGCGAAAGCGGAATTAGAACAAAAACGCGGCGTCAATTTTTGGCGAGAAAATTACCAAGCGTTGGCCGAAAAATATGAAATGTTGAAGTGGCAACGTGTTTCACTTTCACTATTAGTGATTGTGTTTGCACTGATTCTGCCCATTGCCCATTATCGTCGCAGAAAAGAGTGCGATCAGAATCGACAAGATAGCTTGCATGGGGTGTTGAGCCGTACCAGTGGATTAGAGCGATTAACTCATATTGAAGCCTGCCAGCAAACTGAGCATGTCCATTTGCTGGCTTTATTGGATATTGACCAACTGAGGCAGTTCAATGAACGTTACGGCTATGAACGGGGCGATATTGCGTTACAAAATACAATCAATACTTTGCTGCACCAGTTGCGTGCCAAGGAGTTTGTGTGTCGCTTAGGGGATGATGAATTCTTGATGGTTATGCCAAACTGCAGACGAACTCTTTCGGAAACGCGGCTGTTTGCGCTTCATCATGCGTTAAATGGCAAAACACCAACCGATGCTAAATCAACAGTTGGCTTGAGCGTTACCCTCAGCTATTTAATGGTAGAGAGTGGTTTGGCGAGTTTTACGCACTTTTATCCCAAGCTGGATAGCGCTCTAAGCATCGCCAAACAGAGCGGCAATGGCGGCTTAATCGATGCCGCCGATCCCACTAATGCGCTGCTGACTGCTTGCTCTTAAGCGCACTCATTATCACATCGCGATTATCGAGATACGCTTTAAGCCCAGCCTGACGCAAACCACAGGCTGGGCATTCTCCACAGCCATCACCTATCAACCCGTTATAACAGGTGAGCGTTTGGTGACGAACCAGATCCAATGCTCCCAGTTGATCGGCCAATGCCCACGTCTCTGCTTTATTCAACCACATCAATGGAGTGCGTATCATTAAAGGCAGATCCATGCCTTTCGCGAGTGCTTGGTTCATCGCTTGTACGAATTCATCACGGCAATCGGGATAACCGGAAAAATCCGTCTCACAAACCCCAGTAATGACCGTGGTCGCGCCGATTTGGTAAGCATAGATACCCGCCAAAGTTAAAAACAGAATATTGCGTCCCGGAACAAAAGAATTCGGCAGTCCATTGGCTTGTAGCTCATGAGAAACCGGAATGTCATCACGCGTCAGCGAGCTGATGGCAAGCTCATTCAGTAAACTCACGTCCATGACTTTATGCGCAGTCACACCAAGCTGCTTCGCCAGTTGTTGGGCCACTTCTATCTCTAATTTATGGCGCTGGCCATAATCAAAGGTGATCGCATGCACTTCATCAAACTCTTTTAACGCCTGAACTAAACAGGTGGTTGAGTCTTGCCCACCACTGAACACGACGACGGCTTTTTTCATGATGCGCTCCCTTTAAGCAATGTTGAGATATTTATGGGTTTGGATAGATAAACGCCAATTGCGAGCAATACAGGTGCGAATGCACAACTCTGTCGCACGCGGCTTTTGGCTAATCGGCTGCAAAGCGATCGCGGTTTGAGCACTGACCTGAGCTCGCGCAAGCAACTCATCAAGATTGTCGATATCTTTCTCAGTCGCCACGGGATGTTTAATTTCGTTGGCACGTTGCAAGGCTGAATCCAGAATCGGTAACTTCCCTTTCATCGCGACTTTGGGTGACACTGTCACCCAGGTGTTCTCGGTCGCATAGACTTCGTAAGTACCACTGGTTTCAATTTGACATCGGCAACCCATTGCCTCAAACGCTTGAGTTAACTCAGTCAAATCGTAAATGCAGGGCTCACCGCCCGTAATGACGATATGTTTTGCCTGATAACCTTGAGCTTGATAGCGTTGAACCAACTCTTGCGCAGTGGCCTGACACCAAGTTGGCGCGTCACTGGTTTTCAGCAAAATTTGTGAGAATGAGGTTTGGTCTGAGTCTAATGTTTCCCAAGTCTGCTTAGTATCACACCAAGCACAACCGACTGGGCAGCCTTGCAAACGCACAAAGACTGCAGGCACCCCAGTAAACACGCCTTCGCCTTGGATAGTCTCAAACATTTCATTAATTCGGTACAAGATGAACGACCTAACATGGATAAACAGTTGCAGGTGGCAGACCATAATGGAGATAGCGATCGAGGTCAAATTAAATGCATCTATGTCACCTACCTGCAACGCCAACACCGCTGCAGCTTCAATTAGGATGGGGATAACTCTAGTTTTCATTTTTTATTACTGTGGCTCACAGTTTAAGCGCGATCTGTATATAATCGAGCTCCTCCTCTTTTTCCACTTTATGTAGGTACCCGATGTACAAACTGATTGCGCTCGATATGGATGGCACACTGCTCAATAGCCAAAAACAGATCTCTCCTCGCACCAAGCAGGCTATTGCTCAAGCTCGTCAGCAAGGCATTCAAGTGGTTTTGGCTTCTGGCCGCCCTCTTGATGGCATGCGCAGTAAATTGGAAGAGTTACATCTGACCACGGAAAATGACTATGTACTCTATTACAACGGCTCTATGGTCGCGAATGTCGGTACTGGGGAGATTATTCATCAGCAAATCATTGATGGCAAAGCGGCTAAGCGTGTGGCAACACTCGCGCAAGAGTTTGGGCTCAATACCCATGCCTTTAGCCAAATTCACGGTTTGATCACTCCTAAAACCAGCCAATATACCGAAGTGGAAGCCAGCATAAATGGCCTCAATATTACCGAAATGGATTTTGCACAATTGGCAGATGACCACCCGATCATTAAGGCGATGATCGTCGGAGAGCCAGAAAAACTCACTCAAGCCATTGCTCAATTACCAGCGCAATGGCGTGAAGAATTTACTGTGGTACAAAGTGCACCTTTCTTTTTAGAATTTCTTAACACGGGGAGTAATAAAGGCATCGGCGTACAAGCGATTGCAGAGCATTTAGGCATTCAAGCCAGTGAAGTGATGTGTATGGGAGATGCGGAAAACGATCACCACATGCTGCAATACGCAGGCCTCGGTATCGCGATGGCGAATGCCATGGAAGAGACCAAACACATTGCGGATCACATTACACTAAGCAACGATCACGATGGCGTGGCCGTGGCGATAGAACGCTTTGCGCTAGGCTGTTTCAGCGAAGCTTAAGTTTTGATGGGTAAGCTTTGGGTAAGGCGTATTACGCCTTACCCTTGATCTCTTTTATCCTCGTCTTTTAACCTTGCTGAGCCATTTTGAGCACTGTGGCTTTGCCTTGTAGCAAGGCGTATTCACTACTTCCTGAAGGGATCAACACACACACGTTTTGTGTTTCTTGCTGAGCTTGTAAGAGTAAAGTGCTCAATTCAACCGATGAGTTGAAGCTCTGCCGCTGTGCATCTCGACGACACAAATCCACAAACGCATATGGACAATCTTGGGTATGCAGCACCAACTCAGCTTGTTGCATATAGCGCAGTGCTTTCAGTGATAACAACTCAACATCCGCTCCAAACTCGATCCACGTCGTTGCAGAAACCTTGTCCGCAGATTGAGTAAGCAGATGAATATATATGCGTTCTAATGACTCTCTATCTTGAGCATTTTTGACTTCCGGATGGGCAAAAAATCGCTCCCAAAACTGACGACGTAGATCAACACTCGGTAAAAAATCTTTGATCGAATTACGCTTTGATGCACCGAAATCCGCCAAAAGTGCAAGATTTTGCGCTAAAACGGCTTCCAAGGTTTCACGAATATTACGAATCAACACTGGAGATGCGCCGCCGCTGGAAATGGCGAGCTGAATGCGGCCTCTTTCAATCATTGAGGGGGTAATGAAGTCGCAGTATGGCTGATCATCCACCACATTGACTAATATGCCCTGCTCTTTCGCATCCTTGTACACCTGATGATTCAATTCTGGATTATCTGTGGTTGCCCATACTTGAACATAACGCTTATCTAACCAGTTTGATGAATAAAAATGCTGAATCCAGTGACATTTCCCCTGTTCAATCCAAGCTTGTAAAGCGGGGGCCACTTGCGGCGAAATCACGGTGACTTTAGCGTCCGCTCTCAATAGCGCATCAATCTTTCGGCAGGCCACTTCGCCGCCCCCGACGACCAAAACGGGTTTATTGGTCAAATCCAAAAACAGAGGAAAATAGCGCATAGTACATCTTATGGTTGTTCATCCTTAACTGGCACTCATGCTACCAAAAATGGGGCAAGAAAAGCATCTAATAACCAGAATGAAATAAAATCTGTGCAAATTTCATCCATAAATCAGTGAATCCGACTAATCCTTAACAAATTAATAGAACTATTAATTAGAACTTTGTTCACTCACCGCCACGCCATCCTGTTGCACCACTCTGTTACCCAGTTGCACTATTTACATTTATTTAACACTTCGCCATTCTTGGCGCAGTTAAGGAATGGGGAATTAAGCAACTCTTTTCACTCGTTGTTTGAGAAATCTAACATCCTTACCTACGCTTACAACTGGTTGATTTATCAATTGCATCCGCATAGACATCAACCAATAACTGAAGAAAAACAACATAGCTGAACTCTTGTATCAGGTGTCACCTGGTCAAAAACGGATCAAACAGGAAGGATACAAATGGCGAATAAACTCACTGTTCTTGCTTCTGTGGTCGCAGCCTCGTCTGCAATGCTGAGCCTTTCGGTATCAGCCGCACAAAGCACTCTAGACAAAGTGTTATCTCAAGGTGTTATTACTTGTGGCGTCAGTACAGGCTTACCGGGTTTTTCTAACCCAAATGCAAAAGGGGAATGGGAAGGGATCGATGTTGAATATTGTCAAGCAATGGCTGCGGCCGTGCTTGGGGATAAAGCCAAAGTTAAATTTGTTCCACTCACCGCAAAAGAGCGTTTCACCGCCCTGCAATCTGGTGAAATTGATGTACTTTCTCGTAATACGACATGGACTCTGCAACGCGATAGCGCTTTGGGTCTTAACTTTGTCGGCGTGAACTACTACGACGGCCAAGGTTTCATGGTGAAAAAAGATTTGGGTGTGAAAAGTGCAAAAGACTTGAACGGCGCTTCAATCTGTATTCAATCAGGTACTACGACTGAATTAAACCTTGCAGACTACTTCCGTAACAACGGCATGACCTACAAACCTGTTGTATTTGATACGTCAGCCCAAACAGCTAAAGGATTTGATGCAGGTCGTTGCGATGTACTGACGACTGACCAATCCGGTCTGTATGCACTGCGCCTCAATTTAGAAAAGCCAGACTCTGCGGTCGTTCTACCTGAAATCATCTCTAAAGAGCCTCTAGGTCCTGTGGTTCGTCAGGATGATGATAAGTGGTTCAACGTCGCTAAATGGGTACTGTACGCAATGGTCAATGCTGAAGAGTACGGTATCACATCGAAAAACGTCGATGAGATGATGAAGTCGGATAACCCAGAAGTGATGCGTATATTAGGCCGCGATGGTCCTAAAGGCACTGGCCTGGGTATTCGTGATGATTGGAGCTACCAAATTGTTAAACAGGTAGGCAACTACGGCGAAAGCTTCGAGCGCACTGTCGGTGCTGGCTCCCCACTAAAAATTGACCGCGGTGTGAATGCACTCTGGAACGCGGGCGGCTTCATGTACGCACCACCTATCCGTTAATTGATAACTATAATCCCGACCACCTTAAAGCTGCAGTACGAGACGTGCGTACTGCGGCTTTAAGTAAAAAGGAATCTGAGCTTGGCTTAGCTCCAAGCACAAAAATGGATAAGAGGTTATTGTTGTATGAAACCCACAAATAAAGTGACACCAGACTCTTCTGGCGCGCATTCCAAGCATACTCATTTGCTTTATAACCCAACCTTCCGTTCGGTTGTATTCCAACTTCTCGCTGTTTGCGTATTAGCATTTTTTCTCTACACCATAGTGAATAATGCGTTAACTAACCTTCAATCTCGGGGTATCGCAACAGGATTCGCCTTTCTAGATCAAACCGCGGGTTTTGGTATCAGCCAAAGCTTAATTCCCTACGATGAAACTTACAGCTATGGTAGAACTTTTCTGGTCGGCTTGCTTAATACCGCTCTGGTTTCAGTACTCGGAATTCTATTTGCCACCATACTAGGATTCCTGATTGGTATTGCACGCCTCTCTAGTAACTGGCTAATTAGTCGATTTGCCTCGGTCTACATCGAGACATTTCGGAATTTACCACTACTACTGCAAATATTCTTTTGGTATTTCATCGTACTTCAGGCATTACCCTCGGCAAGAGAAAGCATCCATCTTGGCGAGTGGTTTTACCTCAACATAAAAGGGCTATATCTCGCTAAACCGATCTTTGAATCCGCAAGTATCTGGGTATTGGTTGCCTTAATCGCGGGCATGATTGCCTGTTGGGTATTGAGTATCTGGGCAAGAAATCGCCAACGTTTAACGGGACAACAAACCCCAATGGGGCAATATATACTTTTACTGTGTGTCGTTTTCCCAATTTTGGTTTATTTTCTACTCGGTCAGCCGATCAGTGCTGAATATCCCGTACTCCGCGGATTCAATTTCCAAGGTGGAATTTCGGTACTGCCTGAACTGGCAGCATTACTGGTCGCTTTGACTATCTATACCGCATCTTTTATCGCAGAAATTGTACGTTCTGGAATTAATGCCGTCAGCCATGGGCAAACTGAAGCCGCAATGTCTCTCGGTTTAACTCGTACGAAAACCTTAAAACTGGTCATTATTCCTCAAGCACTCAGGATCATCATTCCACCGCTGACTAGCCAATATCTGAATCTAACCAAAAACTCCTCATTAGCGATGGCCATTGGCTATCCCGATTTAGTATCAGTATTTGCTGGTACAACCCTCAACCAAACAGGACAAGCCATTGAGATCATTTCGATGACCATGTTGGTCTATCTCACGCTGAGTTTATTAACTTCAGCATTAATGAACTTGTATAACCGTAAAGTGGCACTGGTGGAGAGATAATTATGGCAACACATCAATTTCAACCCAGCCTACCGCCGCCAGCTAACACTACAGGCATCGTTGGATGGTTACGTAAAAACTTATTTAATGGCGTATTTAACTCGATCGCCACCTTAGTATTAGGCTACTTAGCTATTCAAGGCCTCTTAAATATCCTCGATTGGGCGATTTTTAACGCCAACTGGAGCGGTACAACACGTACCGACTGCACTCTTGAGGGCGCTTGCTGGGTATTCATCAGTGTCCGCTGGGAGCAGTTCATGTACGGCTTCTACCCCGCGGCAGAACTGTGGAGACCAAGGCTATTCTTCTTCACTCTGGCTCTTTTCGTCGCACTACTCGCTTATGAGAAAACACCAAAGCGAGGATGGATTTGGCTGGTTTTCGTCAACATCTATCCCTTCTTCGCTGCCCTACTCCTTTATGGCGGTTTCTTCGGGCTTGAAGTGGTCGAAACCCACAAATGGGGTGGATTACTAGTCACCTTGATCATCGCTTTAGTCGGCATCATCGCTTCACTACCGATTGGCGTTGCACTGGCTTTAGGACGTCGCTCCGACATGCCCATCATTCGCAGCCTATGTACCGTCTACATTGAGGTATGGCGTGGGGTGCCTTTAATTACCGTACTTTTCATGGCTTCGGTGATGCTGCCACTCTTTTTATCACAAGGGACTGATATCGATAAATTACTGCGTGCCTTGATTGGCGTGGTGATGTTCAGTGCCGCATACATGGCAGAAGTGATCCGTGGTGGTTTGCAAGCGATTCCCAAAGGCCAGTATGAGGCAGCCGATGCGCTCGGTTTAAGTTACTGGAAAAAAATGGGGCTGATTATTCTGCCGCAAGCGCTGAAAATCACCATCCCCTCGATTGTTAATACCTTTATTGGCCTATTTAAAGACACCAGTCTGGTGTTGATTATCGGCATGTTTGATGTGCTCGGCATCGGACAATCCGCCAATACCGACCCGAATTGGCTCGGTTTTGCTACAGAAAGTTATGTTTTTGTCGCGTTAGTGTTCTGGATCTTCTGCTTTGGCATGTCGAGATACTCGATTTGGCTCGAAGGCAAACTCCATACCGGTCACAAACGATAAGTCACTTTGCAAGGAACGTATTATGACGCAACAACTCAACCAAGATTTTATGATTCAAATTAAAGGCATGAATAAATGGTATGGTGAATTTCACGTCCTGAAAAACATCAACCTGAATGTCAAAAAAGGCGAACGTATCGTCATTTGTGGACCATCAGGTTCAGGAAAGTCGACCATGATCCGCTGTATTAACCGCCTAGAAGAACACCAAAAGGGACAAATCATCGTCGCGGGAAATGAATTAACTGAAGATCTGAAAAATATCGAACTGGTACGTAGTGAAGTCGGAATGTGTTTTCAACATTTCAACCTCTTCCCTCATCTGACGGTGTTGGAAAATTGCACGCTCGCACCGATTTGGGTCAAAAAAATGCCCAAACATAAAGCCGAAGAAATTGCCATGAAATATCTCACTCGGGTGCGTATTCCAGAGCAAGCGGATAAATATCCCGGCCAACTCTCTGGAGGCCAACAGCAACGGGTAGCTATTGCTCGTTCACTCTGTATGAACCCGCAAATCATGCTGTTTGACGAGCCAACCTCAGCCCTCGACCCCGAAATGGTGCGCGAAGTACTGGACGTGATGGTTGAACTTGCCGAAGAAGGCATGACCATGCTGTGTGTGACTCATGAAATGGGCTTTGCCAAAGAAGTGGCAGACCGAGTGATTTTCATGGATGCAGGAGAAATCATTGAGGAAAATAACCCCAAAGAATTCTTTGAAAACCCGCAATCGGACCGTACACAGAACTTCCTTGCACAAATCCTCTCTCATTAATGGTGAGAATCCGCCATTGACTTATCATTCAGAAGCGTTAATCGCTTCTGAATCCTTTAAAAATCATGCAAATAAAATAACCATATTCGGTGAATGAGATGAAATATCGTGTTACAACTGCACATAACCTTAGCCACCGATTTTGATTATTATTGAGTTAGACAGCACAAGGGGCTTGAAATTTATGGCATTGAGCCTCATAACTGTCCCTGTAGCAATCAATACTTTTAATAGAGGAAAAGTATGAATACGCCAATGTTTACCAGAACTTCCAGCATGGAACGTACTCTTGAAACCAACAAGGTTTTGAAGAATACCTACTTCCTGCTTTCTATGACCCTTGTCACCAGTGCGATTGCCGCAATGGCGACTATGGCTATCGGCATTTCTCCTATCGTGGCTTTGGTGATGCAATTGGCTGCCATTGGCATTTTGTTTTTCGTGATGCCAAAAGCGATTAACTCATCATCAGGATTAGTATGGACCTTCGTCTTTACTGGACTGATGGGTGGTGCTCTTGGCCCAATGCTGAATTTCTATGCGGCGATGCCAAATGGCCCAATCGTTATTGCGCAAGCACTCGGCCTGACCGGCATGGTGTTTTTAGGTCTATCGGCTTACACCATTACCAGCAAGAAAGATTTCTCTTTCATGCGTAATTTCTTGTTCGCTGGCCTGATCATTGTGATTGTTGCGGCATTGATTAACATCTTTGTTGGCTCAACGGTGGCTCATCTGGCTATCAGTAGTGTTTCTGCCCTGGTGTTTTCCGGGTTCATTCTGTTTGATACCAGCCGTATTGTGCGTGGTGAAGAAACCAACTATATCTCAGCAACGATTTCTATGTACTTGAATATCCTGAACCTGTTCACTAGCTTGTTGAGCATTCTGGGTATCATGAACAATAATGATTAATTGCTTAGATTGTTTTATGGTAAGCCCGATGAATCCATCGGGCTTTTTTATGCTTGAGCCATACCTTGAGCTTCGCTACCCTATGCGCAAATTGACAACCACAGATACTCACCATGCTTGAATACCAAGGCAAAACTATCGACACTGACGCCCAAGGCTATCTTCTTGACTTTACGCAATGGGAAGAAGGTATGATCGCTCTTTTAGCAGAGCAAGAAGGGATTGAACTGACGGATGCCCATTTAGAAGTGGTTCATTTTGTCCGTCGTTTCTATGAGGAGTTTAAAACCTCCCCTGCGATTCGTATGTTGGTCAAAGCGATGGAAAAAGAGCACGGCCCAGAAAAAGGCAACAGTAAATATCTGTTTAAACTCTTTCCGAAAGGCCCCGCCAAACAAGCGACAAAACTGGCCGGCTTACCAAAACCGGCGAAGTGCTTATAAGATTTAAAAACTCCATAGCGAAGTCATCGTATTCGGCTTCGCTTTGACACTCTTCCGACTTAACACTACAGAATTTCAAACCCCTGATAATCATGCTCTGACTCACAGCTTAAGCGGCGCACTTGTCGAACGTTGGCAGTTTTAGGGCCGTCCTGCAGCCATAGATACAATGCCTCTAATCTTTCAGATGCACCACAAGCCACGACCTCGACATCTCCGTTATCGAGATTTTTCGCGTAGCCCGTTAAACCCAACTTCAGACCTTGATGAGACGTGTGATAGCGAAAACCCACGCCTTGCACATGGCCTGAAACGATAAACTTATTACACTGTTTATCCATCTCTTCATCCTTATTGGTTCAATTGCGATCCATTATCTGACGCTATTGTACTCAAACACCCTGATGTTACAGGTAAGTGTAAAATGAGTTCATCCTGATGATCATAGTCGAGATCCGCTTTAACCCAAAGATAGTCAATAAATACCCGCTCTTGTACCCAAAGGAAAAGGGGCTTTTCTTTTGCTTTTCTTCATCAGTTCCACGACAATAGCCGCCCATTTCTATTTCCATCTGAGTAGCGTAATGACTCCTGCAATTTATTTGGTCAAAGGTCGAGACAAATCTTTGCGTCGTAAACATCCGTGGATTTTTTCTCGTGGGATCAGCAAAGTCGAAGGGACTCCTGAACTGGGAGAAACGGTCGATGTTTACTCCTTTGAAGGCAAATGGTTAGCCAAAGCCGCCTACTCACCGCATTCACAAATTACTGCGCGTGTCTGGAGCTTTACCAAGCAGCCGATTGATCGCGATTTCTTCATTAAACGCATCGAACAAGCACAATTATTGCGCAACGATATTATCGAACGTGATGGCTTAACCGGTTACCGTTTAATTGCCGCAGAATCAGACGGCTTACCTGGCATTACTATCGACAAATATCAAGATTATTTGGTCTGCCAACTACTGAGTGCCGGTGCCGAGTATCAAAAGCAAACTCTGGTCGAGGCTTTATTACATTGCTTCCCTGAGTGCCATATTTATGAGCGTTCCGATGTTGCGGTACGTAAGAAAGAAGGCCTAGAAGAGCGCGTCGGTGTACTGTACGGTGAATTACCGCCAAAATCGGTCGTGATTGAAGAAAATGGCGTCAAAATCAGTGTCGATATTGTCGGCGGACATAAAACCGGTTTCTATCTGGATCAACGCGATAGCCGCTTCCAATCCATGAAATACGTTAAAGATAAAGACGTCCTGAACTGCTTCTCTTACACGGGAGGGTTTGGTTTATACGCGCTGAAAGGTGGAGCTAAGCGTGTGATCAACGCGGATGTATCTCAGCCAGCCTTGGATACTGCTAAATTCAATGCTGAACTGAACGGTTTCGATATCAGTAAAAAACGCGCCGTTTTCTTGAATGCCGACGTATTCAAATTACTCCGTGAATACCGCGATCAAGGCACACGTTTTGATGTAGTAATCATGGATCCACCCAAATTCGCCGAATCCAAAGCTCAACTGGATGGTGCATGTCGCGGCTATAAAGACATCAACATGCTGGCCATGCAGATCTTAAACCCAGGTGGCACCCTGCTTACCTATTCATGTTCGGGTTTGATGGATCAAGTACTGTTCCAGAAAATCATTGCTGATGCGGCACTCGACGCTGGGAGAGATGTCAAATTCGTGGAGCGTTTTGAACAAGCGGCCGATCACCCAACCGATACCGCTTATCCTGAAGGTTTTTATCTCAAAGGCTTTGCTTGTAAGGTTTTATAAGCGATGGCGTGAGCGAACGTTAGCAAGCATAGAAAAGCGGTCTCAATTGAGATCGCTTTTTACTTGCCACTCTTCACTTTTCACCACGCGGTTACGCCCCAGTTTCTTCGCTGTCAATAATGCATGATCCGCCAACTTCAAAACGGTTTCATAGCTCTCCGCCTGCTGCGCATCGGCAAAGCCAATACTCACTGTCACGTTTAATCCCGGTGCTACTGCAGACAAATCAACCTGTTCAATCTTACAACGCAGTTTTTCAAAATAGCCCCAAGCTTGTTTAGGATCACCTAAATATAAAATCGTGAACTCTTCACCGCCCCATCTTGCCACTCGGGTCTTGTCGCCAACATACCTAAGTAGCTCTTGTGATACCGCTATAATGGCTTGGTCGCCGATAATGTGCGAATAGCGGTCATTAATCTGTTTGAAGTGATCAATATCCAGCAGCGCAATGCTAACTTGCTGATCTGGATTTTGCAGACGAGAAAAGGCTTGTTTGAGGTACATATCAAATGCGCGGCGATTGGCAAGCCCAGTTAAATCATCTTCTTTCGAGAGTCTCTCAAACTTTTCCGCTTGTAGACGCAATTTTTGGGTTTTTAACGCAACCTGCTCGACGAGGTACAGCTCACGCCGTTTCAAAATACGAATTCGCCACATCACCAGAGACACCGCCAGCGCCAGAAACAGCATGCCAGCCATGACAATCACCTCTTTACGCTGCCACCAATGAGGTTCAATGATAAATACGTAACTAAACGTGGCATCATTCCACTCACCATACGGATAACGGGCGCTGACAAAGAATCGATATTTACCCGGCGCTAAATTGGTGTATTCCGCTTGGGTACTATGACCCCGATATGACCAATCTCGATCGAACCCTTCGAGCTTCGTGCGATATTGCAAACGCTCCGACATCACAAAACCTAGCCCCACGTATCCGAAGCTGACCCGATTGGTTCCGGCAGCAGCAATGTACTGCTGATCTGGGTTGATACTCTCACTGTCAAAACTGACCGATTCTAGAACGACCGGTAAGCGCAGTTCACTCAGTTGCTGGAGACGTTGTACCTTGATGCTCGCCACCCCTTTGGCGGTGGCAAAAAGCAGCTCACCATTTGGCAAACTTGCAGACGCGGGATTAGTCCCTCCATTCGCCTGACTGGTTGCCATGCCATCACCTTCATCAAAATGTTCAAATTCGATCTGTGTACTCATACCATCAGCGACCGCTAACATCTGGTCATAATTGAGTTTCCACAACCCACGGTTGCTTGAAAGCCAAACATGCCCCTCACTATCGCGTAACATTTGAAAGAATTTATCGATCGGTAAGCCCGCAGCACGGCCGACTAAAGAGAGGCTGCCATCGCTCAAGCGATAACGCACAATACCTCGATCTGTAGCCATCCAGACATAATCGGATTCCATGTAGAAGCCAAACACATACTGCGCTTGCTCTTGCTTAGTAAGATCTACTGGGCGAATTTTTCCTTGAGCATCAAAATAAGCTACACCGACAGCGCTACCTACCCACAATTTCCCTTCCGAATCCACAGCGAGTGCCAGGATGTAATCATCAGGTAAGGGGGTATTGTTTTTGTTGTATGTCGTCAGCACACCTTGCGGAGTTCTTTTGACAATACCATTTGAAGTACCAATCCAAAGATTATCTTGTGAATCGGTGACAATCGCTCTGACTTCACTGCTGGGTAAACCGTTATGCTCATCCAGCACAGGACGCAACTGGCCGTTTTGCCAAAGGAGCAATCCTTTTTGTACCGTCCCAACCCAGACTTTTGCGCTTTGCTGATCGACTTTGGCCAAACTTAATATCGAAGGACGAGCACCGACTTGAGGCATTAACGCGCTATGTGCCAAGCCCTCTTCAATAATGCTTAATCCACGACTGGTGCCGACCATGACTCGTCGCTCATCTAGCGGCAACAAGGTTCGGACATAATCGCCCACTAATCCTTTATCACTGTTGATATTAATGAAAGGTGCATCACGCAGTCGCATAATCCCAGCATTGGTCCCCACCCATACACTGCCTTCGATATCCTGATACCAAGAGAACACTCGGCTATAGGGCAACCCTCTACTAGGCTCCAAAAATTGCAACTGCTGATCTTTCAGTCGAGCGATACCACTATTGACAGTGCCAATCCACCAGTTCCCGACACGATCTTGCTCCACCAGCGTTACTACCTCTTTCTCAAGCGGTGCAAACAACGATTGAAAACCTTCTTCAGTGTTGACCCAAACACCTTGATCTGTTGCCACGACAAGTTCTTGATTTAAACTGATGGAAATATAGTTAATTCGCTCATAGCGCCCAATCGGCAATTCCATGGCTGACACTTGCCAATCATTAAAGCGATATAACCCTTTATCGGTGGCCGCAAAAATCACTCCATGCTGATTTTTTACCAAACGATAAGCACTGGCATCGGTCAGTAACCATCGATCCGGTCCATAGTGGTTATGGCCCAAATAAGGTCGAACGACCACACCGAGACCTTCAATCGCGAGCCACAAGTTCTGTGCATCATCAATCAATGCACCATTGACTAAACTGGGTGCAGAACGAAAAGATTGCCAGCCATAACTCTGTCTGTGCGTGATACTCCCCCGTGCACCAGCCACCAACAACCCATTGTTATCCATGGGTAATAAGGTGCGAGTTCCGGAGTCAGCCATTCCAGTTTGTGGATTGCGATCAAACACTTGAAAATTGATGCCGTTATATCGCACCACGCCTTCCCAAGTGGCAAACCACAAATAACCATCGCGTGTCTGAGCGATACTATTAATACTGTTGTGCGGTAAACCATCAGTGGAGGTCCACGTCTCCACGAAATAGTCCGAAATATGTTCGACTACGGCATAAGCAGATGAACTGATGATCAGCAAAAACACTGAACAGATCTGCACTCCGTAGCAAGCTAAAAGCCTAATTCCTGTCATTATTCTAATGGTCCTTTATACTGGAAAACCGCCCCTTTAGGGTCTTATACACCTTGAACTTGAAGCCGCTGCGGTATTGGCAGCAACTCCAAGTTGTTTAAGTACAATGGCTTCCAGCATTAAGCTGGATAATTTTATTATTCGCTGATCATCTGGGCATGCCCCAAGTGCACCATCACCGATGATGAAAAGCAGTTTTTTATTTTGAAGCCTAGCTTTCCTTTACTCACTTATCATAAAAAGTGATTCAGGTTTTAGTGACATTGCATGACGACAACGATATCCTTTCAAGGCACTCGGCTATACCTATCCTTTTATTATCCGCCAAGATTTCGCTATTTATTCTTTCATAATCAAACGAAGTGGTGGATTATCTAATTTCTGATCGCACTATTCACCGTGTTTTTCTCATTTTTGTCGCACACAATTCATTATAAAAAATAAACTTTGCTGCCCAAATTTACCAAGATTTCAACCGAAAGAGTGAACATGCGCATCCTATACTGAAACAGTATGTCGATCCTCTAAAATATATCCCCAATAACACTCTGTATTTGTTTGCTCGATAAGGGGCTACACTACGGCTAGATTCATTCCGAGCTAGAACTCGAAATCGTGTAGAGATATACCACCTTCATAAGGAAAACATCATGATTCAAATCGGACAAACCTTACCAGATGTTCAACTGAGCCAAAGAACCAGTGAGGGTACACTGACTCACTCTGTAACCACTTTGTTTGCTAACAAAAAAGTCGTACTGTTTGCCGTACCGGGAGCCTTCACTCCGACTTGCTCAGAAGCGCATCTACCTGGCTATGTCGTCTTGGCAGACAAATTTAAAGAGAAAGGCGTAGATATGATCGCTTGCGTTTCAGTTAACGATGCTTTTGTGATGAAAGCATGGGGCGAAGCGCAAAATGCGAGCGAAATTACCATGCTGGCTGATGGCGACGCGAGCTTCACTAAAGCCTTAGGTCTCGAAATGGACACAGGTAACTTTGGTGGCGTACGTTCGCAACGCTACGCCATGGTGATTGAAAATAACGTAGTCACTCTGCTCAATGTTGAGCCACCAAAAACCTTTGAACTGAGCAAAGCAGAAACTGTACTAGCCAGTTTGTAATTCTAGTCCTCAAAAACCCGACACTGGGTCTTTTGACCGCGTGTCGGGTTGATCGCCTTTATTGAACAACTCTCGTTGCAAACCTTGAACACTATTACTTTAAAGCTACTGGCTTAAACGCTCACCGCTTAACTGCGGATAGCTGGCTAATAGCGCCTTTGCCTGCTCAAAATCAAAATCTTCAATTGCAGAAATTAAGGCGGCTTGCTGCGCCGAATCCCACTGGGAAACTTGGCGAATGGACTTACTCAGACTTAATGCGGTGACATCATAATCATTGATCGCCTGTTGCAACTGCTGATACCACAAACCCCAATCTAGGTTCTCCGCCAATAGCGGCTCTTTATGCTGATGTTCCCACGCAGAGAGTTCATCATCGACTAGGGTTAGTAAGCTTTTAGCTTGTTGAAGCTGCTCAAACGAAGGTGGGATTTGCTGCTCTAGACTCTGCTCCATCTCTGCCGCCAACTGAGCTAAAGCTTCCAATCCTAAATTCGCGGCAGAACCTTTCAGAGTATGAGCCACTCGGGTCGCAGAGCTCCAGTCTTGCGCTTCGATTAACCCTGTTACACTGTTCAGCTCATCAACTTGGCTATCGATAAAGTGACGTAGAATTTCAAAATAGCGTTGTTGATTACCCCCAATCCGGAAGATAGCTTGTTGCAAATCAACTCCCGTCAGCTGAGGCAGATCCAGCAAAGCGCTCATCGCAGGTTTTGATGCGCTGGGTTTATTTGGGGAATGCGATGAAAAGCTCTGCTCATGACTCACCTGAAGAAAATGCCTGAGTACCAGATAAAACTTATCCACTTCAATCGGTTTGGAAAGATGATCATTCATACCTGCTTGCAAGCAGCGTTCAATATCTATCGCCATCGCATTAGCGGTCATAGCAACGATGGGTAAGCTCTGCCACCGCGGATTGGCTCGGATATGCTCAGTCGCGGTGATCCCATCCATCACTGGCATCTGCATATCCATTAACACCAGATCAAAATCGGCATGCTCTAACCTCTCTAGCGCTTCTTGACCATGATTGGCGACCACGACATTAAGGCCAGTGTCTTGGAGTAGGCCAAGCGCAACTTCTTGGTTCACCTCATTATCTTCGACGAGCAACAGACTCTGGCCGGCAAAATTCGGCCTGCTGTTGTGATGCGCTTCGTTCGTCTTATGGCGTACATGCTCAATTCCATAACTGGTCACAATCGCATCCAGCAGATTCGAGGGATTAACCGGTTTGACAATTAAAGCGTCAACCAACTTGCTGTTTTCGCCTTCAAGGTTAATCTCACGTCCATAAGCCGTGACTAAAAAGCTCTTCATGTGCCCACGAAGGCCGAGGGTTTTCACTCGCGTCAGTAGCTCAATGCCATTCATACCCGGCATGTTCCAGTCAACAAACAACATATCAAAGGGTTTCTGTTGAATTTCCGACAGCGCCTCAAACCCATTACTCACCGTCACGACGTTAAAACGCATAGCGGTCAGTAAAGAGTCGAGAATGTGGCGAGCAGAATCATTATCATCCACCACTAACACTCGCTTATCCGCTAGACCATGCACAGGTTGGGAAATATCACGCATTTTGGCATCTTGCAGACCACACACCACAGAAAACTCAAAGGTGGAACCTTTACCTTCTTCACTATGAACGGTAATTTGCCCTCCCATAAGCTCGACCAATTGCTTACTGATGCTCAATCCCTGTGTCTTTGACGGCAAACCGCAGCGTGACTTGCTGTTCATTCAATTGGCTCACTCGTGCAGACAGTACAATTTCGCCTTGTGAGGTAAACTTCACCGCATTACCACACAGATTAACCATCACTTGACCAAGCCTAAGCGGATCGCCAATCAGCCCTAGTGGGATGTGCGGGTCGATATCCATCAAAAACTCAATGCCTTTCTCTTGGGCTTTCAATGAGACAACTGCCGTCACATTATCCAGTACATCATCAAGATTGAAATCGATCCGCTCTACATTGAGTTTACCCGCCTCCATTTTGGAAAAATCCAGAATGTCATTGATGATGCCCAGTAAGTTTTTGGCGGATTCATTAATACGACTCACGTATTTGCGTTGTGTCGTATCGAGTTGGGTATTCAATGCCAGATGTGCCATACCCAAAATTGCATTCATTGGGGTTCGGATTTCATGGCTCATATTCGCCAAGAAGTCACCTTTGGCCTGACTCATCGCGTCCGCCGCCTCTTTGGCTTTGCGGAGTTCATCTTCCATCTCTTTGCGTTCGGTCATATCCAGCAAAATACCGACGATGCCATTGACCTTGTCCGCACGATCGCTAAAAGATGCCTCGTAAACCAGCATTTCACGCTGAACACCCGTGTAATCGACCAAAGAAATTTCGTAATTTTGACTGCTTTGTTGTTTAGTCAACACTTGGTGCGCCGCAGCAAAGCGCTCTGCAACCTCAGCTGGGAAAATCTCTTGCGGCTCTTTATCAATCACTTCGTTATTGTATAAACCCATGAGATCCAAGAACTTGGCATTGACCGTGAGGAATTTACCATCTGCACTCAAGCAGTACATCGGGTTGGGTGTAGCATCGAGGATCTCTTGATTGAGCTGTGATTGTTCAAGCACTTTTCTTTCTGCCAAACGTTGCTGCTCCGCATTTTGGCTAAGTTGAATCGCGACAGAGAGATCGTCAAGCATCTGCGATAACCAATGGTATTGCTGCATTGTCAGCATGCCTACGGTTCCTAACTCCAGTAACGCTATCGGCTGATTATTGACCTGTAGAGGTAGATAATACACCTCATTGAGTGCAATCACTCCTGAGGTAGAAACCACTTGGAAGTTGCCATTAAGTGACTTCATTGCATAAGGCTTGCCCGAACGCAGCACACTACAATGCGTTGTCGTTGGATCACTGTAGTCACGTTGTGCAGACTCCGACTGACCAACACCGGCAATGCGCGTCAGTACGCCATTTTGATAGAGATAAAGACCTATCAGTTCAACGGGAAAATGGTGCAGTAAAAACTGTGTCACCTTATTGCACAAGGCTTCCGTGGTCGGATGGTTACGAATGATGATGTTGAAGTCTTTCACCAAGGTATTAAAACTGAGCTGTTCGGCAATATGGTGAAACACCACATTCAAACTATCGATAAAGCGTTGTAATTCGCCATACGCTTTTTGAGTCAGAGTAAATTCATAATCTTCATTGCGGACTTGCCTCACCACCGTTTTCAATAAAATGCTTAACGGAGCAACGTAGACAATCCAAAGCAGCACAAAAGAAGCCATGATGGCCAACAGTAGCAAACTGACTAAGACTGAGTTAACTCGCTCATAATATTGCGCTTTCTTATCTGCAGATCTCACTTGAGATTCAATACGCCCTACGATATTGGAGTGCGACGACCCAATTGCAGCCATAATTTTAGCTTTCTCGAGAAAATACTTTTCGCTATAAAGCAAAGAACGGGCAAAGTTCAGATCAGGTTCACCGGTGTAGCGGTATTCCCCCGCAAACTCTTTCTTCCACCCCTTCACCGCCATGAAGGCTTCACGCTCCAATGCGACTAACTGATCCGATAACGATAGAGCATTTTGTAATTCAAGAAACTCGACCGACCCAATGCCGGATTGACGAATGCGTTCAATCAATGTGGGATAGCGCTGATTAGCGTTTGGTGTAAGCTCACTCGCATCATTAAGAACAGCGACATCCCAAAACTCGTAATCATTATTGTTTGGCGCTGGCAGTTTGCCACTGCGTACATCCAGAACTTGGTTAAACATGCGCAACCAGCGCTCATTGCCTGTACTGGCATACGCTCGAGCAAACTTAGTCAGATGGTCTGAGCTTTGTTTTAGCTCTTGAGACAGACGATAAAAGTGAAAAAGCTGCTCGCTGTATTGATGACTCTCTAGCCTAAGTTCTGCCACTTGCCGAGTCACTTTAAACATGGCAACCGCCAATACCGACATCAAGCAAAACAGTAGTACAAACATCGCTTTTATCGAGCGCATGCCATCTCCTTCTCTACACAGGATTTTGTGCAACCTATCTTCAAAGTTTAGCTATAGTTTAAGCAACTCATCTCACTTTAATCTTAAATACCTAAACTTTGTGATGAATAGGATGTTTCACATGTCAATGGAAGACCTTAGCCAATGCACAATACTGATCGTCGATGACTCGCCAGACAATATCGCCTTTATGTCGCAAGGGCTGGCGCAATACTATCGAATCAAGGCAGCACGCTCAGGAAAAGTGGCTCTCGAGATCTTGGCGCAATACCCTATCGATCTGGTTCTGCTCGATATTGTCATGCCAGAAATGACAGGCTATGAGGTGATTAATCAAATCAAACATAACCCGCATACCGAGCATATTCCGGTGATTTTTCTTACAGGTAAAAGTAATCCCGAAGATGAACAATTAGGCTTTGAGCTTGGTGCCGTTGATTACGTTTTTAAACCGGTCAGTATTCCGCTGCTGAAATCGCGCGTTCACACTCACTTACAAAATAAGCGCTCTAAAGACATTTTATTGAATCAAAACGATTATCTGGAAACCGAAGTGCTGCGACGGTCCGGAGAATTGGATCGCATGCAAGATGCAGTGGTGTTTGCATTAGCAAGTCTTGCTGAAACACGCGATCCGGAGACAGGTAATCACCTACTGCGTACCCAACATTACGTGAAAGTATTAGCCCAGCGTCTCGCCACCACGGACAAATACCGCGATGTACTGAGCCCGACCGTGATTGATACTTACTTTAAAGCGGCACCGTTGCACGACATAGGTAAAGTCGGCATTCCCGACAATATTCTGCTCAAACCGGGCAAATTGACCCCAGACGAGTTTACCACTATGCGCAATCACGCCTTGCTGGGTAAGCTTGCTCTCGAAAAAGCGGAGAAACTTTCCGGAGCCTGTACCGCGCTCATCAATGCCGCCAAAGAAATCGTGATTGGTCATCATGAGAAATGGGACGGTTCTGGTTATCCCATGGGTCTAAGAGGTGAAGCCATTCCACTCAGTGCCCGCTTAATGGCTCTCGCCGATGTGTATGACGCTTTGATTTGTCGCCGCGTTTATAAAGAGCCGATGAGTCATGAAGAGGCAAAAGCGATCATTTTACAAGGCCGAGGTTCGCATTTTGACCCTATGGTAATAGATGCCTTTTTAATAGAAGAGCAGAACTTCATCGACATTGCACAAAAGTTTGCCGATGAAGAATCTGCTTAACCGTTCACCGGTAGTTAATTAACTTTTGTCTACAGACCAAGCCACTGGTCTTGAGTTTATCTTCATACTCACGAAGCTGTGCCCACAACTCTTCGATGAGTGCGTTAGCTTGATGGATATCAGAAGCGACGGGGGGCGCGTCTGCAAATTTGGATTTTTTCTTTTTCATGCTCTGATGATGAAGGATGAAAATGATCACTCAAGAGAAAAAAGGGGATCAAGTGCTGTTGGTCACACTTTAGAGGTTGTCAATGGGGTGCTGGTGAACGGTTACCAATGTTGAGCCACCAAAAACCTTTGAGCTAAGCAAAGCAGAAACCGTGCTGGCCAGTTTGTAGCCCAAAATAACGCCTTGCCCATCAGCAAGGCGTTAATACTGAAACGAACGTTACAGTATTTAGATAAAGCGACTATTGCGTTGCTTAAGTTATACAACGTTTTAGATGGTGCAATATCAGACTGGTGAGGCTATTGCAGGTTGCTGCCAAACCGTTTTCTTCTGCAATAATGATTGCAGTTCACACCGAATGCTTTGAAGCTCTTTCAGATCCTCTTCGCTTTTCTTTATAGAATAGTCATCCCGTAAACTTTTTAGTTGATCACGAATAGAATCAAGTTGACTTACCTGCAATGGTGCTTGTTTTTTTTCGGCAGTAGCTGCCTTAGTGCTCTTTTCCTTTGTAGTGCCTGTATCGTATCCACCACCCCATAGTTCTCTGGCTAGCCATGATGAGAGCCCCCTCGATATGGGTGTACTTTCTTGAGGCTCTTCACCCATGTAAGCTTCGACATCAAATTCTGAGCTAAATAATTCCGTATCAAATACGCCAATTTCGAGTAAGTTTAATTCCAACGCCTTAACTAATGAGGCTTTTTTCTTTCGACTCTCAATATCTACCTTAATAGCATGTTCATATGCAGCAATCACATGTTCTAATTTCTGGGCCGCAATTTGAATAGCGTCACGCGGCTGATCCCATTCCGCCAGTACCTCTAACAAGCTACGCTCACGGAACGCTAGCTCAGTACCCGTTGCACTGCTGTAAGCTGACACGCCTTCATAGGGAATACCACTCATCATCAACTCTTCGGTAACTTGGTCTAATATTTCATCTAAAGAACCTTGTGGCCGTAGGTCTGCCTTATTGAGAATCACGTATAGGGGCATATCAAGCTCATTTAAACTCGAGAGCTTATCCAAATCATCACGTGGTATAGTGCCATTTGAATCAAGACCAATCACCCAAATTAGTGCCTGCCCCTGAGTAATAAACTCATCTGACACAGCCTGATCTCCCATCGTTGTACCACCTCTCTGTCCAGGGTTGTAACCAGGCAAATCAATAAAAGCGATATGACGCAGCAACTTGAAAGGAATTTCAAGTGACATAAAGGGGACAAGATCGCGGAAGTTAAAACCAAACTCTTCGACAAATTGATGCGACAAGCATGTATATATATGCTTTGACACATCAAAATAACCTCCCTCATGAGAATAGCCACGAATCGCAGTATTATCCGCATGACCAACATAGGTTGGGATCGCAGTGACAGGTTCAATACCAATAGGCAGTTTCACCGTTTCGTCGGCAAAAAAACTGGAAATCAATGACGATTTACCGCTGCTGAAACCACCAGCTACAGCAATGATCGTACGCTCAGCAAATGTGGATAACGAGTCCACCAATCGCAGCTCATCATCCACTGCGCGTATCTCAGTAACTTGCTCCGCCTCATTGGCGAGAACATTAACTCGATTAATCAACGGTAATAAAGAACCATCAATCAATAATTTAATCGATTTATAGTATTCGGACTCATTTTTTATCGGAGATATTGCCGAGCAAATCAGATCATAGCGGCTTTTAAGGTCTAATAACTCTTCAATCTTATTATTTAAAGCGTCGCTAACTTTATTAAGTTCAATATGAGTCTGCTGGTTATTAGCGACCGTAACCTCATACTCAGCACGTAGCTTTTTTATTGACGAACTCAAGGCAGAGAAAAACTTCTCAGCACTGGTAACTGGTAAAGCCACGTTTGTTTTTGCCTCTGTCATTATAATTCCCTCATTTCTGCTTGCATGCGCTTTATTTTTTCTAATGTCAGGGATTTACTCTCAACCTGTTCCTGAAGATCTTTGACCTCTTTAATTAAATCGGCCACTAACTCTTCACCGATATTTTTCTTCATAATATTATCTATCGATGTGCGAACTGACTGAATAAATGCTAAACCATTCGCTTCTAACCGTGAGGCATAGTTTTGCGCAGCTTCTTGATATTCCCTTACACTGCTACCTCTAAGCTTACTGGACTTGGCGAGTTCCGCCGGTAAAGCAGGAACATCGATATCAGGGAAGTTGACCAGTTTATCCACTACACTGCGACAAACCTCTTGCAGTCGGGCAATATCGACTTCATCATCACCAATGGTATCACGCAGTTGCCGAGTCATGCCTTTGACCAGTTCGCGGCGCCATTGAATAAGCGAGCCATTAGCACAATCTTTCATGCCGCTCCGCATAAGTTTGGCTAACCCCTCAAGTGCACGGCGAATCGGCAACGGATTTAGCGTGGCAACTGAACGGGTTCGTTCTTCAGAGCCACCGCCCCATAGATTGCGTGCCAGCCATGACCCTACGCCACTTTTTTCAACTTGATACGTCACTGTCTCTTGCCCTTCAGCGCTTTCCGATCTCTCGTCCAAAATATCGAATGCTTTTTGAATAGTACGCTCAAGATCAGATGGTAACTTTAGCTGGATATTCTCTGCCTGGTTAATGAACTCGCTATTCGTTGCAACAATAGCTTTGCTGGAAACTTGATTTAAGTGTGCAATTCTTGCCTCAAGCGTCGCTTTGTCACCATTTTTTACCTCATTATGTAGATCGGATAAAACACTTAGTACATCGTCTCTGACTTGCTGTAATGTTTGCCATTGAGCATCGATGTATGTTTGCGCTTGCTGTTCGAGTATGTGTACCTTTTTCGCACGAACTATTTCTACAGCATCTTGCAGCCGATCACGCGCTGAAAGTTTTTTGAGGCAGGCTTGTTTCGACTCTGGTAAAGAGAAATAATCGCGATAGTTTTCAGCTAATAGCTTCATCGCATGTTCTGCACCATCGTCGCCTATCCCGTCATTTTGCAGCAAAGTCTCACAAATTCCTGAAGTAACAATTAACCGCTCACTAATGTCAGCGGTGATGCTACTAAGGACTTCGTTTTCAGTACCACTCAAAGCACTAATCGCCTGTTTCGTCAAAATTTGATGCAGTTTACTGAGCGCTACATGTAAGTCTCCCTTGGCCTCATCACGCAAATTTGAGTGTAGTTGCATATCGGATTGGCTAGCCACCAAATATATTTCTTGCGTTCCTTCACGGGCACTTAAGCGATCAGCCAACTCAAAGTCCTGCTGGCTAAGGAACTGCCCTGCTGGACTGACCAAAAAAGCAGCATTGCATTCTTTTAAACGTTCGTAAGTGCGCTGTTCACGTGATTTAACCGGATCATTAACCCCAGGCGTATCAATAACTTCAATCCCCTGTAGCGAGAGCAGCGGTAAACCTAAAACCAACTCACGAGTAAATGGCATAAACTTACCCGACGCCCCAACATATTGGGTTAATTCGCTATTTAAGTCCTCAATTGAATCTCCAGTTAATACACGCACCTCTCCCAGTTCACCGACATCAACGCCAGAGGCTTCCATTCGCAAACAGATATCGGCAGCCGCGGCTAAGGCACCATTTTCACTCACTTCACGAATAGCTTTTTTATGCAGAATATTCTCATCCAATGGTGGCATTGAACGCATTGGATTTTGCTTCTGACGCTCGGAATATTCTTTTTTGTAATGCTCAATCAAATAGGCAACTTCTTCTTTATATTCTTGTGCCTTTATCTGTAGATCACGGATATCCTCAGATGAGAAGAAATGTACTTCCGCGGTAAACTTTGGCGCATATCGGATCGAGGTCAACGCTGCCGTCATTGGAGTCGCAGCCTTTGGCAAAACCTCCTTACCGTCAAACAATAAAGCGTTAATTAATGAAGACTTACCTGCTTTAACACGACCAATAACACCGATTTTTAGTGATCGCCCTGATTGCTGCAATGCTTCCAGATGCTTTTGGGCATCCTTGTGTTCTGCGAAGCCACCTGGTTTCAACTTGCTACGCATAGGCGTATTGACTAGGTCATCATAGCGAGCTATTTTTCGCTCAAATTCTTCCAATACTGTTAAATATTTTTCTGAACTTACTGCCATCAAATAATCACTCCATTAGCGTTTTGTTGCATTTCACTGCGAATTTGTTTTAGGGAAGATAAAGAAATTTCCAACTGACTCGCTTCCTGTCCAGTCGTTTTGGCCATCTCGTCATACAAAGATTTCTGAGCACTGATTTTTTGTGCTACTTGTTCTGAAGTGACGCGAATCAGCTCCGCCTCAATACACAGCAAAGACTCGTTCACTTGAGGTCGCAACTGTGTTAAGACACCAGGAATAACTTGATTACAGATCGCTTCGCGCAACTGGTTAGCTTCAGTTTTCCGTCTTAAGCTACCAAATAACTCTCCAATAATTCCTGGCAAAATGGCAAAAACCACTTTAAGAATAGGATTAGGAATCAGTATTGCTATTGTGCTGAGTGATATGATATTCCCAACACTCTTTCCTTTATTAGCGTGATGTCCTTTATCTGTTGCTATTGAGTCATTCAAACCTGCTATGGCATTCATAGCCTGCGATTCAATAGTAGAAATTAGACCCTCGACCCAATTATGATCATTAGAGCCCAACGCTAGACCACTGATGTTGATATTATCGGAGAATTGATAAGCTATGTTCGCTGTCGTTTGCTTTAACAATGCTTGAATTTCTACGCTGAGAGTAGAGCGAACCAGATCACCAATGGTGTTACGTAACTGTGTCTCACCCATACGTGCCTGTATCAGCAGTTCCTCGGTGGCTTTGCGTAGCGTTTGCTCTAACCTACTTAAAATCAGGTCGCTTTTTTGTACAACCCCCCTTTGCTTGATCTCTTGCAACATTCGGTCACGATCGGCATCTAAATTATCTAACGCCTGTTCAGCTTCTTTTAAGGCTTGGGCAATGTCAGAAGCATTTGCATTCAGTGCATTAATGGCCGTATTAACCATACCGTCGGCATCGAAGAAAAGGGTTTTCACCATTGGTAAGACCATCACATCAAACAGTGCAGTTTTATTTGCTTCATTAATTGTTGCGAGCATATCAGCTGCATTATCTTTATTTACTGTACCAGCAACCGACTCACCAGTAAGTGTAATTAAGCAATCTGTCACATAATCACGTGCAGATTCGAGCTCCTGTGGCGATGCTAAATCTGTTTTGGTCAGGAAAACTTTTACACAGCGACCAAGATCCAAAATCTCCTCAATTCGCCGCAGATCTTGGCGACTAATGCTGCCAGCTTTACAATCGATCAAATATAGATACATGACTCCAGTCGTTATATAGCGCAGAATGGCTTCATTGTGTTTATTAATTCCAGAATCAAACCCCGGCATATCAACCATTACCAAAGGCTCTATCTGCTGTAAAACTGGGCTATTAAGGTAGAGACGCACTAACTGATAATTTCCAGCATTAGCTGATAGCATGGAGAGTTCAGAAATTTCATGCTCACTCCATGCCCCCGCTTGTGATAGCGCCATCATTTTTTCTTCAGTACTGAAGTGAAGTTCGGCTGGGATTGATGTTTCAGGAGATACTTTTTCTGGCAAAACTTTTCGTTCAAGAAGAGTATTCAGTGCGGTAGATTTTCCGGTACTAAAACCACCGACAACTGGTACGTATAGTACTTGCTGTGCCACAGCAGTTGTCACTTCTTCAATCGAAGTTTGTAGAATACTCGCTGACTTTTGTAACAACTCGGGAGTGAAACCAGCCGCTGTATTGATATGTTTACTTAACCCTTGTAAATAATCTAAGATTTCCTGCTTGCGTTTAGTTTCCATTATAAATTTCCCTCTATGAACCGACTAAACAATGACTTGCTCTTTGTTCATTACGCAAAGAAAGCTGCTTATTGAATTTAAATCAAGGTTTAATCAGTTTTGCGATCATGGTCGTTATACCACCAGTTTGGTTTAAGCTATCTATTTTTAAGTCCCTAGTAAGAAAATTTCCGCCTTAAATGACGTTTAAACACTATTGACAAATCAAATATTAATCAACTGGTTGTTATGCGCTTATATACACTAAAATTGGATAAGAAACTCGGTTTTTGAGTGCAATTTCTCATGTAAAACAACCAAATTGTGATCGGTTTTTGCTTCTGTGCTCGGGCTCAAGCACAAATGGTTATCTCTTAATCAACACCTTGTTTGACTGAAAGAGGAATGTGCTAAGTGGCTGAGTAAGGTGGTCTCTAACGACTGGCGCATACGCACAAAAGGGATTTCAGCTAACGTAATCGTCGCTTGGCTAGTATCCAGCTCTCCTTGACCATTTTTTCCCGTAATCCAACGACTTTGTTTGGTGGGATACCAGAAATCGCGCACAAATTCGAAGGCTTCATTGACAAAAACATGGCTGAGAACATCTTGTTCACGACCAAACATCGACATCGCATAACCAAAATAGAATGCCATTGTTTTGCGACCTCCCGCCAAGAAACCATGAATGGCACAGTTGTCGTCTTGCGTTAATTCAAACACTTTGCGGGTCATAAAGTCGGCCATCGTGGTGTGATCATCAATGGTTTTGTATCATCAATCGGCAAGCCGTTGTCGCCTTCAATCAGCCAAATATGACTTTCATCAAAGGCAAAATCAGGCAATTGGTATTCATCTTTTAAAGCTTGTAAATGACCATCGCGGAATAGACCATTGATTAGCGCTGGTTTGGCACTTTGCGTGGTGATCACATAGACAAGGCCGCCCACTTTGAAAAATGGCGTAAAGGGTTTCAGTTAGAACCTACGGGCTAGCCCCTGTGGTTGATAAGAGAATGTTTTTCATACAAAAATCTGGAATCGAGTTTAACGCCGTTTATCGGCAATCTTGCTTATGTGCTAGGTTGCCGATCACGCTTGTGCTACTGCTGAATAGAAATTGAGGGGAATCAAAGCCGCGAAACCCATAATCTAAGCTGACTACTGTGCATCAGGCTGATTTTCTGGAGTAGCCTGCGCAAACGCAGGCAAAGCACGTAACCTTGCTGCAATCTGCTGTAAGGTGGGATAACGACTCATATCGAGATCAAATCGCTCAGCGTTATAAACTTGAGGCACTAAACAGACATCGACCAGAGACAAGCGATTACCCACACAATATTCCCCTGCCGTATAGCGCAATTTCTCTTCCAAACCTTGAAAACCTTTATCAATCCAGTGGCGATACCATTGATTTTTTTCTTCATCGGCTACACCAAGCTTTGCGGTAAGATACTGCAAAATCCGCAAGTTATTGAGCGGATGGATATCCGCTGCGATGTCTAACGCTAACGCTTTCACCTGATAACGCTCGGCACCTCGCTCTGGGATCAAACGGGGGGCGGGATAGGTTTCATCCAAATACTCAATAATCGCCAGCGATTGATTCAAGCAGAGCTCACCATCGATAAGCACAGGAATCAACTCGCTAGGATTGAGGCGATGAAACTCGGCATGATGCTGCTCCCCTCCCTCACGGCTAAGATGCACGGCGCGTGACTCGTAAACCAACTGTTTAATATTGAGGGCAATACGCACTCGATAGGCGGCTGACGAACGCCAATAACCATAGAGAATTAAACTCATCACATTTCCTTGTTGTACTGCATCACCTGTTGCTCAATCGCACCAAAAATACTCTGTTGCTGTGGATTGAGCATCTCAATTCGCACCGTATCACCAAAGCGCATGAAGGATGTTTTAGGCTCACCATCACGCAGCGTTTCTATCATTCGCAGCTCAGCAATGCATGAATACCCTACGCCACCTTCACGGATTGCACTGCCATAATCGGTTCCCTGCTTATTGGAAACGGTGCCCGACCCTATGATCGAGCCCGCACACAGTGCTCGTGTTTTCGCTGCATGAGCGATTAACTCTGGGAATGAAAAAGTCATATCCACGCCGGCATTGGGGCAGCCAAACAGTTCGTGGTTATAGGTGGTACGTAATGGCAGGGCAAGGCGCGCGCCATCCCACGCCTCACCAAGCTCATCCGGAGTCACCGCGACAGGTGAAAAAGCCGAAGAAGGTTTGGATTGATAGAAACCAAACCCTTTAGCGAGTTCGTTGGGGATTAAACCACGCAGTGACACATCATTGACCAGCATCAGTAGCCGAATGGCCTGCGCCGCTTCTTGCACTGAGCTTCCCATCGCCACATCGGCAGTTACCACCGCCACTTCTGCTTCAAAATCGATCCCCCACGCTTCATCCGCCATCAGGATCGGACTCCGCGGGGCTAAAAACGTATCTGATCCACCTTGATACATCAGAGGATCCGTCCAGAAACTGGCGGGCATTTCTGCGCCACGCGCTTTGCGCACCAATTCCACATGGTTAACGTAAGCGGAACCATCCGCCCAATGGTAGGCTCTAGGCAACGGAGATAAACACTGCTCTGGGTCGAACAAACGGGCAGTAATAGTACGTTCATTCAGTGCGCAATAGACATCTTGCAACGATGCTACCACCGCATCCCAATTATCGAGCGCCTGCTGTAAAGTACTGGCAATCTCCGGTACCGCAACACACAGGGTTAAGTCACGGCTGACGACCGCCAACTGACCATCTCGCGTACCATTATTCAGGGTCGCTAACTTCATATCGCCCTACTCCTTTTTACTCTGCCAACTGTAAACATACTGACGATTTTCCACCTGCTGCGCTGCGTCACTAAACTGTAGCGCATGGCGGGTATCAATCATGACCGCCACTTCATCAGTGAATTTTTTGCGATATTCCAAGCCTGCTTGGAACGCTTTCGGATGCGGCCCGTGAGTAAAACCCGCAGGGTGGAAGGTCACCATGCCGGCTTCAATATTATCGCGGCTGAAAAAATCTCCAGCGTGGTAAAACAGCACTTCATCATAATCATCATTATTGTGATAAAACGGCACTTTGAGCGCGCCGGGATCACTTTCAATGGGACGAGGGACAAAAGTACACACCACAAAACCTTGGCCGACAAAGGTGGTATGTGCCGAAGGCGGAAGATGGTAGCGATGCGACATCAGCGGGCGAATATCGCGCCAGTTGAGGCGCACGACAGAGAGATCGCCATGCCAACCCACCGCATCCAAAGGATTAAACGGGAAGGTGATGGTACTTAGCTGCCCATGACGTTTCACCTGCACTTGCGTCTGCTGCTCAGAGTATTGTGCGCGGAATGGATCATTGATCGAAGGCACGTCCAACACCGCAGGATCAAACACCGCGTGATTGCCGACTAAGCCTTTTTCGGGTAACGCATAAGCGGCATCGGTGTTTTCAATCATCAAGATAAACAAGGGCTCAATCGGCTCTAGACGCCAGTTGGTCGAGCGCGGGATCAGCACATAATCGCCCTCACTGACGACCATATGGCCATAGTCACAATAGAGATCCGCTTTACCTTGATGGATAAACAGCAGCTCATCACCATCGGCATTGCGCGCCAAGGCTGGCATAGCTTGAGTAAGCTTCCACACCCGCACTTTCACTTCATGGTTGTGCAGTAACAGGGGCACTTGCCAAGGAGACAAAGCATGGATCCCTTCCACATGATTGAAGTTGAAGGCGCGTGGACGCAGTTCGCCTTCCCACTCGCTCCAACCTGTCGGTGCATGTTGATGATGAAAATGCGCCGCGGGGCCAAAAAAGCCACTGCGCCCCGCTTCACGTTCGTAAATCGCCTGCTCTGGGAAATCCGCATGCGCCTGCCTGGAACAAGTGCCTTCACGATGCGGAAAAGTGATCCATTTATGCATCAGTCAATACTCCACGGCGGATCTGATCTTCTTCAATCGATTCAAACAGCGCTTTGAAGTTACCTTCACCAAATCCTTGATTACCTTTGCGCTGAATGATTTCAAAGAACACAGGCCCAATCACAGTTTGAGTGAAGATTTGCAGCAAAATGCCATCTTTCATCGGTGCACCATCAATCAAAATACGTAAGTCACGCAGGGCTTGCACATCTTCTTGATGTCCCACCACTCGCTGATTCACCTTGTCGTAATAGGTGTCTGGCGTGGGCATAAAGTCCATACCACGTTCACGCAAGGTTTTCACACTGTGGTAAATATCCTCGGTACTGAGCGCAATATGCTGGATACCTTCGCCTTTGTACTCACGAATAAACTCTTCGATTTGCGATTTATCGTCAGAGGACTCGTTGATCGGAATACGGATTTTGCCACAGGGCGCGGTCATGGCTCGGCTCACCAACCCCGTCAGTTTGCCCTCAATATCAAAGTAGCGAATTTCACGGAAGTTACCAATCCGCTCATAAAAACCTGCCCACAGGTTCATGTTGCCACGTTTCACGTTGTGGGTGAGGTGGTCAATTTCATACAAACCCACTTGCGCTTTGGCAAGGCGCTCTTTGCTATCAGGGTAGAAATGAAAATCGACATCATAGATGCTGCGATCGCCATAACGATCGACAAAATAGAGCAAGCTATCACCAATCCCGATCACCGCAGGAATGCTTAACTCCATAGGCCCAATCTCAGTTTTGTACTCGACGGCACCATTAGCTTGCGCATGCTTGAGAGCAATCGCCGCGTCTTTCACGCGAAACGCCATACCGCATACCGAAGGGCCATGCTGTTTAGCAAACGCTTCAGCTTGGCTACGAGGCTGTGCGTTGACAATAAAGTTGATGTCACCCTGACGATACAACCAAGCTTCTTTAGAACGGTGTTTAGCAATTTCGGCAAAGCCCAGAGAGGTGAAGAGGTGTTTGAGGCTGGCAATGCCCTGCTCATCAGCGGCAGTATATTCCACAAATTCAAAGCCATCTGTACCGAGTGGGTTTACGCTATCCATCATCATCGTTTCCTTGGTGTGTTGAGTTGAAGTAACCATGGCTGAAATAATTCATAAAGAAAATCCCAGCTCTGCAAATGGTTTAACTCACCCCAAATCACCAAAAGGTAACAATTTTATTACATTCAACACATCTAAGATCAACGCCACAAAAACCCTTGCCCTAATCCTACAAAACTTAAACATAACTCATTGAATATTAATAAATAGTTAAAATTTCATGTCTAAATTTCGTGAATTTACACTCATCTGAGAAGAGTAAAGCCAAGCTTACAATGTAACGATATTGTTACTTTCAATTCATACCAGACGTAGCTGGAGCCTCTCTATTGACACCACTAAGCCTTGCAACGCTCTGGTTTCTATTTCCCTCTGGTTTTCAGGCTTTTTTTGATTTAACGCATCATCAGTCAAGTCAATTGCAGGCATGGTGACAACTTCTGTTCCCTAAGAGGTATTCCTATGAGTCTGATTAATACCCAGCGCCTTGTTGACCACTTCCTACAACTGATTCAGATCGATAGCGAATCGGGCAATGAAAAAAAGATTGCTGAAACGCTCGCGGAACAACTGGGCGAACTTGGTTTCATCGTACATAAACTCCCTGTTCCGGCGGAGGTGTCAAACGGCTTTAACCTGTATGCCCGCCTAGAAGGCAAACTCAATGACAGTATTCTGTTTAGTTGCCACATGGATACGGTTAAACCGGGTATCGGCATTGAGCCTGTGATTGAAGATGGCATTATCCGTTCCAAAGGCAACACGATTTTGGGTGGCGATGACAAATCTGGCATTGCCGCGATCCTTGAAGCGGTACGTGTTCTGCGCGATAGCCAGCAAGCGCACAAAACCATTGAGATTGCTTTCACTGTGCATGAAGAAGGCGGTCTGAAAGGTTCTGAGCATTTTGATATGAGTAAGGTGCAAGCAGAGAAAGCGATTGTTCTCGACACAGGCGGTCCAATCGGCACTATCGTGCGTGCAGCACCGGGTCAGCAAAAAATCGTCGCACTGATCAAAGGTAAACCCGCTCATGCTGGTTTGGTACCGGAAGATGGGATCAGCGCCATTGCGGTGGCCGCTGATGCAATTACTCAAATGAAACTGCTGCGAATTGACGAAGAAACCACGGCTAACATCGGTATTGTGCAGGGCGGTCAAGCGACGAACATTGTGATGCCTGAGCTGAAAATCGTGGCGGAAGCGCGTTCACTCAACGATGCCAAACTCGAAGCGCAAGTTCAGCACATGATTGAAACTTTTGAACGTGCCGCGGAAAAGCATGGCGCAACCGTTGAGATTGAATCGACTCGCGCTTACAACGCCTTTAAGTTGGAAGAAGATAACGCGCATATCCAAGCGATCAAAGCGAGCTTTGAAACAATCGGTATTGAACCGAAAACCAAACTGAGTGGTGGTGGCAGCGATGCCAATAACTTCAATGCGAAAGGGTTAACCACGGTCAATCTATCTACAGGCATGGCCAAAGTACATACCACTGAAGAGTACATCGCGATTGCGGATATGGTGAAAATTGCCGAATTCGTCTGTGCTTACACGACGGCCTAATCGAGTACTTGAGTCATTAATAAAAACCGGAAGCAAATGGCTTCCGGTTTTTATTTAAACTGATTTTAATATGTGGAACTTACTATCGGAGCTTTTAAGCCGCGGCGAGCCAGTAACACAAACAGTAAAATCAGCACGGGATAGCGCAGAGTTTCACCTACTAACATATAGAATGAACTGTGGTTGAAAGGCTCAATCAACAAGGAGATTCCCTGATCGGCTAACAGTAATAGCGCGATCATCAGCAACACCCCACGCAATGAAAGCGATGAAGAGCTTGGCGTTAAGAGGGTCACTAGACCAGATATCGTCACCAATAACGCAATCCATTGCGTAAAAATGGGTTGTGGCCAGATAATTGCGAGGATCACGCAAGCGACCGTCAATCCCCACCAAACCGACTTCGAACAAAGTAAATTCTCGACATTCACACCCGGTTTTAAATCAAGACGAATAATGTGCCAAGCGACTAAAGCACCCACTAATGCGCCAGTGGCAAGATCGCTGAGAAAGGCACTGCCTGAATAGAAAGAAGCAAACGATAGCCAAGCAAACAGACCTACCCACGCACGCATGACCCAACGTTGAGTTAACTCTTGTTGCACATGCCACAGTAGTACACCTAAGCAGCTCCAAAGCGCGATAGGCAAATTAGGGAAAGCAAAACCGTAGCTTGGATACAGTTCTAATGCGGGTTGGTAAACATGTGGTCTTGGTAAAGCGAATCCCTGCTGAGCGACGAGGCAAAGCAAGGATGTGACCGACATTGCAAACAAAATCTTGTAACAGTAAGGTTTGCCAAGCTGCCAATAAAGAAAAGGAAACAAAACTAAGGCTACTACTGGAAGATTAAAAACCATCCCGCTTAAGATCAGATTCTGTAACCATGGCATACTCTTTTTTAGCTGGGCGACACCATGTTGTAATTGTCCCAACCACTCTAATTCCACTTGCTGAAATTGAGGAGCCGCTTTATGGAGCTCTGCCACATAATCCACAGTTTGATTTTGGCTGACTTTAAACAAATCAGCCAGCAAGGGCCACTGCTCCGGATAACGATACTGCTCAGCCTTTATAAGTCTCGGATTGATCAACATGGCAGAGACGGTTTCAACCCCATAGTCCGGCGCAAACCAGATTGGCAATTCGTATCCCCCAAAACCATTTTGGTAAGAGTAAGCGATCACCTGAGATTCACTGACGCATTCATAGATTAACGCAGTCGGCGTCTGACCAATCAAACGCCCAACAGAAACCACCATGCCAGTTTCTTGCCATGTTTCACGCTGAGCCGCCATTTGAGGTGTTTCACCCGCTTCAATCGTACCGCCGGGCAATGAGAGTTTTCCGGTGAGCACTTCTTGGGTCATCACCAATTTATTATCACCACGGATCAAACATAAAACGCCGCGATAAGCTGCCTCTTCTTCTTGGCTAGATAGCGCAGAAAAAGAAAGCCCCATGCAGAATGTGAAACCCAACACTAACCAAAATGCGCGAACATGTGCCAACAATATTGTTTCCTTTAAAAAAACGAACTGACCTAAACCAGCGGTTTACGCAACCAGTGAATATGCTGAACGAAACCAGCACACTGATAAAAATCTTGGGCAGACTGGTTAAAGTCCCAGACTTCAACAAACATCTGTTTTACCCCGTAATCTTTGAAAACCCGCTCTAATTTATGACATAGCTGACTGGCAATCCCTTGTCCACGAAAGGCCGGAAGCACATAAAGCTCATCGACACTTCCCATTGCAACCGCCTGACTCACGGTCGAAACCAGCTCACAAAAATGGCCCGTAATAAAGCCCACCACCTGCTCACCTTGTTTGGCGACATACACCAAACACTGCGGATCATCCAAATAACGGGCAATACTCTTCTCTTGCTCAATCTCTTCCGCGGTCTTGAAATGTTCAGGGCATTGCTGATGGTGTTCATCATGCAGCTCAAACATCAACTGGTTGAGTTGTTGTAAATCTGCACTGCTTGCCGAAGAGAGTGAGATATTGGCCATTTTGTGATTTTTATCAATTTATAGTGGTGCGAAATTGTATATGAAGTTCCGAAAAAAATCAGCTTTCGCTGTGGAGATTCTGTGCAATCAGATTGTTATCTGTGTCACAGAGATGAGATGAGTCATTAAAAAGTGCTCCATGAGGAGCACTTTATGTTTTGTTCATTGCATTTTCAGTGCTGAAACAGGTTTTCCAGCTCATTGAGACTCATGGGATCGTCAATGGTCGACGGAATGGTGTAACTCTCACCATCGGCGATTTGGCGGATGATACGCCGCAAAATTTTGCCGGATCGCGTTTTCGGTAAACGTTCAACCACTATGGCATGTTTAAAGCAAGCCACCGCACCAATTTGATTGCGCACACTGGCGACCAGCTCTTGCTCCAACGTTTGCGCATCAATCTTCACTCCATCTTTGAGCACCACTAAACCCAGTGGCAACTGCCCTTTCAGCTCGTCGTGGACGCCAATCACCGCACATTCCGCGACAGCCGGATGCGCGCCGACAATCTCTTCCATCTCGCCTGTCGATAGTCGATGCCCCGCAACGTTGATCACATCATCAATGCGTCCCATGATGAACAGGTACCCTTCTTCATCAAGATAGCCGCCATCGCCGGACACATAGTAACCGGGGAATTGCGCCAAATAGCCCGACTCAAACCGGTCATGGTTGCGCCACACGGTGGGTAAGCAGCTTGGTGGAAGTGGCCTTTTCAGTGCGACAAAACCTTGCTGATTGGCGGGCATGTTTTCGCCAAGCTCATTAAGAATCTCCACCTGATAACCGGGGATGGGTTTGGTTGCCGAGCCCGCTTTGATGGGCATAGATTCAAGACCCGTTGGGTTTCCAGCAATCGCCCAACCCGTTTCGGTTTGCCACCAGTGATCAATCACTGTCTTGCCTGTTTTGCTTTGTACCCATTCCAAGGTCGGCGGGTCAAGCCGCTCTCCGGCCATAAAAATGGTGGTTAACGCCGACAAATCGTACTGTTTTAAATAATCGCCATTTGGATCTTCTTTTTTGATGGCACGAAACGCGGTCGGCGCAGAAAACAGCGCAGTCACTTGGTATTCCTGACACACTCGCCAAAACGCGCCGGGATCGGGTGTGCGTACCGGTTTGCCTTCATACAAAATGGTGGTGCAACCGTGAATGAGCGGCGCATACACAATATAGGAATGACCGACTACCCAACCCACATCCGAAGCTGCCCAAAACACCCCGTCTTGCGGCATGTTGTAGATAATCTGCATTGAATACTTGAGCGCAACCGCATGCCCGCCATTATCGCGCACCACCCCTTTCGGTTTGCCTGTGGTGCCTGAGGTGTAAAGGATATACAGCGGATCGGTGGCGAGCACAGGCACACAACCGTGTGGCGTGGCCGATTGCACGACCGTGTTCCATTCCAAATCACGTGCATGAGTGAGCTCGGCGTGGCATTCGCTGCGCTGATAAACCAAGACTTTTTCAGGTTTCCAACGGCTATCCATAATGGCTTTATCGACCATGGGCTTGTAGGGAATCACCTTATTGATTTCCACGCCGCACGAGGCGGTCATGATCACTTTCGGCTCCGCATCTTCAATCCGTACCGCCAGTTCATTGGGTGCAAAGCCGCCAAACACCACCGAGTGAATCGCGCCCAAGCGCGCACAAGCCAGCATCGCCATCGCCGCTTCTGGGATCATCGGCATGTAGATGATAACGCGATCCCCTTTGCTCACCCCCTGTGCGGCCAGCATGCCAGCAATTTTTGCGACACTGTCACGCAGGGCCGAGTAACTGTAGCGCTGCTTTTTGCCCGTCACGGGCGAGTCATAAATCAGCGCCGTGTGATCGCCACGGCCTTGCTCGCAGTGATAATCGAGTGCTAACCAACAGGTATTGAGCACGCCATCAGGAAACCAGCGCTCAATACCATGTTCGTCATTGGCCAAAATAGTTTGCGGCGGTTGAAACCAGTCGATCTGCTGCGCTTGTTTACGCCAGAAGGCTTCGGGCTGCTCTTTCGCCGATTGATATTGCTCTTGATAGGCAGACATCGCATTACTCCTTGCTCTCACTGAGGGCAGCGTAATTTTCGGGAACGCGTACCCATCCTTCCATTAGAATTCTGGCGCTGCGGCTCATGATCGCGCGCTCAATTTGCCAGCCTTGTTTACCTTGCTTGGCTTTCGCTCCGACTTTTAAGGTGCCGGAGGGATGACCAAAGGTGACCGACGTACGCTCGCCGCCCCCGGCAGCCAAATTGACCAACGTGCCCGGAACGGCGGCAGCAGAAGCAATCGCCACGGCGGCCGTGCCCATCATGGCGTGATGCAGTTTGCCCATCGAGAGCGCGCGCACGAGCAGATCCACCGAATCCGCTTCTACTCGCTTACCGCTTGAAGCTAAGTAACTTTTCGCGCCACTGACAAAAGCAATTTTTGGCGTGTGCTGACGGTTTTGCGCTTCTTCAATGCGCTCAATCAGACCCATTTTCAGTGCGCCATAAGCGCGTAGCGTTTCAAACTTGGCCAAGGCTTGTGAGTCACTATTGATAGCATCTTGCAACTCAGTGCCTTGATAGCCGAGCGCTTCGGCATCGACAAAAATGGTTGGAATGCCCGAGTTGATGAAAGTTGCGTTGAACGTGCCGATACCCGGCACTTGCAAATCATCCATCACGTTACCGGTTGGGAACATGGCACCGCTATCATCTGCAGGATCCACAAAATCGACCTGCACTTCGGCCGCCGGAAAAGTCACTCCATCGAGTTCAAATTCACCGCACTCCTGCACTGCGCCATTGACTATCGGCACATGAACGACAATGGTTTTGCTGATGTTGGCCTGCCACACTTTCACCGCCACCACACCATTGTGCGGAATGCGCTCAGCAGGAATCAGCCCAGCATGGATTGCAAAGGGCCCCACCGCAGCGGAAAGATTGCCGCAGTTTCCGCTCCAATCGACAAACGGTTTATCTATCGCCACTTGCCCGAACAGATAATCCACATCGTGATCAGTGCACGAACTGGCACTGACAATCACCGTTTTGCTGGTGCTTGATGTCGCACCGCCCATGCCATCAATCTGTTTACCGTAAGGATCTGGGCTACCAATCACTCGTAACAACAGAGCATCACGGGCAGCACCGGGAAGCTGCGCTTCAAGCGGCAAATCGTTCAGACGGAAAAACACCCCTTTGCTGGTTCCGCCGCGCATGTAGGTGGCAGGAATACGAATTTGTGACACTGTCTCGTTCATGCTGCCTCCTACTGCGCCAAAAAGTCTTGCGCGAAGCGTTGCAACACGCCACCCGCTTGATATACATGTACTTCATCGGCTGTGTCCAAACGACACGTCACCGCCACATCCAGCTTTTCGCCGTTTTGTCTGGTCACAACTAGGGCTAAATCGGCACCTGGCCTGATCTCACCCAGCACATCAAACAGCTCAGTGCCATCGAGCGCTAACGAGTGGCGATTGACCCCCAACTTAAACTCTAGCGGCAGCACGCCCATCCCAACCAAGTTGGTGCGGTGAATGCGCTCAAAGCCTTCGGCAACAATCGCTTCAACGCCAGCTAAACGCACACCTTTGGCCGCCCAGTCACGTGATGAACCTTGTCCATAATCCGCTCCCGCAATCACAATCAGTGGTTGCTTGCGGTTCATGTAGGTTTCAATCGCTTCCCACATGCGGGTTACTTTGCCTTCCGGCTCAATACGCGCGAGAGAACCTTGTTTGATCTGCCCGTTTTCTTTGACCATTTCGTTAAACAGTTTCGGGTTGGCAAACGTGGCACGTTGTGCGGTGAGGTGATCACCGCGGTGGGTAGCGTAAGAGTTAAAATCTTCCTCCGGCACGCCCATTTTGGTCAGGTATTCCCCAGCGGCACTGCTCGCCAAAATGGCATTGGAGGGCGATAAATGATCGGTGGTGATGTTGTCACCCAAAATCGCCAGTGGTCGCATCGCTTTCAAGGTGCGCGGCGCCGCGAGCGCCCCTTCCCAATACGGTGGACGGCGAATATACGTGCTCATCGGCCGCCAGTCATACAGCGGCGAGCTCGCGCTTTGTGTCTCATCGAGTTTAAACATCTGGATATAGATCTGCTTGAACTGCTCCGGCTTGACCGCGCGGCCGACGACGGCATCAATCTCTTCATCACTTGGCCATAAGTCATTGAGATAAATCGGCTTGCCTTGCGCATCGTGACCCAGCGCGTCACGCTCTATATCAAAGCGCATCGTGCCTGCTATCGCGTAAGCCACGACCAGTGGCGGCGAAGCCAAAAACGCTTGCTTGGCATACGGATGGATACGGCCATCAAAATTGCGGTTACCAGACAGCACCGCTGTTGCGTAGAGATCGCGTTCAATGATTTCTTGTTGAATGGCAGGGTCGAGCGCGCCACTCATGCCGTTACAGGTGGTACAGGCATACGCCACAATCCCAAAACCAAGTTGTTCAAGTTCAGAGAGCAGCCCAGCCTCTTCCAAGTACAATTTGGCGACTTTCGAGCCCGGCGCGAAAGAGGTTTTCACCCAAGGTTGGCGTTTAAGGCCGAGCTGATTAGCTTTTTTGGCGAGCAGCCCTGCTGCGACCACGTTACGCGGGTTACTGGTGTTGGTGCAAGAAGTGATGGCGGCGATGATCACCGCACCATCAGGCATCAAGCCCTCTGCTTGTTGTGCTTCTCGTTGCTGAGCAGGTATCGCAATGCCGCGCGTGCTCAGCTCTTTGGTCGGCAAACGGCGATGCGGATTGGAAGGCCCCGCCAGATTGCGCTCAACGCTGGAGAGATCAAACTCCAGCACACGTTCGTATTCCGCGTGATCTAAGCTGTCCGCCCATAAACCTGCGGCTTTGGCATAGCTTTCAACCAAAGCGACTTGCTCTGGCTCACGGCCAGTGAGTTTTAAATATTGAATGGTCTGTTCATCAATGTAGAACATGCCGGCGGTCGCGCCATATTCAGGCGTCATGTTGGAGATGGTCGCGCGATCGCCGATGGTCAGCGCTTTCGCCCCTTCGCCAAAAAACTCCAGATAGGCTGAGACCACGCGCTCGCGGCGCAGAAATTCAGTTAAAGCCAACACAATATCGGTTGCGGTAATACCCGGTTGGCGCGCTCCGGTCAGTTTCACACCGACAATGTCTGGCAAACGCATCATGGAAGGGCGACCGAGCATTACGGTTTCCGCTTCAAGGCCGCCCACGCCAATCGCCAGCACACCGAGTGCATCAACGTGCGGCGTATGGCTATCCGTACCTACGCAAGAATCAGGGAAAGCCACACCCTCTTTCACTTGTATCACCGGCGACATTTTTTCGAGGTTGATCTGGTGCATGATGCCGTTACCGGCAGGGATCACGCTGACGTTTTTGAACGCGGTTTTACACCACTCGATAAAGTGGAAGCGATCTTCGTTGCGTCTGTCTTCTACCGCGCGATTTTTCTCAAACGCATCAGGATCGCAGCCGGAATATTCTACCGCCAGCGAATGATCGACAATCAACTGAGTCTCCACCACAGGATTGACTTGCGCGGGGTCGCCGCCTTGTTCGGCAATCGCATCACGTAAGCCTGCTAAATCGACCAACGCGGTTTGGCCGAGAATATCGTGGCACACCACGCGCGCGGGATACCAAGGGAAATCAAGATCGCGTTTACGCTCGATAATTTGCAGCAGACTTTCGCTCAATTGTTCCACTGGGCAGCGGCGCACTAAGTTTTCGGCCAGAATACGTGCCGTGTAAGGCAAAGTTTGGTATGCGCCCGGTTTTAACGCCTCGACCGCCGCGCGCGTATCAAAAAAATCGACCTGAGATTGCGCAGGGCTTGGCGATAAGGCTTTACGATACTGACTGTTCATGTTTTTGCTTCCATTGCTTAGCAACTAAAAGATAGGAACTCAAAGATGCTGCTGGCCATTGAAATGGCTCTGAACCCTCCACTGGAGGGTTCGTTGTACTTGTTCAGTGTTAGCCACGCTGTTCAATCGGCAACCAAGTTTGATGCTCAGGCCCCACATAATCGGCGCTTGGGCGAATAATTCGGTTGTTGGCACGCTGCTCATAAACATGCGCCGCCCAGCCGGTTAAGCGGCTCATCACAAAGATTGGCGTGAACAATTTGGTCGGAATGCCCATAAAGTGATAGGCCGAGGCGTGGAAGAAGTCCGCATTACAGAACAGATCTTTCTCGCGCTTCATCACCGCTTCCACACGCTCAGAAACAGCGTAGAGATGAGAATCCCCCACTGCTTCAGAAAGCGCCTTCGACCACTCTTTGATTAAGGCATTGCGTGGGTCACTCTCACGATAAATCGCGTGGCCAAAGCCCATGATTTTCTCTTTGTTCGCCAACATGCGCATGATGCCCGCTTCCGCTTCATCGGCACTGTGCCACTGCTCAATCATCGCCATCGCGGCTTCATTCGCTCCACCATGCAAAGGCCCGCGTAGCGTACCAATCGCGCCTGTCACACAAGAGTGAATATCCGACAAGGTTGACGCGCAGACTCTTGCCGCAAAGGTAGAAGCATTGAATTCATGCTCAGCGTACAGAGTGAGCGAGCAGTGCATCACTTTTTTGAACAGCTCGCTCGGCGCTTGGCCGGTGAGCATTTTGAGGAAATAGCCGCCAATCGAATCTTCACTTTGATCGGCGGTATCAATACGCACCCCGTCATGACTGAAGCGATACCAGTAACAGATGATCGCCGGAAACAGCGCCAACATACGCTCGGTCGCCGCTTGTTGCTCAGCAAAGGTATGTTCAGGCTCAAGGTTGCCAAGAATGGAGCAGCCCGTGCGCATCACATCCATCGGATGCGCTTCAGCAGGGATCAATTCCAGTGCTTGTTTAAGTTTTTCGGGTAAACCGCGCAGGCCAATCAAACGAGTTTTGTACTGATCCAGCTCCGCTTGCGTTGGCAAATGCCCCACCAATAGCAGGTGCGCGACCTCTTCAAATTGAGCATGATGGGCCAAATCGGTAATGTCGTAACCACGGTAGGTTAACCCGGTTCCCGTTTTTCCCACAGTACACAAAGCGGTGCTTCCCGCGCTTTGGCCGCGCAGCCCTGCTCCGCCTAACTCTTTTGCAGCAGACATGTCGAACTCCTTTTCTGGCTCTCCTTTTGGTGCTAGCGCACCGACCTCTTAGTGTCCACCTTCGGGTGTTTTAGGAGAGTGATTCACGTTATTGGATTTAATGTTCTCTTACTCACGCAGCCACATTGGCTGTCAAACCTAAGAGAGGGTTGTTTTCCTTGGGCTTCCCTCGACTTAAGAGGGTTGTGAAAACAGCTGATCCAGCTTGTCTTCGTATTCGTGGTAATGCAGATAAGCGTAGAGCTCTTTGCGCGTTTGCATTTGATCGAGCAGTGCTTCCTGATTCCCGTGTTCCAGCAAGTGGCGATACACATTTTCCGCCGCCTTATTCATGGCGCGGAAAGCGCTGAGTGGGTACAGCACCATATCGACATTCACCGCTGCCAATTGCTCGCCGCTGTAAAGGGGGGTCTGACCAAACTCGGTAATGTTGGCTAAAATCGGCACATGTTTACCTGTGGCACTACGCAGTGCCGTTGAGAACTGTTCGTACTGTTTCAGCTCAGTCATGGCTTCAGGGAAAATCATGTCCGCGCCCGCTTCCACACAAGCAATCGCACGCTCAATCGCGCTGTCCATGCCTTCTACCGCTAACGCATCGGTGCGTGCCATGATCACAAACTCAGGATTGATGCGCGCATCCACTGCGGCTTTAACGCGATCCACCATCTCTTGCTGGCTAACAATCGCTTTATTCGGACGATGACCACAGCGTTTCTGCGCCACCTGATCTTCCATGTGCACTGCTGCAGCTCCGGCTTTTTCCATCGCTTTGATGGTGCGAGCAATGTTAAATGCACCGCCAAAGCCGGTATCAATATCCACCAGCAAAGGCAAATCGCAGGCGTTGGTGATGCGTTCCACATCCACCAACACATCATTGAGTGTGGTGATGCCCAAATCCGGCAAGCCGTACGAAGCATTGGCAATGCCACCGCCAGAGAGATAAATCGCTTGATGTCCGATACTTTTCGCCATCATGGCGCAGTAAGGGTTGATGGTGCCGACGATTTGCAGTGGATGATGGGTTTTCACTGCCAGCCTGAATTTGGCGCCAGGACTTAAACTCATGGGATTCTCCTTAACCTTGTTGTTGGGCATCCAGCATTATTTGTTGTTCGATCAATTGACGACTGCGCGAGATGTGGCGACGCATCAGCATTTCGGCCAACTCTTCGTCTCGTTGGCGAATCGCACGCAGAATAGATTTGTGTTCTTCCAAAGCTTCTACCGGACGCGAATGCGAACGCGGCGATTGGTAACGATACATACGCAGCAAGTGGTAAAGCTCATCACACAGCAAACCAATCAGTTGTTGATTGCGACTGGCTTGAATAATTCGATAGTGGAAATCGAAATCACCCTGCTGGTGAAAGTAAGAAGCGCCTTCAACCTGATCGATATGAGTGGAATGTGTCGACAATAAGCTTTCTAAGCCCGCCAGTTCGATTTCAGTAATATTGCGCGCTGCTAACCTTGCGGCCATGCCTTCCAAAGCTTCGCGCACTGCATACAGCTCAACCAGTTTGGTGGGTGACAATTGAATCACTCGCGCACCGATGTGCGGAATACGCTCTATCAAGCCAAGCCCTTCGACGCGCATTAACGCTTCACGCAATGGGCCACGGCTGACTTGAAACTGTTTGGCGAGCTCAGGTTCAGAGATTTTACTGCCCGGCGCGAGCTCCCCTTCCACAATGGCTTCAATCAGATATTCGGTCAGATTCTCTGATTTGGTGCTCTCTTTTTCAGTGCTCGCTTGGCGGACTAACGGACTACTTTTCATCAATCGTGATTCTCATCTTCGCACCTAACTGTTCACAACTCACTCTGTGTTAAATGCGCATCGCTATCTTGGTCTGATGAAAAAATAGCCCATAAAAGTGTCGACAATCAAGATAATTGTCGACACTTTAGACTAAGGTATAAAGTTGAATGCGGGGAGAAAGAAAGGAAAGTAGAAATAAAAACATTTAAAAACAAATAGTAAAACAAAAACTTCTTTTCATTTCCCCACTGACTGGTTGCGTATCATGATTAACATCTGTCTACACGATACGCTTTTCCATGACGTCAACATAACCTCAATCAAGACCGTGAACTTTATGAACATAATTCACTTAATGCCCAATATTGCTTTTATTGACGGATTAAAGACATTTATTTAACAGATCATTAACCTTGGTTGCATGCTCATTATCAGGAGCAGTGGTACCCCAAACCTTGACCACATAATCCACACAATTGACGACACTGACTGACAAACGTTAATCGTGCCTCTTCTCATGAGGTCGTGGTGAAAAAGAGATACCCCAATGACTCGAATCGTAGCCGACACCGCTGCCGCTTCAGATCAAAAGGGGACAAAACAATAAGCATCAACGAGTTGTATGATGCGCCAACATAAGGAACGTGAAACATGCTGAAGTTTTTTAAACCCTCCCTCACCGCCGCCATGCTGGCCGCTACTTTTTCTTTCTCCTCTCTCGCGGCTGACCTTGAAAAAATCCACTTTATCGTACCCGGTGGTGCAGGTGGCGGCTGGGATATGACCGCACGCGCCACAGGTGATGCGCTTATGAAAGCGAAATTGGTGGGGAATGCTTCTTACCAAAACCTCTCTGGTGGCGGTGGCGGTAAAGCCATTGCACACCTGATTGAAACCGCCAATCGTCAGCAAGATACTCTGATGATTAACTCGACCCCGATCGTCATTCGTTCGCTGTCTGGTGTTTTTCCTCAATCTTTCCGAGATCTCACGCCAGTTGCCGAAATCGTCTCTGACTATGGTGCTTTCGTCGTGGCGGGTGATTCGAAATACACCTCTTGGGAACAAGTGGTCGCGGATTTCAAAGCCAATCCGAAACAAATCAAAATCGCAGGCGGCTCAGCACGCGGCAGTATGGACCACTTAGTCGCTGCTGCAGCCTTTAAAGGCCAAGGCTTAGATCCAAAAGAAGTGCGTTACGTCGCTTATGATGCGGGAGGCTCCGCCATGACTGCCCTGCTCTCTGGCGAAACTCAAGTCCTTTCAACCGGTCTGGGCGAAGTGCTGGAGATGTCGAAATCCGGTCAAGTGCGCGTTTTAGCGATCACCTCTCCAAAACGTTTGGAGATCGCACCCGATATTCCAACCCTTGCCGACTATGGCAACCCAACCACCTTCGTTAACTGGCGTGGCTACTTTGCCGCACCGGGCGTGAGCGCAGAAAAAGTCGCGGAGTGGAACGAAGTGTTCAAGAAGATGTTTGCCAGCGAAGAGTGGAAAGTGATCCGTGACCGTAATGGCTGGATTGACAGCTACAAAGGTGACAAAGAGTTTTACGCTTTCCTTGAAGAACAAGAGAAGCAAATGGGCGACCTGATGCGTGAACTCGGCTTCTTGAAGTAATTGCAGCAGAAGCGGAGCAATCCGCTTCTCTCACACTGTTTGCCGAGTAAACGTAAACACCGTCACTCCTTTGTTTATGGGTAAAGTTTGTTTATGGATAAAGTTCCTTTGACTTGCAGTCATACCCAAACACCTTAATGCTGCCTGCATTTTTGCTGGTAGTGTGACAGGTTTGGTTAATCCCCATTTATTAACTTGTGTTTACTCGGCTCTTTCTCGCACACCGTTCACAAACCCAATGGAGTTGGATATGTCAGATCTGCCAACCAAAATTTTCACTAAAGAAAACTTACTCTGCCGTGACCGAGTGGGAGCCATGTTATTCCTACTGTTCAGCCTTGGTTACGGCTATCAAACTTCACTCATTACTATGCTACCGGGCGATGAGTTAGAGCCCTTTAACGCCCAAACCTTACCGACGATTCTGACTTATGTCGCTATCGGTTTATCACTGCTGCTGCTCGTGGTTGGTCAACCAGATAAAAAAAGCGGTGCTGTGATCGAGTTTAACTGGAAATTGCTGATCGGCTTTTTAGTTCTGATGACGCTGTACGGCCTTGGCTTGACTTACCTCGGCTTTGTACTGGCCACTTCTTTCTTCTTACTTGCTGGTTTTTACCTGTTGGGCGAACGACGCAAAAGCATCCTATTTGGTGCTTCGTTCCCTTTCGTTATCGCATTTTACTTATTATTGACCAAAGGACTGGATGTGTATCTTGAACCGGGTCATCTGTTTACTTTCGGATAGGAAATCATCATGTTAGACGGAATTTTACAAGGGCTGGCGACGGCAGTAATGCCGACCAATCTGATGATGGTGATGATCGGCTGCTTCGTCGGCACCTTCATTGGCATGCTTCCCGGTTTAGGTCCCATTTCAGCCATTGCGCTGATGATCCCGATTACTTACGGACTAGAACCCGCTTCTGGACTAATTTTAATGGCGGGCGTTTACTACGGTGCGATTTTTGGTGGCTCAACATCCTCAATTTTAATTAATGCGCCGGGTTGCTCTGCCACAGTTGTTACCTCATTTGATGGCTACCCTATGGCGCAAAAAGGCCAAGCGGGTAAAGCTCTGGCACTCGCCGCTTACGCCTCGTTCACTGGCGGTACACTGTCTGCCATTATGTTGCTGTTTGCCGCGCCTGCCCTAGCCAAAGTATCACTCAGTTTCCAATCTTCAGATTATTTCGCACTGATGCTGGTCGGTCTTTCAGCGGTGGCGGCCTTTGCAGGAAAAGGCCAAGTTATTAAAGCATGGATGATGACCGTGCTCGGTTTAATGCTTTCCACTGTTGGTATTGATAAAGGCATTGGTGTCGAACGCTTCACCTTCGGCCTCACCGATTTGATGGATGGCTTTAGCTTCCTACTCTTAGCCATGGCGACCTTTGCCCTTGGCGAAACCTTGATGGGCATTTTAAAGCCGGATGCTGACAACAGTGCTAACGAGCAAGAGCAGATGAAAAACATCGGCAGCATGAAACTGACTAAAGAAGAAGTCAAAGAAGCGGCTCCGGTTTCACTGCGCTCCTCAATCCTCGGTTTCTTCACTGGCGTACTACCCGGCGCAGGCGCAACCATTGCCGCTTTCTTGGCTTACGGTATGGAACGTAACCTTGCCCCAAAAGCCAAAAAAGAAGAGTTCGGTCAAGGTTCAATTCGTGGCTTAGTTGCGCCAGAATCGGCCAACAACGCCGCATCCAGCGGCTCATTCGTCCCACTTTTAACACTCGGTATTCCTGGCTCTGGCACCACTGCGATTATGTTGGGTGCTCTCATCGCTTATGGAATTCAACCGGGGCCACGTCTGTTTGTTGATCATCCTGATATTTTCTGGTCAGTCATCATCTCCATGTACGTGGGTAACATCGTACTGCTGATCCTCAACTTGCCGTTGATCCCGTACATCTCCAAACTGCTTGCAGTTCCACGCACTGTACTGTTGCCGATGATTCTGTTCTTCTCAATCACCGGCGTGTATTTGGTGTCGTTCAATACCATGGATGTGTATGTGATGATTCTGGTCGCGATGGGCGCAATTGCTCTGCGTCTAGCGAACTTCCCACTTGCTCCCCTCCTGCTCGGCTTTATTTTAGGCGGTTTGATGGAAGAGAACTTACGCCGTGCATTGGTCATTACGGATGGCGAAATCAGCTTCCTGTGGGAACGCCCAATCACTTTAGCCTTTACCGTATTGGCGATTGTGACACTCCTCAGCCCACTGTTTGGCCGCTTGATGGAACGTAAAAAGCGTCCAACAGGGGTGAAACTGCCGCACTGATTAAAGTTGATACTTCACTAAAAAATAAAAGTGCCACCGTAAAGGTGGCACTTTTCTATATTTCGCGAAGATCTGCTCACAGCTCTTGGAACAATAGGCGTTTTCTGTCATTGTTTAAAATATCTCAATAAGTTACATCATTAACAATCAATCATTCGACCCGCAAAACCACAATTCCGGGTTTTGAGCGGATATAATCCATAAAAGGAAGATCGACAACTTTATTGTATTTGGATAAGGATGAAGCGTTACGGTAGAGAATTTGATTATTTTCTTTAACGATAATACCGGTGTGAGTGACATCTAACCCTATTTTTGGAGAATAAACCCCAACTAAGTCACCATTTTGCAGATTATCGAGGACAGATTGAGTGATTTTATCACTCGGAATATAAGTGACCAGTCGCGGAATAACACCTAAACCTTGAATATACTCCCCGCCTTCTAATTTTTGATTTAACTGTTTAGGTACAGTGATGGCATCAGGACTTATAACCGCGGTTATATCCGCAGCAATTTGTGGTGATACTGCATACCAATCTGAAAAGAAATGCTTGCGATCATAATAAGTGACATTGGACTTTTTATAGCGAACGTTGACGAGTGCGCTCAAAAATGACGCATTATCAAAAGATTGGCTCAATGCTATAACATAATCTAAATAAGTAAAGCAGTCTAACAAATCGAATTTGACCACTAACGCATACGGATGATTTGAATTACTGATTAAAGTTCCAGCCTGATAAGGCGTATCCATAAATAAGCGAGAAGTGTGAACAATTAAATCACCCGATGTTAAATGCGTATTCGGTTTTATTTCATTCTCGATAATAGATTTCGCTTTCTCAAGAGTACGCTCACTAACACTAATTGCATACTCATCTGAATGATATGCTGAACAAGCAACAAGTAATGCCATCAGAAAAGCAGTAAGAGATAGTTTGAGCATCGATTTTTATCCTTATTATCAAGAGAATTCTTAAACATTCAGTCTAACGCTTTCGAAACCATACATTATTTTCCACTAAGTTGTTTTATATTCAGAACATATCCTCAATGAAAAAGGCCTGACAAGTGTCAGGCCTTCTAGGCTTAATCAAGCTTCTTCTAAATTTTATCCGCTTACTTCTTATTGGCGTATTTCATTGAATCCAGCGCTACGGCGAAGATGATGATCGAACCTTTAATGATGTACTGCCAATATGGGCTTACGCCGATGTAGGTCATACCGTAGTTGATTACGGTGAAGATCAGTACCCCGGTTACGACCCCAGCGATACTCCCCACACCACCAGCGAATGAGACACCTCCCACCACACACGCCGCAATCGCATCCAACTCATATAAGAAGCCTAAGTTGTTGGTGGCACTACCAATTCGTCCCGCTTCGAGCATACCGCCAAACGCATAGAACACACCGGAAAGCGCATACACTTTAAGCAGAGTCAGAGGCACGTTAACACCCGACACTTTCGCCGCTTCTGGGTTTCCACCAACCGCAAAAATGTTTTTGCCGAACACAGTTTTATTCCACAGCACCCACATAAAAATGATCGCGATAATGGCGTAGAAGGTGATGTAGGAGAACCGAAAATCCCCAATTCGAATAAAGCCTTGAGTGAAGGTAGTGAAGCGTTCATCAAAACCTGCAATCGGTGAAGCACCGACCGAATCGTAGTACAGCGAGTTAATGCCGTAGACGATGATCATGGTACCTAAGGTCGCAATGAATGGCGTTACTTTGAGGTAAGCCACAATCACACCGTTCACCAAACCGATAATCGCACCAATCAAGCAGACACTAATGATCACCGCGAGAATGGGAATTTCACCCAAGCTTGGGAATACTTTGTTCACGTTATCCATTGATTGCAACAAAGTAGCGGAAATCACCGCGGCCAGACCCACTTGGCGACCTGCCGATAAGTCGGTGCCTTGGGTCACGATCAAACCTGCTACCCCCCAATGCAATAATCACGCGCACGGAGGATTGAGTCAGAATGTTACTGAGGTTACGTAAGCTTAGAAATGAGGGCTCTTGAATCACAATAATCGCCAGCAGAATAAACAGCACTGCGTAGATTGCGCCCTCTTTTAAATGTTTAATTGCAAATGATTTGACAGCATCCATAGTCATTTCCTTAGAGGTATCGAGAGGCCAGTTCTAGAATTTCGTTCTGAGTGGTTTCTTTAGTGTTCACAATGCCTGCATTGCGGCCGTTGCTCATCACCATGATCCGGTCGGTAATACCGAGTAATTCCGGCATCTCAGAGGAAATAATGATGATGCCTTTATCTTTCTTGGCCAGCTCTAAAATCAACTGATAAATTTCGTATTTCGCGCCCACATCAATACCGCGTGTGGGTTCATCCAACATCAAAATCTCCGGCTGCGTCAAAAGCCAACGTCCAATGATCACTTTTTGCTGGTTACCACCGGAAAGCGAACCGATATGGGTTTGATGCGACGGGGTTTTCACCCGCATAGAATCAATCACCCATTGCGTATCACTTTTCATTTTTTTGTCACTGAGGAGACCGTAAGGCGTTTTGTACTCATCCACGTTGGCAACGAGAGAGTTAAAAGTGATGTCGAGATTAGAGTAGATCCCCGTCGAGCGACGCTCTTCGGTCACGAGTGCAAAGCCGTTTCTGATCGCTTCATGCGCATCGTGATTTTTCATTTCACGACCATGGAGCAGAATATGTCCGGCACTGCGTTCACGCACACCAAAAATGGTTTCCACAATATCGGTACGACGCGAACCGACGAGACCCGCCACGCCCAAAATCTCCCCAGCTCGTAGTTCAAACGAAATATCTTGAATCGAGGGTTGATTGAGTGCGGTGAGATTCTTCACCTCAAGAATGACATTCTTCGGTTCGTTGCTTTTTTCTGGGAAACGCTGGGTCAGTTCACGGCCAACCATCATCGAAATGATTTTGTCCATGTCCAGCCCTTTCAACGGACGCGTATCGACCCACTGGCCATCACGCAAAATGGTGATCTCATCGCAAATGGAAAAGATCTCTTCCATTTTGTGCGAGATGTACACCACCCCACAGCCTTTTTCTTTGAGCTTTTTGATGATGGTAAAAAGATGGTTTACCTCTTTTTCGGTCAGGGATGAGGTAGGTTCATCCATGATCACCACTTTGGCATCGTAGGAAAACGCTTTGGCGATCTCTAGCATCTGCATTTGCGAAACCGACAAGGTCGCGACTTTGACCTTCGGATCGATATCAATATCGAGTTCGGCAAAAATCGCTTTGGTATCGCGATACATTTTGTCGTGATCGACAAAAAAACCTCTGGTTGGATAACGGCCAAGCCAAATGTTATCCATCACCGAGCACTGTTTTACTTGGTTCAGCTCTTGGTGAACCATAGAAACGCCCGACTCCAATGCTTCTTTCGAAGAGGTGAAATTCACTGGTTGGCCAAGAAAAATAATCTTACCTGCATCTTTCTCATAAATACCAAAGAGACATTTCAGCAAGGTGGATTTGCCCGCTCCATTTTCGCCCATTAGAGCGTGAACCGAATGAGGACGAACTTTCAAATTCACCTGATCCAGAGCTTTCACTCCGGGAAACTCTTTCGTTATCCCTGTCATTTCTAACAGGAATTCATGTGTTTGATTGACCATGGCATCACTTTTATTGTGCAAGAATTCAGACAACCCATATCAATGCGTGGTACACACGGCGTGATATCTCTGTGCGGCAAATCCGTTGATCTGTCGCTGAATCTTTCTATATTGCAAAAATCTATCCAAATTACTTAGCGTTGCAGCTTCAACTAAGAAGGGATTGTGAAGAGGAGAAGTGACCTTCTCCTCGTCTCGCCAAGGTTATTCGACGTTATTGATGTCAACGCCTACATAAGGTACGCGAACAACTTTATTTTCAATCGTCCACTGAGTGCCTTCAGCAGCAGGCTTGCCATTGGCTAGGTTACGTGCCAATTCAAAGGTCGCTTTAGCTTGGTTTTGCGCATCATTTAGCACAGTACCCGCCATATCACCGGATTTGATCAGCGCTAACGCTTCTGCCAATGCATCCACACCAAAAACTGGGATTTTTTGGCCAGCACCGCGCAGAGCCTCAATCGCGCCCATCGCCATACCGTCGTTGTTGGCAATCACGACTTCGATTTTGCTGCCATTTGGACCTGAGAGCCACGCGTCCATTTTGTCTTTGGCCATCGCTGTATCCCACATGCCTGTATCCATGTGCAGCTCTTGAGTTTTAATACCGTTGTCATTAAGGGTTTGGATGGAATAAGAAGTACGAGCTTCCGCATCTGGATGCCCAGGTTCACCCTTAAGCATTACGTATTGCAATACGCCATCACCATTCTTATCCCATGTTGGATTTGCTTTCCATTGGGCAGCAATCAGATCACCTTGAATAATGCCTGACTCTTTAGAATCAGTTCCAACGTAGAACACTTTGTCATAGCTGGCCATCGCTTCAGGTGCAGGTTCTTTGTTGTAAAACACCACAGGAACGTCGTCTATTTTGGCTTTCTGGATGATGGTCGGTGCAGCTGCTGGGTCAACAAGGTTGATCGCGAGCGCTTGTACACCACGCGCCAACATCACATCGACTTGGTCATTTTGCATCGACTGGCTGTTCTGCGAGTCATTCATGAGGATGCGCGTTTTGCTATCCGCCGCAGCTTCTTTTTCAATCGCTTGGCGAACAACCGACATAAAGTTGTCATCGTATTTATAGATGGTAAAGCCAATGGTGGTATCTGCCAGAGCTTGTGTACCAAAACCCATACCAGCAGAAAGCATTGCTAAAACAGTTAACTTTCTCATTGAACAAGTCCTATTTGTTGTTTTTTATTACGTGTGTAGGGAACAACGCTTACTCGACCTTTTGTACAAAAACTTACTTGCACAGCCCGTGAAAACGTTTACTCAAGAGTATAGTTTTAAAAAACACAATTAATGTGAACCAGTTAAAAAATTGTTCTTCAAACCACCAAGCTGTAACCATTTGTTTAAATAGTTTGAACTCAATAACAATTTAACCCTAATTTGACGACAATACCCGTGCTCACTCAGTGGCATAATGTCGTATCTAAAAAATAAAGAGTGATAACGTTTACACAAACTAATGGTAGTGATAAGAAATTGGACTGACTATGAAGTGGCTGAAGTATTGATGGTGTTTTAACAAGATGACGAAAAATACCCATTCATTCGCTACTCACGCACCACAGGGACGACAGATAAGTTTGCTGATTTAATTATTGGCATATGCCAACAAATCGACGCAAAATAGTGGCGTAATCTTATTTAGGAGAACTCCAATGATTCTAGCCATTCCTAGCCGCCATGGTGTGCCGTTTAACCATTTTGCCAAATCGCCATCATTTTCCGTTATCGATTCCAATACACAGCAGTTACAAGCGGAATTCCATCTTGAACTTGACCCGTCAAAGTCCTGTGGCAAAAAGTCAGCGATCCTGCATCAGCTCCGCCACTATCAAGTCGAAGCAGTTGCGGTTCGCCAAATCGGACAATCTATGCTGCAAGCCTTGTTTAACGCAGGGATCCGCGTCTATGCTTTACCTAGAGGAGTTGCTTTAACCGATCTGGTGTTAACACAGTTACGACCAATCACGGATTTAAGTTATGGCAAAGCCTCGCCGAATAAAGTCCATGATAAACGGGGATGTGGTCAGCACAGTAGCAATCAGTCAGGCTCGCGTACCACATTCGTTTCGCCATCGACGCACCCGTTTCAGCGTGGGTTTTCCATCAAACGGTTATGGAAAGGAGAAGAGAGATGACGTATCTACTGGCTTTCGGTGCCTTTGTGCTCTTTGCAGTTTTAATGACGTTAGGAGTGATGGCTAAGCGCAAACCGATTCAGGGCAGTTGCGGTGGGCTAGCTAACGTGGGGATTGATAAAGAGTGTAATTGTGAAACCACTTGCGATACTCATCAGCGCAAGCTTTATCAAATTTCCGAACCCAAAAAATAAGCTCCCCTCTGCGACTTCAAGCAGGCAAGACATAAAAGATTAAGGCAGGAATTCACCTGCCTTAATCTTTGTTGGCTTTTATATTTTACTTTGTATTTGAGGGCTTCATCACAGGTCTGCACTCTTGATCATTCGGTGCCAGATAGGGCGATAGAATCGGTGCCATGCCTTTCAATACCTGTACCGGTAGTGCCGAGGTAAAGGTAAATTTTTCTGAATCACTTCCTGCGACATACGCAGTTAATGTCCCGAAGTGATTATCACCCAAATAGAATACAAAGGTCGCTGTGCGGTTACGTGCTAGAGATTGCACAACGGTACCAGCGCGATTTACTGTTTGTAAGCGGTTATCACCGGTCCCAGTTTTACCACCCAATACAATCGGCGTTCCATCTGGCAGCTTAAATACACCAGAGATCCGTCTTGCGGTTCCTGTATCCACCACCTGAGATAACGCACCGCGCAACGCTCTTGCCACTTCAACAGGCAAGACACGCACGCCTTGAGTTTCAACAGGAGTGAACTCGGTTTCAAACGGAGTGCCTTGTGCAAAATGCAGATGGTTAATCCGTTTCGTCGGCACACGCACACCATCGTTCAAAATGATACCCATTAATTCAGACAAAGCCGCAGGCCTATCACCAGAGCTCCCCAGAGCGGTGGCGAGAGAAGGCACAAGGTGATCAAATGGGTAACCTAAGCGTTGCCAACTTTGGTGAATATCTGTAAAGGCCTCCACTTCCAACATAGTACGCACTCGGCTGTCACGCGCATTACGATGACGTGTTTTAAACAACCAGCTGTACACTTCTTGGCGTTTATCACTGCTGGCTGCAACAGCATCACTAAATGATGCCTGATCATGTTCATTGAGGTAGCCAAGTAGCCATAATTCAAGCGGGTGTACACGAGCTATATAACCTTGGTCAGGTAATGAGAACTTGCCACGTCCATACTTGTTATAAAGAGTCTCAAATTGCTTATTGCTCACCTTATCGCGGGTTGCAGCAGGTAATTTAGCATCCATGAACACTTTGAACTCGGCAAAAGATGAGTCTGGCAGCAGATAACGGTGTACAGCGGCTAAACGTTCAGCACTCGGTCTTAAACCTTCGAGCAGCGTCGCCATACGCTCGTCTGTCGTTTTGTCTTTGTATTTGCGCCAGAAGCGAAGCAGATATGCTCTACCCTCTTTATCCGCAAACTGACGCAGGTATTCCATGCGGCGCGGATCTTTATCATCCTTCATCAATTGAGCTCGATACCCTTCGCTGTACAAGGTGTAGCGCTCAATATCTTTCATCAGTCGCACGAAAGGCAGGTTGATCGACTCACGCAATGCATCACGCATGGTCACAATACGTTCATCATCTTCTCTACGGAAGTTATTAAAGGTATGGATACCACCACCGGTGAAAAAGCGCTCTTTCGGACTTGCAGAATACCGACGCTCCAATGCCGCTTCCAACATAGTCGCCAAATCACGTTTTGGACTCGTCAGTAACCATTCCAGAGACCAGACACTCAAGGTATCTTGTGCATCCACCAGATGGCGGCGAAGTTCTGTGACCGAAAGTTGATGGTACTTGTTATGTAACTTGGCAATAATTTCTAGATAGGTAGTGAGTACACGCAGCTTAGCGGTAGAGCCCAACTCCAACTTACTGCCTTCATTGAGGTCGAACGGTTGGTTAGTGTTGTCGGTTTGCACACGCACTTTGAAACCTTCATCCGTTCGTTCAAACAGTGTGAAGCTATAACGCACATCCGCGGTTTTTTCTGCCGCCAATAAACGAAAACCAAGAATCCCAACTTCCGCTGCATACTCAGGGGTGGCCAATTTCTGCAAGTAACGAGTCACCTCACTTTGCAATTCAAAATTCAGTGTGGTTGAAGCGCTGAGATCCATTCGATCCAGATCATACAAACTCACCCCAAGCTGACGGCTTAAATGAGTACGCGCTGCCAATAAACCTTTATTGGTATTGATTCGAGTCATCGCGGGTTGACGTACAAAATCACGGAACTGTAATGTTGCATTCAATGCAGCATCCATTAATGATTTTGAAATCATCTTTTCACGGTAGAAAAGTCGTATGTGGCTGTCGGTTAAGGTATTTAAGTCCGAACGACCTGAGACGGCCAAGTAGTATGAAGGGCGACGATGGGCAATCATCAACGCGACCACTTGGCGTAATGCCAAACCTTGTTCGGCAAGATCGACAGACTGATTGAGCCGAGTATCCAACAGTTGATTCACACGCTGTGGATCAGCGGCAAACCATACCCATAAACCATCCCCTAGACCATGCACTTCACCATAACCGGGTGCCGCCGATAGGGGTACTGAATTCAAATAAGCCCAGACCACCAACTTACGTGCCTCTAGGGTATTTTCACCTAATCGATAGGCACGTACGCTCGCCGATACCATCTGGCGAATTTTCTCCTGTGGGCTGTATGTCAAGCCATCTTCTGAGTGACGATATTTCTCAACTTGGGTAGCGAGTGTACTTCCACCTGCAGATTGCCCATCCAGATCCAACGCTTTACCAACCTGTGTCAAGGCCGCTTTAAAAAATCGTGGCCAATCCACAGCTGGGTTCACTAATGGATTTTTATCGCTCAACAAGTCCCTGTTTTCAATGAACAACAACGACTGCACAATCAAATCGGGGATCGAGTTAAAGTCTTCATAGTGATTGCCGGGATAACGGAATTGATAAACGGGTTCAATACGGCAATCAAACAAAGTAAGTCCAGCTTGAACTTTTTCCGTGTAAGGTACATACAGTCCATATTGCGCATAACGCTGAAGCTCATCGGAGAAACGTACTTGCTGTCGAATCGTAAAACCGCGCTGCAATAGACGGTCTTGAATATTCGGTAGCGCCACATAACCTAGACGCTGGTCGAAAGGCCCGTAACTCGGGAACGCGATTTTGTCGCTGGCTCCCGGTTCGACTTGATAAGTCAAACCCTTGGCATAACGACTGATTTCACGCGATTGCAGTGTTGACGTTTCCATTTCATGGAACAATGCGGCACCACCGGCTGTACCGATAAGCAGTACCGCAATTAACCAATATCGAGGTTTGTTTTTTTGTGCGCGTCGACGCTTTTTTAATACACGGCGAGGAATAGAGTCAGAAGCCACTTAGTTGAATCCGTTTAATCACTGAGAGTGTAGCCATAAAGCAACAAGAAGTACTCATCGATAACCGATGATAATAGTGTAGAAGTTTAGAGAAGTTACTGAGTTTAGCGAACAGCATTTTCTTATCTAGTTAAAATCGTACCTGATGTATTTTTCGAACACTATGCTTGGTGTACATCATTGCATAATGCAGATCGTGTGAATAGTACTTATGAAAAGAAAAAATTCTCGACATACCACATTTATAGAACTCCATTTGATAAATATTCGGATTTCTGACAAAAACAAACAGAAATATTCGTTATACTGATGAGGTTTTCCGTTAGTATTAGACGTTTATTCCTTGATGGATAAACCGTAAACACGAGGTCCCCATGTCTAACCAACCCAGTCTCTACATTATCGAAGACGACACTAAACTTCGCGAAATGTTGGCCGAGTACATGACCAATCAAGGCTTCCAAGTGACCACTTTTGCGACTGGCGAAACCGCTTCCGAACAAATTCTGCTTAATCAGCCTGATCTGGTTCTGCTCGATCTCATGCTACCTGGCGAAAATGGCCTGACAATTTGTAGACAGATCCGTGCACAATTTCTCGGTAAGATTCTCATGCTTACCGCCAGTGATGATGATTTTGACCATGTTGCGGCCCTTGAAATGGGCGCCGATGATTTCGTCAACAAGCCAATAAAACCCAGAGTGCTTTTGGCGAGGATCCGCATGCTGATGCGCCGAGAAGAGCGAACGACTGCTAATGCCGATACTACCCATTTATTGCAATTTGGCGCTCTTTTACTAAACCAAAGCCGACGCTACTGTGAATTGGATGGTGAAGTGATCAACTTATCAGATAGTGAATTCGATCTACTGTGGCTCTTAGCTTCAGCGGCGGATCAAGTTGTATCGCGCGAGTTTTTGACTAAATCACTTCGGGGTATTGAGTATGATGGGCTCGATCGGACAGTCGACAACAAAATTGTCACTTTACGTAAAAAGCTATGTGATGACTCTAGCACGCCGAAACGGATCATTACGGTACGCGGTAAGGGGTATTTATTTGTGCCTGACACTTGGTAAACCTAAGTTGATTTAAAGGAAACCTATGCGCCGCATTTACATCGAGTCACTTGTCTCACTGATCGTGCTGTTTTTTGGCAGCTTGGTCAGCTATAGCTTTATTGTCTATGAATTAGATACCGACTATGACTACGTACTGGAAGATTATCAGGCAGAAGCCTTACAGACTTTATTAAGTCAAATTCGTCAGTTAGACAGTCCAGAAGCGGCGAAAACCGCACTGCGTGGCTATGCCGAACATATCCACAAAACGGTCGACTTACTACCAATCACCGAATTACCGCCAGAGGTACAAAAGCACTTTTCGAGTGAGGCAGCGCATTCTCCTATTTTCCACGATGATGATCGTAATTTATGGCTTCAGTTGGACTTCAACGAGCAGATCTATCTCCTCAAACCCGACAGCCACTCCCCTGTCTATCAAGCCATAGATCGCGCCGATAACTTATTGTTTGTCTTTATGTTAGGTGGGTTCGCTCTCTATTGTATGTTCTTAATTTGGTTTTTGAGTCGTCGGCTACGTGAGTTGGAGCGGGTCACTCACGATTTCGCAAATGGTAATTTGCAAGCGCGAGCGAGTACTAAAAGCAGTAAAAGCGTCGGTAAGCTCAACCATAGCTTTAACATGATGGCCGATAAAATCTCTCACCTGATCCTCAGTAACAAAGCGCTCACCAATGCCATCGCACATGATTTACGCACCCCGATCTTCCGTATCCAGTGGCAAGCCGAAGTGTTAGCCGAAAGCCAGTTGAATGCAAAACAGCAGCAGCAAGTCGCGAGCATTATTGAGGACACGGAGGAAATGGAAACCATGGTAGATGAACTGCTGTATTACGCCAAACTAGAACATCCAGAAAGCGACATCCAGAGTCAGCATTTAGAAGCTAATCAGTGGCTTGCCGACTTCATTGACGAGCAAAGCCATAAAAGCAGTTTACAAATACAGTACCTCCCTTCTCTGCAACCCTTAATGCTGGATGCCGACCCTCAATTGCTTACAAGGGCATTGGTTAACCTCATCCGTAATGCAGAAAAGTACGCAGGTGATCGTCTACTGATTGAAGCGAGTACCATCGACGCTAAGCTCTGCATCGCCATACACGACAATGGACCGGGGATTGAAGAGCAACATTGGCCGCATATCTTCGATGCCTTTTACAGCACTGACTCGTCACGCAACAAAGCGCAATCAGGGTTTGGGCTTGGGCTTGCCATCGTTAAGCAGATCATGGTGCGCCACCAAGGAGAAGTCACGCTGACCAAGAGTCGATTGGGCGGAGCTTGTTTCTCGCTATGGCTACCTCTATACCACAACAAACTGGAGTTGCCAGTAAACAAGCCGTGAGTTGATCCCCATGAGCATCAACAGACGATGTGATTGGGGGAAACCCTCGCGACCCGCACATGATTTCGGCTTCAATTAGAAAAGATAAGTAGACAGGGATAAGCCGCTCTGACAAAAGTCAGACATAGCCATACAAACTATTGATATTGTCTTCGCTAGCGATTTTGTACAGTGTTCACATCCAAACATAAGCTCTTAACTGGAAGGACATAATGAAAAAGATCGCACTATTTATCACAGCATCACTTATCGCAGGCAACGCTCTAGCTGCCCAAACTTACATTCGTAACGGCAATATCTATACCCACGAAGGTCAATGGGTTGCGGAAGTCGGTGCTTTTGGCAGTACTGACCTACTCAAGGATCAAGACAAATCTTACGGTGCTTTACTGAATTTTGGTTACCACGGTGAAGATTTCAATGCCGATCTTTCAGGCATTAACTACCGCTTCTTTGGCAACACAGGCGATATCGTGAACCTAGGCACTTATCTGACTGGCAGCGGCGTTGCTTATGACCAAGATTCAGCAAACAGTGTCAAAGGCATGGACAAGCGCAAAGCCACGGTTGACCTAGGTTTAAACGCCGATATCGCGCTGGGTGACGGTACTGTGTCAACCTACTTCCAACACGATATTCTTAACGAGAACAAAGGCTACAAAACAGGCGTTAACTACTTCCATATCATCGATTTGGGTGTCGCTGACTTAGTACCTTTTGCTGGTATCAGTTACCAGAGTTCGGATTACAACAACTACTATTTCGGTGTAAAAGACAAAGAAGCGACCGCGCAACGTAAAGCCTACCATGCGGGTGGCGACTTCTCTTACAACCTAGGTTACAAATTGGTTTACCCAATTAATGACCGTTGGGAAATCACCCAAACCAGTGCGTACACTCGTTTAGGCTCTGATATCGCCCATTCCCCCATCGTCGAGAGCGCAAACCAGTGGCTCGTTGGGGCAACCGTCGCTTACCACTTCTAGTCGGCTGCCACTTCTAAACGATACCGCCTTCAGACAGGAGCTCCTCCTGTCTGATTTTTCTGCTTGAACTGCCCTGCGCTACCGAAATGGCTTTTATATGAACCCACGCATTGATTATTTAAAAAGCTTATCCACTCTCGCTGCTGAAATTTATCCCGATATTCGCGGGGTCAAAAAGCTTCGTTATAACGCTCGTTTCTGTCTGTGGGGGATCTTGATGCCGGATACCTTGGCTCGTATCCAAGATTTACTGAATCAGCCCTCTTTTCATCCGGTTCGCCAACACTATCCACGCACCTTGGAAAAACCGTTGAAACCTTATGTCTGTGTGAAATGGTCACCCCAAGAGCGCGCACAACGGCTGATTGAACATTTTGCGTTTCTGGAAAAGCGCCATGCTCAACTGCTTCCGCTCATTTATCGTCATCAAGGCTGGTCGCTTTTTCAACATGAGTTGTTTTCGATTCAGCTCTGCCACGGTCCTGAGCGCGAAGGTTCACTTGCTCTGGTCTTGCTCAGTCAAGAGCATCAGCCCCTGTTCACGCTCGCGTTCAACATCAGTGGTCGCAACAAACCTGTGATTCATATTGGCGCGTTGCAAGGTCCGGGACCCAACGTTGAAAATCGCCAAGAGATCATTCGTCAATTAACCCATCAGTTGCATGGATTGCGTCCTAAGGCGCTGATTATGGAAGTCCTGCTGATTTTGGCACGCTACTGGAGTGTAGAGAAAGTCTATGGTGTGACTAATGAGGGGCATGTTTATCAAGCGCTGCGTTACATCGGCTCAAAACGCAGTTCGGTACGCTTTCAGTATTCCGAGTTATGGCAAGAAATGGGCGGTGAAGCGATTAACCCTTATTGGCATTCGCTCCCAACGCATCCACCGCGTAAAGACCCTCTCAGCTTGTCGAAAACTAAGCGCCGACTCTATACCAAACGTTACGCTTGGCTAGCCGAGCTTGAACAGTCGATTCAAGCTAATTTGCAACCTTGGGATAACGAGATTCACCACTAAGCTCACCTAACATCGCCTTTCCCGACTTCAACCACGCAGTCGGGAAAGCACGATGTTATTATCCAACTCGCTTTGCCATTCGGTGTAATCTAAACGCTGATCAAACACATAGTGAGTCACTAAACTGCGAACACTGTCCACTAAGGTTTTTGCGCTCCACGGTTTGTCAAAGTAGTGATGAATCCCGGCTGTATTGATAGCATTAATGGTGTCGGTGTGGGTAGCTTGCCCAGTGAGTAAAACCTTTTTAGTGTGTATGAAGCGAGGGTCAGCGCTGATTTCACTGAGCAACTCGACGCCACTTTTGCCCGGCATCACGTGATCAGAAATCACGACCGCCACCCACTCCCCTTGGGCATCAAGGTCATCCATCAGCTCCAAAGCTTCGTCTGCCGATTCGCAGTCTTCAATATTGATCCAGCGGCTCAAGGGCTCTAAATCCTGTAACACCGCACTCAGTACTTCGCGTTGATCATCCACGCAAATGATGTTCAGTTTCTCCATGGTATCCCTCAACTGGTAATTTAATCCTAAAAATGGTTTTGTCCTGATCGCTTTTCACCGCAACGGTTCCGCCATAGCCATAGCCAGAGACAATACGTTTGACAATCGCCAGCCCCAGCCCAAGCCCAAGCCCAAACGAGAGTCCCTCTTTCTTGGTGGTAAAACAGGGTTGGAAAATCTTACGCCGTGTGGCCTCATTTATTTCTGGTCCATTATTGGCGACCGTCACGTATAGACGCTGGCGAGAACAGCGGGTTTGAATGTCAATCGTAGGTTCCGCGGTTTGCGCCATCGCATCACAGGCGTTTTTAATTAAATTGATCCACACCTGTACCCATTCGGTCTGCGAGCCTTTGATGATGGGTAAACTTCCCGGACGCATCCGCACGGACACACGACGCAAGTCGCTTTGTAACAGGGCCAAAGCGCGATTGATGGTGCTGTTCAAATCCACTTCTTCATCCAAGCGAATATCCGCTCGACCAAGCTGCTTAACCGATTTGACTATCCCAACCGAATGTTTTGCGGCCAATCGCAAGTCATGCAAATCTCGCCCCATCTGCCAATAACGAATCGCTAAATGCGGATTTTTCAGCCAGTGAGCGGAAAGCTCATTAGCGGGAACTGCGCGGGCTAACTCGCGGGCGATATCTTTGGGTAGCTGATACTGCTTTTCAAACACAGCACCGCGTTCACGGGCTTCACTGGATGACACTTTCTGCCCAAACAGCAAGCCAAAATCAAAAAACTGACTCGCTTCTGGATGCACTTCTTCCAGTAACTCCATAAACAAGGCCTCTAGGCGTTCTGTTTTACTGCTGACCACCCCAATAGCATTGTTGAGCTCATGGGCAATGCCCGCCGCGAGCTGGCCCAGCGTCGTCATCTGCTCAGCAGAATATAGCCGCTCTAAAGCGCGTTCTTTGGCAACCGCTTCTTGAGTGGCTCTTCGCTGCCGCTGAGATAACTCAGCCACAATCACAGGCATGAATTGTGTGCTGAGTGAACCATACTGCTCCACATCCTGCACTGGTGTATCACGATCGATCCACGCTAACTCGACCTCACTATCGGCAATCACAGTGGATGAAGCCGTCCACAAGCCTGAGAAAAAACTGTGTACCCCAATAAATGCGCCGGACGCGGCAGAAAATACTTTAATGCGCCGCTCACCTTTTTCCGCAAAATAGCCAGAAACGTGGCCACTTCGTAAATAGTAAAGCCGATCGTTATAACCATTTTGGGCAAGCAAAATTGACCCAGCCGGCAAGGTAATACGGCGATCGGTATGGTTGAAATAGCGCTCAATAACAGCCGCTAAGTTGGACATAACGTTTCCTTAATGGCCGACCATGTTGAGGATCCACACCATCACAAAGCTCATCAGCACCCCCAAAACCCCCAAGATAATGCCCACTTTTGCCATCTGTTGGCTCTGTACATTCCCTGTTGCATGGGCCAGCGCATTCGGTGGCGTACTGATAGGCAATGACATCCCTAAAGACGCCGCAAAAGTCACCACCAGAATCAGCGTGACTTCACCGCCCAAAGGATTCAGTGACGTCATGGATGCCCCAAGCGCGGCCATGATAGGCATCAGCAAGTTAGCAGTCGCGGTGTGTGACATAAAATTCGCCATCAGCAAACAGAGGATGGCCGCACCGAGAATTACGACATAGGGTGAATATTGGTCAAACGGAATACTGTGGACGACCAGTTCTGCCAGACCGGTTTTATCTAAGGCTAGACCTAAAGCTATACCACCGGAAACTAGCCACAACACATCCCAAGAGATCATTTTTAAATCTTCTTTGCCAATAATGCCGGTCACCGAAAAGACCGCGACAGGGATTAAGGCAACAGAATAGGAGTTCATACCGTGCAGTGAACCGAGCATCCACAATAAAATGGTTGACGCAAATGTAATGTAAACAATGATGGCTTTGGGCGTTTTTAAAAACTTACCTTTGATGGTTAATTCAATGGTTTTCTGCTCAGCGCGATACATAAATTCAATCAGCAGCCAAGCGAGCGCCATTAAAATCACCACAAACGGGATCCCAAATGCCATCCATTCGGCAAACGTAATTAAGTTATCACCCACCAGATATTTCAACGCTATCGCGTTAGGTGGAGTACCAATTGGTGTACCTATACCGCCAATATTTGCAGCAACTGGAATACAAAGTGCAAAGGCGACTCGGCCGGGGTCTTTCGGGCCAAAAACAGCAATCACTGGCGTTAAAATAGAGAGCATCATGGCCGTGGTTGCGGTATTCGACATAAACATTGAGAAAACCGCAGTAATTAACATTAAACCTAACATGACGTATTTAGGGTTATTACCGAAGGGTTTAAGCAGTACTCGCGCTAAGTTGACATCCAACCGATATTTGGTCGCGGCCATCGCGAGAAAAAAACCACCTAAAAACAACATGATAATAGGATTGGCAAAGGTTGCCATGATTTCGGTCGATTTCAACAAAGCACCAAATTCACTTGTCCCCTCGCCCAATCGAAACAAAATGAAACCTTTATCGGACAACATGAGAACTTCAAGCACAATAATCACCACCGACGTGGAATAAATCGGAATCGGCTCAAACACCCACAATAGCGCCGCTAAAAGGAAAATCGCGATCACCCTTTGCTGTATGACAGTCAGCCCCTCAAAGGGGAACGCGGTGACAGGAAGCATCAAGACCAACATGGGGATCAGCAACGGAATAATATATTTAAGATAAGGGCGCATCATATTCACTCTTCCTGAGAATCGATTATGTGTTTGGCGAGGAGCTGGCACGCTATCACCGCGGCAATCGTCATTATTGATGCTTAAAAAAGAAATGTTTTGGTGTTAGATCAATGATTAAAGTTTCTTCGTTCGGCAATAGCCAAAAGTGAGCCACACTTAACAAATTGTTGTTCTAGAATTGAGTAGTCAGATAGGCGAAACAGTAATTAACAAATTTATCTGCGCTTTCCATAGTTTTTGCTAACTTTATCTATAATGGTCGCCAACTGACAATTGGAATGATAACATGCGGCCAAATTTGGGACATAAGTAACACTGTCGCAGATAAGGATGTTGTGAGTCACGCGGCTTTTAATGACATCAATTAAAGGTAAAACATTCATGTTTCTAAAAAACTTGTCGATAGGCAAAAAAATTGCGCTCTCTTTTTCGGTCATTGCGGTAATTAGCCTAGGATTTGCGACTTACTTGATCTCTGAGTTAGGAAAAATCCAATCTGAGTTGCTCAATTATACGGATGATACTCTACCGGCAATGGAAAATGTCGATGCGATAAAAGACAAAACGTCTTACTGGCGTCGCACGCAGTTTGCTCTCTTGCCAATGAAAGATACTGCTCAAATTCGTCAAACTATTGAGCGTAACAACCGTATCCAAGCTGAAATCAACGAATCCTTAATTGCGTATGGCAAAACCGTATGGCCAGGTGAAGAAGAACAAACCTTCAAACGCCTAATAAGTAATTGGAATGCTTACACTGCAGTCACCGAACAATTTAATCAAACTCTTTTAGCTCAAGGTGCTGATGTCGCTTATCCGATTCTAGTGAATTCATTGGCAACATTCGAAGCTTTGGAAAATGATTTCGTTATATTGATCGGCATCCTACATTCTGCAATGGACAATAACAAAGTGGAAATCTTGGAGTCGGTACAAAACCTTAACTCTACTTCTATCGCGAGCAATGTAGCTATTTTAGCGATCATGGTTTTCATGACTTTGTTATTAACTCGTCTAATCTGTGGTCCACTGTCGATTGTGATGAAACAGGCTCAAGCAATTGCTAAAGGCGACCTATCACAAAATATGGATCGTAAAGCGATTGGCCATGATGAATTAGGCGTATTAGCCGATGCATCTGTGCTGATGCAACAAAATCTACGTCAGTTGATCGATGAAATTATCTCGGCAGTGACCCAGCTCAGTAGTGCTGTAGAAGAAATGACGCAGATCTCTAATCAATCTGCTAATGGCATGAAAGAGCAGCAATATCAAATCACTCAAGTGGCAACGGCAATGACGCAAATGAAAGCGGCAGTGGCAGACGTTGCTCGTAATACCGAAGATTCCGCTAGCCAAGCGATGGCGGCCAATCACAAGTCACAAGAAGGGGCACGTGAAAATGCTTCTATGGTTCGCTCCATCCAGCAAGTGGCCGATGTTATCGGAGAGGCGGGTCAAACCGTGAGTGAACTTGAGCAGCAATCTAGCCAGATCAACGTCGTAGTTGATGTGATCCGCAGTATTGCCGACCAAACCAACCTGCTCGCACTCAACGCGGCTATCGAAGCGGCACGTGCCGGTGAATCAGGCCGCGGCTTTGCGGTGGTTGCGGATGAAGTTCGTACTTTAGCGGGCCGTACCCAAGATTCAACGGGTGAAATCACCACGATTATTGAAAAGCTGCAAGTCATGGCCAAACAAGCCAAAGATGCGACTGAACGTTCTCGCTCCAGTATCGATAAGTGTGTGGAACAAGGTAACCACTCTCAGTCTTTGATGATCTCTATCGAAGAGTCGATTGCCAATATCGCCGATGTGGGTACACAAATCGCCAGCGCATGTAGTGAACAAGATTCGGTCGCCGATGAACTCAGCCGCAATGTGGAAAACATTCACTTGGCTTCACAAGAAGTCGCACAAGGCTCACAACAGACAGCCCAAGCTTGTCGCGAACTCACTCAGCTCGCGGTTTCGCTACAAGATACGCTACGCCGATTTAAGATTCGTTAATTTTTACGCCGCCTACAGGGCGGCGTCTTTCTCTAGACTTCTTGCGACTTGAAGCAGCCGCTTCTCAGTCGCAAGAGCAACGTTCAATCAATGATAACCACAGGAGATATCATGCATTTTAAAGCCACGCTGCTTTCTCTCTCTATCGCGGCGACTTTGCCTTCTTTCTCTCTCTCTGCTGCGCCATTACACATCGACACCGCTTTACCGGATGCCGCTCAAATTCAGCAAAGTAATGCTTGGCTGGAGATTAGCGTAGGCCAATTTCAAAGCAACATTGAACAATTCAAATCACACATGAACGCCAACACCAAAATTTGCGCCATCATGAAAGCCGACGCTTACGGTAACGGTATCCGTGGTTTAATGCCGACCATTATCGCGCAAGGTATTCCTTGTGTGGGGGTGGCAAGTAATGCAGAGGCGCGTGCGGTGCGTGAAAGTGGCTTTAAAGGTGAACTGATCCGTGTGCGCTCTGCCAGCCTAAGTGAAATGTCCGCGGTGCTTGATCTCAATATCGAAGAGCTGATTGGTACCCACCAACAAGCCCTCGATCTGGCGGAGCTTGCCAAACAAAGTGGTAAAACGATCAAAGTCCACATTGCGCTGAATGACGGCGGCATGGGCCGTAACGGCATTGATATGACCACGGAAGCAGGCAAGAAAGAAGCCGTCTCTATTGCGACTCAACCTTCGTTGAGTGTCGTTGGCATTATGACCCACTTCCCGAATTACAATGCGGACGAAGTGCGCGCAAAACTGGCTCAATTCAAAGAGAGCTCAACTTGGCTAATGCAACAAGCCAATTTGAAACGTGAAGAGATCACACTGCATGTCGCGAACTCATACACCGCGCTCAATGTGCCAGAAGCACAGTTGGACATGGTTCGTCCGGGTGGCGTGTTGTTCGGCGATTTGCCAACCAACCCTGAATACCCATCGATTGTTTCTTTCAAAACACGCGTGTCTTCGCTGCACCATGTGCCAAAGGGCTCAACTGTGGGTTATGACAGTACTTTTACTACCAGCCGTGACAGTGTACTGGCGAACCTGCCTGTGGGTTATTCTGATGGTTACCCACGTAAAATGGGCAATAAAGCCGAAGTACTGATCAATGGCCAACGCGCCAAAGTCGTGGGAGTGACCTCGATGAACACCACAGTGGTTGATGTCACCGAGATTAAGGGCGTGCTCCCCAGTCAAGAAGTGGTTCTGTTTGGTCAGCAGCAGAAACAAAGCATCGCGGTCAGTGAGATGGAAAACAACGCTGAGCTGATTTTCCCTGAATTGTATACGCTGTGGGGAACCAGCAACCCACGTTTCTACGTGAAATAAGCTATACCCAAACAACTTGGAGAAACCACCCAATCGAGGTGGGCGCATACGCCCACCTATCTCCGCAGACCTTTTTACGGCATAATCTCTTCGCACTTTCTGCTGAGTTTTTCATTATTTATGCCAACAATAAAATCTCCTTTACTCATTGCTATTCTTAGCTTGCTCGCCGCTATGATCACCATCCAATCTGGAGCGTCGATTGCTAAACAGTTGTTTCCACTGGTCGGCCCGGGCGGTACAGTAGCGCTACGCATCAGCCTCTCTGCGCTGATTTTAATGCTGATTTTCCGTCCTTGGCGTGCCCGCCTCAGTTGGCCACAATGGCGCTCTATGTGCATTTATGGTGCAAGTTTGGGTGGGATGCAGCTGAGTTTTTACTTCGCTATCGAACGTATTCCATTGGGTATTGGGGTCGCGTTAGAATTTTCAGGCCCACTGCTGCTCGCCTTACTCTCCTCTAAGCGCAAGAAAGATCTGATATGGGTTGCGTTGGCCATTCTCGGTATTGTGTTCTTATTACCGGATATGAACGGCGTTGATGCGTTAGATCCGATTGGCGTTGCGCTCGCATTAATTGCTGGCGGTTTTTGGGCTGGCTACATCTGGTTCGGACAACGTGCTGGCAGCGTAGGCTCAGGCGGTATGACGGTTTCGATTGGGATGCTGGTTGCCGCAGTCATCTATTTCCCAATCGCCACTCAATTGGCCGAAGCCTCGATTTTTAGCTGGTCGATTCTGCCGATGGCACTGCTGGTCGCCGTAATGTCGAGCGCCCTACCTTATAGCCTAGAGATGGTGGCACTCAGCCGACTCTCTACACAGCATTTCAGTGTATTAATGAGCTTAGAGCCTGCGATTGCCGCGATGGCGGGGTTAGCCATTTTGAGTGAAACCCTACAATGGAGCCAGTGGCTAGCGATTTTTATGATCATTACTGCGTCCATGGGCTCTACCTTGTCCGCGGCGAAATCACCGACTAAAGTGACTCAAGAGTAAAAGCATCGCGGTCAGTCATAGGAAAGAAAGCGATAAGAAGAGAAAAATCCGGCCGAAGCCGGATTTTTTATGGGCGTTGTCCGAGTTTTACTTTGCCTTCGCTACTAAACCAGAGCGCTTCTTTACGCCGGCGGCCCAGCAAAAATGGGCCATCATCGTAAAACAGGAAGTTCTTCCAATGGCGCTTAAACACTGACCATTTGGTTTCCAGCACATTGTATTTCTCGTAACAGAAATATACCGTCACATCATCTTGCCATGGCAGATGGGCTGCCAATGCTTCCGGCAGTTCTGGTTCATCGCTCTCCCACTCCGCCATCCAGCCTGTCTCACCAGACCAGCTATTGGCTTTGCGTGGCCAGTCGTGAGAGCTCAAACGCTCAGCATCAGGGCTCATGTCACTGATGTTCTCTTTCCAAAATTGCGCCGCGCGCAACGGCTCCATGGGTTTGATCTGTGCCAGATCGGCTTCAGGCACTGGCATCGACGCATGGGTAAAAATCCATTTTCTTTGGTATTTCTCCAAAGGCAAATAAGACATTGAGTATCCTTAAACTTTCAGCCAGCCGTTTTAGCTTGCTTGTTCAATAATGTGTTTTGCGTACTCCCAAAGGGTTTGGGTATCGCCGAACGGGTTATTCTTTCCAATTGGGATTGATCAGCGAAGTCAGGTTGTGGTCTTCCCATTTACCGTTGATCAGTAAGTAATCTTTAGCGTGGCCCTCAAGCACGAAACCCACGCGTTTGAGCACATTTTCACTGCGTTTATTGTGCGGAATGTAAGAAGCCATTATGCGATGCATGTTGTGCTCGCTAAACATGTATTGACAAGCCATCGTCAAAGCACGCGTCATGATCCCTTTGCCTTGCGCCTCATAGGCCAACGAGTAACCGACATTACACGCATGGAATGGGAAGCGGATAATATTGCTAAATGAGATGGTGCCTAACATGGCATCATTTTTCGCATCCAAAATCAGTAGATAGTAACCGAGCTTCATTTTGTGCAATTCATTGAGCTTAATCAGCCTTTGCAGCCAGCCGGACTCAGTAAAAAACTCAGCTTCACGCCTTGGCTCCCACTCAATCAAGTGGCTTCGGTTATCCACAAAATACTGGCTTAAACGCTCGGCGTCGTTGATTTGCGCGCAGCGTACAACAATGTCACCATCGGTTTGATAGAAATGGCATTCGCTGTTTAATCCATTCATCAGCGCTTCCTTATTCCATAATCCCTCAGCTTATTCGCGATCGACGTGTGAGAAACATTGAGTCTTTTCGCCAACTTACGACTGGAAGGAAAAGATTGGAACAGACGATCCAACACTTGCGATTCGTACTCCTTCATGATGTCGTCGAGCGAACCATCGAGGTTGATGCTAGGCGCAGAACTTACGCTGTCCACTTGCGGTAGGTGGAACGGTTCAATACCCAGCACATCCCCTTCAATTTCAGTTAAGGCTCGCAGCACCATATTGTCCAGTTGGCGCATATTGCCCGGCCACTGATACTGACTGAGTTTATCCAGCAGATCGTCGGTCAACTTAGGTTTGAGCATACCCAACTTGTTACAGTGTTTGGTGATGAAGAGTTCAAGCAGCGGCTGTACATCACTTGGGCGTTCACGCAGAGGTGGAATACGCAGCGTCAAGACATTGAGGCGGTAGAACAGGTCCTCTCGAAAACGGCGCGACTCGGCCAAATCCGCTAAGTTATGACGTGTAGAGGCAATCACACGCACATCCACGTGGATTTCATGCTCCTCCCCGACACGGCGGAAAGTACCATCTTGCAAAAAGCGCAGTAGCTTAATTTGCAAATGTGGACTCATTTCACCAATTTCATCCAGAAATACAGTGCCACCATTGGCTTGCTCAAAGATGCCTTTATGACCTTGTTGATGATTAAAAGAGCCCGGCGCATGACCAAACAATTCGGTTTCGGCCACATCATCCGGCATTGACGCGCAGCTCAGTACCAAAAAGGGTGCAGAAGAACGATCCGAACGGTTATGGCACGCCTTAGCGAGCATCTCTTTACCTGTGCCGGTTTCCCCTTCAATCAGCAGAGGTTGATCAAGCATGGCCAATTTTTTCGCTTGGCTCATCAGGCTTTTGTGTCGATTCGAAACACCCACAAAATGTTCAAAGCCTAAGTTGCTCTGTAGTGGGATTTGAGTTGTGCTAGTCAATCCCGTATTCGCAGCACGTAACATCATCATCGCACTGGCTAAGGTGGATTGTTTGGCATCGCTCGAAATGTAGACGGGCATGATTTCCATCACATAATCCAGTCCATCCAAGACCACATCTTCACGCAGACGAGACTTACTGCCTTCCAGCCAACGTGTGAAGTTGAAAACGGGCATCAAAGCTGAAATTTGCTGGCCAATCATGCTGGATTCTTCACGATTGAACAATGCAGCCGCAGCGTGGTTAGCCATATCCACCGCGCCTTTGAGGTTGATCGCCAATACCGCATCAGGCAAGTTATTGAGCAGAGAAATCAATTCGGTGTTGTGCCGTTCAATCGGCATAAACTGGATTTTACGGACATCTTTCACCCCGGGAATGCGGCGAATTTCCGCCATCAGTTCACTGAAGGTTTCAAAATCAATATCAGGACAATTGAGGTAAATAATACCGATCACATCGATTTCGATCCCTCGCAGATCGATGCTTTTGGAGGCGAGAATATCCAGTAACTCGCGAGTCAGACCTAATCGGTCTTCACAGAGGACTTCAAGACGCACTTTAATAGGATCCTGTTTGAAAGTGTCACGAAAAGTTGACAGTAGTTTCGCCCAAGCCCAGATCGGCGTCAAGCGATCCGTGATAACGGATCGCAGTTTCCGAGAATGAAAGGTTATTTGGCGAGCAAAGCAGCCACTTTACTCACGACTTGCTTACGAACCGCACTCAGTTTGAGTTGGCGATCGGGGTGCCATGGCAGTGGACGCAGCAACCCTACCGCTTTAATGCCCAAACGCGCCGTCAGAATACCCACGCCTACACCCTGCCCTGCACGGGCAGAAAGGCGTCCAGCCAAGTCCATGGAAAACAGATCCACGCTGGCATCAACAGCCAATTCACTCGCCCCCGCTAACGCCATGTTGAGCAATACGGCTTTAAACAGTTTTATGCGTGACCAGTAACCGAGTTCAACGCCATACACTTTTGCCAGTTGATCCACCATGGAAAAGTTACGCCAAGCCACCAGCAACATATCAGCAATCGCGAGTGGGCTAATCGCCACTAATGCGGCCGCTTCAGTCGCATAACGACTCACAATTTGACTGGCTTGTTTATCTTGCTCCCCCACCACCAGCGCATCGTACAGGTCGAGAATTTCTGCGTCACTGTGGCTGCTATTGAGTGCCGATAGCCAACGTTGGTAGCCCTGCTTATCCACTTTACCTTGTTTGGCTATCTGCTCACAGAACGCTTGACCTTGGCCAACTGCATCATTCTCCATCAAGATTTGCGCTTGTTCTTGAACACTAAAATGTTGACGTAGACGACGCAGTTTCCACAACTCTTTCGCGATAGCGCCTAACCCTAACGTCGCCAAAGCACTGACAAATCCCACCCATCCTAGGCTGAGCCAGTCCGAATGTTGAATAGCTTGTACCACGCTATCGATAGCCTGCCATGCGACCAAACCACTGAAAGCCGCAAACAAGCCACCGGCAAACCATTTGCGCCCTTTGCTGGGGCGAATGATGGTGTCGAGCTCAGCTTCCAATGCCTCTTCTGCTGGCTCTTCCATGTTCATGGGCACAAACTTTTCTTGTGCGCTGAACTGCTGCTGAGCCGTCAAACTCGGCGTTTCTAAGCTACCTTGCAGTGGCTCGCTAAAAATCTGTTTGGTTTTAAGATCGCTCATCGCAGTTTATCTCCAATCAGAATGTCGAGGGCTTTATCGACTCGAATGTGCTGGCATGGCTCATCCATAGCTGTGGGCAGTGGACGAAACGCCGTAAAATCAAACGCCTGACGCTGCCAATAATCGGGATCTGGCAGTTTGCGTGGCACCTCACCGGGAAAGAGCGTGATGGATTCACCTTCCAGTGTGACACCTTGAATCGCCGCCACCTTCTGCTCTCCCTGCATGATGTAACCCGATTGCGTAGCGCGCACCGAAGCCATGCTGATGCAGTTCATTTCAATATTTTCATAGGCTGCATGCTGCCAAGCCGGATGGATCATCTGCTGCAATAGAGAAACCATATTGACATGCTGCTCCGGTGTCACATGGTCAGCCTTAGTGGCCGCAAAGACGACTTTATCGATTTTGGGTGCAAATAAACGGCTGAGCAAACCACTGCGCCCATAGCGGAAACTGTGCATGATTTGCTCCAGCGCGCTGCGCATATCCAAAAACGATTCGTGCCCTACATTGAGCGGCGATAAGCAATCCACCAACACAATCTGGCGATCAAACGTCGCGAAATAGTCCTTATAAAAGGCTTTTACCACCTTGTTTTGGTACTCCTGATAGCGCGCTTGCAGCAAAGCGTAATAGCTCTGCTTGCTCACTGAGCCCTGCGGCGCATGACACGGGAAAAATTGCAGCACAGGCGCACCTTCCAGCTCCCCTGGCAACACAAATCGTCCCGGCTGAACCCAATGCAGCCCACTGGCTTTACATTGATGCAGATAGTCGGTGTAACTCGCGGCAATCGCCGCCAAGGTTTGCTCATTGGCTTCTTGGTGAAGATCAAGCTGCTCCACAGCGTCACACCAAGGCTTAGCGAGCTCTTTGCGTAACCCATGCAGAGCATGAAATTGCTGTGCTGACCAAGTGGCGTAATCCATCTCTAATAGCGGTAAATCCAGCAACCACTCTCCGGGATAGTCAATAATGTCGAGATAGAGAGTTGCACTACTGGTGAGTAGCTTTTTGCTGCGTTTTTTCGGCTTGTATTTGATCGCCAAACGAATTTCGCTCACATCTCGGGTTGGCACAGGCCAGTTTGCAGGGCTGCTTTGCAACTCGGTTAACGCTTCATCATAGGCAAAGCGTGGCACCATCATGTTGCTTTGCGGGACACGCTTTGCACCAATCAAGCGCTGCTCACGATCCGCCGCTAACAGAGGGAGATTATGATGGCTGGACGTATGCAAAAGTTGATTGACCAGTGAAGTAATAAACGCCGTTTTACCTGCTCGCGAAAGTCCCGTCACCGCAAGACGGACATGGGAATCGAGGCCACGATGGATAAAATCGCTCATTTCTTGACGAATACGCTGCATTGTTCACTCCAAATCAGGATTTCGCACAGCTTAATAAGCTCAAGCTTAATGTGAGATGAATATACCCTTCCTACTTAAAGTGGCAGCAGTGCTGACTACCTGAAACGCCAAGTTATTCGGGTATCGCTTTTGCTCAGCTAAGTACTAGGCACAGAGCAAAATAACAATGGGTAATGGCTCGCTCCTGTCTATAAGCCATTCAAGTCACAGGAGCGATAAGAGGGATTAATCTTCTTCGATCAGTTTGTAGATGACAAACAGTGCGATCTCAAGCAGCACAAATAAACCGCAGGTGATGGTGACGTATTTATCATTAAAAATGCTGATACCGTTCAAAATAAGGTCGTAACCGACCACAGCACCGATCACCACAGCCATAATGATTTGTAGAATCTGAATAAAACGAGGCATGCCTACTAACTCCTGACCTATCGATAACGAAATGAATTGTATACCAAAACTACAGCTTCGAGTAGGAAAGGTATCCTATTAAAAAGGTGCAACTTACGTGCACCTTTGTCATTTTTTTGCCAAGTTCCTCGCACAGAAGAGAGAGGCAAGCCTTTACTTGGCCGCTTCAGCGATTTTGACCCGCCAAGTATCTGGGCCGATTTGGTGCGCATTCGCGCCCGTTGAATCCACAGCAACAGTGACTGGCATATCTTCGACTTCAAATTCGTAGATTGCCTCCATGCCTAAGTCTTCAAACGCGACTACACGAGCTTTCTTGATCGCTTTCGCCACTAAGTAAGCTGCACCACCCACTGCCATCAAATAAACAGCTTTGTGTTTTTTGATCGATTCAACGGTAGCTGGGCCGCGCTCAGCTTTACCGATCATGCCCATGACGCCGACCTCTTCAAGCATCATGTCGGTAAACTTGTCCATACGAGTTGAAGTTGTAGGGCCTGCAGGGCCAACCACTTCATCGCCTACTGCGTCCACAGGACCTACGTAGTAAATGAACTTGTCTTTCAAATCGACACCGTCAGGCAATTTTTCGCCTTTTTGCAGCATGGTTTGAATGCGTTTATGGGCGGCGTCACGACCAGTGAGAATCTTGCCAGACAGCAGAACCGTTTCACCGGTTTTCCACGTTTGGATCTCTTCACGGGTGATGTTATCAAGATTGACACGACGCGTATTCGCGCCCGCTTCCCAAGTGATTTGTGGCCAATCTTCTAACTTAGGCGGTGTTAACTGCGCAGGGCCGCTGCCATCGAGTGTGAAATGCACGTGGCGTGTCGCCGCACAGTTGGGTATCATGCAGACAGGCTTAGAAGCGGCATGTGTCGGTGCCGATTTGATTTTCACATCAACCACTGTGGTCAAACCGCCAAGACCTTGCGCGCCAATACCGAGCTTATTCACACGGTTGAAAATGTCTAAACGCAGCTCTTCTTCCGCATTTTGCGCACCACGCTCGATAAGCTCATGAATATCAATGTGTTCCATCAAGGCTTCTTTGGCGAGGACGGCCGCTTTTTCCGCCGTACCACCAATACCAATGCCAAGCATGCCCGGTGGACACCAGCCCGCGCCCATCAAGGGTACGGTTTTTTCTACCCATTCCGCAACATCATCTGATGGATTGAGCATCACCATCTTGGTTTTGTTTTCACTGCCGCCACCTTTGGCCGCAATTTGAATATCCACTTTATCGCCAGGCACCATATTGATGTGCACCACAGCTGGGGTATTGTCTTTGGTATTGATGCGCTTGCCCGCAGGATCCATCAATACTGAAGCACGCAGTGGGTTATCTGGGTTGGTGTACGCTTGGCGCACGCCCTCATCCACCATCTGCTGCACCGTCATGTCGGTCGAATCCCATTGCACGCCCATACCAATATTGACGAAACAAGTGACAATACCCGTATCCTGACAAATGGGGCGGTGGCCTTCTGCAGACATGCGCGAGTTGATCAAAATCTGCGCTATCGAATCTTTCGCCGCTTGGCTTTCTTCACGTTGGTAGGCTTTTTCTAGGGCTTTTACAAAGTCTAATGGGTGGTAGTAGGAGATGTACTGCAGCGCATCAGCGACACTGCTGATCACATCTTGCTTGCGTATTACCGTCATTGCTCGCCTCGTTATTGTTATGCTTCCGTGTACTGCGACTTGGGTGAATTACTGCTTCCAAAACCGAAGGAGACGCTCACTCTTTAAGTAGCAGCTTTGTATGAGATTTTTATGATACTCTTGCTTTCCCTGCGATGCTACGCAATGAACGGTTTCTCTGTCACAAATTACACAAATGAATAACAACCAAATTTTGTCAATTGAACACAAAAAATTAACTTATCATCCTGATATTGCTAAACAATTTTTTACATCTATTGAGCAGCAACCTTGGGCAATGCTGCTGCGCTCCGCGTCTACCACCCATATGGATAGCCGCTTTGATATTCTGGTCGCCAATCCTTTCGCCACTTTAGTGACTTTTGGTGATGAAACTGAAATTCACGCTCAGAACGGCGTGACATTGTCACTAAAAGATCCTTTTGCGCTTCTTGCTGACATCCAAGAGCAGTATCTTCCTCAAGTGACTGATGCGTCGGAGTTACCTTTTGTTGGCGGTGCTCTGGGGTATTTTGCCTATGATTTAGGACGCCGAGTCGAAGTCCTCCCTAGCTTGGCAGAACAAGACATTGCTATGCCCGATATGGCCGTGGGCATCTATTCTTGGGCGCTCGTGGTCGATCACCAACAGCACACCGCGCAATTGGTCGGACAAAATGTTGAAGACGCTTGGGGTTGGTTAAACCAACAAGAGGCGATAAAGCCAAGCGAAGTAACTGACTTTGCTCTCACATCGCCTTGGCGATCCAATATGAGCTATACCGCCTATCAAGATAAATTTGCTCGTGTGCAGGCGTATTTACGCTCGGGAGACTGTTACCAGATCAACCTCGCGCAGCGTTTTCAGGCTCACTACACCGGTAGTGAATGGCAAGCATATTTGAAGCTGGAAAAAGGTAACCAAGCGCCCTTCTCCGCCTTTTTGCGTTTGCCGCAAGGCGCAATTTTGAGTGTATCTCCAGAACGTTTTCTGCAAGTTTGCGATCGAGTGATTGAAACCAAACCGATCAAAGGCACACGTCCACGCCATGCCGACAAGCAACAAGATGCCCTACTCAAGCAAGATTTAGTCAGCGCAGAAAAAGATCAGGCCGAGAATTTAATGATTGTCGATCTGCTGCGTAATGATATTGGTCGTGTGGCAAAGCCGGGTAGCGTGCATGTACCTAAGTTGTTTGATGTCGAGAGCTTTCCCGCCGTGCACCATCTGGTGAGCACGATTCGTGCAACACTGGATGAGCAATACCAAGCCGCCGATCTGTTACGCGCCTGTTTTCCCGGCGGTTCGATTACGGGAGCGCCCAAGGTGCGGGCAATGGAAATCATTGAAGAGCTCGAGCCGCATCGCCGTAGCGCTTATTGTGGCTCAATTGGCTATCTCAGCCGTCATGGAAAAATGGATACCAGCATCACCATTCGTACTTTGGTTGCCTATCAGCAGCAACTTTATGCTTGGGCGGGTGGCGGCTTGGTGGCTGACAGCGAAGGAGCTGCGGAGTATCAAGAAACGCTAGATAAGTTAAGCCGAATTCTTCCAACCCTAGAATCCTAACTCTCAGTTTGAACCACCGTCAGCACCGCCAATGCTCGTTGGCGGTTTTCTTCTCAAGCCATCCCCTTCCTACTTACAGCGTCAAGTCGGTAGAAAGGGGATATCATATCCGGCAAATGTGCAGTAACCGACAGCGCATTGTTATGAAACACGCTATACCCAAACAACTTGGAGTTGCAGGTAGGCGGCAAATGAGTAAATCCCCATGAGCATAGATACACTATGTGATTGGGGTGAACGAACGTAGCCAACACCGCTGCAACTTCAAGTAGGAAGGGTATATAACAGGTGTTATACGTTAATCACAGTATAGAGGTCTGCTTTGCAAAACATTAGCCGTCACGAGTTTATCCAGCAGTTTCAGCTCCATTTACCCGCCGCCTATCCTCAGGAAAGCTTGCGGCGCGTCGCACATTTAGCGCCAGAGAAGCTACGTAAAGCGTCGGTATTGATTGGCGTAGTAGAACGCCCGCAAGGCCTACAAGTGATCATGACCAAGCGCGCAGCGCATTTGAGGCATCACCCCGGGCAAATCAGTTTTCCCGGCGGAAAGTACGAAGAGAGCGACCACTCGTTACAGCAGACGGCAAAGCGAGAAGCACGAGAAGAGATTGGCATCCCAGAAGAGAAAATTCGTATTGTTGGTCAGCTGCCTGAGTTAGTGACCGTAAGCCAATTTGCCGTGACGCCTTTTTTAGCTTTTGTCGAATCCGACTACCCGATTCAGCTCGATCACAACGAAGTTGATGAAGTGTTTGAAGTGCCGATGAGTTTTTTGCTTGATCGAAAAAAGATCCACAGCGGGACTTTTCAGTTAAAAAACCACCGTCATAAACTGTTCGCCCTCTCCTATAAACAACATTTTATATGGGGTATGACCGCACAAATCATCCAATCCCTTCAAAAACAATTTATTAATTACAATGAGTTAGTTTGAAGGCCTATTTTTCTCACTTTGGGCAAGGCAATACAAATCATTAGAAAATCTAATCAAAAAGACAAGCAAACGTTTTCCTGACCATTCACTGAGAATTTTTCACGCAAACATAACTAAACCTGATCCAAGCCATTAACAATTCTCACATGTGGCACGCCAATTTCGTGATCAAAAATAGGTTTTTGATAGAAGTTTCAATAAGTACAACCAATCATGATTTAGATCTAGTTTTCTTATGTGAAAAATGTGCAAAAATGCGCTCCGACTTATTTCCTGTTCCCAAAATGAGTAAAAACATATGAATACTACAACAGCGGCTACTTCTACAGCACGTTCTGCTAGCAAGTGGACCTATAAAGATTTCACCTGGGCTCTGTCCCTTTTCGGTACAGCGGTTGGTGCAGGTGTCCTGTTCCTACCAATCAAAGCGGGTGCGGGTGGCTTCTGGCCATTAGTTCTTCTCGCACTGATTGCCGCCCCAATGACTTGGTTTGCACACAAGTCTCTCGCTCGTTTCGTATTATCTGCAAAAAATCCTGATGCAGACATCACTGACACGGTTGAAGAACATTTTGGTAAAGCTGGCGCTAACCTTATTACTTTTGCTTACTTTTTCGCCATCTATCCTATCGTTCTGATCTACGGTGTGGGCATCACTAACACGGTGGATTCTTTCCTCGTCAACCAAATCGGTATGGAATCAATTCCTCGCTGGTTGCTGTCTGGCGCACTGATCACCGTGATGACCGCGGGTGTGGTATTTGGTAAGGAGCTAATGCTGAAAGCGACTTCTGCCATGGTTTACCCTCTGGTATTTATCCTATTGGCACTCTCTTTCTACCTGATCCCAGATTGGAATACCTCTATGATGGAAGTTGCACCAGACTGGTCAACGCTTCCAACAGTAGTATGGCTTGCCATTCCAATCATCGTGTTCTCTTTTAACCACAGTCCAATCATTTCTCAATTCTCTAAAGTGCAACGTCAAGAGTTTGGTGACAAGGCAGTACAGAAAACTGACATGATCACTGGCGGTGCAGCCATGATGCTGATGGGCTTTGTGATGTTCTTTGTTTTCTCGGTCGTGCTTTCTCTCTCTCCAGAGCAGCTAGCCATGGCCAAAGAGCAAAACATCTCTGTTTTATCTTACTTAGCAAACGCTCATGCCTCTCCAATCATCTCTTACTTAGGTCCAATCGTGGCATTTGCAGCGATCACCTCAAGCTACTTCGGTCACTTCTTAGGTGCTCATGAAGGTCTGGTGGGTCTGGTGAAATCACGCAGCAACATGCAAGTCAGCAAGATTGAAAAAATCTCTCTCGGCTTTATCGTACTGACCACTTGGATTGTGGCGATTGTGAACCCAAGTATTCTCGATATGATCGAAACCATGGGCGCACCAATGATTGCTGCTATCTTGTTCCTATTGCCTGTATTTGCAATGCATAAAGTGCCTGCAATGGCTAAGTTCAAGACTTCAGCACCTGTACAGATTTTTACAGTTATTTGTGGCTTGGCTGCGATTAGTTCTGTAATCTACGGCGCTCTTTAATCTCTACCTTTGCGTATGAGCTTAAAACACAAAACATAACTATACCAAAAGCCTCCCTACCCTTAGGGGGGCTTAGTTTTGAGGCATTCAAAATGATTAGTGTATTTGATATCTATAAAATCGGTGTTGGTCCTTCAAGTTCACACACGGTTGGACCGATGAAAGCGGGTAAAGAGTTTATTGACGAACTACGCTCAATGGGAAAATTGCGCGACGTCACTAAAATCACCGTGGACGTTTATGGATCGCTATCACTGACAGGGAAAGGTCACCACACGGATATCGCTATCATCATGGGTCTGGCAGGTAATACACCAGAGAAAGTGGATATCGACTCGATTCCGAGCTTTATCGCTCGTGTAGAAGAAACAGAACGTCTTCCTGTTGGTATGCACTGTCATACCGTCTCTTTCCCTCGTGAAGGTGGGATGAATTTCCACCGCACTAATCTGCCTTTGCACGAAAACGGCATGCAGATTCACGCATGGATCAACGACGAGAAAATCTTCAGCAAAACTTACTACTCTATCGGTGGTGGTTTCATCGTTGATGAAGAAAACTTTGGCAAAGAGAACGAATCTCTAATTCAAGTGCCTTACGCTTTCCGTTCGGCTGACGAGCTGCTGCATCAGTGTAAAGAAAGCGGTCTTTCGATCAGCACGCTTGTTATGGCTAACGAAAAAGCCATGCATTCTGACGAAGAAGTACGCACCTATTTCGCCAACATTTGGCGTACCATGCGTGAGTGTATGGAACGCGGGATGAACACCGAAGGTATCCTACCTGGGCCTTTGCGTGTACCACGCCGTGCTGCTGCGCTGCGCCAACAACTGCTCACATCTGAAAAAACCACTAACGATCCAATGGCGGTGGTTGACTGGGTAAACATGTATGCGTTTGCGGTTAACGAGGAAAACGCAGCAGGTGGCCGTGTAGTTACTGCGCCAACCAACGGTGCATGCGGCATTATTCCTGCGGTACTCGCCTACTACGACAAATTCATCCAAACCGTGACCGAGAAAGACTACATCCGTTACTTCGCCGCTTCTGGCGCGATTGGTGGTTTGTACAAGCGCAATGCCTCTATCTCTGGGGCGGAAGTGGGCTGTCAAGGTGAAGTGGGTGTCGCTTGCTCTATGGCAGCAGCCGGTCTTGCTGAGCTTTTAGGCGGTAGCCCAGAGCAAGTCTGTATGGCAGCTGAAATCGCGATGGAACATAACCTTGGTTTGACTTGTGACCCAGTTGCAGGACAAGTACAAGTGCCATGTATCGAGCGTAACGGCATTGCAGCCGTGAAAGCGATCAACTCGACCCGTATGGCGCTGCGTCGTTCCTCTGCCCCACGTGTTTCACTGGATAAAGTGATTGAAACCATGCTGGAAACCGGCAAGGACATGAATGCTAAGTACCGTGAAACCTCACAGGGTGGCTTGGCAATCAAAGTGATCTGTTAATCGGAACCTTTTGTGGTTACAAAAACGCCCGGATATCCGGGCGTTTTTTTATGCTTTGCATGATCAGATTACATCTCACATCAATGCGCTATTCACCGCGATAAATACAACCCGCCGTGCAAGTTTCTTTAATCTCGACTTTGCTCAGCAGCGGTAAACTGGGCTTGAGCTGTTGCCAAATCCACTTTGCCAACACTTCACTGGTTGGGTTTTCTAACCCTTCGATATCATTCAGATAATAGTGATCGAGACGATCATAAATCGGTTTGAATGCGGCTTTAATTTCCGCAAAATCTACAACCCAACCTGTATGGGGATCAACCTCACCTTCAACATACAGACGAACTAAAAAAGAGTGTCCATGTAAACGACCACACTTATGACCAGTTGGTACATGCGGTAAGTGGTGAGCAGCCTCAAACATAAACTCTTTGTATAATTCTGTTTTCATCATCATTCTCGGGGCATAAAAAGAGCCGCAATACTAAGAAATCTCAGCGGCTCAGACAAGGCTATTCAAAACATAATTCAGGCAACTTGCACCTCTCACACAAGCTTGTGAAAAACATCCCTCAATAATCAATGCAATAGCTGAGATTCATCAACGTGATAGGTTGTGCAACCATCTAAGAGTATGCGTCATACCTCATATTTAAACTCACACTTTGGTTAAGGTCACACTAACAATTGGTCTACGTTTGTCACCTAGCGAATTAACGCTATATTTACATGAGTCGGGGCCACTTATAATTACAAAACTATCATGCACTCATCCATTCTTAGTAAATTGCTGCTCACATTAATCACCGTGTTTGCTTTAGTTTTGGCGGGCTCAACCTCTTATCAATATTGGCAGCAAAAAGATCTCATCCATTCCGTGCTAAGTGAGCAGTTACACGACAAAGCCAGTAACTACTTTGATAGCCTGAATATGATGATGCTGACTGGCACCATGGCACAAAAAGAGACGCTACGCCAAAAAGCATTAGCACAAGATGGGATTGAACAAGTTCGCGTCATTCGAGCGCCCTCTTTGAATAAGATTTATGGCCCAGGAAGCACAGATCAACAACCTAAAGATGAAATTGATCAACGGGCATTACAAGGAGAAATGGTTATAGAGCCCTACCAATCCGATTGGGGGGAAGGCATCGTGGTCGCGTTACCAATGAAATCGAGTGAAAACTACCGAGGAACTAATTGCGTAGCTTGCCATATCGCACCGGAAGGTGAAGTGCTTGGTGTGATTCGTCTTGAGTTTAATCTTAACCACTTAACGCAAATGGTGAATCATCGCACTCTTATTGGTGTCGGCATTATGTCGGTTATTGCGCTGTTTGGTTTTATGTTGACGCTGTTTTTTATGCGTAGAATTATCGTTCTGCCTTTGCAAAAAACATCGGCATTTATGTGTGCTGTCAGTAAAAGTAAAGATCTTTCCCATCGACTCGAAAACGATAGAAAAGATGAACTCGGACAACTGTCGGTATCCATCAACTCACTGATGGATACGGTGTCAGACAGTTTGCAACAAGTGCAAGACACTTCCCATTCCCTTGCTGATTCAGCCAAAAAGCTTACGAATGTCGCGCAAGTCACCGATCAGGCGGCCAACAATCAACAAAAAGAAACCGCAGAAGTGCAAACCAACATCACGGATATGCAAGGTAAGCAGCAACAAGTTGAGTTTGCTACCGAAGAAGCGTCTAAATTGATCAATCACACCACCAGTATTGTTCAGCAAAGTGCCAAGCAAGCACACGCAGCCAGTGAAGATATCAAAAATCTGGTGGGCGATATTGAGGCGGTCAAACAGCGTATTGTGGAATTAAATAATCAAACTGGCCAAGTATCGTCCATTCTTGGCGTGATCAAAGGCATTGCCGAGCAGACTAACTTACTTGCGCTCAATGCCGCTATTGAGGCGGCGCGAGCGGGCGAACAAGGTCGTGGTTTTGCTGTCGTTGCAGATGAAGTGCGTCATCTTGCATCACGCACCACGGAAGCCACCGGCAATATTGAAAATATCATCGCGGGATTTCAGCGTGACAGCAAAGCCTCACTCTCTTCTGTAGATAACGTCTGCTCTCATGCGCATCAGCGCTCATCCGAAGTGGAGGAACTCTCTGCCGCCATGACTCGTGTAGTCAGCGAAATGCAGCAAGTACTAAGCCATGCTATGGGCATTCAAGAGCAGACCAAACGCACGACGGAAGTCAGTCATGAGATCCAGAATAAAGTTGAAGTCATCACTCATCACGCGAACAACACATCACAATCGGCAAGTGAGACGCGTGAGATCAGCATCGATCTTGAACATTTATCACAACAATTAGAATCCTTGCTGAATCAATTTACTTTGATTGCTAAGAATTCTGCGCGGAAACCACATTAAAGGTTGAAGCTGACAAATTGACAGGTAATATGTTCCGTTGAATCTGTAAAACTCTCTACAACCCGATGTTTCGTCTATTTTTTGCGCAATGAATGCAGCAAATGGCATCGGGGTGTCTTTTATCTCAACGGAGACTGTAATAAACATGACTTACGCGCCTGTAAATGACGTACTCAGCGGCAAGCTCGCAGTAGACAGTGAAGTCACTGTTCGCGGCTGGATTCGCACACGTCGTGATTCCAAAGCTGGAATTTCGTTTCTTGCCATCTATGACGGCTCTTGTTTCAACCCGATTCAGGCCGTGGTTCCTAATAATCTCAATAATTACGACAACGAAGTTCTGAAGCTCACTACAGGCTGTTCCGTTGAAGTAACCGGTAAGATTGTTGAATCTCCAGCTTCAGGCCAAGCATTTGAGCTAGCTGCGTCTGACGTAAAAGTCGTCGGTTGGGTTGAAGATGCCGACACTTACCCAATGGCGAAAACTCGTCATTCAATTGAATATCTGCGTGAAGTGGCTCACCTGCGTCCACGTACTAACGTGATCGGTGCGGTTGCGCGTGTTCGTAACTGTTTGGCGCAAGCGATTCACCGTTTCTACCATGAGCAAGGTTACTTCTGGGTTTCAGCTCCACTGATCACCGCTTCTGATGCAGAAGGCGCAGGTGAAATGTTCCGCGTTTCAACGCTGGATATGGAAAACCTGCCGCGTACTGATGCAGGTAAAGTGGATTACAACCAAGACTTCTTTGGTAAAGAAACCTTCCTGACCGTATCAGGCCAACTCAACGCGGAAGCTTACGCTTGTGCGATCAGCAAAGTGTACACTTTCGGCCCAACATTCCGTGCGGAAAACTCAAACACCAGCCGTCACTTGGCGGAATTCTGGATGGTTGAACCTGAAGTTGCGTTTGCTGACCTGAACACTGTAGCAAAACTGGCTGAAGACATGCTGAAGTACGTGTTCAAAGCCGTACTGGCAGAGCGTCGTGACGATCTTGAGTTCTTTAACGATCGTATCAACAACGAAGTGATTGCCCGTCTTGAACAGTTTGTAGATTCAGATTTCGCACAAGTGGATTACACCGATGCGATTGAAATTCTGAAAAACTGCGGCAAAACGTTTGAGTTCCCTGTTGAATGGGGCATTGATTTGGCTTCTGAGCACGAGCGTTTCCTTGCAGAAGAGCACTTCAAAGCACCGGTTATCGTGAAGAACTATCCAAAAGACATCAAAGCCTTCTACATGCGTATGAACGAAGATGGCAAAACTGTTGCGGCGATGGACGTATTGGCACCGGGCATTGGTGAAATCATCGGCGGTTCACAGCGTGAAGAGCGTTTGGATATTCTTGATGCGCGTATGCGTGAATTTGGCATCGATCCTGAGCACATGGACTGGTATCGCGACCTGCGCCGTTACGGCACAGTGCCGCACGCGGGCTTTGGTCTGGGCTTCGAGCGTCTAGTCTCTTACGTCACTGGTATGGGCAACGTGCGTGACGTGATCCCATTCCCACGTACCCCACGCAGCGCGAGTTTCTAATTCCGCTCTGTTGAATGTAAAAACCGTCTCAAGCGAGACGGTTTTTTTATACCTCAAGCTCACTCTTATTGGCTTTTCTGCTGGCTTTTAGCTATTTGCAGTAGATAAAAATGGTGTATCGGCCCATAACCTTGGCCGATCCTCAATTGATCGGCATGCGCAATCGCTTGGTGGATATACTGTTTGGCTTTATCCACCGCTTCCACTAACTCAGCCCCCTGCGCTAAGTATGAGGCGATCGCAGATGAGAGTGAGCAGCCCGTACCATGCGTATTCTTCGTAGCAATACGGGGCGCACAGAAATGACGACTATCACCACTTTGAATCAGTAAGTCATCACTGTTGGCTTGCTGATGGTCGTGACCGCCTTTGAGCAGTACCGCTGGTGTGTTTAACTGACTAAGCGCGGTAATACCCTGCTGCGGATTCTGCTGCCATTCTTGTTGCGTCATCCCCACTAAAACCGCCGCTTCTGGCAGATTAGGCGTAATGAGATTGGCTAACGGTAATAGCTCGCGTTTTAACGTCTCGACTGCCTCTGCCGCCAATAAATGATGGCCACTGGTTGAGATCATCACTGGGTCGAGCACAATCCATTTCGGTTGATATTGGCGTAATTTCTTAGCAACCAGAGCGATGATTGGGGCATCCGCCAACATACCAATTTTGACTGCCAAGACGGGAATATCGCTAAACACGGCGTCTAACTGTTGCTCAACCACCGTTGATGGCAAAGGAAAAACGGCGGAAACACCCTGCGTATTTTGTGCGGTAATCGCGGTAATCACTGAGCAGGCGTACCCCCCTGTCGCTGAAATGGCTTTGATATCGGCTTGAATTCCAGCACCACCACCGCTATCTGAGCCTGCGATAGTCAGCACTATGGGAGTATGAATAGAAGAGATTGTTGACATAAAAGCTCCTGTGAAAACAGGAACTGATCCCAAACTGCAAATCAATGGTGAGACAATACCAGCGGTTGAGGATAGTTCCCTACGTCAGTCCTAACTGAATCAGGTTCAACGGGTCTCGCTACGCGATCTCAGCCTTTGATTCGCACGTTGTTATACCCAAACTACTTGGAGTTGCAGGTAGGCGGCAAGTGAGTTCATCCCCATGAGCATAGATAAACTATGTGATTGGGGTGAACGAACGTAGCCAACACCGCTGCAGCTTCAAGTAAGAAGGGTATATACGCTCTCAGGCTCCCCGACTATAAGTTGCATCTTAGCAGTATTCACGAATATCGAAAGCCATGAAGGTGTTCTATTACATAAAAAAATGCACAACTATTCCCAATTTTTCAGCCAAGTGAAAATTTTTCGATATTTTCTTTCAGGTGCTGTTGTCACCTGAATTCGCGGGAGGTATAAATACGGTAAATTTTGATGAGTTTAATCATCCCTTCCCACCCTAACTTGACATGGATGTGCTTTATGTTCGAAAAAGTCGTTGCCGCTCCCGCTGACCCTATCCTAGGTTTAACTGAAGAGTTCAAAAAAGACCCTCGTACCGACAAAATTAACCTCGGTGTAGGTATTTATAAGAATGAAGCAGGTGAAACCCCAGTTCTCGCTACTGTAAAGAAAGCGGAAGCTGCACTGCTTGAGTCAGAGAAAACCAAATCTTATCTGACGATTGAAGGGACAGCTGAATACGGTTTAGCCGTACAAAAACTGCTGTTCGGCGCGAATTCGGACATAGTGACACAAAAACTGGCAAAAACAGCGCAAGCACCTGGTGGAACTGGTGCGCTGCGTGTGGCGGGTGAATTTATTAAGCGTCAACTGGGCGATGTGAAAGTCTGGATCAGTAACCCGACTTGGGCTAACCATCACGGTGTGTTCAATGCCGCTGGCTTAGAAACTACGCAATACGCTTATTATGATGCCAAAGCCAAAGACAAAGATTTTGCCGCTATGCTGGCAGATTTAGAGCAGGCAGAGAAAGGCGATGTGGTTTTACTGCACGGCTGCTGCCACAATCCAACGGGTATTGACCCAACAGAGCAAGAGTGGGAAGTACTGGCGAAATTGGTGGCAAACAAAGGCTTACTGCCTCTGTTTGACTTTGCTTACCAAGGCTTTGCTTCAGGCGTAGAAGAAGACGCAGCTGGCCTACGTATTTTTGCGAAATACAACTCTGAGATTCTGGTTGCCAGCTCTTTCTCAAAGAACTTTGGCTTGTACAACGAACGTGTCGGTGCATTCACGCTGGTTGCACCTTCAACGGCCGTTGCAGAGACGGCGTTCTCACAAGTTAAAGCGATTATCCGCTCTATCTACTCAAACCCACCAGCTCACGGTGCTGCCGTCGTCACTTACATTCTGAACAATCCAGAATTACGTGCAGAATGGGAAGCCGAAGTCGCGGAAATGCGTGAACGCATTCAAGAGATGCGCGTACTTTTCGTTAACACATTGAAAGAAGTGGGTGTAGACGCTGACTTTAGCTTTATCGAGCGTCAAAACGGCATGTTCTCTTTCTCTGGCCTAAGCAAAGAGCAAGTTGCACGCCTCAAATCAGAGTTGGGTATCTATATCGTCGGCTCTGGCCGCATCAGCGTAGCGGGGATGACCAAATCAAACATGCTACCATTGTGCCAAGGCATTGCTGCGGTGATGTAATCGCATCGTCAATGACTCTCTTAAACCGGCTGGAATATGGCCGGTTTTTGTTTTTTACTGTTCATATACCCAAACTACTTGGAGTTGCAGGTAGGCGGCAAGTGAGTTCCTCCCCATGAGCATAGATACACTATGTGATTGGGGTGAACGAACGTAGCCAACACCGCTGCAGCTTCAAGTAGGAAGGGTATAGATAGACTCCTTTCCCTCTCTCTGCGTGCTCCGATTAGCCCTAAGGCAATAAATTGAGGTAGTATGGTCTGCCATACCGCCAAAAACATCGCCTAACGCATGTTTGTAACGATAGGAGCCTCCATGGACGCCGAGTTAATCGAGATTCAACAATTCCTGCAACAGCATCCACCTTTTGATGCCTTACCCAACGAACGACTACCAGAAATCGCTCAACAAATTGAAATTGCCTACTTTCGTAAGGACACACCGATTATTGGCTATAAACAAGCCATCAGTGATTTATATTTGGTTCGTAGTGGTGCGGTCGAAGTCTATCGACGTCATGGTGAGCTGTACAATCGACTGACGGAAGGCAGTCTATTTGGACAAATGGGGTTATTAACGCGTAACCAAGTGTCTTTCGCGGTCACTGCAATTGAAGATACGCTACTGTACTGTTTGCCTGAAGCGCTCTTTCACCGTTTACACCAAGAGTTTGATAGTTTTGCCGATTTTGTTGAAGTAGAGCAAGCCGTACGCTTGCGTCAAACCGTTGCTAAACAAAAAGAACAAAATGATCTTATCACCAGCAAAGTCAAACAGCTGTTAACACGTCAAGCGCCAGCGATAGACAAACAAGCCTCTATTCAACAGGCGGCACAGCGCATGGCAGATGAAAACGTCTCTGCGCTGCTGATCCTCGATCACCAGATCCTGCTTGATACAGAAGATGACTCAACGCCCGTGGTCGGCATTGTCACGGAACGAGATCTCTGCCGACGCGTCTTGGCGCAAGGTATGGATGTCACACAGACCGTCAGTCAAGTCATGACTCATGAGGTCATCTCGCTGGATCATAACGCTTACGTCTATGAAGCCATGCTCGCCATGCTACGCAATAACGTTCACCATCTCCCTGTATTAAAAGAAAGGCAGCCGATTGGCATCATCGATATGACCGACATCGTACGCCATGAGTCGCAAAACTCATTGCTTTTAGTCAGTCGTATCTACCAGCAAACGTGCATGGATGATTTGGCTCAACTCGCCAATGAAGTCAAAGCAAGCTTCGTACGTTTAGTTAACGAAGACGCCAATTCACACATGATTGGTACTGCGATGTCGACCATTGGCCGCGCTTTCACTCAGCGCATCATTGAATTAGTCGAGGCCGAGCTGGGTGCTGCGCCGCTACCCTACTGTTTTGTCGCCTTTGGTTCGATGGGACGCGATGAGCAACTGATTGTGACCGATCAAGATAATGCTCTGATTTTAGATGATCGCTACGATGTGCAGCAGCATGGTGCTTATTTTGCTCAATTTGCTGAGTTGGTGTGTAGGGGATTAGACCGCTGCGGATACCCATTGTGTGACGGTGATATCATGGCTAGCAATCCGCAATGGCGCATGACTCGCAAAGAATGGGAAACCTGCTTTGCTGACTGGATTGATAATCCCAACCCGCAAGCTCTGCTCAATGCGTCGATTTTTTTTGATCTCGATGGTGTCTATGGACGCACCAAATGGGCCGAGCAACTGTCTGGTTTCATTGTACGCCGCGCCAGACGCAATCAGCGATTTTTAGCCTGTTTGGCGCGTAATGCGCTCAATCGCACGCCGCCACTGGGCTTTTTTAAGAATTTCGTGATGGAAAAAGATGGACGCCATAACAACTCCATCAATTTGAAACGTCGCGGGACAGCACCACTGGCGGATTTGATCCGCGTACATGCCCTCGCCGCAGGTTCACGCGCTAAAAACTCATTTGAACGTTTAGATGATGTAATTGAAGCAGGATTGCTCCCGCAAGGTAAAGGCAAAGATCTGCGTGATGCCTTGGAATTCATCGCGATGGTGCGGATTCGCCATCAAGCGATTGATGTTGAACAAGAGCGTGAAGCCGACAACAGCATCGAGCCGGAAAATCTTTCGGACTTTGAACGACGCAACTTAAAAGATGCGTTTCAGATCCTCAGTAACGGGCAGAATTATCTTAAGTATCGTTACCAAGCCAACCAACATTTTAAGTGAGCGTCATGTTCGATTCTGCGATTTACTGGCCCGCTCGGTTTGCTCACTTAGCCCAGCAGGCTCGGCAATCCAGTTTACAACGCTTTTATGCTCAACCTCTGGTTGAAGGCTCAACACCGATTCATCAGTGCTCACTGGTTGCCCTCGATTTTGAAACAACGGGACTGAATGCCGAGCAAGATGCCATTGTGAGTATCGGTTTAGTGCCTTTTACTACTCAACGGATTTTTCTTAATCAAGCTCGGTACTGGTTAGTAAAACCCTCTCAACCATTTGAAGAGGAATCGATAGTGTTCCATGGGATCACGCACTCCGAGTTACAACAGGCGCGAGATCCAGAACAGGTATTGAAAGAATTACTCGAGGAGTTACACGGTAAGATTGTCGTCGTACACTTTAGGCATATTGAACGTGAATTTTTGCGCCAGAGTAGCCTGAATATATGGGGCGAGGCGATCGAATTTCCCGTGATCGATACATTAGAAATTGAACGTCAGTTACTGGATAAACAACGCTCGCTGTGGCAACACATTACACGTCGACCTCTGCCCTCCATACGCCTTGGGCAATCACGGATACGCTATCACTTACCGCCCTACTCACCTCACCATGCACTGACGGATGCCATTGCGACCGCAGAACTTTTTCAAGCGCAGTGCGCGCACCATCTCCCCCCCCACACCGCCATTCAGTCTCTGTGGCTTTAGCCTCTGTACTTAAGAGCTCTATATAGGTCTTTGACCGCGAATCGAAACTCGAAATGACGAGATGCATAAGAACGAAAAAGGAGCGCATCAAGCGCTCCTTAATCAAACTTTGTCTGTGACGTCATTACAGTTTAAAACGACGGATCTCTTGTTCTAACTCATGCGACAGTTCAGACAACTCTGCAGCTTGTTCAGCAGCGGAGTGAGCTTCTTGCGCGAGATCATTTGAAACATCACGAATACCTACGGTATTGCGAGTGATTTCCGAAGTCACAGAGGCTTGCTCTTCAGCCGCTGACGCAATTTGCGTCGCCATATCACTGATACGTTCTACCGTTTTATGGATCTGCTCCAAGCTAACCGAAGCTTCATTAGCATCATCAACACTGGTGTCCGCGAGGCGACGGCTGTCGTCCATAATACCTACCGCTTTACCTGTGGTGGCTTGCAGCGTTTCAATCATCTGCTGAATTTCTTTGGTCGACGCGTGGGTACGTTGGCTCAACACACGAACTTCATCAGCCACGACAGCAAAACCACGCCCTTGCTCGCCCGCACGGGCAGCTTCAATGGCCGCATTGAGCGCCAGTAGGTTAGTCTGTTCAGCGATGTTCTGAATCGTCGACAGAATCGTACTGATTTGGTGACCATGCGCTTCCAGCTCTTGAATGACTTCGGTCGCGACTTGCACTTCTTCAGCCAAAGATTGAATCGAACGCTGCGTTTGAGTGACTTGACCTGCGCCATGGACACACGCCGTCACGGCTTCACCTGCGTTTTGCGCCGTGTGATCCGCGTTACCCGCAATTTCTTGAGTGGCAGCAGCCATCTCATTGATTGCGGTAGCCACCATGTTGATTTCATCTTGTTGCAAGCGAATTCGGCTACTGCGCTCTTCCGCTTGTGCCGCCGTCACTTTCGACTGCTGCGCCAATGCGGCTGAAACATGGCTTAACTTGAGTACCATGGTGTGCATGTTGCTCACGAAGGTATTGAAGTTGCTTGCCAGTTGTCCGACTTCATCATCACTGCGAGGCTCTAAACGTTGTGTCAAATCGGCATCACCAGAGGCTATTTCCTCCAGCGCTTTCGATACACGGCCCAAGTCACGGAACAAGAAGCTGACGAGCCAAGAGACAATCACAACCACAATCACAGTGATCAGCAGCGCAGTAGTGATAAGGCCTGTTAACAACTCGGAATGAGAGGCGTATTCGGTATTGCTATCCATCTGTACCGCAAAATACCAAGGAGTATCAGGTACAGCGGTGAAAAAGAAGAACTTCGCTACGCCATTCAGTTTAAGCGCGAGCAATTGACCTTGATCTGCGGCACGCTCAATAGTGCGCATATCTAAGGCAGAGGTGAGCGTGGTAACAGGCTTCAATAATAAGGATTTTTCTGGATGAGCTAAAAACGAACCGTTTTGACCATCAATCAGCATGGTTTGTGCATTTTTTCCTGCATCCATACTGATCACGTCCGCAATCAGCTGATCAATGAGGACATCGGCGCCAACCACACCACTCATATTACCGTTAAGGCGAACAGGTTCTGCAATCGTCACAAGCAGTGCGCCAGTTATCGCATCACTGTAAGCGGTGGTGATGATCTGCTTACCCGCACTGGCTGCATCTTTATACCAAGGGCGCGTACGTGGATCATAATCCGCACGATTACGCTCTGGATGCGAACGATACATCGCGCCGTCAGTCGTACCGTAAAAAATATCGTCAAAACCACCCGCATTGCGTGCTTGTTGCAGATAAGGGACAACATCTTGTGCTTCAATATGAGCATTAAACGCAGTACTAATTGATTTACGGATAGAAATCCAATCTGAGATGCCTTTAGCAGCGGTCGAAGAAATTGCGTCAGCACGAGTATAAACCGCATTGCTGGTTTGCTGTTGCAATTGACTGGCGGAAAACCAAGTCAATGCCGTCGCCATTACCACCACTGCCGATAAACTTGCGCCAATCAGTTTGTGTTTTAGTGTTAATTTCATTATTTTAAACAAAAAGTTGGAACGAAGGAGTCGCGATATTAAACACTATTCGATTAAAGCGCACTCGTTTTGTCATTTTTTCTGACAACTTATCACAGACCTAAATTAACCATTTATGTTATAAGGCCTTAAACAGGAATTACTGGCTGCTACCAAACTTTCAATCTCCACACAACGTGATTCCCCTCGCAAAATCACATATAGCTAAAGGATATAAGCTTATGAATAGAAAATATCTGATAAAGACAGTTCTCAACAACATATGTTGTGCATTTTTTTACAGTTCTGTTATCTTTCGCGCTTAAATGAGACCTGCAATTTCCTGTTATACCGCCCGGTCAGCAAAATTGCAGTAAACTCTTAAGCTATCTTCGTATTTCACTTTGTTATCGGTTCATTTCTATATGATTCGTGTGTCCAGCGCCGTGCAACGTCATGCGCAAAAACTGATTGTACTTTTCTCCCTGTTGTTTGGGGCTTCTTTATTAATGTCTGATGATGGTTTTGCTACAGACATTAAAAATACTAGCGCCTCTTCTGCAGTCAATTCAGAATCTACTAAGCCAACAAAAGCTGGCGAAGTTAAAAATGTGGTTCGCTTTGCCAAAACAGGATCGTTTGAGAACGACACCGTTGTTCGTCTAGCTCGCCAGTTGGCGAAAAAGCCTTATGTTGCTTTAAAAGATCCGCTACCGGAGAGTTTGGCTAAGATCAGTTATGATGAGTATCGTGATATTCGTTTTAAACCCGATAGCGCTGTGTGGAAATCTGATGGTTTGCCATACCAAATGCAACTATTCCATCGTGGTTTCTTCTTCCAAGATCTGATTGAAATTGCGCTTGTTGAAGGCAATAAAGCCACACATTTAAGCTACGATCCGAATATGTTCACCGCTGGCGAAGTTCTACAACAGAACCTGCCTACTGAAGATATTGGTTATAGTGGCCTTCGTGTACATTACCCTCTCAATAGTGCAGCATATTTTGATGAACTATTTGTATTCCAAGGAGCAAGCTACTTCCGTGCTCTGGGTAAAGGCAATGCTTATGGCTTATCTGCTCGTGGCTTAGCCATTAAAACTGCCGATCCTACGGGTGAAGAGTTCCCTATTTTCCGCGCATTCTGGGTGGAGAAGCCAAACTACGACACCAACTTGATTGTGGTTCATGCCCTACTGGATAGCCCAAGCGTGTCTGGCGCCTATCGTTTCTCTATTCGTCCAGGAGAAAATACTCGTATGGACGTCGAGGCGGTACTCTTCCCACGTGTAGAGTTAAGCAAAGTTGGTCTAGCGCCAGCAACCAGTATGTTCATGCATTCGCCAAATGGCCGTGAGAAGACTGATGATTTCCGTCCTTCTGTACATGATTCTGATGGTTTATTGATGATCAACGGACGTGGTGAGCGTTTGTGGCGTCCATTGGCTAACCCTAGCACACTGCAAGTGAGCGCCTTTATGGATAACTCACCGCAAGGTTTTGGCCTGATGCAGCGTGAGCGCGATTACGCGAACTACCAAGATTTGGAAGCTCATTACGAAAAACGCCCAAGTCTGTGGGTTGAACCGGTCGGTAACTGGGGTCCTGGTGCTGTTGTGTTGACAGAAATTCCAACTCAATCAGAAATTCACGACAACATCGTTGCTTTCTGGAAGCCAGCTCAACCACTTGCGGCAGGTAGCGAATATCGTTTCTCTTACCACCTCAACTGGGGCGCTCAGCCTGAAAAGAATCCACAAGCGATCACTGTGAGCCGCACTGCGAGTGGACGTGCCGATATTGCTAAACCAACACCAAAACGTTTATTTGTGATTGATTACCAAGTCCAAGGTGTAAAACCTGCGCAAATGCCAGAACCAAAAGTGCGCAGTAATGCTGGGGTAATCAGTAACGTTGTATTACGTGATAACCCTGCCAACAATGGCTATCGCTTATCATTTGAATTTGATCCAACCGAAGTTACGCTGGCCGAATTGCGTGCAGAGCTAATTTTGAAAGAAGCACGTCCAGTGGAAACTTGGCTGTATCGTTGGACCCTGTAGTTAGTACTCGGATTTTTTATGACAAACCCAATGGTTGAAAAAGGAGCCTCCCAGTTAATGGGGGGCTCTGCCATGCCGCCAGAACAGCACGGCGAGATGCCGGAACAAAATCTTAAACGACTTAGTGAGGGTTTTCCGCGCGACCCGATTAAAACGGATGGGGTTAAATCCTGCTCTTGGCGACGTGTGTTCGTCGTCGGCTTCGCTTTACTTATTTCTGCTTTTGCTATTTTTGAAATGCGCGGCGTATTTTTAGTTGGTAGACTGACCCCCATCGAATACGCTGTTTTGGTTCTCTTTGCCATCAACTTCTGCTGGATTGCTTTAGCCTTCTCAAGCTCAATTGCCGGATTTTTTGTCCTCGCTAGCCGCAAACAAACCGCTCCCCTAGACCTGCCCCTAACGACACGAACAGCGATTTTGATGCCAACCTATAACGAAGCACCAGATCGCGTCTTTGCCGCAGTCGAAACCATGGCTTTAGCTCTAGCGGATACGGAACACGGGCATGCCTTCGATTGGTTTATTCTCAGCGATACCACCGACCCTGAGGTGGCTCTATCTGAAGAACAAGCCTTCTGGTTACTACGCCAGCAAACCGCAAACAAAGCTAACGTATACTATCGGCGGCGGCGTAAAAACATTGCGCGCAAAGCCGGTAATGTCGCCGATTTTTGCCGTCGTTGGGGTTCTGGGTATGACCATTTATTAGTATTAGATGCCGATAGCGTTATGCAGCCAACTACCATGATTTCATTGGCTCAACGCATGCAAAGTGACCCAGATGCTGGATTGATTCAAACCATTCCTGCGCTAATCAATGGTACGACGCTCATGGCTCGTGTGCAGCAGTTTGCCGCTCGCATCTATGGTCCAGTGGTCGGTACTGGTCTGGCTTGGTGGGTGCAAAAAGAAGGTAACTTCTGGGGACACAACGCGATTATTCGTACCGAAGCCTTTATGAGTGCCGCTGGCCTACCGCATTTATCTGGTAGACCGCCTTTTGGTGGACATATTCTCAGTCATGATTTCGTTGAAGCCGCTTTAATTCGTCGTGCAGGCTGGAGTGTCACCATTGCCGCTGATCTCAGTGGCTCTTTTGAAGAGTGCCCTCCTTCGATTATTGATTTAGCAGTACGTGATCGCCGTTGGTGCCAAGGTAACTTACAGCATAGCCGTATCATTGCTACAAGAGGCCTACACTGGGTCAGTCGTTTGCACCTCACCACGGGCATTATGTCTTATCTATCTTCACCATTTTGGTTGCTGTTAATCTTGTCTGGTTTGTTGCTGGCACTGCAAGCGCACTATATTCGTCCTGAATATTTTACCGAGCAGTTTTCACTGTTCCCGACTTGGCCGGTCATGGACTCAACACGCGCGTTGCAATTGTTTTACATCACCATGGGTATTCTATTTAGCCCGAAAATTTTCGGATTACTGCTACTGATGTTTGATGGTGACATGTGTCGAACATTAGGGGGAAGAGTGAGAGTCATACTCAGCGCGATTACTGAGATCCTGCTCTCTGCACTAGTCGCGCCAATCATGATGCTCATCCACTGCGGAGCCGTTATATCGATCCTGTTTGGGCGAGATAGTGGTTGGGCTCCTCAACGACGTGATGACGGTAGTTTGCCAATCAAAGATTTGCTGTACCGCCACCGTTGGCACATGACCGCTGGATTGCTCCTTGGTTATGCAGCGATGCTCGACTCATGGACTCTGCTAGCGTGGATGTCTCCGGCCTTAATCGGTTTGTGGTTCTCTGTGCCACTTTCTGGGATCACAGCCTCATACACCATCGGGGCTTGGTTTAAGCAAAAACGTATTCTTGCAACACCAGAAGAGATTGAAACACCGGAGATTGTGCTTGCTGCCCAAGCCCGTCGTGACGAGTATGTATCTGATCTTCAGGAAGTGTGGAACGCTCGAATGGTACTTGCCGATCAAAACTTGATCGCTTTACATATTGCGATGATGGATAAACTGCCGTCACGTCAACCCGGAACCGCGATTGAACCTTTAGATGCAGTAGCACGCATTAAAGTACAGGAAGCGGAAAGTCAAGAAAGCCTACTGGCACTCCTGACCAAAGTCGAACTGAGTTATGTTCTGGGTAATCCCCTGCTGATTCAGCAAGTCGCTAAACTGCCACCAACACTTATCAATGACACCATTGAACCACAGGCACTCCAAAGAGCCTAAGACACCATTGATTATCTAAAAGTCCGGCATAAATGCCGGACTTTTTTATGCCTTTTATGAATTGCTTGATAGCGGTGTCGCACTAAACTCAGGTTCGGTTTTTAACCCTTTCCATAAGCTGACGCACATCAGTAGCAAGATCACCGTAAATGGCAAGGCTGTAGAGATAACGCCCGCTTGCAGCGCTTGTACCGCTTCCGTGCCTCCAATCCATAGCAGTGCAACCGCGACTGCGCCTTCGAGTACCGCCCAAAATACACGCTGCAATACTGGTGAGTCCAATTTGCCGCCTGAGGTAATACTGTCAATGACCAGTGAACCCGAATCTGACGACGTGATAAAAAACACCAGAACCAGCACCACGGCAATCACAGATAGCACCTTACCGAAAACCAGCGAATCAAACATCTGGAACATGGCCAGCGAAACATCGGTTAAGCCATTTTGACCTAACACGCCGATTTCATTAATCACTTGCTCTACTGCTAGGCCACCAAATACCGACATCCACACCAGTGTCACTAACGTTGGGATCAATAAGACCGCCACAATGAATTCACGAATGGTACGTCCTTTAGAAACACGTGCGATGAACATGCCCACGAACGGTGACCATGAAATCCACCATGCCCAGTAGAAGACCGTCCAACCTTGGAACCACACTTCATCTTCACGGCCATGAGGATTACTCAGCGGAATTAAGTTTTGTAGGTAAGCCATTAAAGTCGTCGGAATCGAAGTCAATGTGACGCTATAACCAATCACTGCCACCAGTGCGAGCAATAAAAACGCGACAATCATATTGATGTTAGAGATGACTTTCACCCCGCCATCAATACCTCGAACCACAGACAATGTGGCTAAACCCGTCACCACACAGATCACCGCAATTTGTAGCCCAATGCCCGATTCAAAACCAAATACATGGTGGATACCAGAAGCCGCTTGCTGCGCCCCAAGACCGAGAGACGTTGCCAAACCAAACAGCGTGGCTAATACCGCAAGAATATCGACCACATGCCCCGCCCATCCCCAAGCGCGATCACCCAGTAGCGGATAAAAAACCGAGCGCATTGAAAGTGGCAAGCCTTTGTTGTAGCAGAAAAAAGCCAATGATAGAGCAACAACACCATAAATGGCCCACGGGTGAAGTCCCCAGTGGAACATGGTTGCTCCCATCGCCAGTTGCGCAGCTTGAGGAGTGTTGGCTTCTACGCCCAGTGGTGTTTCATACCAGCCCGTATAATAGGCCACGGGTTCTGCAACACTCCAGAACATCAAACCAATCCCCATCCCTGCAGCAAACAGCATCGATAACCAAGATAGAAAAGAGTGGTCCGCTTGCGCGGCTTGTCCACCTAACCGAATTTTGCCAAACGGTGAAAGGACCAATACGATGCAAAATAGTAGGAATAAGTTACCCGACCAGATAAACAACCAGTCGAAGCTCGCAATAATGCCCTGCTTTACGGTATCAAGCCCAATCTTAGCTTGGTGAGCGTCTACGAGTACGGTCAGTAGTAAAAATGCAGCGATCAAACCTGCACTGATCCCAAACACGGGGTTGTGCACATCAAACCCCCATTTCTGTACATTATCTTGGCCTACGGTGTAATCCGTATTATCGATACTGTACTTATCAATTTCTTTTGTCATGTACCCTCTCTGAGTCATTTAAATCGAGCTCAACAACAATGACAACAAAGCATTTTCGGTTTTTTAATCACAAATTGCTTTGTACTCATTGTTAATTTCATTCATTAAAAGCACGATTATTTTACATAGATCACAGAAAAGATCCACCATATAGAGCATTTAAGCCAATTTAAGACAGAAAACCCTTTGTCTATTTCAAATGGTCGACATCAGAAACCACCAAAATTTAATTCTCACTCAAAGCATCTAAGTGGAATATAAAAAGCAAAATCCATCGCAGTAACGCCATGGATTACTCTTAGCTCAATACTTTAAAAATCAAGGCAAGTAAGGTATGGTTCGCGACAGATTCAGCACAAACTGGGTGAACCCTCTGTGGAAAAGCACGAAGAAGTATTAGTCGCATTGCGCCAGATCATCCGCGCCATTGACCTACACTCCAAAAAACTTAATAAGGACGCAGGACTCACCGGCCCCCAATTGATTTTGATGCGTTCAATTCATGACTTAGGTGAACAGGTCACAATTCGTGAGCTCGCGGTGCATACCAATATGAGCCAAGGCACCGCTACCACGATTTTGGATCGATTGGAGCGTAACGGCTATGTGCAGCGCGTGCGCAGTAACAGTGATAAACGCAAAGTTCATGCTCACTTAACCGATGAGGGGCGTAAGCTACTCGCACAAGCCCCACAGCCTTTACAAGAGAGCTTTGTTGAGCAATTCCATCAATTACAAGATTGGGAACAGAGCTTACTGCTCTCTTCTGTACAACGCATCTCAGCCATGATGAACGCGCAAGATATGGATGCCGCGCCGATGCTGACGATTGGTAGCATTACGCAGCCAGAATAGTTCATTCCAATAAACCATGTTGTAGCGCGTACTGAGCTAACTCTGCCGTGGAGTGGATGTCGAGCTTATGCTTAATATTTTGCCTATGGGTTTCGACCGTGCGATAGCTGATATTCAGCAAGGTCGCGATTTTTTTACTGCTGCAACCTTGTGCAACCATACGTAAGATCGCCTCTTCACGGCGGCTCAGCGGGTTTGGCTTATTCGCCACGGGTAAAATCTCTTGGCTAAACAGTGTTGAGGTGGTGGATTCACAGAAGTACGTCGCGCCTTGATGAACCGTTTTGATCGCTTGCACCATTTTCAGTGCTGAGATTTCTTTGAGCATGTAGCCCATTGCGCCGGCTTGCATCACTTGCATAATGTACTCGCGGTTATCATGCATGGTCAGCATCAATACTTTGGTGTGAGGAACTTCTTCTTTGATCAAGCGGGTGGCTTCAATACCGTTCATGATCGGCATACTCACATCCATCAGCACCACATCCGGTTGGTGAAGTTTGACCAATTCTAAAGCTTCCAATCCATTACTCGCCGTGGCGACGACCTCGATTTCCGGCTCTTGCTCTAAACGCGCAATAAAACCCTCTAACACCACCTGATGATCATCCACCATCACCACTCTGATTGGTTTATCCATAAACACTTCCATCCAACTTCAGTAAAACCGTAATTTCGGTGCCCAATTGTGGCTCGCTGCTTAATTCAAATTCACCACCAATAAACTCGACACGTTCGCGCATGTTACGTAAACCAATCCCGCGCTTTTGCAGCGCTTCTTTGCTGGAAAATCCTACCCCATCATCACGCACCATAAGCTGCAACATATCACCCATTTGCTGCAGTAACACCGTGACTTTCTCGGCTTTGGCGTGTTTTTCAATATTATTGAGTGACTCTTGCACCACTCGATACAGTGTGGTGGCCACTTCCGATTTTAGCTTGCCCGGCTGGGTATCAAACAACATCTCGATCTCCATTTGTGAATGCAGTTTGAAATCCTCAAGCAGCGTCGTGAGTGCCGCTTGTAAACCGAGATCATCTAGCGCACTGGGGCGTAAATGGTGCGAGATTCGCCGAACTTCATTAATTGCAGTGATCAACGAGTGCTGGGATTTTTCCAGATGCACGATCTGTTTTGGATCGTTTAACTGGTTTGCCAGTAACTCAAGATGACACTTGCTAGATACCAATAACTGATTAATTCCATCATGCAGCTCGCGGGCGAGATGCTTCTTTTCATCTTCCTGAAACAACACGGTTTTGTGTACCAAATCTTTGAGATTCTTATCCGCCAAACGGTGTTCATGCAGGTTGATGGCTAAGGTCAACACAATGATCACCGCCACCGTAACTATCAAAATCACCACGACTGAAAAGAAGGTGGTATCGATATTAGCGTTGACGGCCGCTTGCATCTTCTCAACTTCATAACTGAGATCTTCAATGTACAAGCCGGTGCCGATCATCCATTCCCAGTCGTCAAGCCAAGCCGAATAGCTGAGTTTAGGGACAGTCTCTCCACTTGAGGGTTTGCGCCACAAATATTGGTGATACCCACCACCCGATTGGGCTTGGAAAAGAAGCGCTTGGATGAGAAAGTCACCGCGTTCATCTTGCAACTGCCATAAGTTTTGCCCTACCAGCTCAGGTTGGATCGGATGCACTAAGTTCGTGCCCTGAGCATCATAAGCGAAAAAATAGCCATCAGAGCCATAACGAATATTGGTTAATACCGCTTTGACCTGCTGTTTGGCTTCCGCTTCACTTAAGTTGGGATTATTGGCAATCAACCTCACCGCATCAAACGCCACTTCGACGCTGTCTTTGAGTGAGGTTTCGCGCTCTTCCATCAGCTTAGCTCGGAAGATCTCAATTTCACGCTGGCCTAAGGTTTTCGCCTGATGAATCGAAATCCAACTGATGCTTGCTGTGGCAATTAAGAGAGGCAGTAAAGCCAGCAAAATCAATTTGGCTTTGAGAGGCATTCCATTTCCCCATAAAAAAACTGCTTTCCGACCCTTCGAAAAGCAGTTTCACTCTAACAACTTGTTGTTGTGGATTGAATTTCGATACGCTCACTCTTGAGTCGGATCACATTCCATAAAAGCTTGGGAATACCATCAACGAAATCAAAACCAAAATCTGGATCAGGATAAAGGGCACTACGCCGCGGTAGATGTCCATGGTGGTGACCGACTTTGGCGCAACCCCTTTCAAATAGAACAAACTAAAGCCGAACGGGGGAGTTAAGAACGATGTTTGCAAGTTCATCGCAACTAAGATAGCAAACCACGTCATATTCACATCCATCAGCACAGCGACTGGAGCCAAAATCGGTACGATGATGAAACAGATTTCTACGAAGTCGATAAAGAAACCCAGAATTAAGATCACCAACATAGTGACAATCAAGAATCCCCATTTATCTCCTGGCAGATTCATCATCCATTCTTCTACCAACTCATCACCACCGGTATAAGTAAACGCCATCGAGAACGCGGTCGCACCCAATAAGATAGCAAACACCATAGCAGTCACTTTGACGGTTTCTTTAGAGGCATCATAGACCATTGACCAACTGAATTGACCATACGCCAATGCCAGTAAAATCGCGCCCGCACCACCAAGTGCTGCGGATTCTGTGGGCGTCGCCACACCAGCGAAAATCGAGCCCAGAACCACCACAATCAGCGCCAACGGCGGGATAACCGCTTTCAGTGCTTTCACCACTTCTTGACGACGTGATAAATCGGCATCAGGTTCAATAGGCATCGCCGCTTGCGGATTCAGCTTGGCGTAAATCAGGATGTAAATGATATACGCCGCCACCAACATCAAACCCGGCCAGAGTGCGGCTTGGAACAGATCGCCAACCGGAACCCCAAGTACATCCCCCAATAGAATCAATACGATAGAAGGTGGAATGATTTGCCCAAGGGTCCCCGACGCACAGATGGTGCCACACGCCAACCCTTTGTCGTAACGGTATTTGAGCATCACAGGCAGTGAAATTAGCCCCATCGCCACTACCGATGCACCCACTACCCCTGTCGAGGCGGCGAGTAAAGTGCCCACCAACACGGTAGATATCGCCACACCACCGTGAATGCCACCAAATAAGCGCCCCATCGACTCTAATAGCTGCTCCGCCAGCTTGGTTTTTTGTAGCACCAAACCCATAAACACAAACAGCGGCACCGCCATTAACACGGTGTTTTCCATGATTGATTGAATGCGGTAAGGCATAAACGCAAACATCTCTATGCCTTCAGCCCACACGCCAAAAATCAGCGCAATGCCCCCAAAGGTAAAAGCAACGGGGAAACCCAGTAATAGCGCAAACAGGGCAACGAAAAACATCACAATACCAATCATACGTTTCCCTTACTTAGTTTGGTCTGCGTGCATCAGACGTGGGTTAAACACTTTATTGAGCGAGTGGATGATCAAGCCGACACCACTTATCGCCATGAAAGTGAAAGAGACTGGGATCATCGCCTTGATAATCCAACGATATGGCAAACCACCCGGGTCACCGGACGTTTCACCCAGAGCGTAGCTTTCTTTGGCAAAGTCGATCCCGAAATAGACCACCAACAAGCAGAACGGCAACAGGAAAAACAGAGTGCCAAGAATGTCGATCACCGCCTGTGCTTTCATCGATAAACGTTCATAGAACAGATCGACTCGTACATGGCCGCCCGCTTTAATGGCGTAAGGAATACCAAGCAAAAAAACCGTGGCAAACAGATGCCACTCTAATTCTTGAAAGGCGATAGAAACATCGTTAAAGGCATAGCGCATCACCACGTCATACACGACATTGGCCACCAACAGAATAAACAGAATACTGGAGAGCCACCCCAGTAGATCGCTAAGACGGTTAAATAACCGCTCAACATAAATCAGACTTCTCATTACACACTCCCTGTCTAATCAAATTGCTCCGTGTCACGAATGTGCACGGAGCTTATCGTTATGTGCTTTTCTTGGGCTTCCTGCACACGCAGTTCAGCTTATCATTGTGATTCGCTATTGAGGTAGGCTCGCAGTGAAATATCTGTCCAACTGCGTGTTTGTTTCAGATAGTTGGCTTGTGATTCTTGGATCTCTTTAGCCAGTGGATCTTCTGCTGCGTGTTTCGCCAGTAGTCGGTCGTTAACCTCACGCAGGGCTTTAATCACAGGCGCTGGGAAGGTTTTTACTTTCACATCTGGGAACTCTTGGGTAATCGAAACCCAGTTTTTGCCACTTTCATGAACTGATTGAACATACATGTCGTAAGCAGCAGTGCGCATCGCAACACGTAAGATTTCACGTAGATCTTCAGGCAATTTATCCCACGTCTTTTGGTTGACTAAGAATTGCAGCTCAGTTGCTGGCTCATGCCAACCGGTGTAGTAATAAGGCGCAATCTTGTGGAACCCCATACGTAAGTCAAGTGACGGCCCTACCCACTCTAGCGCATCAATTGTGCGACGCTCGAGCGAGGTGTATAGCTCTCCCGGAGCAATGTTGGTGGGTTTGGCACCGAGCTCCGCTAACACTTCTCCGGCAAAACCGGGAATGCGCATTTTCAGCCCTTGCAGATCTGCAACGCTGTTGATTTCTTTTTGGAACCAGCCACCCATCTGCACGTCGGTGTTACCACCGGGGAATGAAAGCATATTGTGTGGAGAGTAAACCTTCTCCATCAACTCCATACCACCACCGTGGTAGAACCATGCGTATTGCTCGCCCGTCGTCATACCAAAAGGCATAGAGGTAAAATACAAAGTGTTCGGAACTTTGCCTTTCCAGTAATAAGACGCGGAGTGTCCCATGTCGTATTGGCCCGATTTAACCATATCAAACACACCCAGTGGCGCTTTATGTTTGTTGGCAGAATCAATGCGAATTTGTAAACGGCCATTGGACATTTTCTTTGCCATTGCCGCCATATTCTTTGTGGTGTCGCCGAAGATTGGGAAGTTAGGTCCCCATGTCTCAGCCAGTGTTAAACGGTAAACTTTCTCTTCTGCAAAAGCGGAAGTTGTGAACAGCGCAACACCCGCCGCAATAAGCAGCACGCTTCGCTTCATAACTCGTGATACAGACTGATGAATCAGACTCATGGTTTGACGTCCTTGGTTATCCATACCTGCGCACCCTGCAACAGGCTCGTCAACAATGTGGTCGATATTCGTAAGACAAGAAATCGGCGAGACCACGCAGCCAAGTAACACTCCAACCGCACAACTTAGCCATTCGTCTTAAGTATTACTACGTAAGATAAAAATAAAAATAATTTAAAAACAAAAGCATAAAGAAAGATTAATAAGCGTATGGGAGGGAAATACGTAGTCATTCCTACGTGAGGGGATTTTAAAGAAAAGAGTAAAAAATGTGACAAAGGCATAGCTATCACTTGCAAGACAATAACAGCTCAAGTGAACTAGGAGCCAGTAGACACCTTAATCAGCAGTAGCAAAGCTCCGAGAACGGAGCTTTGCTTAGAGCTTACATCGTCAGAGTGTAAGTCACTTTATTGCCGACTTGGTTTTTCTCAACCAGCTTTTCATCGAGCAGTTTTTTTAGCGCGCCCGCGGCCCATGCAGAAGCTTTCGCTTCCTCTTGGCCTGCCAGCAAACCAATCGCTTTGGGGTTAATCCCCTCAACTGCGCCACGTACAATCTCAAGGACTTGCTGCTGTTTTGGCGTCAGTTGACAAGTCACCGTTGGCGTTGCCGCTTGCTCAGATTGGTGTGCCGAAAGGGCCTTTGAGTGCACGGATTGCGCAGGTTGCTGCACAGTGGTGCTCGATTTTACCGTCACTTTTACCGTGGCAAGGTTGGCAACGATCGCTTTAATGCGTTTTTGCAGCTTAGCCTGCACTTTACGCTTATGAGCTAGTCTCATCGGGTCGGTCTCCATTTCGCTGCCCAAAGGCAGTCATAAAATTTTGAAGCGCGCTTTATAGCAAATTACGTTCGACGTTTGTAGGGATGAGGTCAAGTTCTTGACGACAAATGATCTTTAGCCCACTCAGATGACTATAATTTGGGCGACACGGCCAAAGAGTGAGAAGGGCATGCCCACTTTGCAACTTTACAATCATCAGATCCATTTCACACCTTTCGTGATAAAGGGACTGTTAGCCTTGGCTGGCCTTATCACTTTGGTGGTGATTGGCGTCGCCGAATCATTTTTGCAAGCCTTGGTCGGAATACTTGCGCTCATGGCTTGGGCAGGTATTGCCTACTGGTTGATGTTAAAAGGCCAAGTGGCTTACACATTAACGGCAACCCATTTCCAGCAGCATTTTTATCAAGGTGGTTGGGTGGTGAAATGGAATAATATCAGCCAGATTGGCGTGTGTAGTTACGAGCGGGAAGGCTGGCATCAACCTCTACCTTGGGTTGGCATTCGTCTTAAACATTACGCGCCCTACCTCAACAGTATTTGTCCTCGCTTATCGACCCAACTGTTGCTCAGCCAACGCGCCTTACTCTATCTCGGTGCTCAACAAAAAGCGCGGCATCATCAATTTGAAGATCTGGTCTTGGACTCCACACCCTATGTGGACGCCGAGGGTAAACAATACACCGGACTGCAAGCCATGCTGGCTAATCGAATGCAGTATCAACGTGACTTCTTTGGTTACGATATTTTTATTTCAGAGCAGGACTTGGATCGCAGTGCGGAAGAGTTTGTCGGATTGGCTCGGCGCTATCTTGCCGCTGCCGAGCCAGAACATGGTCAGTAAAGCGGCATTTCGTCCGCGACAAATGGGTTGCTGGCACGTTCACGGCCAAAGGTAGATTGGGGTCCATGACCGGGGATGAAGGTGACATCGCTGCCTAGCGGCCAAAGTTTATTTTTGATAGACGCAATCAGAGTATTGAAATCCCCTTGCGGGAAATCCGTACGGCCAATACTGCCATTAAACAGCACATCACCCACAAACGCCAAACGCGCCGCTTCACTAAACAGCACAACATGACCTGGTGTATGTCCGGGAGTATGGATAACTTGCAGAGTTTGCTGACCAAAGTGAATAACATCACCATCATCGAGCCACTCATCAGGTTCAAAGGCTTCCGTAAGCGGAAAGCCAAACATTTTGCTTTGCCCTTCGAGCCCTTGTAACCAGAAATTATCCGCTTTATGCGGCCCGACAATCTGAGTTCCACCGAGAGCTTGCGCCAGTGACTGCGTACCACCAACGTGATCAAGGTGACCATGAGTCAGTACCAGTTGGGTTACTTTTACGCCTAGCTCCGCGATCAACATTGCCAGTTGTTTCACATCACCACCCGGATCCACCACTATTCCTTCCATGGTTTCATCACACCACACGATAGAGCAGTTTTGGGCAAAGGCCGTAACAGGCACCACCTGATATTGTAAAGACATAAACCTATCCTGTCTGATTCTTAACTGGCAGGCACTATGTCATTAACGCCCGCTTTTGACAAGTTAGGCTCCAACCCATTGGCGTACGGGCCCGGTATCAATATGAATAAATTGGCTTTTCGGATAGAAACCGACACCACCCGCTTGCAAACTGATTGCCGCTTCACGGATTTTCTTTAACGACACGCCATCCAAACGAAAATCGATGGCCTGCCCAGACATATGGTAGCTTTTCTTAGCTACACCTTTTGATTTGCTGCGCAGTTGTTTATTGGTCACCGGAGAGCGGTAACCAGAGACAATGTGCACTTCGGCTTGAGTGCCGAGTAGCAATTGGATTTGGCACAGTTGATCAAACAATAGCTTATCCATGGCGTGCACTTCGTCACGACGAAAATCACGACATAAATGATTGAGCCGCTTCAATTCTGAACGAACGTAGTTTTTACCATTGAAATAGCGCGTTTCAATACTTTCGCCTGTATGTAAGTTGCTTAATGCCAATTCTCTTGGCTTGGCGGCATAACTCGCGAACGCGATGCTAGGCGTACAGGAGGCTAAGATTAAACCACCCGCAGTCAGTTTTAAGAAATCTCGACGTGTTGTTTGCACTTTAATTACCTACCGAACTGGGCTCTATCGATACGGAAAGTACCGGACTCTGGGTTCGATATCAAATGCATAAAACGTGCTAACTATCACTGATTTTGGATAGATTTTCTCTTACTTATTGAACAGAAAGGAAAAATTTCCGCTGTCAAATTTTAGTCAAACTTGGAGACGCGTCACCATTGCCGAGAGCTAAAGCATCATAGTGATAAATATCATCACGATAATGCAGCGCACCTTCTTCATACCACACAGTCTGATAGATGATGTGGACTGGAATGCGCTTTTTGAGCGCGATCGCTTGGGTGCTCACCGGAAAATCGTTCAGAGTAATGCCTTGATTTTCGAGCAAGGCTTGCGCAAACTTTTCAGCGTTTTCTACCCGTATACAGCCAGAACTGAACGCCCGAGACGCGTTATTAAATAGATGCTTACTCGGTGTATCATGCAGATAGATAGCGCGTGAATTGGGGGTGTTAAACTTGTATATACCAAGCGCATTTTGCACGCCTGCCTGTTGGCGAAGACGGTATGGGAAGGTTTCCGGTTCAACGGCTTCCCAATCAATCAGCTCAGGATCAATCACTTCCGGATCGCTCCAACCACGAATGATTTCCATACGATGATTGGCGAGATACTCACTATCACGCTTCACCATTGGCAGAATGTCTTCCACCATGATTTTATGCGGCACATTCCAGGTTGGGTTGATGATCAGTGAATCGAGTTTGGTATTCATCACCGGTGTCGGTCTGGTGGTTTTGCCCACCACCACCTTGGCTTCAAACACTTCGCGTCCCGCATCCCAATACTTCATCTCAAAACCGGGCACATTGACCACAATCATACTGTCTTGTTGGGTTGGCCATAATCGAATCCGCTCTGCATTAAGCGCTAACAAGGCAAGTCGCTCAGTCACGGATTTATTCAGCCATTTCATGGTTTGTGGACCAATCACGCCATCAGGCTGCAAGCCATGCATCCTTTGAAACTGCTTAATCGGTTTTTCAAGCGAGGCATCGTAATAGGCCACATCATTTAAGATGGATGTAGTATCCAGATTCACCAGAGCTAAACGTTGCATTAAAGCTTCACGGTGGCTTAATGGGTCACCCGGACGCTTAAGCCGCTCCATCTGCACGTAAAGTGCCACCTCACTAAACTCAATGCTCGAGAGCGATTGATACGCGTGCAGCAGTTGCTGATAAGTAGGGTCTTGTGGGGTGTATTCATCCATTAAGCGAGCGAGTGACTGGTTGCCAATTGCCATATGCAAAGCCAGTTGCGCCTCTTCACTCGGCGGAGCAAGAGGTTGATCAAGTTGACCTTCAAAAAACCAAGCAATACCGATTTTCGGTGCCTGCTCAGCATAGCTGAGGTATTGCAGTAAAGTGTCGGTCGCCAACACGTCATACTCATGCCATCTATCTTGTTGGCGATAGCTTTTCAGCGCTAAAAGTTGTCGGCTAAATAAAGGGCTAAAACTCGCACGGTGGATCACCTCAAGCTGAGCTTCTAAATGGTTCACCGTAGCAAGATCACTCCACAGTAACTGATCATTACTAATTTGGTAGATTTGCTCAACCAAAGCTGGGTTAGTGATCTGTTTATTGACCGACGAACTGCTATCAATCCACCCTAATTCAACAAAACGCTGGGTAGCAGAACACGGAATAACAAAGAATAACAATGCGATAGCGGCAACGACTCGGCTTTTCATCAAAACGCCCTACTGGCTGAAGATGCACTAAGTATGGCAAAACTCAGCCGCAAAATTAAGCTATTGATAGGAGTATTTTCACTCATGTCTCATCTTTATCGTCGGTCGTTCTATTCCCAAACGAATGAGCATTGCAGGATGACGGCAAGCAAGGCGGCGGCAAGTACGTTCATCCCCATAAACCTAGAGAGACTATGGGGGTGAACAAAGGTGGCCAACACCGCGGCCACTTCAAGTAGGAGGGTTATACCTAGATCGCTGACCAATGGTTGTCCCACATCACATTACTCATATGCGATTGCGAGAGCGCAGGTGCAGACTGCAAAATGATTTTGCCCGACCCCGAACTGATTTGAAAAGCACCATGGCGAACAACCACGCCAGAAGCATCGGCTAAAGCGGCTAATTCCACCAATTCACCCGTAGCTCTTGACCAGATCCCATAGCAATTTCCAGGGGGAGAAGTGGCAAGAATCCACTCATCGGTCGCCGCAATACTGGCAATATAGTGATTAAAACGCGCCCATTGCTCAGGCTCTGCTTGTAATGGCTTAAGCGGACCTGCTCCTGTGTGCATGGCAACTAAGGGAGGATAATCGTCTGGCTGGCCGCGATATTGTTGACCACACAGGACAGTGTTATCCCCATCATGCGCCAAATGACGGATGCTCAGATGGCGATCAGGTAAAGTGATTTGCTCCAGTACCTCACCGTGTGCTGAGAGATAAGTCAAACTTGGCTGCATACTCTCTAGATTTAACGGTTCACGGCCAAAAGTGTGGACGCCTCCGACCCCCACGACTAAGCGACCATCGGCCATCAAGATCACTTCGTGAGGACCAATCCCAAAACCGCTCCATTCCGCGACTTTTTGATAGTGGTGAGTCACATCATAAACGCCAATCACACCACGACTGGTTTTCTGCTCCCCTTCCGTGGCGTATAAGTAGCGACCATCATGTGAATAGACACCATGTCCGTAGTAGTAACGCTGGCTATCGGCGGGACGCAACACAATTTGCTGCGCCGTTTGATAATCAAACACCGACATAAACTGACCGGGGCGGCGTGCAAAAGCCACTGCATGCGGCAACGTTGGGTGAATGGCAATACCATGCCCCCGAGCAGGTAAGGCAAGCTTACCGACCGCCTGCCCAGCGTTATCTGCCATCACTACACTAAAGCGCTCTCGCCCTTCTATTGCACAACCAATCAAGGCTGGCTGTGGCGATCGCGCAGAGCTACAACCGCTGATTAGCCAAGGTGTCGTGCAGCCAAAAAGCGCCACTTGCAATAAGTGGCGACGTGTTGCATCAGTCACCATCGGTTGCATTAAACCCTATGACCACACCGAGTCCCACAGCCACTTCGTCGTGCAGTAAATAGTTCAGTTGCTCGAGCTTGTCGCGCAAAACTAAACCCTCGCGATACCCCGCTTTGGTTTGCAGCAAATCAAACAGGCTTGCTTGCTGCGGCCAAGTTTCGATAATCCCGGCCAACTGCGTGGTGACGCGATCCGCCTTGGCAACCATACCTTGTTGGCGCAGCATCGCATCCATACCTTTACCATCGGCAAGGTATAAGGCTTGAATCGCCAACAAGTTATAACGCATATTGCTCAGCGAAGTTTTCGATCGCCACGACTCCGAAAAATAAGGCCGTGGCTGACCAATGTTGGCCAGCGGCCGATTGAGCTTAGAGAGCGTAAACTCCAACTGATTGGAAAGCAGCGCGATGTACTCCGCACGCCAAGTGCGATCATCCAAAGATTGCCATGGGTTCTCTTGCCAAGCCTTAGCAATGTGAGTGGCATTACGCTGCACAGTCGCGCTGATGGCCATCGCGGCTGGACAAGCTTGCTGCGGTGCAGTCAGCAAAGGCGATGCGCTATCGAAAATGAGCCATTCCAATGCACCCAACCCTTGCACTGCCACACTCTGTTTTGCAATATCGTCGACTTCCCATACTGGTGGTTTGGCGAGCAGCTGCTTCATTTTATGCCCAGTCGTGTCTTTTTTATCTGGCCAGAATTGCATATTCCAGCTCAAATCTAATGCAGCACTCGGCCCACGCTGCTGTCCTTGTAAGGCCATCCAACTTTGCATGCTGGCTTGCCACTCTTGTTTCAGTGGTGATATATCCGTCGTCGGCGCTTGGCAATAGTGAGCCATACGCTGCTGTAACTGCTTGGTTTGCTCAGCGAGAATGTGGGCATATTCACGCTCTAGCTCGAATACCGCTTGGCTAGGATGCTCCATGTCTGGAGCACTCTGACACGCCGCCAGTAAAGACACCGCTAGCAGAGTCACTGTTTTTTTCATCCTTCTCTCCTAGAGTGAATTCAAAAAGGCCACTAGCGCTTCACGCTGCGCTTTATCAAACTGCAGTACCTTATCGCGGCTCGCCTGCGCTTCACCACCATGCCACAGCACCGCTTCCAGCACATTGCGCGCACGGCCATCATGCAAGAAATAGGTGTGGCCATTGACTTCTTGGGTATAACCTATCCCCCACAAAGGGGCAGTACGCCATTCACGCGCAGATGCAAAAGCCTCTGGACGACCATCACTCAAGCCTTCGCCCATATCATGCAGCAGCAAATCGGTGTACGGCTGAATTCGCTGCTTGGAAAGCGCGGGACGTTCAGCCAGCTCTTGCGTCAACACATTGGTTTTATGGCAAGATTGGCAACCCGCTTGAGCAAACAGGTTCTCCCCCTGTTGTACCTGTGGATCTTGCACGTTACGGCGCACAGGCACCGCCAAGTGCTGAGCATAAAACTCCACGAAATCCAGAATGTTATCGCTCACTTCTGGTGAGCCACCATTCGGTAAATCACGACAGATTGTCTGTTTTTCGGTGCAGTTTTCTTGCGGAAAGAGATGGCTGGTTAATCCTAGGTCGCCATTAAAGGCCGCCGCATTTTGCTGCATGATGTTGGGTTGGCCCGCTTTCCAGCCAAAACGGCCAATCGCCATTTCGCCAGTGCGTACATCGCGCACTTGGTTAACACGGCCGGAAATACCATCGCCATCGCGATCCTCAGGGTCAGCCCACTGTAATAAGGTCGCATCCGGGATCGCTTCTAACAGTCCAAGTCCAATCATCGGCGGCGCAACCCGCGCCGACATTTGCACATCTGGGTGCATCTCACCATAAGCGAGATCCAAAATCTTTAGGTTCGGTTTCCGAAGTGCCACAGGAGTACCATCGGCAAAAGTGACCACCACTTCATCATACGTAATGTGGATTCGCCCTTCTGGCTTTTGGTCGGGTAGCGAAAAATCTTGTAGCTGCCCGCCATAAGTCGGCTCTGGCACTACGCCATTGACCGCATAGATGGCTTTTTGCTGCTCAGTAACCGCAGGAATACTCAAACGCACCAGCATGGAAACCGCTTGGGTGTCATTAGGCTCTGGTGGATGGCCTCTCCCGTCTTTAATGTGGCAGTTTTGACAGCCATTGGTATTAAAAAGAGGTCCTAGTCCGTCGCGCGCATCCGTCGAAGCGGGAGCGGGAACCCAAGGATTGCGGAAAAAGCTGTTACCAACACTAAAATCAAGGCGTTTCGCCATCGGCAAATTCGCGGCCGGCATGGAAAACGCATTGGCTCCCTCTTTCGTGGTACTGGTTTCCCCACCCGATTTAATCTCTGTTGCCAAAGCAAGGTTGCTCAAGGCGCTCGTGAGTAATAACAGAGATAAAGACGACTTCATGACATGGTTCCTGTAAAAAACGGCCCAATCCCTGATTCCCTTTACCGTATATACCCAAACTACTTGGCGTTGCAGGTAGGCGGCAAGTAAGTTCATCCCCATGAGCATAGATACACTATCTGATTGGGGTGAACGAACGTAGCCAACACTGCTGCAGCTTCAAGTAGGAAGGCTATAAGTAGCCGCGGAATTGACGCTGCATACCAAACTATTTAGGAATTATCATTGACGTAAAGCGGTATTGGGTTTTATTGCGAAAATAAGTTATCCCTTTCTCCATGCATAAACCAAAGGCCATTGCGCGAAGAAAGGGATAGGGACAGTGACGAGATTAAAACTCGTGCTCTGCCGTATCTGGGTTTAGATTATCGATCCCGATGATGCCTGCCGCGCGTTCAATCGAACCCGTTTGTGCCACGAGCGCCAGAATGGCTTGATTGATAATCGCGTGACCTGCCGCGTTATCTGCCGCGATCAGTTGATCAAAGTGTTGGTTATTTTTTTCAGCTGCCGTGACTAACTCACCCACTTGCGTGCGCGCCGCTTCAAACTGTTGCAGGATCTCTTTTGCCGCATTGGCATCTTTCTCTGCAACCAATTGGTACAGACTTGGGCCTTTTAGCTCAGAACCATCGGCGCGAGTGTAGCTACCTGTGTAGATATTGTAGATACCTTGCTCGTTGTAGTAGTGCGAGTTATGCGTGTTATCCGAGAAGCAATCATGCTCATCTTCGGTTGAATTCGCTTCTAGCGCGACTTTCATACGCTCACCCGCCAATTCACCCAGTGAGAGCGAACCCATACCAAACAGCATTTTGCGCAGACCATTTTCCGCTGACTCACTCAGCAGTTGCTGGCGATAATTGTCTTTTTCACCACTCGCCCACTGCTTCTCCATCCACTCAAGATCGGTCACCAAAAGTTGCGCGGCGGCTTTGAGGTATTGTGCACGGCGATCACAGTGATTATTGGTACAGGCTTTGCCTTGCAGGTAATCCGTGTATGAGCGAGCACCGGCACCGGCTTTGGTGCCGTTTAAATCTTGTCCCCACAACAGAAATTCAATCGCGTGGTAGCCCGATGCCACGTTGGCTTCAGAGCCACCGATTTCGTTGAGGCTGGCCAGCAGCTCAGGCGTGATCTCTTTCACATCAACTTTCGTTGCGCCAATGGTCAGTGCAGTATTGGCAATGATATTGGCATTTGCGCCTTCATTGCCCAGTTCATGTTGATAACTTCCTGCCACATAATCGATCAAACCTTCATCTAGCGGCCACGCGTTCAACTGACCTTCCCAGTCATCGACAATCGCGTTACCAAAACGGAACACTTCTGATTGTTGATAAGGCACACGCGCCGCCAACCACGCTTGTTTCACTTCTTCCAGACCTTGTGCGGTCGGAGCTTGTAAGAAACGGTCGATGGTTTTTTGCAGTTGCTGCGCAGTCACACGTGAATCGGCATAAACGGCATGCGCAATATCGGCATAATGTTCAACCACTTGGGCTTGAGTTGGCGCTGCAGCGAAGCTTGCTGATGTAGTGAGCGTCAGTGAAGCTAAGATGGCGGAAGAGAGAATAGACTTAACGTTCATGGAGCGTCCTTGTTGAGCTTGATATGAATTGCAAATTATTATCATTTGTTATTTCGATGCAAATAATACAAATTTACAATTTTTTTTCAACCTGAACACACAAAAAACCCCACAAGTGCGGGGTTTAATAACATGCGATATTATCGGCAGTAACGCGAATCTATTTATAAAACTGAAGGTTACAGTTTGAGTTGATGCTTACCGTGAGAAACTTTGGCTTTCAGGTAATTTTCATTACCGTCTTTGATGTGTGCCGAGGTATGAACTACCTCGACAATCTCAATGCCATGTTCTTTTAACTCACGGATCTTTTTCGGATTGTTCGTCACCAAACGTATCTTCTTCACCCCCAAGGCTTGTAGCATTTGCGCGGCTTCCGTAAAGTCACGCAGATCATCCCCAAAACCGAGGTGATTATTGGCTTCATAAGTATTCATGCCCTGACTTTGCAAGCGATACGCATCAATCTTATTGTACAGACCAATACCCCGCCCTTCTTGACGTAAATACAGAATGATGCCGCCTGACTGTCCCATGCGAGTAATGGTTTCTTCTAGCTGTTCACCACAGTCGCAACGAGACGAATGGAAAACATCGCCCGTTAAACACTCCGAGTGCATACGCACAAGCGGGGCTTCTTGGGTGGTATCCGCTGATTTGAAAATCACTGCAACGTGTTCTTTGTCTGATTGCAGTCCATGAAATGACAGGATTTCTGCGTCAATATTGCTTTTCGCACCGACTTTAAAATCGACTCTGGCTCTTACTTCCGCCATGTTTGCACTCACTTGAATTTCTGTAACGGGATGCACGTTTCTCAACATTTGCATAACTTGTCTCTACTAGTGACCTAACTATGAGGGCTGATACCCCTTTTTTCAAAGAAAAGATCACTCGAAGGCTTAAATTGTTATGTTATAACAAATGCCTTTTTGAGCAACAAAAAACCCAACCGGAGTGGGTTGGGTTCATTCAAGCATCAAAATAGGGATAAAAATAATTAGTTTTGCGACTTCTTCCAGACGCTCAACTCAATCCAGATTTGCTCTAATTGACGTAACTCTTCATCGGTTAATACCGAGAGTGTCGGTTTTGATTGTGGCGCTGAATGAGCTTGCAACGCGCTCAACTGCGCGTAGAACTCTTTCTTCAGCTGGGTAACAACCGAATTGTCCACCTACTCTCTCCACAATTTCATCCATTTCTTATAAATAATACCTTCTTTCATAATTATTTCTTATCACGCAATAAGATATGGAAGTATGGTCACATAATTTTTACAGTTTAGAGAATAATTACGCAGCGAGTACCTTGACGAACACCTCAAGCGATCCCAACGCAACGCATTTTTCTTTGCCCTTAATGGACCGAGACTCCACTTTGCACCGCTTCGGTTGGTATTGCTTTGCGCTGTAGTTGACTAAACAACGCCAACAGCAGTAAAGCACTGAAAGCACCAGTTAAAGAAACATACAAGGTACTGAAATAGTTATAAAACTCACCGACTACGCCAACCGATAAGCTCGCCACCAAAGTACTGATACTGAGCATGCTCGAAAATAAGGTGGAAGCCGTGCCCAATCGGTCTTGCATCATGTCCTGCAGCACCACCATGCCTAGCGTCGCGCACACGCCGATAAAAAAACCATTGAGCACTTGCGCGGCCATCATGGCAACAAACCCAGTGTGGGTCAGCATCACACCGTAAAACAAGATGCCGCTGGTGATCCCAAGCATCAGCAATTTATTTGTTCCCCATCGCTCGGCAAGTTTTCCCGCCATTAACATGACCGGAATTTCACACAATGCGGCCGTGCCAAACAGCAACCCTAGCCAATGTTCAGGCACCATCAACTCACGTGATAAATAGAGCGGCATACTGGTGATATAAAGATTGTTTGAGCCAAAAGTACATACCAAGGTCACGCAGTACAGTACGATCAAAGCACGCTTACGGGGTGAATATTGTCCAAGCTCGACTGGCGTGGTTCCAACGGCTGCGGCGGTTTTCACCCCTGCTGGCAAGAAGCGAGCAATCAGCACTATGCCTAAAAATACTATCAGAGCAGACACCGCAAAGGCGGCATTAAAGCCAAAACTTGCTTTGAGCATAAACGCCGCCGGAGGGCCGAATACCCAAGCAATCGCAATTCCGGCACGCATGGTAGAGAGGAAGGTCGTTTTATCGGTTAAATGCTGATCGGCGTATTCGCGGCCAAGAGCAAAAAGCTGACCAAATGACGCGCCACTCACGCTAGCAAACAGTACCACCACTATGATGGCGAGACTGTAGCTGCGAATAAACATAAAGCTGACCACAGTGATGAGATAACAGATTAACGAAACCAATAAGATGGTTTTACGCTGCCAATGTCGATCTGACTGGCGCGCAAGCCACTGTGAGACAATAACTGAGCTGACGACTGCCAGCACCATGTACAGGCTCAGTTGCATCGGTGAAGCATCGAGCGCCTCAACAATAAACAGACTGGAGAGTGGATAGAAAAACGCTCCGCATAGACCCGTAACCAGTGTCGACATAATAAACAGTAAGGCGGTTTTATCTCGATACATGCAGTAACCTCATAGCAATATTCGATGGAATCCCCTTCCTACTTGGCAGCGTCACTTTATCCCTAAACGACTTAGAGCAGCAGGGTGATTATGGCGGCTAGTGTACTGAATCTGGGCATGAGTTATTGATGTTATTCAAGCCAGTTCTAATACTATTCAGGCAAAATCACTTGATGATTTGACAGAAAACAAGCCATTCCTCTAGTCTATCTCCATGCGTTGAGCGCAAGAAAACCCACGTAAATCGTTATGCGACCTTTAATTGAAAATGTGATGAGCGGTATCAGTCAGGATTGGGTGCTGCGTGAATTTCGCAGCAAAAGCCAAACTCAAGAATTTTCCTGTCCTTGGCACTACCACACCGAATATGAATTAGTGCTCTACCAGAACCCTGATCAGCGTTTTGTCGGTAACTATTTTGCAGGGGATGCGATTGGCGCGGTTGAGCACAACACACTTTTACTTTACGGCCCCGGTTTGCCACATATGATTGCGGGTAGACAGCTGATCAATAAAGCCCAAACTCTGCACTCAACGATTATCTGGTTCAAACAAGAGTGGCTAGACAAGCTACAGAGCGTATTGCCTCAAGCTCAAGCTTTGCAACGCTTGCAGCAACATGCCACCTATGGCGTGCGTCTCAGTGAGCAAACCGCTACGCGCGTCGCCGAACTCCTAGCCAATGTCGATCAACAGCCTCACAGTTACCAATCTCTGCGCGTGATTGAGTCCTTGCTTGTGATGGCGGACGATGCGCAGGCACAGCGTCTATCTGTCGCACCCTATGTGATGACGGCACTCACCAGCAACAGTGACACGCATAAGAAAATTCAACTGGCCAAACAATATGTGGAGCAGCACTACGCACAAGCAATAAAAATTACCGACTTATGTCATCAGTTACATTTGAGCGAAAGCTCGGCGTATCGCTTATTTGAAAAGCACTATGGGATGAGTTTTTCTGAGCATTTAAAACAGTTTCGAATTGGTAAAGCGTGTGAGCTTTTAGCCAGTTCTGCGCTGCCGATTGCGTTAATTGCCGAGCGAACTGGGTTTGGCAATTTGTCGAACTTTAACCGCCAATTTAAAACCCTCAAAACCATGACTCCGAGAGAGTTTCGCCAGCGATTTCAAGCAGTGAGTGGGTAGCAAAACGGCCACCCACTCACGACTCGTTAGCCTTTCTGGCCGCGCTGCGCCGCTTTGCGCGCCAACTTTTCTGCGCGGCGTTTTTCAATCAGTGCCGCACTCTCTTCACCGATATGGCTTTCACCACGCAGTTTCGCCAATTGAACTTGCTTTTCACGTTCACGGAAACGCTCTAGCTGCTCTTCGGAATGAGTACCAAAACAGCGCGGACAGCTGACCCCTTGTTCATACTGTTCGCTCTGCTTATCTTCCTCTGTGATAGGCAAACGGCAAGCATTACAAATTTGATAATCACTTTCGGCAAGGCCATGCCCTACCGCAACGCGCCCATCAAACACATAGCAATCCCCTTCCCACAAGCTTTGCTCTTGAGGCACCTCTTCAAGATATTTCAAGATGCCGCCTTCAAGGTGATACACCTCTTCAAAGCCTTGCTCTTTCAAATATGCGGTGGATTTTTCACAGCGGATCCCGCCAGTACAGAACATGGCGACTTTCTTGTGCTTTTGCGGATCAAGGTTTTCCTGTACATAGTGTGGAAACTCGCGGAACGTCTCCGTTTTTGGGTTGAGCGCGTTTTTAAAGGTGCCAAGCTGTACTTCGTAGTCGTTTCGGGTATCCACCACCAAGACTTCAGGATCGGAAATCAGCGCGTTCCAATCTTGCGGCTTCACATAAGTGCCCACTACATGACGGGGATCGATACCTTCTACCCCCATGGTCACGATCTCTTTTTTGAGTTTGACCTTAGTGCGGTTAAACGGTGGCTCAGAGGCAGAAGACTCTTTATACACAGTGCCTTTTAAACTCGGTTCGTTTTCTAGCCACGCCAGCAGCGCATCAATCCCTTGGCGAGAAGAAGCGACCGTACCGTTAATGCCTTCTTGCGCCAGCAATAATGTGCCGCGAATGTGGTTCTCTTCCATCAGTGCCAGCAGCGGCGCTCTTAGCTCTTGGTAATGATTGAGCTCAACAAATTTGTAGAGCGCACAGACAACATATTGACTCATGGTATGACCTTTCAATTACAACACCTATAAATTGGGCGGGCATTATACCCAAGCAAACCGATGACAAATACGGAGTGTTTTTGGGGGTATAGCGAATGATGGGTTTTATGGTGCTGGCATATAGGCAGGATCAAAAAAGCCGGACGATTGTCCGGCTTTGATTAGGCACTTTATGAATTTCCCTACCCAAGGGTGATTAGGCAGGGGTATGACAGAGCAGATTATTCTTGTTCACCATCATCATCTTGTGCAACAGGTGCATCGTTCTCAACGAGTGCTTCCTCACCTTCTGGCAATTCCGACTCTTCGATTTCATCGATACGCTGCAGACCTACCACACTTTCACCTTCCGAAGTACGGATCAGGGTCACGCCTTGAGTATTACGGCCTACTTGGCTCACTTCCGCCACGCGAGTACGTACCAGTGTGCCAGCATTGGTGATCATCATGAACTCATCACCCTCGGCTACTTGTACTGCACCCACTACGCTGCCGTTACGCTCAGAGACTTTGATCGAAACCACACCCTGAGTACCACGACCTTTGGTGGGGTATTCAGACAGGTTGGTACGCTTGCCGTAGCCATTTTCCGTTACGGTGAGCACGTCACCTTCGGTCTTCGGTACGATGAGCGATACCACTTGGTCGCCTTCAGCCAGTTTCATCCCGCGAACACCCGCCGCGGTACGACCCATTGGCCTTACGCCTTTGAACTTGATCTCTGGCTGGCCATTTTCATCCAGCACAGGTTGACCATTTTCATCTACAACCGCGGTTTCTTCGGACTCTTTAAAGCGAACCACTTTACCGAATTTAGAGAACAGCATAATTTCGCTTTCGCCATCGGTGATATCCACACCAATCAGCGAGTCTTCGTCACGCAGGTTGAGCGCAATCAAACCATTCGCACGCACGTTGGCAAACTGATCCAGTGAAGTTTTCTTCACAGTACCGTCACCGGTTGCCATGAAGATGAATTTATCTTCACTAAACTCAGTGACTGGCAGAATCGCAGTAATACGCTCGTTTTCTTCCAGAGGAAGCAGGTTCACGATTGGCTTACCACGTGCTGCACGGCTGGCGAGCGGCAGTTGGTATACCTTCATACGGTAAGTTTTGCCGCGAGTCGAGAACAGCAGAATGTTATCGTGGGTATTGGCAACCAGAAGACGCTCAATGTAGTCCTCTTCTTTCATCTTGGTTGCACTCTTACCTTTACCACCACGACGCTGTGCTTCGTAGTCGCTCAGTAATTGATACTTCACATAACCTTCGTGTGACAGAGTCACAACCACATCTTCACGGGCGATCAGCTCTTCCATGTCGATGTCGTGCGTTGCCGCCGTGATTTCAGTGCGGCGCGCATCACTAAAGCCAGCGCGAATCGCTTCAAGCTCTTCACGGATCACTTCCATCAAGCGCTCTGTGCTCGCCAGAATGTGCATCAATGCCGCAATTTCTTCGAGAAGCTGTTTGTACTCATCGAGGATCTTCTCGTGCTCTAGACCAGTCAGCTTATGCAGACGCAGATCCAGAATCGCTTGCGCTTGTTGCTCAGTCAGGAAGTACTTGCCATCGCGGATGCCGTATTGTGGCTCAAGCCACTCAGGACGCGCAGCATCCGTACCTGCACGCTCAAGCATTGCCGCAACGTTGCCAAGATCCCAACCACGGGCAATTAAGCCTTCTTTTGCTTCTGCAGGCGTGGCGGCACGGCGGATCAGTTCAATGATTTCATCAATGTTAGCCAGAGCCAGTGCCAAACCTTCAAGGATGTGGGCACGTTCACGCGCTTTACGCAGTTCAAAAATAGTACGACGAGTCACCACTTCGCGGCGGTGGTCGACGAAACACTTCAGCATCTCTTTCAGGTTAAACAGCTTAGGCTGACCGTTATCGAGTGCCACCATGTTGATACCGAAGGTGGTTTGCAGCTGAGTGTTGGCATACAGGTTGTTCAGAACTACTTCACCAACCGCATCACGCTTACACTCAATCACAATGCGCATACCGTCTTTATCAGACTCGTCACGCAGTGCACTGATCCCTTCGACTTTTTTCTCTTTCACCAACTCAGCGATTTTTTCGATCAAGCGCGCTTTGTTCACTTGATAAGGGATTTCGCTGACGATGATGGTTTCTTTGCCGTTCTTATCGGTTTCGATTTCCGCTTTCGAGCGCATGTAAACCTTGCCGCGGCCGGTTTTGTACGCGTCAATGATGCCTTTACGGCCACTGATCAGCGCTGCGGTTGGGAAATCTGGACCAGGAATGTAGTCCATCAACTCATCAATGGTGATCGATTCATTGTTGATGTAGGCTAAACAGCCATCGATCACTTCACCTAAGTTGTGCGGAGGAATGTTGGTTGCCATACCCACCGCAATACCAGATGCGCCGTTGATCAGCAGGTTCGGGATCTTGGTCGGCAATACCGCAGGAATTTGCTCGGTGCCGTCATAGTTCGGAACGTAGTCAACGGTTTCTTTGTCTAGGTCTGCCAAGAGTTCGTGCGCGATTTTCGACATACGAACTTCGGTATAACGCATTGCCGCCGCGGAGTCGCCGTCGATCGAGCCAAAGTTACCTTGGCCATCGACCAACATGTAACGAAGTGAGAAAGGCTGCGCCATACGCACGATGGTGTCGTAAACCGCACTGTCACCATGAGGGTGATATTTACCGATTACGTCACCTACCACACGGGCAGATTTTTTATAGGCTTTGTTCCAGTCGTTGCCCAGCACATTCATCGCGAACAGTACGCGTCGGTGTACTGGTTTAAGGCCATCACGCACATCAGGAAGAGCACGACCCACGATAACCGACATCGCGTAGTCCAAATACGAACTGCGTAGCTCGTCTTCGATGTTTACGGGCGTGATCTCTTTAGCTAGATCGCTCATAGAGCCATTATCCCTCTATAGTTTGATCGGTATACCCAAATTCTTACTGAAACGAAGCTCACTACAAGATTGAGCGCCAAGTCAGTCGAGAACTGGATATTCTTGATACTTATAAGGTGAAAAAATATAACACATGTTTCCACGCTTCGGCATTACTTTCCCTGACCTTTTATCAGGTTGTGACCTTGGTTGCGTCTTAAATGCCGAGAATTTACACATTCCTTGCACTTGGCAAAGTTAGATGGCTGTTTTTTAAACGCTCATCGCCAAATCTGGCATCTCAACTGGTGCGATTTACTCAGCGCGCTATAATGCCCACTCTTCACGGATGCGTAACACAGGCGATACAAGATGGCTTCAATAGACTTGGCTTCGACACCACTGACAGCAACACAGAACGTCGATCCTAATGAAATCAAAAAATTTGAGGATATGGCTTCCCGTTGGTGGGATCTGGAAGGCGAATTTAAGCCTTTACACCAGATCAACCCTCTACGTTTGAACTATGTGCTAGAAAAAGCCAATGGCCTGTTTGGGAAGAGGGTTTTGGATGTCGGCTGTGGTGGCGGCATTTTAGCCGAAAGCATGGCGCGCGAAGGCGCACAAGTGACTGGTCTTGATATGGGGAAAGAGCCGTTAGAAGTGGCGCGTTTACATGCCCTTGAGACGGGTACCAAACTCACCTACATCCAAAGCACGGTGGAAGCACATGCTGAGGCCAACCCGCACACCTATGATGTAGTGACTTGCATGGAGATGCTGGAGCACGTTCCTGACCCACTTTCCGTCATCCAGTCTTGCGCCAAACTGGTTAAGCCCGGCGGCCATGTGTTTTTCTCGACCCTGAATCGCAACGTCAAATCCTATCTATTTGCGATTGTGGGGGCTGAGAAGCTGCTGAAAATCGTTCCAGAAGGCACGCATGACCACAACAAATTCATTCGCCCTTCTGAACTTTTGAAGATGGTTGATCATACTGCGCTGCAAGAACAAGGCATCACAGGTTTACACTACAATCCGTTTACCGATACCTATCGTTTAGGGTCGAATGTCGATGTGAATTACATCGTCCATACTCGCCTTTTTTAGCGCATACTCCACGCTAAAAAATCGATGCGGTAGCACAAGTTACCGCGCTTTTTTAGCCTATTTTTCGTGCGTTTGATTCCATTTTAAACGATCCATTTTTAGGGTGAATTTTTCCTTAAAGATCAAGAAATTTTTTTTCGTTTGTGGTTACGAATAAAGCGATGTGCAAACGGCGATTTTTTACAATCAATTCTGCTCTTAGATCATCAGTAAGTAGGTACTAACTGATTTTTTTAATTTTGCTAGTTATCCACAAAATGTCCCAAAGCTGTAACTTGCAATACCGATGCTATAGCACTATCTTGTAACCCGAACACTGAAGCACCCCTACATATAGTGTTTGTGACACTATATGTAGGACGAGCTCAATCACAAAAGCCTCGATTCAATTTACAAGATTTAGACAAAAACACGGCTTTTATCAGTTTTGTTAGGGAAATGAAGCAGAATGAACCAACAACTTACTGTCACCAAGCGTGATGGCCGCAAAGAAAACATTGATCTGGATAAGATCCACCGAGTGATCACTTGGGCTGCCGAAGGTCTGCAAAACGTATCTGTCTCACAAGTAGAACTGCGCGCTCACATTCAGTTCTATGACGGCATTACGACTTCAGACATTCATGAAACCATCATTAAGTCAGCCGCGGATCTGATCTCAGAAGAGACCCCCGACTACCAATACCTTGCTGCGCGTCTTGCGGTTTTCCACCTGCGCAAAAAGGCCTACGGTCAATACGAGCCACCCACACTGCTCGCTCATGTCACCAAGATGGTTGAGAAAGGTAAATACGACAAGCATTTGCTCGAAGACTATACCCGTGAAGAGCTGGAGCTGATGGATAGCTTCATTGACCATCGTCGTGACCTTGATTTCTCTTACGCTGCGGTGAAACAGCTTGAAGGCAAATATTTCGTACAAAACCGTGTTACCGGCCAAATCTACGAAAGTGCACAGTTCCTCTATATTCTAGTTGCGGCTTGCCTGTTTGCTAAGTATCCAAAAGAGACACGCCTTGATTACATCAAGCGTTTCTACGATGCGACGTCGACCTTCAAGATCTCGCTGCCCACACCGATTATGTCGGGTGTACGTACTCCTACTCGTCAGTTCAGCTCTTGCGTACTGATTGAATGTGGTGACAGCCTTGATTCTATCAATGCAACGGCAAGCTCGATTGTTCGCTACGTTTCTCAACGTGCCGGTATTGGTATCAACGCAGGCCGTATTCGTGCGCTGGGTTCGGAAATCCGGGGGGGCGAAGCGTTCCACACTGGCTGTATCCCCTTCTACAAATACTTCCAAACCGCGGTGAAATGCTGCTCACAAGGCGGCGTGCGTGGTGGTGCCGCAACCGTGTTCTACCCTCTGTGGCATGGTGAAGCGGAATCTCTGCTGGTTCTGAAGAACAACCGTGGTGTAGAAGAGAACCGTGTTCGTCATATGGATTACGGTGTTCAGCTCAACAAACTGATGTACAAGCGTCTGGTTGAAGGCGGTAACATTACCCTATTCTCTCCTTCTGATGTGCCAGGACTGTACGACGCTTTCTTCCAAGATCAGGATGAATTCGAACGCCTGTACGTGAAGTACGAAAACGATCCTTCTATTAAGAAGAAAACCGTTAAAGCGCTGGAAATCTTTACTCTGCTGATGCAAGAGCGTGCTTCAACAGGCCGTATCTACATCCAAAACGTTGACCACTGTAACACGCACAGCCCATTTGATGCGGCGGTTGCGCCTGTGCGTCAATCAAACCTGTGTCTGGAAATCGCACTGCCGACTTCGCCACTGACTAACGTAGAAGATGAAAGCGGTGAAATAGCCCTATGTACTCTCTCTGCATTTAACTTAGGCGCAATTGAGTCACTAGACGATTTCGAAGAGTTGTCTGACCTTGTGGTACGCGCTCTGGATGCATTGCTCGATTACCAAGATTACCCACTGCCAGCGGCGTACCGTTCTTCAATGAACCGCCGTACTCTGGGTGTGGGCGTAATCAACTACGCTTACTACTTGGCGAAAAATGGCGTGAAATACTCAGATGGTAGCGCAAATGGTTTGACCCACCGCACCTTTGAAGCCATGCAGTATCACTTGCTGCGCGCTTCCATGAAGCTGGCGAAAGAACAAGGTCGCTGTCCACTGTTCCATGAAACCAACTACGCGAAAGGCTTAATGCCAATCGATACTTATAAGAAAGAGATCGATCTGGTGTGTGCAGAGCCTCTGCATTACGACTGGGACAAGCTGCGTCACGAGATCATGGAACACGGTCTGCGTAACTCGACGCTGACGGCACTGATGCCTTCTGAGACGTCATCGCAAATCTCTAACGCGACTAATGGCATTGAACCACCACGTGGTTATGTTTCAGTTAAAGCATCAAAAGATGGCATCTTGAAGCAAGTGGTTCCCGAATTTACTCGCTTGAAAGAGAACTATGAACTGCTATGGAACATCGGGTCAAACGATGGCTATTTGCACTTAGTGGGTATCATGCAGAAATTCGTCGACCAAGCGATCTCTGCCAATACCAACTACGATCCAAGCAATTTCGATTCGGGCAAAGTACCGATGAAAAAACTGCTCCAAGATCTGCTAACTGCGTATAAGTTTGGTGTGAAAACCCTGTACTACCATAACACTCGTGATGGTGCGAAAGACGAGCAGACCGATGCTGCAGTGAAAGTGCAGGAAGACGATTGTGCCAGCGGCGCTTGTAAGATCTAAACTCCAGCTTCTAAAGCACAATGCACGAGAAATAGTTTAACTCTTTGATTTGCATGCCTCTTGCTTAGGCGAGAGGCCAAACGGATGAAGGCAACAATGGCTTACAGTACTTTTACCCAAAAAAAGAATGACCAACTAAAAGAACCGATGTTCCTTGGTCAACCGGTTAACGTCGCACGTTATGACCAGCAGAAATACGAGATCTTCGAGAAGCTGATTGAAAAGCAGCTTTCCTTCTTCTGGCGTCCAGAAGAAGTCGATGTATCAAGCGATCGGATTGATTACGGCAAATTGCCTGATCATGAAAAACATATTTTCATTTCCAACCTGAAATACCAAACTCTGCTCGACTCTATCCAAGGCCGCAGCCCGAACGTCGCACTGCTGCCACTGGTTTCATTGCCAGAACTCGAAACTTGGATTGAGACATGGTCTTTCTCTGAAACCATTCACTCGCGCTCTTACACTCACATCATTCGTAATATCGTGAATGATCCTGCAGTGGTGTTTGACGATATCGTCGAAAACGAACACATCATCAAGCGTGCCAAAGACATTGCACACTACTACGATGATTTGATTGAACTGACGAATGACTATCACCGCTATGGTGAAGGCAAACACGAGATCAACGGTGAAACCATCACGGTATCGCTGAAAGAGTTGAAGAAGAAGCTCTATCTCTGCTTGATGTCGGTGAATGCGCTTGAAGCTATTCGCTTCTACGTGAGCTTTGCCTGCTCTTTCGCGTTTGCAGAACGTGAACTGATGGAAGGTAATGCGAAAATCATCAAACTGATTGCGCGTGATGAAGCTTTGCACCTGACGGGTACTCAGCACATGTTGAATATACTGCGCAATGGCATGGATGATTTTGCCTTCCTGCAAGTAGCAGAAGAGTGTAAGCAAGAAAGCTTCGACTTGTTCAAAGAAGCCGCAGAACAAGAGAAAGAGTGGGCAGAATACTTGTTTAAAGATGGTTCGATGATCGGTCTTAACAAAGATATTCTGTGTCAGTACGTTGAGTACATTACCAATATCCGTATGCAAGCCGTCGGTTTAGAACCGGCATATCCAGCCGCGACGAATAACCCGATCCCATGGATCAATGCATGGCTTTCTTCTGATAACGTGCAAGTTGCGCCTCAAGAAGCTGAAATCAGTTCTTACTTAGTAGGTCAAATCGACAACGAAGTAAGCGCCGATGATTTCGAGGGCTTTGAACTGTAATGGCTGCGATCAAAATCAACAAGCTGCTGACCATTGAATCTAACTCGAGCCATACTCTGCTTGAAAGTATGGAAAAAGCAGGGTTAGAGCCAGAATACAACTGTCGCGACGGGCACTGTGGTGCTTGTCGTTGCCAGCTCATCTCTGGTGAAGTCGAGTATGTTGGTTTTGCCATGGCTTATACACAAGGTAACGAAATTCTACCTTGTATCTGCCGTGCAAAAACGGCACTTGAGATAGAACAAGTCACTTATCAGCTCAAAGCTAAACGCGCTTAGCAGGCGGTGTTTGACGTTCTCGATACGTCGATGGCGTTCGATAGCCGTTTGAGTTAAGCAAACGCCATAAAATCAAAACCACTGAAAGTAAAGTTGCCGCCAGTAATACGGCGGCTTCACAGGATATGAGCAAGCCAGAGCTTAGGCTCTGGCTCTATTCTCACCACACAAAATCGCATCCGCGGTTCTCATTGATACCCACTTATTGCCGATTTCGCGTCCGCCATCATCAAATAGCGATAACCAATAGCCTTGGTTACTGACGTTATCAAATTGGGTTGGAGCGTGTAACCAGAGTGAAACTACATCCTCAGTTCCGTCGCTATGTGCTTCTCCTAAAACGACTTTTTGACTGGCGATTTTATACCAAACCAAGATTTTCGAGTGTTGAAACATGTCAGCCTCCTGCCGCCACTTTTCGGGGAGCAGTCAGTGTACCGATCCAACCAATGGTTTAAAGCCTCTCTTTTGAGACAAATCACGCTCTCTAAATAAATCATCCGCTTATTGATTAGACAAAATACGCATAACGAAAGCTAAACCATCAATAAGCAGAATAAGTAGCAGATTCATTCAGTTAACACCGAACGTATAACGATAAAAATTCAATTTAAAATCAATACATTAGTGTAAGGTTTTGATTTCTAATTGAGCACACTATTCGGCAAATGCATCTCTTTGACCCGCTCAACCGCACTGTAACCAACAAACATAGAACGTCCAGTGAGATAGCGCAGTAACATGTCCGCAGCTAATGTCGCGATCCACTCTTTTTGCTCTGGTGCGCTAAAACGACGCACAAATTTAACCGTTTGCCCCCATTCTCCATTTGGGGTTGAGAGCGCAACCGAAACTTGATCCTCTTTCAAAGCCCCAGTAACCAGCGCCATTTGAGTACCACATTTGTCTTTTGTCGCTCCTGCAAGGGCAAACGCTGCTGCCAATGGGTCTTGGTGAGCAAGTTCAGACGATACACGATGGCTTAAAATCCAAGAATGTCCTGCTAGTGCTTCAAGGTTGGGATCACTCAGCAACCAACTCGACAACCAACCTTGGGTTGCTTGCTCTGCCAAAGCCAAAGAGAGCCCTTTTTCTGCCATCACATGGCCTAAATAAGTCAACATCGGCTCATCAATGCTTACCACATACTGCTCTAAATGCGCATGAATGATTTTCAGTAAGCTGAGGCGACGTTCTTGATCGTGGCTGGGGCCAAACAATTTAACTTCAATAAACGGCAGATAAGAGCGATAACCTAAGCTGTAGCCTTCCGGCAAATGCATTTTATCTAGCTTATCGGAGATGGAGGATTCCGAAGTGCCAAAGGTATATAGGCGGCTACATTGTTGCCCTAACACGGAAGGAAATTGCCGCTGCAGATCAGGCAAGATCTGTTCACTGACCATTTGGTAAAACTCTTTAGGAACCCCAGGGGTAAAGTAGAACCTGCAATCGTTGATCTGCATTTTGAACCCACAAGCGGTGCCAATCGGATTATCAATCACCTCAGCATTGGCTGGCAGCATAGCCTGTTTGCGATTACTCTCTGGCATCACTCGACCGCGTCCAGAAAAAAAGGCTTCCAGTTGAGTCAACCAATCTGCGTTCAAAACCAGCGGTTGTTCTGCTGCCTGAGCCGCAGCTTGGGCAGTGATATCATCGCTGGTCGGGCCTAAACCACCATTGACGATTACCACATCCGAGTTAAAGCTCAGCATCATTAATTCTTCCACCAGAGCAGGCAAGCTGTCACCAACCGTGGCGCGTTTAGCCAATGAAAAGCCATGCTGATAAAATTCACGCGCTAGCCAAGCGGCGTTAGAATCGACGATATCACCGTGCAAAACTTCTTCGCCGGTACTGAGCATTGCTATTTTCAACATATTTGCCATCCTGATGTAAATGCTGTTTCCATATCAGCCTACAATAAGCCAATAGAAAAGAATGTTTTATCGACTAAGCTATTTCAAACAAGCACGAATTATCAGTTCCTTGTTTGTGAGTTTTATGGATAATTGTGACCCCGATCGATATATCACCTAACTGGAGACATCTGTGCTCAAGAAAAACATCACCTCAATGATGTTGTTGACATTTTCCGCCTGCGCAAACGCACAGCAACAAGATGTGAACTTCAAATCTGATTTTACCTATCCATTGAGCTGTGAGCAGAACAACTGCTATTCAAGCAATTATTATACCGACTCTGTTGGTAACCCTTTTTCTTTGAGTCTCAATGATGCTTCTTCACTCAAACTCGATGAACCTCTTCCTAAATATTTAATGGTGCAAGACACCCGAGACTGGGATTATCTGAAAGGTCAAACCTATACTATTCTCGGCCTGAGTGTTGTAACCGCAGGATTGATGACGTTACTCCCTGAGTCCATCACAAAGTGGGATTCAGAAGATCGCAAACTAAGCGGCCTTGGCAAAAAGTGGAAAGATAACGTTACCTCAGGTCCAACTTGGGATCGTGACGAACATGTTCTGAACTACATTATGCACCCATACTTCGGTGGGGTTTATTACACGGCGGCCCGTCATGCAGGGTTTAATGAATTTGAATCCTTCCTCTACTCTGCCACCATGTCAACGTTCTTCTGGGAATACGGGGTTGAGTCTTTCGCGGAAGTCCCTTCATGGCAAGATATTTTCATCACCCCGTTTTTTGGTGCTGTGGTCGGTGAACTGATGTTTGAAGCCGAACAAAATATTGTGGCTAATGGGGGTGAAGTCATGGGCTCCGATACTGTAGGTGGTGTAACTCTTTTCTTCCTGAACCCAATCGGTCATATTCATGGCTGGGTGAGCAGTGCTTGGGGAGGCTCTGCGGATGTCTCGTTCCAAAGCAGCCCTTGGTCAAACAACCCAGATGCAGCCAAATATGCGCTGGATGCCGGTGCTCCATACGATTCACAGTACTACGGCGTCAATTTTAAAATCACCTTCTAACTCTGTGCGGCAGGCTATACCTAGGCATAGCCTGTGCTCGTTTTTGCCCATCACATCCCCTTTTATTGATTAGCCTTCTAGTGAGGTGGCCAAACAACCTAAAGTTGAAAGCCAGAAGGGGATAAATCTGTGGCGCAAGTAGAATTATTGTCCTTCTGTTGAGACTCCCTGTCCGAAAATTGATTTTTGTCAATTCCGACCTCAGTTAACCTCCTACACTCAAAGAGCAAGCAACAAGAATTCTTTGTCAGGAGGCCAACATGAACAGCACATTTATTGTGAATTTTGTCGGAAAAGCAACACCAGCCACCATTAAGCAACTGGCAGCCGTCACTCACGAAAATGGGGGTAAGTGGCTCATCAGTAAAGTGAACTTTATTGAAGACAGCGTTGCTGCTGTCATCAAAATTGAATTACCTGCAGACAATGCCAGCACAGTAAAGCACGCCTTCAAATCTTATCCCGGCCTTTTGGTCGAAATTACCGATGCCGATCCGCATGTCCATAAGAGCGATACTGTCTATCAAGTTAGGCTAGATGCCAATGATCGCGCAGGGATCGTTAATGAAATTACCCATCTGCTCGATGGACAAGGTATTAGCATCTTAGATATGGACTGCCAACGTGTGTTTATCGCCGGTGGTGGCGGTATCAGCTCTAGCCTCTTTACGGCTAATGTCGCTATGCATCTACCTGTGAATATTGAAATCGATGACGTCATCAAAGAGCTCGAAGCCCTAAGCGAAGATACTCGCGTGACACTCGAAGCTTAACTCTTTTCATCCCATCCTAACGAGGGAGGCTTAGCCTCCCTGCTTGCGTTTGAGTTATTGCACTAACTATCATCAAATAGTTGAGCTGGTTAACAAAATGAAATGAGGCCAGTGGCAAATCGGCCGTTGTGAACCATCCTTTTATTAGTCCTTATCGGCCTATCCAGTCAAACAATAACCTAGCCGAATAAGACCATAAAACATTACAGCGCTCAGTTAGGTGGTACGTCATGTTGAAGCTAGAGAATATCAAGGTCAGTTATAAACTGGCCGCTATTGTCATCGTTGGTATTGTTGGTTTTTTGAGTCTGCTCTTTATCTCTGCCAATGCCCTAAAAGAAAATTTGGTTGCTGAGCGTGAAGCACGTTTGAAAGCAGTGATTCAGAGCACCCTTTCTCAGGTGGCTTATCTCAATCAAGCCCTACCCAAAGAACAGGCTCAAGAGCAAGCCAAAGCCCTGATCAACGCGCTGCGATTTGATGGCAACAACTATATGTTCGTGATTGATGAATCACGCTACACGGTTGTACACCCGATCCGTCAGGATTTGGTCGGCCAACAGATGGGGAATCCGGGTAAAGATACGGAAGGTAAATTCTGGTTCACCATGATCGACTTGGCGCGCAATGGCCAGCAAGGCTCTCTGATTTATCCTTGGAAAAACCAACAAGGTGACCCAGCCGATAAACTCTCGTTCGTTAATGGCTTTGCACCTTGGGGATGGATTTTAGGCTCAGGCATGCTTTTAGATGATATTGAGCACGCGGTTTACCAACAATTCCTCAAAATGGGTTTCGCCACCCTCATAGTGACACTCGTTATGATAGGTCTTGGTGTTGTGATCAGCCGCGCGGTGATTCAACCACTTGATACCATCAAAGATGTGATGAAAAAAGTTGCCCAAGGCGATCTCACCGCTCAGATTCCTGTAATGGGGAAAGATGAGCTTGGCATTGTTGCCCAGCGCATCAATAACAGTATTGCCTCCGTACATGATGCCTTGGTTGAATCCGTACAGTCCGCCTCTTCGGTCGCGGAAGCGGCAATCCGCATTGCCTCCTCTGCCGAAGAAACTAGCCAAGCCGTGGTTTCACAACGTGACCAATTAAGCCAGCTTGCTACTGCGATGAACCAGATGACCGCGACCGTGGCCGATGTGGCAGGCCATGCAGAAGACACCGCGCGCGATACCCTCGATGCCAGCAAAGAAGCGAACCTAGGAGATAAGGACGTCCATTCGAGCGTAGACAGCATTCGCGCCTTATCGGTTGAACTGGGCGTTGCGACTGACCAAGTGAATAAGCTCAAAGAAGGGGTGATGCAAATTAGCGAAGTCACCTCGGTCATCAGTGGCATTTCCGAACAAACAAACCTTCTTGCTTTAAATGCGGCGATTGAAGCGGCGCGAGCGGGCGATCAAGGTCGCGGCTTTGCTGTGGTCGCCGATGAGGTACGGAATTTAGCCAGCCGAACTCATCATTCCACCGATGAAATCCAAACCATGATTAACCGTCTGCAACAACTGGCGGTAAGCACAGCCAGTGCGATGCAAAAAAGCCAAGAATTGGCGGCTAACAGCGTGGCAACCGCAGAGAATGCGGGCAGCGACTTATCTCTGATTGTGAGTCACATTCAGCACGTCAGCGACAAAGCCACTCAGATTGCCACCGCAGCGGAAGAACAAAGTGCCGTTGCCGAAGAGATGAACCGCAACGTAAGTGGCATTAATGATGCGGCGCTGGAAATGTCGCAAGCGGCCACTTATTTAGCAGAAGAGAGTGAAAAACTGGCTGATTTGTCACGGCAACTCGACCAAAAACTGACGGCCTTTAAACTGTGATCTCACTCTTTTTATGAGCAGACAGAGATCGGCATGGGCATTCTTCGATGAAAGTGCTACCCTTACGGCATTATCTACTGCGAGAGAATAAAATGAGCAAATTAACGGCAGATATCGAAGCGAATCTAGCGCTGTTTATTCAAGAAACCCAAGAAAGCCAACTTGTTTGGGGTTTACGCAACGAAGAAGGTTGGCTCTCTTGTGAGTCGACTGAATTTGAAGAAAGTGAAGTAATGCCTTTCTGGTCATCCAAAGAAGATGCACAAATTCATAATGTTGAAGAGTGGGCTGACTTTGAGGTGGTAGAAATCCCGCTGGATGTTTTTGTAGAAGATTGGTTAATCACTCTTGATGAAGATGGTGTTCTGGTCGGAACGAACTGGAATGCCAACCTCGAAGGTAAAGAATTAGAGCCATCACAACTGGCCAAACTCTACCTATAACCTATTCCCTATGTAGGTTAATCGGTATTTCGGTTCTCCCTACCGATAAGGCGCATAATTGCGCCTTTTGTTTTTGCTCGCTTTGTTATTCAATCCTGTGATTCGTGTGCTGACGTAGCCCCGCTGCACAAGCTTTGTTACACTTGCCCTCCTGTTAAACCCCATTCGGAACGCAAGCATGCAATTAACTAAGCTGACGCAAGAGATCTTCGACCACTTATACCGTGATATCAGTGAATTCCGCCAAACCTTTGATCTGCCTGTCGCCGCACCACAGACCTTAAATTCCCAGGCTGACACCTTACACACTTCTTTGGCGATTGAAGAGCTGACTGAGCTTGCCCAAGCCGATAATAAAACCGAACAAGCGGATGCGATTGTGGATACCGTCTATGTGTTGATGGGAAGATTGGTGCATTTAGGCCACGCTAAGGTAGAAGACAATCTAGCGATCAGCTATTTGATTGACCTGCTTTTGCATGTCGCGACCAACTTAAATATCGACTTTCTTCCATGCTGGGATGAAGTACACAGCTCCAATATGAGTAAAGTGTGCCGCACTGAACAAGAGTATTTAGATACTGAGAAATTCTATGCTGAACAAGGTGTCAAGCTGATGGCGGTTCATCAAGGTGAGTACATTATTGCCAAATGTGCAGAAGATTTTATCTCTGAGTCTAAAACCGTGCGTCAGGGCAAAGTGCTGAAGTCGGTTTATTACCGCCCAGCGGATCTCGCAGCACTCACTCAGTAATCAGCCTCTGCATTAAGTTGGCAAGGTATCGAGTATCCAGATAAAAAAAGGCCACCTTAGTCACTAAGGTGGCATACTGCGTCTGATTGGGGCCAATCAGTTCAGCACAAACTCAATACTCTTATACCAAGGCACCATTCAGGAGAGAGTGCCAAGGGATCTGCCGAAGAGTGATGAGCCTAACAAGAACGAGAATGTATCAAATCTAGTATTGCGAATTGTGTGCCAATATTTTTTCCTTACGATAAAAAACACAACCCATTGATAAATAAAAAAATACTAAAAAACCTTCTCGCCTATTCTTCCAGCAACATGCGCTAAAACAGTGCTCAATGCGCCATGATTGGTCAACTCAGCACCCGATAAGATGCTGGCGTCTTAGACTCAATCGAACAGCAAGTGAGGATGCCCTTCCAGCTCCACTCGGCGAATTGACGTGCCAAACACGGATTGCAGCACTTCTTGAGTCAGTACCTCTTTCGCACTTCCAGCACGGTATAGGACACCACGACTGAGCAGTAACACTTGATCGGCATGACGCAAAGTACGGTTAAGGTCATGATTGGCCATGATCACCGTTAATCCCTGCCCTGCCATGCGCTCAATCAGACGATACAACAGGCTTTCTTGCGCAATATCCAACGGTGCCGCTGGCTCATCCCAAATCAGTAAACGTGCAGAAGGATTCAAAACCGGTGAGACCTGTAGACAACTTCCAGCTAGACGCACACGCTGCCACTCACCACCAGAAAGCTGGTGGATCGAACGGTGTAGTTTGTCATCAATATTGAGTAAACGGCTGATCTGATCGATTTCGCTAGCCACTTCCGAGCGTTCTAGGGCTACGTTCGTAGGAACCGACAGCGCCAAATATTGGAAAACGTGCAGTTGAAAGCTGGGTTTATCATTTTGCGCCAAATAAGCGCGATGTCGGGCGAGCTCAGATAAGCTTGCTTGACTCACGTCTAAGCCACCAATCTGCACAGAACCAGAGAAAGGGATCATCCCCGCTAAAGCGGCAAGCAAGGTGCTTTTACCACAGCCGTTGGGGCCAATCACATGCCAAACTTCGCCAGCGTTAGCCTGTAATGACAGCGGCAGCAGACGAGAATCCACCTGTAAGCTGTTAACACGAATCATGGTTTCTCACCAACATCCAAATAAAAATGGGTGCGCCCAGAGTGGTGGTAACTACCCCCAATGGTAATTCACCGCTGCCCAGCGCCAAACGCGCAATCAGATCCGCACTCACCAGTAATAAAGCGCCGCACAAAGCAGAAAGTGGCAGCAATAGACGATTTTCCGAGCCTAGCGTTAAACGCAGCAAATGAGGAACCACTAACCCAACAAAACCGATCACTCCCCCTAGTGCGACGGAAGCCCCGACCAGTAATGCGATAGCGAGAATGAGCCGCCAGCGAACACGATGAATATCGACCCCTAACTGTTTGGCATGCCCTTCACCAAGCATCAGCTTATCCAGAATACCACCTTGCAAGACAAGCCAAATCACCACAGGCACCGCCACCAAAGAGAGGAGATGTTGATACCAACTGACGCCTGCGACACTGCCCATTAACCAGTACATCAGTTGACGCAAACCAAGGTCATCACTGAAATAGAAAGCCCAAGTGACTACCGCGCCAGACAAAATCCCCAATGCTACCCCGACCAGTAATAGCCTTGCGGTGGTCAAGCGTAACTTACGAGCCATCACCACCAAGAGCAACGTAAACAGCAACGCGCCCAATACCGCGGCCGCCATAAAAGCCACTGGGGAATTTAAACTCGGGAAAAACAGCAGCAGAATCACCATCGCCACGCTTGCACCACCCGATACCCCCACGACACCCGGCTCAGCAAGCACATTGCCTAGCAACACTTGTAAGGTGGCTCCCGCCACGGCCAGAGAAGCCCCAATCACCGCCGCAGCCAGTAATCTTGGCAAACGCAGTTCCCAGACCAACTGCTGTTCGAGAGAAGACCAAGCGGAAAAAGGAGATAGCCACAGCTCTCCCACCAACAAATAAAGGACACACACACTCAAAAACAGCCCGATCAGCAGATAACTGCTGCGCTGCCAGCGTTGCTGTTTATGTTGAAGCAGTCGATGAAAATCCATCTTGTCGTTCATAGAAAAAAGAATGGCCTAACCTTACCGTTAAGCCATTCAAATAGAAAGGAGATCATGCCCAAGCAAGATCAGTCGTACACCAATTGGTCATCTTCATAGCGCGTGTTCACCTTACACACCATCAAGGCAGCACGCTGGCCAATGGCCACTTTGCGGTTCGGGAAAACAATCGCTTCCCCTTCATTTTTCGCCATTAAAGGCTTATCGCCATCGTGACCAAACACTTCCCCATGCATAAAGGCGGTGAAGTTTTCCACGTCGTCACTGAAGCGAAAATCAAAATCATCGTGCAGACGCACTATGGTACGACTGACTCGGTACATCACCGTTTTTCTCGGTAAGTGCTCGGGTTTATGGCGAGAGATGAGATCTCGCATCGCCAGATCAAAGGCCAACAGACGGTCTAATAGATTTTCACCTAAGCGTGCCACTTGACCAAGCTCTAAGGTTAAGGCCTGCGCAGCATAATGCTCTGCCGAATACCAACTAAACGTACTGGATGGCGCATTCGATAGCATCACGGCTTCAATATGGGCTTGCTCGATAAATTGCATCAGGCTACGGCTGCGCACCGGATGACGCGCTTTCGGGCTTACTGCAAACGAATAGTGTTTCGAGCCACGAATCGCACAGTGCAAATCTAGGTGCCAACGCGAGTGCTCGTCCGTGTTGGCAAAAAACTGTTTAAGCAGCACTTTTAAGTTATCGGCAATCGCCAGCTCAGTGCTCGGAGTGTGGGGCTTATCATCAAATAAGCGGTTGAGATTCTGCTCAATAAAACGGACATGGCACACCGTGGCTTGCGGGTGCGCCAGAATAAATAAGCAGCGCTCAGCAACGGGTTGAAATCCGCTGACGATATCGTCAATCCATTTATCCAGCAGTTCCATAGGTGCGGTTTCATCACCATGTACCCCACAGGAGATCACCATATTTTTTGTCGCCGCGTCCGTTTGAGCTGGGATCACTTCCAACACGCCACGTTGATGCAGCTTTAAGGTCACACCCTGCTCTGTACGTACGGTTTGCGCGACCATGGGATGGTCAAGATCTAAGCTGTCGAAAAGAAAAGATTGGCGGAAGAGAGACTTCGTCATGCGCTACTCCTTTATTGCACAGCGGTATGTTAAGAAATTGTACGAACAATTTATGCCAAGATGATCGCACTTATCATCACCCATTCAATATCCGTGGTCGTTAACGGCACTCTACCCAAACGACTTGGAGTTGCAGGTGGAGAGTGATCCCTCATCATAGAAATACTCAGTGATTGGGGTGAGCGAATATAGCCAACACCGCTGCAGCTTCAAGTAGCAAGGAATAGATCTTTTTATTCCCAGCCAGACGACGATATAGGCGCGGATTCTACCACTAATTCAATGAGATGCTCCATATTCAATTCGCTTTATGAGCTAACGGAAAAGCGCATTTCCGATGCTGGTCACGCTCACTATCGGTGGCTCACCGGGATAAAGGACAAGCTCAGTCACCGATTGATGAGGAATGGTTAACCGAGTATGCCAGTGTGGGTTGCGCCAATCGACACCCAATACGTGTGCCAAAATCAAACGTATGGTTCCTGCATGGCAGATGATAAGCGTATCGCTCTCAAGCTTAGGTAGCCATTGTTGCCAAGCTTGACTCACTCTTTGATAGGCCATAGCGAGAGGTTCAGCTTGTGGCAGTGTGTTCTTTGCGGGGTCTTGCCAAAAGGCATCCAATATTGGCCATTGAGTCTCCAAGTCGGCAAAACTTTGTCCATCCAACTCACCAAAGTTAAGCTCTTGGAGCTGCGGGTCGAAATCGAGCATAACATGTGGACGAGCCGATTGGAGCAATCGAGCCAGATCGGCGCAGCGACGTAAGGGGGAGCTTATCACACGAGTAAACGGCAAAGTGCTCAATTGGCTGGCTATCGCTTGTTGCACGCTCGGCTCCACCGCGACATCCGTTATACCATTCAGGGCTGCAGGGCCTTGTGTTTTGCCGTGACGCAGTAACCAAATTCGGATCATGCCTTGCTACTCGCCTTTTAAACGCTGTGGCAATCCCGCCACGACAAACGTCACCGAATCGGCTAATGCCGCGATTTTCTGGTTCATCCATCCCGCGTGGTCAACAAACATGCGAGTCAATTCGCCCATAGGTACAACTCCCATACCCACTTCATTGCTGACCAAAATAATGTGAGCTTGGGTTTGAGCCAATGCCGCCAACAGCGAATCGACATGCTGCTCAATCCGCGCTGCGCAGAGCGCGGCTTCGTGTTCAAAAAGCAGATTATTGAGCCATAACGTCAGGCAATCGACTAACACTACATCTTGGCGTTGAAAACGAGTTAACGCCTCAGCCAAAGCCAGCGGCACTTCATGTTCATTCCACTCTGCGGTTCGTCGGGCTTGATGATGAGCAATACGCTCGCGCATCTCATCATCTAAGGCAGTGGCGGTCGCCACATAATGCAAGGTGGCCCCCGAAGCTTGTGCGGTTTGTTTGGCGAGTAACTCTGCGTAACTCGATTTACCACTACGGGCACCGCCTAAAACCAAATGAACCGTCACTTTGCCCCCTAAATCATCACTTCATGCTGCAAAAAGGAGAGCAGGATCAGATAAATCAGAATCTCCATCAACTGCTGCGCGGCGCCAAGGCAATCGCCGGTAAAGCCCCCCAAACGTCTGATTAACCATAGGCGGAAAACCTGTCTAAAAATCAAACAGACCGAAATCATTACCGCAATAAACTGCCCTGAGAAATAGAGCAGTGTTGCCAAGGCAGTAAGCGCCAAAATCACCAAATCTGTGCCCGACTGCTGCTGCGCCAGCGGCTTACTTTTACTGCTGTCGGTATCGGAGACATAAGGCGTATTACGAATCAAAGACGCCGCCACCGCGCGGCTTAGGGTATAAGCCAGTAACCAAACAGGAACCAGTGAAGTAAGATCGGCCAATTCGGTGAGTAGCAAATATTTACCCAGCAAAACCATAATCAAAGCGCTAGAGCCATAAGTGCCAATGCGGCTGTCTTTCATGATCTCTAGACGGCGCTCAGCCGTCATACCACCGCCCACACCGTCAGCCATATCCGCTAAGCCGTCTTCATGAAAGGCACCGGTCAATAACAAGCTCAACACCATGGTCAAAAACACGCTGATGTTAGTAGAAAAAAGCTGCGTCGCGAGCGAGTAAACCAAAGCGCAAATCGCCCCGAGCAGGAGTCCAACCAGAGCAAAATAGCGCCCAGCTTGATTCATTCGCTCACTGCTATAAGGCAAACTCACCGGCACAGGAATGCGTGAGAAGAAGCTCACGGCCAGCAAAAACAGCTCCAGTTGATAACGTAAAATAGCCGCCATTACACTGTGACTCCTGCATCAGCAAAACTGGCCATGTGGTTGTAAAACTCCACTGCAGCACGAACAAGACCCAGCGCCAACACAGCTCCGGTACCTTCACCTAAACGTAAACCTAAATCCAACAGTGGCTCTGCGGCCAGCATTTCTAATACTGCGCGGTGCCCCGTTTCTTGTGAGCAGTGGGCAAACAGCAAAAAGTCTCGTACATTGGGCTCAATTAAGGTCGCAACATAAGCGGCAACCGTCACAATAAAACCGTCCACCAGCACTGGGGTTTGCTTTTCGTATGCCCCCATAAATGCCCCGACCATTTGGACAATTTCAAACCCGCCAACTTGCTGCAAGACATCTTGCGGCGCGGCGCCTAAACAGCGCTCAACACCTTGGGTGACTAACTCTCGTTTACGTTGGTACTGCTCATCCGTAATGCCGGTGCCACGTCCAACACACACTTCAATCGGCAACCCGGAGAGTGCCGCCAAGATTGCAGCTGCACTGCTGGTATTGCCGATGCCCATCTCACCAAACATCAATAGATTACAGCCCGACTCAACTTCACGATGGATCAACGCCTTGCCAAGTGCGATTCCTTGTTGCACCTGCTCTGAAGACATGGCGGCTTGCTCGGCCAAATTATGCGTACCCGCACCGAGACGTTGCTCAATCAAATCCGCGTGAGCGGGCTGAGCTTGCAAAATACCGCAGTCAATCACCCGCATGGCGGCGTGTTCAGTACGACAAAAACAGTTGATGGCCGCGCCGCCCGCGAGAAAATTTTGCACCATTTGTTCAGTGACTGCGCTTGGCGCAATACTGACACCTTGCGCAGCAATGCCGTGATCGGCGGCAAAAACCAAAACGGTCGGCTGATGAATCGCCAGTTGAGTTACCGCTTGAGCTTGGTTTTGGCTTTGGATAAGTGCTAAATGATGCGCAACGCGCTCAAGCTGCCCTAGCGCCCCGATTGGCTTGGTTTTTTGATCGATTCGTTGTTGGATTTCGGCGCTGAATGAGCGATCTAACATGCGTGTTTCCTTACTTCTTTTTTTAGGCATGAGAGAGAATCGGCACAGTCTACTCGCTCTGAACAACAAAGCAAAAGCCTTCACTTATTTTGCCTACTACACCACACTCTCAGCGCAAACGACTTGCCGCCGCGGCTGACGTTGGCCACGGCATCAAATGTACCCACACTACTTGGAGTTGCTGATTCAAGATAAGACGGGTACAAGCATTTGAACCAGTCTGTCCTATACTTTGGTACAAATAATGCTTCATCTTTTAATGCTTCAGTTTGGTTATCCTGTTTTAACGTTGTCTCTTGCTTGAGACACCACAAGGAGCTGTACCATGATTGCTAACCAAAGATCACCGAAACCAAAGCCGAATAAACCTGCCAATAAAAAAGGCAAGCGCGTACCGTTTGCACTAACCTAATTCCATTGAAAAAAATGCCCATCAGGAAACACATGCCCTAGGTGCGACTCGCAAGTGTTACAACGCACTTCCACTTGAGCACGCACTAAGCGGTGACCCATATGATCGGAAATGGCATTGAAATTGACCACAAATCAGCCAACTCTCTGTTTTTGATAACCATTGGTTATAAAACATGATTTATTCACAGTTTATTTTCGTGATGGCGGTCGCTATATTTGCGCAAAATCATTCTCATTTCGCAGATATCTCTATTTTGTCGAGTACTACGGTTGAGTTCCTTCATCTCTTTTAAGGATTTGTCTATGTCAGTGGTTACCATCGCAGCACTGGTGATTTTCGCCGGTTTATTGCTTTACCTCTTTGGGCTACAGAAAAAAGCCGCCACCCTTTCTCGTCAAGTACTGTTTGGCCTAGTTCTAGGTAGTCTGTTTGGATTTGCTCTGCAAGTTGTACTCGGCGAAGGTCATCCAGCTATTGAAGAGACTCTCGCTTGGGTTGGCATTGTGGGCAATGGCTACGTGGGTCTGCTGAAAATGGTCATCATGCCACTGGTGCTGGTATCGATGATCTCTGCCGTGGTGCGCCTCGATAAAAACGGTTCACTGGGCAAAATCTCCAGTCTGACTATCGGTATTTTGCTGGTGACTACTGCGATTTCTGCGCTGATCGGTATTCTCATCACTCAAGCATTTGGCCTGACGGCTGAAGGTTTGGTTGAAGGCGCACGCGAAACCGCACGTATTGCAGCACTTGAAAGCCGCGCATCAACGGTTGCCGACCTAACGATTCCACAAATTCTGTTGAGCTTTATCCCAACCAACCCCTTTGCCGATTTAACCGGCGCACGTTCAACCTCCATCATCGCGGTGGTGATTTTCGGCGTGCTCACTGGTATTGCCGCACGCAAAGTGATTGCCGATAAACAAGAGTTAGAAACGCCAATTCGTACTTTTGTTGAAGCGGCACAAGCGATTGTGATGCGTTTAGTGAAAATGATCATGGCGCTGACACCTTACGGTATCGCCGCGCTGATGGCGAAAGTCGTCGCGACATCCAGTGCTACCGACATTCTGAACTTGCTCGGTTTCATTGTGGCTTCTTATGTGGCGATAGCCCTGATGTTTGTGGTGCACGGATTACTGGTTGCTATGGTGGGCGTTAACCCAACCCGTTACTTTAAAAATATCTGGCCTGTACTGACTTTTGCCTTCACATCGCGCAGCTCTGCGGCCACGATTCCTCTCAATGTGGAAGCGCAAATCACCAAACTGAATGTGCCACCTGCAATTGCTAACCTGTCAGCTTCATTCGGTGCCACGATTGGGCAAAACGGCTGTGCGGGCATTTACCCTGCGATGTTGGCGGTAATGGTTGCTCCAACCGTAGGGATTAACCCACTGGATATTCACTTTATCGTGTCGTTGATTGCGATGATCACCATCAGCTCCTTTGGTATTGCAGGTGTGGGTGGCGGTGCGACCTTCGCAGCCCTGATTGTGCTGCCAGCCATGGGCTTACCCGTCACGATTGCGGCGCTTTTGATTTCTATCGAGCCACTGATTGATATGGCGCGTACGGCGCTTAACGTGTCAGGTTCGATGACGGCAGGCACTGTCACAAGCCGTTTGCTTAAAGAGACAAACGAAGAGCCTGAGCTGCAAACTCAGCAAGCCTAATCTTACCTTGCCAAAGCCGATGCACAGCATCGGCTTTTTTGTTGAAAGGCTGAACAAATAATGGGATAGCACAAGGGCAGCAATTGCTATGTCAGGGTCAGGATGGTCTAATAACGGCAATTTTTAGCGATTTGGTAAGCCACATGCAGCAAGAACACCAGCCCACATTCTTCTTCTTTGACTACGAGACTTGGGGAGTCAATCCCGCCAAAGATCGTCCTAGTCAGTTTGCGGGTGTGCGTACCGATATGGACTTCAACATCATCGGTGAGCCTTTGGTAATTTACTGTCAGCTGCCCAACGACTATTTACCTGCTCCTGAAGCCGCATTGATCACAGGGATCACTCCTCAAAAAGCCAATAGCCAAGGTCTGGCGGAGCCCGAATTTATCGCGCGTATTCATGCTGAGCTCTCCACACCCAATACCACCAGCCTAGGTTATAACAGCATACGTTTTGATGATGAAGTGACGCGCTACACCTGCTATCGCAACTTTATCGACCCCTATGCTTGGAGCTGGCAACACGGCAATTCCCGTTGGGATCTGCTGGATGTGCTTCGCGCGTGTCATGCTTTGCGTCCTGAAGGTATCGAGTGGCCGGAAAATGATGACGGCTTCACCAGCTTTAAACTGGAATATCTTTCTGTTGCCAACGGCATTGAGCACAGCAACGCGCACGATGCGATGGCCGATGTGATTGCCACCATTGAACTGGCGAAAAAAGTCAAAGCCGCGCAGCCGAAATTGTTCGACTACTTCTTCACTATGCGCCACAAACGCAAACTGACAGAACTGATTGATATTGTGAACCAAACTCCGCTGATGCATGTTTCTGGCATGCTTGGGCGTGAGCGTCACTACACTAGCTGGATTGTGCCGATTGCTTGGCATCCGACCAATCAAAATGCGGTGATTGTGGTGGATTTGGGTAAAGACCCTAAGCCGCTAATGGATCTCGATGCCGAAACGCTGCAAGCGCGTCTCTATACGCGGTATGAAGACCTAGCACCGGATGAGCTACCAGTACCCGTGAAATTGGTGCATCTCAATAAATGCCCTATTCTGGCTCCGGCCAAAACCTTGACCGCAGAAAATGCACAAAAGATTGGTATTGACCGCGAACAGTGTCTCGCGCACTTGAATGTGATTCGTCAACATCCCGAGATTCGTGAAAAGCTGGTGACGGTATTTAGCCAAGAGCGCGAGTTTAACCAAGAGAGTGATGTGGATAGCCAACTCTATGCCGGCTTTTTCTCCCCAGCCGATCGCGCGGCGATGGAGATCATCCGCACCACTGCACCGGAGAATCTGGGCAGCTTAGCGATACAGGTGGCAGATAAGCGCATTGAACCACTGCTGTTTCGTTATCGTGCGCGCCATTATCCCCATACCTTAACCGATGCCGAGCAACGCCGCTGGGCAGCGCATTGCCGTGACTATTTCGAGCGCAATCTAGAAGGTTATATGTTGAATTTGGAAAATCTGGTGCATGAACATCAAGCTGATCCAAAGAAAATGGCGATTTTAAAATCCGTTTACCATTACGTTGAAAAACTCGCTCACTAACGTTTATTTTTACTTGCTGACTTCATTAATGATCAAAAAAATAGCTCAATACTGCGTCTCGATGGGACTGATTTTTCTCTGTCTTTTGGCTGGCATCAATTTACAAACTTGGCTAGGCATTGCCATTCCCGGCAGCATCATAGGGTTACTGATCCTATTTGGCTTGATGGCCAGCGGTTTAGTGCCTGTCGAATGGGTCAAGCCCAGTGCCACCCTGTTTATTCGTTACATGATTTTACTGTTCGTCCCGATCAGTGTCGGCTTGATGGTGCACTTCGATACGCTACTGGCAAACCTCGCCCCGATCCTCGCTAGCGCTATCGGCGGTACCTTAATTGTCATGGTGACACTGGGACTGATACTGGATCGAATGCTCAAGAAGGGGAAAAAGTCATGTGGCTGATCATCACACTTGGGGTATTTTTCGTCGCCCGTTGGGTGGCTCAAAAATGCAATACCCCACTGGCCAATCCGCTTCTGATCAGTATCGGTATACTTATTCCACTGCTGACTTACCTCAAAGTACCTTTTGAGACTTACTACGCTGATAATCAGTGGTTGAGTTATCTACTCCAGCCAGCGGTTGTTGCTTTGGCTTATCCACTTTATGAGCAGTTGCCACAAATTCGTGCCAACTGGCGAATTATCGCTTTGGCTTGTGGCGTGGGCAGTGTGATGTCGATGATCACCGCCAGTTTGATAGCCGTAAGCATGGGGGCAGATATAGAACTGATTGCCGCCTTGATGGGAAAATCAGTGACAACGCCGATCGCGATGGAAGTGGCACGCCAGTTGGGCGGCGAGCCCGCGATTGCTGCGATTTTGGTGCTACTCGTCGGGCTATTTGGTGCCATTCTTGCCTACCCGATTTACAAACTGCTCAATATTACTCATCCCATCGCCAAAGGGCTGACCATGGGTACGGTATCCCATGCCCTCGGCACAGCCACGTGCGCTGAGAAAGATCCTCGCGACGCCGCGTTCAGCTCACTAGCCCTTGTCGTGTGTGGTATTATCACATCTGTCTTAGCACCAAGTCTGTTTGCTTTCGCACTTTGGCTTCAATAATTTCATTTCGAGTGGCGTCACATCTCATACGCTTGCAATCGTTATCATGTGTGACGTCACTCTAATAATGAAACATAAAAATAAATTACATAACTTAACGTGACGCTGATCACCTTATAAAATCTCGCATTACCTAAAATAGGATTCCATGCAATGAAAAGGAATCACTATGAGAAACCGTATTGAACAAGCATTACAACAAATGCCTGCTTCTTTTGCCCCATATTTACGTGAATTGGTGTTGGCCAAGGATTTCGATGCCACTTTCTCTGCCGAGCAGTATCAGCAGCTTTTGACCCTTTCAGGTCTGGAAGATGCCGATTTGCGCGTCGCGCTGTTACCTATCGCTGCCGCTTACTCGTATGCCCCCATCTCTGAATTTTATGTTGGTGCGATTGTACGTGGCATCTCCGGCCGTCTCTATCTTGGTGCCAATATGGAATTTACTGGTGCGCAGCTTGGGCAAACCGTACATGCTGAGCAGTGCGCCATTAGCCATGCGTGGATGAAAGGGGAAAAAGGGGTGGCAGACATCACCATCAACTTTAGCCCTTGCGGCCATTGCCGCCAGTTTATGAATGAGCTGACCACCGCGTCTTCGCTGAAAATTCAACTGCCCAAGCGTGCTGCCAAAACTTTGCAAGAGTACCTACCTGAGTCGTTTGGCCCTGCCGATCTCGGCATTGATTCTGGCCTGATGAGCCCAGTCAATCATGGTAAAACCAGTGACGATGATGAAGAGCTGATCCAGCAAGCCCTGCGCGCGATGAACATCAGCCACTCGCCTTATACCCAAAACTTCAGTGGTGTGGCACTGAAAATGCGCAGTGGCGCGATTTACCTTGGCGCGTATGCCGAAAATGCTGCGTTTAACCCAAGTTTGCCACCGCTACAAGTTGCCTTAGCACAAGCGATGATGATGGGTGAATCATTCGAGGATATTGAAGCCGCCGCGCTGGTAGAGAGTGCAACCGGCAAAATCAGCCATCTTGCCGATACTCAAGCAACGCTGGAAGTGATCAATCCCGATATTCCACTTTCTTATCTCTCACTGTAAACCGAATGAAGAGGCCATTGGCCTCTTCACTTTTTGCTACTAGCTCTCTTAGTCCACATCTTGCTAAAGATGTCGCGCGCACACTTTTCCATCACCTACCATGACGTTCTGAATAAAGCCTGATAACTTGCGCTTTTTACACGCATCTCTCGCAAGCTATGTTTGAACAAATCATTGCCATTCTCTTTCCTGTGATGAGCTTAGTCTTGATTGGCTATTTGATTGGTTTCTGGCTCAAACCCGATTTTCGCCCGATCAATCGCATCAATATGGAGGCCTTTGTGCCTGCGTTGGTGTTTTCTTCACTGGTCAACATGCCACTGGATACGCAGCAAACACCTCTGTTGCTTGCCGCTCTTGTCGCGGTATTGCTGCCCGGTATTTTAATGCTCCTGATATGTCGTTTGGGTCGTTGGTCATTTAAAACATGGGCTCCACTGCACATGTTTCGCAACAGCGGTAATTTAGCGATCCCCCTGTTTACTTATGCGTTTGGCGAAACCGCGCTCCCCTCTGCCGTGTTGCTGTTTGTGGTTTCTATGTGTCTGCACATTAGCTTAGGGGTGGCCATGCTGAGCAAAGGTAGCGTATTGAAAACCGTGCTCAGCGCTCCGGTCTTTTTAGCATCCTCACTGGCTTTACTGCTCAATCTAAGCGGAGTCTCTATCTGGTCCCCCTTGTACAACGCCACCGCTTTACTTGGGCAAGCTGCCGTTCCTGTGATGCTGCTTTCCCTCGGCTCACAAATGATCAACCTGCGCTTAGCCGGGCTCAAAGTTGGCCTTGTTTCAACGGCACAATCTCTGCTCACCGGAGCCTGCGCGTTTGCGCTGATTTACTTTTTCATTCCACTGCCTCCCTTACAACTGCAAATGATGGTGCTGTTTACCATGTTGCCCCCCGCAGTGATGAATTATCTGTTCGCCGAGCGTTATCACATCGAGCCTACTCAGGTTGCGGCTATGGTGTTGTTTGGTAATTTCTTCAGCTTATTAAGCCTGCCCATATTGCTGTTTATCGCTCTTTCACTCTGATCCTGTTCGCCATAAAACTGTCATAAACTTGACCCGAATACGGGGTAATTTGACTGGCTACAGCGGGAAGCAAACGTTTTCTTTTGTGCTTTGTTCCAGTATCATGGCCGCTGTTTTTTGCTAATGTTGACTGAATGACTATAAGGATTGTCTATGTTTGGGACCGCGACTCGGGATAACGCAACGCGAGTACTTTTGCTTGGCTCTGGTGAACTTGGTAAGGAAGTCGCGATTGAGTGTCAGCGCCTTGGCCTCGAAGTCATCGCCTGTGATCGTTACGCCGATGCGCCTGCCATGCAGGTCGCCCATCGCAGCCACGTGTTTGATATGCTCGATGCCGATGCACTACAACAAGTGATTGATTTAGAAAAGCCACATTTCGTGGTTCCAGAAATTGAAGCGATTGCCACCAGCAAGTTAGTGGAGTTAGAAGCGCAAGGCTTAAACGTTGTGCCTACCGCCAATGCAACTCGCCTAACCATGAACCGTGAAGGCATTCGCCGTTTAGCCGCTGAAGAGTTAGGGTTGCCCACTTCCGCGTATCAATTCGCAGACAGCTATGAGAGCTTTGCCGCGGCAGTAGAAACCATTGGTTTACCTTGTGTCTGTAAGCCTGTCATGAGTTCATCGGGCAAAGGCCAAAGTGTTATTCGCACACCAGAGCAGATCGAAGCGGCTTGGCAATACGCACAACAAGGTGGACGCAGTGGCGCTGGCCGAGTGATTGTGGAAGGCTTCGTGGATTTTGATTACGAAATCACACTGCTGACCGTACGCGCTGTGGATGGCGTCCATTTCTGCGCTCCAATTGGCCATCGCCAAGAAGATGGCGATTACCGCGAGTCATGGCAACCACAACTGATGTCAGAAAATGCCATCAAAGCGGCTGAATATGTGGCAGAACAGGTGGTTAACGCGCTTGGTGGTTATGGCTTGTTTGGGGTTGAACTGTTTGTGAAAGGTGACAAGGTCATCTTCAATGAAGTTTCCCCTCGCCCACACGATACCGGAATGGTGACGCTGATTTCTCAAGAGCTCTCTGAATTCGCTTTGCATGTGCGCGCGTTTACCGGTTTACCGATTGGTCAAATCGTGCAATATGGCCCATCAGCTTCTGCGGCGATCCTCGGCCAAGGTCAATCACAGAATATCCAGTTTAGTGGACTTGATGACGCCTTAAGCATTCCTCACACCCAAGTACGCTTATTTGGCAAGCCAGATATTGCGGGTCGTCGTCGCTTAGGTGTTGCCCTGAGCCGAGGAAAAACGACGCAAGAAGCCACTGATCGCGCGATTGAGTGTGCGAAAGCTGTGAAGATTCATTACTAATTCAGCTTTTTATCTTTATCAGCACTATCAGAAAGCGCGCTCATTCAGCGCGCTTTTTTCATTTCTACTTAGTGGCATTCAAAGAGTTAAAGAGTCAAAGTCACTCGGCTTTTTCAATCACCCAAACTTCTTCGGCAAAGCGGCTTAAGCCCGCTTGTGTGCGCTTATTCAGATGCGGATCTATGCTCGTATCTTGGTAAACTCTGCGCACCTCACACCCCATAAACAAGGTTCGAATTTCCGCTTCAGGAACCGAAAATGGCGGCCCTGACAACTCAGTTTGCACATAATCCATACTGACCAGCAAAATGCGCCCACCCGGTTTAAGCAGTTGCAACACGCGCTGCGCGTACTCTGCGCGCATCTCTTCCGGCAATGCCACTAGCGCTGCACGATCATAAACTAAGTCCACCGATTCAACAGGAGCTGTGAAGAAATCTCCGGTAAAAAGCGTAAGCTCATCAAACTGATACAGCTCATGTTGCGCATTGAGTCGGGTCACTGTCGGGGTATAGAAATGCTCGGCAAAGAAAGAACGTACCGCGATTTGACTCAGTTCAACCCCTTGAACACTGTCATGCTGATTCGCCAGCCAAATCAGATCTTCACTCTTACCACACAAAGGGACGAGCACTTTTTCACTGCGTTTAGGGGCAAGATCAGACCAAAAGCGGATCAATAGCGGGTTCACGTCTTCAAGGTGAAAACCAATCTGGTTCGCTGCCCATTTGTTATGCCAGAACTCAGGATCTCGCATCTTCTACTCCTTTTCATTTGCTACCGCCAAGAGTAGCGGATCTTCTGCTCCCACGGTAGCACGAATTTGTCCCTCCCCATCTGTTCGACAGTTACATTTCTTTATCTAAGGCTTTGGAACTCCATCGAAAACTCGAAGTCTGAATGGATGCCTATGTTCTTTCCAAACGATTTGAAGTTGCAGAACCTGAAATGGCAGATAGGCGGCAGATGAGTGAATTCCAATAAACATCGACAGACTATGTGATTGGCGTGCGCGAACATCGCCCTTGCAGCTTCAAATAGGAAGAAGATATGTGATGGATAACAAATTCTTACAACTGAAAATCCAGATTGAATTGGAAAAGGAACAACAAGGCCCAATTGATCATAGTGAGCAGAAAGGAACACTAAACCCACTTTGATTGCACTGTCAGAAAACGCCTTCTAGGTCTACTTTTTGACTGAACAGCGCAAGCTAAGGAGAGTGAATGAGTCTATTGCTACGTACCACAGCCTTAATGTTATTGCTGCTGAGCCGTGCTCCTGCCATGGCGGCTGTGCCATTAACCACCAATTCAACGGAAGATAACCGCGAAGAGTCACAACAAAACGAAGTCAGCTCTAAGCTGTTTCGTCATAGCTTAAGTGGTTTGTACGGTATCGCTAACCAAAATTACCCTATTGTCCAGCCTTATCAAGATTTTGATGTGCTGTACAGCAAAGCACATCAAGCGCAAATCGAGCTAGAAACTTTGTGCAAAAGCACCGCACTCTTGACCCATACTCAAGCCTACTTTGCTGGCACAAAATCTCGTCAGCGTGCTTTAGAAAAGGTTGAGTTAGAGTTAGATGGTCAGGCTGAACGTATTACCGATTTAGCCCGAGCCACCATAGTGGCGAATGATGTGGCGAGTCTCGTCACCGCTTATGAGACATTAAGTCGCGAAGCGACTGTGGTAAAAGTGAAAAACCGCTTCAAGAATCCGGCAGAATCTGGTTATCGCGATCTTAACGTTTTAGTTCAGTTACCTAAAACAGGGATTATTGCTGAGGTTCAGTTGCATTTAGCGGCGATTGCGCAAGTAAAAAGTGGTGCAGAGCATGAGCTGTATGAGCAAATCCAAACCATTGAGCGCACCGCGCGCCAAGAGCAACGTGAGTTAACCGAATGGGAAAATGCGCAAATTGCCAAGATGCGCTCAGCCTCACGCGATCTCTATCAACAAGCGTGGCAGCCTTACATCACAACACACATTCAAGCGGCATAAATACCCGACGCTTCGGACAGCACAAACAAAACACGCAGCCTAGGCATCTCGGTTGCGTTTTTTATTGAAATGGGGATAAAGCAAAAAGACCACGCTTTCGGGCGTGGTCTATTGCTCGGTCTTATTTTTCGACTTTGATGTTCTCGACACGGGCTTTCAATTTTTGCCCTGGGCGGAACGTTACGACACGTCGAGCGGTAATAGGAATATCTTCACCGGTTTTAGGGTTTCGACCCGGACGTTGATTTTTATCTCGTAGGTCAAAATTACCAAAACCGGAGAGTTTTACCTGTTCGCCACTTTCGAGTGCTTTACGAATTTCTTCAAAAAACACCTCAACCGTATCCTTGGCATCCCGCTTGCTCATGCCGAGCTGTTCGAACAGGGCTTCAGCCAATTCGGCCTTTGTGAGCGCCATAAAACTTCCCTCAAAGCTAAGTTAAACCTTGCTGCTGGTTGGCAGCGCCAAAGCAATTTTTATTCGGCCAATCAATAACCTAACTGCCGAACAGTGAAAGTGTATGCCAACCTTCTGATTTTCGCCAACTTTTTTATTACTCAGTAAGCGATTCAAAACGTTACGATTTACATCTCTTTCAAAAAATCACTGACTCTCTCTTGAATGACAAGAGGAAAAAAATCTGAGTTTTTAGTTATTTACATCATTGTCACTAAAATGATTTTCAGACCCTCATCACTATTTAGCGTAGATAATTTTTTTCGATACGCCAAAAATTTTTTCTTAGTTTCATCTAAAAATCAGAGAGTTGTTGGCTCAGTTCCAGATTATCACGATAAAAAAACAGGCTCCGAAGAGCCTGTTTTCATCTGATTTAAAGCGAAGATAGACCTAAGCTTAGTCGCGCAGAGCCGCGCCGAATTGGGCAGATACGGCTTGCACAATCGCCTCTACCGCTGCTGCGATATCCGCTTCTTCAAGTGTGCGTTCAACCGATTGCAACGTCAGCGCAATCGCCAAGCTCTTCTTGCCTTCTTCCACGCCTTTACCGACATAAACGTCAAACAGTTTTGCGTCTTTCAGTAGCTCACCACCCGCCACACGGCAAGCTTCAACGATGTCGCCAGAAGCGATGTTGCCATCGACCACCAACGCGATATCACGACGGTTGGCTGGGAACTTAGAAATCGCTGCAGCTTCTGGGATCACGCGTGTGTTGATCGCATTCCACTCGATCTCGAACACAATAGTGCGACCATTGAGGCCAAACTTACGCTCAAGTTCTGGGTGAACCGTACCAATCACACCGATCGCTTTGCCATCCACCATAATCGCTGCGGCTTGACCTGGATGCAGAGCTGGATGCTTAGTCGCGACGAAGCTGTAGGCTTTGCCTTTCGCGGTCAATTCAAGAACTGCTTCCAGATCGCCCTTCATATCGAAGAAATCAACGGTTGCCGTTTCCATATTCCAGTGCTCTTCACCACGAGCGCCAGAAATCACACCCGCCAACATAGGCTCTTGGCGCATGCCATTTTCTGCCGCCGCATCAGGAATGAAGCGCAAACCGTATTCAAACAGACGAACACGAGGTTGCTGACGTTTTTGGTTGTGAACCACAGTGTTCAGCAGACCTTGAATCAGGCTCAAACGCATCGCTGACATTTCAGCAGAAATTGGGTTTGGCAGGATCAGCGCATCAACCCCCGGTACAACCAGTTTCTGTTGCTCAGGCTCAACGAAGCTGTAGGTGATCGCCTCTTGGTAACCACGGTCAACCAGCAGGTCGCGTACACGCTTCAGCGGTAATTTCGCTTCGTTGTGCAGGTTCATGTTCAACGCGGCCACTGGCGCTTGGTTAGGAATGTTGTTGTAACCATAGATACGGCCAACTTCTTCCACCAGATCTTGCTCGATAGCAATATCAAAACGCCATGTTGGCGCAGTCGCTTGCCAACCTTCTGAGGTGGTTTCGACCTGCATACCTAGACGCTGTAGAATCTCAACCACGTCCGCATCCGGAATCGCATGACCCAGTAGTTTGTCGAGCTTGCTACGACGCAGCGCAACTTGGTTTGGTTTGGGTAAATCAGCCGCTGATTCTGCGGCTACCACTGGTGCAACGTCACCACCACAGATCTCAACCAGCAGCTGCGTTGCACGCTCCATCGCGGCGTGTTGCAGAGCATAATCCACACCACGTTCAAAACGCATTGAAGAATCGGTGTGTAGGCCGTAGCTACGTGCACGACCACGAATGTGGTCTGGTGCGAAGAACGCACACTCCAGTAATACATCTTTGGTGTCAGTGCTGACGCCAGAATGCTCGCTACCAAACACACCAGCAATCGCCAGCGCTTTTTGTTGGTCAGCAACCACTAGCGTATCTGCGTTCAATTTGGCTTCTGAGCCATCAAGCAGAGTCAGTTTTTCATCTTGCTCAGCCAGACGAACCACGATTCCGCCTTCAATCTTTGCCAGATCAAATGCGTGCATTGGTTGGCCTTGCTCCAGCATCACGAAGTTAGTGATATCAACCACCGGATCGATAGAGCGGATACCACAACGACGCAGTTTTTCTTGCATCCACAGCGGCGTTTGCGCTTGAACGTTCACGTTCTTCACGATACGACCAAGGTAACGTGGACACGCCGCAGGCGCTTTCACGTCAATAGAAATCGTATCATTGATGGTTGCTGCAATCGCATTCACCGTAGGCGCAGTCACGTCCGCACGGTTCAGTACGCCCACTTCACGAGCCAGACCGCGGATGCTGAAACAGTCCGCGCGGTTAGACGTCAGATCCACATCGATTGTCACATCATTCAGTGACAGAAAATCGCGAAAATCCATACCAATCGGTGCATTTTTCGCAAGTTCCATGATGCCGTTCGATTCAACATCGATACCCAGCTCAGAGAAAGAACACAGCATGCCGTGTGACGGTTGGCCACGCAGTTTGGCTTTCTTAATTTTGAAATCACCTGGCAGGGTCGCGCCTACCGTTGCCACTGCCACTTTCAGGCCTTGACGACAGTTGGCTGCACCACACACGATGTCCAGAAGCTCATCTTCGCCTATATCCACTTTGGTGACGCGCAGTTTGTCAGCATCTGGGTGTTGAGCACACTCAACCACCTGACCCACTTTTACGCCGTCGAACACACCAGCCACGGCCAGTACGTCGTCCACTTCCAGACCCGCCATTGTAATTTGGTGAGTTAATTCGTCAGTGGTAATTGCCGGGTTAACCCACTCACGAAGCCATGATTCGCTGAATTTCATTGTATATACCTCTTGGGAACCCTGAATTATTTGAACTGTTTTAGGAAACGCAGATCGTTTTCGAAGAATGCACGCAGGTCATTCACGCCATAGCGGAGCATGGTTAAACGCTCAACGCCCATACCAAACGCGAAGCCTGAGTATTTCTCAGGGTCGATGCCTACGCTGCGCAGTACATTTGGGTGCACCATGCCGCAGCCTAGCACTTCTAGCCATTTGCCATTTTTGCCTTTCACATCCACTTCCGCTGAAGGCTCAGTGAACGGGAAGTAAGAAGGACGGAAACGCACTTCCAAATCTTCTTCAAAGAAGTTGCACAGGAAGTCATGCAGGATGCCTTTCAGCTGTGCAAAGTTAACGTTTTCATCAACCAACATACCTTCCACTTGGTGGAACATTGGGGTATGCGTTTGGTCGTAGTCGTTACGATAAACACGGCCTGGGGCGATGAAACGCAGTGGCGGCTGACGCTCTTCCAGAGTACGGATTTGCACGCCAGAGGTGTGAGTACGCAACATCAGCTTCGGATTGAAGAAAAAAGTATCGTGATCGGTACGCGCTGGGTGATCCACGGCAATGTTCAGAGCATCGAAGTTATGGAAATCATCTTCGATTTCAGGGCCAGACTCTACAGTAAAGCCAAGCTCACCAAAGAAGCTTTCAATACGTTCGATAGTACGAGTCACTGGGTGCAAACCACCATTTTCGATACGGCGCCCCGGCAGTGTCACATCGATGGTTTCAGCCGCTAATTTGGCTTCCAGCTCTGCGCTTTGCAGCGCATCTTTACGTTCAGCCAGCGCTTTTTGAACTGCGTCTTTCGCAACGTTAATTTCTTGGCCAGCAGTACGGCGCTCTTCCGGCGGTAGCTTACCTAGGCTTTGCAGTTGAAGCGTCAGTTCGCCTTTTTTGCCCAGATACTGAACACGCACTTCATCCAGTGCGACGAGCGACTCTGCAGCGTTAATCGCCGCGGTCGCATTAGCAATAATCTCTTGTAGATGTTGCATCGTTTCCTCGTCTGCTAATCAGCAGTTTCCTTTAGGAGCCCGAGTAGGTTTCTTTGGCAGTCGCAAGACCGCCAATAGTGTTACCGTAAGGGATTCTTGGGGTTTTCAAATAGCTGTACATAGTACCGAAAGCCAGGATTAAAGCCAAATTGAAATCCATCCTGTATGCATTATTGGCGCATTATTCATGCACTTGAAAAGTCTTACATCAATACCCACTAATTAGAAGTACGCGGTGACATGCTAAAAAATTCACACCACCACATTTTTCATCCAGAAAAGGAATACCAATGACATTAAAAATCGTACCGATTCGACCTGAGTTTGATGCTGCTATTTGCCAAATTATTCAAAGCGTCGGCGCTGAATTTGGTGCGATTGGTGAAGGGTTTGGCCCATCGGATGCCGAAGTGCTTACGATGAGTCAGCATTATCGAGAGCAAGACCGTAGCGCGTATTTTGTTGCGTTATTGGAGGGGAAGGTAGTCGGCGGTGGCGGCATTGCACCTTTTGCTGGCCATACGGATTTGTGTGAGCTGAAGAAGTTGTTTCTGCTCCCCACAAGCCGCGGCCATGGCGTAGGCCGAGCGCTCAGCGAACATTGTTTGAATTTTGCGAAACAGCAAGGCTATGCCAAATGTTATTTAGATACCCTTTCTAGCATGACCCAAGCGATCAAGCTCTACCAACAGCTTGGTTTTGAGCACTTAACGCAGCCCATGGCGGGGACAGAGCATAATGGCTGCGACGTGTGGATGCTGAAATCACTCAACTAGCTCGGTGCACCAAAAGCGCAAACACGATTTTTTCCGCTGTTTTTGGCAAGGTAAACCGCTTGATCCGCCGCGCGCAGCAGCTCATGGTGATCTTTCATGTTTGAGGCAAACGCGGCAACCCCCATACTGACACTGCCTTGCCAACGAATATTGTTTTCAAGCGAGATCACCTGCTGTTGAATCGCACGGCAAACCTGCTCTGCAATATAGACACCACCAGCAGTATCGGTTTCAGGACAAATCACTAGAAACTCGTCGCCGCCTAAACGACATACCAGATCATCACTACGAAAGTGATCTCTTAGCATGTTCGCTATCGTGGTTAACACTTTGTCGCCTACATCGTGCCCGTGATGATCATTAACCGCTTTAAACCCATCAATATCGATCATGACACACACGAAAGGCTGCTGGTTGTCTTGCGCAAGATTCCAATGCAACACAAGCTGACGCATGGCTTTACGGCGGTTTGGTAAGCCCGTCAAACTGTCGGTCATGGATAGCGCTTCGAGCTGACGATTGACTTGGTAAAGCTGCTGAGTGCGCTCAATCACTTTTTCTTCTAGTGATTGATTGAGTTTGACGAGTTCTCGATTACGTTCTGAGACTTGATCAAATAACGCATTAAGGGCATTGAGTAATGGCTCTGTCGCGGCATTTTTCTCACGTTCTTCTTTAGCATAGGCCTCTTCGGCACTCATGCCTGAGCGAATCGCAATCACTTGTCGCGCCATATTCTGATCGATACCTAAGATGTGGTACGCCAACCAATGGATCAAAAACTCCAATAACTGAACGGCCGAGCGGTCATCTACATCATGGATGAAAGCTTGCATGCTAAACACTTCAGACATAAACGTGCGATGAACCTGAATGTGCTCTTCAAGATGAAGTGCCGAAATGCCGACCTCACGCATGAGCTTCTCTTCTTCTTTGAAGTGATACTCAGAGTAACGAGAAAGCTCAAACAGAGCGAGACGTATCTCATCTAGTGATACATGATTTTCGGCCAACAGAGAGCTGTAGCGATTGACGATATTGACAAGAGATTGATGCTGCTCATCAACCTCCTCCAATCCTGTTTCGAAGTATTGATCCCATTTGAATGATTGCATGCTCGGCGCTCAACTCTTTAGCCTATACCGCTAACTCACGATTATTCCTTAATAAATCTAGGGCAATTGTAACGAGAAGCGAATCACTCGACGTGACTTTAATCATAAAAACCGGAAAACGTTAGCAAGTGCTAAATAAATCAACGAGAAACATCACAGCACAGCATGTTGATATAGTGCAAAAGTACCAGAATGAAAAAGTATCAAGAAAGCAAAAGCCCGCTCAAGGAGCGGGCTTTCTGATTTGGAGCGACACACGAGGTTCGAACTCGTGACCTCAACCTTGGCAAGGTTGCGCTCTACCAACTGAGCTAGTGTCGCGAAATGGAGATGGTGCCCCGGGCCGGACTTGAACCGGCACGACTCGAAAGTCGAGGGATTTTAAATCCCTTGTGTCTACCGATTTCACCACCAGGGCACGCAAAATTTTTGCGATGGGAGACACCATCTTGTGATACCGCTTAACGCCATATCATTTAATTTGGAGCGACACACGAGGTTCGAACTCGTGACCTCAACCTTGGCAAGGTTGCGCTCTACCAACTCAGCTAGTGTCGCAATGGAGGCGCGTCCCGGAGTCGAACCGAGGTCCACGGATTTGCAATCCGCTGCATGGCCACTCTGCCAACGCGCCTCTGTAACTTCAGACTTTCACTTGTTTCGGTGGCTGTCTGACTACGGGAATGCATTCTACGCATTCGAGTTATTGAGTCAACACAATTTTTTTGCCTTTCTAATCGTTTGACTATTTAACGTGCAAAAACGCGATATTTGCTCACTTTGTTAGCAAAAAACACCGGATTTTTATAGAGATAACTGGATCCCAAGCTTCACTTTTTTGTTCTACTCGCCTATTACGCAACGATAAAAAAACGGGCTTTCGCCCGTTTTCTAGTGATGTTCTTCATTCAGTAAGTCGTCTTTGGCCGCCGCCAAATATTGCACCATTGACCAATAGGTCAGTACAGTCGCCACATAGATAGAAATGTAGCCAAGCCAAATCATCCAGTCGTCATAACGCCAGATCAATACCCACAGCGCAAACATTTGAGTCAGAGTTTTTACTTTGCCAACCCATGAAACCGCGACACTGGCTCGTTTGCCAATTTCTGCCATCCACTCACGCAGTGCTGAAATGATGATTTCGCGAGCGATCATGGTCACCGCAGGAATGGTGATCCAGATACTGTGATAATGTTCGGTGATCAAAATCAGCGCCGTGGCAACCAGTACTTTATCCGCTACTGGGTCAATAAATGCACCAAAACGCGAGGTTTGGCCTAATTTTCGCGCCAACATCCCATCTAGCCAATCGGTGAATCCAGCGACCCAAAACACCATAGCGGCAACAAAGGGAGCCCATTCAAAAGGGAGATAAAAGGTCACCACAAACACGGGGATCAGAAATAATCTGAGCAAAGAGAGAAGGTTAGGAATGTTGAAACGCATAATGTATAGGCTCTTTTCGATGGCGCGTTAATGTTGCTGTATTTTTCTTATTGTTTCAATGCTTGATAAATGTTTTCTGCCAATGCGTGGCTGATGCCCGGCACTTTGGCGATTTCTTCAACAGAAGCGCGTTTTAACTCCTGCATACCACCCAGATATTTCAGCAAGGCTTGACGCCGTTTCGGCCCGACCCCTTCGATACCCTCAAGCGTACTGGTTCGGCGAGTTTTTCCGCGCTGCGCTCGGTGCCCTGCAATCGCGTGGTTATGGCTTTCATCCCGAATGTGTTGAATTAAGTGCAACGCAGGCGCATCACTCGGTAGATGAAACTCGTCACCATCAATGGTGATCAGCGTTTCCAAACCAGGTTTACGCGTCACACCTTTGGCTATACCAATGATCTTCGGGTACTTAGGCCAATCTTGCCAGCAGGACGAAATGATCTCATAGGCACGATTGAGCTGCCCTTTACCACCATCAATGAAAATAATGTCGGGGATCTTGCTGCTATCGAGCTGCTTGCTGTAGCGACGTTCCAACACTTGCGCCATCGCCGCGTAATCATCCCCACCAGTGATGCCCGTGATGTTGTAACGCCGATACTCTTGCTTTAGCGGCCCTTCTTGGTTGAAGACCACACAAGAAGCCATCGTGCTTTCGCCCATAGTATGTGAGATATCAAAGCACTCCATGCGAGTAATCGCATCCATGCCGAGCTCTTCTTGCAGGGCTTTGAAGCGCTGACTGATGGTCATCTTGTGATTAATCTTAGTCGTGATCGCCGTCAGCGCGTTGGTATTGGCGAGTTTCAGATAACGACCTCGCGTACCAGTTGGATTGACATGGAAAGTGACTTTGCGCCCTGCAAGTTCACTGATCGCGGTTTGTAACGCCTCGGTTTCTTCGGTCAACCCTCGATTTAAAATGATCCGTGCCGGAATACTGCGAGCTTCACTGTGACTCAAATAATATTGGCTTAAAAAGCTCTCAAACACTTCGACCTGCGAGGTGTCACTTGGTATTTTCGGGAAATGGCTACGACTGCCGAGCACTTTGCCTTGGCGGATCATCAAAATATGGATGCAAGCAATGCCATTTTCTTGTGCAAAACCGAGCACATCCAGGTCTTCCAAACTGTCATCCGACACAAACTGCTGCTCTTGTACGCGGCGAATGGCTTGAATTTGGTCACGCGCTTTAGCGGCATCTTCAAAACGCAGTTCACGGCTCGCCTGCTCCATTTTCTCAACCAGAATCGACAGTACTTGGTTGTCTTTGCCTTGCAGGAAAAGACGCAGGTAATGGACGCTCTCTTGATAGCCTTGGTCAGAAATCAGCCCTTTCACACAAGGTCCGGCACAGCGCCCAATCTGATACATCAAGCAAGGTCGAGTACGATTGCTGTACACCGTATCTTCACACTGACGGACGGGAAAGATTTTCTGGATCAAATGCAGAGTTTCACGCACTGCACCCGAATCCGGATAAGGCCCGAAATATTCACCACGGCGTTTTTTGGCACCACGATGTGAGGACAGTCGCGGGTGTTTGTGCGCGCTTAAGAAAATATAGGGATAAGACTTATCATCACGCAGCAGCACGTTGTACTTAGGCAGATACTGCTTGATGTAATTGTGCTCAAGGATCAATGCTTCCGTTTCGGTGTGGGTGACCGTCACGTCAATCTTGGCGATGTTGCTGACGAGAGCTTTGGTTTTTTCGCTGTCGAGATTCTTGCGAAAATAGCTGGTTAGACGCTTTTTGAGGTCTTTGGCTTTGCCGACATAGATCACTTCAGCCTCAGCGTTATACATTCGGTATACGCCGGGCTGGTTGGTGACTGTCTTAAGAAAAGGGGCAGAATCAAACGGTGTCGACACTATAACTTCTCAGTATCTAAGATCCCGTGTCGGATAGCTAAGTGGGTTAATTCCACATCACCGTTGATATTCAGCTTGGCAAACAAACGGTAGCGGTAGCTGTTGACGGTTTTCGGGCTCAAGCTGAGCTGTTCGGAAATGTCCGTCACCTTCTGGCCTTTAGTGATCATCAACATGATCTGCAATTCGCGTTCAGAGAGATCAGCAAAAGGGTTTTCAGAGGCGGGAGAAAACTGGCTCAACGCCATTTGCTGCGCAATCTCTGGAGAAATATAACGCTGACCGCTGTTAACGATACGAATCGCATTGACCATTTCATCCGGAGCCGCGCCCTTCGTGAGATAACCTGCGGCACCCGCTTGCATCACTTTGGTTGGGAACGGATTTTCGGTATGTACCGTCAATACGATAATTTTAATGTCTGGATTAACACGTAACAGCTTCTTGGTTGCCTCTAAGCCACCAATACCCGGCATGTTCATATCCATTAAAATGACATCCGCATGGTTAGTACGGCACCATTTTACGGCTTCTTCACCGCTGTCAGCTTCCCCTGCTACTTTCATTCCACGGACGTCTTCAATAATACGTCGTATCCCTGTGCGAACCAGCTCGTGATCATCTACAAGGAAAACACTAATCAAACTTGTATCTCCACACTTATCTATTGGCTCTGCACCCACCGAGACAGTGGATTACAGCGAAGCTACCCCAAACCAACGCGGGCAACTTTCTTCTGTGAATATGATCTGAAACCTACACTTTAGCAAGCACTTATTTTTCAAAGTGTCGGATCGCACATGTGGCACATAAAAATCAATTACTTAACAAAAATCATATTCGCCTAATTGAAAGATTTGGTGAATGAAAGCCGTGATTTTTAGCCTACTTTTGCGTCGCAATCACCTAGGTGCTCACCGACTCCTGCTTGTGACGTCACAATGCGATGTAATCAGCGTCACTATTAGTATAATGTGCCAGCGTAAAAATAGATGAGTGTTGAAAAATGGTGAGCCAGATTGAAGATTGAACAAGGGTTTGTATTAACGCGTCATGCTCGTGACATCGCAGGACAAACCCAAATTGAACTTTGGCTCGCTACACCTTCTGGCCCAACACAACTTACCATACGCGGTGAGCGTCCGGTTTTTTTTATTGAACAATCGGCTAGCCAAGAAGTGATACGAATTGCCGCAGAATTATCAATAACACCCTCATTATCGCCTCTGCCATTACGTAGCTTTGCAGGCCACCCCCTCGCCGCTTGTTACTGCAATACGATTCGCGATAGCCAAATCTTAGCGGAGAAACTCGCTCAAGCGGACATGTTGACCTTAGAGGCGGATATTCGTTTGGCTGACCGTTTTCTGATGGAACGCTTTATCCAAGGCAGCATCGAATTTACTGGTCAGATCACCGATTTCGGCCATTATCGCCAAGTTCATCAAGCCAAATGTCGCCAAGGTGATTACCTGCCGGCGCTGAATATGGTGTCGCTAGACATCGAATGTTCCGAAAAAGGGTTGCTTTACTCGATTGGTTTGGATAGCCAGTTGGACAGCCGAGTGATTATGGTTGGTCAGCCGGAGCCTGCAGAAACGCCGATTCAATGGGTCGAGGATGAATACCAGTTACTCAAAGCGCTGATTGCATGGTTTGAGCAGTTTGATCCTGATGTGATTATTGGTTGGAGTGTGGTGGATTTCGATTTCCGGCTACTGCACAAACGCGCGGAATTCCACAAACTTAAACTCACCATTGGCCGAGCTCAGCAACCGAGCTTTTTCCGCACGGCGAGCCAAACGCAGCAGGGTTTTATCAGTATTCCCGGGCGTGTGGTGCTCGATGGTATCGATACGTTAAAAACCGCAACTTTTCATTTTCGCTCATGGTCTTTGGAGTCCGTCTCGCAAGAGCTGCTCGGCGAAGGGAAAGCGATTCATAACGTACATGATCGGATGGATGAAATTAACCAGATGTTTCGCCACGATAAGCCCTCGCTCGCGCACTACAACCTGCAAGACTGCGTATTAGTGAATAAGATTTTTGCGGCCACTCATCTGCTCGATTTCGCGATTCAGCGTTCGCGTTTAACAGGGGTCGAGCTAGATCGCATTGGTGGCTCCGTGGCCGCATTCACCAATCTATATCTACCACAACTGCACCGTGCAGGGTATGTCGCTCCCAATTTGCAGCCAGAAAACTGGGTTGCCAGCCCGGGCGGTTATGTGATGGATTCGATTCCGGGGCTGTATGACTCGGTACTCGTGCTCGACTTTAAAAGCCTCTACCCTTCGATTATTCGCTCGTTTTTGATTGATCCACTTGGGTTGATTGAAGGATTAAAACTGCCAATAGGCAAACAGGCCGATCACGCGGTTCCGGGATTTCGCGGTGGTCAATTTCATCGCACCAAACACTTTTTACCTGAGATGATCGAAAAGCTATGGGCAGCGCGCGATGAAGCCAAACGCAACCAAGAAAAGGCTTTTTCACAAGCAATCAAAATCATCATGAACTCGTTTTATGGTGTGCTCGGCTCATCAGGCTGCCGCTTTTTCGATACCCGTTTGGCATCGAGCATTACCATGCGCGGCCATGAAATCATGATCCAAACAAAACAGTTGATTGAAGCGCGCGGTTATCAAGTGATCTATGGCGATACGGATTCAACGTTTGTCGCACTCGGTGGGCAATACTCTCAGCAAGAAGCGGATAACATTGGTCACGCTTTGGTCCGCGAAATCAACCAATGGTGGACAGAGCATTTAAAGCAAGAATATGCCCTTACTTCGATTCTTGAACTCGAGTACGAAACCCACTATCGCCGTTTTTTAATGCCGACCATTCGCGGTTCGGAAACGGGCTCCAAAAAACGCTATGCGGGCTTAAAAGGGGATGGTGACAATGAGCAACTGATTTTTAAAGGTTTGGAAAGCGCACGCACCGATTGGACACCGCTCGCGCAACGTTTTCAACATCAGTTGTATCAATTGATATTCCACAGACAGGATCCGGAGTCCTATATTCGCACTATCGTAGAACAGACATTGGCAGGCCAATTGGATGAGCAGTTGGTGTATCAAAAGCGTTTGCGCCGACGGTTACATGAATACCAAAAGAATGTACCTCCGCAAGTACGCGCGGCCAGAATGGCGGATGACATTAACGCCAAACTTGGGCGACCGTTACAATACCAATACCGCGGAACGATTGAATATGTGATTACAGTCAATGGTCCCGAGCCGAAAGAGTATTCGAAAAGCCCTATTGATTATCAGCACTACATCGATAAACAGCTTAAACCGGTCGCAGATGCGATTTTGCCTTTTATTGGCAAACAATTTGATGAGCTTATTGCGCCTCAACTGGGGCTATTTTAGAAACATCTCGACTCTGCACAAACTCGACTAAATCACTACGATTCAATGACTTACTGTAAAACCAACCTTGTACAGAGAACGGGTACTCATCTCCCATCGCGTCTAACTGCTCTTGGGTTTCGACCCCTTCGACGATCGTTTCCAGCTCAAGGGAATGAGCAACGAGCTGTAAATTTGCAAACACTTTGCGCCCTTTTTCAGAGGCCAAAGCCAGCACAAAGGAGCGATCAATCTTGATGCCATCGACATCAAAACGGTGCAGATAGCTCAAGGAAGAGTAACCGGTACCAAAATCATCAATATAAATTTTGACGCCTAATTGATGAAGTTGGTTAAACACCCAAGTCAAACGCTGTTCATCCGCCAGTAAACTTTCTTCCGTTAGCTCAATATGAATTAATCCTGCTACTGGGCGAATGATCTCTTCAATCTGAGCCATTACGGTCAAATCCATCAAGGTTTCTGCCGTCAGATTAATACTGACAGGCACATAAACTCCGACATTCGTGAGTTTACGAACATCACGCGTAGCATGTTTCACTACCCATAAATCCATCTCCTTCATCAACCCAGCTTTGGCAAGTGAGGGTAAAAAGGTTGCTGGTGATAGAATGTTATCTTGTTGATCTTTGGCTCGAATTAATGCCTCACAACCAATCACTTGTCCTGTTCGGTGACAAACCTGCGGTTGATACTCCAAACAGAACTCTTTGCTGCTCATCATCTGCAGTTGCTGTTCAACTTTAAGCTGCTCACGCTCCCGTTTCTGCGCCAACGCAATGGGATCATCTTGCAGATGAGCCGCCTCTTCTTGACGGCGAGTATACATAGTATCCAACGAAGGAATTCGAATCGTTTGCTGACCATATTGTTCATTAAGACGCAGTACCGAGGGCAAATATAAGAGACAACCGAGAACAATATTGACCAATTGCAGGAGTAATCCATTCCAGTCACCGCTAGTCGCAATCCAAGCATTGAGAAAAATCGGACTATTGAACGGCACTGAAACACTCGGGTACGCGACCCAACCCGATTCGACCGCCCAGAGTGATACCACCACATTCACCATAGGTGCGAGGAGAAAGGGGAAGAATAAACGCGGATTGAGGATCAGAGGTAAACCAAATAGGAAAATCTCATTCACATTAATCAGCCCGATCGGAAGACTGGCAATCGCGAGCAAGCGAATGTTTTTCTGCTTTCCGAACAATAGGATAGCTAAAGCTAAAGAAAAGGTTGCACCGCTGCCTCCGATAAACACAAACGTGCCCATAAAGGATAAATTCATTGGATAAGGGGCGGTTTCACCGATCAAAAAATAGGACTCGGACAGCCGACTCGCTTCTTGCAATAATTCCACTAAAGGTAATAAAGCGTAATAACCGTGGATGCCGAAAAACCAAAGCAGCGAGTTTAGGCTGGCGAATGTTAAGCCGAAGGAATAAGGGTCATTGGCATAATCAAAATGCATCAAGCTTGCAAAGATCTGACGAGTGATCGGGCCAAATAAAATTAAATTTATGCCCACCACAACCATGGCCGTCAGTGCCGCAGGCAACACCAGATTGAGTGACTCACGTACTATACTGCCAGCACTGTTTGAGCGGGTTAAGTGTAAGACCGGATAACTCATCAACCAAGCTATCATCGGAATAGCATAAATTGGCGTGATCAGTGCTGTGATGATTTGAAACGTTGGCAAATTATTCTCGGCACTTACCGAAGCTGACGAGATCGCCAAATAAATGATACTCAGTAGCGCAATCGGGGGACGTGGCAAATGCCAATGCATGGCCAGCAGATATGAGATGGTGGCCGTCATCAAATAAGGAAAGGTTTCGGCGATCACTTGGTTCGCGCGATACAAAATCAAAACCCATTCAGGACGGCCACCGCTAAACAGCTCGCCCATGCTGGCAATAAATAGGACGAAGGAAGAGATCATTAAGCACGGGATCAGCCACACCATCCCTTCACGAATCGAATGCATCGCTGAAACAAGGTATTGAGAAACCTTGGTTAACTCATTTTTTCTCACCGTGGGTAAGTACTTATTAAAACTCAGCATGCTAAAGAGGCTCAAGTGACGCGTATTAAAAACTTAGCACACTAATTTCTTTATCAATAAATGATTCAGCGGTTAAAACTTATACTTACTGCTTATTCTCAAAAAAGACTAACCAATTCGAAACTCGGTTTTTTGATATTGAGACACCAGCCACGGACCAAAACTATCGAGTAAACCAATCACCGAGCGTTTGGGAATTGCACGGGGTTTTAGTAGCAAGCCAAGGCGGTCAATCTCAAGCTGCTTCTCTGGGTGATAGCGTAGGAAGTGGGTACCGCATTCGATCGGGTCATCAAACCACTGCTTGTCGCGGTACATAATCAGCGAATAGCTGGCACGCAGTAGCTTTTTGGCCACCATCTGCTGAGCCATGATCTGCTCTTGTTCGGTTGCGGCTTTGGCAATTTTATCTCGGTAATAGGCAAGCCAATCCCCCACATCCATATTCCAATGCTTCGCAATTTCCCAGCTTGGCTCGTAATGGCCAAAACATTCGGCCAGATTATCGCCATACACACAAACACAGCAGTGGCGTAGCATGAAACCCCAAGAAAAAATCGCCTCTAAGGTCGCCACTTCCTCAACGGCTGCGATCTTAAAGGAGACATCGGTGATCCACGGGTAGCTTTTTTGAAAACGCCAACGGATAGTGTTGATTAAGGTCGCGCGGTTTTCTTCAAAAGAGCCATAGGTCACTACCACGACATCAAGGTTGGAGCGATTCGGCTTGGCCGTTTTTCGCGCCACGCTGCCGTAGAGGTAAATGCTGTGTAATGCCTGCCCTGCCCCTGCGCGCCAAAAGCGCACCAAATCCGCAATCGCGTTTTGATATTCAGGTTGAAAAGGTTGCTTGGGGTCAATCACCGGCAGAGTCATACCGCTCCATACTCGCTTAATTTGCACAGGCCTTATGTTCTATGATGCGTGACCATCAATCAATAGCAGACTTACCCCACTGGCGAGCAATCAACCAGTCAAACCTTAATTCTTAACCACGATGCACGCACCACGTCACGTAGCAGGGGGAGAGATATTCCTTTTCTCCCCATCCTTTAGTTATAATGCTGCCACTTTTTACACGAAGGATATATTTCATGCCAAAGGCAAGTGAACTCAAAAAAGGTTTTGCCATCATTTCTAACGGTAAGACTCTGCTGATCAAAGATATCGAAGTGACCACTCCTGGTGGCCGCGGCGGTTCAAAAATCTACAAACTACGTTGTACTGACCTAAACACAGGCGCACGCGTAGATGAGCGTTACAAATCTGATGACGTTCTGGATACCGTAGAAATGAACAAACGTCCGATCTCTTTCTCTTACATTGATGGCGATGAATATGTCTTCATGAACAATGACGACTACACCCCATACAACTTCAAGAAAGATGAAATCGAAGACGAGCTGCTGTTCATCACTGAAGAAATTCAAGGCATGAGCGTAGTATTGGTTGACGGTGAAGCGGTTGCGATTGAACTGCCATCTTCTGTTGAAATGGTGATTGAAGAGACGGATCCATCAATCAAAGGTGCTTCTGCCTCTTCTCGTACTAAACCAGCGCGTATGCCAACTGGATTAGTGGTTCAAGTTCCAGAGTACATTGCAACGGGCGATCGTATCGTTATCAATACTGCTGAACGCAAATTCATGAACCGAGCGTAATCTTATGGCTGAGCTTATTTCTATCGACGACACCATTGATACTGCATACGACATTTTCTTGGAAATGGCGCCAGATAACCTTGAACCTGTAGACGTGATTCTGTTCACGGCACAGTTTGATGATCGCGGCGCGGCTGAGCTGGTCGATGTGGGTGATGACTGGGATGACCAAGTGGGATTCGAAGTCGATAAAGAAATCTATGCCGAAGTACGTATTGGTCTGGTGAACGAAGAAAATGATGTGCTGGACGATGTGTTCGCGCGCATGTTGATCAGTCGTGACCCAGATCAGAAGTTTTGCCATATGCTGTGGAAGCGTGACTAAACTTCTCAACGCCAGCTTTCAAGCTGGCGTTGCTCTTTATTGACATTCCAAGATGTTAGATTGAGACATAAACCCAAGCTTTATCACAAAAAATTCCGCTAAACTTAGCTCAAGTGCAATCAAACTGTGAGTTAGACGATGCGATTCATCCCATTGCTTAGCCTTATTTGTACTCTGGTGGCTTTTCCTAGTCTGGCTAATGACTACCGTTACGGCCCATTCATCAATTACGCCCAAGCGCCTCTCGCCAGTCATTCCCTTGCTCCACAACTTCGCGACGGATTTTCACTCCCGCTGGATAGCCAAGAGCTGTTTGGTGGATTTTCTGCTGCCAGTATCTGGAGTGATAGTCCGGGTTATGAGGGTGATTTCTACCAAAACCAGTTCACCTTAGGTCTTAAATGGCAGTTTGCACCCCGTTGGCAGGCGGAGCTGAGCTATCGGTTTAGTCAGGCGAGGGATAACCAGTTGGATTCGCTGACCATGGGATTTCATGACCTGTTTGGTCTGGATCAAAATGGGCGTGATAGTGTTGATAAACACCGTTTTCATATTGCCGTTCCAGAGCACAAGATTGCGTGGGATGACTTTTCTGGCTCCACTCTAAGCAACGCATTTTCTCTTTACACGCAGTACCAAATCCACACTTCAGAGCAGCATGGTCTTTCACTCGGTGCTACTCTCTATTACAACCAAAATGGCTTATTACGCTTAAACCGTTTTGAGCAAGCACTGCAACTGAACTACACCTATCAGCAGGACGCGCATCGAATTTATGGCCTGCTCGGCGTAGTTCATCACAATAGTGCGACGAGCACGCTACCAACGAAAAAGTCGACCCTCACTCTGGCAGCAGGTTATGAGTACCAGCTCAATACCAAGCACCACTTGTTTAGCTCTTTTCATTTTTATCAAGGCACAGTGGAAAGCCCCAAGGAGCTTGAGAAACCCGCAACAGAATATGTGCTGGGTTATCGCTACGTAATGCCATCCAGCGCCTGGAGCTTGCGTTAACTGAAAACGTCTTCAGCACGGATATTGCGCTGCACATCAGTTATCGCTATCGCTTGTAGGCGTTATCACTCAGTAAAATCTGCGCAATGTGGCAACTTACACACAAAAAGTTGCAAAACTTCGATTTCAAAGAAATGATTTGTCTATGCAAATGATTTTTGAAAGAGTTGAAACTTGTCTCCACGCTATCTGCAAATCAAACAATTTATGCTCGACAACATCGAGTCGGGTCGTTGGCCGGTCGGTTATCGTACCCCCACTGAATTGGAATTAACCGAGCAATTTGGTGTCAGCCGCATGACGGTCAACAAAGCGCTGCGCGATCTGGTCAGTGAAGGCAAATTACAGCGCCGCCCACGCTTGGGCACCTTTGTTTGCGCGGCAGAAGAGAAAGCCGAATCACCTTTGCTGGATATTCGTAATATCGCGGATGAAATCCTCAGTCGCGGTAAGCAGTATCACAACAAAGTGGTTGAACAGCGTGCGTTGAACGCCGATGAAGCTGTCGCCATCAAGCTCGGTGTAATGGTGGGAAGCCCAGTGTTTTACAGTGAAATCATTCACTACGCTAACGATATCCCGATGCAGCTGGAAGTGCGTTGGGTGAATAGCCGTTCGGTACCGCACTATTTAGACCAAGATTTTACCCAAATTACGCCCAACCAATATTTGTCGCAAAACTGTCCACTGAGCGCGATTGAACATACTGTAGAAGCCATTGTGGCCGATGCGCATGTCAAACAAGCCCTTGCACTTGCGGCTAATGAACCTTGCTTGCTACTCAATCGCCGTACTTGGAGTGGTGACAAGCTGGTGAGCTCAGCCCTGCTCTATCATCCGGGTTCGCGCTATAAACTCAGCTCGAAAATTCTATTCAACCAATAGCCCCACATGATCACATTTTCGCAACATTCAAGTTGCGAACTTTCACGCTTTCCACTATTTATTTGTATATACATTTGAAATTTCGATATCTGGATGGAAAGCGATGAATTGTGTGTTGACCGAAGCGCGTTTAGTAACCATGCAACCGGGCGTGCAAGGTTATCAGATAACCGAGCCGCAAACCCTAGTCATTGAGCAGGGGCGCATTCAGTACATAGGCCAACATATTGACCACCCCAGCGATGCACATCCTATCTCGTGTGCCGGCAAATTAGTCACACCGGGATTGATTGATTGCCACACCCATTTGGTTTATGCCGGCAGCCGCGCCAACGAATTCGAGCTGCGTTTACAAGGTGTGCCCTACCAAACCATCGCCGCCCAAGGTAGCGGCATTCTTTCTACCGTGAATGCCACTCGTAAGGCCAGTGAAGAAGCGTTGATCGAACTCGCCCTACCGCGTTTGGATGGCCTGCTGCGTAGCGGTGTCACTTCCGTTGAAGTGAAATCTGGCTACGGTTTAACGCTCAAGGATGAGCTGAAAATGCTGCGCGCCGCCAAAGCGCTTGAGCAGCATCGTCGAGTCAAAATCACCACCACATTACTTGCCGCGCACGCACTGCCTCCTGAATTTCAAGGCCGTAGTGATGACTATATCGCGCATATTTGCCAAGAGATCATTCCTCGGGTTGCCGAAGAGCAACTGGCCACCAGCGTGGATGTGTTTTGTGAGTCGATTGGCTTTAGCGTGGCGCAAACTGAACGCGTGTTTCATGCTGCGCAAGCGCATGGCTTGCAAATCAAAGGTCATACCGAGCAGCTTTCCAACTTAGGCGGCAGCGCACTCACCGCTCGCATGGGTGGGCTCTCCGTTGACCATATCGAATATCTTGATGAAGCGGGCGTGAAAGCATTGGCGCAATCGAGCACGGTTGCCACCTTACTTCCCGGCGCATTCTACTTTTTGCGCGAAACCCAAAAGCCGCCGATTGAATGGCTGCGCCAATATCGCGTACCCATGGCCATCTCTACCGATTTAAACCCCGGCACCTCACCATTTGCCGATTTGTCCCTGATGATGAATATGGGCTGTACCTTGTTTGGCCTAACGCCAGAAGAGACGCTACGCGGTGTCACTTGCCATGCAGCGCAAGCCTTGGGTTACCCCGCAAACCGAGGACAAATCGTAGAAGGCTACGATGCTGATTTGGCAATTTGGAATATCGAACACCCTGCCGAGCTGAGCTACCAAGTCGGCGTTTCTCGCCTGCATGCTCGCATGGTGAATGGAGAGCTAAGCTATGAATCCTAATTTCACCACAGAGCACACTTGGCAAGGCCGCCATGATACTGAGGATGGCCAAGCTGGGCGTCGTGTGCACTATATCGCTTGTCCCATTCAAGTGGGCGAGCTAGCGAACCAAGAGCCGGGTGTGGCGTTGATCGGTTTTGAGTGTGATGCGGGCGTTGCACGCAACAAAGGTCGCATCGGAGCCAAACACGCGCCCAACCTTATTAAGCAAGCACTGGCCAATCTCGCGTGGCACCATCCAACCCCCATTTACGATTTGGGCAACATTCGTTGTGAAGGTGATGCATTAGAGCAAGCTCAGCAAGAATGCGCGCAAGTGATTCAACAGGCTCTGCCTCACGCGCGGGCCATCGTGCTCGGCGGCGGACACGAGATTGCTTGGGCAACCTTTCAGGGTTTAGCACAACATTTTCTAGCAACAGGCGTAAAGCAACCACGGATCGGCATCATCAATTTTGATGCGCATTTTGACTTACGCGCGTTTGAATCTGGGGTTGAAACAGCGTTCGTTCCAGTACGCCCAAGCTCAGGCACGCCGTTTAATCAAATCCACCATTTTTGCCAGCAGCAAGGTTGGGATTTTCATTACGCCTGCTTGGGAGTGAGCCGCGCCAGCAACACGCCCGCGCTGTTTGAACGCGCAGATAAGCTAGGGGTTTGGTATGTTGAAGATAAAGCGTTTTCGCCTTTGTCACTCAAGGATCACCTGACTCAATTACAACACTTTATTGATGATTGTGATTACCTCTATCTCACCATTGATCTGGACGTGTTTCCGGCGGCCAGTGCGCCCGGCGTCAGTGCGCCTGCCGCGCGCGGTGTGAGCATAGAAATGCTCGCCCCCTATTTCGACCAAATTCTTCATAACAAAAACAAATTGATGATTGCCGATATCGCCGAATACAACCCGAGTTTCGATATTGATCAGCACACCGCGCGCTTAGCCGCTCGTTTGTGTTGGGACATTGCTAACGCCATGGCCGAACAAGTGCAATCCATCCGTCACCCGTGAATCAAAAGGAGTCTCAACATGACACAGTCATCTGCACAAGGAACAAGACTGGACACTCAGCGCACCATTCGCGCCCCTCGTGGTACACAGCTGCGCGCCAAATCTTGGCTCACTGAAGCCCCACTTCGCATGCTGATGAATAACCTCGACCCCGATGTGGCTGAACATCCTCATGCACTGGTTGTGTATGGTGGCATTGGCCGCGCGGCGCGTAACTGGGAGTGCTTTGACAAAATCGTCGAAGTGCTGGAGCGCCTCGAAGATGACCAGACTTTACTGGTGCAATCGGGTAAACCGGTTGGGGTTTTCCCCACCCACAAAAATGCGCCACGCGTGTTGATTGCCAACTCCAACTTAGTACCACACTGGGCAAACTGGGAACATTTCAACGAGCTCGATAAACAAGGCTTGATGATGTACGGCCAGATGACGGCGGGATCTTGGATTTACATTGGCTCACAAGGCATAGTTCAAGGCACTTACGAAACCTTTGTCGCGGTTGCGAAAAAGCATTTCAATGGCGATGCCAAAGGCCGTTGGGTTTTGACTGGCGGATTGGGCGGCATGGGCGGCGCGCAACCTTTGGCGGCGACGATGGCAGGATTCTCGATGATTGCGGTGGAATGCGATGAATCGCGCATCGACTATCGTCTACGCACCGGTTATGTCGACAAAAAAGCCAACACACTTGATGAAGCGCTGGCGATGATCGCTGATACTGATCGTCCAATTTCTGTCGGCTTACTGGGTAATGCTGCCGACGTCTTCCCCGAATTAGTCAAACGCAACATCACACCTGATGTGGTGACAGATCAAACGTCGGCACACGATCCACTCAATGGCTATTTACCACTCGGCTGGAGCATGGAAAAAGCTGCGCAGACGCGTCAGCAAAATGAAGCCGACGTCGTCAAAGCCGCCAAAGCCTCAATGGCTATCCAAGTGCGCGCCATGCTTGATTTGCAAGCTCGCGGCGCTGCGACGCTGGACTATGGCAATAACATTCGCCAAATGGCGCTGGAAGAAGGTGTTGCCAATGCATTCGATTTCCCCGGTTTTGTGCCGGCCTATATTCGTCCACTCTTCTGTGAAGGGATAGGTCCGTTCCGTTGGGCAGCACTGTCTGGCGATCCGGAAGACATTTACAAAACCGATCAAAAAGTCAAAGAGCTGATCCCTGACAACCCACATCTGCACAACTGGCTGGATATGGCGCGTGAGCGAATCCACTTCCAAGGTTTACCGGCTCGTATTTGCTGGGTGGGTTTAAAAGATCGCGCTCGCTTAGGCTTAGCCTTTAACGAAATGGTGAAAAATGGCGAGCTCAAAGCGCCAATCGTGATTGGTCGTGATCATTTGGATTCAGGCTCAGTCGCTAGCCCGAACCGCGAAACGGAAGGCATGCTCGATGGTTCAGATGCGGTCTCTGATTGGCCGTTACTCAATGCGCTACTCAACACCGCAGGTGGTGCTACTTGGGTTTCGCTGCACCACGGTGGTGGCGTCGGCATGGGCTTCTCACAACATTCCGGCATGGTGATTTGCTGTGATGGCAGTGATGATGCCGCCGAACGTATTGCACGCGTGCTGCATAATGATCCAGCGACCGGCGTGATGCGCCATGCCGATGCGGGCTATGAGATTGCCAAACGCTGCGCGCAGCAGCAAAAACTCGATTTACCAATGCTCAACGCTGAGCTGGCCAAACTCAAGTGAGGAAAGAAACCATGTTGCACCTGATGATCAAACCCGGCCAACTCAGCTTAAAACAGTTGCGTCAAGTGAGCCGCTCACCCGTGGTGTTATCCCTCGATCCGGAAGCGATTCCGGCGATTGCCGAAAGCGCCCAAGTGGTGGAACAAGTGATCAGCGAAGGACGTACCGTTTACGGCATCAATACTGGTTTTGGTTTGCTCGCCAACACCAAAATTGCCCCGCAAGATTTAGAAACGCTGCAAAAGAGCATCGTGCTTTCTCATGCTGCGGGCATCGGTGAGCTGATGTCGGATGAAACCGTTCGTTTGATGATGTTACTTAAAATCAACAGCTTGGCGCGTGGCTATTCTGGTATCCGTCTTGAAGTCATCCAAGCTTTGATCGAGCTCGTCAATAACCAGATTTATCCTTGCGTACCGAAAAAAGGCTCGGTTGGCGCATCGGGCGATCTTGCGCCGCTGGCTCACATGAGCACAGTGTTACTCGGCGAAGGCCAAGCACGTTACAACGGCAAAATCATCTCCGGTCTGGAAGCGATGAAAATTGCGGGGCTAGAGCCAATTACCCTTGCCCCTAAAGAAGGGCTCGCGCTACTCAATGGCACTCAAGCCTCGACCGCGTTTGCGCTCGAAGGACTGTTTGTGGCTGAAGATCTGTTTGCCTCTGCCACTGTGTGCGGTGCGATGTCGGTCGAAGCCGCTCTGGGAAGCCGTCGCCCCTTCGATCCGCGTATCCACCGTGTGCGTGGGCACCGAACCCAAATGGATGCTGCAACGGCGTATCGTCACCTGCTCGATGTCAGCAGTGAAATTGGCCAATCCCACAGCAACTGTGAAAAAGTGCAAGACCCTTACTCTTTGCGCTGCCAACCCCAAGTGATGGGCGCTTGCTTGCAGCAAATTCGAAGTGCATCTGAGGTGTTGGAAGTCGAAGCCAACTCGGTTTCTGATAACCCACTCGTGTTTGCCGAGGATGGCGACATCATCTCTGGCGGCAACTTCCATGCTGAACCCGTCGCCATGGTTGCGGATAACTTGGCGCTGGCGATTGCTGAAATTGGCAGTCTTTCCGAGCGGCGTATGGCACTGCTGATTGACAGTGCGCTAAGTAAGCTACCGCCCTTTTTGGTCGACAATGGTGGGGTTAACTCCGGCTTTATGATTGCACAAGTCACAGCAGCCGCCTTAGCTAGTGAGAACAAAACCCTCGCGCATCCTGCGTCAGTGGACAGTTTACCCACTTCAGCCAACCAAGAAGACCACGTTTCGATGGCGACGTTTGCCGCACGCAGACTACGTGACATGGGCGAAAATACTCGTGGTATTTTGGCGGTGGAATACCTTGCAGCCGCGCAAGGATTGGATTTTCGTGCGCCATTGAAGTCCTCACCACGCATTGAGGAAGCAAGGCAGATACTGCGAGAAAAAGTGCCGTTTTACGATAAAGACCGCTATTTTGCGCCGGATATCGAAAAAGCCAATGCTCTGCTGCAACTTGCCGTACACAACCGTTTAATGCCCGAGCAGCTGCTACCAAGCCAGCACTAAGTGGCTGACAAATCAACATTTCAAGAGCCCTACGGGGCTCTTATGCTTAAATCACTTGAAGTGGCAAAAGAACATATCCACTGGATAGACCAATGATTGCAAGATTCTGTCCTATAATGCGCGCAGTTTAGTTGAGATAGCGATAACCATGTTCCTGACTGCATACCATTCAAATCAACAGCACCAATTTCAATTTACTCGCCAACAGGCTAGCCACTTTGCCAAATTGGTCGCGGGTGATTTCAACCCTATCCATGATGAAGACAACAAACGCTTTTGCGTACCGGGCGATTTGCTGTTTGCCGTACTGTTGCAAAAAGAAGGCATTAGCCAAAAGATGCGTTTTGATTTCTCTGGCATGGTGAGTGATGGCGTTGCTCTGCACATTGAAAATAAGTGTCAGCGTGAAAGCGCAGTCGTGGATGCCAGCGGCAAAGAGTACCTGCACATGTCACATGAAGGTGAAGTTAACCGCAACCCTGCCTTTATCGAGCATGTGGTGACCAGCTATGTACAGTTTTCTGGCATGAACTTCCCGCACATCATGGTGCCTTTGATGGAAGAGCAGCAGATGATGATCAACTGCCAGCGTCCACTGGTGATTTATGAATCGATGGAGGTGGAATTTACCCGCCTTGATCTTACCCATCCAGAAGTAGAGTTTGCGGGCGCGACTTTTGATGTTGATGGCAAACGCGGCTTAGTGACACTCAACTTCGTGTTTAAAGATGAAGGACAAGTGGTCGGTAAAGGGCTAAAACGTATGGTCGCCAGCGGTTTAAAACCTTACGACCAAGCGGAAATCGATGATCTCGTCAACCGTTTCAATGAGCGCAAAGAAGCCTTTCTTAGCCAGATTGAGCAAGCGGCATAATTCGCAGAACATCTAAATCTAACGCAAAAAAATAACCCGCACACCGCGGGTTATTTTTTATCTCGGATTGGTAATCAGGCGGTTTTCCGTCTCATCCACAATGGAGCCAAAAACAGCAAACTCAGCCAGCCGATGGAACCGCCAGAAGAGGTACTTGGGGCAAAAGGCGAAGTATCCAGTTGAATGCGAGACGTTGCACGTTTAGAACCTCCCGCATAGCTAAAGATCAACTCAAAGTCATACTGATATTGACGGTAGTGTTGCGCATCAACAGCCACTTCTACACTACAACTTTCACCAGTGGCTAACGTCACTTTAGTACTGCACCCATCGGATAGCACACTAAAATCAGCGGGCAGACTTGAGAATGTGTTTCCTGTATAGGTCAACGTATTGGCATCAAGGTTGGTATATGTAAATGATTGACTCACTTTACCTAATGGACGAATACCGAGATTGGCGACTTGATCATAGCTAAGCTGGTTAGTGTGCTTTGTGATCCAATCACGAAAATAACTGACGTTGGTATACACACCATAAGTGCCTGTTTTAGCGCATTGTTCATCCCCCCAACTCACAATACCCAGCTGCTCTCGACCCGTTTTAACTACAATTGGGCCACCAGAATCTCCCTGACATGAATCTTTCGTAAGACGAGCGGCACAAAAGTTGGTCGAATTAGGATCAGAGGAAATTCCATGCTGCATGACTATTTGGCAAAGCGATTGCGAAACCAGGTCAACATCCACTTCTTGTAGTATCGGAGTAAATTGTGGCGGTTTAGTTTGCACGGTAATCCCCCATCCAGCCACTGTTAAAGGGGTTAATGCTGGTAAAGACGTGCGTGTTGCAGGACCCGCTAAAGTGATGGCAGACAAACTACTGGTTTGTGCTAACTCGACAATCGCAATGTCATTCAATAAGTTACTGGGACTATAACTCAAATGACGGTAAATTTTTTGCGCGGCAATCCTTTCTCCTTGAGAAGAGTTATTCAGATCATACGCACCAATAACCACATCCACACTAGCAGCACTACGACTATCAAAACAGTGAGCAGCGGTTAAGACATATCGTCCACCTAAGAAACTGCCGCCACAAAATTGCCCTTGATAAGCATCTGCACCGCGTTTAACCAGAGCCACAATCGATGGCCATTCGGCAGAGTTTGCATTCGAACCATTAATAATACGAGATGAAATATCTGCTGTGGATTCCGCATAGAGCAGTGTAGAGAAAAGAGAAAAACCGATAAAACACGACAGCAATTTAGCAACCTGATGCACAACTCAATCCTTTCATTAATCAGAAATTATCATTTGATAGCTCGTTATATCCCAACGACTTGGAACGATAGGTAGGCGACAAGTCAGTGACAAGTTTGTTGGGAACAAATTGCGCCGCGCGCCAGCCACTACCACTGCAACGTCAAGTAGAAAGGTTATCCTACGCACAAATCTATAAACCCCAGAAATGTTTCAAACTCTTTTTTCACAAATATGTGAATTTTAGCTAAAAATGCTAAGTAATCGGACATTACAACCAGCGTCTCACTCGCTTTTTGTAATCTAGATAGGCTTCGCCAAACTTGGCTTCTAGAATCCGCTCTTCAGGCTCGATTTGGTATTGATTCATATACAGCAAAAAACCGCCAACGATCACCAAGCTGAGAGCGTTTTCTTGCCAGTAAGCAAGCCCAAACAGCAGGAGCAGTAAGCCGAGATACATAGGATTACGGCTGAGTGCAAAAACGCCGCTGTCTACCACCGTGGCCGCGAGATCCGGAGCCATGGGGTTCACCGTCGTTTTAAAACGACGAAACTCCAACAGACCAGCAATTCCCCAGAAACCTGAGCTGCAAAAACAGAGCGCCATGACTAGGCTTGGCCACGGTAGTGTAATGGTTAAAGTCGGAAAGAGAATGGAAGAGAGATGAATCAACGCCAAGGCCACCAGAAAAACCGCGACTGGAGGAACCTTTAATTCTAAATTTTTCATAATCACCTCAATTCAACTGAATGAAAAAGCCCAGTGGAGTCACTGGGCATTCTGCTTATAGCAAGTGTAACAGAGCCTGCAACGGATGCTTAGGTTTGATTTGCTCAAACCGTTTCACTTGGCTACGACACGAGTAACCGGTGACCAAACAGCGCTCTTTCGGTAGCGACGCTAATGCGGGTTGCCAACTCAAATCGTAAATATCGCGAGACATGGTTAATTTATCGACCTCATGACCAAAGGTACCCGCCATACCACAGCACCCTACCGCCACCGCATTGAGCTGCGTACCAAAGTGGCGGAAGATTTCCACCCACTCTTTTTCCGCATTAGGCAGCTTAGTTTTTTCTGTACAGTGCGCCAATAGATACCAAGGCTGTACATCGGTTGCTTGAGGCGTAAACTGCGGCAGGCGTGGTTTGAGCCATTCATGAACCGTCAAAACCGAAAACTCGCCGCGCTCTTTGCCTAATATTTCAACATACTCATCGCGATAACAAAGCACCAAAGCAGGATCTACACCCACGAGCGGAATATTGAGATCCGCCACTTGAGTCAGAAATGCCGCGGTATTCGCTGCCGTCGAACGAAATTGGCGTAAGAAGCCTTTGATGTGTTGTGCTTTGCCATTGGGTTTAAACGGCAACAATACTGGTTTTTTGCCTAATTTAAGCAGCAGGGTGACAAAATCTTCGACCACATCCGCATCGTAATAACTGGTAAACGGATCTTGCACGATCAACACATGTTGCTCGCGCTCTTCTTGCGATAACCCCGCCAAACGCTGCATATCAAACAGGACGACGGGATGACGGCGTAAACGCTGTGCGAGTGTAGGTACCGACAAGAGTGGCGCATCAACATAACCCACCGTTTTAGCGGTTAATTTTTGCACCGCAGATTGTGCTAACACGCTATTTACCAGTTGCGGAGCCTTCGCCATCACTGGTAATAAGGTTTCGATATTCGCGACTAAATAATCTTTGACTGGACGCGGATAACGGCTGTGATAGATATTCAGAAAACGCGAGCGGAAACTGGGCACATCCACCTTAATCGGACACTGGCTTGCACAGGCCTTACAGGCCAAGCAACCATTCATCACCTCGTACACTTCATGCGAAAAGTCGTACTCTTTATCTTTGCTAAAAGCATGACGAACCCGATCCAGCATGGATTTAACTGTTGGCGAGGATTCGAGCGTAGCTTTTTCAAGATCGAGAATATCAATGCCCTGCTCTGTCAGTTGGCGTAGCCATTCTCGCACTAATCCTGCGCGCCCTTTCGGCGAGTGACGACGATCCGCCGTCACCTTCATTGACGGACACATAGGAGAGCTAGTTTCGTAGTTAAAGCACAAACCGTTACCGTTACACTCCATGGCTTGCTTAAAGCTGTCGCGCACTTTGACGTCGATTTGGCGATCGTAAAAACCGCGTTTAGTATCCGATACCTTGACTAGTTCAAACGGTGTATCGAGTGGGGTACAAATCTTGCCCGGATTCATCTTATTGTGCGGGTCAAACGCCGCTTTCACACGACGCAGTTCAGTGAACAACTCCTCACCAAAAAATTCTGGACCGTATTCCGAACGATAGCCTTTGCCATGCTCACCCCACATCAAGCCGCCATATTTAGCGACGAGCTTAACCACTTGATCGGAGATTTCACGCATCAACAGTTCTTGCTTGGGATCGCACAAGTCAAGCGCAGGACGCACATGCAATACGCCCGCATCCACATGCCCAAACATACCATACGCTAGATTTTTGGAATCGAGCAGCGCGCGAAATTCAACGATAAAATCGGCTAAGTTCTCTGGCGGCACACAGGTATCTTCCGTAAACGCAACCGGTTTAGCGCGGCCTTTGGCTGCGCCGAGCAAGCCCACCGCTTTTTTACGCATATTGTAAATGCGGTTGATGCTCGCCAAATCACTGCAAACTTGATAGCCAATAATTCCCGCTTGTTGGTTGGCCATCATCTCATCAAGGCGCGCGGTTAATTGTGCGACTTGTTCATTAATCTGCGCGCTGTCTTGGCCAGCGTATTCGACCATATTGATGCCTTGCATCTCTTTGCCCGGCACATCGGTCAGCAAGTCTTTTACGCTGTGCCAAATAATGTCTTCTTTGGCAAGATTGAGCACTTTCGAGTCAACGGTTTCTACCGACAAAGCTTTGGCTTCAACCATTAAAGGCGCATTGCGCAGTGCGGAATCAAAGCTGTCGTATTTCACATTCACTAAAGTGCGTGCTTTGGGGATTGACGTTAAATTGAGTTTAGCTTCGGTAATAAACGCCAGTGAACCTTCCGCGCCACACAACACCCGCGTGATATCAAAGCGATCTTCGGCCTCATTCAGGGCATTTTTTAAATCGTATCCAGTCAAAAAACGGTTGAGCGGCGGAAATTTCGCGACAATTTGCTCACGTTTGGTACGGCAAACCTGCTCCGTGACTTGCATCGCTTGCGCAGCAAACGTATTGGGAGCAGGCAAACCTTGCGAGAGATCGGTTTCCAGCAAAGAACCATCGGCAAATACCGCTTGCAACGAGAGTACGTGATCCGACGTTTTGCCATACTGTAGCGACCCTTGCCCTGAAGCATCGGTGTTAACCATGCCGCCAAGTGTCGCGCGATTACTGGTCGAAAGATCGGGAGAGAAGAAAAAACCGTGTGGGCGAACCGCATCATTGAGTTGATCTTTAATGACCCCCGCCTGCACTCGTACCCATCCCTCTTGCGGGTTAATTTCTAGGATACGATTCATATGCCGCGACAAATCAACGACCACACCTTTAGTCAGCGATTGACCATTCGTGCCCGTACCGCCACCGCGAGGTGAAAAAGTCACTCTCTCAAATTCTGGTTTTGAACTAATCTTTCCTATAAGAACAACATCAGCGGTGGATTTAGGATGTACGACCGCTTGAGGCAATTGTTGGTAGACGCTGTTATCCGTCGCTACCGCAAGACGGCTGGAGTATTGGGTTTCAATATCGCCGGTAAATCCTGCGGTTTTTAACTCGTGTAAAAAAGTTAAAACCACCGGATCAACGTCGGATTGGTGATGGAGTCTTGGTAACATTTGCTTCCTGCCCCTACTACGCTGATCCAATCAGCTTTGGGTTATTGTTAGATTTTAAAGAGTAATCTTTGAATTCGGTCACTTTACAACATTTAAAATGGTGATCAAATCAGAATCTGAGTGCCAGAATGCGGTGAAACAGAATTTTTTCAACTTTGTTATCACCGAGCCATTCTGTTATTTCGCTTATTTAGAACTGTATGGAAAAAACGATGAAAAAAAATCAAATAGTAACAACGGAAGATATCCTACTCATGCTGTGCCAATCGGTTTCTACGGTTCTCACGTCCGCAACGAATTCACCGATTCACTATTCCGCAATGGTACAAAAAATTAATAAAACCTCGCTGAAACCAGATTTCGGCTGTTTTGTGTTGTTTGATGGTGGTTTTAGTGGCCTTGTTGTGATCAACTTTACCGCCAAAGCGGCGCTTGAGGTTTACACCAATTACATGCGTAACATGGGCATGCCAGAAGAAGAACTCGCGGTACTACACACCTCCGATGAAGTTGGCGATGTACTGGGCGAGCTGATGAACCAACTTGTCGGTGACTTCACCAACAAGGTGCGTAAAGATCTGCAAACCAACATTACCCAGAACCAACCTAAGATGCTTTCGCTGAACAAGCAGGTGCTTTTATCTGTAGATACCAACCTTGATCGTCCACAGGCGCGACGGGTGACATTTTCAACAGCCAATAACAACATTTTTTATCTTGAACTGGCGATGGACAAAACCGAGTTTATCCAACTCGAAGAGTTCGACGTTCAGGAAGATGAAAGCCCTGACGATATTCTGGCCGCAACACAGAAACAGCAAAAATCACTCTCGGTTGCTAGCCACTCAAAAGAAGACAGTGCATCTGCCGATTTGTTGGATCAGCTCGGTATCTAATTCCTTATATCCAAATTCGTTTAGCGTATCAGGCTATCTTGTAAGAGATGGCCTCTTCCCTTTTCCTTAGCTGTCAAAAACGCTAGAATGTCGGACTTTTCTTAAGCCGTACCGAATCTATTTTGCTTGCTAATGGATAAACAAAAAGCCCTTAAAAAAATCGCCAAATGCCTTGAGCTAGGTAATTCCGCCAATATTAATGAAGCCGCAAACGCGATCAAAATGGCGCATAACCTCATGCTCAAGTATGGTCTCGACAAAGACGATATCGAGTTCATCAAAATGGGCAAGACACAGTCGACCCATTTGCTTCCGGCTGCCATTTCTTCTGGGATTTTGCGAGTGATCCGAGGCATCAATACCAGATTCGGAGTGGAAGCCGTATTGATCAATCATAAAGGGTTAAAACGCGTTGAATTCATTGGCGAAGCAGATCGCGCCATCTTCGCGGCTTTTGCCTTTGATATTATTTATCGTGAAATGAATGAGCAAACTGGACAATTTCGTAACAGTTTTGCGGGAACCGGAACCTCTTCACTGGAGGTGACACGTCGGGTTAACTCGTTTGTTTCTGGCTGGATTGAAGGCGCTTTAGAAAAATTACCTATCATCACTCCGGACGAAGATTCTATGAATAAAATCAATAACTATATTGATAAGGAGTTTGAGAATATCGACCGTGAAACCTTCAAACAGCAGTTGCGTGAAGCGATGAAAAATCTGACGGAAGATTATGAGACAGGCCTCAAAAAAGGTCGCCGAGTCTCAGTTAATCGCCCGATCAATGGCGCGCAAGCTCCAAAACTACTCAAATAACTATTTGTAAGAGATTGGTAAAATGCGCACCCCATCAATTGACGGGAGACGAAAATTCTCGTCTATTGCGCGAAATATCATTCAATAAACGGAGAGAACGTGTTGAACAAAACCACTTTGTTGTTAGCCGCAGTTGTCACTTTATCTGGCTGTCAGGCAACCCAGCGCCAAAATGCAACAACAGGCGAAACAGAAACAAACTCAGCGACCAAAGGTGCCTTAATTGGGGCTATCGCAGGTGCTGCGGTGGGTCTAGCGACAGGTGATGATGCCAAAAAACGTCGTAAGAAAGCTTTAATTGGTGCAGCAGGTGGCGCAGCTGTGGGTGGAGGGATTGGTTACTACTTAGACCAACAAGAAGCGGAATTACGTAAAGCATTATTAGATTCCGGTGTACAAGTGGTACGCGTTGGCGAAAACCAACTCTTACTGCGCATGGAAAACGGTATTGGCTTTACCAGCAATTCTTACCAACTCGATAGCTATATCCATAAAACTTTACGCGGTGTCGCGCGTATTCTGGTCGAATATCCAGATACCAGCTTAGTGATTGAAGGCCATACCGATAGCACAGGCAGTGATACCACCAACCAAGTGCTTTCTGAGAAGCGTGCCGAGTCAGTGCGCTCATTCCTGTTATCTCAAGGGGTTGCAGCGGGGCGTGCAATTGCTCGTGGTAATGGTGAGCGTTTCCCTCTATGCTCAAATAACACCGCAGAAGGACGCGCTTGTAACCGCCGCGTCGAGATTCAAATTCTGCCACTCAAATAGTGTTTGAACGCTCATTAGCTTAAAGTTGCAGCCATAACGGCTGCACCTTCAACTAAACAGCGAATTGACCGAACGTTTCATTTTCAGGGAAAGAAAGATCATGCGTTTGCGGAGTTTATGGCTGTTTTTGCTGTTTTCATTGCCACTGGCGGCCGCTGATGATGTCACAAGACTCACCCAACTGGCCCAAGAGCAAAATCCGCAAGCTCAATATCAACTCGCTTTGGCTTATCAAACCGGAAGTAGCACCCCACAAAACCTGAATGAAGCGTTTTACTGGTTTTTACAATCCGCTGAATTGAACCATCCACCCGCCATGGCCCAAGTCGCCAACGCATATCTGACAGGCCAAGGCGTGGAAAAAGATCCACTGCAAGCCCAATATTGGCTTATCAAACTAGCTCTGGCTGGAAATCCTCAAGCGGGTACGACCTTAGCCAAGTGGTATGAACAACATCCCACCGCGATTGCGGCGCTCGATCTGGCTGAGATTTGGTACCGAGTTAACGCCAATCAGGACCCAGAATCTGAGCAAGGATACGCGCGTCTACTGGAACAAAAATTCAATCAGCAACGCGAAAGGCAGCTCAACAGCATTGGTCAATTGGATAACCTGATTGATCGGGATCTTGCCCGCCCCGCCAGCGCACTACCCGTTTCTAAAGAAGCGCAAACCATCACCAGTGATTGGCTATTGCCGACTTTGGTGGCGCTCATCTTATTACTCACCATCATCACTTTCCGCATGATATGGCGCAGACAACGCAACCATATAGTCGCGGTAAAACACGTTGATTACGAAGGGAAATGGAAAGAACAACAGTTCATTATCAAAAGGCAAAAACAGCAGTTAGACCATCTCTATCAAGAGTGTAAACGACTACAACAGAACCAAACCAGCGACCTTAACGGCCAAAAAGTCGCGATGGCTTACGCCTTAATGGGTTTTCACCAAAACCAACGGCCTGACGTCAAAATGATCAAGCTGCGCTACAAACAGTTATCGAAAATTTATCACCCAGACCTGCATGGCAGCGAAGAAGAGATGAAGCGCTTAAATAGCGCGGTAAAAATCGTGATCGATTCAGTTAATAAATCGTTACAGAAACAAGCATAACATCTGAAAATTCCGACCCAAGGCTTGAAAAATCAGCCTATGCGCAATCGATCTCCTTCTCATCCATAATTACAAATAGTTAACTTTTTTTATTTAGACGTGCCATAATCCGCGCGAAATTTACGCCTGATTTAGGTGGGAGAGAAGACAATGTTTAGCGTAGAAGGCATCTGTGATTGGTGTAAACAGCCAAAACTACTGACAAGACATGAATATGTGGATGGTAAAGCCCATCATTCTTGTGAAAACTGCAATGAGTTTGCCCGGATGGATGTAAGGCAATTTAATTTAGCCGAGATGGCATTCCGAGAAAGGCAACAAGCAGCTCGATAAACTGCATCCCCTTCAACTTGAAAAAGCGCCTTCTGGCGCTTTTTCTGTTTTCTCCGCACATACCTGTATAAGCCGCCGCACGGCTTCCGTGGCATTGCTCACAAAAACCGCACATCCCTACTTTTTTCCACCTTTATCAACAAGAACTAAAATTAATAAAAATCAGATAGATAATAAAAAATGTCGTGTAACAAATCGAATTTCTGTGCTTTTTTTATCCAAAAACCAGTTGCAAAAACAACCAACCAATAATACTGTATTTACATACAGCATGTATGGAGAAACAGTATTATGCTACACACTGAATTCAAACATTTTGGCTTACATAGCTCGCACACACTCAACGCATTACGTGCAAAGAATGATCTGGGCGAGGCAAATCTGATGCTACGACTGGCCAGTTTGTCAGAACGCTCACAATGGATTCTCTATACCGCTCAATGTCAACGTCCAAACCGTCAATCACTCCATGAGCATCAGATCGATTGTGGCAAGGTTATCCATCTCAAAGCATCAACCTGCCACACTGAAGCAGAGATTGTCGCAAAGGCGATTGCCTGTCGAACCGCCAGTGCGATTGTGGCATCCAATGCGATAGATAGCGTGACTCAAAAGCAGTTAATGCACTTTGCCAAGCAGCATGGCTGTGAGCTGTTTTTTATTAAGCAAACCACGCATTCACTGCACTGATCCATAAACCACCTTTACTTAAACAATCTGGCAGGGATAAATTTAAGCAAACGTTTGCTTTTTGTCTGGCAGCATAAATTAGTTCTGGTATCATGCGCTCAGCCCGCGGTTTTTCACTCAGCGAAATCGCTAAAACGATGTTTGAATTCAGATAGGAATGTCTCAATGAGCCTTGCAGATCAAGTCCTTGCCGTCAATGACGACCTCCCCATTCGTACCCATCAGCCAGTACATAGCGGTAAAGTTCGCTCGGTTTACTGGCTAACCGAGCAAGATAGCCGCCGCCTAATTAAAGAAAAAGGTTATCCGGTTGCAGAAGATGCCCCGCTGGCCATTATGGTCATCAGTGATCGTATTTCAGCCTTCGATTGCATTTGGCACGCGGAAGGCGGTGTCCATGGTGTACCGGGTAAAGGTGCGGCGCTCAATGCTATCTCGAATCATTGGTTCAAACTGTTCAAGCAACATGGTTTGGCAGAGAGTCATATTCTCGACATTCCTCACCCTTTTGTGTGGATTGTACAAAAAGCCCGTCCTATCAAAATTGAAGCTATCTGCCGTCAATACATTACTGGCTCAATGTGGCGTGCTTACGCCAAAGGTGAGCGCGAGTTTTGTGGTATTACCCTACCAGAAGGTTTAGAGAAGGACAGCCAACTGCCAGAGCTACTGATGACCCCGTCGACCAAAGGTATTCTGCGCGGCATCCCCGGCGTGCCAGAAGCCGATGACGTGAATATCTCGCGCCAAGATATTGAAGCCAATTACGCAGCATTCAACTTCAATCAACCACAAGACATTGACCATTACGAAACTCTGCTCAAGCAAGGTTTTGCTGTGATCAGCGAAGCGCTAAAAAACGTGGGACAAATCTTTGTCGATACCAAATTTGAATTTGGTTACGTGGCAGATCAGCAAGGACAGCAAAAACTGATCTATATGGATGAAGTAGGCACCCCTGACTCATCACGCATTTGGGATGCGCAGCAATATCAGCAAGGCAAGATTGTCGAAAATTCCAAAGAGGGATTCCGCCAATTTTTGCTAAACTACTTCCCAGACCCAGACATTTTACTCAATAAAGATCGCATGCCTGAACGTGAAGCGCTCGCGCGTGACAATGCTTTACCGCTGGAAGCGTTAATGGATATCTCGCGGACCTATTTGGGTATTGCTGAAAAGATCACGGGGCAACCTATCCATCTGAGTCATCAGCCAAAACAGGAAATCATCGCAATCCTAGATAAAGAATATGGGCTGATTGAAAGATAAACTCCATCTGCGGCTTTTGTTATGCCTCGCTGCTTTGAATCATAAGCCAGCGGCAAGCACGAGCCAGCAACGGATGAAAAACTAAGGGGCTTATTTGCTTGAACCACTTGGCGTTGCAGGTACACGGCAAGTAGCAAGGGTATAGCCCCTTAATTACACTTCTATTGAGTGCTCTTCTACTCACCGCACCAGATAAGTTCTTTAAAGCTTGATCAAAAACTCTTCTTGATTGGTAGATTCAATATGCGCAGCGCTTTTGCTTTGAATCCTGGTTAACTGCTGTTCATCCAAGGCGTAAGGCATGACTAAGGTTAATTCATCAATGCCTTCTTGTTTGGCTAACTTCACTAAAGTGATCACATTCGATTCATCACTCGAACGGGTGGAAAGCTCTTTGAGCGCAACATCCCACAGGCGTTCTTGCGGACTCTGTCCCGTTTTTATCGCATCAAACCAAACAATCCCAAACACTGGGGCAAAGGAGCTTATTGCTTCCGAAAAAGTCCACTTTTTCGCGCAAGATGCCCCCAAAAAGGTGGTGTAATCAAACACTGCGCTAATCCTTGCTTTTTCCATTTTGTCCCCCGACGCCATTGGCAACACTGTGTTGCAACTATTGACCAAGCATCGCTATATAGCAATGCGATATAAAAAAACGGTCTGTTATGATGCGCAATCGGTTTCTAATGCTATATAAAAACCAATTTAGCAACACTGTGCCTACATTTTTAAAATGATATGTGCCTTGTTGATTAATATTTTCTTATTCAAACAAAATAGTGCAGTAGGGCAATGAAACCTAATTATTAGACGATGGTCTGGATCGCTTTTGTTCTCTTGGTTAACTCGTTGCACATAAATCGCCCATTTCGAAAGCGATTAACTTGTTTTAAACGCTGTGCTTGCGCACAGAAGCAGGATAATCAATAGATGCAAGCCGTTTGTCTATTTACAATCCAACCAGCAAGTCGGTATCATTTTCGCGTTGCACTTCTACCCTACCAATCAATAGGCTGAACATGAATAACGATAAACGTCCGCTGTATATATCCTACGCAGGCCCAGCTCTTCTCAGTACTCCTCTGCTCAACAAAGGTAGTGCCTTCAGTGCAGAAGAACGTGCTTCTTTTAACCTAGAAGGTTTACTGCCCGAAGCGACGGAAACCATTCAAGAACAAGTGGTACGCGCATACCAACAGTATCGTGGTTTTGAAAGCGACATGGATAAACACATTTATCTGCGTAACATTCAAGACACTAATGAAACTCTGTTCTACCGCTTGGTGCAGAACCATATTTCCGAGATGATGCCAATCATCTACACCCCCACTGTTGGTGCGGCATGTGAGAACTTCTCGAACATTTATCGCCGGGGCCGCGGTCTGTTTATCTCTTACGCTAACCGCGATCGTATCGATGACTTGCTGAACAATGCCGCCAACCACAACGTCAAAGTGATTGTGGTGACCGATGGCGAGCGTATTCTCGGCCTTGGCGACCAAGGTATCGGCGGTATGGGTATTCCTATCGGTAAACTGTCACTTTACACCGCTTGTGGTGGCATTAGCCCAGCGTATACGCTTCCTGTCGTTTTGGATGTGGGTACGAACAACCCGCAACGTCTTGCTGACCCTATGTACATGGGCTGGCGTCACCCACGTATCACTGGCCCAGACTACGACAACTTTGTCGAGGAATTTATGCAAGCCGTGCAACGTCGCTGGCCAGATGCGTTGATCCAGTTTGAAGACTTTGCCCAAAAGAACGCTATGCCGCTGCTTGAGCGTTACAAAAATCGCGTGTGCTGTTTTAACGACGACATTCAAGGCACTGCTGCGGTCACGGTGGGCTCATTACTTGCTGCCTGTAAAGCGGCGGGTAGCCAGCTTTCACAGCAACGTATTACCTTCTTGGGCGCGGGCTCTGCAGGCTGCGGTATCGCGGAAGCAATCATTGCGCAGATGGTGTCTGAAGGCATTAGCGATGAACAAGCGCGTTCACAAGTTTACATGGTGGATCGCTGGGGCCTGCTCGAAGAAGGCATGCCAAATTTGCTCGACTTCCAACAGCGCTTAGTGCAGAAAAAAGCCAACACGCAACATTGGACAACGGAAAACAACGGCTATTCACTGCATGATGTGATCCGCAATGCCAAACCGACCGTGTTGGTGGGAGTCTCTGGCGCGCCCGGCCTGTTTAGCGAAGAGATCATCAAAGAGATGCATCAACATTGCCCACGCCCTATTGTCTTCCCGCTATCGAACCCAACAAGCCGTGTTGAAGCTCTGCCAAGCGACATTATTCGTTGGACTAACGGTGAGGCTTTGGTCGCGACAGGTAGCCCATTTGATCCTGTGTTGCATGAAGGTAAAACCTACCCGATTGTACAATGTAACAACAGCTACATTTTCCCGGGGATCGGTTTAGGGGTTTTGGCAGCAAACGCACGCCGCGTTACCGATGAAATGTTGATGGAATCAAGCCGAGCCCTGGCAAGCTGCTCACCGATGGCTATCAATGGTCATGGGCCATTACTGCCACCACTGGAATCTATCCACTCGGTATCGAAGAAGATTGCTTTCGCAGTAGCGAAAAAAGCAATTGAACAGGGTGTTGCTCCAGAAGTCACCGATGAAGCACTAGAAGCTTCAATTGAACAACACTTCTGGCAACCCGTTTACCGCCGTTACAAGCGCACTGCGTTTTAATTTATGCGGAGAAGCCCCTGCATTCAGGGGCTTTCTAATCTAATGCAACTATTTACTTATCTTGCTCCTGCAGGTCAAACTCTCATACCCTACCTGAGCGAAATTTCGATTGCACTGGTCGCTTGCACTTTGGTTATGCTCGGTGGTGAGATCAATGCCTTTTTGCGTAGAGTATTACGGAATCAACATTTTCTGGTACGCTCGTTAGTGTTTATCTTTATTAACGCGTTTGGATACGGTTTAATCATTGTTAAGGCCAGCCCTTACGTTGCTCGGACACTCGCGCAACTGGAATCCGGCATGATGCTGACCCTTATCGTAAGCTGCTTTGTTGTGATAGGCCTATGGGCACAAAGAAACCATCAAATCTAACTCTACGCACCGTCGTTTTCTCTGCGCTAACTCGCTTGCAACGACTGCCTTGGCGTAAACTCAGTAAAACTTTGCTGTGGCTGGGTATTTTGGTTGTCACAGGTTTACTCGCGATCGATCGCTGGGTATCTTGGCAAACACAAAATAACATTATTAATGATGCGCAAAATACTCCGCCTTTTCAGGTTGCCGTGGTATTGGGCACCAGCAAATACATAGGCAAGACTCTCAACGAGTACTACACCAACCGCATTGATGCGGCTATAGAGCTCTATCAACAAGGAAAGGTCCGCAATTTTCTGCTCAGTGGTGATAACGCACACCGTTCGTACAATGAACCGTGGACCATGAAACGTGATTTATTGCGCGCAGGCATTCCGGCGGAGAATATTTCTTTAGATTATGCGGGATTTCGTACTCTCGATTCGATTGTGCGCGCCAAGGAAATTTTTGATACCGATAATTTCTTGATTATCACTCAGCGCTTTCATTGTGAGCGTGCGCTGTTTATTGCTCGCCACCAAGATATTCAAGCATCCTGCTTAGCAGTGCCGGGTCCAAGCAGCCATTCTGGTTTTAAAGTTCGGTTACGAGAAGTCTTTGCGCGCGCTTATGCGGTCTTTGATCTGTTCGTTTTGGACACTCAGCCTAAGTTTCTCGGTCCCAAAGAGCCGATCATCGTTGAGAGTGACACCGAGTCAACTGCAAATGACACCTCATCGAATAACGCTGAATAAATCTGTCTCGATAATCAAGCCCCTGAATGTTGTCGCGCACCCTGCGGCAACATTCTTAATGATTGAATTTAGTCTAGATAGACACGACTTGGTGCCGTCCTCACCCTTTTTCTCCATCACTGCTTTTGGCCATTAATCCATAGTGAACTTCGATTCGATTGCGGCCAAGCCGTTTAGCTCGGTATAACGCTTCGTCGGCGCGTGAAACGGTTTCCGTAATCCGCTCGTCGCCCATTTGGGCAATACCAATACTGCACGTGATCGCACCTCCGTGTATCCAGCTGTGGTCGGCGATTTTCGCTCGAAGCCGCTCTGCAAGCTCAATCGCTTGCTCAAGGGTTGTCTGCGCGCAAAACACCACAAACTCTTCACCACCCCAACGCACTAATTTGTCACTCTCTCGGATTTCACGGCTGATCACCAAAGCAAACTCACGCAGCAGATCATCCCCTAGACTGTGTCCGTACACATCGTTGACTTGTTTGAAGTAATCAATATCAATGAACAGTACGCTAACGTGATTGAGTTGCCAGCGCACTAAGCGCGCTTGATCTTGCAACCAATCGCGAATGCCATGCCGATTAATGGCTCCCGTTAATGCATCACGATGCGCCATTTCGACAAACTTTATGTTTTGCTCATGCAATGAATGATTCAAACGCTGTAAGTGCTCTTGGCGCATACGAGCACGTAAAACCTCACGGCGATTACGACGAATTTCGAGCGCAGAGAGCCATGCTCCTGCCACCGCCCACATGATCAACATCGCGAGAAACAGCTTCTCTCCAGCCACATAATCCCCAATCAATTCCACTTGATGCAGGGTCAATTGATATTGCCCTAGTGGACTGGCTGAACCGGTCGCAAATTCAATTTTATTGACGTTGGAAAACTCAGGAGCGGAGTGCTCAATGGCAATACGGTTATCAACCAACCACCACGTCATTACTTGCAAGTTGCGAATGGGAATATCAATTACACCTTTCCCAACGCCTGGCACAAACTCTAATCCGTTGTATTTATGAGTATATTCATCATCAAGCTGAGAGTAGATCGGATTGAAATTACGTAAATACAGACGCATTGCCGCAGGTTCTGCAGCGGGGCCTTGCAAGTCCACGTTAAGACGTATGGTATGGATATCACTCAAATCGAGGCCACGTTGTGGGTCGGGATTAAGGTGAATAGAGATGCCACAATATGGCCACGCGTAGCGACTGGCATTCAATTCACAGTCCACTTTGGCAGTATTGCCATTGAGGGATAAGGCGCTGGTTGATGTGCCGCCAGCGGTTTGATCGTTGGTGGTGAAATAGGCATAGTGTTGAGGTTCAATCAACACTCGTTTCGCAGAACCAAACTGCCAGTACAGCAATACGGTCACAATCGTGACCGCGACTAACCCTAATAACACTCTTGGCAGCACTTTCACAACCTACTCCAGCGTCAAGCCACATCATTAACACGCTCTCCCTTAATACATGACGCTCAATAAAGAGAGATTGCTTCCAAAAAATAGCGGTTAGATGCGGTTTTGTCATCGACTAGAGTATTCCAAGATTTCTTTTTCAGAGGCATTTCACCTTTTGCTAAAGTTTCAAGTAGGAAGGGTATACCCTTCCCACTGAGTCAACATCAGTAGAAAAGGCATATCGCTAGAAGTGAAAGATATCTAGAAGGGTTTACGACTTACTGAAAAGAATGTGCAAGGTGTGGTAAACCATCGCGTAGGAAAGCAAATAGATGATCTATTTCCTCTGTGGTGTTGTAGTGCATCAGACCGATACGTAGTACTCCTCCACTCTCCTCAAGCCCCAATTGACGAACCAGCCCAAGCGCATAAAAATGACCATTCCATACGCACACATTCTGTTCGCCGAGCATTTTCGCCATAGACTGCGGTGTACAGTCAGTACACGTCAGCGCAAATGTCGGTGTTCGCTTCGCGGCATCTGCCAGTTGCAAACCATGCAGTTTCAGCGCTGGCATATCACTGAGCTTTTGCAAAAAATACTCACTGAGGCGCTGTTCATGCTGCTGATATTGCTGATAGCTCTCAACCAAACGTTCACGTAATCGAGAATTCGGGTCACCCCACTGCGCCAAATATTGCACCGCAGCAATAACGCCAGCCAGTCCTTCAAAACTGAGCGTTCCGGTTTCAAAACGTCCCGGCTCTTGATTAGTTGCGGGCTCAACTTTATAAGGCAGAATCGTGTTTTGCCACTGCGGCGCTACATACACAATCCCGACGTGAGGGCCAAAAAATTTATAGGCCGAACAGGCCAGAAAATCACAGCCCAGCGCCTGCACATCCGGCAGGTGATGCGGCAGATAGTGCACCGCATCGACATACACCATCGCCCCGACCTGATGCGCCGCCTCAATAATAGCTTCAAGTTCAACCAATGATCCCGTGGTATTGGAAGCAAAAGTCACCGCCACTAAACGGGTGCGTGGATTAATCAACGAAAGCAGATGCGCTTGATCTAAGGTGCAGTCCGCCGTATTGACGCGAGCCTGATGCACTATTGCGCCTTTGTCTTGAGCCGCTTGTTGCCAGCTAGAGACATTCGAATAGTGATCCAATGCGGTAACAATCACCTCATCGCCTACTCGCCAATCACGGCTGATCGCACGGCTAAACTGGAAAGTCAGCGACGTCATGTTTGCCCCAAAGACAACCGACTCAGGGGTGGGGGCATTAAGCAGCGCTTGCACATGCTCACGGGCACTTTGCACTAACTCCACGGTTTTCTGGCTCGAAAAGTAGTGCCCACCAAGATTGGCATTGTAACGACCTAAATAAGCCACCATGGCATCCAGCACCGATTGTGGCACTTGTGAACCACCTGGCCCATCGAAAAACACCACAGGCTTATCATTGACGATTTGCGCTAGCGCAGGAAACTGCTGACGCACTGACTCAGGAGTGAAGCGCATGGCGGCCATCCTTCGCAGTCAAAACAAAAACATCCATATGCCCTTCTTGTTGATGATCCACCGTGCGGATCGGGCAAGCGTTGTGCCACAGTTGGCTATCGGCCAACATCGCAACTTCGCCATTTTCCAGTACTTTACGGAAAAATGGCGCTTCATGACTACTGAGATAGAGCATGATTTCGCCACCCACAATGTTGTGGCGATCAATGCCAACAATCGCAATATGATCAAACCCATCTTGATGTACCCCTTCCGGCGCGACTAAGGTTTCATCGAATACCGCAGCGATCCGCATCTGATGGATCTCAATTTCCTGCCCATCGGGAAGTGTGTTGGCTTCCATAAACAGCGCGCACAACTCACGCATACCGTCACTTTTTAAAGTAGTACTGAGTAACGGTTCGAAACGGCGCACCACATTGCCTTGAAAATGGTTAATTTGATCGGTCTGCATAAAGTCATGCTTGTCCAATTCAACCACTTGCCCATCAATGAAGCGGATCACGGAGTAACGACGTAGCCGATACTGCCCGTCCGCATGATTGGTATGCGGTAACTGCGCAAAAGAGGGAGCGAGTTGATGAATCGCTGAATGACTCAGTTTAGTGATATGTAGGGTATTGGGGTGAGAACGTAACATCATCGACTCCTTAATGGGTTAGTCATACCACCGTAAATTTCACATTTTATTTACAATTAAGACTAATCGATTATTTTGCAAAAACAATATTTTTTGACTCAATCAACCATCAGGATTGAAATTTTGTTTTTATATTCTTTATAAATTGAAAATAACAGTGTCTACATCCAAAAGCGCAACCTGAAGATAGGCAAAACCAGAGGCTTTCACTGCCTTATGGAAAATAAGGAAGATTGACAGCCTATTAGCATAAAACCATGCATCATGGCTCCCGCTCTAACATGAGAATCAGGTGGAACCGACACGAGCTATACCCAAACAACTTGGAGTTGCAGGTAGGCGGCAAGTAGGAAGGGTATATGCCGAGATAGCTTCACGTCGTAACGGTATAAACAATTACGATTTATGCTCAGCGAACCACTTTTATTCGCCATCCATATTCCCTACAATCGAGTCCAATTATTTTCATTGGCTTGCGTCTTAGTTCCGAATTCAAGCCATGAGTTAACTCCCTTTCGTCCTTATCGGAGTACTTCATGAGTAACGTGAAACACAGCAAACTTCTTATCCTTGGCTCCGGCCCTGCGGGTTACACTGCCGCGGTTTACGCTGCGCGCGCCAACCTAAAACCCGTGCTGGTCACTGGTATGCAGCAAGGTGGTCAGCTCACCACGACGACAGAAGTCGAGAACTGGCCAGGCGATGCCGAAGGCTTAACCGGCCCAGCACTGATGGAGCGCATGAAAAAGCACGCTGAGCGTTTCGATACTGAAATTGTTTTTGATCACATTAACTCGGTTGATCTCTCTTCTCGCCCATTTCGTTTGACAGGCGACAGCCAAGAGTACACTTGTGATGCCCTCATCATCTCTACTGGTGCCTCTGCTAAATACCTCGGTTTAGAATCAGAAGAAGCGTTCAAAGGTCGCGGTGTATCCGCTTGTGCAACCTGTGATGGTTTCTTCTATCGCAACCAAAAAGTGGCAGTAGTCGGTGGTGGTAATACTGCGGTTGAAGAGGCTCTTTACCTATCGAATATCGCCTCAGAAGTGCATCTGATCCACCGCCGTGACAGCTTCCGCAGTGAAAAAATTCTGATCGATCGTCTGATGGATAAAGTGGCGAATGGCAACATTGTTCTGCACACGCACCGCACTTTGGATGAAGTACTGGGCGATGAGATGGGCGTGACAGGCGTGCGTTTGAAAGATACCCAGTCAGATATGACGGAAAACTTGGATGTGATGGGGGTATTCATTGCCATCGGCCATCAGCCAAACTCGCAAATTTTCGAAGGTCAGCTTGAAATGAAAAACGGCTACATAGTCGTCAAATCTGGCCTTGAAGGTAATGCAACCCAGACCAGCATTGAGGGTGTGTTTGCCGCGGGTGATGTGATGGATCATAACTACCGTCAAGCAATTACCTCTGCCGGAACCGGGTGTATGGCAGCACTCGATGCTGAACGTTACCTAGATAGCCAGGGTAAATAACTTACGCTTCGCGTAACGCCAGTTTTTATTTTTGCCAAGCCCGACGGGTATAACCGCCGGGCTTTTCTTTGTATACTGGCGGCCTATTACAATTATTATTCTCATTAAGCCTTTTCAAAATGGACAAGAAAAAACAGCGTAGCTTGAATCTCTGGCTCAAGCAGCAAAGCAAACTGGCTAAGCGCTGGCTCGCAATAGCTGTTGGGTTGGGTGTGTTATCAAGCCTATTTCTGGTGGCGCAAGCCGCACTCCTTGCATCAATTCTGCATCAGCTGATTATTGAACAGGTCGATAAACATCTGCTCATTCCACACTTCTTTGGCTTGGCTGCACTCATTGCCGTGCGTGCGCTCTGCTCTTGGGGACGCGAAATCGCTGGCTTTCGTTGTGGAGAAGAGATCCGCCGTTATATTCGACAGCTAATCCTAGACAAGTTACGCGACTTAGGGCCAGCCTATATCAAAGGCAAACCGGCCGGCTCATGGGCAGCCTTAATGCTTGAGCAAGTCGAAAACATGCACGACTTCTTTGCTCGCTATCTCCCTCAGATGTCTCTTTCGGTTTTGGTACCGTTTGTGATCCTTGCGGTCGTCTTCCCAGTGAACTGGGCGGCAGGACTGATTTTTTTGATCACGGCGCCATTGGTGCCACTCTTTATGGCGTTAATCGGCATTAAAGCCGCCGATGCCAGCCGGAAAAACTTTAAAGCTCTGCAGCGTTTATCCGGGCATTTTTATGATCGCTTGCAAGCCCTGACCACCATTCGTCTATTCGATCGCACCACAGCAGAAACCGAGCACATGCGCGGCGCTTCAGAAGTGTTTCGCCATCGCACTATGGATGTACTGCGGATCGCGTTTCTCTCTTCTGCAGTATTAGAGTTTTTCACCTCAATCTCCATTGCACTGACCGCCGTGTACTTTGGCTTTAGCTACATTGGTGAACTCAACTTCGGTTATTACGGCGCGAGTGTCACTCTGTTTGCTGGGTTATTTGTGTTAATCCTTGCTCCGGAGTTTTATCAGCCGCTGCGCGATCTCGGAACCTATTACCACGCGAAACAACTCGCGGTGGGCGCAGCCGAATCGATCGTCGATTTTCTGCAAACCGAAGTGGATACCTTACACAGTGGCGAGCGTCATCTCACCGATAATGACGATATTGAAATTATCGCCAATGATCTGGTCGTTCTTAGCCCACAAGGCAAACGCTTAGCAGGCCCGCTCTCATTTACGTTGCAAAGCGGCAAAACTACCGCTCTCGTCGGGCCAAGTGGCGCAGGCAAAACCAGCTTAATCAATACCATTTTGGGCTTTATGCCCTACCAAGGCAGCTTAACCATTAACGGCATTGAACTGCGCGAGTTAGATCATCCGCAGTGGCGACAAACCATCAGTTGGGTTGGGCAAAATCCTCTGCTGCTGCACGGCACCATTCGCGACAACGTGACGCTAGGCAAACACAATATCGCCGATGAGCAAGTCACACAGGCTCTGCAAGCAGCTTATGCCCAAGAGTTTGTTGAGCAGCAGGGTTTGGATTACCCGATCAGTGATCGCTCTGCGGGGCTTTCCGTGGGTCAAGCCCAACGCATCGCCCTCGCTCGCGCTATTTTGCAAAATGGCCGCTTTTGGTTACTCGATGAACCCACGGCAAGCTTAGATGCGCGCAGTGAGCAATATGTGATGCGTGGACTGACCGAAAGCATTCAGCAACGCACTGCGTTATTTGTCACTCACCAGTTGCAACCGCTGCAATCGGTCGAGCAGATCTTGGTGATGGAAAATGGCTTGCTGGTACAAGCAGGACATTTTGAAGACTTAAGCCAGCAATCTGGTTTATTTGCCACTATGTTAGCCGCTAACCAAGCGCTACAAGCTGCCAACAAAGGGGATCTCGATGCGTGACCTGCTGCCTTACCTAAAACTGTATAAAAAACACTGGTTCGGTCTTACCCTTGGCATGCTGCTGGCGCTGCTGACCGTTCTCGCTTCGATTGGACTGCTGACGTTATCCGGCTGGTTTTTGTCTGCGGCCGCAGTGGCCGGACTCAGTATTGCCCGAGAAACCTTTAACTACATGCTGCCCGGCGCCTTTGTGCGCGGTTTTGCCATGGGGCGCACCGCGGGTCGTTGGGGCGAGCGTGTCGTTACTCACAACGCCACCTTCAAACTGCTTACTGATTTGCGAGTGTTTTTCTTTGAGAAACTGACACCGCTTATCCCGGGACGTCTGAGCGCGGTGCGCGATGCCGATATGCTCAACCGCATCGTGGCCGATGTGGATGCCATGGACCATGTCTATTTACGTTTAATCAATCCAGTCACGGTCGGCGTGCTGGGTATTGGGGCTCTCACCACACTGATTGCTTGGTTTGATCTGCAGCTTGGCATGACCTTAGGCGCTATCTTGCTACTGGTTCTGCTAGTGTGGCCCACGCTTTTTTACCGCTTGGGGAAAAAGAATGGTCAACACTTAACGCAGAATAAAGCGGAATTGCGCGTTCGCACGCTAGATTGGTTACAAGGTTACAGTGAACTAACCATTTTCGGCGCAGAACAAACCTATCGTCAGGCAATCTTGACGGCGCAAGACAAACTGCTTCGTAACCAATACGTTAACGCACAAGTCTCAGGACTGGCTCAATCGTTACTGTTACTTGCCAATGGTTGGACACTGGTACTGATGATCTGGCTGGCCGCCGATGGCGTGGGTGGGCAAACTCCGGATCCGCTGATTGCACTGGTGGCTTTTGCAACCATGGCCAGCGTCGAGTTATTGATGCCTATTGCCGGCGCATTCCAGCATTTGGGGCAGACTCTCACCTCGGCTCGCCGCTTAAATGAGATCATTCTAGCCAAACCTGAGGTCGAATTTACCGCGCAACCAACCGCGCATAATGGCCAATACAACATTGAATTCAACGGCGTCCACTTTGCTTACCAAGCGAATAAACCCAAGGCCATTGATGACTTTACTTTGACTCTCGCTCAAGGTCAGAAAGTGGCGATTGTCGGCCAAACCGGCTCAGGAAAATCGACCTTAATTCAACTCCTTTGCCGTTATTGGGATGTACAGCAGGGTCAGATCACGATTGGTGGAACAGACATTCGAGAATGGCGCGAGAGCGATCTTCGTGCCGCCATCAGCGTGGTCAGTCAACGGGTGGATATTCTCAATGGCACGCTGCGCGATAACCTGAAACTGGCGAAACCGGACGCAACCGATGAAGTGCTCAGTGATATTCTGCAACAAGTCGGTCTAGATAAATTGCTACAAGATGCCGCGCTCAATACTTGGCTTGGCGAAGGTGGCCGTCAGTTATCCGGTGGAGAAAAACGTAGGATCGGCATTGCGCGAGTACTACTGCATAACGCTCCAATCTTACTGCTTGATGAACCGACCGAAGGGTTGGACAAGCAAACCGAGCAGCACATCATGCAACTGTTGCATGGTCATTTCGGTCACAAAACCGTGCTGTTTATCACTCATCGTCTGGTCAACCTTGAACAGATGGATGCGATTGCGCTGATTGAACAGGGCCAGTTGGTCGAATATGGTCATCACCATACTCTCCTCGCCCAGCACGGTCGTTATCACAAGCTGACACAAAAGCTGTAACGCTTCCCGCCTCTCTTCGCTGAGGGGCGTAAGCATGCAGCGCAGAGCACAATCTCAGACAATAAACAGCGTCAAACAATAAACAGCAAAAAGCCAGTCACTGTGACTGGCTTTTTTATAGGCTAGATTATCTAGAGGATACTAGACGGCGCGTTCTTATCCGCGCGGCTTACGCGAGCTTTGTTGCTGGTTAGCCACTTTATTGCGTGTGCTCGACTCGCCACTACCGGGTTTGCGACGCGCTGGCGCTTTGCCACTGCGGCCTGCCGGTGTAGAAATACGCTCTTCATGACGACGAACCGCACGACGAATTTTTTGGCTACGAGTGCGCTCACGCTTACGCGTTGCGGCATCAGGCGCCATATTCAGCACCGTTTCTTTCTCAGGACGCAATTCCACTAGCTCACGCAGATAGTTCACTTGCTTGAGATCGAGTTCCATCCAACCGCCGCGAGGCAGTTTTTTGTCGAGGAAAATGTCACCGTAACGAACACGCTTCAGACGGCTTACTGTCGTACCTTGTGATTCCCACAGACGACGCACTTCACGGTTACGGCCTTCATTGATTACCACGTAGAAAGTATGGTTGATGCCTTCGCCACCAGCGTACATTACATCTTCAAAACGTGCCATACCATCTTCTAGCTGTACACCACGCACTAGATTACGAACTTTATCTTCCGTCACATCACCAAATACGCGAACTAGATATTCACGCTCAACCTGACGGCTTGGGTGCATCAGACGGTTAGCCAATTCACCATCGGTGGTAAACAGCAGTAAACCTGACGTGTTGGCATCCAAACGGCCAACAGAAATCCAGCGTGAACCACGAATTTTCGGCAGACGGTCAAATACCGTACGACGACCTTCTGGATCATGACGGGTACACAGCTCGCCTTCTGGTTTGTAGTAAGCCAGAACTCGGCAGATCACCTCTTCTTGCGCTTTTACAGACACAACGTGCCCATCGATGCGCACGACAGCGTTATCCTCTTCTAGGCGTTCACCCAGTATAGCTACCTTGCCATTAACACTTACACGCCCAGCTCGGATCAGAGCTTCAAGCTCACGACGAGAACCATGACCAGCACGTGCTAAAACTTTTTGTAACTTTTCGCTCATTTATCTACCTATGTGTCGTCTTCTCAGACGTCGAATGACGGGTTGCGATGTTAAAATCGCGGCCGCGTAGTATCGCAAATTTTGCGGATAAAAGCATCCGTTTTGTCAGCGATTCGCGGCCACCTCATTCAACTACTGAAACGGGGTCGGATCACCGGCTCCGACACGCGCCACTACCACTTCATCGTCGCTAAAATCAATTACTGTGGTGGGTTGCTGACCTAAATAGCCACCATTGAGGATCACATCCACCGCGTGCTCTAATCGATCGCGAATTTCCTCTGGATCAGACTCAGTAAAATCGTTGCCCGGTAAAATCAGCGAGGTCGACATCAGCGGTTCACCGAGCGCTTCAAGCAGATCCAAAGCAATTTTATTATTCGGAACTCGAATCCCAATCGTCTTTCGTTTCTCATTCATCAGACGACGGGGAACCTCTTTGGTTCCTTTGAAAATAAAGGTGTAAGGTCCTGGAGTATTGTTTTTCAATAAGCGAAACGCGGTGTTATCCACACGCGCGTACAGAGCAATCTCAGACAAATCACGGCACAATAGCGTAAAGTTGTGCTTGTCATCGAGGCGACGAATTTGACAAATGCGTTCCATGCCGTGCTTATTTTCAAGCTGGCAGCCCAGTGCGTAACCAGAATCGGTTGGGTAAACCACTACCCCACCATTGCGAATAATCGCGACCGCTTGGTTGATTAGGCGGGTTTGAGGGTTCTCAGGATGAACATAAAAAAACTGGCTCATGGTTATTCCTCTTCATCGAGTCTCTCGACTCTATTGCTTGGGGATAAGCCCCAATCTTTCCATACAGGTTCTACTCCGGCAGGTAACCAAAGATTTCGGCCCAACTCCATCCAAGGAGAAGGATAGTGAAAGTCACTGCCTTGGGAGGCGAGTAGTTGGTATTCCATTGCGTAATCACCCAAGGTTCGTTTTTCCTGTGGTGATTGCTGCGGTTGGGCGACTTCCATGGCATCGCCACCCGCTTCAACAAACGCGGTCATTAAGCGCTTAAGCCATTTCGCCGTCAAGTCATATCGTCCCGGATGCGCTAATACGGCTTGTCCACCAGCGGCGTGAATCGCGCTCACCGCTTCACTCATTGAACACCAGTTAGGCGGTACATAACCCGGATTATCACGAGTGAGGTATTTCTTAAATACTTGCTGCATGTTGGTTGCATAACCATTATCCACCAACCATTTTGCAAAATGGGCACGCGTGATCGGCGCACCATCGGCAATATGTTGAACCTCTTGTAACACTCCCTCACGCGTCGCTTTTTGTAAACGATGGGCTATCAGTTCAGCACGCTCAACTCGATGCTGCTGCTGCCGCGCAATCAGCTGGCCCAATGCCTCACTATTTGGGTCGATGTTTAAACCGACAATATGAATGTCTTTATTTTGCCAAACCGTTGAAATCTCAATGCCGTTCACTAATTGTAGCGGATATTGCTGCAGTGCAATGTAAGCACGAGCATCCGCCAACGCAGCCACGGTATCGTGGTCTGTGATCGCCAAAACATCAATCTCAAAGCTGACGGCGCGATCGATCAATTGTTGATAGGTAAACCGTCCATCAGAAGCGGTAGTATGACTATGCAGGTCAATTCTCATATTTTTTATTTGCCTGATTTTTAGGCTTGACTTTTTATCGCTGCACTAGTTAACTAGTACGCAAATGCAAGACTCTCTGTTAGGGCTCACTATGTTACAAGAATTTAACCCAAACCATAAACCCAATTTCAGTCCAGCGGATGCTGAACTGGCTTGGTGGCGCACTTGGACAAGTTCTTGGTGGGCTCACGTGTATTTCTAAGTTTAGATACTCACACACCTAGCCCGCCAACTTGAGCGGGCTTTTTATTGGTTTTTCCACCTATCACTGCTGTTTAACTACTTTCTCATCGCGGTGATCAGTGCACAATCGAATCATGGTTAAGGAGGTCTTATGAATAAGGCCATCAACATAAAAAAAACCGCGCCGCTTGAGGTGCTACACAGTGAACTGCCTTATACGCAAGATCCTACGGCTTTATTTCATGCTCTTTGCGCTGGGCGCAGCGACTGTTTACTGCTGGAATCTGCAGAAATCGATTCCAAGCAAAATCTGAAAAGCCTTCTGTTAGTGGATGCGGCCGTGCGCATTGTGTGTGAAGGCCATCAAGTGACCTATCATGCGCTCAGTGCAAACGGCCAAGCCTTGCTTAACATCATTCATGGCAACCTCACAGATCGGATTCCATGCAAAATAGAGAAAGCGAAACTTACCCTAACCTTCTCTACCCCCTGTGATACGTTGGATGAAGACTCGCGCTTGCGCGAAGCGTCTTCTTTCGATGCGCTACGTTTAGTGCAGCACAGTTTTGATCTCACTGACCACGGTAAATTTGCGCTGTTTTTAGGTGGCTTATTTGCCTACGATTTAGTGGCTAACTTTGAGCCGCTGGGTGAAGCACCAGCCGACAATCAATGCCCTGATTACGTGTTTTATGTAGCAGAAACTCTGATGGTGATTGATCATCAGCGTGAAACTTGCCAACTGCAAGCCACCCAATTCCAACCGGGCGATGCGCTGCACAGCCAACTCAAAAGCCGGATGCGTGAAATTCGTGCGCAAGTGAATCAAAAATTGCCTTTGCCGAGTGCGCAATCTTTATCTGATGTGGAAGTGACCACCAATATTAGCGATGCAGCGTTTTGCGATATCGTGCGTGACCTCAAGCAGTACGTGGTCAAAGGCGATGTCTTCCAAGTTGTGCCTTCGCGCCGTTTTTGCCTACCTTGCCCTTCACCGCTCGCGGCTTATCAACGGCTGAAACAGAGTAATCCAAGCCCTTACATGTTCTATATGCAAGATGAACGCTTTACCCTGTTTGGCGCATCCCCCGAAAGCGCGCTCAAGTATGAAATGCACACCAACCAAGTGGAAATCTACCCGATTGCAGGGACTCGCCGCCGCGGTAAGCGCGCCGATGGCAGCATCGATTTTGACCTCGATAGCCGCATTGAGCTTGAACTGCGCACCGATAAAAAAGAGAACGCCGAGCACATGATGCTGGTTGACTTAGCACGCAACGATGTCGCGCGCATTAGCCAAGCCGGTACTCGCCATGTCGCTGACTTGCTGCAAGTAGATCGCTACAGCCATGTGATGCACTTGGTGTCGCGCGTGGTAGGTCAGTTACGTGAAGATCTGGATGCGCTGCACGCATATCAAGCTTGCATGAATATGGGCACGCTAACTGGCGCACCGAAAATTCGCGCGATGCAGTTAATCCGCGATGTGGAACAAGCGCGTCGCGGCAGCTACGGCGGCGCGGTGGGTTATCTCACGGGTGAAGGCGATTTGGATACCTGTATCGTGATCCGCTCTGCTTATGTGGAAAACGGTATCGCCCAAGTTCAAGCCGGCGCGGGTGTCGTTTACGACTCCGACCCACAAGCCGAAGCCGATGAAACGCGCGGCAAAGCGCAAGCGGTAATCTCCGCCATTTTATATGCTCATCAAGGTAAGGAATGATCATGGCCAATATTCTGTTTATCGATAACTTTGACTCCTTCACTTACAACTTAGTGGATCAGTTTCGCTCACTCGGCCATGGGGTAACGATTTATCGCAACAACCTTTCTGCGGATGCTATCGAGCAAGCGCTGCAGCAACTGGATAATCCTGTGGTTGTGTTATCCCCCGGGCCAGGTGCACCGTCTGAAGCGGGCTGTATGCCAGAGCTGCTGCAACGCCTGAAAGGCAAGGTACCGATGATTGGTATCTGCTTAGGGCATCAAGCCATCGTCGAAGCCTACGGCGGTGTGGTTGCTGGCGCGGGTGAAATCATCCACGGTAAAGTGTCGATGATGGAGCACCAAAACCACGCGATTTATCGCGGCCTCCCTTCTCCACTGGCGATTGCACGTTACCACTCACTGGTCGCAACGCAAGTACCGGCAACACTGACCGTGACGGCAGAAGTGAATGGCTTGGTAATGTCGGTGGTTAATGAAACTGACAAAGTCTGCGGCTTTCAATTTCACCCAGAATCGATCATGACCACCCACGGCGCTACCTTGCTGGCCAATGCCATTGATTGGGCATTGTCTGCAACGCCAGCACAGACTCAATTCGCGTAACCGCACAGGGAGAGAATGTTATGCAAACCATTATTAATAAACTCTATGAACAGCAAGGGCTTACGCAAGCCGAGAGCCAACAGCTTTTCGACCAAATTATTCGCGGTGAAATGGATCCTGTATTGATGGCTGCGGTACTGACTGCGCTGAAAATCAAAGGCGAAACGCCAGATGAAATCGCGGGTGCGGCTAAAGCCCTGCTCGCCAACGCCAATCCATTTCCGCGTCCTGATTACGACTTTGCCGATATCGTCGGTACCGGTGGCGATGGCTCAAACACCATCAACATCTCAACCACCGCCGCATTTGTCGCCGCAGCGTGTGGCGTGAAAGTCGCCAAACACGGCAACCGTGGGGTATCGAGCAAATCCGGCTCTTCCGATCTGCTCAGCTCATTTGGGATCAACCTTGCCATGAGCGCGCAAGATTCGCGTCAAGCCTTGGATGATCTCGGTGTCGCTTTCTTGTTTGCCCCTCAGTATCACAGCGGTGTGCGCCATGCGATGCCGGTGCGTCAAACCATGAAAACTCGCACCATTTTCAACATCTTAGGCCCCCTGATTAACCCTGCCCGTCCCAATATTGAATTGATGGGCGTCTACAGCAAGGATTTGGTTCGTCCTATTGCGCAAACCATGTTACAAATGGGTCTGAAACGCGCAGCGGTGGTGCATGGTTCAGGTCTTGATGAAGTCGCGATTCATGGCGAAACGCAAGTAGCAGAAATTCGCCAAGGCGAATTGATTGAGTACACGCTCACTCCGGAAGATTTTGGTGTTAGCCGTTACCCACTGGATGCGATCCGTGGTGGAGAGCCGGAAGAGAATCGCGCCATCATCACCCAGATCCTAACGGGCAATGGTACAGCAGCACAAATGGCGGCAGTGGCAGTCAACGTTGCACTTCTTCTGCGTCTATTTGGTCAAGAAGATCTGAAAGCCAACACCCAACAAGCGATCGCCGTGATGAAATCGGGCCAAGCCTATGGATTGGTTCAGCAGTTAGCACAACGAGGTTAAGCAGAATGTCCGAGCAGTTGTCTGAGCATATTTCCGTACAAACCGCGCAAATGGCGCAAGTGCTGGTCAAAATCGTCAACGATAAATACCAATGGATTGAGGAGCGCAAAGCCAAGCAACCACTTGCGAGCTTTCACCCATTACTGACTCGCTCAGAGCGCGATTTCTATCAAGCCTTGAGCGGCGATAACACCGTATTCATTCTCGAATGCAAAAAAGCCTCACCTTCAAAAGGGCTGATCCGCGAAGCGTTTGATCTCGATTACATCGCCTCTGTGTATGGCGAGTACGCCAGTGCCATTTCGGTACTGACTGACGAGAAATATTTCCAAGGTCGTTTTGAGTTTTTGCCGCAAGTGCGCGCTCAAGTGACTCAGCCTGTATTGTGCAAAGATTTTATGGTCGACCCGTATCAGGTTTATCTGGCGCGTCATTATCAAGCGGATGCGATTTTGCTGATGCTATCGGTGCTCAACGATGATCAATATCGTGAACTGGCCGCTGTGGCGCACGACCTTGGTATGGGCGTGCTCACCGAAGTCAGCAATGAGCAAGAACTAGAGCGCGCGATTGCTCTGCAAGCGAAAGTCATCGGCATCAATAACCGCAATCTGCGTGATTTGACCACCGACCTGAATCGCACCAAGCAGTTGGCGCCGCTCATTCCACAAGGCACCATCATTATTTCCGAATCCGGCATTTACACTCATCAGCAGGTGCGTGATTTGGCTCAATTTGCCAATGGTTTCTTGATTGGTAGCTCGCTGATGGCGCAAAGCAATCTTGAACTGGCGGTGCGAAAAATTGTGCTCGGCGAACACAAGGTGTGCGGTTTGACTCATGCTGATGATGCGGTGAAAGCCTACCAAGCCGGTTCCGTTTTTGGTGGATTGATTTTTGTTGAGAAATCCAAACGCTTTGTCGATGTAGAACAAGCGCGCCTGACCATGAGCGGCGCACCGCTACAGTATGTCGGCGTGTTTCAAAATCACCCAACCGCGCAAGTCGCCGATATCGCGACCCAATTGGGCTTATTTGCGGTGCAACTGCACGGTGATGAAAATTCTGCGTATGTGCGTGAACTGCGCGCTTCCCTTCCAGAATCGATTGAAATTTGGAAAGCGTATGGCGTGAGTGATGCTTTACCTGAGCTACTGCCAGAGCACATCGATAGGCATCTGCTCGATGCCAAAATCGGCGAACAGAGTGGTGGCACAGGACACAGTTTTGATTGGCGTTTGCTGCCAAAACATAGCGACCTGATGCTCGCCGGCGGCTTGAGCGCCGAGAATGTCGCCCAAGCGGCGCAACTTGGCTGCCGCGGACTCGATTTCAACTCTGGCGTGGAAAGCGCTCCGGGTAGAAAAGACGCCAACCAGTTGCAACAGGTTTTCCAACAGTTACGGAATTATTAGATTATCAGCATGGCAACATGCATAAGAAAGGAATGTAAGCATGGCTAAATTAAACGCCTATTTTGGCGAATTCGGTGGGCAGTTTGTGCCACAAATTTTGGTTCCCGCGCTCGATCAACTGGAACAAGCTTTTATTGATGCCCAGCAGGATGATGCTTTTCGCGCTGAATTTATGAGCCTACTGCAAGAGTACGCAGGTCGCCCCACTGCGCTGACGCTCACGCAAAACATCACCAAAGGCACCAAAACCAAACTCTATTTGAAGCGTGAAGATCTGCTGCACGGCGGCGCGCATAAAACCAACCAAGTTTTGGGTCAAGCCCTGCTCGCCAAGCGCATGGGCAAACATGAAATCATCGCTGAGACAGGCGCAGGTCAACACGGTGTGGCGACCGCATTAGCCTGTGCACTGCTTGGCCTAAAATGCCGCGTGTACATGGGTGCAAAAGACGTTGAGCGCCAAAGCCCAAACGTGTTCCGTATGCGCTTAATGGGTGCCACTGTTATCCCTGTTCATTCAGGTTCAGCAACGCTAAAAGATGCTTGTAACGAAGCGCTGCGTGACTGGTCAGCCAGCTATGAAACTGCGCATTACCTGCTCGGTACGGCGGCGGGCCCGCACCCATTCCCAACCATAGTGCGTGAATTCCAACGCATTATTGGCGAAGAAACCAAAAACCAAATCCTAGCGCGTGAAGGTCGTTTGCCCGATGCAGTGATCGCTTGTGTTGGTGGTGGCTCAAACGCGATTGGTATGTTTGCCGATTTCATCGAAGAAGAATCGGTGCGTTTGATCGGTATTGAGCCAGCAGGTAAAGGCATAGATACCCACCAACATGGCGCGCCACTTAAACACGGTAAAACCGGCATTTTCTTCGGCATGAAAGCGCCCTTGATGCAAGATGAACATGGTCAAGTGGAAGAGTCTTACTCTGTCTCTGCAGGGCTGGATTTCCCATCGGTGGGGCCACAACATGCTCACCTCCACGCGATTGGCCGCGCCGAATACGAAAGCATTACCGATGATGAAGCGCTTGATGCATTCCAAGCGTTGGCTCGCAGCGAAGGCATTATTCCAGCTCTGGAGTCTTCACACGCTCTCGCGCATGCAATCAAAATGGCGTATGCCGAGCCAGAGAAAGAGCAGTTGCTCGTGGTTAACCTTTCGGGCCGAGGTGATAAGGATATCTTCACCGTACACAAATTACTTGAAGACAAAGGAGCGTTGTAATGAACCGTTATCAAGCCCTATTTCAACGCCTAAGCGCTGCGCAGCAAGGCGCTTTCGTTCCTTTCGTGACCATTGGTGACCCAAACCCCGAGCAGTCACTCGCCATCATGCAAACCTTGATTGATGCAGGGGCGGATGCGCTTGAGCTTGGCATGCCGTTTTCAGATCCTCTGGCCGATGGTCCGACGATTCAAGGGGCGAATTTACGTGCATTAGCGGCGAAAACCACGCCAGATGTCTGTTTTGAGCTGATCGCGCAGATCCGTACGCGTAACCCTGAGACTCCGATTGGTTTACTGATGTATGCCAACTTGGTTTACGCACGCGGTATCGACGATTTTTATCAACGCTGCCAAAAAGCTGGGGTGGACTCGGTGCTGATTGCCGATGTACCCACCAACGAAAGCCAGCCTTTTGTGGCGGCCGCCGAGAAGTTTGGCATTCAACCAATCTTTATTGCGCCACCAACGGCCAGTGATGAAACCTTACGAGCAGTTGCTCAACTCGGTAAAGGCTACACTTATTTGCTTTCACGCGCAGGGGTAACAGGGGCCGAAACCAAAGCCAATATGCCTGTGCATGCCCTGCTTGAACGTCTGCAACAATTTGATGCGCCACCGGCACTGCTCGGTTTTGGTATTTCAGAGCCCGCTCAAGTTAAACAAGCGATCGAAGCTGGCGCAGCGGGAGCTATTTCCGGATCGGCGGTGGTAAAAATCATCGAAACGCATTTGGATAACCCAGCTAAGCAGCTGACTGAGCTGGCAAAACTCACTCACGCCATGAAGCAAGCAACACAAATTTAACTTTAATCATCATTAATATGCGGCGTATCCTCTTGGTGCGCCGCATCATTTTATTAACAATCACACCCCACCCAGAACCCATTCAAAATACAAATCAAAACAACAATCCGCATAACAAAACCAAATAGCAAACGTTTTCCTTGCGATTGAAAACGCCAAATCACTCTCGTTTTACTCTGCTATTGAGAAAACACTCGATTCGCTTATTGCTAAATGTAAATAATACGTGTAAAAAGCAGGAGCAAAATTTTTGCCCATTTAGTGATATGACACTAGTGGCTAACACTAGGAATTTACAATTTATTAGCACAGAGGTTATGGAAGTGTTAAAGACAAAGGGTTTACTAAACAACATCGGCGTGCAAGTGGTGATCGCCATGCTCGCAGGTACTGCAGTCGGTGCAGCAATGGGTCACGATGCGACACTATTTGCTCCACTGGGTGCAATTTTTATTAATCTTATCAAAATGCTGGTAATTCCTCTGGTGGCTGTGGCACTGATTTCTGGTGCAGCAGGTCTGGGTGACAGTCATGCAGCAGGTAAAGTTGGCGCAATTACTTTGAGCTACTTTGCATTCACGTCAGCCGCAGCCGTTGCGCTAGCATTATTGATGGGAACCATTTTCCAGCCAGGCGTTGGTATTGATGTCTCTGGCGTCGAAAGTATGTTCTCTTCTGAATATGCTTCTAAAGGTGAGCTGCCAACCTTCTGGGCAACCATTATCGGTATGATCCCAACCAACGTTTTCCAGTCACTAAACGAAGCGAACATCCTACAGATCCTAGTTTTCTGTCTGTTTTTAGGCATTGCGATTTCTAAGCAAGCCAAAGAAAAACGTGACCCAGTGATCAACGCAGTGAACACTATTGTTGATGCTATGGTGTGGATGATCAATAAAGTGATGTTAATTGCGCCTATCGGCGTATTTGGCTTGATGGCAGATGCTGTCGGCACTTTCGGTTTCAGCGCGCTAATGGTCGTCTTTAAACTGTTCATGGTTTACGTAGCAGCAATTGCGATTTTTGGCTTTGTGGCTTACCCATTGATGATCCATGTATTCAGTAAAACTTCAGCGAAGAAATTCATTCAAGCAATGAAGAAGCCACAAGCGGTTGCACTGTCTACTGCCTCTTCGATGGCGACGCTGCCTGTCACTATGGATACGGTGAAAAACGATCTGGGTGTACGCAACTCAACGGCTTCTTTCGTACTGCCTTTGGGCGCAACCATCAACATGTCAGGTAACGCGATCTACTACGGTCTGGTGGCAATCTTCTTTGCTCAGTTGTTCAATATTGACCTGAGCATGGGCGCTTATATTGCGATCATCGTGACGGCGACTTTGGGTGCGGTTGGTCAAGCGGGTGTTCCAGGGCCTTCATTCCTTGTGGTAGCGGTTCTGCTCTCTGCGGGTATTCCTATTGAAGGTCTACCACTGCTGTTTGCACTGGATCGTATCTTCGACATGATCCGTACTGCGCTCAATATTACCGGCGATGCGGCTTGTGCGGTGATTGTGGATTCTATGATCACTGAAGAAGCGGCGGCTGAGCTGGAAAAACGTGAAGCTTAATCGCTATACTTTCTTGTTTGTAAAAAGCCAGACATTGACTGTCTGGCTTTTTCTTTATTGCGTCACTGGCAAATTAAAATTAGCCCGCGAAGGAGATGGGTTCACTTAGCGTCCCAACGCCTCTTTATAGTGCTGGCGACAGACTGAAACATACTTATCATTACCGCCAATCGCGACCTGATCCCCTTCACTGATGGCGTTGCCATGCTCATCGGTACGGATCACCATATTGGCTTTGCGGCCACAGTGGCAAATGGTTTTCAGTTCAATCAGTTTATCCGCCCATGACAACAGATACTTGCTACCTTCAAACAGTTCACCAAGGAAATCGGTACGCAAGCCGTAACACAGCACAGGAATATCCAGCTTATCCACCACTTCGGTCAGTTGGTAAACTTGCTCTTTAGAGAGAAACTGACACTCATCCATCAAAATACAGTGACGAGGTTCAGCCTGATGCAATGTTGCGATCACTTGTAACAGATTGGTATCGGCATGGAAAAGATGCGCTTCGGCCTCAAGCCCAATCCGAGAACTCACTTTACCTACGCCGAAACGATCATCGATCGCAGCAGTAAAAATCAGTGGGTTCATGCCGCGTTCTTGGTAGTTAAACGCCGATTGCAATAAGGTGGTCGATTTACCCGCATTCATTGCCGAGTAATAAAAGTACATCTGAGCCAAAGATGAAATCCTGTTTATATCATTTTACTGTCTGCGCTCTCGTGCTGCGCAGGTTAAAAAAAAGGGTGGCTCATGCCACCCTTTGCAAGGCGTTGATTACGCTTTATCTTTCGTTGCAAGCTTGACCGCAATCGCCAGTTCATCTAGCGCGGCTTGGTTAGCAAGACTTGGGGCATCCGTCATTAGACACGCGGCGGCTGTCGTTTTCGGGAAAGCGATCACATCGCGGATGTTTTCCGTGCCGCACAGCAGCATCACCAGACGATCCAGACCAAATGCCAAACCTGCGTGTGGGGGTGTACCAAACTTCAGCGCATCAAGCAGGAAGCCAAACTTGATACGTTGCTCTTCTGGCGTGATACCCAGAATGTCAAATACGGCAGATTGCATTTCTGCGTTATGAATACGGACTGAACCACCACCCACTTCGTAGCCGTTCAATACCATATCGTAAGCGTTTGATAGCGCCTCTTCTGGGTTGGCTTTCAACTGCTCAGGAGAGAGGTTCAGAGGGGATGTGAATGGGTGGTGCATTGCCGCCACGTTACCTTCGTCATCACCTTCGAACATAGGGAAATCAACAACCCACAATGGAGCCCACGCAGATTCATTAGTAATACCCAACTCTTTACCCGCTTTCAGACGCAGTGCGCCCAGCGCCTCAGCCACGACTTTGGCTGAATCGGCACCAAACAGAATGATATCGCCAGTTTGTGCTTGAGTACGCTCGATAATCGCTTGAATGATCTCTTCAGTGAGGAATTTCGCCACTGGAGATTGAATACCTTCCATGCCCGCAGCCAAATCGTTGACTTTCAGCCATGCCAAGCCTTTTGCGCCGTAAATAGCCACAAATGCGGTGTACTCATCAATTTGTTTACGAGTCAGTGCTGCACCACCTGGGATGCGCAGTGCAGCCACGCGGCCTTTTGGATCGTTCGCTGGACCAGAGAACACTTTGAAATCGACGTCTTTCAGCAGATCCGCCACATCCACCAACTCCATTGGGTTACGCAGATCTGGCTTGTCTGAGCCGAAACGACGCATCGCTTCGCTGTAAGGCATGATTGGAAAATCGCCCAGATCCACATTCAGCAGTTCAAGCCACATTTCACGAATCATCTTCTCCGTCACGGCACGCACTTGTTCTGCGGTCATGAAAGAGGTTTCAATATCGATCTGGGTGAATTCTGGTTGACGGTCAGCGCGCAAATCTTCATCGCGGAAACATTTTACGATTTGGTAGTAACGGTCAAAGCCAGACATCATCAGTAGCTGTTTGAACAGCTGTGGTGATTGTGGCAGTGCGTAGAAACTGCCTTTGTGTACACGGCTTGGTACTAGGTAGTCACGCGCACCTTCAGGTGTCGCTTTAGTCAAAACTGGGGTTTCGATATCAAGGAAACCGTGTGTATCCAAGAAACGGCGTACAAAGCTTGAGGCTTTTGCACGCAGTTTGATGCGGTCACTCATCTCTGGACGACGCAGATCCAAGTAACGGTACTTGAGGCGTTGCTCTTCTGAGTTCTTCTGGTTGAAATCGAGCGGCAGAACGTCTGAGCGGTTAATGATCTCAAGGCTACGTGCCAACAGCTCTACTTCACCGGTTGCCATCTCTTTATTGACTTGGCTTTCTGGACGCGCACGTACTTCACCCGTCAATTTGATACAGAATTCGCTACGCAGTTGGTTAGCCACGGCGAATACATCCGCCATATCCGGATCCACTACTACCTGAACAATACCTTCACGATCTCGCATATCAATGAAGATCAGACCGCCTAAATCACGACGGCGATTAACCCAGCCGCACAGCTCTACAGTTTGTCCTACTAAGGACTTGTTCAGGTGACCACAATAATGGCTACGCATAGTGAATTTCCCAATCTCAATTAGTCATCAAATTTAACGCTGAAAGGTCGTGGAGTACTCGACAGACTGCCTCTTCAGCAAAGTTCCATTTATACGCCGAAAGGGATTTAAGATCGACCTTCCCACGTACAATTTGTTGTCTTTTCTTACCCCTTGCTGCTTTTTAACGCAATAATCCCGTCAACCGAAGATTAAAGGCTAACCAGAAGGGAAAAATAGGCGCTGATTATAGCGCTAAAATCTCGTATTCTTCAAAACTCTCGTGATGATGATTTAAGGAGCCCGAGCAGAGTGACGCCCTCTCTTCCCTTGCGACTCGGTTTAACCCTGTGGTCTCACCCTGCATGGCAGAGTGAGTTTTATGGCAGCGGCACACAAGCCTCTGAACGCCTTGCGAAATACGCCAGCGTTTTTCACACCGTAGAGGGGAATACCACTTTTTACGCGTCGCCCACGCCCAGTACTGTACTCAACTGGCGCGCAGCCACTCAGGACGACTTTCGCTTTACCTTTAAGCTGCCGAAAAGCATTACCCACCAGCATTTACTGCGCGATTGCAAAGAAGAGCTGCTGAGCTTTTTGCGTTTAATGCAGCCTTTACACGACCGAATTGGTATGTGGACGATTCAACTGCCCGCTGCATTTGGGCCTGAACATCTGGCGCAATTGAAAAACTTTCGAGAATGGTTTCCAGCCGATTTTCCGCTCGGTGTGGAGGTGCGTCATTTGGCTTTTTTTGGCAAAGGCGAAGCGGAAAAAGCGCTCAACCAATGGCTGATTGAGCAAAACATTGATCGCATTATTATGGACAGTCGCCCCGTTTTTTCGGCGCTGCCGAATACCGAGGCGGTGATTGATGCGCAGCAGAAAAAACCGAAAGTGCCAGTTCATGCGATTGCCACCGCCAAGCATCCGATGATCCGTTTTATCGGCCATCCTGAGATTGAGGCTAACCTACCCTTTTTCGGTGCTTGGCTACATAAACTGCCCGAGTGGATTGCGCAAGGTAAGCAGCCTTATCTGATGATTCATACACCGGATAATGATTTCGCGCCTCAGCTGGCGGTGCAACTTTACCAACAATTACAACAGACTATCGCGCTGCCTGATCTGGCGCCATTTCCCGCGATGCCCGAACAGCCACAGCTGAGTATGTTTTGAACTCACGATCCGGTACGGCTGATTTACCCTAAAGGCGATGTGTTTAATGACAGACGCTGCGATTTTTCATAAAATACGCGCTTTTTATTGAGCCAGCTCCAAAGGAGCCGGAACAAGACGCTGCCATGAGGTCTGCTATGAACCCAAAAGATACTCTCTTTTCCGCACCCATCGATAAAATCGGTGATTTCACCTTTGACGAGCGCGTGGCTGAAGTTTTTCCAGACATGATCCAACGTTCGGTGCCGGGTTACAGCAACATCATCTCCGCAATTGGCATGCTGGCTGAGCGCTTTGTAAAGCCTCATTCCACGATTTACGATTTAGGCTGCTCACTGGGTGCGGCAACCCTTTCTATGCGCCGCCATATCAAACAAGAAGGCTGCCAAATCATTGCGGTCGATAACTCAGCGGCCATGGTGGAACGCTGCAAGCTGCACCTCAACGCTTATCGCTCTGACACACCAGTGCAGGTGATCGAAGCGGATATTCGCGATATCGCGATTGAAAACGCCTCCGTCGTAGTGCTCAACTTTACCTTGCAGTTTCTCGCGCCGGATGATCGCTACGCGCTGCTAGAAAAAATCTACGCCGGATTACGCCCGGGTGGCATCTTGATCTTGTCGGAAAAATTTGTGTTTTCGGATCAAGAAGCCCACGAGCTGCTGATCGATTTGCACCACGATTTCAAACGTGCCAACGGATACAGCGAGCTGGAGATCAGCCAAAAACGCAGCGCGATTGAAAATGTGATGCGCCCTGATTCCATCCAGACCCACAAACAGCGTTTTGCCACGCTGGGCTTTTCAAGCTTTGAAGTCTGGTTCCAGTGCTTTAACTTTGGCTCTATGTTCGCTATTAAATAATTTTTCGCTTTTCTGCCTTAAATGTTTTGTTTGTTAACGGCTTAATCAAGCCAAACCATACAAGATCGGCAGAGAGCCTTGTTTAGGTATTAAGCTTCATGTTTAACTTTTCCAACGTTTACCAACAGATCGCTCAACATCCGCAGTTACAGTTGTGGCTCAACACGCTACCTCAGCAATTGACGGATTGGCAAGCTAAGCAGCACGGCGATCTCGACCGCTGGATGCGTAACCTCAAGAAAATTCCAGTCGGTCAACCGGAGGTGATTGATCTGAAAAATGCGGTAGCGGCACATAACTATGAGCCACTCGCACAAGGTGAACAGAAGAAATTGGCAGCGGTGCTCAAAACCTTTCATCCTTGGCGTAAAGGTCCTTACCATCTGCACGGCATTCATATTGATACCGAATGGCGATCTGACTGGAAATGGGATCGCTTACTGCCACACATCTCACCACTGGAAAACCGTTTGGTGCTTGATGTGGGTTGTGGCAACGGCTATCACATGTGGCGTATGTTGGGTGAAGGCGCGCAGCAAGTGTTTGGCATCGACCCTTCCGAGCTGTTTCTGATCCAGTTTGAAGCGGTACGTAAACTGCTGGGCGATGACCAACGCGTTCATCTCTTGCCACTCGGTATTGAACAGATGCCGGAGCTCAACGCCTTTGATACTGTGTTCAGCATGGGCGTGCTTTACCACCGTCGCTCACCACTCGATCACCTGCTGCAACTGAAAAATCAGTTGGTTGCTGGCGGTGAATTGATCCTGGAAACCTTAGTCGTAGAAGGAGATGAACATACGGTACTGGTGCCGTTTGATCGCTACGCCCAGATGCGTAACGTCTATTTCTTCCCTTCTGCATTGGCCCTTAAAGTGTGGTTAGAAAAAACGGGATTTATCGATGTGAGAATTGTTGATGAAAACGTGACTTCACTCGGTGAGCAGCGAACCACGGAGTGGATGACACACAATTCATTGCCCGATTATGTAGATCCGCAAGACCCAAGCAAAACGATTGAAGGCTATCCGGCGCCGCGCCGTGCCATTCTGATTGCCAAAAAGCCATAATTGACACAGTTTTAACTCGCTTATTCGGGTATCACGTTACCCTTGGTAAAGGATGCGCTAAGCATCCTTTGCTATAATTTATCTATACAATCACTCATTAGAAAATAATAAGGTCGCAAATGTTTAAGCGAATTGCACCCTTTGCCGTATTGAGTTTGCTTTCAGGCTGCGCACTCAACAATGGCGATGAATATCATCAAGCGACGCTCACCGCGATTCAAAGCTCAGAAGCCAATATGACCCAAAAAATGACTAACTTAGAATCACAAATAGGCCTGCAGAATGATTATATTGAAAGCCTTGAAAATCAAATTACTGAATTAAAAAATCAAGTTAGCCAAATTAAACAGCCGCCACCGCCTGCCCCGAAACGAACCCCTACCGTTAAGCCGTCTAATGATAAAAAAGTGGCCATCACCAAACCTCGCCAAGAGGTGGTGCTGGGAGAAATTGAAAGCGTCACCATTGATGCTATCAAGCAAACTTTCGATGCTCGTATCGATACGGGTGCCGCCACCTCATCACTCAATGCCGTCGATATTGAAGAATTCGAACGTAATGGTAAAAATTGGGTGCGTTTCCACCTTGCTGATGAGAAAAATCCTAAAACAGACGCCAACTGGATTGAAGCACCCGTTTTACGTTACGTACGCATTCGTCAATCTACCAACGAAAATACCGAGCGCCGCGCGGTCGTGGAACTTTGGGTAAAACTGGGCTCTATCCATGAGAAAGCACAGTTTACCCTAGCAGACCGAACTCAAATGACACACCCGGTGCTACTTGGCCGCGAATTTATCCGTGATATTGCCGTTGTTGATGTCAGTCGTAAGTACATTCATAGCAAAATTAAATAGGTAAACTATGACGTCTAAAATTCCATTTTATATTTCAGTTTTCCTACTGTTTGCTGTGGGTATAACGCTAAGCGTACTCCGCCACCAAGATTATGGTGTGCCATGGACACCCGGAGAAACGCGTCAAGTATGGGATGTTGAAGCCAGAATCGAGTTTGCCGCACAAGGTAAAGAGGCCAAAGTTTCCCTAGCCGCACCGCTCACACAAGAAGGCTATACCCTGATCAACGAAACCGCGTCCTCACCGGGTTACGGCATTTCTTACCTGAATACCGAATCGGGTCGCCGTATTGAGTGGTCGATTCGTCAAGCGAGCGGCCCACAAACCATCTACTACAAAGCGCAATTTCTGGTCGACCCACAAGCCAAAGCAGTACAAATTCCGCCAACACAACCGATTGTAAAGCCTGCCTTTGATGGCCCCGAAGAGTCAGCCGCTATCGCCTTGATCGACAGAGCTTCTCAACGATCAGCGGATCACGTAACCTTTACTCGCGAGCTAATTAAAGGGCTCAACGATAGCGAAAGTCAAAACGCCTCCTTGCTGCTAAATAAGATAAGTAAAGTCGAGGCAACGCAAAAACTGCTTTCTTACGCACTCGTGCCCAATAAAGTGGTCGGCGTGATCCAGTTAGAAGATGGTCGCCGCCGTCAGTCGATTCAACATATGAATGAAGTATGGAATGGCAGCGCTTGGATCCTGTTTAACCCAGAAACCGGCACCCAACCAACCCATCCGAATCTGCTGGTATGGGATGAATCCAACGTCTCTCTACTCGATGTAGTCGGTGGGCAAAATAGCCAAGTCATGTTCAGCATGATTTCTCAAAAGGTTACGCCTCAACAAGCCACCGACAGCAAAGTTGAAGCAGACGGTTTACTCAATCTCTCAATCCATAGCTTGCCGCTTGAAGAGCAAGCCATGTTTAAGACCATCATGTTGATCCCGATTGGTGCCTTGATCGTGGTGTTTTTGCGCGTGATTGTCGGACTCAAGACCTCGGGTACTTTCATGCCCGTCTTGATCGCGGTTGCCTTTGTACAAACCCAGCTCACCACGGGTATTGTCGGCTTTCTGCTGATTGTGGGTACTGGCTTAATCATTCGTAGCTACCTCTCCAAGCTCAATCTATTACTGGTTGCACGGATTTCAGCCGTGATCATCACCGTGATTTTGATTATTTCGGTGTTTACTGTGGTGGCGTTCAAAGTCGGTTTAACCGAAGGCTTAACTATCACGTTCTTCCCGATGATTATTCTGTCGTGGACCATTGAGCGGATGTCGATTCTGTGGGAAGAAGAAGGTGCTAAAGAGGTGCTGCTGCAAGGCGGTGGCTCACTGTTTACCGCTATTTTGATCTATCTGGCGATGACCAACACGTATGTACAACACTTAACCTTTAATTTCATTGGGTTACAGCTGGTTGTTCTCGCGGCAATCCTACTATTAGGAACTTACACCGGTTATCGAATTTCTGAGCTGCGTCGCTTCAAGCCGTTGGTGGAGGAGAAGTAATGGGGTTGTTCTCCTTTTCGTTCTCGGATTACACCTCCCCTTTTAAGCTACGCCGCAAAGGGATCATGGGGATGAATAAGCGTAACCACGCTTATATCGGACGTTATAACGATCGCTCCAAGTACCCATTGGTGGATGATAAATTGCAAACTAAGCTGATTGCGCAGCGTGCAGGATGTACAGTTCCCAAACTGATTGGCGTTATCAGCAATCAAGCCGAAGTGAAACACATCCATGAGATGGTCGAAAACTGGCCGGGCTTTGTGATTAAACCTGCTCGCGGCAGTGGTGGTAAAGGTATTCTGGTAGTGACCTCTCACCAAGATGGAATTTACTCCAAACCATCCGGTTCGACTATGAATAAAGAGGATGTGGAACGCCATATCAGTAATGCCCTTGCCGGACTTTTCTCTCTTGGCGGCAAAAATGATGTCGCGGTAGTGGAAAACTTAATTCAGTTTGATGACTGTTTTGAGGGGTTCAGTTATGAAGGCGTGCCCGATGTACGGATCATCGTGTTCAAAGGTTATCCGGTCATGGCGATGATGCGCCTCTCCACTTCCGCTTCGGATGGTAAAGCCAACTTGCACCAAGGTGCGGTAGGTGTGGGAATTGATATCGCTACCGGTCAAGCGGTGCGTGCCGTGCAATTTAATAAACCCGTCACTCATCACCCTGATACGGGCAAAGAGCTGGCCACTTTAGTTGTCCCACACTGGGAAAGGCTGCTGACATTAGCTGCCAGTGCTTGGGAGATGACCGGATTAGGCTATCTCGGAACCGATATGGTACTGGATAAAGAAGAAGGGCCGATGGTGTTAGAGCTCAACGCTCGTCCCGGACTCGCGATTCAAATTGCCAATGGCGCAGGACTCTTGCCACGTTTACAGCACATTGAAAGTTTAGGTTCCTCACTGTTCTATCCGACTCCCGCCGAACGCGTAGCCTATGCGGTGCGTAAGTTTGGGGTTCACTCACCGATAGCGCAGTAATCCTAATTTCATTTACCGCGCTAACATGACAAAAGGCTTCCGAATGGAAGCCTTTTTCGTGAGCTATCAACCACATGCCATTAAGCGTATTGCGCTTCAAACTCTTTCATAAAATCGACCAGCGCTTGCACACCCTCTAGCGGCATCGCGTTATAGATAGAGGCACGCATCCCCCCCACAACACGGTGCCCTTTCAATGACACCAAGCCACGCGCTTCAGCCAGTTCCAAGAAGGTATCATCCAACTCGGGTTTCGCCAGTTGGAATGGGACGTTCATCAGCGAGCGGTTGTCGGGATGGATCTCGTTACGGTAGAAATCGGATGAATCAATGTAGCCATAAAGCAGCGCCGCTTTTGCACGGTTCACTTCTTCAATCGCTTTGACGCCACCTTGTGCTTTCAACCATTGGAAAACAAGGCCGGAGAGATACCAAGCAAAAGTAGGCGGGGTATTAAACATCGACTCTTGCTCAGCCAGAATTTTGTAGTTCAATACTCCCGGTAACAGATCGCTAGCCAAATCCAGCAAATCATCGCGCACGATGGCGATACAGATCCCCGCAGGGCCAATATTCTTCTGCGCTCCGGCGTAAATCACGCCGTATTTCGATACATCAATTTCACGAGATAAAATGGTAGAAGACATATCGGCAACGATCGGTTTGTCTGTGACAGGCAAGTCGTTGATTTCAATCCCATCAATCGTTTCATTCGGGCAGAAGTGCACATAGGCAGCGTTGTTCGCAATGCGCCATTCGCTCGCAGGCAACACGGCAATTTTGCCTTCTTTTTCAATTTTGGCGTCAAAAACATCGACAGTGCAGTATTTCTTCGCTTCTTTCACTGCGCTCATCGCCCAGTAACCTGCATCAATGTAGGTTGCGGTCTCTGCATTCCCTAACAAGTTAAGCGGTACCGCTGCAAATTGTGCACGCGCTCCGCCTTGGCAAAACAGTACTTTGTAATTATCTGGGATATTTAGAAGATCGCGCAGATCGCGCTCAGCCTGCTCGGCTACTTGAATGAATGGCTTACTACGGTGGCTAATTTCCATCACCGAAGTGCCAAGATGATTCCAGTTTACAAACTCCGCTTGTGCTTGCAGCATCACAGCCTTAGGCAAGGCGGCGGGACCTGCACTAAAGTTATAAACCGTATCGGTGTTGTGCTCCATGTGTTCATTGCTCCTGCTAACGAAAAGTGTTGTGATTAATACCACTTTTTACGCCAGATAAAAAGCGAGAAAAGAGGCCTTAACGCCTCTTTCCCCAAGCAATGAACTGCCGCGCGAGTTTTTAGCCTTGCAACATCATCAGCGGCATTAACAACATGACGAGTGGCATGGTTTTCCCGTTCGAGAACACCACATTACCCTCTTTGATTTCAGCTTGTAGGGTGTAGCCTTTATCATCTTGAGTCATCATTTCCATCATCATGAGCTGCTCAATCCCTTGTGCAATAAATGGGAAAGCCGTCACCAACTGGTTGGAAATATAGGTTTTGGTCTGCCCCGTCAGCGTGGGAATCACCGCCATCGGATCTTGCAATAGATTTTCCGTCCCTTCAGGTACATTCAGTCGCCAGTTCGATGCAAAATCACCGCCGGAAATATTGGCCGAGAAGTTATCCACTGAAACGAAGAATCCTTTACTGAACAGTGCTTCCACTTGTGGCAAGATCTGATCAACGTCCTGCTCGGTCATCTCTGGCGCACCTTGATAAAGTTTAGAAAGCGCTTTAGTGGCCGTGGTATCCAAATCCCCCAACGTGAAATCTAAAGCGAACTCTTTAAACTCGCCGCCGCTGTATTTCGCATCGGCAATCTTCATTTTGTGAGCCGTGGTAAAACGAGTCTGTGTAGTATCCAACCCGGAGGTGAAATGGTAAGTAAAACCAACCATATCAAACTCCGTTTGTCCCTCTTGATCGACACTCAACTTATCTAGCTTAAAATTCTGTGCACCTAGCCACAAACCATCACTCTCTTTGCCTTGACCATCACCAGTGATTTGGCTGAGCACTATTTGTGCTTGGTTCTCAAAATCCAAAATAATCTTAGGTACGTTAAGTTGGAACGTCATTTCACCCAAAGTCGTCAAAGAGCCGCTCATTTGCGCAGGCTCAATGGTCACCGTAACCGGCTCTTCACCTTGGAATACGTAGTTCCATTGCTCCAGCTTCACTGTGTAATCGGTGTTACCGTTTAACTTAGTATTCGAAAGAATCTGCAGTGGAAACTCAGGGAATTGCGGCAATGTTGATACCGCTGAAACCCCCATCAGACCATGAGTCAGCGTGCTGTCGACCAAAATTTCGGTTGGAATACCTTCTGCTTCTAGCTGAGCCACAATCGTCGGGTCTGTGATTTTGTAGCGCGTCTGCATTTGTGATGACAGATAACCGCGCTGATAGTTAACCAGTTCAGCCTTGGTTGATGAGCTTTCAAAATTGTTGAGGCCATCTTTGATCGCAGATTCACCGATTTGGCCCACCGCGAGTGGCCAACACAAACCTAGCGCAACAGCCCCACCCACTGCACCGATCATTTTTATTGATTTCATAGTCAAACATTTCCTTGGGATTGAGTGTCCTTAGTTTAGGTGACGAAACTCGTACAAGATACAAATAATTGTCAACATTTGTGCAAACAACGGGAAAAGTATGAATCAAATCAGAGTATTGAATTGCAACAAGTTTGATTGAAAATTCTCCAACCCTGCTCCCACTTCATCAGCGTCATCCCTGCTAAAGTAATAAAGTGAACCCTTGCTAGAGAAAAGGTTGTGAATCGCTACGCTCTGCTCATTTTAGATAACAATCCGGTCAGTATTGAACAATGGCGTCAAGAGCTGTCTGGATTTGCCAGTAAATTCGACCTATGCAGCGCTGAATCCATTGATGAAGCTCAGCAGTGGCTTGAATTTATTGAACAACGTGAACAGATCGCCGCGTTAGTCATCGCTAGCCATCACGAAGCGCTCAATGGCGCGGATTTTTTGATTCGATTAGATAAAGTGGCGCACACCAAACACGCCCGCAAAGTTTTGGTGAGTGGTGGACAAGATATCCAAGCCATTCTGAGCGCGGTCAACGAAGGTCGTTTAGACTACTGCTTGACTAAGCCACTGCAAGATAATGTGCTACGCAAAACGGCTTTACAAGAACTGACCTCTTTTATACTTGAACACGATAAAGACAATATCTTGAGCTACAGCACAGTGTTGGATCAGCAGCGTCTGTTACGCGCGCACATCGATAATAAGATGCGCAGCTACCGTGAAGGATTCATCACGGATTATCACCGCTTATCCGATGGTGAATTGGCCGAAAAAGTGATTGGTGCGCTGTACCAGTTTTTTGATGAGAAAGACGAGACTCAAGCGTGCCGAACCTATTCCGCGCAGCATTTACTGACCGAAGAGGGCGAGCCTAACCGTTTCTTATGGTTCATCACCGAAGGCGAAGTGGCTTTATATAAACGAGACGATCTTGGCCAACAGCGTGAAGTGGTACGCCATAAAAAAGGCAATATTATTGGCGGTATGTCATTTGTGACTGGCGAACCCTCTTTTTCGACTGCGATCACCCTAACCCAGACTGAAGTGATAAAACTTGATCGTGATGTGTTCGCCAAAGTCATGCACAACGACACCAGTCTGCTGCCGCTGTTTACCAACTTACTTCTGCGCCATTTTAATCGTCGATTGCAACGCAGCATTACCACGAAACTTGAACTGCAAAAAACGTTGGAGTCTTTAGAGTCTGCCCACCAACAATTGATGGAGCGTGAAAAAATGGCGATGTTAGGACAACTGGTGGCAGGCGTTGCCCACGAGTTGAATAATCCGGTCGCAGCCATTTTGCGCGGTACTGAAACCTTATCCAGCCATATTGGGCACTTGATTGAAGGTGAAGAGCGAGCGCCAACCGAGCAATTAGGTGCGCAATTATTGCAAAAAGCCATGCAGGCTAAGCCGATCTCCACTTCCGAAGAGCGTCACAAAGCTAAACAGTTAGAAGAGCTTATCCATCACCGTTTAATCGCCAAAAAAATGGTCAAATTGGGCTTGGATGACGATGAGGCCATGATCCAACTCGCCCAAAGTCGACCAGAGATGGCACAAAAACAACTTGAACAGTTGGAAAGCTATCACCTCACAGGCAGCACTCTGCGTTCAATCCATGTTTGTGCACAGCGGATTGCTGACATGGTGAAAAGCCTTAAGGGGTATGCACGTCCTGACGATGAAAGTTATCGGCTCTCCGATATCCATGAAGGGATAGAAGATACCCTGGTCATTTTTGAAAATCGCCTAAAACGGCATAGTGTTGAAAAAGAATACGCACAATTACCATTAATCTATTGTCTGCCGATTGCGCTACAGCAAGTGTGGACCAATCTCATATCAAATGCGATTGATGCTTTTCCTGAGCATGGCGTATTGAGAATTGAAACCGAGCAACAGCGTCGCCAAGATATCGACTACACCGTAATTCGCTTTACCGACAATGGTTGCGGCATTCCACAAGAGTTACAGCAACAGATTTTTGCCCTCAACTACACCACCAAACGAGAAGGTAACTTTGGTCTTGGGATTGGCCTATCTGTCTGTCAACAGATCATTATGCAACATCAAGGCTGGATTGATGTCGACTCCCAACCTAACCACTACACCACCATGACGGTGTGGCTGCCTTTAATCGCACCCGCACCCACCTTGGCAAGGAGCAAGCCATGAACAAATTTTTGATTTTATGTGTGGATGATGAACGAGAAGTGCTCGACAGTGTGGTGCAAGATCTCGACTGTTTTGAAGAGCATTTCATTATTGAAGCGGCCGAATCGGTTGCGGAAGCGAAATCCGTGATTGAGGATTATCGCCAAGAGGCGATCCCCCTCGCCCTGATCCTGTGTGATCACATCATGCCGGAACAGACTGGCATTCAATTTCTTATTGAACTCAACCAAGAAACCGATACCACCAAAACGCGTAAGATGTTACTCACTGGCCAAGCAGGGTTGGAAGATACCGTTCAAGCCGTTAACCATGCCAGTTTACACTTTTATATTGCTAAGCCTTGGCATGGTGAACAGTTGCGCCAATCCGTAAAAGAGCAATTGACTCATTACGTGATTGAGAACGAAGAGGACCTAATGCCTTGGATTCAAATTCTTGATGCAGAAAAAATTCTAAATGCGATCGCCGCTAAAAGAATGAGCTTTGGCGAATAAGGAATTTGGCACTTTAATTGCTTAAATTTCATATGAACGACAAAACTCTGACATTTTTTGATAGTAGCTTGATACATCAATGCTTTATGATGTCAAATCATGAACCCGGAGTCGATTTTAAGGCTTCAGTCACTGCAACTTTCAGGTAGTGGCCTTGGAATTAATCAGAAGATAAAGGTTTATCTTAATTATGCGTAAAACAATCGTTGCAACTGCACTACTTCTCGTCGCTGGCTCGGCACTGGCTGAAGGTGAGCGTGATAGCCGTACCGTAATGAGCAACTTTAGCTATGACTATGTAGAAGCGCGCATCGGCGCCAGCCCTATGACTTTTGGTGCTGCGATGAGTCGCTCTATTCACCCTAATGCTCATGTGATTGGCCGAATCGACTCAGAATTTGAAAGTGACTACGATGTCGCGGCCGGATTTGGATTCCACGCGCCGGTCAATAACTGGGCAGATCTTACCGGTGAAATGCTGTTTCGTTTAGTCGATGATCGCAAACGCTCTAGCGCCGATACAGGCATGGAACTGAACATTGGTATTCGTCAGTGGTTAGGGCCTCAGCTTGAGGTGGGCGGTAAAGCAGGTTACGTCTCTATCGACAACAATGATGATTGGCTAGGCTCAGTATACGCACGCTTCCACGCAACCGAGCTGTTCTCTCTCGGTGCAGAAGCTCGCATAAACGACTTTTACGACGATCAGTTGATGTTCACAGCTCGCTTTAACTTCTGATCGTTAGCGTTCGTCGCGATACAGTAAAAAAGCCATAAGCCAGATTTCTGGCTTATGGCTTTTTTATGATTGAGAACGTGGGTAATGCTTTAACTTAACGCTGCTGACAACTTTCTAACAGTTGGCGCTTACGCGGCTCTTGCAGCAGTTTCCAGTGAATGCCTTCAATCGCACCCGCAAACTTCCACAGTAGTTTTACATCGACATCACTTCCATAAGCTTGACGCACCTTATTAAACACTTCTGGCGCACCGAGGCTCATAAAAGTTTCCACATCGTCAATGCCCGCTTTTTTTACCATACGCTCCAAAGTCAGTTGCATATTGGGTAAATCCCGTAGACGACGACTGGCTGCTGAGCGTTGAAATTCCCGCTGATTCACAGAAAACTGAATCGAGCGTTCAATGATCGAGTCTAGCTCAGGGTGATGTTGCTCATACAGTTCAGTGATGTCGTAATAGTTTACGGTTGCCGTTGTCTGTTTTTTAACATGGCGATATTTCTCGCACCCTAAGGCCAAGAGCTCAGGGTCGAGCTCTTCTCCACCACGCACAAAAATGCGGTCTTCACTGACCAACACATACATAGCGTCGTGTTGAAACAAGCCGATACCACCAAACATCGAGCGTTTTTGGTAGGCGCCAAACTTAGTTACGTAGTCGAAAAACTGTTGCTCATTCATATCCATTGATCCTTTAATCTCGTTCCCCGATTAAGGAAGATCACCAGATAGCAGCAATAAAGCGAAAATAATGAAATTGTTTAGCAAGTCTATTCAATCTTTCGTATGAGCTTGCTTGTTTTATGAAGCTAATGATAGTTTACGAAGAGAAATAAGTCTGGACTTATCTCACATCGATGCAATACTTTTGCGCCAGATTATGAGACCAGTATCACAGCGTCAATTTTTTGTTGCTCCTCTATACTTAAACCTCATCTATTAAATCGCTCAATAGTTCAACGAAAAAACCAGCGTAATCGGTAAAATGCATGGAACCGTTTGCTTATTTAGTTTAGCGATAGTTAAAATGCTACCAACTTTGCTTGATCGTGTATTTTATGAGTCACCTATCTTTTTACTGGTTACCCGAAACCAAACATAAACTCATCCAAGGATTGGAAAGTGAATTTGCGCAATTGGTCGAGCTTTCTATCAGTACCGGGAAAATTTCGCTTCCCCCAATTCCAGATGTCGTTTTAAAAATTCAGCGCCTGTGCTTAGCGGAATCGACATCCATATCCGATGTCGCGGACTGCTTAATTGAAGATCCTGGGCTCTCTGCGATTGTGATTCGCGTGGCAAACTCAGTTGTGTTTAATCGCCGAAACATTACGTGCACCGATATTGTCACGGCAGTTTCACGTCTTGGCATTTTGCGCGTTCGTGATATTGTGACGGCGCAAGCTATTGAACAGTTGAAGTACTCCGTCAACCTCAGTAAAGAGTGCAATCGCATCTTACTTAAAAGTGCGACCATTTCTCGCGAAATGGGGGCCACCATGTTACTGGTGACCCAGACATTTAAGTGTGTGGATGCGAAGAAATACCAGTACCTTGAGCTAGAAAAGGCACTGCTAGTCGGTTTGTTGGCGGATATCGGTATCTTCTGTCTGGTCAATGAATACCATTTATATCTACAAAATGGTAATTATCTGGATCCCACTATTGCACTGAAGATTTTCCAATCTCAGTGCTCACCAATCAGTCAATTGGTGTTACGTCACTGGGGATTTGACCATGACTTTTTGGAAGTCGCTTGCAACACTGAGCTGGTAACCGAGCGACAAGAAGTCACTTACCTCGATATTGCTCGTATTGCTCATCACTTACTGATGTTCAGAAAGAAAGATGATGCGATTGACGATCACAATGTCGAGATCAACTCTGAAGGCGCTGAAGTGCTCTACCAGCTCAGCAACTTAAGTGAAATGGAATTTAACAACAAGCTAAGTGATGTGATCAGTGCCAGTGGCATCTGAAGTACCACTGTGAGGATGTTATGCTGTCAGGGATGATCTTTGTTTTTGCACCACTTGTGGTGGGTTACCTATTCATTATTCGTAACCCATCTCATCTCCATCGTTTGAGTCGAGCAACCTCGCATCTCGTTTACGTCATCTTATTTTTGATGGGTCTGAGTCTCGCGGGCTTAGATAACTTACAAAGTAACTTACAAACTATTGTCAAATACACGGCTGTTTTTTTCGTGGTGTTAGGGACATGCAACCTCTTAGTCTTACCTTTAGTTGATCGCTATCTGCCACTTAGTACCGATATCACTCATAAAAAAGTCCCGCTCTCAAGCATGATGTTGGAGTCTGCGAAGCTTATTTTGGTGGTCGGTGCAGGCCTGGTGGCGGGTGTGTTACTGAATCAAGACTTACATTGGGTCGAATCCGCGAGCGGCTGGATCCTCTTCCTGTTGCTGTTTTTTATTGGTATTCAACTGCGTAACAGTGGTTTATCGCTCAAACAGATCTTGCTAAATAAGCACGGAATGGTTATTGCGGCAGTGATCATCCTAACCAGTTGGCTAGGTGGCGTGATTGCTGCGTGGCTACTTGACATGCCAATTTACCAAGCACTGGCGATGGCCTCAGGTTTTGGCTGGTACTCATTAGCCGGTATCTTAGTCGGCGATGCTTTTGGGCCGGTACTCGGCGGAGCCTCTTTTATGATTGAGCTACTGCGCGAGCTAGTCGCACTGGTGTTAATTCCCATGCTGATCCGGCGCAAACCCTGTACCGCGATTGGTTATGCCGGAGCGACAGCCATGGATTTTACCCTGCCCGTCATTCAAACCACTGGCGGTGTAAAATGTGTTCCAGTGGCGATTGTTAGCGGCTTTATTCTGAGTCTATTGGTGCCGGTTTTGATCCTGTTCTTTGTTTCTCTTGCAAGCTAGATCGCAGGATTTCCCTCTGAGCTCGTTTACAATGTTTCGCCTTGAGATTTACAATTTAGTAAACAATATTTTAACCTAACGCCCCTAAATGATTGGGTACAACAATTCTCTTCGGGTTAGGGGTTAAGGTTTATCTCAATGAAGTCCCATCAAGAACGACTAAAAATAACAATTCAAAAGGAAAGATTATGAAACGCCTGAGCACTGTTTTACTGATGTCGGTCGTCTCCGCTTCAGCCTATGCGGATAACACCTGCTTCAGCCAAAAATACGATGCCTACATCGATGCTTCATTGAACTGGTATGCCGATCTCACCAAACTGACCAGTGAACGTAACCCAGATTTAGCCGAAGTGAGTCAATGGTTTTTAGAGGGCAGACAGCACCACTTTGCCTTGAATCGCGCGGCTGTTCATTACTACTTACAGCATGACCCAAGTAAAGTCGCAACCACCCAACATGTTGAATCATGGTTAAAACTAGAACAGCCAGAAATCAAACAATTGGCGACACGCAGCGATGAGCTTGGCAAGTTAGCCAGCGTAACCTTTGCCGACCGACAAGCTACACCTCACCCGAAAAATTATGAACTGCGCTCCGCGTTGGCAGACCTGCTCAGTCACCCTAAGCAGATCGAATCGGCGCTGAATCGCTATAATCAGGCGATTGAAAAAGTCGAAGCGATGAAGTGCCAATAATCACACACCAATGCAATCAAGGCTTTCCGAATTAAGACGGGACATTGTTCCCGTTTTGAATTAGATTGTCCCGCTTGAAGCCCATCAATCAAAATAATAACGACGCTGTATGGTATCAGAACACAAATCCGCGCAAGTCAACTTCGATTCTCTGCTCAAGATCTTCACCGTCCCGGAAGGTCCAGACTCAACATTAACCAAAATCGATGAAGAGCTTTCTCGCAATTTAAACCACTTCTTGCGCAAACACATTGTGGCAGAAGAAAAGCCGCTCAAAGAGATTGAGAAAGATTTTTCCAACGCGCACATCCCCGAACAGCCTCAATTCGTTTCCGATCATACCCAACATTTACTGGATACTCTGGTGTCACACTCGGTGCACACCGCATCGCCCAGTTTTATTGGCCACATGACATCGGCACTACCCTACTTCCTGATGCCGCTGTCAAAAATCATGATCGCTCTTAATCAAAATCTGGTCAAAATTGAAACCTCTAAGGCATTCACGCCGCTAGAGCGTCAGGTGCTAGGCATGATCCATCGCTTGATTTATGGCGAGACGGATCACTTCTATCAACAGTGGATGCACAGTGCTGAGCACTCACTCGGCGCATTCTGCTCAGGCGGAACCATAGCTAACATTACGGCACTTTGGGTTGCTCGCAATAATGCGCTTAAAGCAGAAGGCGATTTCCCCGGCGTAGAAAAAGCAGGGCTCTTCAAAGCCATGCGCCACTACGGCCATGAAGGTTTAGCGATTTTGGTTTCCGAACGAGGCCATTACTCGTTGAAAAAAGCGGCCGATGTGCTGGGTATAGGCCAAGAAGGCTTGGTCGCGGTCAAAACTGATGCGCATAACCGTATCTGCCCACACGATCTAGAGCAGAAAATCACCGAGTTAAAAGCCAATAAGATCAAAGTGTTTGCCGTGGTCGGGGTCGCCGGCACTACAGAAACCGGCAATATTGACCCACTGCGCACCATTGCTCAGATTTGTCAGCGTGAACAGATCCACTTCCATATCGATGCGGCTTGGGGCGGCGCGACGTTAATGTCAAACCGTTATCGAGGACTGCTTGATGGTGTCGAGTTGGCCGATTCAGTGACCATTGACGCTCATAAGCAGCTCTACATCCCTATGGGTGCGGGTATGGTCTTGTTTAAAGACCCGAATGCGATGCGCTCAATTGAGCATCATGCCCAGTACATTTTGCGTCAAGGCTCTAAAGATTTGGGTAGCCATACCCTAGAAGGATCACGCTCAGGCATGGCGATGTTGGTTTACGCCAGCATGCACATCATTAGCCGCCCAGGCTATCAGCTACTTATCGATCAAAGTATTGAAAAAGCGCGATATTTTGCCGACCTGATTGATGCGCAAACTGACTTTGAGTTGGTTTCGCAACCGGAACTCTGCTTGTTGACTTATCGCTATCTACCCGCGCATGTCCGCATGGCGCTAGAAAAAGCGCAAGGGGTACAGCGTGCGCAGTTGAATGAGCTACTGAACGAACTCACTAAGTTTATTCAGAAGAAACAAAGGGAAACGGGTAAATCCTTTGTGTCACGTACCCAGCTCAATCCACACCAATGGGATAAATTGGCAACCATAGTATTCCGAGTGGTATTAGCCAACCCGCTGACGACCAAAGAAATTTTGCATAACGTGCTGGATGAACAACGAGAAATCGCACAACAAGCGCCAAAGTTGATGCGTCAAATCGAACATCTAACCCAATGCATTCTGAACCAATAATCCTTCGCTAAGAGTTACAGCAAACAGAAATAAAATTTCAGTTTGCTGTAATTCTTGCGTCAATCATGGGTTAGAAGCACCAGATATGGGCAGACCACACCTAAAAAGTGTAGTTTTTATAAAATTTAATTGAGGCTTGTCATATTCTCACGGTCTTTCTGAGAGTTTCGTTTCTGGATCCATCACGCTTAGGTTTATACTCGGCTTATTGGCGTTGGTGGGTTTAGCATTTGGAAGCCATTGATTTCTCCCCTATTGTTTCCAAAGCCCAGACCAACGAGTTGTTCTCTAGCCTGCGTGAACACTATGAATACATTAGAAAAAATTCAAAAAAACCTGGAAAACTTTAGCAAGTCTGAGCGTAAGGTTGCCGAAGTGATTATGGCATCACCACAAACCGCTATTCATTCCAGCATTGCTACGCTGGCGAAAATGGCGGACGTGAGTGAACCTACGGTGAACCGTTTTTGTCGCCGCCTTGATACCAAAGGTTTTCCGGACTTTAAACTGCATTTAGCTCAAAGCCTTGCAAACGGCACGCCTTACGTTAACCGTAACGTAGAAGAAGATGATGGCCCAGACGCATACACCCACAAGATTTTCGAATCGACCATGGCGTGTCTGGATGTGGCGAAAAACAGTTTGGATCCCGTGCAAATCAACCGTGCTGTTGACCTGCTCACTCAAGCAAAACGTATTTCGTTTTTTGGCTTAGGCGCGTCCTCTGCGGTCGCACGCGATGCACAGAATAAATTTATCCGCTTCAATATTCCGATCAGCTGCTTTGAAGATATTGTGATGCAGCGAATGAGCTGTATCAACTGCACTGATAATGATGTGATTGTGCTGATTTCTCATACTGGCCGCACCAAAAGTCAGGTTGAAATCGCCAATCTTGCTCGTGAAAACGGAGCAACGGTGATTGCGATTACCGCAAAAGATTCACCACTGGATAAAGCCAGTTCATTATCGATCTGCTTAGATGTGCCTGAAGACACAGACGTGTATATGCCAATGGCAAGTCGCGTAGTGCAAATGACCGTGATCGATGTATTGGCAACCGGCTTTACTTTGCGCCGAGGTTCAGGCTTTAGAGAAAATCTCAAGCGCGTGAAAGAAGTGCTGAAAGATTCTCGCTACGACAAACTGCCGCCTTACTAGGGCACACACAAAGACAGAATAACGGAGCCCAGTGGCTCCGTTTTCATTTTGAGTCAGAATAATGATGGCTTCCAGTAAGGAGGAATAGGCTCAATGTTGCCCGCTCAAATGGCTCCCTTCCTCTTTTAACAAATGGCGAATCTCCACCTCACCTTGTGATGCTCGAGGCTCTATCGCCGCAAGTGGGAGACAAGAGCAGACTTGATGCAGAATGTGAGTCAAGCGCTCCATGGTCAAAGGGATCGGGTTACCTTTAATCGCTGTTGATTTCAGTGCATCTGCGGCCACGCGTTCAAAAGAGGTCGCGCAGACACCAAAATCAGTCAAATTAGGAATCGATAATTTTTCTAGCATCATATTGACCCATAAGATGCCATCTTCCACACAGGCATTTTTACGGCCAGTCAGAATGCGCGAAACGATCTTGTAGCGTTGTAGAATATCACTGCGCCCAGCCTCTTTAGCCACATCAATATTTTCTCGCATTACAATCGGCGCAAGTCGCGCGGTAATCACACTGTGCGGCGCATCCAATTTGCCGCCCAGTGCAGAAGCCAGTCCATGAGCGGCCCCTAATTTGGCATTGGTTGTCGCCATTCCACCCAGCATGGCAGCGAAGGATAGATCACTCCGTGCTTTTTTATCATCGCGCAAGCAGCCCGCGATCATCGCTCGGCTTAAACGCCGTAACCCTTCCTCACAAATCATATCGGTTAGAGGATTGGGCTCTCCACACACGTAAGCTTCCATAAGATGAGTAAACACATCCATGGCTCCTCGACCGGACGTCACAGGATCCGTTCCGTAAGTCAAAGTGGGATCAATGATCGCAACGTCCGCTAACATCTCAGGACTGCGCAAGCTAATTTTGACTCTGTCTTGCGCCGATTTCAGCACCGCATTACGCGTCACTTCAGATCCCGAGCTAGCAGTAGTCGGAATCGCGATAAATGGCAGTGGTTTGGCTTTGAGTGGCACACTGCGCCCAACCACCTCAACATAGTCATACACGTTGCCTTGATTGGGGATAATCGCCGCGACCGCTTTCCCCATATCCAGCACACTACCGCCGCCTATCGCAATCACCATATCAGGTTTAAAGCGACGACCGAGCATCGCGGCTTCTTCAACCATAGTGATATTGGGCTCGCCAGAAACTGCAACATGTTGGTAGCGCATGTTCTGCTGTTGTAGATAGGCCGTTAGAGGAGCATAGCGCTCAGAGTTTTTCCCCGAGACCAGTAGCACGCTGTATCCGTACTGGCTGATTATCGAAAGGGAGCTCTCTAGCGCCCCCTCACCAAAGATGATCCGTGTCGCGGTCATAAACTGGAACATGCTCCCTCCAAGGCCTTTCACACATCCGATAGTGCTAAGCTTGCGCCCAAATGGGAGAAATTTGTTTGACCCAGTGCAACTTGCCGAAATTAACCACAAAAAACCTGCTAGTTCTTGCACAACCTCACATAGAAATTGAGGATTTTCAATCTCTTCCATGATAACTGCGAGCCAAGAAGAGTGGTGAGAAAAAGCGAGGCAGAGAGTAAAACCATTGTTTTTATCTATTAAATCAAGAGGAAAAATCACGCTTTATTTCCCCCTTTGAATCGGGCATAGTACCCGCAAACAAAATGAAGGAGAAAGATATGTTTGTGGTCATTTTTGGTCGTCCTGGCTGTCCTTACTGTGTTCGTGCCAAAGAGCATGCTGAAACATTGAAAGCAAAGCGTGATGATTTTAACTACCGCTATGTTGATATCCACGCCGAAGGCATCACTAAAGCCGATCTAGAAAAAACCATCGGCAAGCCAGTCGAAACCGTTCCACAGATTTTCATCGATGAACAACACATCGGCGGCTGCACTGACTTCGAAGCGTACGCAAAAGAGAATCTAGGTCTATTTGACTAATAAGATGATAAATCGAAAAAGCCTGTGAATATCGCAGGCTTTTTTGTTAGTACGAGCGTCTGCAGACTTAGGTTTTTTTAGCTATTTCGCTCCAAATAATGCGCATCCGCGCAAAAATTCACTTATCTTTTTGCAATATTCGGATACAATTCCCAAAATTTTATTATTTCCCCTCTTGTCACGCGTGAATTGAGTTAAATCGTGAACATCGACGTCGTTTTGTTGCTAGAGCAAAATCCAATTTTGCTGATATTTGTTGTCCTCGCCATCGGTCTCTCTTTCGGGAAAATTCGCTTTGGCAGCTTCCAATTAGGTAATTCGATTGGAGTGCTCATCACCTCTCTGATCATGGGACATCTTGGTTTTTCCTTTACACCGGAAGCATTAACCATCGGCTTTATGCTCTTTATTTATTGTGTCGGCATTGAAGCGGGTCCTAACTTCTTTGGTATTTTCTTCCGCGATGGTAAACACTACTTAATTCTAAGCTTAGTGGTTTTGATCACTGCGACTTGGATTGCCTACTTTGGTGGTTACTATCTTAATCTGGATTATGGCTTAGCCGCCGGGATGATGGCGGGCGCATTAACCTCAACGCCCGTACTGGTTGGAGCTCAGGATGCGCTCAATTCTGGACTTGCCGCGGTACCAAGACATATGGATTTGTCACTGATTCTAGATAATGTCTCGGTCGGCTATGCGATGGCCTACTTGATCGGCCTTATCAGCATGATCATGTTTGCTAAATTACTCCCTAAGTTGCAAAAGCAAAACCTGTCCGATTCGGCTCAACAAATCGCGCAAGAACGAGGGTTAGGCAGTCAGCGTAAGGTCTATCTGCCGATCATCCGCGCCTATCGAGTCGGACCAGAACTGATTAACTGGATCGACGGCCGTAATCTGCGCGAGCTGGGTATCTATCGTCAAACAGGTTGTTATATTGAGCGGATCCGCCGACATGGCATTTTGGCTCATCCTGATGGTGATGCCATTTTGCAAGAAGGGGATGAAATTGCTCTCGTAGGTTTCCCTGATAGCCACGCTCGTCTTGACCCGAGCTTTCGCAACGGCAAAGAAGTGTTTGACCGTAACTTGCTCGACCTACGAATCTCAGAAGAAGAGATCGTGGTAAAAAGTGACAGCATTGCGGGAAAACGTCTCTCCGATCTTAATCTTTCGGAATACGGCTGCTTCCTTAACCGAGTCGTTCGTGCGCAAATCGAAATGCCGATGGATCTGGATATCGTGCTCGCCAAAGGCGATGTCCTGCAAGTTAGCGGCGAGAAAAGCAAAGTAAAAGGGCTGGCAGATAAAATCGGTTTTATCTCAGTACACAGCCAAATGGCCGACCTGCTTGCCTTCTGTAGCTTTTTTATTCTTGGCATTCTGTTTGGTTTGGTCACCATGACCTTTGGCCAAGTTTCGTTTAGCTTAGGTAATGCGGTGGGGCTACTGCTCTCTGGTATCACTTTGGGCTTTTTGCGAGCCAACCACCCGACTTTCGGTTATGTTCCGCAAGGTGCACTCAATATGGTCAAAGACCTTGGTCTGGCCATCTTCATGGTCGGAATTGGGCTCAATGCTGGTAGCAAAATGTTCCAACATCTCTCCGAAGTAGGTGTGCAAGTGATCGGCTTAGCCTTTTTAGTGAGCGTCGTGCCTGTCGTGTTCGCTTATTGGGTAGGTGCCTACATTCTAAAGATGAACCGCGCTCTCTTATTTGGTGCGATTATTGGCGCGCGCACCTGTGCTCCGGCGATGGATGTGGTTAATGAATACGCTAAGTCTACCATTCCAGCACTGGGCTACGCGGGTACCTACGCGATTGCCAATATCTTAATGACCTTAACGGGCACCATCTTTATCTTGCTCAGTTAAATTGGAGTTATCCAATACTGTGGATCAAAAAAGGCACCTTGCGGTGCCTTTTGCGTATTGTGAGATGTCTAGTGAACCACCTCTTCGCGAGTACCGAAATACTCGAAAGCCAGTCTGTCATCACTCAGCGTCACTTTCACTGTGCCACCATCGACTAACGAGCCAAACAACAGCTCATTGGCGAGTGGTTTCTTCAGTTGTTCTTGGATCACACGTCCCATCGGACGAGCGCCCATCTCACGGTCATAACCTTTCACCGCTAACCAGTGGCGGGCATCTTCCGAAACTTCCAGAGAAACACCACGCGCATCCAACTGAGCTTGCAGTTCCACGATAAATTTATCGACCACTTGATGAATCACACGCTCATCTAAGCTATTGAACCAGATAATGTGATCAAGACGGTTACGGAATTCGGGAGTGAACACCTTTTTAATTTCCGACATCGCATCATGACTATTATCTTGCTGGATCAAACCAATCGATTTTTTCACCGTTTCGGCCACACCCGCGTTGGTGGTCATCACAAGAATCACGTTACGGAAATCGGCTTTACGGCCGTTGTTATCCGTCAGAGTACCGTTATCCATCACCTGCAATAGCAAGTTAAAAATATCGGGGTGCGCTTTTTCAATTTCGTCCAACAAAACAACCGAGTGCGGGTGTTTAATCACGGCGTCCGTCAGTAACCCACCTTGGTCATAACCCACATAACCCGGAGGTGCACCAATCAAACGGCTTACCGAATGGCGCTCACCGTATTCCGACATATCAAAACGTAGCAGTTCGATACCGAGCAGCTTAGAAAGCTGCAGAGTCACTTCTGTTTTACCAACCCCAGTTGGGCCTGCAAACAGGAAAGAACCGACTGGCTTATGTTCTGCGCCTAATCCAGCACGGGTCAGCTTTATCGCCTCTGTCAGGACATCAATCGCCGCATCTTGACCAAACACCAACATTTTCATCTTCTGATCCAGATTCTTCAGGATGTCTTTATCAGAAGAGGAGACGGATTTTTCTGGGATCCGCGCCATTTTGGCGACCATGGATTCAATTTCCGCCACACCGACCGTTTTCTTACGACGGCTTGCTGGCATCAAACGGACACGCGCACCCGCTTCATCAATCACATCAATCGCTTTGTCAGGCAGATGACGCTCGTTAATATATTTGGCTGAAAGTTCAACCGCAGCACGCAGCGCTTTATTGGTATAACGCACATCATGGTGAGCTTCGTATTTGGTTTTCAATCCCATCAAAATCTTGGTGGTATCGTCCAATGAAGGCTCAACAATATCAATCTTTTGGAAGCGGCGAGATAGCGCACGCTCTTTCTCAAAAATGTTGCTGTACTCTTGATAGGTGGTTGAACCGATACAACGCAGTTTCCCGCTACTGAGCAGAGGCTTAATTAGGTTCGCCGCATCGACTTGACCGCCAGAAGCGGCACCCGCACCAATGATGGTGTGAATTTCATCAATAAACAGAATGGCGTCTTTCTCTTTCTCAAGCTGTTTCAAAATTGATTTGAAACGTTTTTCGAAATCACCACGATATTTGGTGCCCGCTAACAGCGAACCAATATCCAGTGAATAAATCACACTGCGCTGGATCACTTCCGGCACATTGCCTTCAACAATTCGCCATGCCAAGCCTTCCGCAATCGCAGTTTTGCCGACACCCGCTTCTCCCACCAGCAGTGGGTTATTTTTACGACGACGACACAAAACTTGAATCGTACGTTCCAACTCTTTGTCACGGCCAATCAGTGGGTCGATCTGGCCTTGTTTTGCTAACTGATTAAGATTGGTGGCAAAACTTTCCAAACGTTCGTCAGCACTCACCTCTTCAGAAGAGTCACTGCTGCCAAACGAATCGGAAGAAGAGTCTTCACTATGGTTAGACGCTTTGGTAATGCCGTGCGAAATAAAGTTGACAATGTCCAAGCGGCTGATGTCATTTTTCTTGAGCAGATAGGCCGCGTGCGACTCTTGCTCACTGAAAATCGCCACCAGCACGTTGGCTCCCGTCACTTCGCTTCGACCGGAAGATTGCACGTGGAACACCGCGCGTTGCAGTACGCGTTGGAAACTCAACGTCGGTTGGGTCTCGCGAGTTTCGTCATTTTTGGGGATAAGGGGCGTGGTCTGGTCGATAAAAGTATCCAGCTCACGGCGTAATACATCGATGTCGGCTTGACAGGCTAACAGGGCTTCCCGCGCTGCATCGTTTTCCAACAATGCAAGTAGGAGGTGCTCGACGGTCATAAATTCATGTCTTTTGTCTCGTGCCCGAGCGAACGCGCCGTTTAGACTCGACTCTAATTCTTTGTTAAGCATAAGGCCTCCTTAAGGAACAACCACATTGCCAGGCAAGTTTAAGCTTGCTCCATCGTGCACAAAAGTGGGTGCTCATTTTCCCTTGAGTACATCGTTACTTGAGCGACTTTCGTCTCTGCAACTTCTGCAGTAAACGTGCCACATATTGCTTTTCCTTCGTAATGCACTTTGAGCATCACTTGCGTCGCTCTCTCTATATCCATAGAGAAAAAGCGCTCAAGAATCTCAATTACAAAGTCCATCGGTGTGTAATCATCGTTGTTTAACACCACGTGATACATAGATGGTGGCTTAACCGCCGTCTTTTCTTTCTCCAGCAAATCAAAGTCTGGAGAGATCCATTCAAAGTTTTTACTCATGACACTTCAATATTTGAGGGCTTCTTACAGAGAATTCAACTATAAAGTGCTGTAAAACTAACCGTTTAAACTCACTGACGGCATCCGCACTTTAATGAATTTCGCCTCTTACTTAGAGACTAATGCAGCAATTGTAACGCTGCAAATAAAACATTGCGAATGGCGATCACGAATAGCGCGATTGCTTACTTTACAGACACCAATATGCAAGCTTGTTAATAATTTGCTTCGCGATTTGCAAATGACAAATTTATATAATTGCAATGGCAAAATTGAGTTTGCATATCAAACTGTGTGCTTTTATACGTTCGTCCTATTGACTGCGTTCAATCATCGTCTAAATTGGTCAATTAGTGACTAACGTTAAGCATAGGCTGAATCGCTATTCACTTTTGAGAAGTCAGGAAGTCCTGGGGACAGATTGACGTTTCTCTTAAAACATCAGTTATAAAATGCATGAGGGATGTATAGCATGGCTACAGGTACAGTGAAATGGTTTAATAATGCCAAAGGCTTCGGTTTTATTTGCCCGGAGGGTGAAGACGGAGATATTTTCGCTCATTACTCAACCATTCAGATGGACGGATACCGTACACTCAAAGCCGGTCAACAGGTTTCTTATCAGGTGGAGCAAGGTCCTAAGGGATACCACGCGAGCTGCGTTGTGCCAATCGAGGGACAATCCGCAAAATAGTGGATTCATTGCCACACTAGCGTGTTTTGGCAATTTGCAAAGCACAAAAATAGAAACCCGCCCAATGGGGCGGGTTTTGTTTTGGTGTCTGAGCTAGATTAACGGTCAATGATCGCGTTGAAGGTCGAGCTAGGACGCATAAGCGGAGCCGCCTTCGCAAACTCAAGTGCGTAATAGCCACCCAAATCGCCAGGCTTGCCTTGCGCGCCATTCAGTTCTGCGACAATTTGCGCTTCTTTCTCTTCAAGCGCTTTTGCAATCGGAGCAAATTCAGCCGCGAGATCTGCATCTGCCGTTTGTTCAGCCAGTGCTTGCGCCCAGTAAGTCGCCAAATAGAAATGGCTACCACGGTTGTCAATTTCACCGACACGGCGTGAAGGCGATTTGTTCATATCGAGGAACTTACCCGTCGCTTTATCAAGCGCATCCGCCAACACTTGTGCTTTGCGATTGCCAGTGACCACACTCAAGTGCTCCAGAGATGCGGCTAGCGCTAAAAACTCACCCAGTGAATCCCAACGTAAGTGGTTCTCTTTTTGTACTTGTTGTACGTGCTTCGGTGCAGAGCCGCCCGCGCCCGTTTCAAACAAGCCACCGCCGTTCATCAACGGAACGATAGAGAGCATTTTCGCTGAAGTACCCAGTTCAAGGATTGGGAATAAGTCGGTCAAGTAATCACGCAGCACGTTACCTGTTACAGAAATAGTGTCTTGTCCCGCCTTCATACGCACAAGTGAATATTGCGTGGCTTCAACCGGTGACAGGATCTTGATTTCCAAACCAGAGGTATCGTGATTAGGTAGGTACTGATTCACTTTCTTGATCAGCTCAGCGTCATGAGCGCGTGCAGGATCCAGCCAGAAAACGGCTGGCGTGTTGGAAGCGCGAGCACGAGTTACCGCCAATTTTACCCAGTCTTGGATTGGCGCATCTTTTACCTGACACATGCGGAAGATGTCGCCCGCTTCCACGCTTTGTTCCAGCAGCACTTTGCCCGCTTCGTCAATCACACGTACCACACCTTCAGCATCCAGAATAAAGGTCTTATCGTGTGAGCCGTATTCTTCTGCTTTTTGTGCCATCAGACCCACGTTGGGCACACTGCCCATAGTGGTTGGGTCAAACGCGCCGTGCTGTTTACAGAAATCGATGACGCTTTGGTAAACGCCTGCGTAGCAGCGATCGGGAATCGTCGCTTTGGTGTCTTTCTGCTTACCATCAGGGCCCCACATTTGGCCTGAAGTACGGATCATTGCTGGCATAGACGCATCAACAATCACATCGCTTGGGACATGCAGGTTGGTGATACCGCGGTCAGAGTCCACCATCGCCAGAGCGGGTTGAGTCGCATATACCGCTTGAATCGCCGCTTCAATTTCTGCACGTTGCGCTTCTGGCAGCGATTGAATTTTCGCGTAGACATCACCTAGACCGTTATTAACGTCCACACCCAGTTGATCGAACAGTTGACCATACTTATCAAAAACCGCTTTGTAGTACACCTTCACCGCATGGCCAAAAATCACGGGGTCCGAGACTTTCATCATGGTCGCTTTCATGTGCAGTGAGAACAGCACGTCTTGCGCTTTCGCATCCGCGATTTCTTTTTCAAAGAAGGCAATCAGCGCTTTTTTGCTCATCACGCTGGTATCGATGATCTCTTTATCTTGCAGCGCAAAAGGCTTTTTCAGCACTTTCACTGCACCCTCTTTACTCACGAACTCAATCGCCACTTTAGTTGCGCCGCTCACCGTCATCGACTTCTCGCTACCGAAGAAATCTTTATCGCTCATGCTTGCAACATGTGATTTTGAATCCTTACTCCAAGCGCCCATGGAGTGCGGGTTTTTCTTGGCGTAGTTTTTCACCGAGGCTGGCGCACGGCGATCGGAGTTACCTTCACGTAACACTGGGTTTACCGCGCTACCCTTGATCTTGTCATAAGTGGCTTTGATCGCTTCTTCTTCGTAGCTGCTCGGTTCTTCTGGATAATTTGGCAGTGCATAGCCTTTGTCTTGCAGCTCTTTAATCGCCGCTTTGAGTTGAGGAACAGAAGCAGAAATATTGGGCAGTTTAATGATGTTCGCTTCAGGCGTTTTTGCTAGCTCACCCAGTTCAGTCAACGCATCGCTGATACGTTGTTCTTCGGTCAAATGCTCAGGGAAATTAGCCAGAATACGGCCAGCTAATGAAATATCGCGTGTTTCTACGTTAATGCCTGATGAAGCAGTAAATGATTGAATAATCGGCAGTAATGAATACGTTGCCAGCGCTGGGGCTTCATCAGTAATGGTATAAATAATGGTAGGTTTATTGGTAGGCATGAACTTTCCCTATCTGTTCTAACAGCACCATTGGATGCAATGACACTGTGTGACTGTCCGTTCTCAAGTCGGCGACATCCCCTCAACCTGAGTACGATCTTCTCACTCTTGCAAATCCTGTGTTCGAATGACGTTGAGCCGCCTTCGAGCTCGTCCTTGAGTGAAGGTATTTATAATTAAACAAATTGAAGACAATAGTCTATTATCTTGTTCGTTAAACCTTTTCCAGGGCGCGCAAATGATAGCCGATCTCGCCTCTGCGGAAAACTTTCAAACACAGTTTATTTACATTTTTGCAAGGTGCTTAACATGTCATCTCGCTTGTCCAGCGATGCCACCTCCTCTTCTTCCGATCAACGAAAGTCGCATTTTAAACAAAGAGCCGCGAAAAACGCTGGCCATCCACCAACGAGAGCAAATCGAAAGAGTGTTGCTAACAAGAAAAAAAATGCCACTCAAACGGCTTTGTCACCTAAGCGCCCCCTTTCTCCTGCTGAGCGTAAAGTAATCCTGTTTAATAAACCTTATGACACTTTAAGCCAATTTACCGATGGGGATGGAAGAAAAACCTTGGCCGACTACATCCCAATTAAGGATGTTTACGCCGCAGGCCGTTTGGATCGCGATAGTGAAGGACTACTGATTTTAACCAATGATGGAATTTTGCAGGCCAGATTAACTCAGCCGCAGTCCAAAGCGCCAAAAACTTACTGGGTGCAAGTTGAAGGCGCGCCACAAGAGAGCGACCTTGAGGCATTGCGCCACGGAGTGACCTTAAAAGATGGCCCGACTTTACCGGCGAAAGTAGAAATCATGCCCGAACCCACGCTTTGGCCACGCAATCCGCCGGTGCGCTTTCGCGCAGCAATTCCGACCACATGGTTAGCCATTACTTTAATGGAAGGGCGTAATCGCCAAGTGCGACGCATGACGGCGCACATCGGCTTCCCGACTCTACGTTTGATTCGTTACTCCATGGGCGATTGGAGCTTGGGAGATTTGCAGCCCGGAGAGTGGCGGGAAGTGACGCTCTAACACTCTGATTAATCAACGATATATAGCCAAGCTACTTGGAGTTGCAGGTAGGCGGCAGATGAGTGAATTCCCATGAGCACAGATACACTATGTGATTGGGGTGAACGAATGCAGCCAACACCGCTGCAGCTTCAAGTAGGAAGGCAATAACGCCCCAATAATGGGGCGTTATTGTTTGGTTGGAGAAACTCGTCTACCAATTACTTATGGCGTTCTTTCAGCTTATTGATCACATCATTCATGGCTAAGCCTTGCTCTTGTAGCAGCACCAACAAGTGATACATCAAGTCGGCGGATTCGCAAATCAGCTCCTCCTTATCCCCTGCCGTCGCCGCCAACGCGACTTCAACCCCTTCTTCACCCACTTTCTGCGCAATACGTTTGGTGCCACGCGCATACAAAGAGGCAGTGTAAGAAGAACTGGGATCGGCATTTTTGCGCTCTGCCAACAGTTGTTCCAACTGATGAAGCCAAACCATTTGTGACTCTTCTTGTGCATCACCATCCCAACAGGTCACGGTGCCTGTGTGGCAGGTTGGGCCAATTGGGTTCACTTTCACCAGTAGCGTATCTTGGTCACAATCCAGCGCGATATTTTTCAGTTGCAATACATGGCCTGAGGTTTCCCCTTTGGTCCACAAACGCTGTTTGCTGCGCGAGAAAAAGGTTACTTGTTGAGTATCGAGGGTTTTTTGCAACGCCTCAGGGTTCATATACCCCATCATTAAGACTTGGCTGGACTGAAAATCCTGCACAATCGCGGGCACAAGTCCATCGACTTTCTGCCAATCAATACGGTCGGTTAGCGTGGCAAATGGGCTTGCTGGATTCATCGTCTCACCTCAATTCCTTGTTGTTTTAGATACTGCTTGAGTTCACCGATATTGATGATCTGCTTGTGAAACACCGAAGCGGCTAAAGCACCATCGACGTTCGCTTGAGTAAAGGCTTGCGCGAAATGTTCCATCGCCCCTGCACCACCGGAGGCGATCAGCGGAACTCGGCACGCCGAGCGCACTAAATTGAGCTGCTCAAGATCGTAACCATTGCGCACACCATCTTGGTTCATCATGTTCAGTACGATTTCCCCAGCGCCGCGCTTTTGCACCTCTTGCACCCAATCGCAAGTTTGCCACTGAGTCGCTCGGGTGCGGCTTTCGTCACCGGTAAACTGATAAACCTGATATTGACCTGTTTCTTTATCAAAATAAGAGTCGATGCCAACCACGATACATTGCACGCCAAAGCGATCCGCAAGATCGGTGATCAGTTGTGGATTCGCCAGAGCAGGTGAGTTAATCGACACTTTATCTGCACCGAACTCCAAGATTCGCCCAGCATCTTGCGCCGACTTGATCCCACCTGCGACACAGAAAGGGATGTCGATCACTTCCGCGACTCGCGCGACCCAGCTTTTATCGACAACGCGGCCATCACTGGAAGCGGTAATATCGTAAAACACCAGCTCATCCGCGCCTTCTTCGGCGTAACGTTTGGCCAGTGGCACAATGTCTCCAATGATTTCGTGGTTACGAAACTGAACGCCTTTCACTACCTGTCCATCACGTACATCCAGACAAGGAATTATCCGTTTTGCCAACATGCGAATGCCTCCTGCGCAGTAAATTTGCCATCCAATAGCGCGCGCCCGACAATCACACCCGCTACACCGGTGCCTTTCAGTGCCTCAATATCGGCGAGAGAACCAATGCCACCGGACGATTGGAACTGCACTTGTGGGTATTGACGGCAGAGATCGCGATACAGCTCAACGTTCGAGCCGGCCAACGTGCCATCTCGGGAAATATCGGTACACAGTACGTGCTTTAAGCCAACCGTTAAGTAGTCATCAATCAAAGCTTCAATCGTCACGCCGGAATCTTCCTGCCAGCCAGAAATCGCGACTTTGCGCGTACCTTGTTCATCAATGTTGATGTCCAACGCTAAAACAATTTTCTCAGCGCCGTATTTTTCCATCCAGCTTTTGACCAATTGCGGCTGTTTAACCGCGGTTGAGCCCACCACCACGCGCTGCGCACCTGCTTCAAGCAGATCCACCACGTCTTGTTCACTGCGTACTCCACCACCAATTTGAATATTGGCGGGTGTGCTCGCGAGCAGGCGAGCAATCAAATCCAGTTGGCGTGCTGCGGTATTTTTCGCGCCAGTTAAGTCCACCAAGTGCAACCAACCTGCCCCAGCTTGGTGGTACAAATTAAACTGCTCCGCTGGGTCTACTTTATATTCGGTCACTTGTCCGTAATCACCTTGATACAGACGCACAACCTGACCTTCAATCAAATCTAATGCGGGAATAATCATTGTGGTTCCTTGTATTGCGCCAGCTTTGACCAGCGCTTGTCCCTAAAGCTCAAGAAAGTTTTGAATCAAGCGTGCGCCCGCTTTTGAAGAGCGCTCAGGGTGAAATTGCACCCCGTAATAGTTCCCTGCTTGAATCGCTGCGCTAAACGGCTGACCATATTCGCACTGGGCAATGGTGTAATCGCCAACGGGCATAGCAAAACTGTGCACGAAGTAGAAGTACGCATCAGGTTCTATACCGTTAAACAGTGGATGCCCCTCTTTCACTTGCACCGTGTTCCAGCCCATGTGTGGCAACGGCAGATCGCCGGTTTGCAGCAAACGGACTTCGCCATCGACTAACCCTAAGCACTGCACAATCTCATCGGCTTTCTGGCCTTTTTCTTCGGACAATTTGCCAAGCAGTTGCATGCCAAGACAGATGCCAAGCAATGGCTTTTCAACCCGCTTCACTAGCTCGATCAAATCACGTTCGGTGAGGTTTTTCATCGCTTCGCTCGCGGTGCCAACTCCGGGCAGAAACAGTTTATCTGCCGCGAGTACCACTTGCGGATCGCGCGAAATCGTCACCGCATAACCTAATCGTTCAATGGCGAATTTGACCGAGGAGATATTGGCGCAGCCGGTATCAATAATCACCACATTTTGAGTCATCAGAGCACCCCTTTACTGCTCGGCAGATCGTTACCTTGCACCATGATGGCTTGACGCAGTGTGCGCCCAAACGCTTTAAACAGACTTTCAATGATGTGGTGATCGTTATCGCCGCTGGATGAAAGGTGCAGAGTGCACGCCAAGGTATCGGTCAATGAGCGAAAGAAGTGATATACCATCTCAGTCGACAGATCGCCCACTTGCGGGCGGCTAAAGCTCGCATCAAATTTCAGATACGGACGGCCCGAGAGATCCAACGCGCACTGTGCCAAACACTCATCCATCGGCAATGTGAAACCAAAGCGCCCAATACCACGCTTGTCACCCAGAGCTTCACGCAGTGCTTGACCCAGAGCCAAAGCGGTATCTTCCACCGTGTGGTGATCATCGATGTGCAGATCGCCCACCACTTTCAGTTGCAGTTGGAAACCGCCGTGGGTTGCGATTTGATCCAGCATGTGGTCAAAAAAGCCCAAACCCGTTTCAATTTGGTTGCCGCCAGTTTGGTCAAGATTGACTAGAACCTGAATATCGGTCTCTTTGGTTTTACGCACCACTTGGGCAACACGTGGCTTGGTGGTGAGATCTTTAACGATATCCAGCCAACCCATAGTTTGCGGGTGGTATTGAATACCGCGAATCGCCATATTTTCCGCCAGTTGCAGATCGGTCATGCGATCGCCAATCACGGCTGACGATTTGAAATCGACTTTGCCACCTTGCAGATACTCTTTGACCAAGCCAAGTTTCGGTTTGCGGCACGAACAGTTATCACGCTCAAAGTGCGGGCAAATCAGCACATCATCAAACTTCACGCCTTGCGATTCAAAAATGTCCATCATCATGTTATGCGGCGCATCGAAATCGGCTTGCGGGTAGCTTGAAGTGCCTAAACCATCCTGATTGGTCACCATCACCAAACGATAACCCGCCTCTTGTAGCTTGAGCAGGCTTGGGATCACATAAGGCTCAAGTTTGAGTTTGTCCAAACGGTCAACTTGAAAATCCACTGGCGGCTCAACAATTAAGGTGCCGTCGCGGTCGATAAAAAGAATTTTTTGTTGTTTGCTCACAAGAATGTCCTTTTCATCAGCAGCCCGCGCAGCGAGCTGCTGTAAACAAAATTACTGGTAGTAGTTGCGAATAAACGCGACGGTTTTTTCACACTCTTCGCGATTGCCAACACTGATACGCACACAGTTCTCAATCGGTGAATTGCGCATAATAATGCCGTGCTCCCACGCCGCTTTAAACAGTGCATCACCATCAGGGAATTTCACTAAGAGATAGTTACCCCAACCTTCAAAGACCTGCACACCCGGAACCATAGAGAGCCCCACTTGTAGGTAAGCTCGATTCGCGCCGAGATCCAACACTTGGTATTTGGCGCGCGCGAGACCTGCAGGTGATAAGGCTTGCACCGCGATTTCGGCAACCGGCACCGGCACCGGATAAGGCGCGATCACTTTGAGCAACACATTGATGAGTTCAGCATTGGCAAGCGTGAAGCCACAGCGTAGTCCCGCCAAAGCAAAAGCTTTAGAGAGTGTGCGTAGAATCGCCAAGTTCGGATATTGGGCGAGCAAATCAACCGTCGATGCCTCTGGGCAGAAATCGATGTAGGCTTCATCCATCACCACAATCGCGCGATCTTGGGTCATCTCCAGCAGTTTGATGATGTCGGCACGTTTCACCAAGTTCCCAGTCGGGTTATTCGGGCTACACACAAACACCAATTTAACGCGATCCAGATTGGCTTCAATGCTCGGTAAATCGAGTTGCCAATCGGCTGTCAACGGCACTTTTTTACGCTCAACACCAAAGGTTTCTGCACTGATCGCATACATGCCATAGGTTGGAGGGCAGAACAGAATCGCGTCCTGATTGGGTTCGCAAAACGCACGGATCAAAAGCTCAATCCCTTCATCCGCGCCGCGCGAAGTCAGTACTTGCTCCGGTTGTACTCCAGCGTAATTGGCGTAAGCTTGGATCATCGCCTTAGGTTGGCAATCACTGTAACGATTAAGGCGCGCAAAATCGGTTTTGTATTCGTTATTGAAAGGCGATTCGTTGGCATTGAGCCAAACATCACCACTACCACCAATACGACGCGCAGAAAGGTATGGGGTTAACGCCTGAATTTGTTGACGAGCCAGTTTTTCCATAATTTATTGAGCCTTCTGTAATTTTTCTACTCGAATCGTAACCGCACGTTTATGCGCGTCTAACCCTTCCGCTTCTGCCATCGTGACGACGGTGGGCGCGAGCAATTGCAAGCCATCAGCGGTCAGTTCTTGCACTGTCATGCGTTTACTGAAATCGGCCAAACCTAAGCTGGAATAGGTGCGGGTGTAACCGTAAGTGGGTAGCACATGGTTAGTACCTGAAGCGTAATCGCCTACCGATTCTGGCGACCAATCGCCAAGGAAAATGGAGCCTGCGTTATCGAGCAGTGGAACCAACTCACGCGGGTTGCGCGTCTGCACAATCAAGTGCTCAGGGCCGTAGTAGTTAGAAATTGACACTGCTTGGGTGAGTGATTCAGCAATAATGATCAGACTGGAAGCCAACGCTTTTTCAGCAATGCTGGCGCGCGAAAGGACTTTAAGCTGCTTTTGTACCGCGTCCGTCACTTGATCGGCTAATACAGGAGATGGCGTCACCAACACCACCTGAGAATCTGGGCCGTGCTCTGCCTGACTGAGGAGATCGGCGGCAATAAAATCGGCATCCGCCGTTTCATCAGCAATCACCAATACTTCTGAAGGTCCTGCAGGCATATCAATCGCTGCGCCGCGAAAATCGTTACTCACTTGGCGTTTTGCTTCTGTCACATAGGCGTTACCGGGGCCAAAGATTTTGTCAACTTTAGTGACCGTTTCCGTACCGTAAGCCATCGCTGCAATCGCTTGGCCGCCGCCTAGGTTGTACACCTCATCGATGTTACAAAGCTTAGCGACGTAGAGAATTTCATCAGCAATCGGCGGCGGTGAGCAGAGCACGACTTTACGGCAACTGGCGATTTGCGCAGGCACACCGAGCATTAGTACGGTTGATGGTAGCGGTGCGCTGCCACCCGGAATATACAGACCCACTTTATTGATCGGGCGAGTCACTTGCTCACACACCACTCCGGGCATGGTTTCCACTTTGATTGGCTGCACTTTTTGCGCCTTGTGGAATTTGCTGATGTTGTTGTATGCCTGCTCTAGTGCCTGTTTCATTGTTTCCGACAAACGCGCGGCAGCGGCATCCATCTCTTCGCGAGATACGCGCAGTGAGGTGGGTTTTACACGATCAAATTTTTCGGTTAATTCAAACAGGGCGGCATCACCCTCACTGCGCACTTTCGCAATCACTTGTGCGACCGCAGCGGTGATGTTTGCTCCTTCCGTAATCGCAGGACGTTCTAAAATCGATTCTTGCTGAGCTTCACTCAACGATTGCCAAACAACAGTTCTCATCGCCTTACTCCATCATTTTTTCAATCGGCAACACCAAAATTGAGCTAGCTCCGAGGGCTTTCAGCTGCTCCATGGTTTCCCAAAAAAGATTTTCTGAGCTCACCATGTGTACCGCGACTTTGGATTTGTCGGCAGACAAGGGAAGCACTGTTGGATCTTCCGCTCCGGGCAACAAGGTTTTGATTTGCGCCAGCTTCTCAACCGGAGCGTGCAGCATGATGTATTTCGATTCTTTGGCTTGTTGTACGCCGTGCATGCGAGTGAGGAGTTTATCGATCAGCGCGGCTTTATCGGCAGCAAAAGCACCTGGGCGCTGAATAAGCGTCGCTTTGGATTCAAAAATCACTTCCACTTCTTTAAGACCGTTGGCTTCCAAGGTCGCGCCAGTGGAGACCAGATCCGCAATCGCATCCGCTAACCCCGCGCGCGGTGCAACTTCAACCGACCCCGTCAACATACAGGTGCTGAAATCCACGCCTTGGCGATCCATATAAGCTTTAAGCAGTTGAGGGTAAGTGGTGGCAATACGCTTACCATTCAGATCTTGCGGTCCACGATACTCAGCATCTTTTTCAATCGCGATCGACAGACGGCAACCACCAAAGTCCATACGACGCAGGGTGGTAAATTCGTTACGTTGGTTGAGTGCTAGGCGATCTAAACGTGTTTCTTCAAGCACGTTTTCCCCAACAAAACCCAAATCCACCACCCCATCCATGATCAGTCCTGGAATGTCATCGTCACGCACCAACAACAGGTCAATCGGCATATTCAGTGAATGAACCACCAAGCGCTCGCCCATGATGTTGAATTTCACACCGCATTTTTTCAGCAGTTCTTGGCACTCTTGGCTCAGGCGGCCTTTTTTCTGTATCGCGATTCTTAGTCGTTGTGTTTGCATGTCATTCTTCCTTTGCAATTTGTTGAATTTAATAATTTTTCCAAAGCTTAAAACGAAAAACCCTCGGGAGGTTTGGTCTCCCGAGGGTTAGAATCTTTTTATGGCTCTGATTTCAACTCCGGGAGATTCCTGTCCCCCGGGTATGCGTACATCTCCCGAAAGACACCTTAGGGATGATGATGGTGATGAATGTTCATTACGAAATTACGCATACTTAGTGGTTTCTGTCTGTTTGAGAACTGCCTTCACACTAACCAAGCTAAGTTTTTTTTTCAACCACAAATTGACACTTTTCTGGTTATTTTTTTATGACGGCTTTAAGAGATCATCACCTCCATTCAAAGCTGCAATTAAGGTTAGCGATAAAAAAAGAGGCCGGCTGGCCTCTTATCTCTATAGCGATGCGAATTACGCAGACACCTGTTTGCTCACTTTGGCTTTTGACAGTGCTGCAAAAATTAAGCAAACCACGACAAAGCTCACGGATGCGGCTGCTAAAGCCAGCCCGAGTGAAGCAAAAATTCCCAGCACCACGTAACCAATCGCTGACACTAGCGCAACCGCCAACGCGTAAGGCAGTTGAGTCGCAACGTGGTCAATATGATGACAACGTGCTCCCGTCGAAGAGAGAATCGTGGTATCTGAAATCGGCGAACAGTGATCGCCAAATACGGAACCGGCAAGCACCGCACCGAGCATCGGCAGCATAAGTGCAATATCTGTAGCGCCAGCCATGTCACCCGCAATCGGCAGCATGATGCCAAAAGTGCCCCATGATGTACCGGTAGAAAACGCCATCGCACCAGACAACACAAACAGAATGACCGGAAGCCAATGTGGGTCAATATTGCCTTGTACGAGAGAAGAGAGATAGGCACCGGTCTTCATGTCACCGATGACAGAACCTATGGTCCACGCAAAAATCAGGATCAAAATTGCACCAAACATCGATTTCGCACCAATCCATAAGGTTTTTGCGATTTCAGCCGTCGGTAGTTTTTGGCGCAACACGGTCACAAAAGCCATCGCCAGACCGACTAATCCACCATATACCAATGAAGTACCAACATTGGTATTTTCAAACGCCCCAAAAATATCAAACGACTGACCACTTTCCGCTAATGCACTTGCGCCAGTCCAAATCATCGCACCAATGGTCGCAACGACTAAAAACACAATCGGCAACACGAGATCGAGTACTGTACCGCGTTCACTTTCACGAATATCAAGCTCTTCATTGAGTTCGTGAGCCTCTTGCGTATCTGTATTCGGATCTTCATCAAAACCACGACCTTGAGAAGCGGCGATTTCATGCTTGCGCATCTGGCCGATATCCATTTGGAACCACACCACCGCAAATACCATTAACAATGCAAAGATCGCATAGAAGTTCATCGGTACTAGGCGAAGATAAGCGCCTAATGCGGAATACTCCTCAATACCGTGCGAAACTAAAATGCCACCGATGATGGTCATGATATACGCGCCCCAACTTGAGGCGGGCATGACCACACACATAGGCGCAGCAGTGGAATCCAGAATGTAAGCGAGTTTGGCGCGCGAAACGTAAAAACGATCCGTCACTGGGCGAGAAATAGAACCGACAGCTAGGCTATTAAAATAGTCGTCAACAAAAATGAATACGCCTAAAAATGCCGCCAGTAATTTAGAGCCACGTTTGCTTTTCACTCGGACTTGTGCCCACTGAGCAAAAGCGCGAGTGCCGCCCGACAACGTTAGTAGCGCAGTCATCATACCCAGTAACAGTAAAAAGCCGACAATACTCATATTCCAAGCATTGATCGCGCCCTCTTTAACAAACACGCTACCCACTTGTGTTGCGATATATTGCAACGACTGACCAATAGAATAATCAGCCAGCAGTAAAGCACCTAAAAAAATCCCCACGCCAAGAGAAAGGAGTACACGGCGAGTGACAATAGCCAAACTCAATGCCACCAGCGGTGGTAAAACAGAGAGTGGCGAAGAAGCAAAATCGATTAAATTCATGATCTTCCTAAACCAGTAAAAAATGGTTAGAGATCTACTGCAGACAAATCAAGCGACATCATGTCAACTTAATTTATGTTGAACTAAGCGAAAGGGAAGCGAACACTTCACCCAACCCTACAGTAGCGCTCCATAGTTTAACAACAATATAGACTATGGCAGTGTTACACCTATTGAATGTAACCCCAGCCAACTGCGTTGATGGGCAAGTTGACTTCGGCGGCAACGCCTTTCTCCACAATTCATTGGCATCACCCCAACTGTGGATACTTTTCGTAACCGCTCCTCTACGGCGAAAACTTCATCCTAATCTGCCAATTCGTTTGGCTCATTTAGTCTGTTTTTCGCATTAGGTGAGAGACATTTTACTTAACAAAAATATCAATGCAACTAGGTTCCAGTGAGAAAAACAAGTGCCACAGCTCACAAATCAATCATTTCATTGATACTTATTTCATAAAAACACCGCAAGGCTTGATATATAGAACTAATATTATTTATCTGCATGATAAGTTCCTGCAGCTGCTTTTATATGCGTCTGCAGTATTCTAAATAGTAAATGCATTAAATAAACATCATTTTATATTTTTACTTTCTTACTATTTTGCCTTAATATTTGTAGCGAAAACTTGTCAGTATAATAAGCTAGGTTTAGTATTAACTCGTTATCCAAATTGTGAACAGGAAATGGTAATGTCGGAAATCACTAAGACTTTATTAAATATTCGTAGCCTACGTGCTTATGCACGCGAACTGACTATTGAGCAACTTGAAGAAGCGTTAGATAAATTAACTACCGTGGTTCAAGAGCGTAAAGAAGCAGAAGCAGAAGAAATTGCTGCTCGTGCAGAGCAAGAAGCAAAATTAGCCGCAATTGCTGAGCAAATTGCTAAAGATGGTATCGACCTTCAGGCGCTTATTTCTGCGCTTTCAGGCGAAACCAAAACTAAAGCAAAAGGCCAAGGTAAACGTGCACCTCGTCCAGCAAAATATAAGTATATTGACACCAACGGTGAAGAGAAAACTTGGACAGGTCAAGGCCGTACCCCTTCAGTGATCCAAAAAGCACTGGATGAAGGTAAATCACTGGAAGAATTCGCTCTGTAATTCTGCTAGAAATCCAAATGATAAAGGCTCCCGAAGGAGCCTTTTTTTGTTATCTTTCCCAATAAGCCTCTTCAAGGCTATCTTCTCGCTCAGGAAGACCACGTGAAAGACGTGGTGAGTGCTGCGCCAATACTTCATAACTTGCACGGTTAGAGTATTTGCAAACTTGAGAGAAAGAAGAATAGGTTAAAAACTCATGTTGATGCTTACTTGAGTTAGGGACGTTTTCTTTATGGTATTTATTGGCAGCCATATCATGTAATAGAGCGGATAATGCTGCATCTCCAGCACCATTGGTGTTTTTTATCTTCTCAGGTCCACCCATGTACGGTGAAATATGTGAATAAACACGAATAGGATTTATACAACTCTCTTTACGTGCGGGACGGCTAAATTCATAGCGATTAAATTCTGGGACCGATCCCGGTAATAACGGTAATGACGTTTCACGTTTAGCGGAATCTTCGGTGTAACCCGCCATAAATAAACCGACAGGGCCTGCGGTACACAGTACTAAATCAACCCAATCTAACGCTTTATCTGAGGCTGCGAGCGGATCGCTTTCTCCCGTTAAAGCTAATGCTTCATCTTCATTCATTGCCACCACAGAAACATGATCACGTAAAAAATCTTGCCAGAATTTAGGATCATCTTGAATAACAAATTTAGTACCTAGGGTTAATACCACAGGCACATCATATTTTTTTGCATACTCTATGGCACGCATTGTTGCTTCCGGCATTGGATCGCCGTCTTTACAACGAACTAAATAAGCCGTGATCACTAATGCAGAGGCACTAGCAAATATTTTTTCAGGAATACTGTCTGGGCGTAATTGGTTCATTTGACCTTCGCTGATCGCGAAAGTACGTTCACCATCTTCGGTAATCAAGGCAAAGCAGCGGCCAATCGCACCATCTACACCTTGTAAATAGTTGAGATCCATTCGGCTAGAAGTGTTACACAGATAGCGATAACCGTAACTGCCAATTTTAATATCTTGGCTCATCACACCCAGTAGTGTGGAGCGATCATCCGCAAGCACGGAGTAATTATGCAGCGTATTCCCTATAGTTCCACCCGCATATTCATTGGTAATCAAACGCTGCTCTTTTAATTCGTTGTATAACGCTTCTGCAGCCTGATCATCAATGACTAATGAGTGTCCTTTACTTAAACCATAACGTTCAATCAAATCTGAATCGACTTTGGCCTCTATATCCACTAGGGTTTGATCAATACCGATAATGTGGGTGCGCGACATCTTCTTATTTTCTTGCGCTTGAATGACCAGAGGATCACGCGCGTGAACCGGAAAATAATGCTTAGATTTGCGTTGGCCAGGAAATTTCATAAAGGTTACTTGGGTTCAAGGATGAAAGGAGCGCCGATTCTACCGCGCACCTTTTAGTGCAGCAATAAAGGAAAAAAACGCAAACGTTTGCACGTTGAGGATTTTATTTCACTCTGTTCTCTTAGCGCTTGGAGCGCAAGTGATTCAATAGGTTAGCAACATAGCGCTTACGTTTGGGGAAGTGTGATTAGCGTCTCGGATCTGTCCTCGAAAAATTCTTTCTGTTAGAATCCTCGTCCAAGTTCCTCAAGTGGTAGATAAGTGATGTCTGTAGAGCACAGCGCAAACAGCCAAAAGAAAGTGATTGTCGGTATGTCTGGAGGGGTTGATTCCTCTGTTTCAGCCTATCTTCTCAAACAACAGGGTTACCAAGTGGAAGGCCTGTTTATGAAAAACTGGGAAGAAGACGATAACGAAGAGTATTGTACTGCGGCGGAAGATCTTGCCGATGCTCAGGCGGTGTGTGACAAACTCGACATCCCACTTCATACCATTAACTTCGCAGCAGAATACTGGGATAACGTATTTGAATACTTCCTAGCGGAATATAAGGCGGGACGTACTCCTAACCCAGATATTTTGTGTAATAAAGAGATCAAATTTAAAGCCTTCTTAGAATTTGCTGATGAAGTGCTGGATGCGGACTACATTGCCATGGGGCACTATGTGCGTCGCACCTTCCCGCAGAATGGCGAAAAACCGCAAATGCTGCGCGGTTTAGACGGTAATAAAGACCAAAGCTACTTCCTTTATACGCTGAGCCATGAGCAAGTGGCGCGTAGCCTATTCCCCGTGGGTGAACTAGAAAAACCTGAAGTACGCCGCATTGCCGAAGAACAAGGCTTAATTACCGCGAAGAAGAAAGATTCAACCGGTATTTGTTTTATCGGTGAGCGCAAATTTACCGACTTCTTATCTCGCTATTTGCCAGCCCAACCGGGTAAAATTGAGACCCCGGAAGGCAAAGTGATTGGTGAGCACCAAGGCTTGATGTACCACACTCTCGGACAGCGTAAAGGTCTGCACATTGGTGGTATGAAAGAGAGCAGCGAACAGCCATGGTATGTGGCGGATAAAGATCTCAAACGCAACGTACTCATCGCGGTACAAGGCGCGGATCATCCTCTCCTCAAATCGCATGGTTTGGTTGCGGCTCAGTTACATTGGGTTGATCGCACCCCAATCACTGAACCTGTACGTTGCAGCGTGAAGACGCGTTATCGTCAAAGTGACATCGCTTGTACCATCATTCCGCTCAGTGATGATCGCATCAAAGTGATGTTTGACGAGCCACAAGTGGCCGTGACTCCGGGACAATCCGCCGTCTTTTATCAAGGTGAAATCTGCCTTGGTGGCGGCATTATTGAAGAGCGCATTTAAAGTCAATTTTTAGGAGATTTACGTGGCTAACGCAATTTACGACCGTACCATCGCTTTCGCTGGCATTTGTCAGGCAGTGGCACTTGTGCAGCAAGTCGCCCAAAATGGGTACTGTGATTCTGATGCGTTTGAAACGTCGCTCAAAGCGATTACTTGTACCAATCCAAGTAACACGCTTGAAGTTTTCGGTCACGAAAGTCAGCTCAAGCTCGGCTTAGAGTGCTTGGTCAAAGGGATTGACAGCACGCCATCAGGTAGCGAAATCACCCGTTACCTGATCAGCCTAATGGCGCTTGAGCGTAAATTAAGTGGTCGCCGCGATGCCATGAGCCAACTCGGTGACCGCATTCAAATGATTGAGCGTCAGCTTGACCATTTTGACTTATTTGATGATCAAATGATCAGTAACCTCGCCAGCATTTACCTTGATGTGATTAGCCCAATTGGCCCGCGCATTCAAGTGACTGGCACTCCAGCCGTATTACAGCAAACCGCTAACCAGCACAAAGTGCGCGCCCTACTCCTGTCAGGGATCCGCTGCGCCGTATTGTGGCGTCAGGTTGGTGGACGCCGTCGTCACCTGATTTTCGGTCGTAAACAGATGATCGAACAAGCGCAGATTTTGTTAGCGCGAATCTAAGTGATGACTACCCACTCGAATTACTCACACCTTTAACTCAATATTCAGGAGAAGAACATGGAACTGTCAGCATTGACTGCTGTTTCACCGGTAGATGGCCGCTACGGAAGTAAAACGATTGCGTTACGCAGTATCTTCAGTGAGTTTGGTCTCCTAAAGTACCGCACTATCGTTGAAATTCGCTGGCTACAAAAGCTAGCCGCCACTGCTGAGATCGCAGAAGTGCCTGCATTCAGTGCCGAAGCGAATCAATTCCTTGATGCGATTGCCGCCAACTTCAGTGAGGCGGATGCACTGCGTATCAAAGAGATTGAACGCACAACCAACCACGATGTAAAAGCCGTGGAATACTTCCTGAAAGAGAAAGTAGCGGCCATGCCTGAGCTGCATGCCGTCAACGAGTTCATTCACTTTGCTTGTACTTCCGAAGACATCAACAACACTTCACATGCGTTGATGCTCAAAGAAGCGCGTGACACGGTGATCCTGCCTGAAATTCGCAACGTGATTGACGCGATTCGCAAACTGGCCGAAGAGTACCGCGATATTCCGCTGCTTTCTCGTACTCACGGTCAGCCAGCCTCTCCATCGACCATGGGTAAAGAGATGGCGAACGTGGCCTACCGCATGGAGCGCCAATACAAGCAGATCGCTAACGTAGAAATCCTAGCCAAAATCAACGGCGCGGTGGGTAACTACAACGCGCACCTTTCTGCTTACCCAACGGTAGATTGGCATAAATTCAGCGAAGAGTTCATCACAGAATCTTTGGGCGTAGACTGGAACCCGTACACCACGCAAATCGAGCCGCATGATTACATTGCTGAGCTGTTTGAAGCGGTTGCACGTTTTAACACCATCTTGATCGACTTTGATCGTGATGTTTGGGGCTACATTGCTCTGGGCCACTTCAAACAAAGAACCATCGCGGGTGAAATTGGCTCTTCAACCATGCCACATAAAGTCAACCCAATCGACTTTGAAAACTCAGAAGGTAACTTGGGTCTGGCGAATGCGATGTTTACGCACCTAGCGCAAAAGCTGCCTATCTCTCGTTGGCAACGTGACCTAACGGATTCTACCGTGCTGCGTAACCTCGGTGTGGGTGTCGGCTATGCCATCATCGCTTATACCTCAACTTTGAAAGGCATCAGCAAGCTGGAAGTGAACCGTGACGCACTACTTGCAGAACTGGATCACAACTGGGAAGTTCTGGCAGAGCCAATCCAAACTGTGATGCGCCGCTACGGCATTGAAAAGCCTTATGAGAAGCTCAAAGAGCTGACTCGCGGTAAGCGAGTAGATGGCGAAGCGATGCGTCAATTCATTGATGGTTTAGAACTGCCAGAGGAAGAGAAAACGCGCTTGAAAGCCATGACACCAGCCAGCTACATTGGCTATGCGATTGAGCTGACCGACAAGCTGTAATCTCGACAAGAGAGACCAAATGACTAAGGGGAGCAACGGCTCCCCTTTTACTTATCTATGACTTATTGACTTGGTTTATACCAGACCATTTCACTCCTGCTTTTCAAAAAACAGTGTGATCCGACCGACTTCAAGACCAAATTTGCGAATTTTGGTTAAGTTGAATACCCGCTTGTCATCTTGTCGATACAACCAGTCATCGAAGTGTACTTGCACATCGCCGCTGTCGCGTTGCAACACAAAATCGTATTGCCACTGTAGTGCATTACCCACTTCTTTACCGCGAGCCGTTCCAACAATGTCATCCGCTCGTCCTTCGTACTCATCATCAGCCGTTCGGTTAATCGTCCAGATCCGTTGATCCTTCTCTCCATCATCAAACACGAAGTCTTCGACTAAAATCAGTTGGTTATTCTCAATCCGACCTTCAATTACCACCTCAAAACGGCGCGTCTGCTTCTCGGTATAGTCTTGTACCATACCCCACGCATGTGTCGTTCCGACAAAGTAATTGAAAAGATCAAACTTAGGCGTCGTCTCACGATAATCATCAATCTCTGCCGAGCATCCACTAAGCCAGATACAGAGTAATAATAGCCAACATTTAGCCAATCTCATGGTCGATTCATTCCTATCAATTGATTACGCAAGGTTAAATATTCCGTTTGCGGCGACAGCCAAATGGAGAGAAAAGCATCATTAAATGCTTCATCATCAATGCTGCCTACCAAACGTTCCGTCTCTTGCTGGTGGCTAAAGAAAAACGCTCCGCGTTGCCCATCAGAGACATACACTAAGCGATCTCCCGTCACAACATCCGGCAATATTTGCTGCAGTTGCTTCAACCACGCTTTGGTTTGCGGTGTGGTGAATCCAAGTTTTCGCCACTGATCCTCTGTGGCATTCACCAACTGTTTACTGCTGATATCGCGCAAATAACGGATCTCAAGGGCCACAGGATGTGGCGAGACATCTTGCGACTCATGATACAGGCCATCAGGCGCTCGCAACTGCGAGGAGTAGATATCCAGCCACAGCCATGAAAGGGTGGCCTGCCCGACGACTGGCCATTCTGCCCATCGTTGGAGAGTTTTATGCTCCGCTTGCGCCGCATTAACGACGGCGGCGTAACCAAGTCCGCTCGCGAGCAAAACGAATAGGGTTATCAGTCCTTTTTTCATGCCTCATTACCTTCAACAGTAACCAAGTGATACCTATCCATTCCAAAAACAGTGCCAACATGACGATAAAGGTGGGGTATTCCCAACCAACCGCACCCATTCGGTAACCAAACCAATAACTTAAACTTCCCAAAACGCCTCCGGCGAGACACAGAAGAGTGTGGGAATATTGGTTAAGCTGCGGCAGTAAGTGGCCTGCATACCAAGTAAACGCAAACCAGAGTGCCACCAACCAAAGTGGAAATTGATCGTCGGCAAAGGTGAGTAACCCAAGCAGCATATTGCTGCTGTCTATCATGATGCCAACCACCGCCATCCACACCATTTTTTCAAACAGCGGATGGCGCTGGATAGCCGTTAAGCCATAGGTGGCAACCACCAGTAATGCGGTAAGCCATAACCAGGTTTGCTGTCCCAAGACAGCCAGTGCCCAGAGCAGGTCAAACCATAATGATATCGCCACTAACGCCATGATTAATCTCGTTCAAAAGTCATGTGCACGGTACTGATGCTACGGGCTAAAAAGCCACCTTCGCAGTAACAAAAGTAATAACGCCACATACGGATGAAACGTTCGTCATACCCAAGGTCACGCACTTTCGGCAATTGCTGCTCAAATCGGTCACGCCAGTGTTGCAACGTCAGTGCGTAATCCATGCCGATGTCATGCAAGTTACGCAACACCAACCCAGTGCGTTTGGTGGCTAATTCGGTCAACACACTGATCGAAGGCAAAAAACCGCCGGGGAAAATGTATTTCTGAATAAAGTCCACGTTATTGCTGTAGCTTTCATAGCGCTGATCGGCAATGGTGATTGCCTGAATCGCCATTTTGCCGCGCGGCTTCAGTAGCGCATAACATTGGCTCAAAAACGTCGGCAAGTAGGCCTTACCCACCGCTTCAATCATTTCAATCGAGACCAACTTGTCATACTGACCGCTCAGCAAACGGTAATCTTGTTTGAGCAGGGTAATTTGGTTATTTAGCCCAAGTGCCGTAATTTTTTGCTGTGCGTAGGCATACTGCTCTTCAGAAATGGTGGTGGTGGTGACCTTACAGCCATAGTGCTGCGCCATGTAAATCGCCATCGCGCCCCAACCCGTACCAATTTCTAACACGTGATCGGTCGGTTTCAGGTGTAGTTGCTCACATAAACGCTGCATTTTGGCTTGCTGCGCCTGCTCTAGTGAGAGCTCAGGTTGGGTAAACAGCGCGCTGGAGTAAAGCATCTCTTCATCGAGGAACAGTTGGTAAAGCTCATTCCCCAAATCATAGTGCTGGTGAATATTGTCTTTGGCTTGATCTATGGTGTTGCGTTTGAGCCAGTGAGTGAAACGGTTTAACCATTGCGTCACAGGACTGCTTTGACTTTCTAGCTTATCCAGCGTACTGAGGTTGGCAGCCATCAACTGCATCAAAGCTGTCAGATTAGGGCTTTCCCACCACCCTTCCATGTAAGCTTCTGCAGCAGCAATACTCCCGCCCTTCAGTACTCGGCTGTAAAAATCCGGGTGTTTAACTTCAATCACGGCATGAATGGCATCGGGCTTATCTTGGCCAAATTGTTCATGCGTGGTTTGGGTTTGAGCGGGAAAATGTTCTATCACCGTTAAATTGCCTTCGAGATACTGTAATGCACGGTGAATAATACTGCGGGCACCTTTCTGCCAACTGGTGAGAGAGCGGGATATTTCCATCGATGAGCTATTTAACATGAGGTTGCTCCTTATTATTGTTCTGAGTTTGGTCTGGGTGCGCATAAAACGGGGCACCTTTGCGCCACAATTTGAAAGCGTGCCAATAAATGCCCAATACCACTTTTACTGCCATGATCGGCGTTTTGATCAATCGAGGTAATAAATTGCCTGCGCTCAAGGGTTCAGCCTGCATCGCTAAGGTAGCATCAAACTCTTTATCACTACGATGACACTCAAGATGGATCATCAGCGCGCGGGTTAAGGGCTTTATTTTCCAGTAGTATCGCTGTTCGATGGGATTGAATGGCGAAACATGAAATGCTTTCGCATGCTGCCACTCAATCACGACAGCTTCTTCTGAGGTTAATGCTGTTTGTGCTGGAACCGCATAGTAGTGGCGCTCATTCCACGGGGTATTGCTGACTTCAGCCAACAGATAACGCCAACGCTTTTCGCTATCGTAGACATAGTAAAAGTTGACTGGGCTAAAATAAATTCCGAGATAGCGCAGATGCAGCAAAGCCACCACCCTGCCGCCTTCTATTCGCTCTCCCGTCAGTTGCTCGACCTTATCAAGTACTGCTTGTTTGAGCGGGCCTTGCCCGAGGTAATCTGCACGACGAAAACGCGCCCAATGCCACCAACGCTCACCCAATCCCCACACTTTATCCGCCAACTGTGGCCATTCATCTAAATCAATACAAGGCATAAACAGCGGATAGTTGAGTGCGTGCTCGACTGGCGTAAAACGTCTGTGTCTGACTTGTCCAACCATCAAACAACTTTGCCACTCGGCGCTATCTTGGGGCACAGGCATTAGGCCGCTCCTTGCTCACTGCGCTGTGCGTAAGCTTCCAATTGGGTCACCACATCCAGCGCACTGCGTACCCCATCTTCATGAAAACCGTTATGCCAGTATGCGCCACAAAACCAAGTATGGTTGACACCGCTGATCTGCGCTTTTTTCTGCTGCGCTTCAATCGCAGGACGAGAAAACACAGGGTGATGATAGGTAAATCGGCGCAGTATCTTGCTCGGGTCAATGTCCTCACTACTATTGAGTGTGACGCAGAACGTCTCTGGCGCTTCAATATGCTGCAAAATATTCATGTTGTAGGTCAAAGATGGCAAGCGCGTTTCTTGATTGGCTTCACCTTTCAACCAGTAATTCCAAGCTGCCCAAGCCGCTTTACGTTTGGGCAGCAGACGAGTATCCGTATGGAGCACCACTTCATTCGCCTGATAAGCGAGTGCAGACAGCAGTTGTTGTTCGGTGGAACTTGCATCACTGAGCATGGCAAGAGCTTGGTCACTATGGCAAGCAAAAATCACCTCATCAAAACGCTCACTCTGACCATTGACCACAACTTCTACCCCACTTGGTAAACGCTTCACTTGAGTGACCGCGCTATTGAGGCGGATGCGTTCGCCAAATCCTTGGGTTAAAGGCGCAATATAACTGCGCGAACCGCCGGGGATCACATACCACTGCGGACGATTAGTAACATCCAGTAGGCCATGGTTTAGGAAAAAACGCGCGAAAAACATCAGAGGGAAAGCTCGCATATCCGCCAGAGAGGAAGACCAAATCGCCGCCCCCATGGGCAGAATGTAGTTTTCACAGAAGTATTCAGAAAACTGATGCTGAGCCAGAAAATCACCTAAGGTTTGCTCATTCGCCAATTGATTATCGACGCACGCTTTCGTTAAACGGTTAAAGCGTAAAATCTCCGCGATAAAACGATAAAACTTTGGATTCAGCCAGTTACGTTTTTGAGCGAATAAGGTCGTCAGGGTATGCCCGTTGTACTCCAAACCGTTAGCATCATTACGCACACTAAAGCTCATCTGCGTCGGTTTACCTTGTACGCCAATCTCATCCATCATTTTGATGAAATTGGGATAGGTTCTGTCGTTATAAACGATAAAGCCCGTATCCACTGCGTATGGCTTACCCGCCAGCTCAACATCCACCGTCGCAGTGTGCCCACCAATGTAGTCGTTGGCTTCGAATAGGGTGATATCGTGATAACGGTGCAGATAGTAGCCACAGGTTAAACCTGAAATGCCCGAGCCGATAATTGCAATTTTCATCAAAAAAATCCTTATTAAGCCTTCAACAGACGTCGAACTAAGCGGCCTTGCCATGCATAAGGCAAAGCACCGAGTAACCGAATCAGCCAAGTAAATCGTTTAGGGAAATAGAGTTGTGACACACCGCGCGCCAAGCCAGCTTTGATCTCCTGGGCGGCACGCTCTACTGTGATGATCATGGGCATGACAAAAGTATTGCGATCCGTGAGTGGCGTGGCGACAAAGCCCGGAAAAATGGTGGTGACTTCGATACCAAGCGGACGCCAATCGAGTTGAAGCGTTCGTGCTAAATAAGCGACGGCCGCTTTGGAAGCGCCATAAGCTTCTGCTCGCGGCAAGGCCAGCTCACTGGCAATCGAGCCAACAATCGCCACACGGTGACCACGGGACAAATGTGGCTGTATACCTTCAATCACCGCCGCTACGCCAAGCACATTGATATTGAACACACGTGCCATCAGTGTGACATCCATCTTGCCATCGTCGATGTACTCACAATCGCCTGCATTTAAAATCCAGAGTTCCGGCTGACATGGAAGCTGCGCTAATGCTGCTTTTGTGCCGGGATGATCGGTGACATCAAACGCCAAGGGAAAAATGTTGGCATATTGTGTATGTAAGCTGTCTAACACCGGCTGATTACGTCCACACGCAATCACTTGCCAACCCTGTTTGGCATAATCCAACGCCAGTTGTTTACCAATTCCGGAGGTCGCACCGGTAATGAACACCGCGGTCATTGTCCTAGTCTCCGCTTGATCGCGCGGATAACTTGCCCAAGCACAGGCAACTGCTCATAAAGCATTTCCCCCATATCGAAATAATCGCGATGGTAGGTCACTTTGCCCTCGGCAAAGCGCAAGTGGCTCACGCCTTTCACATCCACCTGTTCGCCCTTGGCTAATTTTGGGTGACGTAAATGCATGGTCCAGACCAAAAAAGCGCCCTCATTGACTGCATACTGCTCATGAATGGTAAAAGTACAGGTATGGACGTTTTGGTAAAGATTCAAAAAATACTGGTAAAGGGCGTCAAACCCTTCGATGCGATGTGCAGCATCTTCAAACACCACATCAGGATGATAGATTTCAATCAGCCTATGTAATTGGCTTTTATCTAATTGTTGATAAAACTGCGCGACGTGTTGTACGTCCATAATGCTCATCCCTAAAGTTATACAAATTTAAGATTCGTATAATGCATTACAACCATAGTTGAGTTTGTAAAGTTGTACAAGATTTTTTCTGTACAACTTTATACTTCATGTTACGAAACTCAGAATGTAAGGGATCACTAAAGAGCGTTAAGAAAACAAGCTCAAGAAGACTATCAATCAAGATAAACAAAACCAGCCCGAAGGCTGGTTGGAAGAGATTACATATTGCGCAGTGCTGCGATACGTTTTTCAAGGGGTGGGTGAGTCATCATTAATTCGGATAGAGAGCGTTTACCTGTGATGCCAAACGCCATCATCGAACCTTCAAGATGCGACTCCTGACCCATTTTCAGACGTTCTAACGCCGCAATCATCTTGTGTTTACCGACCAACTGAGCGGCACCCGCATCAGCATGGAACTCACGGTGGCGGCTATACCACATGGTAATGAAGCTGGCTAAGAAACCAAACACCAATTCAAGCACCATAGAGATGCCGAAATAAACCATCATATTACTGCCTTCTCCTTCTTCTGAATTACGTGAAGCCACGATATTGGCAATAAAGCGTGACAAGAAGATCACGAAGGTGTTCACCACACCTTGCATCAGCGTCATGGTGACCATGTCACCGTTAGCAATGTGGCTAACTTCATGCGCCAGTACGGCTTCTGCTTCATCACGGGTCATGTTGTGCAGTAAACCGGTTGATACCGCGACCAGAGAATCATCGCGCTTGGCACCAGTCGCAAAAGCATTCATATCTGGCGCATCATAAATCGCCACCGTTGGCATACCGATACCCGCTTGGTTTGCTTGGCGACGTACCGTTTCCAATAGCCAATGTTCCATCTCATTGCGCGGAGTATCAATGACAACACCACCCACTGAGCGTAGGGCCATACTTTTTGACATCAGCAGTGAAATAAATGCACCGCCAAAACCAAACACAGCCGCCATCACCAACAGACCAGACAAACTCCCTGGCTGCATGCCCGTGACAGCATAAACAATATTCAAAACAACACTAAGCACCAATACGACAGCAAGGTTGGTTGCTAAGAATAACAATATACGTTTCATGACTTAATCTCCGAAGGAAACTTCTCAGCGGTTGCGATGTGCGACTTTACCACACATCGTTTGTTCTTATTTACAACATATGTTCTTCCATTTGAAAAACAAGGTTAAGTAGTAAATTGCAACATTTAATGTCCAGCTTCTGTTCGGCAAAGGCTGAGCAGCCTAGAAGATGCAAGGGTATAGACTTTGGTCGTATTGAGATAGCCGTAATGAAGGCATAGAGTGCGTGAGTCGAAGGAATTTAACCACAAACAAAGGAAAACACATGGCTGAAGCACATAGCTACCAAATGGCGATTGATTTACTTTGTTGTCATTTAGGTATCAGTGAACAAGAAGCTCGCGCTCAACTTGGGTTAGAAACCAAAGAGCAGACGCTGCAGCAGCAGATCGTCGATACTCAACACTCTTTAATGGGTTTGAGCGCAGAGAAATAGCCTCTCGCACACTCAACTTCCATACAATCTGATACTAAAAAGGCTGCTCATGTTTGAGCAGCCTTTTGTTATTTAGCGTCGTTATGCCACGGTGCCGGGTTCTAACAAGTGATCCAGTTGGATGAACTTGCCTAGCTCTTGACGTTTAGCCTTAGGCATATAAGGGATTTCCCCCAATTTCGGTGCACCGAGTCGCCCTTCTAAATGCTCAATGATCTCTGCATAGTGTTCAGTCCCCGGGTTAATCCGGTTGGCAATCCAGCCCACCAGCTCTAACCCATCGGCACGAATCGCTTCTGCGGTCAAAATCGCATGGCTCAGACAACCGAGTTTAATTCCAACCACCAAGATGACCGGTAAACGCTCTTGTTTCACCCAAGTGGATAAACAATCGGAATCGGAAGTAGGCACTCGCCAACCTCCTGCCCCTTCTACCACGACGAACTCTGCATTTTGCTTATGTTTCGAGAGCTTATTGCTTAGCAGCGCATAATCAATCGTAACATTTTCATGCTTAGCGGCGATGTGTGGTGAAGTAGGAAGTACTAAGGCATAAGGATTGACGTCCTCATACGGCATATCGACGGTCGCGGCTTTCATCAGATGCAATGCATCGGAATTGCGATAGCCAAACTCAGTTTTATCACTCCCCGCTGCGACTGGCTTATAGCCAATCGTAGCGATACTGTGTGTCGCGAGCGCCTGAAGAATCGCTTTCGAAGCGACTGTTTTCCCAACGTCGGTATCCGTCCCTGCGATAAAAATTGCATTTCTCATCGGTGAATAACCCCTAAATAAACCTGATATGTGGCAGGCACAAGACCCTGTTGGTTACGAAATGATTGGTAGGCCAATTCCACTTTTGCCAACGTTCGGCGACTGATTAGCCCCGTTGAACGTCCACTGACATGATTGGCGCCGATCCCTTTTAGATCGCGCATCAGCATAAAGGCAGTTTCATACCAAACCGTAATTGCCGCTAAGTCTAAGTGATGTTGCGCACATCCGGCTTGCGCTAACGCAATTTTTACCTGATTGATGGAAATGAACTGATTGATATGACGATGATGATCAACGCTGCGCCACGCTTGCTCGAGTTCAAACAGCGAACCGTCTAACAAGGTGGAGAGGAAGGCTTGACCTTGGGGCTTCAGCACACGGCGAATTTCGCTCAGCGGCAGCGACAGATCTTCACACCATTGCAATGCTAAGCTTGAAAACACCATGTCAAAACAAGCAGATGCAAAAGGCAGTTGCTCGGCATCCGCTAACTGGTAACTCATTCCCTCATCACCACAGCGTTGCTTTGCTTGCTCAAGCATGGCATGTGAGATATCTGCGCACACCACTTGCGCTCCCCGCTCGCGCAGCAGGGCTGAAAAATAACCGGTACCACAACCGAGATCCAATACTCGCAGCCCCTTCAAACAACTGGGCATTTTTTGCAGTAAACGCAATCCGACATCGCGCTGAAAAGCCGCATGCTGATCATAGTGCGCGGCAGCTTTGCCAAAGGCCTGCGCAATCGCACTTTTATCTTTTAATTCAACACAAAGCTCCGTGGCTGTCATGCTCATGTGTCCTTCTCCATCACATGTGTTAACTGCTCTGATAAGCGGCGTATCTGCGCTTGGGTATGCGCCGCCGTTATCGTGATGCGTAAACGCGCAGAGCCTACAGGCACGGTGGGTGGTCGAATGGCACTGACCCAAATGCCTTGCTGCTTGAGCTCGTGGGATGCACTCAATGCCGAATCAGAGCTGCCCAACAACCAAGGTTTGATGGGCGTTTGTGTTGCCACAAAACCCGGAATATTGCGGCACTGCTCATCAAAACACGCCAGCAGCTCAGCCAATTTTTCTCTGCGCCAAGATTGACTTTGGATCATCCGCGCAGCATGAGTCAGAGCATGCGCTTGTGCCGGAGGCATAGCGGTGGAATACACATGGTGGCGTGCAAATTGCGTCAGATAATCGCCAACGTGTGCATCACACAACACCGCAGCTCCAGCTAAACCAAAGGCTTTACCAAAAGTAACGACCAGAATCTCGGGATGAATCCCTGCTGCTTGACAGCTCCCCGCCCCATGCTCTCCAAGCACGCCAATGCCGTGCGCATCATCCACCATCAACCACGCGCGCTGTTTCACCAAAGTTGCAATTTGTGCCAAGGGTGCGCAATCACCATCCATACTAAACACCCCTTCCGTCACCACTAAGCTGTTGCTCTGCTCATTCAGTAATTGGCGAAGATGATCAGTATCATTGTGCTTAAAGCGTTTCATAGTTGCTGGACTTAACATGCCCGCTTCCATCAAGGAGGCGTGATTGAGTTTGTCTTGCAGCAGCAAGTCCTCTTTTTCGAGCAGAGTAAACAGCAGGGCTTGATTGGCACTAAAGCCAGAGCTGAACAAGACTGCTCGTTCGTAACCAAGCCAGTGACACAACTCATGCTCTAACTCGGCATGAGCGGAGCTAAAACCAGTCACCATCGGCGAAGCGCCACTGCCAGCACCAAAGCGCGCCAGACCGGTTTGCCAAGCATGCACTAACTCAGCATCACTGGCTAAACCAAGGTAATCGTTGCTTGAGAAGTTGAGGTAAGTACGATCTTGCTGAATCAGTTCGCCTTGAGCGCTTCGATCTAAAAGCTGAAGACGGCGAGTCAGCCCTGAATGTTCACGTTCACTCAGAGCTTGCTCAATCCGCGACTTAAAGCGCAGCGTCATAAAATAAATCGCTGGTGGTTGGGCGCGCGGCTACTCGTTCAACGACTCTATCCAGCAACTCATTTTCCGTGATTTCATCGGGCTTTTGCGCCACTTGTTCGCGGTTAATTCCTAGCTTTTTAAACAGCAGCATATCGCTGTCTTCCGCTGGGTTGGGGGTGGTCAGCAGTTTGCAACCGTAGAAAATCGAATTGGCTCCTGCCATAAAGCACAGCGCCTGCATCTGCTCATTCATCTTCTCGCGTCCTGCTGAAAGGCGAACCGCAGATTTCGGCATCATAATGCGCGCTACCGCAATCAAACGCACAAAATCAAAGGGTTCCACATCATCGACTTGTTCCAATGGTGTACCTTTCACTTTGACCAGCATGTTGATCGGCACACTTTCCGGATGAGTCGGCAAGTTCGCCAATTCAACCAATAATCCGGCGCGGTCATTGGTGCTTTCACCCATGCCGATAATGCCCCCCGAGCAGATCTTCATCCCGGCATCACGCACGTGCGACAAGGTATCTAGGCGATCTTGGTATGTGCGTGTGGTGATGATGTTGCCGTAAAATTCCGGAGAGGTATCAAGGTTGTGGTTGTAATAATCCAGCCCCGCTTGCGCCAATTGCTGCGCTTGATCTGGCGTTAGCATACCCAGCGTCATACAGGTCTCTAGCCCCATACCCTTGACGCCGCGGATCATCTCTTTGAGCAGCGGCATATCACGCTCTTTCGGATTCTTCCACGCCGCGCCCATACAAAAACGGGTCGAGCCTGAATTTTTGGCTTTTTGCGCCGCATCCAATACGCGCTCGACTTCCATCAAGCGCTCTTTATCTACATCCGTACGATAGTGAGCGCTTTGCGGGCAATATTTGCAATCTTCTGGACAAGCGCCGGTTTTGATCGACAGCAGCGTGCTGACCTGCACATGGTTGTGCGGATGATGAAGACGATGCACCTGCTGCGCTTCAAACAGCAGATCCATAAAAGGTTTATCCAGTAACGCTTTGACCTCAGCGACCGTCCAGTTATGACGAACTTCCACGTGTAATCCTTATTGGGGTTATTGGTTTTATGCTTGGCTAGTCTACTGACAGGCGTTAGACTGTCAACAACAAGAAAATCACAAGGTTTACATGTGATTACTAAATAATCTTTTATTGATTTTGGAATGATGATGGATTTAGCCTTCGACCGTTGCCATATCTGGCATCCCTACACTTCGACCTTAACACCTCTGACCTGTTATCCGGTGAGCCGAGCCGATGGGGTAATGATCACGCTTGAGGATGGGCGCAGCTTAGTCGACGGCATGTCCTCTTGGTGGGCGGCGATCCACGGTTACAATCACCCTAAGCTCAATCAAGCAGCGCGCCAGCAAATCGAGCAGATGTCACACATCATGTTTGGTGGGTTAACTCATCAACCGGCGATTGAGCTTTGCCAAAAGCTGCTCAAGCTCGCGCCCAACAATTTACAACAAGTGTTTCTCGCCGATTCAGGTTCGGTTGCGGTGGAAGTGAGCCTAAAAATGGCGCTACAGTATTGGCACAGTAAAGGTCAGCCGAGAGCAAAGTTTCTCACCCTACGCCACGGCTACCACGGAGATACCTTCGCCGCGATGTCAGTGACCGATCCAGATAACTCCATGCACAGCCTTTACAAGGGTTTTCTGCCCGAGCATATTTTCGCTAATTCGCCAGAAGGTGGATTTTTTGATGCGTGGGATGAGCGTGATATTACCGATTTTCGTGCCAAATTGACTCAATACCACCACCAGATTGCCGCCGTAATTCTTGAGCCTATCGTGCAAGGCGCTGGTGGTATGCGTATCTATCACCCCGAGTTTTTACGCCAAGTTAGAGCTTTGTGTGACGAATTTGGTGTACTGCTGATTTTGGATGAGATTGCGACCGGCTTTGGCCGCACAGGCAAACTCTTTGCTTGTGAACATGCGGGAGTTCAACCAGATATTCTCTGTGTGGGCAAGGCGCTGACTGGCGGCTATATGACGCTATCCGCTACCCTCACTACCCAACAAGTGGCCGATACCGTTTGTGCGGGGGAAGCGGGGTGTTTTATGCATGGCCCTACTTTTATGGGCAATCCGCTGGCTTGCGCGGTAGCAAGCGCGAGTTTATCGCTGATTGAGCAAGGCGATTGGCAACAGCAAGTCGCGAATATCGAAGCGTTTTTTGCCGAACATCTACCTAAACTCGATAATTTTCCACTGGTAAAACAGACTCGTTGGCTAGGCGCAATTGGAGTGGTGGAGACGAATCTTCCGGTCAATATGGAAGTGATTCAGGCTCTCTTTGTGGAGCATGGGGTTTGGATCCGCCCCTTTGGTCGGTTGATTTACCTAATGCCACCCTATATTAGTCAACCTGAACATCTGCAAAAACTGGTGGATGGAATTGCAGCCGCGTTAAGCCAACCAGACTGCTTTAAACAATAGACAATACGCTGCGCAACAAACGACAAGCATAAAAAAGCCGACATCATCACGTCGGCTTTTTCGTTCTTATTTCTTTGAGCGCTGATTTCCCTTTAGAGGAAAACGGGATTAACCGATATGGGTTAAACCGCCCATGTACTTTTGCAGTACCGCAGGAATCGCAATGCGACCATCGGCTTCTTGGTAGTTTTCCAAAATCGCGACCATGGTACGACCCACCGCCAGACCAGAGCCGTTCAGCGTGTGCACCAACTCAGGCTTCTTCTCACCTTTACGGCGGAAACGCGCTTGCATACGACGCGCTTGGAAATCCCACATGTTTGAACAAGAAGAGATTTCACGGTACGTCTTCTGCGCTGGAACCCAAACTTCCAAATCGTAAGTTTTGCAAGAGCCAAAGCCCATATCGCCCGTACACAGAATCACTTTACGGTAAGGCAGCCCCAGCAGTTGCAGAACTTTTTCTGCATGGCCTGTAAGCTCTTCCAATGCCGCCATAGAGTCTTCAGGGCGAGTGATTTGTACCAGTTCCACTTTATCAAACTGGTGCATACGGATCAGACCACGAGTATCACGACCATAAGAACCCGCTTCAGAACGGAAACATGGAGTGTGTGCGGTCATTTTCAGAGGCAGTTCAGCTTCATCTAAAATGGTGTCGCGCACTAAGTTCGTCACTGGCACTTCTGCGGTTGGGATCAGTGATAGACGGCGTGGCTCTTCATCACTGGCTTTCTCAGTCAGAGGCTCAGTGTGGAACAGATCTTGACCGAATTTTGGTAATTGGCCTGTACCGAACAGCGTTTCTGCGTTCACTAGATAAGGCACATACAGCTCAGTGTAGCCGTGTTGATCGGTGTGCAGATCCAACATGAACTGTGCGATAGCACGGTGCAGACGAGCAAATTGACCTTTCATCACCACAAAACGCGCACCAGTGATCTTAGTAGCGCTCGCGAAATCCAGACCGTCGCCCATTTCACCCAAGTCCACATGATCTTTCACTTCAAAATCATAGGTTTTTGGGGTGCCCCAACGAGAAACTTCTACGTTTTCGCTGTCATCTTTACCGTTTGGTACAGCATCGTCTGGAATGTTAGGCACGGTTTGAGTGATCGCATCCAACTGCGCCATGACCGCATCCAATTCCACTTTCTTCGCATCCAGATCGTCACCCAAAGTGCCGATTTGTTGTTTAACCGCTTCTGCGCCCGCTTTGTCGCCAGACGCCATCAGTTGACCGATTTGCTTGGAGATGGAGTTACGCGTGGATTGTAAATTCTCAACTTCTACTTGAATGGACTTACGTTGTTCTTCAAGAGTACGGATAGTCTCCACGTCGAGTTTAAAACCGCGACGTGCCAATTTTGCAGCTGTTTCGTCCAGCTCAGTACGAAGTAATTTAGAATCCAGCATTGCTAATCCTATGCTTTAAGAGTTGCGAGAAAGCGCGTGTGCTTCCTTTTTAGCCAAAGCCACGCGTATTGAAATTTACCCTGCCAAAGATAACCAAAAGGCACTACTTTTCATAGCGCTTTTGTGGGCTTTTTGCGTTCAAATCCGCCAGATACGCTAACTTTTCAGCAATCTTAGTTTCTAGCCCGCGTTGAGTAGGCTGATAGTAGCGAGTTCCACTCATTTCTGGTGGGAAATAGCACTCCCCTGCAGCATAAGCGCCCGGTTCATCATGGGCGTAACGGTATTCCTCGCCATAACCGAGATCTTTCATCAATCGCGTTGGAGCATTACGCAGATGCGGCGGTACTTCAAACTCAGGCAGATTATGCGCATCCGACAGCGCTTGCTTCCACGCGGTATACACCGCATTGCTTTTCGGCGCGCACGCCAAATAAACAATCGCTTGAGCAATCGCGCGCTCGCCTTCTGCAGGCCCGACACGGGTAAAGCAATCCCAAGCAGAAAGCGCCACTTGCATGCCCCGCGGGTCGGCATTACCAACATCTTCAGAGGCAATCGCGAGCAGACGGCGCGCGATATACAAAGGGTCACAGCCTGCGGAAATCATCCGCGCAGCCCAGTACAGTGCCGCATCGGGATCGGAACCTCGAATCGATTTGTGTACAGCGGAAATCAGGTCATACCAAATATCGCCCTTGTTATCAAAGCGCGACACTTTTTCACCGGCTACTTCGGCAAGCAGAGGCAAATCAATTTGTTTGCGTCCCTGATCATCCTCACGAGCCATGTCATACAGCAGCTCAAGATAGTTGAGTGACATGCGCGCATCGCCATTGACCAGCTCTGCTAAGCGATCCAACACGTTATCAGCAAATACCGCCGCCACTTTGCCAAGCCCGCGTTCAGTATCGGCAATCGCTTGATGCAGGGCTTGCAGAATTTCTTGTGGATTGAGCGAGGTAAGCTTATAAACCCGCGCGCGGGAAAGCAGCGCGTTATTAAGCTCAAAAGAAGGGTTTTCCGTGGTTGCGCCAATAAAAGTGACTGTGCCATCTTCGATGTGCGGCAAAAATGCATCTTGCTGCGATTTATTAAAACGATGGACTTCGTCGACAAACAAAATCGTACGGCGACCACTGAGTTTGTTCTCACGCGCTTTTTCGATCGCGGCACGGATCTCTTTGACTCCGGACGTCACTGCCGATACGCGTTCCACTTCCGCATTGGCGTAGTTGGCTGCCACTTCGGCTAAAGTCGTTTTTCCGGTGCCCGGAGGCCCCCAAAGAATCATCGAGTGAATATGCCCCGCTTCTAATGCACGTCGCAGCGGTTTTCCCGGCCCTAAGATGTGTTGCTGACCAATATACTGCTCCACGGTTTGTGGACGCATACGGGCAGCTAACGGACGAAAATCTTCGTCGCCGGAAAAATCTAAGCTGTAATTACTCACTCGACTCGCTTCCTTGGTGCTGATTTAGTTACGCTGATCGTCAACTTCCACGCCTTTCGGCACTTTGTAGGTAAATACGCTGGCGTTTGGCTTTTGCTGCTTCACTTTACTAAAGGTAAATTCGCTCTGCTGACCATCTTGCTCAATCACTTTAAAACCTTGCACCACCCCTTTCTCACTGATGGTGATTTGGAAACGGCCTTGGTTTGAATCCAGCGCAGTAGGCGTGAGAGTAAATACATCACCCTTTTCTTCCACATGATAGGCATCCCAATCGCTGGCTTTATTACGAGTGAGCAGCACAAAAGGCGTCTGCTCTAGCGCTTCTTCGGCGCGGTACAAGGTGACCTGCTCCACGAAAGGATCAAAATGCCATAAGGTTGTACCGTCGGAGACCAGTAAGTTTTCATCCGGCGTTTGGGCTTCCCAACGAAATAGGCTTGGACGAGCAATATCGACCTTGCCATTTCCGGTTAGGATCACTTTGCCCTCAGGGCTTAATACTCGCTGATTAAAGCTCGCACTAAAGCCTTCACTCATGGCTAAACGCTCACTTAAGGTATCTTTAGGGGCGGCAATGGCCGAGAAACTACAAAATAACAGGGCTAACCATTTGTTCATGCTGACTCTGCTCCAAGCAATTTAGCGATGAGAGGGATAATAGAGGCAAAGCCTAAGCGTTTGCCTTCTCTAACGTGTCAGTGATGTGTAATAAACTATTGCCCACAACACTGTTTGAATTTTTTACCACTGTCGCAAGGGCAAGCATCATTGCGGCCAATGCCTTTAAACGGATTCACACTTTGTGCTTTAGCACCGAGCATGGCTTCATCCGCCGCAAGCGCGACTTCGTGCACCATTACATTCAGTTGCTCGATCAAATCGGCGAGCGCAGGAACTTGTTCATAGCCCGCTTCGCGCATTTGCGCTTGGGTTTGCGCTTCATCAATCGCCAACATCAAGGTGGTCAATAATGCTTGCAGCATGCGGATCGAACCATCTGCAAATGCGCCTTGCTGCCACATGGGTTCAACTTGTGGCCATAATTGCATAAAGCCTTCCGCAAAATCCGCCAAACCTTGCTCACGCGAAGGTGCATGCTCAACCAACAGCGTCAACAAATCGTAACTATTGCCTTTAAGCTGTTGGTACTGGCGATGAATTTGCTCCGTCACGGGTTGTAATAGCGCCGGGTGTTGCTCGGCAAACAGCTCGGGTAGCCACTGCTCAGGGTCGAGCGGACGAGTCGCAAAATTAGCGGCAAGCACCACACCTTCAATAAACAGAGACGACTCAGGGCATTCAATCGCGCTGAGATCGATCAGGGAATAATTCATAGGAAACACTTAAGACAAGTAAAGTTGCGCCGCATTATATACTCAAAGCTAAAGAAGTGGCAGGTCGTCGCGCTGAACTTGAATCATAAAGGATGGGTGACATTTAGCGGTGCTACTACTACAATCTCGCTCCCTTTTCTTCAGCGCTAGCCGGTATTCATCACTATGCGAGTTATTTTAGGCCCAATGGAGGGCGTGTTAGATCATTTGATGCGTGACATGCTGACACAAATCAATGACTACGACTTCTGCGTCACCGAATTTGTGCGCGTAGTGAATCTGCTGCTGCCTGATCATGTGTTTTATCGCCTCTGCCCTGAATTGCAACAGGGTTCTAAAACCCCGTCCGGTGCTCCGGTCAAGGTGCAACTGCTTGGGCAAGACCCACACTGGATGGCCGAAAACGCGATTCGCGCGGCTGAACTTGGGGCTTATGGCATCGATCTGAATTTCGGTTGCCCTGCCAAAATGGTCAATCAAAGCAAAGGCGGCGCGGCTCTTTTGCAGCATCCCGAGTTGATTTATCAGGTGGTCAAAGCGTGTCGTGACGCGGTGCCTGCGCACATTCCTGTGTCGGCGAAAATTCGCTTAGGTTGGGAAGATCCGGAAGATTGTTTTGAAATTGTCGATGCGGTAGCGCAAGCCAAAGCTGATGAGCTCACTGTGCACGCGCGCACCAAAGCCGGAGGCTACAAAGCCAGCGAAATCAAATGGCATTACATTGACCAGATCCGCCAAAAATGCAGTATTCCATTGATTGCTAACGGTGAAGTGTGGAATTACGCCGATGGTCAAGCTTGCATCCAAACCACAGGTGTCGATTCACTCATGGTGTGCCGCGGCGCGCTCAACGTGCCGAATTTAGGCAATGTGGTCAAACACAACCACGCCGCCATGCCTTGGAATGAAGTGGTGGATTTGTTGCTGCGCTATACGCAATTTGAAGTGCGTGGTGACAAAGGCAAATACTACCCAAACCGTATTAAGCAGTGGTTTGCTTATCTGCGCCACGCCTACCCTCAGGCTAATGAGCTGTTTGGTGAGTTACGTACGTTGACTCAAGTCGAGCCGATCGTTGATCAGTTACATCGCTATCGCGATCAACTCCATCATGCTGCGGCCGAGCTACCTGTCTAATGAGTAAAACAACGGATCAGTAAATCAACTGATTAGTAAACCAACTGATTTTTGCCGCTGGTTTTCGCCACATACAACTTTTCATCAGCGGCTTTAAACAAATCTTCAAAACTGCGATCGGTTGTACTTTCAACCACCTCTATCCCACCGGAGACGGTAAAACCTGGCTCTAGTATTAAAGGGGACTCGCGGCAAACCGCATCAAAAATGCGCTGCATAATTCTCGTGATCTGCTCTTTTTCTTTTGCTGTGACATAAACCACAAACTCTTCGCCTCCAAAGCGTGCTACGGCATCTGAGCTACGAATATGGTTTTCAATCTGCTCACCAATGTAGCAGATCACTCTATCCCCCATATCATGACCATAAGTATCATTGATCTGTTTGAAGTCATCGATATCCAACACGGCAATGGCTAAATATTGACTGTGGCGTTTGCCTTTCAGAAAGCTTTCCATACCACGTCGATTGAGTAAACCCGTCATCGGATCACGTGCTGCTAATTCTTCGAAATGTTTACGTTCCCAACGTGTGTTGAGGTAAATCAGTATGCCAGTAAAGAATAAGTAGATTAAAGCAGCAACCAATAAGTTACCTTTTTTATGCTGCAAGAAACTCAATAGCTCAGCTTTGATATCCAGTTGATAAAATATTATCTGGTGATAATCCGCATAATGACTTGCTAATGGATAAGGGCGATAAGCTTTAGAGGGGAGTGGCCTCTCTTCAAGATCGATAATTCCAAATCCTGATGCTAAATGTGGCATTCGCTTCAATAGCTCACTTATGCCAATATCCACCGCAACAAGTCCTTGATAATCCGCGTCATGGTAAACGGGCAGTATCAGTGTTAATAACCACTCATGTTGCTCTCTGATTACTGAGCGGTAAGGCCCATCAACGGCAATCATATTGGGGGCAGCAATCGCATGGCTCCACAAAGGACTCTCGCTGATAAAGTCTTTAATTTGCTGATAGGTTACCTTTTCGCTGATGGTATCCGGCGATGAAATGATATAACCGCTGGTATCCACATAATGCACACCATAAATATATTCATCCATGTCATGCAAAAACGAGAGCATAGGAGCCATGGAGAGTTTGATTTGTAAACTGGGATCATGACTTGGTTTGGAATCGCATAAAGAGGCGTCTCCGATCAACATATAACTCAAATTTAATTTGGGGACGGCAAAATTAGAACTAGGCCCTTGAGCCAGAACCAGCCCATCTATCGGTTTGATTTGGCAAACATTATCGACAACACGAGCCGAATGTCTGAACAATACATTCTCTGCAGGAGGTTGATTGTGCATGAAAGTATAATCCAATGCTGTCACTCCTTTTTCTGCACGATCGAGTTGCCTATGGATACTCGCGTAGGAATCATCAATTTTTTGGTTCAGCTCTTCCAGATATTGCTGAAAGAATGAAGCGATTAGCACAAAAACAACAAACAATGGCGCACAGATAATCCAAGTTAAACTCATGCGCTTATTCATAACGACCTTGCTAACCTCTAGAAATGAAAAACCCACCATAAACCGATAACGCTTATGATGGGTAGGGATATTGCGTTGCGGCGATTATGCCAAAAAAACACAAAACAGTGTTAGCGCTTGTTCATCATCCGTCTCTTTTTCCTCACCGTTTTCTATTCAAACAGGCACTTAACTCAGTAGCAAACTATCGTCTGCCAACTCTTCTCCACGCACTTTAGAAAACATCTCAAGTAGCTCAGGAACGCCCATATTCGCGCGCTGTTCCCCTGTGACATCCAAGACAATCTGACCTTGATGCAGCATGACGGTGCGATCACCACAAGCCAGAGCATCTTTCATCGAGTGGGTCACCATCATCACGGTTAAATTGAACTCTTTAACGATTTTTTTCGTGAGATCGATAATGAATGCCGCCATACGAGGATCGAGTGCCGCCGTGTGTTCATCTAAGAGCAAGAGCTTGCTTTCTGACAGTGTCGCCATCACCAAACTCACCGCCTGACGCTGGCCACCTGAGAGCAAACCAATATTGTCACCGAGACGATCTTCTAACCCCAAACCGAGGATGCTGATGCGTTCTTGGAACAACTTCCGGCGCTGGTTTGAGAGCGCCAAGCTCCAACCACGTTTTTTACCGCGCATATAAGCGAGCGCCATATTCTCTTCGATGGTCAGGGCTCCACAGGTTCCCGCTAATGGGTCTTGAAACACGCGAGCACACAGATTCGCACGCTGATCCACACTCTGTTTGGTTACATCAATCTCATCAATTAGCACCTGACCGCCCACGATAGGCGTTTCACCAGTAACCGCACCGAGTAGCGTCGACTTCCCAGCCCCGTTAGAGCCAATCACGGTTAAAAATTGGTGTTCCGGAACCTCTAGCGATACGCCGCGTAATGCGCGATTTTCCAGAATCGTGCCAGGGTTAAACGTCACCTGAATATCTTGCAAACGGATCATACTGCATCTCCTGACACGCTTCCCTGCTGAGAGACTTCGGGCTTCTGAGCAGGTGCGTTACGCTTTTTTGATTTTAAATTCCTTTTAATCTTCGGCATGATCAACGCCAAAGCCACTAACACGGCTGTCACCAAGTTAAGATCGGACGCTTGTAAGCCAAACATGCCTGAACTGAGTGCGAAGGCAACCGCTAAACGGTACAGCACAGAGCCGACAATGACCGCCACGACAGCGACCCAGATCTTGCGACCGGGGATCAGGGTTTGCCCTAAAATGACCGCTGCAAGACCTACAACAATGGTACCGACACCAGAAGTGACATCCGCAAAACTGTTGGTTTGCGCAAATAGAGCTCCTGCAAAACCGACAAAACCATTAGACAGAGCCAAACAGAAATACGTGTAAAACGCGGTGCTTGCCCCTTGGGCTGCCACCATACGAGCGTTGACGCCTGTAGCTCGCAACCCTAAACCGAAATCGCTGTTTAAGAGCCGAACCACTAACAACGCAGAGATGACAACCAACACACCCACCACCAGTGGACGGATTAACACTGGATCACCGAGGGTTTCAAACGGGGTCAAAATAGTATCTTCACCCAATAGGGCCAGATTAGGACGTCCCATAATGCGGATGTTGATGGAAAACGCAGCAATCATGGTCAAAATCGAGGCCAAGAGATGCAAAATGCCACATCTCACACTCAGAAAAGCCGTGACCCAACCGGTAGCGGCGCCAGCAAGAATGGCTAATCCTGTTGCCACCCATGGATTAATTCCAGCCACAATCGCAGTAGCCGCCACCGCAGCGCCCATTGGGAAACTGCCGTCGACGCTCAAATCAGGGAAATCGAGCACTCGGAAAGTTAAATACACGCCCAAAGCTACCAAGCCATACAACAAGCCAAGCTCCAAAGCGCCAAAAAAGGCAAAAGCAGACATACATACTCCTTTCTGCTTACAGAAGTGGAAATACCCCAACTCCTTGGGATATACGCTTCCGACTAGGAGCTAACGCGTAAGCCCCTAGTCATTTGGATAGAGCTTAGTTATTTGGTACTGGTTGCACGCGCAAGTACGGCTTCAGGAATGGTGATGCCTAACTGTTCTGCTGCGGTTTTGTTGATCATAAGATCCGAACCTTTTGCCACTTGAACATCAAGCGAGCCCGGCTCTTTACCTTCTAAAATAGCAACCACGTAGTCCGCGGTTTGCACACCGATTTGGTAATAGTCAAACCCTAGGCTAGCAATCGCGCCGCGTTCTACATAAGACGTCGCTGCGCCAAAGACGGGAGTTTTGGCTTGGTTAGCCGCCACAATCATACCTTCGATTGCACTGGCAACCGTGTTGTCGATCAGGGCATAAATTACATCAGACTTTTCAGCAATCGCTTGGGTGGCTGATTGCACATCAGCACTTTTCAGCGCAGTCGCTTCGACTAGCTTAATACCATGTTTTGCCGCCGAGAGTTTGAGTAAATCCATTAGGCTGACCGCATTGGCCTCACCTGGGTTGTACACCACGCCAATTGATTTGACGTTAGGTAGGATTTCTTTAATCAGTTCAACATGTTGTTCAACCGGAGACAAATCTGACAAACCCGTCACGTTTTTGCCCGGTTGTTCAAGTTGTTTTACCAACTTAGCCCCAACAGGGTCAGTCACTGCGGTAAACACAATAGGAATGTTTTTGGTGGCAGAAACCAGTGCTTGGGCGGTAGGTGTCGCAATACCGACTAAGACATCTGGGTTTTCACCGACAAATTGACGGGCAATTTGAACCGCAATCGCAGGGTTGCCTTGCGCGGTTTTGTAATCAAACTCTAGATTTTTGCCCTCTTCATAGCCTTTGGCTTTCAATCCATCGAGTAGCCCTTGCCGTGTCGCATCTAAAGCGGGATGTTCCACAATTTGCGATACCGCGACTTTGGCTGTTTTGGCCATGATACTCTGGGAAGACAGTAGTGCAGCTCCGGCTAGAACGGCGGTAGCAATAACTTTGCCTGCTCTCATCTTAACTCCTTGATATAAAGCATAGTTTTTATGATGTTGTGTGTGGGTGTAGCTTTAATAATTGTTATTGGACACTTAGGGTGTCGCTGACAACATTATTACCAGTAACTTTAGGCAAAGGGAAGTAGGATTTAACAGTTAGATAACAGAAAAAAGCTCAGAATTTGGTCAATGTCGAAAATGGAAGTGAAGTTAACTATCTCTCTTCTCAAACGACGTGGAGCGACAGAGGATGGTAGGCAAGTTCACGCTCATAAGACCAGATAGACTCTATGATTAAGGTAACACCATAAAAGATGATCCCCATAACAGATAACCATAGGGATGTATGATCAACTCTGCTAGAATGCGCCGCCTCGCAGGGATCAACAAGTACATGGCTCATATCTGCCAAATCTTGGTATACCTACCCTATTTACCCTTAGGAGCCGATAATAATGATGACCGATCAAGAAAGAATCGAACTACAAAAAAATAACCCATTGCACGGCCTTAAGTTAGAAACCTTACTGCAAGAGCTGGTGGATTTTTATGGCTGGGATATTTTAGATACCGCAATGCGCTTTAACTGCTTTCATACCAAGCCTTCGATTGCCAGCAGTGTTAAATATTTAAACAAGACCGAGTGGGCACGAGAAAAACTAGAGAATTTTTATCTCTATCGCTTTAAACGCATGCCTCGCGCTTCTAGTGAAGAGTTTACTCTCCCGCCACGCGCACGAACTTTCCCTCACGGCCTACAGCCGAAAGAGCCGATGCCCTTAACGGTAGACTCTATTTTGAAATCTCAGGCGAAAGCGGCCTCTGCTCACAAAGAAAGAACGTCTCGCAGTCGCTACACTCAGCGCTAACTGATCTTGACCTAATGGGATAGGTTGACTTGGCACACGGCAAGTTTCTGTGACCAACTATTCGATATGCTATTCGATATTCGTTGGTCACACTGATGGGACAAATAGCCTACGCGGCAGCCTTAAAACCAGCGTTCTAGCGCAGTATCATCCAGTTGCCGAAACGCACGATTCAACACTTGCGCGAGCTCTTTATAGCGTGGTTTGCTTTTGATCGGCTCCAGTGCAAAACCAGTTTCGACGATCTTCATATAGAGTTCGCGATACCAGCTCGCAAGCGCCGGAGGCAATTGGGTATTGGCACGGTGACCGAGCCACCAAATGCCTTGCAGTGGCAAGCTCATAGCAAATAAAGCGACCACAATAGCTTGCGGCATGGCTTGCGTGTTGGTAAACACCATTTGTGTCAGCACGCTGATCGCCGCGACCGCAGGCATCACTTTAATCGCAAAGCGCGTCGCTTTAATCACGCGTTGTTCCGGGAACAGTGGATTTAACTCTTTGCGCATCGGCCAAATATCCATGTACTTCTGGCCATCTTTTAGGCTATGCACTATGCCGACTTTATTATCCATACCCACTTCCTCGCTGCTCTTTGCCTAATCCACTAAAATTTAGTTGAATGATTCAACAAAAGACGCAAAAATTTGACAAAAGCTAATATTGATTCAAATTTTTTTTGTTATATTTGTCCATTATCGCTATGCTTTGCGGACTCTCAATCTCATTGTTGCCCTTATTTACAATTTAGGCAACGTTGAGACGATTCCTGCACGGATTGCATCGACGACTTATACTGACTTTGTCACGTCTCACGATACGGAAATTGACGTTTTATTGACCGAGATTAGGGCGCATTCATCCATGCGTCATCTATTCTTGGTACTGATTTTTTTATCCCAACCGATTATTACAGGTAGTCACTCATGTCTAAGCTGGTTTTAGTTTTAAACTGCGGTAGTTCTTCACTTAAGTTCGCAGTTGTTGACGCTCAAAGCGGTGAACAACATCTTTCAGGTCTTGCTGAATGTTTACACCTTCCTGAAGCTCGTATCAAGTGGAAATTGGACGGCAAGCACGAAGCTCAACTGGGCGAAGGCGCTGCACACGATGAAGCTCTGTCTTTCATCGTTGAAACTATTCTTGCTTCTAAACCAGAACTGGCAGCTCAACTGAAAGCGATCGGTCACCGCGTGGTACACGGTGGTGAGCAGTTCACTCAATCTGCACTGATTGACGACGCTGTACTGAAAGGCATCGAAGATTGTGCAGCACTCGCTCCACTGCACAACCCAGCACACATCATCGGTATCAAAGCGGCGCAAAAAGCGTTCCCAGAGCTGAAAAATGTTGCGGTATTCGACACTGCGTTCCACCAAACAATGCCAGAAGAAGCATACCTGTACGCTCTGCCATACAACCTGTACAAAGAGCACGGTATTCGTCGCTACGGCATGCACGGTACGTCTCACCTGTTCATCGCACGTGAAGCGGCTGAGCGTCTAGGCAAACCAGCAAACGAACTGAACATCATCAACTGCCACCTAGGCAACGGAGCTTCTGTGTGTGCGATCAAAAACGGCCAATCGGTTGACACATCTATGGGTCTGACTCCACTGGAAGGTCTGGTGATGGGTACTCGTTGTGGTGATATCGACCCTGCGATCATTTTCCACCTGCACGACACGCTGGGTTACTCAGTTGAGAAAATCAACACCATGCTGACCAAAGAATCGGGTCTGTTGGGTCTGACTGAAGTGACTTCTGACTGCCGTTTCGTTGAAGACAACTACGGCCAAAAAGAAGAAGCAACTCGCGCAATGGACGTATTCTGTCACCGCCTAGCGAAATACGTTGCTGGCTACACAGCAAGCCTAGACGGCCGTCTGGACGCGATCACCTTCACTGGTGGTATCGGTGAAAACTCTGCGCCAATCCGTGAAATGGTTCTGAACCGTCTAGCGATTTTCGGTATCACCGTTGACAGCGCAGCAAACCTGAAAGCCCGTTTTGGCGGTGAAGGTGTGATCACCACTGCTGACAGCCGTATCCCAGCGATGGTTATCGCCACTAACGAAGAGTTAGTGATTGCAGAAGATACTGCTCGTCTGACCAACATCTAATACAACTTACACTGGCTAACTCAGGTTAGCCAGTGTCATTTAGGGGCTCAGCGTAAGCCTGTCCTGCGTTTGAGCTTTGTCACTTTCAATCTAAGCACCTTAGATTGGTATCAATAGTGTTGAGGTACTTTACCAATGTCCCGTACTATTATGCTTATCCCAATCAGCGCTGGCGTCGGTCTGACCAGCGTGAGCATGGGTCTCCTGCGCGCAATGCAGCGTAAAGGGGTTAGCGTTTCTTTCTATAAGCCTATCGCGCAGCCACGTACTGGCGATGACCAACCTGACCTGACTTCTACTGTCATGAGCCGCAATAGCGACATCAAGATCGGTGAGTCTATGAGTATGTCCGCCGCTGAGACACTGATCGGCAGCGAAAAAATGGATGTCCTTCTGGAAACCGTGGTTGAACGTTATAACCAAGTCAATAAAGATGCGGAAGTGACTCTGATCGAAGGTCTGGTACCTACTCGTAAACACCCTTTTGCTAATCAAGTGAACGCGGAGATCGCCAACACTCTCGGTGCAGAAATTGTGTTCGTTGTTACTCCAGGTACTGATAACCCAACGCAACTTAAAGAGCGCATTGAAGTCGCGTGCTCTAACTTTGGCGGAACCAAAAATAAGAGCATCTCTGGCGTTATCATCAACAAGCTGAATGCACCAGTAGATGAAGCTGGCCGTACTCGCCCTGACCTATCAGAAATCTTTGATGATGCTGACCATGCGAAACAAGCTAACCTTGAAGTGATGCAGATCTTCAACACCAGCCCAATTCGTGTGTTGGGCTGTGTGCCATGGAGCATTGACCTGATTGCGACGCGCGCCATTGATATGGCCAAACACCTGAAAGCAGAAATCATTAACCCAGGTGATATTAATACTCGTCGTATCAAGAGCATCACTTTCTGTGCTCGCTCTATTCCGAATATGATTGAGCACTTCAAACCGGGCTCACTACTGGTAACTTCTGCTGACCGTCCTGACGTGATTGTAGCTGCGGCACTCGCAGCAATGAACGGTGTGGAAATCGGTGCAGTGCTGCTGACTGGCGGCTACGATATTCCACGTGAACTGGTTAGCCTATGTAAGCCTGCTTTTGACACGGGTCTGCCAATTTTCAAAGCGCAAGGCAACACTTGGCAAACGTCGCTGAACCTACAAAGCTTCAGCCTTGAAGTTCCAGCCGATGACAAAGAGCGTATCGAATTCATCAGCGAACACGTGGCAAGCCACATTGACGGCCCATGGGTAGACTCTCTGACTGAAGGTGCGCAAGCGTCTCGTCGCTTGAGCCCCCCCGCCTTCCGTTACCAGTTGACTGAGTTGGCTCGTAGCGCGAACAAGCGTATCGTACTGCCAGAAGGCGATGAGCCACGTACAGTCAAAGCAGCAGCCATCTGTGCTGAGCGCGGTATTGCGCAGTGTGTACTTCTGGGTAACCCAGAAGAGATCAAGCGTGTTGCTGCTCAGCAAGGTGTTGAACTCGGCTCTGGTATCGAAATCATCGATCCAAAAGTGGCACAAGAGAAATACGTGGCACGTCTGGTTGAACTGCGTAAGAGCAAAGGCATGACTGAAGTGGTGGCGCGCGAGCAACTGGAAGATACCGTTGTTCTCGGCACTATGATGCTTGAGCGTAACGAAGTTGACGGCTTGGTTTCGGGTGCAGTTCACACCACAGCAAACACTATTCGTCCACCACTACAAATCATCAAGACTGCGCCGAATGCGTCTCTGGTTTCGTCAATCTTCTTTATGCTGCTGCCTGATCAGGTACTGGTATACGGTGACTGTGCGATCAACCCAGATCCAAACGCAGAGCAACTGGCTGAGATTGCTATCCAGTCTGCAGACTCTGCAGCGGCCTTCGGTATTGAGCCTCGCGTAGCGATGATCTCTTACTCGACCGGTACTTCTGGTCAAGGTGCAGACGTTGATAAAGTGCGCGAAGCAACTCGCATCGCCAAAGAGAAACGTCCAGATCTCGTGATTGATGGTCCTTTGCAATACGACGCGGCAATCATGGAAAACGTAGCGGCTTCTAAAGCGCCTAACTCGCCAGTGGCAGGTAAAGCGACCGTATTCGTATTCCCAGATCTGAACACAGGTAACACGACTTACAAAGCGGTACAACGTTCAGCGGATCTGGTGTCTATCGGTCCTATGCTGCAAGGTATGCGTAAGCCAGTTAACGACCTGTCTCGTGGCGCATTGGTTGACGATATCGTCTACACCATCGCCCTGACGGCTATCCAAGCGGGTCAAGAGCAGAAATAAGCGCTAGTCTCAGTAAGCTTTTCTGGTGACAAATAGGCAAAAGCCCCCGAAATTCGGGGGCTTTTTTATGCGCTTTATAGATTGCTCTCTACCCTTTTCAACCAATTCGTTCACGCTGGTGTGGACTGAGTAGATCCACTTGCGGCCCGACTGGCACCACTTGAGTGGGATTGATCGTGGTATGGCTGAAATAGTAATGGCGTTTAATGTGATAAAAATCGACCGTCTCTTGGATGCCGGGAACTTGGTATAACTCCCTTAAATAACCGCTCAGATGTGGGTAATCCGCAATACGCTGACGGTTACATTTGAAATGCCCGACATACACTGCATCAAAACGCACTAAGGTGGTAAACAAGCGCCAGTCCGCCTCGGTGATTTGGTTTCCCGCTAAATAGCGATGCGTTGCCAGATGCTGGTCAACTTTATCCAACGCCGCAAACAGCGCTTCAAACGCTTCTTCATAGGCTTTTTGCGTGGTCGCAAAACCACAACGATATACCCCATTGTTGATGTTGGGATAGATGAACTCATTCCACTCATCAATCGCTGTGCGCAGCGCTTGAGGGTAATAATCGGTTTGATTGCCCGTTAACTCATTAAACGCACTGTTGAACATGCGGATGATTTCGGAAGATTCATTGCTCACAATCGTGTGCCGCTTTTTATCCCACAACACAGGCACTGTGACTCGTCCGGTGTAATCGGCTTTAGCATGGGTATAGAGTTGATGTAGTTGAGTGTAGCCATACAGCGGCTCTGGAATGCCAAACTGCCAACCATGTGAGAGCATATCCGGACAGACAATCGTCACATCAATATGCGCTTGCAGTCCTTTGAGAGCACGAAAAATCAAGGTGCGATGTGCCCACGGACACGCCAAAGAGACATAGAGATGATAACGGCCAGATTCTGCAGCAAATTGCGCATCAGGCGTCGCTTTCACCCAGTCACGAAACCCTGCATCTTCGCGTATAAATTCACCATCATGTTGTTTGGTGTCGTACCAAACATCGTGCCATTTGCCTTTAATTAGCTTGCCCATCTTGCCCCCAATCTTCATCTTTTAGGCATTATAAGCAACTGGGCACGCCACTTAACCCAAGGCGATTGGTCGTGTTGTTCAAAATATTCGAATACAAAAAAAGCGCGATCCGAACGAGGAATCGCGCTTGGCCCGTCACAGGCTGAATTTATGCCTCAGCGTATAAACAAGAGACTGAGTGAATATCCGAACCTTTAATCACTGGTTTCGTCTTCGCACACTCTGCCGTGGCTTGCGGGCAGCGGGTGCGAAACACACAACCCGATGGCGGGTTCATCGGTGAAGGCAGATCCCCTTCCAACATCTGAATGGTCTTATTGCGCTCGATGTTGGGGTCAGGAATAGGCACTGCAGACATTAATGCCTTGGTATAAGGGTGTTTAGGGTTAGCAAACAGCTCTTTAGAAACGCCCAGCTCTACCGCATTGCCCAGATACATGACCAACACGCGATCTGAGATGTGCTTTACCACCGAGAGATCGTGCGCGATGAATACTAGGCTTAAACCGAGCTCTTTTTGCAGCTCTTTGAGAAGGTTAACCACCTGAGCCTGAATCGACACATCTAGAGCGGAAACCGGTTCATCACAGATGATCATCTTAGGTTTGAGGATCAGCGCGCGAGCAATACCGATACGCTGACACTGACCGCCTGAAAACTCATGCGGATAACGGTTGATCACGTTAGGCAGTAACCCTACCTTGGCCATCATCTCTTTTACCCGATCTTTTACTTCTTGCTTGGAAAGCTCGGGATAGAAGGTTTGCAGTGGCTCGGCAATGATATCACCGACCGTCATTCTCGGGTTTAACGATGCCAGAGGGTCTTGGAAGATCATTTGGATTTGCTTACGCGTTGCACGGCGTTTGACTTCCTGCATACGTGTTAAATCCTGACCTAACCACACCACTTCACCGTGAGTCGCTTGCACCAAACCAATAATGGCGCGTGCAAACGTCGATTTACCACAACCGGATTCACCCACTACCCCTAAGGTTTCGCCTTCATACAGACGCACGTTAACCCCATCGACCGCTTTCAAGGTAACGGGTTTGGTCCATGGCCATGCCGATTTCGGGGTAATGTTGAAATGGACTTTAAGATCTTTAACGTCCAGTAATAATTTTTTCTCTACGCTCATTTTGTCCAAGCCTCCCAATCAGAAAAACACGCACGTTGACGGCCGTTACCAAACGGCAGCAAGATCGGAGCTTCTCGCTTACAGCGATCCGTCACGCGATGGCAGCGTTCTTGATAAGGACAGCCGACAGGCAAACGCAGCAAGTTAGGTGGGTTGCCCGGAATCGTCGGCAACACTTCCCCTTCGGTATCCAAGCGCGGGATCGCGCTCAGCAAACCTTCTGCGTAAGGGTGGCTTGGGTTATAGAAAATATCGTTTACTGAACCGTACTCCATAGTACGGCCGGCATACATCACCAGCACTTTATCGCAAGAGCCAGCCACCACCCCCAGATCGTGGGTGATCATGATGATTGCGGTATTGAACTCACGTTTCAGTTCGTTAAGCAGCTCCATGATTTGCGCTTGAACAGTAACGTCGAGTGCGGTGGTCGGTTCATCGGCAATCAGCAGTTTCGGGCGACACAGCAGGGCCATCGCGATCATCACCCGTTGACGCATACCGCCTGAAAACTCATGCGGATACATGGTGATACGCTTACGCGCTTCTGGGATCTTTACCGCTTCCAGCATGCGTACTGACTCTTCAAACGCCTCCGCTTTACTCATACCTTTGTGCAGCATCAGCACTTCCATCAGCTGATCGCTCACTTTCATGTAAGGGTTGAGTGAGGTCATTGGGTCTTGGAAAATCATCGCGATTTGCTCAGCGCGCACTTTATTCAGTTCACGCTCTGGCAAGTTGAGGATTTCTTTACCTTCAAATTTCGCGCTACCGGTGATTTTGCCGTTTTTGGCGAGTAGCCCCATGATGGCGAATACGGTTTGTGACTTGCCGGAACCGGATTCGCCCACAATACCTAAGGTTTCTCCCTGCTTAAGAGAGAAATTGAGATCGTTCACTGCGGTGACAATACCGTCTTGGGTAGAGAATTCTACGCGCAGATCTTTGACATCTAATAAACTCATCATTGCTTCCTTTTTATTCTTCTTGGTTTATCTGTCTTTTGGATCGAGCGCGTCACGCAGACCATCGCCGACATAGTTAAAGCAGAACAAGGTCAACACCATGAATGCGGCGGGGAACAGCAGTTGCCAAATAGCCACTTCCATTGTGTTAGCGCCCTCTTGTAATAGCGCGCCCCAGCTTGTCATCGGCTCTTGAACACCAAGACCAAGGAAAGAAAGGAAAGATTCGGTCAAAATCATGCTTGGGATCAGCAGGGTGGAGTAAACCGCTACAATGCCCAATACGTTTGGCACAATATGGCGCGTAATGATGTTCCACTTACTCACACCACACACATGTGCCGCTTCAATAAACTCTTTGCTACGTAGGCTCAAAGTTTGGCCGCGCACAATACGCGCCATATCCAGCCATGCGATGGCCCCAATCGCGACGAAGATCAGCACGATGTTACGACCAAAAAACGTCACTAGTACAATCACCAAGAACATGAATGGGATAGCGTACAGAATTTCCAGAATACGCATCATCACACGGTCAGTACGGCCACCAATAAAACCTGAGGCCGCGCCATACAAAGTACCGATCAGTACTGCGACCAATGCCCCCATGATGCCGACCATCAATGAGATACGACCACCCACGAGCGTGCGCACAAAGAGGTCGCGCCCAAGAGCATCAGTACCAAACCAGTGCTCCGCTGAAGGTCCGGCGTGCATGGCATACCAGTCGGTATCTTCATAACTGTAAGCGGAAAACATCGGCAGAAAGACGACTGCCAGGGTGATTAACATCAAAAAAAACAGGCTGACCATCGCGGCTTTGTTACGCATAAAGCGAATGCGCGCGTCTTGCCACAGGCTGCGACCTTGAATCTCAAGGTTTTGTGAGAAGTTTTCAATCGCCGCTAAATTTTCTTTTTTCGTCAACATTATCTAAGTCCTATTAGTAGCGAATCTTCGGATCGATGTAAGCGAGGAGAATATCGACAATCGCGTTAAACAGAATAAATAGGAAACCGATCAGGATCGTTACCCCCATCACCAGAGAATAATCCCGGTTGAAGGCGGCGTTAACGAAGAGCTTGCCAATGCCGGGCAAACCAAAAATCGTCTCAATAACAACCGAACCTGTGATGATACCGACGAAAGCGGGTCCCATATAAGAAACCACGGGCAACAGTGCAGGTTTTAACGCATGCTTGACCACGATATAGCCATAGCTCAAACCTTTCGCACGTGCGGTACGAATGAAGTTACTGTTCAAGGTTTCAATCATCGAACCACGAGTAATACGAGCAAATGTCGCAACGTAGAGCAGTGACATACCCAAAACCGGCAACGCCATATACTCGAAACCGCCGCCTTGCCAGCCACCGGCAGGGAATAGACTAAATTGGATAGCAAAAAGATAGATCAGCACTGGCGCCAACACGAACGAGGGCATCACTACGCCGAGCATAGCGGTGGACATAATGGTGTAATCAACCCAAGTATTCTGCTTCAAGGCGGCAATGGTTCCGACCGTTACCCCCATGATCACAGTAAACACAAAAGCGGCGAGACCAATTTTCACGGAAACAGGCAGTGCACTGGCGATAAGCTCATTCACCGTATAGTCTTTGTACTTAAACGATGGGCCAAAATCACCCTGAACAATGTTAGTCAAGTAGGTTAAATACTGTTCAGAAACAGGTTTATCTAGACCATATTTGGCATTGATGTTGGCCATCACTTCTGGCGGCAGAGGGCGTTCTGAAGAGAATGGGTTACCTGGCGCGTAGCGCATAAGAAAGAAAGATATAGTAATCAACACCAACATAGTTGGAATTGCTTCAAATATCCTTTTTGCTATGAATTTAAGCATAAGCTCACTCTTTCAATCTGTGACAAGGAAATGCAAAGACCCTGCACGTGAATTTCACATGCAGCGTCTACGTTATTTATTGTTTTGTCCCCAACTAATGAAGTTGCAGTCATCACTGCAACTTCAACTCGTTAGGAATATGGCTCTATTATTGAGCTTTGATGTAAAGATCTTTGGCGTAGATCTTGTCTTCCGCGTTATTCGATGGGTAGCCACCGACGGTTGGAGAAACAAGACGCGATCTTACGTATTGGTAAATTGGCGCGATTGGCATATCACGAGCCAACAACTTCTCTGCATCCGCATAGAGTTTTTGACGCTCTTCTTCAGAAGTTGACTTCTTCGCTTTTTCAATCACGGCGTCGTATTCAGCACTGTGATATTGGGAGTCATTTGATGAGTTGCTCGACAACATCAAAGTCAAGAAAGTCGAAGCTTCGTTGTAATCGCCATTCCACCCTGCACGAGTCACATCAAAGTTGCCTTGACGACGAGTATCTAGGTAGGTTTTCCACTCTTGGTTTTCCAGTGCGATATCAACGCCCAGAGAGGTTTTCCACATAGATTGGATCGCAGTTGCAAGTTTCTTGTGGTTTTCTGAGGTGTTGTACAGCAGAGTGAATTTTAGAGGGTTAGATTTGTTGTAACCCGCTTCTTCCAGCAGTTTCTTCGCTTCTGCAATACGCTCTTTCTGAGTCATTTTGCCGTAAGCTGGCATTTCTGGGCTAAATCCTGCGGTGATTTCCGGAGTCAGGAAGTAAGCCGGTTTTTGGCCTTGGCCTAAAATAGCATTGGCGATAACGTCACGGTCAATCGCGTAAGAGAGTGCTTGACGTACGCGAACATCGTCAAATGGTGGCTTCTTAGTATTGAAACCATAGTAATAAGTTGCAAGCAGGCCTTGTACTTGAACAGATTCTGGATGCTCTTTTTTCAGACGTTGGAAGTGCTCAAGTGGCAGTTCCTTGGTTATCTGAATTTCGCCCGATAGGAAACGGTTCATCTCTGCCACTTGGTTCTCGATGGGCAGATAAGTCACTTTGCTCAAAACAGTATTCTTGTCGTCCCAGTATTTAGGGTTACGCTTGAGCTCTAAACGCTCGTTAACCACCCACTTGTCGAGAACGTAAGCACCGTTACCGACAAAGTTTTCAGGTTTGGTCCACTGATCACCAAATTTTTCTACTGTCGCTTTGTGAATCGGTTTCACCGTTGTGTGCCCCATCATCATCACGAAGTAAGGAACAGCAGTCTCCAATTCAAAAACCAGAGTATGATCATCAACTGCTTTCGCGCCCAGTGTTGATTTGTCTTTCTCTCCGGCAATGATTTCTTTCGCATTCTTTATCTTGGTGTATTCCATATACCAAGAGTAAGGAGAAGCGGTTGCAGGATCAACGGCACGTTGGAAGCTGTAAACGAAATCCTGCGCAGTAACAGGGTCACCGTTAGACCATTTCGCATCTTTACGAATATGGAAAGTAAAGGTTTTGTTGTCTGTCGTTTCCCAGCTTTCAGCGACACCCGGAACCACGTTACCGTTAGCGTCTTGGTTTACCAGACCTTCTAACAGATCACGAATTACGTTGGATTCTGGTTCACCTTCAGTTTTGTGTGGATCAAGCGACGCGACTTCAGTACCGTTACCACGAACCAGCTCTTGAACAGGAGCAAGTTTGGTACCAGCAGGAACATTCGCTGCAAAAGAGGTGAATGACGTGGTAGCCACCGCTAAACCAGCACCTAACAGCAGTGCCTGGGTGATTTTGTTCTTATACATGCATAAACTCCAAGTTTTAATATTGCATCCATGACTTCCATGTCAGGTATTCAGAACGGCTGATTGTTGTCGTTTGTCGTATAAGTTTTAAACAAAAACAACTTACACCTGACAGGGATTGCGGCACACATTAGCAATCATTGAATTAATTTGCCATAAAAATGTCTTAAAAACAGACTATCCTCTTTGGTTTTCTCAGACATTAGTAAAAAACTTCACCACTCATGATTATCTCTAGCGGATTAGAGCGTGGAAGCTGGCCTAAACAGACAATGTGCCAGATTATCTAGTGCGCCCTCAATGTACAGCGCATTATGCTAGATAACTCTGATCTATTTAACATTTTGTACACAAACACACCAACTCTTAATGACAATGCGCTATCTCACCATACAAAAACGTGAGCAGTGTCAAACCTAATTTTTAAGCAATCGTTTGGTATAAATAAGAGACTTGTGAACCTCCTTCAAACGTATCAATGAAGCTCGAGTAAAAACGTAAATTTTGCTGAACAGATCGAATAAACTCTAACCACAATTTTCTTTACCAGAAAATAATCATCAAGCTGATCAACCATTTTCTATACTTAACCCATTAGTATTAGAAACCCTAAGGTAACTTTATGCGCTACTGCTGGTTTGTGTTCGTCTGGTGTATGTCATCTCTCACTTGGGCTTCCACCCTCTCTTTTGGTGTCGTGCCACAACAATCCCCTGAGGAATTAGCGAAGCGTTGGGTGCCGATTCTAGAAAACCTGTCTGAAACGACAGGCTTCTCTATTGAGTTTCATACCGCGGTGACTATTCCTGAATTTGAACAGCGAGTGTTGAATGGCGAGTATGATTTGGTGTACATGAATCCTTATCACTACATCTTCTTTCATCAACAGCCGGGGTATGTCGCGCTGGCCAAGCAAAAAGATCAGAAGCTACAAGGCATCATAGTGGTAGCCAAGGAGAGCCCGATAAAGTCCATACAAGATCTCGATGGAAAAAGTCTCGCGTTTCCCTCTCCCGCAGCATTTGCAGCCACCATCATTCCTCAAGCACTATTAAAAAAAGAAGGAATAAATATTGAGTCTCAATATGTCTCATCGCATGATTCCGTTTACTTGAACGTAGCCAATGGCTTTTTTGTCGCAGGTGGCGGCATCAAACGCACCTTTGATAATGCTCCGAAGTCCATCACCAGCCAACTGAGAATATTGTGGGAAAGCCCCAGTTTTACACCTCATGCCTTCGCCTATCATCCAAGGTTGAATCCAGCTCAGGTATCTGCTGTGCAAAATGCATTAGTCAACCTTGCTCAAACCGAGAAAGGACGCTTGCAACTTCAAGCGATTGGTTTTTCAGGCGTTGAAGCCGCGCAAGACAGTGATTGGGACGACATCCGCGAATTAGATATCCAAACCCTCTCTCATCTGCTTAAGGAATAAGCGATGTCGATACGCTTAAAGACTATGCTTGGTGTGGCGTTGATCGAGGCCTTGTTGCTGACGATTTTGATCACCTTCACCCTAAGCTATCTTGAGTCCACCAACTATGAGGGATTACAAAAGCGCGCCCAAACGACCATTGCTCTGTTTACCACTATGGTGAAAAACCCAGTACTGGCTTACGATTTAGCCAGTATCGACTCTATCGCCACGTTAATGATGTCCAATCAAGATATTGTCTATGTCGCGGTCGAAAATCCCCATGGGAAACTTTTAACCTTTAAAGGTGACCCTACTTTATTCGATGCTTACCACACGATTAACGATCGAGATTTTTCTAAACTCCAATCCATCTATCCCATCACGGATGTGATTGAGGTGAGCGATACCCTGTTTGGTACCGTATTTATCGGTTTTGACCTCTCTTATCTTGAACAGCAACTCGCCCACGCCCGTAAATGGACACTACTGATTGTGCTAGGAGAAATGGGCTTAGTTGCCCTGTTCTCTTACTTGTTAGGGAATGCCTTAACCCGCCGTTTAACTGAGCTCAAAACCGCGACCGATCAAATCACTTTCGGCAATCGTGAAGTCCTGCTTGAAATTCAAGGTCATGATGAAATCAGTCGCGTTGCCCGCTCTTTTCAACAAATGGTGCAATCACTACGTCACTCAGAAGCGACCATGCGAGATTACCAGCATCAACTCGAGCAGTGGAATTTGGAGCTTGAAGATAAAGTGAACCAGCGTACGGAAACTCTACTTGCAAAAAATCAGCAACTTGAAGAGATGAATACCAAGTTAACCTTGATGAAAGATAAGCTGGTCGAAACCGAGAAAATGATTTCGATCGGTACATTGGCCGCAGGATTTGCCCATGAAATTAACAACCCAAACGGCGCACTGAAAAGCCATTTACAGTTACTTCAACAAGACTTTAACCAGATTAAAGTAGGATTTGAACAGATTGATTCACTGCTTAGCGGAAGCGATTATCACGACAAGTTTACTCAAACCAAAAATGCGCTTTATCTCGAAGAGAGTTTTTCTGGTATTGAGGAAAGCCTTAAAGATGCACTGCACTGTGTTGACCGGATAAAAACGATAGTCGATAAAGTTCAGCGTTGCCAAGCCGAACCCGCGCCCCATGACAGCAGTTGGGTTTCTCCACTCAGCTTAGTGGAACAAGCCATTCAAATTTGCGGATTGCGAGAGTGGGTAGTCTGGAAAGAACAAACCCTCTATCCACCGTTGATTTATTGCTACAGCAACGATTTTGTGGCCGCGTTGAGTGCGATTTTAAATAACGCTTATCAAGCTTACGCCTCCGATGACCCGATGATCCGTATCGAACTTTCGCTGCGTCATGATCATCAACAGTTACAAATTGAGGTACGCGATTTTGGCCGCGGTATGAGTATCGAACAAAAACAGCACGCTTTTGACCCTTTCTTTACCACTCATGATGTGGGTAAAGGCGTAGGCCTCGGTTTAACCGAGGCCTACAGCAGCATCAAAAAATACGATGGCGACATACAACTCTTTAGTGAACTGGGACAAGGCACCCGAGTGTTAATTACTCTACCGTTAGCCCCCAACAAACCGTAACGACCTGACGAATCCTTATCCTATATAAACGGGGATCGGCATATTCATCTCTTGCTCTAACTCTTTGAGTTTACGTAATAAAGACTCACTCATCGCGTTGCCAGCCGTCAGCATTAAATTGCCGTTGGGTAGATAGATATCACGTTTGATGACCATACCCGGACGCACTTCGCTCAGGCTGACACAAAGTTCCATGCCCTCTTCTATTCGAGTCACCGAACTCACAATCGTAATAAAGGCTTCCACAACTTTAGGATCGTAATAGACTTCGGACTGCTGACGCAAATAGCCCTGCGCACTTTTAGTATGCATGCGTCTTGGGTTATTCGCTCCTGCGACGAAAAAGTCGTAATCTTTGACGACTTTAATAATCCGCGCACCGATAGGAATTTGCTCACCACGTAAATGATCCGGCTTCCCCGTGCCATCATACAGCTCATCTTGATGGCGGATAATTTCCATCAGCGGTTCAAAGCGCTTAATTCGTCCCACAATTTCTGCGCCCATTATTGGATTCACATTGGGAGTGATTGGTACCTCCGAGTCCTGGTGCACCTTGACCACTTTCCAGTCATTACTGGTTTCAGCAATCAGGCCAATTTGATGCATGAGTCCGCATAAATAGACATGGCTGGCAACCGCTTCGGGTAGTTTCAACTTGAGTGCCACTGATTTGGCTTGATTTGCAATCCGCTCTGCATGATCCGCTGGAAACCCCGTGCGATGCTGGATAATCGCGGTCACCATAGCCAAAATATCTTTGAATGTCTTATTACGTGAAGCGAGCGAGACTTCTAAGCGTTTATTTGAACCTTGTAGTGCAAGTGTACGTTCTTGAACCTTAGCCTCCAATTCCTGGTTAAATTGTGAAAGCTTGATATTATTTTCAGCTAAAGTCTGGTTCACAGATTCTAACTCGCGATTTCGCTGTTCTAACTCCGCACTCAGCCTCTGTCTATCCACACTAATACGATAAAACTCTGCAGCCTTACCAACAATAAGCTTAAGATTTTCGTTATCCCAAGGCTTACTTATGTAAGTATGAATTCCTCCAGCATTGACAGCTCGTACAGTTGATTGTATGTCAGCATAACCCGTCAGCAACAATCGTATTGTGTCCGGCTTCATTTCTCGCGCTTTAGCCAAAAACTCTGCACCATCCATTTCAGGCATACGCATGTCAGATATAATAATATGAACTGTATTTTCTTCTAAATACTTAAGGGCTTCGGCACCAAAATTAAATGTCACAACACTATAATCCATTCGTAAGACTCTTTGTAAAGCTTTCAAAATATCACTCTCATCATCAAGTAAAAGGATATTTAGTTTTTCATCCTGCATATCATCTATTTGCATTAGACTAATCCCCTGTTTCATTTAGATTCATTAGTGTTAGTACAAGTTCTGGTGCTAATGCTGTGCTAATTAAATACCCTTGTACCATGTCACATCCCATTTCTTGTAAAATTTGGTATTGCGATTCTAAATCTACCCACTCAGCAATTACCTGCATGTTCAGTGATTTAATGCTATAGATCATAGATTGTACTATCACTGTGCTCGAATCCGAACTACCTAAACTTTGGATAAAGCGCCCATCAATTTTTACTATATCAAACGGAATTTCACACAAATACTCATAGCCTGAGTATCCTTTACCAAAATCGTCTAAAGCGCAGCGAATTCCTAGTGCTTTTAGCTTATAAAGCTCGCGCTTAGCGGCATCAAAATCCGCTATCAAATCATGCTCCGTTATCTCAACTGAGAGTCGATCCAATATGTGTTCAGCTTGTACTTGTGCAGCAATATCCAGCAGCAGACGATAAAAACTACCGTCAATAAGCATTTTGCCTGGGACGTTCACTCCGATCGTAACACTCCGCAGAACAGCAGCACTTTGGGTTAAAAATGTCAATATATCGCGCACCATGACGGCAGTCAGCTCAGGAATAAGCTGATATTTCTCCAATATTGGAAAGAAACTATCTGGCATTGAATACAGTCCATTATCAAGTACCCTTCTCGCCAAGGCTTCAAATGCCACCACTTCCCCAGAGACAATATTTTCCTGTGGTTGATAGAAAGCACAAAAACGCTTATCCATCAAATCACGATAAATACTAAGTAACTGTTTAATTTCTGTACCATCTGCTTCCTTGCCGTACCAATAAATAGGCAGATCTTCAATAAGAGAAGCAGATTGCGCATCCTTAAACTCTGACTGATTCATCATCTCTTTCCAAAATTCAATATCCACAATCCTCCAAACGGGTGCTGCGGTAATCCCACTCCCCATAAATGAGGTAACTTGGAAGCTTTTGTGAAGTCGAAATAAATACTGATACCAAAAGGTGAGACGATGTGTCACCCAAAACCAGCGAGAGCCTTGTTGATAAAGACTCTCTGACTCTGAAATCTGTTGGGTAATATGTTGAGAGATATCAATCCGTTGCTGATCATCAAAGGGCAACGTCCACTCAATAACTAATACTAAATAGGGATGATCCGCCAATGACTGAAGCAGAGAAATTTGCTTATTTAGTGCTTGTAACGTTTTCAAACCAGAAACAGGATCGAACTCCTCTCGATGCTCTTTTTCACTGAAACACTGCAAGATTGTTTGTAATAAATAATCCGGCTCCCAAGGCTTGAGTAAGAATTTATACAGCCCCCCTTCATTTAAGGCTCGAGACAGCCCACTGATATCAGCCTGGCCAGACAGTATGAGTGACATTATTTGCGGATAACGTCGATTAATCTCAATAACTAAGTCCGCGCCATTCATTCCCGGCATACGAAAATCCGAAATCACGAGTTGGATCGGATGCTTCGCTAGAAGCTCTAGTGCTTGTTGGCCATTATTGGCAGTATAAACATGTGGAAAATAAGAGCGCAGTGACCGTTTCAGAGCATTCAATACCGCAGGCTCATCATCGACTAATAAAATAGATCGGTTGGTTGGCATCAGGATCCTCCTTGTGCATGAGCCGCCTGCGGCAAAGTAACGAAGACGCATGTACCCAATCCTTCTGTAGAGCGGAGTTTGATTTTGCCATGATGTTCGCTGATGATTTCACGCGCAACGGACAGTCCTAAGCCCGCTCCCTCGCCCACATCCCTAGTAGTAAAAAATGGATCAAAAACTTTTCCAAGGTGCTCTGAGCTGATTCCTTTTCCATTGTCTTCAATCAGTACCTGAATTTGTGCAGTACTCTTACCTTGCGAAGGGATATCATTGATTTCAATGCGTATCACACCATCTTTCTGATTCATAAAAGACTGAACTGCGTTTATGATCAGATTGAGAAACACTTGTTGTAATTTGTTGTAGCTTCCACGAATGTAATAAGGTCTATCAGGTTCCGGATAAATAATCTGGGCGCGAAACTTCAAATCTCCAACAATCAGCGCTAAAGTAGAGTTAAGTACGTCTCTCATATCAATATAGGCCATATTTTCCTCGCTGTGTGAATATACATTCAAACTGGATACTATATTTTTAATGCGCGACAACCCTTCAAAACTCTCCATTAGAATGGCTTCACTATCTGCGATCATCTCATGCAATTTCGGATCAACAATGGCATGAATCTTCGGATGCTGTTTAATTTGAGTGATATATTCATCAAGAAAACTAAAGTTGCTCATCACAAACCCAAGAGGATTATTAATTTCATGCGCCACCCCAGCCGCTAACTTACCTAATGATGCGAGCTTCTCTTCTTGTTGTACTTGATGTTTATCGACAACCACTCTTCGAAATTGCAACATGGAGTAAAGAGCACTTTTCATAACATCAAACAAAGCATACAATTCATCCTGTTGTTGGAGTGAAAAACCATTACGCTCTGTTTGCATAATAAGTAAAAAATAATGCTGATCGATTGTGTGAAATTTAACGGCTAATGCGCTGTTGCAATTTGGGAAGTATTCAGCATATTTTTCCATCCATAACACATCATCTTGTACATTTAACAAACATCGATAGTCTCCGTTAAGAAGAACTGGGAATGGGTGAGAAACTAATCTACTATCGCTCACCGCATTAGGTTGAATGATATACCAATTATCTTCTTCCTTCTGCTGTAGAAGAAAAATTTGGCAATCAGGGATCAAATCTTCAATCGTTGTTATTAAACAATCGAATTTCCGCTTGGTATTTTCATTAGAATACAACACTTTAATGAACGAAATTACGGTAGAGAGAATGTGTTTTTCATTCCGTGTAACGCTAATACTGCAATGTGAATTATTTTCTCTATTATCCATAGTGAATCCAATCTACACAACATTATCATCGATATTATCTACTTCGTAATCGCTAGGTTCAACTGGCAGACAGATGATAAATTCAGTTCCCAATCCTACGGTACTTTTTACATCAATAGTACCGTGATGTTTCTTTATTATACCGTATGAGACCGAAAGCCCCAAACCAGTGCCAGAACCAACAGGTTTAGTTGTGAAAAATGGTTCAAATATCCTGTCACGAATATCTTCTGGTATGCCACAACCAGAATCCTTCACTTTAATAATCACATGTTTATCATCAAGTCTTTCTAAAGAAACCGTGATTTTACCCTCACCATCAATAGCATGACTCGCATTCACTAATAAATTTAGTAAAACTTGGTTTATCTGCATAGGTTGACAACAAACTTCTGGAATATTTTTCCCATATTCCTTTTCCACAGTTATATTGTATTTAATCTCATTGTGAATAATTTTAAGTGTAGAATCTATACAAGATTCTAAATTTGCATAACTCCACTCTGAGCGATCCATGTGTGAAAAATCTTTGAGGTTCTTTACTATAGCCATAACCCGAGATGAGCCTTCCAAAGACTCATTGATTAAATCTGCTGTATCTTCCAAGACAAAATCTACCTGTCCTTGTTTCAAAATTTTTTGGCAAGCATCATTCAGTGTCTGATCATGACTTTGAGAAATAGATTCCGTTAGATTTTTGATAACCTTTTCTAAACTATTGAAATAATCACTCAACGTTTGTAAATTAGATGTAATAAATCCAACAGGATTATTTATCTCGTGTGCTATGCCCGCAGAAAGTTGTCCTATAGAAGCCATTTTCTCGGACTGGATAAGTTGGCCTTGTGCATCTTCGAGCTTTTTATTTAATATTTTTTGAGCGCTAAATTGCTCTTCCAGCTTTTGAGTAATCTTCTTCAACTCTATATTTTGGCTGGCTTGTATTGTCATGTCATAAATACATAAACATATGTGCTCTATCTTACCATCTTCACTATGTATAGGTATAACTTCTATATTCTGAAACATTTTCCCTTCAACACCAGATACTGGACGAGAACTCTTAAATGGTAACAGATGAGGATGTTGTTCCCAGCAGCTAAATCCTGATGACTCAATAAGTAATGTAGTATCTATTTTACGTTTTAAATATTCTGATGCATCAGGAAATAATTCAATAATATTTCTACCAACAAAATCTCCTGTTTCACATATAACTCTTGAACTAAAAGACTCATTAACTTTTACAATTATATAATCACTACGCACTATGCACAACGCAAAGGATAATTGATCTAATAAATCTGAAAGTAGCAATCTTGACTTCGTCATAGTTTCTCTCTCACATTAATAGTTGATCTAACTGTGCAAAGACTCTGTTCAAATCCTCATTTGCAAAACAAATACTTGTCCTTGCGGAAAACTCTGATTTTTCAATTAAGAAATCAGTTTCCATGATTAAAGACAATCTCCACTGAGTAATAGGAAGTGGCTGACGAATCGGATCAAATAACTCCGGTGGTTGAATTTTAGTTTTTAGCTCAATTTGCTCGCATAAACCTTTCAAACTTGCACCTGAGAGTATATTTGAAATATCTAGTATGCTCTCTTCTAGACTTATTACTTTTCTATATTGCGGATCACTGTTGAGATCAGATACAACCCTCTCAGAACCGCGACGGCTGATCAAGGTAATCAATTCACCATCTAACCCACCATAAAAAGATTGCCGTGTATAAAAGAAATCAGAGACAAAAGATTGCAACGTCTCCATATCTTTTTCAGTAGCAACTCGTATGTTTGGAACCGAAATTATGACATGCATATTCAGTATAATAGCCAATTTACTAGCAGCTCTTCCCATCGAAATATTCATAAATTCTTGGAGAGCATCTTTATGATCAGAAGTAAGCTCAACATTCATAGTAGACCTGCCTCGTGTAATGTAGCCTCTAAACTCGCTGGATCAAGTGGTTTCTGTAAGAAGGTAAATGCTCCTAATTCTCTAACACGCTGCTGAACTAAAGGTTGAATATCAGCGCTTATAACAATCACAACACATTTTGCATCAATATTATGCAGATATTCTAAAACTTCAATCCCATCCATTTCTGGCATTGTCAGATCAAGAAACATAACATCCGCAAGACCACTGTTATATTTTTCAATAGCTTGCTTGCCATTTTCAGCCTCGGTAATATCCACTTCCCAAGTTTGTGGAATTGCTCGTATAACACACTTTCTAGACATTTTTGAATCATCGGCAACTGTGACATTTATTGGCATATACAATCTCCTTATAGTTCCTCATCTAGGCGGTACGTCCGCATGAGTGTTTATTTTTGAACGCACAAGGTTGGTCTCGTTGTAACCGCTGCAACAAACAACCAAATTGACTAGCATTGCTAGGTGCTTTTAGCTCACTTCGAGCACGACTCAAAAAGCAGATTAAACCGAAAAACGTTAACGATCTTACCCCAGCTCTTCTATGTCGATAATATTGATTGAAGTTGATTTAAAGTTAGTCGAAGATCATCTGGTAAGCTCGAGAAGAAAATCTTTAATTGATCATCGTCTTTGCATTCACCAATAAAATTAGCGATATATGAAATACAACCCAGTCGCTCCACATGTTCTCCATTAAAAGCCCCTAATCTTTGGTTAAGAATAATGTCCCCTATCTCAATATCGTAGCCCCACATAATCAGTATGTATGCCGATATCACATCACAATCGGCATACCCAGACTGTAAGTGGTAGTAATCCAAAAACTCTTTTTTACTTGCACCATCTTCCAACAGCAAAATTTTGCCAATCGAGGTCAGTAAATTCGCTACAAAGATGCGGTCTTGATCTGCACGTGGATACCCCAGTTCTCTCGCTAACGCTCTCGCTATGGAGCTGGATTTAAATGCACAATCCGCTACCCATTGATGATCTTCCGCTGAGTTCACATTACTGGGATGAATTGCGAGCAAAGAGATGGCAATAGACTCCACCAAAACCGCGCCCAAACGCGCAACCGCTTCATGCAGTGAATCGGTATTACGCCGAAAGCCAAAGTAGGATGAATTGGCGATTTGTATGATTTTGGCCACCAATACAGGCTCATGAACTATGGTTTCCGCAATTGCGTCCATACTGCAATTTGGCGAAGCAATCACCTGCTGTAACTTACGGACGGAGTTAGGCAGGATCGGAATTTCCTCTAACGCCCCCAGTCGCTTGCGGCATTCAATATTGAACGGCATTCGATACAGCCGTTCGACACATAAGAAAAGGTGTTCAAAATCTTCGTGAGTAAAGGGTTTAGGAAGCACAAATTGCGCATAGGTGTGCGCTTTACGAGGCAATTCTTGGGTCGTATCTCCGGTTAACAGTACCCGCATAGTCTCAGGACAACGCGCACGTAATTCTGTCAGCAAGGCTTCACCATTTTTCCCCGGCATCAGCAGATCGGAAATCACCACGCTAGGCGCGTGCTCTACATCCGCCACCCAATGGTTAGCATCTTCAACCAACTCAATCTCCCAATCAGGTCGCATGCGTCGAATCATGCGCCCTAAGGCTTTGAGCATAAAATCGTCGTCATCGACGCAAACAACCTTCATCGCTTCTGCAGTCATCGATTACTCACTTTTTGCTGTTCTAAATAGATGGCGATCTGTTCAAGGACATCGCGACTTCGCTGGCATAATTCTTCCACTTGCCGCACATAATCATTATGCCACTCTGGGTCGGCGGCCGTTTTCATCTCAAGTTGAAAACAGAATTCGGACAGAGCATCACTACCAATGAACCTTGCCGAGGATTTCATGCTGTGTGCCAAGCGATGCAGCTCACTGGCGGACTGCGTGGCAACAATCGTGATTAATTTCGTCAACTGAGCTTGCGTGTTCTCTTGATAGCTCACCAACATAGGCTCTACCAGATCGCTGCCGACCATTTTGGCGATTGTCGAAATGTTAAATGCGGCACTCTGCTCCATCTCTTTTTCATTCCAATGTTAGGGTTGCGATATAAACCAATACTTTAACTTTAGTGTAGTTCATTATCGGATATGTAAACGGTAGCGGTGCACACTTTTAGTTTTAAAGTTATCGATAAAACCCATACTAAGGTTTATCGTTCAGAAGCATTCTTGAGTAGGGATCTGGGTCAAATTTTGTTAGAATGCCGCCCTTCAAAACACCGGACACCCTTTCATCGGTGAATGGATGATGCGAGTAAGTTATGCCGAACCACGGAGATTTTTTGTTGAATACCCAACAGCTTTCAGCGATAACACCTGCTGATATTGAATGCGCAGCGCAGTTACTTAAGCAAGGCCAACTGGTTGCGATACCGACCGAAACCGTTTATGGACTGGCGGCCGATGCCACCCAACCTGAAGCGGTGAAGCAGATTTTTAGTGCCAAAGGTCGCCCAGCGAATCATCCGTTGATCGTCCATCTCGGGTCGGCAGAACAACTCTCTGAATGGGCTACCGATATTGCGCCAGAAGCGTATCAACTTGCCGAAGCGTTTTGGCCGGGGCCTTTGACGTTATTGCTCCCCAAAGCCAAGCAGGTTTCATCGGTTGTGACTGGCGGTTTAGAATCGGTCGGCATTCGTGTTCCCGCTCATCCTGTCTTGCTGGACATTTTAAAGACACATCGCTTAGCGGTGGCGGCACCTTCGGCCAACCCCTACAAAAAACTCAGCCCAACATCAGCCCAGCAGGTGCTTGATGGTTTGGATGGCAGACTCGCCGCAGTCTTGGATGGCGGTGAATGCCAACACGGTTTGGAATCCACGATTGTCGATTTAACCAGCAAACCTTTTCGTGTGCTGCGCGCAGGCCCCATTACGGCAAGTGAATTAAGTGCGGTGCTAGGTCAAGAAGTATTGCAACCACAAGTTCACCAAGTGGCGGTTCCCGGAAATGTCGATAGCCACTATCAACCGAAAACGCGCCTAAGGGTGATTGATGACCTAGCCCGCGAGCTTGCCACTCAATCGGATGAGCTTCGCATCGCGCTACTTCATCTCTCTGCGCTGCAAGCCAGCGAGCAGCGTTTACTCAAGCCGATGCCGCAAGAAGCCAAAGCCTACGGACAAGCCTTGTACCGCTCTCTGGCCGAAGTGGATAAATGGGGCGTAGATGAAATTTGGTTAGAGCGTCCACCACAAGGTGAAGCGTGGCTTGCCGTGCATGATCGGCTGCGTCGCGCAGCCAGCTAAGCCAATATCCACGCCGAGTACAGAGAAGAAAGGTCACCATTTTTGTGAACTCACGCAGCAAACTAGACAACCAAACTGAGATGTCTGCAGATATCCGCTTGGTTTTGTCGATGAACATCCCCATTGATGTTCACAAAGCTGGTGAAAAAAACGTGCTTTTCAATCGCCCTTTCAATAAAGATTGATGCACCGCAATGCGCCGACTCGGCAGCCAGATTAATTAATAGCTTCTGTTTCGAAGCGCCACCGATAGGATTTGTAAGATGTCTGATGTTTCTACCACCGTCGATTTTGCCGCCCAAACCGTACAGCCTGTAGTTGAGTCAAGCGGCTCCATTTGGGGTTATGTGGTCGGCGGGATCGTCATCGTGATTGCTGCGGGTTATTTTGGTTTTAGAAAAATTAACAAACCTGCGTTTATGATCAAGCAGCTGCGTAAACGTAACCAAAAAGAGATGAAAAAGAATGGCGTGGAAAGTGCCGAAGCCATGAACGACCTCGATCTTGTGCTGGATGCCGTTGAAGCGTACGCCACTGAGAAAAAAATGAAAGGCACGGAAATGGTGAAATTGCTTGCGCCACTCAATGACGCCGACAAGATTAAATCTGCCAGCGATTTCTATCATGCGATGTCTTACATCGCCAAAAGCATTGATAACCAAGCGTTAGCGAAAAATCTGCTCAACAAATCTAAGCAAGTGAAATCGAGCTCAGCGTTGATGGCGGGCCTTCTAAAGCGCGCGGGCATTTAATCTCGGTAATCTATAGTTCAGTAATCCATCGTTCAAGAGCCACCTGAGGTGGCTCTTTTATTTTTCCGGCTTATCCGTAATGGTTTGTAAATACTGATAAGGCGTAAGCCGATACTGCTGCTTAAAGCGCGCCGAAAATCGAGTCAATGATTGATACCCGCAAGTCACTGCGACCTCCATCAAAGGACGCAGCTCTTGCAGCAGCGCGAGCGCGTAGTTCATCCGCACTTCACTCAGCACTTCTCGAAAACCCGTACCTTCCGCTGCCAAATGGCGAGCCAAGGTCGCTCGACTCATCGCAAAATGCGCCGAAACCGTTTCAATATTGTGTTCATCACCGGGATTAACACTTAAATAACGTGCTAAACGCTCTCGCATTGAGGCATTATCGCTCGGAAACAGCAAATGCAGCGCTTTCGCATCCCGCAACTGCGCGTAAAAACCCAGCACAAACTGGCGCTGTGTCTCTTCACTGAGCGATTTTTGGTTCATCTCGTAAAGCAGCTCAAAACAGTAGGCCAGCGCAGCCGTCACTCTCACTCTAGGTTGTTCATTTCGCTCATATTGACTTGATTGAGTTATCCACTCTACTGGTGGCGCTTCATGTAAGGTCAAGGTGCGTGAATAAAACTGCGCCTGCTGCGGCACATTCACAAAGGTAAGATACTGATTGGCTGGCAACATCAGCCAATCAGCAGAATGAAAATTGAGCGTCGTGTCATGCCACCAGAGCTGTTTATGTCCATGCGTTACCCAAATAATGGTGGGCGCATAGATCAAGACATTATGCAGAGGCTGTTTACGCAAACCTTTAAACTGCCCAGTCTGCACGATCACTTTGCTCATTTCTCTTCCTTATTATTCATTCACATAGGTTGCGGTTAGCGTGGCCTGCTCAAGCGCATTAGCGCGCAGCATAAAACCCACTAAAGCATTAGAAGCCCCCTGTGGGATCTCCATTTTTTCAAACGGGAGTGCCCAAACCGTAAATTGATAACGGTGCATACCGTGACCTTGTGGAGGGCACGCACCACCAAAGCCGCTAAAGCCGTAATCGTTGTTCAGCTCACGAACTCCTTTAAGTTGTTTGGCTGCACCACGAGCCACGGCGTGTTGATCCGCCGCGATATCCAGTGCTACCCAGTGCCACCAACCACTGCCAGTCGGTGCATCAGGATCATAAGCGGTAATGGCAAAACTTTTGGTGCCTTTCGGGGCATTGTTCCAGCTCAGTTGTGGCGACAAATTATCACCGCTACAACCAAAACCATTAAACACAAAATGCTTCGCCATTCGTGAACCTTCTTGAATGTCTTGGCTAGTGAGCGTCATTACAGGGCTGCTCAGCGCAGGAAAACTGATCGCGGCGGCGAGTACAGGTAAAAGATGACGTGCTTTCATTGAGATTCTCCTCGTTAAGTTGACGTGAATAATTTACCTTCTTCAATCGCTCAATAAGCAACAATAAAACTCAATAAACACTCAAGATTCGTTACTTTTGAGTTTTATCGTTACATTTAATCACTGTCAACGTGCAAAAAAGCTCACGGTATAGCTGTTCAACAGGTTTAACCAGTCAGAAAGCCTGACTTCGTGGCTTGTCCTTACTCGCTTAGCACGTCATTATCCCTGCCTTAAATACCTCAAGCTCTTGAAGCAAGAGGAAATAAATAGGATATCAATATGTTACTTTCTGCATCCGCTTTGCTTTGGCTACCGCTGGCCTTAGCGATCATGGCGGGCTTCGCTCGTTATCACCGCGTTAGTTGGGGACTACTGATCATCACTCTGCTCAGTGCATTAGGAAGTGGTTACCTCACCTTCGTTGGCGCTGGAATCGTCGGTATTGGTTTTGCTCTGGCGTATCTGGCTGCGAATGGTCAATCACACTGGCGCACGACCGCTTGGGTTGCTTTGCTGCTGTGGTGTTTGGCGCTATTTCTCCATTGGCTACCCGGTTTTTCTAACCTCAAAGTGCTGGATAAAGTGATCGCCAGTGCGCACAGTACCTCTTTCAGCCTTTATCTGAATTTAGATAAACCGCTGGTGTTTTTTGCTCTGTTACTCGCGTTTCCAGCGCTACTGGGTCAGTCTAAAATGCCAAACATCAAGACCACACTGCTGACCTTAGTGCCTTTATTTGCTCTCTTGCCGATCGCGGTTTGGTTAGGCGCGCTGGCATTTGAATGGTCACTACCGGAGTGGTGGTGGATTTTTGCACTCAACAATTTGCTATTTACTTGTGTGGCAGAAGAAGCGCTATTTCGTGGTTTGATTCAGCAAAAAGCTCAGCAGCAGTTTGGCGCCATTGCCGGACTTTTGATCGCCAGTGCGCTGTTTGGTATGGCCCATTTTGCGGGTGGCCCACTTCTGATGATTTTTGCCGCCCTTGCAGGGCTTGGCTATGGTTTGGTGTTCCATTTTACCGGGCGTCTTTGGGTCAGTGTTGGCGTGCATTTCTTATTTAACTTCGCTCACTTGCTGTTTTTCACCTATCCCATGCTGGCGCGTTAAACGCCTTTTCCATTTTTCTTATCCCTTTTTCCAAGCATAGAAAAGCCCAGCCAAATGGCTGGGCTTATGTTTAATGAACGGTAGTTAGCTTAGATTTTGCACACGGCTTTCCATGATGCATCGGTGCTCGATGGCGTACTGTTGGTCCACCAGTTGGCTTGCCATACAGAACCGTTGTGGATCAGTTGGTCACCGCCTGCCGCGTGGTCGCCACGTGGAAACTCTGGGTACACTTTCAAGCCATTCGGGTTGATGCCGGCATCGGCACAAGATTGACCCGCACCACCTTCGTTACCATTGCCGCCATCGGTGGCACCTTCAAACGCTGGCAATGTTGGGAAGTCTTTCTTCAGACCGACCGTTTCGTTACCCACGATAAAGCGCACGCCGTTAGCCACGCCAGAGACTGGGGTGTAGTACACCATATCGACGCTGTACTCACCGCCCGCAGGGATCGTTTCGGTTGAGCGCAGTGTCACGGCCACTTTGTGGAACAGTTTCTTCTCACCATTCACCGAGAAGTTGCTGCCGGTATGACCACTTTCAATCACTTTCAGGCCTGCACCGCTCCAATCTTTGACGATATCACCGGTTGACGTTGGCATTAGGAACTCAATGGTTGAACCGCCCGGAATCGCCACATTTGAGTGGTTGGTAAACACCAATTTCGGGTTGATTGGGTAGTTGCTATCGCCTTCTGGCCATTCTGTGGTCGATACCGTAACGTCAATCATCGAGTCTGGTTGTGGCAGATCGTTATGACGAATATCCATCGGCTTCGCCGCAGCAAACACTTCATGAGCATAAGAAGTCATGTCAGAACCGATCACGTATTCACGTTTCACCGCGTCATACGAGTAGTCACCCGCCATCTCCCAAATCATCATACCGCCTAAACCGTTATCGACGATGTAGTCCAGTTTTGGCTTCAATGAGTCTTTATCTTCAATGCTCAGGAATACTTTTTTGGTGTCGTTCCACAGCCATGCAGTTTGCAGCTCTTGGCTCCATACGCGCTCGTATTTGCCTTCAATCAGATGTTTCGGGTTGTTTGGATCCATACCCCACGCAGGGCCATAGCTTGGCATACCGTCAATACCCAATTTTTCAGCATGCATCAGGTTCATCGCATGCCACATGGGCACCACACCGGCTTTGATTTCGTTACCGTTGGCATCCACATCGTGCCAGATGTTATCGGTACCTTCCGCGCCCCAACCACAAACAGTGGTGCCTTCTGGACATGACGATTGATTAGGCTCAACCGCGCGACCCCACAGACCTTTCTCACCGCCGCTCACACCTTGCCAGCCACGAGTGTAGTAAGGAATCCCCATGTTGATTTGGCTTGGTTTAAAGGCACCACGGAAGAAGTGGTGCGTCCACGCTTGGTTTAAGTAGCCAATGCCTTGATATTCTGCAGTCGAGTACACGCCCCATTTGGCAAGCTCAGCATCTTTACCATCATCAAACAGTGCGGCTTGTGGGCCGACAAACTCGTTCCACGTACCATGCAGGTCGTAAGACATGATGTTGACGTAATCCAGTACATCTTGCATCGCGAAGTCTTGCATACCACGCAGCAGGTAAGCTGATGAAGGTGACGCGATGGTCAGCATGTAACGACGGCCATCTTCTTCGCCCGCTTTATCCAGCGCTTTGCGCAGTTCGGTCATCATCACCATGTAGTTATCCCACAACTGGCCACGACACTTGTTCGACTGCTCGAAATCGACCGGATTACCGGAATCTTTCATTGATGATGGGTATTCGTAGTCGATATCCACGCCATCAAAATCGTATTGACGAATGAAATCGACCGCCGATTTGTTGAACGCCTTGATGCCTTCCATATTCACTGAACAGGAAGCCAGATCCGTCGTCATTGGATAGAAACCACCGGTTTCCGCCCAACCGCCAACAGAAATCAGCGTTTTCACATCGGGGTACTGTTTCTTAAACTTGCTCAGCAGGTTGAAGTGACCTTGGTATGGCAGTGAGGGATCCATCTCGGCACCCGGTACATTTTCCCACGTCATTTTGGTCGCGGAATCATCGACTTGCATGCTGAAATCAGACTTGTTGATGCTGGCGAACGCGTAGTTAATGTGGGTCAGTTTTTCCCAAGGCAAATCGCCGGCGAGGTACGCTGGCAGACCATTTTTACCGGTACGCCATGAGGTGTAGTAGCCGATGATACGGCGCGGGTGATCGTCACCCATACACTCAGTGCCATCTTCACGATAGATCTGTTTGATATCACAGCTTAGGTTGCCCGTGCCCATTTCTTTGGCGTTCACTGTCACCATTGGGGTTTGCGTTTGGTGCCCTGCCGCATCGTAAGCGATCGCTTCGATGGTGTATTGACCCAAAGCTACCGGAGTCCAAGCCATTTGATATGGAGCTTGCGTAACACGGCCAATCGATTCGCCATTCACCAAAAACTCAACTGCGGTGAGATCATTATTTTCGTCTGTCGCATTCGCGGCCAGTGTGGTGACTTTACCCAAGAATACGCTTTGCCCGTTACGTGGATTGGTCAACTCAATCACAGGTGCAACAGGAACTTCAGGCTCAACCGGTGGATCAATTTCTTCGGCCTTGACGGTAATACGTACCGCTTGCTCTTTCAGCAAACCAGAAGCATCTTCCACGATGGCTTTGATGGAGTGAGCCCCCTCACCAGCCGCAGTCCAGTTCGCTTGGAATGGCGCTTGCTCAAGCAACGCAATCTGCTCACCATCCACCAAGAACGTGACGGTTTTTACTGTCGTGTTGGTTGCAGTAACGTTAGCCACAATCGCAACGGTTTGGCCTTCAATGAACTCTGCACCTTGAACGGGTGAAGCCAGCTCTAGCGAAATTTCTGGCTGACCTGGCTCCACTTCACCATCGGTTTCCAGAGCGATCGTGCTTTGCAGCAGGCTCAGGTCAAGCACACCACTGACGCCTAAGGTAAGATCAATGCTTGCCCCCGGCAGCAGTTGCGTTTTTACCCAGCTACCTTGATCAAAGCTCAGAGTTAAGCGATTGCTAAATACAGAACCTTGCGCGTTGCTGCTAAAGCTCATGCTTGGGTAAGAGATGCCTTGAGCTGACCAAGAAGGCGCTGAAACGGAAAGGTTGGTATCAAACGCAATGCTCGCATCACGCAGTTCAACTGGCTGATTGCCGTTGTTAGTGAGCGTCACTTTGTAGGTATTCCACCACTGGCTTTCAGTGCCAACCACAGAAGCGTCACTATTGATTGCCGCCTGCACTGCAGGCATCGCCATTCCCACTGCTAATGCAAGAACGGTCGGCATTAAAGTTAATGCTGATCTTTTCATTATTTCGAGACTTATTTTATTGAACAAAATTTATGTCTCATTATAGAAAAGAAACTGTTTCAGTCTGTTTCAAACGGATGTAAGCAAATGTAACGACACTTTCATAATTTTAAATAAACTCATTGAGAGCTTGAAAATAATCAGAAAGAAATAATTCATAAAATCATTGAGATCACGGTTCAATAAAATTATCGCTCGCTAGAAAGAACCATAACCAAGATAAATACCCAAACAACAAAATAAACACAAGATCAATACCAACCCTTTAAATTCAATGCACTAAACCTTAATCAATACAAATTTCAGTCACACTTAATTACATTTCAGGTCAATAATCACTCACGCCAAATAAGTCAGTCCCTTTATTTTTGATCATAAATAAAAAATCAGACAATACTGATATACAAAAACAACATGTTTTTATAAAGATAGCCGCCAAGTCATTAATCCCAGAGTCAGAATAACCCCACACAATAAAAAGTCGCCAATAAACATTTCCAATAAATAATTATCTGTGCATTCCCGTAAAAGCGGATTGGTAAATTATTGACTAGAGGTACATATCGACTACAAAAAATCGACCAAGCTCATTATTTCAAATTCACTTGTGACGTATACGCACGATTCGGCAACCAAAATGAGATCAGCGTCGTCAGCACTAAAAATCCGAAAGAGACCCAAAGACAAGCCGCAAGCCCCCAAAGCTGAAAGACCCAGCCAGATAATATCGTGCCGATTAAGCGCCCCATCGCATTCGCCATGTAGTAAAAGCCGACATCGAGCGACACGCCATCATCTTTGGCGTAGCTGACAATCAGGTATGAATGCAGTGAAGAGTTCACCGCAAATACCGCGCCAAACAGCATGAGTCCTCCGATGATCACCACTTCTGGGTGCCACTGTATCTGCACACCGTAAGCAATCAGCCCCGTAACCAACGACAGTGCCAATGCCCAGCCAATAGCGGCTCGCCCTGCTGGTGGATGCTCCGATTTGCTGCCTGTGATTTTGGGCGCGAATCCTTGAATGACGCCGTAGCCAATCACCCAAAGCGCCAGAAAACCGCCCACAGCACTGTGATCCCAACCAAACACGCTGCCTAAATAGATAGGCAGTGCGATGACAAACCACACATCGCGCGCGCCAAACAGAAATAGCCGTGCCGCCGACAAGATGTTCACACTCGCCGATTTAGAGAAAATATCGGAAAACTTCGGCTTGTTCTTGGCCTTGCCGAGATCGGATTTCAAACTCATTACGCTGCCAATGAAAACCAATACCAACACAGCCGCCATGGCAGCCACTGCGTACTGGAAACCGATCAAAGACAACAACGCGCCGCCCAAGAAAAATCCAGCACCTTTTAAGGCATTCTTTGACCCCGTCAGGATCGCAATCCACTTAAACAACGCGCCTTGTGCATTTTCTGGCACTAGGGTTTTGATGGCGCTTTTGGCACTCATCTTATTGAGATCTTTCGCGATGCCCGACAAGGCTTGCGCGGCCATTACCCAAGGAATGGTCAGCCAGCTTGCTGGCACTGCCAGCATCAAAAGTGCGATGATTTGCAAACCAAGCCCGATGTTCATGGTGCGATTCAGCCCAAGCCGAGCCCCAAGCCACCCGCCAATTAAGTTGGTCACCACACCAAAAAATTCATAGAACAGAAACAGCGAGGCAATCGCTAAGCTGGAATAGCCTAAATCATAGAAATAGAGCACTACCAACATACGCAGCGCCCCATCAGTCAGAGTAAAATTCCAGTAGTTGAACGTCACGAGCATGTACTGACGAACATGGGCATTCAGTTGGGACAACATAAACACTCTCTTAAAAAGAGCCGCTTATGCGGCCCTTGATCGGGTTATGGTTTGACGATTTGATGCACGTACTGCACTTGCACTTCTTTGGTAAATGCACCCGGCCTTAATGCTTGCACCTGAGTAATGATGCTTTCCAGCGGCCAACCTTTTTCCAGCAGCAGATGCGCGGCCAGTAGGCCAGTACGACCCGAACCGCCCATGCAATGCAAAGCGACTTTTTCACCGCGGCTGAGTGCCTGATGCAAAGCCGGTGAGCACTGCTGCCAATCTTGCGCAAAGGCCGCATCCGGCGCGCAATCATCTTCAATCGGCGCATGAAACCACTGTAATCCGGCTTTTTCGACTTCCGCTGGTAGCTCACCGACACCATGCAGCTCCATTTCCTCATGGCTTAGCGCCGTGACTACAGCCGAAACCCCTTGCGCTTTCAGTTGGGCAATACTTTCCGACAGTGGTGTGCCTTTGGTTCCCGGACAAGGTGTGAGCACTAAGCTCGCCTGACTGTCGGCTACCGGTAATTCCCAAGTAGGATGCGTCATTTTTTACTACTCCTTATGCCAAACCGACTTTACGAACCAATTCCGCGGTGCGCGTGGCGTAACCCATTTCGTTGTCATACCAAGCGTAGATTTTCACCATTCGCTTACCAACCACCATAGTAGAGAGCGCATCCACAATCGTTGAACGTTGATCGCCTTGGTAATCAATCGACACCAGTGGACGCTCTTCAAAACCCAGAATACCCTTAAGCTCGTTTTCTGAGGCTTGTTTTAACAGCTGATTGATCTCTTCCACCGTCGTATCACGCTCAACATCAAAAATGATGTCGGTTAACGACGCATTCGCCAACGGTACACGTACAGCGTGTCCATTAATCTTGCCTTTCAGATCCGGGAAAATTTCGATAATCGCTTTAGCAGAGCCGGTGGTTGTGGGGATGAGGCTCATACCGCAAGCACGAGCACGGCGTAAATCTTTATGCGGTGCATCCAAAATGGTTTGCGTATTGGTTAGGTTATGGATGGTAGTAAAAGAGGCTTGCGCGATACCCAATTTTTCGTGGATCACTTTCACCACTGGAGCAATACAGTTAGTGGTACAAGAAGCGGCAGTGACAATGCGATGTTGCTCAGGATTGAAGATGTTATCGTTTACCCCGACCACGATATTGGCGATCCCCTCTTCTTTGACAGGCGCTGAAACGACGACGCGTTTTACTCCTTGTGCCAAATACTGGTTCAAGAATTCGCCTTTACGGTGCTTACCCGTAGCCTCAATCACCACATCACAGCCCGACCAATCCACTGCATCAATCGCTTTTTCTTGTGTTGTGCGAATGCGTTTGCCGTTAATCAGGATAGCATCCGCTTCACTGCCCACAGCATGGTGCCAACGACCTTGTACCGAATCGAACTCCAAAAGATGCGCTAATGTTGCAGCATCACCCGCCACATCGTTGATCTGTACAAATTCAATCTCCGGCCAATCAAACGAAGCTCTTAAAGCCAAGCGCCCAATACGACCAAATCCATTAATTCCGACTTTAATTGCCATCTTCCTTTTCCTTTAAACTTGTTTTTATCCCTTCCCAACTAAGCAGCCATTTGGGCTACAACGCTAAGCCGTTGAGGGATAACTCAACTTGGTTCTTTACACACAGCACTGAGGACGAGAAGTCATCTCGGCGAGGCGCTTAATATCTTGCTGGTATTCTTGTTTAAGACAGTTGGATTCCACCAACCCTTGGATCTGCTTGCGCATCCATCCCGGCAGTTGATCGGAAATACGATAAAACACCCACTGCCCCTGACGGATATCGACCACCACGCCGCTGGCACGCAGCAACGCCAAATGGCGGGAAATTTTCGGCTGACTCTCATTCAAAGCTTCGGTAAGTTCAGCCACACAAACCTTCTCTTCCCGAGCAATCATCAGTAAGCAGCGCACCCGCGTTTCATCGGCGAGTAATTTGAAAAACTGGTGGGGTAACATAATCAAACTCCAATATATATGGATATGCAGATATCTTATTGGAGAAAAAATCGATGTCAATCAGTGTTTGGTGTATTGAATAAAAATAAATCAACGATGACTGCAACATCTGTCATCAAAAATTAATAAAACCATGAATAAACAATGAGGTAAGACAAATTGTGCTTGGATAAAAAATCATTCAGGCTAGAAAAATGAGTAGAACCGAGGGTAGGAAGTAGCAATAGCTTAGACTAGGTCAACTTATCCCTTGAACAAGGAAGCTCACAGAATTATTGGGGAAGAATTGGATTTTTAGAACATCAGATGGTGATGCTTGCAGCATAAGTCTGCATAGCCAGAACGAGCTTTCAAATAGTTACAAAGATATTTGCAGAATAAGTTCACATAAGATTGCATCAAAAGATTACAAATTTAGATAACCACTCAAATTGAGCGTAGTAAATTTACCACTTTCTTAGATGACTTATAGAGAGTGAATTCGCTCGATACTCTGCATGCCGCGCACGCAGAGTATCGTATTTCATCATCGATAGATGATTACCTTTAGAGCTGGATCTGTCCGCTGACAACTAAGTTGGGTGAGAATGAAGATGTAACACTGTCAATAACAGCGTTATTTGTCACGCTTTCTCGCGTATCAAAAGCACCCATCGCTTGGACGAGTAAGTCCGTATTTATGACTGGTTCCACATAGTCTGGGAGTTCAAACGGCGATACCTTACTACCTTCACTTAACACCAATTCTTCAATGCGGTATCGCTTGTCGGTATACGCATTCTCAATCGTAATTGAATCCCCAGAATCAAGACCACCAATCACGAGCACCATATGGTTACCGTCTCGGCGCAACGCTAATTCATCTCGGCTGATCCCTTCACCCAAAACAATCCGGTCGACTTGATTCCAACCGTCCACGGAGCTCCAACTGTTATGGTCATAGTCGTTGATGGTGTCCTGTCCGTCCCCTCGGTTAAATACATACGTCTCAGCACCCGCACTGCCTTCTAGACGATCATTACCTTGCCCACCATTGAACGTGTTGACGGCCTTGCGCACATGATCACGTTGATAGTATACATCCACGCTGCGATTCACCTTGAGAAGGTCATCACCCTCTCCTCCTTCCAGCGTGTTTGAGCCACTGCCATTGACTGTCAAGGTATCGTTGCCCACACCACCAAAAAGTTGGTCATCACCGTCTTGGCCATGCAAAGTGTCGTCACCTTCATCGCCACGCACCACGTCGTTCCCAGCGCCAGCATGAACCGTGTCATTCCCTGAACCGCCGCTTACGGTATCGTGACCACCACCGGCATTAAGTGTATCGTTCCCACCAAGAAGTGTGACGGTTTCATCAAAACCACCGCCTTCCACTACATCGTCCCCTTCCGTCGTAAGTAACGGCAAAGATTGAGGCGTTAGCTGCGTTCCATCCGACAACTCTATCTGCTCAATGCGGTATCGCTTGTCGGTATACGCATTCTCAATCGTAATCGAATCCCCAGAATCAAGACCACCAATCACGAGCACCATATGGTTACCGTCTCGGCGCAACGCTAATTCATCTCGGCTGATCCCTTCACCCAAAACAATCCGGTCGACTTGATTCCAACCGTCCACGGAGCTCCAACTGTTATGGTCATAGTCGTTGATGGTGTCCTGTCCGTCCCCTCGGTTAAATACATACGTCTCAGCACCCGCACTGCCTTCTAGACGATCATTACCTTGCCCACCATTGAACGTGTTGACGGCCTTGCGCACATGATCACGTTGATAGTATACATCCACGCTGCGATTCACCTTGAGAAGGTCATCACCCTCTCCTCCTTCCAGCGTGTTTGAGCCACTGCCATTGACTGTCAAGGTATCGTTGCCCACACCACCAAAAAGTTGGTCATCACCGTCTTGGCCATGCAAAGTGTCGTCACCTTCATCGCCACGCACCACGTCGTTCCCAGCGCCAGCATGAACCGTGTCATTCCCTGAACCGCCGCTTACGGTATCGTGACCACCACCGGCATTAAGTGTATCGTTCCCACCAAGAAGTGTGACGGTTTCATCAAAACCACCGCCTTCCACTACATCGTCCCCTTCCGTCGTAAGTAACGGCAAAGATTGAGGCGTTAGCTGCGTTCCATCCGACAACTCTATCTGCTCAATGCGGTATCGCTTGTCGGTATACGCATTCTCAATCGTAATCGAATCCCCAGAATCAAGACCACCAATCACGAGCACCATATGGTTACCGTCTCGGCGCAACGCTAATTCATCTCGGCTGATCCCTTCACCCAAAACAATCCGGTCGACTTGATTCCAACCGTCCACGGAGCTCCAACTGTTATGGTCATAGTCGTTGATGGTGTCCTGCCCGTCCCCTCGATTAAATACATACGTCTCAGCACCCGCACTGCCTTCTAGACGATCATTACCTTGCCCACCATTGAACGTGTTGACGGCCTTGCGCACATGATCACGTTGATAGTATACATCCACGCTGCGATTCACCTTGAGAAGGTCATCACCCTCTCCTCCTTCCAGCGTGTTTGAGCCACTGCCATTGACTGTCAAGGTATCGTTGCCCACACCACCAAAAAGTTGGTCATCACCGTCTTGGCCATGCAAAGTGTCGTCACCTTCATCGCCACGCACCACGTCGTTCCCAGCGCCAGCATGAACCGTGTCATTCCCTGAACCGCCGCTTACGGTATCGTGACCACCACCGGCATTAAGTGTATCGTTCCCACCAAGAAGTGTGACGGTTTCATCAAAACCACCGCCTTCCACTACATCGTCCCCTTCCGTCGTAAGTAACGGCAAAGATTGAGGCGTTAGCTGCGTTCCATCCGACAACTCTATCTGCTCAATGCGGTACCGTTTGTCGGTATACGCATTCTCTATCGTAATCGAATCCCCAGAATCAAGACCTCCAATCATGAGCACCATATGATTACCGTTTCGACGCAACGTTAACTCGTCTCGGCTAATCCCTTCACCCAAGACAATCCGGTCGACTTGATTCCAACCGTCCACGGAGCTCCAATTGTTATGGTCATAGTCGTTGATGGTGTCCTGCCCGTCCCCTCGATTAAATACATACGTCTCAGCACCCGCACTGCCTTCTAGACGATCATTACCTTGACCACCATTGAACGTGTTGACGGCCTTGCGCACATGATCACGTTGATAGTATGCATCCACGCTGCGATTCACCTTGAGAAGGTCATCACCCTCTCCTCCTTCCAGCGTGTTTGAGCCACTACCATTGACTGTCAAGGTATCGTTGCCCACACCACCAAAAAGTTGGTCATCACCGTCTTGGCCATGAAGCGTATCATTACCTTCTTCACCATAAACGAGGTCATTACCAGAGCCGGCCAAGACCGTATCGTCTCCGAGACCCGCATAAACCTCATCATCACCGCTTCCAGCATCAACGGTATCAACCCCTCCACCACTACGGATCGTGTCATTACCGCCTTCAAGGCTAATAGTGTCATTGCCATCGCCTACGGTTACCGTCTCAGCAAAACCACCACCTCGAATATCGTTATCGCCGTCGATGGTGTATAGAGGGATATCTTGCGGAGCCAGTGTCGTACCATCACTCAACACCACTTCTTCAATGCGGTACCGTTTGTCGGTATACGCATTCTCTATCGTAATCGAATCCCCAGAATCAAGACCTCCAATCATGAGCACCATATGATTACCGTTTCGACGCAACGTTAACTCGTCTCGGCTAATCCCTTCACCCAAGACAATCCGGTCGACTTGATTCCAACCGTCCACGGAGCTCCAATTGTTATGGTCATAGTCGTTGATGGTGTCTTGCCCGTCCCCTCGATTAAATACATACGTCTCAGCACCCGCACTGCCTTCTAGACGATCATTACCTTGACCACCATTGAACGTGTTGACGGCCTTGCGCACATGATCACGTTGATAGTATGCATCCACGCTGCGATTCACCTTGAGAAGGTCATCACCCTCTCCTCCTTCCAGCGTGTTTGAGCCACTACCATTGACTGTCAAGGTATCGTTGCCCACACCACCAAAAAGTTGGTCATCACCGTCTTGGCCATGAAGCGTATCATTACCTTCTTCACCATAAACGAGGTCATTACCAGAGCCGGCCAAGACCGTATCGTCTCCGAGACCCGCATAAACCTCATCATCACCGCTTCCAGCATCAACGGTATCAACCCCTCCACCACTACGGATCGTGTCATTACCGCCTTCAAGGCTAATAGTGTCATTGCCATCGCCTACGGTTACCGTCTCAGCAAAACCACCACCTCGAATATCGTTATCGCCGTCGATGGTGTATAGAGGGATATCTTGCGGAGCCAGTGTCGTACCATCACTCAACACCACTTCTTCAATGCGGTACCGTTTGTCGGTATACGCATTCTCTATCGTAATCGAATCCCCAGAATCAAGACCTCCAATCATGAGCACCATATGATTACCGTTTCGACGCAACGTTAACTCGTCTCGGCTAATCCCTTCACCCAAGACAATCCGGTCGACTTGATTCCAACCGTCCACGGAGCTCCAACTGTTATGGTCATAGTCGTTGATGGTGTCCTGCCCGTCCCCTCGGTTAAATACATACGTCTCAGCACCCGCACTGCCTTCTAGACGATCATTACCTTGACCACCATTGAACGTGTTGACGGCCTTGCGCACATGATCACGTTGATAGTATGCATCCACGCTGCGATTCACCTTGAGAAGGTCATCACCCTCTCCTCCTTCCAGCGTGTTTGAGCCACTACCATTGACTGTCAAGGTATCGTTGCCCACACCACCAAAAAGTTGGTCATCACCGTCTTGGCCATGAAGCGTATCATTACCTTCTTCACCATAAACGAGGTCATTACCAGAGCCGGCCAAGACCGTATCGTCTCCGAGACCCGCATAAACCTCATCATCACCGCTTCCAGCATCAACGGTATCAACCCCTCCACCACTACGGATCGTGTCATTACCGCCTTCAAGGCTAATAGTGTCATTGCCATCGCCTACGGTTACCGTCTCAGCAAAACCACCACCTCGAATATCGTTATCGCCGTCGATGGTGTATAGAGGGATATCTTGCGGAGCCAGTGTCGTACCATCACTCAACACCACTTCTTCAATGCGGTACCGTTTGTCGGTATACGCATTCTCTATCGTAATCGAATCCCCAGAATCAAGACCTCCAATCATGAGCACCATATGATTACCGTTTCGACGCAACGTTAACTCGTCTCGGCTAATCCCTTCACCCAAGACAATCCGGTCGACTTGATTCCAACCGTCCACGGAGCTCCAACTGTTATGGTCATAGTCGTTGATGGTGTCCTGCCCGTCCCCTCGGTTAAATACATACGTCTCAGCACCCGCACTGCCTTCTAGACGATCATTACCTTGACCACCATTGAACGTGTTGACGGCCTTGCGCACATGATCACGTTGATAGTATGCATCCACGCTGCGATTCACCTTGAGAAGGTCATCACCCTCTCCTCCTTCCAGCGTGTTTGAGCCACTACCATTGACTGTCAAGGTATCGTTGCCCACACCACCAAAAAGTTGGTCATCACCGTCTTGGCCATGAAGCGTATCATTACCTTCTTCACCATAAACGAGGTCATTACCAGAGCCGGCCAAGACCGTATCGTCTCCGAGACCCGCATAAACCTCATCATCACCGCTTCCAGCATCAACGGTATCAACCCCTCCACCACTACGGATCGTGTCATTACCGCCTTCAAGGCTAATAGTGTCATTGCCATCGCCTACGGTTACCGTCTCAGCAAAACCACCACCTCGAATATCGTTATCGCCGTCGATGGTGTATAGAGGGATATCTTGCGGAGCCAGTGTCGTACCATCACTCAACACCACTTCTTCAATGCGGTACCGTTTGTCGGTATACGCATTCTCTATCGTAATCGAATCCCCAGAATCAAGACCTCCAATCATGAGCACCATATGATTACCGTTTCGACGCAACGTTAACTCGTCTCGGCTAATCCCTTCACCCAAGACAATCCGGTCGACTTGATTCCAACCGTCCACGGAGCTCCAACTGTTATGGTCATAGTCGTTGATGGTGTCCTGCCCGTCCCCTCGGTTAAATACATACGTCTCAGCACCCGCACTGCCTTCTAGACGATCATTACCTTGACCACCATTGAACGTGTTGACGGCCTTGCGCACATGATCACGTTGATAGTATGCATCCACGCTGCGATTCACCTTGAGAAGGTCATCACCCTCTCCTCCTTCCAGCGTGTTTGAGCCACTACCATTGACTGTCAAGGTATCGTTGCCCACACCACCAAAAAGTTGGTCATCACCGTCTTGGCCATGAAGCGTATCATTACCTTCTTCACCATAAACGAGGTCATTACCAGAGCCGGCCAAGACCGTATCGTCTCCGAGACCCGCATAAACCTCATCATCACCGCTTCCAGCATCAACGGTATCAACCCCTCCACCACTACGGATCGTGTCATTACCGCCTTCAAGGCTAATAGTGTCATTGCCATCGCCTACGGTTACCGTCTCAGCAAAACCACCACCTCGAATATCGTTATCGCCGTCGATGGTGTATAGAGGGATATCTTGCGGAGCCAGTGTCGTACCATCACTCAACACCACTTCTTCAATGCGGTACCGTTTGTCGGTATACGCATTCTCTATCGTAATCGAATCCCCAGAATCAAGACCTCCAATCATGAGCACCATATGATTACCGTTTCGACGCAACGTTAACTCGTCTCGGCTAATCCCTTCACCCAAGACAATCCGGTCGACTTGATTCCAACCGTCCACGGAGCTCCAACTGTTATGGTCATAGTCGTTGATGGTGTCCTGCCCGTCCCCTCGGTTAAATACATACGTCTCAGCACCCGCACTGCCTTCTAGACGATCATTACCTTGACCACCATTGAACGTGTTGACGGCCTTGCGCACATGATCACGTTGATAGTATGCATCCACGCTGCGATTCACCTTGAGAAGGTCATCACCCTCTCCTCCTTCCAGCGTGTTTGAGCCACTACCATTGACTGTCAAGGTATCGTTGCCCACACCACCAAAAAGTTGGTCATCACCGTCTTGGCCATGCAAAGTGTCGTCACCAAGACCGCCTTCAACAATGTCGTTGCCGCCTCCCGCGTTGATTATGTCATTGCCTTTTGAACCAATCGCAAAGTCCGCAGCGCTGCCACCTTGCGTATTCGTCCCCAAAAGAATGCTATTATCAATTTTCTTAACAAGGTCAATATTATTGGCTAACCAATCATAAGCTGCTGGCTCTGCTGATTTAATAAGGTCGATAACACATTCTTTTTGCGTTTTGGAGAAGCCAGATTCAAACTGTTCGAACACATCTAAGACAAGAAGTAGTTCTGCTGCATCATTAGCTGTTTTTAGGTTACCTAACTTGCTTGTGACTTTTTGAAATGTTGCATCAGCACGGCTCTTAAAATCGAAGGTACTTTGTAACGTATCAGATGCAGCATCGTAGGTAACAGAAGGGATTAAGTGATCTAAGAGTCCTTGACTTACTGCAAACTTAGCCACTAAATTGGCGCGAATACTGTTCCATGCTTCAAGATAAAGTTGACCCGTAGTATGCGTCTGTCCATTGGCGTTCCAAATACCGTCACCTATCTCTAGGGTGTTAATGCCTGTGTAAGCTTTTAGAACACCGAGCTGTTCAATGCTAAGAGTAATATTGGCATTAGGGAATCGAACCAAACCATTTTCGTCAGCCGACAAGTTTGGGGTGCTGTCGATATCAGCAAGCGTAAGCCTTTTAGAACCGGCCCAACCATACAAAATGTCATCAAAGCCACTGGTGAGTGTTTGGCTACTTAAATCTCGGGTAAACTGGAGAATCTGAGCTTCAAACTCTTTATTCAAGCTCATTGCTGCGTTAAGGTCGGGCATCATGCCGTAGCCTTGAATGTTTGCAATGGCTTTGGCCGCATCTGTCAGCGTGACTTCTCCAACGAATTCTGAATAGGTTGGTCGAGTGCTGAACAACACATCACCCAGTAGATATTCTTGTCTGTTACCGTTCGCGTCAACGGTAACATAGTGGCCAACTTCCTCGAGTAAAACATCATTTTTTTCTGCACCAGATGCACTCCTGTCGAGGCTAATTTCTGTGATGTTATAGTCTGAGAGTTTCTTGAGCTCTTCTTGTGTAGATGCACCATCGCCATTTTTATCTTGCCAGATTAGTAACTGTTCAAACGCGGCATCTTCCGTTGAGATCTTACCGTCACCATTACTATCTAGTAGCTCGAGTTCCTCAAAACCCGTTATATCTTCACGGCCAAACAGTTCGTCGATATTGTTTATCGAACCATCATTGTTTTTGTCGATTGCAAGAAACCCATCATCACCACTTAGCCAAGACGTATGGGTAGCAAAGCTATTACCCGTTAAATCAAATTTGGCTTGGCTGTTATCAAGACTTAAAAAATCTAATCCATCCCCATCTAAATCGAGAACGAGTGGATCAATCCTGCGCTGGCGATCGGAGTTATTACTACCCTCATGAACAGCATCGCCTTGCGTGCCGCCTTCACCACCAGTAGAGCCGCTGTCATCATCATGATTATTAGGGTCGTTATCACCATCTTGATCGGGGTCTATATCATCAGGTATACCATCGTTATCGCTATCTTGCTCTTCATCATCAGGGATGCCGTCGCCATCTTCATCAGGCTTTTCATCATCTGGCTCTTCATCTAGAAGCTCTTCCAACTGGTCGATAATGCTTTCTAATAAAGAAATAATGCTACTGAAAGCATCATTTAATCGATGATGCTCTTCTTTTATATATACATCTGAGATGTTGAGGAAGTGAGTGAGGTCAGTAAAATTACTCAAATAAGAATCGAGAACGTTACTGGAAGCCGTCCTAGAGTTATCTATCTGAATGTTTATTTCTTGGTGAAGTTCGCCCAACTTATTAAAAGTTGAATCCGGTACTTTTACTTCTTTACTATTTGCTTTCGCTGCTAGTCTAATTGCTTTTTGACGTAAATACTCTGCTGATGTTTGATGCATATTGAGAACATCGTCCATGAATTCTTTCTTATCCCCAATAACTAAGGATGCGGCATCTCGATGAGCAAGGTCTATTTGTCTATTTTTTTCGAGCCTCTCAAACATCTGGTATTGATCATTTAATTCATTCCGTTTATTTAAATAATCTTGGACGAGATCTTTCTTGACCTCCTCGAATAAAACCATCCCGCCGTTCAACACACCGTTTTTATAACTCAGTGAGTCAGCTATCAGATTAGATCGTGTACTAGACAATGCTTGTTGATATCTCCCAATCCATTTATCAACAAATCCTCCAACACTGCCTGACTTTAGATTAGCTTGTCGAAGGGCATCTTTTAGTCCTGCAGAAAAATCTAGCACTTGGGCACGGTTTAGATCAGCATCCTCGACTTCTTCTACAAAATCATTGTGCACAGCATCTAAAATTTTAGTTCTTGATTTTTTAACCGCTATACCGAGGGACGTATTTAAAAGGCTGGTGACTCTACCACCGTCACTATAATCGCCGAGTATTGTATTAAAATCACCAATGTACTCATCTTTTATTTCTTCTATTCGATCAACGCTAAGATCGATACGAAGCGACAAGCTTTTCTCAATATCAGCATTAATCTCGTTATTAAGTAGTTCAATAAGTCCATCAACCTCAGAAGAAAATCCGCTATCAATTACCGTAGAAAAATCGATGCCTGCTTTAGCTGCTTCTTGTCGAATCAAAGATTCATAGTCTTTAATAACTGCATCACGCCTTGACTCTGTCTGATACCTCAAACTATCGAGCAGACTTTTTTGTTCATTTTTTAAATTATTTTTTACCTGATTAACGTTACTTCCATGTATTGAAAGGTGCTTAGCTGCGACGCTCAGCATCGAGAAGCCTGCGGATACCGCAGCCAGAGGCCACAACCTTGACTTTCCAGCAACTGCTCCGCTAATACCAGCAATAAGGTCAGAGCTTGCAGCTACTAGAGAAGCGATAGTATTCTCTCCAACGAGACCATCGTTTTGTTGCATTTCCTTTCGGTATACATCCATAGCGTCTACGACAGCACCAACACTAACTCCGATTCCTAGCCCTGGCCATTTGTTTAAAAAGCTCGCTACTGAGACAACAACATCAGCGGCAGCAAGTAATTTACTTGTCGTCCTTTGCCCTTGTAATTGCGAATCTAACACTAAAACATTTGTTTCTAGTTCAGCGATTCCCAAAGTTCTGTTATTGAAAATTTTTCGGACTATATCTTGCATCACGTATACCTTTATTTACTTGAATTTATTAAAGAATTAATTATTATGATAAAGAAAAATATAAAAATTGAAGAAACAACTCCAAATATAAAATTATTGAAATTATTTTCATTTATAGTTTTTATTGTGGGTCTACTTTCGAGCATAACCTGTTGATTAAACTCTACGTAAACCACATAATATATATTTTCATTTGATGTCGAAACCAAGCCAACCTTTATGCCTTCTATTTCCCTTTCATCAAACCTTTGCGTTCCATAATTATTTAATTTATTACTAAGGCGCCCAAAATCAAAACCTTGTACTTTATAATCAGAACCATCTATTTCGTTATGAATTATGCTATAACTCAAACCCCGTCCATCAGAACCGTGCCTTCCATCATGTGAGTAGCTTGAATAATATACTTCCCCTTCTTTATAAGGGTCTAAGAACACTCTATTACTGACAATACTAAATATTAAAGTAAATGTAGAAATTACTGTCGCTAGTATTAGGTCTGACTTTTTTACCCTAAGAGCATAAAAAAAAGAAAACATAAAAAACCTTATTTACTTATTGATTGTTTTTAATCAACCAAAGGTTTTCAAATATCATACCTTGGTCCATTCCGACACTTGCCTATTTATATGGTGCTTATTAGGCGTTATAACTAACCTTATAAAAATAATAAGGCCACGAAGATCACTTACACTTTAGGACTTAAAAAATTTTTATTAAAGAATTTAACAATCTTTTTCCCTTGTAGTCTTATGAAAAACCAGATTGAATTTCCCAAAGATGCTTATATAAGCCTTGCTCTTGAATTAGGAAATTGTGCTCTCCCTCTTCCGAAATTCGACCATCATTTATAACCAATATCCGATCGGCGTTTTTAATCGTGCCGAGTCGGTGAGCAATACTTATTACCGTTCTACCTTTACATATTTTTGTCATATTACTCATAATGGCTGCCTCAGACTCATAATCGAGCGCAGAAGTTGCTTCATCTAAAATCAACACGCTAGGGTTAGAGATAAGAGCACGAGCAAGCGCTATTCGCTGTCTTTGGCCGCCAGAAAGTAACGCCCCTTTTTCTCCGACGGGAGAATTGAAACCTTGCGGCAAATCGCCGATAAAATCGATGACGCCCGCAAGTTCCGCGGCGTTTCTCACATCTTCATCTGATGCTTCAGGACAGTTCAATCGAATGTTTTCAGCGACTGTGCCTGAAAACAGGTGGCTTTCTTGCAACACAACGCTCATTTGGCGACGCAGCTGGACCGGGTCGGCGATGGCCAAATCCAATCCATCAATCAAGACTTGGCCTTGTGTGGGGCTATAAAGTCTCTGAAGCAACTTGGTCAGTGTGCTTTTACCTGAACCAGAGGGGCCAGTAATCCCAACGAACTCTCCCGGCTCAATGGTGATGCTCAATCCGCGCAAAACGTCTGGAGACTGCCCGCAATAACGAAAACGCACGTTATCGAATGCTACTTTTCCTTTTAGGGGTGCCACGGAAGCCAGCCCTTCAGACCCGGATTCCGTCTCTACATCTAAAATGTCACCCACTCTTCGCAACGATATCAGCGTATGCTGAAAATCCTGCCAAATTTGGGCGAGGCGTAAAATAGGTTGAGTAACATGTCCCGCAAACATATTGAATGCGACTAACTCACCAGAAGTAAGCGCTCCATCCAATACAAGTTTCACACCTAACCACAAGAGTAATGCCGCTGTGAGCTTCTGAATTAAGCAAATACCTTGCCCAGCCCAGTTACCATAGTTTGTTGCGGCAAATGATGCCTTAGTAAAATGCGCCAATTGCTCTTGCCAATGCTTGTTGAAACGCCACTCTGTTGCTGTTGTTTTAACGGTTTCTATCCCCATTACCGACTCTGTCAGCATGGCTGTTGCATCGGCTTCTGCTTCAAAGGCGTGATTTACTCGCGTTCGTAACCCTTTACCGACGAGGATCCAAAACAGGAAATACAGCACAAGACTTATTACAACGACCGAGGTCAGTAGAGAGGAATACATCAGCATTACACCGATAAACAAGCCGATAAACGCAAGGTCTAGAATCAGTGTCAGCCCGGAGCCTGTCAGAAACTGTCGGATGCTATCCATTTCCTTCATTCTTGCGATGATCTGACCCGTTTGACGCTCATTAAAGTATGAAAGCGGCAATGCGGTTAAATGATCATAGAGTTTAGATGAAAGTTCAGCACCAATTTTGCTGGACAGGTTGGAGAATAACCAACTACGAAGTAATCCATAGAGCGGCCCCATCACTGCAAGTCCCAGCATGGCAACGCCCAATACCTCTAGGCTCGATAGGCTCCGGCTTACAAGCACTTTATCGATAACATTTTGAAACAATAGCGGAGAAACCAATGCAATCAGTTGAATCATTAACGACACACCGATGACCCAAGAAAACTGTCGCTTATGCTTCTTTATTGCCGGAATAAACCAGCCAAATCCAAACGCAGTTTTCTCTTTAGCTTGGAAGTTAGCCCTCGCAACTAGGACCTTCCCTTGATATGTAAGCTTGAAAGCCTCTACTTCCAAGTTTAATCGCCTATGCTGATCAACGATCTCCACAGTTTTTGGGCTAATACGCTTAACAAGTCGCCACTGTTCGTCCATCAACACTAACGCGGGCAGCGGCAACGCCTGAAGTTCATCAATATTGGCTTCAACCACCCGAGCTTGAAGGCCAGACCATAGCGCCGCACGACACAAATCAATCTCATCAATGCTGTTATCGTTTTTCCCTAGACGATGCGCCAGTTGCGAGCTATCTGGTGCGAGTTCATAGTCATTCGCTAGTTCGCATAACACATCCAGTGTCGGGTGCAAATCTGTCACGATCATTTTCTTATCGCTCCCTCATTGCTTCAGATTGGTACTGTTGGAGAGGGCTTAACAGATACTCAATCACACGCCGCTGACCAGTTTTTATCTCTGCGACAACAGTCATTCCCGGTTGAAGCGGCACAAGGTTCTCTTCAACTTTAATGTTGTCCTTTTGCAATCGGATCCTGACGGGAAAGACCATACCAAACTGTTCGTCTTTAACTGCGTCGCGGGATACATGAACCACATCCGCGGGTACGGTGCCGTACTTGGTATAGGGGAAAGTATCAATTTTAACTTCAACGGTTTGTCCCGGAATGACGAAACCAACATCCTTGTTTAACAGTTTGGCTTCGACTTCAAGCAAGGCGTCTTCGGGCACAATTACCATCAGTTCTTCCGCAGGTTGAACAACCCCTCCCAACGTATTCACTTGCAGTTGCTGTACTGTGCCATTCACCGGCGCAAGAAGGACTTGCTGACGAATCGCATTGTTAGCTTTCACTAACTCTTGCGCCAACCCTTGATACTGACCTTGAAGTTCATTTAATCGATGGTGATAGTCTTTTTTCAAGCCAGCTAGATAGGTCGTCCGGCTGTCTTTGAGTTTTTTTTCTTCTGCCTGAAGTACCTTTAATTGGGATTGCTGCTGAAACACAGCTCTTTGCGTATCAAGCAGCTCTTTCTCCAAGTCCAATACTTCCATTCGAGCAATAGATTTGCTTTCCATTAAAATCTTGCGCGCATCCAACCTCTCTTCGACATTATTCCGGAGCAATGCCAGCGAGCTCAACTCATTGCGCACAGCCAGTTGGTTCGCCAAATTGACATCAAGCTCCGCTGAAATCCCCTCCAATTGTGCCTGTCTTTCTTGCCAGTCAGACTGAATAGCCATTCGTGATGCATTAAGCAATTCCTCAGATCCAACATTTGGGTCAAGCCACAACGCGGGCAGTTCATCGCCCAAAAGAGCTTGATAGCGACTAATCTCTAGCAAGGTGAAATCTATCTGACTGGCTATTCGAGCACGTTCTGCTTCAGCGCCAATTGGGTTTAGCTTGATCAATACATCACCTTGATGCACTCGATCACCCTCTTTAACAAGAATCTCCTCCACTTCACCTTGGACGAAAGGTTCAATGACTTTGGAGCGACTAGATACAATCACTTGTCCTGATGCACTGGCAAAAATATCCAGTTTGCCGACTATCGACCATACAAGTGCAGCTATGAGCAAACTGGAAATAGCCCATGCACTCGTTTTAGCCAGCGGGCTAGCAGGCTTCTCAACCACTTCTAAATACGAAGGTAAAAACTCATACCGTTCATCTAAGGGTGCCTGTCGTTTTTTTTTCAGAGGCTGGATTTTCTCAATTATGCCCGCCATGTTTACTCCCTTTCTTCTTGCTGCTTTGCCTGTTGGAGTTGCCATAACCGTCGGTAAATACCGTTTTGTGCCACCAGTTCCTCATGAGAGCCCTGACTGGTCACTTGGCCGGCTTCAACCGTAATTATGCGATCACAACTTCTCACTGTAGAAAGCCGATGTGCGATAATGACCACGGTTCTTCCCTGACTGATGGCAGACATATTGTTCTGAATAACTTCCTGACTTTCGTCATCAAGCGCACTCGTGGCCTCATCAAATATCAGGACTTTAGGATCGCCCAGCAAAGCACGGGCAATGGCAACACGTTGCCTTTGACCACCAGATAAACTAGCGCCTCCTTCAGCCAAAACGGTGTCATATCCCATGGGGAGTTTTAGAATAAAATCGTGAGCGCCTGCCAACTTCGCAGCTTTGATGATCTCTTCTAAATCAGCGGTCGGCTTTTTTAAACAAATGTTCTCCCTAACCGTTTTATTGAAAAGATAGTTTTCCTGAAGAACAACACCAATGTGCTGTCTTAGCGATGAAGATGAAATCGTAGCGAGATCAATGCCATCAATATGAATTGACCCAGAAACAGGAAGATAGAGTTTTTGGATAAGACGAGTAATTGTACTTTTTCCAGAACCTGAAGGGCCAACAATCCCAATGGTTTCTCCTGCACGAATGCTCAAATCGATACTTTTAAGCACGGCAGGCGATTTCGGTTGGTAACTAAAGACAACATTTCTCAGCTGAATGTTGCCTGAGACACCATCAACCTGAACTGAGGAATGCTCGGTTTCTGGCGGGAGGTTAAGCATATCTCCCAATGCATCAATACCGACTCGCGTTTGGATAAATTGCTGCCAAAGGTCTACCAGCTTACCCAAGGGTTGGTGTACATGGCTTAACAACATGTTGAAAGCTATAAGCTGACCTATTGTCATTTCCAGTGCCATCACTTGCATCGCGCCAGCCCAAATGACAAGTACCGCTGTTAACTTTTGAACAAGTTGTACAATTTGGTTCGTGACCGCTGTAATTTTCTGCGTATCAAAGTTCGCGTGAGCAAAGTCTTCTACTTGTCCTTGCCACTTCCGCCGCATAGCAGGCTCTATGGCAAGGCTTTTCATTGTTTGGATGCCAGAGACAGATTCCGTAACAAAAGACGTATTTTTCGCCCCGCATGAGAACTGCCTCTCAACGGCTTTATGCAGGTGTGCACCAGTTACCCAAGCGAGAATGAAGTAAACGGGAATGGTTGAGACAACCATCACCATTAAAGGAAAAGAGAGCCAGCCCATTACAGCGAAAAAGACCACGCTAAACGCAACATCTACACTGAGCGTCATCGCAGAGCTGGTCAAAAAATCACGAATGCTACTCAACTCCCTAACGCGGGCAACAATTGAGCCTACTTGCCGTGTTTTAAAATAGATGAGCGGCAGAGACAGCAGATGGCCAAAGAGCTTACCGCCGAGCTGAATATCAATTCTGTTAGTCGTATGTGCAAATAAGTACTCTCTAAGCCCTTTCAGTAGCACTTCATAAACGCCCACAATTACCAGTACAACCGCAAGCACATCCAGTGTTGAAATGTTGGCGTGAACAAGCACCTTATCCATCACAACCTGAAAAAAGAGAGGGCTAATCAACGCTAGTAATTGCAAGAGAAACGAAAAGAAGAGTACGCTTGACAGCAATTTTTTGTATCGAAGAAACTCGGGGATAAACCAGCGAATATCAAACTGGCGCCCGCTTTCATGATATTGAATCACTTGACCTGCCCACACTTCTTGAAGTGTGGTTCTTGAAATGACTTGGGGTACATGCTCGTGATGGCGTTGGATCAACGCTTGGTCATCAGACAGACGAGCAAGCACTACAAATTCGCCATCGTGCTGTTGATAAGCAAGAGGAAGATGTGAAGCTGCAAGTTTTTTTTCTTTTAGACGCTTTAATCTCAGTTGACCATCAGTTTGACCTGATGCGTTCTTAAGCCAGCTTTTTAGATCATCTCCTGTATGCTCTTTTGGCACTTGATAAGAGACGCCCATAAGCTTGAGCAAAACCTGAGAACTTACAACAGCACTGCGTGACAGTGCCACCCGTTTCGGATAAGCCCTAACCATAACGATTTATAAATCTACTGCTATTTTTTATATTTCCGCGAGATTACATACCCACCACAATACATTCAACCAACAAATAACTAAAACAAGATCGAGTGCTACTTATTCCATCAAAATCCTCACATATAAGAAAGTCACTTATGTATCGGATTGTTTTCAAAATACTATTTTACACAGACCCTTCAACATCGATCGGTCTGACCCTACTTTTCTCAACTTGGTCTAACTCATTTCCAAATCAATAATCTTAAACATCCTGAGTATAAGGATTATGTTCTAATCCAAACGACCTGAATCGCCAACAACCTTAATTTAAGTCGTCAATATTCGTTTGTAGTAATGTTGTAGATTGATAGAAAGGTACCCTGTAATCACAAAAAACATCTCGATAATCGTCACTAGACTCAACAACAAAGATAACTCTTAAGTTCTCTATTGATCGGACTGTTAGTCGACTACGTAACCAACCTGCATAATTCGTATCCCTTAACACTTCAACACCGTAAAACCAGATCCAACGAGGATATTCATTTTCTTTAATAGACTTGTTAATCTTTTCTGACGACCTAAAATTGTCTCTATACTCTTTCAAATCAATGGTTTCTACCGCAATACCCAAAGATTCATTGATTCGGTTGATCTCCAACACAAATGTGTCTGGCAGGTTTGCACGAAACACATGATGCCGATACATGTTCAGGGCCCAAGTACACCTAACATATCGTTCAAGTCCTACCTCATAGTGATTGAAATTAACATCAATAGCTTCAAGTCTTTTTAAATACATGGGGAGCCTTTTAAACAAAAAACCACCAAGATAAAACTTGATGGTTTTGATTATTAACTGCTTGTTCAGCAGGTAGGTTGCTTTCTTCCTGACCTATTCTTGGCTGCCTATTCGGCAGAACACGGTACGTGCAAGCCAAAGTCACAATGCAAACTTTTCTTGGCTGCCTATTCGGCAGAACACGTATACATCGGTGATACAAACGTTGGCGACAATTTCTTGGCTGCCTATTCGGCAGAACACAAGTTCACCGCGAGCCATGTACTTTTCAAGCTTTTCTTGGCTGCCTATTCGGCAGAACACGAGGCTCACTTGCTTTATAGTTCCACTTCAACTTTCTTGGCTGCCTATTCGGCAGAACACTATAAAATATAATCACTAAGCATCTGATCATTCTTGCTTAAAGTCACAACTTGGTAAAAACACCCTTTTTATTTTCACAACTGTAACTCTTTGTTTCTAATGAACTAAAAAAGAGTCTTCGTCAAAAGAGTTAAAACGTAAGTCAGGTACCGTCGTAATGCATGTGAGTTAAGCTGAGTTACGCTTTCTAGAAGGCCTAGTCGCATAGCGATTTGGCCTTTTCTTTACTGCTCTTGGATATGTCCTCTCCCGCCTCTCTGGAAGCACAAAGCTTTCTGCCATGTCGAGGATATATCGGAGCACTTCTGGATATCTTCCAGGTGCGACAGCCGGAAGCATCTGCAACTGACTCACCAAAAATATCGATGCCTGCTTAAAGCCTATTTGGTATGGCATTACCGTGTCCAATGAATACGCCATCTGGCACATCATAAAACGCAGCAGGTTGTAGGCGAGCAGCATCCCCCAAAGCTCCTGTTTGACTAACGCCGGCGTTTTACTTCTTAGCGTTAGGCTATTTTGAAGCATGTACTGCTTCATCTCTCGATAACCTAATTCGATTTCCCAACGATGACTGTAGAGCTCTGCAATATCTGCCCCTATGTAACGCTTGGGGTCGGTCATTGAAGTCAGCAGTTGGACCTCTTTCCCTTTCACCTTAGTGGTAATGAGTCTAGCTTCTAGTGTATCCGGCGCATCTGCCCATTTCTTTTTCGCTTGAGCAGTCAGCGAGAGTTCAATCAGCTCCTGACCGCGCCCCAATTTTCTTAACGTCTTATATTGCGCCCCTTTACGCAGGGGAATTAGCCAGTGCCTTTCCTTACCTTGGCTTTGCCAACGATGGAGAAGTCCTAAGGCATAAAAGCCTTTGTCAAACAGGGTCAGGCTATTATCTGGGGCTTTGTCGATAAGCTGAGCAGTGAGGTCAACCTCACTGACGGAGACGGAGTCAAAGGCGGCACTGTTGAGCAGATGGCTCGTTAATTCCATGTGGCAGACCATGCGAACTTGAGGATAGTCTGACGTCGTGGTTTGATTACCTGTTCGGCTAAAAGCCTTATCGTTGTCGGCCGTATCTGGTGTTCGCCAGACCACACCATCAACAGCATGTAAAGTGAGCCCGTACCAGTCAGGGTGTGGGGTTTTCTCATGCCACAATTGCTGAGTTTGGTTGAACACCGCTTCTACTGGCTCATGCCCCAACTTCTTACGGGCGTGGATAACCGCACTCGGCGCAACAAAGGGTTTCTTACCCGGCAGCAATATATCTAGCTGAGAGACCACCTTACTCATCGATAGATGCCGATAAAGAGACATACCCACAATGCTCCATACCATCAATTCCATGGGGAGCCTACGCTTACGAAGCGTGGCAACGCCTGTGTCCTCAAGACATTGATTAATGAGTTCAGGGCAAAGGAGATCGGATAGACCATTGAGTTGGTCAGCAGAGAATTGATGTATTCGGTCGAGGGCTTGTCTTAAGAACATAAAAAAATCCGAGTGCGTAGAAACACTCGGATTTTGACACCCTCTCAGGATCGTTCAACCGATCATTTTTTGCTTAACTGATCGGCATTAGACCTAAGGTCTCCTTTTTTATATCTTGCGCTACTCATGGCTAGACCGAGTGTGAACGATCTCTAAGGCGGGTTGAGTTGATCTGTTATCCGCTCAAGTTCGGTTAAGTTAGCCAAGGCTTGCTGATTGGTTTTTCCACAAACGACAGGGCAGGCTTTGAAATCGTGACACACTTTTGGGCGCTCAGGGCGGCCAAAGAGTTGGCACAAATTATCCTCATTAAGCTGAACACAGCGCACACCAGCCGGTTTGCCATTCGGCATGCCGGGAATCGGGGAGGAGATGCTTGGCGCTATGCAGCAAGCGCCGCAGCCTAATCGACAATCCATCATAATCTCTTTGCGCTGGAAAAATGGGCGGCCATCCTAACAGAAAGCTCGATAGGATGCACTGACTTGCGCTTTTCTTGCACTTTAGCGATGTAAAGAGTATAAATCGTCCCCCCGATAGATAAACCGTAAGACACTGCAATGAGTACACCCTTCTGGCAAAGCAAAACGTTAGACCAAATGACCGAAGCCGAGTGGGAATCGCTGTGCGATGGCTGTGGTAAATGTTGCCTGCACAAACTCATGGACGAAGATACGGATGAAATCTACTACACCAATGTGGCGTGTAGCTGGCTCAATAGCGACACCTGCTCTTGTAAAGATTACCCTAATCGTTTTAGCTCAGGTGAAGAGTGTTTAAAGCTCACTCGCGACAAGATTGAAGAGTTTAACTGGCTGCCTGATACCTGCGCTTACCGTTTGCTTGGCAATGGACAAACACTTCCAGAATGGCATCCTTTGCTGACCGGTTCGAAAGACGCCATGCATGCCGCCGATGAAAGTGTGCGCGGTAAAATCGTTTATGAAGTGGATGTGATTGATTGGGAAGATCACATTGTGCTGATGAGCCGAGATTAAGCTTTCTAATATCCAAGGTGAACGAATGGAGGTTATTTGCCCAACTTAAGTCCATATTTTGAGCAAGAAGTGAGTGGTATTTGAACGCAATAAGCTCTTTTATCAAACCTTTGAAAAGCAAGTCACTCTATTAGCGCAAATATTAAACACAAGTGCGATCGTCCTGATCTAATATTTATTAATAAAAATATAGTTCTCATGGGCTTTTGCGTAACAATGAACTCACGAAGAATTAGTGTGTCAATTCATAATAAAACTCTTCGTTTACTTAATATATCTACCAAGTGATAGGCTTTAGTGGATTATCATCGCTTGGGGAGTAAATGGATAAGTGAATTATTTTTACGTAGCAAAGCGGTTATTTATTGTAGTAAACAATCACTATTAAGCCTTCATTTGCTATCTTCTTTATTGTCAAAATAAGCAATAGTTCTTATTGCTATGATCGCAATTAAACTATTTATAGCTGCATGTATAGTTGAAGCATGCCCTTCCATTCCCCAATAATTCTGATGTTTAAATAACAAAGTTATCAGATAGCTTGTGATAAAAGACATTATAGTGGCGAATAAGTATTGGATGATTCTATATGTTGACATTATATGGTCCATTATTAATAATAACTATTCTTATTTTTATTTGGATTCTTATAAAAGTCAAGGCTATTGTTATTTTTGTGTTTATTTCCGTTATCGTCAAATGCATCAGTGTGCTTAGATGCTATACCTAGCCATATCTATTTTCTTTCGAGTGGCGTTGAGTATTGTCTTGAAACTAAATATCAATCAATTTATATGTATGGTGCTGAAGATAGTCTGGGAGTTGTAGAAGTTTCTAATTTTGATAAAACAGTTTTTGAAATTTTATATCCAGGTGAAATATTAGAGGTGCCTAAAGTTTTTAGGATTACATCATTTCAAAACTCTTACTTAGTAGAAGTTAATGGTGTTATATATATATGATGCTCCGATACAACGGACTAAACGTTCTTTAAAACCACTAAAGGATATAGGTTTGGCAGTTGTACAGAATCTGAGTGCAGCGGCAGGTACCTCCGCTGCTGGAGGTGATGATGTTCAGATTGCTCCAGTTGTCATTGGAAGTATACTTGGTACTGCAGTAGGTGTAGCTAGCGGGCCACTTGCACCAATTGTTGGGCCAGCGGTTTCTGCTGCTATAACTCAGAATATAAATAGTAATGCAGGTAAGCCTCGTCCGCCATTAACATCAATTGATGTAACAGGAAATATACCATCTAAGCCACCAACTATTCTACCTAGACCATTTCCTAATAATAATAAACCGCCAATGATTACTCCATCTCCATTTTCTAGCAATTCTGGTAGTCATGGCGGTAGCAGCAGCGGTAGTAGCGGTTGTGGTGGCTGTCACAGATAATCTTAGCTGTATTTGAAATATCGATTGGTTTTTTATAAAAGCTTAAACGCCTTGCTATTTGCAAGGCGTTGGTCTTTGTGCGAAAGCCAAAACGAAACCGCGTTACTTCTTTGGCTGGGCATCAATACATTGACCGTGCACTTCACGGCCTTCTGGAGCCATCAAGTACAGATAGAGCGGCATAATATCGAGCGGTGTTTTTAACTTGTCTGCATCCTCTGCTGGGTAGGCTTTCGCGCGCATCGCGGTGCGAGTGCCGCCCGGGTTAATCGCATTGACTCGAATGGTGCTTTCACTCAATTCATCGGCCAGAATTTGCATCATACCTTCAGTTGCAAACTTAGAAATCGCGTAAGTCGCCCAGAAAGCACGGCCAATATGACCTACGGTAGACGTGGTAAACACAATGCGCGCATCGGCTGATTTGTGCAGCAGCGGTAGCAGCGCTTGAGTCATAAGGAACTGTGCTTTCACGTTCACTTGCATCACTTCATCAAAGCTGTCTTCGCCAATTTGATCGAAGGGGCTGAGTACGCCAAGCAAGCTGGCATTGTGTAATACGCCATCCAAACGGCCAAATTGATCTTCTATGGTATCGACCATATCCAGATAATTTTGTTTGGTTGCGCCTTTCATATCTAAAGGAACAATCGCCGGTGTCGGATAACCCGCTGCTTCAATAGCATCATAGGTTTGTTCGAGCTTTTTCACGGTACGGCCAAGTAAGATCACGGTCGCGCCGTGCGCCGCGAAACTGATCGCCGCTTGCTTACCAATACCATCACCCGCTCCGGTGACTAAAATCACTTTCTCTTTCAAAGCGTCTGTTGAGACTGAATAATTCACGTCTTATTCCTTATTATTTTTTAGCTCTTCCTGCTGGCAAACTCTGGCTGAGGCATGTCAAAAATCCAAGGTTAGTCGAGTTGGAAGAGGATTTGCTTTAAGTCTTCGTGACAAGGTGGTTACAATACACCAATTCGTATTCAAGAAGGATGAGTCACTTGGAGTTTTTGTTAGATTACGGCCTGTTTTTGGCCAAGATTGTGACTGTGGTGGTCGCATTGGTCGCAGTACTAGTGATAGTAAAATCATTGGGCGGACGCAGTGGTGGTGCCAAAGGGGAGTTGGAAATCACCGATCTGACCGAACAGCACAAAGATACGGTTGAGCGTTTAGAGGCTTATCTGCATGACGAAGCGTTTTTAAAAGCGCGCGATAAAGCGGATAAGAAGAAAGAAAAAGCTGAGCAGAAAAGTCGTGAAAAGTCGCTTAAGCAAGCGGCGAAAGAAGGCGAATTGGAAAGCAAGCGCGATCCGCATCTATTTGTGCTTGATTTTCACGGCAGTATTGATGCGAAAGAAGTCGCTTCACTGCGTGAAGAGGTGAGCGCGATCTTGGCGGTGGCACAAGCGGGTGATGAGGTGCTGCTGCGTTTGGAAACTGGTGGCGGCATGGTGCATGGTTATGGTTTGGCATCATCACAACTGGATCGCCTTAAAGCGGCTGGTTTACCGCTGACCATTGCGGTAGATAAAGTCGCGGCTAGCGGCGGTTATATGATGGCCTGCATCGCCGATAAAATCGTCAGTGCGCCATTTGCGATTGTCGGGTCTATCGGTGTGGTGGCTCAGTTACCAAACTTCCATAAACTGCTGAAAAAGAACGATATCGAGTTTGAGCAGCTCACGGCGGGCGAATACAAGCGCACCTTAACCATGTTTGGTGAAAATACCGATAAAGCGCGTGAAAAGTTCAAGCAAGAGTTGGAAGAAACGCATCAACTGTTCAAAGACTTTATCCGTGAGCATCGCCCCGCGTTGGATCTTGATAAAGTCGCGACAGGTGAACACTGGTTTGGCACGCAAGCCAAAGCACTGGGCTTGGTTGATGAGATTCAAACATCCGATGATTTGATTGTTGCCGCGTGTAAGAGCAAAACCGTACTTTTGCTGCGTTATACGCAAAAGAAAAAGCTGGCTGATAAACTTGCCGGAGTGGCTGGTGATGCCGCCGACAATGTGTTGCTGAAACTGATCAGCCGAGGCCAACGTCCCTTGGTTTAACGTTAGTTGGTTTAACGTCGATTAGTTTAATGTTCGTTGCCGTAATGAAAAAACGCGCTTAGTTTGCTAAGCGCGTTTTTTATGGTCATCCCTAAATCATCGCTTTTTGCGGTGGAATGGTTTGCATGGAGTAAGCACTTAATCCAAACAGCCTGTCGCGGAGAATGTTTCCAGCTTGTGCAGGTATTTGCTTAAATCACCAATGTTGTTGTTAACCCACTCAGGGTTGTAATAGGTATCAAGGTAGCGTTCACCGCTATCGCACAAGAGCGTGACAATGGAACCTTGCTCGCTGCGGCGCTTCATTTCGCAGGCGAGTTGCAGCGCGCCATACAGGTTAGTGCCCGTGGAGGCGCCTGCTTTACGGCCAAGAATTTTCTCCAACCAGTAAATGGTCGCTACACTCGCGGCATCAGGGATCGCACGCATTTCATCCACCACATCAGGAATAAAACTGGGCTCGACTCTTGGGCGGCCAATGCCTTCAATTTTGCTGCCGCAGTCACGGGTTAGCTCGGCATTTCGCGTGCGGTAGTAGTCATAAAAAACCGAGTTTTCCGGGTCAACCACACACAGTTTGGTGTTGTATTGTTGGTAGCGAATAAAGCGGCCGATAGTGGCTGAGGTGCCTCCCGTCCCCGGGCTCATCACAATCCAGCTTGGAACGGGGTGTTGTTCCATCTGCATCTGGCTAAAAATACTGTCAGCGATGTTGCTGTTGCCACGCCAGTCGGTGGCTCGTTCAGCGTAAGTAAACTGATCCATGTAGTGGCCTTTCAGCTCTTTCGCGAGACGATGAGATTCTGCGTAAATTTGATCGGAGCGATCTACAAGATGCGCCTTGCCCCCATAGAACTGGATCTGTTCGATTTTTTTACGCGCGGTGCACTTTGGCATCACGGCAATAAAGGGTAGGCCAAGCAAGCGAGCAAAGTAAGCTTCCGATACGGCAGTACTGCCAGATGAGGATTCAATAATGGTAGTTTCTGGGCCAATCCAGCCATTACACAGTCCATATAAAAACAGTGAACGGGCGAGGCGGTGTTTGAGAGAACCGGTGGGGTGGGTACTTTCATCTTTCAGATAGATATCGACGCCAGAGACGCAAGGTAAGTCGAGTTTAATCAGATGGGTGTCGGCGGAGCGTTGATAGTCTGCTTCAATTTTACGAATTGCACTGTTAATCCACTGATGGTCGGTACACATAATCCAGTTTCTCCCTTAGGTTACCGAATCAGTTTAGCTAGGCTTGGAGAGAAAAACTTTGCCATTTTGCCTATGCTTTTGTAGTTTTGTAGAAAAATTTTCTCTAAAAAAGGCAATTTGTATGTTGCTCGACAAAGTTGATCGGCAAATCTTGGCCATTTTGCAACAAGACTGCACCGTGTCACTCAATGAATTAGCCGAAGCGGTCAATTTAACCACAACGCCTTGCTGGAAGCGTTTGAAAAAAATGGAAGAAGGTGGCGTGATTCGCGAGCGAGTCGCACTGCTTGATGCGCAAGCCCTTGACCTCTCTTTCACGGCCTTTGTCATGGTGACGACCAATAACCACTCCCATGAATGGTACTGCCGCTTTGTGACTGCCGTGGAAGAGTTTCCCGAAGTGATGGAGTTTTATCGCATGGCGGGGGAATACGATTACATGATGAAGGTGCAGGTCAAAGATATGCCGTGTTTTGACCGATTCTATAAAAAACTGGTCAATAGTATCGAAGGGTTGAACAAAGTGACCTCCACCTTTGCGATGGAGTCACTTAAATACACGACTCAGTTGCCGCTCTAAGCGTGAGATCAGCTTAAAAAGCGCATCACGCCTTCTTGGACGGCTGTTGCGACCAAGTTGCCTTGGCGATCATAAATCTCACCACGCACTAAACCGCGTGTATTGCTCGCCGTAGGACTTTCGATGGCAAACAGTAGCCAGTCATCCATCTTAAACGGACGGTGGAACCAGATAGAGTGGTCAATGGTTGCCACTTGGAATTTTGGTGTCATCAGAGAAACGCCGTGTGGATGCAAGGCGGTGACTAAGAAGCCCCAGTCAGACGCATAGCCAAGCAAATACTGATGGATGAGCTGGTCATCGGGCATATCGCCATTGGCTCGGATCCACAAATACTGCTTAGGCTCCGCTTTTTCTGGCTTCAAGGGGTTGATGACAGTAACGGGACGCATCTCAATCGGTTTTTCACCACAAAAGGCTTTTTGCAGTTTTTCTGGTAAGAAATGCGCAATCTGCGCCGCGAGCTCGGATTCGGAAGCAAAGTTTTCAGGCCCCGGAACCACAGGCATGGTTTTTTGGTGCTCAAATCCCGGTGCATCACCATGGTAGGATGCGGTCAGATAAAAAATTGGCCGACCATTTTGGATCGCTTTAACACGGCGAGTGCTGAAGCTTTTGCCATCACGAAGATTTTCTACATCGTAAATAATCGGTTTTTCTGGATCGCCAGGGTAAAGAAAATAGCTATGGAAAGAGTGCACAGTGCGATCTGACTCGACCGTGTAGCGAGCTGCCGACAAGGCTTGGCCAATCACTTGTCCGCCATAGACTTGAGGAAGCCCCAAATTTTCGCTGGCACCGCGATACAACCCCTCTTCCAGTTTCTCCAATTGCAGCAGACTTAATAATTCGTCTAACGGTTTACTCATGACTTAGGACCCTCTTTTGTAGTTTGATGATTTTGTGATGTTAGTCAGACATTTGTCAATAATCCTGCTGTCCAATGACACAAATACCGTGGTGGCATATAATTTGCTGGTTTTCGAATGTGATGTTTCCCAGTTGTGTAGTGAGGCGCTATGAAAAAGGTTCTACTTATTGTTATCTCTATCCTGTTTGGTTCTGTACTCGTAGGCTGCCAAATGAATGAATCCAACAAGACACAAGATAAAATCCAATCGATTACGGGGAGTGTGGCATACCGTGAGCGCATTGCGTTGCCGGATAATGCGGTGGTGACAGTTTACCTACAAGACGTTTCCTTGGCTGATGCGCCAGCGACGGTTATTGCAAAACAGAACTTCATCACTAATGGTATGCAAGTACCACTTGAGTTCAACCTAGCGTATGACAGCCGCAAGATCAAAGCGAGTCACCGTTACAGTGTGAGTGCGCGTATCGAAGTCGACGGTAAGCTACGTTTCATCACGGATACTCATTACGGTGTGATCACCGATCCTGAAGCAACTAAACACGTACCTATGATGCTGATTGGTGTGCATGGCGAATAACTCGCGATAAGGCGTTATTACGTAAAGCTTTTTCGATTGTGCAATGGCAGCCATCACGGCTGCCATTGATATTTACGTAGCGATATTTTCCCGGCGTCACTCACCTCTATCCCTTCGGCTAACAATAATTGCCGCTGGCGCACAAAATCTTCCCCTTGCAGTGAAATTTTGCCTTGGCTGTTGATGACTCGAAACCAAGGTAACTGACTACTCTCAGGCAAATGACCCAGCGCTTTGCCCACATGGCGTGCATAGCCCGGATAACCAGCCATTTTGGCTATAGCGCCGTAAGTCGAAACCCGACCAACCGGAATTTGGTGAATCACGACAAAGATCTGTTGTAAAAACTGGTCCATAATACAAGTGCCCGAAACAAGTTTACCAAGGATAGGTATAGGGAGTTGGTATGATTCTGTCTGCCTTACAATTTCTCATCGCGACTCTGTTTTCCATTGTTGCTGCGTATGTGGCAGGTTTGAGTGAGGGCGATATTCCGATCATCGCATTTTTGATCCCTGCTCTCTGGTTATTGCCCAAATCAGGATTTTCCAGCGTTGTCATGTTGCTCGCGATAGGGATCTTTGGCCTTACCTTACCACTCCAACCGGTGGCGTTGTCTATCAGTCAGTGGGTGCTTATTCCGCTGTTGATGGTGGCGTTTTCTCCACGTAGTAACTGGGGAGTGATCTTAGTCAGTGGTTTGATTGTACTCACTTTGCAAGTAGGCATCATGGTAACGCAATCGGCGGGTAAACTGGAAGGCTCTGCTATGGTGACTGTGGTGCAGATAGTTATGGTGATGTTGATCTGGTGGGCAGCTCGAGGTTGGAAACCAAATCATGCTCACAGTTGGTGGGCATTGGCTTTAGTGATTCCGCTCTGGGTGGCCGAGCAATTTTATGCGGTCACCTTAGCGTTACTGATAACCGGAATTATTGCTGCATGCGAAAACCTGATCCCTAAAGCAACCCCTTCCTTAAACTGGGGAAGCTTGTTGGGATGGAGCCTACCTTGTGTCAGTTTTGCTGCGTTAGTCGTTTCACCCGCGACAGAAGTGCCCAATCCGGTCTTTGTGGTATGGATCTGCATTTTGGTCACAGCTTGGACCACAGACTATGTACTGAAAAGCACAGAGGAAGCGCACGAATAGTCCATTGAGTGCATTAAATAGCCAGATGAGAGCCTAATAAAGCATCGGTGGCTCTATGAAATTTATTACCTAAAGTTGATAGTGGGGTGGGGGTATTTACGATAAAATGCGCAGCAAAAAATACAACATACCATTATTCAACGTCTATGCTACTTAACGCTTTTTCACGCCGAGTCTTACTTTGGCTAGGTTGGCTATTGATTTCCACCAGCAGTTTAGCCGCAACATCTACGACGTATAAGGTCGCCACCGAAGCGGATGACGTGGTGACTCGTGTGCTTTTTGATTCGATTGCTCACCACTTCAACCTTGAAATTGAATACGTCAACTACCCCAGTTTTAACGATATTCTGGTGGCGATAGAGACTGGCAACGCCGATTTTGCTGCCAATATTACTTACACTGATTTGCGTGCTCAACGTTTTGATTTTTCAAGACCAACCAACATCGAGTACACCTATCTCTACAGTTATGGTGGCCTACGTTTACCCGAGTTGCGCCTCGTGGGTATCCCGAAAGGAACCATCTACGGGACCCTACTAAAAGAACACTATCCCTATATCCAGCAAGTTGAGTATGAAGGGCATTTAGAAGCGCTCACTTTGCTGGAAAGTGGCCGAGTAGACGGAGTGGTTGATGCGATCAATCAGCTCAAACCTATGCTACTGAAAGGGCTTGATGTACAACTCCTTAACGACCAATTACCGATTCAGCCTGTTTCTATTGTGACGCCTAAAGGCAAACACTCAGCGCTATTGGGGAAGATTGAAAAATACGCGCATTCGGCTCACGTACAACGTTTATTACGTGAATCGATCCAAAAGTATCAATTGGACATCCGTAAGCAAGCTCTGCGTCAAGCCGTGGTCGAGAGCGGACTCAACGTGCAGCGTGTGTTGCGTGTTAAGCTAGAGAACAACCCGCAATATGCACTTTATCAGCCAGACGGTTCGGTTCGTGGGATCAGTGCTGATGTTGTGTTTCAGGCCTGTGAGATGCTACTGCTGAAATGCGAATTGGTCAGTAATGGTCAAGAAACATGGGAGAGCATGTTTGATGATTTGCAGGATAAAAGCATCGATATTTTGGCTCCTATCACGGTTTCTCAGCAGCGTAAAAACCTCGCTTACTTCAGTGAAAGCTACTATCACCCACAAGCGATTTTGGTCAAACGTGAACACTATAAAGACGATGTGTATAGCAATGTGTCTGAGTTGGTGGCTGAACGTATTGGCGTCATCAAAGACGATTTTTTTGAAGAGCTGTTACAGCAGATGCTGCCGAACAAGATCTTGTTCAGCTACGCAAGTCAGGAAGAGAAAGTTCAAGCCTTACTGAATAAAGAGGTGGACTACATAGTACTCAATCGAGCCAATTTTAATCTCTTGCTTCGCGAGTCAACGGAGATGTTACCGATTGTAGAAGACACCATGATTGGCAGTTTCTACCAATATGACATTGCGATAGGTTTTGCTAAAAATCCACTGGGTGCAACCCTCGCTCCACTGTTTTCCCGGGCAACTAAAATGCTCAATACCGAACAGATCATACATACCTATGATTATCAGCCAAATTGGCGAGCCACATTACTTGCGGAAAAGAAATATCAGCGTAGTACTCAATGGCTTTTTGCCATGGCTTTCATCGTTTTGTTTATGGTGGCGTTTTACCTCCATAGCATATCACATACCGATAACCTTACTAAGTTGCGCAATCGTCGTGCTTTGTATAACCGATACCGCCGCGGGTTATCGCCTCGCCTAAGCTTGGTTTATCTTGACGTGAATACGTTTAAATCGATCAATGATCAGTATGGGCATGAAGTGGGGGACAAAGTCCTTAAGCAGTTGGCTCAGCGCATCGAAGCGGTATGGCGTGGGCGCAGCTATCGGATTGGTGGGGATGAATTTATTTTAATCGGTGAATGTTCTGCTAAGCGGCTTGAACATGTGGTTGCGCAATGTGAACGTTTTATGTTTGTGGATGCAGAGCGCGATGTCAGTTTTGAAGTGAGTGTGGCGATTGGTATTGCTAAGAATCGTGAACGGACCGAATCACTCAATGATGTGATGCACCAAGCGGATATTGCGATGTATCGCGCCAAGGCGGAATCGACGCAATCGCCATTTCAGGCTGCCAGCAAGGTAAAAGGATTACACATCGTTTAATCAAACTGGTGAAATGCTGTTCGGTTGATAGGCAATGTGGGGGTAAATCAGGATTATCGCTTGCATTGCCTAAGTCGATGTTTAATAATCGCACCCGCTTTGGAGCAATCCAAACTCAAATCGATGGGGGCCCTGGTCCTCCCGCAACACTAGTTCGTGAACCTGGTCAGATCCGGAAGGGAGCAGCCACAGCGGATGATGTGTGTGCCGGGATGTGGCTGGGGCCTCCGCCCATCTGATGTTTGCAAAATAAGTTCGCATAAATTGCAGAATATTTCGCAAATTTGCACTATAAGTCTGCATAGACTACGTTTTGTTGTAGGTTTACAACAAAAGTGACTTAGCTATGTTTGACCAAACTAAGAAATCATCTCATGTGCACAACATCTGTAAGTTCATGAGCTTGAAGAATGATGCTGTTGTTCGCACTCTCTCCATTCTGGAGTTCGATTTCTGTTTTCACCTCGAATACAACCCAAACATCAAAAGTTTTACCTCTCAACCTTTTGGTTTCCACTATCTATTCAATAACCGTAAGTGTCGATATACCCCTGACTTTTTAGCAATAGGTCACAATGAGCAATCAACATTCTTCGAGGTCAAACACTCTAGCCAGATTCTTAAACCTGATTTTAGGGAGCGCTTTGAAGAAAAGCAGAGAGTAGCGTTGAGTGAGTTCAACAGACGGTTAGTTCTTGTTACTGAGAAGCAAATCAGGATGGGGCCAACGCTAGATAACTTTAAGTTGTTACACCGCTACTCAGGATTGCGAACAGTGACCGAATTTCAAAAGCGAGTTTTGGCATTTATTCAACGCAAGCAAATGGTGAAGTTGCAAGAGGTGTCTTTGTATTTTGGTCTATCAGAGCAAGACACGCTTATCTCTATTCTACCTTGGATCTCTTCGGGGCACGTTAAAACAGATCTCAACACTATTGGCTTTGGCCTAGAAACTTGCGTTTGGTGCTAACTATGCCACCGGACTCTAATAGTATATTTGGGTTCTTTGATGAGTTTGAAGCGTCAGAAGAAGAATCACAATTGCTCCCAAAAGAACTAATTCTAGAACCCGTTGAAATATCATCGACCATAGATAGTTTGCCAGCAAAAATTCAGGAAGAGGTTCTTCGCCGCATAAAAGTGATTACCTTTGTGGAGAAGCGCTTGAAAGGTGGGTGGACTGAGAAAAACTTGAACCCCATCTTAAGTCTTGTTGAGTCAGAATTACAGCTGACTCCCCCTAGTTGGCGGACTGTAGCAACTTGGAAAAAATCCTACTCTGAAGCAGGTAGAGAACCATGGGCACTTATTCCGAAGCATACGTTTAAGGGTAATCGCCAGAAAGAAATGGATTCGCAATCCTTTATTGATGAGGCTATTCAGAACGTATACCTGACACGTGAACGACTTAGCGTTGCAGAAGCATACCGATATTATAAGAGTCGAGTGATTCAAATGAATCGAGGGATTGTTGAAGGAAAAATCAAGCCAATTGCCGAACGTTCTTTTTACAATCGAATAAATGAGTTACCCCCTTATGAAGTGGCGATTGCGAGATTTGGTAAGAGATATGCAGATCGGGAGTATCGCTCGGTTGGTCAGCAGGTCGCTGCAACTAAACCTATGGAGTTTGTTGAAATAGACCATACCCCAGTTCCTGTGATTTTGATTGACGATGAGCTAGATATTCCTTTGGGCCGCCCTTATTTGACGATGCTTTATGACCGTTTCAGTAAGTGCATTGTTGGTTGCAGTATCAACTTTAGAGAGCCAAGCTTTGACTCTGTTAGAAAGGCTCTGTTGAATTCACTTTTGGATAAAAGCTGGCTTAAAGCAAAGTATCCATCGATTGAGAATGAGTGGCCTTGCCACGGTAAGATTGCTTGCTTGGTCGTTGATAATGGTACCGAGTTTTGGAGTCAAAGCTTGGAAGATTCGTTACGGCCTTTGGTGTCCAACATTCAATACAGTCAAGCAGCGAAGCCTTGGCGAAAGTCAGGGATCGAAAAGTTGTTCGATCAAATGAATAAAGGGTTAGTTAACGCGCTGCCTGGAAAAACCTTCACCAATCCTACTCAACTACAAGATTACAATCCAAAGAAGGATGCGGTGGTTAGGGTATCGGTATTTCTTGAATTACTTCATAAATGGATTGTCGACTATTACCACATGAAGCCTGATTCTAGAGAGCGCGAGATCCCATACCACAAGTGGCACCAATCGAAATGGACGCCGTCTTACTATGACGGTGCTGAGAAGGAGCAACTCAGAGTAGAGTTAGGATTGCTTAGACACAGGACGATTGGAGTGGCCGGGATCAGGCTGCATAACTTACGCTATCAGTCCGCCGAGCTTATTGAATACCGAAAATATTGCACACCTAATAATGGCAAACAGCTCTTTGTTAAGACCAAAACAGATCCTTCTGATATCAGCTACATTCATGTTTACCTAGAATCAGAAAAGAAGTACATAAAAGTTCCAGCAGTAGACAACAGCGGGTATACAAACGGACTTTCACTTTTTGAACACCAGCGCATACAAAAAGTACGCAGACTGAACACCAAGGATCTTGCTGATGATGAGGCTCTTGCGGATACATTTCTATATATGAAAAAACGTATCCACGAAGAAACCGATAGATTCCGTCGTGTTAAAAGTAGCAAGCCCAACCTTCCTAAAACAGGTAACACGTCGAAACTAGCAAAGTTTAATGATGTCGGATCTGAGGGACCAAACTCAATCAACGTGACTCCTGTTAGGCTCAAATCTGAGGTTGTTTCCGATGCCTCAGAGTACTTAGATGACGATGATTTTGAAGATATTGAAGGGTATTAGTTTGAATTTAACGCCAAAGCAGCTTGAGCAGCTAAAGTCTTTTGAAACCTGCTTTATCGAGTATCCCGCGATAACTGAAATCTACTCCATTTTCGATCAACTTCGTTTCAATCACTCTTTAGGTGGTGAACCTGAATCTTTCTTGTTAACTGGTGAGGCTGGAAGTGGAAAGACAGCTTTGATCAACAACTATTTGTCACGCTTTCAATCTGGTTCAACTTGGGGAAAGCAGCCAGTATTAAGCACTAGAGTGCCAAGTCGTATCAATGAACAGAATACGCTGACCCAATTTTTGGTTGATTTAGATTGTAAATCAGGAGGACGAGGGATTCGGCGCCGTAATGAAATTGCGCTTGGCGAAGCGGTTGTAAAGCAACTTAAACGTAAATCTGTTGAGCTGATTATTGTTAATGAAATTCAAGAGCTTGTTGAGTTTTCAACCGCAGAACAGAGACAAGTTATTGCCAACACATTCAAATATATAAGTGAAGAAGCAAGAGTCTCTTTTGTGCTTGTGGGTATGCCTTATGCTGATGTGATAGCGACAGAACCACAATGGAATTCGCGGCTAAGCTGGAGAAGAAAGATACATTATTTCAAGTTGTTGAAAACTAATAGCCATTTGAGTAGAAAGACATCCTATGGGTTTGACTTAGAACAAAAAAAGCATTTCGCCAGATTTGTCGCGGGTTTGAGTTCAAGAATGTGCTTTGATGAACCACCAGTACTTACAAAGAATGAACTGCTATATCCTTTGTTTGCAATGTGCCGAGGAGAATGTCGAGCGTTAAAACACTTCTTGAAAGACGCGTTGCTTATGAGCTTCAACGACAATGCGGATACGATAGACAAAACAATATTGTCACGCACTTTTACATTTAAGTTTCCCTACCTAGATAACCCGTTTGATCGTCCTTTAGAGCAGCTTAGTCTTCATCAAATTGACTCTGGTTCTGCTTACAACTTAAATGCAATCGCCACTGAAGATAAGATAGTGGCCCCTCGTTTTACGGATGCCATTCCGCTGAGCATGCTATTGAGCAAAAATGGGCTTAAAGCTTAGAGGCTACTTGTCACGGCTTAGGCTGTCCAACAGCGCTGCTTTCTCTTCATCACTCATTTTGTCAATCACGCAAGCCAGTTCAGCACTTAACTCGTTTCTACAGAAAAAGTAGTTTAGTGGTACGTTTAACTCTTCAGCCATTCGTTCGAGCGTGCCAAGATCGGGCACATGTCTACCTTTCTCATAGTGGTTCATCCGCCCACTTGCTGAGCTGGGTTCCATGCCTATTTTCACCCCTAAATCTTTTTGGGTGATTTTGGCTTTTTTACGCGCAGCTTTGAGCCTCTCTGGGATTGGGTTGTCTTTTTGCACTTACACATTTCTTTTCAACCTCTAGGTAACTTAGATTGTCTAAGTTTTACTGATTTTTGTATACTTAGCAATCCTAAGTTTTAGCTGTTTGTACTAGTGATATGAATAAAGTAACCAGAATTAACCCTCACATGTTTAACCTGTTGATTGAAAAAAGAATGGATGGATTTTCAGTCATAGATGCTAGAGATGCTTTACTAAGCAGTAATGTAACCTTCCCGAGTAAAGATGACGCTCGAAAGTATATATATAAGCAACTTCTATCATTCGAGGAGAAAGGTTGGCTTGCCACTATTGGGACTTACAGATCGAAACGTTACCGTCAAACTAGTGAGTTCAAAGCGCTCACAGTCGAGCCCAGGGTGGCTAGAAAGAGTAAAGTTAATGTTGATCCAATAGCGGTTCAAACTGCTGATACACCTCTAATGGTATTGGAGCAAGAGAAAAAACAATATGAAGGAGAGCTCGCGATTACTCTAGGGGAGATAGAGGAATATCAGTCGCTATTGACGCGTTTCCCACACAGCAGACAAAAGATGCAACCTCTATTTAACGCAGCGAGAGAGCGATCAGCTAAGCTATTGGGCAAAATCAATGCACTAACCAACTGGATACAGGTGGTACAAGGTAGGGCTCTACAATGCTAAGAGCATGGCAAGCCGATTGTGCAGAGCGGGCTATCAATAAATTTGCATCCAATCGACGACCGCATTTCTTCTGCCAAGCGACCCCTGGTGCAGGTAAAACCGTTATGGCTGCCGAGGTGGCAAGGCGCTTATTTGAAGAAGGTATGATTGACTTAGTGCTCTGTTTTTCTCCATCTTTGTCTGTAGCTGAAGGGATGCAAAAAACGTTTGCATGGAAATTAGAGTGCTCATTTAACGGAGGGTTAGGTTCTCTCGGAGGATCTTATACTTACCAATCTATCCGTTTTTTTGACGATAACTTTTGGAACACTATCAGCAAACATCGAGTTTTAGTCGTATTTGATGAAATTCATCACTGTTCGTTTGAAGAAGATGGTCGATCAAACTCTTGGGGTGTAGAGATAGTCTCAAAGATACAAGGACTTGCACGATACACGCTGGCATTGTCAGGCACTCCTTGGCGTTCAGACAGACTGCCGATTGTGATGGCAGAATATTCTGACCCTGAAGGGATGCTTATCTGCGATTACCAGTATGGCTTAAAGCAAGCGGTTGTAGACGGAGTTTGTCGCCAACCGAAAATTGTCTTAATCGATAATGAGCATTTGAGTATTACGTCTGGAGGCAATAGGCAACATTTTGCGTCCATTTTGGATTGCCTTAAACAATCTGATATTTCTTATCAAAGCGTCATTCACAATGAAGAAGCGATGCATTACATCTTGAACAGTGCCTGTAAAAAGCTAGCGCAGATCAGGGAACTTTCGCCAAACGCAGGCGGGTTAGTGGTCGCTGCTTCTATCAAGCACGCGAAAGATATTCAAAAACGTTTGGTCGAGCAGTTTAATCAATCAGCCAGCATTGTGACTTATCACCATGTAAACCCACTAAATGAAATTGAATCTTTTCGACACTCGAATGTTCAGTGGATAGTCAGTGTTGGGATGATAAGTGAAGGTACGGATATTCCCCGGTTGCAGGTTTGCTGTCATATGAGCTCAGTGAAAACAGAACTCTATTTCAGGCAGGTCCTTGGAAGAATATTGAGAGTTAACGACTCAATGAACCAAGAAGCATGGTTGTATACCTTTGCTGAAGAAAGTTTGATTGGGTTTGCTGAAAGAATTGAACAGGATATTCCAGACACCTGTATGTTCCTTAAGCAAGAAGAGGGAGCGCAGAATGTTGCCGATGAACCCATTTCATTATCGAGCACGGTAAGTGATCGAATCCAATCAAGTTATTCCCAACCGAGCACACTGAGTTGGGAAAATATTGCTGCTGTTATTGAGTCAAATAATACAAACAACACCCTCTTATATGACGAATTGCGATTAGGACAGTTTAAACAACGTGTCATCGCCGCGTTCACTTAAACGGATTCGGCTTCAATCTCTTTCAACGTTTTACCAGAAGTGTCTCTCCAGTAATCGGGGCCGCTGCAAGGATAGCCAAGTAAGACGGCGGCGGCTTGCGAGGCACTTGTAAAGAGAATATCTTCAACCGCGACGAGATGATCGCCAGATGGCGTTAGAATCCCTTTTTCTTCGAGGTTACTGCGTAGCTTCGTATAGCCTTTAGACAAACTAGGCTGTGCGGTGGTTAGCGCTTGAGAACCTTTCAACACAACAATGCCTTCATCCGTAAGCATTGCTTTAGCATCCACTTTTTTGACCTTAAGCTGTAATACAGTGTTTTCTGGTTCGTTTGTTTGAGAAGGAGAGGTTAGAGACACCCTTGGCTCCAATAATTTATGACCTAGGGAGCCAATAACAGTGCGAATGTTATCAATGAAAGTCTCCATTGCATCCCTTTCGCCTCTAGGTAGTGAGGACGCTGGAGGTAGTTTGTCATTATCAAGATCGTATCGTTTTGATTCTACGATGATTTCGATTAAACGAGCTTCGAGATACTTAACGTGTGCTTTTGTTAAGTTTTCATCTTTGTTGGTAAAGCAAATCGCTTCATTCCAAAATTCTTTGCCTGCTAAGTGTTGCGACAATCGTTTTTGAATGTGCTCAGCCTCCCCAACATAAACAAGGCTATTACCACTATCTGCATTGTATCCGAACAAAAAGTACACGCCGGGACGATGCGTTTCTTCCCATTCAGAGAGTTCTTTGATGTGTACTCTGGGTACGGCAATCGCTTGACCTGTCCAGTTGACAATTTCCGCATGTCGAATACCTGTAACAGAGCCATTCGCTAGGTATATTTTGAGCTGAGTTCCTCTCGTCATCGTCGTTCACTTTTTCACAAAAATCGATGCGCTAGATACTAGCTAACTGAATAAAAAATAGCACTTTTATTCATAAGTAATTCAATGTGATGCACATTAACGTAAAACTGAGTTTGTATGGTAAAATCACGCGATAAATCGATACATCATTAAGTTGTTTTCTTGTTGTTAAGAGACGAACAATTTACCAAAGAGAATCACCATGCTAACAGGCAAAATTCGTAATCAGATCGACCAAGTTTGGGAAATGTTTTGGACAGGCGGCGTCGCTAACCCCATCTCAGTGATTGAGCAGATCTCCTACCTGCTGTTTATTCGTCGTTTAGACGAACTTCAAAAGACCGCTGAGCGCCGCAGCCAAGCCACAGGTCTGCCGCTGAATAACCCAACCTTTGGACCAGACGAGCAAGCCCTGCGCTGGAGCAATTTCAAAGATAAAGATCCAGACGTCATGATGGAAATCGTCCGTGATCGTGTGTTCCCCAAAATCAAAACGCTGCAAAACGAAGGTAGTTTTGCGGAGCATATGAAAGATGCGATTTTCATGATCCCATCGGCCAAACTACTCGATCAGGTCGTGCAACTGCTCAGCGCCATTAACATGGACGACAAAGACACCAAGGGCGATTTGTACGAGTACCTGCTAAGTAAGCTGCAACAGTCAGGTGTAAACGGTCAGTTTCGTACCCCGCGTAATATCATCCGAATGATGGTCGAGCTGATGCAGCCCAAAGTGGGCGATACCATTTGTGACCCCTCATCAGGGACTTGTGGTTTCTTAATGGCGGCGGTTGAGTACGTTGAAGAGCATCACGCGAAAGAAGTGAACAAACCGGAAAACCGTAAGCACTTTAATAATGAAATGTTCACTGGCTTTGACTTTGATAGACACATGCTGCGCATCGGTGCCATGAACATGCTACTGCATGGGATTGAAAACCCGTCGGTGCATTACCGTGATAGCTTGCAGGATCAAGGCAGTGAGAATATCTCCGAAGCCTACAGCCTCATCTTAGCTAACCCCCCATTCAAAGGCTCGGTGGATTTTGACATCGTCGCACCAGATTTGCTGCGCGCACTGGGTAAGAACCCTATCGTTAAAAAATCGGCACCAAAGTTCAAAACCGAAATCGACGAACAGGGCAACGAAATTCAAGTTGAGGTGAAACAGAAAGGTCCAACCGAAAAGTCTGAACTGCTGTTTTTAGCGTTGATTCTTCGCATGCTCAAAGTCGGTGGCCGTGCAGCGGTGATTGTGCCGGATGGCGTTCTTTTTGGCTCCACCAAATCTCACCAGAGTATTCGTCAGAAAATCGTTAACGAGCAGAAGCTGGAAGCGGTGATCTCTTTACCTTCAGGGGTGTTTAAACCTTACGCAGGGGTAAGTACTGCGATTCTTATCTTCACCAAAACCAATAGTGGCGGTACCGATAACGTTTGGTTCTACGATATGCAGGCAGATGGTTACTCACTCGATGATAAGCGCACGCAGCTATTCAAAGATGGTGAAGTGCCGACTCATGAGCAAAGCAATATTGCCGATATCATCGCGCGCTTTAAAACCCTAACTAATGCCGACAATACGCCGAACAGCGATAGCCCAGAATACCAGCGTAAGAGAACCGAGCAGAGCTTTATGGTTCCGGTATCAAACATCACCAATAACGACTTCGATCTAAGCATCAACCGCTACAAAGAAGTGGTGTATGAAGAAGTGCAGTACGACTCGCCAAAAGAGATATTAGGGCGAATTAAAACCTTGCAAGAGAAGATGGCGAAGGGTGTTGCTGAGTTGGAGAAGTTACTGTAATGGAATTTGTTACTCTAGGTGATTTGTTCAAAATTAGCTCCGGCGGTACTCCCAGCCGCAGAGAGAAATCTTACTACGATAATGGGGATATACCGTGGATAAAAACAGGTGACTTACACAAATGTAGAATTCAGCAAGCATCTGAGTATATAACTCAATTAGGGTTAGATAAGTCATCAGCAAAATTGTTCCCTAAGGGGACTGTGTTGCTGGCAATGTACGGTGCAACTATCGGTGCTTGCTCAATATTGGATATTGAAGCTGCGACAAACCAAGCATGTGCCGCGTTTTTACCAAATGAAAAAGTTGACACAAATTACCTTTACTACTTTTTGATATCTAAAAAAAATGATTTTATTAGAGATGGCGTAGGTGGTGCTCAACCCAATATTTCAGCAACCTACCTTAAGACTGTTAGTTTTCCACTCCCACCACTAGAAACCCAAAAGCAAATCGCAGCGGTGCTAGAGAAAGCTGACCAACTGCGTAAAGACGGTAAGCTTTTGGAGCAAGAACTAAACAGCCTCGCTCAGTCACTGTTTATTGATATGTTTGGTGATCCGGTAACGAACCCGAAGGGGTGGGATGTTCGTGCTCTTTCAAATGTAGTTGTGTCAATTCAGGGTGGTAAAAGCCCAAAATGTGAAAGCAGACCCGCACTCAATAATGAATGGGGCATATTAAAGTTAAGTGCTGTCACAGGTGGGTTATACAGACCTGACCAGAACAAAGCGATACTTGAAGGCACTTTGCCAAACCCTGATATAGAGCTCAAACAGGGCGATTTGCTATTCACTAGGAAAAATACGTATGAACTAGTCGGTGCGTGTGCTTACGTTAGAGAAACACCTGAACAGTTGATGCTCCCGGATTTGATTTTTCGATTTCAAATGCCTGAACAATTAAAAGTGTATCTATGGGGACTACTAAACAATCAAAGCTTTAATTTAAAAGTTAGGGCCTTAGCTTCAGGTGCAGCTGGTTCAATGCCAAATATTGCAAAGTCAAAGTTGTATGACCTTACTTTGCCCTTGCCACCTGAAAGTGAAATTGAAAAATACACTCGCTCTATTGTTGGTATTTGGGAGCAGCAGGACACTCTTAAAGAGCTACGAGGTTCTTATCAAGCCAACTTTAACGCCCTAATGCAAAAAGCCTTTAAAGGCGAGTTAACGCTATAACGAATACTAAAAAATAATGATGTAAAAAGGAAATTCAATGTCAGAGACGGTTGATTCAAAAGACGCTCAAGGCTCTATTGTTCACAAGAGTAACTTTGCGTTTATGGACGTTGCCCGCAGCGGTGGCAGCGATGTATACACCACGCGTTGTGCCGAAATTCAAACTCGCGCCAAAAATGCGGAGCGCAACATCAAGACCGATCCGCGCATTGCTGGTTTCTATGCCCGCAATGCCTTGGAGTTAATGGTTGAAACCGTATTTGACATTGATAACTGGCTGACTCGCCCGCGCCATGATGTGGCCTTAATGTCACTCATTCATGACAGTGGCTTTAAGCAAAGCCTTACCACAAATCTATTTCCTAAGCTCAAGTTAGTTATCAAGGTGGGTAACGAGGCGGTACACAGCAAAACTACACTGCCACAGCGTGATGCTTTGCAAGCGGTGAAAGAGCTGCACCATGTGCTCTATTGGTTTATTCGCACTTACACCCCTAATCTTGATCGCAGTAAGTTTGTGGTTCCACCTTTTGATGAAGCGCTTATCCCACAGTATGTCTCAATTGATGCAGCCGTGGCGACGAAAGCGCTAAGCAGCATCAAGCGGGTTCAAGAGCTAGAGACGCTGCTAGAGCAAGCGGACAAAGTCGAGCGTGAAGCTTACCTCAAGCAGCTCAAAGAAAACGAGGCGCTAAAAGCCGCGAACCAAGCCTTACTTGAGCAGATAGAACAAGCCAAACAAAGTGCGGAAAAAGTCACAGATGCCCACGATTACAACGAGGCAGAAACACGCACTTATCTTATCGATGTGCTTCTCCATGAAGCGGGTTGGAAACTCGAGCATAAGCGAGACCGTGAATACCCTGTATCTGGCATGCCAATTTCGCAGGCCAACCCTAATGGCAATGGCTTTGTTGACTACGTTCTATGGGGAGATGACGGCACGGCGCTCGCGGTTGTTGAAGCAAAACGCACTCACCGCCGAGCCGAAGATGGGCAACAACAAGCCAAGCTTTACGCCGATTGCTTAGAAAAACAGTGTGGTGTGCGTCCGGTGATTTTTTACACCAACGGGTATGAAACGTATCTGTGGGATGATCATTTCTACCCGCCACGTCAAGTTCAGGGCTTTTACACCAAAGCCGAACTTGAGCTTATGGTGAAGCGTCGTACCGACCGCAAACCTTTCTTTGAAAATGGCCAACCGAACAGCAATCTGGTGATCAACAACGACATCACCAACCGCCATTATCAAAAATCAGCCATCACCAAACTATTGCAAGATTTTGAGCTAGAACATGAGCGCAAAGGGCTATTCGTGATGGCGACGGGTACGGGCAAAACTCGTACCGTGATCAGCCTTGTTGATTTGTTGGTGAAGAATAATTGGGTTAAGAACATTCTGTTTCTTGCTGACCGCAATGCACTACTCACCCAAGCCAAGAAGAACTTTGTTAAGCTACTGCCTCGTGTCAGTTGCTCAATTCTTGACTCCAGCCAAAGCAAAGACAACATCGATAGCCGTTTGTACTTCTCGACATACCCAACCATGAAGAATTTGCTTGATCGTGGCGCGAATGAGCGACCCTTTGGCGTCGGTCATTTCGATTTGATTGTTGTCGATGAAGCGCACCGTTCCGTGTATTCAAAGTATCGCCAGATATTTGAATACTTCGACGGCTTTCTCCTAGGCTTAACAGCAACACCCAAAGACGAAGTTGAAAAAGATACTTATGGCATTTTTGACCTGCAAAAAGGGATGCCAACCTACGCTTATGAAGACGAAAAAGCGTATGACCAAGGTTTTCTTGTGCCGCCAACTAAGATTTCTGTCGCGACCAAGTTCCTACGTGAAGGGGTAAAGTACAAAGACTTATCACCTGAAGAACAAGAAGAGTGGGAAAACAAAGCGGAGCTGCAAGACAGGGACGAAGTATTGCCCTCGGAGGTCAACAAGTTCTTATTTAACCAAGATACTGCCGAGAAGATGTTTGCTCAGTTAATGAGTAAAGATGAGCATGGTGGAATTCATGTTGAAGGTGGTGATGTGATTGGTAAAACCATCATCTTTGCTGCTAACAATGATCATGCGCTTTTCCTTGAGAAAATGTTCAATAAAAACTACCCCAAATGGGCTGGCAAGCTAGCGCGAGTGATCACCTTCAAAGAAACTTATGCTCAAAGCTTAATTGATGAATTCAGCGGTGACGAAAACGAGCGTAAAGACTTTGACCCGAAAAACCCTACCTGCCGGATAGCTATTTCGGTCGACATGCTTGATACCGGTATCGACGTGCCTGAAGTGGTTAACCTTGTGTTCTTTAAAGTGGTGCGTTCGAAGGTCAAATTCACCCAGATGATTGGCCGTGGAACACGCTTGTGCAAAGACTTGTTTGGCCCGAATGACGACAAGAAAACCTTCAAGGTGTTTGATTACTGCCAGAACTTTGAATACTTCGATGCGAATCCCGAAGGTTTACCTGTAGGCGTCGCGAAACCAGTGACTCAACAGGTGTTCGAAAAACGCGTTCTACTCAGCACATTACTCAACAGCAAGTTGAATAATGAAGAGTTCCGCGAGCAAAACCCAGAAGACTATGAGCGCTATTCTGAGTTAAACCGTTACCAACTGGATATGTTGCACCACATTGTCATCGGGATGAATCTCGATAACTTTATCGTAAGGCCGAAGCGTCGATCGATTGAGCCGTTTTTAGACCGTAAGTATTGGGATAACATTGATGACGCTAAGTTTACTGAGCTAGAAAATCAGATTTCACCGCTGCCAACGGAAGCGGAAGCCTTTAATTCTGATGAGCAACTTAATCACCTATCACACCGCTTTGATAGCTTAGTGTTAACCATGCAGTTAGACCTGTTAGAGAAAGGCATGATCTCTGAAATGCTCCGTGGAAGAGTGATCGAGTTCGCCGAGCAGTTAGAAGCCAAATCCACCATTCCAGCAGTACAGGCTCAGTTATCGCTCATTCAAGATGTTCAGACTCAAGAGTTTTGGCAAGACATCCACTTAGTCACGCTGGAAGAGCTGCGTCGTAAATTACGCAATCTCATGTTTGCGTTGGACAAAGATAAAAAAGAGATGGTGTACACCAACTTTGCAGATGAAGTGCAAGGTGTCCATGACGTGACAAACGTGTACAAGAACCCGAGTGTTGATTTGGCCCAGTACCGCAAAAAAATTGAGCTCTATATTCAAGACCACCAAGACCATTTAACAATCCAAAAGCTAAAGCGCAATAAGGCCATCACCCAAGCGGATTTGGATGTTTTAGAAGGATTGCTATTGGAAGCGAGTGGGATTAGCGATGTTGAAACTTACCGTGAGAAAATCTTACAAGAGAAGCCTCTAGGTACCTTTATCCGTCAATTAGTTGGGTTAGATCAGAATGCGGCTAGAGAAGCATTTAGTGCCTTTCTCGATGAGGCGTCTTATAACGCTGAACAGATTGAATTCATCGACCAAGTGATCGACTACCTCGTCAACAACGGCATTCTCGATATGTCACAGCTGTTCGAGCCACCCTTTACTGATAACCATGGCGAAAGCGCCTACGGCTTTTTTGATGAAGGCACCGTAGTGGAGTTGTTTGGGGTGATTCGTAAAGTGAACGCGAATGCCGTGGTTGCAGAAAGCCAGAGTGCTTAATATTTGTAGGTTTAAGTAGTGTCTTATTTGTACGAATACATTGATGAGCTTTTACGCCTTCAATCAAGAGCTGTTGAAAAGTTTAAGCATACAGGAGTGTTGGGCGATGCTCGTGAGGAGTTCCTTCGCTATCAAATTAATGAAAGGCTAGATCATGTTGATGGCCGATTACATAAAGGAGAGGTCTTCTACCAGAACATCGAACATGGACAACACGATATTATCTTAAGACGAAAAGGCACAGTGAATCCATGTATAGGTAACCAAGTTAGAATTTGTAGCACAGAATGTGTTGCGATCATTGAAGTTAAAACGAACGCAAAATTAACAGAAATTAGAGACTTCGAACGTAAATCAAAGCAGCTCAAAATTCATAATGAAAATCTATTGTGCGGAATGTTTTGTTATAAGATAAACGGCCAAACGAGTACGGTTCTTGCTCGCAGTGGCTACATATTTGACAGAGAGTATCAGATGTTTGAACCGGATGATTCTAAAAAAGAATATTCAAGCATCGATTTCATAATCTGCTTAGATGATGAGGAAGAGGTAAATGGTCTCAGTCATTCTAAAGAACCGATTGTCTATTCTAAAGGCTTTTGTCTTGTACGAGATTCTTCTTCATACAAGCTCTTCAAAGCCCCACCTTATTCAAAAACTTTGTTTCAAGAAATGATGCGGGCAGATCAAAGTAAGCCCTAGTTTGGAAGGTATAAGTCGTGTTGAATCACAAAATTACTTCTTAAAATTTGATGCATCAGAATAACCACTAATAATAAAACTTAGAAATTCTAAGTTTTAGTTGGTGATATGTGAATACAGACATTCAACTTTACCCTGACGAATCGCTTGAAAGCTTCTTGTTGCGCTTATCGCAAGAGCAAGGTTACGAGCGATTTTCTCATTTTGCTGAAGACATCTGGTTTGACACGTTGGATCAGCATGAAGCGATTCCCGGTGCTTTCCCCTTAGAGCTCAACCGAATCAATATCTACCACGCACAAACCACAAGCCAAATGCGGGTGCGAGTTCTTATCCATCTTGAGAACCAATTAAAACTCAATAACTTTGGTGCACTGCGCCTTGCGTTGTCACATTCAAAAGCTCAGTTTTCTCCCGAATACAAAGCCGTGCATCGGTTGGGAGCTGATTATCCTTTCGTTTTTCTTGGTCAACGCTTCACGCCTATTTGCCCTTTATGTATTAGTGAGGCTCCATACATTCGCCAGCAGTGGCAACTTCTTTCTCAGCAAGCTTGTGAGCGCCATGGCTGTAAATTGGTTCATCACTGCCCCGAGTGCCAATCGAGACTGGAATACCAAACCACCGAAAGTATTAGCCAATGCGAATGCGGTTTTGAACTCCGACACTCACCGGTAGAAGATGCGCCAGTGGCTGCGCTACTGGTTGCTCGATGGTTGTCAGGAAATGACTCAAAACCTTTGGGATTATTGAAGGCTGAAATGACGCTCTCTGAGCGCTATGGTTTTTTACTATGGTACGTTAATCGTTACGGCGATATTGAGAACATCAGTTTTGAGTCATTTGTTGAGTATTGCTCTTGCTGGCCAAGAGTGCTGAAGGAAGAACTTGATGAGTTGGTAAACAAAGCCGATCTCATTCGAATCAAAGATTGGAAAAAGACGTTTTTCAATGAAGTTTTTGGCGCTTTGCTTAAAGATTGCCGCCAGTTACCAAGTAGGCAGTTAGAGCGTAATAGCGTGCTCACTCAAGTGTTAGCTTACTTTACAAAGTTAATGGCAACACTACCTTCAAGCAGCAAAGGGAATGTAGGCGATGTGCTGTTGAGCCCCTTAGAAGTGTCTACATTGCTTTCTTGCACAACGGATGAGGTGTATCGGTTGTATGAGTTTGGTGAGATTAAAGCAGCGATTAGGCCGCGGATGCATACCAAAATTGCCAGTCATGAATCGGCGTTCACCCTAAGAAGTGTCATCGAAACAAAGCTGACTCGCATGTGCTCTGAAAATGACGGTTTAAGCGTGTATCTACCTGAGTGGTAATTATGACGAAATTAAGTGATCTACTAGCAATTGAAGACGAAGCAATAAAACAAACTGCTCTAAAAAAGATGTTTATGCCCTATACAGAAGACGTTTGTGTTGATGGGTATGAACAAGAAACGTTGACGATTTTGCTCAATCTCAGTTCTAGTCATCAAGCTGATAGGTGCTCGGATTGGTTGGATGTAGCTCGGGCTCAAAGGTATTTTAAAGACCGCGAAAACTTAGATGCCTCTCTTGCTGAAATCCAGTGGTTCCACACACATAACCTAAAGTGTAAGCGCGTCATAAACCCCGCATTCTAATCGTCTAGCCCGAATAATAAGATCAAACCTCCGACCCAATGGAAATTTGAAATGGCCAAACGTCGCACTAACCAAGAATGGCGAACCCTGTTCGAACACTATGAATCCAGCCAGCTATCACAACGATTATTCTGTGAACGTAACGGACTGAGCCTCTCCACTTTTTACGCTAAGCGACAACAGTTAAAGCACATCGAAAAACCGAACACGGTTGGCTTCATTAAAGCAGAAGTCGTTGAAAAAACCACGAGGTATCAAGCCACTCATATTGCAGTGGCCAACATGACACTACTTGTAAACAATGTTGAACTGAGCATTCCGCAAGGCACGCCAACAACCTATCTTGCAGAACTTATCGGTGCGCTGTCATGAAACGCATGCTCAGTGCTCCCGAAATCTATCTCTATCGTGAAAGCGTCGATTTTAGAAAGTCCATCAACGGTCTCGCGGCCATGATTGAAAGTGACACCGACTTACCGTTAGGAAGTGGTGCACTGTTCCTGTTCACCAACAAACAGCGCGACAAAATCAAAGTGCTGTACTGGGATAAGACAGGCTTTGCTCTTTGGTACAAGCGCCTTGAAAAAGCCAAGTACAAGTGGCCATCAAAAGAGCAAAACGACGTGTTTACCCTAACTCAATTCGAGCTTGATAGACTGCTTTCTGGCTTCACGATTATCGGCCACAAACCCGTTATAATAAATGATTTTACAATGACTTAAGCGATAATAAAGTCTTATCCACCAAGCATTAATGGCATAATTTTAGTATAATCAATGCCATGAAAAAGACGCCAAATATCAATCCAGAAAGCCAAGATGTTGCCGAGCTACAAGCGATGGTGAAAGCGCTGTTGGCGTCAGAAACCCAATTGAAACAAGAGCGCCAGTCGCTGCTTGAACAACTCAAACTTGCCTTTGACCGTCAGTTCGCTAAACGCTCGGAGGCGTTAAAGCCTTACAATGAATCACAAGGTGACCTCTTCAACGAAGCGGAATGTGAAGCCGCTAAGGAAGAAGAGGTTGAGGTCACGACGACCAACACAACCAAGAAACGTGGTAAACGCAAGCCACTGCCAAAGAGCCTGCCTCGTGAAGTTATCGAACTTGATTTAGACGACCATGAAAAGCAGTGCACTTGCTGCCAACATAGTCTGCATAAAATCGGTGAAGACCGTAGCGAGAAACTTGAGTTCACGCCAGCGGTACTAAAAGTGTTGGAATATGTTCGTCCTAAATATGCTTGCCGCCAATGCGAACAAACAGAAGACAAAAACCACGTCGTTCAAAAGCCAGCGCCGCAAAGCATTATCCCTAAAAGCTTCGCCACAGAAAGCTTGCTGGCCAATATCATCCTCGGCAAATACCAATACGCGATGCCACTGTATCGTCAAGAATCCCTGTTTACCCAGTCGGGTATCGAACTCTCACGCACCACCATGGCAAGGTGGGTTATCCAAGTCAGTGAGAAGTTCGCCCCACTTTACGCGGCCTTAAAAACGCACCTACTTGAGCAAGTGGTGGTTCAGGCGGATGAAACTCCGCTCAATGTGCTCAAGGAAGACAAGCAATGCTACATGTGGCTCTACTGCTCGGGCGCGGACTCGCCAGGTGCTGCACTCCCTAATGTGAAAAATATCGTCTTGTACGACTATCAAAACAGTCGCGCGAGGTCGTGCCCTGTTGCCTTCTTGGGCAACTATGATGGTTATCTGCAAACCGATGGCTATGGTGCTTATGATGGGCTTCATCGAGTCACCAATGTCGGTTGCTTCGCGCATGCTCGGCGTAAGTTCATGGACGCGAAAAAGCTTCAAGGCAAAGGTAAGTCAGGTAAAGCGGATAAAGCGCTTGCCAAAATCCAAAAGCTTTATGGGATAGAATCACGTTTAAAAGGTGAGTCTGCGGAAAAACGAAAAGCAGAACGCCAGCAGCATGCCAAACCGATACTGGATGAGTTATACGAATGGATGACGACTCAACAGATGCTTGAGTCTAGCCCGCTGGGTAAGGCGATAAAATACACGCTCGGCCAATGGTCAAAGTTAATCCTCTATATCGATGACGGTCACTTATCGATAGACAATAACCGTGCTGAACGCGCCATTAAGCCGCTGGTTATTGGTAGAAAGAACTGGCTCTTCTCGACCAATCCCAATGGAGCTGAAGCGAGTGCGATGCTTTACAGCATCGTTGGGACAGCGAAAGCCAACGGTCTCATCCTCTACGACTACATGGTCAAGTGCATGAAAGAGCTAGCGAAAGCAGAGCCAGATATCGATGCACTCCTGCCTTGGAACTTCAAACACTAACAATATCGCCCTGTGGGATCATGGGGCGGATACCCTAAAGTTTCCAGACTGTCGTGTTAAGGACCAACGGATAATTGCGCGACCTCTTTCTACAGCCGAGGAGTTTATTTCAAGTGCAGTATTGGATCAGCGATTGGGCTGGGCTCATAACTCTGCTGTCTATCGTCACACGTTATGGTTACTGAATCCTTTTAAATGGCAATCACAGCCAGTGTGTATTCTTTCGCTTATTCAGCAGAAAAATCCAGTTTGGCTTGATCTGCTTACAGAATTTGGCTTGGATGTGAAGTCACTTGCTCGCTTACAACGTGCAATTGAAGAACAGCTTCCTGAGAATAGTTTTCCCGACAGTGTTAGTACTTACAGTAAGCAATTACGGTTTCCATGGGGTGATGATTATGTTTCGATCACGCCCGTTGTGAGTCATGCTCTTCAGTGCGAACTAGAAATAAGAGCGCGAAGTCCAGAAAACAAGTTCAGTTTTGTCTCTTCGTCACTACCTAATTCTGCCAGTATTGGGAACCTGTGTGGCAGTTTGGGTGGGTATATGAGAGTCCTAAATTACCCGCTAGGTGTTAAGCAGGCCAAGGGTGGGACGTTAACGGGAAACCGTCAAAAGAGTGGTCATTACTTTGATGACTATCAGGTAACTAACGCCAAAATTTGTCAGGTGCTAAATCGCCTAATTGGGTCTGAGCCATCCAAAACACAGCGGCAAAGAGAAAGAGCTCGTAAGGTTAGAAGTAAGATTTTACGAAAGCAAATAGCCTTATGGATGCTGCCACTCATTGAGTTAAGAGATATCGCCGAATCTGAACCCAATCAGCAACAACTAGAGCATGACGACACTTTAGCTCAAGCCTTTTTGTCGTTGCCAGAATGGGAGCTTGGCTCTTTGGCTAGTGAGTTTAACCGACGCTTACATCTCACGTTTCAAAATAATATGTATTCAGCCAAGTTTGCTTATCATCCCAAACTGATGCAGGTAGCTAAAGCACAAGTGACATGGGTGCTTGAGCAACTAAGTAAGCCAATTAACAATCAAGATACGGTGACGGGGGAGCAATATATCTACCTGTCGTCAATGAGAGTGCAAGATGCGGTAGCGATGAGTAACCCTTGTTTGTGTGGTGTGCCGTCTTTGACGGCCATTTGGGGATTCATGCACGATTATCAAAGGCAACTTAATCAATTGGTTAACAATGATTCCCCAGTTGAGTTTTCGAGTTTCGCTTTTTATGTTCGAAACGAGAATATTCAATCAACAGCGAAGCTGACAGAACCAAACTCAGTCGCCAAAGCTAGAACGGTCTCGAATGCGAAACGACCAACCATTCGCAGTGAACGATTGTCGGATCTAGAAATAGACTTAGTTATCAGAGTTCATAGTGAAAGCCGAATTTCAGATTTTAGATCAGCGCTTAAAACGGCCCTTCCCGTTGCTTTCGCCGGAGGGGCATTATACCAACCACAGCTATCGATGCAGATTGAGTGGCTTAGAACATTTACAGGCAGGAGTGAACTTTTCCATGTTTTAAAAGGATTACCTGCATACGGGCGATGGTTATACCCAAGTGAAAAGCAACCTACTAATTTTGATGAGTTAGAGCGGTTGCTCACTCAAAACGATGATAACTTGCCCGTTTCTCTTGGTTACCATTTATTAGAGCATCCAACTAAGCGGGATAACGCAATCACAGGTTGCCATGCTTATGCGGAGAATGCGATAGGGCTTGCTAAGCAAGTAAACCCGATAGAGGTCCGTTTTAGTGGACGAGATCACTTTTTAAACCACGCCTTTTGGTCGATAGAATGCAGTAGCGAAACTATTCTTATAAAAAACTATAGGGATTAATCGTTTATGGAACTTTGCACTCAGTTGAACTATGTCCGATCACTTTCTGCTGGCAAAGCTTATTTCTACTATCTATCCGAAAGTGGTGATATGTGTCCCCTTAATGTAGATAGAACCCGATTGCGCGCACCAAAAGGGAGTTATTCAGAGTAAGCGCGTCATAAACCCCGCATTCTAATCGTCTAGCCCGAATAATAAGATCAAACCTCCAACCCAAAGGCGATTTGAAATGGCTAAACGACGCACTCACCAAGAATGGCGAACCCTGTTCGAACACTATGAATCCAGCCAGTTATCACAACGATTATTCTGTGAACGTAACGGACTGAGCCTCTCCACTTTTTACGCTAAGCGCCAACAGTTAAAGCACATCGAAAAACCGAACACGATTGGCTTTGTTAAAGCAGAAGTCGTTGAAAAGAGGACAAAGTATCAAGCCACTCACCTTGTCGTTGCCAACATGACACTACTTGTAAACAATGTTGAACTGATCATTCCGCAAGGCACGCCAACAACCTATCTTGCAGAACTTATCGGTGCGCTGTCATGAAACGCATGCTCAGTGCTCCCGAAATCTATCTCTATCGTGAAAGCGTCGATTTTAGAAAGTCCATCAACGGTCTCGCGGCCATGATTGAAAGTGACACCGACTTACCGTTAGGAAGTGGTGCACTGTTCCTGTTCACCAACAAACAGCGCGACAAAATCAAAGTGCTGTACTGGGATAAGACAGGCTTTGCTCTTTGGTACAAGCGCCTTGAAAAAGCCAAGTACAAGTGGCCATCAAAAGAGCAAAACGACGTGTTTACCCTAACTCAATTCGAGCTTGATAGACTGCTTTCTGGCTTCACGATTATCGGCCACAAACCCGTTATAATAAATGATTTTACAATGACTTAAGCGATAATAAAGTCTTATCCACCAAGCATTAATGGCATAATTTTAGTATAATCAATGCCATGAAAAAGACGCCAAATATCAATCCAGAAAGCCAAGATGTTGCCGAGCTACAAGCGATGGTGAAAGCGCTGTTGGCGTCAGAAACCCAATTGAAACAAGAGCGCCAGTCGCTGCTTGAACAACTCAAACTTGCCTTCGACCGTCAGTTCGCTAAACGCTCGGAGGCGTTAAAGCCTTACAATGAATCACAAGGTGACCTCTTCAACGAAGCGGAATGTGAAGCCGCTAAGGAAGAAGAGGTTGAGGTCACGACGACCAACACAACCAAGAAACGTGGTAAACGCAAGCCACTGCCAAAGAGCCTGCCTCGTGAAGTTATCGAACTTGATTTAGACGACCATGAAAAGCAGTGCACTTGCTGCCAACATAGTCTGCATAAAATCGGTGAAGACCGTAGCGAGAAACTTGAGTTCACGCCAGCGGTACTAAAAGTGTTGGAATATGTTCGTCCTAAATATGCTTGCCGCCAATGCGAACAAACAGAAGACAAAAACCACGTCGTTCAAAAGCCAGCGCCGCAAAGCATTATCCCTAAAAGCTTCGCCACAGAAAGCTTACTGGCCAATATCATCCTCGGCAAATACCAATACGCGATGCCACTGTATCGTCAAGAATCCCTGTTTACCCAGTCGGGTATCGAACTCTCACGCACCACCATGGCAAGGTGGGTTATCCAAGTCAGTGAGAAGTTCGCCCCACTTTACGCGGCCTTAAAAACGCACCTACTTGAGCAAGTGGTGGTTCAGGCGGATGAAACGCCGCTCAATGTCCTCAAGGAAGACAAGCAATGCTACATGTGGCTCTACTGCTCGGGCGCGGACTCGCCAGGTGCCGCACTCCCTAATGTGAAAAATATCGTCTTGTACGACTATCAAAACAGTCGCGCGAGGTCGTGCCCTGTTGCCTTCTTGGGGGATTACAGTGGTTATCTGCAAACCGATGGCTATGGTGCTTATGATGGGCTTCATCGAGTCACCAATGTCGGTTGCTTCGCGCATGCTCGGCGTAAGTTCATGGACGCGAAAAAGCTTCAAGGCAAAGGTAAGTCAGGTAAAGCGGATAAAGCGCTTGCCAAAATCCAAAAGCTTTATGGGATAGAATCACGCTTAAAATGTGAGTCTGCGGAAAAACGAAAAGCAGAACGCCAGCAGCATGCCAAACCGATACTGGATGAGTTATACGAATGGATGACGACTCAACAGATGCTTGAGTCTAGCCCGCTGGGTAAGGCGATAAAATACACGCTCGGCCAATGGTCAAAGTTAATCCTCTATATCGATGACGGTCACTTATCGATAGACAATAACCGTGCTGAACGCGCCATTAAGCCGCTGGTTATTGGTAGAAAGAACTGGCTCTTCTCGACCAATCCCAATGGAGCTGAAGCGAGTGCGATGCTTTACAGCATCGTTGGGACAGCGAAAGCCAACGGTCTCATCCTCTACGACTACATGGTCAAGTGCATGAAAGAGCTAGCGAAAGCAGAGCCAGATATCGATGCACTCCTGCCTTGGAACTTCAAACACTAACAATATCGCCCTGTGGGATCATGGGGCGGATACTATTCAGAAGCATATAAGGGGAACAAGTTCGTCGACAAGAATGTTGCCCCCCAAGACTTGGCATATTCAAACCCTCAGTTCATCGAAGAGTGCTATGTAAAGCCCGGCGTTGATGAAATCTATTGCGCATTTTCACTTCGAATTCGGGCCAATTCGTTAACCCCAGATATCTGTAGTGATGATGAAGTGCGCAGTAAACTATCTATGTTTGCTAAGATTTATAAAGAGCTCAACGGATACAAAGAGTTAGCTAATCGTTATGCGAAGAACATCTTGCTTGGTACTTGGTTATGGCGAAATCGTGAGTGCAGAAATATCACTATTGAAGTGACGACCAGTGAATTGGATACCTTTGTTGTCGAACATGCTCAAAAACTCTCTTGGTATGGTCATTGGGATGGTGATTCAACAGAATGCTTAGAAAGGCTTACTGCCTATCTGGAGCGAGCATTGTCTGACCCAACCGAATACTTCTACATGGACATCAAAGCAAAACTGCGGGTTGGCTGGGGAGATGAGGTTTACCCAAGCCAAGAGTTTTTGGATAGTCGAGAAGATGGAATCCCTACTAAGCAGCTAGCCACAGTAGAGCTTTTGAGCGGAAAAGAAACCGTCGCGTTTCACGGACAAAAAGTTGGTGCAGCGTTGCAATCGATTGACGATTGGTGGCATGAAGAGGCTGATAAGCCTTTAAGAGTGAACGAATATGGTGCAGATCGAGAATACGTTATAGCAAGAAGACATGTAGCATATGGAAATGACTTCTATCAATTACTCAGAAATACAGAGAACTGGATTGAAAGTATGACTGCTTCTGAATCCATTCCGAATGACGTGCACTTTATTATGTCTGTTTTGATCAAGGGTGGATTGTTTAATTGCGCCAAGGCTAATTAAGAGGGTCTATCATGTCTCAACGTTACTACTTCTTGATACGTTACACGAATGCTAATGCCGACTATGGCTTGCTAGCAGGGCGTTGTATCTCACAAATGCACTTGTTTATGGTTAATCACCACCAAGCAATGAATAGAGTGGGTGTGAGTTTTCCTGATTGGAATGAATCTTCAGTTGGCCAAACCATTGCCTTTGTTTCCGAGGACAAAGAGATGATGATTGGCCTCTCTTTTCAGCCCTATTTTTCATTGATGGTTAATGAAGGTTTGTTTGAGATCTCCAGTGTTTATGAGGTGCCAGATACTTCCGAAGAAGTAAGGTTTGTTCGTAATCAGACGATTGGGAAAAACTTTTTGGGTTCCAAAAAGCGTCGAATCAAACGCAGTATGGCTAGGGCCGAGTTATTTGGTATTGAACAATCATTACCAGTAACGAATGAAGACCGTGTCATCGATAGTTTTCATCGAATCCCTATTTCTAGCGGCTCTTCACGGCAGGATTTTATTCTGTTTATTCAAAAGGAACTCGCAGATGAGCGTGCTGAATCTGGCTTTAATAGCTATGGTTTTGCAACCAATCAAGAAAAAAGAGCGACGGTACCTTAATGCCGATCAGTTAAGCAAAAAATGATCGGTTGAACGATCCTGAGAGGGTGTCAAAATCCGAGTGTTTCTACGCACTCGGATTTTTTTATGTTCTTAAGACAAGCCCTCGACCGAATACATCAATTCTCTGCTGACCAACTCAATGGTCTATCCGATCTCCTTTGCCCTGAACTCATTAATCAATGTCTTGAGGACACAGGCGTTGCCACGCTTCGTAAGCGTAGGCTCCCCATGGAATTGATGGTATGGAGCATTGTGGGTATGTCTCTTTATCGGCATCTATCGATGAGTAAGGTGGTCTCTCAGCTAGATATATTGCTGCCGGGTAAGAAACCCTTTGTTGCGCCGAGTGCGGTTATCCACGCCCGTAAGAAGTTGGGGCATGAGCCAGTAGAAGCGGTGTTCAACCAAACTCAGCAATTGTGGCATGAGAAAACCCCACACCCTGACTGGTACGGGCTCACTTTACATGCTGTTGATGGTGTGGTCTGGCGAACACCAGATACGGCCGACAACGATAAGGCTTTTAGCCGAACAGGTAATCAAACCACGACGTCAGACTATCCTCAAGTTCGCATGGTCTGCCACATGGAATTAACGAGCCATCTGCTCAACAGTGCCGCCTTTGACTCCGTCTCCGTCAGTGAGGTTGACCTCACTGCTCAGCTTATCGACAAAGCCCCAGATAATAGCCTGACCCTGTTTGACAAAGGCTTTTATGCCTTAGGACTTCTCCATCGTTGGCAAAGCCAAGGTAAGGAAAGGCACTGGCTAATTCCCCTGCGTAAAGGGGCGCAATATAAGACGTTAAGAAAATTGGGGCGCGGTCAGGAGCTGATTGAACTCTCGCTGACTGCTCAAGCGAAAAAGAAATGGGCAGATGCGCCGGATACACTAGAAGCTAGACTCATTACCACTAAGGTGAAAGGGAAAGAGGTCCAACTGCTGACTTCAATGACCGACCCCAAGCGTTACATAGGGGCAGATATTGCAGAGCTCTACAGTCATCGTTGGGAAATCGAATTAGGTTATCGAGAGATGAAGCAGTACATGCTTCAAAATAGCCTAACGCTAAGAAGTAAAACGCCGGCGTTAGTCAAACAGGAGCTTTGGGGGATGCTGCTCGCCTACAACCTGCTGCGTTTTATGATGTGCCAGATGGCGTATTCATTGGACACGGTAATGCCATACCAAATAGGCTTTAAGCAGGCATCGATATTTTTGGTGAGTCAGTTGCAGATGCTTCCGGCTGTCGCACCTGGAAGATATCCAGAAGTGCTCCGATATATCCTCGACATGGCAGAAAGCTTTGTGCTTCCAGAGAGGCGGGAGAGGACATATCCAAGAGCAGTAAAGAAAAGGCCAAATCGCTATGCGACTAGGCCTTCTAGAAAGCGTAACTCAGCTTAACTCACATGCATTAGACCTTAGGTCTCCTTTTCTCTAGGGGGAAGAATGAGATTAACCGTTGTTACGAATCCACTCATCCATTTCTGTTTTCAGGTTGTCTGATTTAGTACCGAAGATAGCTTGTACACCACCAGAAACCATAACCACACCTGCTGCACCAAGCTTTTTCAGCTTATCTTGATCAACCAGAGCAGTATCTGCTACCGATACACGTAAGCGGGTGATACACGCATCTAGGTTAGTGATGTTGGCTTTACCACCGAATGCAGCAACCAGATCACCTGCTAGTTCATTACCACTTGATGTTGATTTCTCAGCGCTCTCATCTTCACGACCTGGTGTTTTTAGGTTAAGAGCACGGATAACAAATGTGAATACCACGTAGTACAGTACAGCATAACCAATGCCTAGACCAACCAGCAGTAACATATTGTCAGCACGTGGCGATTGAACCACGAAGTCAATGAAACCGTTAGAGAAGGTGTGACCGTGAACCACGCCCAGCGCGTTAGTCAGAACATAAGCCAGACCCGCTAATACAGCGTGAATTGCGTACAATACTGGAGCAACGAACAAGAATGCGAATTCGATTGGCTCAGTAATACCGGTTAGGAATGAAGTCAGAGCAGCAGAAGCCATGATACCCATTACTTTTGCACGGTTTTCAGGCTTAGCACAGTGAGCGATAGCAAATGCAGCGGCTGGAAGACCGAACATCTTGAACAAGTAGCCACCCGCCAATTGACCGAAGCCATTGCCTGCCGCACGAGAAGCCTCGTCTGCCGTCAGGAAGCATGTCATGATACCGTTAACGGTTTCACCAGCACCGTTCACACAAGTACCTGCTTGGTAGAAGAAAGGTACGTTCCAAATGTGATGCAGGCCAAATGGGATCAGTGAACGCTCAACGATACCGTAGATACCAAATGCGGTTACAGGATCTTGGTTTGCCGCCCAGTCAGAGAAAGTGGCGATCGCAGAACCGATTGGTGGCCAAATGAACGACAGAACCACACCCAGTGCAATCGAAATAAAACCAGTAATGATTGGAACAGCACGTTTACCTGCAAAGAAGCCCAGGTATTCAGGCAGTTGAATTTTGTAGAAACGGTTGAATGACCAAGCTGCAACGCCACCGGCTAGGATACCACCCAAAACACCGGTATCGATGCCGCTCACGCCCATCACTGTTGCCATGACTTTTAAAGTCGCAACCATAATGCCGTAACCGACGATAGCAGACAGACCTGATACACCGTCGTTATTAGTAAAGCCCAGCGCAACACCGACAGCAAATAGCAGAGCCATTTGACCGAAGACTGAACCACCCGCTTGTTCCATGAGATGTGATACAACTTCTGGTAGCCAACTAAAATTAGCGGCACCCACGCCTAGCAAAATACCGGCGACAGGCAAAACTGATACTGGCAGCATCAGCGCCTTACCGACCTTTTGCAGATTCGCAAAAGCGTTCTTAAACATGTTTATGCTCCTGATTAAGTTATTAGAATTGCTGGGACTAACGGCATACCCCCGTAGCCTAAATGTTAGCACCCAGTGAAAATGTAACCACTTTTTGTATTATATTTTCCGGCTCTAAATATATCTTGATACCCCTCAAATTTTCTAGTTTGCGACGAAATTAAGTTTCAAATTACTAATTAGATCACAATCGGCAACCTTTCATTTTCAACTCAAAAAACAGCATAACCATATGTTTTATATAGAGGTAATTATTGATAGCATTAATTTTACTGGGTAAATAAAATAGATAGGCATGTTATTTTTAGTAACAAAATTACAATTTGAGGAATTCCGCTCTATTTTTCAACAAATACAGTAAACACCTGCTTATTTAGAATTTCTTATTTATTTGACGAATAAAAAAGCGAGCAAACGCTCGCTTTTTTATCTAAATATGATTTTCATCGCAAAAAAAGATTTTGAAAATTTTGTGTTGTTTTTTGCGCAACTTCTGTCAAAGAAACGCCTTTTAGATCGGCAATATAGGCAGCGACTTCGACCACATAAGCAGGTTGGTTCTCTTTACCACGATGCGGTACTGGGGCGAGATAAGGTGAATCCGTTTCAATCAATAGACGATCCAGAGGTAAAGCTTTTACGACCTCTTTAAGATCCGTTGCTTGTCGGAAAGTCACAATCCCTGAAATAGAGATATAGAATCCCAGATCCATTGCAGCTTGAGCAAAGGCAAGATCCTCTGTGAAACAGTGAATCACACCACCACACTGCTGCGCTTTTCCTTCTCTCAGTAATTGAAGGGTATCTTGTTGAGCATTACGAGTATGAATGATCAGCGGTTTATTCAGGGCCACAGCAGTCTCAATCTGCTGCCGAAAACGCAGTTTTTGTAAATCGGCGGTTTCTGGTTGGTAATGGTAATCCAACCCCGTTTCGCCAATCGCAACCACTCGAGGATGCTGTGCATATTGGTGGAAAAGATCGAGTGAGAAATCACTCTGCACATCCAGTGGATGCACACCACAAGAAGCATATACTTGCGGAAAAGGCTCAATCATCGCGAGCATCTTAGGGAAAGAGTCGAGCGTAACGCCAACCGAGAGTAAATATTCCACTTTGGCTTGATGCGCTTTGGCAAGCACATCGCTGACATCCGCGTGTAAGTCTTGGTAATCCAACTTGTCGAGATGACAATGAGAATCTACAAACATGTTTCCTCATTACTAAATTGATATAACCATTGCAGCAACAACAGCTCTGTATTCAATCCACTGAACTGGTTCAATTGTTCCATCAGCCTTTCCAAGCTTTCTGTCTGTGCATGAAGTTTAGAATAGGTAAAGCGGCCAGCTAATGCGGTACTTGCAGCGGGATAATAGTCTTGCTGCACACCAAAGTGAATTTTTTGCGCATCGGTCAAAACACACCAAACCCAATACAAATGCGTGGTCAAATCGGCATCGATGAGTGCGATACATTTAAGTTGCGCATTCACATCGCCACTCAGCGCATTCATCAGTTGGCTTTCAAGCTCATGATATTTTTCCGCTCCCCCTTCTAACATAAAGGCACGGGTTTTGATCGGTGAATCTGCGCAAAGATGTAAGGCGTAGGCAGGCGTCGTGATCCCCTGCCCTTTTAGCCACTCAACGACCTGCGCAGTGGTTGGCGCAGGGATCACTAACCTTTGGCAACGGCTGACTATCGTCGGCAAAAGATGCTTAATCCGAGAGGTAACCAAAATAAATAGACAGTTTGGTGCAGGCTCTTCGAGCGTTTTCAGTAGCGCGTTGGCGGAAGATTCATTCATCGCATCGGCAGGCTCAATGACAATCAAACGATAGCCGGAGAGCTGGGACGACTCTTGGGCAATACGATTCATCTGGCGAATTTGCTCCACCGTGATCGATTTCCCTACCTTTTCTGGCTTAACGACATGAAAATCGGGATGATTTCCCGATTGCATGAGACCGCAACTATGGCAAAAACCGCATGGCTCAGTTTGGCTACTCGTACACATCAAGGTGCGGGCCATGAGTTCAACCAAACTCTCAGCGCCTAATCCTTCTGATGCTTGAATTAACGTCGCTGACGAGATTTTTCCTGCCGCTAATCCCGCTTGCCAAGGCTGCCAGACAGGAACTAACCAAGGGTAAAGAGAATTGAGACTAGACACAGTTAACTTGACTCAACCAATCTTGCAATGCATGACGAATATCGGCCGTGACGTATTCAATCGACTGTGCCGCATCAATCATAACCACAGAATCATCGCTCTTGGCTAATTCTAGGTAACGCTCACGAGCACGCTCAAAAAAGCTGATGTCCATTTTTTCAATACGATCCAATTCACCACGGCCACGAGCACGTTCCAAACCAAGCTTAGGGTCGATATCCAAATATAATGTTAAGTCGGGTTTGAAATTTCCAAGTGCAGTCTGTTTGAGGCTTTGCATCGTACTCTGTGCAATCTGTCGACCACCACCTTGATACGCTTGAGAGGACATGTCATGGCGATCACCCACAACCCATTCCCCCCTTGCTAACGCCGGTTTAATGACATTTTCCACCAATTGTACTCGCGCGGCATAGACCAAGAGTAATTCAGTAATGTCTTGAAGCTCTTCGCCCGGGTGTTCTTCTTTCACTAACGCACGTAGCTTTTCAGCCAACACCGTACCACCCGGCTCGCGGGTACGAGTGATACGATCAATGCCGTTTTGCTGCAAGGTTTCAACAACGACTTGAATCGCCGAGCTTTTGCCTGCGCCTTCAAGGCCTTCAATTACGATAAATTTTGCGTTCATTGTTTCGTTCTAAGTTTTTTAAGATAAGCACGCACTGCACTATTGTGCTCAGCAAGAGTTTTAGAGAAATTGTGTCCCCCCTCTCCACTTGCCACAAAGTATAGATACTCCGTTTGTTCTGGATTTAACGCTGCATAAATGGAGGCTTCACCCGGCATAGCGATAGGAGTTGGAGGTAAACCATTGATAACATAAGTATTGTAGGGAGTATGTGCACGTAAATCTTTCTTACGAATATTGCCATCGAAATCTTCGCCCATACCATAAATCACAGTAGGATCAGTTTGCAGACGCATGCGTTTATTCAGACGATTAATAAATACCCCAGATATACGCTCACGCTCCTCTGCAATTGAGGTTTCTTTCTCAATAATCGAGGCCAAGATTAATGCTTCATAAGGCGTCTGGATCGGCAGTCCCTCTTGGCGATGTTCCCAAGTCACTTGCAGAAACTTATCTAATTTCTGATGCGCACGCTTAAGGATATCGAGATCACTCGTCCCTTTAGTAAAGTGGTATGTTTCTGCAAGAAAAAGCCCCTCCAGCTTTTCATGCTCAAGCCCTAAAGCCTTAGCAATATCGATTTCAGTCATGCCCGTCAGTTGCTGGGTGATATTTTCATCGCTTGCGAGGATCTCCCGCCACTCTTGAAAACGACTGCCTTCTACAAAGGTAATGGAAAATTGATGCTCTTTACCAGAAACCAGCAAAGCCAAAGCCTGCGCTAGAGTCATATTAGGTTCTAGCTTGTAGGTTCCTGCCTTAATTCTGGATAGTTCAGGGTGAAAACGACGCACCCATTCGGCAACAAAACTATCTTGGATCCAAGCTTGTTCGGTTAACTGGGCCAGCTCTCGACTGAGACTAGTCCCAGAGGCTATCGTGACTAACTGAGCCTCTTGGATCATCAGAGGCTGAGCCAGATATTGATCCATCTTCTTAACAACATAAAAGTAGCTGCCTGCCAAAACAAAGAACAGCGCAACCAACACCAATACCAGTTTTTTAATCACGAATTACTACTCTCCTGAAATCGTCGCGTCATACTACCTATCGTTAATTGCTGTTCACCAATTTGTCTGACTGGAGCAACCTCAAGCAAAGCATTGGTAATAAAAACTTCCTCTGCGTTCAATAGGTCTTCCAGCGTAAATTCATCAATCACAATAGGAATCTCTTGTCGCTGCGCGAATTCGAGTGTCTGTCGACGCGCAACTCCGGCGACTCCGGCATTTCTTAAACAAGGTGTAAAAATTTTTCCATCTTTACACCAAAATATATTGGCAGCGGTGGTTTCAATCACCTTACCATTGATGTCTAAACAGACCCCGTCATCCCATCCCGCGCTATCCATCTCACGTTTGAGTAAGATCTGTTCCAATCGATTATTATGTTTGTGCCCCGCCAACAGAGGGTTTAATCCCATTCGCTGCTGACAAATCCCCACAGCCAATCCCTTATCACGCCATGCTTGATAGTGGGCTGGAAAAGCAAAGGCGCTAATAGTAACACTGCTTTCACTCACTTGAGTAGGACTGTAACCACGCCCTCCCAAACCTCGGCTAATGTGTATTTTCAGTCCAGCTTTCTCCTGCGGCAGGATCATGCTTTGCAGTCCTTGCCATACCAGATCCCAATTGGGCTCGGGTATGTGCAAGATATCAAGGCAAGCCTGTAACCGCGCCTTATGTGAGGACCATTGCTGCACCTGACCTTCTTTGGTCAGTATAGTCGTGAAGCAACCATCGCCATATTGAAATGATCGATCATGAATAGGCACTTCATTACGCCGTTGACCATTGACCCAGTACATGATCTCACTCCATAAAAAGAAACGGCTCAATGCTATGCATCAAGCCGTCTTAACTCAAGTAAAGAGTGATGAAGTTTTTACATGCGCTTGAAAATCAAGCTACCGTTAGTGCCACCAAAGCCAAACGAGTTACACATGGCGTATTCCATGCTCTCAACTTTACGGGCAACATGCGGTACTAAATCCACACCCAAACCTTCTTCAGGATTATCCAGATTGATGGTCGGCGGAACCATTTGGTCCACCAAAGACATCACTGTGATGATCGCTTCAACAGAACCTGCAGCACCTAATAAGTGACCTGTCATGGACTTGGTAGAAGAAACTAGAACTTGCTTAGTCCCGGCTTCACCCAACGCACGTTTAATGCCTTTCACTTCAGCTACATCGCCCGCAGGGGTAGAAGTACCATGAGCATTAACATAACCAATCTGTTCACCAGTCACGCCTGCATCACGCATGGCCGCTTCCATCGCCAGCGCACCGCCAGAGCCGTCTTCACTCGGTGAAGTCATATGATAAGCATCACCTGACATACCGAAGCCAACCACTTCTGCGTAAATTTTCGCGCCACGCGCTTTCGCGTGTTCGTACTCTTCGAGCACCATGATGCCGGCACCGTCACCGAGCACGAAACCATCACGGTCTTTATCCCAAGGACGAGACGCTTTTTGCGGTTCATCATTACGAGTTGATAGTGCTTTCGCCGCACCAAAACCCGCCATACCCAGTGGCGTCGACGCTTTTTCTGCACCACCTGCGACCATCGCATCCGCATCACCGTAAGCAATCATACGTGCTGCATGGCCGATATTGTGCAAGCCCGTGGTACAGGCGGTAGAGATCGCAATATTGGGACCACGTAAGCCACGCATGATAGATAAGTTACCGGCAATCATGTTGACAATGGTTGAGGGTACGAAGAAAGGGCTAACCTTGCGCGGGCCTTTCTCGATTAAAGCTTGATGCCCGGTCTCAATCAGCTCAAGGCCGCCAATACCCGAACCAATCGCAACGCCAATACGCGCAGCATTTTCTTCATTAACTTCTAGGCCTGAATCTTCCAGAGCCTGAATGCCCGCAGCAATACCATACTGGATAAACAAATCCATTTTGCGAGCATCTTTTTTTGACATGTACTGTTCGCAATCAAAACCTTTTACCAGGCCTGCGAAACGAGTAGAAAAATTGGTAGTGTCGAAGTGCTCAATGTTGACGATGCCGCTTTGGCCGGCCAACAAGGCTTTCCAAGATGACTCTACAGTGTTGCCTACCGGTGACAACATACCCATGCCAGTGACAACAACGCGACGCTTGGACACGATAATATTCTCCGGAATTGAAATTGAAATGAGAGAGGGTTGAGAACTAAGAAAAATTCAGGCGGCCAGTGAGCCGCCTGAGGAGAGATTACTGAGCGTTGCTGGTTACGTAATCGATCGCAGCTTGAACAGTAGTGATCTTCTCTGCTTCTTCATCAGGAATCTCAGTATCGAATTCCTCTTCCAGAGCCATTACCAGCTCAACAGTGTCCAGAGAATCAGCACCCAGGTCTTCAACGAAAGAAGATTCATTCTTTACTTCTGCTTCGTCTACACCTAGCTGTTCAACAATGATTTTCTTTACGCGTTCTTCGATGTTGCTCATTTTTTCTTTTCCTTTACAGATTTCGCCTAATGCGATGATTCCGTAGTTTATTCGAACTAGGGAAAGTTGCAAGCGTGAGGTTTCTGGTCTAACCACAAATTAGACGATTTTAACCGAAATTCACACCATTTTTGATATAAATCATGCATAAATATTGTGCATGTTACTTACATTTTTCACACAAACTTGCCTCACGGGCGCTGAATTTGCTCAATCGCTCAATAAGGCAAAATTGTTAGATCATGTACATACCGCCGTTGACATGCAGTGTCTCGCCGGTAATGTATGCCGCTTCTGGTGATGCAAGGAAAGCAACCGCAGACGCAATTTCTCGAGGATCCCCCAGTCGACCTGCTGGAACCTGCGCTAGTGTAGCAGTACGTTGCTCGTCATTCAGCGCTTTTGTCATATCAGTTTCGATAAAACCTGGTGCAACTGTGTTGACGGTCACACCGCGCGATGCAACTTCACGCGCCATTGACTTAGTAAAGCCAATTACGCCCGCTTTTGCTGCCGCGTAGTTGGCTTGACCTGCGTTACCCATAGTGCCAACAACAGAGCCAACATTGATGATACGACCTTGACGTTTTTTCATCATGCCACGTAAAACGGCTTTAGACAGACGGAAAATCGACGTCAGATTGGTCTCCATAATGTCTGACCACTCTTCTTCTTTCATGCGCATCAGCAGGTTATCGCGAGTGATACCAGCGTTGTTCACCAGAATGTCGACGCCGCCGAACTCATCGGTAATGGCTTTTAGAACCGCTTCAATCGACTCAGGATTGGTCACATTCAATGCCATACCTTTGCCTTTGTCACCCAAGTAGTCGCTGATCGCCTGCGCACCGCTTTCGCTGGTTGCCGTACCAATCACTTTGGCACCACGTTCAGCTAAGAGTTCAGCAATCGCTTTACCAATGCCGCGGCTTGCGCCAGTCACAAGAGCAACTTTGCTCTCTAGATTCATGAATTGACTCATGTTTTCTTCCTGTTGTTATTTCACCGCATCCAAAGAAGCCACGTCATTGACTGCGACACCTTCTAGGGTTTTTACAATACGTTTTGTTAGACCAGTCAATACTTTACCCGGCCCCATTTCAATCAGCTTTTCGACACCTTGTGCGCTCATTTGTTCAACGCATTCAGTCCAACGAACTGGGCTGTAGAGTTGACGAATCAACGCATCTTTAATTTTTACCGGATCCGTTTCAGCCACAACATCAACGTTATTGATGACCGGAATTTGTGGTGCATTGAATTCAAGCTCTGCTAGAGTTTTTGCCAATTCATCGGCAGCGGGCTTCATCAACGCGCAGTGTGATGGTACGGAAACTGGCAGAGGCAGCGCACGTTTCGCGCCCGCTTCTTTACATAGAACGCCCGCACGCTCAACCGCATCTTTTTGACCAGCAATAACCACTTGGCCTGGTGAGTTAAAGTTTACAGGAGAAACCACTTCACCTTGCGCCGCGTCCGCACAGGCTTTAGCAATCGCCTCATCTTCTAGGCCGATGATCGCGTACATTGCGCCCGTGCCTGCGGGGACTGCTTGTTGCATCAATTGACCACGCAGCTCAACTAGCTTGATCGCTTGTTTAAAATCAATCACGCCCGCACATACCAGTGCTGAATATTCACCCAAGCTGTGACCGGCTAAAACCGCAGGTTGCTCAAGATCCAGTTGCTGCCATACACGCCAAATCGCAACAGAGGCGGCAAGCAACGCAGGTTGAGTACGGAAAGTTTGGTTGAGATCTTCCACTGGGCCATCTTGAACCAGCGCCCACAGATCGTAACCAAGCACTTCGGAAGCTTCGGCGAATGTTTGTTTTACCACAGCATACTGCTCGGCAAGGTCAGCCAGCATACCTACTGCTTGCGAGCCCTGACCTGGAAATACGATAGCAAACTTACTCATAAATCTTTCCTTCATCTAAGAATGGATAAGGAGTCCTAGGACTCCTTAAAGTCAAAATTCATTGTGCGTTTAGAACTTCACCAGAGCAGAGCCCCATGTGAAACCGCCACCAAAAGCTTCGAGCAGTAGCATCTGCCCACGCTGAATACGACCGTCACGTACGGCTTCATCCAACGCTGTAGGCACAGTCGCCGCAGAGGTGTTGCCATGACGGTCTAAGGTAATCACCACCTGATCGAGCGACATCGAAAGTTTTTTCGCGGTTGCTGAGATAATCCGGTAGTTCGCTTGATGTGGTACCAACCAATCGAGCTCAGACTTGTGCATGTTGTTGGCTTTTAGCGTATCAACTACCAGTTTAGATAGCTGAGTTACTGCGACTTTGAACACTTCGTTCCCCGCCATGTGCAGCCATTTATCGCTATCACCGCCACGAACCGGCACTTCAAGGCTCAGTAAATCACCAAACTCGCCATCCGCGTGGATGTGAGTAGAAAGAATGCCCGGCTCGTTACTTGCGCCCACCACTACCGCGCCAGCACCATCCCCAAATAAGATAATGGTCGAACGATCTGTGGGGTCACAGGTTTTGGACAACGCATCCGCACCAATCACTAAAACATGTTTGCACATGCCAGATTTGACATGCTGATCAGCAATAGAGAGCGCGTACATAAAACCAGAACACGCTGCGGCCAAATCAAACGCTGGACATCCTTTAATTCCCAGTTTGCCTTGCACTTGGCAAGCGGCTGATGGGAAAGTGTGGCTCGCACTGGTGGTCGCCACAATAATCATATCGATGTCGTGTTTATCAATACCGGCCATGTCTATGGCATTTTGCGCAGCGAAGAATGCCATATCGGCAACAGTTTCATTGTCAGCCGCAATACGACGCTCGCGAATACCAGTACGAGCAACAATCCACTCATCACTGGTCTCTACCATTTTCTCTAAGTCTGCGTTAGTACGCACCTGAGATGGCAAGTAGCTGCCAGTACCTAAAATTTTGCTATACATGAAGACTAATAATGCCTCTCGAGTAAAACCGCTTCCAAACGATCGCTTATACGGCTGGGTACTTGTCGTTTCACCTCATGCACCGCTTCAGAAATCGCATTCACGACCGCGGATACATCAGCACTTCCATGACTCTTAATGACAATGCCGCGCAATCCTAGCAAACTTGCGCCGTTATACTGGTCGGGGTTCAGGGTTTTTAATTCAGTAAAGAGCTCAGAAAACAGTTTTCTTGCAATCCAACCCTTTATGGATGAGGCTAAAAGCGATTTTTTTAACTTATCGATAAAGAGTTGCGCTGTTCCTTCACACGCTTTAAGGCAGACATTCCCGACAAAGCCATCGCACACTATCACATCTGCAGCATCAGTTAACAGTTGATTACCCTCAATATAACCAATGAAATTGATCGCCTGAGTTTGGGTCAGCATTTCCGCACAGCGCTTAACCAGATCATTGCCTTTAATCTCTTCTGCACCGATGTTTAAAATTGCCACTCGTGGAGCTTGCTGTAGATGCTGCTCAGCAAGCGCGGCGCCCATCACCGCAAATTGAAACAGAGAATCGGCATCACTTGAGACATTCGCGCCCAGATCGAGCATCCAGGTTTTGCGGCCAGAAATAGTGGGCAGAGCAGAAACCAGCGCCGGACGATCAATACCCGGTAGCAATTTGAGACGAAAACGCGACAGCGCCATTAAAGCGCCGGTATTTCCGCCACTGACACACGCATCCGCTTGATTTTCAGCAACAAGATCAATCGCCATGCCCATAGAACTGCCAGCACTGTGACGTAAAGCAAGCGAAGGTTTTTCGGAGTTGGAGATGACACGGTCACTGTGCACAATACTTAAGCGCGTATCGGCCGAATAACCAAGAAGAGAGAGTTGTTGAGCGATCTGATGTTGATCACCCACTAAGATCACTTTTAGCTCTGGGAAATGTGACAGTGCCTGCACGGCGGCAGGCACTGTTACGCGCGGACCGAAATCCCCGCCCATTGCATCAAGTGCAACGGTTAAATTTTGCAAAGGTCAACCTTACTTGTTGATAACCTTTTTACCACGGTAGTAACCTTCAGCGGTTACGTTGTGGCGCAGGTGAGTTTCACCTGAAGTTGCATCTACAGATAGCGCTGCAGCAGTTAGCGCATCGTGTGAACGACGCATGCCACGTCTTGAACGTGTTTTACGGTTTTGTTGTACGGCCATGGACCCTACTCCTATGTTAAGAATGCTTAGCGAATTACTTCTTCAAGCTTTTTAAAACATCGAATGGATTCGGCTTCTCTTCCAAAACTTCTTCTGGAAGTTCACCAAACACCAAATTGTCTGAATCAACGCTACAATCCGCTTCGTCATGCATCGCAACTTGAGGCAAATTTAAGATGAACTCGTCTTCAACTAACTGAACTAGGTCAACCTCACCAAACTCGTTTAGATCTACCAAATCATACTCGTCTGGGGCGTCTTCTTCACTTTTACGACCTAAGTAAGGGGTATAAGTAAATTCAACTTCGCACTCGTGTGCGAAAACCTCGTTACAGCGCTGACACTCTAAATCAACTTCGATGTTAGCTTTACCAGAGATAACAACCAGTTGCTGTTCATCAATCTCAAATGACAATGAAACTTCAGCGTCGCGTTTAACGCCTGCGACTGACTCCTCTAAGCGCTTGAACAAATTAGCTTGGATGATGCCATCAAAGTCTAATCTTTTCTGAGCGGCTTTAGCCGGATCAACCGTTCGCGGTATTTTTACCTTTTGCATAGGGCGCGAATATTATCTTCCAAAACAGATTTAGTCAAAGAAAAAGGCAAAAAACTTGGTTTTTTTTCCCTTTCCACAGAGAGCATTATGAACAGCGCATTAGGATACGTTATGCTGCTGTCAAACACGCGATGATTGTAAAGTAAAATGCAAAATTACCAACTAGTTTTAGCTTCTACCTCTCCATTTCGCCAACAAATTCTGGCGAAATTAAAGCTGCCTTTCGTCACTGCAAAACCCGATTGCGATGAAACGCCTTTAATCGGAGAAACACCTGAACACTTAGTGATGCGCTTGGCTGAAAACAAAGCGCGTAGCTGCTTTTTAGCAGAACCGAGCTTAGTGATTGGGTCAGATCAAGTCTGCGTGATCGATGAGCAAATCATCGGTAAACCCTTAACTACTGAAAAAGCCGTTGAACAACTTTTACGCCAAAGTGGTCAAGCGATTACCTTTTATACTGGCTTAGCGCTTTTTAACAACCAAACTCAGCAAACACAGGTGCTTTGCGATACCTTTACGGTACATTTTCGAACCTTATCCGAGAGTATGGCTAGACGTTATGTCGAGGCTGAGCAACCACTGCACTGTGCAGGTAGCTTTAAAAGTGAGGGATTAGGCATTGCCTTGTTTGAGCGCTTGGAAGGCGACGACCCCAATTCGCTCATCGGCTTACCCCTGATTAAGCTCATTCAGTTGTTAGAAAATGAAGGGCTCAATGTCATTTGACTTTAGCGTTGGCATTACACAACGGGCATCGCAAGGTTTTATCACGAAAAAACTAACAGAAAAGGGCGAATTATCGCCCTTTTCTTGTTTAAACATCCAGTGAACGGTTAAGCCTGACGCATTTTTGCCAGTGCTTGCTCCAAATGCGATTCGAGTGGCGCATGGATTTCCAACTTTTTCTCGCTGGCAGGATGCACAAATTGGATGTTTGCCGCATGCAAAAACAGGCGCTCAATCCCAAATTGCGCTGTATAAGCATCAAAGCGGCGATCACCATAACGATCATCCCACGCGATTGGATGCCCCATGTACTGGGTGTGTACACGGATTTGGTGCGTACGCCCAGTCACAGGGCTCGCTTGAACTAACGTCGCTTCAGCAAACTTCTCAAGAATACGGAATCGGGTTTCCGACGGCTTACCGTTGGGGTTCACGCGCACTATGCTGTTGACTTCATTTTTCAGCAACGGCGCATTGACCACTTTACACTCTGCATCCCAATGTCCCATGACTAAAGCGTAGTAGTACTTCTGCACTGTTTTCTCGCGAAACTGAGCTTGTAAGTGACGCAGTGCCGAGCGTTTTTTGGCCACCAGCAAAATCCCAGAGGTATCACGGTCAATACGGTGTACTAACTCAAGAAAACGCGCTTGGGGGCGCAGGGCGCGCAAGGCTTCAATCGCACCAAAGTGCAAGCCGCTCCCACCATGCACTGCCGTCCCAGACGGTTTATTGAGGATGAGTAAATGATCGTCTTCATAGACAATACAGTGTTCTAATTCCGCCACTTTACTGAGTTTGGTACTCGGTGGAGCAGGCTCGTTCTCTTTGACTTCCACGGTGACGGGAGGCACACGCACCACATCGCCCGCTTCGAGCTTGTATTCTGCTTTTACGCGTTTTTTGTTCACGCGCACTTCTCCCTTACGTAGAATTCGATAAACCACGCTTTTGGGAATATTTTTTAATTGGTTGCGCAAAAAGTTATCAATGCGCTGACCAGCCATGTCTTCATCAATGTCGATGAACTGGACTTGAGTTCTGATTTCGTTCATGGCGCTATTCTATCTGGAATCGAGTTAAAGTCACATTTTCTTAGCAACAAAAAAAGCCATTTTTCATTAGCATCAACCCCATTTGCCGACAATTTAACCAAGTTAACCTTGGGCTCACTACCTAATTTGGTCGCGCGGATGCTCCAAGTCTAACATTTCAACCACCTTATCTTTATTTAACAATAAGTTAGATTGTTGGTTTTTTGTAATCTCCCGCAAATAATTTGCGCTACATTGGAAAGCTGATTGCTGACTTTGGCAGTCACTGCTATAGTTCACAGCTGCAAGAGCTGAACCGGTGGCATTTTGTTCTTTACCGTTCAATTTCTGGCAAATTAATGAGTAGTCAGTCGAAAACAAGGTGCAGCACACGGCGTAAGACACACTGTTTGAGGCTTTTTGTTGCTCTACTCGTCGCCTTTTCATGTTGAGTACCCACCGCCTTTATAGCGGATCACAGGCAATCGTTGGCTTGTGAATACTGATGTGCCCCAGAGCATCCCCTCCAGCCGGGAGGCTGTATCGAATAAGCCATGGGATCTGGCACCGTGAAAACGAAACTCGGCAACAAAAACAAGAATCAAAACTATATAAGAAAATGAGATTTCTAAATGAAAAGAATGTTAATTAACGCAACTCAAAAAGAAGAGTTGCGTGTCGCGTTGGTCGATGGCCAACGTCTGTTCGATCTGGATATTGAAAGTCCGGGGCACGAATCGAAAAAAGCAAATATCTACAAAGGCCGCATTACCCGCATTGAACCCAGTCTTGAAGCTGCATTCGTTGACTACGGCGCTGAAAGACACGGTTTCCTCCCTCTCAAAGAAATCGCTCGTGAATACTTCCCTGATGGTTATAGCTACCAAGGTCGTCCAAACATCAAAGATGTGCTGAACGAAGGTCAGGAAGTGATCGTGCAAATCGAGAAAGAGGAGCGCGGTAGCAAAGGTGCAGCCCTAACCACCTTTATCTCTCTAGCGGGCAGCTACTTAGTTCTGATGCCAAATAACCCTCGTGCTGGCGGTATTTCTCGTCGTATCGAAGGCGATGAGCGCACTGAACTGAAATCAGCACTCAGCTCACTAGAATTGCCACAAGGTATGGGCTTAATTGTTCGTACCGCAGGCGTAGGTAAAAGCGCTGAAGAGCTAGAGTGGGACTTAAATGTACTGCTTAAGCACTGGAGTGCGATTAAACAAGCGTCTGATTCCAACCCTGCACCTTTCCTTATCCACCAAGAAAGTAACGTGATTGTTCGTGCGATCCGTGATTACTTGCGTCGTGATATTGGTGAAATTCTTATCGACAGCAACAGCATTTACGAGCGTGCTCTTGAGCATATTCGTTTAGTGCGCCCAGATTTCGTCAATCGTGTGAAAAAATACGAAGGCGAAGTACCGCTGTTCAGCCATTTCCAAATCGAAAGCCAGATTGAATCGGCTTTCCAACGTGAAGTTCGCCTGCCTTCTGGTGGCTCAATCGTTATTGACCCAACCGAAGCCTTGACTTCCATCGACATCAACTCTGCCCGCGCAACCAAAGGTGGCGATATTGAAGAGACCGCTCTCAATACCAACCTAGAAGCTGCGGATGAAATCGCACGCCAATTGCGTCTGCGTGACCTCGGTGGTCTTGTGGTGATCGACTTCATCGATATGACCCCTGTTCGCCACCAGCGTGAAGTGGAAAACCGTCTACGTGAAGCAGTGCGTGTTGACCGTGCTCGCGTTCAAATTGGCCGTATTTCTCGCTTTGGTTTGCTGGAAATGTCGCGTCAACGTTTGAGCCCTTCTCTGGCAGAAGCAAGCCATCACATCTGTCCTCGTTGTAAAGGAACCGGCGTGATTCGTGACAACGAATCTTTGGCACTCTCTGTTCTGCGCTTAATTGAAGAAGAAGCACTCAAAGACAACACATCGCAAGTACTTGCGGTGGTACCTGTCTCTATCGCTTCTTATCTGTTAAACGAGAAGCGTCGCTCAATCAATCACATTGAAAAAGCGCAGCAAGTTCGCATTACTATCGTGCCAAATTCCGATATGGAAACACCGCACTTTGAAGTGATCCGCGTGCGTGAAGGTGAAGAGCAAGATGTTCTCTCTTACCTGATCCCGAAAAAGCTGGAAGCGATGAAAGAAGCGGAAGGCAAAGAAGTAGTCGATGTTGAGCTCAAACCAAAACGTATTGAAGAGCCAGTACTGAAAGGTTTTGCAGCGCCTGCGGAAGCGGTTCCTGCTCCAACACCAAAACCTAAAGCAGAACCTCAACCTGTTGCAGAGGTACAGCAACCTGCGCAGCCTGGTTTCTTTAGCCGTGTGTTTAAAGCGATTGCGAGCCTATTCTCTACGACACCGGAAGCGGCCAAAGTAGAAGCGCCTGTAACGCAGAATAGTGAACAAGACAAACCTCGTCGTGAGCGTAACGATCGTAATAATGATCGTCGTCGTAACCCTCGTGACAAAAACCGTCGCCGCGGTAATGAGGAAAACAACGACCGTAACGATAAAGAGACATCAAACAACAACCGTAAGCCACAAGAGCGCAAGCCAAAGCAAGAGCGTGGTGAGCGTAACGAACGTAATGACCGCAATGAACGTCCAGAAACGGAGCGTCCAGAACGTCAAGATCGTCGTAATAAACGAGATGAAAGCAAAACGGCTAAATTGCTTGAGCAAGGTCGCCAATTAGCGGCTGAAGCACAACAAGAAGTTAAAGCCGTTGAGCCTAAAGAAGAGAAGGCCACGGTTGTTAAAGAACGTCGTCAACGTCGTAAGCTCTCGAAGCAAATTCGAGTCAAAGATCAGCTTGCCGCAGAAGAGTTAGACAACCTGTCTACAGCTCCTGTTGACAATGCGTTCGACGCTCCAGCGCCAGTTAATCTGCCTGTAACCGATGATTTTGCGGATTCGGCTCAAGAGGATAACGAGCAAGATGATCAGAAGCAGCGTCGTAATCGCCGCTCGCCACGTCATCTGCGCGCCAGCGGCCAGCGTCGCCGTCGCGGTCGTGATCGTCGCCCTAACCCATTCCGTCTGCGTAAAGGTGGGGTTGCCTCTCCTGAGATGGCCATGGGTAAAGTGATGCCTCGCTACGACTTAGCGCCGCGTCCGCAATCGCGCCATGAAACTGCTGAAGGTGCTCAACATGTGACCCATGTAACACCGACTGCGGCAACTGCAGTAGTAGAAAGCGAAAAAGTGGCAGCGCCACGCGTACTCGGAGGCGTTGTCTTCCCAGAAATGGCGATGGGCAAGGTCATCGTACGTCGTGAAACTGCTGCGGTTCAACCTGAGCCAGTAGTGCAAGAGCCAGTGATTACTGACGTGATCGCAGAGACACTCATCGCGCCCGTTGAGCCGGTCGTGGTTGAAGCTGCAGTGATTGAAGCTCCGGTAATTGAAGAGTCAGCAACAGAAACTGCTGCGCTAGAAACCGTAGTGGCGAAAGTCGCTGAAGTCGAAGAGCCAGCCACAATCAGTGACGAGGTTGTCGCACAAACAACAGTTGAAGTGATCGCAGACAAAATGGCAGAACCAATTAAGGTTGTTAAGTCAGTGTCAGTGAGTGCAAAATCACTCACCGCGAAAGCGGTCATCCAACAGCCGTACGCCTCATCGCCGATGACTAAAGCACCTGGCTCAGATGACATCCGTGAAGTGCAGGTTAACGCCGCGCCTTTACGTGCTGAACGTTACCAAGCGCGTGGTGCGGGTAGTCAAGTCGCGCGTAATCAAGCCAGTGCGGGCATGAGTAAGCCGCAAAGCTTCTAAATAGCGAAACCATACGATAAGGGCTGCCAACGCAGCCCTTTCTTTTACCCGTGATTCTTATATTTCCCAACAGCCTTGCATCATCTCTTGCGTAGATACCTTGCGTACATACTACTTGGCGTTGCAGCCAATAGCGCTAGAGCTCAAGTAGCAAGGCGCTAACGCTTATTCACGCTGGTGATATGGGCTCACACTGTAATTGATCATTGCACCCTACCGTTCAATTCTGTAGCATCCGCAGTTCAAAATTAACCCGCTTAGTTACACCTTGATCTTTCACTTTATGTTAAGCGGCTCGGTTCACTTCATGCTCATCATTCATGAGCAGCACAAATACGGAACACGGTTTTGCCCATGTTTGAATTCCCTTCTTTCTCGCAGCACTCAATAAAAAATGATGTGTTATCTGGGTTGACGGTCGCACTGGCTCTGGTACCAGAAGCGGTGGCTTTTGCATTTGTCGCGGGGGTCGATCCTATGGTTGGCCTTTTGCCGCGTTTACTGTCGGGCTGATTACCTCCATTTTTGGTGGTCGTCCCGGTATGATATCTGGTGCAACCGGAGCAATGGCAGTGGTGATGGTGAGCTTAGTCGCAAGCCATGGTATGCAGTATTTATTTGCCGCGATTCTTCTCACGGGTTTACTGCAAGTCGCAGCAGGCTTGTTTAAGTTAGGCAAATTTATTCGCATGGTACCGCATCCAGTGATGATTGGTTTTGTGAATGGGCTAGCGATTGTGATTTTTCTAGCTCAACTCGGCCAATTTAAAGCTCCCGATCTCAACGGAGTCATGACTTGGCTACCACAAAAGGAATTGCTCCTCATGTTAGGGCTGGTTGCCTTAACGATGGCGATCATCCATTTTCTACCCAAACTCACCACCGCGATACCTTCTTCATTGGCGGCGATAGTCACTGTCACTCTGCTGGTTCAAGGTTTAGGCTTGGAAACTCGTACCGTCGTGGATTTTCTGCGGGCTATGTCTGGGAATGATGCGGCAACTCTTGCGGGCTCTCTTCCCTCTTTTTCGATTCCCGCGGTACCTCTGACTTGGGAAACCCTAACGATCATTTTCCCTTATGCTTTAATTCTCGCTGCGATTGGCTTGATAGAATCACTGCTGACGCTGACGGTTTTAGATGAAATGACTGGCACTCGCGGCCAATCCAACCGTGAGTGTATGGGGCAAGGCTTAGCCAATATCACCTGCTCCATGTTTGGTGCCATGGGTGGCTGCGCCATGATTGGGCAATCGATGATCAACGTTAACTCTGGTGGACGTGGTCGTCTATCGGGGATAGTCGCAGCCGTATTGCTGCTGTGCTTTATCCTGTTTACCGCTTCTTTGATTGAGATAATCCCGCTTGCGGCATTAGTCGGCGTCATGTTTATGGTGGTGATTGGCACTTTTGAATGGGCTACCTTCAAATTAGCGCGCCGAGTTCCGAAACAAGATTTCTTCGTCATTGTGTTGGTGACAGTGGTCACTTTGTTTACCGATTTAGCGATTGCGGTCGCAGTCGGTGTGATTGCCTCTGCGTTGATGTTTGCATGGGAGCACGCCAAGCATATTTACGCAGCCAGCCATATCAATCCTGATGGGCATAAGGAATATCATATTCATGGCCCCATTTTCTTTGGGTCGGCCGCGAACTTCCTTGAATTGTTTGATGCGCACCATGATCCTAAAGAAGTGATTGTCGATTTCGCTCGCTCACGCGTGGCCGATCATTCAGCGATTGATGCGATAGAAACCTTAGCGGAACGTTATGCCGCCGTTGGTAAAACCTTGCACTTGCGCCATTTAAGCCAAGACTGCCGCGCTCTACTACAGAAAGCAGGCAGCTTAGTGGAAATCAACCTTAAAGAAGATCCAACCTACAAAGTCGCTAGTGATGTTTTGGCGGGATAATATCACCAAGGCAGCCTTGCGCTGCCTTGTTCACAACGGCCAGCCATCCATGATTTAACTTGCTGATAATTTAGCCTTTCTCTAGCATGGTACTTCCACTTTCTTCTGGAGCACACCATGACATGGATTTTTCTCACCCTGTTTGCTGCCTTTATGCAAGCATGGCGCAACGCATTCCAGAGCCGTTTATCTGGCGATGTGACAACAGCAGGTGTGACCCTCGCACGCTTTCTCTGGGCAAGCCCGATTGCTGGCGTGTATCTGATCGCACTCTATAAATGGCAACCTGCCGCATTACCCACCTTCTCCAGTGCATTTTGGCATTATGTGGTCGGCGCATCGTTCATGCAGATCCTGGCTACCGCGTTAATGGTCAAGCTTTTTAAATACAACAACTACGCGGTTGGTGCTGGGCTGGCTAAAAGCGAAGCTTTGGTGGCTGCAATCTTGGGTATGCTGTTTTTCGGCACTCAACTCACGGTATTAGGCTGGCTTGGTGTAGTGATTGGCGGGGTTGGAGTCTTTATGCTGAGCAGTCACGGCGGTTTTAAACAGCTTTCACTCCCGACCGTACTTCTTGGCTTGAGCAGCGGTAGTGCATTTGCTCTCACTTCACTCTGGGTTCGTGAAGCCAGTCTCGCCTCACAACTCCCCTTCCCTTACAGCGCAGCTTGGGTATTGTTGTTGGTCATCTCGCTGCAAACACTCTGTTTGGTCGGATACTTGCTCATTAAAGAGAGATCGACCTTGTACAAGCTTTGGCAACGCCCGAGGTTAGTCATGCTGACCAGTGTGAGCAGTTGCTTAGGCTCGATAGGTTGGTTTAGCGCCATGTCATTGCAAGCCGTGCCTTATGTAAAAACGCTTGGCCAAGTGGAGATCTTTTTCACTATGTTGATTTCCATCTTCTGGCTAGGTCAAAAAGTGCGAATTAAAGATGGATTCGGGCTTATCTTAGTGGCTCTGGCCGCTATCTTGGTGATGTGGACCTAACTCAAGTGGCCATCCATCCTACTGACTATTCTTAACGTAACGGCATAAAAAAACCCTCCTTGCGGAGGGTTTGTATTTCCCGATTTGTTTCGTGCTAGCGAAAACCAATCACATTACTTTTTCGCTTTTGGCGCTTTCGCCGCTTCTTGATCTGCTTTCTTTACGATAACAGTGGTGCCTTCGAAAGTTTGACCTTCAACGAATGGCTTACCGTAGTAAGAAGCCAGCAGAACTTCTTTCAGCTCAGCGATCAGTGGGTAGCGTGGGTTTGCACCAGTACATTGGTCATCAAACGCTTCAACCGCTAGCTCATCCACTTTTGCAAGGAAGTCTGCTTCTGCTACACCCGCAGCTTGGATTGATTTTGGAATGTCTAGGTTAACTTTCAGTTCATCCAACCAAGTTAACAGACGCTCAATCTTCTGCGCAGTACGGTCACCCGGCTGGCTCAGACCTAAGTGGTCCGCCACTTCTGCGTAACGACGACGTGCTTGTGGACGGTCGTATTGAGAGAATGCCGTTTGTTTGGTTGGGTTGTCGTTCGCGTTGTAACGTACTACGTTAGCAATCAGCAGAGCGTTCGCCAAACCGTGTGGTAGGTGGAACTCAGCACCGATTTTGTGCGCCATGGAGTGACATACACCCAAGAACGCGTTCGCGAATGCAATACCAGCGATAGTGGCTGCGTTGTGTACTTTTTCACGAGCGATAGGATCTTTCGCACCATTCGCGTAGCTAGACGGTAGGTACTCTTTCAGCATCTTCAGCGCTTGTAGTGCTTGACCGTCTGAGTATTCGTTCGCAAGAACGGATACGTAAGCTTCGAGTGCGTGAGTTACCGCATCGTAACCACCGAAAGCGGTCAGAGACTTAGGCATATTCATCACAAGGTTCGCATCTACGATCGCCATTTGTGGTGTCAGTTCGTAGTCTGCTAGTGGGTACTTAGCACCAGTCTTGTCGTCAGTCACAACCGCGAAAGGTGTAACTTCTGAACCCGTACCTGAAGTGGTAGTGATACAAACAAGCTCTGCTTTTTTACCCATTTTAGGGAACTTGTAGATACGCTTACGGATGTCCATAAAGCGCATAGCCAGTTCTTCAAAGTGAGTATCTGGGTGCTCGTACATTACCCACATGATCTTCGCCGCATCCATTGGTGAACCACCACCTAGAGCGAGAATTACATCTGGTTGGAAGCTTTGCATTGCTGCAGCGCCTTTTTCTACGACAGACAGTGTTGGATCCGCTTCTACTTCGAAGAATGTCTGAACTTCCATGCCTTGCGCTTTCAGCAGGGCAACCACGTCGTCTGCATAACCGTTGTTGAATAGGAAACGGTCAGTAACTAGGAATGCGCGTTTTTTACCTTCTAGGTCGCTCAGCGCGATTGGAAGGCTACCACGGCGGAAGTAGATAGACTTAGGTAGTTTGTGCCACAACATGTTTTCAGCTCGCTTCGCAACAGTTTTCTTGTTGATTAGGTGCTTAGGACCTACGTTCTCAGAGATTGAGTTACCACCCCAAGAACCACAACCCAGAGTCAGAGACGGTGCAACGTTGAAGTTGTACAGGTCACCGATACCACCGTGAGTGGTTGGGATGTTGACAAGAATACGGGCAGTTTTCAGTTTGTCACCGAAGTAACGGATACGGTCTGCGTTAACGTCTTGGTTGGTGTACAGACCTGAGGTGTGACCGATACCGCCGATCTCTACCATGGTCACTGCTTGTGCAACCGCGTCTTCGAAGTTGTCAGCACGGAACAGGCCCAGTGTTGGAGACAGTTTCTCGTGAGCGAATTCATCGTCATAAGAGACTTTGCCCAGACCTTCACCCACCAGCACTTTAGTATCTGCAGGTACTTTTACGCCTGCCATTTCCGCGATAGCAGCAGCAGGTTGACCTACGATCTTCGCGTTCAGAGCGCCATCAATCAGCAGCACTTTACGCACTTTGTCTGCATCCGCTTTGCTCAGGACGTGCGCTTTGTGCGTTGCAAAACGCTCTTTCACTTCGTCGTAAACTTCGCTCACTACGATAGCCGCTTGCTCAGAAGCACACACTACACCGTTGTCGAACGTTTTAGACATCAGGATAGAAGCAACCGCACGTTTGATATCTGCAGTTTCATCGATAACAACAGGAACGTTACCTGCACCTACACCGATGGCTGGTTTACCAGAAGAGTAAGCCGCTTTCACCATGCCTGGGCCACCCGTCGCAAGGATCAGTGCGATACCATCGTGTTTCATCAGAGCATTTGACAGTTCAACTGAAGGTTGGTCAATCCAACCGATGATGTCTTTTGGTGCACCCGCTGCGATTGCGGCATCCAGAACCAGTTTCGCTGCTGCGTTGGTTGAGTTTTTCGCACGTGGGTGTGGAGAGAAGATGATACCGTTACGAGTCTTCAAAGAAATCAGTGATTTGAAGATCGCGGTTGAGGTTGGGTTAGTCGTTGGAACGATACCACAGATGATGCCAACAGGCTCAGCGATAGTCATAGTACCTAGGTTGTCATCTTCTTCGAGGATGCCACAGGTTTTTTCGTCCTTGTACTTGTTGTAGATAAACTCAGAAGCAAAGTGGTTTTTGATTACTTTATCTTCAACAATACCCATACCTGATTCTTCTACCGCCATTTGTGCTAGCGGGATACGTGCTTGGTTTGCTGCTAGAGAGGCTGCGCGGAAGATTTTGTCTACTTGTTCTTGAGAGAAAGTAGCAAATTCAGCTTGAGCTGCTTTAACGCGAGCAACCAGAGCATCAAGTTCAGCCAGATTAGTAACAGGCATAATGAATCTCCTAAAATAAAAAAATGTTAAAAACTCTTTAGTAAGTGTGCTGCAGTTCGTTTTTACTGTGGTTCAAAGACTTAACTTACAACCGACTTAGTAAATTGCTTTCACGGCTGAGTATAATATTTCAGACTGTGAAAAAAATTGACTCAGATCAGTTATGAAAAACTAATTACCTAACAAGTGGTACCCAAGAGTAAAAACATAAATTAAACAATTGAAATTAAACGATTTAAACAAAAAATCACTCGTGATTAAAAAAACCGCACTTAGCTTTCAAAAACTAAAAAAACTACAACAGCCTGTAAAAAAGTTTCATTTTTAAACACAACTGCCACTTTTAAGAGGGGCTTAACGTGCTACTGAGAGTATATCGGTTATGTTTATGACCACCAGCCATTACCTAAGTTTTTACAAAAAATGTGCGAATGTTAACAGGCAGCATTATGATCAAACAAAGTTGACACAAGAATGACACTTACTCTTTGCATAATTCTTCATCAATTAGTTTTTCTCACATAATAATCAATAGCGACTCAATTTTTTTCATTCGTGCTTTTGCTATCTTTAACTTACATTACGCACGCTTCTTTATGTCCCTATGATGGTTACGAGACTTCATCATGCAAAGCTTTGAAATTGCTATATTCCTCCAATTTTTTCTCGGCCTTGTGGCTGCAGTAAACCCAGTAGGCATTATGCCGGTATTTGTTTCTCTTACTGGCCACATGACGCTGGAAGAGAAAAATAAAACCGCGGCGACCGCCAATATCGCCGTGGCCATCATCTTGATCATCGCCTTACTGGCTGGTCAAATGCTGCTCGACCTCTTCAGTATTTCTCTCGATTCATTCCGTGTTGCAGGCGGTTTACTGCTGCTTAGCATCGCCTTTTCGATGATGAGCGGTAAGCTTGGTGAGGATAAGCAGAATAAACAGGAAAAATCCGAATATATTAGTCGTGAGCAAATTGCGGTTGTCCCACTCGCGATGCCACTCATGGCCGGCCCCGGTGCCATCAGTTCAACGATTGTTTATGGCTCGCGCTACCCAAATATGCTGGATACCTTGGGGATTATTTTTACAGTCGTAGCATTCAGCTTTTGTTCTTGGCTGCTTTTCCGTTCAGCGCCGTATATCGTACGCTTGCTTGGACAAACCGGTATCAACGTAATCACCCGTATCATGGGCCTGATTCTTGGTGCGCTCGGCATTGAATTTATCGCTAATGGACTACGTAACTTGTTTCCCGGCTTAGCGTAATTCGTAAGTAAATCGATTTTAACTGTCGATAAAAAAAGCGCCAAACGGCGCTTTTTTGTTATGAGATATATGGCGTCGCCAAGGGAGACGATTATTTCTCGGCCAAAATGATGCGCAGCGTACGGCGCAGCGGCTCAGCAGCACCCCATAAGAGCTGATCGCCAACCGTGAAGGCATTGAGGAAATCATCGCCCATCGCCATTTTACGTAAGCGGCCGACGGGAACAGACAGCGTGCCCGTTACTTTAGCGGGTGTCAGTTCACGTGCGGTAATGTCTCGCTCATTCGGGATCACTTTGACCCAATCATTATGAGTAGCAATCATCTCCTCGATTTCATCGAGAGGAATGTTCTGTTTCAGTTTGATGGTCAATGCCTGAGAGTGGCAACGCATTGCGCCGATACGCACACACGTACCATCAATCGGTACTGGGGAATCTTGCAAACCAAGAATTTTGTTGGCTTCTACACCCGCTTTCCACTCTTCTTTGCTTTGGCCATTATCGCGTTTCACGTCAATCCAAGGGATCAGTGAACCTGCCAGCGGAACCCCGAAGTTATCGGTTGGGAAAGAACTAGAACGCATGGTTTCAGCCACTTTCTTATCAATATCCAAAATGGAGCTGGCAGGATTGGCAAGCTCTGAGCTGACGGCATCATTAATCACACCCATTTGTGAAATCAGCTCACGCATATTTTGTGCGCCCGCTCCGGATGCTGCTTGGTAAGTCATAGCGCTCATCCATTCCACCAAGCCACGCTCATACAGGCCACCCAGTGCCATTAACATCAAGCTCACAGTACAGTTACCACCGACAAAGGTTTTTGTACCGTGATGAATACCATGCAGAATTTGTTTAAGGTTAACGGGATCCAGAGTGATGATCGCCTCTTTATCCATACGCAATGTCGATGCTGCATCGATCCAGTAACCTTTCCAACCTGCTTGACGCAATGCAGGGTAGACCTTTTCGGTATAACTGCCGCCTTGACAGGTAATGACGGCATCAAGCTGCTTAAGGCTCTCAATGTCGAACGCATCGTGCAACATGCCTGCATCTTTACCAAAATTAGGGGCAGGCACACCAATTTGCGATGTGCTGAAGAAAACTGGTTCGATCAGATCAAAATCGCGCTCTTCTACCATGCGTTGCATGAGGACAGAACCGACCATGCCACGCCAACCTACTAAACCTACTCTCATTTCCCTTACTCTCCGTGTAGATCCAATGTCAAATCACTGGCTCCATCTATAAGTGGTTCAGCCTGAAATCTCAAGCCTTTCTTAGCAAATACGACAACTTTTTCTTATCCTTCTTGATCGGTTATTCGGTTTTTACGGCAAGCATCTTAAAACTCTCACTTTTTGACCAAGTTAGAGTATTGACGTCAGTTTTTTACCAAAAAACTCATTTCTTGTTACACAATAAACTCATATTACAAAAGATTTACTTTCATTTTTTACTCAAAAAATAAACAGCAAATGCTACAAATTAACCACCTGAACGATATAAATCACAACAAAGAGCTTTAATGTCGATATATTATTTTAACTACGGTAAAGTGCACCTCGACTCAATAAGGATATTCTGACTCCTTACTAACGATTGGATAAGAGGCTCTTAGTATGTTACAAGCCCAACAACGCCTGCCAAGTTTGACTCAAGTTATCGTCTCGCTTGGCCTATTTTTGCTGTTAGCGTTTTCATTTACCGCGAAGCTGGATTTACCGATCCAACTGGCTCTGTATATTGGCTGGTTCGTGATCATGACATTAGGCATTCGCCTAGGACATAAATACAAAGACTTAGAAAATGCCGCCCTAAATGGCATTTCAAATGGTTTAGGCGCAGTGCTGATCTTATTGGCGGTCGGTGCTCTTGTCGGAACGTGGATTTCCGGCGGTATTGTGCCAACCATCATCTATTACGGTCTAAAAGCAATTCACCCTTCTATCTTTTTATTAGCCACTATGGTGATTTGTTCATTGACTGCTCTGGCAACGGGAACCTCTTGGGGTGCGGCAGGTACAGCGGGTATTGCTATGATGGGCATAGGGCAAGGCCTTGGTATTCCTGCGCCTATCACCGCAGGTGCTGTGCTGTCAGGCTGTTACTTCGGAGATAAAATGTCTCCCCTGTCTGACTCTGTGATCTTAGCCTCTTCGATGTCTAACGTTGAAGTGATGGAACACATTAAAGGCATGTTACCGATTGCTCTGATCAGCTATGTGATCACGGGTATTCTGTTTACGCTGTTTGGCTTCCACTACGCTGGCAACGTCGATATGTCACAAGTAGAGACGGTCATTGCCGCGATGGAACAGCAGTTCTACATCACGCCTTATTCTTTCGTGCCTGTGTTGATTGTGCTGGGTTTGTTGGCAATGCGTATGCCTTCTTTCCCAGTGATCAGCTTTGGTTCATTGCTCGGTATCGTTTGGGCTGTGATGATCCAAGATGTCGATTTCCTTCAAGCGTTCAACACCGCATGGGCACCTTACAATATTGAATCTGGCGTAAGCTTTATTGATGCAATTCTTAACCGTGGCGGTATGTCATCCATGCTCGGCTCGGTTGCGGTTATCATCTTCGGTCTTGGTTTTGGGGGACTGCTTGATAGAGTCGGCGTGCTAGAAACCATCGCCAAACTGTTCGAGCGCCGAGTCACTAGCCCAGGTTCGCTAGCGACCAGCACTATCGGTACCGCCTTTATGGGGAACGTATTTGGTTCTGCGATGTATGTATCACTGATCCTGACCCCAAAAATCTGTGCCAAGAACTACGATCGTTTAGGCTATCAACGTAAGAACCTGTCTCGTAACGCGGAATTCGGCGGCACACTGACCTCTGGCATGGTGCCTTGGAGTGATAACGGTATCTATATGGCGAGCATTTTGGGTGTGGCAACACTCTCTTATGCACCGTTTATGTGGCTAAGTTTCGTGTGTATCCTCGTCACTATCATCACATCTTACTGTGGTTGGTTTGTCGATAAATGTGAACCCACACAGGCCATGAATGAACAAGAAGCGACGGCAGAGGAAATCCAGAAAGCACCGGCTTCGGCATAACAACGTTCCATCACTTGTTATCTCTTAAAGAGCGCTAAGGCGCTCTTTTTATCGACAACTCATCCGAAGGCAATCGCGATACATGCCACTCTGCCTCACGCACAGTTTCAGCCAGATAAGCAGAAAGATTATCCAAGGCTCTTTCACTTGGGATCTGACCCGCTCGCAAATGACTCTCTATTTCAGCAGCGACCTGTTTTAAGCGCTCAGCACCAAGACTTGCCGCAACACTTTTTAGGCTATGACAATGTCGCTGCGCGGCTTCAGGACTACTGAGTAACAGCGAACGGATCTGCTCATCATCATTTTTATGATCTTCTAGAAAAACCTTGAGTAACTGTCGAACGGCTTCAAAGTCGCCATTTAGCGTTTGCTCTACCAGAGCGATATTGACTTGATGACTCATGCCACCTAGCTCGTGAAATTTTATATTTTCTTGGTTTGAAGCAGATCGTGGCAAAAACTGGGGACGGGATGGCAATACGATAAAACAGAGCATCGCTATCGAGCTAGCCCCAACCAGAATCACCATCATGATCCAGAGCTGATGGTGATACTCCTCTTCAAGCATACTCGCTTCTTCATAAACAGCATGATTGAGCAATTTTCCGACGAGGTTATCGCCTTCGGCGTATTGCGTCAGTAAGCGAGAAACTTGTGCTAAAGCAACTTGTAGCGACTCTTGTTCACGACTGGGCAAGGTTAAAGAATCTTGCAAAATTCGCTCTAAACTTCGATAGATTTCAGGACTGTTTCTATTATCCGCAAACAGCGCTTCAAAGCTAAACGCGCCTAACTGGAAATACGCCGACAATAACTGAGGATCGACCTGCACACGCTGTCGGCTCTCACGAAAGCGCTCAGCTAACTCCGTTGGATGTAATTCAATAGCTAAAAATGCCCGCGCTTGCTCAATAAATCGATCGGTTTGGTACAAGAGCTGCTGCACATCTCGCCGAATCCATATCCTCGATTGTTCTGCCTCAATTTGCATGCGTAAAGCTAAGACTAATGACAGCTCTAGCTCCAAATTAGGAGCCTGATTGGCTCGATAGGGCTGCGCAAAATAGAGCGTCTCACGAAAATGCATCAAACGATTGGTGAGCTCATCGAGACTGCGTGAGGAGGAAGAGATCAAATAGAACTGCCACAACACCAAAGCGGCGACTAAACTCCAAGCCGCGAAAACAGCCATCACGGCTTTCTTCCTAACACCTTGATTCAATAAAGTCTGTTCCATGCCTAACCATCCTGTTTAGAACGTCAGATCAAGCATATACCCTATTTTTACTCTTGATGGTGCACGCCATAAATTGCGTACAAAAAAGAGAGCGTGATCGCTCTCTTTTTCAATGAACTCAATGAAAACCACCTACTTATCTCATGATCGTCAGGCTGATGTTTAACGCAGACGAGTTAACTGATCACGCAAATTAGGCGGAGTACCTTTAATCGTCAGCGTATCGGTTTCTGGATCGTAAAACACTCGCTCGCCGAGCAGCAAACTATCAAAACTCAAGTTTAAACCGCCACCCGCGCCTACGTATTTGGTTAGCTTACGAACCGTTGAACGATCGGCAGGAAAACTCTCTTCTAACTGATAGCCTTGTTCACGAGTGAAATCGAAGAAGTTGACGCCCTCATTACTCGGAGGCAGCTCGCCGGAGAGCTCTTGCACTCTGACTTCATCACCCGCTTTGATTTGATCGTTACAGTACTCATACACCTGCTTTTTGTAACTGATCACTTCCTCTTTTTCGAATTTCGCGTCAGCACAGAAGTCTTCCACCGCCTGCATCAACACTTGGTTTTGCTGTTTGGTGTCTAAGCCAATATCCGCCTGTAGAAAGTCCAAAAAGAAGTCTGCTACTTTACGACCAACACGACCTTTGATGTAACTCAGGTAACGTTTGGACTCTTTGTCGGTTTCATAGCTCGAAAGATCAATACGCGCCACGATATCCATTTTGTTGATGTCGAGATAGTCGGTCGCACTGATGTCGAGCCCTTCCGTCACTTTCAAACTTTGATTGAGAGGCAGTAGACCAATAAAGAGATAATCCGTCGCCAAAGATTGATATTCAGCCATCACTAAGATCCCTTCATCAGCAAAAGGATACTTGGCTAACTCATTTTTTAGGCGCTGAGCGCTTTGCTGTGAAAACTCATAGAATGGTAATATTCCACGACGCATCTCTTGCAACCAAAGCTGGAATTCACTGTCTGACTTAAAGCAACCGAAACCTTTCCCGGCTTTTGCATTAAAAACACGATGTAACTCAGCGACTAAGTTTTCAGTTGACGTATCATTGCGAAGAGATTCGGCGCGATAATTCACCACCAATTCATCGTTATCATTTTTACGGAGTTGGTGCAAAATCACGTTAGAAAGGAATAGGCTCATAGTGAAATAATCATCGTTCTGGTTTCAGTTGTCAGGCATAGTAGGTTATCATAAGCCGCTTTTACTATCATCATCAGAGTCAATATGCCTATTACATCTAAATACAGTGACGAACACGTTGAATCCATTCTGACTGAAATTGCTGCGGTACTAAATAAACATAATGCTTCGCCAGAGCTCACCTTGATGGTGGTTGGCAACATCGCAACGAATGTCATCAATCAAAATGTTGCTGCTGCACAACGTAAAGTGATTGCTGAAAAATTCGCGCAAGCATTAGTGTCGTCTTTGCAAAGCTAAATTGACCCATTTAACCCATAAATAGAAAAAGCACATGGTAGATAGCGGAAATACATACGGCGATCGGGTATCTCGTTTAGTAGGTTGGGGGCACTGGTTTGCCTTCTTTAATATCATCGCTGCCATGTTGATTGGCACACGATATATCTCTCAATCACCTTGGCCAGAAACCTTGCTTGGGCAGCTCTACCTTGCGCTGTCTTGGGTTGGACATTTCGGCTTTTTGGTTTTCGCACTCTACCTATTAGTGCTTTTTCCACTCACTTTCATTATTCCATCGAGAAGCTTATTCCGCTTTTTGGCCGTATGCTTCTCGACGTTAGGCCTCACTGTTTTACTGATTGATACTCAGGCCTACCAAATTATTAATTTGCACCTCAACCCTGTGGTGTGGGAACTGCTATTCAGCGATGAAACCAGCAGTGTCAGTGCGGATTTGCAACATTTGTTTGTGGTACTGCCCCTCATCTTTCTCCTTGAGCTCGGTTTATCAGAATGGGTTTGGCGCAAGCAACGTAAACTGTCGCACAAACGCATCGGGCGACCTCTAGCGGCCGTCTTTTTCTTCAGTTTCATCGCCAGCCATCTGATTTATGTGTGGTCGGATGCATATCTCTATTCCCCGGTCACCAGTCAGCGAGCGAATTTCCCGCTCTCTTATCCAATGACAGCAAAATCCTTTATGGAAAAGCACGGCTTGCTCGATAAAGAAGAGTACAGCAAGCGCCTTGCCGAACAGAATAGTGATATTGACGGTCTGATTTACCCACTCGAACCGTTAGAGTTCAGTCGTCGAGCCAATAATTTGAACGTGCTGATAGTCAGCATCAATAATTTGCGTGCAGATGCCCTGACCCGTGAACTCATGCCCAATACTTATCAGTTTGCGAATGAGAATCTCAATTTCACCAATCATTACAGTTCAAGCAACGATATGTTTGGCTTATTTGGTCTGTTTTACGGCTTACCGAGTACCTACGCCAGCAGTGTGCGAGTACAAGGCAATGCACCGCTACTGATTGATGTGATGAAGAAAAATGACTATCAGTTTGGCTTATTTAGCGGCAACAACTTTGCAGACCCACTCTATAAAGAAACTATGTTCCGCACTTTACCGATAGAAACCATTGTCGTTAAAAATGAGAGCAGCCCTGATGAACAAGCGATACAACGCTGGGCAGAATGGCTAAATGTCGGTCAAAAACAGCCTTGGTTTAGTTTTTTAGAACTGACGACCGTAGAAGAGTTTTCAGAACTCAGTAGTGCTCAAGAGTCCGCAGAGGATCGTTTACGCAGTGCATACAACGTGTCCGTGACCCAAGCCGACCAAGTCATCAACGCCGTTCTTGAACAACTGAACTCGTTGAAACTTATGGATAACACTGTGGTAGTGATCACCTCCAATCATGGCACGGAGTTTAATGAAACCAAAACCAATACTTGGGGTTCAAACACCAACTACAGTCGCTACCAACTGCAAGTCCCTATGGTGATTCATTGGCCTGGCAAAGTGGCAGGAACCTATGCTCATCGCTCTAGTCATCTCGATTTCTCGGTAACACTCATGCAAGATTTGCTCGGTGTTTCCTCCAATCCAGTTGATTACAGCAGCGGTAAAAATCTGTTTAACGAAAGTAAGCGTAAATGGATTTTGGCGGGTGATGCTCGTGAGCTAGCCTTGATTACCGATTCACAAACTACGGTTTTAGATAAGTTTGGTAATTTCAAAGTCTACGATGGCGATTACCAACGTCTTAAAGAAACCAACCCAACACTGCCTGTATTAATGCAAGGTTTGACCGAATTGCAGCGTTTTTACGCAAAAGATAATTAAATTCATTATTTTAAGTCGGTTCAGGGTTGACGCATCTAGTAAAAGTCATTAGATTACGCGCATCGGACTGTAGCGCAGCTTGGTAGCGCACCGTCATGGGGTGTCGGGGGTCGGAGGTTCAAATCCTCTCAGTCCGACCATACACCTAAAGGGGAGTTTCTTAGAAACTCCCCTTTTCCGTTTTATTTAATGTGTAAAATAGCGCTTAGTCATAAAAATAGCGGCCAAGTGTACATAATTAAAGCAAACAGTATTTTCAGGGCTTTACAATCGAACTTAGGGTCGATATTATGCGCCCCATAACGGAGAGATGGCTGAGTGGTTGAAAGCACCGGTCTTGAAAACCGGCGATGGTTAATAGCTATCCTAGGGTTCAAATCCCTATCTCTCCGCCACATTAGAAAAGCCGCTGATAATTCAGCGGCTTTTTGCTTTTACGTACGGTCATAATTTCGCCTCAATACCCTGCGCTTAACGCCGCTTTCAGTAACTCAAGATGCAATGGCACGAGTGCCGCATGGTCTTCGCGATACCCACCGCCTATGACACAAGCGATTGGAATGCTCTCCTGCTTTGCCAAACCCAACATAAAACGATCTCGTTGCGCGATAGCGGCCTGTGAAATGGATAAATAACCTAGCTCATCATCGTTATGAATATCCACACCGGCGTCATAGAGGATCAGATCAGGTCGATGGAGATTGACCGCCATTTCCACCACTTGGATGAAGGTGGACAAAAACTCTTCATCGCCCGTCTGGTTAGCAAATCCGACATCCATACTAGAAGCAGGCTTACGCGCCGGAAAATTCTTATCACAGTGAAAAGAGAGCGTAATGATATCGTCACGTTCCGCGCACAAGGTTGCCGTGCCGTCACCATGATGTACATCACTGTCAATGATCAGAACTTTATCAACACTAGGCAAAGAGAGTGCGAAGTGCGCGGCTATCGCCAGATCATTGAACAGACAGAAACCGCTACCAAAATCGGCGTGAGCATGGTGATAACCACCACTGAGATGAATTGCCACCCCTGATTGCAATGCTTGCTCAACCGTGAGGCAGGTTCCTCCCACCGAGTGCAAAGTACGCTCAATCAGTGGTTTGCTCCAAGGAAATCCGATTCGACGCATCTTGGCCGCAGGTAACGTCCCCTCTAGCAAAGCTTGCACATAAGCTGGGTCATGCAATGGCGTGATGCGTGAAAGCTCGGCAGCAATGGGGGTATGAAACTCGAAGCTCGCTTGCCATGCTTCACTTTGCTCTCTTTGACGCACAATCTCTTCGTAAAGCAGGCGATACTTATTGATCGGATAACGATGCCCCACAGGCAAATCCAGTTGTGAATAAATAGGATGGTAAATCAGTGGGATCATTTTGCTCTGCTCTGGGTTTATTAAGCTTTATACGTTCTGGCTTTACTCTTTGGTGCACGGCGTGCGCGCTTAAAGGCAGGTTTACTCACCGCTGGCAAAGCTTGCAATGATACAGGGACCGGTGCGACCTGAACTTGCTCAATCAACTGCTCGAGGCGGCCTTGTAGAGTCTGCATAAAGGGTTGATAAGCTTGCCCCTTTTCCGCGATCGCTTGCAGCTGATGTTCCCAATGTGCCGTCATATCGGGATAGGTGGCTTCACTGGGTAACGCATTAATCAAACCTCGGCCAGCTGGCGTGCTTTTAATGAGCTTGTTATCACGCTGCAGCAATCCACGCTTAAACAAGGTATCCAAGATCCCAGCTCGTGTGGCTTCAGTGCCTAAACCATCCGTCTCACGCAGAATTTTTTTCAGCTCTTTATCGGCCACGAAACGGGCAATCCCCGTCATCGCCTGCAGTAATGTAGCTTCCGTAAAATGGCGTGGCGGCTCGGTTTGTCTCTGTTTTATGTCCCCTTCTCTACACTGCAGTACGGTGCCAACAGGCAAAGGAGGCACTTTATCGACCCCCTCTTCTTGCTCATCTTGCTGACCGGTCAACACTTTCCATCCAGCACTGAGCAGTTGACGCCCTTTGGCAATAAAAATGCCGCCAGCGATGTTAAAGGCCAGTTTGGCTTCTGCATAAATCGCCGCAGGATAAAATTGCATAAGGTACTGACGCGCAATCAGTTGATACACTTTCATTTCATGCCCTGACAACGCATTAACCGACGCTTTCTTCGGCGTTGGAATGATGGCGTGGTGCGCGTCGACTTTACTGTCATTCCATGCTTTGGAGTGTAGTGATAAATCCGCATCATTCACTGCGGTGACCATCTCTTGCGCATTATTGGCAATCGCCGCTACCACGTCGGCAGCCTGAGCTAAATGCTCTTTCGGTAAGTATCGACAATCAGATCGCGGGTAAGTGATCAATTTATGCTTTTCATAAAGAGACTGGCACAGATCCAACACTTGTTGTGCGCTGAAGTTATACCGTTTTGCCGCATCAATTTGCAGCGCTGAAAGTGAATAAGGCAAAGGTGCCGCTTGCTTGGTTTGATCTTGCTCTGATTCAGTCACAGTCGCGGGCTGATTCGCAATGCGGCTGGCGACATTGTCCACCAATTTACGATTAATGACCCGCCCTTCTTCATCTTGCCAAGGTAAGCAGGCTTCACTTGGTTTCCAACGGGCACGTATGTCGAAGTGATCGGTGCCATTTTGGTATGGAATTAAAGCATCAAGAGTAAAGTAATCATGTGGAATAAAATGCTCGATCTCTTCATCCCGTCGCACCACTAAACCCAGTACTGGTGTCTGTACTCGCCCTACGGAGAGCACGCCTTGATAACCGGCTTTTTTTCCAAGCAAGGTATAAGCCCGTGACATATTCATACCATACAGCCAGTCAGCACGTGAACGCGCTAAAGCCGAAACAGAGAGTGGAATAAATTCACGGTTACTGCGCAAGCCTTGCAAGGCTCGTTTGACTGCCGAAAGGTTTAAATCACTGATCAAAAGGCGCTGCACGGTTTCTTTTTTGCTATTCGGTACTTTGCAATAATCGATCACCTCATCCACCAACAGTTGCCCTTCCCGATCGGGGTCACCGGCATGGATAATCTGCGTTGCTTCTTTGAGTAGCTTACGAACGACAGTGAGCTGTTGAGAGGAGGATTTTCTTGGGCGCAGTTGCCACTGCTGTGGAATGATAGGCAAATCCGCCATATTCCACTTTTTGTAGCGCTCATCATAAGCGTCTGGCTCGACTTGCTCGAGAAGGTGACCAATACACCAAGTCACGATATCGCCATTAGCGCAGCGAATACACCCTTGTTCTTTTTTATGAGGCTTGGGTAGTGCATCGGCAATCGCTCGCGCAAGGCTAGGTTTTTCTGCAATAAATAACCGGGTCATGGAAATCGCTGACGAGATAAAATTAAGGCCACATTACTCAATGTGGCCTTATGAAATCAAGAAAAACTGTAAATTTAACCAGTATTACTCTTGGCTTGCTGAGCGAGCAGCCGCTTCTTTTACCAGAGTTTGCAGTTCACCCTTTTGGAACATTTCCAGCATGATGTCACAACCGCCAATCAGCTCACCTTCAATCCACAGTTGTGGAAACGTTGGCCACTGCGCGTAAACCGGCAACTCTGCACGGATGTCTGAGTTTTGTAGGATATCTACATAAGCAAACTTCTCACCACAAGCCATCAGAGCTTGTGCGGCTTGCGAAGAGAAACCACAGCTTGGCAGTTTCGGTGAGCCTTTCATATAAAGCAGAATCGGGTTCTCGGCGATTTGCTGTTTGATTTTGTCAATAGTTTCCATCGCTTCCTCGTTAATGGATGTCATCAAATATGGGCACATTCTAAAGGAATAACCGAGAATAAAAAGCATATTCTCAATATGGATATACGCTCGACTTGGCGTTGCAGGATCTTTTTCTGCCTTCAGGCTTTTAATAAAGTAAAAAGTTGCTAAAATACTTGGCAAGTCAGTCGTAACGACGAAGAAAATAATACACTGGAAGCAATGACATAAAGAGAATCCACTCTTTACACTCAACGGAGAATCGAGCAATGGCATTTGAATTACCCGCTCTTCCTTATGCGAAAGACGCACTGGAACCACACATCTCAGCAGAAACTCTGGATTTCCACCACGGTAAGCACCACAACACTTATGTGGTAAAACTGAACGGTCTGATCCCAGGTACTGAGTTTGAAAACAAATCACTAGAAGAGATCATCAAGACCTCAACTGGAGGTATTTTCAACAACGCTGCGCAGGTTTGGAACCACACTTTCTACTGGCACTGCCTGTCACCAAACGGTGGTGGCGAGCCAACAGGCGCAGTTGCTGAAGCAATCAATGCAGCATTCGGTTCTTTTGCCGACTTCAAAGCAAAATTTACTGATTCAGCCATCAACAACTTCGGTTCATCTTGGACTTGGTTGGTGAAAAAAGCTGACGGCACTCTGGCAATCACTAACACTTCAAACGCAGCAACACCACTGACTGAAGAAGGTGTAACCCCTCTGCTGACGGTTGACCTGTGGGAACACGCGTACTACATCGACTACCGTAACGTACGTCCAGATTACATGAATGGTTTCTGGGCTCTGGTTAACTGGGACTTCGTTGCTCAGAACCTAGCAAAATAAGCTGACACTGCTTAATAAATCGTCATAAGCCTGCAATTTTGCAGGCTTTTTTCATTTGTTCACCTCAAGTTTTCTGCTCTTGTGCCGTTATATGGACATCAAGGGGAGAGTGTCATGCAAGTCCATACATTAGATAAAGCCGGTGTCATTAGCGAACTGCATTTTGGCCAAGGAATTAGCCAAGCAGTGACGCATGGGCGTCGTGCCGACTTTGCCTTACTCTTGGCCCTGTTCTCTAATGATGTCCGTGATAATACACCAGTAGATAAAATTGAGGTTCCACCGATAACGGAACAAGTATTGCGTCAGCGTTTTGAACTCGCAGAGCCTCAACGCCTAGAAAATGATGAGAGCTCCTATCAAATCTCCGCCAGGCAAGCCGCACTCTTTCATCAAGGTGGCATGGCCAGTGCAAAGCTCAGCCACTATCTCACACCGGAAGTGCTTACTTATCGTCCACAGGATACTCAAGGTTTGCCTGAAGAGGTGTACTTGAACCTCTCAGGGCACGAACGACGTCACCTCGCGGATAAGCAACCCTCTACGCTATTGGCAAAAGACTTTTATCATCGTCTCGCCACCGCCTATCGCCAAGATCAATTACGTACTGCTAGTTAATCTTGACCTTCTCTCACCTTTCTTCTCTTCTGCAAGAAAGCCATTCGCTCTATGTTCAAACTACAGTGAGTTGCAGGTAAGAGGCCACTGGGTAGCACTATGTGTATAGAGTGACTCTACACTTGAGAAACCAACCTAGCCCCTGAGTTTTAAGTAGGAAGGGGATATACATAATGCATACTGCAAACAATAATTCTGTTTAATATTTTTTGTGAATGGATGCAAAGTATTAAGTTTCAGTTTGGTTAATCCAAAGTTATTTGAACTTATTCACACTGTATACACATGTAATCAACCATGCTGTCCAAACCCCCTGCGAAACCTCACGGTTAAAAAGGCAGATAAAAATAAGGTAAGGTGGCACTCATGGACATAAAAAGTGCAATAATATTAATTACTTCTGCAAGCTCAGCCTTGGGTAGCACACTGGCAACACATTTTGTGAAGTTAGGAGCCAAAGTGATCCTCTGCGATCGCGATCAACAAGGATTAGTCGATACCTATTGGCGCTGTCATGCACTCTCAGATCAAGTTGCCTACTTTCATATCAAGGATTTTTCCCCAGAAAGTATTGAGACGCTGCTTGATATGGTCGAGCAAAAATTTGAGCGTGCGCCCGATGTGCTGATCAACAACTTACCGTCTGCGCCATTGCCGTCACTAGTCGATGAAAAACCTAGCGAGCAGTTTATTCAGCAGCTCGCGGCTATTGCGTCTTCACTGTTTAACTTCAGTCATGCTTGTTCTGTTAGGATGCGCCAACAGCAGACCAAAGGGGTCATCGTCAATGTGGTGTGTTACAACACAGTACAAGATAGATCCGGCATTGTGAGTGCCAATTCGATGGTATCGGGGTTTACTCAGAGCTGGGCTCAAGAGCTTACCCCGTTTAATATTCGGGTTGGGGGAGTTGTCCCTCAAATCGCTAGCGCAAACGATGAAATCGTACACTGGTCAGAAATGCGGGAAGAGCTGATCCGTAATACAGAGTATATTGTTTCCAATGAATACTTTAGCGGCAGGGTTATGTCAGCCTGATTTCAGAGGCGATCATAACCCTTCATTTAAATACTCATCGAGATACTCTTCTTCCTCAGGGTCATAGTCATCCACTTGGATCTCCGCTTTGAAAGCTTGCCGTTGAAGATAAGCATCGCGAGCCAAACTATAAGGATCAGGAGAGTCTTGTAATAAGGCCTCTTGCGAGACTAACGCAGCGCGCGTTTCCATGCCTTCAAGTGCCCATTTGCCTATCCCAGCCCAGATATTGAGATAGGCAAGCGGGAAATACATGCCATCCACCACATCGGTCACTTCGCGTACCGTATAGGGACCATAACCTGGCACCATTAAATAGGGGCCATTGCCCACACCGTAATGGCCTACCGCATCACTAAACGCCTTATCATCGTATTTTTTGATGCCGGCTTCAGAAGCGATATCAATCAAACCGAGTAAACCAAAGCTGGTATTAATCCAAAAACGATTAAAGTGATCGACCGCTTTTGTCCCATTGCCCATCAGCAGGTTATTCACCATGCTGGCAGGCTCGTCTAAGTTAGAGAGGAAGTTGGCAATGCCACTGCGTACAGGCTTAGGTACATAACCGACATAAAATAGAGAGACCGGGCGCACCACATAAGGGTCTAGATAGTCATAGTTAATTGTCCACATTTGCCGGTTGAAACTTTCCAGAGGATCGTTCACCTGCGAATGAGGGGAGGAGTCATCAGGTGCACTGCTGCACCCAACTAAAAAAAGTGTGAATAGCGTAATCCAAGATAAGCGGCCAACCATACGTAATTCCATGTGCAAAGGCCGATGATCCCATCGGCCTTATTGTTATATTATTTTTCAGCTTGTGATTTTATTCATACTGCTTATCAAGCACAACGTCAACAGGCTCACCTGTTTTCATTGTGGGACTTTCGGCATACCAGTCACCGCTTTTCGTCGCCACATTACCATCGCTGTCGATACGCACGCGTACCACATACGACTCAAGACTGGACAATTTTGATCCTTCCATCATGCTGTTATTGTCATCCAACACCACGGTTCTTGGAAACTCACCTAGCGGATAACGGGCTGCAGCAACAGGCATTGGCGAACCGGGAGCATGGATAGATACGATCAACACTGCGTTAGGATCAACCTTAACCTGCTCACCTAGATTAATGGTGACTTTCACCGATTGCCCCTCTGCCATGCCCTCGCCCATTCTCTTACGAGCGCTTTCAATACTGCGGCTGAGCATCTCATAACGAGCATCGTCAGGACCAATCGCTTGTTGCATCAAACTCCAGTACTTGATTGCAGCAGGAAAATCTCCACTTTCAAAAGCATCAAACGCCAATAATGAATAGACGCGTAAATCAGCATAACCACGTTGGGCTAACTTGAGCAGAATCGACTTCGCTTCTTGCTGGTCGACAGGATCATTCGAAAGCATCAAAGCTTGTGCGTAACCAAATTTCACATCCGGATCTTCATTATCCAGAGCAAAAGCTTTCTTCATCGCGCCAATCGCGGTTTCCAGATCGCGATTAGCAAGGCCAATCCGACCAAGCAACAGCCAACCGGTAACATCATCAGGCTGATAATGCAGTCGAGTGCGCAGTGCCAACGTCAAATCATTCATCTCTTCGTCACTGAGTTCCGCTTGTGGCGACATGAGTTTTTTTGACAATTCAGGCAGTTGTGCTGACACTTGCTGCCAAGCCTGAACATGCTGATAGTGACCAAACTTGGCGTACAGCGCATAACTCAATCCGACCACCAACAATACTGAAGGCAGCGCAACCATCCACAGTGAAACACGATTTTCCTTCTGATGTTTTTGCTGGGTTGGAATGTCGTCAAGCAGAGTCTGTTTTAAGTCGGCAATCAAATCTTGTTGATCGGCAACAATGCCTTCTTCGGTTTCCTCTTCAAGCTCTTTCAATCGGTCTTTGTAAAACGCTTTATTCAGCTCATCGCGCAAAGCCTGATCGTTATTCGCACGCTTTTGAATAAACGGAATGATGACGAAAACCACCGCAATCGCCACCAGTAATAGGGTCGAGATCCAAAACATCCACATGATTACTTCTCTCCCTCTTGCTCTTCTTTTAGCAATGCTTTCAAACGGGCTTCTTGCTCTTCATTCCACTCGACATTATTCGCAGCATCACGTGCTTTACGACGACTGCGTAACACAATCACAGTGAAACCAATCACTAACACTGAAATAGGCCCAAGCCAAAGAACAGCGGTACCTAAGGTAAATGGCGGATTGTAGGTCACAAAGTTGCCATAACGCGCAATCATGTAGTCGACGATTTCCGATTTCGATTTACCCTCTTTGGTCATCTCATACACTTTTTGGCGCAGATCTTGTGCCAACTCAGCGTTTGAGTCGGCAATCGTGTTGTTTTGACATTTCGGGCAGCGCAAGGTCGCCCCCAATTCTTGAAATTGTTTCTCCTGCTCTGGGGTATCAAAGTCATACACTTCAATCGTTGCAAACGCCGAGAGAGAAATCAGCATGGCGGCACAGACTGCAAACAACCACTTTTTCATTGTTTCGCCTCCGCCAGCATTTTTTCATACAGTGGCGCGAGTGTTTCTTGCCAGTTGCGCGAATTAACATCCCCAACATGACGATAGCGAATCACGCCATTGGCATCGATTAAGAAGGTTTCTGGAGCGCCGTAGACCCCAAGATCCAGCCCCAACATACCATTGCCATCAAACAAGCTGATCAGGTAAGGATTGCCTAAATCATTTAGCCATTGAGTTGCTTTATCTCGCTGATCTTTATAATTAAGACCGATGATTTTTACCCCTTGTTTGGCCAACTCATTGAGATATTGATGCTCGGCATAACAGGTTGGACACCAGGTCGCCCACACATTGAGCAGTAAAGGCTCACCTTTGAAAATCGACTGATCGTATAACTTACCGGGCTCTGCCAGATCTTCGAGACGAAACTCAGGAACGGTTTTTCCCACCAAAACCGATTCCAACTTGGTTGGGTCATCCCCTGCGGAGTTTTTCATTAACTGGGTAGCAAACACACCAGCCAACAGCAAAAATGCCACTAGCGGGATAAATAAAATCTTCTTATTCACTTAAGCCTCCTGATGTGCGTTTTTTCTAAAGCGGTAACGCTTGTCACTGATGGCTAAGGCACCACCGATGGCCATCAGCAAGCCGCCAGCCCAAATCCAGCGCACATAAGGTTTGTAATAAATACGCACAGCCCAAGAGCGGTTATCATCCAAACGCTCACCCATCGCAATGTAAAGGTCACGCGTAATGCCACGGTCGATCGCCGCTTCGGTCATCATTGACTTTGCGGTGCGATAGAAACGTTTCTCGGCATGCAATGTATTGACATATTGGCCTTGGCTAGTGATTTCAAAATCAGCAATGTAGCCATCGTAATTCGGGCCATCTTTATCACGCACACCTTGGAAGTAAAAGTTGTACTCATTGAGTTGGAAGTTATCTCCCGGAGCCAAACGCACATCACGTTCAATGCTGTAGTTTTGCACCATAGCAATACCAATGATGCTCACCGCTAAACCAACATGACCAAGCATCATCGCCCAGTGGCTACGTTGCAGTTTCTTCACCCCAACCATGAAGCTGTGACGATGAGTCGCTCGCGTGTGCAGTTCATAAGCGTGTAACAGTAAGATCCACCACGCCATTACCCAACCAAGATAAGCCATTGGGCTAAACGTCGGAGCATTCAGCCACATCATCAAGGCTGCCAACACTAACGATGCAATCGCTGTGATGAGCATAGGTTTAAAGAGTGTGGATATTTGATCGCGCTTCCAGCGGATCAGTGGACCAATTCCCATAAAAAATGCAAAAGGAATCATCAACCAGGCAAACAGCATGTTAAAGAAAGGCGCACCTATAGACACGGAGCCGAGACCCAGTTGTTTGTGCACTAAAGGCAACAAGGTACCAATCAGTACCACCGCGAGTGCAGTCATCAGCAGCACGTTGTTTACCAACAAGCTGTTTTCACGAGATACCAGCTCAAAATTACCACGCACTCGTACTGAAGCGCCTTTGATCGCAAATAGCAGTAGTGAACCACCAATCACCGCAATCAAGAAGCCAAGAATGAACATACCGCGCGCCGGATCGGAGGCGAAAGCATGCACCGAAACCAAGATGCCTGAGCGCACTAAGAAGGTGCCCAATAGGCTCAACGAGAATGCAGAAATCGCCAGCAGTACCGTCCACGCTTTGAACGTGCCGCGTTTTTCAGTCACCGCTAATGAGTGCATCAGCGCTGTTCCGGCAAGCCAAGGCATGAAAGAGGCGTTTTCCACTGGATCCCAGAACCACCAACCGCCCCAGCCAAGTTCGTAGTAAGCCCACCATGAACCCAGTACGATACCCAGCGTCAAAAAGAGCCAAGCGGCCGTTGTCCAAGGTCGTGACCAACGTGCCCATGCCGTGTCGAGACGGCCTGTCATCAAAGAAGCAATCGCAAACGAGAAAGCCACTGAGAATCCCACATATCCCATGTACAACATAGGCGGGTGAATGATTAACCCGGGGTCTTGCAGCAGCGGATTTAAATCACGGCCGTCAATCGGAAAATAAGGCAAGGTGCGTAAAAACGGGTTAGACGTCAGAATGATGAAGAGTAAGAACCCAACAGTAATCATCCCCATCACCGCAAGCACACGCGCTACCGATTCTTGTGGCATACCGCGGCTAAAACTCGCGACAGCCACAGTCCAAGCCGCTTGGATAAGCACCCAAAGCAGTAATGAACCTTCATGCGCGCCCCATACAGCAGTGAGGCGATAGTACCAAGGCAGCTCACTATTGGAGTTACTTGCCACATATTGCACTGTAAAATCATTGATATAGAATGCCCACAGCAAAACCGCAAACGAGATCGACAGCAAAAAGAACATACCCCATGACAAAGGGCGAGCCGTGTTCATCAATAGTGTGTTGTTGCGTGACGCCCCAACTAATGGCAGCACACTGAGTAATATCGCTAAGCTGAGCGATACAATCAGTGCAAAGTGGCCAATTTCAGCAATCATTGGTCGCTTCCTTGTTTCTGTTCTTGCGAGTATTGCAGTGGAGCGTGGGTCTTTTTCATCGCCTCTGCAATTTCTGGTGGCATATAGTTTTCATCATGCTTTGCCAGCACTTCAAACGCTTCAATTTTGGTCGGCTCCACTAACACCCCTTGTGCTACGATACCCTGACCTTCTCGGAACAGATCGGGCAAAATACCGTCATAGGTCACGGTAATACTTGGTCCCACATCGTGTAGATCAAAGCTGACTTTCAATGAGTTCGGATCACGTTTTACCGAACCTTCCACCACCATACCGCCAATACGTAAACGCTGGCCGATTTCCGGCTTTTTCCCCTCTTTGCCATACACGAGCTCAGTCGGGGTATAGAAGAGATCCATATTCTGATTCAAGGCATAGATGATGAGCCCAATGGTCGCGCTAAGGCCAAATAGAATGGCCAAAACAACACCGAGCCGCTTTTTACGTCTTGGGTTCATAGTGTGTTCTCCATATGTTTCGCAGCATCAATACGCGCCTGACGCGCCAATTTATCGCGCACTTGGTTGAGTAACTTGATTTTGCGTCGAACGCTGACGATCCACAACATCGCCATGGAAAGATAAGTCAAACCGAAAGCACTCCAAACGTAAGCGGCATAACCGCCCATCGCTAAAAAATCACTGAAAGAGTCAAAATGCATTACCGATTTCCTCGCACGGTTTGGTTGGCAAGCTCACTCACCCAAGGACGGTGGCTTTCTCGGCTCAAAATTTCATTGCGTAAGCGGATCATGGTCAATGCAGCAAAAAAGAACGCAAAACCCAAGACACAAGCGAGCAGTGGCCATAACATTTCTGGTGCGATCGATGGTTTGGCAAACTTAGTGATCGTGGCACCTTGGTGCAAGGTGTTCCACCACTCAACGGAGAAGTGAATGATAGGCAGGTTAATCACTCCGACGATGGCTAATATACCCGCCGCTTTTGCCGCAGTTTTTTGGTCATCAAACGCATGATAAAGCGCAATAACCCCTAAATAGAGAAACAGCAGAACAAGCTCAGAAGTGAGACGCGCATCCCACACCCACCATGCTCCCCACATCGGTTTGCCCCAAATAGCACCCGTGATAAGGGCAATAAAGGTGTACACCGCGCCGATGGGTGCCATGGCTAACGCGGCCATATCCGAAATGCGCAGTTGCCAGACTATCCCGATAAATGCAGCGATGGCCATCGACATGTAAACGCCCATCGACCATATCGCTGCGGGAACATGGATATAAATGATTCGAAAACTGTCCCCTTGTTGGTAATCCGCAGGTGCATAGGCCAAACCGAGCACCGTTCCTACCGCAAGAAACAGGAATCCTAAACTGGCAAACCAAGGCAACAACTTACCACACAGCTGGTAAGCGGCATCAGGTTTGGCATAGGGATGAAGCCATTTCCACATGTTTATCTCACTTTGCTTTCAAATTATTGAGTTTTAACTAAGTTGTTATAATTTATCTAACGCAGTATTTTCGTGCTTGATCGAAAACAATCAATGCACACTTACTCGTAACGCCGCGCTGATCGCAAATGGCGTTAGAGTCATCGAACCCATGAGCATAGCCGCTAAAATCGCAAGCTGGCCGTTATACGGCATTCCCAATGCCGCCGCATCAATCGCCGAGGTCGCAAATATCAAAACTGGGATGAAGAGCGGCAAAACCAATAAGCTCAATAGCACCCCACCCTTTTGCAAACCCACGGTGAGCGCCACCCCAATTGCCCCAATAAAACTCAGTGTTGGAGTCCCCAGCAACAGAGTCAGCACAACCGCAAGCCAGGTTGAGCTATCAAATGAAAGCAAGATCGCCAGTAGTGGGCTAATTAAAATCAGCGGTAAGCCTGTCAGTAGCCAATGAGCCGTCACCTTAGCCAGTACCACCACTGAGAGCGGTAATGGTGTCAGCATCGCTTGCTCTAATGCACCATCTTGAAAATCATCACGAAATAAACGCTCCAATGAGAGCAATGCCGCTAATAAAGCGGCCACCCAAACAATCCCAGGCGCAATTCGTGCTAACAAAGCAGGCTCTGGTCCCACACTGAGCGGGAACAGGGTAATCACGATGATAAAAAACCACAGAGGGTTAAACACATCCGCCTGACGGCGAAAAGCAATTAAAAGTTCACGATGAATAAACTGAATAAAAGCAGACATCATTTCGGATCACCCAAGCGAATTTTGCGCAGTTTAGGGTTATCGGCAAACATGTCTTGGTGAGTCGTCAGTATCACAATCCCCCCTTGCTGCGCATGGCTTAAAAAGAGCGCCTCAAGCACGCTCACTCCTTGCTTATCGATGGCGGTGAGCGGTTCATCCAAAATCCACAGTGGCTTTTTACTTAACCATAATCTTGCCAAGGCAACTCGACGCTGTTGCCCTGCCGACAACTGTGCAACCGGCACATCTTCACGCCCAGCTAATCCAACTTTGGCTAGCGCTTGAAAAATCGCGGGTTCATCCACCGTTTGTTGATGAACCGCCAGATAAAAACGTAAATTTTCCAGTGCGGTGAGTTCTCGCTTGATGCCGGTTTGATGGCCTAAAAACAGCAAGTCTTGATGATAACTTTCGCGGTCACTTTGAATTTTGCTCCGTTGCCAGAGGATTTCCCCACACTCACACTCTCCAAGACCCGCAATAATACGTAACAAGGTCGTTTTGCCTGTGCCATTACGACCTTCGATTTGAACGAGCTCGCCTGCATGGATCTCAAAAGAGAGTGATTCGAATAAAATCCGTTCATCACGTATGGCGGTGAGATTTTTAACTTCTAACATGCTTATCTACTAAGAGCGTTGGGACGGCTATATTAACACAGCGAGGGGGAGACTAAAGACGCGAACTCTATTACTAATCACGAAACTAAGTAAGAATCTATTAAAAATTCACGCGTTTTGTTCGCATCTAACCCTTTGTAGTTACAACTATAATCCATCCATAACGAGAAACATGCGTGATATCACAATATCAAACGCGCTAACCCCTCATCTCAACGGTTCATCCGTTCCTGTCGATGAAGAATAAAAAAAGGAAGCCTACGCTTCCTTCAAAAACTCATTCAGTCATGAGCCATATCCAAATGACTATCTTTTCCCTAATTGAAGCCGTATTCGTGTTGGCGACCAGCAGGCTTCAATAAAATTGGCAATACTATAATTTGGCTTTTTTTGTTCGAGCTTCAGGATGGCTTTCCAACGGCGGGATAGATTCTTTACCTGCCAGTTTATTTTGCAAAGACATCATCAATTCCGCTTCGGCTTTGGGCAGTTCGCACTCTTGGATGAGTTCATTGAGATCGGCACCGAGTTGCACCATCTTACTGGCACGAGTGTACAAACGCGCATCCGCGTCAGTATTTTCCAGCTCAAGTAAACGCTCATTGAGATGGCGAATGATATCTCGTTGCTCACTGACTTTTTGTCCGAGCCCGACCATCACCGAACGCACTTCAAGCAGTTGTTTGTTGGATTTCTGCAGCTCACGATCCAGATTGCGAATTTGTTGGCGCAAGGTTTCACTTTGACGATGCTGACCACGTTTAAGACGCCACAATGCCAGCATGATGCACAAAACAACAAAAACCGACCCTCCTGCGATCACAGGAGGGGTTAACCAAATCAAATCAACCATTACATATGAGCCATTTCGTCCCATTCTTCATCGGTCAGGAACTTGTTCAGATCCACCAGAATCAGTAGTTTGCCATCACGATTGCTCACACCTTGGATAAATTTCGAGCTTTCATCGGTGCCCACACTTGGGGTTGAGTCAATTTCTGATGAACGTAGGTAAACCACTTCGGCCACGCTATCTACCAGAATACCGATGACTTGGCGTTCTGACTCAATCACAATGATGCGGGTATTGTCAGTAATTTCGCCTTGCATCAAACCAAAACGTGAACGAGTGTCGATAACCGTCACGACGCTACCACGCAGGTTGATAATACCTAATACATAGTCAGGCGCTCCCGGTACAGGAGCAATTTCGGTGTAGCGCAGTACTTCACGTACCTGCATTACGTTAATGCCGTACGTTTCTTCTTCCAATTGGAACGTCACCCATTGAAGTACTTCATCGTTCGACTTTTCTTTTCTGACTTTCACTTCATTCGCCTGAGACATACCTTTCCCTCTCTGAGTCGTTTCCGACACCCAATGTTTTAATTTTCCAGTGCTTTTACATCAAGCCCTGCATTAAGCATAGCTATCAATGCTTGAACATGGATCAAAGCGCACATTTTTTCTTTCACCATGCCCGCGAGCCAAGGCCGTTTACCGACTTGCTCACGCCATCGCACTTTTTCTGTACTGAGTAACTCTGTGCCCATGAGTTGAGTGCTGGCAAGTCCCCACGCACTTTCTCCCAACATCACAATATACTGATAAGCTTGCTTATAACTCTCATCATGCAGCTTCTCAGCCATTACCCATTTTGCTGTATCAACCACATCAAGTTGTGAATCTCGATTGGTTTGTAAGCCTAAATACCAAGCCGGACGACCAATTAAATGGTTAAGTGTGGTCATACGATGAATCCCACCTAACTCATCGAGTGGCACTGCGAAAGTGACACCATTGACATCAAAATAGAGGACTTGGAAATCTTTTTCACGGATCGTGTTGGTCCAAGTGCCCAGTTTATTGCGCCCAGCTTGTGTTTCTGGAACGGCTTGCGCCTCAACAACAGGTACCTCAGATACAGGTTCCTCGATGCTGGTTTCTATCGCAATTTCACGCTCTGCCTCAGTATCCACAGACTCTGGTTCGAAATCGTATTCAATAACAATCTCTGGCGTCTCGATGTCCGGCTCAACATAGCTGGTTTCGATTTCCCACTCTTGGATCTCTTCAACAACGCTACAGGGCTGAACAACGGGGTCGATTTTAGCGATTTTAGCCGTGTTTTCTTCGAGAATCTGCTCCAGATCCAGATCGGCTACTGGATTACTCGATTCCAACTGGCTGAGCAAACGCTGCACATCTTCAAGATTAGGCAGCTCAAGCTCTTCAATTTCGGCATCAAAATAACTTTTATTTGGCACAGACTGGATGGCAGGAGCCATCTCCCACACCGGTTCAGGCTTGAGAGTGGACTCAAATTCGGCCGTTTCTTCATCCAGTAACGCCGTAAAATAATCGTTCAGCGCTTGTTCGCTGGATATCAATGCACTACTCATCGATAGCGAGCCTCTCTAAGAAAAGCAGAAGCTGCTTATAAGCGAAAACGCCACGGCTCCCCTCTGCAAAATGCGAAGCGGGGAGTCGCTGTAAACTGGCATCACGAAATTTGGTATCAATCGGTACTGCAGAGGTCCAAACTTTGTCTGGATAGTCCTTTTTCAGTTGATTCAATGTCTGCAACGAAGCGCGCGTTCTCTTATCGTACATGGTTGGCACGATAGTCACTTTAAACTCACGACTGCGCGATTTCTGCATAATTGCCAATGTGCGCACCATACGTTCCAGACCTTTCATCGCTAGAAATTCGGTTTGCACAGGAATAAGGATACGATCGCTGGCAGCCAGAGCGTTAACCATCATGACCCCCAGAATAGGTGGACAATCAATCAGTACATAGTCATAAACATGACGCAGCGCGAGCAGTGCACGTTTTAAAATCAGCCCCATCCCACTGCGATTTCCCATAACGCGATCCAGTGTCGCAAGAGACATATGGGCAGGGATCAGATCAATACCTTGAATATCAGTATTTAAAATCAGAGATTTAACGGAAGCTTCGTTGTATTCTCGTAACTGGAACAGGTCGAATAAACTGGCTGGCACACCATCAGAATCATATCCTAGATAGGTGGTCAGTGAGGCATGTGGATCAGTATCGACCAGCAGGACACGCTTACCTTGCTGGCTTAATAAGCCCGCCAATGTAATCGTTGTGGTGGTCTTTCCTACCCCACCTTTTTGGTTTGCTACACTCCAAACGATCATTGAGGTTCCTTAGGCGAGCCCGACTTCTACCAACATACGCTCTGCGATTCTCTCCAGCGGTAGATCTTCCGTTGAAATTCCTGCTTTAGCGACAGCTTGTGGCATGCCATACACGACACAACTGTCTTCATCTTGTGCCCAAATGGTGGCTCCTGCTTGTTTCAGCATCCGCGCACCTTCACGTCCATCCGCACCCATTCCGGTCAAAATCATGGAGAGTACTTTGTCACCAAAGATTTTTGCCGCGGAGCCAAAAGTAACATCCACACACGGTTTATAGTTCATGCGCTCGCCACCGTCGACAATGCGTAGGCGAGCTGAACCGGGTCGACCATCCAGCATCATCTGCTTACCGCCAGGGGCTAAATAAGCGACACCCGGACGCAGCATATCTCCATCTTCCGCTTCTTTAACTTCAATTTTGCATAGCGAATTGAGACGGCTAGCAAAAGCAGCCGTAAACGTCGCAGGCATATGTTGAATCAACACTATGGGATGCGGGTAGTTAGCAGGCAGCTTAGTTAATATTTTCTGCAAGGCTACAGGTCCACCGGTTGAGGTTCCTATTGCGGTCAACTGGTATTTTTTACCCGAAGCCTTAAAACGAGTCGCTGCCGCAATCGACATTGTGGGGCGATTTCCCACAGGGGCAGCTGTGCTCGCTCGTTCTTGGTTGAGTGAAGGAGTGGTTGTTGTGACCGAGGTTGGAGCAGGACGAGCGACCGCTGGACGACGTAAAAACATCTTTTTCGACGCAATAGAAAGCACACGCTGCTGTAACAGTGTGACGGCTTCATCTCGGTTGCGCGCGATATCTTCAAACTTCTTAGGTAAAAAGTCTAACGCGCCAGCATCCAGTGCATCCAATGTGGCTTTTGCGCCATCATGGGTCAATGAAGAGAACATCAAAATGGGCACTGGATTGTTTGCCATGATCTCTCGGACAGCAGAAATCCCGTCCATGACGGGCATTTCAATATCCATAGTGATCACATCTGGCTTGAGTCGAGTGGCCTTTTCTACTGCCTCTTTCCCATTTACAGCAACATCAATGACTTCTAAGCGCGATTCGGAGTTGATGATTTCACTCACGCGACGACGGAAAAAACTCGAATCATCAACAACTAATACTTTAATCGCCATGTTTATCCTTATCATTTTTTACCGGTCAGACTCGAGACCCTGCGGCATAGCTCTCAAGCAAATTTGGCACATCCAAGATTAAGGCAATATGGCCGTCACTAGTAATGGTTGCACCAGACATACCTGGAGTGCCCTGTAGCAATTTATCAAGTGGTTTAATTACGACTTCTTCTTGGCCAATTAAGGTATCCACAACCAGACCAACACGCTGACTGCCAATTTGTACAATCACTACGTGTCCATGTCCTTGGCGAGGGTGTATTTTGCCTTTCTTCGGTGATAACCAATTTTGTAAGTAGAAAAGAGGTATTGATTTCTCTCGCACTATGATTGTCAGTTGTCCATCAACCACATTCGTACGACGCAGATCTAAGTGGAATATTTCATTTACGCTTGCTAGCGGTAGTGCAAATGGATGATCAGCAACACCAACCATTAAAGTGGGCAAAATGGCCAGTGTCAGTGGTACTTTGATAGTGATTCTCGTACCTTTGCCCATTGTTGAATCGATATCAATTGCACCGTTAAGCGTATTTATCGCCGTTTTTACCACATCCATCCCTACACCACGCCCAGAAATATCGGTGATCTTCTCTTTACTAGAGAACCCCGGCATAAAAATTAGGTTAAAGCATTCTTTATTGGTAAGTCGGTTCGCGGCATCTTCATCCATTATTCCCCGTTTAACGGCGATACCACGCAGCTTGTCGGGATCCATACCTGCACCGTCATCTACGATAGCTAACTGTATGTGATCTCCCTCTTGTGAAGCAGACAAAATCACTTTGCCTGTACGAGACTTGCCATTTTTAGCGCGCTCATCAGGCATTTCGATACCGTGATCAACTGAGTTACGTACCAAGTGGATCAAAGGATCGGCTAGCGCTTCAACAAGGTTTTTATCGAGATCGGTTTCTTCACCACGTAACTCAAGATCAATTTCTTTATTTAAGCTACGCGCCAAGTCACGAACCACGCGAGGGAAACGCCCGAACACTTTTTTTATCGGTTGCATACGCGTTTTCATCACCGCGCCTTGCAAGTCGGCAGTAACCACATCTAGGTTAGCCACCGCTTTAGACATCTCTTCGTCGTTACTATTCAGGCCAAGGCTCAAGAGTCGGTTACGTACCAGAACCAACTCACCCACCATGTTCATGATGATATCAAGTGTTGAGGTATCGACCCGAACAGTTGATTCAGCTTGGGCTTTCTTAGCTCCGCCGCCGGCTGCGACTTCGCGAGATTCATCAGAATCTTTTACCACAGGCGGAGCCGGAGCTTTTGCTGGTGCTTCTTTAGCTACAGCAGGTTTTGCCGCTACAGGTTTAGCTGGAGCGGCAGGTTTTGCTGCTGGCTTAGTTGTAGAAGCACTCGCCTCGGCGGATGCCTTGGTGTCAGCAGAGGCAGGGCAAGATGCCACTTGACGATTCGCCATTTCAAGCTCTTCTACCGATGGGCCTTTGCCTGAACCATGTAGCTCATCCAGCAGTTTTTCAAACTCTGCATCCGTCATTAAGTCATCGCCACCGGGCGCTGATTTTGCAGCTGCAGGTTTCGGTGTCTCGGTCGCTTTAGGTGTCGATGATGTTACTGGTGCAGCAGGCGCTACAGTCTCAATCGATGGGGCTTTGCCTTTACCATGCAGTTGATCGAGTAGCTTTTCAAACTCATCGTCTGTGATATCACCGTTGAGATCAGAACTGGCTACCGATGCGGCTTTCGCTGGCGAAGAAGCGGGAGCTGGCGGAGACTGAGCCCCCGGAGCCTTGCCCTTACCATGCAGTTGATCAAGTAGCTTTTCGAACTCATCTTCGTTGATATCGTCGATAGAGCCTTTATCAATCACGCCACTGGATGAGCCTGCTGTAACCTCGACCTCAACATCGGGCGCAGCCTCTTCAACAACGTCCTCAACGACTTCTTCGATGATCTCTTCAACCAGCTCTTCTACTGGTTCATCAAAATGCGTTTCTGTAGCCTCATCTTCATCTTCAGAGGCAGGTCTACTTAAACGATGTAACTCATCGAGCAATTCAGGGTCGGCAGGTTGCAGTGGTTCACGCTCTTGTACCGCACGAAACTGTTCGTTAACGGTATCCAACGCTTTAAGCATAGTATCCATCAAGCTGGGAGAAACATGTCGCTGACCATTACGTAAAATGTCGAACACGTTTTCCGCACCGTGACAAGTTTCCACTAGCTCGGAGAGCGCCAAGAAACCAGCACCACCTTTTACGGTATGAAAACCACGAAATATGGCGTTCAATAGATCTCGGTCTTCTGGATTATTTTCCAGTTCAACGAGCTGCTCGGAAAGCAACTCCAATATTTCGCTGGCTTCTACCAAAAAGTCCTGCAGGATGTCGTCGTCTAATTCGTAACTCATAGATTACCCCTAAAATCCAAGACTCGATAACAAGTCGTCAACGTCGTCTTGAGATGAGACAGCATCAATTCGTTCGTGAGGATTGAGAATCGGTCCCTCTGGTTCTATTGATGAAACTGTCGCCTTGTCTGCTTTTTGTTCTTTTTGCGCCGCGCCAAAAACCGTCAGTATTTCAACTAAACGTTTTTCAACCTCATTGACCACATTAATCACACGTTTAATGATTTGTCCTGTCAGGTCTTGAAAGTCTTGAGCCATCAGGATCTCAGTCAATTCACCACGCAATTCACTGCTGTCGCCTTCTACTTGCGAGAGCAAGTCATCAATCCGGTGGCAAAGTGACTTGAAATGCATCAGTTCAATCCGGCCATTCATCAAGCCATTCCACTCAGGGCGAATCAACAGCAAGCTTTCATGTAGTTTGTCGGCTATCGGCATACAGCGATCCACTGCATCCATGGTTTTGTTCGCCGCGACTTCCGTTTTCTGTATAACGTATTGCAGTCTTTCTCGTGCGTCTGGAATTTCATCCGTCGCGATCTCACTGAAACGATCATCAATATGAAAATTTTTCAGCGATTCATGCAAATCCCTCGTTAACATCCCTATCTCTTTGAGCATAGGATTGTTGGTGGACTCATAGACATCCGTCAGCAGCCTATTAGCTTCACTTTGCTGTCCCTGTTCCAAAAGTTGCACGAGTTCTTTAGCCTGTTCTAATGAAATCATCCTGAATCAGCCTTTTGCGCGTGTGAATAGAGCACCTTTTGCCGCAGCAAAAGCCTTATAAACGCTCAAAAATTTTGTCTAATTTTTCTTTAAGCGTAGCAGCGGTAAATGGTTTTACGATGTAACCATTCACGCCTGCTTGGGCAGCTTCAATGATTTGCTCGCGCTTAGCTTCCGCAGTAATCATCAGCACAGGCAAATGTTTTAACTCTGCATCGGCACGGATATTTTTAAGCAAGTCAATCCCTTGCATTCCAGGCATATTCCAGTCTGTAACAACAAACTCAAAATCCCCCTTTTTGAGCATAGGCAATGCAGTGAGACCATCATCGGCTTCCTGCGTATTATTGAACCCCAGATCTCGAAGTAGGTTTTTAACGATTCGGCGCATTGTTGAAAAGTCATCAACAATAAGGATCTTCATGTTTTTATTCAAAATAGCCTCCACTGAATTTTAGGTCAGTGATATTTAGTCATTCCGAGTCCAAGAACTTAACTTTGTTCTTAGCCGCTGCATAGATTGGCTGAGTATCTGGCTGACGCGAGATTCACTAACTCCAAGTACCTCACCAATTTCTTTTAAGTTTAGCTCTTCATCATAATAGAGCGAAAGTACCAAAGCTTCACGCTCCGGGAGCGATTTTATTGATTCAACGAGTGCTTTACGGAAAGATTCTTCAGCGACACCGTGAAAAGGCGAGTTATCTTCCCCCTCTTCAAACGGTGAAATCGCGTCATCAGAAACACCGAGATCCTCTATCCCAACAATGCGTGAACAGTTAATGTCCATCAGCACGCTGTGATACTGCTCTAGTGACATGTTTAAAAACTTCGCCACTTCAGCATCCGTTGGATCGCGATTGAGTTCTCCCTCGAGCAGTGCAATCGCTTGACTGAATTCACGATTATGTTTGTGCACAGATCGCGGAACCCAGTCACCACGTCGGATATCGTCGAGCATAGCCCCACGAATCCGAATTCCGGCATAGGTTTCAAAGCTCGCGCCTTTACTTCCATCATAATTTTTTTGTGCCTCAAGCAAACCAACCATGCCAGCTTGAATGAGGTCTTCGATCAGAACACTGGGCGGGAGACGGCCAATCAAATGATGAGCGATACGCTTAACCAATACAGAGTACTTCTCAAGAAATAGCTGCTGGCTATTAAGATTTCCGTATTGATCGTATGTAAGCGCTTTATTCACCGAAAGGTTCCCCTACTGTTTCTGACCGATTAAGTAAGCGTTCAACGAAAAACTCCAAATGTCCACTTGGTGTTCTCGGTATCGGCCAAGTCAACGCTTTGTTTGCCAATGAGCTTATCGCCAATGCGGCTGGTGAGCGTGGATACGCATCAACCACGATTTTTTGTCGCTTCACCGCTTGGCGTACATTGTCGTCGAGTGGGATGCAGGCGACAAGTTCTAAGCTCACATTTAAAAACCGTTCTGTCACTAATGTTAATTTAGCAAATAATTCACGGCCTTCACGATAACTTCTCACCATATTAGCAACAATTTTAAATCGTTGAACTTGATGTTCTTTGCTCAGTAGCTTGATCAGGGCATACGCATCCGTGATTGAGGTCGGTTCATCACACACCACAACCACTACATCTTGCGCGGCGCGTGAGAAGCTCACCACCATATCTGAGATACCTGCCGCGGTATCGATGAGCAAAATATCCATCTCATCTTCTAACGTGCCAAATGCCCGAATCAGTCCCACGTGCTGAGCATGAGAGAGCTCGGTCATGGATTGCGTTCCTGACGTCGCTGGAATGATCCGAATACCATGTGGACCTTCGACAATGGCGTCTTTGAGCTCACACTCTCCGGCTAAAACATGGCCTAGGTTACGCTTAGGGCGAATACCGAGCATTACGTCAACATTAGCAAGGCCTAAGTCGGCGTCGAGCACCATGACTTTTTTGCCCTGTTTTGCCATACAGATAGCCATACCTAAGGTGACATTCGATTTCCCGACACCACCTTTGCCACCAGTGACCGAAATCACTTTGGTCACTGAAGGTTGGGTTAAGCGACGTAGGCCGCTTGCTTGGTCATATATCATTTTGTTTGTCATACCTGTCCGCCGCCTAGAATCTCTCTGAATCACTGGTCCAGTAATGAGGTTCATCTTCAGTCGACTTCTCTAGCAATTCGTTTGCCTTTGCGACCATGTATTTGGGTTGCGCGATTACGATATCTTCGGGCACTCGTTGTCCGTTCGCGATGTAAGCGACGGGCAACGCATTTTGTACAACCACGCTAACGAATTCGCCTAGGCTCAAACATTCGTCGAGTTTGGTCATAATGCATCCAGAAAGCGGTATCCTTCTGAAATGCTCAATGGTTTCTTGTAAGACCTTGCGCTGCGCGGTTGCAGGCAAAACAAGATAGCTGTGGATGGTCTCTCCGCTCTCTTGCATCAAGGTATCTAGCTGTTCTGACAACCGAACATCGCGTTGTCCCATCCCAGCAGTATCGACCAAAATCAGGCGACGATTACGTAGCTGATAGATTACATCGGCTAACTCGTTGGAATCTTTAGCAACTCTTACAGGACATCCCATAATTCTGCCATAAATCGACAATTGCTCATGGGCACCAATACGGTAAGTGTCTGTGGTCACCAATGCGACGTTGTCCGAGCCGTACTCCATCGCTGCACGAGCCGCCAGTTTAGCCACGGTTGTGGTTTTCCCTACACCGGTTGGCCCAAGTAAGGCAACCACGCCACCACGTTTTAAAATATCGTGTTTGACGACTGGGATTTGGTCGGAGACTAAACCTAACAATGCTTTCCATGCTTTAGGAGGAGGTGTTTCCTCTGGAATGTAGCAAGCCAATTGATCTGCCATTTCCAAAGAGACACCCATGCGCTCTAAGCGTTTAATCAACATGGCACGCAGTGGCTCACGGCGCTCAACTTCTTGCCACATTAATCCGGAAACTTGATGCTCAAGCAAACGGCGAATCGAGGTCATCTCTTCACGCATCGATTCTAATTCACTGACGGCGACCATCGGCTCTTCGGGCACTTTTCGATCATAACGAGTCGGATCCAGCCTAGGCTTACGGCGTGCATCGGCATCTTCTTGCAGCAACTTACCGAGCGCAGAGTCAGGGCGTTGACGCTCTGCACTGCTCTGATTACGTTGTGTCTGATTGCGTTGTGGCGCACGATTTTCTGACTGGCGCTTGAGCAGCGCAGAGAGCGAATCTTCGTTTTCCGCACGATGCTCTTGCTCATCTGCCGAGCTGTATTGCTTGAGCATATTAGCAAAGCGTTGAGTCATGGAACGGCCAGAGTCGGCACTCGATTGCAAACTGACACGATCATCCACCAGCTCTCTGCTCTTGGTCGGAGCGACCGAGGGTGAGACTTGGTTATAACCATGTCTAGGCTGCGAGTTGTAACGCTTGGCTGGTGCGGGCGCAGTATCGCCATCAACCGCTGCCACAATTTCGACCCCACCCGCGACTTTTTTATTCGACATGATCACAGCATCCACGCCCAGCTCTTCTTTGACCTGAAGCAGCGCAGTTTTCATATCCTTGGCAAAAAATCGTTTTATTTTCAAAGCAGATTTCCGTCTTTAAAAAACGTGCGGACGATTAATTACCCACGGCCTGCACAATTCGAATTTGTTTCTCATCGGGGATCTCCTGATAGGAGAGCACGCGAAGGTTGGGAATGGTGTTTTTCACAAACTTCGCTAGCGTTGAACGCAATACGCCAGATGTCAGCAATACTGCGGGTTCCCCTTTCAACTCCTGCTCTTGAGTGGCGTGGCTTAGCGCCATTTGCAGTCTTTCCGCCAGTCCCGGCTCAATACCTGCTGATTCACCACCCGAAGCTTGCATAGTTTGATGCAAAATTTGTTCCAGCTCCGGAATTAAGGTAATTACAGGCAATTCAGGCTCTACCCCATTGATTTCTTGGACAATAAGTCGTTTGAGTGAGATGCGCACCGCTGCAGTTAAAATGTCGGGTTCTTGACTCTTACTCGCGTATTCCGAAAGGGTTTGCACTATGGTGCGAATATCGCGGATAGGGATCGCTTCATGCAGCAAGTTCTGTAGAACTTTGACCACGACCCCCAGAGAAAGCTGATCTGGTACAAAGTTTTCCACCAGTTTGGGCGCGGAGCGCGAGAGCATTTCCAGCAGATTCTGAACTTCTTCATGGCCAAGCAGCTGTGCGGCATTGTTGGTCAATAGTTGACTAAGATGAGTGGCGAGCACAGTGGAAGAATCGACCACGGTATAGCCCAAAGCTTGCGCATGCTCACGCTGATCTTCCCGTATCCACACTGCATCCAGACCAAAAGCTGGGTCGCGAGTGCGCTCACCATCAATCATGCCGTACACTTGTCCCGGGTTAATCGCCAACTCTTGATCTGGCCGAATTTCTGCTTCACCCACGGCTACGCCCATCAAGGTGATGCGGTAACTATTGGGCGTTAATTCTAGGTTGTCACGAATATGTACCGGCGGAATAAGGAAGCCAAAGTCCTGCGACAGCTTTTTACGCACCCCTTTAACGCGTTCAAGCAGCTCGCCACCTTGATCTTTATCCACTAGGGGGATCAAGCGATACCCCACTTCCAAACCAATCACGTCAACCGGCTGTACATCATCCCATGACAGTTCACGTTGGGTCGGAGTTTCCACATCGCTCTTGGCGGGCAGATTTTTATTCTCCGCTTTGGTTTTCTGTTTACGGTGCAGCCAATACGCTGCGCCACTGGCCAGTAGCGCTAAAAACAGGAAGGCAAAATGTGGCATCCCAGGGACAATCCCCATAACGAACAGGATACCCGCGGTAATGGTGAGAGCTTTCGGGTTATCAAACAGTTGGAAGATAACCTGCTGCCCCATGTCCTCATCGGTATTTTGACGCGTAACCATAATCGCAGCGCCAATCGATAAAAGCAGTGATGGAATTTGGGCGACTAAGCCATCACCAATGGTCAACAGGATGTAGATTTCGATCGCTTCTTTGAAACCCAAATTATACTGGATCATCCCGATACTCAGGCCACCGATGATGTTGATAAAAAGAATCAAAATACCGGCGATCGCATCACCCTTCACAAATTTTGACGCACCATCCATCGAACCGTAGAAGTCCGCTTCTTTAGTGACTTCAAAACGGCGCACACGTGCTTGTTCTTGGTCAATCAAGCCCGCGTTTAAGTCAGCATCAATCGCCATCTGCTTACCGGGCAAGGCATCCAAGGTAAAGCGGGCACTTACTTCGGAAATTCGTCCCGCCCCTTTGGTCACTACCATAAAGTTGATGATCATCAGAATAAGGAACACCACCAAACCAACCGCGTAGTTCCCACCAATCACCACGTTACCAAACGCTTCGATAACGTTACCCGCCGCACCTGGACCTTCATGACCGTACAGCAAAACGACTCGCGTTGACGCAACGTTCAGTGCCAAACGTAGCAAGGTCGCGATCAGCAGTACCGTTGGAAACGCCGCAAAATCTAATGGCCTACGGGTATACACGGTGACCAGAAGCACCACTAACGACAGAGCGATGTTGAAAGTGAAGAACAAGTCGAGCAGAAAGGCTGGCATTGGGAGGACAACCATCGCCAATGCAGCCAATACCATGACCGGAGCACCGATCGCAGGCATGCTACGCTGTGGAATTGAAGGCAATTTGTCCGCAAATGGCAGTGTAAATTTCATAAATTTCTGGCTGTCACTGAAGGGTTAATCGGAACATCAAGGCTGCGCCGTAGCGATGCTATAACCAAACGACTTGGAGTTGCAGTTCGGCCGCCGTAGGAAAAACCCCATGAGTATAGACTCACTCTATGCTTGGGTGAACGAGCGTAACCAGCGCAGTTGCAGCTTCAAGTAGAAAACGTATATCGCGTTGATGCAATTTTCAGTCCATTCCCTACGTCAATTTTATGGCTATCTCAGTTAAGGCATCTCGCCTGAAAAAACAAAGCCTTAAAAACAACGAGAGCCGCAGGAGGCTCTCGATGTGCACGATAAATGATGGGGAAATAGGGTTACGGATGCACATTCCACAAAGGCTGTCCATTCTGCGCTATGGGGTCGTAATCGATACAAATCATTCCTGAAGTCGGGAACATGGGTGGAATCATATCGGCCACAAATTCAGATACCAGATACCCCACTAGCGGTAAATGTGAAACCAGCAACAAGGATTCGAGCTGTTCAACCTCAATCAAGGCCGATAGGTAATCAAATACTCGATCCGACTGGCCGTAGGGCGTGATGCCATCGCAAGTTTCCACTCTTTTGGCAGAGAAATGATCCGTGAGCAGTTCCCACGTCTGTTGAGCCCGTAAGTAAGGACTAACCAACACAAGATCGAAACTCTTCACGCCCCGTTGATTGACGCATGCGCGCGCGACAGCTTCGGATTCATGACGGCCTCGGTCGGTTAATGCTCTTTGTGCATCACTAGGGGCAAACTGCTGTGCTTCACCGTGACGCATAATATAAATCTTCATGTACACTACCTACGCTATGCAGTCTCTGGCTGCTTGGTTTTTTGATTATAACAGCAGTCTGAGCAAAGACTTCGACTTCGTTAACAGTCTATTAAAAAGCCAAGCGACAGACTAAACTGACAGGAATAATAATAGTACGATGTGTCAGTTTGGTGTTCTGTGACTCGTCTTTGACCCTACCAATCCGGAGAAATGCTGTGCATATCAGCCCCAATGATACTCATCAGTACCGATATATTACGCTGAGCAATGGCTTACGGACGTTACTCATCCAAAGCCCTGATGTTCAAAAATGCGCCGCGGCGTTAGCGGTCAACGTCGGGCACTTTGACGATCCGATCGAACGCCAAGGTTTGGCTCACTATCTCGAACACATGCTGTTTTTGGGCACAGAAAAATACCCGAAAGTTGGCGATTTTCAAACTTTTATCAGTCAGCATGGCGGTTCGAATAATGCATGGACTGGCACAGAACATACCTGTTTCTTCTTTGATGTTTTGCCGAACGCTTTTGCTAAAGCGCTTGACCGTTTCAGTCAGTTTTTTATCGCACCGCTGTTTAATGCCGAGGCTTTGGATAAAGAGCGTCAAGCCGTCGACTCAGAATACAAACTGAAAATTAAAGATGAGTCACGCCGCCTCTACCAAGTACAAAAAGAAACCATTAATCCGCAGCACCCGTTTAGCAAGTTCTCAGTCGGCAATCAGCACACCTTAGGCGATCGCGAAAACAGCTCTATTCGAGATGAAATTATTGAGTTTTATCGGTCTCATTATTCCGCCAAGTTGATGACGTTGTCCCTGATTGGTTCGCAAAGTTTTGACGAACTCGAAGCATGGGCTGAGCGTTATTTTGCCGCGATCCCAAACCCGCAACGCGATATCAAACCCCTACCTCCTTTTGTTGATCGCGAACATACGGGAATTTTGATTCAGATTGAGCCTCTCAAAGAGATTCGTAAGCTGATCCTCGCTTTTCCTATGCCCAGCACTGAAAGCTACTATCAGAAAAAACCGCTCTCTTATTTTGCTCATTTAATTGGCTATGAGGGTGAAGGCAGCTTGCTGGAAGCGTTGAAAGAGAAAGGTTGGATCACTACTCTTTCTGCTGGCGGAGGGGTAAGTGGCAGTAACTACCGCGAGTTTGCCGTCAGTTGTGTGCTGACTCAGGAAGGATTAGATCATGTTGATGAGATTATTCAAAGTCTATTCCAAACGCTGAATTTGATTGCGACTCAAGGCTTACAAGCGTGGCGTTATCAAGAAAAGCGAGCTGTGCTTGAGTCGGCTTTCCGCTTTCAAGAAACCCAGCGCCCACTGGATATGGTCAGCCATTTGGTGGTCAACATGCAGCATTATGCCCCCGAAGATACGGCTTACGGGGACTATATGATGTCAGGCTACGATGAAGCCTTGTTGCTGCATATTTTAAGTTATCTCACCCCAGAGAACCTGCGTGCCACCTTGATTGCAAAAGGGGGCGAGTACGATAAAAAAGCGCAATGGTACTTTACCCCTTATTCGGTTCGTCCTTTCACTACTGAACAACTGCACAGATTCTGCCAGCCGTTGGATTTACCCATCTCCCTGCCTGAACCCAACCCATTTATCTGTTATGACCTCGACCCGTCAGAGGTCAAGGAGAGCCACACTCTGCCGCAAGTGTTGCAGGACTTACCCGGATTCAAACTTTGGCATCAGCAAGACACCGAATTCAGAGTACCTAAAGGCGTGATTTATATTGCGATCGACAGCCCGCATGCCGTGGCTAACTGTCGTAATATCGTGATGACCCGTTTGTGTGTGGAGATGTTTTTGGATGCGTTAGCCAAAGAAACATACCAAGCCGAAATAGCGGGGATGGGCTACAACCTCTATGCCCACCAAGGTGGCGTGACGCTCACGTTGTCAGGTTTTAGCCAAAAACTACCGCAATTGATGGAAGTGATTTTACGTAAATTTGCGCAGCGCGATTTCCAGCCTAAGCGCTTTGCCACCATCAAGCAGCAAATGACTCGTAATTGGCGCAATGCCGCCCACGATAAACCCATCTCTCAACTGTTTAATGCGATGACCGGGTTATTGCAACCCAATAACCCACCTTATGCCGAGTTATTAGCCGCGATTGATGATGTACAAGTGGAAGAGTTAGCCCATTTTGTCGACACAATTCTGTCACAGTTGCACGTCGAAATGTTTGTCTATGGTGACTGGCCTGCCGCCGAAGCCCACAATATGGCGGAAGTGCTCAAAGACGCGCTACGCGTTCAAGGGCAAACTTATGAAGAGTCGCTTCGCCCATTGGTTATGCTCGGAAAGAGCGGAACGTTTCAACGTGAAGTACAGTGCCAACAAGATGATTCCGCGATTGTGGTGTATTACCAATCTCATGAAGTCAGCCCACGCAGTATTGCGCTTTACTCGCTGGCCAATCATCTGATGTCGGCCACCTTCTTCCACGAAATTCGCACCAAACAGCAACTCGGTTATATGGTTGGTACGGGCAATATGCCATTAAACCGCCATCCGGGTTTAATCTTATACGTTCAATCACCATCGGCTCCGCCAAGTGAATTGATCCGCTCTATTGATGAGTTTTTAAATGCCTTGTACATGGTTCTGCTTGAACTCAATGAATATCAATGGCATAGCAGTAAACGGGGATTGTGGAACCAAATTTCCGCGCCCGACCCGACACTCCGGATTCGAGCCCAGCGTTTATGGGTTGCGATTGGCAATAAAGATCTCAGTTTCGATCAGCGAGAAAAAGTGCTGGAAGAGCTTAAAAATCTCAGCCGTGCTGACATGATACGCTTCGTGGTCAATGAACTGAAACCACGTACGGCACATCGCTTAATTATGCATACTCAAGGCCGAGCCCATCACGATGCCCCTGCCTTACAACTCGGCCAAGAAATTGGCTCAGTGGAAGAGTTTCAACTGCGCCCTAAAGCTTATGATGTGGGTTAGGCCCTTTCGGATTCCACAATGGTTTGCAACGGGTGTGGATGAAGCTTAATACACACCCCTTGCCACTGGAATGCAACGGTTGGGTTCGCCAAACGCTCCCCTTCACCTTGTGGGCTAGACAGTTTCACTTTGATGCCGAGTTCGTTAAGCTGATGCCATTTTTCCGCCAGTGAGGGGTAACCGCCTTTCAACTCCTCACAAAAAGCCTCCGCACTCAGAGCTTGTGAAGGGATCACAAATTCTACATGCTCCCAACTCTGCTCAGGATAGGTTTTCCCTTGCGCAGGATACGGCAGTTCAAGACACTCAATTTGCCAATGACTCACTTGCAGTGGCTGGTTAAAACGAATCACGATGATCGGGCGGCCATGAATCTGCGCACAAGAGATCTCTTCACCATAAGCGAGCCAAGCTTGATGAGCGACTTGCGCCAATTGCGGATCGTTGATTCGCAACGCAATATGGTCTAGCTGATTGGCTCGCAGATCTAAGCCTAAAAGATCAAGCAACTGCTCAATTTTGGCAATGAATGCGTCGAGTTTTTCGAGCAGTTGTTGTGGAGCAAGCCCTGTCGCATAAAGTTGTTGTTGCATCTGTTCGCCTCAAAATGCCAGTTTGGACGCGATACTACCAAGATTGACGGAAAAAGGTGAAAATTTCCTGTGTTTCACCCTAGGTGGTTAGGCTGAATATTGTTATCATGACCGCCAATTAAACCATATTATTGTGATATGCCTCACTTCAAAAATGATGGCATTCCTCCCCTATTTCCTTGAATTGAAGGGTAAACGTGTGAATATCCAAGCACTGATCAATGATCGAGTTTCTCAGGCTATTGAAGCCGCAGGCGCACCAGCAGGCACTCCGGCACTGGTTCGCCAATCAGCAAAAGCACAATTTGGTGACTACCAAGCCAACGGCATTATGGGCGCAGCCAAGCAGTTAGGTACCAATCCTCGAGAATTTGCACAAAAAGTCTTGGATGTTCTCAATCTTGACGGTATCGCGAGCAAAACCGAAATCGCAGGTCCGGGTTTTATCAATATTTTCTTAAGCGAAGAGTTTTTGGCTGCGCAAGCCGAAGCGGCTCTGGCGGATGCACGCCTTGGCGTGGCACAAGAAGCCCCAAAAACCATCGTGGCTGACTACTCAGCGCCTAACGTTGCCAAAGAGATGCACGTAGGCCATCTGCGTTCAACCATCATCGGTGATGCTGTCGTACGCACTCTGGAATTCTTAGGCCATAAAGTGATCCGAGCTAACCACATCGGTGACTGGGGCACTCAGTTCGGTATGTTGATTGCTAACCTTGAGCGCGTGCAAAAAGCATCGGGTGAGGTTTCGATGGAGCTTTCGGATCTTGAAGCTTTCTATCGTGAATCGAAAAAACTGTATGACGAAGATGAGCAGTTTGCAGAAACAGCACGTAACTACGTAGTGAAACTGCAAGGTGGCGACCCATTCTGTCTAGAGATGTGGAAGAAGTTGGTTGACGTGACCATGATTCAAAACCAACGTAACTACGACCGCCTGAATGTCTCCCTCACTCGCGAAAACGTCATGGGCGAAAGCATGTACAACGACATGCTGCCACAAATTGTCAGCGACCTGAAAGCCAAAGGCTTGGCAGTGGAAGATGATGGCGCGCAAGTGGTGTTCTTGGAGGAATTCAAGAATAAAGACGGCGAGCCTATGGGCGTTATCATTCAAAAGCGTGATGGCGGCTTCCTGTACACAACGACGGATATCGCCTGTGCTAAATACCGCTATGAAACACTGGGCGCAGATCGTGTGTTGTACTTCATCGACTCACGTCAACACCAACACTTGATGCAAGCGTGGACTATCGTACGCAAAGCGGGTTATATCCCAGAAAACGTCAGCTTAGAGCACCACGCATTCGGCATGATGCTGGGTAAAGATGGTCGTCCATTCAAGACTCGTGCAGGCGGCACTGTACGTTTGGCGGATTTGCTGGATGAAGCACAAGAGCGTGCCAAGGCTCTGATCGAATCGAAAAACCCAGAGTTATCCGCAGAAGAAAAAACCAACATCGCCAATACGGTTGCAATGGCGGCCGTGAAGTACGCGGATCTTTCTAAACACCGCACTACAGACTATGTGTTCGATTGGGACAACATGCTGGCATTTGAAGGCAATACCGCGCCTTACATGCAGTATGCTTATACTCGTGTTGCTTCTGTTTTTGCGAAAGCGGGCGTGGATATGAATGAGCTAACAGGTCATATCCAAATTACTGAAGATAAAGAGAAAGCCTTGATCGCCAAACTGCTGCAGTTTGAAGAGGCGGTACAATCGGTCGCGCGTGAAGGTCAACCGCACATCATGTGTAGCTACCTGTTTGAACTGGCTGGCATTTTCTCTAGCTTCTACGAAGCTTGCCCAATCTTGGTCGCAGAGCAAGAAAGCATTAAGCAGAGTCGTTTGAAACTCGCTGCACTGACAGCGAAAACCATCAAGCAAGGTCTTGCTCTACTGGGCATTGACACTCTAGAGAGAATGTAATTGAAGTAGAGAAAAGGTTGGCCAATCGCCAACCTTTTCTTTATCACTTATCTGTCTTTATCACTTATCTGGCTTCAACCAGTCTTCAACCAAGAATAAAAAATCGATTTGGAGGCGTATCTGATGGCGCATTTTGAACTGCATCCCCAATTGCAAAAAGACACCGATGTGATCGGCCATTTCCCGCTCTGTGTTGCTCTGTTACATAAAGATTCTGCCGTGCCTTGGGTTATTTTAGTCCCGCAAAGAGCGGATTTACGTGAACTACACCATCTGCCAATGGATGAGCAGCAGCAGTTTTTAGTCGAATCGCAGCTGGTTTGCCAAACTCTGGAAACTCTATTTTCCCCAGACAAACTCAACTTAGGTGCTCTAGGCAATATGGTGCCACAACTGCACATCCATCATATTGCGCGCTTTACCCATGATATGGCATGGCCGGGCCCTGTTTGGGGCAGAACACAAGGCGTGTTTCGTACTCAGCAAGAGCAAGCGGCATTACTGACCCAGTTAAGAGATGTCCTCGCAAAACATGCCCTGTTTACGGCATAGCGTCTGCGTCATCACCGCCAGCTTAGATGAAGCACTGGGCATCAAGCATCGCTGCTAAAAGCAGAGTGGTTTAGGAATGACCATAAAAAAACCGCATTACGCGGCTTTTTTATGAGTCGGTGATACCACAAGCAACTATACCCAAACTACTTGGAGTTGCAGGCAGGCAGCAAGAGAATTCATCCCCATGAGCATAGATACACTATGCGATTGGGATGAACAAACGTTGCCAACACCGCGGCACCTTCAAGTAGGAAGGTTTTACATAGTCACATTCACAGCAAGCGATCCTGCCTGATTCATGACGTAGCGCACTCGCACCACCTCATCCTCAGCGTTGATGTACTGTTGACGCGATAGGACACCTTTTTTAATCCATACCGCGAGCATCGCATCGATGCCATCTTCGCTCAGAGCAAAACGTCGCGCGAGCTCTTGTCTCGTCGCGCCATTTTTCGACTCAATCGCCGCTTTGAGTTCATTTAAAATCACGCGACAGATACCTCTATCATCTTTTGCTTACGCCCTGTCTGTTTAAGTGCCCAGTAGGTAGCGAATCCGATGCCCACAATCACACCAATCCAAATTAAGCTATACATTGGGTGCTCAGCAATATGGGTAGCTTGGTAGTAGAGCACCGCAGAACCGTAAGCCAGCCCCATCGTCCATACCGCAATAAAGCGCGCGTAAGCTGCACCAAATTCGCGCACATAAGCGCCCATCGCGGCTACACAAGGGGTATAAAGCAAAATAAAGATCAGATAAGCAAAAGCCACATGAGCATTGGCAAAATAGGTGTGTAAATTACCAAAGATCGAGCCATCTACTTCTTGCTCTTGCGCAACAGCCTCGGTATCCGTCAAATCCCCGACTTCAATTCCTAGTGGGTCGCTAAAACTGAGCCCAGCAAGATTGTCAGGAATCGTCATTAAGGCTTCTTGCAAACTCGCCAGCAAATCGTATTCCGCCGCCTCTTCTGCATCAGGTGTGGTGGTGTAAAGACTATTTAAGGTCCCCACAACCGCTTCTTTGGCAAAAATACCTGTAATGATGCCAACCGTTGCAGGCCAGTTTTCCTGAGTGATCCCCATCGGTGAAAAAATAGGAGTGACAAATTGAGCTGCTTTAGAAAGCACGGACTTATCACTATTTTCGTTACCAAATGAACCATCGGTACCGACTGAGTTTAAAAAGCTCAAAATCGTCACTACAACAACAATGGTTTTACCGGCTCCCAATACAAAACGCTTCAGCTTCTGCCATGTTTTGATCACCACGTTTTGTAAGGTTGGGATTTCATAGTCCGGCATCTCCATGATTAAGCTCTCGCTGACACCTGGATAGAGGGTCTTTTTCAGTACCAACCCCGTAAATACCGCCGCAACAATCCCTAATAAATAGAGGGCAAACACCACATTTTGGCCACTTTGCGGGAAAAATGCCGCCGCAAACAACGCATAAACCGGTAAACGAGCACCACAAGACATAAACGGAGCCATGGAGGCCGCCAGCTTACGTTCACGCTCTTGATCCAGCGTGCGTGTTGCCATAATAGAAGGTACGTTACACCCGAAGCCAAGGACCAGCGGGACAAACGCTTTACCGGGCAAACCGATTTTCTGCATCACTTTATCCAGAACAAATGCAGCACGAGACATGTAACCGGAGCTTTCTAATACCGCTAAGAATAAATACAGGCAAGCGATGACAGGAATAAAGGTTGCAACGGTTTGGATACCGCCACCAACACCATCAGCGATTAAGGTCACTAACCAAACGGGGAGATGGTCATCCAGTAAATGGTGTCCGCCATCAACCAACAATGCGCCAACACCAATATCAAAGAAATCGATAAAAGCACTGCCGATGTTGATTGAAAACATGAACATCAGGTACATCACAGCAAAAAAGAACGGGATACCAACCCACTTGTTGAGGATAACGCGATCGGCTTTTTCGGTGAATTTATGGCTCAGTTTGCCCTCGGTGCGTCGCACGTGGGTACACAGCTCATGTAAATACGTATAACGTACGTTGGCCACGAGAAGATCAATATCAACCTGACACTCATGTTGACGTTGCTCTACGTTTTGGCGCTCCGCTTCTTTTAATCCGTTAATCACTAAACGATCGTTTTCTAAGGCTCGAATCGCCAGCGCGCGCGCTGAAACCGCTTGCTCAGCAAACATTGGTTCTAGCTCATGAATCAATGACTCAAATTCAGCACCGTAGTGAAGTTCAATCTGCTTTAACGCAATCCCTTGTACCAGCAGTTTATGCAATTTTTCTTTAAAGCGGCGAACTTGCTCTTTATTGTTGGCAGAAAGCGCCAACACAGGGCACCCCAAAAACGCTTCTAGTTGTTTGAGGTCGAGATGAACACGTTCACGCTTAAGCGCATCCATTTTGTTAAGTACGACAATCATTGGACGGCGCAATTCACGCAGTTGCAGCGTCATATATAAGCTGCGCTCAAGGCACGTCGCATCAACCACATTAATGATCACATCCGCAGGATGCGTCAACACCGCACGCGATGCGATCGATTCATCAATACTGTTACTGTCATTACCGCTGTCTAAAGCATAAATTCCGGGCAGATCGGTGAGTGCAAATTCATCGCTTGCATGAACAAAACTACCCGTTTTTTTCTCAACAGTGACCCCCGCCCAGTTACCGACTTGCTGTTTTGCCCCAGTGAGACCATTGAATAAGGTTGTTTTTCCACTATTCGGGTTGCCTACGGTGAGTACTTGATACTTCATTGTGCTCTCTCCACATCAATATTTGCCGCAATATTTTCGCGCAACGCGATCGACACACCGCGTACTTCAACTTGAAGCGGATCACCCATTGGAGCTCGGCGAATTAATACGACTTCGGTATTGGGGAGAACGCCCATCACCATCAGTTTCTTTCTGACCGTATCAGAAAGTCCATCCAATGCGAGGATGATTCCACGCTCGCCTGCTTGCATTTGTGACAATTTCATAGAGGTAACTTTGAAAAGGAAGTGTTAATAAGAAATATTACTATTAATGTTAAACGAACTTACCATACGCAGGGTAAGGTTTTCTTGCGCGAAAACAATGTTTGCTTAGGTAATAGTCAACGTCAATTCTGTCAAAAACTTCTCGTCAAAAACGTCAAAGACCAAGTCAGAAAAGTCTCCTGCATAAAATCAACATGATAGAAAAAACGACAAATTACATTTACATATTTAAAATCAACAACTTAAAAACATGATTAAGCTGCTGTCGTTTTTCTATGTAAAGTTGTCGTTAATTTTATAAGTAAAATAAGTCGATAGGATTATAGTGATTTCGTTGAAAGGACATCCCTCCTAGAGACAAGAATTCCAGAGGTGGTATGACCATGTCATACCACTCCGGCAGCAAGCGAAGGTGTCGTTGACACCCGTGGTATAGTCCCCCCGGCTATACCACGATATTTTTTTCCTACTGTTTTACCTCTATTACTATCACTCACTTCAATAGCATTTGTTTCTTGAGCCTGTTCAGCGACAAGCTTGCGAGCTTCTGTTTACCTAAACAAAATTCATCACACTTGTAGCGCACAGTTATCGACTCCCGAGCTAAGTTCTCACGAGTACCTTTTCTATTTATTAAAACTGAAGAAGCATTGGTTGGCTTCATTTTCCCCAATCACACAAATCCGCCTGTGCTCACGGAGATCAATACCGTTGCTGGCTAACTGCAGAACTAAGCGATTTGAGAACAACAAGATGAAATAGAGGTGGGTTCTATTAGTTTTCTTGATCTTCGATGAATTGGCTTGGTGATAATCCAAAATGATGTTTGAAACGCTGACTGAAATAAGAGGGGTCATTAAATCCGCAATCAAAAGCAACTTGCGCGATTTTCGCCCCACTCAATAAGCTTTGACACGCTTTTTCTAAGCGAACTTCATTTAACGACTCTTTGAAGGTTTTTCCTGTCGCGGCTTTAAAGCGACGCTGTAAACTGCGTTCAGAGACATAAAGCGCCTGCGCTGCAGTAGATGTGGTGAAATTGGGATCGCTATAATGCAGCTCTATCAGTTTCTCGACTTTACTTAGCCACTCTTTCTCCACCTCATCAATGCTAACCTTAGCCCCCAGTTCGCTTTCTTCTTGTTTATGGACGGCCTCTAACTCGGGTAAGGTTGCCAATGGCCAAGCTAACTCAATCACATTACGCTCTTTCAATGCGAGCACATGCAATTCACCACCGCTGCGAATAACTAACTCTTCAAGCGGATAACTACTTCCAGATAAAGTCACCATAGTTTTGTTTATGTTTTGGATTGGCGCGCCAAAATCCGAAAATACGATAACCGCCTGCGCATTTCTCACTTCAAGTTGTATGGTTAATTCTTGGTGCTTATACAGCCGTTTTATCGCATCCGTTAACACTGCATTAAATAGCACATCAAGATTGAATTGTCGGACTTCCACAAAGCGAGGCTCACCGCTGTAAGTCAGTTTAATCAAGGCTTTGCTGTACTCTTCGTGCCAACTCTTCAACGCAGATTCAATCAAAAGATGTAAATCATGATATTTGCTTTCATCTTCATCGCCGCGATGCATAAAATGCAGTTGAGCCAACTCTTGCTTCACTTTGTTGAAAGGTGCTTCGAATTCACTCCATGAACGTACTTTGGCGTAGGACGATAAGTGCCGCAATGAGGCATCAATATTGTCTAACACGTTACCAAGAATTGTATGGTGGAGCTGCAGTTGCTTTCGAAGTTGGTGGTTGTTGCTCAGTACAATTTTACTTTGATGACGTAACTGGCTAGTTTTGAGCTCCACTTGCGCTTTAAGTTTGCGGTTAGCTGCCAATATCATTCGTGTTCGCCACCATAAAGCGAGTGCTAACAAACCAAGCAGGCTAAGGACATATCCGACAAGTGCCATGGAAGTCATATACCAAGGCTCTGAAACTTCAAAATCAAACAGGGCTTCAGTTCGGTATCGCTGCATTGGGTTCGCACTGCGGACTTTCAAACGATATTTACCTGGTAAAAGTTGATCAAAATTGAGCAGCGCCCCATCAAAACGCTGCCACTGTTGTTCATCGTTAAGTTTGTATTCTAAAGACTGACTACGTGAGGATGGTAAAGCACCAAACTGAAAACTGATCGAGTCACCATAAGCAATTTTCACTGGCTCGGACATACGATATCCCAAAAGCTTAGTCGTATGATTTACGCTAACTTGGCTAAACGTCACCTGAATATTAGGCAAATTAGACACCGCTAATTCTTCTGTATTGGTTTTCACCACACCAAATTGCGATCCTATGATCAACGATGAGGTATCTTGCTCCTCACCTACCGTACACGATGCCGGCAAGAATTCATTACTGATCAAACCATAAGGAGCCCCAAAATGTTTCGTAAGCTCTTGATTACGGTAATAGCTGATCCCTTTTGTAGAGATGAGCCACATCCCCTGCTTGGACTCGGCAATACACAAAGGTTGGATATTTTCTTCGATTAACTCGACGGTGACAGCTTCGGGCTGATCTTTACGCCACTGAAAAACCCCATAAGAGCCAACAACCCAAATATGGCCTGCAGTATCTTCAACAACTTGTACTATCTCACCATAACGATGGCTCGCAAAATCAAAGCGGATCTGTTTTTCAAACAGGGAATACGTGCCATGTTCCGTCCCGATCACTATGCCGTCTCGTACTGCGGCAAGCAGAGTAATCTGTGATGGAGAAAAAGCTTTCACCATCCATTCAGAACCATAATCTCGATAGTTTTTTTCAGAGAGTGAGTATGACCAAATTTGGTAATCACTTGTCCCCCATAAGTTACCATCATTATCTAAGCTAAGATGTTGAATAGCCGTTTGTAGCAAAGGGAGCGGTAAATTAGGCGTATCAATACTACGACGACTGAGATTGTAACGAACCAAACCTTTCCCTGTCGCGATCCAAATATGCTCTTGGTCGTCAATCACAAAGTCATTCACTTTACCTGGATAAATGAGATGTTTACGTAACTCACCCGAAAAATTGAAGTTATACAGACCTTGTGCAGTTATCGCCAAATAATCTCCGTCGGAGTTGAGTGGTACCATTTTACCTATCGGTGTTTTACTTCCGTCGTTAGATAACGCTTGCGCCGGATACCGAGTAAACTGCTGACCAAACAGGGAGTAGTAAAAAATCCCCTTGTCAGTTCCTATCCACATCCCACCTTGGAAGTCATTCACCATGGCGTAGATTTTCTTGCCCAGTAAGGCGTAGTCATCTTGATGGTTACTTTCAAGTTGCACGATTTTCCCGGTGATAAAAGAGTAAACAAAGAGCCCATCTTCTGTACCGATCCAGTACTCTTTCTCGGTTTCCGCAATAGAGAGGACATGAGAGGAACCAATTCTATCCAGTGGTGGGCGTTTATCTTCAATATCAATGACTAATGCACCACGTTTAGACCCAACTAACAGCTCTCGACGTTTATGGGAAAAATAGAGTTTTTGGATAAAGTTTTTACCTGATTTTTTAACATGAGAAAAACCTTGTTCGTCAGATAAGTACACCCCGGCATTGGTCGCTAAAGCCCATTTCGAGACTAAAAACTGTGCATCGTTAATCACGACCTTACTGGCACTATTGAGCTGATAAAGTTCGTGTAAAGAAAGCGATTCGACGCGACCACTTCGGATCTCATAACTATAAAAGTTTCCCCCATCGACCATCCAGATCATGCCGTTAGAGGCCCCCATCTGAATAATCTGCGTTCCCGGAGTTAAGCTCAACATCAGCTCTCTTTCTCCCCCGGGATAGGTTCTGAACAGCTCGTGTTGCTCAAAAGCCCAAAATGCACTGTTCGCATAAACGATATGAGTGGACAATTGTGGTAGAACAGAGCCACGTCGAGGCAAAACATTCTGCCCATCAAAGTACATCACTTTACCGTGAACATCATGCACCCAAATACCACCATCACTGCCAAGGTAAAGGTTATGCGCAACGATGACCTTCCCCTGCTCTTGAATCGGCAGGGGATAGAAAATAGATACAGATTTATCTAATGCCAATACCAAAGATGGGATCAGGATATTGAGCAAGCAGCCATACAAAAATATGCGAAACACGAGTTCCCCTGTCAGCGACAATTCAAGAATTCGTACTTTATTGCTTTAGGTATTCTAGATGAGTACAAATTCTCATGCATTCTAACGAATACCTAGCTTGTGTGCAGTTTGAAAGGTTTAGAAAGACCAATTTTTTAGGATTTGGATACAAAAAAATGCGGCTTAAGCCGCATTTAGAGAAACGACAGATAACTAGGTCTACTTAAGATTGAGACAAACAAGCGTAGTAGCTCTCTGCCAAACTATTTAGGAAGGAAAAATAGCTACCCGCTTTGAGTTCAATTGAGCTGCCAAGTGGATCAAGCACACCAATTTTCGCTGGCGTACCTCTAACAACGGTTTCGATAATCGCTGGCTCAAATTGCGGTTCTGAAAACACACACTTAGCACGTTGATCATTTAGCGCTTTTTTAATCGCAATCAGTGTCTTAGCTCCTGGCTTTCGCTCAGGACTCACCGTGAAGTGGCCTAGATTATTTAATGCAAAATGCTGTTCGAAATAGCCATAAGCGTCATGAAAAACGTAATAAGGTACGGTCGTGACAGGTTTGAGCTTTTCACCTATCGCGTTGTCTTGCTCGGCAAGGTTCGCTAAAAAGCGAACAAGATTATCTTGATACTGCTGCTGCTGATCCGCATCGAGCTCAATCAGTTTTGCCGTAATTGCACTTGCAACTTGTCCTACAGGCCCAATCCCTAACCAGAAATGAGGATCATAATGCCCGTGATGATGCCCATCATGCTCATGCTGCTCCTCCTCGCCATATTCTCGCAGTGCTAAATTGGGTACTTGGCTTAATGTTAGTGCTGACGTACGACCTTCCAGCAGTTTACTCATGAAGGGTTCAAGATCCAGACCAAACCAAATAACCAAATCTGCTTGTTGAATCCGCTTTACATCTGAAGGGCGTAGCGCATAATCGTGCGGCGATGCTCCAGAAGGTAAAAGTACATCGGGAGTCCCCGTCCCCAGCATCAACTCGTAAGTGATCATCTGTATCGGCTTGATGCTGGTCAGAACTTCGATTGCGCTGGCTGATTGAGCAAACAGTGCTGCGACAGTAAGTAAAAAATATCTCGATAACATGATCGCCAAACTCCAGTTAGTGGCTTTTATTGGGCATGAATGTTACTTTATAACATAACCATTTTGCAAATGAGTTCTATTCCATGGCTATTCTGATTGAATTGCAAGACATATGCGTCGACTTTGAACAAAGACGTGTGCTTGACAATATCCGGTTAACTCTCACCAAAGGCAATATTACAACGCTTATCGGCCCCAACGGTGCAGGAAAATCAACCTTAGTGAAAGTCATTTTAGGATTACAATCATTGAGTTCAGGAAAAATCATTCGCCAATCGGGAATTCGTATCGGCTATGTTCCGCAAAAACTCAAACTCAATGACACATTACCGCTGACGGTGAACCGCTTTTTAAAACTGGCTGGCCGTTTTAGTACTCAAGAGCTATCGGAAGCCTTACGCCTAGTGGGAGGTGAGCATCTTCAAAGTAGTGATATGCATAAACTCTCCGGCGGTGAAACACAGCGTGTATTGCTCGCCAGAGCTTTATTACAAAGGCCCGACTTGCTTGTGCTCGACGAGCCTGCTCAAGGGGTTGATGTACAAGGACAAATTGACTTATACGACCTGATCCACACCTTGCGTAACCGCTTTGGCTGCGCTGTGTTGATGGTTTCTCACGATTTACATTTGGTGATGGCCAAAACCGACGAAGTGATCTGCTTACAACACCATGTTTGTTGCTCTGGCTCGCCGGAGAGCATCGCCAAACACCCGAGTTATTTAGCGATGTTTGGCCATCGAAGCCGAGACACGCTGGCTTTTTATCAACACCACCACGAGCACCACCACCACGATTTATCTGGCTTACCGGTCAAAGGGAAAGCGAGTGTTTGCTCACATCATTCACATGGTCACCACAAACATGATTGAACTTCTTCTACCTTCTCTTCTTGCTGGTCTCGGAATTGCCATTATTGCTGGCCCTCTCGGATCTTTCGTGGTTTGGCGCAGAATGGCTTATTTTGGTGATACCCTTGCTCACGCCTCACTACTGGGTCTGGCGCTCGGTTTTTTACTCGACATCAATCTGTATCTGGCACTATTGGTCTGCTGTTTGGGGATGGCGGCCATTTTAGTGGCGATGCAAAAGCAAAAACTCATCGCGACCGATACCCTACTTGGGATTATGGCGCACAGTGCGCTATCGCTCGGTATGATTGCGGTGAGCTTTCTTGATAATGTCCGCATCGATTTGATGAGCTATCTGTTTGGTGATTTGCTCGCGATTAGCCCATCCGATCTTACCTTTATCTGGTTCGGTGTCGTCACTGTCAGTTTGATTGTCTATCTCCTCTGGCAACCCCTTCTCTCGACTAGCGTGAATGAAGAGTTGGCCTTTGTTGAAGGAACCAACACTGACCTGATGCGTTTAATCTTGATGCTACTTATCGGTTTGGTGATTGCCGTCGGGATGAAATTTGTCGGGGCTTTGATTATGGGCTCGCTGTTAATCATCCCCGCGGCTACTGCTCGCCGTCTTTCACGCACCCCAGAAGCCATGGCGTTTTGGGCAATTGGACTGGGTGTATTAAGTGTGATCGGTGGGTTGGCGCTATCTTGGCACTTTGACACACCTGCAGGTCCGTCGGTGGTGGTTTCTGCTGCGGTATTGTTTGTACTCACCCAGTTTAAACGGATCGCTTAACGCTGTATCACATTAGCCTTTAGTAAAAAGAATTGGCTTTTAGTAAAAAGAAACCCCGAAACAGTGTTCGGGGTTTTTATCATCTGAATCAGTAATTAAGAGATTACCAGCCAGTCACTTCACGCAGCGCTTTGCCAATATCGGCAAGACTTTTTACTGTCTTCACGCCCGCAGACTCAAGTGCTGCAAATTTCTCTTCCGCGGTACCTTTACCACCAGAGATGATCGCACCAGCATGACCCATGCGTTTGCCCGGAGGAGCCGTGACACCCGCGATATAAGAAACAACCGGTTTTGTGACATTAGCTTTGATGAAAGCAGCCGCTTCTTCTTCCGCTGTCCCACCGATTTCACCGATCATCACAATCGCTTCAGTCGCTGGATCTTCTTGGAACATCTTCAGGATGTCGATGAAGTTTGACCCCGGAATTGGATCGCCACCGATGCCTACACAGGTTGACTGGCCGAAACCTTCGTCTGTGGTTTGTTTAACCGCTTCATAAGTCAAAGTACCAGAGCGAGAAACGATACCCACTTTACCTTTCTTATGAATGTGTCCTGGCATGATGCCAATCTTACACTCATCCGGTGTGATCACACCTGGGCAGTTAGGGCCAATCATACGAACGCCAGTCTGTTCCAGTTTCACTTTGACATCAATCATGTCAGTGGTAGGAATGCCTTCAGTGATCGTCACGATAAGCTTGATGCCAGCATCGATCGCTTCCAGAATCGCATCTTTACAAAATGGTGCAGGTACGTAGATAACGGTTGCGGTTGCGCCAGTCTCTTCAACCGCTTCACGAACGGTATTAAATACAGGCAAACCTAGATGAGTTGTACCGCCTTTACCTGGCGATACACCACCAACCATTTGTGTGCCATAAGCAATCGCCTGTTCTGAGTGGAAAGTACCTTGACCACCGGTGAAACCCTGACAAATGACTTTAGTGTCTTTATTGATAAGAATCGACATTATTTGCCCTCCGCCGCGGCAACTACTTTTTGCGCTGCGTCTGTCAAAGATACAGCTGCAATAATATCTAGACCTGATTCTGCCAGCACTTTACGTCCAAGTTCTGCGTTTGTACCTTCAAGACGCACAACCACTGGAACGCTTACACCAACTTCCTTAACTGCACCGATAATGCCTTCTGCAATCATGTCGCAGCGCACAATGCCACCAAAGATGTTCACCAGTACGGCTTTTACATTGGTATCAGACAGGATGATTTTGAAGGCTTCTGCAACACGCTCTTTGGTCGCGCCACCACCTACGTCAAGGAAGTTTGCTGGTTTTCCGCCGTGCAAGTTAACAATGTCCATCGTACCCATCGCAAGGCCGGCACCGTTAACCATACAACCTACGTTGCCATCCAGCGCGACGTAGTTCAGTTCCCATTTTGCTGCGTGTGCTTCGCGCGCATCTTCTTGAGAAGCATCGTGCATTTGACGCAGTTTGGGTTGACGATACATAGCATTGGAGTCGATGTTGATTTTGCCATCAAGGCACAGCAAGTTACCTTCTGCAGTAATCACTAGCGGGTTGATTTCCAGCAGTGCGAGATCATATTGAGCAAACATTTCACCCAAGCCCATGAAGATTTTCACGAACTGTTTGATTTGATCACCTTGCAGGCCTAGCTTGAATGCCAACTCACGACCTTGGTAGGCTTGTGGGCCAACCAGTGGATCAATTGCCGCTTTGTGGATCAGCTCTGGGGTTTCTTCTGCCACTTTCTCAATTTCCACGCCACCTTCAGTCGATGCCATGAAAACAATACGACGTGTAGAACGGTCAACTACCGCACCAAGATAAAGCTCATTGGCGATATTTGATGCTTCTTCAACCAAAATTTTTGAAACCGGTTGGCCATTTGCATCCGTTTGATAAGTCACTAGGTTTTTACCTAGCCATTTTTGTGCAAACGCTTTTACGCCTTCTTTAGTGTCATGCAGTTCAACGCCACCTGCTTTACCACGTCCACCTGCGTGAACTTGGCATTTTACGACTTTCTTGGCTGTGCTGATGCGTCCTGCAGCTTCAAACGCTTCTTGTGGCGTATCACAAGCATAACCTTCCGGTACAGGCAAACCGAATTCTGCAAACAGCTGTTTAGCTTGATATTCATGCAAATTCATTGTGTTGTTCCATTTGTTTATTGTTCTTCCATAGAGTCCATTGAGCTGAACTTTACGTTTGTAGGGTCACTCTTGAGCGAGTAGCCAATCTTTGGCCAAAGCCAGGTCGGACGTTGAGCATGTCCGACCCTTTTCTCCATTACTCAGAAATCTGAGCAATAGACAGTTTAAACATCGAGCAGCAGACGGGCTGGATCTTCTAGCAACTCTTTAACGGTCACTAGGAAACCGACCGACTCACGACCATCGATTGAACGGTGGTCATAAGAAAGCGCTAGATACATCATTGGCAGGATTTCAATCTTGCCATCCACCACCATGGCGCGGTCTTGGATCTTATGCATACCCAGAATCGCCGCTTGTGGCGGGTTAATGATAGGCGTTGACATCAGTGAACCAAACACACCACCGTTGGTGATGGTAAAGTTACCGCCAGTCAGTTCGTCTACGGTCAATTTACCGTCACGACCTTTTTCTGCTAGCTCTTTAATGCCTTTTTCAATTTGCGCCAAACTCAAGGTATCGCAGTTTTTCAGTACTGGAGTAACCAGACCACGTGGGGTTGATACGGCAATGCTCACATCAAAGTAGTTGTGGTAAACCAGATCATCACCATCGATAGACGCATTCACTTCTGGGTAACGCTTCAGCGCTTCGGTGACGGCTTTCACGTAGAACGACATAAAGCCCAGACGGATGCCATGACGTTTTTCGAACACATCTTGGTATTGCTTACGCATATCCATGATAGGTTTCATGTTCACTTCATTAAACGTCGTCAGCATAGCCGTGTTATTTTTCGCTTCCAACAGACGCTCAGCGATACGCTTACGCAGACGTGTCATTGGCACGCGTTTTTCACTGCGACCGGCTACAGGAGCCAGTGCTGCGACAGGGGCTTCAGCTTTCGCAGCCGGTTTGGCTTTGTTCGTGGCTAAATGTGCATCGATGTCTTCACGGGTAATACGACCACCTACACCAGAACCTTTAACTTGGCTTGCTTCCAAGTTATGTTCTGCAAGCAGGCGACGAACTGCAGGGCTTAGCGCATCATTGCTTTCTTCAGTTAGTGATGCTTTGTGGCGTTTATCTGGTGATGGCTCTGTTGCATCTGGAGTATCTTGGGTTGGCTCACCCGCCACAGCGCCTGGCTTCAAACGCGCCAGCAGTTGTTTAGAAAGCACTGTCGCACCTTCTTGTTCCAAAATAGCTTCCAGAACACCTGCATCGGGTGCTGGAACTTCCAGCACCACTTTGTCAGTTTCAATTTCAACGATCACTTCATCGCGAGCAACCATGTCACCCGGCTTTTTATGCCACGTCGCAACCGTGGCATCCGCAACTGATTCAGGCAAATCTGGAACCAGAATTTCAATGGTCATAATGGTATCTTCCTTATACTTCTCGTTCTTACGCTAGGGTCAGAGCGTCTTCAATCAACGCTTTTTGTTGTTTCATGTGCACCGACATATAGCCGACCGCAGGAGATGCCGAAGCGGGACGACCTGCGTATTTCAGATCAGCACCCGCTGGAATCGCAGCGCGGAAGTTATGTTGGCTACTGTACCAAGCACCTTGGTTTTGCGGTTCTTCCTGACACCAGACGTAATCCACCACATTGGTGTAATTTGCAATGGCCGCTTGTACTTCTTCCAGAGGGAATGGGTACAACTGTTCGATACGAACAATCGCCACGTCTTGTTGTTCATTGGCTCGGCGCTGTTCAAGGAGATCGTAATAAACCTTACCAGAACAGAACACAACGCGTTTTACTTGCGACGGATTCAGCGCATCAATTTCACCAATCGCCGGCTGGAAAGTACCGTTGGCAAGATCTTCCATACTGGAGACACACAGCGGATGACGCAGCAGCGACTTAGGAGACATCACCACCAGAGGGCGGCGCATTGGGCGAACCACTTGACGACGAATCATGTGGTAAACCTGAGCAGGGGTAGACGGAACAACCACCTGCATGTTTTGCTCAGCACACAGCTGTAAGTAACGCTCTAAGCGTGCAGAGGAGTGCTCAGGGCCTTGGCCTTCATAACCGTGGGGCAACAGCATAGTCAGGCCACATAGACGACCCCACTTCTGTTCACCAGAGGAGATAAACTGGTCAATAACCACCTGCGCACCGTTAGCAAAATCACCAAACTGTGCTTCCCACAAAGTCAAACCGCTAGGCTCCGCTGTCGCATAACCGTATTCGAACGCCAATACCGCCTCTTCTGACAATACTGAGTCAAAGACTTCAAACGGGCCTTGGCCAGCATGGATCTGAGAGAGAGGAATATAAGTACTCGCATCGTTTTGGTTATGCAGAACGGCATGACGGTGGAAGAATGTTCCACGACCAGAGTCCTGACCCGAGATACGAATGCGCTTGCCATCATCAAGCAATGTGGCATACGCGAGCGTTTCGGCCATACCCCAATCCAGCATCTTCTCGCCAGAGATCATAGAGAGACGATCTTGGTAGATTTTTTCTACACGGCTATGAAGAACATGGCTTTCCGGGTATTGGCAAACTCGGCGAGCAAGATCTTGTAAACGCTCCATCGCATATTCGCTATTCCAAGGAATATGCCAGTCGTGGCCTAAATACGGTGACCAGTCCACAGAGTGCATCGCCATTGGACGCCACTCTTTGACCACTACTTCACCGTGATCTAGGGCGTCGCGATATTCATTCACCAGTTGAGTCGCGGTTTCGAGATCGCACTCACCACGCTCAGTTAACACATCTGCATACAGCTTGCGAGGTGTTGGATGCTTCTTGATTTTTTGGTACATCAACGGCTGAGTTGCGTTTGGCTCATCCGCTTCGTTATGACCATGACGGCGATAACACACCAGATCAATCACCACATCGCGTTTGAATTCATTACGGTAATCAAGCGCTAGACGAGTTACAAAGGCTACAGCTTCAGGGTCGTCTGAATTCACGTGAAAAATCGGTGCCTGTACCATCTTGGCAATATCGGTACAGTACATGGTTGAGCGAGTATCGCGTGGATTTGATGTCGTGAAGCCCACTTGGTTATTGACCACGATACGTACTGTACCACCAACGCAGAAGCCACGAGCTTGAGACATGTTGAAGGTTTCAGCCACCACACCTTGTCCTGCAATCGCAGAGTCACCATGGATAGTGATAGGTAGCACTTTACTGCCATCTTCATCACCCAGGCGGTCTTGACGCGCGCGAACTGAACCCATCACAACAGGGTTCACAATCTCAAGATGCGATGGGTTGAAAGCCAGTGCTAAGTGAACATCACCGCCCGGTGTCGCAAAGTCAGCGGAGAAACCTTGGTGATATTTCACATCACCTGTGCCCCAGCCTTCGCCATGTTTACCGGCAAACTCATCAAACAGATCTTGCGGTTTTTTACCCAGAACGTTGACCAGCATGTTCAAGCGACCGCGGTGCGCCATCCCAATCACCACTTCACGCATGCCACTGGCACCCGCGTGACGGATCATCTCTTTGGTCATCGGAACTAAGGCATCCCCCCCTTCGAGAGAGAAACGTTTAGCACCAGGGAATTTCGCACCAAGATAGCGCTCTAAACCTTCAGCGGCAGTCAGCTCTTCAAGGAAAGTACGCTTTTCTTCTTTACTGAATACAGGGGTACCCACAACTGGTTCGAGGCGCTGTTGAATCCAACGCTTCTGCTCAGTGTCGGTGATGTGCATGTATTCTGCACCGACAGAGCCACAGTAGATTTTTTGTAGGGATTGATAGATATCTTTCAGCTTCATCGTGTCTTTGCCAATCGCAAAGGAGCCCACGTTGAAGGTCTCTTCCATATCTTCTTGGGTCAAATTATGGAATGAGGGATTCAGCTCCGCCACTTCAGGGCGGTTCCATAAACCGAGAGGGTCAAGCTTGGCAGCTTCATGACCGCGGAAACGGTATGCGTTAATTAGCTGCAGTACTTTTACTTGTTTTGCATCGACTTCAGGATCACTAACTTGGACATTGTAATGCTTAGTCTCTTGAGCGAGTCGTCGGAAGTAGTCACGGACGCGTGAGTGCGGTTGTTCAACCACATTCGTTGGGTGCGCAGGCAACCCATCAAAAACACGTTTCCACTCCTCACTTACCAGATCGGGATCACTTAGATACAGTTCGTAGAGATCTTCTACGTAAGTTGCATTGGCGCCAGCCAAGTGTGAAGACTCGAGCCATGCCTTCATCACGCCGTTGTGCATTTTTTTCCCTTAACCAGTAGTTTTCACGTTTGCTGCGGTCTTATCGCCGAGCTATAAAAGGCAGGCCCGAAGGCCTGCAATTTTCAATTTAAACTGAACGATTGATCAACATGGACTTAATGTGTCCAATGGCTTTCGTTGGGTTTAATCCTTTCGGACAAACACTGACACAGTTCATGATGCCGTGGCAACGAAAAACGCTAAACGCATCATCAAGATTCGATAAGCGTTCATCTGTCGCAGTATCACGGCTATCAATCAACCAACGATAAGCAGCCAACAAACCTGCAGGTCCGATAAATTTATCCGGATTCCACCAGAATGAAGGGCAAGAAGTCGTACAGCAAGCGCACATAATACACTCGTACAGACCATCTAAATGCGCCCGTTCTTCAGGGGATTGCAAGTTCTCTCTTGAAGGGGGTAATGCATCATCTGCAATCAAGAAAGGCTTAACTTTCGCATAGTTATCGTAAAACTGAGTCATGTCGACAATCAAGTCACGAACCACAGGTAATCCTGGCAGTGGACGAATCACAATTTTGTCACCTTTTAACGCAGACAAAGGCGTGATACAAGCTAGGCCATTCTTACCATTCATATTCAGACCGTCCGAGCCACAAACCCCTTCGCGGCATGAGCGGCGGAAAGCGATACTTGGATCTTGCTCTTTGAGCAGAATCAAAGCATCCAACACCATCATGTCAGACCCTTCTTCTACCTCAAGAATGTAGTCTTTCATGTAGGGTTTGTTATCGACATCCGGATTATAGCGATATAAAGAGAAGTTGAGTTTCATATTGAGTACCTCCCTTAATATGTACGCACTTTAGGCGGGAACGGGTCACGGTAAACCGGAGTCATGTTGACCTCACGCTTACTCATCTGTTCCGTTTCCGGATTGTAGATTGAGTGGCACAACCAGTTCTCATCATCACGCTCTGGATAGTCAAAACGCGCATGTGCGCCACGGCTTTCAGTACGGTAGTTTGCCGCTACTGCGGTCGAAAATGCCGTTTCCATCAGGTTGTCCAACTCTAAACACTCAATACGTTGAGTGTTAAATTCGGTTGATTTGTCCGCCAGATGGGCATTTTTCAAACGTTCGCGAATGACTTTGAGCTCTTCCAGCCCCTCAGCCATTGCCTTACCTTCACGGAATACCGAGAAGTTGTTTTGCATGCAGCGTTGCAGATCTTTACGGATAACAACTGGGTCTTCGCCACCTTTGCTGTTTTCCCAACGCATAGTGCGAGCCAGCGAAGCTTCGATATCCGATACAGTCGCAGGGCGAGCCTCAGCTTGAGCACGCAGAGTTTCACCAAGATGTAGACCCGTTGCGCGGCCAAATACCACGAGATCAAGCAGTGAGTTGCCGCCTAAACGGTTGGCACCATGTACCGATACAGAAGCGATTTCACCACAAGCAAACAAGCCTTGAACTTCGACATCTTTACCATGGCAGTCTTGTTTGATCGCTTGACCAGACACTTGTGTTGGTACACCACCCATCATGTAGTGACAGGTTGGGATAACAGGAATGGGTTCTTTCACTGGGTCCACGTGAGCAAAGGTACGTGATAGTTCACAGATACCCGGTAGGCGAGATTCCAATACATCACGACCTAAGTGATCCAGTTTCAGTTTGATGTGTGGACCCCAAGGACCGTCACAGCCACGACCTTCACGGATTTCGATCATCATTGAACGTGCAACCACGTCACGACCGGCCAAGTCTTTGGCATTCGGCGCGTAGCGTTCCATGAAACGTTCACCATCTTTATTCAGCAGATAGCCACCTTCACCACGACAGCCTTCTGTAACCAGAACGCCAGCACCTGCAATACCCGTTGGGTGGAATTGCCACATTTCCATATCTTGCATTGGTACGCCAGCACGCAAAGCCATACCGACACCATCGCCTGTGTTAATGTGTGCGTTGGTGGTTGAAGCGTAAATACGACCTGCACCACCTGTCGCAAGCACTGTTGCTTTGGCTTTGAAGTAGCACATTTCGCCTGTTTCCATGCAGATCGCGGTACAACCGAGCACCGCACCATCTTGGTTTTTCACCAGATCCAGCGCATACCATTCCGAGAAAATGGTGGTTTTATGTTTAACGTTTTGTTGGTAAAGCGTGTGTAATAGAGCATGACCAGTACGGTCTGCTGCTGCTGCCGTACGAGCAGCTTGTTCGCCACCGAACTCTTTTGACTGACCGCCAAAAGGACGCTGATAAATCGTGCCGTTCTCAAAACGAGAAAAAGGTAGCCCCATGCGCTCAAGTTCAATCACGGATTCCGGGCCATTTTTACACATATATTCGATGGCATTTTGGTCGCCGATATAGTCGGAACCTTTTACCGTGTCATACATATGCCACTGCCAATCATCTTTATGTGAGTTACCCAAAGCCACAGTAATACCACCTTGAGCGGATACCGTATGAGAACGAGTTGGGAACACTTTTGAAAGCAGTGCGCAAGTTAGGCCTTGCTCAGAAATTTGTAGTGCAGCACGCATGCCTGCACCACCTGCGCCGATTACTACGGCGTCAAAAGAACGAACTGGAATAGTCACTTAGGCACCCCACAATACAAATAGGCCAGAGAAGAAGTATCCAAGTAGAACGGCGATGACCACAAGTTGCAGCCCCGCTCGCAATTTGGAGCACTTAATGTAATCCGTCAGTACTTGCCATAGACCAATCCAGCCATGAATCAATACTGAAACTAATGCCAACATTGTGAAGACTTTGGTGAACGTACTACCAAAGAATTGAGTCCACGCAACATAAGAGATGTCCGTGAACGCGCAAAAACTTACGATATAAATAGTGTACAAAACTAAGATGATCGCTGAAGCGCGGATCAATAAGTAATCGTGGACACCATTACGACCAAAGGAAGAGACATGTTTTACCATACCAGAACCCCCGCCAGTAGAGACAATACAACCGTAGCGGCAAAAGCTACTTTGGCGCTCGCGGCACCGGATTCCAGCTCTTCAAAGTGACCAAGATCCATCAATAAATGACGAATCCCACCAGCAATATGGTAGGCCAGAGCAGTTAGAATTCCCCACAACACGAATTTCACGAAAAAGCTATCAACAATGTTGCTCGCTTCCATAAATCCGACAGGTGAGGAGAGAGAGAGGGATAACAACCAAAGCAAAATCCCAACCGCAACAAACGTAATCACCCCCGACACACGGTGGAGGATGGATGCGATTGCTGAGATCGGAAAGCGAATGGTCTGCAAATCTAAATTAACAGGTCTTGACTTTCTTTCTTTCACGGGCTTGCTCACTCAGCTCCATTGAGCATTTATAGTTATGGATGAATTCTGGTCGAAAATGCACATAATTTAACATTTACTCAACATTTCAACCGCCAAATCGGCGACTTAATTGTAGTTTAAATGTTACACCCAAGTCTAAAATCTATAAGTTAAATTTCTTTCTAGCCTTGAATTTATAAGGTCTCTCACAGAATTTTCTGTGTCACTATACGGACTGCAACATTCTAATACAATTGCTGTAACAATTTTTGCTACACAGAACAGATTTTTAACTTTATACGTATAAAAAATCAAAGTAAGTGCACACATCAGAGGAGAATAATTGACTTTGATTAAGATCGGACGTACAAGAATCACACACAAAACATCCTGGACGGATTAAATTATAAACAAAGGAGATGGTTATGGCGGATAAGAAAGCGACCCTTCACATCGAAGGTAAAGCGCCAATCGAACTGCCAATTATGGATGGATCGCTTGGTCCACAAGTAATTGACGTTCGTTCTTTAGGCTCAAACGGTTACTTTACTTTTGACCCGGGTTTTCTTGCCACTGCATCCTGTGAATCTCAAATTACTTATATCGATGGCGCTAAGGGCATTCTGTTGCACCGCGGTTACCCTATCGATCAGTTAGCCAATAACGCTGATTACTTGGAAGTGTGTTACATCCTTCTTTACGGTGAAGCCCCTAATCGTAAGCAATATGAAGAGTTCAAGAAAATCGTTACTCGTCACACTATGGTTCATGAACAGATCGCGAGCTTTTTCCACGGTTTCCGCCGTGATGCTCACCCGATGGCTGTGATGTGTGGTGTGGTGGGTGCGTTAGCTGCTTTCTATCACGATTCACTCGATATCAATAACGACACCCACCGAGAAATTGCGGCTTATCGTCTGCTTTCCAAAATGCCGACCTTGGCTGCGATGTGTTACAAATACTCGGTTGGTCAACCGTTTATTTACCCACGTAACGATTTGAGCTACGCAGAAAACTTCCTGCACATGATGTTTGCCACACCTTGTGAGGAGTATGAAGTGAATCCTATCGTGGCTCGTGCCATGGATAAAATTTTCACTCTACATGCGGATCATGAACAAAACGCATCGACATCGACTGTACGTCTGGCAGGTTCATCGGGTGCTAACCCATTTGCGTGTATCGCAGCAGGTATCGCTTCTCTTTGGGGGCCTGCACATGGTGGCGCAAACGAAGCTTGTTTACGTATGCTTGAAGAGATCGGCTCTGTTGATAAGATTCCTGAATACGTAAGACGTGCAAAAGACAAAGATGACCCATTCCGTCTAATGGGCTTTGGTCACCGCGTGTACAAAAACTACGACCCACGTGCCACGGTAATGCGTGAAGCGTGTCATGAAGTGCTTAAAGAGCTAAGCATTCAAGATCCACTGCTCGATGTCGCGATGGAGCTTGAGCGTATTGCGCTGTCTGATGAGTACTTTATTGAGAAGAAACTCTATCCTAACGTCGATTTCTACTCAGGCATCATTCTGAAAGCCATTGGTATTCCTGTGTCTATGTTCACGGTGATCTTTGCGATGTCTCGTACTATCGGTTGGATTGCTCACTGGAATGAAATGCACAGCGATCCGGACAACCGTATTGGTCGTCCACGTCAGTTGTACACAGGTCAAAAACTGCGCGATTTCACACCCTTACATGAACGCAGTTAATCATTGATTCAAAAGCAAAAGAGCGAGATTTTCTCGCTCTTTTTTATTGTTCTAAACTGGATTGTCAATATCAATGAAGGTCACATCAAAGCCGTGGTTTTCCGCGAGCCATTCCCCTAGCGCTTTAATTCCGTAGCGCTCGGTAGCATGGTGACCTGCGGAAAAGTAATGGACCGACTGCTCACGTGCCGAATAGGTTGTACGCTCCGAGATTTCTCCAGAAATAAAAGCATCTAAACCTCGGCTAACCGCGAGTTCAATATAGTCTTGCCCACCACCAGTACACCAACCGACAGTTTCAATCAACTTATCGGCTTGTTCGGGAGCAATATGCAAAGGTGTACGATTCAGGACTTGGCCAATCCGATGAGCTAATTCTTCTCCGGTTAACGGTTGTAAAAAGTGCCCAAACATCGCAACTGATTGAGGATGCCCTTCCAACCCACCATCAACGCAGATCCCGAGTCGCTGCGCAAGCTGAGCATTGTTGCCCAACTGTGGATGAATATCCAAAGGCAGATGGTAGGCATACAGATTAAGATCATTTTGTATAAGCGTACGTATCCGGCGACCTTTCATACCTCGAATGGCCTCGGGTTCATTTTTCCAAAAATAACCGTGATGCACCAATAATGCATCGGCTTTGAGCTCAATCGCAGCGTCAATCAGCGCTAAACTCGCGGTCACACCGGTGACAATTCGTTTGACTTCCGCTTTACCTTCGACTTGTAAACCATTAGGACAATAATCTTTAATTAACTGTGGGGACAATGTCTCATTTAACAACGCTTCTAGCTGTAAATTGTTCATCTTGTAATCCATTGAGCAACAGAGATGGCGTGGTTATAACAATTTCAGGCTAGAATGTCGAAATATGTCAAAAAGTGGTGGTGATCAGATGGAGTTAAAACACTTAATGGATTGGGTGATTCGCACCCCTGCCCTATTTCAAGCCAAAGCGCCTTTGGTCAGCAAAGCGCCATTTAGCAAAACAACACGAGAACAGTGGCCAGACTATCAGGGCAATCCACGATTAGGCTTTCTCTATCAACATCTTTGCGCTCAATTATTCACCGAAACGCCATTTTACAATGCGGTTTCAGAAGAAATTCAGCTCGTTAATGAAGGAAAAACCGTCGGTTCATTGGATTTTTTAGCTAAAAACCGTAAAACTGAACACTATGAACATTGGGAAGTGGCAGTCAAATTTTATCTGCTCCACCAAGGATGTTGGTACGGCCCCAATGCCGAAGATCGTTTGGATATCAAACTTGACCATATGCTCAACCACCAACTGCCGCTATCACAACATCCGCTGTTTATTGAACAACATCCACTCTGGGCTGGTGCATCACAGCATTTATTAATGCAGGGTCGTCTTTATACCAATCCATTTTCAGATGAGCCAATCCCGACCGATTGCCTTGGCTACCCGCTGAACACTAGCCAGATTCAAGGCTATTGGTGTTTCCAGCGTGAGCAGCACTTAATCGATGAACCTTTATATCAGCTTGAAAAGTCAGATTGGTTGACGGGACGGAAAGCAGACTCTGAACCTTATACAGAACACGCAGATGGGTTTGTGCATTGCCAATCTGAATCTGGGAAATTCTGGTTTATTGTGCCAAACCAGTGGCCACAGCGTTAAGAGACATAAAAAAGGGGCGATCTCATCGCCCCTGATTCATTTCATCACATTATAAACCTGCGTCTTTAAACACTTGGTTTACGATCTGCTGCGCTTCAGATTCAATTTGTTTTAAGTGCTCAGCTCCTTTGAAGCTCTCACAATAAATCTTATAGATATCTTCTGTGCCAGATGGACGAGCCGCAAACCAACCATAATCCGTAGTCACTTTGAGGCCGCCAATGGCTGCGCCATTACCCGGAGCATGAGTCAAGCGAGCCGTAATTGCATCTCCCGCTAGCGTTTGAGCCGACACCATTTCAGGAGACAGTTTCTTCAGCACATTCTTCTGTGGACCATTCGCCACGGCTTGAATACGGCTGTAATAAGAATCACCGTGTTTAGCTGCTAATTCATCATAATACTGTTGCGGATTTTTGCCGGTCACAGCGGTAATTTCCGCTGCCAGTAAGCACAAAATGATCCCATCTTTGTCGGTAGACCAAGGCGTGCCGTCTTGACGCAGGAAAGAGGCACCAGCACTCTCTTCACCGCCAAAACCAAAGCGGCCAGAGTAGAGTCCATCAACAAACCATTTGAAGCCCACTGGAACTTCACACAGTTCGCGGCCAAGATCGGCAACCACTTTATCAATCATCGCACTGGAAACCAGCGTTTTACCGACGGCAACATGACCCGCCCAACCTTGACGATGGCGGTACAGATAATCAATGCACACCGCGAGGAAGTGATTCGGATTCATCAAGCCTTTAGGGGTCACAATGCCGTGACGGTCATAGTCAGGATCGTTACCAAAAGCCAAGTCGTATTCATCTTTCAGGGCCAGCAAACCCGCCATGGCATATGGGGAAGAGCAATCCATACGGATCACGCCATCTTTATCTAATGACATGAATTGGAAGCTTGGATCAATGGCTTCGCTGACCAGCGTTAAATCGAGTTGGTAAGCGTTGCCAATTTGACGCCAGTAATCAATGCCGCTGCCACCCAGAGGATCGACCCCAATTTTGAGCTTGGCCTTTTGGATCGCCGCCATGTCAACCACATTGACCAGATCATCAACGTAAGGCTTAACCAAATCGACTTGCTTGAGCAACTCGGATTGTTTAGCCAACGCAATCGGCATGCGTTTTACACCAGCAAGCTGCTGACTGATGTAAGCATTGGCACGATCTTCAATCGCTTGGGTTAGCTCACCTTCTGCAGGACCACCGTGTGGTGGGTTGTATTTGATGCCACCATCTTGTGGTGGGTTGTGCGAAGGGGTAATCACAATACCGTCCGCTTTATCTGTATGCTTCAGGTTGTACGTTAAAATGGCGTGTGAAATGCCAGGGGTGGGAGTGTAGCCGTTGTTTTCTTGCACAATCACTTCAATGCCATTGGCAATCAACACTTCCAGAACACTACTGAATGCAGGTTCAGACAGCGCATGAGTATCTTTGCCAATAAAGATTGGGCCAGTCACACCATGCTCATGGCGCACATCCGCTACCGCTTGCGCAATCGCAAGAATATGATGCTCATTAAAGGTAGTTTTATCGGCCGTACCTCGGTGTCCCGACGTACCAAATTCAACTTTATGCGCCGTATTGCCAGCTTCAGGCTGGAGTAGGTAGTAATTTGCAACTAGCGCAGGGATATTATGGAGATCCTCTTGTCGCGCCTTTTGTCCAGCACGAGGGTGCATAGCCATAGTGACATCCTTTCTTTAAATTTCACATAAAATAAAACCTCATAATAGCGGTGTAGCACTACGCATTATGAGGCTTGAATCAGAATTTTGGGCTGTAATCAGCAAAAATCAAATGGAATGGGTAACTTTCTCAATAATGTCGCTTGGGAAGCCCATGCGCACCATCACCTGTTCAACCATCTGTTGCTTGCGGCTAGTGTTGTTGTTGGTGATCACCCAAAACGGCGTATTTGGGATCGCCTTAGGTTTGGTTGTTTGCCCGCTGGCAAGCAACGTTTGTTCGTTATCAGCAAAGTAAACGCGCTTACGACCTTTGACCATAGTCGCTTCAGAAAAGCTCGCAGAGTCGATGCGATGAAGAGTAGACAGAATCAGCATGAAGCGATCGATCGCATTTTTTAGCCCGGCAAATTCATCGGAAATCAGCAGTGAACGCATCGCTTTAACACCATCAATTTTGGTATCGAAAGCGGCATCTTTGCTTACAACTATCCCTTTCGGCTCAGCAGCAGGCGCAGCAGTGGCTAATTCACCATCTACATTGAGAAGACGACGCAAAATATCGGAGGCACTTTCACCAATATGCAAAGTCTGACTCGCAATGTAACGGTATAGATCCTCATCAACCTCAATTGTTTTCATTCGCTTTTCACAATCTCTATGTTTAAACTTTCGGGGATTATAGCGAGATCTTGACTGAGACTCTACGTTAAACCAATCACTAATAAGATAAAATGTCAGCACTTCTTAACTACAAACTTGAAGGCAGCGGTGAGACCGTTGTTTTGATCCATGGCTTATTTGGTAGCTTGGATAATCTTGGCTTGCTTGCGCGCGATCTGAAAAACGATCACCAAGTACTGAGCTTGGATCTGCGTAACCACGGGCTCTCTTTCCACAGTGATGAGCACAATTACGCGTTGATGGCACAAGACGTAAACCAGTTGCTTGAACACCTCAACCTCACTTCGGTAGTGGTGATCGGTCACTCGATGGGTGGTAAAGTGGCCATGAAATTAGCCGATATTGCCGCAGAAAAAATCCGTCAATTAGTGGTGCTGGACATGTCACCTGTCGCGTATAGCCAACGGCGTCACGACAATGTGTTTGCTGGACTCGAAGCGGTGTTAGCGCAAAAGCCCACCTCACGCAGTGAAGTAATGGCAATTTTAGCGCAACATATTGAGCAAGAAGGCGTTAGACAATTTCTCGGCAAATCTTTAATGTCGGAACAGAACGTGATGACATGGCGCTTCAATGTTGCGGCACTCAAAGCACATTATGCAGAGATTTTAGGCTGGGATATTATCGCCAAATGCCGGATTCCAACCTTATTTATTAAAGGGGCAGATTCGGATTATCTGACCACACAACATCAGCCCATGGTTCAAGCCCAGTTTAGCCAAGCCAAAGCTCATGTGATCGCAAACACGGGACACTGGCTGCACGCGGAAAAACCCGCTGAAGTTTTACGTGCAATCCGTAAATTTATTGATGTGCCCGTTTAAGGCAATCAAGTGTGAATTGAGAAACACTACGCACATTAACTTTGTCAGATAACAGTGGTATAGTGCGCGCAAGCAATTTGGCATAAAGGAATATCATGCTTTACGACTACATGAACATGTTGGAGTCTGTAGGACTCGATCTGCTGTTTGCCTCAATCTTCTTCTTGATCGGCATGGCGATTAAAGATGTGTTGAAACAAGGTAATGTTCCCCCTTTCGGGCGTCGTATTGTGTGGTTGGTTCTCTTTTTAGGGTGCGCAGGCTTTGTCGCCAAAGGCATAATTCAATTGACTTGGGAAGGCAGTGGACTAGGTTAAGCTCCGCAAGGCTTCGCGACTCTTTAACATTCTAAAGGTAATGATTCTATGGCAAGTGTAGGTATCTTCTTTGGCAGCGACACCGGCAACACCGAAGCTATTGCAAAGATGATTCAAAAACAACTCGGTAAAAAACTGGTTCACGTACAAGATATTGCCAAAAGCAGCAAAGAAGACATCAATAACTTCGACCTGCTGTTGCTGGGTATCCCGACTTGGTACTACGGTGAAGCACAGTGCGACTGGGACGACTTTTTCCCTGAGCTAGAAGCCATTGATTTTTCAACTAAGCTTGTTGCCATTTTTGGTTGTGGTGACCAAGAAGATTACGCAGAGTACTTCTGCGATGCGATGGGCACCGTACGTGACATCATTCAAGCGAAAGGCGCAACCATTGTCGGCCACTGGCCAACGGAAGGTTACGAATTTGAAGCTTCTAAAGCCCTAGTGGATGAAAATCACTTCGTCGGTCTGTGTATCGATGAAGATCGCCAGCCAGAGCTAACTGAGCAACGCGTGACCAAATGGGTTAACCAAGTTTATGAAGAGATGTGTCTCGCTGAACTTGAAGACTAATTTGCAGAGTCAAAATAAAAAATCCCCTGCCCAGCAGGGGATTTTTTATTAGGGGAGTTTCAATCTCTGCCTATCACCAAAACCAGCGCCCAATCCAAGGGGCCATCACCACAGTTACCATGCCCGCCAACATCATCACTACGCTGGACACCACACCCTCTGAATTACCGATTTGATAGGCTTTAGCCGTGCCAGCACCATGAGCTGATGCCCCTAAACTAGCTCCTTTTCCTAAGCGAGAACGAATAGAAAGCACGGTGAGAATTATCTCACCAACGGCCATGCCAATGACCCCTGTCAGTACCACAAACAGCGCGGTTAGATCACTTTGTCCACCAATCGATTTCGTCGCTTCTACCGCAAAAGGGGTGGTAATAGAACGCATGGCAAGGCTGCGTTGCAGCAATTCAGGAAGGTTGAGCCAACGCGCCAACAACACCGTACTTGAGATAGCCACCAGCACCGATACCACGACACCAACGGATAGGGATAACCAGTGCTGACGCAATAACGCCCGGTTATCGTAAACCGGAACGGCAAAAGCGACGGTTGCAGGGCCCAGTAACCACAATAGCCAATGGGCATCAGCCATATAAGCTTGGTAAGGAATATGAAACATCATCACCACGATGACGAGCAGCAATGGCGCGAGTAACAGCGGCATCAGCAACAAACTGCGTTTACGTCGATAAAGAAATTTACTCGCATAGTAAAACAGTAACGTGAGCAGGAAACAGAAAAGGCTGAGTAATGAAGTCGACATATGTTCTACTTCTCCACACTGCGCGCCAGCGCTATCTGGCGACGTTTACGTCTCGCTAAAACCAGCTCAACTCGATGCATTTTATCGACGACCCAAGCCGTCGATGCGATCACCAAGATGGTGCTGGCCACTAAAACCACAGCAATTTTAATCCCCTCTTGGCGCATTAAGTCTTGGTAATTCACCACCGCCACGACAGCCGGAACAAAAAACAGCAACATTTCAGCCAGCAACCAGCTCGCCCCGCGCCGAAACCACTCGACATTTACCACTTTGAGCATGACCAGCAACAACAAAATCAGCATTCCCGTTAAATTGGCGGGTAACGGCAGGTGAAACTGATTGACCAACCAATCGGAGAAAAACCAAATCAGTGAAAGTGCCGCCACTTGAACGGCAATCAGTAGGCTATGCTTGAACTGAAAAGTACGCGTAACGTTTTGCATTAAGGTTGCCTAGACAAAGTGGGAACTGGGTCACATTGTATTCCGGGCGATTACCAGCATAAAATGACTTAAATTTATTTAATTCATGCCATTTAGGCATACAAAGAGACTTTTGATGGATATCCGCGCCCTACGCTACTTCGTTGAACTGGTTAACCAGCAGAGTTTTACCAAAGCCTCTGAGCGCCTGTTTGTGACTCAGCCAACCATCAGCAAGATGATCCGTAATTTGGAGCAGGAGTTAGAACAGCCCCTTCTACATCGTGAAGGACGACGCTTCTGGCTGACTGAAGCTGGAGAGATTGTCTATCAAAGAGCACAGCAGATCTTAACCCAAATGCAGCAACTGGAAGCGGAACTCACGGATTTAAACCAACTGCAGCGCGGCCATTTGCGTTTAGGCATCCCGCCCATGGTGGGGCATGTTTACGCACGGTTATTTCGTCAATATCGTCAAACGTACCCTAACGTCGAATTAACGGTGGTGGAGTACGGCGGACGTAAGATAGAACAAGCGATCTTAGACGGTGATATTGATGTGGCCGTGACCATGCTTTCCCCTAATCAGCATCCCGATCTCAATACGGTTGCCCTCGATCACTATCCAATTTTTGCCGTGGTCCCCGATATTCCTCGCTGGCGATCACTCACCACACTCACTTGGGCGCAGATCAGCCAAGAGCCTTTCTATCTGTTTACCCATGAATTTACTCTAAGTGACCACATTCATACCTGCTGCCAAGCGGCGGGCTATACGCCACAAGTCGCCGCGCGCAGTAGCCAGTGGGATTTTTTGGTGGCATTAGTCAAAAGCGGGGTTGGCGTGTGCTTTCTTCCAGCTCCACTTTGTCAAAGGATTCAAGGGGATGGCGTATTAATCTACCCCATCACACCGGCTATAGACTGGCGTTTGGGCGTGGTTTGGCATCGCGAACGTTATGTTTCAAAAACCGCCGAAGCTTGGATTGCGTTGTGCCGACGCCAAAACCGATAAAGGTTACTCAATACACTCGCTGACACTTTCGCGGTATTGCGGTTTTTTACGCACGTAAAGCTTGCGCTGCACCTCCGAAACCACTTCGCCACGAGCGTTTTTGACATGCACAATAAATTCAGGGAAGCATTTATCGCCTTCCGCTGTGGACGCTAAGATCCAATCCAGCATCTCTTGGGTGATACGAAATTCGGCGAAGAGATCCGTATCGCCCGGTTTAATGAAGTTAACGCTCGCTTCTTTATCCCATACGTAATAACGCTGCCCCAATATGCCCATCAGTATCAAGGCATAAACGGGATCCGTCAGTGAGAAAATGCTGCCTCCGTATTGAGTCCGGTTGGCGTTTTTATTCCACCAGCGCAATTTCAAGCGGATGCGAACTTCGCGAAAATCCGCACTGATCGATTCGATATGGATCCCAGCACCCCAAAATGGAGGCCAAGAGTTTAGTGCCCACTTCACAATATTCGGTTGATAAAGCTTAGAGAGTGTTTTATTCATACCCTGAGTGCCCTAGACTTCGTGTAAGGCAGCAGTAATCAATGCATCATGGTTGCTGCCTAATAATGATGCTATCGTTGTTAAATTATTGTAACTGGTAAGAGCACTTTGTTCAGTGATTTGCCTCGACTTTGCAGGTTTCCCATTAACCTCTTGAAGTTCGTGGTTTATTGTTCGCGGTGACTCACCTATAATGCAAAGCAACATTGACTTCTGTTATACCCAAACGAATTGAGATGCAGGTAGACGGCAAGTGAGTGATCCCCACTACAGCAACGGTTGAGGTGGGTTTGACAACGCAGCCAATACGATTGCCATTTCATGTAGAACGGATGTATCACTGCAGAACATCAACAGGAAAGTATATGTCAGACAATAACCAAGCGCTAAAGGATGCTGGTCTTAAAGTTACCCTCCCACGGCTTAAGATTTTAGAAGTTTTACAACAGCCAGAGTGCCAACATATTAGTGCTGAAGAGCTGTACAAAAAGTTGATTGATCTCGGCGAAGAGATTGGTCTTGCCACAGTGTACCGTGTTCTCAACCAATTTGATGATGCTGGTATCGTGACTCGTCACCATTTTGAAGGCGGCAAGTCAGTATTTGAGCTTTCAACTCAGCATCACCATGACCACCTAGTCTGTTTAGATTGTGGCGAAGTCATCGAGTTTTCTGACGATGTGATTGAACAGCGTCAAAAAGAGATCGCGGCGAAATACAATGTGCAACTGACTAACCACAGCCTCTATTTGTACGGCAAATGTGGCAGTGAGGGTAGCTGCAAAGACAATCCTAACGCTCACAAGCCGAAGAAATAACCATAGGCTTTACGCTCTGTAAACCGAACCTGATAGTAAAAACCCACCGAATGGTGGGTTTTTTATAACTTAATGAAAAGCTTAGAAGTAATCGCGTACGAGCAGCTCTGCAATTTGCACCGCATTGGTGGCAGCGCCTTTACGCACGTTATCCGCCACTACCCACAAGTTGATTCCACTATGGTGGCTAATGTCATTTCGTACACGCCCAACCAACACATGGTCTTTACCGCCGGCATCACGCACTTGCGTTGGAAAATCCGCACCGCGGAACAGCTCAATACCATCGGTTTGCTCTAGCATATCCATCACTTGCTCAGCATCAATTGGCGCGCGAGTTTCCACGTGTACGGCTTCCGCATGACCGTAGAATACCGGTACACGTACGCACGTTGGGTTGACCATGATCGAAGGATCATTGAAGATTTTCTGGGTTTCCCACACCATCTTCATCTCTTCTTTGGTGTAACCGTTGTCCATAAACTGATCGATTTGTGGAATACAGTTAAACGCGATCTGCTGACTAAATGCTTGTGTTTCCGCAGGATAGCCATTGAGCAGTTTAGCGGTTTGTCCTGCTAACTCATCAATCCCTGCTTTCCCAGCACCTGAGACCGATTGATAAGTCGTCACGTTAATACGTTCAATCCCCACCGCATCGTAAATCGGCTTTAGCGCGACAAGCATCTGAATGGTTGAGCAGTTTGGGTTAGCAATAATATTGCGGTTACGAAATTCGGCAATCGCCTCTGGGTTCACTTCAGGTACCACAAGAGGAATGTCGAAGTCGTAACGGAAGTGTGAAGTGTTGTCGATCACCACGACACCTGCTTCTGCGGCAATCGGAGCCCACTTGGCAGAAAGCTCACCACCGGCAGAAAACAGCGCAATATGTACTTGCGACCAGTCAAACTCTTCGACATTTTGCACACGCACGGTTTTACCGTTGAAGCGATAGGTTTTTCCCTCACTGCGCTCACTGGCCAGCAGGAAAAGTTCATCCACAGGAAACTCACGCTCCTGCAGTACTTCCAACATGGTTTCGCCTACAGCGCCGGTTGCGCCAAAAATGGCAACATTAAATTGTTGGCTCATCACATACCTCTACTTGAAAACCGAGTTTAGCCAAAGGAGCCAAGTGGCAATCAGCGCCTCCAGCTAGTGTCACCGCGCTGTATTCACGTCTATCCCAGTAGTGTTTGCGCATTAAGTCAAACGCTCCGGGTTGGTGAATCTCGCGGCGAAACTGTGCGTCATCTTTACGCACATCATAAATAATTTGAGTTAGCGTACGCAGTGTTTCCTCGTCCCACGCTCGCTCTAGATAAACTTTGGGCACAGGCGCTTTGGGTAACAAGCTTGCAGGGTTTGCACAGTGTGCACTGCCAAGAAACTCGCAGTAGCTATTGAAAATCATGGTGGTACCACGAGCCTTACCTTCTAGGCCATAACCTGCAATATGCGGAGTGGCAAATGCGAGCAGCGGTAGCAATTCCATATCCACTTGCGGTTCAAACTCAAACACGTCTAACACGGCGGTAAAACCATCGCCTTTCTGTAAACGCGCTTTCAGCGCCGCGTTATCCACCACAGGACCACGCGCCGCATTAATTAAAATCTGGTCACTGCGCAGTTGCTCAAGAATTGCCGCATCAATCAGATGATGGGTTGGCCACTCACCGCCACGGGTAATCGGCGTATGCAGGGTGATGACATCCGCTTGTTTAAGTAAGGTTTCCAGCTCGGTAAATTCTCGCTCATCACCTTGCGCTTGCTTAGGCGGATCATTGAGCAGCACTTTCATGCCAATGCCAGAAAGACACTTCGCAAGATAGCTACCCACTTGGCCAGCACCGATGATGCCTACCGTTTTATCGAAAACCGAGAACCCTTGCTGCTGCGCAAGCACCATGAGAACGCTGAACACGTATTCCGCAACACCGACTTTGTTACAGCCAGGAGCCGCCGTGAAGAAGATGCCACGCTCTCTTAACAGAGCTTGGTCAACATGGTCCATACCCGCAGTCGCGGTACCCACGAACTTCAAGCGATTCGCTTTAGCAAGGAGAGCTTCATTGACTTTAGTGACTGAGCGAATCATTAAAGCATCGACATCAATCAGATCATCTGCGGTTAAGGTACGGCCGGGTTTTAAGATCACTTCGCCAAGCTGACTAAACAGCGCTTGAGCGTAAGGCATGTTCTCATCAATCAGAATTTTCATAGTGGGAATTTGCGGCAATCAAAGTTGCAGGCATTGTGCAGAAAAGCACGGAGGCTGTCGAGAATAAAAATACCCGACGACCTAAGCCGCCGGGCAAACATCCAGAACAAAAGGATCCTATCCCGCTCTCCATGGGACAGAGTCTGCGTCTGTTCGATTAGCGAAACTAATCTGTTCTGGAAACTGTGTTGGATCTGGTGCGCTTAACCTTGGTATTTTTTGATAACCAAAGTGGCGTTCGTGCCACCAAAACCAAAACTGTTAGACATCACAGTCGTCAGCTCTTGCTCACGCAGTTCCGTCACAATATCCAGACCTTGCGCCGCTTCATCCAAGGTATCAATGTTAATACTTGGAGCGATAAAGCCGTGGTGCAGCATCAGTGTTGAGTAAATGGCTTCATGCACCCCCGCAGCGCCCAATGCGTGACCGGTCATCGCTTTGGTTGCAGAAATCGCTGGGCTATTACCGCCAAACACTTCTTGGATTGCACCCAGCTCTTTCACATCGCCGACAGGGGTTGATGTGCCGTGGGTGTTGATGTAATCAATCTTATCCACGCCTTGCATCGCCATTTTCATACAACGAATTGCGCCTTCACCCGATGGAGCAACCATGTCGTAGCCATCGGAAGTCGCGCCATAACCGACGATTTCACCGTAAATTTTTGCGCCGCGCGCCAGAGCGTGTTCCAACTCTTCAACCACCACCATGCCGCCGCCGCCAGAGATCACGAAACCATCACGATCGGCATCGTAAGTGCGTGACGCTTTTTCTGGTGTTTCGTTGTATTTGGTGGATAGTGCGCCCATCGCATCAAACATCATGGTTTGTGACCAGTACAGCTCTTCACCACCACCGGCAAACACGATGTCTTGCTTACCCAGTTGGATAAGCTCAACCGCGTTACCAATACAGTGCGCCGAAGTCGCGCAAGCTGAGCTGATTGAGTAGTTCACACCGCGAATTTTAAATGGCGTAGCCAAACACGCAGAAACGGTAGAAGACATGGTACGAGGCACCATATAAGGACCCACGCGTTTGACGCCTTTTTCACGCTGAGTATCGACTGCGATAACTTGGTTTTCAGAAGACGCGCCACCAGAGCCAGCAACGATACCCGTACGGTCGTTCGACACTTGCTCAGGGGTTAAACCCGCATCAGCAATCGCTTGTTCAAGAGATAGGTATGCATACGCAGCCGCATCACCCATAAAGCGCATCTGCTTACGATCGATATGTTCTTCTGGATTGATTTTTAAATCGCCCCAAACCTGTGAACGCAAACCATGCTCTTTAAACTGTTCAGAGGCGGTGATGCCTGACTTGCCAGCTTTTAGTGAGGCCAAAACTTCTTCGACGTTGTTACCGATACTCGAAATAATACCCATACCGGTGATGACGACTCGTTTCATGTAACATTCCTATTATGTAAATTTGGCTAGATGATATCGAAGAAGGATAACAGAAGTGGTCAGCTTTCCCATAAATTCGTACAATCTCGAGCCATATTCAGCCTGATTTCATAGAATTTGTTCATTATGTCATCCATTTCACACGCCCAGCTTGGCTGGAACGACGCAGGAACCCCCGTCTCCGATCAATTTGACGATGTTTATTTCTCTAACGTCAATGGTCTGGCTGAGACGCGCTATGTGTTCCTTGAGCAGAATCATCTCCCACAAAGATGGCACAACGATGACCAAAGACGATTTGTGATTGCAGAAACCGGCTTCGGTACTGGCCTGAATTTTCTGGCGGTGTGGCAAGCGTTTGTCGCGTTTCGTGAAGCCAATCCCGATGCCAAACTCAAAGAGCTGCATTTCATCAGTTTTGAAAAATACCCGCTCAGTAAAAGCGATTTAATTCAAGCGCATCAAGCGTGGCCGGAACTGGCGCAATTCGCGCAAAAACTGCATAAGCACTACCCGTTAGCCATTCCAGAGTGTCAGCGGATTGTGTTGGATGATGGGCTCATCACGCTCGATCTCTGGTTTGGGGATATCAAAGACTGCCTGCCGAAAGTCGCAACACAAGAGCAAGGCTTAGTGGATGCATGGTTCCTCGATGGTTTTGCTCCCAGCAAAAACCCCGAAATGTGGAATCAAGACCTGTTTGCAGGTATGGCGAAACTGGCGAAACATGGCTGTACCTGCGCCACCTTTACTTCGGCTGGCTTTGTCCGCCGCGGCTTGATTGACGCGGGTTTTGCGATGAAAAAGGTTAAAGGCTTTGGCACTAAGCGTGAAATGATCGCTGGCAGTCTGAGTGAAAAAGTACCTTACACCAATATCGCACCCGAATTTCGTTTTGAGACCACTCACGGCTTACAAGAGGTGGCCATCATCGGCGGCGGTATCGCCAGTGCCACGCTAGCGACAACCTTAGCCAGACGCGGTGTTGCCGTCACTCTTTACTGCGCCGATGAGAAACCGGCGCAAGGCGCATCCGGTAACCGACAAGGTGCGGTCTATCCGCTACTCAGTGGCGATCACAACGCGGTTTCACGAGTGTTTGCGCCTGCCTTTCTGTTTGTCCGCCAATGGATTGAACAAGCGGCGGAGCAGATAAACTTTGACCACGATTGGTGCGGCGTGACTCAATTAATGTGGGATGAAAAAGCCACGCACAAACTCAAGAGCATGCTTGAGGGGGATTTCCCAACACAATTAGTGCATGGTTTATCCGCAGAGCAAACCAACCAACAAGTCGGCGTGCCAGTGGATAAAGCCAGTGTGCATTATCCGCTCGGAGGCTGGCTCTGCCCTGCAGAGCTGACTCAGGGCTTAATCCATCTTTTAGCGCAGCAGGGCAAGCTCACTGCGCATTATCAGACTCCGATTGATGCATTGACTTGGCAGCCAGAGACTCAACTGTGGCAACTGCGCAGTGGCGACACACTCATGTCACATCAGTGTGTGGTGATTGCCAGTGGCCATCAATTTGACAGCCTGTCACAAACCGCAGAGTTACCACTTGGCAAAGTGAAAGGCCAAGTGAGCCACATCCCGACCACAGAGACGCTGAGCAAAATCAACAGCGTACTTTGCTACGATGGCTATATGACTCCCGTTAGCCAACAAAATGGGTATCACTGTATTGGGGCAAGTTATGATCGCCAGCACCTTGATGCGACTTTTGATCCGCAAGCACAACGCGAAAATGTGCAAAAACTGATTCACTGCTTGCCTGAGCAAACTTGGCCATTAGAAGTGGATATCAGCGGCAATCAATCACGCCAAGGCGTGCGCTGTGTGAGTCGCGATCATCTGCCTTTTGTCGGTAATGTCGGCGAATTTTCGAAAATCACCGAGCAATATCGCGATTTAGCCCAGCAGCAAGAAGTCGAGCCAATCGCGCTCTATCCGCAACTTTATGCGTTGGTCGGGCTTGGCTCACGCGGTTTAAGTAGCGCGCCGCTGATGGCAGAACTTCTCGCTTCGCAAATGTGTGGCGACCCCATGCCACTAGGCGTAGATTTGCTCGAACAGTTACACCCTAGTCGGATGTGGGTTCGAAAGCTACGTAAAGGCAAGGCGCTCACACAAAAAGTCTGATAAAGGCAATCAACGCCGATCAAAAAAGCCTCGCAGTGCGAGGCTTTAGACATTTAGGACTTAATGGACAATTTTTCTTAGGCAGAGAGCTTAGCCACCGCCGCTTTCAGCTCAGCAACAATCTCAGGCTTGGTCACAACCCCTTGCTCGATATCGAAGTTATCGTAGAAGCTAGGCACCGAAACGGAAGCTTTCACATTTCCACCAAAGAAAGGCGCTGAAGCAGTTGCCGCGGCAAGCACTGACTGTGCACCACCTGGGCCTGGAGAAGTAGACAGGTACACCGCTGGCTTATCACCAAACAGAGCACGATTGATACGAGTTACCCAATCGAACAGGTTTTTGTACGCAGCAGGGTAGTGACCATTGTGCTCAGCAAACGAAATCACGAAAGCATCTGCTTGTGCAAGATCGCGTAAAAAGGCTTGGGCTCCTTCCGCTTGACCGATCTCTTTTTCCAGATCTTCGCTGAACATAGGCACAGAGTAATCATTGATATTCAGTACTTGTACCTGTGCGCCATCGACAAGATTGGCAGTAAAAGTGGCAAGCGCTTGGTTGATCGAAGTTGAACTGGTGCTGGCACCGAAGGCAATAATTTTCATGGTGGTTTCCCCTGACTAATGTTAAAGCAAGATTAGTCGGGAAATGGATGTGCAACAATCCTGATTTTTTTACTTAGTTGTTCAGAAAGTTTGAACAACTGACTTTTAGCACTGGAGAGAGGAGCGAAAACGTGGGGAAATCGCGAAAGCCTTGCCCTACTGCTTGCCCTACTGATAGTGGCTTTCGCGATCAAACTGGATAGTTTGGTTACGCCTGCGCAGCCAGCTGTTGCCAAAGCTCAGCCACAATCGCGCGGTCGGCAGGGCTTAACTCTGAGCGGGCCGCATCCAAACTTTGTTCAATACGCTGCTTGAAAATCGTGAGATCGGTAACGCCCTCTTCCTCACACTGTGCCGCAGAAAGTGAAATGTGACCACGCAAATAGCCACCCGCAAACAGCTCATCACTGGACGCGTTAACGACTTGTGCATCAATCAGATCCAGCAGTTTCTCTTCAAATTCAATAATCATCAGCTTCTCGTTAATGGATAAATGGTTTTCACCTAGGGTTATTTAACCGCAAAGTGTTCAGGCTGCAAGGCGGGCGTTTGGTAAAAAGCGCGTAACGCCTCCGACAACATCTTCACTCGCTGCGGTAAACCTTGTTCAAGAATCTTGAGCACTTCACTGTGTACCTTGCTCATAAAAGCCAAACGGTCTGGCTCAAAATCACCGTTGAGGTTGTCACAACTTACGGTAAAGGGAAAGCCTGCGCTTATGGCTAAAATCCACTCATAAGCTTGCGGACGAATTTCCACTTTTTCAAATTCCGCCTGCACTTGTGCGGTACGACCATCCGGTTCATACCAGTAACCAAAATCTTCAAGCAGACGCCGTTGCGGCCCAGCCACACACCAGTGAGCGATTTCATGCAAAGCGGAAGCATAAAAGCCACGAGCAAAAATAATCCGGTGGTAACTGACTCGTTCATCCGCCGGTAAATAAATGGGCTCATCGCCGCCCAACTCCAGCTTGGTGTGGTAATCGGCGTAAAACGTCTGATTGAAAATATCAATGAGGTCTTGGTATTGATGGTTCATAGTGCATAGTCAATATGGGTGACGGCGTGCATTCTGGAGATTTTTTCTCATCGGGTAAAGTGCTAAACCTAAAACCATCGGCTTCTATTAGGAATCAATTGGAATGAGAACAATCGGCAAGACATTAGTTTTACTAATTAAAGCCACCTTCACCTTATAAAAAATCATTGTTTATTCCCTAAGATAAAACCTAGAATTTCGCCTTAATTTTTCTATACCAAACTACTTGGTGTTGTAGGTAGACGGCCCATAAGTTCATCCCTAGAAGCATAGGTAAACTATGTGATTGGGGCGAACGCGCGTAGCCAACACCGCTGCAGCTTCAAGTAGGAAGGGTATATATCCTCTGCTGTTGAATGAGGTGATGCATGCTGCTGAGTGTTTTGTATATCATTGGGATTACGGCGGAAGCCATGACCGGAGCTTTGAGTGCCGGCCGTCGCAAAATGGACTGGTTTGGCGTCATGCTGGTTGCCAGCGCTACTGCGATTGGCGGTGGCACAGTGCGTGATATTTTGCTGGGCCACTACCCACTCGGCTGGGTAAAAAATCCTGAATATCTGGCGATTACTTGTGTGGCGGGCGTGCTGACCACTTGGGTCTATAAGTGGGTCATTAAGCTCAAAGGCCTGTTTATTCGTCTTGATGCGCTGGGCCTGATTGTGTTTTCGATCATCGGTACGCAAGTGGCGATGCGCATGGGATTGCACCCCGGCATCTGTTTAGTTTCTGCGGTAGTCACTGGCGTGTTTGGTGGTTTGCTGCGCGATTTAATCTGCCGTCAACCACCTTTGGTATTGCATGAAGAGTTGTACGCCTCGATTGCTCTGTTAGCATCGGGACTGTATCTCGTCTTGCTTGAGTTTGGTGTCAGTGATGTGGTGAGCACAGTGGTGACTCTGGTGGTCGGTTACACTCTGCGGATGGCTGCGGTGCGTTTTAAATGGCGTCTGCCCTCTTTCCATTTAGAAACCGAGAACTCCATTCACTAGCCTGCCCCGGCAGTAGATTAAGCGGATATGACAACGCCCTCAATCGAGGGCGTTGGGCTATTTACAGGATTTAGCGCATCACTAAATTTTCGGTGTTGTCGTTACGACACCTTGGTTCTGACCACGATGACGCAGCAGATGATCCATCAGTACAATGGCCAACATGGCTTCTGCAATTGGAACAGCGCGAATGCCGACACAAGGGTCATGACGACCTTTGGTGATAAGCTCCGTTGGCTCACCGTTGACGTCAATTGTTTCACCCGGCACGGTAATGCTGGACGTTGGCTTCAAAGCAATATTAGCGACAATATCTTGCCCGCTGGAGATGCCGCCTAAAATGCCACCGGAATGGTTAGAGCGGAAACCTTGTGGAGTGAGCGGATCACGATGTTGGCTGCCTTTTTGGCGCACCACATCAAAGCCATCACCAATCTCGACTCCTTTCACGGCGTTGATGCTCATCAAGGCATGGGCAATATCCGCATCTAAGCGATCAAACACAGGCTCACCCAGTCCAACCGGCACGCCTGTAGCGACCACTTGGATTTTCGCGCCGATCGAATCGCCTTCTTTTTTCAGCTCGCGGATCAGCTCGTCAAACGCAGCCACTTTATCGACATCAGGGCAGAAGAAATCGTTGTTTTCAATCTCATTCCAATCCACTTTATCAATCGCGACCTCCCCCATTTGCGACAAGTAAGCACGTACTTCAATGCCAAACTCTTGCTGCAGGTATTTTTTGGCAATCGCTCCCGCCGCAACACGCATGGCGGTTTCACGTGCCGATGAACGGCCGCCGCCACGGTAATCTCGCACACCGTACTTTTGATGATAGGTGTAGTCCGCATGTCCGGGACGGAATTTGTCTTTAATATCCGAATAATCTTTAGAGCGTTGGTCAGTGTTTTCGATCAATAGCCCAATCGATGTGCCTGTGGTTTTGCCCTCAAACACACCAGAGAGAATTTTGACTTCATCCGGCTCGCGACGCTGGGTGGTATAACGCGATGTGCCGGGGCGACGACGGTCAAGATCCACTTGTAAATCCGCTTCGCTGATGGTGAGCCCCGGTGGGCAACCATCGACAATACATCCCAGTGCGATACCGTGACTTTCTCCGAATGTGGTGACTCGGAAATGTTGTCCGATACTGTTTCCTGCCATGACTTCCTCAATGCACAGTGAAACTCCCGTTTCACTGATTAACTGTTCTTCGTGGCTTCATAGTGGCGTTAATGCTTGGTGATGTAAAGTCCTAAAAATGACCAGATTCGACCGTTTTCACGGGCTAATGCTGTTATTCACCACCTTGTCCAAGGTCTTTCGGCTGTTTATATGCCATAAAAAACGCCGACTCAAAGGTCGGCGTTGGCATCCATTCAGCGTGTCATCATTAATCTTTGTACAGCGCAAAATCCGCCGCACAGTCGATAAGCTGTTCACGAGTCAGCAGAAATACGCCGTGACCGCCATTTTCAAACTCTAACCACGTAAATGGGATGTGCGGGTACTGTTCCATCATATGCACCATGGAGTTACCGACCTCACACACCAAAATCCCGTTCTCTTTTAGATACAGTGGGGCATTAGCCAGAATACGGCGAGCCAGTTTCAAGCCATCACTACCCGCAGCAAGACCGAGCTCAGGTTCATGGCGGAACTCACTCGGCAAGCTATCCATATCTTCCTGATCCACATAAGGTGGATTGGTCACAATCAGGTCATACTGCTCTTGTGGCAAATCACGGAACAGATCGGAACGGATAGGGAAAACTTGCTGTTCTAGACCGTGATCTTGAATGTTTTGCTCGGCGACGTTCAGCGCATCGACTGAAATATCAATCGCATCGACTTCTGCTTCTGGGAAAGCATTGGCACAAGCAATCGCGATACAACCGCTGCCAGTACACAGATCCATGATGCGGGTTGGCTCTTCTGTCAACCAAGGTTCAAAGCGGTTTTGGATCAGCTCACCGATCGGCGAACGCGGAACCAGTACTCGCGAGTCAACGAAAAACTCAAGGCCACAAAACCACGCTTTGTTGGTCAGATACGCCACGGGGGTACGATCGTTAATACGTTTGATCACGCGTTCTACCACACGTAAACGCTCGCTGCTGGTTAAGCGCGAACTCAGCACATGCGGAGGCACATCAATCGGCAGATAGAGCGTTGGCAGAATGAGTTGTACCGCTTCATCCCAAGCGTTGTCCGTGCCTTGACCATAAAACAGGTTCGCAGCGTTAAATCGACTCACAGTCCAACGAATCATGTCTTGCAAGGTATGCAGTTCAGAAACCGCTTCCTCAACGAAAATCTTATCCAAAATTGCCTCCAAAAAGCGCTACAATACCGCGTCATCCATTTACAGTAACAAAAACACGTCACCCTAATGAGCAAAAACGATCACCGAATTACCCATAACAACAACGATAAAGATAATCTTGACGACGATTTCTCACTGTTTCGTGACGAAGTAAAGGGCGTAAAAAAGTTGCGTCAGGATACCATACTCCACGCACCAAACAGAAATCCCAAGCAAAAAGAAATCCGCCGTACCGAGCGTGAAGCCTCCGACAATGATTTCTATTTTTCTGACGAGTTTATGCCTCATCTGACCGATGAAGGGCCGACCCGTTATGCGCGCAGTGATGTCTCCAAGTACGAAGTGAAAAGGCTACGCCGCGGTGTGTATGTGCCCGATGTGTTTTTGGATATGCACGGCATGACTCAGCAAGAAGCGAAACGCGAATTGGGAGCAATGATCGCCTACTGCCTAAAGGAGAATGTGCACTGTGCTTGTGTGCAGCACGGCATTGGCAAACACATCTTGAAACAGAACGTCCCACTCTGGTTGGCGCAGCACCCCGATGTGCTAGCATTCCACCAAGCCCCACTTGAGTTTGGCGGTGATGGCGCACTACTGGTGCTGTTGTCTATTCCTGAGAAATAGTGAATTAAAATCGATATACCCAAACTACTTGGAGTTGCAGGTAGGCGGCAAGTGAGTTCATCCCCATGAGCATAGATAACTATGTGATTGGGGTGAACGAGCGTAGCCAACACCGCTGCAGCTTCAAGTAGGCAGGGGATAGTTAGTAACGCATATCCGGTGGGATCGGCATACTCTCCTCATTGAGTTTCGGTCGCTGACCACCTTTGCGGCGATACTGTTTAAGCTGGAACACAAATGCCAACACTTGTGCGACGGCCACAAATAGGCCATCCGGAATTTGCTGCTCCAGCTCGGTAGTGTGGTACAAGGCGCGTGCTAAGGGCGGTGCAGGAACAATCGCAATGTCATATTCCCGCGCGATTTCACGGATCTTGAGTGCCATATGATCGACGCCTTTGGCTATCACCACCGGCGCTTTATCGGTGTTCTGCTTATAACGCAGTGCTACCGAAAAGTGCTCAGGGTTAGTAATGATCACATCCGCCTGTGGCAATGCAGCCATCATACGTCGCTGCGCCGCTTCACGTTGCAACATACGAATGCGCCCTTTCACCTCTGGTTTACCTTCGGTGTCTTTGTACTCGTCTTTGACTTCCTGTTTGGTCATTTTCAGTTGGTTGGCGTGCTGCCAAATCTGAAATGGGATATCAATCGCCACTACTACTAGTAACGAACAACTGATCAGCAACACAAAGTTGAGCAGAATATCCAGCGCATGGAAGATATTTTGTGGATACACATCAAGACTAAGCTGGAACAGATCTTTTTGTGAAGCTTCAATCAGATAAAAAGCAACACCAGACACCAGCAACACTTTCAAGATGGATTTGAGCAGCTCGACCCAACTTTGTAAGCCAAACATTCGCTTTAAGCCACTGAGCGGATTCATTTTTGATAGTTTGGGCATTGCAGCTTCAGCGGAAAAATTGATCCCCCCGACCCCCGCAGCACCGATTAAGGCAGCAACAAATAGGGTGGTCAGGATCATGAGCAAGGGCAACAGCAGGTTGACTAGTGAGCCACCTATGATGTCAAACAGCTTACCAAGATCGAAAATCTCTTCACGGCTTAGCTCAAAAAGGCGCTGCATGGCCACCATCAATCCTTTGGCCAAGATCTCGCCAAACCACATCAAGGAAACCGCACCTACTACCAATACCGAGACAGAAGCCAACTCCTTCGAACGCGCAACTTGGCCTTTTTCCTTGGCCTGCTGCAACCTTCGGGGCGTGGCTTCTTCAGTCCTTTCTTGTCCGTCGGATTCTGCCAAATCAGCCTCCTAACAATTTAAGCGAATAAGACGGCAAACCTGCTCCTCCGCCTCTTGCCAATAAATATCGTAGTGGGTGTACAAACCGTGGACGATATACCAACAGAGCAATAACCCCACCAAAAGTGCAAAGGAAAAACCGAGCGAGAAAATGTTGAGCTGCGGCGCAGCACGAGTCATTACGCCAAAGGAAAGGTTTACAGTTAACAACGCAACAATGCCCGACAGCGAGACGGCCAATGACGCTTTAAACATAATGCCGAGCCACAGCGCTAATTCACGAAAATCCACCGTCGTTAAAGAGCCGCTGCCAATCGGTAAACTTTTAAAACTGAAGACGACCAGTTGGATCATTTTCAAATGGCCATCACTGACAAGGAAAAACAGCGTAGCCAGTAACATAAAAAGCTGACCGAGTAGCGGAGTATTTTGTCCGTTGGCTGGGTCGACCATGGAGGCAAAACCTAAGCTCGATTGCATACCAAGGATTTGGCCGAGCATAACAAATATTTGCACCAAAAACTGGGTGACCATGCCCATCGCTACACCAATCACAATCTGCTCGAAGGTGATCATGAATCCTTGTAGCGAGAGCAATGCAATATCGGAAGGTACAGCCGGAATTGCAGGCATCATCGCAAAAGTGAGCGCTAACCCCAAGTAAAGACGTACCCGCGCAGGCACAAAGCGTGCGCCAGTGACTGTCATCACCATCAACATGGCCGCAATGCGCGTGTACGGCCAAAAATAGTTGGCGATGAAATCAAGCACGACACTGGCGGGATATTCCATAGGGACTCCTAGTACAGAACCTGCGGCAAGCGTTCAATCATGCTGTAGAAAAAGTCCATTAGCATTTGCGTCATCCAGTGCCCAAAAAACATCAGCGCTAATAGGGTAATAATGAGACGCGGCAAAAAACTCAGTGTCTGTTCGTTAATCGAGGTGGCCGCCTGAAAAATGGCGACGACCAAACCCACCAATAAGCTAGGAATGATGATGGCACACACCATGATCAGTACCAGCCAGAGTGACTCTTTAAACAGCTCAACAAATATCTCTGGTGTCATGTGCCCTCCCCGCTACAAGGCAAAACTGCCCGCCAAGGTCGACAGGATAAGGTTCCAACCATCCACCAACACGAACAACATCAATTTAAACGGCAAAGAGACAATCATGGGCGAGAGCATCATCATACCCATAGCCATGAGCACTGAAGCTACAACTAAGTCAATGATCAAAAAAGGTAAAAACAGCATAAAGCCGATTTGGAAGGCCGTTTTTAACTCTGAGGTAATAAAAGCAGGGATCAGCACCGCCATCGAGACTTGCTCAGGCGCGGTCACTTGTGCACCAGACATTTCTACAAAGGTTTCCAGATCGTTGACTCGGGTCTGTTTGAGCATAAAGGCTTTGAGTGGCTCTTGCGCTAAATCAAACGCTTGGCGTGCAGTGATTTGCTCATTGAGATAAGGCTGCACCGCTTGTTCATTAATCTGGTTAAACACTGGCGCCATAATGAAAAAGGTCAGAAACAACGCTATACCGATAATCACTTGGTTGGATGGCGTTTGTTGCAAGCCCATCGCTTGACGCAGAATAGACATCACCACCACGATCCGGGTGAATGAGGTCATTAAAATCACCATGGCTGGCAAGAAGCCGAGCATGGTCATCAAAGCAAGAATTTGCAGGTTTATCGAGTAATCTTCACTGCCATCGGGATTGGTGGTCATGGTAAATGCGGGAATTCCACCTCCACCACTGCTACTACCTAACGCGATGGTTTTGGCATTCCCCCGCTCTTTTTCTAGCGCCGTCACCGTGACAGAGGAAGCTCCGGCAGCGGTGGATGGAATTGCGGTATTCAGCGGCTCTTCTGCAAAAGCGAGCGAGGTAAAACCAAGCAACCCAGAAAGCAGCCAAGTAAGAAATCCTGTCGTCAACCAAGAGGTCAAATTAAGTCTTTGAGTCCGTTTCATGTTTTTTCAGTAGCTGCATCAACTGGTGAGAAAAGGCGGTTGCTGGCAGCTCCTCCTGTATGAGTGGATTATCGAGTTTGGCCAGCAGTTGAATTGACTGAGTGGTCACCCCAATCAAATACTGATCGTCGCCCACTTGGATGATCATCACCCGCTCTCGGGTGCCAACGGGTAACTGTTTGATGATACTCAGCCCTTTTTGCTGACCGAAAGCCGGTACACGCATGCGTTTGAGTAGCCAAGCCAGTAACAATATCAGAGCAATAACGAACAAAAGCGACCCCAAGGTGGTCGCTAAATCCAGTTGGCTGCTGGTGGCAGCCACCCCAGGGACAGGGATAAGAAACAGAGCCGCCAATTTTCGCATTGGCTATCTCAATTTCTTGATACGTTCAGTTTGACTTATCACGTCGGTAAGGCGGATACCAAATTTATCGTTTACCACCACAACTTCGCCATGGGCGATCAGAGTGCCGTTAACCATCACATCCAGTGACTCACCGGCAATCCGATCTAACTCCACCACCGAACCTTGGTTCAGTTGCAGCAGGTTACGAATGCTGATTTTAGAGCGCCCGACTTCCATCGAGATGGTTACCGGAATATCCATAATGGTATCGAGCTTACGACGCTCATCATCCGTAATTGGAGGCGCTGTGTTTTTCAGCTCTTCAAGTGGTGCGGCTAAGATTTCATCCACATCAATATCAGGCGCATTAGGGTCTTCCCCCAGTGCGGCAGCCCACTCTTCGGCCAGTCTTTCATCTTCGCTTTTTGCCATCTTCAACTACCTATTGGTTCTCTTTATTATCCGCTGTTATCGAGCGCTCAATCCGACATGGTAGAACGGATCACTCGATTTCATCTTCTGCGTTTTCAAACTCAGCAATAATGTCTTTATCAAGGAACGCGAGATCCGTTTTCACCACATCTGGGCGTTTAATTTTCTCAGAAACTTGTACTGCGAGTTTTTCACCCGAGCGTCCCATTTTCACACGATAAGTCGGCAGCTCTTCAATAAACATCACCGCATGTTCTGGCATTTTGATCGGGATAACATCCCCAACTTGCAACTCCATCAAATCGCGCAGCGCAATATCCATTTCCAGTAAGTTCACTCGGAAATTGACTGGCACATCCATGATCTCTTCGCGCAGAGCCGAACTCCACCGCACGTCGGTTTCCATTTTGTCCGATTGCACACCCGCATCCAGCAGTTCACGGATCGGTTCTACCATCGAATACGGCATGACCATGTGGAAATCGCCACCGCCGCCATCCACTTCAACGTGGAAGGAGCTGACGACAATCACTTCGGTTGGGCTGACGATGTTCGCCATGCTCGGGTTCACTTCGGAATCGAGGTATTCAAACTCCACCCCCATGACGGGCGACCACGCATCTTTGTAGTCGGCAAACACGATTTTGAGCAGCAGTTGAATAACCCGCCGTTCGGTTGGAGTAAATTCACGCCCTTCAATTCGCGCATGATAACGACCGTCGCCACCGAAGAAGTTTTCTACCAGAATGAACACCAAACGCGCTTCCATGGTCACCAAGGCGGTGCCCTTGAGAGGACGAAAACGCACCATGTTCAAACTGGTGGGGACATATAAGGTATTTTGGTATTCACCAAATTTCATCATCTGCACGCCGTTGATCGACACTTCTGCGGTTTTACGCAGCATGTTGAACAGACTGATGCGCAGATGGCGAGCAAAACGTTCATTGATAAGCTCCAGAGTCGGCATTCGACCCCGGACGATACGATCTTGGGAAGAAAAATCAAAATTCGCGGCACCGGGGCCCGATTTGGGTAATTCCTCTTCTTCCTCATCTACGCTGTCAACGCCATGAAGCAGCGCATCAATTTCGTCTTGGCTTAATAAATCAGTCACATCTCACCTATTGCATTACAAAGTCGGTAAACAGCACTTTCTCAATAACGGGTTTGCCTACCGCTTGGTTGAGTGCGGCTTTGATGTCTTCGGTGGCTTTATCACGCAGCTCAATACGGCCATTGGAGGTGCGCAATTGCTCCACCGTTGCAGAAGCAAAAGTAGCGAGCAAGGAGCTTTCCACCAAAGGTGAATGGTAACGAGCCAAGCTCTCATTTTGCGAGCCACGCACCATTAACTGAACTTTGATTTGCACTAAGCGATCTCTGGCATCGCCAGTCACGTTAAACACAAAAGGCTGTGCGATATTGACATAAGCAACCGGATCGGTTTTGCCTGACGATTTTTGTGTCACCGCCTCAACATCTTCTCCTGTGGTCGGTTCTTCTCCTCCCATCATGAAGAATGCCGCGCCACCGCCTCCCACTAACAAGACCACAACTGCAATAATGATGATCAGTAGCTTACTTTTACCTTTCGGCGCTTCTGTACCTTGTTCTTCTTCGGCCATAACAATTGCCTCTGTATGTGGTTAATTTTGTATAAGTTTAAACGTAATAACTGATTCCATCACGCTTTGTTGCCACATTCAAATCAAGTTTGATGTCAGTATCAAGGTTTTCTTCGCTATTGAGCCTTTCATTGCGTGCGCTTTGAACAAAACCAGACTGCTCTTGTCCTGTATAACGCTGCTGTTGTCCCGCACTTTGTTGCTGAACCGAGGTATCGCCCAACTGGACGCCTTGCTGCGCCAACATTTCACGCAGCCTTGGCATAGTTTGTTCTAACACCTCACGTGCGTGTTGGTTCGCGACGGTGAAATGCACGGTCGCGCCATCACCTTGCATGTTCATGCGAATATGCATCCGCCCCAATTCCGGTGGATCCAGCCGAATATCGATATTTTTCAAGTTCTTCGACATCATCATCTGCACACGTTCAGCCAACTGATCGGCAGCCATCTCTTTATTCAGTGGAACAGGAGTAGCATTGGTTTGTACCAGTTGCGACTCAGCACGGTTGAGTGCTTGGTTTTGTGCCGTACCTTGTCCTGCTGCCGCTGCGATTTGCTGGGCTAAGCCTTCTTGTCCTGATTCACTCACAGCACGACGTTCGTCACTGCCCGCTAAAGCTCGGCCACCTAATGCTGCCAGCATGGCAGAGCTGGCGGCAAGCTCAGGATTCACCGTCGCGGCAGGATTTAGCATTGGATTGGCTGCTACCGTTTGAGGCGCTAGTGCCGCCATATCGATAGGCATCGCCGCCGTAGGATTCATTGGCAGCGCCGCGGTGCCCGTTTGCTGCGCCGTTAAATGGGCTGGCGTTAACCCTTGCGCGACTGACTGAGCCAGCGCATTAGGCACTGGGGCTTTCGCTTTGCTCCCTTCTTCGAGCATGGCTTTCAGTTCCGGAGTCAGCGCCGCCAACTCATTGTCAGTCGGTATTGGCGTGCCCCAAGGAATCGCCACTTTGCCCGTTTCTGTTGCAGAAGTTGGCAGATTAAGCCCTTCATCAGCCATAATTGATGCCGGATTGAGCACTGATTGAGTCAATGGTGTCGCTTTCGGCGCTTGACTTTGAGCTATAAGTGCCTCACTTACCTCAGAGCTTGGGCTTGCCAAAGCCGCGTGATTAGCGAGTGTTTGTGGCATTCCCTCAAGCATTGCCCCCTCAACAGGTTCGGCGTGTACTGTGTTTGCCGACGCCAATGCAGCGCCTGACAATCCACCCGCTAATGCACCGCCTATCAAAGCGCTTGCCATCCATTCATCTTGTGCTGTTTTATCTTCAGTGGCAGCCGAGTCTAAGGCCGCAGCATCAAGGTCAGCAGTGGCAGATTGAATCGGTAAAACCTCTTCATACTGCGTCGCATTCAGTAACCTGTCGGGATGTTGTGAGTCCAATGCTTGGCCATGCTGCGCTGGCAAAGTTTTGCCGTTGGTTTTGATCAGCGTTTGGTTCGCCTCTTGCAAACGCCCCAATAATTCATCCCCCTCACTCATCACCTGTGCCGTTTTGCGTTGTAACTCACCACTCACTGACTCGTCAGCGTTCGTTACCCACTTGGCGAGCGAAGCCGGTATGGGTGCATTTGAGCCTTGTTCATCTTGCTTAACTGGCGCAGCTTTAGCGGAAATCGCTTCACCATTTTCTAATGATGGCGCTTTCTGAGCCGATTTTATGGTGTCGACAGATGGGCTTTCATCACTGGCAGCCTCCACTTCGTTGGTTCCAAACAGAGCGTCATCCATCTCTGTTGCTAAAACCGCCTCATTGTCGGCGTCTAGGGCTGCATTGCTATTCACTTGAGCTTCGGCCTCACCATCAGTCTGAGTCGCTCTGGCAACAGGGGTATCCGAAGCGGTTTTACTGCCGAAAATAAGAGCGTGTAACTGTGCAAAAAAACCACCAGAGGACTCCGTCGCCGCGGCATCCGTACTGGCAGCGCTACTTTTTGCCGTTGGAGCTATTTTACTCGGTTCAACCGGGGGGGTGAGATTCACATTCATATTCGCTACTCGCACAGTGGAATTGAAGTCTGAGCATGACCTGCGCAGATCAACTCATCAGTAACAGGTTGGGGTTAGCGCCCTTTTGAGAAAATCTAGCAAAAAGTAAGCCAAGTGAGGGTTTCATTGTGACCCCAAAGAGAACATCGTGCCGCGATACCGGTTTTAAGCCAAAACTTATCAGGAGAGCCGGCGGCGATTGAACATCAAGGTCGAAAATTCATCCATCTGTTTCTGCTCGCGTTTTTCTTGCAATAGCTGACGTTCAGTTTGTTTTTTTTCCAGCAGCCATTGATAGGATTTCCGTTTTTGACGCATGTTCATCCAGTGTTGTTCACAGTTTTCGACTTGCAGACGAAAATGCTGCTCCGCGCTTTTTTGTTTAGCTAAGGTTTCATCGAGCTGAATAAGAAATCGGTTAAGGTGCCCATATTGACTGGCGGTTAATCCCGATTTGCCACGCTCAACCAACTGTTGACAATACTCTAAGCGGTACTGTTCAATTTGACGCAATTGATGATAGTAACTTTCCAGCTCGCTGCGAGCTTTGCTAAGCGCCAACACCGCTTTAGCTTCGTTTTCCTGAGCTTGTTCGAGCAGAAAATCTAACGCGTTATCCATTTCAGAGCTCCAAGTTACGAGCTGAGTACATGGCGCAGCATGTTGACGCACATGTCATAAGGCACCGTTTCTTTCATGGCTTGCTGCAAGTACTGATCCAATTTCGGTTTGAGGGTGAAAGCCGCATCAATCGCTTTGTCGGTGCCCGGTTTGTAGGCACCAATCGAGACTAAGTCTTGATTCTTACGACACACGGAAAGGATCTGCCGAACCGCTTTCGACATCAGTAAATGCTCATCGGTGGTGATTTGTGGCATAACCCGGCTGACGGATTTTTCGACATCAATCGCCGGATAGTGCCCTGCATCGGCCATTTCCCGCGATAACACGATATGACCATCCAAGATCGCGCGCGAGGCATCCGCAATCGGATCTTGTAAGTCATCCCCTTCGGTCAATACGGTGAAAAATGCGGTGATAGAACCTTGGTGTGGGCCGCCATTACCAGCGCGCTCAACCAGTGCTGGTAGTTTGGCAAACACTGATGGTGGATAACCTTTGGTCGCGGGGGGCTCTCCGACGGACAGTGCAATCTCACGCTGCGCTTGCGCAAAACGCGTGAGTGAATCCATCAACAGCAGCACATCCAAACCTTGATCGCGAAAATACTCGGCAATAGTCAGAGCCGTTTGGCACCCTTTTAAACGCATCAGCGGCGAGGAATCAGCAGGAGCGGCCACCACCACGGAGCGCTGGCGACCATCAACCCCGAGGATCTCTTCGATAAACTCTTTGACTTCACGTCCCCGCTCACCAATCAACCCCACCACCACAACTTGCGCTGTGGTGCCTCGGGTCATCATGCCGAGTGTGACCGATTTACCGACACCGGAACCTGCAAACAAGCCAATCCGTTGTCCTTTACCGACCGTCAGTAAACCGTTGATCGCCTTGATGCCAACATCCAGAGGTTCGTTGATCGGTTTACGTGCCAGTGGGTTAATCGGCATAGCGTTGAGTGAAGCGCGTTGTTCGGTATAAATCGGACCTAAACCATCGAGCGGGTTACCCACGCCATCAATCACGCGTCCCAGCAGTTCCATACCGACGGGCAAGCCTGATTCGGTGGTGACAGGAGTCACTTTGGCTCCGGGAAGGACACCGATGATCTGTTCACTAGGCATTAAAAAAAGATTATCGCCAGAAAAACCCACCACTTCGGCTTCCATCTCGCCGTTCATGGTTTCGACTTTACACAAACTTCCGACGGGTGCTTTGCAACCTGTGGCTTCCAGCGTCAAACCCACAACACGCACCAACTTTCCCGAAGCCATGGGTCGGGTGGTGTGTCCTTCGACTTTGTATTGGGCAAGGCGATCGGCTAACGCTAACATCGGCTACTCTCCCGGATGGTGACGGTTGATACCGCAGAAGCTTTTCAGCACGCTGCGAATCCGCTCTTCCATCCGATAGCTGACACTCGACTCGCCCGCTTCAATCTGTACATCGCCGCGACTTAAAGCTGGCTCGCTGAGTAGCGTCCAGTTACGGGTTTCGATTTCTTGTTCACCGTAGGCTTGGCGAATGATCTCCACATCTTCTGGATTGAGTTTGAGAGTAATCGCGTGCCCTGCAATCGGCAGCGCTTCGACTGAAGCTTTGACGGTATCGAGGATCACTTGTGGATTGGTTTGCACTTCAACGTGCACCACTTCTTTGGTCAACGTGAGTACCATGTCCACCAGTTGCTTTTCGACCTGAGCATTAAGCAAATCAAGGGGTTGAGCAAACTGGTTCGCCAGCGTCATAAAGGTTTTGACTTGTTCTTGAATTAAGTCTTGCCCTTGGGCAACGCCGTCTTGATAACCTTGCGTTTGCCCTTCTTGATGACCGGCTTGAAAACCTTCAGCCTTACCTTGTTCAAAGCCTTGCTGATAGCCTTCTGCTTGCCCTGACTCAAAGCCCTCTTGTTGAGCGGCAGTGCGGATCAGTGCAATCTCTTCTTCACTGAATTCGTGCTCGACGACCTGATCCGGTTCATCAAAGTTTGGGATCCAGCCCGGATCGTAATTAAACGCAGTCTGTTTAGCCGCTTTGTTACTTTCCGCACCGTAATCCGGCAGCCCCCAACGTTGAGGTGTGACCATTGCATCATCTGTACCCGGGCGAATAAAACCACGCTTTCTTTCACCAGACATTGTGATCCTCAATCATGCAGCAAGTTTTGTTTAACGTTCATCAAAATAATGCATCGAAGGAAATGGGATCGGCTTACACCGATCCCACTTGATTATAAGAATTCGTCGGCACCGCCGCCCAGCATGATCTCGCCGTTGTCGGCCATACGACGAGCGATAGACAAGATCTCTTTCTGAGCCGCTTCTACATCGGACACTTTGATCGGTGGCATCGCCTCCAAATCGTCTTTCATCATCTCAGCAGCACGTTTCGACATATTCTTGAAGATCTTCTCGCGCAGTGTATCGTCTGCCCCTTTGAGGGCTTTTTGCAAGACATCTTGCGGAACATCACGCAGCAATTTTTGGATGCCTTGATCGTCGACTTCGACCAAGTTCTCGAACACAAACATCAAATCTTGGATCTGAGTTGCCAAGTCTTCGTCTTTTTCGCGCATTCCTTCCATCAATACGCTTTCGATGTTGTTGTCCAGATAGTTCATGATGTCGGCAGCAGCTTTCAAGCCACCAATTTTGGCCGCTTGTGCCCCCGCTTGACCCGCAAATTGTTTCTCCATGATTTCGTTCAACTCGGCCAGCGCTGAAGGCTGTACTTCTTCCAAGTTAGCGATACGCATCAGCAAATCGAGAGCGTCACGCTGAGCAAACTGCGCCAAAATCTCGGCCGATTGATCCGGCTCGAGGTACGACAATACGATGGTTTGGATCTGCGGGTGCTCGTTGATAATAATGCTCGCTACTTGACGTGGATCCATCCATTTTAGTGAATCCAGACCTTTCGAGCCGGTACCAAGCAGAATTTGATCCACCAAGTTGTTGGCTTTATCCGCCCCCAACGCCGCAACCAGAGCATTACGCAGGAAGTCTTCACTGCCCATACCAATGTTGGTGTATTTTTGAATATCTTCCAAAAAGGCACGATGCACCGCTGACACTTTGGTTTGGCTTAAGTCTTTGGCGCGTGCCATGGCACTACCCACCCGCTGTACCTGTTTAGGCTCGAGGTGGCGAATGATGCCTGCGGCATCTTCTTCATTCAAACTGAGCAGCAAAATGGCTGCTTTTTCTGCACCGGGAATTTCACTGATATCAATGGTTGATTCGACCACTTCTCCACCATCTTTATTGTCTTTAGCCATTTTCCATCCAGTTCTTCACTACTTGAGCCGCGAGTTCTGGCTCGTTTGCCACCAAGGCACGTACTGCTTTCAGCACGTCCTCATCCTTGTGAAGATTCGGCAGATCAATGCCTGAACCAAATTCGAACAACTCACCGCCATCAATATCGCTGCCGATGAGGCTTGTCTCACCATCCGCGCCAATTGGCATACCGTCTGGGCCGTACATTTGGTCATCGTCATCCGCCGCTGGGTTGATAAGTTTCTTCATCGCTGGACGTACTAGCACCAAAATGACGATGATGATAACCAAGGCACTGGCGAACCAACGAACCCAATCGTTGAAGTTTGGATGTTCCCAAATTGGGACATCAACAATTTGTTCCATTTCGGGTTCAGCAAACGGCATGCTGAGGACATTCAGTAAATCTCCACGATTTTCACTATAGCCTACGGTGCCGATCAGAACCTGACGAATTGAGTTGAGGTCTGCTTCACTGAGTGGCGTGTAAGTGACTTCGCCAGTATCAGGATTGACGCTGGAACGACTCTTAACGGCCACCGCTACGGTCTGACGGTTAATCACCCCTGATTGCCTACGCTCATGGCTGATGGTGGTATCAAGTTCATAGTTACGTGTCGCTTCTTTATGCACCGACCCTTGCCCCATGACGGAGCCATCTTTCATCTGCGCTACATCTTGCGGAATCGAGGCATCGGCGGGGGGTTGGTTGCTAAGAGCGCCCGGCACCCCTGCGACAACGTTACCGTTGTTGTAATCTTCCAGCGTGTATTCACTGCGTGTGGCTGGCGTATTGGGGTCAAACACTTTACGTGTTTGCTCTACCGCGCTGAAGTCAAGCTGTATATCTACTTGAGCGGTATAGTTTCCAAGACCAAGAATGGGGATGAGTACCGAATCAATCTTGCTGCGCAATGCTTCTTCTTGCTGCTTTTCTAGCTCTTGTTCTTTACGGCGAGCTGCAGAAACGGGATCTTGTGAGCCTGAGCTGAGCAAACGACCATGCTGATCGGTCACCGTAACCCGGCTCGGCTTCATGCCCGGCACCGCACTGGCCACCATATCGACCACGGCATCAATCTCTTCTTGTTTAAGATTGGCTCCCGTGCGTACCGTCAAGAACACAGACGCTGACGCTTCTTGGTTATGACGAACAAACACACTCTGCTTTGGCAATGCAAGCAATACGCGAGCTTTGTTAACTTGGCGCATCTCTTCAATCGCTTTCGCGAGTTGACGTTCACGGCTCAGCTTGAGGCGTTCTTGTTCAAGACGCTGTGATACCCCAAAGCCCATATCTTGCATCAGAATTTCATCGCCGGCCTGACGGTTTTGGTTTAATCCCGCGCGTACCATGGAGAGTTTGAGGCTGTTGTAATCACTGACGGGCACCAAAATGGTATTGCCATCAAGTTTGTATTGCTGTTTCTGTTGATCGAGGTAATCCAAGACTGGGATCAGTTCTTCGGTTTCGTAAGCACCCAGCGGACGCATATCCGGCTCACGTACCCAGAAGAACAGCATGACGATAAGGGCAACGCAGATTGAAATAGACAGTACCAGTACCACTTGGCGCAATAAATCGAGATCACCAACGGTAAAGTCCATTTTGCTACTTTTTTCGTTGATGTCCGGATTCTGCGTGTCGTGGTCCATATCAGAGCCTGCCATCAAAGCATGCTCACCACCACTATTGGTCAACGCGAGATCGGTTGTTTGTTTATCATCGGCCACAGTCTATTACCCAAGTTATACTGGCATATTCATCAGTTCTTTGTACGCTTCGACGAGCTTATTGCGTACTTGAATGGTCGCTTCAAACGCCACACTCGATTTATTACGGGCGATCATCACATCAGAAAGAGAAATCCCTTCATCGCCACGATCAAAACGCGTCTGCATATCACTTGAGGTCTTTTGCAGGCCATTGACGTTGTTGATCGCTTTGGTCAACATGGCACCAAAGTCAGCGCCAACTTTCTGACCTGTCGATGCGGGCTGAGTGTTCATTGCCTCAAACATCATCGCCTGCATTTCGTTATTTAAACCGTCAAGTCTCATTGCTACCTCTGATGCCAATTGTTTGACTCAAAAATTCCATTCCTAACTCTAAAGAGCAATTTGTATGCCATGCCCTCAACCGGGGATATCAATCCCTGCATCACGCATTTTGGCAAGTTTGTAACGTAAAGTGCGTGGGCTAATACCTAGCTTCTCCGCCATCTCTTTACGGCGTCCCTGACATTCGGCAAGCGTATCAAGAATAATCGCAAACTCTTGGTCGCGCAGCTCACCACCCAAACCTGAACTTTGCGAACTACTGTTTTGCCCACCACCTTGCACTAAGGGCTTAAACACTTCGGGCTCTGCAACAAGTTTGATCTGCGGCGCAGCCATCGACTCTCCCGCCACCGCTTGCTGTAAGCTGCTGGCATCATGCCAATCAACCCCTTCCAGCAAAATGTGCTCACTTTGAATATGGCCGTTTTCACTTAAGATCAAAGCACGCTGCACAACGTTATCCAGCTCGCGCACATTACCCGGCCATGGGTAATTCAGCAGTTTAGTGATGGCGTTAGGCGCAATGCTTGGTACAGGTAAACCTAACTTTTTGCAGTGACGCTCAATCAGATGGTTAGCTAGCGGCTCAATATCGTCTTTACGCTCACACAAGGCTGGCCAGGTTAATGGGAACACATTCAAACGGTAGTACAAGTCTTCACGGAAATGTCCGGCTTGCACATACTGTTTCAAGTCACGGTTACTGGTTGCGAGCACGCGCACATCGAGCTTGATGCTTTTGCGGCTCCCTAAGCGCTCCACTTCCCGCTCTTGCAGTACCCGCAGCAGTTTCGCTTGCAGATTGAGATCCATTTCGCTGATCTCATCGAGCAAAATAGTGCCACCTTGGGCTTGTTCAAACTTACCTGGACACGCTTGTACGGCTCCAGTAAACGCGCCTTTCTCATAACCGAACAGCGTTGCTTCTAACATGTTGTCAGGAATTGCTGCGCAGTTAATCGCAATAAATGGCCCCTCTTTACGAGGAGAGGCATTGTGGATATAACGTGACATCACTTCTTTACCTGAGCCGCTTGGCCCCAAAATCATCACGTTGGCATCGGTCTTCGCCACTTTATCGGCTAAGGCAAGCAGTTTGAGGCTTTTCGTATCCGCGACCACAGCATCGCCGTTGTCATCTGACTTTACTGGCGCGTAACGGCTGACCATGTTCAGTAGCACTTCTGGTGCAAAAGGCTTGGCCATGTAGTCAATCGCACCATCTTTCATGGCAGATACGGCATCTTGAATATTGGCGTAAGCGGTCATCAGCAGTACGGGTAAATTCGGCCAGTGCTGTTTGATACTGCGTAGCAGAGCGAGTCCACCCATGCCTGCCATTTGCACATCAGACACCACAATATCGACACTGTGTGATTTGAGTTTGAGCAGGGCATCTTCTGCACAATCGGCTTCCAGCCACTCATAACCCGCTAAAGCTAAGGTGTCGATCAACGCTTCGCGAAGACCTTCGTCATCTTCTACGATTAAGACTTTGCTTTGAGCCATCTTCACTCTCCAGTCTCTGAGTTTGAGCTATCTGCCTGACGTTCAAGGGGAATGCACATGGTAAAACAAGCGCCCTCTCCCTCCTCGGATATCAGTTCCAACCGCCCACCGTGGGCGCGACACACCATCTGCACTACTGCTAAGCCAAGGCCGGTGCCTTGTGAGCGAGTGGTAAAAAAGGGTTCCATGATTTTGTGCTGCAACGACTCTGGCACACCGGGGCCGTTATCTTGCACGGAAATTTTAAGTTCGCTATTCACTGGGCGGAAAAACACATCTATTTGTGAGCCTTTCCCCGCAATTTGCAGCGCATTCATCACCAAATTACTCAGTGCGGAAGCCAAAGCATTGGCATTACCCAGCAACATGGTCTCTTCGCTTTCGACTTCTTGCCCGTAATCGATCTGATTATTTTTCAGCGCCGTTTCGACCATAGGCATAAATTCGGCGGCCAAATCACCAATCGAGAAAGGCATCACCACCTTATTATCGCCACCTTTGGCAAACAGCAGCATGTCGTTAACTTGCTTTTCCAAATCGTGCAGTCGGTCAACCAACTTACTTTGAAAACGCTCACGAGTAGCAGGCGGTAAATTCGGTGCTGCGAGATTCGCGGCATACAGCATGGCACTGGACAGTGGCGTTCGCACTTGGTGAGCCAATGACGCCACCATGCGTCCCAAGGAAGAGAGACGTTGCAGATCACTGATCCGTGATTGCAATAGGCGAGTTTCCGTCAAGTCGGTGATCAAAATGAGCTGACCCGTTGTCGAGGCGGAGATCGCCAAGCGCACTTTGCGTCCATTGCGCAGCGAGATTTCATGACCATCATCGTCACGCGGGGCAAAAGCAATCTGGATCACGCTGTACCATTTTTCACCCACGAGCGGTACATCCAGTAAACGCTGTGCTTCTGGGTTGGCTTCACGCACTATGCCTTGGGTATCGAGCAAAATCACCCCGGCGGGCATCACATCCAATACCTGTTTATAGCGCTCAACTTGATCTTCTAACGAGTCCAAATGGGAATGCTGCTCTTGCACTGCGCTGTTCATCATTCACTCTCTGTTTTTAAATGCAACAATGGCTTGGCACGCAAGAGTCATGCCAAGCCATTCATGTTTAAAATCAACACGTTAGTCAATGCCAATATATTGACTATGGTTTCCTAGCGTTGCATGTTGTATTTGCGCATCTTCTCAACCAAGGTGGTGCGACGCATACCGAGCATGTCTGCCGCTCTCGCCACTACTCCCCCTTGCGCTTCTAACGCTTGGTTGATGAGGTTCACTTCTAAATCAGCGAGCAACTCTTTAAGATTCACCCCTTCAGGCGGCAGCGCTTGCGGCGCATCTATATCAGGGACAAATTCCTGCGGCTCTTCAAAATTGAAGTCTTCTGCAAAAATGCCTTCCAACACATCACGCTCTTGCTCTTCAACCGAGCTAAAACGGCTAGGCTCTGGCTGGAATTCCGGAATATCACTGTAACGGTATTTGGTCGGCAGGTGATTCACATCAACCAAACTGTTTGGATACAGGATGACCATACGCTCAACCAAGTTGGCAAGTTCACGTACGTTACCCGGCCAGTCATGCTCCATCATCGAATTGATCGCACGCGGCGTGAAACAGATGGGCTGCGCCCCTTCCGCTTCCATACGAGTCATCAGCTCTTGTAACAGCAAAGGAATGTCATCAATCCGATCGCGCAGAGCGGGCATCTCAATCGGGAACACGTTTAAGCGGTAGTAGAGATCTTCACGAAATTTCTGTCCGTCAATCATCTCTTCCAAATTACGGTGCGTTGCGGCAATCACGCGCACATTCGCTTTGATAGTGCTGTTGCCTCCCACACGTTCAAAACAGCGCTCTTGCAGCACGCGCAGCAGTTTAACCTGCATGCTCATCGGCATATCGCCAATTTCATCTAAAAAGAGTGTGCCGCCTTCAGCCAGTTCAAAACGGCCTTTACGTGCAGTAATCGCTCCGGTAAACGCCCCTTTTTCATGACCAAACAGTTCACTTTCCAATAATTCAGCCGGAATTGCACCACAGTTGATGGGCACAAAAGGGCCATTACGGCGTCCTGAATGGTAGTGAATGTTGCGCGCAACCACTTCTTTACCCGTGCCCGACTCACCGAGGATCAGTACGTTGGCTTCCGTGGTCGAGACTTGCTCAATCAAATGACGAACTTCTTGAATCCCCATGCTTTGCCCAACAAGGCTACGAAATAGGGTGTTTTTGCGTGCGGTCGCAAGGACTTGAAAACCTTTGCGCCCAAGAAATTCTTTACAGTGACGCAAGGCATCGCTCAGCTGCGGATAGTTGAGCGGAAAATCTAACTCACCCACATAGTTGGGGAATTCTTCTAAGGAATAAGGCTGCTTATTGGCAATCAACAACGGAATATGATTAGCCTTGGCCAGTGATTGGATTAATTGTTCAGAAAGCGCTTGACCACACAGCGAACCTAAAATGCATCCGCCCCACACTGCCGACCAATTGATTTGGTCAATCTGAGTAGACTCAATGACCTCACACTGCTCTCCTACAAATTCTAAAATAACACTGAGATTGAGCCGGATCGCGGCATCGTCCTCAATCACAAGTAGTTTCGCTAAACTCTGCATAGGTGAGATTATTTGCCTTTATTATAAGAAGTTGTGGTTGCACCGTTTGAATATCATTTTCAGGTGTTAATTTTGATTCTGGATCCTGAATAAACGATAGACAATTTGTGGAAATCAGCAACAAAAAAAGCCACTTGGCTAGTTAGTGGCTTCTATTCTATTTAAATCAGCAAATAAGGCAACCAAGCATTTGCTGGGTGTGATATCTGTTAAAAGTTTCTCTGACAGAAATCAAATACCCACTTCAGCGGCAGTCAAGTTGTGATATTCGGGAGGAATTTGATCCCAAGCTGACTTTATTTCACGGATGATCTCAATCACATCATCGAGCATTTGCGGATCATTTTTATGATTCGCTTGAGTAATTTGGTTGACCATAAAGTCATACAATTGATCAAGATTTTGAGCGATGTCTCCACCATCTTCCATCGACAAGCAGCTGCGCAGGCTAATGATGATATCCAAGGCTTTACCTAAACGTTCACCTTTCACAGGGATGTTACCTTGCTGCATTGCCGCCTTACCTTGGATAAGGCGCTCAATCGCTCCGGCCATTAACATCTGAACGATTTTATGCGGTGAGGCCGCACTTAGCTGGCTATCCACTGATACTTTTTTGTACGCCTGTAAAGAACCACGCATAGTCTTCCTCTTATAGAAACTTTTTGTATTGCTGAACCGATTTATTTCCGTGGCGATATTTGTGGAGTGTTTGCCCCATCGCCGCCGTTTTTAACTGCATCTGTTCCACAAGTTGTTGAGTATTACCAATTGCCTTGAGCCATAAATCGGACTTTGCCAATTCAGGGTGCTCGGCCAAATAGCCTAACAAGCTATGCAATAGCTGTTCCCTGTTATCGACCAACTGCAAAATATCTTCAGCATGAATGTCATCTTCCGCAAGAAGAGTAGCGATTTGTTGATCGAGATCACTCAAACATTGCAATTCTGCTTCCACATTAACCACCTAAAGCGTTCATCATGCCCGCCAACTGTGACTGCATCTTACTAGTCGCATCTTGCATAGCACTAAATTTAGCATGAGTACGCTGCTGCAAACTCTCCATGCGGCGATCCAGTGAGCGTTGATCGTCATCCAAGCGATAGGCTTGTTCCGTCAAACTTTTCTCCCGGGTGCGAATAGAACCAGTCACCCCAGTCATACTCGAAATGGCATCTTCAACTCTTTTCGCAAAGCCTTGATTGCCGCCAAAAAAGTCGCCCAACTTGGTGAAGTTATTATTCAGTTGGCGGTCAAGCATAGCATAGTTGATTTCTAGCGTCCCTTGTCGGGTAGTGGTGATCCCAAACTCCGTCAGTGATTTGAGGTTTTCTGGCGCTTGCTCAATGCTCGATGAAAAGACCGTTTTTAATCGCGAGTCTGCGCTACGAACTATGCTGTCACCCGCTAAAGGGCCGGCTTGTCCGGTTCGTGGATCAACGCCCGCCAACTGTTTACTGGTTTGGAAAAACTGGTTATAAGCGGCGACAAACTGTTCAATATCGTTACGAACTCGCTGACGGTCATATTCAATGCCGATTTCCGTCGGGGGCTGATTGCGCTCGGTTTTGCCTTTGAGGGTTAAGTTCACCCCTTCAATCGCACTTTCAATGATGTTGTTATTGCTCGATAAGGTTGCCACCCCATCCAGCACAACCATAGAATCTTGCGCAGATTGCACTTCGGTCATGCCGCCGTAGCCATCGAATGCGCTTTGCGCGGCGCTCAGAGCCGCTTGCGCTTTTTCGACTTGTTCAATGTAGGCACGCTCTTCTGGGCTAAGTTGCGCCCGTGCTTGGGCTTTGGCTTCTTCTGGCGTCATTTTTCCGCTGCGGACTGCTGCTTCAATCTGCGCTTTCTCTTGCGCTAATTTCTGTTCTAGCTTTTGCTGCGCTTCTTGCGGCGTGACGTAGGAATCGATCAGAGTACCGGATGCGGTGTTACTCCATCCAGGTACTTCAGCGGCCTTTTTTTGACCTTGAGCGTCGAGTTCTTCTTCCGGCTCCCAATAAGAATCGAGCAAGGTGCCAGAAGCCGTTTCTGTCCATCCCGGAATTCTGTCTTCCGGCCTGATGTATTTTTTAGCATCACTAGCGGCATTAGCCGCCGCTTTTACCGCACTTTCGGTTAACTCACCTGCGTTGAGCGTATCTCCGCTAACACCTTGTGCACTTTGTGCGGCACTTCGAATTTCTTGTGCGACTTCTTGATCAACTAACCGAGCAGCATCACCAATTTTTTCCGCTACTTTAGCGGCAACTTTTTGCTGTTCAGGGGTAAGTGGTGCGATGAGTTGTTGAGCTTGCGCACGCGCTTTTTCTAAATCACGGACCCGCTGTTCAAGGGTTTTGTATTCGAGTTGCTTAAGTGGATTACCCGCTTCTGCTTGAGCTGACATTTTTACACTGTAATTTTTGCCCGACACGTTAGAGGCAACGATCAGCCGCGGACCTTCAACATCATTGATGATAGAAGCTCGCACGCCTGGGTTGGATTTTTCACTGTTGATTCCGCGGACAATATCAACCAGCTTGGAGTTGCCTTTTACATCCAGCGTAAAACTCTTATCACCCAATGAAATATGCAGCTTGCCCGGACCAAATTTCGCATCTTTGTCCAATACTTCAGACGCAATTTTATGGCTTTGAGCAAGCTGCAACACATCGACGGAGTAGTTGCCAGCAATAGCTTCCGTGGTGGCCGTCGCGGAGACAACCTGTTCGTTACTGGTGTCGACTTTGCGTACCGCAAAAGCCTTCTCCTGACGAAACTGGGTCATCAGATTTTTCATCGTATCCAGCGACTCTCTGAGCCGACCATAGGCGCTGATACTGGTATCAATATTAGTGCGATCATTATCAATGCGTTGCTGCTTAGGCATACGCTCTGCATTGACAACTTTACTCACTATGCCATTGATATCAAAGCCAGTATTCATCCCCATCGGGCCTAAACTCATTCAATCACCTCAAAAACCGTGTTACACCTTTGCCATCAGTAAACCGGATCGATGATCCTGTTCACGGGCAAGGCGGCGCAATACTTCAAGCATCTCTTCCTCGGGGATTTGGCGAATAATATCGCCCGTCGAGGCTTCGTAGATAGTTACCACCTCACGCCCGGATTCACGATCCAATCTGAAAGACAGGCCTTTGTTAATGGATTTCACAAACTCATTCATTTGATCCACCATCTTGGCAAGTTGCTCCTCGTTAAGACGTTGGCGCTGTTTAGATTGCGCCATAGCAGTCTCTGCCGATTCTTGCTGCCTTGCCCTGACCTGCTCAGAAAAGTGTTCAGATAATTTATCTGTACGCGAAACCGAGCGACTGTTATCCCCTGAAAGCGAAACACTTTTTGCATTATCGTTTTCTGAAGCAATTTTAGTGCCACTTTGTGAGCCGTAAGGCTGGATGTTCGATGCGTAGGATGGTATTTCCATAACAATCTCCCTTCCACCTTATAAGTAACATTTAAACCACAAGTTACTTACTAGCTCAATACCGCTCAAAGGGTTATCCCAATAAGCTCAGAGCTGCAGATGGTGACTGCTTCGCTTGCGCCAACACAGAGGTACTCGCCTGCTGCAATATTTGCGCTTTGGTCATCGCCGTGGTTTCACGAGCATAATCAGTATCACGGATACGACTACGAGACGCGTTAACGTTTTCGTTGACGTTATCCAAGTTACTGATCGCATGTCCGAAACGGTTCTGGAATGCACCCAATGAAGCGCGTTGGCTATCCACCGCCTTCAAAGCCCCATCCAGAATTGACACCGCCTCTTGCGAACCCGCTACTGTTGATACATCAACATTCGCGACAGTAACATCACGGCCAGCATCAAAACCAATTTCACCGCCCAATCCACCACCAATGGTCACATCACCATTGACTTTTTGTGATGAAGCAAACAGTTGTAACTTACCACCTTCACCGACCGACGCTTTAACGTCTTCGGTTTGACCGTTGATATAAGTCGCAAGCTCTTCTAAGTCGTCACCTTGTTTGGCATTAATGGTCACTTCACGTGCTTCACCCTGCTTATTAGTGTAGCTCAGGGTCAGATCGGTTGCTGCGCCGACACGCCAGTCTGCGGCTTTGCCATCTTGAGCTCGATAACTTTTACCGCCCATGGCTTGAGTATCCGAGCGCATGCTGCCCATGCTGAGCATGACTGCTTCACCCGAATCCGCACCAATCTGGAACGATTTACTACCAAACGAACCATTCAGCAGTTTGTTGCCACCAAAAGAGGTGGTTTCTGCAATACGGTTCAACTCGTCATTGAGGGCAGACACTTCTTCTTGAATCGCGCGGCGTTCCGAAGAAGAGTTTGAGCCGTTAGAGGATTGCAACGCAAGATCGCGCATCCGTTGTAAGATGTTGGTCGTTTCGTTCATCGCCCCTTCTGCAGTTTGGGCGATGGAAATACCATCGTTGGCGTTTTTCACCGCCATGTCCAAACCACGGCTTTGCGATGTCAAACGGTTAGAAATTTGCAGACCTGCGGCATCGTCTCGGGCACTGTTGATTTTGTAGCCGGACGACAAACGCTCCATCGATTTCTGCATACCATCAGCAGCACCATTTACATAGCGCTGAGCGGTCATGGCAGACACGTTCGTGTTTACATTAATTGCCATATTGATCTCCTTAGGCGGATAAGTTGGTAAACCTTGGTGTCTCTCACCTCACCTCGGTTTACCTCATTTCTCTCGTATCCTGTAACGGCGAGAAATAAATATCCTTTAGAGAAATTTCAGGCTTTTTTTCAAAAAAAGAAAATCCTCTCCACTTTCGTGAAGTTAGGCACTCATTAATGAAACTGGCTGCAATAAAAAATCCAGCCGAAGCTGGATTTTTTGGCGGTGTGGGGATTAACCCAACAGGCTGAGTGCGGCGTTTGGCGCTTGTTTGGCTTGAGCCAGCACAGAGCTTGATGCTTGAGACAGGATTTGCGATTTGGTGAGCGCTGTGGTCTCTTTCGCGAAATCGGTGTCTTTGATACGGCTCTTAGACGCATTCACGTTTTCGTTAATGTTATCCAAGTTGCTAATTGCATGGTTGAAACGGTTCTGGAACGCACCCAGTTCAGCACGGTGACTATCTACATACTTCAGTGCTGAGTCAATCACTGCCACTGACTGTTGTGCACCACCGACAGAAGTCACATCCATGGTGTGAACCGTTTCAGCTTTTCCAGCTTGCATGTTCAGTGCACCCGCTAGGCCGCCAGAGAAGGCTACATCACCGGTTACTTTGTTGTTACCAGCAAAGATTTGTAGCTGACCTTTCTCGTTGACAGACGCTTTCACCATATCGGTTTGACCGTTGATGTAAGTCGCCACTTCTTCGATATCATCACCTTCTTTGGTGTTCACGGTAATGGTTTGATCATTGCCGTCGATGTCTTTCAGCGTGAAAGTGATGTCGTTCGCGCCCGCTTGTACTTTCCAGTCTTTGTCTTTGCCTTCTGCCGCGACGTAGCTGGTACCACCCATCATGCGGTTATCACTGCGCATGTCTTTTAAGGTCAGCATGACCGCTTCACCGTTGTCCGCACCGATTTGGAACGACTTGGTTGAGAAGGTACCGTTGAGCAGCTTGTTACCACCGAATGACGTGGTTTCTGCAATACGGTTCAGCTCATCATTCAGTGCGGTGATCTCTTCTTGGATTGCCACACGCTCAGATTTGGAGTTCGAGCCGTTCGCAGATTGCAGTGACAAGTCACGCATACGTTGCAGAATGTTGGTGGTTTCATTCATCGCGCCTTCTGCGGTTTGAGCAATTGAAATACCATCATTCGCGTTGCGTACTGCCACATCCAGACCGCGGCTTTGTACGTTCAAGCGGTTAGAGATTTGTAGGCCGGCAGCATCATCTTTAGCGCTATTGATTTTAAAGCCTGAAGATAGACGCTCCATTGAAGTTTGTTGTGCATTGGTTGCACCAGTCAAATAACGTTGAGCTGTCATTGCTGCTACGTTGGTATTTACATTCACTGCCATGGTGATTTCTCCAATTGATTTTCCGATGTATCCGGTTTCCGACGTCTCGGAAAACCAAAGTAGTTCTCTCAAAGTTACCTTTTATAACGGCGCGTTTTTTAAATCCTTTAGGAAAAATTTTCGATTTTTTAAGAAAAAAGTTTGGTTGGCGAGAAATTAGGCATCAAACACATAAAATGCACAAAAAGTGCACTTTAGCACTCAAGGTTTTTCTACCACGGACGATAAAGCGAGCTTGATCTTGAGTCAGATGAACAATGAGTTAGAGACGAAGTCGAGCAGGCAGCGTTAATTACGCAGCAAAAACAGCACAAACTTCGGCTGGCGTTTCGCTTGAGCGAGCACAGAAGTGCTGACTTGCTGCAAAATTTGCTGCTTAATCATTTGCGTGGTTTCTTTGGCGTAATCAGCATCTTTAATCCGGCTATTCGAGGCCGCTAGGTTTTCATGCACGTTATCGAGGTTACTGATCGCGTGTTGGAAACGATTTTGCATCGCTCCTAGCTCTGAGCGATGCCCATCGACATACTTGAGTGCCGTATCAATCACTGAGACGGCGCGTTGCGCTCCGCCAGCACTGCTGATATCAAGATTATCCACCGCTTCATAACCCAATAAGTTCATCTGTAATTCGTTGGCTAAACTGCCACTGAACGACAAGGTGCCTGACTTCTCTTTCCCCGCGATGTACAACTGGAGTTGTCCCTTTTCATTCACGGACGCAGAGACTTTATCGGTTTGGCCATTGATGTAAGTCGCCAACTCTTCAATATCGTCTCCCTCTTTGGCTTGGATCTGAATGTTCTCATTCTCCCCTTGCGCATTGACGTAGCTGATATTGAGCTGTTGTTTACCTTTTGTGACTTGCCACTGTTTATCGGCCAGCGCAGCCGCAACATAGCTAAACCCGCCCATCTCCAAACTGTCTGATCGCATATTGCGCAGTGAAAGTTGTACGGCTTCACCACTGCTGGCACCAATTTGGAAACTGGCTTTCATAAATTGGCCATTGAGCAGCTTGCGTCCCGCAAAAGAGGTGGTTTCAGCGATTCGATTCAATTCATCGTTTAAAGCGGCCATTTCCTCTTGTAATGCGACTCTTTCGGCTGCACTGTTTGAACCGTTGGCCGATTGCAAAGAGAGGTCGCGCATGCGTTGCAATAGTTGCGTGGTTTCCTGCATTGCCCCTTCAGCCGTCTGCATGATCGAAATCCCATCGTTGGCATTGCGCACAGCAATGCCGAGGCCACGCATTTGCGTTTCCAAACGATTGGAGATCTGCAGTCCTGCCGCATCATCTTTGGCACTGTTGATTCGATTGCCAGAAGAGAGCCGCTCCAGAGACTGATTGAGCATCTCGGACGCAGAATTAAGATGTCGCTGTGCTACCAGCGCAGACACATTGGTATTTACCGTCATGGCCATGGCTGCTGCACTCCTTACACGATTGCTTACTTGTTCTTTTATCGGTGTAAAGTGAGTTTTCTTTAATCAAAAAAACCGAGCACTAGGCTCGGCTTTGGCATGAAACATATGCAACGGTGTTGCATTATTGATTCTTGAGTGTCAGTTCCTGCAACATCACTTGCGACGGTGCAAAGAAATAAGCCCCGGTCACGGCTTTGGTAAAGCGTAGCAGTTGGTCTGTTTTGCCATCAGTGACACCGTACATGCTTTCCAGCATAGTTTTGAAATTATGCAGCGTGTGACAGTACGCAATAAACAGTAGGCCGTGATCGCCGCTCACGCTGCCATACGGTAGGCTGTGACGAACAATCTTCAATCCTTTGCCTTCTTCTTTAATATCCACTCGCCCCACATGCGAAGCGGCAGGAACATTTTCTAGCTCGACAGAATCTGGCTTAGTACGACCAATCACTTTTTCTTGCGCCGCTAAGTTGAGACGATTCCACGCCGGCAAATTATGCACAAAGCGTTGTACCATCACATAACTGCCTCCCGCAAAGTCGCCATCAGCCACCAACGCGACTTCCGCGCGTTTCTCAGCTTTCGGGTTTTCTGTGCCATCAATAAAGCCCGTCATGTCACGTGCGTCTAAATAACGGAAACCATAGGTTTCATCCACGATTTCAATATCTTGAGCGATGTCGCTAATCCCTTTACGTAGAGTATAAAACAGCAAATCGTGGCGCGTGGCGTGACAATGGATCAACACATCCACATCCGTGCTTGGCGCGTGAGTTTCGCCCTCACCCAGCTCAGGAAAATCAATCAGTTCTGGTGGCGACGCCATCTCAAAATGGCTCCAAAAACCTTTGCTGAACGCGACAGAAACCGTCAGCTCGGCTCCTGGCTGATTTTGATTGATTTCCTCAACTAACGCAGGCAAAGCCTTAAGCGCTTGCAAAACATGGGCGTGGTTCTGACGAACTTTCAGTAGTGTGTACAGGGCAAACGGGCCAGCTTCTGGCAAGATTGCGGTCTGTGACTTAAACATAATGAATCCTCACTTTTCGGTTTTGCTCAGTGTAATAAAAAGAAAAATCATCGCGTTGATGATGATCATGCCTTATCCAACGCGGGGGCTTTTAAACTGTCGCGCACATGGCGACTCTGCACGAGGTAAATGCCAAACCACAGTAATAAGAGTAGGGTCAATGCGTTGGCCCAGTGAAAAGCCCCCTGCTGCAAGTAAACGTGAAAAGCCGTTTGCACAAATTGGCCTATCACAACGAATAAAGAAATCGCACGACCTTGCGCGACAATCTGATTGACCCATTGCCGCTGCGAACTGCGTAACGTGATGAGCCACATTAAGGCAAGAGCCGGAGCCCCCATCGCAAGTCCAACATACAACAAAGAGTGATCGGGATAGATCAATGAGAGCAAATGGGAACCTTGTTCGCGGCTCACCCCCGCCATCACAAACATGACCCAAGCTCGATTAAGAAACAGCCATCCTAGCCATAGCCATATCGGTGCTTTTAAAAATCCTTGACTATCATACTGTTCAATCGAATAACGCACGGTTTTCTCAACTCATAAAACACAGGCTGTTCACTCTAGCGCAATTCCCCTAAATGACCACTGCTTATTCTTAGCTCGCCCCATTTTTTACCCTGCGCTCACATGCTAGTCTTAGTCCTAAGCTTTTTAAACCGTATAGATTAATGAAAAACACGACTCTCATTCCGTCAGAACAAACCCAGCAAGAGGCGTTAAAAATTGCGAAAGCGACTCAGCGCCCCGGACAAACCAAAGAGCAAACTAAGCTCATCACTCAAGGTATCGAAAAAGGGATTGCTTTATACAAAAAGCAGCAGAAAGAGAAACACCGGCAGGCAGATAAGCTGCGTAAAAAAGCGTTAAAAGCCAAGCAATCTTCGACAGAGGAAATCCACGAAGCGGATGACTATGTATCCGAACTCGGCGATGACTCTCATACCAATCAAGCCAAACTCGCATGGGTATTATTAGCGCTCAGTTGGCTAGGTTTTATCAGTTACTGGTTGTGGCAAAACAGCTGACGCACCAAGCCGCATGATGTGCCAAGCCGCATAATGTGGATAAAGAAAAAGCCAGCGATGCTGGCTTTAAGCACAAAACCCTAAGCTTGCCGCAATGTCTTTTTTGCGTTCAGTGACCCATTGGCTGTCAAAAGGGCCCCAGTCAGAAAGCTGGTAGTAGCCATCATTGTGTCGGCGGCCATCTTGCACGAAGTTCAGTTCAATACCGATACCCGGCATGGCTTTGATGACATCTTGGATAGTACGACGAGGCCAGCCCGTCTTTTCAATCAGTTTAGGGACATTGGGTCGCTCAAGGCTCTCCACAAGCAAAGCTAAATATAAGCGCCTTGCGAATACAGGACTCAGTTCCATTGATACCTCCTAAAGTATGCTGTGCTCATTATTTCCGTTTTACTGTGTGATGTGTTGCGTTTGATCAATAACTTGCCAATCGATTTACTTTAGTAGGCTATTTTTTCCGTGCGTGAAATATCTACATCACACTTTTGTCTCTGCCGAACCTTCCTGTTAGGATTGAACGCACAATAAGCAAGGTTGCCCTAAGCTCAACACCATGAAGCAACCCATTCAGGCCTTCAATAAAACCCATTTAAGGATAAACATGACGATCACTTTGTATGGCATTCCGAACTGCGACACCATGAAAAAAGCCCGTAAATGGCTAGAACAAGCGGGCGTCGCCTACCAGTTTCATGACTATCGCAAAGAGGGCATTACCCCAGAATTGGTGGCTGGATTTTGTAGCCAATTAGGTTGGGAACAAGTACTCAATAAGCGCGGCACAACCTTTCGCCAACTGAGTGATGAGCAAAAAGCCACTTTGAATGCCGACAATGCAGTGGCATTGTTAGTAGAACATCCGGCGATGATTAAGCGCCCTATTTTACAACGTCAAGATGAACTGCATCTTGGCTTTAGCGATGCCCAGTATCGCGCTCTTTTTTCTTAAGCGTTTTGATTAATAAAAGGAATTTCAAGGATGACAGATAGCCCTGTACTGGCTCTGGCAAAAGATCTGATTAGCCGCCAATCCGTTACTCCTGCCGACGCAGGATGTCAGGATCTGATGATTGAGCGCTTAAAAGCGCTGGGTTTCGAAATTGAAAGCATGGTGTTTGAAGACACCACCAACTTCTGGGCTCGCCGCGGCACGCAATCTCCCCTGTTTGTTTTTGCAGGTCATACCGATGTGGTGCCTGCCGGCCCTTTGGCGCAGTGGCACACTCCTCCTTTTGAGCCGACTGTGATTGATGGTTTCCTGCATGGGCGTGGTGCAGCAGATATGAAAGGCTCGCTGGCTTGTATGATTGTGGCGGTAGAGCGTTTTATTGCCGAACACCCCGGTCATCAAGGCTCGATCGGTTTTTTGATCACTTCTGATGAAGAAGGCCCCTTTATCAACGGTACCGTCCGTGTCGTAGAAACGCTAATGGCACGTAACGAACTGATCGATATGTGTATCGTCGGTGAGCCGTCCAGTACCCTAGCCGTAGGCGATGTGGTGAAAAATGGCCGTCGCGGCTCCATCACGGGGGATTTGAAGGTAAAAGGCACTCAAGGCCATGTTGCTTATCCGCATCTGGCTAATAATCCCGTGCATAAAGCGCTCCCCGCATTGGCCGAACTCGCCGCCACCCAATGGGATGAAGGTAACGCCTATTTCCCCCCCACCAGCTTTCAAATTCCTAACCTGCAAGCGGGTACTGGCGCATCGAATGTCATCCCCGGTGAATTTGATGTGCAGTTTAACTTCCGCTTTAGTACAGAGCTCACCGATGAAGAGATCAAACGCCGCGTACATTCGGTCTTGGATGCTCACGGGCTCGATTACGATGTGAAATGGACTCTCAGCGGCCAACCCTTCCTGACCGATACGGGCGAACTACTGGCCGCAGTAGTCGCGGCAGTAGAGGAAGTAAACCATCAAGCTCCTGCGTTATTGACGACAGGCGGAACATCTGATGGTCGCTTCATTGCCCAAATGGGCGCACAAGTGGTTGAGCTCGGTCCCGTCAATGCCACCATTCACAAGGTAAACGAGTGTGTACGTATTGCGGATTTAGAGAAATTGACCGATATGTATCAAAAAACCTTAAATCATCTTTTAGGCTAACTATGACCCCAGAGCAGCTGACCGGGCAAACCGACACACATTTGATCTCCGTAATGGTCGGACAAAAAGCGTTTCAAGTGCATCCGCAAGTGAGTGCGGATCTTTTAGCACTCAAGCAAGCGGCGCAAGATGCAGGGTTTAATCTTTGTATCGCCAGTGGTTTTCGCTCCTTTGAACGCCAACTGGCGATCTGGAACCAGAAAATGCTCGGTCAAAAACCGCTGCTCGATGAACATAGCCAGCCATTGCATAGCAACACACTGAGTGAAGCTGAAAAAGTGTTAGCCATATTACGCTGGTCAGCCTTGCCGGGCGCAAGTCGTCACCATTGGGGAACGGATTTTGATGTGTATGACCGCGATGCTTTACCAGAGAATACCAGTCTACTGCTTGAACCCTGGGAATATCTTGAAGGGCATCAAAGTGAGTTCTCTCAATGGCTAAACGCGCATCTGGCTCAATTTGGTTTTTTCCTACCCTATCAGCATGGTCAAGGCATTGGCTTTGAACCTTGGCATATCAGTCATAAACAGACTGCGCAGCAATGCTTAGCAGCACTGAGCGAGCCCCTATTGCTTGAGCAGCTCTCAGCCGTAGCGATGGAAGGAAAAACGACAGTCCAAGCGCTGTTACCGGAGATTTATCAGCGCTTCATCACTCATGTTTGTGAGGGATAATATGGAGTTCTTATTAAACCCTTGGGTTATTTCTTTCATTGTGATAGCGGTAATGGTGGGGAATCTTGCAGCTCTTAAGCATTTATCGAATATAAGACTTAAGAAATTGGATGAAAACAGCGATCTCGAAAAACTGATTGAACTTGATAAAAAACTGCATCCAGCAACTCGTGAAGATTCACAGACAGATACAGATAATGAGCGGCAAGATAAAACGTGAATTAGCCAAACAACTTGGAGTGACAAGCAGCCGCACATAGCCGCAGCTTTGTTGGTAATAAAGGGATGCAATCGCATCCCTTTATTGATTAACCAACCGAGGATCTCTTACCTCAGTCAGTGCTACTACTTTTTGTCAACCAAAGCCGACAGCACAGGCACCATCTCTTTCAACAGCGCTTCGTTGACTGGTTTACCCGAAGAGTCTGTCACGTTAATAGAGGTACGGTTACCCAAGTCACCAAATAGGAAAGTGTATGTACCTGATTTAAGCTCAATCGGTTTGACCCCAACCTGTTGCCAGAATTGATCATCTGGTGCAGCGTATTTGGCTTTGACCGTACCTTGCGACTGGTTACGCTCTTCAATGGTAAAGCCCATTTTTGGCAGTAACTCAGGCAAACGTTGCCACAGTACATCGTAAGGCGTACGCGCAATAATCACGGGGAATCCACTGCGATCTGAGCCCATGGTAATCGGGATTTGCTTAACCAACTCTTGAGCACGGCGCGCTGCTTCTGCACGCACATCGGCGTCGTAACGAGTCGTGACCAAGTTGGTCATAAAGGCGTTATAACGCTCTTTATTAGTGGTACTGACCGTTTGCGCTTGACCATTTTCACGCCAACCAATCAGCGAGATTTTAAAACCATAACGATTATTGGTTTCCACCATCGACATTAAATAGCGGCTGCCAATCGTCACATCTTCATCTTCTGATACCCAATCGACCCAATCGGTTTCCACCATAGAATCGGTTTGCTTACGAAGAGGGATTTTGCGCTCAGCAATCATTTTCAGTGCGGTATCCCACACTTTTTGTGCTTCATCTTGGCGCAACATCCATAAGGTCACTTCGCCATTTTGACGTTCTGCGCGAGCACCAGGGATAAGTTCCAACACTTGTTGTGGCGGACGAATATCGACCACATTCCCCACACCACCATGAAACGCCCCCTGCGGAATATCATAGTTAGGGTAAAACTGAGGAGTGGCACCTTGTGGTAATACCCAAGGCTTAAATTCTGTGGTTTCGAGATAGTCGAAATCGTCTTTGGCTTGGCGTCGTTGCGTGGGGCTGCTGGAGCAAGCACTTAAAACCAAAACAGCCAGTGAACCGAGAACTAGCTGGCGAGAAAACTTCATTGAAACTCCTAAAAATTGCCGGGGTCATGATACCCCGGCATTGTAATGGATCGCGCCTTAATAAATACAGGCTTCAGACAGGGCTTGGGCAACGATTGGGCGTGCTGGTTCCGAAAGTTGCGTCAAAGGTAGACGCAGATCACCATTTGCAATCAATCCCATCTTATGCGCTGCCCATTTCACCGGAATTGGGCTCGATTCGATAAACAGATTTTTATGCAGAGTCATCAAGCGTTGGTTGATGATCGCCGCTTCGTCGAACTTACCATCCAGTGCCAAATGCATCATCTTCGCCATGTCGGCAGCGGCAATATTGTTGGTCACTGAAATCACACCTTGCCCCCCGAGCTTAACGAATTCAAGGCCTGTGGCATCATCACCACTGAGTAGGACAAAACCTTCTTTACACATCTCACGGTGCTTCGCAACACGGCTTAAATCACCGGTCGCATCTTTCAGTGCGACAATGTTCTTGATTTCAGATAAACGGGCAACGGTTTCTGGGCGCATATCCACTGCGGTACGTCCCGGCACGTTGTACAAAATCACGGGAATATCGGTTTCTTGTGCAATCGCGTTGTAGTGCAGGAATAAGCCTTCTTGGGTCGGCTTATTGTAATAAGGCGTGACACTCAAATACCCTGCAATACCTGTGTTATTCAGCAGGCGGCTAAACGTAACCGCTTCATGGGTCGCATTCGCACCTGTTCCAGCAATAATAGGCAGACGACCTTCAGCGAACTCTACCGTTTTTGCTACTACTTTCACGTGTTCTTCGACCGTTAGCGTCGCGGATTCACCGGTGGTGCCAACGGAAACAATAGCATCGGTTCCTGCATCAACATGGAAATCGACCAGCTTTTTCAGGCTGATATAATCAACTTCACCGTCCGGAGTAAATGGGGTAATTAACGCAACGATACTTCCTGAAAACATGTCTATCTCCCTAATCTGATACTCTCAGCATGGTAATGCATGGCGCTAAAAAAAGACAAGCGGAGAAATGGGCTTAAATCACCATGCGGATGAATATTGATAAGATGACCTCAATAAATGGAGGGTAAGACGAGTTACCTTTATACACAGCACTTCGTCGTGTGTGTCAAACAGTGGTCATTTTCAGGGTGAGTGCACGGAAAAACGCACTTGGTCACGCTTTTTCTCTAGTTTAACTGTGTTAACATGCCCGAAAAATCATCTCTAAAGTGACAGTATGACTCAGCATCTTGTGATCACCGCCGTGGGCACTGACAGACCCGGTATTTGTAACGAAGTGGTTCGCTTAGTGACCCAAGCGGGTTGCAACATTATTGATAGCCGCATCGCCCTGTTTGGGAAAGAATTTACACTTTTGATGTTAATTTCTGGCTCCCCAAGCAACATTACTCGCGTCGAAACAACGTTACCTTTGCTTGGCCAACAGCATGATCTGATCACCATGATGAAACGTACATCACCTCATGATCATCAAACCCACGCTTATACCGTGGAAGTGTACGTAGAGTCTGACGATAAACTGGGACTGACCGAAAAGTTCACCCAGTTTTTCGCACAGCGCCAAATCGGTATGGCATCACTGAGTGCACAGACTATCAGTAAAGACAAACTGCATAGCGAACAAAATCAGTTCCACATCGCCATCAGCGCGCGAGTGGACTCAAGTTGTAACCTCATGCAGTTGCAAGAAGAGTTTGATGCCTTATGTACAACACTTGATGTTCAGGGTTCACTTAACTTTATAAAAAACAGTCAGTAATCAAAGGGATCATTATGAATATTCTTACTGCTGGAACTCCAGCTCCCGCTTTTTCTTTGCCAGATCAAAATGGCAATCTTGTGACGCTTGCGGATTTTGCAGGCAAAAAAGTTCTGCTCTACTTTTACCCAAAAGCCATGACGCCAGGCTGCACAGTACAGGCACAAGGACTACGCGATATTCAAGCGGAGCTGCAAGGACACAATGTGGTGGTGCTGGGTGTAAGCACCGACCCCGTGAAGCGATTAGGCAAGTTCATTGAGCGTGATAATCTCAACTTCTCGCTGTTATCGGATGAAGATCACCAAGTAGCTGAACAGTTTGGCGCATGGGGTGAGAAAAAGTTCATGGGTAAAATCTTTGATGGCTTACATCGCATTAGCTTTTTGATCAATGAACAAGGTGTGATTGAGCAAGTCTTTGATAAGTTTAAAACTAGCAACCACCATGAAGTTGTACTGGCTTACCTCAGCGGCAAATAATCGGTAGAAATGCCGATTTTAGTCAGTTTAAATACAGAAAAGATTAAGGCCAGTCATTGACTGGCCTTATTGTGGGTACTAGAAAAACCGCGGTCAAAACGCTAAACAATAAAGGTATTGAGGAGTTTGCCTTGCTCGCGCACGTTTTCGGTTTGTACTTCCATGGCCACACTCGCCGCTTGAGCCGAATCAGCCACCTGAGTCGAGAGGTCTTTAATCTTCACCGTATTGGTGTTGATCTCCTCGGCAACGAGACTTTGCTCTTCCGCTGCAGAAGCAATCTGCATGTTCATATCGCTGATTCGTTGGATAGCGCTACGAATCCGTTGCAGAGATTCATTAGCAAGCTGCGCCTTCTGCACAGCATCATCCGCCGTGTACTTACTCTCATTCATAGCAACAGAAACCGCACTCGCACCACTTTGCAACTGTTCGATCATATTGCGAATTTCCGTGGTCGATTGTTGAGTACGCTGCGCCAAGGTACGTACTTCATCAGCCACCACAGCAAAACCACGACCCGATTCCCCCGCACGCGCGGCTTCAATCGCCGCATTAAGGGCCAATAAGTTGGTTTGGTCAGCTATATCGTTAATAACTTTCAAAATGGTTTCGATATTACCTGTCGCGACCTCTAACCCTTTGACTTCTTTAACTGCTTGTTCAATACGAGCCGAAAGTGCATCAATCGATCGCGTGGTATCACTCACCACTTTGCTGCCATCTTGTGAAGCTTCATCAGCCTCGTGAGCCGCAGCCGCTGCTCCTTGCGCGTTATTCGCCACTTCTGTCGCCGTTACCGCCATCTCATGCATTGCCGTCGCGAGCTGCTCCAACTCTTGCAACTGCTGAGCCATGGCACTGGCCGACTCATGCGCACCTAATACTGTTTGCTCTGTGCCATGCATAATTTCAACACCAATCCCTTTTAGGTGTTGAATACGTTTTTGCAGTGTTTCACAGAACACGTTGAAATCCTTCGCCAATATTGCAAATTCGACATCCGTATTGGTGTCCAAACGCTTGGTTAAATCCCCCTGCCCAGAAGCAACATCTTCAATTGCACGACTCAATGCACCTAAGGGTTTCATCAATACTTTGATTAGGAAACTTAAACCAATGATACTTAGCAATACTCCGAGTACACTGTAAATCATTGAACTACGGCGTAAATCACCCACAGTAGCAAAAGCAATAGATTCATCGATTAAAGCACCTACATACCAACCCTCAGAAGGAACTAGAGTAAAGTTAACCAAGTACGACTTTCCTCCCAACTCTATATGCTGTAATCCTTCTTTGAGCTCCACGTTTGGCAGAAACTTACTGAACTTCTCTCCATTATTTTCTGCATTCGGGTGAGCAATGGTGATACCGTCTTTCGTGGTAATAAACAGGTAACCTGCATTAAACAAATTCACAGAGTTGACTAATTCCGATAACTGGCTCAACTCAACATCATAGAACATAGCGCCGATAAAATTACTTTGCTGATAAACCGGAGTACCAATCGAAATAATAATCTGCTTAGTTGAAATATCGACATAAGGCTGAGTCACAACCAGCTTTCTTTCACGTTTAGCATCAACATACCAAGGACGTTTACGCGGATCATAATCGGCACTTGGCTCCCAACCATCATCATTTTCGACGACGGTCGCATCGGATTCATACCCTAAACCAATCGCTAAAAAGCTGCGTTTTAAATTCGGAGATTCTAAGACTGTCTTAACAAACTCTCTGTCAGTCGGGTAAACCTGCAAGATTTCCGTCGTTGACTGCGCTAATCCCTTTTTACTGGCAAGATCTGACTCGATTGTGTTTTTGACGCCTTTTACCATCTCCATCACGCTATCTTGAACGAGTGATTCAATCTCCTCACGTACAGTGGAGAGCTGTTGGAATGACAGCAGTGCAATAACACAGAGTAGTAATGCCGATGAAGCGGCAACGATCTTCTGACTAAACCTCATAATGTCCGATCCTTCTGTTCTGGGTCCCTGATTTGCCCATTTGCGATAAATAGTGTTGATTAAATTGGTTTTGTTATAGGAGCTATATCGCCAACTCTCTCTACAAACTTTAGTCTGAAATTTTTGTTTTGGACTCAATGACAATAAAAAAACAGCAAAATGCTGATTTTTTTTCACCACTAGCTCTTTAGGAAGCGGGCTCTTCATCAATACTTGGTAAGGCTTTCCACACCGCCTTAACGAGAGTGGCTAATGGGATCGCAAAAAACACGCCCCAGAAGCCCCATAATCCGCCAAATACGAGTACCGCAATAATGATTGCAACCGGGTGTAGGTTCACCGCTTCAGAGAAAAGTACGGGTACTAAAACGTTACCGTCCAAAGCCTGAATAATGCCGTAAGCAATCAACAAGGTGTAAAACTGCGGTGTCAGCCCCCATTGGAACAAGGCCACAATCGCCACGGGTACGGTTACAACTGCAGCTCCAATATAAGGGATCAATACCGAAAGCCCTACCGCAACTGCCAACAATACGGAATAACGCAGATCTAAAATCGCGAACGTGATGTAACTGACTGTGCCGACGATAACAATCTCCAGCACTTTGCCACGAATGTAGTTGGAGATTTGTTGGTTCATCTCTTCCCAAACTTTATTCGCCAACTTGCGGTTACGCGGCAAAATGCCACTCGCCATCCGCAGCATCTCTTGTTTATCTTTCAACAAGAAGAACACTAATAGAGGCACCAAAATCAGATAAACCCCTAGCGTGGCTAAGCTGACCAGAGACGCCAGAGAACCTTTTACCACTGATTCGCCCATGCCTAGCACTTTGTTTTTGGCATTACCGATTACCGATTCGACAATCTCTAGATGTGCCAGCTCTGGATAACGTTCAGGTAAACTGGTGATGAACTTCTGCGTACCATTGTACATATTCGGCACGTCATTAATTAAATTCCCCACCTGCTTCCAAATCGTCGGCACCAAACCAAACACCGCCAAAATCATCAAACCAGTGAATACCGTAATCACAATAATCACGGCAAAGGTGCGCGGAATTCGTAATCGGCGCAGTTGGGTAACAGGCCACTCAAGCAGGTAAGCAAGCACTATTGCCACCAATAAAGGGGCAATCAAATGGCCAAAGAAGTAGATGGTGATAAAACCAAACAACAAAATCGCTACCAAGCTGGCAGCGTGTGGATCGGAGAAGCGTCGCTTATACCAACGACTGACCATTTCAAACATTAAACGAAGTCTCCTTACTAACCTTGAGCGAACAGTGATCGTGATTCAGAACGCGCTGAAAATCCAGCGGCTGTTGAGCAATATACTTTTCAATGTCACGTTGTGAGGCAGGATCAGCAATCAAAATGGTCAGAGATTCGCCGGGCGATAGTGCTGCCGCGGCTCGTTTAACCAGTAGTAACGTCATAGGACAACGCTGCTCCCGCAAATCGAGAATAATCGGTTCCATTCTGCCGCTTAATCCTTAATATAGGTGGCACATTGTATCGGCTTTCGTTCAGGGTTACACCTAATTGGCGTTAATGGGTGGTAGATTTTAACAGGAAATTCACTGCTTGAACGTCGAATCAAGAAACCAATAGACATCGGATTTGTCTTACAGGCAGATAAACTCGGAGTATGCACCGCCACTATGAAATTCTTCCCGACACGTACCCTGTTATGTCTATGCATTGCAGCACAATGTCTTCCTGCCATAGCACAAAATGATCTTATCGAATTGCCGGATATTGGCACGGTAGCAGGCTCGACGCTGACCATAGATCAAGAACTGATTTATGGCGATGCTTATATGCGTATGCTGCGCAATAACCAACCAGTGATTAACGATCCTGTGCTCAATGAGTACATTGATAATTTAGGTCATCGTTTAGTCGCCAGTGCCAACGATGTCAAAACGCCGTTCACCTTTTTTATGATCCGCGATCGTAACATCAACGCTTTTGCCTTTTTTGGTGGTTACGTCGCCTTGCACTCTGGGCTGTTCCTTCATGCCCAAAGTGAAAGTGAGTTAGCGTCGGTCATGGCGCATGAAATTGCTCACGTCACCCAACGCCACCTTGCGCGCAGCATGGAAGAACAAGCACGTCGCTCTCCCGCGACAATCGCAGCGCTCGCCGGTTCATTACTGCTGGCAATTGCCGCCCCAGAAGCAGGAATTGCGGCGATCAACGCCACCATGGCGGGCAGCATCCAAGGCCAGATTAACTACACGCGCAGCAATGAAAAAGAAGCGGATCGATTCGGTATCGCAACCTTAGCCAAAGCCGGATTTGACGCAAACGCAATGCCGCAATTTTTCACTCGCCTTGCTGATGAATATCGCTACGCCAGTAAGCCGCCCCCTATGCTGCTGACTCACCCACTGCCAGAAGACAGGATTACCGATAGCCGTGAGCGGGCCAGACAATATCCGCCACTCAAACTTGCTCCACACTTGGATTATCACTTGGCGCGCGCACGGATCATCGCTCGTTATGCGCGCATTGATGCGGACGCAGCATTGGATTGGTTTGCTCGCAGTGAGAAAAAAATCGACGCCACCCTACAGCCGTCCATCCAGTACGGCAAAGCCTTGGTCTATCTCGATCTCAAACAGTTCGATAAAGCAGAGCCTCTGTTGACTCAGCTAGTTAAAGAACAACCGGACAATCATTTTTATCTCGATGCGATCAGTGATTTGTATATTGAGCTCAAACAAGCCGATAAAGCACAAAACTTGTTAGAAAAGGCGCTCAAACAGACGCCAAATAACTCGGTGCTGACCATTAACTATGCGAACGTACTGCTCAAGCAAGATAAGTTCACCGATGCCATTCGAATCTTGCAACGTTACACCCATGACAATCCTAATGACATCAATGGTTGGCAACTGCTGTCTGAAGCCAATAGCCGTTTAGGTAACAGTGCGGAAGACTTAGCGGCACGCGGTGAAATCATGGCGCTGCAAGCAAACTGGAACAAAGCGATTCAGTTTTATACCCAAGCCAGTCAGTTGGTGGAATTGGGTAGCTTGGCGCAAGCTCGTTACGATGCACGGATTGACCAGTTAATGGTGCAACGCGAGCGCTTTTTATCCCTCCAATAATAAATCTGATTCAGGAGACGTTATGTCAGTCGTGATTTATCACAATCCAAAATGCTCCAAAAGCCGCGAAACGTTAGCCTTACTCGAAAACCAAGGCATTGCACCGCAAGTGATTAAGTATTTAGAAACCTCACCTTCGGTGGAAGAGCTCAAGCGTCTCTACCAACAATTGGGGCTGAATGAGGTGCGTGCCATGATGCGCTGCAAAGAAGATCTGTATAAAGAGCTCAATTTAGGGGATAGCCAATTGAGTGATGATGCACTGTTTGCCGCGATGGCGGAACACCCGAAACTGATTGAGCGCCCAATTGTGGTGTGCAACGGTCAAGCTCGTCATGGCCGACCACCTGAACAAGTGCTTGAAATTCTATGATTTCGATAGTGGTGCTCTATTATAGCCGTCACGGTAGTACGCAAGCATTGGCACGCCAAATTGCGCGCGGCGTAGAATCCGTAGAAGGCTGCCAGGCCTTGCTGCGTACCGTCGCAGAACTTGATGGCACGGCAAGCGATAGCGATCCTTACCTTAGCCTTGAAGAGTTGAAACAGTGTGACGGCTTAGCGTTTGGCAGCCCAGTTTGGTTTGGCAATATGGCCGCGCCATTGAAACATTTTTGGGATCAAACCACGCCACTTTGGCTAAGTGGCGCGCTGATTGATAAACCGGCTTGTGTGTTCACCTCCTCATCGACCTTGCATGGTGGGCAGGAAACAACCCAGCAGAGTATGATGCTGCCTTTACTGCATCATGGCATGTTGATCTTAGGGATCCCCTATTCTGAACCCGCCCTGCACACCACTCAATCCGGCGGTACACCGTATGGCGCAAGCCATGTCCATCAACAAAAAACACTCTCTAGTGAAGAGGCGGAGCTGGCACGCCAGCTAGGAAAACGCCTGGCTCATGTGGCCAAACAGTTAAAGGGATAACAATGACCACCTCCAGTATTGCAATGCAACCTCGGACCGCGTTTTATCGCTGGTTGGCACTGAGTGCCAACCTCGCTCTGTTGGTTTGGATCCTGCTGTGGCAACTCACGTTGTCACCACATCCTCATATTAATCATACCGCGCTCGCAATAGGTTGGGTCATACCACTGCTACTGCCTCTGTTTGGCATTCTCAAAGGCAAACCTTATACCCATGCTTGGGCAAACTTTGTTTTGATGCTCTATTTCTTGCATGCTTTGACCTTGCTGTATGTAGATGGAGGGGAGCGTTGGTTAGCCTTGGTTGAACTGCTACTGACTTTTGCGGCATTTATCGGCAATACCCTTTATGCACGTTTACGTGGTAAGGAGTTAGGCTTAAAGTTGACCAAACTTTCTGAAGTGGAAAAGCAAGAAAAAGCCCATTTTGACCACCAATGATCTTTTTGCCTATCGGTGCCTCATTGCTTGGCAGAGTGCGCATGAAACCCATTTGGGAAGTAATAATCGAAATAAAAATAGCGCCTTTTTCGGCGCTATTTTTTGATTAGATGTGTGCCCTACCTGCCTGACAATTCAAGTCATTTTGGGCTCTCTCCTCAAGGCTAACCTTGCCAAGAGAAATAGAGAGTTTTAGGTTGAACAGGTTGTGGCTGAGCAGTAGCGTTATTGGGGTTGCTCATATCAGCTGGCATTTCTGACGTACTATTTTCCAACGAGGTATTGCCTGAAGAGACGGGCTCTTCTGGCGGCATCTCCATCAATACTGCCGACCCCATGCGTAACACTTCATTAGTGAACTCTTCCACACTGGCCAATAAATGCACGTTAAAGGTTACTTGAGTATCTTGAACCTTCAAAATATCCAGCGAAGCAACTGAGCTTAAGCGCTTGAGTTTGTTCTCAACCACAAAGAAATCCTGCGCGCTATCAAGTGGGCTAAATTGCGCCAATACCGATTGCGAAGATGCACTGCTTACTACAACCGCGCTTTTACGCGCGTAGTAATCACTGATTTCATCAATCATCTCTGTGGCAGCTTGCTCACCGGACGCTTGACCTGAGATGGGCGCTTTCGGTTGATTCACCATGGTGTTAGCCAACTGATCAAACAGAGTCCAACGCAGTTCAGAACCTTGCGCACGCACGACCAAAACCGCATCGGTCGGATAACGTTGACTTGCGACGCTGATCGGGTTGATAAAGCCCCCCCATAAATCGGAGACCTGCACGCCAGTCACATCATCAAAATCGCCAACCGGAACCGTTAAGGGTAAGCCGCGAACACGGGCACGAGCTTTCATTTGGTTCAGTAACGGTGTATCCGCGTGTTCCCAACTCACACTGCGATCGTAGTTGGCTTCTTCCACCAACCACACCAGTAAGTTACTGCGACTTTCTGGCCAGAACGGCAACTGAGCTTGACTTAACAGTGAGCGAATGTGCTGTGCGCTGAATTGTAAACGCATCACCGACTGAGCACCCTCTTGTTGAGTGCTGATCTGGGTGATGTACTGGTTACTCTGACGCAAAGCTTTTTGCACAGCATCATTTTTGAGCGCATCTTGGCTACCAGTAGCGCGGACAATCACTTCTTCCATACCACGGACACGCGCCGCCGTATCAGCGTTACTTTGCTGCGGATCGACCGCAACTTCAGCCTGATACAAGTTGACTCGAGTGAGGGCGAAGGCGGGAAACGTAAGCAATCCCATCATCAACACAGCTAAATAGCGCATACCATACCTACATTCTGTTTACTGAACAACGATGATAAGCAACTATCTAAAGTTCAGCAAGGCGAGAGGTTACAGGAGTGCGTCAGAATTTGTGCGACGCGATCCACGTCGTTTTTAAACATAGCCTATAATCCTATCAATTTTTGATCTTTTTCCGCTCGCAATCGATTGCAGAAGTGATAGAATCCCGCGAATTTTTATTTAGCTCAGGGAAAATACGATGAAAAATGCCATACAAGGCGCGCAAATGCTGTTTGTCGCATTCGGCGCGTTGGTTCTGGTCCCGCTTCTGACCGGACTCGATCCAAACGTTGCACTGTTTGGTGCCGGTTTAGGAACTCTGCTTTTCCAATTGATCACCCGCCGCTCTGTCCCTATTTTCCTCGCCTCTTCTTTTGCTTTTATCGCTCCCATTATGTTCGGTATCCAAACTTGGGGCATTCCTGCCACTATGGGCGGACTCATGGCTGCCGGTATGGTGTATATTTTGCTCGGTGGCGTAATTAAGTTACGTGGAGTAGGCATTATTCACCGACTGCTGCCACCAGTTGTCGTTGGTCCTGTGATTATGGTGATCGGTTTGGGGCTCGCCCCAGTTGCGGTCAATATGGCGCTTGGTAAAACGGGCGACGGTTCGGTACAGCTCATTGATCCACAAGCTGCACTCTGGATCTCTTGTCTCTCTTTGCTGGTGACTGTGGTATTTAGCGTATTTGCCAAAGGCTTTTTCAAGCTCGTGCCCATTTTGGCCGGGATCATTAGCGGTTATACACTCTCCCTTGTCATGGGCGTTGTGAGTTTTGCTGCGGTTGAACAAGCGGCTTGGTTCGCTTTGCCAAACTTTACCTTCCCTGAGTTTAATATCAACGCCATTCTATTTATGATCCCTGTTGCGATTGCCCCAGCGGTCGAACACGTGGGCGATATGCTGGCTATTTCTAATGTGACCAACAAAGACTACATAAAGAAACCGGGCTTACACCGCACTATCGCAGGTGACGGGGTCGCGACCATGGCCGCAACCATGCTTGGCGCGCCACCCAACACCACATACAGTGAAGTGACTGGAGCCGTAATGCTGACTCGTGCATTTAACCCAGCGATCATGACTTGGGCGGCGATCACAGCTATCGTACTTGCTTTGGTTGGCAAACTCGGCGCACTGCTGCAAACCATTCCGGTTCCGGTCATGGGCGGCATCATGATCCTGCTGTTTGGATCCATCGCCACCGTCGGTTTGAATACGCTGATCAAAAACCAAGTGGATTTACACAAATCACGCAATTTAGTGATTGTGGCTGTCACTCTGGTCTTTGGTATTGGTGGTATGGCTTTTGGCGTAGGTGACTTTAGTCTGCAAGGCGTGAGCTTGTGCGGTATCCTAGCGATTATCCTTAACCTCATTCTGCCAAACGACTTAGGTGAGAATCACGTAGTGGATAATGCACAAATGGAAGAGGAAACGCGTCACTGATCTTGTGATAATTAACACTCACCAAGCCACTTGGCGTTTCGCAGCTAACACCGCTACAGCGTCAAGTAGCAAGGCGTTCAACGGCCTCAAAAGAGGCCGTTTTTAGTACGGATTAACTCTCTTCTTGACACAAATCCGCAAACTGGCCACGGGTTAAGCGCGCGAGATCTTGCGGTGATAACTCAATTTCTAAACCACGTTTACCAGCACTGACACAAATCGTCGCTTGGCTTTGCGCACTTTGATGAATAAAGGTTGGCAGCGCTTTTTTCTGGCCAAGAGGGCTTATCCCTCCCACCACATAACCTGTGGTTTTCTCAGCAATGTCCGGTTTGGCCATCTCGGCTTTTTTGGCTTTGGCCGCTTTGGCCGCGAGCTTTAAATTCAGTTTGAGATCGACAGGAATAATCGCTACCGCGAGATTTTTTTCCTCACCATTCATACAAAACAGTAAGGTTTTGAATACGCGCTTCGGATCTTGACCGAGCGCCTGCGCCGCTTCTAGGCCATAACTGGCATGGCTCGGATCATGTTCATATTGATGAATGGTATGGAAGATTTTATTTTTCTTTGCAAGATTGATTGCAGGAGTCATGAATCACGTGTCCTCATTTACTCACACTGCTGATGGGCAGAGCTCGGGCCATATGGGCATGGCAAAACAAAAAAGGCGGTGTTTGCACACCGCCTGTCAGTAAACGCAATTCAACTTTGCGAGTCAAACCTTATTAACGATAAACAATCTCGCCCGCTGGCGCGAAACGGTTCACATCGATTGGGCTGTTCGCCTCAAGGTAATCTTTCAGTACTTCGGCATCCACAAAGCCAGTGTTGACATAGCCTGGGTGGTCAGTAATTTTTGGATAACCATCACCACCCGCTGCGTTAAAACTTGGCACAGTGAAACGGTAGGTCGCATCGAGACGCAGTTGTTTGCCACCGATGACCACGTCAGAGACTTTACCATCTGCAACCGTCATGGAAATACCTGCGAACTGGGCATACGCGCCTGAATCAACCGGCTTGGTAGCGACGACATTGAGATAATCCAGCACTTCCTGACCATTCATATCTACATAGCTGACGATGTTGCCAAATGGCTGCACTTTCAGCACATCTTTATAAGTGATGTCACCGGCTTGGATAGAATCACGTACGCCACCAGAGTTCATTACTGCAAAATCGGCTTTGGCACGTTGCATATGCGCCATTGCAATCATGCGGCCTAGGTTGGTTTGCTCAAAACGCACCACGTTACGATCGCCTTCTAGCTTACCGTTACTGTGGGCAATCTTGATGCTCAGTTGCTCTTGACCTTTCTCTTGGAATGGGCGCAGGAACTCTAGCATTGCGCTGTCTTCTTTAATTTCAGAAGTCGCAAACACGAGCTGAGTTTCACCATTCACTTCAACTTTCTTCTTCAAGTTAACTGGAATGAGGTTATAGCTGACCATATTCAACTCACCATTACGGAATTCATAATCCGCACGACCTACGTATTTACCCCACTCGTAAGCTTGAACAATGTAAGTGCCGTTTTGAATATCCGGTTTACACTCATCACCTGGTTTAAAATTCTTCTTCACCAGATTGGGGCCTTCCATACACACTGGCTCTTGTGAGTGACCGCCGACAATCATATCCAACTCGCCCGCTGGCAAGTAGCGCGCCAAAGCAACATCACCTGGGGCGTTCACACCGTGCTCACCGTTTTGGTAGTGTCCCATGTGCGTCACTGCGATGATAAGATCGGGCTTCTCTTTTTTCTTCAGCTCAGCGATCACTTTCTTCGCTTCTTCTTTCGGATCGCGGAAGTCGATGCCACCGATGTATTCTGGGTTACCAATTTTCGCGGTGTCTTCGGTGGTTAAACCAATAACCGCAATCTTAATCCCTTGCTTATCAAAGATATGGTACGGTTCAAACAGACGCTTACCCGTCACTTTATCGTAAATGTTGGCCGACAGCATTGGGAAGTTCGCCCACTCTTTTTGCTTAAACAGCACTTCAAGTGGATTATCAAATTCGTGGTTACCCAGCGCCATAGCGTCGTAACCGATTTTGCTCATGCCTTTGAAATCAGGCTCTGCATCTTGTAGGTCTGATTCTGGTACCCCAGTATTGATGTCACCACCCGAGAGCAGTAATACGCTGCCACCTTGAGCTTCAATGTCAGCACGCAGTTGATCAATCAGCGTTTTACGTGCTGCCATGCCATATTCACCATACTGGTTTTGCCAGAAACGACCATGGTGATCGTTGGTGTGCAGAATAGTGAGTTTGTAGGTTTTGTCTGCTTCCCACTGCTGAGCGGGTGCAGTTGCACAACCTGCCAAAGAGGCAATAATGGCTGCACTGAGGACGGATTTTAGAATGAGGCCTTGTTTCATTGTCATACCTTTGAACTGATGAAAACCACTGCTTGAAATGTCGGCAAGGGCACTTACACCCTTGTAATGACTAGAACACACAGCAGAGTGTGCGAATAAAACATGACCTAGTTTAAAGTAACCGACTTGGTGAGGCAGCTTGATTTCATATTTATGTAGAGTAGATCACCTAAAAGTGACCAATATAATGTAATCAATAGAAAGAGTTAAAAAGATAACCTGCTCGGATCACAGGCAAACGTTTGACTAATGGGATGGGCTTTTAAGCCGTTTTGTGCGCGCAAGCGTTTAATCTATCCCCAAACTACTTGGAGTTGCAGGTAGGCGGCAAGTGAGTGAGTCCCCATGAGCATAGATACACTATGTGATTGGGGTGAAAGAAAGTAGCCAACACCGCTGCAGCTTCAAGTAGGAAGGGTATACAGAAACTGTCGTTTGCTGCCGCAGAGCCGTATTGATAGGCGTTATACCCAAACTACTTGGAGTTGCAGGTAGGCGGCAAGTGAGTGAGTCCCCATGAGCATAGATAGACTATGTGATTGGGGTGAACGAACGTAGCCAACACCGCTGCAGCTTCAAGTAGGAAGGGTATAGACATGAAAAAAGCCATCCGAAGATGGCTTGCAACACAATATAGAGTCGGGCTATCGCACTTATCGAATATCGATGTGCACAAAGCTTTTGATCAAATCATCCAGCGCTTTCATTTGCGCAAGGAATGGCTCTAATTTGTCGAGAGGCAATGCCGATGGGCCATCGCAACGCGCTTTATCTGGATTTGGGTGCGCTTCAATGAACAGACCCGCAATGCCCGTCGCCAAACCGGCTTTCGCCAGTTCAACGGTCTGCTCACGACGACCGCCCGATGCCGCACCTGATGGATTACGCATTTGCAGTGAGTGCGTCACATCAAAAATGATTGGACTGCCGTTAGAGGCTTGCTTCATCACACCAAAACCGAGCATATCGACGACGAGGTTATCGTAGCCGTGGCAAGAGCCGCGCTCACATAAGATCACTTTGTCGTTGCCACACTCAGCAAACTTCTCAACGATGTTGCCAACTTGACCCGGGCTCATGAACTGCGGTTTTTTCACGTTAATGACCGCGCCAGTTTTCGCCATCGCTTCAACCAAGTCGGTTTGACGGGCCAAAAAGGCAGGCAACTGAATCACATCCACCACATCCGCCACAGGCTGCGCTTGCGCTTCTGTATGGACATCGGTGATGATCTTCACGCCAAAGGTCTCTTTCAGCTCTTGGAAAATTTTCATCCCTTCTTCCAAGCCTGGGCCACGGTAAGAGTGCACTGAACTGCGGTTCGCTTTATCAAACGATGCTTTGAACACATAAGGGATACCGAGCTTGTCGGTCACTTTCACGTAGTGCTCACAAATTTGCATCGCCAAATCACGCGATTCCAGTACGTTCATCCCTGCAAATAGGGTAAACGGCTTATCGTTGGCAACCGGAATATCACCGACATGGACAATTTTGTGTTCCATCTTAATCTCTCTTGTTGGGTTAATGCAGCGTCACTTGACTGTCGTGACTGAGTGCATTGACTTGCGTTTTTAACAATTCAGCCGCAGGATCGTTCGGACAGTGATCAATAAAATATTGATAGTCCGAAATAGCAATTTGATGGCACTGTAGCTGTTGGTAAATAAAGCCACGATCACGGATTTCGTATGGGTCATCGGGCACAAAAGTGAGTGCCAAATCGGTACATCTTAGCGCCAGAGTATAGCGCTCTTCACGCAGTAAGGCACTTTTGAGTAGCGCCAACCAACGCCCAATAATGGTCGGATTATCGACACTTTGTAAATGCTGTGGCTTAAGCTTGGCCAGTGGGCCTTTGTGCCCAACTAACCAAGCTTGCAGTGTATGTTGTGACACGATCTCGCCATTAAATGGATTGAGATAGATCGGCCGCTCTCCCGGCCAATTGAGCGACAGCAGAAACTGAGTCGGGAAACTTATCCCATTGAGTGGAAAGCCGAGTTTGTGTCCTAGGTAGAGCAGTAATGAGCCTAAACTGACAGGAATGCCTTTGCGCCGCTGCAATACTTGATCAATAAAGGCATTGCGAGAATCAAAGTAGGCTTCGCGATCGCCGCTAAAGCCCCACTCTTGATAAAACAGGCGCAAAAAAGCCTCGAAACGCGCTTTCTCATCACGCTCATGTACCAGTGCCAGTTCGGCTTCTTTTAGCAGACGTGCTAACTCGATGTGAGCCCATTCTAGCTGCGTTTCGGGATTAATGGCTTTGTTGAGCGCAAGCGCTCCTTCCACCAACTCCATCGCATCAAAATCTTCATCACATAAATTCAGCATGGTCGCACCTTAAGCTTAACCAAACAGAATCGGCGCTTTGGCGACCGCGATTTTTCCAGCCATCGCCAACCAGCCCAACGCGCCAAAAAACGCAAAGCTACGCAGCAATTTATTACGACCTAATTTCAGTGCAAAAAAGCCTAGCGCGATGTACGCCAGCACGCAGGTAAATTTTTCTGTCATCCACGGCGCGGCAGCGGTAAAAGGAATGAATCCAGTGATGAATATCAAACCGATACCGGAAAGCAGCAATAACGTGTCATTCACATGCGGGAAAATTTTGAAAAACTTACGCTCTAGGTGTGCTGAATTCATCATCATGAGCACATAGCGAATCGACAGCATGACTACGCTGACGCCGATAGTGAACAGGTGAAAATGTTTTAATCCTTCGTACATTATGCTTCTCTTTCCGTTTTATATTGTCCCAGTGTAACTCGATCATGACCGGCATAATCTTGCTCGGTAATGATGTTTTGATAGCCTAAATCACGCAAAATCGTGCGCACCGCAACGCCTTGAACGTAACCATGCTCAAACAAAAGCCAGCCGCCATCGAGTAAAAAACGTGGCGCGTGCGTGCTGATGTGGCGAATGTCCGCCAAACCATTTTCTGCGGCAACTAACGCGCTTTTCGGCTCAAAACGCACATCGCCCAGACTCAAATGCGGATCATTTTCTTCGATATAAGGCGGGTTGGAGACGATCAAAGCAAACTTCGTACCGTCTGCTAGCGGGCTAAACCAACTGCCCTGCAAAAACTGCGCATTGTGGATCGCCAAGCGAGTCGCGTTTTCTCTTGCTAGCTCTGCCGCCTCCGGACGTAAATCAATCCCCGTGACTTGCCGTGTTGGCAATTCCGAAGCCAAAGCTAACGCAATCGCCCCAGTTCCGGTGCCAAGATCCAGCAGTTCGCCGTCAATCAACGCCGCTTTATCCAGCGCTAATTCAACCAAACGTTCCGTATCCGGACGTGGAATAAGTGTCGAAGGAGAGACTTTCAACGGCAGCGACCAAAATTCGCGCTCACCGAGAATGTAGGCCATCGGCTCTCCCGCCCTGCGGCGAGCAAGAAGCACATCGAGAGAAGCCAAAGTAGGCTTCTCCAGGGTTTTATCAGGCCAAGTCAACAAGTAAGAACGAGGCTTAGCCAGTACATGGCAAAGGAGTACTGCGGCATCTAGGGCTGGCGAATCACTGCCGCTTTGCTGCAGTTGCTCGGTTGCCGCTTTTAATGCCGCTTCAATGGTGACTGACATGGATTAGTTTTGATCCGCCAGTGCCGCCAATTGATCCGCTTGATGCTCGTGAATTACAGGGTCAATCAAGGATTGCATATCCCCTTCCATCACTTCGGTCAGGCGATATACCGTCAAGTTGATACGGTGATCGGACACTCGACCTTGCGGGTAGTTGTAAGTGCGAATGCGGTCACTACGATCGCCAGAACCCAGAAGGTTGCGGCGTGTATCGGAAATTTCCGCAGCGCGTTTTGACTCTTCAGCTTGAGCAATACGCGCAGCCAATACTGACATCGCTTTGGCTTTGTTCTTATGTTGCGAACGCTCATCCTGACACTCGACCACAATACCAGTCGGTAAGTGAGTGATACGGATAGCCGAATCGGTGGTGTTAACGTGCTGACCACCCGCGCCCGAGGAGCGGAACGTATCAATTTTCAGATCGCTGGCTTTGATTTCTGGAATTTCCGCTTCTGGAATTTCAGGCATCACCGCAACAGTACAAGCGGACGTGTGGATACGCCCTTGCGCTTCCGTCGCCGGAACACGTTGTACTCGGTGGCCGCCAGATTCAAACTTCAGCGTACCGTAAGCACCGTCACCGTTCACTTTCGCGATCATCTCTTTGTAGCCGCCGTGTTCCGCTTCACTCGATGACATCACTTCGATACGCCAGCCTTTTTTCTCCGCAAAACGGCTGTACATACGGAACAAATCGCCAGCAAAAATACCCGCTTCGTCACCACCTGCACCCGCGCGAATTTCTAAGAAGCAGTTGCGATCATCGTTTGGATCTTTTGGCAGCAACAGAATTTGCAGTTCATCGGTCAGGCGCTCAATTGCCGCTTTCGCCGCTTTGATCTCGTCCTGTGCCATTTCACGCATTTCTGCATCGTCTTCTTGTGCCATCTCTTCGGCAGCAACCAGATCCTCCTTCGCTTGTTGGTAAGCTTGGAAACACTGAGTGATCTCTTCCAGTTGCGAATACTCTTTGGACAGAGCACGGAATTTATTTTGATCACCGATAACTGTTGGGTCGCCAAGGAGGTGCTGAACCTCTTCGTAGCGCTCAACAAGGGATTCAAGCTTGCTTAAAATCGACGCTTTCATAGTTGCTTCTTTAAACTCTAAGTTGAGATTTAGTTCAGATCGTCAAGACCTAAACTTTGTCTGATCACGGCCAGTTTAGCCGGTTCCCCTTGTTCCGCCGCGGTTTGTAGCGCTCGGGTTGGGGTGTGAATTAGTTTGTTGGTCAGTTTGTTGCTTAATTCGATGAGCAGCTTTTCAGGATCGCCACCCGCTGCCAATGCTTGCAAACTTTTATTGAGCAGCTCTTCACGCGCTTCATTGGCTTGCTTACGATAATCACGAATACTGTCCACCGCTTGCAGTGAACGCATCCAACTCATGAAGGTGGCGCTCTCTTCACTGACAATCGCTTCAGCCTGAATCGCTTCCACTTTGCGCTGCTCGATATTGCTATCGACAATCGACTGCAAGTCATCGACCGAATAGAGATAAGCATCGTTAAGCTTACCGACCTGCGGCTCAATATCGCGTGGTACGGCAATATCCACCAACAGCATAGGCTGATGGCGACGAGCCTTTAGCGCGCTTTCAACCATGCCTTTACCTATTATGGGCAAAGGGCTAGCGGTCGAGCTGATCACAATATCCGCTTGCGCTAAATAATCTGGGATCTCATTTAATGCGATGACGTCGGCGCCAAACTGCTGCGCTAAGCTCAAAGCTCGCTCTCGCGTGCGGTTCGCCACTATCATCCGTTTACAGTGGTGTCCGGCCAAATGTTTTGCTACCAGTTCAATGGTTTCACCAGCCCCGACCAACAGTACCGTAGCGTCGGCCAGCGATTCAAAAATGTGTTTTGCTAAAGTGCAAGCGGCATAAGCGACCGAAACCGCGCTGCCGCCGATCTCGGTTTCTGTTCTTACCCGTTTCGCGACCGAAAAAGCCTTTTGAAACAGCTTTTCCGTCGCCGGATTGACGGCGTGATTCTCTCTCGCCTCTGCGTAAGCTTGCTTAACTTGTCCTAATATCTGCGGTTCGCCCAATACTAAGGAGTCCAAACCGCAGGCGACACGCATCAAATGACGAATGGCAGCTTGTTCTTCATGGACATACAGACTGGGTTTTAACTCATCCAAGCTGACTTGGTGAAACTGGGACAACCATTCGATGACTTTGTTTTTACTTGCCGATCTCACATCACAATAAATTTCGGTGCGGTTACACGTTGAGAGGATCACGCCTCCTTTAACGTGTGAACTGGTGGAGAGCTGATTCAGCGCCAAAGAGAGTTTCTCTGGACCGAACGCCACTTTTTCCCGCAATTCTACCGACGCCGTATTGTGATTGATTCCAATGGCAAGCAAAGACATCTATAGAGGGTTCTCAGATATATGTGGTGGACTAGAGGCCGAATTTTACTTGATGCCCTCTTTGATTGAAAGGGCAGACCGGATTTGTTTTCCTGAGTTCGTGAGATCAATGATATAGTTAGCCCGTTTTCGCTCTCGCTTTGGATAAAAAACGCACTATGAATGCTCTCGTACGTCGCCTATTGCCAGGATTGGCGAGTCTGTTGCTTTTGGCAGGTTGTGCCACCGCGCCGCTACAACCCGTCAATGTTCAATGGCAATCACACCAAATCACTCTAGAACAAATTCAACATTATCAATTAACCGGAAAACTCGGCTATATCGCGCCCGATCAGCGACAATCGTTCAACTTTCAATGGCAAAAAAGCCCAAAAAAACTCTCACTGCGTTTAAGCAATTTTCTTGGTCAAACCGTGCTGAACTTACAGGTCGATGAACAAGGTGCGCGGGTCGAAACTTATGATGACCAAATCTACCGCGACCAAGATGCTCAAAGCCTGATCCGCAATTTAACAGGGTTAGATATTCCCGTTGAACAGCTTGAAGATTGGATTTTAGGCTTGCCGACCCAAGCAACTCATTACGAGCTGAATGAACAAAACACCCTTGCTACTCTCACCAAACTCGCCTCTACGGCTGAGTGGCAGGTCGAGTATCAACGCTATAAAGCGATTGAATGGCAACATCAGCCTATTCCACTGCCTGATAAGCTTAAACTCCAGCAAAATAAAACCTCAATTCAACTGGTGATATCACAATGGACGCTGCTCCCATGATCCACGGCACAACCGTGTGGCCTTCACCGGCCAAACTCAACCTGTTCCTTTACATCACAGGTCGTCGAGCTAACGGCTATCACGATCTACAGACCTTATTTCAGTTTCTCGATCAAGGTGATGAATTGACCATTACCGCCAACAGCAGCGGCAACATCACCCTCTCACCGGCTCTGGCCGATGTCGCGTTAGAAGATAACCTGATTTACAAAGCCGCGATAGCGCTCAAAAATGCGGCGCAATCACCACTCGGCGCAGACATTAAACTGCACAAGGTGTTGCCTATGGGCGGCGGAATTGGTGGCGGATCATCCAATGCGGCCACCACCTTAGTCGCACTCAATTACTTATGGCAGACTGGATTTAGCGATGATCAATTGGCTGAGATTGGGCTGGCACTCGGAGCGGATGTCCCTGTCTTTACTCGTGGTTTTGCGGCCTTTGCTGAAGGGGTTGGCGAAGAATTGTCCGCAGTAGAGCCTGAGGAAAAATGGTATCTCGTGGTTCGCCCTGCGGTCAGCATCGCAACAAAAGATATTTTCACTCACCCACAACTGGTGAGGAACACGCCAAAGCGTGATCTGGCAAGCCTTCTTGCCACCCCCTACGAAAACGATTGCGAAAAAATTGTCCGATCACTGTACCCCGAGGTTGATAAGCAACTTTCATGGCTGCTACAATACGCGCCGTCAAGATTGACCGGGACGGGATCTTGCGTTTTTGCTGAGTTTTCGAGCAGGAAAGATGCACAGGCCGTCTTTGCTCAGTTATCTGACAACGTCTTAGCGTTTGTCGCCCAAGGGCGCAATGTTTCACCGCTCAGAAAGACGTTGGCTGACTACCAATCAGCTAAAATCCGACCTTACTAAAAAACTGGACGCAACCCTGAGGTTTCCACCGTGCCTGATATGAAGCTATTTGCTGGTAACGCAATACCCGAACTAGCCCAACGTATTGCAGATCGCCTGTACATTTCCCTTGGTGATGCTACTGTTTCTCGTTTCTCTGATGGTGAAGTAGCAGTACAAATCAACGAAAATGTGCGTGGTAGCGATGTATTTATCATTCAATCCACCTGTGCCCCAACCAATGACAACCTGATGGAACTGGTGGTAATGATTGACGCAATGCGCCGTGCTTCTGCAGGCCGTATTACGGCAGTTATCCCTTACTTCGGCTATGCCCGCCAAGACCGCCGTGTGCGTTCGGCTCGTGTACCTATCACTGCAAAAGTTGTTGCAGACTTCCTTTCTAACGTTGGTGTTGACCGCGTTCTAACTATCGACCTCCACGCAGAGCAGATCCAAGGCTTCTTCGATGTTCCAGTAGACAACATTTTCGGTACTCCTGTTCTGCTGGAAGATATGAAAGCACGTAACTTGGAAGATCCTGTTGTCGTATCGCCAGACCTTGGTGGTGTGGTGCGTGCTCGCGCAACCGCGAAAGCACTGGGTGACATCGATATCGCGATCGTAGATAAGCGTCGTCCACGCGCGAACGTTTCAGAAGTCATGAACCTGATCGGTGATGTTGAAGGCCGTGACTGTGTGATTGTCGATGACATGATCGACACCGGTGGCACACTGTGTAAAGCCGCGGAAGCGCTGAAAGAGCGTGGTGCGAAACGCGTATTTGCTTACGCCACTCACGCGGTATTCTCAGGCAATGCAGCGAAAAACATCAAAAACTCTGTGTTGGATCAAGTGATTGTGACTGACTCTATCACCCTATCAAAAGAGATGGCGGCGACAGGAAAAGTGACTCAATTGACTCTATCAAGCATGCTGGCTGAAGCGATTCGTCGTATCAGCAACGAAGAGTCAATCTCTGCGATGTTTAACTAATCATTGAGTAACCCAGTCTATCTGCCTGTCAGGTAAGCTCGGGAATCGATGATACGAAAGCGTTTCATCTCCGATGAAGCGCTTTTTTATTGCCTTTTGTGTGACTCGCACCTCGCGGCGGATGTGTGCTATCATACCGCGCTTTTGAGTTTCCGAAGAGATATTCGCCTTGAGTCAACCAATCAAACTCCTTGTCGGACTGGCCAATCCTGGGCCGGAATACGCGAAAACACGCCATAATGCAGGTGCTTGGGTTGTCGAAGAGTTAGCCCGTATCCATAACGTCACGCTCAAAAATGAGCCGAAGTTTTTTGGTCTGACCGGACGTTTGTTGATTAACAGCCAAGAGTTACGCGTGTTAATCCCCACCACTTTTATGAATCTCTCCGGCAAAGCGATTGCTGCACTGGCCAATTTCTATCAGATCAAGCCAGAAGAGATCATGGTTGCCCACGATGAGCTAGACTTACCACCCGGTGTGGCAAAATTTAAGCAAGGTGGCGGACATGGCGGGCATAATGGGCTCAAAGACACCATAAGCAAATTAGGCAACAACAAAGAATTCTATCGTCTACGGCTTGGCATCGGTCATCCGGGACACAAAGATAAAGTAGCCGGTTATGTGCTCGGCAAAGCACCTGCTAAAGAGCAAGAGTGCCTTGACGCCGCAGTGGACGAATCTGTTCGCTGCCTTGAGATCCTGCTCAAGGATGGCCTCACCAAAGCACAAAATCGTTTACACACTTTCAAAGCTGAATAAGGTTACAGTCATGGGTTTTAAATGTGGCATCGTCGGTTTGCCAAACGTAGGTAAATCAACTCTTTTTAATGCGCTGACCAAAGCGGGCATCGAAGCAGCTAACTTCCCGTTTTGTACTATCGAACCAAATACAGGCGTTGTGCCTGTGCCAGATCCGCGTCTGGATGCCTTAGCCGCGATTGTCAAACCTGAACGCATTCTGCCAACGACGATGGAGTTTGTGGACATTGCAGGTCTAGTGGCGGGCGCATCAAAAGGAGAAGGTCTAGGTAACAAATTCCTCGCTAACATCCGTGAAACCGATGCAATTGGTCACGTAGTACGCTGCTTTGAAAACGAAAACATCATCCACGTGGCGGGTAAAGTGTCACCGCTGGAAGACATCGAAATCATCAACCTTGAATTAGCGCTGGCTGACTTAGACAGCTGCGAGCGCGCGATTCTGCGTCAAAGCAAACGCGCTAAAGGTGGCGATAAAGAAGCCAAATTTGAACTCGCGGTACTTGAAAAGCTGCAACCTGTTCTGAGCGAAGGCCAATCAGCTCGTTCAGTCAACCTAACCAAAGAAGAGTTACTGGCCGTCGGTTATTTAAACCTGCTGACGCTAAAACCCACCATGTACATTGCGAACGTCAATGAAAATGGTTTTGAAAACAACCCATATCTGGATGCGGTGGTTGAGTTCGCAGCCAAAGAAAATGCTTCTGTGGTAGCGGTTTGTGCAGCGATCGAGGCGGAACTGTCTGAACTTGAAGAAGAAGAACGCGATGAGTTCTTAGCCGACCTCGGTATTGAAGAGCCAGGCCTCAACCGCGTGATTCGCTCAGGTTATGACCTTCTGAATCTACAAACTTACTTCACCGCAGGCGTGAAAGAAGTGCGCGCATGGACCATTCCTGTCGGTGCGACCGCACCACAAGCCGCGGGTAAGATCCACACTGACTTCGAGCGTGGTTTTATTCGTGCTGAAGTGATCGGTTACCATGACTACATCCAATTCAATGGTGAGTCAGGTGCCAAAGATGCCGGTAAATGGCGCTTGGAAGGTAAAGAGTACATCGTAAAAGATGGCGATGTAATCCACTTCCGCTTCAACGTTTAAATCTCGCTTTACTGAGAACCAAAAGCCAACCAAAGTGTTGGCTTTTGCCATTTATAAGCCTCTAAAAAATGATCTTTATGACTCTCCAAGCGTAATGAATTTGTTGTTTTGGTGATGGTTTTTGATCATAAACACGCCTCTTTGTTTAAAAAAAACCCGAACGGTTGGTTTCAAAGAATTTATTCAAAAAAACTGTTGACGCTCCTAACCCATATCCGCATAATGCGCTCCGTTCTCAGCGATAAGGCATCGCCTTCTCGTTAAGAAAATAAAATTTGGCTACGTAGCTCAGTTGGTTAGAGCACATCACTCATAATGATGGGGTCACAGGTTCGAATCCCGTCGTAGCCACCAAATTTTGACAATTTGATGCTTTTGACACGCGGTGGTGGCGGAATTGGTAGACGCGCTAGCTTCAGGTGTTAGTGTCCTTCGGACGTGAGGGTTCAAGTCCCTCCTTCCGCACCAAATGCATCGAGTTGTAATAAATTTGCGGAAGTGGCGAAATTGGTAGACGCACCAGATTTAGGTTCTGGCGCCGCAAGGTGTAAGAGTTCAAGTCTCTTCTTCCGCACCATATTTTGATGATATTAATCATCACAGCAGGTCTGTCGCCAAGCGGTAAGGCAACGGGTTTTGATCCCGTCATACCTAGGTTCGAATCCTAGCAGACCTGCCATTTTTCAAACTTTCAACGGAGCAAAAACCATTGGAAGTCGGAGCGAGATTGTATTATAATCTCTCGCTCGAAAAGATGGCTACGTAGCTCAGTTGGTTAGAGCACATCACTCATAATGATGGGGTCACAGGTTCAAATCCCGTCGTAGCCACCATATTACAATTTGATGCATTTAACGCGGTGGTGGCGGAATTGGTAGACGCGCTAGCTTCAGGTGTTAGTGTCCTTCGGACGTGAGGGTTCAAGTCCCTCCTTCCGCACCAAATGTATCGAATTCTGTAGGTCTGTCGCCAAGCGGTAAGGCAACGGGTTTTGATCCCGTCATACCTAGGTTCGAATCCTAGCAGACCTGCCATTATTTCGATGATTTGAGCAATCAAGTTGTCAGCAAAATTTGCGGAAGTGGCGAAATTGGTAGACGCACCAGATTTAGGTTCTGGCGCCGCGAGGCGTAAGAGTTCAAGTCTCTTCTTCCGCACCATATTTGGTGATGTAAATCATCACTGCAGGTCTATAGCCAAGCGGTAAGGCAACGGGTTTTGATCCCGTCATCCCATGGTTCGAATCCATGTAGACCTGCCATTATATCGATGAGTTGAGCATTCAAATCATCAAAAAAGTTTGCGGAAGTGGCGAAATTGGTAGACGCACCAGATTTAGGTTCTGGCGCCGCGAGGCGTAAGAGTTCAAGTCTCTTCTTCCGCACCATATTAAATCTGAAAAGATTTAGAGTGGCTACGTAGCTCAGTTGGTTAGAGCACATCACTCATAATGATGGGGTCACAGGTTCGAATCCCGTCGTAGCCACCAATTACAATTTGATGCATTTAACGCGGTGGTGGCGGAATTGGTAGACGCGCTAGCTTCAGGTGTTAGTGTCCTTCGGACGTGAGGGTTCAAGTCCCTCCTTCCGCACCAAATGTATCAAGTTTTGTAGGTCTATCGCCAAGCGGTAAGGCAGCGGCTTTTGATGCCGCCATTCCCTGGTTCGAATCCAGGTAGACCTGCCATTATTTCGATGACGTGAGCAATCAGGTTATCAGCAAAATTTGTGCGGAAGTGGCGAAATTGGTAGACGCACCAGATTTAGGTTCTGGCGCCGCGAGGCGTAAGAGTTCAAGTCTCTTCTTCCGCACCATTATTGAGAGCAACGACGATCGTCGTGCAGAACACTGCAGGTCTGTCGCCAAGCGGTAAGGCAACGGGTTTTGATCCCGTCATACCTAGGTTCGAATCCTAGCAGACCTGCCATTACATCGATAATTTGAGTAATCAAATTATCAACACAATTTGCGGAAGTGGCGAAATTGGTAGACGCACCAGATTTAGGTTCTGGCGCCGCGAGGCGTAAGAGTTCAAGTCTCTTCTTCCGCACCATATAAACAAACCTAGCTTCGGCTAGGTTTTGTTTTATCTGGGCTTTATTCATAAGCTTACGCTACTTTCCTACTACCACGAAGATCCTTCTGACAGGACACCGATATTCTCTTAACTCATATTCTTATGTCATCTCTAACATGATGAAGGCTGATGCTCACTCTTTTCTGTTTTTACGTTTATCCTTAGGTCTCCCCAAATAGCGGGCAATAAAAAACCCAGCTGCAGCTGGGTTTTTTCCTATCAACTCGAACTAGCCTAGAAGAGCCAGTGCTGAGTTGGGTGCCTGCTTGGCTTGTGCGAGAACAGAACTTGATGCCTGAGAAAGGATCTGCGCCTTGGTCAGTGCAGTCGTTTCTTTGGCAAAGTCCGTATCTTTGATCCGGCTCTTAGACGCATTTACGTTTTCGTTAATGTTATCTAAGTTATTGATAGCGTGGTTGAATCGGTTTTGGAATGCACCGAGTTCAGCACGATGGCTATCCACATATTTCAAGGCAGCGTCGACAATCGCCACACTCTCTTGTGCACCACCAACTGTGGTGACATCCAGAGTATGAACCGTTACATCTTGTGCAGCTCCGATACCTAACTCACCCGCAAGTGCGCCACCAAAAGTCGCAGCACCATCGATTCGGTTGTTATCGGTGAATAGCTGTAACTTACCTTCTTCATCAACCGAGGCTTTGATCATGTCGGTTTGACCGTTGATGTAAGTTGCTAGCTCTTCGATGTCATCCCCTTCTTTCGCATTGATTGAAATGGTGACATCGCCTTCGCGTTTGTCTTTCAGAGTGATGGTCAGATCGGTTTTACCCGCTTCCACGCCCCAGTTTTTGTCTTTACCGTTAGCCGCTTGATAGGTTTTACCTCCCATCAAAGCGTTATCGCTGCGCATATCTTTGATGTTAAGCATTACCGCTTCACCGTTATCCGCACCAATCTGGAATGACTTGGTTGCGAATGTACCATTGAGCAGCTTGTTACCACCGAAAGAGGTGGTTTCTGCAATACGGTTGAGCTCATCATTCAACGCGGTAATTTCTTCTTGAATCGCAACGCGTTCGGACTTCGAGTTAGAACCGTTTGCTGATTGCAAGGAGAGATCCCGCATACGTTGTAAGATGTTGGTGGTCTCATTCATTGCCCCTTCCGCGGTTTGCGCCATCGAAATACCATCGTTGGCGTTACGAACGGCAACATCTAGACCTCGACTTTGCACGTTCAAACGGTTAGAGATCTGCAGGCCTGCCGCATCGTCTTTTGCGCTGTTAATTTTGTATCCTGATGATAGACGTTCCATTGACAATTGCTGTGCATTGGTTGCACTCGTCAAGTACCGTTGTGCTGTCATTGCTGACACGTTGGTGTTTACATTCACCGCCATAGTGGTATCTCCTATTGATTTTCCGACGTAGCGGAACTCCCAAACGGTCTCCGACGTCTCGGAAAACCAAGCAGTTCTCTCAAAGTTACCTCTATTAGCGACTCGTTGAATAAATCCTTTAACAAAAAGATGTTTTTTTACCCTAACACCTCTGAAATCTATGCATCTTGAGAGATATTACACAAATCACATAAATATCAGGCTGATAGGCTCAAGTTTTCCCCATGATGGCCGAGGGCATCTACTCACGCTTCGGGAACCGTTCCTCAGCGGATGATAGGAAAAAGTAGAAAAGATAAAGGTGGGGGTAAAACGCAGAAAAAAGAAAAGCCCCTTTTCCTTTGAGAGAACCGGGGCTATTTGGTGGTAGCCATCGCCAATGTGGAGATCAAGAGAAATGAACACATTTTGGCTAACCATTAGGGGCGCATGATTATGTTTTGGGCTAGATGAGCAATTTTGAGTGAGAGAGCTCGCCTAACATTGCATAACCATACTTTGCCAAAGTCCCTTCATTACATACCCACGTCTGAGCTCATTAATGAAGGTACCGGGAACTACTGCAATAACGAGATTGCAGAGTTTGGCAACTGTTTCGCTTGGGCAAGAATTGAAGTCCCCGCCTGTTGCAGAATCTGAGATTTGGTAAGTTGCGTAGTTTCCTTCGCAAAATCCGTATCTTTAATCCGACTTTTCGACGCTTCCACGTTCTCCTGAATATTCGACAGGTTACTGATGCTGTGACTGAGTCGGTTCTGTTTCGCACCGAGGTCAGCTCGTTGCGAATCGACGTATTTTAATGCGGCATCGATGATACCCACTGCGTTCTGTGAACCACCGACACTGGTGATATCAATGTCTTGAACTGTGGTTTTCACACCTGGACCACCATTGAGGCCAAGTTCGGTTGCCAAACCACCGGAGATATTGAAATTGCCTTCAATATTGGGTTCAGCAACAAAAATCTGCAGTTTGCCTTCTTGGTCAACCGAAGCTTTGAACAGATCCGTTTGACCGTTGATGTAAGTGGCCAGCTCTTCAATGTCATCACCATTTTTGGCCATGATATCGAGCACGACTGCCTCACCATCTTTCTTGGTGAACTCAAACTTCAGGTCACGAGCGGTAGGTGGAACCCCCCACTCTTTAGTCTTGGGTTGTTCGGCAATAAAGGATTGGCCACCCATGCGGAAATCATCAGCACGTACACTGGTCAGTCCCATAATGATCGCTTCACCCGAGCTAGAACCGATTTGGAACGAAGCTTCACCAAACGAACCATTGAGTAGCTTACGACCACCAAATGACGTGGTTTCAGCGATACGGTTCAGTTCATCTTGCAGTGCCACCGACTCTTCATTCAGAGCCTGACGCTCTGACGCCGAGTTGGTACCGTTCGCCGATTGTAAGGCGAGGTCACGCATACGCTGCAAAATGCTGGTGGATTCATTCATCGCACCTTCTGCGGTTTGAGCAATCGAAATACCATCGTTGGCGTTACGCATTGCCACATCCAAACCACGAGATTGCGCCGTTAAACGGTTTGAAATCTGCAGGCCTGCCGCGTCATCTTTTGCACTGTTAATGCGATTACCTGATGAGAGACGTTCCATGGAGGTGTTAAGATCTCCCGTCGCCTTGGTCAGATAACGTTGTGCGGTCATCGCCGACACGTTGGTATTTACGTTAATGGTCATAGTTTGCTCTCCTATCGAGTTCGCAAGCTCATTTGCGAAGCGGTCAGCTTTGGTCTCTTTTGGAAGCACTGACCGTGAATAACTTGCCAAATCGGCCCAAAGGCGGATTTAAAAACCGGTTACAACAACTCTGATGTACTTCATTCAATTAGTGTGCCAACTTTATCTTCTTTGACACCCACTGATATACATCGCTTATTTTCAATGAGTTACATTGTCTATCTAATTCAATCAGCCACTCAGAGTTGCCGATTTCAGTGAGCGGCAATCCATTTTGCCGCTGACTTGCCGCTTTGGTTACCCTGTACAACTTTTCACCAAGGCTCTGTATTGTACTAGCAACTTCCGCGCCACTTTTTACTCAACTCACTTCGCTCATATGGCTTAAGCACATAAGGCATTGAAGGTTAGATGTAGTTAAAAAGGGTGAGATCTTTGGTTTTACCAAATGCTTTCTGCGATGCTTCAAGGGCACGTGAGTTTTGATTAAATTCAATCACTGCATGGGCGTAATCCAAATCCTCAAAGGTGCTTTTGGATTTTGCCAAGCTGATTTTAAAATCTTCGTGCTGCTCTTGCTGAATATCGAGCGTACTCAAACGCGCACCAATATCCGTTCTAGTTTTGTTGAGATGGATAAAGGCGGTATGAAAATCTTCAACTAACTGATGCAACTTGGCTGTATTCGACGCATCCGATACCGACCCTTCTGCGTAGCGAATCGCATCACGGAAAGTATCAAACACGCTAAAAGTGGTGCGAGGCGTCAGCTCAATCGCATCTCCTTTACTGATCTGCCCTTTGACCTGAATGTTCAGCTCTTCAAACTGGATGCCGGTTTTCGAGTCAAACTCCCCCGCTTGCACTACACTGCCGTTACGCTCTAACTGATAGCCATTTTTTCCTTCTGGCATATCAACAAATGTTACGCGATAGGATGCGGTATCATCAGGATTGAGGTTAACTGCACGCTCTAAGAGCAGCTCGGAGCCCTCTTGCAGCGCATAGTTGGGCTCATAGCTGCCAAAAGGATTCGGGATATCCATAAACACTTTGCTGCCTGGATTATTAAATGGAATTTCCAAGCTGTTGGAGATCTTCATTTTGCGCTGATAATCATCCCCCGCGTAGGTTACATTGCCTTGGTTATCACGAAAGAAGGGCTGATTTTTGGGTTTGGTTCCAGCAAAAATATAGTTACCGGATTCATCTTGTACGTTAGCGAGATTGATGAAGTTATTGGCCATTTCTTGCAATACGCGCGCCCGAGCTAACCGATCTTCTGGTGACAATGAGCCGTTGATCATCTCCATCACCGTACGCTTTGCAGAGTCTGAAAATTCTTCGGTATTGGCGATGATGACTTCTTGATGCTCAAGGCGGTTACGTACTAAAACAATCGCATCTAAGTACTGGCGCAACTGCTCTTCTTGTTGCCCAACGTTTTGGATGTAGTGCGTCGCCAGTGGGTTATCACTCGCTGACAACAGCTTCTTACCAGACGCCAATTGCGCTTGGTTATTAAACACTTTCGATTCCTGACGACGGATGTCATTCTGAACCGCTTGGTAGTTATGGAAACTAGAGATTCGGTTTAACATTTACCCATCTCCCTATCGCAACGCCAAAATGGTGTTGAAAGTGTCGTTCGAGGCCTGAATGATGCGTGAGGAGGCCATATAAGCTTGCTGAAATTTCATCATATTGGCGGCCTCTTCATCAAGGTTCACACCAGAAATCGAAGCGATGCGTGATTGTGCAGCCTCTTTCTCCAGTCTTGCCACATCGGTCAAACGCGTCATGGTGGCCATTTTTAGCCCCACATCCGTGTTGAGGTTGTGGTAAAGATCGATGATGGTGGACTCGTTATCATTCATCCGTTTTGCAGTTTGAATGTTGATCATTTTACGCAAGTTGCCGTTATCCCCTTCTGAAGGGACAAGGTTTGCTGTGAACTTGTCATTAGGCAAAGCGCCTTCCGTTATCTCAAAAGTAGTGCCCAATACGGTTACAGGTCCTGTCGGCGGATAAGGTTGAGGCTGGAGTAAAATATTGCCTTTGGTATCCGTTACTGCAAATTGATCGCCGGTCGGCGAAACAATCACTTCAAACTCTCGAATATCCCCAGCTTGCAAAATTTTGAATTTCGCTTTGCCTTGAGCAAACGTGGTCGATGCTTCAAAACTCTGTGCGGCAATTTTTGTCGCATCTTCTGTTGCTAAACGAATGGCTGCCGCACCGTTACGAGTTGGGCGCACCAAAATGCGTTCCCCGACCTGTGGTGGGTTACGCACTTCTACGCGTAAGCCATCGACATACACATTGCCTTTTACCACCGGCAATACGGTCTGCTGGCCTGACGGCAATGTCACCACAAATTCATTGCCGTTGTACTGCATGGAGTATTCGCCACCCTTTAACTGGCTGACATCTTCAATAAACACCGCCATATCGGCTTTAGAATTACTGTTGGTCACCACACGAGAGCGGGCAATGACATCCAAATTAACATCGGTAAACAGAGCGCTACCCACATTACCACGCAGGTCTAAACCTTGTGATTGTAAGGTATTCACTTCATGAGAAAAGGAGAGTGCAAGGCGACCGACTTCATCCATCAAGTAAGGAATGTGCTCATCACGCATATCTAAAATGGCTTCCAGCTTACCGCCAATATCACGTGCGGAGATGGCTTTGAGCGCCTTGCCTTCCACCATGGCTAAACGGTGTTGCTGAGTATCAGGAAAACCATCAATCACTTTCAACTGGCTTGCTTCAGTACCGGAAACCAAAGTGTGGCCGTTGCCGATATGGATGTTAAAACCTTCACCGTGTTTTCTTTGCGTTACCGTAACTTTGGTGTATTGCGACAGTTCGGACACCAGCTTTTCATGCTTATCCATCAAATCGTTATGCGGCCCTGGTACACGCATCATCAAACGCTGCAGATCACGAATTTCCAACGCCAGTTGGTTGATGCGTTCAACGCCTAGGGATAAGCCTTTATTGGTAATGTCTTTTTGTAAGCGAACTGTCTCATGGAAGTCATTCAGGTTTTGTGAAATGAGCTTAGCTTTTTCGAGTGCCACTTTACGGGCACCCAAGTCATTGGGCGAATCAGCCAAACTTTTTACTGAATCAAACCACTCATTGAGGTTTTCAGGAATTTTCTTCGAAGCTACAGAGGACAGTAGCTTAGATAGCATATCGAGGTTTTCTTCGGTATCTCGCTTAAAGGCGTAATTGGTAGAGGCAATATTCAGCTCTTTAACGGCAAACTGATCCCACGAGCGGCGAACATTTTCCACATGCACACCCATACCGTAAGTTTCACCGCCGTATTGGCGAGGCATATTGGTCCCTTGGATCACAGACTGACGACTGTAACCCTCTGTATTAACATTGGAAATGTTATGACCTGTGGTATTGAGTTGTCTCTGAGCCGTCAGTACGCTTTGCGTACCCACATTCAGAAGATCAGACGCCATACTGCCCCCGAAAACCGATATTAATCAGTAAAAATCACTGAATCTAAACAGTATTAGCAATATGCATGCCAAATTGGATTGGTTCAATTTACTCTAATAAAAATAGCAAGTTAGGATTGGCAAGCTGGAAATATAGTGGGCGTGAAAGAGTGCCGCCGGAAATATTCCGGCGGACGATTTATAGTAGGTTCATTTGATCGATTTGCGCTTTTACACGCAGTACCTTGTCGGCATATTGAGGGTCTGTCGCGTACCCAGCGCGGTGGATACCGTGGATAAAGCGTTTACTGCTCCCCCCATGATCCAACGCATTGGTGTAACGCGGGTTGTTTTCCAAGAAACGGACATAATCGTTAAAGCTATCATCAATGCTGGCATAAGATCGGAATGCGGCTTTTTCGATAACCGGAACATTGTTGTGATATTCCAAGGTTTGGGTCGCGACTTTATCACCCTGCCAGCTGCGATCGGCTTTGATATTAAAGAGGTTATTGCTGTTGCCACGGGCATTTTTGACCATTTTTTGCCCCCAACCTGTTTCCAGTGCCGCTTGCGCAATCAACAACGAAGAATCGACCCCGAGCATACGTGCCGCTTTATCTGCATAAGGTTTGAGTTTGGTGACAAACGAATGGCGAGAATCAAACTGTGTCGATTGAACCGCTTGTGTTTTACGCAACGGATACACCGCAGCCACCAAGTCTTCTTTGCTGCGCTCACTGGCGGTTTTGCGTGCATGTTCCACACGGCGCATTGCTTCTTGGAAGCCATCCTCCCCTTTTTGCTCGCTCGCCGTTTGTCCGGTCGAGAGCTGAGCGACTATCATATCAGCCAAGCCAAGCGAACCTGATGAGCTGAACTCACTCGCCATCTGCTCATCCAGCATCTGGCGATAAAGATCTTCATTCTGGCTACTCATAAGATCTGATTTAAAATCACTATTCGCATCACGCATGGATTTGAGCATCATGGAGGTGAAGATTGATTCAAATTGGCGAGCTGCCGCGGTTAACGCTGACTGCTCAGCATTTTGATCACCATTCAATGCCTTTTGGCGTAACTTGTCGAGGCCGGCGATATCGTGGATAAAGCCAATATCATTGGGATTATTAATCATGGCTGACTCCTTAAATAATGATCAGTTGGCCTTCAATTGCACCCGCTTGTTTCAACGCTTGCAAAATCGCCATTAAGTCGGAAGGGGCAGCTCCCACTTCGTTAACTGCACGAACCAGATCATCCAAAGTGACCCCAGGCTCTAACTTAAACATTTTGCCCTGCTTTTCTGTGATTTCTATTTCGGTATTTGGTACTACAACGGTCTGACCGCCACCCAATGCATTAGGTTGACTAACATTCAAGTTTTCTTTGATCGCCACAGTCATACCACCATGAGTCACTGCTGCAGGTTTAAGACGAACATTCTGCCCTACCACTATGGTGCCGGTACGTGAGTTAACAATAATTTTCGCCGCGCTGTCTGCAGGATTGAACTCAAGGTTCTCAATCGCGGAGAGGAAGGCAACACGCTGACTAAGATCGCGCGGTGCACGTACTTTGATTGAAGCCGAATCCACCGCTGAAGCCATTTGTGGCCCCAAGAACTGATTCACAGCATCGGCTAAACGCTGTGCCGTCGTGAAGTCAGATTCAAACAGGTTGAAGGTGATATAATCGCCACGGCCAAATGGGTTAGGGACTTCACGCTCAACAATCGCGCCACTGGAGATCATCCCAACTGTTGGGTTGTTACCAACAATTTTCGACCCATCGGCACCGGTTGCACTAAACCCACTTACCACTAAGTTACCTTGTGCCACTGCGTAAACTTGTCCATCCAAACCTTTTAGGAAGGTTTGCATCAAAGTGCCGCCACGTAAACTTTTTGCCGATCCAATCGAAGAAACCGTGATATCTATGGTTTGACCTTGCTTAGAAAAGGCGGGCAGATCAGCGGTGACGATCACGGCGGCAACGTTTTTGGTTTTTGGCTTGGTGCCAGGAGGCAATTGAATGCCGAAGCTTTGCAGCATGGCGTTAAAGCTTTGATCAGTAAAAGGTGTCGACTCGCCTGTCCCCGGCAAACCGGTGACCAAGCCGTATCCGACTAATTGGTTGTTACGAACGCCTGCAACCTGCGCGACATCTTTGATCCGTGCGGCTTGCGCGCTGGAAGCCAGCAGCAACATCAATAAAATCGTGAATTTTCTCATGGCAGATGTACCTTACTCTCTAAAACAACGATGAGGCCAAAAGGCCTCACCGTTCACTATGCTGTCAATAAACTAACCCAGCGGCTCGACTTATAAAGAGACATTAAAAAATCGTGCCAAGAATCCGGGTTCTTGCATATCTTGGTTGGTTCCAGTGCCAGAATATTGAATTCGCGCATTGGAAATACGGTTAGAAGCAATCGTATTATCGAAGTCGATATCATCCGGACGAATGGTACCACTCAAACGAATGTACTCATCTCCCGTGTTCAAAGTGAGCCATTTTTCACCACGGATCACTAAGTTACCGTTGGCTAGGACTTCAATCACTTCAACCGTAATCGAGCCTGACATGCTGTTACTTTGGTTAGCTGCCGCACTCCCTGAAAACTTATTGGCATTTTTCAGCGCGTAAGAGAAATTATAATCCCCGATGGTCAAATCTTTGCCGCCGACCGCCAATGGATCCATCGAAGCATCATTTTTCTTATTCAGATCCGCATCAGCACTTTTGGCCGCTTTGGTACTTTCATTGAGAGTCACGGTAATGATATCGCCCACACCACGCGGTTTAGAATCGTCATACATGCTACTGCTGCTCGCCAAATTAAACAGCGAGCCCGTTTCGGCGGCGTAATGTTCAGGCTTACTTTTCGGATGAATCGGTGCCCATGCAGGATCGCCCGCAACGGGGTCGGTACGATTGCGCAGAGCATCGGTCAAACCAGAGTTACTCTCAGATTTATCCCCCTCAACCGCATCCACCGTCGTAGTACCTTGAATGGTTTCAGCGGACTCAATCGGTGGCTGCATCAAGCTACAACCTGAGAGCAAAATCAATAAGCTGGAAGCAAGTAGACGTTTCATAACGGCCATCTCTTAGTTAGCAATTACAGTTGTTGGTTGACGAAGCTCATCATCTTATCGACGGCAGAGATGACTTTAGAGTTCATCTCATACACACGCTGCGCTTCAATCATGTTGACCAACTCTTCCGTGACATTCACGTTCGAGGTTTCGAGCATAGATTGGCGCACATCACCCAAACCATCCAAACCGGGAACCCCTTCTTGTGGCTCGCCACTGGCTCCGGTTGGTAAGTAAAGGTTTTGTCCAATCGGTTCTAAACCACCTGGGTTAATGAAATCAACCGTCGTGATCTGACCTAGTACTTGGTTATCCTGCTGGCCACGGACACGAACCGACACTTCACCATCATTACCAATCGTAATAGAAATAGCGTCTTCCGGAATGATTATCTCTGGCTGCAAACGATAGCCTGAACCGGAGGTTACAATCGCGCCTTCGTCATCCAACGTGAACTGACCATTACGGCTATAAGCAATGTTGCCATCCGGCATTAGAATTTGGAAAAATCCGTCACCTTCAATCATCATGTCCAAGCTGTTGGAAGTCGTTTGTACGTTACCGTGCGTGTGTACCTTTTGGGTTGCCACGACCTTAGAGCCAGCGCCCAACATCAAACCACTCGGCAAACGAGTATTTTGCGAGGATTGCGCACCCGGCTGGTTAATATTTTGGTAAAACAGATCTTCAAACACTGCACGCCCTTTTTTAAAGCCAATGGTTGAGGCGTTAGCAAGGTTGTTGGAAATCGTTGCAATGTTAGTTTGTTGGGCATCTAAGCCGGTCTTACTGACCCATAGTGCTGGTTGCATACCTAACTCCTACCTTAAATTAGCTACTGCGAAGCAGTGAATCGGAAGCTTTATCCATCTCTTCCGCCGTACTCATCATCTTGACTTGCATTTCAAACTGACGTTGCAAATCGATAAGGCTGGTCATTTCACCAATCGCATTCACGTTGCTCCCTTCAAGGGCACCTGTGAGAATTTTTACGTTAGCGTCGACCTCAAACTGAGTGTTGGGATCCGTCGCCCGAAATAAACCATTGACGTCTTTAAACAGTGACTGGTCATTGAGGCGAACTAACTTGATTCTATCTATCACTTCCATCGCATCGGCAGGCGCACCTTGTGGACGAACAGAGATAGTGCCATCACCACCAATTTCAACTTTGTTTAGCGGCACAGGCAAAGTAATCGGAGCACCCGTTTCGCCTAAAACTGGATGTCCATTGCCGTTAAGCAGCAGCCCCGTTTCATCGATACGTAAGTTGCCGTTACGAGTCAGCCCCTCTTTGCCAGTTTTATCTAGCACAGAAATCCAGCCATCGCCTTGAATAGTGATATCGAGATCACGACCTGTCGTGATCACACTGCCTTGGGCAAAGTTATGCCCAGGACGCTCAGTCATACTGAAGACACGAGTTGGGAGACCTTCACCATAAGCTTGCATTGAACGAGCTTGCGCTAAATCGGCACGAAATCCCGTCGTGCTGACGTTAGCTAAGTTGTTTGCCCGTAGCTGCATCGCTTGCATGTTTTGTTTTGCGCCACTCATGGCAAGAAACAATGCGCGGTCCATAATCTGCTCCCAAATCGTTAGTTAGAGCAGTTAAAGCAAGCAGCATGCCAACTTAACTATTCCTTATAGAACAATCTGATAGATGAGAAATTTGCAGGAGACAAGCGTATTTGCCGCGGCAAGGGGGCAAAGAGGCAACCCCATTAAGCCACATTGCCGCCGCTTAATGGGGTTGAAGAGAATTAGCGAATCTGCAGAATGTTTTGTTGCAGACCGTTGTGTACTTCAAGAGCACGTGAGTTAGCTTGGAAGTTACGCTGAGCAGAAATCAAATCTACCAGCTCTTGCGTCATATCGATGTTCGACTGCTCTAATGTGCCATTACTGATTGAACCAAATGACCCTTTATTTGACTCACCCCAAATTTTCGCGCCAGAGAACTGAGTAGCATCCCACTGAGTACCACCTTTTTTATCCAGTCCTTGCTCGTTAGCAACACGCACCAGCGCGACACGGCCAAGTGTGGTGTTAATGCCATTCGAGTAAGTGGCCAGTACGCTACCATTTTCATCAAAGTCGATCTTGGTCAGGAAACCAGTGGTCGCACCATCTTGATCGAACTTGGTTAACTCAAAAGGGGCAGCAAACTGAGTCGCAGAATCTAAACGAAACGACAAAGCTTGGTTCGCATCAGCACCGTTCAGATCGACTGGATTGGCACCGCTACCCAGTGGCTCAGTCACAATCGGTTGACCATTGTTTAAGCTCGCCAACGTACCATCATTGTTAAAACGCATGGTATGTCCCACATGGCCTGCTGGGCTTGTCGCATCACCACCAACAACGTTAATCGGCTTTTCACCAGTTTTGTCAGTGACGGTGTAATAGGTCTGCCATGTATTGGCTTGATTCATGTCTTTCAAGTAATACGTCGTCAACTTATAAGGTTGACCCATAGAGTCATAAATAGTCGATGAGGTCGTACGGTTATAAGTTTCAGGGTCTGTAATATCAAACAGTGCAGGGTCTTTCAGATCACCATTCGCTGGTAAGTTAGCACCTAATTCAATATTCGCAGTCTGTTTCGGCTTACCGAATTGAGGAGGAATATTAATTGGTTTTGGCTCGTAAGATAATACATCCCCCGAATCAGGATTGACTTCATAGCCAAGCAGGAACTCATCATTCGCTGTGACCATAAAGCTATTTTTGTCCAAGTGGAATGCACCGTTACGAGTCAGCTCATTTTGCTGTGGAACTAAGCGATCTTTCGCGACAGCAAAGAAGCCCGTACCCGCGATACGCAAATCCAATGGGTTATTAGTGTAGATACTAGAACCTTCGTGGAACTGCTGTGCCACTTTGGCCGCTTGAACACCTTGACCTGGAGTGGTTTTTGCGTTGGTAAACAACGAGGTGGAATATACATCACCAAATTCGGCACGCGACTCTTTAAAACCAAAGGTATTGGCGTTCGCAATGTTGTTACTGGTGGTATTTAAATCCATCTGCGCGGCGGATAAACCACTAAGAGAGATGTATGACATAAGTAATTCTCCTATCTAGCTAGCGCTATCACGCTTTGCCTACTTCAAGTACTTCAGCAAGTCGAACTGGTGCATCAAAACCAGCCAGATTGAGTAGTACGTTACCATCGCCTTTGCCTAACAAAACGCTATTCACGTTCGCATAAGTGGAGACCTCAAACTCTTTACTCTCTCCATCCAGCAAGCCAGACGCTTTCACTTTGTATTTGCCACCCGGCAACGGATTACCATTCTGATCTTTTCCATCCCATTCAACGCGGTTATCACCAGAAGATTTGGCACCGACGTCAAAGGTTCGTACCAATTGACCAGCTTCATTCTCAATACGGATGAACAAGTTATCGATCGACTGCGGCAGTTTCACCATTGCCGCCATACCGCCATCTGGCTTTTTCATTCCTGCCGCACCCGGCACTAGCACGTCACGCCCTACCAGTGATGACGCTTGTAGCGCTTGGTTAGAGGTGATTGATGAGTTGAGACTCTCAAACTGAGTGTTCATCTTGCCAATGCCATCAACGGTCGCAAATGAAGCCATCTGCGCAATCATCTGATCGTTACTCACGGGTTTGAACGGATCTTGCTGTGCTAACTGCTTGGTCAGCAAAGAAAGAAAGTCTTCTTGTTTCAGGGATTTTTGCCCTGTGGTTTCATCCGGTTTTTTCTGCTCTTGAAGAGCTTTAAGCTGATCAATATAGGACAAGCCGCTTTGACCAACATTATTGACTCCGGCCATACGTTAACTCCTTATCCTTATTGACCCATCTGCAGCGTACGCAGCAGCATCTGTTTACTGGCATCAGCCACCTGCACGTTAGTTTGATAAGAACGAGAGGCAGAAATCATATTGGCCATCTCTTCCATCACATTGACGTTGGGCTTGTAGATATAGCCTTCATCATTGGCAAGTGGATGTTCTGGATTAAATTCAGCGACCAGCGGTTTATCACTTTCTATAATCCCCAAAACCTTCACTGGCACATTGGGATCGCGGTTGAAACGCGCTTTACTCAACTCTGCGCCAAATACTGCGTGACGAGCTTTGTAAGTATCTTTTGCTGAACTACTAATACTATCGGCATTTGCAAGATTACTTGAGGTCGTATTGAGACGAACCGACTCGGCGCTCATCGCAGAACCTGTGACATTAAATACGCTGAATAAGCTCATCTATCTACTCCCCTTTAAGTGACTTGGTTAAGTTCTTAAATTTACCACCTAGAAAATCCAGTGAGGCTTGGTGACGGATTTGGTTTTGCATAAACAGGTTACGCTCCAAGTCAACATCTACTGTATTGCCATCACCAGTATCTGGTTGTGTCGGTACGCGGTAAAGAATTTCCCCACTGACCGTCGAAGAGGCAGGAATATGCCGACTGTCGGTACGACTAAGACTAACGCTTGCCCCCGAATTTGCCGCTTGTAGTGCCTTCTGGAAGTCCATTCCTTTTGCCTTAAATCCCGGCGTATTGGCCTGCGCAATATTGGTGGCTATCACCTCGGAGTTGCGCTCACGTACACCCACCGTGTGTTGGTGAATACCTAGGGCTTTGTCAAAAGAAATAGCCATGTTTACCTCTTCGATAAGAACTGACCGTTACTGCTGAAATTATTTGCAATTAGCATACCAACTTTCAAAATAGACGTCATTGGCAGCAAGGTGAATAAGATTTAGCAAACTCCACGCCAAACAGGTCCTATGAAAACACTCATTCAAGCACGTTATATCAAAACAACTTGGAGTTATAGGTAGGTGAACCATGTTGCCAATACCGATGCAGCTTAACGCTGGAAGGAGAGATAAGCTGAAAATAAAAAGCCCGGTAGAAACCGGGCAAAATGAGATGGATTGCATGCTTTATTTAAGTTTATAGATGATACCAGGGTTACAACGCACCATTTCGAACTTATCAGTAAGCCCAGTCAGGGATTCTGATGCGCCTAACAGCAAATAGCCGCCGGGGTTCAAACTCGCCGCCATCTGATTAAGCACCTTAGATTTCATATCTGGCGAGAAATAGATAAGTACGTTACGGCAAAAAATGATGTCAAACTTACCCAGCAAGGAGTAACTTTCCATTAAGTTTTGCGGACGGAAGTTCACTAAACGTTTTACGTTATCCTTCACCTTCATCCGTCCATCCCCAGCATCTTCGAAAAACACTCGACGACGCTCAGGAGACAAACCACGGCCTAGAGCTAAGTTGTCATAGATTCCTGCTCGACACATATCTAACATACTGGCTGAAATATCCGTGGCAGTAATTGACAAGCTAGGCAACATTCCCGGACGTTTTTGTTGAACTTCTAAAATCGTCATCGCCATAGAGTACGGCTCTTGGCCTGATGAACTGGCCGCAGACCAGATTTTTATCGGTCGTTTATTTGCCGCCATTTCTGGCAATAATTTGTCAGCTAAAACCGTAAATGGGTAGGAATCTCGAAACCACAAGGTTTCATTGGTTGTCATGGCGTCAACCGCTGCTACGCGCAAATCGCGATTTCGTCCGGTCACGACATCCCGCAACAAGTCAGACAACGAGCTTAACTTGAATTTGGTGACGAGTGGACTTAGACGACTTCGCACCAAATACTGCTTGCTGTCACCCAGTACAATTCCGCACTGAGATTCCAGAAATCGGCAAAAGTCGCGATACTCTTGGTCGCTAATCGTTATAGCAGTCATTCAATTCTCTTTATTTAACTAGCGCAGCTTTCACCGCATTACCAAGCTCATCAGGGTTAAATTTCGCAATAAACGCATTTGCCCCAACTCTCTCAACCATGGCTTGGTTGAACACGCCACTCAATGAAGAGTGCAAAATAACATAAAGATCTTTGAGCTCGTTATGACGACGGATTTCCGCAGTCAATGTATAGCCATCCATCTCTGGCATTTCAATATCGGAGATAACCAAAGAAATCTGGTTACTAATTGGCCCATCGTTCAACATCTCAACTAGCTTATCGTATGCAACTTTACCATCTTGTGTTGCGATAACTTCAAACCCTAGAGACTCAATCGCACGTTGCACCTGTTTGCGTGCCACGCTGGAGTCGTCCGCAATCAAAACGCGACGAACGAACTCTTTTCCCTGCTCAACTTGGGCAATTTGTTCACCGATTGAGCTGTCCATAACTTCGTTAACTGGCGTGATTTCAGCCAAGATCTTTTCAACGTCGATGATCTCAACCAATTCATTATCGATATTGGTCACAGCCGTCAAATAGTTACTTTTCCCAGTCCCATTCGGAGGTGGCAATATCGCTTCCCAACGCATGTTGATGATACGCTCAACTGAGCTCACCAGAAATGCTTGAATAGTACGGTTAAATTCCGTAATGACCACGAAACTTTTATCCACGTCGGTCGTCGGACGACCACCAACGGCAAGGCTCATGTCAATCACAGAGACCGTTTGGCCACGAATATGGGCAACCCCTTTTACTAAGCGGTGCAAATTAGGCATTGAGGTCAATTTAGGACATTGCAGGACTTCTTTAACTTTGAAAACGTTAATACCGTATCGTTGACGGCCGTTAAGACGGAAAGTTAATAGTTCTAATCGGTTTTGACCGACGAGTTGCGTACGCTGATTCACAGAATCAAGAATACCCGTCATAAGCTCATCTCCATCTCAAACTTTTATCCAAAAAAAGTGATAGTCTACTACAGGCTATGAAGAAACCAGAGAAACGAAAAATGCATCCGAAGATCGATCTCCATTCGCATTTCATAACTAAGTGTAGAGCTTTCTGTGAAATATTTTATAGCTTTATCGGCTTTTTATTATTTTTCTTTAGTCTAGCGGCCAATGCAGCCACGCCGGAACAGCTTTCAATGATCAAAGAAGCCGCCGAAAATCATGTGCTGAGCACGGTGGATATGCCTGTTGGTGGTGAGTTAGTGGTTAATGCGGCAAAGATCGACGAGCGTCTATTCGCGACCGATTGTCCGGAACCTCTCACAACCAATTCATCATCCAGTAATGGATCTGCGGCCAACATCACCGTATTGGTGGAGTGCAAACCGGATAACTGGCGTGTTTATGTACCAGTTCGTCTGACAATTACTATCCCACTCATCACAGCGGTAACCCCATTAAGTCGGGGACAAATGATTTCCGCACAAGATGTTACGTTAAGTATGGTAGATCTGCTGCGTTTCCGGCGGCAAGGTTTTTCCACTCCTGAAAACGTGATTGGTGCAAAAATCAAAAAAAATATTCGTGTGGGTGATGTGATTGAACAGAACGATGTGTGCATCGTGTGTCGAAATGAAAGTGTTGTTATCCGTGCGGGAAAATCTGGTATGTCGATCACAACCAAAGGGACTGCAATGTCCGATGGCGTTCTTGGCGAGCAGATAAAAGTGAAAAATGACAAATCTAACCGTATAATTGATGCGCAAGTCAGTGGTGTCGGTGAGGTCATCGTCGCGTTTTGATAGCTCTACCTTGCTTATCAGAAAAACTGGTGCCAAATGATTTTCTATTTGGTTAAAAAAGTCGCTAAAGTTTCGACCTACATGGTCGATATTGACAGTACACGTTAAAGTTTATTGAAAAGGCTCATTTATGGCAGGTATTGATAACATACGCGCAGGACAGTCGTTAAACACGACCAGTCGCAGCAATGTGCGTTCCTCTGATGCCAGCAACTCTTCCACTCAATCCGGGGCGGTATCACGCTCTTCGGCACGTGGACAGGATGCGGTATCGCTGAGCTCACAAAGTAAAGCTATCGGCGAAATGCATAGTGAAATGGCTTCAAGACCCAGTTTTGATAGCGCTAAAGTCGCCGCAATCAAAGAAGCGATTGCTAACGGCTCTTACGTGGTTGACCCTGAAAAACTGGCCGATAACATGATCAAATTCGAAAAAGAACTGGGCGGCTTCTAAACTAACGTGTCCCCTGCGCGCGTCACTGAGTATGTTATATAACAAGAGTGATGCTCCAACAGTAATGTATAGGCGATTTGGCGATGGCAGCATTAAAAGACTTGGTTGAGTTTCAACTGAAAAATGCGCAAGAACTCGTGAGCGTACTTGAAGCGGAGAAAGTTGCGATCACTAGCCGAATCTCTGTCGATATCGAATCCATTGCTAAACAGAAACTCACCTTAGTCAATCAATTACAGCAAACTGACCAACGCATTGCGAAACATCCCCATGTCGCGAGCCTGACTGAAGATGCTTATCTCAATGAGTTAGTGAGTCAAATCCGCAGTATCATCATGGACTGTCAGCAAGCCAACCAGATTAATGGCGATGCCTTGGCCCGCGCGCAATTGAGCTTTAATAAACTCAATAACTTGATGCAACAAAGTCATGGCAAGATTGGTATGACTTACAGCGCGACGGGAAAAACCCATACTATTTCAACTTTGGGCACCAATATCAAAGCATGATGCGAGAGTCCCTTAAAACGAAACGCGCAAACAACTGAGTAAGACTTAACAAGCAAAAAAGCGGCAGTGATTGCCGCTTTTGACGTTTTGGGGGATGAAGAGATGAGCGCTAGAATAAGGTCATTTGCCGTTTTTCGGGGACTTGTTGTACTTCTCCGTAATCACGCATCTTGTCCATTTTGCGAATATCAAGTCTCAGTTCAGTGACATAGCTGTCCCCAACCTTATAACTGCGGACCACTTCAGCACCGCGAATCACACCATCGACCGCACCTGCCGTCAGTTCTATACCAAGACGTTGATCTTGTAACTCAGCACGACCACTGATGCGCATACCATACACTTGCTCAGCAAGCTCGCGATAAGCATCAATTTTGGAGGCTCGCATCGCACGCACTTGCTTCTCGGCCTCATCACGCCCTCTCTGCTCGCTGATATTGGCATAGCCAACCGCCGTTAACCAATCATCAGGGCGCATGCTTTGCAGTGGTTGACACCCAACAATGCTAAAGACAGCAATCATCAATAATAAGATGGATTTCATTGTCACTCTCCTATGGGCGTAGAATAACCGTATGAGGTTGAGTCAAAGCAGGATCGGTTCGTATTAATACACCATCTTGCGTACGCATGATATTTAATGTATCTAGATCTCGACCAATACGATCCGCAGGCAAGAAGCCTTGAGCGCTTGCCACTACGATACGTGAATGCATACCGACTACTCGTGCATTAACAATCACGCCACCTTCTTGACGCAGCATAGTCCCTGTCAGTACATACTGGACTTCTTGTTCTGAAGAAAGGTTTTTCCAGTCGCGGCTAAAGGCAAAATCCCCCTGCTGCGTCACTTGGATTGAACCTGTGGTTTTAAAATCCACCACTTTAAATCCACGTCTTTGAAATTGGTGGATAAAACCTTCAGAGACGGTATTGCCCAACCAATTTGTGGCATCCATATTTTGTAAATCCACAAATGAGGTTACTGCAATCGGGGTACGTGCACTAATACTCGTGTTCGATAGCATTAAATCTTCTGTCAGACTTTCAACAAAGAAATCCAATGTATGACGAGGACTCTCCATCAACATAAACTGTGAGCCATTGTATGGCCCTTTACCGTTATAAACTGGGGCGTATGCACACGAAGTCAGTAAAACGACGGGTACTAAGGAAAGCCATTTTTTCATTCTCTTCATCTCCAGATATACTATGGCGCGCATTTCAGCTTCTCACTCGATTAAACTGGAACGCTCCTTGCTTTTCTCAAACGGTTATTAATTCAGAATTGCAGTGCCTACATCAGTTAGGATTTGAAAAGCAAAATTTATACCCACTTGGGACTTTACGATGAAAAAAAATATTTTATCTATAATTACAGCACTTTGGATGATGATTTATCTTCCATCGGCTCACGCAGCTTGGTATGAAGTGACAGGCTCTGCCGCTATTGTTTCTTCCCAAGAGGTCGCACGCTTACACGCCTTAGAAGATGCTCTGTATAAGGCGGTAAATTTTGCCGGGGCAGATATTGGCAGCATTAGCAATTTGATGCCGCTATTGGAATCCGATCGTCGAGAGTACCTATTTGCTAACCATGAGGTACGCTACATCCAGATTACAGAGCGTAAAGCGATTAATAATGTGATGTACGTGCGCACCCGCATCGATATTTATCCATCGGCAACGGCTTGCCACGTTGAGCAGTACAAAAAAACCATGTTAATCGGCAATATTGATCTTGCCTCGCCTCAGCAAGCGGTAATGGGACAGATCTATCAGGTAGGCGATGATTTTGCGCAAGTGGTTAATCGTCGATTAGAGCAAGAATCTCGCAGCTTTGTCTCGGTTGGCACAACCCAATACGATATTGACCCCAAAGCGCCGGAGCGGATCAAGATGATCGCGCAAGATGCTGGAGCGCAGTACATCATGGGCGGCATGATCACCGATTTAACCGCCACCATAGAACAAAAAACACTGCAAGATGACATCATCAATCGCCAGTTTGCAATGGAAATCAGTGTATTTGATGGCAAAACAGGCAATGAAGTAATGACACGCACTTACCGCGAAGTTGCGCGCTGGCCGTTTCCTAAAACCAGCCAAATTGATACGCGTAGTGCGCGTTTTTGGGCATCGACTTATGGTGAAATGATGCTGCGGGTGAGCCGCAACATTATGCTCGATCTTGAATCGGAAATTTCTTGTAAGATAACTTTGCCGCAAATTGTGGCGAAATTTGGAACCACAGCCACCATGGATCTCGGTCGTATTCATGGTGTTAGACAAGGTGACAAACTCAGCCTCTGGCACACCGGAGCCTTTATCGACCAACAAGGGTTGCCGCGTAACAAAGTCACCCAAAGTGAGATTACGCTTACCGTGTCTCGTGTATATGAACACGAAGCAGAATTAACCGTGGATCAACCTGAGCTCGCCTACAGTATTCAAATCGGCGATGTGATGCACAAGCAGATGTAGCTCCATCATCAAGTTCAAGCCCTGAACTGCCACGACTGGCACTTCAGGGCTTGTCATAAAGGGGGATCAAATATCGCCCTTCGCCTCCTATTCCCTACCACTACAATATCGAGTCACGACACAAAAACACTACCCCATGGACGGAGAGCGACAAGCTTCATCTTCAAGCTGCCTCACCTGCTTTTTCAGCGTCGGCAGTGCAATATCTTGTGCAATACAATCGGCAAACCGCTCAAACATGCCACTGGTCACCTTGGTCAACAGAGCGACTTGAGCTGGGCTATAGTGTTTCGACATATAACTCATCATGACTCTCAACGTCTGCTCTTGCTCGACCCTCTCTTCTAAAATTTCAAACTGTAAACCTAAGCCGGATTCACTTTTATCAGGATCGACTTGTTGGAAGCGGATCGCATGCCCTTCTGTCAACGGTAGCTCTCCGTGCAGCTTATTTTTTGCATGCAATTGAATAAAGACCTCAAACATGTGACCTTCCGTCTCATGCTCAACACCTTTGAGCCCTTCTTCAATCAGATCGATCGGAATATCTGTGTATGGCATCGACTGGTTAATGCTGTTTCTCACTTGCTCGATGAGTTGCCACACGGTTTGTACTTTCGTGAAATCCACCAACTGAACGCCCATGGTGGTGAAATAACCGACTGTGTCGAAAAACTCGGCATCCAGCCGACCGGAAGCAGGTGTGCCAACCAGCAGCTTTTCTGGTGCGCCGAGACAATGTACCGACGCAGAAATCGCCGCATACATCACGTTAAACAACGAAGCATGGCGTGCTTTAGCCAACTGATACAGTGATGCCATGGTCGATTTAGGTACTTTCATTTCTACCCAGCCACCTTCACTAAAACCGACCTCAGTGCCGTTACTCAACGGATGATCCGCTGCAAAAAGGGGCTGCGCCCAAGGCACATCCGCAAACTTGGTTAACCAATAGTTAAGATGCGCTTGATTGAATGCCGAAGAACGCTGCTTGCGAGCAAACTCATGGAAAGGTAAGGGTTCCGTTTGCCACTGTGGACGAGTACCTTGCACACTGTGTTGATACGCCTGTGCTAATTCATCCATCAAAATATTGATCGACCACTCGTCCAACACAATATGGTGGAATAGAAGTGAAAGATATTGCGTCCCCGTCTGTTCATCACGTACGAAATTGAGCCGAAGTGGCAATTCTTGGCTCAGGTCAAAGGTGTGCTCGGCCTCTTGCGCCAGTAGTCTGGCCACGGATTGGGCGGCGTTATCTCTAGACGTCCAGAACCACTGGTAATGTTCAATATTGCTGGCGGTGATCACTTGCTGGTAAGGCTGCCCATCTTCTAGGCCAAAGTGGGTTCGTAACCCAGCATGACGCAGTAAAAGCCAGTGAAAAGCCTCACCAAATGCTTGCTCATCGACCTCATCTAAAAATTTAAGCGCAAACGGAAGATTGAAGATGTGGGTCAAACCAAACTTGGCGTATTTGCTCATCGCCTTCCATAAAGAGGCTTGTGCTAACGACAAAGGCGCTTTGGACGACTCGACCACCTCACTCACTGCGAATGATGTGCTGGTGGGTTTACGGTGAAGTACGGCTTGCTGCGCCAGTTGCTTGGCATTAGGGAAACTAAACATATCATTGATGTGCAGTTCAATACCTTGCTCGCTCAACAAGCGACCAATGACTCGCGTTGCAATCAGGGAATGTCCACCAAAATCAAAGAAATCATCCTCTGCCGTCATCTCGGAAGCACCAAGCGCCGAGCGAAACTCAGCCAAAATGCACTCTTCAACCGAAGAGGAATTTACAGCGCTCAATTCAAGCTCAGATTCTGCCAGCGCCGCATGCACATTGTTTGAGGCTGGCGGATTGTTTGACGTTAACTCAGTGGCTGAGACATGAGAAGATGAGGTTGTCGAAGAAGGCATTGTTCGCCCACCTATCGCAGCGACAAATTGCTCAAGCAGGTAGGCTCCAACATGAGGGGAAACCGTGGCATCTAACGCCAACTCAAGTACTAGAGCGCCTTGGCAATTAAGCCCAACCCCCAACGCGACTTCAAATTTGGGGTGCATGGCTGCAAAAAGTAATTTTTCGCAGCGCAAGCCCTCCAATTGCAGATGCACTGAAGGATCCACTAACCAAGTCACCAAGGCTGCGGCAGAGGCGTGAGTTTCGCTAGCGACTCCCCCCGTTAACGGCTGGCGCATAGCGTCCAAGATCTCTTGGCTCAGTTGCGAAAGCGGACGCTCAAAGCCTTTAAGGGCGATATGCACCAACTGGGTTTCAATCATAGAACCATTCAACTCGCGCGTTTTGCGCTCCACATCATGCGGAACGTAAAGCTCAAATTGGCCAAGTTTCGCACTTGCGGCAAGGTAGCGCGCAAATAACGCGGCGATCAGGGCAAGCACTTCCTGTTTATCCGGCTGCGCTAAACCATGCTCCGCCAGTACGCTACTGTGTAGCGCAATCCGATATTTACGACTGCAAAACGTATTGATGGCGCTATTTGCGCTTGGCAAGCTCTGCTCAATCCATGTAGCGTGGCTCGCAGGCTGTAACCAAGGCAACAACACTTGCGATAATGGCGTTTGCGGCATCACAGGGGTAAAGCCGAGGGAAAGCTCCTCCCCCTCCATCACAGGATCGATGTCACAGGCGATTTGGTTATACCCATTGGTTACGCACTCAAATACGCGCCGCCAATCCCACTGCTCGCTGATAATTTGGTGGGTTATCACCCCAAGCACTCGCTCTTCGCTCCCCAAACTCAACAAGCAAAAACTTAGTGCGGCTTGCTTGGCTAAATCCATCGGCTGATTTTGCCATCGCACAAGATGTTCAAACGCCTCATCCATTGACTCAACATGTTCAAAATGGATCTCAAGCGGTGTTGGCTTCGCCGAGTACAAGGTTAAGCCGGATGCCTCATCAAGCACATAGCGTCGGTTTAACACAGGAAAATGATTGGGCAACTGACTGAGCGCTGTGATTAAGCGCGCAATATTCACTTTTCCGCTCAATCGATAAGCGGTCGCATATTGATTTCGTCCGTCACCATGGCGTTGATGCTGTCGCCAGACTCGCTGTTCAAACTCACTCAAGGAAGCCGATGACAAGGTAGGTGGTGAGAGAGGTTGACTTTGATTCGGTTGACCTACTGGTTCAACAGAGATCGATTGTCGCTGAACCTGCGCTTGGCACTGTTTGCGATCCACTTTGCCATTCGCAGAAAGCGGTAAAGCCTCTAAAGCAATAAACCGACTCGGAATATGTGAAGAGGGTAGCGATTGTTTGGCAAACTCTCGTAACGCCTGACTCGATGCTGATTGCTGAGGTTTAACGCTAAATAATGCGGCTAAAGCGGTATCGCCATTGACATCGGTATAATCGACCACCACCACGCTCGCGAACGCCGGATGAGTTTGCAACTGCTTTTCGATATCCGGCAGTGACACTCGTACCCCACGAACTTTCACATAACCATTGATGCGGCTAGCAAAAATGATATTGCCGTCCGCGCGGTAGTAGCCTTGATCGCCCGTTCGAAACGCGCGCACAGGGTGGCCATGCTCATCCAATACGGTGACAAAATCGGTTTGTTTCAGTTCGCCGTCTTCAAGATAACCTTGCGCTAAATTGACTCCAGAGGTGAAGATACGGCCGACCACACCTTGCGGTACATGGCGTCGTATCTCATCCATAATGAAATAACGGTTTCCCGCCAACGGCCGACCATATGGGATCACGCTAACATCATCCGCCGTCAGCTCATGCCAGATGCTCCAAATCGTCGTCTCGGTAGGACCGCCCAAAGAGATCAACCGCGGTGGATTTGAACCAGCGCGTAATTGGGCGATGGTGGCAGGTTTGATGTAATCCCCCCCTTGGGCAATCAGACGAAGTGAGTGTAGTTGCCCTGCTTGAGTGCAAGAGAGCAACATCTCCAAAATAGCGGGGACGGAGACCCAAATCGTCACTTGATGCCGCTCAATTAAGCGATTCCATTGCAACGCATCTTTTTCTTCATGCCCAGCGGGAAGAACTAACGTCGCTCCGAAGCTCAAGGTGGCAAAGAGATCAAACACCGACATATCATGATGCAATGGCGTCACTGACATCACCACATCCTCACTGGTGAGATGCCACGCTTGGCCAGTTTGACCAATCACATTCGAGGTCGCCTGATTATTGACCACCACGCACTTAGGTTTGCCCGTAGTACCAGAGGTATAAAGATAATAAGCCGTTTGTTGGCTTTGGCTTAATCGGCTTAATTGATCGAGTGGTGTAACGTCAGGTACTCCATCGGCGAATAAGACAGGCTCAATCAAGGCATCAAAAGCGATCACATTATCAAGCTCACAGGGCTTATCCATCACCACCAGATCGGCGTGACAATTTTCTAAAAGGTAATCCAGACGCTCTTTGGGAGACGCAGCATCAATAGGTACCCAGATAATCCCCGAAAGCGCAGAAGCCAAACTGATGACAACATGTTCAACACTGCGTGGTAAGCAAATGGCGAGAACATTTCCTGTGGTCAACCCTCGCGCTTTGAGCTGCCACATCACGCGCTGTACCTGCTCACCCAATTGAGCATAAGAGAGGGTTTGTTCGCCGCAGATCACAGCGGTTTTATCCTCTGTACGGGCAAATAATTGCTGCGCTAACTTGGCAAGAAAATCGCAATCGTGACTGGCCGACTCATCGCTATTGAAACGGTAGTGTGAAAGGTCGATACATGGCTCAAGCGGCGCGGCCAATGATGCTGACGAAGTGATCTGATTCAAGCGATGATGTAAGGCACTTAACATCTCGCGGATAAGCTCAGTCTCTAAAGCCGCTAAAGCATAATCAAAGCTGATGATAAGGTTTTTCTGCTCGTCGTAAGTTAAGCGAATATCTAAAGCCACCTGCGGAGTTTGCGTTACCCCATCGAACAGAGTCACGCTGTCATCTTGATTCAGGGTTTTCCAAGACAAACCATTGGTTAACACAACCGGTAGCACCAGAGCTTGCGGCGCTTGATTCATCAACAGACGGTTAAGTTCGACGCCAGAGAAAGCGAGATGCTCAAGGGCTTCCAGCATCTCACGCTGTAGCTTGCTCGCTTGGATCAGCAAACTCTGGGTGGATTTTTCATGCTCTAAGATCACAAAGGATGACTCATTGCCATCGATCGCATCACTGCTTGGGATTAATACCGGAAAACCCACTCGCATCCCGATTTCGGTTGTCCAATAGGAAAGCACGTCCAAGATGGTTGCTGTCAGCAAAGAATTGAGAAATAAACCCTTTTCAATGCCGCATCGATTGAGCTTACCAACACTCTCTTTGGGTATTTGCAAGCTTTCGCGCGCATAACGAGACGTAGTGATCGTCTCTAATGCTTGTTTCCAAGGCAGTGCTGGCGGCGGGCAATCAGGATGAAGTTTGCTTTTCCAATACGCTTCATCTTGCGCTTTTTTGGAGGCGAATTGCGGCGAGATGGACTGAGTATCACGAGCATTTTGCACCACCTGAGCTATATCGGGTTCTTCGCTTCCCAGTAGTGCAGCAAGAATGAGTGCATGGGTGCGACCATCGACGATCAAAGCATCAAAGCTGGTCAACACGATGGAGCTGAACTCCTCTTGATCTTCTGTTGGCAGTTGTACCACACAGATTTGCCAAGGCGAGCGCGTTAAATCATGCATCCGCTGCTGATATTGCTGCCTAACTGGCTCAACCGCTAATAAGGCTTGTTCGCGGGAAAGATGCTGTAAATCGATGGTTTGCCAATTTAACGCTATGCAAGGAGAAACCCACTGAATCCATTTCTCTTGATCAATGCGAGTTCTCAAGGCTGGGATATGCTCCACTAAATAGAGCAGACGGCTGTGCAGTGACTGAGTGTCGATGCGTCCTCGATACTCACGAAACTCATGCATCGCGACGCCGCCTAAGGCAATTTGGGTTGAGCGACCTAGCAAGTAAGCTTGTTGTAAAGGGGTCAGTGGCATCTCCTGAATCGACTCACGGCGAGCGTAACCGAGTTGCGCGTCAATCTGTTGTACGCTTTGCTGCATCATCTCAGGGTGCAGCGCCACACAGCGGATCAAATCAACGTAATGCGAGAAAAGTGCTGTGATGTCCTTATCAGCGAAGTTTTCCATTCGCACATCCCAATTGAGCAGAATCCCTTCATAAGCCGGAGCAATTTGCGCATCAAGAGTCACCTGCGCTCCCTGCGAAATCACCCAATTCATACGCCCTAAATGCTGAGTGACACGATCAGAAAAGAGCTCCTCGTCTCTAATTTCCATGCCTGAGGTAAAGACTATCGGAGAACGCTGCACGCCACCCTGTTGCCGCGATAAATCGCGCATCACGCTAACCCCTGAATAGCTTTCATGGCGAAGTAATTGATGCAGTTGGTTAGCCGTCTGCTGACACAGACTCAACAGGGTTTGAGTCGTTCCCACATCGGCGCTAAAAATCAGCAAATTGGAAAAATCGCCGATCGTGTGTTCAATATCCAAAAAGCGATTGCCGCGATGGAATGTAGGTACATTGAGTCGAAATCGCCTCTCTTGGCAAGCATTGGCAATCACTTGTGAAAAGAGTGCCAATGTCAGTTGGGTCAGTGTGAGATGATGTTGCCGCGCAACCTCCGCCAACCCTTTGCGCTCCTCTGGGGTGAACCAGTGTGCAAACCTTTGGCTGTTTGCGCTAACGGCGTCGGTTGGTACGGGTTGATAAGGCAAACTTGGCTCGGCGGGAATCGTCGCAAGACGCTCTTGCCACCATTTCTTATCCACCTCTTTGCGTTTTGCCAAAGCACGATCGGCTTGCTGAGCATCAAGATATTGGAAAAAAGTCACCACATCAGACTCAATGATCTCTAATCGATGCTCTATGGCCTCTAAATAGAGTGAGGTGAGATCGTCCACCAACAGCCGAAAACTTTGTGCATCACACGCAATCATATCCGCATCAATGTGCAATCGGTGTTTGCCTTCAGGCAACAGAGTCAAGCTGATCTCAATCGGGTTTCCCTGCGTTAAATCGAGCATCTGATGGGTCATTCGCTGGCGCTTGGTCTGTACAAAAGACTCCACCTCAACCGGCGCCCATTGTGATAGGTCATCCACTTTAAGCTGATGGAAAGTTGAGAGCGGCAAGATTTTCTGCTGTCCATCCTTGGTGATCGCTAAACGTAACATGGGATGTTTCGCGTACAGCGCACGTACAGCTTGCGTTAGCGCCTGTCGATTTAATGCTTGACCATCAAATTCGGCGTAGAGATGTGCGGCCACACCATCGAGCAAGCAGTCGTGTTGACGCCCTAGCCAATAAGCCGCTTGCATTGCTGTCATTTCTTTCATCTTTAAACCCACAGATTCATCCCTTTACTTGGTACACATCGTCTTGCAACGCATTAATGTGTAAAATTTAGTTAATAATAATCATTATCAATTACATGTAAAGAACGAAATCGGTCAGCCTCGAGATTGAAAAAGTCACGAACGCAGCCAACACATCAGAAGCTTTGTAGGAAGGGAAAAGATAGGGATTGGTAAGCCCCTGATGGGGCTTACCACATTAACAGGCAAGGTGAATGAAGTCCGTGCTGAGTCAGAGGTTAAAACTCTTCATCCATCACCACATGGCGCTCTTCGTGGTACGCCTCTTCGTTTTTACCGCGCTTCCAATAAGGAATGGCGTAAATCTTATCTCTTGCGATTCGATATTCATTTCGCAAAATTTTACGACACGCAATAACGCTCTCATTTTCTCCTGCCACAAAAGCAGAAAGCGACTCTGCGCCTTGCGGTACTGGCAGTTGTTTAATCGCCATCGCCAAAGCGGGTTGCGCCTGATTAGGATCGCGCACTAACCACTTAATCACCATCTGTTCTGGATGGGAGATATCATGCTTATCTTCGATATCATCCACTTCAAGAAATACATAGCCTTTGGCCTGACTGGGCATTTTTTCTAAAATGGCACTGATCGCAGGCACAGCAGAGAGATCGCCAGCCATAATATGCCAATCCGCGGGCTCGATAAGAGGGTCTGGCCCACCGGGACCTATCAAACCGAGTTGTGAACCAGTTTGAGCTTTTAGCGCCCATCCACCACCCGGCGTTCCCTCTCCATGCACAACAAAATCGATATCAAGCTCATTGTTCTGTGCTCGGTATTGTCTAACGGTATACGCTCGCGGAACCGGTTTATGCTCTGGCCAAATGACTTTATCACCCTCACGAATCGGTAACTGGAGTATGCCACTCGCCTGATTAGGGAAAAAAACCTTAATGTGTGACCCATTTTGATTTTCGGGGAATCCAATTAAATCCTCACCGGTCAGTGTCACTCGAAGTAGGTTTTTTGATACATACTTTTTACGCACAAAATCCAGTAATTTCGGATAAACGCGCTCGACTTCGTTACTCATTTTTTCACCTAATTTATCTTATGCCTTAGCCAACCTTGCTGGGAGTGTCATTCACTCAATCCTCCCAACGTTCTGCCCCAGCTGAAAAACACTGGTTCGGCCCTGCTAACAATTAATTCAAATGAGAATGTATATCATTAACTAACTTTACACAACTGTCGATCAACTTAACCAAAGGATCCTAGATTCTTAGAATATGGTTTAACCTCGAGAGCTCAGCTCAAGGCTCAAATACGAACATAAAAAAAACGCCTCTCAGCTGACTTAGAGGCGTTGTTTTGTTTCAGTCCATTTGAAATATCATTTAGAAATTCAACTGCACCGATGCACCAATCATGCGAGGCTGCTGTTTAAGTTGGTCAAGCGTATTATTGGTTGAGAGATAGAGCGTTGTTTTATCAGAATCCAATAAGTTAGTGGCGTACAAGGTTGCTCGTCCATGCTCAAAAACATAGGCTAACTGAGCATTGGCAAGCCAATATGAGTCAATCGCAAATTTTTCTAAATTGCTACTTTCCGAGAAATAGCTTCCGGTATAAGCCGCATTACTACTGAACTCAAACCCTTGGCCAAAATCATAAAGCAGACCAACATTGGCTGACATTTTCGGTGCACGAGGCAGCTCTTTAGTCTTTCCGGTGGTTTCTTTGAACTCGGTTTTCAAAAGCCCTAGGTTGGCAAAAAGTTCGAGTGAAGAAGTCGCATACCAACGTGATCCGATTTCAGCGCCATAAGTGCTCGCTTCATCAAGGTTAGCGATAAACACATCACCACTGGATGTGGTTTGCGTCATCTGCATACTGTCGAAATCATTATAGAAAAGGTTAGTCAACACTTCGACGGACTGGCTGAAACGGTGACGGGTGTAAAACTCATAGTTCCAAATTGATTCCTGTTCAAACTCGTAGGGTCTAAAACCTGTTAATTGCATCGCGTTAAAGGCTAGACCTGCCCCACCCGCATTGTAACCTTTAGCCGCTTTAATCCCATAGGTCTGCCCTTGCACTGGTGTATATGCCACATCGAGCTTAGGCAAAAATACGCTGGATGTTTCATCGTAATCAAGCTTGTATCTTGGGTGCGAGACGTTTCGCTTAACCTGCTCTCTTTCAAATCGCCCAGCCAAATTCACATCGATAGAAGGCGTTAACGCATAAGTGACTTCCGCAAAAACGGATTTGGCTTTAGTGCGGCCATCCATCGGATATGCACTGGTCGCATCAATGTACATATCATCTTGTGAAGATTGGTAGTAACGCGCCCCGATTAGGGCATTCACGCTACCATCCAGTGCGATATAGCGTAATAACGGTTCGATATGAAATTCTTTACCATCGGTATTGAAATCCCCTCGGCTATTGGGATTGGTATAACGGTCATAGCTGAAATCGGCATACACCAGATTGTTTTCAACAGTGAAGAGGTCGTTGAGATGCCAGATAATATCCCACGCCGTCGTAAACGAGGCTGTCTCATAAACAGGTCGGAAGGCTTCGTTACCCACCACATTAATGTTTTCTGTTTGTGGCCCACGAGAATCCATGTGAGAGAGCGTTAACGTGGTTTTAAAACCATCCAGCGCTGAAGGTTCATACAGCAGCTTACCGCGCACCGAATTCATCTCGATTTTTTTAGGATCGCCCGCGGGTTCAAAAGCAGCAAGATCGACAAAACTATCGCGCTTCTGCTGATCAAAACTCAAACGAAATGCCAACTCATCTTGAATAATAGGTGCAGAAATCATACCCGCGGTTTGCGAATAATCGCTTTCGCCAATACCTGCTTTTACCGCACTTTCAAAATGATGAGTAGGATCGTTAGACTTCATCACAATCGCGCCCGCCGAGGTATTTCGCCCCTGAATGTAGCTCTGTGGCCCTAAATAGATCTCCACTTGCTGCATATCCCAGAGTGAACGAGGGCCAAAAGCAATTTCAGAATAAGTCAGTGAACGGCCGTCAATCGACATATTTAAGCGAGGTGAAGTGCCAGCAAAACTGGCCAAGCCCCCAACGGAAGGCCCTGAGCCATCGATACCGCGAATCGTGGGCATATTGTTGCTTTGACCAGAATCGACAAGGTTTGGGATCAGTTGTAGGAGATCATCAATCTCTGTTGCACCGGGTGTTCTCTCAATCGTGTCTTGATCAAACACTTCGACACTCGAGCTCGTCTCATAAATGCTGCGTTGTGTTTTTTCGCCAATCACGACCAACACGGGCATTTCTTGCTCTTGTTTACTTGTAGTTTGCGTTTCCGCATAGGCCAAACTGCCCGTAAAAAGCCCCATCATCACTGCTGACAAAGTGTGCAATTTAAACTTTTTTTTCTCTGCAAGATTGACTCGCGCTGGGCATAAAGCTGCCATTTGAATTTCTCCTTAACTCTAAATTAACCACTACACTGCGCTCAGGCCAGTATGGAGTTGAGAGGCTTCCTTCGTTTTTCAATGACAAATACCAGAACGAAAAAGTACGCGGCAAAACAAAACAGCACTGCTAAACCATGACTCAAGACCATGCGCTTGATTGCAAGTATTCCGACGAACATACAGTAACAATGCACTGAGCCACGGTTTAACCAAGACACTAAGTTGCATAGAACGTACATCATTGAGAATCTTAATAATTCACACATCAAATGTAAAGCATTCTCATTTGCATTTATAGATACATTCATTGCTTGGATAAAAAGAGCGTTGCAGGGGGAAGTAGAGAGAAGCGAAAAGGTAAATCTATACTCAAACTACTTGGAGTTGCAGGTAGGCAACAAGAGAGTGAATCCCCATGAACATAGATAAACGGGTGAACGAACGTAGCCAACACCGCTGCAGCTTCAAGTCGGAAGGGTATACAAGGTCAGAGTAAACCTTACTATGTCAATCTTTGGTCATTCCTACAGCACATTTCTTCTCGTGCTAGCCAAAAGCCTCTATTATTACTATTAACAGTTTTATTTATAAAACACGTCATGTCGAAAAGTAACCTAGAGACCAATACCGGACACCGCTTTATATCTAAAGCGAAAACCGCGTATAAAATTCATATTCATACCCCTGACGATAAGGTTTTACATCGCTCAGTTGGGTTTGTACGGCTTGGTGAAAAGAAAGGATTGAAGAAAGCGATTTTGCTACGCAACGAATTGGGCTCCGCCATGTGGGGCAAATTTTGGCGCAGAATCCTAAAAGATCCTTACTTGATGACTCGCTTACCACACAGCTTAGAACCCAAAATCATCCACAAACCTAGGCCGACCTTGGATAACCCCAAGGCAAGAGACGCTTGCTATATTGCGGCTTGGCGAGAATACGATGAACAAGGTAAATGCCACTTCCGCAGCGTGGTCTGCTCTATCAATAAACACGGAAAACTGGCCGCCTACACGAAAACCAAAAAAGCCCTATTAGCCGCGCATAAAGATTGCTTAGATATTTTGGTGTTTATGGGACGCTTAAACAGTATCGACCTGAAATAAAACCTTTTCGACTCAACTTTTGTTATCACCAGAAAAAACAAAGGCCCGAATGGGCCTTTGTAAATTGAATCTTGATGATTACCGTGAATTATTCAGTAATTTTGTACTGGAATTCAGGGATCACTAGCTCAACACGACGGTTCTTCTCACGACCTTCTGCTGTCGCGTTAGAAGCGATTGGGCTGCTTTCGCCTAGACCTTTAGCTGAAATACGAGATGCATCAATACCTTGAGCTTCTAGTGCTTTCGCTACTGCTTGAGCACGACGCTCAGACAGTTTTTGGTTGTAAGCTTCAGAACCTGTTGAGTCTGTGTGACCAACTACTTCTACTTTTGCTTGTGGATATTGATTTAGGTAACCCACAATTTTATCCAGCTTCTGAACCGTTGCTGGTTTTAGCTCAGCACTTGCAGTAGCAAATGTGCTGCTATCCAGATGTTGGAAAGTAAAGGTTTTGGTGACTGCCACTTTCTCGACTGGTGCGGCAACAGGTGCAGGTTCAGCTGGGCGCTGTTCTACCACTGGTGCTGGCTCTTCACTACCACCAAACTTATAAGCGATACCGAGTGTAGCGGTTTCTGCGCGTGCACGTACGATGTCGTTATTAATGTCAGTCAGGTTTTGGTATTCCAAACGCATAGTGACATTGTGGTTAGTGTTGAACTCTAGGCCTGCTGCACCTAGATATGAGTAGTCGTCCTTGCTGCCGTAATCGACATAAGCACCACCCACTTTACCGTACAGCGCAATGCCTTCGGTCAGAGGAATGCTGAGTTTTGGTGCTAGCGTTACCGCTTGTACCTTCTCATTAGCCAGTCCATCTGCAGTAAACTTACCTAAGTAGTCATAGCCTGCTTCCAGAGAGAGCCATTTGTTTGCTTGGTAACCCAGAAACGCGCCTACAACCTGATCATCATCTTCACAAGATTGACCAGCTAGACACGCGTCATCCAACCAAGATTTACCGACCTTACCTCCGACATACACCTCTGCCACTGCCGCAGAAGAAGCAAAAAGTAACGTCGCTGAAATAATTGCCGCTAGCTTTTTCATGGTATTTCCTTTTTTCTTTATGATTATTGTCGAGAGTTATACGCTGATCCTCGACCGTTCAAAAAGGTTAACTCGTACTCGAGCCAGATCACCTTTTTGTCGGCATCACTATAGCGGATGAAATAAAAAGAAAAAGAGCCTTTCGGTTATTATTTTGTCACGTCTTTGCTAAAAATGAGAAAAGACTAAAACACATACCCTTAACTATAAACGGTAGAATTAGAACAAGACTTCAAAGGATAATAAAAAAGCCGCAGTTTGTTCTGCGGCTTTGGCTTTTTATGCAATCAAACTACTATGTATTCGCTTCACGAGTTTCGATGTACTCTAGTGCCATTTTGATACGTGCAATTACACGTTCTTGACCAATCAAGTTCATCACCGCATCCACAGAAGGCGATTGACCACCGCCAGTCACGGCAACACGCAGTGGCATACCGATTTTACCCATGCCGATCTCAAGCTCTTCACACACTTGTGCGATCACGTGATGCAGCGCTTCGGTATTCCATTCTGTCAGCGCTTCGATCTTGCTCAGAGCTAGCATCAATGGCTCTTTCGCCACACCACGTAGATGTTTCTTCGCGGCATCAGCATCAAACTCAGCAAAATCTTCGTAGAAGTAACGTGATTGCTGCGCGAGCTCAACCAGGGTATTGCAACGCTCCCCCACCAACTTCACCACTTCTGCTAAAGCAGGACCGGTCGCTTTGTTAATACCTTGGTTTTCGAAATGCCACTCAAGGTGTTTCGCCACATACTCAGGTTCTGAAGTCTTGATGTAGTGGTTGTTCAACCACAGCAGTTTGTCAGTGTTAAACGCTGACGCTGATTTTGAAATTGCGTTAAGGCTGAATAGGTTGATCATTTCATCGCGAGAGAAGATCTCTTGGTCGCCATGTCCCCAACCTAAACGCACTAAGTAGTTCAGCAGCGCTTCAGGCAGGTAACCATCATCACGGTATTGCATTACAGAAACCGCGCCATGGCGCTTAGACAGCTTGGCACCATCATCACCCAAGATCATTGCACAGTGCGCAAAGGTTGGGATGGTCGCGCCCATGGCTTTGTAAATGTTGATTTGGCGTGGCGTGTTGTTGATGTGGTCTTCACCACGAATCACATGGCTGATCCCCATATCGACATCATCTACCACTACACAGAAGTTATAGGTCGGAGTGCCATCAGTACGACGGATGATCAGATCATCCAGTTGCTCGTTACGGATTTCGATGCGGCCACGGATTTGGTCATCAAAAACGACGCTCCCCTCTTTCGGGTTACGGAAACGGATACAGCAAGGCTCGCCTTCTTTCGCCGCGTCATTGACCGCTTTGATTTTTGGATGGTTCGCATCGTAGCGAGGCATCTCTTTGTTGGCTTCTTGCTCAGCACGGATTTCATCCAGCAGCTCTTTCGGCGCATAGCACTTGTAGGCTTTGCCTTCTGCCAACAACTGATCAATCACTTGGTTGTAACGGTCAAAACGTTTGGTTTGGTAGTATGGGCCTTCATCCCATTCCAAACCTAACCACGTCATGCCTTCAATAATGGCATCCACCGCCGCCTGAGTAGAGCGTTCTAGGTCGGTGTCTTCAATACGCAGAACAAATTCACCACCTTGGCTTTTAGCATATAACCAAGAATAGAGTGCTGTACGCGCACCACCAACGTGCAGATACCCAGTCGGACTAGGCGCAAAACGAGTTTTAACCGTCATTTGAATTACCTTTGTGAGATTCTTTTGCTGAGAGCTCAGCATGCGAAATTTTGGGCGGTATTCTAACACCCGAGTTAACGCGATGCTACGCACGATTTTCGGCAAATTGACTCTTGGTAAAATGAGTTCGAGAAGTAAGGGTTGACCTTACCTTAAGGTTAAGGTTTATCCTTGTGGACATTCCGCAAGGAGGAGTGATCATGAACCATTTTGCTTTAGCGCTGCGTGGCCTGAACTGCATGGGCTGTGCGCAAAAATTGGAGCGCCAACTCAATCAAGATCTCACCGTTGAGATCGAAACGCTGACGCCAACCTCGATTGAACTGCATACCCATGCCACCTTAACTGAGGTGCTCACCAGTATTGAATCGCTGGGTTATCAAGGCGGTACTGAGCAAACTTATCAGCTACAAGGTTTAAACTATGGTCGCTGTGTGAATAAACTGACCACGCACCTCAGCGCGCAGGCAGAGATTGCCAAACTGCAAGTCAGTAAAGAGTGGCTTTCGCTGGTTACAACCTTAACCACTGAGCAAGTGCAAGCGCTGGTGGCGGAAGTGGGCTATCAGGCTATAAAAGCAGAAGCAGAATCAACACTTGCGCCAGCAGCCTCTATTGATGAGAAGAAAACCGATACGCCTGATGCTGAAAACTCCTCGAATACAGAACCCGCCGAAGCGTCTAGCCAAACGCTCTCTCTGCTTATTAAAGGGATGACCTGCGCCAGTTGTGTCGCATCGGTGGAAAAAGCCCTGCTTTCTGTTGAGGGAGTGCAGAGTGCACAAGTCAACCTCGCAGAGCAAAGTGCCTTGGTGAAAGCCAATTTCACCAATCCGCAACCACTGCTTAACTCAATTCAACGTGCTGGCTACCAAGCCGAGATCTTGGATGACCCCGCGCAGCCGCAAGCCAAACAACAAGCGCAATTAGAAGCCTTACAAAAAGAGCATAAACAGAGTGCCTTATTAGGTATCGCTCTGGGTGCGCCTTTAATGCTGTGGGGCGTGTTTGGCGGCAATATGATGATCCGCAATAGCAGTGATCAAATGGTCTGGGGTGGAATCGGCGTCATCTGTTTCGCACTGCTGCTCACCGCCGGCCGCCACTTCTTTATGAATGCGTGGCAAGCACTGACTCATGGCAGAGCGACCATGGACACCCTAGTCGCATTGGGCACTGGCGCAGCTTGGTTTTACTCCATGCTCGTAGTAGCTTGGCCGCAAGCGTTTCCGGATGCAGCGCGCCATGTTTATTTTGAAGCGACCGCCATGATCATTGGTTTGATTTCATTGGGTCATTACATTGAAACCAAAGCCAAAAGCAATACTAATCGCTCACTGCAAGCCTTGCTTAACTTACAACCACAGCAAGCAACGTTGGTGACTGAACAAGGCGATCAATCCATCGCCGTCGCTGATATTCAACTGGGCATGTCACTGCGCATCAAACCCGGAGAGCAAGTCCCTGTCGATGGAGTAGTCAGTACTGGTCACTCTTATCTGGATGAATCCATGCTCACGGGCGAACCCATTCCTGTACTCAAAGAAGCCGGCGCGAAAGTCGCAGCGGGCACATTGAACCAAGATGGCAGCTTAGTGATCACCGCTACTGGCATTGGTGCGCAAACCATGCTGGCTCGGATTATCCAGATGGTAAGACAAGCGCAAAGCAGTAAACCGGCGATGGCTCGTTTAGCCGATCAGATTTCCTCTGTTTTCGTGCCCGTTGTTGTTGTCATTGCCATCTTGTCTGCCGCACTTTGGTATCTGTATGGCCCCGATCCTAAAGCCAGTTACATGTTGGTCGTTGCGACCACTGTATTAATCATCGCCTGCCCTTGTGCTTTGGGGCTTGCCACTCCGCTCTCGATTACCGTGGGTATTGGCAAAGCGGCAGAGATGGGGATTTTAATTCGCGATGCCAACGTACTGCAGACCGCAAGTCAGGTAGATACCGTGGTGTTTGATAAAACGGGGACGCTGACCTTAGGCAAACCGAGTATTCAATCACTGCATGTGTTGCAGGGTGATGAAAACCAATTACTTGCCCTAGCTTATGCCCTTGAGCAGCAATCAGAACACCCACTGGCTAAAGCGATCTGTGATTACGCGAAACAACGCAATATTAGTCCAGTAGAGATCAGCCAATTCACTAACCAACGTGGACGTGGCCTCTCAGCCGATTACCAGAATCAAACCGTGCGGGTTGGCTCTCTCGCTTTTATGCAAGAACAAGGCATTGATTTGTCGATGGCTGAATCAACTCTAGAACAATTTGCAGCACAAGCGTGGACGCCAGTTGCGGTAGCTTATCGTGGCATGTTGCAAGGCGTGTTAGCCATTGCCGACCCGATCAAGCCCACCTCAGCGCAAGCGGTACGTAAGCTCAATGAGCTTGGAATTCATACCGTGATGCTGACTGGCGATCACGCTTCGGTTGCCAATGCGATTGCCAAAGAGCTCGGTATCTCGCAAGTGATAGCGCAAGTGCTGCCCGACCAAAAAGCGCAGCACATTCAAGCTTTGCAACAACAAGGCCGTAAAGTCGCCATGATTGGCGATGGAATTAATGATGCCCCAGCTTTAGCGCTAGCTGACATTGGTATTGCCATGGGCAGTGGCAGTGATGTAGCCATTGAGAGCGCACAGATGACCCTTTTGAATTCATCACCAACCAGTGTGGTGAGCGCGATTGAGCTGTCAAAAGCCACACTGCGCAATATGAAGCAAAACCTGTTTGGCGCATTTATTTACAACACGCTGGGCATTCCTATCGCAGCGGGTGTGCTTTACCCAGCGTTTGGATTTTTACTCAGCCCAGTTGTCGCCGGTGCGGCGATGGCGCTCTCCTCGATCACCGTGGTCAGCAATGCCAATCGCCTGCGCTGGAGCAAAATTTCTTTCGATCAACATTCTCAATGAGGTACACCATGAAACGCACAATGATGATACTCGCCCTATTGGCCACATTTTCAGGACAAGCGCTTGCTACTCAGGTAGTGAATCACAAATCTCCTTATTGTGGTTGTTGCACCGAATGGACCAAACACATGGAAGAGAATGGTTTTACGGTAAAAGAAGTGCTGCATGACAACATGGACAGCATTAAGCAGCAACTTGGCGTAAAACCTAAGCTAGCTTCTTGCCATACCGCAGAGATCGGCGGTTATGTATTTGAAGGCCATATTCCAGCGCAAGACATCAAAGACTTTCTGGCTAACCCACCGAAAAATGCCAAAGGGCTCGCGGTTCCCGGAATGCCTATGGGTTCACCGGGTATGGAATATGGCGATAAGAAAGACAGTTATGCGGTGTATGCCTTTAATGAGCACGGACAAGTGTTTGAATACCGCTCTTATCAAGGTAACTGATGGTATTCTTATCGCAACCTAGAACATGATGCACTAACCATGTGATTTATAGCGAATATTCTTACAGACAAAAAAGCCTCCGCATGCGGAGGCTTTCGTTATCCATTGAGTGAAATGAGTGCTCGATTATTTCAGCGAAGTGACTCGACTAGTGCGCTCACCGCTGGCAGACACCGAGCGAATCCAAACTTCTCCGCTCACTTTCGGTGCTTGCTTCGCGTCATAATCCAACCAAGTTTGACCATCCAGTGAGTATTGCAGTGTGACACCTGGGAACTGAACGTTCATGGCCAAATGACCGTTCTCGATCTTGGCTCCCGGAACTGGGAGGCGGTAATCAATGCCTGCTTTCTCAAGTTTAGCCAGCTCACGTTGACCTAATACGTTAGCAAAGCGATTCCAATCTGCATTCAGCGCTTTATGGTTAACCAACTGAGTCTCTTGCGAATATTCGACGCCAACTTTATAGGCGTTTTCCCACTCCGCACGATGCCATGCGCGCTCAGCAGCGGCGAGTACGCGAGGGAATACCATGTATTCATACTGCTCATCAGTACGTACGGTTTCAGACCAAAGCTGCGCAGACAGACCATAGAAACGCTTACCTTTCACTTCGCCTTTACCACTGAAGCCATTGCCATCACGATCCAGTGAGGTTTCTGCGTTTTGTGGCAAGTTTTCCGGTGCAAAACTAAACATCTTACGAGTGTCGGTTGCACGGGTAGCCCAGTAGTAGCCACGCTCTTTCGGGTCAGCTTCGTAAGGCATATCCATGTACACGTAGTCAGGGTTAGAGATGATCACATCGTAGCCTTTCTCAGCCCATTCGTACGCAGAAGCAGAGCCGCCCCAGTACAGTACATCCCAGAAGTTCACACGTGTATTTTCGGTTGCGAACGCTTTTTCGCCTTCGCTGTATTTCAAGCCATCTTGCCATGCTTGGAAGTTAGGAATCCCTTTCTCGGCAACCAACTTAGACACTTGCTCAGCAAAGTAGCTTGGTAAATGGCCGAAATCACTCACCGCACCTGTTGCAATCAAGTTTTGGCACTGCGGCGAACGCGCAAATGGCTTATCTTGCTTACTCAGATCCAAGTTGCCTTTCCAACTTACTGGCTCTTGGGTATTCACATCTTGGAAGCCTGCGCCCAACTTGATGTTTTTCGCTTCATCGCCACCAAAGTGCCACGTTGTCAGAGGCATACCCGCCGCTTGGTGCATCGCCGCAATCTCAGAGATCACTTTATCTACAAAGCGCTTTGACGAATCTAAGCATGGGTTGATAAAGCTCATGCGGTCATAGAACTGCACGGTCGTCACGTTAGAGGTATCTTGCGGATCCAGCAAACGGAACTCATTGGCCGCCGCCTCATTGCCCTCTTGCATTAAACGTTGGTAACGCGCTTCCATTGAAACCACGGCCGCACGAGCGTGCGCTGGCATATCAATCTCAGGGATCACTTCGATATGACGTGCTTTCGCGTATTGCAGGATCTCTAAATAATCTTGCTTGGTGAAATAACCAGAGCCAAAGTTATCGGCGTTTGGACCAGAACCCAATTGTGGTAATACACATTCTGTTTCACTCGGGTCAAAACAGCGTTGAGCGCCGATGTCCGTCAGCTCAGGTAAGCCCGGAATTTCAATACGCCAACCTTCGTCATCGGTCAGATGGAGATGCAGCTTATTCATTTTGTAAGCCGCCATTTGATCCAAGGTCGCTAGAATCGCTTGTTTCGAGTGGAAGTTACGCGCCACATCCACCATCACACCGCGATAATCAAAACGAGGAGCATCGACGATTTCAACCTTTGGCAGTTGAGTGGCATCGGCCATATCGACTAAACCCAGCAGCGATTGCATCGCATAGAACGCGCCTGCTTGGTCAAACGCGGTCACTTTAACGGCTTTATCCGTAATCGCTAAACGATAAGCGCCAGATTTGGCCAGATCACCTTTAAATGATTTAGGGTTGATAACCACTTGCGCTGGCATTACGCCTTTTAAGTTCACACCAAGCAGTTGTGCACGCTCATTCAGCGCTTGCATTTGCTCACCGTCAAACGCTTTGCTTGGCAGCGCGATACCTTTCGCGATAGAGACTGATCCGCTATGCGATTTCACTTGCAATGGCGTTGGGATGAGTGCGTGTGTCACATCTTGCAGCGCAACATCACTGTTCTTTTCAAAGCGAGACAGCGCTTGAGCGAATACATTGTTGTCACTCGGAGTGCGCTTAAGGTTTTCACCCTCAAGTCCGTTGACAAAGCTTGCCACATCCTCAGTATTTAAAGCCGCAATGACTTTTGGCTCGGCATCGGGTGCGGTGACAAAAGCGCGTGGCATAAAGTCCGTTTCAAACAGCGTCCAGTATTCACCAATCAGCGGCAAAGTCACCGTTTCACCTGCGGCAAAACCATCAAACTTATCGGTAGGTTCCAGTTTATGTAGGTCGCCGGTAACGCGAGTAATTTTGAACTGGTCATTACCCACATCGAGGATCAAGCGAATACTGTGGAAGTAAATAGCCCAATCTTTTGAATTGACCGCCTCACCACGGTTAACCAAGGTCATATTCACTTGGTTACAAGAAGCCCACTCAGCTTCTAGAGTTTGACAAGCCAAACCAGTATCCGCGCCGTGATTGTTGACCACTTGGTATTGCACATCCAAGTTATTCGCTAATGTGTCTACCACCTCTTGTGGTGACGTAGTGTTGAGTGCGCAGCCACTTAATGAAGTGAATACCGCGATCGAGATAAGACTCTTCTTCAGCATAATAATGACCCTAAATTAGTTAACGATGAGGGATGCTCTGCCTGCACCCAATCTCACAACGACATCAGCCAATGGCTTTACCTAAAATTCAGGGATATTTAGCGGCACTTTTTTCTAAGCGCAAAATTAATCCTTTAGCCAAGTGATCATGTTCAAACTTTACAAATTGACATCAAGATAAAAGTCTTAAATTTCAAAAATATAGAAACAACGTTAAAATCGACACTTCATTTTTGACGAGATTTCTTTCAATCCAGATCACACTTAGCAATCCGCGTTACGCAAAGAAAGCCGATCGACATCACACAAGATTGCGGCAACAAATCGTGAGTTGGCTCGAACAAATCAACAAGATGTGAGCTTTATCATGATTCAAGCTCCGTCAAATCCGTTAATTCACTGCTAAAGTAACGTTTTTGCCGAACCTAAAGGAGTTCACGCATTCCATGCTCACACGATTCGCTTGCTGTCTTTTATGGCTATTTATCCAACCTCTTCACGCAGAACCCTTGTACTGGTCAGCAACCAAAGGTTCGACACAACTCATCCTCTTAGGCTCTCTGCATGTGGGCAGCGATCAGCTTTATCCATTGCCTGACCAACTCGCACAAAAGCTAAAACAAAGCGCAGGCTTAGTCGTGGAGACGGATATCCGTCACCAATCCAACATCACTTTGCCTGCAACGACGGTGAGCAGTGAGCAGGTTTTAAGCGATGAACAACTGTTTGTATTGGATGGGATTGCGCAGCAACTGAGGTTGGATGCCCAGCAGATCCGCCAACTACCCCCATGGTCAGCCAGCCTTATCCTGCAAATGCGCCAATTTTTAGAGATGGGGTATCAAGCCGATCGAGGCATCGACCTTTATTTCATGCAACAAGCTGAGCAGCATCAACTGCCTATACTCAGTCTAGAAACCTTACAATTTCAAGTGGATCTGTTAGCGCACTTACCCAACTCAGGGCAGGAATTACTGGTGAGTTTGATCGATGAATGGGAAAACAATACCCAACTCACCGAGTGCATGATTGAAAGCTGGAAAAAAGGAGATGAGAAGAATTTGCTACAAATGCTCACACTCACCGGTATGTCTGCTGAATTGGAAGCCCAAATGCTCACCGAGCGTAATCAGGATTGGGCAGAGAAGCTCACTCACCCTCAATTCTTACCACAACAAGGCAAACCTTATCTGGTGGTCGTCGGCACTTTGCATTTGATTGGCAAGCAGAGCTTGCTCAGTATTCTTGAGCAAAAAGGCTTTAGCATCCAGAAACTTAACCAAAGCCAAACGGCAAGCTGCTCATTTTTGTAAATAACCAAGCAGATACGCCAACGCAACAAAGCAAAAAGGCCCCAGCATAAATGCTGAGGCCTTAAATATGGTCGGTGAAGAGGGATTCGAACCCCCGACCCTCTGGTCCCAAACCAGATGCGCTACCAAACTGCGCTATTCACCGGAACGCTGCGTATGTTACTCGTTCTTTCTTGAAGCGCAAGCCCTGAAGCCAGACTTTCTATTGAGTTTCTCTCGTTCGGTTAAAACAGCAGCAAAGCACGTAAAAAATGTGACTCATAACTCAACATTAGAAACATATAAGCAACCTATGCAACACAATTGATCCAGATCAGTGCTGCAAATATAGCCAGAATTTAACGTTAACTCGTCTTCAACACTTTGGAGGAAACATGGACTTCTGGCTCGATCTTCTTTTTGGTAATGCAGTTGGACTCTCTTCAATGATAGTCATCTTAGGCGCTTTTGGTCTTATGCTGTTCTATGGCGGTTTCTTCATCTACAAAGTGATGACGGACAAATCTCCTCACTAGATCGCTAGCCTCTATTGAAAGATAGAAAACGCTATGCACCGGAGCCGACTGCGTGTCTGCTCCGGTTTTTTATTGTGCATTTATCCTCAACATCACTCCCCTTCCACGCACAACTCCGTGCAACTTGCTAAATGAGAAGTATATAATCAGCGCCATGTGAAATAACTTTGATGTGCCGTTATGTCGCAAGAGGATTTAGCACTGTTTCAACAAATGATGGGCGATGTAAAAACCATCAACCATGATACGGTTGAACTCAAAAAGGCCCACCAAGTCACCGAAGCTCAACTGGCTAAGCGAGAAGCGGCAGTAAGCTTGGCAGACCATGACCCCGATGCGCTATCCATCGATCATGCCCCCATGCTTAAGCCTGATTCTATGCTCGAATTTAAGCGGGATGGCGTTCAAGATGGCGTATATCGCAAACTCAGATTGGGTAAGTACCCCATTCAAGCACGCTTAGACTTACATCGAAAAACACTCAAAGAAGCACGCAGTGAAGTGATCCAATTTATTCGCCAATGTATGGCGATGGATATTCGCACCCTACTGATTGTGCATGGCCGTGGCGAGCGCTCTAACCCACCAGCGCTGATGAAAAGTTTTGTCAGCCATTGGCTGACTCAAATCAGCGAAGTGCAGTGTGCTCACTCAGCTCAACGCTTACATGGCGGCACCGGCGCGGTTTATGCCTTACTTCGTAAGAGTGCCGAGAAAAAAGCCGAAAACCGTGAGCGTCACCAGAAACGGCTTGGCTAAGTAGGTAAAGCTGTTAGAATGCGCGGATTTTGTGCACCATCCGTTGTGAAACGTTAGGAGATTGTATGTCCCAACCGACTGAAAAACGCCTCAATAAATTCATCAGTGAGACGGGCTATTGCTCACGCCGTGAAGCCGACAAACTGATTGAGCAAGGGCGAGTGACCCTCAATGGCTTACAGCCAGAAGTGGGAAGCAAAGTCACCGAGCAAGATGAAGTCTGTATTGACGGTAAGCCTCTGCGTAGCAAAGAGCGTCCAATTTATATTGCTTTAAACAAACCCACTGGCATTACTTGTACGACGGAACGTGATGTTCCGGGAAATATCGTTGATTTCATTGGTCACCACAAACGTATTTTCCCAATAGGTCGTTTAGATAAACCGTCTGATGGCCTGATTTTTCTGACCAATGATGGCGATATCGTGAATAAGATCCTGCGTGCGGGAAATAACCACGAAAAAGAGTACGTGGTTCGAGTCGATAAACCCATTACGCCTGAATTTATCCGTCAAATGTCTTCTGGGGTGAACATCCTCGATACGGTAACTCTGCCCTGTAAAGTGACTCAAGAGACGCAATATTCATTTCGTATTGTGCTGACTCAAGGACTGAACCGCCAAATTCGTCGCATGTGTGAAGCCTTGGGATATGAAGTGTTTAAACTGCGCCGCGTGCGGATCATGAACATCACGCTGGATGGCATTCCAAACGGTAAATGGCGTTATTTAAGCGAAGCGGAAGTGAGCGAGATTCTGGCTATGTGTGAAGACTCCAGCGGTACAGAAGAAGCCTCACGAGTCGCGCAAAGTGGTGACACGATTAAACGTGCGACCGATGCCAAGCTGTTTGATAGCCGTGAAGCCAATCAAGAATCCAAAGCGCGCCGTAACCCCAAAACCTACCATGGTAAAAATGCACAAGAGTTTCGCCATGCGCCAAATTCGAAAAAAGCGCAGCGTCGTCCGTCTAGCCTATCATCCAATACCGCGTCAGGTTCAAAGCCAACACCGCGCACCGGTGGCACTTTAAGCCTCAGAAAATCGAAATAAATTTCGTTTTATCTCCAAGCTGAACCCCCTAGCCTAGCTGGGGGGCTTTAATGCAAAAATGAGGAAGTCTTGGCTTCCCCCACTTTGCTTATCCATCACAAACCAACGACCTTATTACGCCCTTCGCTTTTCGCGGTATACATAGCTTGATCCGCGCGATTGAATAGATGTAGCAAACTCTCATTCTGCTGGTATTGCACCACACCAATGCTGACAGTAACTTGTGGTTGGCTAGCGTGCATAGCAATCTCAACGCGGATACTCTCCATACGCTGATAGGCTTCTTGCTGCGTCATATGCGGCAGCAAAACCACAAATTCTTCACCGCCCCACCGACATAAAGTTCCTACCTGAGCAATATGACGCTGACACAGTGCAACCACCCGTTGTAAAACCAGATCCCCCGCAGGATGCCCGTAGTTGTCATTCACCTGTTTGAAATGGTCAAGATCGATCACGGCCAGACTTAAAGGGTGACTCTCTTTATTGGCCAAAGAAATAGCGTCATCGACGAGCTCTTCAAAAACTTGTCGGTTGTATGCTCCGGTCAATTTATCGCGCACCGCCATATCTTCCAGCCGTTTTTGATAGCCTCGAAAACTCATTTGCGCCAAACCAAGCACTCCCAACGCCACAAAAGCACTGATGGCTAAATTGCCTAATGTCGCTTTAAACCAGATGTCGTGATTAAACTCATCGTTCTGCTCCACAATGATGTACCACTGAAACTCATCGACCCAACGGCTATTGAGGTAGACTTTCTGTCCGTCTGCATAATAGCTGGCACTCACACTCGGGGAGGTCAGGATTTGAGTGGCTAAGGTTTTGAGCCCTTCACGCTGCTGAATCTGATCAAACCCGAGATGGTGAGATCCGCGTAAAGTCACCTCTCCCAATTCATTAATGAAATAGATGTGGCGGTTATACCGTTTTTGATATTTCTCGACTAACGCGGAAACCGCATCAGAGCTCAGCCCAACCCCAATCACACCGAGAAAACGATTTTCAAAATCAAACACTTTGTAATTCACGAACACCACAGTTTGCTGACTATTCGCGGTATCTATGTCGATATTGACTTCAAAATTTTTATTTGGCGCGGAGTTTTTAACGCGATAAAACCAAGCATCATTCGGATTCGATTCCGACACTTGTTTAAGTATGCCTGAATAATGGTAGTAATGGCCGGTGCGATCCGAGATATAGAAACTGGAGATCGTTTGATATTGACGCTGAATTTCACGCAAATAACGGACGATCCTTTCTGGGTCTTGCTCTCCCGCCAAAGTCCACTCGCGCACAAACGTGTCTTGAGCCATTAATGATGAGATGAAGATCGGCCGGATCAAATCCTGCTGAATTTCCGAATAAATATTATCGCTGGTCAATGGTAGTGAATCTTTATTGATTTGCTCTTCAAGCGTGTCATGAGCCACTTTATAGCTGACTAAGCTCGTCACAAAAAAACCCAAAATAATCAGGGTGACAAGAATCCAACTAAATTTCTTTCGCGTCATAATGAGCATCCTGCTAGTACTGCTTACTTCAATCTTCTGCTCCATCAATGGAAAACAGAAGCGCATCCTTTGTTCTAATAAGCGGGTGTAATGAGTGAAAAGTAATCCATATACCATACCGAGTACTGGCTATGTTGCCATTAACTCTCGGTGATGCGTTAGAAAGAACTGATAGATGCATCAGTGCTGTGAGGGCTATTCATTTATCCGCGACTTTTTGGCAATCCATTGCAATAAAAGTAGGAATAGATCGCAAAAATAGACAGGGAGTGTCGCTGTTGGCTGTGGGGTATGGGCTATGAACGGTGAAAGATAATGAGGAAGCCATGTGGCTTCCTCATTCAAAATTACTTAGTACCAAAAATCTTATCACCGGCATCACCAAGACCCGGTACGATGTAGCCTTTGTCGTTCAACTTCTCATCAATCGCCGCCGTGTAAAGCTCAACATCTGGGTGCGCTTTTTCTAAAGCGGCAATCCCTTCCGGAGCAGCCACCAACACCAGCACTTTAATCTGGTTACAGCCTTTCTCTTTCAACAAGTCAATTGTCGCAATCATCGAGCCGCCAGTTGCCAGCATTGGGTCAACCACCATGGCAATACGCTCTTCAATATTAGTGGCTAACTTATTGAAGTAAGGAACTGGTTCAAGAGTTTCTTCATCACGGTAAATCCCGACCACGCTGATACGCGCACTTGGGATATGCTCAAGTACACCATCCATCATGCCAAGACCTGCACGCAAGATAGGCACAACCGTCACTTTCTTACCTTTAATTTGATCCACTTGCACAGGACCATTCCAGCCTTCGATCGTGACTTTTTCGGTTTCAAAGTCAGAAGTCGCTTCATAAGTCAGTAGACTCGCCACTTCAGTTGCAAGCTCACGAAAACGCTTAGTGCTGATATCGCCTTCACGCATCAGGCCAAGTTTGTGTTTTACAAGAGGGTGCTTAACTTCAACAATTTTCATGTCCAACTCCGGCTTCATTAATTTAAACCTGCGGATTATACACTCATTTTGTGGATATTTCCGACTGTAAAACCGGATAAAAATCTTACGCAAACGTTTTCCTTTTTGTTTTAAGCCCTGTAGAATAGCGCCGTTTTCATATCCAACTAGACCGAGGAACTTCCCCGTGAGCGGTAATAATCCATCTCTCAGCTACAAAGATGCAGGTGTCGATATTGATGCAGGTAATGCACTCGTTGAACGAATTAAAGGCGCAGTGAAGCGCACCCGTCGCCCTGAAGTTATGGGTGGCCTAGGTGGTTTTGGCGCACTGTGTGAACTGCCAACCAAATACAAGCACCCTGTTTTAGTCTCTGGCACTGACGGCGTAGGTACCAAACTGCGTCTCGCTCTGGATATGAAAAAACACGACACCATAGGTATCGATCTGGTGGCGATGTGCGTCAATGATCTGATTGTTCAAGGCGCTGAGCCGCTGTTTTTCCTCGATTATTACGCGACAGGCAAACTGGATGTGGATACGGCTGCTGAAGTGATTTCTGGTATTGCCGATGGCTGTTTGCAAGCGGGCTGCGCGCTGATTGGCGGCGAAACCGCGGAAATGCCAGGCATGTACGAAGGTGAAGACTACGACGTGGCAGGTTTTTGTGTCGGTGTCGTCGAAAAAGAAGAGATCATCGACGGCAGTAAGGTACAAGTGGGTGATGCGCTGATTGCGGTTGGCTCAAGCGGCCCACACTCCAACGGTTACTCGCTGGTACGTAAGATTTTAGAAGTCTCTAAAGCCGATAAGAATGAGCGGTTAGCAGGCAAAACCATTGGTGAGCACTTACTCGCACCGACCAAGATTTATATCAAATCTGGCTTAAAGCTGATTGCTGAACATGACATTCATGCGATTTCACACATCACTGGCGGTGGCTTCTGGGAAAACATTCCACGCGTATTGCCAGAAGGTACGAAAGCCGTGATCGATGGTAAGAGCTGGGAATGGCCAGTGATTTTCCAATGGCTACAGGAAAAAGGTAACGTGACCACTCACGAAATGTACCGCACCTTCAACTGTGGTGTCGGTTTGATCATTGCACTGCCAAAAGATCAAGCCAATGCGGCCGTTGCGCTACTGCAAGCAGAAGGCGAAACCGCATGGGTCATCGGCGAAATCGCAGCCGCCAATAGCAACGAAGCACAGGTAGAGATCAACTAAGCATGAAGAGTATTGTTGTTTTAATTTCGGGAAACGGAACCAACCTACAGGCGATCATTGATGCTTGTGCAACCAGTATTCAAGATGGCAAAGTGACGGCTGTGTTTTCCAATAAAGCAACAGCTTACGGTTTAGAACGTGCCAAACAGGCTGGCGCAGCCGCCTGTTTTATTGATCCCAAAGCTTACGAAACTCGTGATGCTTTTGACGCGGCATTGATGGAGCAAATGGATAAATTTGCTCCTGACTTAGTGGTGCTGGCCGGTTACATGCGCATTCTCAGTAGCGAATTTGTTCGCCACTATCTGGGGCGCATGATCAATATCCACCCTTCGTTATTGCCAAAGTATCCGGGACTGAACACTTATCAACGAGCTATCCACGCGGGCGATGAAGAGCATGGTACCAGCGTGCATTTTGTCACCGAGCAGCTCGATGGCGGTCCAGTCATTCTGCAAGCCAAAGTACCGATTTTTGAAGATGACACGGTCGAAGAGCTCACGGCTCGCGTGCAGGATCAAGAGCATCGCATCTACCCGCTTGTCGTGAAATGGTTTGTCGAAGAGCGTTTAGCAATGAAAGACGGCAAAGCTTATTTAGATGGCGAAGCGCTCGGCATACACGGTTACGCGGCCGAATAATCTCCAATCGAAAAAGGGTTGAAATCATTCAACCCTTTCTTTTGGTACCACTCTTTATTCCCAGACAACATAAACTATGTGATTGGGGTGAACGAACATAGCCAACACCGCTGCAGCTTCAAGTAGGAAAGGTATATCGCTTAGTCGAGAGGTTGGCTTGGTGCCTGACATCCGGGTCGATTCGGCGCAAAATCCACCTCCATCAACACATGTGCATTGTCTTCTATCCGCTCTCCAAAATGGAAAAATGCGAATTGCCCCGGCTTCATACGCTGCCAAGTTTCGTTACCGGTTAACGGTTGAGTCGCAATCACTGACACCACATCATTCGGCGTGGTTTCTTCTTGGAAATTGATCTCGACATCTTCATCGAGCAGTGCCGCGCGGCCAAATGGGGCTCGGCGAGTAATCCAATACAAGTGATTGGTGCAATACGCCATCACATATTCGCCATTAGACAGCAGCATATTAAAGACACCGAGAGCTCTAAGCTCATCACAACACTGCGCAACATAGCGCAGCATCTCAGGCCAATCTTGAGGACCTTCGGGGTAACGCTGTTCCATTTGATTCAGCAACCAACAGAATGCCAGTTCGCTGTCCGTTTCACCGACTGGTCGATGGCGTCCAGTGACTAGATTTTGATATCCCGTCAATTGCCCATTGTGGGCAAACGTCCAGTACTGCCCCCACAACTCGCGGGTAAACGGATGAGTGTTTTCCAGATTCACCCCACCGCGATTGGCCTGACGAATGTGGCTGATCACCGCACGACTTTTGATCGGATACTGCTGAACTAACTCGGCAATTTTGGACTGACTGCTGGGATTGGGATCTTTGAAGGTGCGAAAGCCTTTACCTTCGTAAAAGGCGATTCCCCACCCATCACGATGCGGACCCGTTTTCCCGCCACGTTGCATCAAGCCAGTGAAACTAAAACAGATATCGGTTGGTACATTCGCGCTCATGCCGAGCAATTCACACATGGTTTAAACCACTCCTTACTTAAACCAGTAGCCCGGTTAATACCGGGCTCTTGAGCGTAGGGTTACGCCATTTCCTTTTCAATCAACTGAATGATGATGTGGATGATCTTAATGTGCACTTCTTGGATACGATCCGCGTAACCAAAATGTGGCACACGAATTTCAACATCGGCTAAACCCGCCATTTTGCCGCCATCTTTGCCGGTTAACGCGATGGTTTTCATGCCTTTTGCTTTCGCCGCCTCAATGGCTTTTAGGATGTTGCCTGAATTACCAGAGGTAGACAGACCAAACAGAACATCGCCTTTCGCTCCGACCGCTTCCACATAACGAGAGAAAACATAGTCATAGCCAAAATCGTTACTCACACAAGACAGATGGCTTGGATCAGAAATCGCAATACCAGGATAACCAGGGCGGTTTTCACGGTAACGCCCAGTCAACTCTTCAGCAAAGTGCATGGCATCACAGTGCGAACCACCATTACCGCAAGAAAGCACTTTCCCACCTTGCTTGAACGAATCAGCAATCAGCTTAGCCGCCGCTTCAATTTGTGCGATGTTGTGGTCATCACTCAAAAATTTCTGCAAAACGTCTGCCGCTTCGGTCAGTTCACTTCTAATTAAATCCTGGTACATGAGGCATCTCTCTATTGATTATTAGTTATCCGAACTCGCGCGCTTGGCACTTCAATTCAGTATCCACCTGAGTTTACCCAAACAAGCGAAGCTGTCGATAGTCAAAAAGCAAGATTTACTCCTCGTTAGCAAATCCAACCGTTAAAGAAGCGGCAAGAGTAGAGAGATTACTCTAGCGTGATCACTTTCGGACAAAATGCTGTTTTACATTTCATTAATATTTTGGTTACACTTTAACTGGTTAGACCACTAAACTTAGAGTCGCAATTTTCGTATCTACTGATAGAAAACGCGAGTCTGAAAAAGGATAAAACAGTATGGAAATCTTGCTCTCTACCTTAATCATGCTCTTGATTCTCGGCGCATGCCTGTATCAAAGAACATCCCTATTTACCTCATTAGCAGCACTGACTTTCACCATGCTAGCGCTTTCACTGTTTGGGCCAGTTGGCTTTTTCGGTTGGGCGCTCTACTTGGCGGCCGTCGTCGTGCTCTGTCTGCCATCCGTTCGCCAATCGTTGATCAGTGGTAAAGCATTAGCAGTGTTTAAAAAAGTACTGCCTGCGATGTCACAGACCGAGAAAGAAGCCCTAGAGGCCGGTACAGTGTGGTGGGAAGCCGAACTGTTTAAAGGCAAGCCGGACTGGAAAAAGCTGCACAATATCCAAGCTCCGAAGCTCTCTGCTGAAGAACAAGCCTTCCTAGATGGCCCAGTCAATGAAGTGTGTGCCATGGTTAGCGACTACCAAGTCACCCATGAACTGGCAGATTTACCGCCAGAAGTGTGGACTTTCCTCAAAGAGAAGAAATTCTTCGCCATGATCATCAAAAAACAGTATGGCGGCTTAGAATTTTCAGCTTATGCACAATCTTTGGTGCTGCAAAAACTGACCGGTGTTTCTGGTGTTCTCTCCTCAACCGTAGGCGTACCTAACTCCTTAGGCCCCGGTGAGCTGCTGCAACATTACGGTACCGAAGAGCAGAAAAACTATTACTTACCTCGCTTAGCGGAAGGCAAAGAGATCCCCTGTTTTGCTTTAACCAGTCCAGAAGCCGGTTCAGACGCAGGTTCTATCCCTGATTTCGGTGTAGTTTGTAAAGGACAATGGGAAGGCAAAGAAGTTCTAGGTATGCGCCTGACGTGGAACAAGCGCTACATCACACTCGCACCAGTGGCGACTGTGCTGGGGCTTGCCTTTAAACTGCGTGACCCTGAAGGACTGCTCGGTGATAAAGAAGAGCTCGGCATTACCTGTGCCTTGATCCCAACCCATCTTAAAGGCGTGGAGATCGGCAATCGCCACTTCCCACTCAACGTGCCTTTCCAAAACGGTCCAACCCGTGCCAAAGATCTGTTTGTGCCGCTGGATTTCATCATCGGTGGTCCCAAAATGGCAGGCCAAGGCTGGCGCATGTTGGTGGAATGTCTTTCGGTGGGACGCGGCATTACCCTGCCTTCCAATTCAACCGGCGGCATTAAAACTGCGGCACTCGCTACAGGCGCTTATGCGCGTATTCGCCGCCAGTTCAAACAACCTATCGGTCAGATGGAAGGGATTGAAGAGCCATTAGCGCGCCTAGCCGGTAACGCTTATGTGATGGATGCAGCAAGTAACCTGACTGTCGCGGGTATCGATCTCGGTGAAAAGCCTTCGGTAATTTCTGCAATCGTCAAATATCATTGTACTCACCGCGGACAACGCTCAATTATTGATGCGATGGACATTGTCGGCGGCAAAGGCATCTGTTTAGGCCCCGCAAACTTCCTTGCTCGCGGGTATCAAGGTGCTCCAATTGCCATTACGGTCGAAGGTGCCAATATTCTCACCCGCTCGATGATCATCTTTGGTCAAGGTGCGATTCGCTGCCATCCTTATGTACTCAGAGAAATGGAAGCGGCTTATAGCCAACATTCTGATGCGGTAGAGAAATTTGATAGTGCCTTAGCTGGACATGTTGGCTTTGTGCTCAGCAACTTAGTGCGCAGTCTATGGTTTGGTTTGACTGATGGTTATGGTTCACAAGCCCCAACCCGTGATGCGACCAAGCGCTACTACCAACAGCTTAATCGTTACAGTGCTAACTTGGCCCTGCTTGCGGATATCTCCATGGCAGTATTGGGCGGTTCACTCAAACGTAGAGAGCGTCTCTCTGCGCGTTTAGGGGATATTCTGAGCCAGCTTTACTTAAGCTCAGCGACCTTAAAACGTTTTGAAAACGATGGCCGTCCAGCCGAAGATTTACCACTGGTCCATTGGGGCTTACAAGATAGTTTGCGCCAAACTGAAATCGCCATTGATGAGTTCTTGGCTAACTTCCCGAATCGGATTATTGGCCGCGCATTACGTGTACTCATGATGCCTTTCGGCCGAGTGCGTAAAGCGCCAAGTGACAAGCTCGATAGCAAGCTCGCGCAGATCTTGCAAACCCCGAGTGAAACACGTTCAAGAATTGGTCGCCACCAATACTTAACACCGAGTGATAACAATCCTGCGGGTAAGATAGAACAAGCGTTGAATGTGATTTTACAAGCTGAGCCACTGTTTGAAAAAGCGTGCAAAGCGCTTGGTCAACGCCGCCCATTTATGGGACTAGATGAAGTCGCCAAGCTGGGCTTAGAAGCCAAAGTGCTGACCATTCAGGAAGCGGCACTACTGAGCGAAGCAGAAGCGCATCGTCTCTACACCATCAATGTCGATGACTTTGCCCCACAAGAGCTGGCCGCAAAAAAGCGCACACAACGTAAAGCTGAAGTGGCTTAAGTACTGCAATATCATAAAGCCGAGACGGTAAAGTCTCGGCTTTATCGAGATACCATCAAACTAACTTAGTGCCAATCAGCTCAGGGAGCCCCCCCATTACTGTTGCTCTTCATTTTCGACATTTTCGAGCCATAGTCCATTAATGACTCCGAATGAGCATGCCAGTAATACACCAAGAATCCAACAGAAATACCACATCAATAATCTCCTTTAATACAGTGAAGAACTGTGGTTGTGAATGTACTCATTGTCTAATCGACCAAGCATCTTGTAGTAACTCCATATGGTATAACTCAAAATGACCGGTATGACGAAAATAGCGACTATAGTGATGATATTGAGTGTTTTCTGGCTAGATGTCGCATCCCAAATCGTCAAACTATGTGATGGCACTAAGCTAGAAGGCATAACCATAGGAAATAACGCCATCGCAGCAGTCAAAACAATACACATGATTGCAAGACTCGAGAATAGAAATCCCCATCCGGGCTCACCTTTTGAATTTACCCAGATGCTCGCGAGTAAACTGATAAGCCCAGAACAAGGGATAAGCCATAAGGACATATGCTCCTGATAATTATGCAGTAGATAATGAGCCACAACGACGACCTCTTTTTGCAAAGGATTCGAAGCCTCATCCCTAGTCACAGGACTGAGTATGCTATAACCCGCCATATTCGAGGCCAATAAACCGCCGAGAAGAAATAAAGCCAAAGCCATACTGGCACCCACTATCGACACTCTACGAGATCGTTCACGTAAATCATCACACGTTTTGAGCTGTAAAAAGGTGGCACCTTGAGTGACTACCATCGCAAGGCTGAGCAGGCCACACAGTAGCGGAAATGGCGTGAATAGATCCCCAAAATGGCCTTGGTAATCAAGCATCAATAAGTTATTGAGCTGAAAAGGGACTCCTACCAATAAATTACCAAAACCAATGCCAAAGATGAGGGGCGGCACAACGCCACTGATAAACAGTGCGTTATCGCACGCCTTACGCCATGACGGGTTATCGATTTTCGAGCGATAATCCATACCAATTGGGCGCAGCCATAACGCGGCAAGTAGCAACATCATCGCTAAATAGAAACTCGAAAATGCGGTGGCATAAACCAGTGGCCAAACAGCAAAAATCGCTCCACCAGCAGCAATCAGCCATACTTGGTTGCCATCCCAATGAGGCGCGATACTGTTGATCATCACTCGCCGTTGAGCATCACTGCGTCCCAAAATGGGCAGTAGCGCTGCAACGCCCATATCAAAGCCATCGGTGATGATAAAACCAATCAATAGCACACCGACAATCGCCCAAGTCAGCAGACGTAAGGTTTCGTAATCAAACATTGTATTCTCCCTTAATGGTGTACATGAGATAGAGAACCGGGCCCATCTTGAGTTTCAAAATGGTAACGACCGGTGTGCAGTGCACTTGGACCGCGCCGAGCAAACTTAACCATCAGATACATTTCGATCACTAAAAATACGCTGTACAACAAGTAAACTACTCCTAAGGAAATCCATAAATCGCTGGTTGATAAGTGAGAAACCGCCATATTTACCGGCAGCACCTCACCTATCGCCCAAGGCTGGCGGCCAAACTCAGCGACAAACCACCCCGCTTCACTGGCAATCCAAGGAAGGGGAATAGCGCACACTGTCGCTTTTAGTAACCAAGGCTGAGTACCGATTTTTCGGCGACAAATTTGGATAAAGCAAAACCCAATCACAGCGAACATCGCCATACCGCAGGCTACCATTATGCGAAAGCTCCAAAACAGAGGTGCCACTCGCGGAATGGTATCTTGCACCGCTTGTTTAATTTCGCTTTCAGTCGCATCGGTCACGTTATCGGTGTATTTTTTGAGTAATAAACCGTATCCCAAATCGCCTTTTAGTGTTTCAAACTGAGCAACCTTTTGCGGTGAATCCTCACCATTGCGTAAGGCTTCCAATAACCCGTAAGCTAGGATGCCATTACGAATGCGCTGTTCACTTCGCTCCATCAACTCTTTTAAACCAATGACAGGCTCATCCAATGAACGCGTCGCGATAATCCCCATTAAATAAGGAATTTTAATCGCCGCATCTGTGTGCATGGTTTCTTGATTGGGTAACCCAAATAAGGTGAATGAGGCGGGAGCTTGCTCAGTATCCCACTCTGCTTCAATGGCGGCTAACTTCACCTGTTGAACTTCACCTAAGGTATAACCGGACTCATCACCGAGCAGTAAAGTTGCGGTGATAGAAGCCATACCAAAGGCACAAGCCACAGCAAATGAGCGACGCGCAAAGGGAAGATCGCGCTTTTTCAATAAATAGAAAGCACTAATTCCCATGATAAACAGTGCACCGGTGGTATAACCAGCTGCAACGGTATGGACAAATTTCACTTGAGTTACAGGGTTAAAAATGATCTCCGTAAAGTTAACCATCTCCATGCGCATGGTTTGATAGTTAAACTGTGCACCAACTGGATTTTGCATCCAACCGTTAGCCATCAAAATCCATAATCCTGAAAAATTGGAGCCTAGAGCCGTCAACCAAGTTACGCTTAAGTGCTGACGCTTAGAAAGGCGATCCCAACCGAAGAAAAATAATCCAACGAGTGTTGATTCAAGAAAGAAAGCGATTAAAGCTTCAATCGCCAGTGGAGCGCCAAAAATATCGCCAACATAATGAGAGTAGTACGCCCAGTTGGTGCCAAATTGAAACTCCATAGTAAGCCCCGTGGCAACGCCAACGGCGAAGTTAATCCCAAACAACTTCCCCCAAAAGCGAGTCATGTCTTTGTAAACGGTTTTTCCGGTCATCACATAGAGCGATTCCATGATCGCCAGTAAGAATGACAAGCCAATGGTTAACGGAACAAAAATAAAATGGTAAAGCGCCGTACTGGCGAACTGGAACCGTGACAGTTCCACCACATCTGTAAGCATAGAGGCTCCCTCCCACCACCCAAATGGCAGGTAAGATAATCAGAAATGAATGTGCGAATGATGACGTTTGCCACTTGAAGTTGCGGGCTGCAACTTCAAGTCACCGAGCATTGTCAGGCGTTAAGCGGTTTGAGATGTACGGATGAATGGTTTTTTTAGCCAGTAATCGAGGCTAACGTAACGACCACCACCGTAGATGAAAAGCACCATTAACATCACAAAGTAAGTGACAGCAAATTCCATCCCGTTGTTGAGCATGACCGGATCACCCAGTTCGGTAATGTAGTTGTATCGGCCCGGAAAATTGACCGCCAGCCATTCAATGAAGCCATTTAAACGAATGGTAGCTTCCATACCGCTGGTCGCAATCGCATCCCAGCCATGCTTCCAATGCACCATTGCACTCGCCACACTCATCATAAAAATCATGGGAATCGCCATAATTCGAGTAAAGAGACCCAGCGCGATACAAATGCAGCCAACCACTTCTGTTGCTGCCGCCAAAAACGCCAGTAGCTCAGGAAAAGGCAGATTTAAACCACCCTCGGCGGTTGAGGCTCCAAACCAGGCAACGGTTCCAGCAAAACCTAAGACTTTTGAACGAGCACCGACAAAGATCACTGGAACAAGAAAAAGGCGAACCGAGAACAGGACGATAAAATCCCACTTTTTGCATTTTTCGGTCAAGCGGTCATACCGATTAAGGATCGTATGAATCATTGAGTTTCTCCTAATAAACGTAGGCTAATGAGTCCTTTCCAATCGAATGATTGGACCCATGCCAAAAAATGGAAGTTAGCGAGAGATTGAGCAATCTGTTGCTCTAATTGCATGACGGAGCATGTTGGGTTGCTTTGAATCATTTGAATCAATGCGATATCCAAATCTCTCAGCTTTTGCGATACCACCTGATGTGTGGCATGACGAAATACCCCATAACAGACCCTTTCTTGTGGATGGGTGAAAAAAGTAACCGATTCAGGATGAACAACAAAAGGCACTTCAATCAGCTTTAAGGTTGGATTCAGTTGTAAACAAAACCCTTGTGGCTGCGCAGCAACATCATCCCAACACACCTTGAAATCCAGCACATGTGCCGTATCCATTTCTGCGTTGAAAACGATCCATTCATATTCAAGCAGTGCGATCTGCTCTGCACTGAGATTCATGTTGATGTGGTAGCCATTGTGCTGCTGGATAAACTGCAACAACTCGCTCGCAATCTGATGAAACTCTGGCTCAGTAGCGCCATGCCTCACCAGCCATTCATCCGCCAAAGTGCAGAGGCTTTGCTGATTTAACTGAGCACAAAACAGCGGAAAAGTATGCTTCATGACCGAGTAGATATTCTCTTGAATAAACTCTCGATAGCTGCTCGGCGGCTCGTTGTGCTCAGCTAAAGAGCGAATCGACCGCGTCAGCTCGAGCATCGGCATACTCATACGCATCGGTGGCTTAAGCATAGGCATACTCCACATCATGCATAATCTCGTGATGGATAGTGCGTAACTCTTCAGTTAAAACGACAAGAGGAGGTACATGATGATCACGTTCAAGTAATAGAGGGTGACATCCTTGATGAGCGTAAGCATAACGTGCTAACTCGATCACCTCTTGTGGCACCGGTTTACCATGAGTATCAAGCAAGAAATTTCCATGCTCTGTTGAGTGCCCTGCGATATGGTAATAGCTGATAGCGTCACTGGGTAAAGTGGCAAGCATATCGAACGGGCAGTAACTGTGGTTGCGACTATTCACATACAAGTTATTGATGTCAATCAGTAATTTACAACCACTAAGCTCAACCAGTTCAGCAATAAATTCGCCTTCTGGTATCTCCTTGCCGTAACTGTGGTAATAGGAGATGTTTTCCAATACCAAAGGACGCTGCACAATATCTTGGACACAGTGAATACGATCTACTAAATAAGCGATGCTCTCTTTGTAACGCGGAATGGGCAGAAGTTCATATAAGTACCCCTGTACATCACGTGAAAAACTCAAATGCTCACTGTAAATCTCGATATTAAATTCGTCTAAAAATGCCCCCACTTTTCTCACAAAAGCGGTGTTTAGTGGCTGACAATCCCCAATCGACAAACTTAGACCATGCGCGATCAAAGGGTAGTGCTTAGCGATCTGCTGTAACTGCTCACGCTTTAAGCCCCCCATGTTCATCCAGTTTTCTGGCGCAAGTTCTAGGAAATCAATATCAGGATGTTCAGACAACTGACACAGCACATCGACGTGTTCACTACGTAAGCCAATCCCTTTGGAGGTGTGTGCTATTGACCGCATACACCACCAGTAATCTTACTATTCGTTAAAATAACCGTTTCTGTGGTAGGTGTTATCCCTTCGCCAGTTAAGCCACACTTTCCGTCACGAGCACGAACTAAACGCCCTTGGGGATCATTTTTTAAATCCTGCTTTTCAAAACGTTTTTCAGTACCACATTTACCAGCCGCGCATTTGCCACCATGCCCAGAGGTAGATTGCGCACTAACTGGAGCTTCTGTGGATGTTTCTGCAAAGCTCATACCTGGCTGCAAAGCAATAACGGAAGTCATTGCAATCGATAAAGCAATTTTACTATTCATGGGTTATCTCCTTTACAGAATTCATTGGGTAGCTTGAGAGATCACGGGCAGCAATCACTTCACCGTGATAAAACTGTTTGATGATCTTGGTGGACTCTGCCTTATGTTTCAGGCCAACCCCCATCCAGTGGTTAAGCACGAGAAGCTTAGGATTGATTTTTGCGGCAATTTCGCCAATCACAGAAGGCTTTGCGTGCATATAGGCAGAAACATCATCCGCTGATTCATGAATCGCCATCGGCATCACCAAGATGTCAGCATCTTGGGCAAAGTCATAAAAAGCAGGATTACTGCCGTTTTGATCGGCAGAAATAACAATAACGCCCTGATCACTTTCAATACGGTAAGCTAAACACGGCACATCGCCATGAGGAATACCAAGCGCGTAAATGGTTAAACCATCTTGTTGATAGACTTTGATTGGGGTTGTGGTTTTGTAGGGGACATCGGTGATGGTCACTGGGAATAAACCATCACTGCCATCATACAGACCATTTAAATAAGCATAAGCACCATCTTTGCTATTAAACAAAGCATTCATATAACCGGTAAGACTTGGGAAGGCAGAACCTGCTTGGGGACCGGCGATATCAAGTGGATCTTCTCGCTTAAAAAAATAGCCGCCTTTGAGCAGCGCCGGCAGGTCTGCAACGTGATCGGTGTGGAAATGAGTAATACCCAAAAAATCTAAATCTTCGAGTGTGGATCCTGACTGACCAAAGCGTAAAAATGAACCGCCGCCAGCATCAATCATCACTCTCGACTTTCCCTTCCACCAAATCACTTCAGCAGAAGAAGAACGCAGATCATCTGAAATTGGGCCACCAGAGCCAAGGATTTGCAAAGTAAAGTCTTTATCCAAAGGTTCTAGCTCTAGCGCATGAGCAACGCCATGGCTCGATATTAATAGCGTGAGCAACGCTATTGGAGTGAGAATTTTCATTTCAGCTACCTTAATTTTATGAATGAAGGTCAGCCTTGATGAAAAATACACACGAACGAGAAGAAGTTTGATCTACATCAAGGCAACGCTCTCATCCTAACTAAGGGATAAATGTTTTGTATATTTTAAAAAATTTACTATCCGTTTAATAAAACTAAACAGAAAGCTAAAAAATAGGAAATAGTTACTCATAAAACTGGGATTACAGGTAGGCAACAAGGGAGATACCCATCAGCCTATATTGATGGGTATTTATGATGAATTATGCGGTTTAAGCTCTGTAGATAAAAAGGTTATATACCAAAACTACTTGGAGTTGCAGCTAGGCGGCAAGAGAGTGAATCCCCATGAGCATAGATAAACTATGTGATTGGGGGGAACGAACGTAGCCAACACCGCTGCAGCTTCAAGTAGGAAGGGTATACAATAGAAAAGTGTTTACTTACCCTTCTTAGGCGGCATATTTAGCTGCATTTCCGGTACGGCGGCTTTTTTCATTTTGATCTTACGCAGCACAAACCAAACGGCTAATGCCAAGATCAGTACCACGATATTACCCACTATGATGTACATCATGTTACGGCTACGCTGCTCTTCGCGCATCTGAATGATCAGCAGCTCTTGCTCTTGTTTAAGGCGTAAAGCTTCCTCTTCTTCCTGAATTCGGCGCACTTCGGCAATATTGAGCTCATCAACAACACTGTATGTCTGCTCGGAGATCGGGAAATAGAGTTCACGCTGCGAAGCAAGCTCAGTTGCCCACACGTTTCCGTCCCAAGAATAGTTTCCAAACTGACCGTCATAGGGAATGGTCAACTTAGCGGTCAAAGATTCTTTGCCAGATTGCGCCTGTGTGATGTAGTCATCTTGATAAGGATGGTGATGGCGAATATGAGCAACAACAGAACCGGGGTCAATCATCCCCTGCTCTCCCGTAAACAGCACCTGATGCGGTGCGCCCGTTAAGCGCGATTGAATGAAAGTGGTCGAAATCGGCATTGGGTAAACTAACACTTCTTGCTCTTGCGCACGTAGAAAAACGCCATTTCCTGAGGTAATTCGTACACGGTATTTCCCTGGCTCAATCGCCATTTTTAAAGCGACCGTGAACACGCCATCTCCGGGCTTTTCATCAAGCAAAGTGCCATCATCGGCAAATTCACCTAAAACCTCAGGAATTGGTCGAGCTTCTCGAGCTAGCGATTCTTCATTTTCGATGTATTTGGTAAAAGTAACTTTGAGATTAACTCGATCTAGAAAATCTCTTAATAGCAAAGGCTTACCGTCAGAAATCAAACGAGCGGTAAATTTCATTTCCTCTCCCTGAAAAACACGGCTAGGAAACACATCTGTTTTGAGCTGAAGATTAGAGATTAGTTTAATGTTGTTTTTTGGTGTGACTTTACCAATTGCCTGCCAAGGCCCAGGCATAGGATTCTCTATCGAGATGATGTCCATCGAGGATTCTTGATACCAGCGCACATTTTCAGGGTTACGCCACTGATAATACTTGCTGCCATCAGGGCGAACTAATACGACTGGTTGAGAATCTTTTTCTCGGTAAATCACAAAGGTGATTTGGGTAATGGTCGGATCAACGCGAAAACGGTTATCGAGTAGCGACATGCTAGATTGTTGTGTCGCTAAACTACTCAAACTGATCAAACATCCCACTATCGCCGCGAGAATCCTCAACATAACCTCTCCTAACTACGCCATAGGCAAGTGCCACTTTTGGCCACTATGTCCAAACGATCTTGATGTGCTTGTAGTTCATCGGCGCTAGCCGCTAAAACCTTTAACGCTTTTCGCTCTGAACGGGCACGTTTTAACGATTCTGCGCTCAAATCCCCACTATTTTGCGTGGCCGATGAAAATTGCAGTGAAGTCTGCCCACCGGTCATCAATAGATAAACGTCGGCTAGAATCTCCGCATCGAGCAAAGCGCCGTGCAGGGTTCGGTGTGAGTTATCGATGCCGTAGCGCTCACACAAGATATCCAAGTTATTGCGTTTACCGGGGAAAATCCGCTTGGCCATCGCCAAAGTATCGGTCACTTTGCAAAAATCGCTGGTTTTACCGATCGCACCACCGAGTTTAGCAAACTCGTAATCCATAAAGCCGACGTCAAACGGCGCATTGTGGGCAACCAGTTCAGCCCCTTTGATGAAGTCTAAAAACTCCTCATGGACATCTTTGTACTCGGGCTTATCTTTTAGAAACTCATCGGTAATACCGTGAACTTCAATTGCCTCTAATTGAATATCACGATCCGGCTTTAAATAGACGTGAAAATGCCGTCCGGTGAGTTTACGGTTGATGATTTCAACTGCACCGATCTCAATAATTCGATGCCCCTCATAATGGGGGCCGCCTTCGCGGTTCATACCTGTGGTTTCGGTATCGAGTACCACGATGCGTTGGTATTCTGCATTGTTGCTAGTATTCATCAGGATATCTATGTCAGACTATGCCAATTCTTTGCGTGACCCAATAGTATCAAATCATGAACAAACAGGTGGAAATTTTCACAGATGGTTCTTGCCTCGGCAACCCAGGTCCCGGTGGTTATGGCGTCGTGATGCGTTATAAGCAAGTCGAGAAGACCCTTGCTCGCGGTTATCGCCTCACCACCAACAACCGAATGGAAATGCTGGCCGCCGTCATGGCTCTGCAGGCGCTTAAAGAACCCTGTCGCGTGATCCTGACAACCGATAGTCAGTATGTTCGTCAAGGGATCACCCAGTGGATCCACAACTGGAAGCAGCGAGGTTGGAAAACTGCCGACAAAAAACCGGTGAAAAATGCCGACTTATGGCAAGCCCTTGACAGAGAAACCGCTCGCCACCAAGTCGAATGGCGCTGGGTTAAAGGCCACGCGGGACACCGTGAAAACGAAATGTGTGATGAGCTTGCCCGCCAAGCGGCCGAAAATCCCACCGAAGACGACATCGGCTATCAACCTGAAACCAAATAACAGAAGCTCAATCAGCAAAACGGCACTCGTTTTGCACCACAGAGACTTAGAATGAGAGTTCAAAAGAGCGTCACAACTGCGACTTACTATTAAGACTTACTATTAACTCGATAGTTGACCCCAATCGGCGATAATCTTCGCTTCAAACGCCATTTAGAACGAATCGGCTTGAGTGGGCAAGTACGTTTGCGCGCAACAATAAAATACAGACTGCCAAAAGGTGAATTTGAGCCACCTAAGCCGTTTTCCAGCCAAGTCCAAAAAGGTCGGTATTTCTGCATCGGAAACAAGGCGTACTGATCGCAAGCAACCACTTGGTAATTGAGTACGCTTAGCCAATCTTTAATTCGATTAGGGGTAAACATCCGCCCACTCCAAGGCAAATTATTTCTGCGCCAAGGCATCAGACTAGCTAAACCAATAAAACTGATGGGGTTAAAACCGGTGATGATCAGATAACCATCATCAATCAACACTCGATCAACTTCCCGCAATAAACGGTGAGGATCGTTACTGTAGTCGAGTTGATGCGCCAAAATCGCCACATCAATACTCTTCTCTAGAAATGGCAGTTCATATTTATCTGCGATCACCGTATGCAACGGATTTTCAATATCGAGGTGTACTTGGTGTTGAATATTGCAAGAACAACTGGCAAGCTCACAGCTCAGACCGCCGAGCTTTAACATATGGTAACCAAAAAGTTTGGGGCACCATTCATCTAAACGGGTCTGAATAGATTCGCTCACCCATTGGCCATTTTTCAATTGTGACCATGAGTGTGGATTTTCAAACGCTTTATCACTGCGTGCTGGTTTCATTGCTCACCCGCTTCATCAAGGTAACCGGAGACAACTCATGTTACAGATCAAAAGCATACCCGCATTTGACGACAATTACATCTGGCTGATTCAAAATCGCGATAGCGACTGTGCTGTAGTCGACCCAGGCAGTGCCGAACCTGTCCTCGCTTACCTTAAACAGCATGACTTAAACTTAAAAGCCGTGTTGATCACCCATCACCATCACGACCACATTGGTGGCGTTGCTGAGCTTGTACATCAGTTTCCCGAAATCCATGTCGTAGGACCAGCGCAAGAGCCAATTCCAACGCTGACTCATCCGGTAGAAGATGGCGACCAGATCGAACTGTTTGATGAACGATTTATGGTTCTCGGTCTGCCGGGGCACACCATAGGGCATATCGGTTACGTTGGCGATGGCAAGCTGTTTTGTGGCGATGTGCTGTTTTCTGCAGGCTGTGGGCGGGTGTTTGAAGGCACGATGGAACAGATGTTTTCTTCATTGAATAAGTTACTCCGCCTCCCCGAAGAGACTCAAGTTTACTGCGCACACGAATACACAGCCGCCAATGTCGCTTTTGCATTAGCGGTAGAGCCCGAAAACGAACAGCTGCATATTTATCGTGATGAAGTGAGTCGTTTACGCGCACAAAATCAGCCAACATTGCCCACCACATTGGGGCGTGAAAAACGGGTTAATCCTTTTTTACGCACGCAAGAGGCGAGCGTCATTCGCTCAGTGGCTAGCCAAGTGTCAACACTGGATTCGCTCACAATATTTACTGCATTACGTGAATGGAAGAATGAATTTTGACTTTTGCAGCTTGTCACCAAGATAAAGTGGCAAGTATTATCAGCAGCTAAGAAGATTAAGGGCTGTGTTACATGCGAGTTAAATTCAGTTGGGTATTGGCATTGCTGCTCGTCGGCTGTCAATCCCCCCAACCTGTGGATACGACCACATCAGATGACTACCAAGTAGAGACCCCATCAACGGAGTCTGTACAGGTTAAGCCAAAGCGTAAGCCGCCTTCAACTGCTACACTTGCTGCACAGGCTAAAGAGCCTGAGAGTATGGCAGAAAAGGCAGCACTCTCGCCACAACAGCAAGGGGACATGTGGCAGAGAATTGTTATGCAGTTTCAACTCAAGGTGCCCGATAATCCAAGCGTAGAAAAGCATCGCCAATGGTTTATTAAAAATACTAACCATATTGAGTCCGTCACAGCTCGCGCTGAGCCTTTCCTCTATTTATTGTCTGAAAAAATGGAGCAGAAGGGTTTACCACTCGAATTGATCCTTATTCCATTTTTAGAAAGTTCCTTTGACCCATCAGCTCAGTCGCCGAGTAATGCAGCGGGTCTTTGGCAATTTATCTCTTCAACAGGCAAACTTTATGGCTTAAAACAGAACTTTTGGTATGACGGGCGCATGGATGTAGAAGCGTCAACGGATGCTGCTCTAAATTATTTTACTCGGCTTAACAAACATTTTAATGGTGACTGGTATCTAACGCTTGCCGCATATAATAGTGGTGAAGGACGTGTCGATAGAGCCATTCAAGCCAACAAAAAAGCTGGTAAACCAACCGATCTATTTTCTCTCAATCTACCGAAAGAAACCATGGATTACGTTCCCAGAGTATTAGCTTTGGCAGATGTGATAGCCAATAGTGAGAAATACGGCATCAGTTTACCAACGATTGATAATAGCCCAGCCCTTAGGCGCGTAGATCCCAAAGAGCCTCTAGATCTCGCGATTGCTGCTCATTATGCTGGTATGACAGCTAGAGAATTGAAGAGCCTAAATCCGGCTTATCGTCAATGGGCTACCGCCCCAACAGGCCCCCACCATTTACTAATTCCATTAAATAATGCAGGTCGTTTTGAACAGGCAGTGGAAGAGAATCGCGGAAAAGATATTCGTTTAGTCCGCTATAAAGTCAAATCAGGCGATACTCTCGGTACGATTGCCGCTAAGTACAATACTAACATGGCCGTAATAAAGCAGGCCAACCAACTCAAGAGCAACCAAGTTAAGATTGGAGACTCATTATTAGTACCAACTTCAATTAGCACTAATAAAAACGCTCAACGTCTTGCGGCAGCACCCGCCACAAATTCAACCAAAACTCCGCGTGGGCAATACCAAGTTAACCATACTGTCGCCTCAGGGGAGAGTTTGTGGAGCCTAGCCAAGCAGTATAATGTTTCATCTCAACAGTTAGCGCAGTGGAATAACTTATCAACCAAAGAAGGACTACGAAAAGGACAAAAACTGGTTATCTGGAAAGAGACAAAGCAGAACTCGATACGCTCTGTCGTCTATCAAGTTCGCTCTGGAGATACGCTGAACGGTATTGCAAAACGTTTTAAAGTTAAAACCAGCGACATTAGTAAGTGGAATGAACTGTCCACAAACCAGCTTAAAGTGGGCCAAAAGCTAAAAATTCAAGTCGATATGGCAAACTTTACCAGCCCAGTCGTAGATCCCATGCTAGTTGATTAAGGTGAAACTGATTAACATTGGATTATGATCAGAAGCGTCCGATATGGGCGCTTCTGCTTTTTCAAGCTGCAATCCACGATAGAAGACATGATCTAATGGCAAGCCATTGATAAACGTCGTGCGGTTATCTGGCGAAAAGCGCACTTCTTGCAATCCTACGGAGGCAAGCTGAGTACTCAGCAGCGCCATACGCGCCTCGCTCCAACTGTTAAAATCGCCCGCCACAATCACAGGGCCAGTAAAATCACGCAGCTCATCCAGTAGTGCGGTCAACTGCTGTTGATACTCTTGGGTGCCATAAGTGAAGTTGACTGCGTGCAGATTGACTACGGCTAACTCTTGCCCATCACTTAAACGATAACGTGCGTAGATCGCCGATTTAGGCAGCCTCAACCACGGTTCAAGCTGAGTATAAGCACAAGCCATGGTTGGCATCACTTTAGCGAGATTAATTACTCCAGCCGCCTCTCCGAACGCTTCAAAAGCTCGAGCTTGGGTGCCATCCCACCCTAATTGATGAATCCACTCTTTAAACGCAGGCGTCATATTGGCCTCTTGCAGCAAGAGTAATTGCTGGTCACGACTCAATTCGGTGAGCTGCGTTGACCAATTGGCACGATTTTGTTTATAGATATTCCAAACGAGCAGATTGAGCTCTCCATCAAGATCCAAAACTTCAGACTGCGGATGTTGATAGCACAACAGCGGTTCGCCTTGCTGATTACGCCCTATAGTGACTAATTCAGGTTGAGTAGGAATCGTGAAGATAGACCAGAAAGCGGTCAGTCCCGCCGCCGCTATCAACAATGGAGCCATCCAGTAACGTTTTTTCATTCAGTTACCCTCAAAACAAAATAAGGAGCCTTAGCTCCTTATTATTAAGTAATCGGACGGATGCTTAAATTGCATCTTCATCCTCTTCACCGGTACGAATACGTACCACACGCTCAACGTTAGTGATGAAGATTTTACCATCACCAATCTTACCGGTTTGAGCCGTTTCAATGATGGTGTCGACACAGCGATCCGCCACATCATCGGTGACCACAATTTCTAGCTTCACTTTAGGCAGGAAATCGACCATATACTCAGCACCGCGGTACAGTTCAGTGTGTCCTTTCTGACGGCCAAATCCTTTGACTTCAGACACTGTCATACCTGTGATGCCGACTTCGGCCAACGCCTCGCGGACATCGTCGAGTTTAAACGGCTTGATGATGGCTTCGATTTTTTTCATGTTCATCCCTTAAACGACTGTCAGTGCTCGGCATTATCTGTCAGCCATAACCAACAATCAACCAAAGTGCTTGAGTAATTTTTCCTTTTGTTACTCAAGCCACTATAGACTTTTCCTTGCTCCTAAAGCCATCTTCATCAGCTTACGCCATGACGACACTTAGGCTGGCAGTAAGTTTTTATCGGCTAAACAGAAAGGATAATCCTCAGCAAGCTCACTGGGTGGGCAGTTAATCACTTGTTCATTATTGAGGCCGCAATCACGCATATAAATCAAGGTCGCAAAGCTATCGATCACATGGGTTGGATAGATAGGCCCGGCATCACGGTACGCTTCCATGAGCGGGAGATGGTCATTTTGATAGCAAGCAATTTTTTCAGGCTCATCAACAATCCAACGAGGAAAGTAAATAGCGCCATGCACGACATAATCCTCTAAGTTTAAGGTGAGAGCGACGCTGGTTCCGGTTGGCTCAGCCCAAGAAACCCGATAAATGGCCGCCCCAACTCGTGAGATATGCACGGTTTGATCTTTCACCCATCGCCCACCAACAATCCCAGAATGGACTCGATAATCTATGGTGGTCGCATTTTTCACATACAGCTCATAACGCCAACCCTGATCATAGTTATAGATAAAACTCTTCCCTAAAAATCCACTTAAATCATTTCGTTCAAATCTCATGGCCGCTCCTCTACGACAGGTCATCATGACGATCGGGATCATTCCCACGCATTGAGAGCATAAATTATTGAGATTGGTTGCAATCAAAAGTGAAATGAATGTGAGATTTGTATGCTGTGCCACAACAATGCACAGATAAAATGCACGGATAAAAAGAGTGAAGGCTGAAAAAGGCAAAAAGTCCGCAGATAACACTCGCGAACTTTAGGTGTGGGCACGTATTCATTGATAGGTGCCAAACGAAGCATAATAGAAGTTATTCCCGAACGACTTGGCACTGCAGGTAGGCAGTAAGTCGGTTCATCTCCATGAGCATAGGCACACTATGTGATAGAGATGAACGAACCTAGCCAACACCGCTGCCGCTTTAAGTACGAAGCGGATAATGATCACTTCAAGCTGGCGTAATAAGCAGCCAGATTAGCAATATCTTCATCACTGAGCATCATGGATTGCGCTTGCATCACTGCAGCCAAGCCACCTGTGCGCTCTTTATTTTTGTAAGCTTTAACGGAGCTAATCAAGTATTGCTCACTCTGCCCTTTAAGATTTGGGTAGCCGGGAATAACGGCAATACCATCCATGCCGTGGCACGCTGCGCAAACCGCGGCTTTCGCTTGCCCAGCAGCCACATCCCCCGCCAAAGCGGCACCAGACACAACACAGCCACCCAAAGCGAGGGCTATAACCATTTTGTTCATTGCTTTACCCATGTAATTATCCCTATAGATTATGTGTGGTTATGAATTTATTTTGGCACATAATCATGAGATTTGAACCAAACCAACTCACAATCTTGCCCACTCCAATCACGATCTACGAATAAATCCGCGACACACACCACTCTATCTCGGTACATGAGGATGGGGGTTTGCCGTCGCAGCCAACTCGGCACACCATATTCTTGAAACAGTTTTTTGAGTTTGCGCGAACCCACCCGCCCAACCGGACAAGCCTCTAGCCCTTGTGGATCAAAGCTAACCCATAATTGACTCTGATCATCGGGCAGCTTGATGTTGCCACCCGCCTTGCTGGTCAACTGAATATGACCTAGACCTTGCGGCAATAGCAAATATTGCTCAGGCACCAAGCCACTGCGCCAACCAGAGAGATCAATCTCTGGTGGCACAAGGTACAGACAGTGCTGAAAACGGCGCACCTCAATCTTGTTCAACTTTAATTTTGGATTGGCATCCTCACTCGCCAGCGCCACTTCACACCAAATACGTTCCGTGTGCTGACGACTCGGCATCGGTAGCCTATGGTGTGCAAACCAAGCTCGGATCAGTTGTCGGCGCATCCCCTCACTGCCCTCAGCCAGAACGGCGATCGACAATCCGCCCTCAGCAGTGATCGCCTTTTTTAATGCTTCAGCTAAAAACTCTTGCAGCAGCGCTTCTTGTTCTGCACACAGCTCAGCACTACGTTGCACAGCTTGGCGAATGCTCGGCCAGCGCTCGGTAAGTATAGGTGTCACCTGATGGCGTAGAAAATTGCGCTCGTAGCGGATATCTGCATTACTTTCATCGATAACCCAAGTGAGTTTGTGCTGCTTGGCATAGGCTTCAATGTGTTGACGTGAGACGGTTAATAGAGGGCGGAGCAAATGTCCCTCGGCAAACGGGGCATAAGCAGCCATTGCGGCCAGCCCTTTTGGGCCACTGCCGCGCTTTAATGCGAGTAAAAAAGTTTCCAGTTGATCGTCAGCATGCTGCCCAAGTAACAACAGTGTCTGCGCATTCACATGCGGAGCAAGGACTCGATAACGCGCCTCTCGCGCCAGTTTCTCAATACTTTCACCACTTGCCACATCCAGCTGTACATATTCGATTTGACATGCCATTCCAACTTCACGACAACAGCGTTGGCAATGCTGCGCCCACTGATCGGCGTTCGGACTCAACCCATGATGAACATGAACCGCGTCCACATCCCAACCAAACTCATCACGCCCATACGCCAGAAGGGCAAGCAGTACCCGCGAATCCACACCGCCGCTCAGGGCGAGAAGGAGTTTGCGAAAAGGATAGTGAGCTAATTGCTGCACAAAGTGGAGATAGAGATCGTCCATAAACCACAGAGAGTTGAGAAAAGTGGCTCAAGTTTACCCCTTGAGCCTAGAAAAGCCAAAGGGTTGACCTAAGCCAACCCTTTCTATATGTGGATATTCCACCGCTACTGCGCGATGAAATAATCAACAGTAACCGTAGTTCATCAAACGTTGATAACGGCGCTCCAGCAAGTTTTCGTGATCCAGTGCATCCAGATCGGCCAACTGACGCAGTAGCGTGGCTTTGACATTCTCTGCTGTCTGTTTATGATCACGATGCGCACCACCCAGTGGCTCTTCAATGATTTCGTCAATCAATTCCAGCTCTTTCAAACGTGGAGCAATCAGACCCATCGCTTCTGCCGCTTGTGGCGCTTTATCAGAATCACGCCACAGAATAGACGCACAACCTTCTGGTGAAATCACTGAGTAGGTTGAGTATTGCAGCATGTTCACATAGTCACCGACACCAATCGCCAACGCACCACCAGAGCCACCTTCGCCCACCACGTTACAGATGACTGGCACCTTCAGGCCTGACATCACCTTAAGGTTTTTGGCGATCGCTTCCGACTGACCGCGCTCTTCTGCACCCACACCTGGGTATGCGCCCGCGGTATCAATGAAAGTGATGATAGGCATATTGAAACGCTCAGCCATTTCCATCAAACGCAGCGCTTTGCGGTAGCCTTCTGGCTTTGGCATACCAAAGTTACGTTTCACTTTTTCACGAGTTTCACGACCTTTTTGGTGACCAATCACCATGACCGCACGCCCTTCAAGACGTGCAATACCGCCCACGATCGCTTTGTCATCGGCATAGGCGCGATCGCCCGCCAGTTCATCAAACTCAGTAAAAATGTGTTTGAGATAATCCAGCGTATAAGGACGTTGTGGATGACGCGCCAATTGCGCGACTTGCCATGCACCTAAGTCACTGAAAATCTTCTTTTTCAGCTCAAGGCTTTTCTTCTCAAGCTGTTCTAGCTCTTTATCCAGATCTACGGATGCGCTTGTGCTGTGACGAGACACATCACGCAGCGCCTGAATTTTCGTTTCCAGTTCGACAATCGGTTTTTCAAAATCAAGAAAATTGAGGCTCATCTATCGATCCTTTGTGACTCAGCCATGCCACTCTCAGTGCGCACTGGCTGAATTTTAGTTAAATTCGAGTTCTACCTGATCATGACCAAGTAGCTGCTTTAATTCGTCTAACAATGTATCGCTTGGCGTGACTCGCCACTCTGTGCCTAACGTCAGGCGCGCTCGCGCATCAGGGCGCTGGTAGTATACATTGACAGGTACGGTTCCTGCGCGGTGAGGTTCTAGTATGTGACTAAAACGCTCAAAAAATTGTTGATCAATCTGCGACTGTAAAATCGAGATCGATAAACCGCGGGCAAATTTTTCACGCGCGCTGCCCAAGTCCATGACCTCGCGCGCCGACATTTTAAGTCCGCCATTGAAGTCATCAAAGCTGACCTGTCCGGAAACCACCAAAATTTTATCTTTTTCTAACCATTCTGCATACCGATCGAGTGCTTCCGAGTAAAGCATCACTTCCATACGGCCCGAACGGTCATCTAAAGTCATTAAACCAATTCGCGTGCCACGTTTGGTGGTCATCACCCGCGCTGCAATCACCAATCCGGCAACGGTTAAGGATTGATCACGCCGGGTTGGTGCGGCTTCATTCAAACGGCAACTGGTGTATTTGGTGAGCTCTTTCAGGTATTCATCCACCGGATGGCCGGTGAGATAGAGCCCAAGCGTCTCGCGCTCCCCTTCCAAACGCACTTTTTCTGGCCATTCTGGCACTTGCGTGTATTTCTGCTCGACTTCTTCTGGCGCATCCGTGAGTACGCCGAACATATCCGCTTGTCCAAACGCTTCCGCTTGGTGATGTTGGCTTGCCGCACGCACCGCATCATCCACTGAGGCCATCATGGCTGCGCGATGTGGGCCCAATCTATCCAGCGCGCCAGCCAAGATCAGTTTTTCAATTACCCGTTTGTTGACCTTTTTCAGATCAATCCGCGCGCAGAAATCAAACAGATCTTTGAAATATCCCCCTTTGTTGCGAGCTTCCAAAATCGCTTCAATCGGGCCTTCACCCACCCCTTTAATTGCGCCGATACCATAAACAATCGCGCCATTGTCATCGACGTTAAAGCGATAAAGACCCGAGTTGATGTCCGGTGGCAACACGGTCAACCCCATGTTTTTACACTCATCCACTAGACCAACCACTTTTTCCGTGTTGTCCATATCCGCGGTCATTACCGCCGCCATAAACTCGGCTGGATAGTGGGTTTTCAACCATAAGGTTTGGTAAGAAACCAGCGCATAAGCGGCAGAGTGCGATTTGTTAAATCCGTATCCGGCGAATTTTTCCACCAGATCGAAGATTTTCATCGCCAACTCACCATCGACGCCATTTTTCTCCGCCCCTTCTTGGAAAACGGCGCGCTGCTTAGCCATCTCTTCTGGCTTTTTCTTACCCATTGCACGGCGCAGCATGTCTGCCCCACCCAAGGTGTAACCCGACAGCACCTGCGCGATCTGCATCACCTGCTCCTGATAGAGGATGATGCCGTAGGTCGGCTCTAGGATCTCTTTGAGCGATTCATGTTGCCACTTTTCATCCGGATAAGAGATGGCTTCTCGGCCATGCTTACGGTCGATAAAGTTATCCACCATGCCCGATTGCAGCGGCCCCGGACGAAACAGCGCCACCAGAGCGATGATGTCTTCAAAACAGTCGGGTTGCAGTCGCTTAATCAGCTCTTTCATACCGCGCGATTCGAGCTGGAATACCGCGGTGGTTTTGGCATCTTGTAGGTTACGGAAAGAGCGCGCATCGTCGAGCGGGATCGCCTCTATCCGAATTGGTGGTTTGCCCGCCTTTTTCAAGCGTGGGTTCACTAAGCCCAAAGCCCAGTCAATAATGGTGAGCGTACGCAGCCCCAAGAAGTCAAATTTGACCAGACCAGCGGTTTCTACATCGTTCTTATCGAACTGAGTAACCGGGAAGTTACCTTCAGCATCGCAGTAAATCGGCGCAAAATCGGTGATGGCGGTGGGTGAAATCACCACGCCCCCCGCGTGCTTGCCGGCGTTACGGGTACAGCCCTCCAGAATACGACACTTGTCGATCAGCTCTTTGACTTCTTCATCCGCGTCATACAGCTCTTGCAGTGCAGGCTCAGCAATAAAGGCTTTTTCGAGCGTCATGCCCGGATCGGGTGGCACTAATTTGGAAATGCGATCGACAAAACCGAACGGATGACCAAGCACGCGCCCCACATCACGAATCACCGCTTTCGCCGCCATAGTACCGAAGGTGATGATTTGTGATACCGCATCACGACCATACATTTCCGCTACGTGATCAATCACTTGGTCACGCTTATCCATACAGAAATCGACGTCGAAGTCGGGCATGGAGACCCGCTCTGGGTTTAAGAAACGCTCGAACAGCAGATCGTATTCCAGCGGATCAAGGTCGGTGATTTTCAGTGCATACGCTACCAATGAGCCCGCCCCCGAGCCCCGTCCCGGACCGACTGGAATATCGTTATCTTTTGACCACTGGATAAACTCCATCACGATCAAGAAGTATCCGGGAAAGCCCATCTGGTTAATCACATCGAGCTCGATTTGCAAACGCTCATCGTATTCAGGGCGACGCTTGGCACGAACTTCTGGATCTGGGAAAAGAAATTCGAGTCGCTCTTCCAACCCTTCGCGAGATTTCATCACCAGAAAATCTTCAATCGCCATCCCGCCCGTTGGGAAGTTAGGTAGGAAATATTCGCCCAAACGTACGGTCACGTTACAACGTTTGGCAATCTCGACACTGTTGGCTAACGCTTCTGGAATGTCCGCAAACAGCTCACACATCTCCGCTTCGCTGCGCAGATACTGCTTCGGACTGTAATTTTTTGGACGGCGTGGATCTTCCAGCGTATAACCATCGTGAATCGCGACTCGGATTTCGTGGGCTTCAAACGACTCTTCAGTGATAAATACCACTTCGTTGGTTGCCACGACGGGCAAGTCGTACTGCTCTGCCACATCCAGCGCAAAATGTAAGTAGCTCTCTTCATCGGCACGGCCAGTGCGGATAAGCTCTAGATAGAAATGATCGGCAAAGTGAGTTTGGTAAAACTCAATGCATCTTTCTACTTGTTGTTGGTTGCCTTTGAGTAATGCGCGCCCCACTTCGCCACTTTTGCCTCCCGAGAGCACAATCAGCCCTTCGGCATGCTCGACCAACCACGCTTTATCAATCACAGGTTGATGCTGGACATGGCCACGCAAATAGGCTTTAGAAATCAATAAGGTGAGGTTTTTGTAACCGACATTGTTTTTAGCAAGCAAGGTCAGTTTGGTCAGCTCATCACCGAACTCTTCCGATTGCAAAGTAAAGTCGGCACCAATGATCGGCTTAACCCCGCAGTTATGCGCGGTGCTGTAAAACTTCACCAAGCCACACAGGTTGGTGAAATCGGTCAAGGCCATTGCGGGCATGCCCATTGCCGCCACTTTTTTCACCAATGGCGGGACTTTGGACAAACCATCCACCATAGAGAAATCACTGTGTATACGTAAGTGGATGAACTTTGGGTCTGACATGCAAGGAGTATCCAAATCTTAGGAAACGCAATTGCGCTCTATTCTATACCAAGAGCACGTTTTACTGGGCCAAAACTTTTACGGTGCTGCTCAATCACCCCATGCTGCTCAATGGCAGCAAAATGCGCGGCGGTTGGGTAACCTTTGTGCTTGGCGAAACCAAACTGAGGATATTGCTTATCCAGCGCTTCCATCTCTTGGTCGCGGATCACTTTGGCAATAATCGAAGCGGCACTGATTTGCGCGACACGCAGATCGCCTTTAACCACGGCTTGCGCCTCAATTGGGAGCTTGGGAATTTTATTGCCATCAATCAATACCAAATCAGGCTGAATGCGCAACCCTGCGACGGCGCGCTGCATTGCAACCATGGTGGCTTGGAAGATGTTCAGCTCATCAATTTCTTGCGGTGAACAGCGCCCCACAGCCCAAGCTAAGGCTTTTTCCTGAATCTCAGGAAACAGGGCTAAGCGTTTTTTCTCACTGAGCTTTTTGGAATCATTCAAGCCCCTAATCGGCCGATTAGGGTCAAGGATCACCGCTGCCGTGACGACATCCCCCACCAGTGGGCCGCGCCCGACTTCATCCACTCCAGCAATCAAGGCATAACCTGCAGGAATCTCAAAGGGAGGCAGCTCAATGCTTGGTTTCTTCGCCATGGTATGTTCTCAATCTGGTTAATGTTATTTCTGAATCAAATGCAGCACAGCTTGCGCCGCTTGCTGATCCGCATCTTTACGGATCCATTGATGCATTTCGGTAAATTTGTCCATCAAGGCTTGGTTGTCGCTTTCGAGTAAACGGCTCACTTCATGGTAAAGGTTGTCGACGGTGCAATGCTCTTGCAGCAGCTCTTTCACCAGTTCCTCTCCAGCCAAGATGTTCGGCAAAGAGACATACGGCGTTTTCAGCAGACGTTTGGCCAAAAAGGCCGTAAAGGTATTCACGCGATAACCGACCACCATAGGGCGTTTAAGCAGCATGCACTCCAAGGCTACCGTGCCGGAGGCAAGCATCACCGCATCGGCTGCCGTAATCACATTGCGCGCGGTATCATCCACCAGCACAAAATTCAGCTCAGGAGCGACTTGTTGCCAAGCCTGTTCAAATTGCGCACGACGTTTGGCATTCACCAAAGCCACCACAAAGCCAAGATCTGGATAGCGCGCCTGCAGTTTTTGACAGGTGGCGATAAAAGGCTCCGCGAGCATCTTCATTTCACTGCCACGACTGCCCGGCAAAACGGCTAACCAGCGGCGCTGCTCATCCAGACCAAGCAGTTGGCGAGCGGCTAACTTATCGGACGCTAACGGGATCGAATCCGCCAAGGTATGACCGATAAACTCACAAGGCACATTGAATTTGTCGTAAAACGCTTTCTCAAATGGAAGAAAGGCCAGCACTAAATGCGTCGCTGCGGCAATGCCATGAATGCGGTTTTGTCGCCACGCCCACACTGATGGACTGACGTAATGTACGGTTTTGATCCCCGCTTGTTTAAGGCTCAGCTCAAGGCGTAAATTAAAATCCGGCGCATCGATACCCACGAAAACATCCGGCGGATTGGCGGTGAAATACTTAACCAGCTCGGCTTTGACTTTCAGCAGGCGTGGCAAGCGGCCAAGCACTTCCACTAAACCCATCACGGCCAACTCTTCCATATCAAACAGAGATTGACAGCCAAGTGCGTTCATTTTCGGCCCACCGATGCCCACAAACTCAGCATCTGGGTAACGAGCACGTATCGCTTTGATAAAGCCTTCGCCTAAGGTGTCGCCAGAGAGCTCCCCAACAACTATGCCAATCCGTAATGGTCTATTCACGGTTTCCTCCGCAGTTCATCATGCGCTGATCGATACTCAAGCCTTCGCCACTTGGGTGGTATCTCCCCTGTCTTGACACTCGCCAGAGTACAAAAATGCAAAAGATCGCTGAGTCAGCAGCGATCTTTAAATAGTTTGGTTAGCTCACTCACTAAACAAATTAGCGAATAATGCCACGCTCAGATTTCTCAAGGAAATCGAGGAACAGTTTCACACTAGGGTACTGCTCAGCTTCTTGGGCAATCTCAGCCTTGGCTGCTTCAAGAGTCAAACCATTGCGGTACAAGGATTTGTAGGCACGGCGAATCGCATGAATTTCCGCTTTATCAAAGCCACGGCGTTTTAAGCCTTCCACATTAATACCAAACGGTGCACAGTGGTTACCTTGCGCCATCACGTACGGTGGCACATCTTGCACCACAATAGAGCCGCCACCCAGCATACAGTGATCGCCAATATGGCAGAACTGGTGAATGGCGGACATGCCCCCCACAATCGCTTGGTTGCCCACTTTGACGTGACCCGCTAAGGTCGCGTTGTTGGCAAAAATACAGCGATCGCCAATCACACAGTCATGCGCAACGTGAGCGTTGATCATAAATAGGTTGTCGCTACCCACGATAGTGATGCCTTTATCTTGCACTGTACCGCGGTGCATGGTGACGCTTTCGCGAATCGTATTGCGATCACCAATGATGAGCTGCGTATCTTCACCGGCGTATTTCAGGTCCTGACACGCTTCACCAATTGAAGCAAACTGGAAAATCCGGTTGAAGCGACCGATTTTAGTTGGCCCCTTGACCACAACGTGCGACAGCAGCTCAGTGCCTTCACCGATCTCGACTTTGCTGTCGACAAAACAGAAAGGACCAATCTTAACGTTGGCACCAATGATAGCGCCCTCTTCCACGACAGAAGTTGGGTGAATTTGTGCAGTTTCGTGAATCATCTTAAAACTCTCGACGTGCGCATTTCAGTTGAGCAGAGCAGACCACATCACCATCGACCTTGGCCACGCCGTTAAACAGCGCGATACCACGACGCTCTTTAAGGAATTCAACTTCAATCATCAGTTGATCTCCCGGTGTCACTGGCTTACGGAACTTAGCTTCATCAATGCTGGCAAAATAGTACAGTTCATTCTCTTTTGGCGCACCAAAGGTTTTGAACGCCAACAGACCAGTGGCTTGAGCCATGGCTTCTAAAATCAATACACCGGGGAAAACCGGCAGTTGTGGAAAGTGACCCGTAAACTGAGGCTCATTCACTGAAACATTTTTCAAACCAATCAGGTATTTACCTTCTTCATAGTCGGTCACGCGATCAATCAGTAAAAATGGATAGCGGTGAGGCAGAAGCGATTGAATTTCAGTGATATTCATCGTTTTCTTATCAGTAGTCAAAGTCATCATCCTGTTTATAAATAGAAAAATAAGGGAATACCCAACAGCGAAAAGACTCGCAATGTGCGAGCCTTTGAAACTAGCTGATTAAGCTTGAGAGTTATCGGGCTGTACCGTGTCGGATTGCTCAAGCAACTTTTCTAAAGCTTTCAGTCGCTTATGCATATCTTCAATACGGTGTACGCGAGCGGCCGTTTTACGCCACTCTTTATTGGTTTGCAGAGGAATACCCGAAGAGTACATCCCCTTCTCCTCAATACTGCGCATCACCATACCCATGCCAGTGATGGTCACGCCATCAGCAATCTCGATATGGCCGTTAATCACGCTAGCGCCACCAATAATACAGTACTTGCCAATGCGTGTACTGCCGGCGATGATGGTACCACCCGCCAGCGCGCTACCATATCCGATGTGCACGTTGTGAGCGATTTGCAGCTGATTATCGATGATCACGTTATCTTCAATCACCGTATCATCCAGCGCGCCGCGATCGATGGTGGTGCAAGCACCAATCTCAACGCGATCACCAATACGTACAGAGCCAAGCTGCGGAATTTTAATCCACTCGCCACGCTCATTAGCATAGCCAAAGCCATCAGCACCAATCACGGTTCCAGATTGAATCAAACAATCTGAGCCGATTTCCACTTTGTGGTAAATCGTTACATTAGCCCAAAGCTTAGTGTTATCGCCCAAACGCGCTTGTTTACCGATAAAACAGCCAGCACCAATCACCACGTTATCGCCAAGCTGAACACCTGACTCAATGACCGCATTTGCCCCAATCGAAACGTTGTGGCCTAACTTTGCATCTTCAGCAATCACAGCACTCGGTGCAATACCGTGTGCAGGAGAAGGAGTTGAATCCAGCGCCTGAGCCACTTTAGCGAATGCAACATACGGATCGGTAACCACCAGAGCGTTACTCGGACAGAGTTCTCGCTCACTGGCTTTCACCATGATCACCGTGGCTTTACAATCACCTAAGTGCTTACTGTATTTAGGATTAGACAAGAATGTCACATGTCCAAGCTGTGCCTTATCCATAGGCGCAACGGCACTGACCAGTGCTGTTGGATCACCGAACAACTCCCCCCCGGTGATAGTAGCCAATTCGGCTAAAGTGAGTGTGGTCATAATTTTCGATTATTTAATGGCTTTAATAACTTTCTCAGACAGATTGTGTTCTGGCTTACCGTATTGCATTGAGCTCGTGTCTAGCACGATGTCGTAGCCTTCTTTCTCAGCCACTTTTTTCACTGCATCTTGGATCACTTTAAACAGTTTTTGCTTCTCTTCGGCTTCACGACGAGCAGACGCTTCTTCTAAAGCTTGCGCTTTGATCTTGTATTTGCTGTCCAATTGACCGATTTCGATACGTAGTTTTTCTACCTCATCTTGTCCCATCAATTGACCATCACGCTTAAGCTTTTCGATTTTGGTTTTGGCATCTGCTTGAATAGATTGCAGTTCCGCAGCTTTATCTTTGAACTCATTTTGCATCTTTTGCAAAACGACTTCACGTTGCGGCAGCGCTTGGAACACTTGCGCAGTATTGATGTAGCCAATTTTCTGCGCAGCTTCAGCCGCATTCGCAATCATTGATGAGCTAAGAATAATTAGGCCAATGCCTGCTGCTTTAATCATGTTGTTCAAAATATGTTCCTCTCCTAGAAGGTTCTTCCAATAGTGAAGGTGAAGAATTCTTCTTTATCACCCTCATACTTTTTAATCGGTTTAGCCAATGAGAAAACTAAAGGACCCATTGGTGAGACCCATTGTAGTGCCACACCATAAGATGAGCGGTACTTACTTGGGTCTGAGTAGTCGTAATAATATTGATCTCCGTAATCTGCTCGACCACGGTAATCAAATTCAGTATCCCAAACACTCGCCATATCGTAGAACACACTGGTCCGAACTTGGCTACGAGCCTCATCAGAAGCAAACGGTGTTGGGACAATCAGTTCAACACTCGCTAAAGCAATCGCGTTTCCGCCAACTGAATCTTTAGTCGCTGTATCTGAGCCATTGTTTGAACCCGAGTAGTCACGGTATACCGATCTTGGACCTGCTGAGTTTGACCCAAAACCACGTAATGAGGTAAAGCCGCCCGCATAGAAGTTCTCATAAAACGGGAACAAGTTATCTTTTCCATCCGTTTGACCATAGCCGTTACCGTAGCCTAAACGCCCACGCAGCAGTAAGGAAAACTCATGTTTCTTGGTCAACGGGAAATACTGACGAACATCATATTGCAGCTTAAAGTACTGCGCATCCGACCCAGGCACTGTCATTTTGTAGAAAGCACGCTGATGGTTACCCGCCGTCGGGAAGTAGCCGCTATTGAGGTTATTACGTGTCCAAGATAAGTTGATATCGAAGTCATCGGTCAGCAAATTACCGTTAGAATCGATGTTACTTGCCTGCGCAGCAAGGAAGTTCTCCACTTGCAGGTAAGGCGTTAAGTTACCAATCTTGTTGTGGGTGTACCCAATACCAAACTCAAATCGGTTCAATTCATCAAATGGGAAACCCCAAGTCAAACTGGTTCCGTAACTTTCGTTGGTATAGTCAACAATACCTGCTTCAGAAGCTTCAAACTGGTTATAGAAAACTTTGCCGCCCAAGCTGACACCATCGAGGTTCCAGTAAGGATCTCGATATTCTAGAGTCAAGTTTTTCTGATATTTATTGGTCATCGCATTGACACCAACACGGTTACCCGAACCTAAGAAGTTGTCTTGTTGCAGACCGACTTGGAAGCTCACCCCAGATTCAGTGCCGTAACCGACACCGAAGTTGACGTTGCCTGAGTTCGCCTCTTTTACGCTGTAAACGAGATCCACTTGGTCTTCACTACCCGGCACACGCACCGTTTGTACTTCTACTGTTTCAAAGAAGCCTAAACGATTGAGACGAGTCTTACCGGTTTCGATGTCTTTTGAGTTGAGCCAAGAGCCTTCCATCTGACGCATTTCACGGCGTAAAACTTCATCACGAGTGCTGTTGTTCCCCACAAAACGGATATCACGCACATAAACACGTTTACCCGCTTCGACATGAACCACCAGTGACACTTGCTGCTTTTCGTCATCAAACTCAGGAATGGTGCGCACTTGTGGATAGGCGTAGCCAGATTCCCCAAGCACTTTCTTAACACTCTCTTCAAGTCTAGTCACCGCAGAACCGTTATAGGTTTCGCCGATTTCAAATGGGATAAGAGAAGTAAACTCGGCCTCTTTACCCATCAATTCACCACGGAACTGCACTTTGCTCACCGTGTACGGCTCACCTTCATTCAAGTTCAGCGTGATGTACACGCCCTTTTTATCGGGAGAGATGGCCACTTGTGTGCTATCAACCTGAAACTTGAGATAACCACGATCCAGATAGTAAGTGCGCAGCGCTTCAATATCGCCAGCCAACACTTGCTTCTTGTACTTATCATCGGCGAGGAAATTCCACCATGCGACATCGACGTTAAGGTTAAAGCGTGACAGTAACTCTTCATCGCTAAACACTTGGTTGCCGATAAAGTTGATCTGTTGGATCTTAGCGGAAACGCCCTCAGTAAAGACAAACTTAAGGTCAGCACGGTTGCGCGGTAATGGGGTTACTACCGCTTTCACGGTCGCGTTATATTTACCCACGCTGTAGTAAAAATCTTCTAAGCCTTTTTCAATATTGCTAAGTGTCGTGCGATCCAAGGCTTCGCCAACTCGGATGCTGGAAGCCTCCAAGTTTTGCTTGAGTTGCTCATCTTTGATCGCTTTGTTGCCAGAAAACGACACGCTCGCAATGGTCGGGCGCTCTTTGACTTGTACCATCAAGGTATTACCATCGCGCAATACTTTGACATCCTCAAAGTTACCTGAGGAATAGAGCGCTTTGATGATGTTTGCTACATCTTGCGAATCGACACTGTCACCGACTCGAACGGGCATTTTCAGCAATGCAGCACCCAAAGCGACCCTTTGCAGGCCATCAATCTGAATATCCTGTACCACAAATTTTTCGGCACCATTCGCCGACACGCTCGTGGCAAGCAATGTCGCGAGCAGAATCTGTTTCATCGCCATATTGTTTTGAGTTCTTCCTTACTGCAACTCTTGCCTAATGTTTATCAATCACAGGCGAGTAAAATCGTTAAAGATTGCAACGGCCATTAAAGAGAAAATGATGGCACCACCAATCCGGTAACCCATTTCCTGCACCTTTTCCGGAACAGGGCGACGGATCACCGCTTCAATCATGAAAAATAACAGATGGCCACCGTCGAGCATCGGCAGTGGCACCAAGTTGATAATGCCAAGGTTGATACTGATCAGAGCCAGAAAGCCTAAAAAGTACACAAAACCGTAGTCAGCTGTGGTGCCTGCGCCTTTAGCAATAGAAATTGGTCCGCTGAGATTATTCAATCCAACATCACCCACCAACAGTTTTTTCAACATGCTGACCGTTAGGTCAATCACTTGTCCGCTTTTTTCAACCGCTTTACCAAGCGACTCAAATACACCAAATTGCAATTCAAATCGATAGTTTTGCGGCCATTCTGCGACTTTTGGTGCGATTCCAGCAAAACCAATCACTTTTCCTTGCGAAAGCTCACGGCTATCAGGAATCAAAGTGAGCTCAACTTGTTGTCCTGCTCGCTCAACCAAAACAGCGATAGGCGCGTTAGGATGACTTTGAATCGCATTGACCACTTGTTGCCAAACCTCAACTGTTTGCCCATTGATTTGCAATACAGTATCACCGACTTGTAACCCCGCACGCTCACCAGCACCTTGCGCAGAAACATTGGTCAGCTGATTGGAAATCTCAGGAGTAAAAGGTTTAAAGCCAAGCGCCCCCATAGCAGACTCTGTTTCTGGGTCAAAGTTCCACTCACGTAGATTTATTGTCTTAATTTCATTCAATTCCACACCTTCAGCGGACGAGACAGTGATCGTCATAATGTCATCGCCGATATGGCCAATTAAGCCCATATTAACCGATTCCCAATCGGGAGTGTTGACGCCTGAAACCGCTTTGATCTCCATGCCTGGCTCAAGGCCCGCTTGAGCCGCAATCGAGTAAGGCGTCACTTCGCCAATCACAGGTTTAACCGCAGGTACGCCTATTATAAACACCAGCCAATAGGCAAAGATCGCGAAGAGGAAGTTAAAAATGGGGCCAGCACTCACTATGGCAGAGCGTTTCCAGAGTGATTGCTTATCAAATGCCATGGTTTGCTGTTCAGCAGGAACATCATCCACTCGGCCATCAAGCATTTTGACGTAACCACCGAGTGGGATCATCGATATCGAGTATTCTGTACCGTCATGACCGACACGTTTCCAAATCGATTTCCCAAAACCGATAGAAAATTTCTCAACTTTCACACCGCAACGTCTGGCAACCCAGAAATGTCCGAACTCATGCACTGCGACGAGAATGCCCAGCGCAATGATGAAGGCGATAAAATTCCACAATATGTCGGTCATGCTTGGCGCTCTTTGAGTACTTGATGGGCAAAATGCCGAGCCATTGTATCTAGCTCAAGCAGGCTTTCCAAGTCACGGCAATGTAACTGGGTGTTGGTCGCACAGACTTTGGACAATACCTGATCATTGATTAGCGCAATGTCAGTAAAACGTATTTTCCGCTTTAAAAACGCGTCAACAGCCACTTCATTGGCCGCATTGAGCGAGGTTGTCGCATGTTGGCCAAGAAAACACGCATCCATCGCTAATTGCAAGCACGGGTAGCGCGCAAAATCGACCTCCATAAAGGTCAGTTGCTGCAAACGCGTAAAATCGAGTGCAGGCACTCCTGCGGTCACTCGCTCAGGATAAGCCATAGCATAGGAGATTGGCGTTGCCATATCCGGCTCGCCCAACTGAGCAATCACCGAACCATCTTGGTATTGCACCATAGAATGGATCACCGATTGAGGATGGATGAGCACTTTGAGCTGTTCTCGTGACGTGTTAAATAGCCATTTAGCTTCAATGTATTCGAGGCCTTTGTTCATCATGGTCGCGGAATCAACCGAAATTTTCGGTCCCATTGACCAGTTTGGATGAGCAATCGCCTGCTCAGGAGTCACGCTATCTAAGGTCGCAAGGTCGCTGTAGCGGAAAGGGCCGCCTGAGCCGGTGAGCAAAATATAGTCGATACCGTGTTGAGATAAATCACAGCGCCCCAACTGAGTTTGGATTTCAGTCGGCAGACATTGGAAAATCGCGTTGTGTTCACTATCCACCGGCATTAATTCAGCGCCAGATTGTGCGACAGCATCAATAAACAGCTGCCCCGACATGACCAATGCTTCTTTATTGGCAAGTAACACCCGCTTACCGGCTTTCACCGCCGCCATGGTAGGTAACAAGCCTGCAGCCCCAACAATGGCCGCCATCACGGTATCCACGTCATCCAGCGCCGCGACTTGGCACATCGCCTCTTCGCCGTACAGTACTTCGGTCGCCATCGCTTGGCTTTTGAGCAAGCCTTGTAGCTCAGATGCTGCTGACGCCGTTGCCATAACGGCATATTTCGGCTGCCACTGTTGGCATAGCTGGTACATTTTGGCCACGTTGACCCCAGCCACTAACGCAACAATGGAAAACTGCTGTGGATTTTGGGCTATCACCTTAAGGGTACTGGCTCCAATCGAACCAGTGGCACCTAAAATGGTTAGTTTACGCATAGTGAAGATCGCTGTTATTCACATCAGGCTGCCTAAGCAGCCTGAGTATTAGAACAAGAAATAGAGAAGAGCGAACACAGGGAAAGCGGCCGTTAGGCTATCAATCCGATCTAGAATGCCGCCGTGCCCAGGAATTATATTGCTGCTGTCTTTGATCCCAGAAACACGTTTAAACATGCTCTCGACCAAATCCCCTAAAACCGAAATCACCACAGTCAATAAGATGATCAGCAGCATGACAGGCATAGAGCTAAATTGAATACCAAACCACTCTGCTACCCAATAACCAACCAGCATGGCGGTGACGATGCCACCAACCAAACCTTCTATCGTTTTATTCGGGCTGACGGCGGGCGCCATTTTGTGTTTACCTAAGCTTTTTCCCACAAAATAGGCACCGCTGTCTGCGGCCCAGACCAGAAAACAGACGAAGAGAACTAATTTCGCGCCATAAAGAGGATCGGAAAGGTAAGTATCGGCGCGTAAGAACAACACACTCCAAAAGAAAGGCAGCAGCGTAAATAGGCCAAACAGGTGGCGAACAGTGCTAGAGTGTTCCCATAATGGACGCGAGCGCGGATAAGTGATTGCCAGTCCACTTGAGACCAGCCACCAAAGGCTACCGATACCCAGCACAATAAAATGCGCCGTATTCATATTGCTGATAGCCGGAAATTGAAAGTCGATCAAAGCGACACTGATACCACAAACCAATAAGGCGGGAATCATGGCTAACATGCGTGATGGTTGGTTAACGAACTGAGTCCATTCCCAGAATCCTAGTAAGGTCACTACTGCGAGTGCCAACATAAACCAAGCAAAAGGCAGATAAAGGATGCCAAGGATCACCAAAGGCGCCAGAATAAGCGCTGTAATGATTCGCTGCTTCAAATTGAGAAGTCCTATATTCAGTTTTCCATCAATGCCTTGATTTGTTCACCAGTACAGCCAAAACGGCGCTCACGATTAACAAACCAAGTCACTGCTTCAATCAGGCAGTTTTCATCGAACTCAGGCCAGAAGACTGGAGTAAAATACATTTCTGCATAGGCAAGTTGCCAAAGCATAAAGTTACTAATGCGACACTCTCCGCTGGTGCGGATCAACAAATCCACATCCGGCAGATCAGCCATAGTCAAATGCTGCTTAAATACGGCTTCATCGATGTCCGACGGTTGCAGTTCACCTTGGGTAACCTTTTCAGCCAATGCTTGAGTGGCTTGCAAGATATCCCACTGTCCACCGTAGTTCGCAGCGATGTTGACCACCATGCCGGTATTGCTAGCGGTTAGCTGCTCCGCTTGCGCGATTTTAGTTTGCAGACGCTCACTAAAGCGGCTTTTATCACCAATCACTCGCAAACGCAGATTGTTTTTATGCAATTTCTTAATTTCGGTCGAAAGAACCGTCATAAAAAGTTCCATCAACACGCCCACTTCTTCTTCCGGACGACGCCAGTTCTCGCTGCTAAAAGCAAACAGAGTCACGGCTTTAATGCCAAGGCGAGCAGAAGTAGAGATGGTTTTTCGTACCGCAGCCACACCATTTTTATGGCCGAACACACGCGGTTTTCCCTGCGCTTTCGCCCAACGACCATTACCATCCATAATGACGGCAATATGTTTAGGCAATACATCTTGGGAAAGAGATAGATTTTGCATAAGAAACACAACGAACAATCAAAGAGGCGCAAGAGTAGCATAAAAAAACGCTGTGCTGCGAGCACAGCGTTTTGTTCACTAAGTCAGTGGATTAAACTTCCATCAACTCTTTTTCTTTTGCAGCAAGCACGTCATCGATCTTCTTCACTGCCGCATCGGTCAGCTTTTGAATCTCTTCTTGTGCACGACGTTCATCGTCTTCTGAAATCTCTTTGTCTTTCAGCAGCACTTTCAGATCGTTGTTCGCATCACGACGAATGTTACGCACTGCAACACGACCGCCTTCAGCTTCACCACGCACGATTTTCACCAGATCACGGCGACGTTCTTCGGTAAGCGGTGGCAGTGGAACGCGGATAATGGTGCCGGCTGACATTGGGTTTAGACCCAAATCAGACATCAGGATCGCTTTTTCAACTTTCTGAGTTAAATCACGGTCAAACACGGTGATCGCTAGCGTACGTGCATCTTCTGCAATTACGTTAGCAACCTGATTAAGTGGAGTTGGAGCGCCGTAGTAGTCAACTGAAATCCCCGTCAGCAGACTTGGGTGAGCACGACCTGTGCGGATCTTAGACAGGCCATTTTTCAGTGCTTCAACACTTTTCTCCATACGCTCTTGCGCATCTTTTTTGATCTCATTAATCACAATATCACCTTAATTCTTGTTTTCGTTTCGAGAGCGTTTCGTTTGCAAACGGATCACTGCACGTCGCTGATCATTGTACCTTCAGCTTCACCCATAACGACACGACGAAGTGCGCCTGGCTTATTCATGTTAAAGACACGAATTGGCATTTTATGGTCACGAGCCAGAGTAAACGCAGCCAAATCCATCACTTTCAGTTCTTTCTCAAGCACATCGTTGTAAGCCAGCTTATCATACAGTTGTGCATCCGGGTTGGCTACCGGGTCAGCGCTGTAAACACCATCTACTTTGGTTGCTTTGAGAACGACATCAGCTTCAATTTCAATACCACGCAGACAAGCAGCCGAATCCGTAGTAAAGAAAGGATTGCCCGTACCCGCAGCGAAAATAACCACTCGACCTTGGCGCAATTCGCGAATCGCATCAGCCCAGTTGTAATCATCACAAACACCGTTAAGAGGAATTGCCGACATCAGGCGTGCATTAACATAAGCACGATGCAGCGCATCACGCATTGCCAAACCATTCATTACCGTGGCAAGCATGCCCATATGATCCCCAACTACACGGTTCATCCCAGCCTTGGCTAGGCCTGCACCACGGAATAGGTTGCCGCCACCAATCACAACCCCCACTTGAACACCCAGCTCAACCAGTTCTTTTACTTCTTGAGCCATACGATCAAGTACCGTTGGATCAATACCAAAACCTTCAGAGCCTTGTAGCGCTTCACCACTTAGTTTTAACAAAATACGTTGATAAGCTGGTTTAGGGTTCGTTGTCATGGGAGTTTACCTTCCAAAGAGAGTTGAGGATTAACAGTCATGAATAGATTTGAGTGCTAGGCCAAAATCCATTCATCACGGTTAATCGTGAAAAGACCGCAGCCATGGCCACGGTCTTTTTCTGAGCAATCGCGCTAGGATTAACCTTTTTGCACCAGTGCTACTTCTTCAGCAAAGCTCAGGCCTTCTTGTTTCTCGATGCCTTCACCTACTTCAAGACGAACGAACGCAGTTACAGCTACGCCTTTCTCTGCAAGAATTTCGCCAACAGTTTTCTTTGGTTCCATTACGAATGGCTGACCAGTCAGAGAAACTTCGCCAGTGAATTTCTTCATACGGCCTTCAACCATTTTCTCTGCGATTTCTTTTGACTTACCTTCGTTCATTGCGATGCCAACTTGAACTTCACGCTCTTTCGCAACAACTTCAGCTGGAACGTCATCTGGTGTCAGGAATTCTGGACGAGAAGCAGCAACGTGCATTGCAACGTGCTTCAGCGTTTCTGCGTCACTAGAACCAGCAACCACTACACCGATACGATCGCCGTGACGGTAAGTAGCCAGAGTTGCGCCTTCAACGTACTGAACGCGACGGATGTTGATGTTCTCACCAATTTTCGCAACTAGAGCAACACGAACTTCTTCGAATTGCGCTTGTAGTTCTTCTACAGAGGCTTTAGAAGCAACAGCAGCGTCAGCAACTTGGTTAGCAAATGCTACGAAGCTGCCGTCTTTTGCTACGAAGTCAGTTTGGCAGTTTACTTCAACCAGAGCCGCAACGCCTTCGCCTTCTTTGATAATGATGGTGCCTTCAGCAGCGATGTTGCCAGCTTTTTTAGCAGCTTTAGCAGCACCACTCTTACGCATGTTCTCGATCGCCAGCTCGATGTCACCGTTCGTTTCAACAAGGGCTTTCTTACATTCCATCATACCTGCGCCAGTACGCTCGCGCAGTTCTTTTACTAGAGCAGCAGTAACAGCCATTCTCTATTCCTCAGTTAATTCTGGATTGGGTAAAAATTGAGGGCCTACATTATCGGCCCCCAATGCTAACTATAACTTGGGCTATGCTACACAATCATGGCAGATAGCCTAAGTTTCACTCAGAGCCGAGATTATTCCGCTTCTACGAAACCGTCTTTTTCAGCTACAGCAGCTACGTCTTTGTTACGACCTTCGTTGATCGCTTGAGCAGCAGCATTCAGGTACAGTTGAACAGCGCGGATCGCGTCGTCGTTACCTGGGATGATGTAGTCTACGCCGTCTGGGCTAGAGTTAGTATCAACAACAGCAAATACTGGAATACCTAGGTTGTTCGCTTCTTTGATAGCGATGTGCTCGTGATCAGCGTCGATAACGAACAGAGCGTCAGGCAGACCGCCCATATCTTTGATACCGCCAAGAGACTTTTCCAGTTTCTCCATTTCGCGAGTGCGCATTAGAGCTTCTTTCTTAGTCAGCTTGTCAAAAGTACCGTCAGTAGATTGAACTTCCAGCTCTTTCAGACGCTTGATTGACTGACGAACAGTTTTCCAGTTAGTCAGCATACCGCCCAACCAGCGGTTGTTAACGTAGTATTGGTTGCTTGCTAGAGCTGCTTCTTTAACAGACTCAGATGCAGCGCGCTTAGTACCAACGAATAGAACTTTACCTTTCTTCTCGCCAACTTTTGCCAGCTCAGCTAGAGCTTCGTTGAACATAGGTACAGTTTTTTCTAGGTTGATGATGTGAACGCGGTTACGTGCGCCGAAAATGAATTGCTTCATTTTTGGGTTCCAGTAACGAGTTTGGTGACCGAAGTGTACGCCCGCTGTCAGCATATCGCGCATTGATACAGATGCCATATTAAAATCCTCTATGGGGTTAGGCCTCCACATCCCCCGTATATCCGACTCCACTTGGAGCACCCCGGAATACGTGTCGGAATGTGTGTGATTTAAACAATTAGGTTTGTGGTTCCCAATCCTTTTCGCCAACAGGGAGAATAAGGACCCGGATTCCGGCGCGCTTTATATCATATTTCGCCCCTGTGTGGCTAGAAAAAATTCGTCGATAGCCAATGCAAAGCCATGACTTAGCCACTCGATTTTAGCGCCGGGCGACTGTTTTCTTGCGCTTCATCTGTCCATTGTTACAATAGCGCCACTAGCACCTTGTGTGCTCACAAGTGAGTAGAGAAAGCCGATGTCTATAAAAATCAAGAATGCCGTAGAAATTGAAAAAATGCGCGTTGCGGGCCGCTTAGCCGCTGAAGTTCTCGAAATGATTGAACCTCATGTGAAAGCAGGCGTGACTACCGAAGAGCTGGATCAGATATGTCATAAGTACATTACTGAAGTTCAAGGCGCGATTCCGGCACCACTGAATTATCACGGTTTTCCAAAATCGATCTGCACGTCGATCAACCACATTGTCTGCCACGGCATTCCTGCCAGTGAAGATACTTACTTTGGTCAGATCCAACGTCCTGCGGTACTGCGTGATGGCGACATCCTTAACATCGATATTACGGTTATCAAAGACGGCTACCACGGCGATACCTCAAAAATGTTTTTGATTGGCGATGTGTCGATTGAAGATAAGCGCCTGTGTCATGTGGCGCAAGAGTGTCTTTACCTCGCACTGAAACAGGTCAAGCCGGGCGTTCAATTGGGCGAGATTGGAACCACGATTGAAAAGCACATCAAGACCAACAACAAAAATAACCCGCGCTTTAAATTCTCTATCGTGCGTGATTACTGTGGTCACGGCATTGGTGCTGAGTTCCATGAAGAGCCACAAGTGGTGCACTACAAAAACAGTGACCGCACCGTGCTGCGTGAAGGGATGATTTTCACCATTGAGCCCATGATTAACGCCGGTAAATTTGGCTGCCGTCTTGATGATGAAGATAGCTGGACGGTCTACACCGCCGATGGCAAAAAATCTGCTCAGTGGGAACACACGATTTTGGTCACTGCGAATGGCTGTGAAATCCTGACGCTACGCAATGAAGAAAGCCTGCCACGCATCCTGAATAACGCCTAAGTTTTCCTTCGATTGAAAATATCCCTGCCGGTCAGGGATATTTTTTTATCCGTCGCCATCTGCTAGATTGGCTCCATTCGTGTTAACGCTTGCATGGACGCGCTATGCCGTATCAATCCCCTATCACATTTCAAGAACCCCAACTCACGGTTGAGAGCTTAAAGCAGCAGCTCGAAAGCTTTACTGAATACCAAAAGCAGGAGTTTTTCGATCACCATCCAGTGACCGACTTAGTGCTTGGCCGCTCAGAATACATGGACCTACTGCTACACCGTTTATGGAAATATTTTGGATTTGATGAGCTGGTTGAAGTGAGCTTAGTCGCGGTTGGGGGTTATGGACGTGGTGAGCTACACCCTCTATCAGACATCGATCTCTTAGTCTTATCTCAACAAGTGCTTAGCGAACAGGTCGCTAATAAAATCAGTCAATTTCTCACCCTGTTATGGGATTTAAAATTGGAGATTGGCCACGCGGTACGAACCGTGGAGCAGTGTGCTGAAATCGGTAAATCCGACCTCACTGTAGCCACTAACTTGCAAGAAGCGCGCTTACTGTGCGGCTGTGAAGAGACCTTTCATCATCTCAAAATGGTGATCCATTCTGAGTCCTTCTGGCCAAGTGAAATCTTCTATCAAGCCAAAGTGCGTGAGCAGAAAGAGCGCCACGCTCGATATCACGACACCACCTACAACTTAGAGCCTGACATCAAATCGACCCCCGGTGGGCTACGCGATATTCACACCTTAAGTTGGGTCGCACGCCGCCATTTTGGGGCGACTTCCTTGTATGAGATGAGCCGCTTTGGTTTTCTGACCGATGCCGAATACCGTGAGCTGGTTGAGTGCCAAGACTTTTTATGGCGCGTGCGTTTTGCGCTGCACATTGAGCTGAAACGTTACGACAACCGCTTAACCTTCGCGCATCAAGTGCAAGTTGCTCGTCATCTCGGTTACTTTGGTGAAGGCAACCGTGGCATCGAGATGATGATGAAAGAGTTTTTCCGCACCCTGCGTCGTGTAGCTGAACTCAACAAAATGCTGCTGAAAATTTTCGATAAAGCGATCCTCAATAATGGTGAAGAAGCCGAAGCCGTGATTATTGATGATGACTTCCAACGCCGTGGCAATATGATTGAAGCGCGTAAACCCGCGCTATTTCAAGCTCGTCCAGAAACCATTCTGGATATGTTTTTGCACATGGCCAGCGACTCCACCATCGAATCGGTTGCGCCAGCCACTATGCGCCAATTGCGCACGGCTCGTCGCCGACTGAATAAATTTCTGCACACCCTTCCCAATGCTCGCGAAAAGTTTATTGAGCTGGTACGCCACCCCAACGCACTGCATAAAGCGTTTAGCCAAATGCACAAACTGGGTGTACTTGCTGCTTATTTGCCCCAATGGAACCAGATTGTTGGCCAGATGCAGTTCGACTTGTTTCACGTCTATACGGTGGATGAACATAGTATTCGTCTACTCAAACATATCCATCTATTTAGTGATGCCAATAACCACGATCGCCACCCTATTTGCTGTGAAATTTACCCTAAAATTCAGAAAAAAGAGCTGCTCATCCTCGCGGCCATTTTCCATGATATCGGTAAAGGACGCGGCGGTGATCACTCAGAAATTGGTGCTGATGAAGCGTTTGATTTCTGTATTGAGCACGGTTTATCTAAACCGGAAGCGAAATTGGTCGCTTGGCTGGTCAAAAATCACCTCCTGATGTCGGTCACCGCGCAGCGTCGTGATATCTACGATCCAGATGTGATCATCGAATTTGCCAAAAAAGTGCGTGATGAAGAGCGCCTCGAATACTTGGTGTGTTTAACCGTCGCCGATATCTGCGCCACCAACCCTGAGCTTTGGAACAGCTGGAAACGGACTTTGTTGGCAGAGCTCTTTTACTCAACCCAGCGCGCGCTACGGCGCGGCCTAGAAAATCCCGTCGATGTCCGTGAACGCATTCGTCATAACCAGCAAATGGCCTCAGCCCTGCTGCGCAAAGAAGGCTTCTCTAGCCGTGAAATTGAGGTGTTGTGGCAGCGCTTTAAAGCCGATTATTTCTTGCGCCATACTCATAAACAGATCGCGTGGCACTGCACCCATTTATTACGCCATGAAGACAGTAGCAAACCTTTGGTTTTACTCAGCAAAAAAGCTACTCGCGGCGGAACGGAAGTTTTTATCTACACCAAGGATCAAGCTGCTTTATTTGCGACTGTCGTTGCCGAGCTCGACCGGCGTAATCTGAACGTGCATGACGCGCAAATCATGGCCAGTAAAGACGGTTATGTACTCGATACTTTCATGGTACTTGACCAAAATGGGCAAGCCATTGAAGAAGATCGCCATCAAGCATTGATTCGTCATCTGGTGCATGTACTGGAAGATGGTCGTCCTACCACGCAAAAGGCACGGCGCATTCCTCGTAACTTGCAGCACTTTAAAGTCAAAACTCAGGTTGATTTTCTACCAACCAAGAGTAAAAAGCGCACCTTAATGGAGTTCGTTGCGCTGGATACGCCGGGGCTACTGGCTACCGTCGGAGCCACCTTTGCCGAACTCAACTTGGATTTGCATGCAGCTAAAATCACTACCATAGGTGAGCGCGCAGAAGACTTATTCATTTTAACCAACGCCCAAGGCACGCGCCTCAATGAAGAGGAGGAGCAGCACTTGCGCGAGAAATTGATTGAACATGTCGCAGAGCTCGCTCCTAGCGCTCAGTAGCGAAACGGTCAAGGTGCGGGTGCGATCTTGAGCACAAGTTAACCTATTGAACTGTCAGGCACATCAACCAGCTGCTACAGTAAATTGAGTGCCATCTTGGAAAATGTATATCAAGAGGCGGGTTATTTTAACTAAGAGGTTGCCTATGTTTCCCCATCTCGTTGGCTTGGGTATTAATGAACCTACGCAAATTGAACGCTATTCACTGCGCCAAGAAGCGCATAAAGATGTATTAAAGATCTACTTCAAAAAGCAAAAGGGCGAGCTGTTCGCCAAAAGCGTCAAGTTTAAGTATCCAAGGCAGATCAAAAATGTATTGGTCGACAGCGGCAGTCATCAGTACAAAGAAGTCACTGAAATTAATCGCAATTTAACGCTGGTGATTGATGAGCTGAATAAGATAACCAAACCCGAAGTCATGGGTGAAGTGGACGTGAAACAGAAAATTCTTAATGATTTACGCCACTTGGAAAAGGTCGTTGCCAGTAAAATTGCCGAAATTGAAGCCGATTTGCAAAAATTAAACTAGCTGAGTTTGGTTCCCCTAGGGGAACCTAAACAAGCGAATCTCAAGCAGGCACAGCAGGCAACCACTCTAACCAGTAGCCGATGGCCGCTAAACTAATCGCGGCCATTACCCCAGCCACTAAATCATCAATCATGATGCCGAAACCGCCATGCACACGCTTATCCAACCAACTGATCGGCCAAGGTTTGAGCATATCGAAAAAGCGAAACAGCACAAAACCTGTCACGAGCCATTTCCAATCGAAAACCGGTAATTGGTATAACGGCACAATCAGCATAGTGATCCAAAAACCGGCAAATTCATCCCAAACAATCGAACCGTGATCGTGTACCTGCATATCATCTGAGGTGACTTGGCAAATTTTTATGCCAATGAGGCTAGCGAACACAACCACGACGGCATACAGAGTCAAAGGGAGCTGTGCCAGCATTAGATAAAATGGCACCGATGCTAACGTGCCCATCGTTCCGGGTATAATGGGCGACAAGCCACTGCCAAAACCAGTAGCAAGCAAGTGCCAAGGGTTACTTAAGGAGAGATTACTGCGTGGATCGCTCATGCTTTCACCTTGAAATGATCATACCCAGCCAGTTGCCAATCGAGCTTTTTCCCCTGATTGTGCAGCTCAAACGTACCGGCCGGGCGAATTTGGCCAATACAGGTCACTTTAGTGCCGCAATGGGCGAGCGCATTTTCCAGCGAGCCTCGGTTTTCTTCTGGAATGGTGAAGCAGAGTTCGTACTCTTCACCGCTGGTCAAGGCATACTGCTGCGCACTAGTGACACTGTCTACAAACTGCAATAGCTCTTTAGACAGCGGCAGCAAGCTAACATCAATACTCGCCCCAACATTGGAACGCCGCAAAATGTGTTGCAGATCGGCAATCAGGCCGTCGGAAATATCAATCGCCGAAGAGGCCAAATGCACTAAAGCTTGCCCTGCCACAATACGCGGTGTCGATAAGTAATGGCGCTGCTCAAGAATATCGGCGAAGGGTAAATGGCGCTTTTCCGGATCTAAAATCACGTCTAAGCCGGCTTGGCTATCCCCTAGATCGCCCGTGACATAGAGCCAATCGCCAACTTTCGCCCCGCTTCGCAGCATAGCCTGCTCTTTGGGTAAAAAGCCCTGCACGGTTAATGTGATACTGAGTGGCCCTTTGGTGGTATCGCCACCAATGAGCTGCACATTGTAGTAATTGGCCAACTCGAAAAAAGCATCGCAAAATGGCGTTAGCCACGCATCATCAATCTCAGGCAGAGTCAACGCAAGCGAAACCCAAGCCGGAGTCGCGCCCATTGCCGCCAAATCACTGATGTTCGACGCTAAGGCTTTGTGCGCGACCCAAGCCGGATTGGCCTGAGCCAGAAAATGGGTTCCAGCAACTAAGGTATCGGTGCTGATCGCCACGCGCGAATTTTCAGGAACTTTGACAATGGCACAGTCATCACCCAATGCTAAGTGAACGTCTTTGCGTTGTGCTTGTCGGTTGGAAAAGTATTTATCGATTAAATTAAATTCACCAAACATCATCCAGACTCTTTGGTTGAAACGCTGCATTAGGTCGCAGCTTATCAAGAAAAAAGGTCAGCGACTGCTGACCTTCTGGTGGAAAACGGATTACGCTTTCTTACGTACGTGCGGTGCGGCTTTATCCAGCACACCGTTAACGAATTTATGGCTATCTTCCGCAGCAAACACTTTTGCCAGTTCAATCGCCTCGTTAATCACCACTTTGTATGGTACGTCTTCACGACGCGTCATTTCATACATGGCCAAACGCAGTAGCGCCAGTTCCATCATGTCCAGATCTTGCATCGGACGAGAAACAAAAGGACGCAGTTTGCTGTCGAGTTCATTATGGTTTAAAACCACACCCGCCAGCAGATCACGGAAATAAGAAACATCGGTTTCAGGAGCAGCAAGAGCTGGCTCAGCGGCACGATGTTCTTCTTCATCGTACTTACCGCTGGTTAGAAATTGCTCTTCAATAGTCGCAACATTCTCTTTAGTAATTTGCCATGAATAAATTGCTTGTAGCGCAAATTGACGTGCATTACGACGTGCGGCTGGTTTCACACTGGCCCCCATTAGGAATCGATTTCAGAAAGAACATTAATCATCTCAAGTGCGCTCAGTGCTGCTTCAGCACCCTTATTACCAGCCTTGGTTCCTGCGCGTTCAATAGCTTGATCGATAGTATCAACAGTCAACACACCGAATGCGACTGGAATACTAAATTCCAGAGACACTTGTGCCAGACCTTTATTCATTTCACTGCAAACGTAGTCAAAGTGCGGTGTACCGCCACGGATCACACAACCCAGAGAGACAATCGCATCGTAGTCGCCCGTTTTTGCAACACGTTGCGCAACCAGTGGCAGCTCAACCGCACCGGGACAACGCACAACAGTAATGTTGTCATCACTGATCTGACCGTGACGCTTAAGAGTATCGATGGCACCAGACAGCAAACTTTCATTGATAAAACTGTTGAAACGAGAAATCACAATCGCAATTTTCGCATTTGGTGCTGGGAAACCACCCTCGATCACTTTCATAAGCTTTCCTTTAACTCTGTTCATCAAGTGAGAATCGCCGGATTCTAGCACAAATTTGTGAGCAATATCTAACAGAAATTTGGGCTAAAGCCGCGCACTGCCATCAAGGAGAAACGCGGCAAACCGCCAATTTACCGTGATTTATTCGCAAACATACTCAACGACATTGAGACCAAAACCACCCAATGCGTGGTACTTTTTGTTTGGTGAAGAGAGCAGACGCATCTCTTTCACTCCAAGATCAGCAAGGATTTGCGAGCCAACCCCGACCCGGCGTGAAGTGCCTTGTTTTTTGGCCATCGCAGGGGCTTCGCCTTTATCTTGCAGCTCAAACATTTTCACTCGGTGCAGCAATAGCTCACTCGATTCTTCATGACCTAGGATCACCAACACCCCGCCTTCTTGCCCTATACGCTGCATTGCTGTCGCAAGTGGCCAACTGCGCTCTGCCGCGCGGTTGCTGTGCAGCAGATCGGTAAAAGTATCTTGCAGATGCACACGCACAAGAGTTGGCGCGCTGGTAATATCGCCTTTACGCAGAGCAAAGTGGATTTGCTTATCAATGATGTCACGGTAAGTCACCAGCTCAAACTCACCATATTCGGTTGGCAGTTTACACTGCGCGACACGCTCAATGGTGGTTTCGGTGTGGTTGCGGTACTCAATCAAGTCTGCAATCGTACCCAACTTTAAGCCGTGTTTTTCAGCGAACACTTCTAAATCTGGGCGACGCGCCATGGTGCCGTCATCATTAAGAATTTCCACAATCACCGACGCGGGCTCTAAACCTGCCAAGCGTGCCAAATCACACCCAGCTTCTGTGTGCCCAGCGCGAGTTAATACTCCACCATCTTGTGCTGCCAGCGGGAAAATATGCCCCGGCTGAACCAAATCGGCCGCTTTCGCTTCTTTTGCCACTGCCGCTTGTACTGTGCGCGCGCGATCCGCCGCTGAAATACCGGTGGTCACGCCTTCGGCCGCTTCAATCGAAACGGTGAAATTGGTGGTGTACTGGGCATTATTATCTTGCACCATGGGATTTAAACCCAGACGGCGACAACGCTCTTTCGTGAGCGTTAAGCAGATGAGGCCGCGACCATGGGTTGCCATAAAATTGATCGCTGCTGGCGTAATGTGCTCAGCCGCCATGATCAGATCGCCTTCATTTTCACGATCTTCATCATCCATCAGGATGACCATTTTGCCTTGACGAATGTCTTCAATGATCTCTTGTGGGGTGCTAATTGGCATGATGTCAGTCCTATTGTTATGAAGTCTCTGAGAGCAGAGATTAAGCAAAACCGTTTTGTTGCAAAAATGCCATGGTCAGACGCGATTGAGGTTCACTCTCTTGTTGACCTTGCAGTAAACGCTCCATGTAACGTGCCAATACATCCACTTCCAGATTGACTCGGCGTCCCACTTGGAATTCATCGATAGTGGTTTCTGCGCTGGTATGGGGCACTATGGTCAGTTTAAACGCGTTTTTACGCAGGTCATTGACCGTTAAACTGATGCCATCAACGGTAATCGAGCCTTTTTCAGCCACGTATTTGCTGATTTCTGCCGGCATATTGACCCACAAATCCACCGCACGCCCCACTGGAATACGCTCGACGATTTGACCTACGCCATCCACATGTCCTGAGACGATATGACCACCAAAACGAGTTGTAGGCAGCATGGCTTTTTCAAGGTTAACGCGATCACCAACCTGATACTGTGCAAAGCCCGATTTTTTGAGGGTTTCCATCGACAGATCCGCGCTAAAACTACGCTGATCGAAGGCCACAACCGTTAAACAGACGCCATTGGTGGCAATACTGTCACCGAGTTTAACATCGCCCATGTCCAGCTTACCCACATCCACACTGATGGTGACGTCGCTACCTTTGGGGATAATAGCGGTCAGCTTGCCAACCGCTTCAACAATACCTGTAAACATAATGCTAATCTTTTGTTTTTGGGGTGGCGATGATCCGCAAATCTGCCCCCACCATTCGACAATCTTCTATTTTGAGTTCAATGGCCTCAGCCATTTCCGTCAAACCGAGCGCGCCAAATAAACCACGGCCATCACTGCCCATCAGTTTCGGCGCTAAATAGAGAATGATTTCATCCACCAACTTTTGCTCAATCAAGGATTTCGCTAATTGGCTCCCCGCCTCTACCCACACTTGATTCACATTGTGTTGCTGAGCGAGTTGTGCCAAAAGCTCACGCAAATCAAGCTTTCCATTCTCAGCAGAGATACAGAGTTCAGCATTCTCGCTGGCAACTCGCAGCACGGGTGAAGGTGTTTGGTATAACGCTAACTCTGGATGCAATTGATGTTGACGATCCAAAATCACCCGCAGTGGCTGACGCAAATCCGCTTCTGCGTATTGCGCCTGTACCGATGGCGGTAAATCGTGCCAACGCACCGCTAGAGAAGCATTATCCGCCAGCACCGTTTGACTGGTGGAGAGAATCGCACTGGCTTGCGCGCGAAACCGCTGAACATCTTTACGTGCTGCAGGAGAGGTAATCCACTGGCTTTTACCGTTAGCGAGCGCAGTTTGTCCATCGAGACTCGCCGCCATTTTAAGCTGCACATAAGGCATGCCGGTTTCCATACGCTTGAGAAAACCGCGGTTGAGTGCTCGAGCATCCGCTTCCAATAACCCCACTTCTACCTCAATCCCGGCATCACGCAACATTTGAACGCCCTTCCCCGCCACTTGTGGGTTCGGGTCTTGCATTGCACAAATTACTTTCGCAACCCCGGCTTTAATAAGCCCTTCAGCACAAGGTGGCGTGCGACCATAATGAGAGCAAGGCTCTAAGGTGACATAAGCGGTCGCACCGCGAGTAAGCTCACCGGCTTGGCGCATCGCATGCACTTCAGCATGGGGTTCGCCCGCGCGAAAATGAAAACCTTCCCCTATAATCTGCTCACCGCGAGTGATCACGCAGCCGACATTAGGATTAGGAGAAGTGGTAAAACGCCCGCGCCACGCAAGTTCAATCGCGCGAGACATCATTTGATGATCAAAAGAGGTAAACATAGGCATAATCGCTTTCAGTTAATCCTATCGGTTAGTCCTGCAGTTTGGCGATCTCCTCGCCAAATTCACGGACATCTTCAAAACTACGATATACGGATGCAAAGCGAATATAGGCCACTTTATCCAGCACTTTCAGCTGTTCCATCACCAAGTTACCAATCAGTTTACTCGGAACTTCACGCTCGCCAGTGGCACGCAGCTTAGATTTGATGGTGCTGATCGCCAGTTCAATCGCATCGGCACTCACTGGGCGCTTTTCCAATGCGCGCTGCAAGCCACCAATCATTTTCTCTTCATCAAAAGGCTCACGATTACCATTCGATTTGATCACGCGCGGCATCACTAACTCCGCGGTTTCAAAGGTGGTAAAGCGCTCATTACAAGCCAGACACTGACGACGACGGCGCACTTGATGTCCGTCAGCCACCAGACGTGAATCGATCACTTTGGTATCGTTTTCAGAACAGAAAGGACAATGCATATTACCTCCATAACAAGGCAACCAGTGTAGCCGATGTGCTGTTGAGAGCCAAAGAAAAAGGGGCGCGAAGCCCCTTTACATCACATCTTTGCTTGAATTTTAGCTGCGTGACAGGTAATTGGCTTTGCCCACCCACTTGTAGCTGGTGAGCTCTTCTAGCCCCATCGGACCACGCGCGTGCAGTTTTTGTGTTGAGACCGCCACTTCTGCGCCTAAACCAAACTGTGCACCGTCAGTAAAACGCGTAGAAGCGTTAACATACACCGCCGCCGAACCTGCCGTATTCACAAACAGCTCAGCGTTATAGAGATCGTTGGTCATGATTGCATCAGAGTGGCTCGCATTGTGCTCGCGCATATGCTCAATGGCTTCTTGTACATCCTGTACCACTTTCACCCCTAAGGTGTAGCTGAGCCATTCGGTATCAAAATCGCCCACTTGCGCATCACGCAGCTCAGCCGCGGCATGCATCAAGGCTTTAGCTTTGGGCTCCGCCACAAACGCCACTTTGCCATTCAGTTTTGCGATGAGTTTGTCTAGTAACGGTTTGGCAATCGCTTGATGGACTAACAAGGTATCTAGCGCATTACACGCCGATGGGCGCTGCACTTTAGCGTTTTCAATCACGGCAACCGATTTATCCAGATCAGCACTTTCATCCACGAAAATATGGCTAATGCCAAAGCCGCCAATGATCACAGGCACAGTGCTGTTTTCTTTGCACATTTTGTGCAGGCCCGCACCGCCACGTGGGATGATCATGTCGACATAATCATCCATTTTCAGGAGTTGCGTCACCAGTTCACGATCCGGCTTTTCAATGTACTGCACGGAAGCCGCTGGCAGACCGGCTTTATCCAACGCCGACTGGATCACTTTGACCAGTTCCATGTTAGAGAAAAACGTCTCTTTGCCGCCGCGCAAAATCGCGGCGTTACCGGTTTTTAAACACAGCGCCGCAATATCAATGGTGACATTAGGGCGAGCTTCATAAATAACGCCGACCACACCAAGGGGTACGCGACGGCGTGCCAATGACATGCCGTTTTCCAACACTCGGCTATCAATTTCGCTGCCGACGGGATCGTTCAATTTGATCACGTTACGCACATCGTTGGCGATCGCTTGCAAGCGAGACTCATTGAGCAGCAAACGATCCAGCATGGCATCAGACAAACCCGCTTCGCGCCCCAGCGCAATATCTTTTGCGTTTGCAGCAAGAATGCTCGCGCTTTGCGCTTCCAACTGATCGGCCATAATGGCGAGAGCCTGATTTTTTTGCGCGGTACTGGCGGTAGCCAGTTGGAAAGAGGCCGCTTTGGCCGCTTTACCGAGTACGGTTAAATCCATCATTCTCTCCTTTATTCTTGAATCACGACCATGTCGTCGCGGTGGATCACTTCTGAGCCGTGATCGTAGCCTAAAATATCGATGATCTCTTTACTGTGCTTACCAGCAATTTGCGCCAACTCGTCATTGGAGTAGGCCGCGATGCCGCGCGCAATCAGATGACTTTGCTTATCCAATACTCGCACCACTTCACCACGGGCAAATTGACCTTGCACTCGCACCACACCTTTGGCGAGCAAGCTGCTGCCCTTGGTTTGCACCGCTTTCACTGCGCCATCGTCAATCACGATATCACCCGATGCCGCTGGACCTGCCAAAATCCAGCGTTTGCGGTTTTCTAACGCTTCTTCCAAAGCTAAGAAGCGCGTGCCTTGTGGCTCATGACTTAAGGAGTCAAAAATCACATTGGGCGCACGACCTGCCGCAATGATAACTTCAATGCCAGCACGACGAGCAATGTCCGCCGCTTGCAGCTTGGTGGCCATGCCGCCCGTACCAAGTGTAGTGCCACTGCCACCAGCAATTTTGCGCAGTGTGTCATCAATGGTGGTCACTTCTTTGATCAGTTGGGCATTGGGATCTTTACGTGGGTCGGCGGTGAACAAGCCTTTTTGATCGGTCAACAGCAGCAGCTTATCTGCGCCACACAGAATACCGACCAGCGCTGATAAGTTATCGTTGTCACCGACTTTGATTTCATTGGTCGCTACCGCATCGTTTTCGTTGACCACAGGCACAATGCCGTTTTCAACTAACGCATTGATGGTGTCACGCGCATTAAGGAAACGCTCACGGTCATCAAGATCAGCACGGGTGAGCAGCATCTGACCAATTTTGATGCCATAAATCGCAAATAACGATTCCCACACCTGAATCAAACGACTTTGCCCAACCGCTGCCAGCAGTTGCTTGCTGGAAATCGCGTTGGGCAGCGCAGGGTAACCTAAATGCTCACGGCCTGCCGCAATGGCGCCCGAGGTCACGATCACTACTGAGTGACCTTGCTTTTTGAGTTCAGCACACTGGCGAGCGAGCTCAACCATATGAGCACGATCCAGCGCAAGAGTACCGCCGGTCAGAACACTGGTTCCCAGCTTCACAACAACCGTTTGTGGAGCTTTGATGCTTCGTTGATTTGTGGTCATGATTGCTTCTGTTGAGAAAAACTTTAAGAGACGATGTTTTAGCAATCCACACTGCAATGCACAAGCAGAAAAAGGTGCAAAAGCACCTTTTTCTTCGGGTTATTGATTGAACAGGGTTAATTAGGTAAATGGCGCGGACTCGGTTGAGACCGTGACAGAGATTTCGAAACGTTCACGTAACGTTTTGACTAACTTTTTGTGAAATTCCGCTTGAGTATGATTAACCTCCGCATGGGCAGATTCTGGTATCGCTTCCGCAACCCAATCTCCCGCAAGCGTATAGCGACCGATATGGTAGCAAGCTGACATTTCTTGCTCATTTTGCGTCAACTCCATCCACCAGCCCCAAAACTCGCGTTTTTCAGGGGATTTTTTATCGTTCACACATGAGGCGAGACAATCAAATAAGTAGAATCGCTCACTACACTGCCCTTCGCGTAAATAAGGCCCTATCGCTTTCAAGGTCGAGAGCAGGCGGTAGTGGGTAGGGGTTTTGGTCATCTCTGACATAGTTCATCTCCATAAGCAGCAATTAAGAGCCATTTTATCTCCCTCAACCGACAGCTATCGGCGGGGAGATTTAATAATTGGACGAACAAACATTCGCCACTTACTGCTTACTTTTGATGACTTTTATGAAAATGTCACTTGCAAAGTTCATCTTCTAGCCAGTTTATTGCCAAATCGAGGGATTGCTCATATCCCTGTGAAATGGTTTTACTTTTTACTTTCTTAGCTTGCCCACCGTGGCTAAAGAGTGCCACGAGTTGGTTGTCTGAATAAGGCGATACCGGATCCCCTTCCAATCCCAGTGCTAAAATCGGCGTTTTAGTTCTGCGTCCGGACATAAAACCCTGCACTTTTAGCGACCATGCCATCAATTGTCCGGATAGGCTGCGCACATCAACGACGTTTTTGCCTAAACGTGACGCCAGTACATCGAGATACATTTTGGACATGGCAGCCAACTTCTTGGGAGAGGTGAAAATATCGTGGATTGGCGCGCCGAGTGAAACACAGGCTTTCACCTTATCCGACTCAAGAAAAGCCAGCCGCGCCATCGCATTCCCACCAAAACGAAAACCAATCAGCCCGATACGGAAATGATCCACCCAAGGCAGATCTGCCAGCTGGTTCAGTACCGCTTGATGCAAGCAGGAGGAATCTTCGGTCAATGGCCAGTGAGAACTTGCGCCCAGTGACGGCATATCAATGGTCAGCATGGCGATATCTCGCTTGGCTAAATAGTCACGAAATAGACGCCACATATCGGTTTGTAAGCTATCTAACCCCGCACTGACCAGCACCACAGGCTTTGGAGAATCGGTATTACGTAGGTGCAAATAACCAGCAATTTTTTTGTTTTGATAGGAAAACTCTAAACGTTTAACCACAAATCCCGTCAGTTTTGCCGCTTCTTGATAGGCACTGTTTGCAAGCACTTGGGCTTGTAAAGCCAAGTTATCATTTCGAAGATGAGGATAACCTGCAATGCTAAAATACAGTGCCGCCGCAAACATTTGATCGGCCGCCTCTTCTCCTTGACGCTCCGCCGCTTGCTTTTGATGTAACATGCCAACGCGCGTCCATTCGTAGGTCCAGTTACCACTGCGATATCCCATCACAGTATCAAGCCACTCATCGTGAGTGCGCGAATGCTTAGAAGAGGCAATCCGCGCGAGGATCTCTTCCTGCTCAACCGGATCAACGCCCTGCCAAATCCACTGTAAACGGCGCAAATTACGGTACCAAGCTTGGGATGATTGTTCTCGGCGAGTGTCTAACAGCTCTAAACTGCTTGGCATATATTGGGTAAGCGAAGATGTCTCTTTAGCTTGTTTGTGATTTTGAAACAGGGTCTCAGACAGGTTTTTGCTGCTCGCTTCTGACATGACAAGTCTCTTTACTGGCGTTGCGCTAAGTTGGGCTAACAGTAGTAAAAAAAAATGACCCTTGAAAGGGTCATTTTCAAATTCTCGGCAAAAAGACTATTTTTGCTTGCGATTAACTGGCTCAACATAAGACAGTACCATGTCCCATGGTTGCTCGATCCAAGTGTCTTGTGGAATATCAACCACGTACTCGTCAACCAAGTCTTTCCCCGCAGGTTTAGCACAGACAGTCACAAATTTCGCTTTCGGATACATTTCACGGATTTTACGTGCGGTATCGCCGCTATCGACCAGATCATCAATGATCAGGAAACCTTCTCCGTCATGCTCTGGTGCTTTAAGAACAGTCATATCACGCTGGTGATCATGGTCATAGCTAGAGATACACACCGTATCCACATAGCGAATGCCCAACTCACGAGCGAGAATAGCAGCAGGAACTAAGCCACCACGGCTGACACCCAAGATACCTTTCCATTGTTCTGCAGGCATTTGACGCTGTGCAAGTTCACGGCAGTAATGCTGCATATTGTCCCAGGTGATAACGAATTTTTTGCTCATGTGATAAACCTAAATTGAATTTTTATAATGTCTTCTCTTACGCCGCCAAAATGTATTTGATGACAAAAATGGCCGCCATAACCCATACACTGAGAGAGACGCTGCGTCCTTTACCACTGAAAAGTTTGATTGCGGCATAAGCAATAAAACCGAGTGAGATACCTTCGGCAATCGAGAATGTCAGAGGCATCATCAAACAGGTAACAACAGTGGGTGCCGCTTCAGTCAGATCACGCCAATCAATGCTCACTAACCCCGACATCATCAGAATAGCAACATAGAAAAGTGCACCGGCCGTCGCATAAGCTGGGATCATACCCGCTAGTGGCGAGAAGAATAATGCAAGAAGGAACAAAATGCCAACCACCACAGCAGTTAAACCGGTACGGCCACCAACAGCAACACCGGAGACACTTTCAATATAAGAAGTGGTGTTTGAAGTACCGAGCAGAGCGCCGACAGACGTTGCTGTCGAATCCGCCAACAGGGCACGATTCAGGCGTGGAATTTTGCCATCTTTTTCGATCAGTCCCGCTTTGGTTGCAACACCAACCAAAGTCCCCGCAGTGTCAAATAGGTCAACAAACAAGAACGCAAACACCACAGATATCATGCCGATCTCAAAGACAGCAGAGAAATCGAGTTGCATGAAGGTCGGCGCGATACTCGGTGGCGTAGACATAATGCCGCCCCATTGCACATCACCAAATACGAGACCGAGAGCTGTCACCGCTAAAATAGCAATCATCACCGCGCCTTTGACGCCGCGATAGACTAAACCAATCGTCAGGAAGAAACCCACTGCTGCCAACACCGCATTCAGCGAGGTGATTGCGCCTAAAGAAACCAGTGTTGCCGGATTATCGACCACAATGCCCGCATTTTTTAATGCGATGAAAGCTAAGAACAAACCGATACCCGCTGAAATGCCGGTACGTAAAGAGTGAGGAATCGAGTTGATGATCCACTCACGGATTTTGAACAAGCTGAGCAAAATAAACAGCACGCCCGAGCAGAACACCGCAGCCAGTGCGACTTGCCAAGTGTGTCCCATACCCAGAACCACACCATAAGTGAAGAAGGCATTAAGCCCCATACCTGGTGCTTGAGCGATAGGATAATTGGCAATAAAACCCATAATGAAACAGCCAATCGCGGCCGCCAAACAGGTCGCCACGAAAACCGCACCGCGATCCATTCCCGCATCCGATAAAATGGCTGGGTTAACAAAAATAATGTAAGCCATGGTCAGGAAAGTCGTGACCCCAGCGAGGATCTCAGTGCGCACGTTAGTGCCGTATTCACTGAGTTTAAAAAGCTTTTCCAGCATGTTCGAATCCTTTAGTGGTAAAAAAGTAAACGGTTGCGTAAACGATTGGCGGCGATTATAGAGTTATCAAAAAACAAATTCCAGACACAATTCTGACTGTACGCGGGTTTTCTAACCAAAAAGGGAATCTGTCGATCAGAGGATAAGTCAATTGCTCAATGCCAACAGAATGTTGCGATCAAGTTCGAATAGGGAAGATTTTTTGAGGATAAAAAAACGCCACCTCAAGCGAGATGGCGGTGAATCATATCAACCAAATTTGGTCGTCAATAAATTCCAATTTAGGGGTGAACAAAACTTGTTCGAGACGCAAAAGTTGCGTATCAGTAGCCGAAGCTACGAGGGTATGCAAAGTTACCGGTGTACACAGAGTGTTGGTTCCAGAACATTGCAGACGATAAACCTTTATTCATAACTATCACCATTAAAATCAAAACTGTTTACTTGATTTCTCGGTTCCATGGAGGCGATAAATCGGACTCATCCTTTGAGCGTTTTCTCTTCGCTAGCGAAGCTGTACACAAATATACCACCAAGAAATTAAATTACAACACTTAAGGTGATTAAAATCACAAAAATCATTTAAATTGATCTTGGTCAGCATTTTTTAGTAATTTAATTACAACTTTATTAAGAAAAATTACAGTTAAAGTGCATGAAGATGCATTTGCCTACCTCAGTCACGTTACGTCTTCTTATTATTCCTGACGCGAGCCGATGATCAAAACCCGTTTTCCTGCCACTTTTGACCTACACCCTGCCCCTGCACAGTGATATGCTGTGCAACGAAAGTACCTACCTGTTACAGGCAAATTCTCTGCCACGACCCAGCTCTGGAGAGAGGATACACGGGAAAAATTACAGTAAGGAGTCATCTGTGTCTGAGTTCCAAACCGAAATCAGTAAGTTATCGTCAAATCCAATTTGGCCATTTTTCGCCACTATCTGTTCCATCCCGCACCCTTCAAAACATGAAGAGGCATTAGCTCAATACATTATCAACTGGGCTAAAGAACAAGGATTGGCCGTTCGTCGTGATGAGACCGGTAACGTCTTTATTAAAAAGCCAGCGACACCGGGCATGGAAAATCGTAAAGGTGTGGTACTTCAAGCGCACATTGATATGGTGCCGCAAAAAAATGAAGACACAGTGCATGATTTCACCAAAGATCCGATCCAGCCTTATATTGATGGTGAATGGGTTACTGCTAAAGGCACTACGCTTGGCGCGGATAATGGTATCGGCATGGCTTCTTGCCTAGCAGTACTGGCCTCTAAAGAGATCCAACATGGTCCAATTGAAGTTCTACTGACTATTGATGAAGAAGCGGGCATGACCGGCGCTTTTGGCCTCAAAGAAGGTTGGCTGGAGGGCGACATTCTGCTCAATACCGACTCTGAGCAAGAGGGTGAAGTCTATATGGGCTGCGCGGGAGGCGTGAACGCCGAGTTCACTTTCTCCATTGAGCGTGAAGCGATCCCTGCTGGTTATGTTGGTCGCCAACTGATCTTAAAGGGTTTGAAAGGCGGTCACTCGGGTTGTGATATTCACACTGGCCGTGGTAACGCTAACAAGCTGATGGCGCGCTTTCTTGCAGGCCATGCGAAAGAATTAGATCTGCGCTTAGTCGAATTCCGTGGCGGTAGTCTGCGTAATGCGATCCCGCGTGAAGCTTTTGTCACCGTCGCCTTGCCAGAACAGCACGTAGCCGAATTAGAAACCCTATTCCACCGCTACACTGAACTACTCAAAGCCGAGCTGGGTAAAGTTGAAACTCACTTGGTGACTTTCCTTGAAGCCAAAGAACTGCAAAGTGAAGTGCTGACCGCGCACACTCAACAACGTTTTGTTGCCGCTCTGAACACGTGTCCAAACGGTGTGATCCGCATGAGTGATGATATTGCAGGTGTTGTAGAAACCTCGCTCAACGTGGGAGTGATCACCACAGAAGCCAACAAAATCAAAGTGCTGTGCTTGATTCGCTCCCTGATGGATTCTGGCCGCCACCAAGTCGAGGGCATGTTGCAATCGCTGGCACAACTTGCGGGGGCAGAACTGGAACTTTCTGGTGCTTATCCTGGCTGGAAACCCGATGCTAATTCTGAAATCATGCATATTTTCCGTGATATGTATGAAGGCATTTATGGCCACAAACCGAACATCATGGTGATCCACGCGGGTCTTGAGTGTGGGCTGTTCAAAAAACCCTATCCAAACATGGATATGGTCTCTTTCGGTCCAACCATCAAGTTCCCACATTCACCGGATGAAAAAGTGAAGATAGACACGGTTGATCTGTTCTGGCAACAGATGGTGGCGCTACTCGCCAATATCCCAGTGAAAGCCTAACCGCTAAGAAGCCGAGTGCATAACTCGGCTTTTTTATATCAATTTTTTTTGTCGAAAAGGCAAATTTAATTCATTAGCTTGAGTTTGAGGTTGGCTGCTAGAGTTCGCCCCCTTGAAGTTCCCAGAGTTATTCACCAAACTCTCTTCAAGCGACAACTGGCCAAATGCGAGTTGTTTCGAGGGTGCTGCTTGTCCTTAGCGGTATCTGAAATTCTCAAACTAATGAAATTGCGATGAAAGAAAAAATGATTGTCGGATGGCGTGAGGAACTCAGCCTTCCAGGGTTAGGTATTGAACGCATTAAAGCGAAAATCGATACCGGAGCCCGAACGTCTTGCTTGCACGCGTTCAAAGTGGAGAGCTTCACTAAGGAAGGAGCTCAATGGGTTCGTTTTTGGATCCATCCGATGCAAAAGAATGATCAGCTAGTGAATGTGTGTGAAGCCGAAGTGATTGACGAACGTGTGGTTCGCGATTCCGGTGGCCACGAAGAAAAGCGCTACGTCATTCGATCGGAACTTAGCTTTGGTGGCCAAATTTGGCCAATTGAGATCACCTTGACCAATCGAGAAAATATGGCTTTTCGTATGTTGTTAGGACGTACCGCCATGCACCATCGAATCATGGTCGATCCTACAAAATCGTTTTTAATCCCTTTCGAGGAGCCGAGTAAATGAAAATTGGTATTCTATCGCGTAACGCTTCGCTGTATTCGACCAAGCGTTTGATAGAAGCGTGCAAACAGCGTGGCCATGAAGTTCGAGTGATTGATGCCTTGCGCTGCTACATGAATATCAACTCTGACAAACCGGAGATTCATTACAAAGGCGAAGAGCTAGCTGGTTTTGATGCTGTGATTCCTCGTATCGGTGCTTCTGTCACTTTCTACGGTACTGCTGTACTGCGCCAGTTTGAAATGATGGGCGTTTACCCAGCCAATGAATCCGTTGCGATTACTCGCTCTCGTGACAAGCTGCGCTCCATGCAATTGCTCTCTCGTCGCGGCATTGGTATGCCCATCACGGGTTTTGCGAGTAAGCCTGATGATGTCAAAGACTTGCTCGATATGGTCGGCGGCGCGCCAGTAGTGATTAAACTACTAGAAGGCACACAAGGCATCGGCGTGGTATTGGCAGAAACCCGTACTGCGGCGGAAAGCGTTATTGAAGCCTTTATGGGACTCAAAGCCAACATCATGGTGCAAGAGTACATCAAAGAAGCAGGCGGTGCGGATATTCGCTGCTTTGTGATTGGTGATAAAGTGATTGCAGCGATGAAGCGCCAAGGCGCAGATGGTGAGTTTCGCTCGAACCTGCATCGTGGTGGTACGGCATCATTGGTCAAAATCACCCCTCAAGAGCGTAAAACGGCGATTGAAGCGGCCAAAATTATGGGATTGAATGTAGCGGGTGTAGATCTGCTGCGTTCTGCCCGCGGCCCACTGGTGATGGAAGTCAACTCCTCACCGGGTTTAGAAGGTATTGAAGCCGCGACGGGGAAAGACATTGCGGGTATGATCGTCGAATTCATAGAGAAAAATGCAGCCAGTAAAAGGACTAAAACTCGTGGCAAAGGCTAAAAAGTACGGCGACTTTTCATTTTTGGGGGAAACCATTCCCCCCTCTTCTCGGCGAGTTATCGAACTCGAAGCCGCCAAACTGTATACCGACTCCCCTCTTTCTATCCCTATCGAAGTTCTCCATGGCGCATCTCCCGGCCCCGTTTTGATGATCAATGCCGCCATTCATGGTGATGAACTCAATGGCGTAGAAATCATCCGCCAACTGCTCAATACACTTGATGAAAAAAAACTCAAAGGCACAGTGATTGCGGTGCCGATCGTCAATGTTTTCGGTTTTATTCACAAATCACGCTACTTACCCGATCGTCGTGATTTAAATCGCTGCTTTCCCGGCAGTGAAAAAGGCTCTCTAGCCTCACGTATGGCGTACACCTTTTTTTCCAAAGTCGCCGAGCGTTGTGATTACATCCTCGATCTGCATACCGGAGCGATTCACCGAACCAACCTACCGCAAATTCGTGCCGATCTGAGCAACAGCGAAACCCTGCGCATTGCTCAAGCCTTTGCTACTCCAGTGATCATTGATTCACCTTTACGCGATGGCTCACTGCGTAGTGAAGCGGAAAAGCAGCAGATCCCCGTCTTAACTTATGAAGCGGGGGAAGCTCTGCGTTTTGATCCGATTGCGATCAATGCTGGGATCATCGGTATCAAGCGAGTGATGCAGACCATCGGCATGCTGCGTCCTAGCCGTAAAAAGATACCTAACTCGATCATTGCAAAATCAACCAGTTGGCTACGTGCCGAAGCCGACGGTATTTTACGTACATTGGTGTCTTTAGGAGATAAGGTCGAAAAAGGCCAAGTGTTAGCTTACATCAACTCCCCACTTGGCAAGCTAGAAGTGGAGATACGAGCCAACAAGAGCGGCATCGTGATTGGGCAACAAACGCTTCCCTTAGTCAATGAGGGGGATGCGGTGTTCCATCTCGCCTATTTTCATAAAGCTGATGACCTTATCGAACAAGTGGTCGAAGAGTTTATCGAAGAATTAACGGAAGCCGATTTGGAGCCCTTAACCACAGGACATCTTGTCACTCTCTAAATACCGCCTCTGCTCAATAGAAAAAGCCCTCATCATGAGGGCTTTTTCTTACGCTAGCCGTGCTTTATTTAGCCAAATGAAGCCCAAATCACTGTCGCCACTAAAACCGGGCAGACAAATTTCACATACCAAGGCCAGATTTTTCCAAATAAGCTTTGTTGCAGTTCCGGAAATCCGGCTTGCAGCTCTTTCATTTTGGCATCACGCTGCCATACCCAACCACCAAAGAGGCAGAACATTAAGGCGGCAGTAGGCTGCAAATATTGCGTCGCTAGAGTGGCAACCAAACCAAACAGGGCACCAAAGTTATAGACAATCACCACACTGAACAGGGCAATCAAACCGCCCAACACCCAGCTGGTTGGCGTACGGCGAGTATTGAAACGCTCACCCACCAGTGCAACTGGACATTCAAGCATAGAGATAGAAGAAGTGAGCGCAGCGATGGTGAGCAGAAGGAAAAACACCATGGCGAAAATCTGTCCCAGTAAGCCCAAGCTATCAAACATCAAAGGTAATACGGTAAAGACTAAGGTATCAGAGCTCAGCAAAGAGCCATCTTGCGCATAAATCTGCACGCCTTTATTCATTGCCACAAACATCGCGGGCAACACCACCAAACCCGCAATGAAAGCCACCGCCGTATCCACCAAGGTCACGTTCATCGCCATTTTCGGCAAGTTTTCTTTCTTACTCAGATAAGAGCCGTAAATCAGCATCGAACAACCCCCAATGGTTAATGAGAAGAATCCCTGTCCCATTGCGGCCAAGATCAACTTACGATCCCACACTTTTTCAAAATCAGGGATCAGATAATGCTTCAATCCTTCCCAAGCTCCTTGCTGAGTCATGATGTAGATAAACAGCACGGCAAACAGTACAAATAGAGCAGGCATGAGTCGGGTCGACCAGCGCTCAATCCCCTGCTTAACGCCGCCCTGTACAATCAAGATAGTTAACACATAAAAAATCAGCGTACCAAAAAGATTACGCTCGACACTGAATCCTTTCAGCCACGCACTTGCTGCGGTGAGACCAAACAGATCAGTCATCGCCCCCAGTAAGAAACAGATAATCCAGCCCCCCACAATGCTGTAAAAGGCCAAGACGGCACTGGGTACACTAAGGCCGACCCAGCCAACGAATCCACCGATTTTTTTCGCAGCAGATTGAGAGGTAAGTGAACGCATACTATCGACAGGGTTAGCTTGGCCATAGCGGCCAATCGCCATTTCCACCACCAACATAGGGAATGCGACCACAAAAATCAAAATCAGATAAACCAATAAAAATGCGCCGCCACCATTGCTGGCCGCTTGGGTAGGAAACCCCCAGATATTACCTAAACCGACCGCGGCTCCAGCAGCCGCAAGAATAAAACCGAGACGAGAGCTAAATGTCTCACGAGAATTTGATTGTGCCATTACAACGACTCACGATACCAACACACTAGTTGACTAGTACATTAATACAAAGCGGAGATTGACTCAATCAGCAACAGAATCATTTGCTGAAAAATCACCCAATCACTTTACTTTTATCGACTCGAACCAAATTTTGAATTACATATCGTTTAAAATTTAGACAAAACTTCGCACAACGTATCGATCTCGTCCGTGTTCTTTCGCATGATAAAGTGCCATATCCGCCTGATGGAACAAAGAGAGATAAGACTCCATCTTTGGAGAGATGGCATACACTCCGCCAATACTCACAGTCAGATATTGGCAAAGTGAATCAACAGGATTAGCAATCGCCAACTGTGCAATTTTACTTCTCATCTGCTGTGCATACTGTTCTGCATCAAATGCACACTCAGAAGCTAAAACAACACAAAACTCTTCTCCCCCAAAGCGCGCCACGATTTTCTCGCCATGGAACTCTACCGATTGGAGCACATCAGCCACGGAACATAAGGCTTCATCGCCGGCTAAATGCCCAAAGCTGTCATTGAAACGTTTGAAAAAATCGATATCGACAAGAAACAGCACCAGATAGGCCTGCGGGCGATCGCTCAGATAACTTTTAAGCTGCTTTTCTAAATGACGGCGATTGGAAATACGCGTTAGTGGGTCATGCTCAGATTGCCAACGTAACACTTGTTGACTGTCCTCCAATTGCCCAACGATTCGGTTGATCGTAGTGGCAAACTCCTTCATTTCCGATGAGATAAAAGTACTCGCATCTGGCATTTTTCCGCCCGAGGTTTTGAATTGTTGTAACACTTGACTGGCGGTCGTGATCGGTTTGATCAAGGCGATTACCACCCATAAATTGACTAAGTACATCACCAGTGAAAAGAACAGCAAAGCGAAAATTTCTTCAGTTCGAATGAAGGGAGGATGCTTAATGTGATGGTTAATTTTAAATAACACGCTGGAGTTACCACTGTAATCGAGTTGCTTGATGTATGAGACATCCACCTCGTCTTGCGGTAAAGGCGCATCAATTTTACACGTTAGTACTTCGATATCGACACCCGTGGCTTGCTCAACCACATTCGCAAACTGGGCGCGGACTTTTTTAATAAAGATTAAGTAACCTTTGTTACACGCTTTTCCATCACTACCACACACCCGAGCCGTGGCAGCTAAATAAGGTTCATCTTCCACCACCATATAGCGAACGGACGTGGAAATTTCATTCACACTTAAACGTGTAGCCTGCTGTAAAATACGAGAAAAATCCGGCAATAAGTGCTCATAGCTAGAGCTCTGCATCGTTGCTGCGTCATATTTCTTGCCCCAAACTAAATTACCCTCAGGATCATAAATAAATACACCATCCAGAAATTGGGACGTGAATGCGTGTTCTCCAATATTGCTTTGTGTGAATTCAAGATTTGGCTCCGCGATGAAGGCTGCCATTTCATCCCAAGCGGCATAGTCCTCCAAGGATGCTCCCATAGCCTTACGCTCTAACGATAGCAGGGTTTCAACACGCTGCAGCTCGGCCTGTTGTAACTGCAGCACTTGTGCAACTTCACGATCATGTGACCAGAAATATTTAAAGGTCAGATAAAACATTAAAAAGCCTAACACCACCGCTAACGCATTGAGTGTCGTTAGCCAGCGCAGGCTAAAGTTATTTAAATTCATATCACCATCGTCATAATAAACCTTACATAAACAAAAGAGCACAGGTCACGCTCTTATCAGTTTAGATGGTGAAGACTTGATAGTTCTTTAGTTGAGGGATCTTTTTGTGTAATTGCTGTTCTTGTTGCGTCATTTTATTCAAAGTATCACACCACTCTCGTCCTTGTTTCTCAAACGTCGAGCTTTGCTCTTTTAGTTTGTTGTCCAATTTGGTTTTTAAATCCGCCATGTTTTTACCAAGCTGGCTAAGATTCATACCGCCCCCCTGCTGCATTTTACTCGCCATCACATCAAACGCACTGGTAAAAAATTGCTGTGTGAGAACTTCTTTACCTTGCGATAATTTCTGTTGCCACCGAGCTTGCATCGCAGCAAACGTTTCAGCGGGAATAACCAAATCGCCGTTTTTAAAGTACTCGGCTTTCGCTTCAGCAAACAAGGTGGCCATAGAGGCTTTCACATTATTAAACGCTTGTGGAGCCTCTAGAGAGTACGCAACATCGTCAACTAACTGATTGGCTAGCTTCAAACTATCGTCTGCCCAACGCTGAGCTTTCGGCAATAAACTGGTCAACTGCTCACGATACTGACGTACCGCAGCCTGCTGATCTGTATTAAGCGAAACTCTCTTACCTTGAATATAAAGATTGTTCTGCTTATCGATCAGCGCTTTATCACTGCTGGTGCGCAGAATCTCAACACGTTGAGTATTAAGATGTACTTCATTTTGGATATCCACTTTACATTGTGCCGCCCAAGTGGAGGAACTCATTAGTAGCGCTAAAGTTAAAAACGATTTTTTCATGGTGTTCTCTGGCTTATTTTTTGCCAACTATAATCAATCCTGATGAATCCTACGCCAATATAACGTCAAAAATGACACTTTCCTGCCGTTTATTGTTCAATTCATCAAATCAAATCGCTTATAACGGAACCCAAAGCGAAATCTCTCTCATTCATTTAGAGTGGTATATCAATAACGAACGCACTCTCCCAAGCGATTTACAGTGGGCGGCACAGGTTTACATCCCCATGAGCATAGACAAATTTCATGATTGAGGTGAATGTAGTTACCCCACACGGCCACAACAAAAGTAGCAAGGGGATAACGCTCATTATCACACAACTCCATTATGCCTGTTTTAAGAGAGACATCGGCCTATTGCCATCCATCACTCGGAAACATCGATAGCTGTTTCATCTGCAATTCCGGCTTAAGCATTACACTTAAACCAAGTAAGCGAATTTCTCGTCCTTGCTGGCGAGTTAACACTTGCTCTAACAGCTCGTGGAAGTAGTCGAGCTCTAATGCAGGGTGAACATGCTCAATGGTTGTCTGTTGGAAATCAGCAAATTTCACTTTAATGCCTTGTTTAATAATGCCTCGCTGTGGGTGAGCCCGACTCAAACGAGCATCTAGCTCCGGATACAATTTCTGTTCAATCACTTGCCAACACTCCTGAAACGTCGAAATGTTTTGGCTAAAGGTGTACTCCACACCGACAGATTTTCGTTCGCGCTCAGTCACCACTTCACGTTCATCAATGCCGTGACTTTTTTTCCACAAAGAAGCCCCTAAACGCCCAAATTGATGCAGTAACTTGCGATAATCGGCTCGCCTTACATCCGCTCCGACATAAAGACCGGCTTGATGCAGCTTTTCTAACGCCACTTTGCCAACACCCGGAATTTTTTCCAGCGGCAAACTATCGACCATCTCCTGTACTTTGTCAGGCGTCACCACATACAAACCATCAGGTTTATTTAAGTCGGACGCGACTTTTGCAAGAAACTTGATCGGCGCAACACCAGCGGACGCCGTTAAATTCAACTCTTGCCAAATATCACGTCGAATCGCTTGAGCAATTAAGGTCGCACTACCTTGATAGGCAGTCGATTCACTGACATCAAGATAGGCCTCATCAAGTGAAAGAGGCTCAATCAACGTGGTATAACGCTGAAAAATAGTTTGGATTTGTTGAGAAACACTTTTGTAGACAGACATCCGCCCCGGAACGACATGCAGTTGAGGGCAGAGTTTTAATGCCTGAGCGGTAGGCATAGCAGAACGAACGCCAAATTTGCGCGCCTGATAGTTGCATGTACTGATCACTCCACGCTGCTTTTCATGTCCGCCCACAGCCAGTGGTATCTCTCGATACGCAGGGTTATCTCGCATTTCAACGGCAGCGAAAAAGCAGTCCATATCAACATGGATGATTTTACGAATTCTGTCTTGCATAGCCCACCAACACTGTATACATAAACAGTATAATAATAAGCCATCGATAAGGAAAGTCTGATAAACAAAAAGCCCGCCGGAGCGAGCTTTTTGATGCGATAACACGAATTATGCGATCCGATCTTTTTCCCAAGCCGCAAGACGCTCGGCGCGGGCGGCTGCTTTAGCTTCACGTTTTTTACGTGCATCACAAGGCTCAGGGCAATTGCAGACTTTTTCAATGCCCACTGCACCTAAACCACCACAGCTGCCTTTCACCACTTTACGTTGGAAAATGTACCCAACGGCCATGGCGGCAATTACGGCCAGAAAGAAACCAAAAGTAATCAAAAAGGTGTTCATTGTTTTATGCTCACTATTACTTACTTAAAAACGGTTTAAAGCTGCTTGATGCGTACTCTTTAAAGCCATCATCCGTTTTCACAATCATTAAAACCGGGATCTGGTTGGCTTCTGCGACAGCCATACCACGCTCTTCGCCCATGACCATTAAACCTGTCGCTAAGCCATCCGCCGTCATACAAGACTTATCCAGTACCGTCACCGAGACCACACGGTTATTGATTGGGCGTCCAGTGATTGGGTCGATGATATGCGAGTAACGAATGCCATCTTGCTCAAAGTAGTTACGGTAATCACCGGAGGTTGCGATCGCATAATCACCCGGTTCGATGATCTCTTGCACACTACGCTGATCAACACTTGGCTTTTCTATCGCAATGCGCCACGGTACACCATCACGGTTCAATCCTTTCAAACGGATTTCTCCGCCAATTTCTACCATGTAGTTTTCGACACCTTGAGATTGAAGGTAATCGGCAACCACATCTACCCCCCAACCTTTGGCAATCGTAGACAAGTCGACATACAGTTCAGGAATATCTTTACTCAGCGTATTCCCTTCAATCGTCAGGTGCTCGATGCCAGTAATAGCACGACGTGTATTAAGCTCTTCATCGGTTGGTACCACATCAGGACGAGCTTCAGGGCCAAATCCCCACAGATTAACCAAAGGTCCGACGGTCACATCTAAAGCACCTTCAGTAAGACCGTTCAAACGAATCGCCTCTTTCACCACGGTTAACGTTTGTGTAGAAACGGCAAAAGGTTCACTACTAGTATGCTGGTTAAAACGGCTTAACTCAGAGTCTTTACGGTAAGTCGACATTTGATCGTTCACTTCTTCAAGGAGTCGATCAATCTCGATTTGCAGTGTTTTCGAATCCGCAACGCCCGGCTGTTGAATGTATTTGATGTTGTAAGTAGTTCCCATGGTTGGGCCACTGAGATGTACCTGCTCTACGGGCTTTTCACAGCCAGCCAGCAAGAGAAGAGAAGCTAATGCAACAAGCCAATTTCTCACTTGTTTACTCCTTTCATAGTTAAAAATTGATATGGGAAATACCGATGCCCTAAACCAGATAACCATCGACACTTTCAATATCCGATTTGTAAAAAACAATGGCTGACTCGAACGAGCCAGCCATCGCAGTGTAGCGAGTTATCGATTAACCACCGAAGTCATCCAGTAGGATGTTTTCCTCTTCTACACCTAGGTTTTTCAGCATGTTGATCACTGCCGCGTTCATCATCGGAGGTCCACACATGTAGTATTCACAATCTTCTGGAGCTTCGTGATCCTTCAGATAGTTTTCATACAGTACGTTATGGATGAAACCGGTGTAGCCTGTCCAGTTATCTTCTGGTTGAGGATCTGACAGAGCACAGTGCCATACGAAGTTGTCATTCTCAGCCGCTAGGCCATCGAAATCTTCCACGTAGAACATTTCACGCTTAGAACGGGCACCGTACCAGTAAGACATCTTACGCTTAGACTTCAGACGCTTAAGTTGGTCAAAGATGTGCGAACGCATTGGCGCCATACCCGCACCACCACCGATAAATACCATCTCTGCATCAGTGTCTTTCGCGAAGAACTCACCGAACGGACCAGAAATCGTACATTTATCACCGGCTTTCAGTGACCAGATGTAAGAAGACATTTGGCCTGGTGGCACATTTGGATTATTTGGCGGCGGAGTCGCGATACGCACGTTCAGCATGATGATGCCAAACTCTTCTGGGTAGTTCGCCATTGAGTATGCACGGATGATTGGCTCATCCACTTTAGACTCATAACGGAACAAATTGAATTTATCCCAGTCACCACGGTATTTCTCAGGTACATCAAAATCGGCGTACTTAATATGGTGCGCAGGGGCTTCAATCTGAATGTAACCACCCGCACGGAACGGTACTGATTCACCATCAGGAATCGCAAGCTTCAGCTCTTTGATGAAAGTGGCTTTGTTATCGTTAGAGATAACCGTACATTCCCACTTCTTCACGCCAAAGATCTCTTCTGGCAGTTCCAGATCCATATCTGCTTTCACAGCAACCTGACACGCCAAACGCTCACCTTCACGGGCTTCGCCTTTGCTGATGTGATCCAGTTCTGTCGGCAGAATATCACCGCCACCTGATTTGATTTTTACGCGGCATTGGCCACATGAACCACCACCACCACAAGCTGAAGATACGAATACACCAGCGCCAGCCAATGCAGTCAGCAACTTACCACCCGGTTGGGTTACGATCGCTTTTTCAGGATCGCCATTGATAGAAATTGTAATGTCACCTGTTGGTACTAGTTTGGATTTGGCGAACAGAATCACCAAAACCAAGGCCAGTATAATCAGGGTAAACATCACTACACCAAAAATAATAGTAGACATTAACTATTCCTTTATTGCTGCGGTTTACCCGGCTTACAGTTGAACACCAGAGAAGGACATAAAACCTAACGCCATAAGTCCTGTTGTGATAAAGGTAATACCCAAACCACGCAGACCTGGAGGAACGTCTGAGTACTTCATCTTCTCACGGATACCTGCAAGAGCGACGATAGCCAGCATCCAACCCACACCAGAACCGAAACCATACACAATAGATTCAGTAAAAGTGTAATCACGCTGCACCATGAAAGACACACCACCGAAGATCGCACAGTTTACTGTGATCAGCGGAAGGAAGATGCCCAGTGCGTTGTACAAAGGCGGGAAGAAACGATCGAGGATCATCTCTAAAATCTGCACTAGTGCCGCAATAACACCGATGAAAGTAATAAAGTTCAGGAAGCTGAGATCTACCCCTTCAACTAGTGCATCTTGCTTGAGCACTAGGTTATACACCAGATTGTTGACTGGTACAGAGATAGTTAGTACTACGATTACCGCAATACCTAAGCCGAATGATGTCTTAACTTTCTTCGACACCGCCAAGAAGGTACACATCCCTAAGAAGAAAGAGAGTGCCATGTTCTCGATGAAAACCGCTTTCACCAGCAGACTAATATAATGTTCCATGACTACCTTACTCCTTCGCTTCTACTTGTTCAGGCTTGAACGTACGAATCGCCCAAATCAAGAAACCGATTAGGAAGAATGCAGAAGGCGCGAGCAGCATCAGACCGTTTGGCTGATACCAACCACCGTTGCTGATAAGAGGCAGAACTTCCAAACCAAACAGTTTGCCTGAGCCTAAAAGCTCACGGAAGAAGCCAACAGTCAACAGTACAAAACCGTATCCTAAACCGTTACCGATACCATCAATCAAAGATGGGAGTGGTGCAGATTTCATCGCAAACGCTTCTGCACGGCCCATTACGATACAGTTGGTAATAATCAGACCAACGAATACCGACAGTTGCTTAGAAATATCGTACAGATACGCTTTCAGAATCTGGTCTACCACAATAACTAACGAAGCGATAATCGCCATTTGCACGATAATACGCACACTGTTAGGAATATGGTTACGGATCAGAGAAACGAAGAAGTTAGACAATGCAGTAACAAACATTACCGCTAGCGTCATAACAAATGCCGTTTCCAGCTTAGTGGTTACCGCCAGTGCTGAACAAACACCGAGCACTTGCAGTGCAATCGGGTTGTTGTCCAGAACAGGAGCTAACACACTTTTTTTCAGCTCTTTTGCACTAGACATTAGTTAAGACCTCCGTCACGTACTTTTGCTAGGAATGGACCAAAGCCCATGTCGCCTAACCAGAAGTCAAATGTACCTTGCACACCATTGCCAGTAAGAGTTGCGCCAGACAGACCGTCTACGCCATGCTCTGAACCTTGAGGTGCACCACCTTTGACAATCTTGATCGCAGGTTTGTGGTTTTCATCAAACAGTTTTTTACCGACCCATTGAGCACGCCAAGCTGGGTTTTCAACTTCGCCACCCAATCCCGGAGTTTCACCTTGTTCATAGTAGGTCAAACCTGAAACCGTGTTACCGTCAGTTTCTACTGCTACAAACGCGTACATCATCGACCATAGGCCGTTACCGTGTACAGGCAGAATCACCTTGCTGGTTTTGTCGCCGTCTTTCACCAGATAAACCACACCAACATTAGCACGACGTTGGATCTTCGCTTTATCTTGTTCAGCGGTCAGCTTGATAGATTCAGAGGCTTCTTTCGCTGCTTTACGTTGATCGTAGTTAGCTGCATCACCTTCAACAAAGTCACCCGTGTTGAAGTCAACCAGACGTGGTTCAATGCTTTTATTGAACAATTCAACGATTTGTTTACTGCCTTTCGCTTCAATGCCAGCCACTTGCAGGATCTTGCTCTGCTTGTCTAATGCCGCATTTTCTTTTTGCTTGTCACGCAGACCGACAGCCGCTGCCGATACAATGATTGAGCACACTAGGCTCAACGCGATAACAACAAACAGCGTCTTTTTAATGCTATCGTTATTGCTTGCCATAGCGCGCTAATCTCCGCTTGATATTTCTCTCTACAACCACATGGTCAAACAGTGGCGCAAATAAGTTCGCGAATAGGATCGCCAGCATCATGCCTTCTGGGTAAGCCGGGTTCACAACACGGATCAGCACACACATAACGCCGATCAGAATACCGTAAGCCCATTTACCACTATTGGTGAAGGACGCAGAAACTGGGTCAGTCGCCATGAAGAACATACCGAATGCGAAACCACCCAATACTAGGTGCCAATGCCAAGGCATGTTGAACATTGCGTTGGTATCTGAGCCAATCACGTTAAACAGTGTCGACAGCAGGATCATACCAATCATCACGCCGCCAATAATGCGCCATGAAGCAATGCCCATATAAACAATGAACGCCGCACCAATCATGAGTGCCAGTGTAGATACTTCACCAATTGAACCTGGGATGTTACCAATGAAAGCATCCATCCAAGTGATCGTTTGACCCGTCGCGTTGTTAATAAGTGCACCTGCACCACCTTGTGCCCATTGGCTCAGAGCAGTTGCGCCTGAATAACCATCTGCTGCAGTCCATACTAGGTCACCTGAGATCTGTGCTGGGTAAGCAAAGAACAGGAAAGCACGGCCAGCCAACGCTGGGTTAAGGAAGTTACGGCCTGTACCACCAAACACTTCTTTCGCAACCACAACACCAAAGGTAATACCCAGTGCGGCTTGCCACAGAGGCAGAGTTGGAGGAACAATCAGAGCAAACAGAATAGAGGTAACGAAGAAACCTTCGTTGACTTCATGCTTGCGCACCATACAGAACAACACTTCCCAGAAACCACCGACGATGAACACCGTAGCGTAGATAGGTAGGAAGTAGGTTGCACCCAACAGCATTTTACTGCCCCAACCAGCATCGCTTGACATGGTTCCGCCAAGCATTTCGGTTAGCCAGTAGTGCCAGTTACCCGCCACAATCGCCGCGAGTTGATCACCGGAATACAGATGGTTAAGTGCTGCAATAGCTTGGCCGCCAGCGTTGTACATACCCCAGAACATTGCTGGAAATACGGCAAGCCAAACCATGATCATGATACGTTTTAGATCAACGCTATCACGAACGTGCGAGCTTCTTTTGGTTACCAGACCTGGTGTATAGAACAGCGTCGCCGCTGCTTCATACAGAGCAAACCACTTCTCGTGTTTGCCACCTGGCTCAAAATGATGCTCGATGTCTTCAAGAAACTTTTTAAGGCCCATGGAAATTACCCTTCTTTCTCGATCTTGTCTAAGCACTCACGCAGGAGCTGACCGTACTCGTATTTGCCAGGGCAAACGAACGTACACAGTGCTAGATCTTCTTCATCCAGCTCTAAAGCACCTAAGCGAATCGCGCTGTCACTGTCACCAGCACACAGATCACGAAGCAACAAGGTTGGCTCCATATCTAGTGGCATGACCTTCTCATAGTTACCGATTGGAACCATAGATCGATCACTACCATTAGTGGTTGTGGTCATGTTGTACACTTGGCCCTTGAATAAGTGACCAAGGAAAGAGCGAGTCACAGAGAACTTGTTCTTACCCGGCATTGCCCAACCAAACAGTTCTTTATCACGTCCTTCACGAAGGACTGACACCTGTAAATGGTAACGACCAAGATAAGCGTGTGGTCCAGTGGCTTTCGTACCAGACAGCACAGAGCCAGAGATGATGCGTACTTCGCCTGGCATGATTTCGCTATCAACCAGTTGCTCTAGTGATGCGCCCATAACAGTACGAACCAAACGAGGTTTGTTCACCACCGGACCGGCAAGAGAAACCACACGCTGGTTATATAGCTCGCCCGTCAGGAAGAGTTGACCAACTGCGATCACGTCCTGATAGTTGATGCTCCACGCCACGTGGTTTGCACTTACTGGATAGAGGAAATGCATGTGAGTGCCAGCTAAGCCTGCAGGATGTGGGCCGTCAAAGACGTGTTCTTCAACATTCGGCTGTTGAGAACGTGGCAAGCTGGTACCTTTTTTACAAACGTACACTTTGCCAGTTGTCAGTGCGGAAAGCACATCTAGACCAGCAACAAAGGCTTCAGATTGTTCATTGATCACAACGGTCGGCTCAGCTGCCAACGGATTGGTATCCATAGCAGTGACAAAAATGGCTTCAGAAGTGGAATCAATGGCTGGAACCTTGCTGAACGGACGAGTACGGAAAGCAGTCCAAAGACCGGATTCAATCAGCTGTGTTTTGATCGCATCGCGATTCAAACTGGCTAATTGATTGGCTTCAAACTTGTCGAAGGTCACTTGGTCATCACCCGCCACTTCAATCACTACAGATTGAAGAACGCGTTTTGCACCACGATTGATTTCAACCACTTTACCGCTGACTGGTGAAGTAAATTTCACACCAGAATTCTTCTTATCTTCAAAAAGAATCTGAGCTTTTTTTACTTCATCACCTACGCGGACATGCATTGTAGGACGCATGCCGACGTACTCTTCGCCAAGCAAGGCGACTTTTTTGATGGTTTTACCATCACTAATCACCTGGGAAGGAGTTCCTGCGATAGGAAGGTCCAATCCCTTTTTTATTGTAATCATACGCACTTGCACTACTTTTATCGGGAAAAAGATTCTTTCATTGCGCAAATTCGAGGCGCACTCCGTTTGCCTTGTCCTTACAACTGAACAACGCTAGCGGAATCCTTACCTCGGTAGACACGACATTGTTTGTGTCCGTTTTTAATGGCTTGAACCATTAAAATCGCAACATCCTTTTAAAAATCCCATCACAAATCATGTGGGGGATTTGTCAGGTGCTGTAGTCTAGCATCTTTTGGGAACTTGATGCCATGACCAATGCCCTGAATCACTGTTTAATTTCAAACGAATCCGGAGTGAAAGGCTAAGAAATCATCATATTTTTGAAGCATCGCACAAACTCACTAAGGCCTATTTTATGTAGGCCTATTGACTGACTTAAGCCACTAAACCGCAGCATAACCTGACATATTCGAATGCATTTGTTTAAACCGTGTTAATGATTTGCTCAAAATCCAATCAAACATTATAGGTGTTAAACCTATCATTGAGCGCTTTTGCGCGAGCCCCCTAAACACATAGGGCTTTCTGGACTTTCCTGATTCATTTGCTGCCACTCTTGAGCCGTGTAGGTATGAATGGCGAGCGCGTGGATATGATTCGCTAACTCATCCGCCAAGGTTTGATTGACCAAGCGATGACGAGCGACGGGACGCAGGCCGGCAAAGCGTTCACTCACTACTGTGACCTTAAAATGACTCTCCGAGTCTCGCGGCACGTTGTGCATATCACTTTCATTAATCACTTTCAGAAACTCGGGCTGAAATTCATCACTCAGCTTCTTTTCAATAACATTTTGAATCATATTGCTTTCCTTGTTGAACACTTGAGTGTCGACAACATGACAAATTGAGAGTAGACCATAGCGAATCTTGCGTGTGGCTAAAAATGCAAAAACCTAGGTTTTCATTTGCTGTTTTATTGCCATCTGAGACAATGCGCCGTCAATTTACTAGAAACACGAGCAATATGAAAACTGAGCTTACTTTGCTTGAGCAGACGCTCACTCTTCATCGTTTCCCAAAGCGCAATAACGAAACCTTGCAAGCTTGGGATGCCGGCGATGAGTACCTCATCCAGCATGTGGAACAACTCGCTCTCCCAGAATCTAGCCATATCGTGATCATTAATGACCATTTCGGCACTTTAAGTTGTTGGTTTAGTCAAAAACACAAAGTCAGCATGATGAGTGACTCCTACATTGCCCATCAAGCGACTCAAGCGAATTTGCAGCAAAATCAGCGTCCGCCTGTTCAGTTACTGACGACTTTAGATCCGGTTCCAAATGATGCCTCTGTTGTGCTACTGCAACTGCCCAAGAGTCATCGTCATCTGGTGTGGATCCTGAGCCAACTGCGTAAATCCCTTTCGCCGAACATCCCGATCATTGCGGTGAATAAAGCGAAGGAGATTCATACATCAACCTTAAATCTGTTTGAAAAGCATCTAGGCCCCACCACCACTTCGCTGGCGTGGAAAAAACATCGTTTAGTGTTCAGTTCTGCGACGGTGAATCCCGCTAATGAGGTTAACCCTGAATGCGGTTGGAGCGTTGAGCCCTATGCTATCACCCTCACTAACTTACCGAATGTGTATTCGGGTGAAAGTTTAGATCTGGGTGCCAGATTTTTCCTTGAGCATTTGCCAGCCGATCCGACTCTGGAAGACTTTATTGATCTTGGGTGTGGCAATGGCGTGTTATCGGTTCGTCTCGGACAATTGAACCCACAAGCGAAGATCACCTGTGTTGATGAAAGCTTTATGGCGATCGCCTCCGCACAAAAAAACTTACACGATAATCTCGGTAAACGAGATATTCACTGTATCGCCAACAACTGTCTGGATGGTTTCCCAGCGCACAGCAGCTCAATGATTGTGTGTAATCCGCCGTTCCATCAACAACAAACCATTACGGATCACATCGCGTGGCAAATGTTCTGTGATTCAAAGCATGTTCTGAAAAAAGGCGGGAAATTATGGGTGATCGGCAATCGCCACCTCAGCTACGATGTAAAACTGGCAAGATTGTTTGGTAAAAGTCATGTTAGAGTGATCGCCAGCAACAGTAAATTTGTTATCTTACAAGCTATTAAATCTTGAGCCTTGCGGCTGTGTGCACAATAAAACGAAAGGAATTAACCATGAAAAAACTGGTTCTTGCGGCTTCAATCGCTTTACTGACCGCTTGTTCTGCTCCTCAGCAGAGTCAAATCAACGTTAACCCTCAAGCGGCATTAAGCCAAAATACGATTGTTAATAACAGCAGCTTTTCACTGGCTAGCAAAGATGTGCGTTCAGCGCAATATGTGGCTTTAGTCGATAGTGGCCGCAACAATATTGAGCCCATTCATCCACGCCAAAATGTGCGTATTACTCTAGAAAACGCACTGGCTGAACAGTTTGGATCGCAAGGTTTTCGTCTCAGCGTCAACAGTGAAAATACCATCACTCTCGAAATCCAAGAACTTTTGGTTTCGGTAAAACACTCGATGATGGAAAACCAAATGGATGGCAGCGTGGTATTGGAAATCACTGCTGAAACACCAAGAGGTAAATTAGTGAAAAGCTACGTCGGCACCGCAAAACGCACCGGAGTTCTCAGCGCCTCTAACGATGAAATTGAAACTGTGCTCAATGACGTGATCAATAAAGTGCTCAAAGAGATCGCTAACGACGCAGAACTGCAAAATTACATGCAGGAACGCTTCAATGGCTAAGTCATGGCTATTGGCAGCCATAGCAGTGGTCAGTAGCTGCGTGTGGGCAGGTCCCAAAGTCGCAGTGGAAACCACACTCGGCAATTTTACGATCGAGCTGAATCAAGAAAAAGCACCGATCTCGGTTGCAAATTTCTTACGCTATGTGGATGACGGCAGCTATGTCGGCAGCCAATTTCATCGCGTGATCCCAGGCTTTATGGCGCAAGGGGGTGGCTTTGATGCTTACCTTAACCAGCTACCGACTTACGCCCCGATCGAGAATGAAGCCAGTAATGGCCTGCGTAATGATACCGCGACCATTGCTATGGCTCGTACGCAAAACCCCAATTCGGCTACAAGACAGTTTTACATTAACTTGGTGGATAATGATTTCTTGAACTATTCCGCAAAGCCGCCTGGCTATGCGGTGTTTGGTCAAGTGATCGAAGGATTTGATGTGATTGAAAAAATGGCTCAGCAACCGACTCAAAATAAAAGTCGAATGCAGAACGTTCCTGTCACACCCATCGTCATTAATAAAGTCACTCGCTTACCTTAAACTGCCTCACCGCACTCCTGCACTCGGGAGTGCGGCAATCATCATAATCACATTCAAAAGGACTCGTTATGGTTCAGCAACCCCGGTCCCATTCTTGGCTAGAACTTATTACTAGCTATTTTGATCGACGCTTGCTCTGGGTATTTATGCTGGGTTGTGCCAGCGGCTTCCCATGGGTATTGATTGGTTCCAACATGACAGGCTGGCTAAAAGATGCCGGACTCAGCCGCGCTGCCATCGGTTATTTTGGCAGTGTATTTGCGGTATACGCGATTAACTTTCTTTGGGCACCACTCGTCGATAGAGTCAAGTTACCCATTCTGCACTCGATGCTTGGTCAGCGCCGAAGCTGGATCTTTTTCTGCCAATCCATCGTTTTGGTCTGTACGTTACTGATCGCGGGGGTTAACCCAGCCAACAATCTCATGCTGACCTCCATATTCGCCTTGGGGATTGCGATTGCTTCGGCAACGCAAGATGTGGCTGTCGATGCCTTCCGGATTGATACCTTTCCCAAAAGTGAATCGACCAAATTGCCACAAGCATCAGCCATGGCGGTCGTCGGTTGGTGGACGGGCTACTCGCTTCCCGGCTACTTCGCTTTCGTCAATGCCGATAGCATCGGCTGGAATGGGGTTTACTACATTATGGCGGGAGTGGTTGGCTTATTGATGTTGTTTACCTTGCTGGTGGGTGAGCCACACACTCAGCGGGATCAATTACAGCAACTAGCTGAAGAACGCCACCAACAGGTCGTTAGTAATCCAGTACTCCGTTGGTTAACCGTCACGGTCTTAGAGCCGTTTATCGACTTTTTCCGTCGTAATGGTTTTCGTGTTGCATTGACGCTGCTACTGTTTGTGTTTCTGTTCAAAATCGGCGAAGCCTTCTTAGGACGCATGTCAATTGCCTTTTACAAAGAAATTGGCTTTAGCAATGAACAGATTGGCTACTACTCTAAGCTACTCGGTTGGGGTATCACCATTTTGTTCACCTTGCTTGGTAGCCTAGTTAATATCAAGTTCGGTATTGTGCGAGGATTACTGATTGGCGGCATCGCCATGGCGTCCAGTAACTTGATGTTTGCTTGGATAGCCAAAGTCGGTCCTAATGAACACCTATTTTTAGCGACTCTCGTCGTCGATAACTTCACTTCTGCCTTCTCAACGGTAGCTTTTGTTTCCTTCTTGACCTTAATGACTGGACAGGCTTTTTCCGCCACGCAATACGCGTTGCTGGCTTCATTAGGTAATTTAGGCAGAACCACTATCGCTTCGTTTAGTGGTGAGTTAGCGGATTTTCTGAACGACTGGTCACTGTTCTTCATTTTGACCGCGGTAATGGTGATCCCGAGTTTGATCATGCTTTACTCGCTACGTCATGACTTCACTCAGATGCTGGAAGACGCCAAGAAGCATAAAGAAGAGTTACCGCCTGAGGATAAAATCATCCAGTAAGGCGCACACCATTCACCAAATAAACCATTCACGAAAACAACAAGGGAGCTTCATCGCTCCCTTGTTTATTTTCAGGCTCATCAACGGTTACGGGTAAAGTCCCTTGCCAAACAGGTTAAAGATCCGCGCTACCCCTTGGGTAAAGACCATAGGCTCAGTCAATACGGTTAAGCAAAGACAATCTTGATCTTGCGGTGTGCTTGGCGAATGGCAGATTTGACCATCATGCTGCATAAAATCACCCACGTCGTAATGACCATTTTCATCACTAAAACCACCGTGCAACACCAAGGTCGACTCAAACCCTTTATGGGTGTGCTGAGGAATAGAAACCCCTTGGCTAATGTACATCAGATTCATCCGTACATTATCTTCCGACTGCAAAGGTAAACTGAACACTTTGCCACCGTAGCTGCGCCACTGCTGCTCAGGTTTAACCAAACGCGCTAAGACTTTGGGAATCGCAATCTGCTTACCGTTTACCGTCACCATTACCGGTGTGGTTTTAACGGGAGGGTTCAATGCCGTTTGCTGCGGTAAGGCCACAATCGAATCGAACATCGCTTGCCAGTTGGCATCGTCTGACAAGGCGACAGAAGAGGCCACTTGCTGATTGAGTAACTCACCAAGTTCTGCCTCAATCTCATGTACTAAGTCACGACAATGTGGGCAGATTTCCAAATGAGCAGAAATCGCCAAACCATGCGCAGAATCAAGACCGCCCTCAGCATAGGCTGCGAGTAAAGCATAATTAGGGTGATAACTCATAAGGACTCCGCATCCATTGATAATCTTAACTTTTCTACCGCAAGGCGTAGACGTGATTTCACAGTGCCGAGTGGAATGTCGAGCATATCGGCTACATCTTGCTGGGGAATTTCTTCTAGATAGACCGCTTTGATCACTTGCTGCTGTGCTTCTGGCAGGCGGTCGAGAAATTTCATCACCTGCTCTTTGAGCAGATCTTGTTCTGGTGCGTAGTGATCAACCAGATCAGGAGGACAATAATCTTCCGGCCAAATATCATCGGCCAACACATAAGCGTCACGCCCCTTTTGTCGGCGTAGCAAGTCATAGCTTAGGTTACGCGCTATGGTGTAAATCCAAGTCGCGAGAGAGCTTTTCTGCCCATCAAACAGACTGGCTTTTTGCCATACGGTTGACATGGTTTCTTGAACCAGCTCCAACGCTACCTGTTCACTACCGACATGCTTCATCACAAACTGCTTCAATTTCGGCGAGTAATAGCTAAATACCAGAGCAAAAGCCTGTGTGTCCCTGCTTTTAACTTTTTCCATACACTCTAGCCACTCTTGGCGGCCAAACGTATGAGGTGATGGATTAAACATATAAACTCATCCTTAATGACTCAGGCGAACCTCTAGTAAACCTATACGTCAGTGTTACCACTTGAGATCATTCGTCACAAGCAAATTGTTCATGTGTCGAGATGCGATTCAATGGTACGCTGTAAAAAAGCTAAGGCGGCATGACAATCTCGCTGCCCAACCAGTACATCAAATTGCCCTTTGCTTAAAGGTAGCAGTTCTAGCCAACGTTGACAGACCCAGCTCGCATCATCAAAAAAGCACAAACTGTGCAACTCACCAATTTGTGGAAATTGCCGATAGACTTCCTGCAGTTGCTCACCTAAGAAACGCTCCCGATCTAACAATTCTTGGTTTGGCCAATCCGGAAACCACTGTACCGTAGCAATCCGTAAACCGTCATACTCAACCCGAACTTTGCGAATTGCAAAACGTCGCATTCCGACGACAGTGATCCCAAGCAAACCATCACTTAACGTTTCAAAATCAACGATTTTGACTAAAGTCCCAAACTCAGATAATTCGTTTGCATTTTTATTCGACTTGCTATCGAACAAACAGAGACCAAATCCACTGCCCGTTTTACTGCACTGAGCGACCATACGCTGATAGCGCGGTTCAAAAATACGTAGCTTCATTTTCCCTTCAGGAAGTACGACGGAGCTAAGTGGAAACAACATTATCTCTTCCATTACTCACTCCTTTTCATAAATTTACTTAGGTATACGAAAAGAGTTCATTCGTCGATCACTCACTGAATTTGTTGGTTTATCGATTAGCGTATAAGTTTAGTCAACTCGCAACCAAAGCGATTAAGATCACAATAAAAATGCAAAATTGTGAAATACAAAATAAGTTCAAAATTAATTAACAAAGGTGTGATTTACATCACTCAACGCCTTTAATTTTGCACTTCTTATCACTTTTAATTGCGATTTTTATCGTTATTATGCCCGCCAGTTGAACGAGCTGCAGTTAAGCGGCCGCCATACACAACACACTTACAGAGAGTTCCCCTTATGCGTAAATCACTTTTAGCCATCAGCACGATTGTTGCTGTCACAGCTGTTCCTGCACAGGCTGAATACTTATTTGGTTTTGGTAGTGCCTATGCTGACTACCAAGTTTGGAATCACGGTTTTGGTAATGATGCATCTAACTTTGGTCAAACCATATCAGATCGCAACCAAGCAGTTATCGGTATTGAAGGAGGGGCTGTTTTTGATTGGGGGCAAATCTACGGTTTCTATGACTACGAAGGCGTAGATCGTGCTGGCGATGATCGTGGTGCATCTCTGAAAGGGACTATTCACTATAACTTAACTGAATCTGGTGTATCGCTATACGCACAGGTGTACAACACAGATAAAGACAAAGGCCCAACATTACATGAACAGAATCGTGTAGCAGGTATTGGCTATACCGGTCTAAAAGGTGACGGGTGGGGCTTCACTCCATTTATCGGTGTGCATCAAATTAACACGGATGGTGGTATCAGCGGTAACAACGGTGGCATGCTAGGCTGGGTTGGCTTCTATAACACTGACATTGCGGGTCAAAACTTCACATTCTCAACTTGGGGAGAATATGAATTTGCTCGTAATGATGAATACGCTGCAATACAGGGTGATAACTGGGGACTAAATGGCTCTGTAAATGCTCTGTGGAATTTCCACAAAGATTGGTCCGCAGGTGTTCTTTACCGTTACACGGTCAATAAACTAGCTCGTAAAAATTACGAGGATTTGGTTATCTACCGACTCCAGTACAACTTTTAAACAAACCTTCTCTGTATGGCGCGACTTCGCGCCATTTTTTATTGCTTTCAAAACTCCCCTCGCTATCCTTGGCGCATTGGAATTTCAGTAGGGGACAGAGATGAATATTGTGGTACTTGGCCCGGGAGCTGTCGGCTCTTTGTGGGCACTGCACTTACATCGTGCAGGTCATCAAGTCGCGCTATGGAGCCGTCAAGCTCAGCCGACCATAACACTACAGCTCGATGAAGAAGCGCCCATCTCATTTCGTAATCAAAATTTAGACACGCTCATCAATGCCGATTTACTGCTGATCACCGTCAAGGCTTGGCAAGTGGAAGCGGCATTGCAGCCTTTGCTCCCCCATCTGAATCGAGAAACCATTTTGCTGTTTATGCACAATGGCATGGGCGCCGTTGAAACCATCCACGAATCTGTGGCCAACTTCCCGGTATTGCTTGCCACCACAACCCACGGTGCACTCAAAATGACGCGTAGCCAAGTTCGTCATACTGGCTTAGGGCAAACCCAGATCGGCCCCTACAATCCTCTCGGAGCACGCTGCGATTTTATCGCAGACGTTTTTAATCACGCACTCGCTCCAGTGACATGGAATCCTGAGATCCAACAGGCTTTGTGGCGCAAACTCGCGGTGAATTGCGCGATTAATCCGCTAACCGCGATTCATCAATGCGCCAACGGTGCATTAGCTGCACCTGAATTTACGCCGATCATCACTGCCATTTTAGATGAGGTGACTGCCGTTATGCAGGCAGAAGCGATAAGCGGCGAGGCTGAAGCACTGCGTGATGGGGTTTATCAAGTTATCCAAGCTACGGCGGCCAATCGCTCTTCCATGCATCAAGATGTTTTCCACCGACGTCCAACCGAGATAGACTTTATTACCGGTTACGTAGTACGCAAAGGCGAACAGCATGGCATTGCAACTCCGGTAAACAGCGAGTTATATGAGCAAATCAAAACCTTAGAGCAGAGTTGGAGCAAGGCATGAGCAAACGAATTCTCGTCCCCGTCGCCCATGGCAGCGAGGAGATGGAAACTGTCATCATCGTCGATACTTTGGTGCGTGCAGGATTTCAGGTCACGATGGCAGCGGTCGGCGACAAGTTACAAGTGCAAGGCTCACGGGGTGTTTGGCTGACGGCAGAGCAGACGCTTGAAGCGTGCTCTGCCGAAGCGTTTGATGCACTGGCACTACCCGGAGGTGTGGGCGGAGCGCAAGCGTTTGCCGATAGTACGCTGCTACTAGCACTGATTGATGCGTTCTCACAACAAGGCAAACTGGTTGCCGCGATTTGCGCGACCCCTGCACTGGTTTTCGCCAAACAGCAGAAATTTGTCGGCGCACGCATGACTTGTCACCCCAACTTTTTTGACCATATTCCTTCAGAACGCCTGAGTCGTCAGCGCGTCTGTTATTATGCCACGCAACATTTACTCACCAGCCAAGGGCCAGGCACCGCGCTGGAGTTTGCGCTCGCCATGATTGCACTGCTCGCAGGCGTGGAATTGGCGCAACACGTTGCCGCCCCCATGGTTCTTCATCCTCAACAACTGACCGAACTTTCAGGTTTTATTGATGCTCAATCTTGATGCAATCCGCGCGCAGTTTCCGGCGCTGCAACAAATCGTCAACGGTAACCCGCTAGTCTATCTCGACAGTGCGGCCACTACACAAAAACCGCAATGTGTGATTGATGCCATCAGCCACTACTATAGCCAGCACAATGCCAATGTACATCGCGGTAGCCACAGTTTGACGGCGCAAGCCACCAGCCAATTTGAAGGCGCGCGTGAACAAGTCGCACAATTTATTGGTGCGCCAAGCAGCAAAAATATTATCTGGACGCGCGGTGCTACCGAAGCACTCAACCTAATTGCGCAAAGTTATGCCCGCAGCACATTACAAGCTGGGGATGAGATTCTGGTCAGTGAAACTGAACACCACGCCAATATCGTGCCGTGGCAAATGGTCGCTGAGCAAACGGGCGCGAAAGTGGTCAAAATCCCGATGACAACAACGGGTGAATTTGGCCTTGCTGCCTTTCGGCAATTGCTGTCACCACGCTGCAAAATCGTTGCCCTCGCCCATATCACCAATGTCACGGGAACTCGCCAGCCAATTGAAGCGGTCATCCAAGCCGCACATCAACAAGGCGCGGTGGTGGTGATCGATGGCGCTCAAGGCATAGTCCATGAAACCGTGGATGTTCAAGCTCTGGATGCGGATTTCTATGTATTCTCCGGCCATAAGCTCTATGCGCCAGCGGGCATTGGTGTGCTGTATGGCAAAACGGCGCTTTTAGAAGCGATGCCACCTTGGCACGGCGGCGGCAAGATGGTTGAAAAGGTCTCGTTTGATGGTACAACCTTTACCGGCTTGCCCGGAAAATTCGAAGCAGGCACGCCGAATGTCGCAGGTGCCATTGCTCTGGCCACCGCGATTGACTGGTATCAAAGTCTTGATCGAGCCGCCGTGGAAGCGCACTTACACCAACTGCAACAGCAAGCTTACCAAGCCATTTCGCAAATCGATGATATTCGCGTGCTCGGTTATCAGCCTAACGCCAGTGTGCTGAGCTTAGTAATGGATGGTGTACATCATCAAGACCTCGCCACCTTACTCGATCAACAAGGAATTGCCGTTCGTGCGGGTCACCATTGTGCTCATCCTTTGATGGATGCGTTTGGCGTAAAAGGGACGGTGCGAATTTCTTTCGGAGTGTACAACAGCGCAGCAGAGGTGGAACGCTTGATCGCCGCCATCCATAAAGCGGTGGATCTGCTGTAACGCAAAGTGCCAAACAATCACCACAGCTAAGCGGTGGTTTAGGGATGACAACAAAAGAGCCTCATCACGATGAGGCTCTTTTCATTCAGCATCCGTTTATTCAAATCAGTTCAGCGTTTTGGCCTGAATTGTCGCCACAATCGCTTGCAAGCCATTGCCACGTGACGGGCTTAAATGTGCCAGCAAGCCAAGCTCGGCAAAATAGTTATCCATCGAAAACGCGCTAATTTCTGCAGACGTTTTGCCATTCAGCGCCGCCAGCACAATCGCAATCAAACCGCGCACAATCCGTGCATCGGAATCCGCGCAGAAAAACCACTGCTCACCTTGCTGCTCGGCCACTAGCCACACTTCACTTTCACAGCCAGAGACAAGAACTTGCTCACTTTTCAGCGCTTCTGGCATCACAGGCAGCCGTTTGCCCCATTGGATGATCTGGCGATAACGATCTTCCCAACCGTGCAGAGTTTGCATGGTTTCTAAGACGGTTTGTGCATTGATGTCATCACCAAACGGATGAGCGGGAAATGGACTCATCATGCCCTCACGCCTTCACATTATTCTTTTGAATCAATTTATCGACGATGCGCGCCACCGCGACAAAACCAAACGTCGCGGTCACTACCGTCGCAGCGCCAAATCCGCTGGCGCAATCCATACGTTTTGGACCTTCTGCGGTTGATTTGGTCGCGCATACCGAACCATCTGCTTGTGGGTATTTGAGTTGCTCGGTCGAAAACACACAATCAATCCCAAATTTACGCGCTGGATTGGTTGGGAAGTTATGGTGCTGACGCAGGCGATCTTTGAGCTTTTTCGCCAGTGGATCTTGAATCGTCTTGGTCAAATCGGCCACAGTGATTTGCGTTGGATCGGTTTGTCCGCCCGCACCTCCGACCGTAATCACTTTGATTTTGTTGCTGCGGCAGTAAGCCAGAAGAGAAGCTTTGGCTTTCAAGCTATCAATTGCATCCAACACATAATCAAAGGATTTATTGAGATAAAGATGCTGGTTATCCGGCGTGATGAAGTCATCCACCAAATTGACTTTGCACTCTGGATTGATGAGCTTAACGCGCTCTGCCATCACTTCGATTTTGCTTTTGCCAATCGTCCCGGTCATGGCATGGATTTGACGGTTGATGTTAGTAACACACACATCATCCATATCAATCAGAGTCAGCTCGCCAATCCCGGTTCGCGCCAGAGCTTCCACCGCCCACGAACCGACACCACCGATCCCAATCACACATACGTGCGCAGCACGTAAAATGTCGACTTCGTTATAACCATACAAACGGCGCGTACCACCAAAACGTTGGTTGTAACTGTCGGAGGCAGGAGTATCGAGTTCACGCATAACCACATTTCCACTCTAGCTGAAAAATAAAGAGTGCGATTTATACGCACTCTTCACAAAAATGTCCAGTTTGCTGCCGACTCAATAGAGGCAAAACTATTTCTGCTTCTCTGGCGGTAATGCCCACGGCGCTTGGGTTGGTGAGTTTTCTAACCCAAGTTTCCACACGCGGCCAAAGTGCTTATAGTGACCCGCTTCTAACCCAGCACGAGGTCCCATACCGTGATAGAGATCGAGATGGTTCTGTTTTACTGCACCGCCAGTATCTAGCACGATCAACAAGCGTAATTGATGGACGCCAGACCAAGTACCATCAGCATTTAACAAAGGAACTTCGGCTAAAATCGGGGTTCCCATTGGGAAAATTGAACGATCTCCTGCGACTGCGGCCATCGGCAACAATGGTATTCCCGCGCTGCCAGTAACAGGCGCAGCTGCACGCGGTTTAAAGAAGACGAAGGAAGGATTTTGCTCCAATAACTCACGCACTGTTGCTTCATCATTTGCCATCACCCAATCTTTGATGGCCTTAAGTGACATATTTTCCCGAGCAACCAAACCACGCTCGATTAATACTTTGCCAATGCTTATATACGCTTTGTTATTTTTTCCAGCGTAAGCAAAATATTCCAAAGTGTCGTCATCTTCAAAGTGCACAAAACCGCTCCCCTGCACTTCCATAATGAAAGGGTCGATCAAATTGGCCGCATATCCGAGTTCTAAGCCTTTCCCCTTAAGAGCACCTTGATAAATTTCTGCGCGCGTTGGGCAATCTTTATTACATTTAGGCAAACCATAAACAGGGTATTTAAACACACTGTCTGGCTTGTGACGCAATTCCATCACAGGTGAAAAATACCCCGTAAACAAAACATTACCTTGTTTATCACTTCCACCAAGCTGCGCAGCCTGAATACCAAATTGTGCTAAAGCGCTAGGATCGCCACTCTCTAATACCCACTCATTCAGCTTTTCATAGAGAGGCTGATAAATTTTCGCCATAGAGGCAGAGTTTTTTACCACCATCTCACTCTGCTTACTGAATTCGGTAAAGTCGCGAGGTTTATTCGATTCAATTACTGTACTTCGATTGAGCAAAGCAGGAAAAGTCGATGTAGAAGGTTGCTTAGCCAGATCGGTCGACTTTTGGTCGACCGACTGGGCACAACCAAACAAAACTAACGCAGTAAATAGGGGGAGAAGACGTTTACTCACAAAAATGATCCATGGGTTGAGCTTATTGCGCAGAGCATGACAAACTCATAGCGACAGTGCAATTAGCGTTTGATTAATCGCGATTATTTTTTACTTTTTCTGACAATTGATAAACCGGTTGATAGTTAGCGGACAAGCGCTGTTTCATCTGCTTTTTCTCACGCATGATCTCAAATTGATACGGCTGATCATTAACCGTGAATTCAAGTCGAGCGCCATCGTAGTTAAAATGGGTGGTGACCAAACGCCCATTCAACACAATACCTTGAGTGCCAATGGTGATTTTTTGTGCCGCATAAGGGGCAACATTCTGCTCAACCCATATCCCATACAGCTCAGACTTAGGAAACCACTGCTCTTGCAGACGACCAAAGATGTTGCTGTACAACATCAAAACGTAGGAGGTACCTAAAATCGCCAGCAAGAGCAGTAAACGCTCTTTACTCAAGGCCTTACTTTTGCTTTCCGTTTTTGCCATAGCGCTTTATCTCACTTTATCCAAACCTCTTGGGCGAGGCTTTGCACTATTAACTGTGCCATTCGTTGATGCAGATTGATGCTGCCATCAACCTTGCTGTTCATACTTTTGTCATCCCTCTGTTTTACATCTCATTTATTTTGACCAGTAACGTCTCTAATAAACAAAGGGTTCCGCCTGTCATATAAAAAACCACTTGCTCAAGATGGAATAAAAAGTCATTATTTGCGCATATTTAAACACCAAGGATGTTAAGCCGTGAAAATTCGCAGTACCGCTCTCGTCAAAGGATTTCGCCAGTCAGCGCCCTACGTTAATGCCCACCGTGGGAAAACCATGGTCGTTATGCTGGGAGGAGAAGCGATTGCCGATAAAAATTTTCCTAACATCATCAGCGATATCGCTCTGCTGCACAGCCTTGGCGTTAAAGTGGTACTCGTGCACGGAGCTCGGCCACAAATCAATCAAATCCTTGAGAAAAATCAACGTGATACGCCATACCACAAAGGGGTGCGGATCACCGATGAATCCTCACTCGGCTTAGTGATGCAAGCCGCCGGACAACTGCAGCACGCGATCACCGCACGTCTTTCGATGAGCCTCAACAATACGCCAATGGCGGGTACTCAACTCAACGTTGTGAGCGGCAATTTCATCATCTCTCAACCACTAGGTATAGATGAAGGTGTCGATTACTGCCACAGCGGACGCATTCGCCGGATTGATGTGGAAGGCATCAACCGCATGCTGGATTTAGGCTCAATTGTGCTGCTTGGCCCAATTGCTAGCTCTGTCACTGGTGAGTGTTTCAATCTGCTTTCTGAGGAAGTGGCGACCCAAGTGGCGATAAAACTTAAAGCCGACAAGCTGATCGGTTTTTGCCCACAGCAAGGGATCATCGATGCCAAAGGCAATGCGATTGCTGAACTCTTCCCAAGCGATGTTGAACGCCTCGTCAAAAACATGGAGCAAGAGTGCGCACCTGATGATGAAGAGTGTTTCAGTACCATGCGTTTTTTGCGCGCCGCTTTAAAAGCCTGCCGCGCGGGTGTGCCACGCAGTCACTTGGTGAGTTACAAAGAAGATGGTGCATTAATCCAAGAGCTGTTCTCGTTTGATGGTATCGGCACCCAAATTGTGATGGCCAGTGCCGAGCAGATCCGCCAAGCCACGATTGATGATATCGGCGGTATTTTTGATTTGATTCGTCCGCTGGAAGAGCAAGGCATTCTGGTTCGCCGCTCTCGTGAACAGTTGGAACAAGAGATCCATAAGTTCACCATTATCGACAAAGATGGCTTAGTGATTGGCTGCTCGGCACTCTACCCTTATCCAGAGGAACGCATGGCTGAGATGGCTTGTGTCGCGATTCATCCTGAATATCGTGATGGTCACCGTGGATTGCATTTATTGGTACACACCAAGCATCAAGCCAAGCAAATGGGCATTCGTCACCTGTTTGTGCTAACCACTCACAGCACACACTGGTTCCGTGAACAAGGTTTCAATGAAGTCGATGTCGAAGCGCTACCGATGGCGAAAAAGAGCTTATACAACTACCAACGCCGCTCAAAAATTTTGATGCTGCAGCTTTAAATTCAACAGGTTGAAAAGCGTGTGAACAGAAGTGAATAAAAGATGCAAATTGTTGCATCTTTTTTCTTCGATTTTCGCTTTTATTTTGTGATAGAGATCGGTAGAATGCGCGCGTTTGATTAAATGTTGTTCAATCATCAAGTCAGGATTTGACGCTTGAGATCTTTCTCAATTCACGCATGGATTGCTTTTATGAGTACATTACGTATCTAAGAGCAAAATCGTCTATGAAAACTGTTATTTGCAACTCTCTACAAAGCTTTTGGGACATGGCTGACGCCGAGTTCCTATCAGGGCTTGATGTACACTGCGTATTTCCCGTTAGTGATAATCTCAAAACGTTTCTGATCCAATCTCGCGAACGTTACCAGATCCGCAGCATCACCTTTACTAAAGCTTTTGCCAACCTTTAACGCTGTGCCGCCACGGAATGGCGGAGCATTTACTGCTCCAACCTTGCCACTAAGCCACTCGCCCGTTGGGTTTTCACTTTAATTGCCCGCTGCAATATTTGATTATCACAATACAATTTGAGCTGTTTTTTAGCCCTTGTGATCCCCGTGTAAACTAACTCACGCGTCAGGATCGGACTGTAATCCGGCGGTAAAATCAGCAAGGTTAAATCAAATTCGCTGCCTTGCGATTTATGTATGGTCATCGCATACGCGGTTTCATGTTGCGGGACTCGGCTCGGTAACACGGCTTTGATGCTGCCATCCGGCAGCTCAAAATAGACTTTCAGTCTGCCCTGCTCATCTTCACGATCGCGCATACACAAACCGATATCACCATTGTATAACCCCAAGCCATGATCGTTACGCGTGACCATGATCGGCCGCCCGTGATACCAGATCTCTTCTTGCGTTTTAATCAGCTTATGAGCATTCAACGCCCGTTCGATACGAGTGTTCAGCCCCATCACTCCAAAATCGCCTTCACGCAGCGCACAAAGCAATCGGCAGCGACTGAACGCATCAAGTGCTGATTTGGCAAGTATGAGCATGGTTTGCTTTGTCGACTCAAATTGCTCAGTCGATTGATTGAGCAAATTCAGATAAGGACGATAAGCCTGCACTAAGGTTTGCAGCAGTTGCTGATAATGCTCGCCACTAAGGGCAAAATGTTCAATATCGCTGAACGACTGTTGCCACACCGCTTCAACGCGCGCCGGAGATCCACTGTTGATCGCTTTCGCCAGTTGGCCAATGCCAGAACGTGCATCAAAACGGTAGCTTTTTTGCAGCATGCATAAGCAATCCGCCACCGGATTCACCGTTTTACTGGCAGTTTGGCGCAAAGAGGCAAACCCCGTCAGTTCAGCCAACTGCACGCCCTGCTCATTGCCGTAACCTTGGTTCAGGAAGGTACAAATATCACCGAGCACCGCCCCTGCTTCCACCGAGGCCAATTGATCTTTATCGCCCAGCAAAATTAACCGAGCGTGCTTGGGCAGCGCTTCGACCAGTTTCACCATTAAAGGTAAATCAACCATGGACGCTTCATCGACCACCAACAGATCAAGATGGAGTGGATTACGTGCATGATGACGAAACTCAGCGCTGCCCGGAATCGCGCCAAGCAAACGGTGAATGGTGCTGGAAGTGCTCGGGATCGCCGCGGCGATCTCAGGCTCTATCGCCAGTTGACTCACAGCTTTACCCATCGACTCGGTTAACCGCGCCGCGGCTTTACCGGTTGGAGCAATCAATTTGATCTCTGGCACTTTACCTTGCGCCATGCTTTGGCTAATCAGCGCCGCCAAAAGCTTGGTCACTGTGGTGGTTTTGCCGGTTCCCGGCCCACCGGAAATCACCGCAAAACGGCGGGTGAGCGCGACGGCTGCCGCCACTTTTTGCCAGTTTAAGCAGTGAGTAAGCGGAATAAGCTGCTCTAACGGTTGCAAATCCGCCGCGCGCTGCGCTTTTTCGACTACAGCTTCAATCGCAGGCCAATCCAGCGCGTCCGACTCCACCACATCCAATCGATCATTCAGCAGTTGAATCCGCTCGACGGAGCTTAGCGGCTTTTGCTGTAGCGCTTGCCACAAGCCTAAATAGTCGCGGGCAAATAAGGTATTCAGGCGTTCACGCAAGTTAGCCAGTTCAGCAGGGCTTAAACGTTGGGGTAAGGCCAGCTCAGTCAATCGCGCCGCCAGTTGCTTTTCATAATACCAGTAGCGATGCAGATAGAGCCTTGCGCCATCAAACATTAACGGCACAGCTTCACCTTGCTGCCCCACCAAAGGCGAGGCTTGCAGTAAGGCTTGCCAGTCTACCGCTAACCAGCGTTCACTGTGCTGCAAACTCGCTTCACCATAAAGGCCAATCAGCGCCGCCAGATCGCAGCGATTACTGTGTGCATCACACAGTGGCAGACAGATGTGTCCACGCCCAAGTTCTGCACTGAGCGCTGCGCTCAGTACACTCAAAAGCTCACTTTCTGCAGCGTTGTGCCCAGCTAACGTGGCTTGCTTGCCAATAAAGCGGGCAAACTGCACATCCAAAGGACGCAGCGCGCCTTGTGCCAGCAGACGTTTCGCTACTTCACTATCCCAAAACATCATAAATCAAGCTCCATCTGCCCAGCTTTACTCGCTCTTTGTGCCAGCTCGCGCCCTGCAATCAATCCATCCAACTCATCTAACAAGGCCAAGCTTGGCTTGGTATGGAACACGCCTTGATCGCTGCGGCCATCAATCCCGCGTAAGAAGAGATAAAACACGCCGCCGAAATGCTGCTCGTAGTCGTAATGGGCTAAACGGCTGCGCAAAAAGCGATGCAGCGCTAACGCATAAATTTGGTATTGCAGATCATAACGGTGATCGGCCATCGCACTGCCCAAACGCTGTGGATGATACGCCGCTGGATCGTCACCCAAATGGTTGGATTTCCAATCCAGCACGTAATAGCGCCCTTGATATTGAAACACCAGATCGATAAAGCCTTTGAGCATGCCTTGCACCGAGTGAAAACCGAGATCGCCCGCCTGTGCCGAAAGCGGATCATGGCGCTGGGTGATGCGATTTAAGGTTGGCGCATCCAACACTTCGATTGGCAGTAAAAACTCCAATTCGGTCAGACGCTGGTCGGCCATAATTTGTTGTAAGCGCAGCGCTTTACCATCCAGTGGCGTGCTCAATACGGTGTCAACCAAGTGTTGCAACACCGGCAGCCACTCGGCTTCAATCTGCTCACTTTCCATCAAATCAAGGATGATTTTAGTATTGGGTTCACTGTGCGCCGATTGCTGAAAATCCACCTCTTCAAACAGCGAATGCAAAAACGTGCCAGGGCGTGCACCACGCGGGAAATTGAAAATCGAGCGCTCGACAGATTCCAGCGCCGCGCCATCACGCTCTTGCGCGCTCTCAAGATCAAAACCGCCCACTTCAAGCAAGGGAAACTCTTGCAAAGGATCGTGACGAGCATGACTTGATTGCATCACCAAGCCTGAGTAGCTGGTGACTCGCCAGCGGCGATCAATCACTTGGCTTAACTCACGGGCAGCCAGCTCTCGCTCGTCCAATTTTGGTGGCTGATACGCTTGTTCGAAACGCTTCGGTGGCGGGCATTGCGCGACATCTGGCAAGTTTTCACACTGTTTGAGCAGCGCTTGCTGCAGATCCGCAATACCGCCCTCTTGACCATCTTGCAGCAGGAAACCCATCGCACTGCAATGCGCCGAGGTCGGCTCTTGGCTCGAATTGCCGTTGCGCAGCGGCGCAATGCCAATAAAACAGCCATACACAGCGCGAGTGAGCGCCACATACAGCAAGCGTAAATCTTCTGCCAAACGTTCTTGATCGGCTTTGGCTAACGCCTCTTCATTGCCGGTTAAATCGACCCAAGTGGTGGCCGATTCAGCATCGTAATATTTGCCTTCGCTGCTCTCGCGATAGCTCATCACAAACGGCAAAAATACCAGCGGGTACTCAAGCCCTTTTGATTTGTGAATGGTGACAATCTGCACCAGACGCCGCTCAGATTCGAGGCGCTGGATCTGCTCATCACTGCCCCCCAATCCTTGCGCAGCATCCGCCATCGCCTGAGTCAGAAAACGCAGTAAGCCCTGATCGCTATCGATCTCACGTGTCGCTTGCTGCAAGAGCTCGCTGATGTGCAGATAATCGGTGAGCCAGCGCTCGCCTTCACTTTCCGCCAGCCAACGCTCGGCAATGTGACGCTGAGTTAACACCGCACGCAGCATCGGCAATACGCCGCGTTCACTCCACAAACGGCGATATTGACGAAATTCGGCAATCAACTGTTCCCATTCGTTTTCATCGTTATTCAGCGCATCCAGCTCGCTGGCGGTTAACGCAAACAGATTCGAGGCGACAGCCGCACGGAGCAAGCGTTCATCTTCTGGCTGCCACACGGCGAGCAGCAAGCGTTCAATATCTTGCGCCACATCGCTGGCAAACACGCTGTCACGGTTGGAAAGATACACACTGGCGATGCCTTGCTGGCTGAGTGCATCGCGCACCATGCGCGCTTCATTACCGGTGCGCACCAGCACCGCCAGATCGCCCGCTTCAATCGCCTCGCCGCGGTGAAAGGCCGCCGCGCCAGAGGCCGAAGCAGTCAAAATATGCTGGATTTGCGCCGCACACGCCTCAGCCATTTGCGCGTAGTAATCGGTCTTGCTTTGCGGCTTATCGAGATCTTCCGGCCACCAATAGGTCAAAGCTGGTTGCACTTGCCCCTCCAGTGACCAATGGCGTTTATCAGCGTCAGGGCTTGCCGCCACGGGCTGAAAGGGAATGTCATTACTGTAAATAAAAGGATGCGAGGCCGAACTGAACACTTGGTTCACGGCCGCCACCATCGCTGCGCTGGAGCGCCAGTTAGTGCCTAAGGTGTAGTGAGCGCGCACCTGATTGCGCGCTTTGATGTAAGTGAAAATATCGGCGCCACGGAAAGCGTAAATCGCCTGTTTCGGGTCGCCGATCATTAGCAATCCACACTGCGGATAGTCCAGATACAGCCGACTGAAAATGCTGTACTGCAGCGGGTCGGTATCTTGGAACTCGTCGATCATCGCCACCGGATACAGCGTGCGGATCCGCTCCCTCAATAGCCCTTGCTCATCATTATCCAGCGCAGCGCTGAGTTGAGTCAGTAAGTCATCAAACGAGAGCCAGTGATGGGTGGATTTGGCTTTCGCCAACCAGTGGCGACAGTGATGAATCGCATGCACCAAAAGCGGTGTTTTGAGTGAAACAGGCTCAGCAAGAAACGCTTCTATCCGTTCAAACAGCGCTAATTGTGGCGGATTGCCTTTCTTTGATTTGGCAAGCAACCCGCTTTGGGTGAACTCTTCAAGCTCTGACGGCACGTGCAGATCGTGCGTTTCACTTTGCGCCCAAGTATCCAGAATCGGCAAGCGGCGCAGCAGCGCATTTTGGCTATTTTTGTGCAGATCAGAGCCAGTTATCGCGGGCTCAATCTCCTCTCGCTCCGCTAACCAGTGCTGCTTAATCTCGGAAATTCGCGCTATCTGCGCTTGTTGCAGCGCGGCCAAATCCCCTTCCATTAAAGGTGTGGTCAGTTTGACTGGCGGCCCAGAAAGATAACCGGCAATCTCAGCCAACAGTGCAGAAGGTGCCGGCCACAAGCGGCGCACTTCGCTCGCGAGGGCAATCGATAAAGGGTAGAACTGTCTGCGCCAATAATCGGCCACCACTTGCGCTTTGAGGCGACTTTCATCAGTGACGAATTCATTTTCAAAGCGACTGCCCGATTCAAACGCATTTTGCGTCAGCATGCGTTGGCAAAAACCGTGGATGGTGAAAATGGCCGCTTCGTCCATCTGCCGCTCGGCATTAAGTAGCAAAGAGACGGCTAAGTTGTGATCGGTAAATTCAGCCAGCAGGGAGCGAAGCAGAGGATCGTCACTCGCGCCGCGGGCAAAGGCGAGGCGCGCATCGTGCAAGCGGCGACGAATACGGTCACGCAGCTCTGCGGTAGCTGCTTCGGTAAAAGTCACCACCAGAATTTGATCAACGCTTAGCGGATGCGCGTGGCGAGTTTCCGCTAAGCCATGCCCAAGCACCAGACGCAGATAGAGTCCGGCAATGGTGTAGGTTTTTCCGGTACCTGCAGAAGCTTCAATCAGTCGCGCTCCATGCAAGGGAAAGCGCAACGTATCGAGCGTAACAGCGAGCTTATTTGAATCGGCACTCATCAGCCTTAATCCTTCTATCTACCGATGACAGAGATGTGACCTAAAACGAATATTTCTCTGCATTAAACTAAAAAACCGTGATTGAGTATGGGCTTATGAGATCCACTTCACGGCACAAGCCAAGGCGGCGCTTTACACTGCGCGCACGTTAACAAATTCATTTGTTACACAAGAATTTAGGTCCCTCTGACCTGTGGCCGTACAGCGAACGCCCTACACCAATAATGATTTTCTGGCGGCCACCCACTTCTCTCATTTCCAATCCATTCATGGCGAATCTATTCATTGCTATTCCATTCATGGTTAGGCCTGTTCGGCATCTTGCACTTGCAAACGCGGAGTTTGCAGCACTGTGATGGCCAATTGGCGCAGCGTTTTTGCCAGTTCATCACTCCACTGCGGCCAAATGCGCGCAATATAGCGATTACCGCCTTCCCCCTTGATGTAAAAGCTATCGTTGAAGGTGTCCGCCATTTTTTTGTAGGACTTCTCTTCATCTTCCTGCCATTTGCCACGGGAAAATCCGGCCTCAACGCAAGCCAACGCCGTTTTCGGGAAATAAGCCAAAGGTTGGTTCATGCCTTGGCAAAACAGCGTCACCAGTTCACTCAGTAGCGCCTTGGCTTGCTGCGCGTCATTAAGTGGCGGCAGCATTTGGTGCTGCACTCCTTCTTTGCGCTCATAACCAATCAAATGGGTCGTGACGACTTTGCCGCTCGCCGCCAAGCAGAGATGATCAATCCATGCGGCTAATAAATCTTCCGAGCGAATCGCGCCACTGCGCGCACGCACCAAACCAGATTGATAACGCTTCACGAGCCAACCACGTAGTAAGACTTCTCGGCCATCGTCAAAGGGCTGCAAGCGTAGATCAATCTCGTCATCTTCCAGTGGTTGGTGACACAAAAAGCCAATTTTTTCCGCCAGCGCCAAAGCTTGCTGCGCACTTTGCGCCAATTCAAGATCGCCAAACGCCGCCACCGGCAACTTGCCTTGCGCTCGTTGCTGCTTAGCAAACTGCGCCACCACTTGGTCACGCTCTGCGCCATCGCGGCAAGTCAGCAGATTTTCCACCAGCTCATCACGCAGCTGATACGCGCTCAATCCATCCAACGCAAACGGCTCATCATCTTCCAGCACGGCCAGCGGCGGCTCAAAGCTCACTTTCAAGCGGCGTTTGAAGAAATACTCAACGGGCAGACGCCAAAAACGTTGCAGCTCAACCAGATCCAGCTCCATCGGCCAACTTACTTCGAGCAGATAATCACTGAGTGGCGTGAGAAAATCGGCGCTGCTCTGCCCTTGGCGACGCGCGGCAGGCAGCCATTCGCGGGCAAAACTGCCGGCAATAAACGCCTGCGGGCTAAACGGCACCATAGGATACTGGGTGGTTAAGTGCTCAACCAAGCGGCGTCCGGAGTCATCACTTTCTAAATGTTCATCGCCAGCCAAGCAGTAGTTCTGCTCGCAATATTCCAAAAGCTCACTGACCAGCACTGAAGGCACGCGCTCGCTGTTATCTTGAATCGAGCGGCCGACATAGCTGATATACAGCTGCTCTTTGGCCGACAACAATGCTTCGAGGAATAGGTAGCGCGACTCTTCACGCCGCGAACGGTCACCGACTCGGCGCTGCACATTGCGCAGGTCAAACCCTTCCACCATTTCATTGGGTGGATAAACGCCATCATTCATGCCAAGCAGGCACACTCGGCGAAACGGGATCGAACGCATCGGCATCAGGGTACAGAAGTTGACTTGTCCCGCTAAAAAGCGTTGGCTGATCCGCGTGCCGGAGAGTTTATTGGTTAGCACTTGGCGAATGATGGCCGGTGAAATCGCTTGTTGGTAGCCCGCATCGGCCAACTGCTGTTTTAGGTTCACCAAACTATCGCGGATGGTTTTCAGCGCCAGCTCACCTTGCAGATCGACATTAAAACAGCGCTCCAACAATTCGTTGAGCCAATAACGCCACTGCTCCATGCTTTGGGTTTGTGCAAACTGGCTACGCAGCTCGCTGAGCGTTTGTACAAAGTGCGCGAGCTTACCCGCCAACTCTGCGCTCATACCTTGCACTTGGTTATAGGGGGCAAGCCACTGGCCGCCAAGCTCATACAACCCAGCTTCAGCCGGCATGGCGTAACCCAGTAACATACGCTCAATGCCAAACTGCCACGTATTTTGTTCACTGGCGGGCAATTCAAACTCTGCGCCCGTATCGCTATTGAGTCCCCAACGAATGCCCGCTTCTTCGACCCAACGTTTGGCAGTGGCAAACTCTTCTTCGTCAATCGCAAACCGCGCCATAATCGCGGGGGTTTCAAGTAGCTCAAGCAGTTCAGACGCCAGACAGCGCGATTGCGGCAGCGCGAGCAGTTGCAAGAAGGCGGTTAAGATCGGGCTTTCCTGATCGGCGCTGCGATCGGAAATTGAAAACGGAATAAAACGCTCGCCGGGCGCGTTGCCAAACACCGCCTGAATGTAAGGCGCGTAGGCGTTAATGTCTGGCACCATCACAATTACATCGCGCGGTTTTAGGCTAGGGTCACGCTCAAACTCGGCCAGCAATCGGTCGTGCAGCACTTCCACTTCACGAATTGGGCTGTGACATAGGGCAATCTGCAGGGAATCATCCTGCGCGGCAATGCTCGGTTTATGACCGCTGCTGGCAAACTTGGCATCGTCTTGATGCTCTTGCAGATGCAAAATATCCGCTTGGATGTGATGCAGCAGCGAGTCGCGTTGAATCTCAATAAACAGCTCTAATTCGGACTGATCGTTTTGTGCCAGAAGATAGAGATTATCGCGCCCCATTTTGCCCATCGAGGCCAGTAAGCTATTGCCCACCGCGTGACTCAGGTGCATCGGCTCTTGCAGATAGTTTTCCACATCACCTTTAAGCGGCGAGACTTCACTGCCGATGGTGACTTGTTCACCGTTAATGTGCAGCAGTTTGCGTTTTTGCGCTGCCACTCGCGCCAGATATTTGCGGTCACGAATGTCGCCCCAATAGTGCTGACAAGGGTTGGTCAGCATCAGGTGCACGTCGATATGCTCACCCATCGCGCGCAGCGCATCAATATAACGGGGCGGCAGCGCAGAAATACCGAAGATGAACAACCGCTTAGGCCATACGCTGCGATCAAAATTGCCACTCGCCAACTGTTCAATAAACCGCTGATAGAGGTTGGCACGGTGATAAATCGAATGCCCTTGCTTATGCGTGTAAGCGTAAAGTTCACGCCACAAAATCGGCTGCCACGGATGTTGATCAGCGATTTCCGCCACCTCTTCCCCCGCTTCCCAACTTAAAATCCAGTCGGGGCGATACACTAAGTAACCATCGAAAATATCGGCAATTTTTTCCGCTAATTGGAAGCGCTTAGAGTCGTCTTCATCGTCTTGTAAATAGCGTTGCAGCGGTTGGAATTCGGCTCGGTCAAGCAGCTTGGGCAGTAGCTCCATCAAACGCCAACTCATGGCTTCTTTATTGAATGCGCTGCGCTGCGGAACGTCTGGCAGTACCTGAGTAAACATCTGCCAGATAAAGGTTGCCGGTAGAGGAAACTCAAGATTCGCGGCAACCCCTAATTCGCTAGCCAGCGCCATTTTCAGCCACTGCGACATGCCAGGGCTTTGCACCAAAATGCTCTCAGGAATAAAGGGATCGTCCAACGGCTCATTTTTGATTAAATGCACCAACAGGATCTTCAGCGTTTCAACTTGGTTGGAGTGGTAGACCGTAAACACAATGCACTCATGCTGCTCGACTCATCATGAGCTGAGAGTAGCATAAGTGCATGTCAGGAAGGATAAAAAAGCTCTGGGCAGGATCTCAATTGGTTAACGAGAACGCACCAAAACTTTATGTGGTTGATAAAACGCCAGATAACGAATCGCAACATAGCTCACCACCACCGTGGCTACGATCAGCTCAAGGCTCGCTAACCAATGCACTTGTGCTACGTAATGCTCTGCCACGCCGATATTTTCCATCCAGTGCGCCATTTTAAACAGCGCGGTCGCACCAATCACCATCGGGAAGGTGAATGCCGCGTAGCCAGGGCTAAATGGCAGACGCAGTAAGCGCGTGAACGCCAAATAGATAATGGCGGTCATCAGCACCGCAATCCCAAACAGCAGCGCCACAATCACAGGTGAAGGATCTGCCACGACTGTCAAATACCCCGCCAGAGAGAGGCTGGCTGGTGCAGCCATGATCGCCAATGTTGGCTTCGCCGCATCTGGAATTTCATGTGTAAAAATAAAACGATAGATCATCATAGGCAGCATCACGGCGTAAGCCAGCATGCCAAACACTAAACACGCGTAGGCAATTGGCGCTAAGGCAGGATGACCCGAGAAAGAAACGTCAGCGACGATAATGCCGACAGGTGGCACAAACCAGCTTGGCACCATATGATGCAGCTCAAACGCTTGGGCGCGATGATACAAAAAGCTCACCAAAAACAGAATATGTAAGCCGACGGCAAACAGCCACAAGGCATCGCCAGCCACAGGGTAAAAATGACCCAGCGACGCCGATACCACCATGGTTGCCATGGCAAAGGTTGGCACCACACTGCCCACTACCGGATGCGCCAAATCTTGGCGTAACAGGTGGCCGTGCCATAAAAATTTAAAGGCTAGCACAATCAATAGCACACTGGCGATTGCTGCACCCACCCACTGCGCGACACCGTGTGCCGCAATCATGTTTTCCCAACACCATCCTAAGCTCGCAATCCCTAGCGCAAGACCAGCCATTGGGGTTGGAGCCCCCATCACTTTTGCTTTTGCTGTTCGAATCATATTGTCTCTCTATTGATGGTCATTGATTGATAGTCTTATTTTACGCTTGCACTTTGTTTTCAACTATCTAATTATTACTAACACATGTTTAATAAAACTAAACGAATGCCATGGCTAGCCATATTTCGCTCAAACAATTGCGGGTTTTCACCACCATCACTCAACATAAAAGTTTGACTGTCGCCGCAGAAGTGCTGTGCCTCTCCAAAGCGGCGGTCAGTGTGGCGCTGTCTGAGCTGGAAAAACAGCTTGGTCACGCACTGTTTGATCGCGTCAACAACCGCTTGGTGCTCAATCAAGAAGGGCAAAAACTGCTGCCAATGGCCGATGAACTGCTGCAGCGCGCCAAAGATATCGACCGTTTGTTTGCAGAGCAGCAGGTGCTCACTGGCAAACTGCGCATCGGTTCAAGTGATACCATAGGTAATCAAGTTGCACCTTATTTGATTAGCGCCTTTCGTCAGTTGCATCCGCATCCGTCACAAAGCCTGTTTATTTCCAACTCAGCGCAAGTGTGCCAAAAGCTGGTCGATTACGAGCTCGATATCGGTCTGATTGAAGGCAAAACGCTGCATCCCGAGCTTATCTCTACTCAGTTTAGCCAAGATGAGATGTGTATCATCTGTGCGCCCGATCATCCTCTCGCGCAGCAAGAGCGCTTGGTCATGAGCGATTTTGGACATAGTGATTGGGTGCTGCGTGAAGCAGGTTCTGGCTCGCGCGAGTTTTTCTTACGTGTGATTGCGCCGCGCATCGAGCACTGGATTGAAGCTTTTGAGCTCAATACCACCGAAGCGCTGATCAATAGTGTCTCTTCCGGTTTAGGGCTAGGCTGCTTGTCTCGATTGGCCGCGAAAACGCCTCAACAAGATGGGCGCGTGGTGATTCTCAATGTCCCGCTCGATATGAAACGTCGCTTCTGGATGTTGGTTCATAAAGAGAAATACCAAAACCCACTGCTACGGCAGTTCATTGAATTTTGTCCCCAATGGGCGAGCCAAAGCGCCCTACTGCAACTCGATTAATCAGTGAATCAAGGGATATGACTCAGCGCGCATTTTGGTGGTCGCAACTGGACTTTAGTGAATAGAAACTGTATAAACAGCCAGTTATTTTTAGCGACAAACTAGAGGATTAACCATGGCTGTTATCGTGAAGTACGTGGTGGAGCGCAACGGAGAAGAGAAAATGACTTTTACCTCGAAAGCCGAAGCTGACGCTTATGACAAAATGCTGGATATGGCAGACGAGCTGTTCGATCTGCTGGGTAAAAGTGCTCTGTTCGAAGATGAAACCAAGCAAGAAGAGCTGGCGATGTTCTTGGCTCAAAACAAAGAAGACGTACTGTGTGCACTGGGAGCCAAGCGTAAACCTGCTCCAGCAACTGGCAAGAAGCCGAAAGCGGTTGCAGACAGTGATGATGAAGATGAGTCTGTCGACGACGCTGCCTAATCAATAAAACCGCTGAGTGAAACCAGCGGTTTTTTATTTATTGAAGTTGGCTCACACGGAACGTTGCGAAAAACGAACGTCGCCAACAGCGCTGCAGCTTCAAGTAGGACGGGGATCACTTTAAAAAGACAAAATGCATTCTTCTACAGACGTATTGCCTCTGCGGTCTTTTATCCTGCTCATCCACTCTTTATGATGAACCCCTTATCGGTTGAGCGGTGGATGCTCAACTCAATGCCTTTGCTGCTGCAAAACACAACAGTAAACCGCTCACATTTGATGATGGAGAATAAACATGGCGTACTTTGCTTTAGGTCTAGCAACCGCGACCAAAAATCGTGATGGAAAAATTATTGAAGCCTTCTTCCCAACCCCAATTCTGGCTCCTAGCGACGCTTTGGTTGCAGCATTGGCACCGATAGCAGGTTACCAAGAAGGCAATCAAGCGCTAGAAATCACCGCGGCACAAAGCGCGCAATTAGCCGCAGTTTTCACCGCTCATCAACAAGCCGCAAGCGCTGCGTTTGCTGATAAAGCTGCCAGTGCCAAACAGCCTCTCGTTCTGGTGATTCTGGCCAGCGATGACAAGCCACAAAGCGTGGCTGAAGGCTACCTCAAGCTACAACTGATTTCTCACCGTCTGGTTAAACCACACGGTACGGTACTGGATGGCATTTTCGGTCTGCTGCATAACATCGCATGGACCAATGAAGGCCCCATTGATCTGCCAGAGCTGGCGGAGCGCCAAATCGAAGCGCGTTTGGCAGGCCGAGTGCTGACGGTTGATTGCGTCGACAAATTCCCGAAAATGGTCGATTACGTGGTCCCTGCGGGTATTCGTATCGCGGACACTTCTCGCGTACGTCTTGGCGCTCATGTGGGCGAAGGCACCACAGTCATGCACGAAGGCTTCATCAACTTCAACGCGGGTACCACTGGCGTGAGCATGGTTGAAGGCCGTATCTCTGCGGGTGTTGTGGTGGGCAATGGCTCAGACATCGGCGGCGGCGCATCCATCATGGGTACGCTGTCTGGCGGCGGCAAAGTGGTGGTATCGATTGGTGAAAACTCTCTGCTTGGTGCAAACGCAGGCTTGGGCTTCCCACTTGGCGATCGCTGTACTGTGGAATCAGGCTTGTACGTGACGGCCGGCACCAAAGTGCGCATGCTGGATAAAGATGGCAACCAAGTCGATATCGTTAAAGCGCGTGATCTGGCTGGGGTTTCTGATCTGCTGTTCCGTCGTAACTCACTGACTGGACAAATCGAGTGTCTGGCCAACAAATCGGCCGTGGAACTCAACAGCGAACTACACAAGAACAACTGATCTTGAGAAGTTCGTGATGCAAGAAAAATGGCTTGGAAATCCAAGCCATTTTTATCTCCATTTTTGCATGTCAGTACGCTTAACCGGGATGACCATCCACTCTTGGTTTCAGCAACATAGCGCCAAAGCGCAGCACAAACAGTGCAAACGCAATCACCCACAGCGCAGCACTCAGGTTGACCCAAATCAGCAACTGCTGCGGCAGCAAACCCACACCGAAACTGCGCACAAGTGCAGCAAGCAACAAAGCGATAAATGCCCATCGCATATTAGGGCCTTGATATATCGCTCTTCCTGTATGTCCCATAGTGACACGCGCAATCATGCTTAAAACTAGGCCAGAGAGCGCACCAATCGCAAATAAATGCAGTAAGTTGTGGTTCAGCCAAGCGTTATTCACTCCCCCGCGCAGCAGCAAACTCAGCGGGATACACAGATAAGTGGCATGTAGCGACCAGACTAAAGGCTCACTCACCGTACGCCAAGGCTGCCAACGTAAAAAGCGGATCAATTGCGCGACGCCAGCTAACAGCATCAAAGGCTGGCCGAGTTGAGCCATGGTCAATGGGAAGAAACTAAGTACAAACAGCGCCAGTAAGCTACCGTTAGCGATCACATCCAAAGCCAAAATCGGCTCCGCTTTGGTAAACTGGAAACGTCTTGCGGTGAAAAATGGTATCACTCGCCCGCCCATCACCGAAAGCAGCAACATAAACCACCACAGCATGGCTTGCCACACCGCACTGCTCGTGAATGGCGGCATGCCTTTAATGGTGGCGTAGCTGGCAAAGTTAGCGGCAATCGCCAACAGAAACAGGGGGATAAAAAATAGGTTGCGCCACCCTTTGGCTTTTACCACCCGTAACCCTACTTCATAGGCCACCGCCAGAAGAAATAGCGCTTCAATACTCGACGTTAACCACAGCGGTACAGGCAACCAAAACAGAATCCGCACCATTAGCCACAAAGCCACAATGAGAGCTAAACGGTGACTTTTCGTGCCAGTAATGCCCGTCCAGTTTTGCACCGCCGTGAGCAGAAATCCCGCCACAATCGCCATCGCAAAACCAAACAGCATTTCATGCACATGCCACCACAGCGCGGGGACTTGCAAGCGTGGCGGTTGTCCGGTTTGAAACATCCACACCCAAGCCACAATCGCCACCACGGCATAAACACTGCCAAGTAAGAAGAAAGGACGAAATCCCAACCGCAGTACGGCAGGAATACGCTCTTCGACACGTTTATCGATAATGTTGATCACTTTGGCTCCTTCGCCGACTTCATCACAGACCGAACCAGTGATGAGCACAAACCAAGCCAAGATAATTCATATTTAAAATCAATAGACTAGAAAAAGGAAAAGTCATAATGACACCGAAAAATCGAGTCATTATGACTTTTTGGTGTGTGTTTCACTCAAACTCTATAGGCAAGGTGTGATCACCACACAAGCGATCTGCTTTTGCTTACCAAAGCCGATGATTTGCGACAGTGCCGCTTTGCCCACTGGAATATAACCCGAACCGCTTACATGCTCTTCTGATTCTGCATGCGGATCGTGGAAAAAGAAGAACTTATCACTCAAACCACTGAGCACAATCCAGTGCGGCTCTTTCTTGCCATCAAAACGGTACGTGCTAATGAGCAGCAACACACAGGCACCTTGCCGTACCCACTCTTCGAGCTGGGCTTGCGATGGCGGCGCATCAATCATACTTACATCTTGCTCAGCAAGTTGCTGGCAAAAATCTTGGTGCACTAACTCAATGATCTGCTTTTTGTTGGGGTCACGTACGCTATCAATAAAAGGCGTTGATCGAGATTGATTCCATAGCTCAACATGATAGCCACGTCTTGCGGCAGCGAGCGCCAAACCTTGCCCACTGCAGCCACCATGCCCAGCCGCCATAAAAATCGTGGTGGCTTCACGCCACAACTGCATCTCTTGCGTGCGGCTCGGCTCAAAGGTTTTATCCAAGCAGGCAAAACTCATTAACAGACAGGCTGCGCCACACGTAAACGGCGTGGTTTGTACATACAAAGGCATCGGCAGCAAGACCTTGGACTCTTGAGGCGTTAACCTTTTCTGCATTCTGCGCCCATCGCACAAATCGTCATAGTAATGGATGAGCAACTTCAAGGTTTTATAGCCCATCTTTTCATATAATTTTAGGGCGGCGGTATTGTCTTCACGCACTTCCAGCCGTAATGTAGTTGAGCCTTGATCAAGAGCAGCACGCTCGCATTGCTCGACTAAACTCTGAGCAATTCTCTGCCCTCTGAATTCAGGTTTTACGGCAATCGAATACAATCTTGATAGCTGTGTACCTTGATGAAATAGAAGCAATGCATATCCCGCCAGCTGGTCGCCGGCATCTGCCACGAATAACGCCGCATGGTCGGAATGTAAAAAACGCTTCATTTGGCGAGGAGAGATTCTATCCCCGTCAAAAAGCTGTTGTTCTAACGCATTGAGCGCATTGAGATCAGCGCTATTGGCACGACGAATGTCCATTCAACATCCTTAGTAATGAGTGGATTGACGAGATTGCGACTCACATAATAGCCCCAAACGACTTGGAGTTGCAGGTAGGCGGCAAGTGAATTCATCCCCATGAGCATAGTTCACTCTATGTTTGGGGTGAATGAACCTAGCCAACACCGCTGCCATGACAAGTAGGAAGGGCATAAACCTATGACAATAGGAAGAATATACCGATGGCTAACCTTTTAATCGTGACCGATCAGGTCAGTGACTGGCAACAATATTTCCCTTCAGAACAAGTTGTTAGTGTCGATCAATATCTCGATACTGACTGGAAATTCAATCACCGCAGTGTACAGGTAGTCAACCTGTGTCGCGATTACGGCTACATGAGTAGCGGTTACTATGTTTCCTTGATGGCCGAAGCCCGTGGCCACCGCGTGATCCCACGCGTGATGGCGATTAATGACATCAATCAGCCATTTTTCCTCTCTTCCGGCCTGATCAAGATGCACAAACTGAGCAGCGGCACGGATGTGATCAGCACGAAAATTTACTTTGGCCGCACCCCACAAAAAGGCTTAGAAAAGCTGGCGCGCCGCCTGTTTGAGCAGTTCATGGTACCCGTGATTGAACTGGAAATGCACAAATACCAAGGGCAATGGCAGATCATCAAAATCGCCCCCTTCCCGTTCCAAGACTTAGAAGACCCCGAGCAGGATTTCTTCATTGAGTCGCTAGAAATGTTCTCAACCAAAGTGTGGCGTCGCCCAAAACAAGAGAAGAAGTACCGCTACGACATCGCGATGCTGGTCGACCCAGATGAAAAAATGCCACCGTCTGATGCTTCTGCGCTCAAACGTTTCCACCGCGCCGCCAACCGCTTAGGCATGAACTTGGAAACCATTTCACCCGATGATTTGTCACGTTTGGGGGAATTTGATGGTCTGTTTATTCGCGCCACCACCAACATCAGCAACTACACTTATCGCTTCGCGAAAACGGCAGAAAAGATGGGCTTAGTGGTGATGGATGACTCTGAATCGATCATGAAATGCACCAACAAGGTATTTTTGACTGAACTGTTGGAAACTAACAAGGTGCCCGCACCAAAGAGCGTGATCATCCGCAGTTTTGACCCAGAGTGGAAAACCGGGCTGATGGAGCAGTTGGATTTCCCTATGGTGCTGAAAATTCCTGATGGTGCCTTTTCTCGTGGTGTGGTGAAAGTGCGCAATGAGCAAGAGCTAGAGAAAGAAGCCGGCACCCTGTTTGAGAAAAGCGCGCTGATTTTGGCGCAAGCCTTTATGCCGACCGACTTTGACTGGCGTATCGGGGTGATGAACCGCCAAGCGATTTTTGCTTGTAAGTACATGATGAGCCGTGGCCACTGGCAGATTTACCAACACCACAACAGCGGCCGTGTGACCGCAGGTGGCTTTGAAACGCTCGATCTCAAACAAGTACCTAAGCATGTGGTCGATGTGGCGGTCAAAGCCGCAAACTTGATTGGTGGTGGCCTCTATGGTGTGGATCTCAAAGAGATTGATGGCCAAGTGTATGTCATTGAAGTGAACGATAACCCGAGCATCGATCACCATGTGGAAGACGCCTTTTTGGGTGATCTGCTCTACGATCGCATCATGACCGAGTTCTTACGCCGCATTCAGATGCGTGGTTTTTAAGCCGTTTATTCCCAAACAACTTGGAGTTGCAGGTAGGCGGCAAGTGAGTGAGTCCCCATGAGCATAGATAGACTATGTGATTGGGGTGAACGAACGTAGCCAACACCGCTGCAACTTCAAGTAGGAAGGGAATATCCTCCTCTAATCAAAGCCCAGAAATATTCTGGGCTTTGACTCTTTATCACTCCATTGTTACTTTCTTGCCATCAAAAGTTTGCAAACAAGGATATCCATGGAGTTTCTCATCGATCACTGGCGTTTTGGCGATTCCGCGCCACAACGACATCCTGCTCAATTGCAAAAACTACAAGCGGGTGATTGGTATCACTGCCAACGCGATGCTAAAGGGCTGCGCGAGTGGTTACTCGACCAAAATGTTCCCTCTTCGGTGATCGACAGTTTGTTGGCCGAAGATACTCGCCCCCTGTTTGAGCAGTATGATGAACAGAACTTTCTGTTGATTTTGCGTGGGGTGAATCTTAACGATAACGCTGACCCTGCGGACATGCTCAGTGTGCGTATTCTCTATTATCACGGCGCGTTGATCTCGACGCGTAAAACACCGTCCAAAGCGATCAGTACCGTACGCGCAGCGCTTGAAGCCGGCCAAGGCCCATCCAATTTGGCAGAGCTGATTGTGCACGTGGTCGATTCCATCAATAAAAACATTGACCTCTATCTCGACCAGATTGAAGAGCGTATCACCCAGTTTGATGACGAACTCGAACTCAGTAATGAGCTGATGCAAACCCATAAGTCGCTGCTCAAATTGAAGCGATTCATTAAACCACAGCAATACGCTTTAGATGATTATCTCACTTCAGAAGTTGCCCTGGCGCAGAGCCAACATTTACGTTTGCGTCACAGCGTCAACACGGTGACGCGGATTAACGAAACCTTGGACTTCTTCTTGAGTGAGCTGGAAATCATCAAAGGTGAGCTGCGCCAGTACCATGCAGAGAAGATGAACCAGAACACGTATTTGTTTTCAGTGATCGCGGCAATTTTCCTGCCGACCAGTTTCTTAACGGGTTTGTTAGGCGTGAACGTTGGCGGCATTCCGGGGACTGAATCGCCCATCGCCTTTGGGCTATTTTGCGCAGGACTTGGGCTGATTTTCGGCTTAGAGTTTTGGATTTTGCGCCGTCTGCGCTTTTTTGATAATCAATCGTAAATCGTTACAGGAACTCATCATGTACATCTTTGGCTATGGAAGCCTGATTAATTCCGCCTCACGCCGTTTAACCGGCCAGACTGGGCGTGCCATTCCCGCCAGCGCAAGCGGATTGGTGCGCTATTTTGGCAAAATCGATGACAGTTACATTCTTTCACCCTTAGTGGTTCATCAAGGTGACGGGCAAATTAACGGTGTGCTGTTGGAAATTGATGAGGTTACGTTAGCAGAATTTGATCGCCGTGAGCGCGGTTATCAGCGCATCGCGTTAACCGCAGATCGTATTCACACCCACGAGCATTTTGATCCTGAAAAACCGATTTGGATTTACGTCACCGAGCAGCATCAACCGCCCTGTTCACAAAGCCCGATCGTGCAAACCTATGTCGATACCGTACTCAGTGGCTGCCTTGAGTTTTCCGAAGCGTTTGCACGTCAATTTGTCGAGCAAACTTTGGGCTGGCAGCATCCGTTAGACAATGACCGTCACGCCCCCAAATACGGCAACTTGGCGGGGGTAAAACCGGAGCAGCATGGGTTGATTGATCAACTGATTGCCGCAGTACGCTAAACGATTCTCACCCCATTGGCGATAACCCGTTGTGGGGTGAGCAATACACTCTCTTCCCCATCTTGCGTTTCCGCGCACAGCAGCATGCAGTGGGATTCTACACCAGCTACCAAGCTCGGTTTGAGATTGCACAGCACCACCACTTGTTGATTGAGTAATTGTTCTGCCGAGTAATAAGGCGCTAACGCGGTGACGGCTTGTAACATCTGTTCTCCCAACGCAATCTGCACAATATAGTTGCGGGTCGAACGAGGATGAATCTTTGCCTCAACAATGGTGCCAATGCGTAAATCCAGCCGCGCAAAATCATCGTACCCTACCGTCAAAAACGCCGAGTCCATAACCCTTATCCTTCTTAATCATTAAAAACGTTTACACTTTACGCCAATCCCTGTTGAACAAGCGTCATGGCTCACAATTCACTCTTATGTACTCAGTTACCATTACGCTGTTTTCACAGAGAGCGCTACTATTGCGCCTGTGATAGAGAAGGAATCTTATGGCAACCATAAAAGACGTAGCGCGTGAAGCCGGTGTATCTGTGGCAACGGTTTCACGCGTGCTCAATAAATCCCCGAAAGCCAGCCAAGCCTCGATTGATGCTGTGACCAGTGCGATGCACAAGCTCGGCTATCGTCCGAACGCCGCCGCTCGCGCTTTAGTCAATCAAAGCACCAATACCATAGGGGTCTTGGTCAGCGATGTTTCTGATCCCTTCTTTGGAACTTTAGTCAAAGCCGTCGATACTGTCGCCCACCGCGAAGGAAAACATTTGCTGATCGGCAATGGCTATCATCGAGCGGAAGAAGAGCGCCGCGCGCTGGAGCTGCTCATCAACAGTCGCTGTGATGCACTGGTCATCCACTCCAAAGCGCTTCCCGATGAAGAGCTGATTGACTACGCCAACGAGGTAAAAACGCTGGTGTTGATCAATCGCCATATTCCTCAGCTCGCCGATCGCTGTATTTCACTCGACAACCAGAAAGGTGCTTATTTAGCAACCGATTTTCTCATCCGTCAAGGACATAGAAACATTGCTTGCATCAGCTCCTCTCATCAAATAGAGGATTCCGACCAGCGTATTGCGGGCTATCAACAAGCCTTGAACGAACATGGCATCACCCTAAGCAGCAGCTATATTGAAAAAGCCAGCCCAGACAGTGAAGGCGGCGAACAGGCGATGACTAACCTACTGGTGAAATCACTGCCTTTTACCGCAGTGGTCGCCTACAACGACAATATGGCCGCCGGAGCCCTGTTGGTGCTTGAGGAAAATGGGCATTCGGTTCCTGAACATGTCTCAGTGATTGGTTTTGACGATGCCCTGATTTCGCGCTATTTGCGCCCACGCCTGACGACCGTGCGTTACCCAATCCAACTGATGGCAGAAAAAGCCACTCAATTGGCTCTTGCTTTGGCAACCGATGCGCCGCGTGAAAATGATCCGATGATCTTTTCGCCCACCATAGTTCGCCGCGACAGCGTGGCACAAAAAAGAGAGCCTTAGGGCTCTCTGGCTTGTTGTGGTGGGGATGACGCTTTCACACGTAAGGTGAGCTGATACTGATAGTGCGGCTGAGTGAGCAAAAACTCAGGGTGCACACTTTGGCTCCAAGAATCATCGCCGCCTACACCCATATGCTGCGCATCCAGATTGAGATACAACTTATCGTCCGCCACCAACTCGTTGCTGTGTTTGGCTTTATCCAACATCGCTTGTGAGTAGCGACTGAGCGAGAAGTGAAAATGCCCTTCCACCACCAAAGCGCCCACTTGTAGCTGGCGAGTATCACAACGCAAACCATTTTCGCTCGGGAAAATGTACGGCGTATGCAGCTCATCGACTGTGGCGGTGTATCGCCCCACATACGCCGCTTGCAAACGATCCGGATAATTCTCATGCGGCCCGCGACCAAACCAAGACACTGGGGTTTCTATCACTGGCAATGCGAGCGTTAACCCCACTCTTGGCAGCGGCGGCAAATCGGCGCAGACCATCACCTCAACATTCAGTTCTACCCGCGCATCACCGAAAATTTGGTAACGCCAACGGGTACGAAGCGCTAACGCTTGCTGATGGTAATGGGCGACATCGACCACGACTTCGACACTCTCGTTCAAGGTGGTGACGCGAAGATCGTCACATACCGCACGCAGCTTATCTAAGCCCGCCGCATGCCAGCGTGCGATCCAGCTATTCGGGTCTAGGTGCTGCGCTTCGCTGGTACCAATATCGTTATCCAGCACCGCGCGGTAAAAATTATCGCGCAGCGGTTCACTCAATACGGGCTGACCGTTTTGCCACCACTGCTCCAATAGCCCAGTTTGGCGGTTAAACTGCCATTGCTGATTGGCCGCCTCAATGCGCACCTTATCTCCATCTTGCTGCCATTGAGGCAGCGGAGCTTGTTTAATTTTAGGTAACATGCTTCTTCGTGGCTGCAAACACCACTGCTCACTAGCGATGCAGTGCCCAGCCTTAGACCAAGGCTGATCTTCACGACACAATAAGACTGCATTGAGGTGGTATTCATGCTCTGGCAACATTGGCAGCGACGCTAAATCCAGCACGGTTGTGCCACGCGGCGCAATATCAAGCGGCTGACGCTCTTGCTTAATCTCTTGCCCATCGCACAGCACACTGACTACCAACTCCAGCGGCAGCGCCGCAAACAGTCGCTCATTGTGAATGGTGAGCTTGGGATAGTTCAGCGAAAACTGGTACGGCTGCTGGACTTTTTTGACTTCATGTAAAGCAGGATGCGGCGAGCGATCCGGAAACAGCAAACCGTTAATACAGAATTGGCGATCGTTAATCGTATCTCCAAAATCACCGCCATAGCCCCAATAGTGGCGCCCCTCGCTATCCCATTTGGAAATTCCCTGATCGACCCAATCCCAAATAAAGCCACCTTGCAGACGAGGAAACTCACGAAACGCCTGCCAGTATTTATAAAACGCCCCCAAGCTGTTACCCATTGCATGAGCATATTCACACAAGATGAGGGGGCGAGTTTCCTGCGGCAAACTGATCCAATTTTTCAGCGCATATTTGGGAACCGCAGGATGCGGCTGGTGCTGATCGACCCGCGCGTACATCGGGCAAACAATATCGGTCGCCGCCGTATTAGCACCGCCCCCTTCGTATTGCACAGGACGCGATGGGTCGCGCTGTTTCGTCCACTGATACATGGCGTGATGATTGGTACCAATCCCCGATTCATTGCCGAGCGACCAAATGATCACACAAGGGTGGTTTTTATCGCGCTCCACCATGCCAATCATGCGCTGCAAATAGGCATTCACCCATTGTGGATTATTGGAAAGTCGGCTCATCGGAAATTGGCCGTGGGTTTCGAGATTGGCCTCATCCACCACATACAAACCGTACTCATCACACAGTTCGTACCAACGCGGATGATTGGGGTAATGGGCGGTGCGCACCGCATTGAAATTATGCTGTTTCATCAATTCAATATCGCGGCGCATGCTTGCTTCATCCATCACATGCCCGAGTTCGGGATGATGTTCATGACGGTTCACCCCGCGGATCAACAAGGGCTGACCATTGAGCTTCAGTAGCCCCTGAGCGATTTCTACTTTGCGAAAACCGACCGCTGCACTTTCAAACTCGATCGGTGCGCCATCTTCATCAAGCAAACTGATCACGCAACGGTAAAGGTAAGGCGCTTCATCACTCCACAGTGTCGGAGAGCAAATCGCTAAACTGTGTTCAGTTTTATCGTGCCATGCTCCTTTTTCATCCACCACACGCTGACCGGTATGTAAGGCTTGCGAACGCGCCACGCATTCACCTTGTGCATCGAACAAGGCAACTTGCACTTGATGATGACGAGTCACTTGGCTTAAGCGAGTTTCGACCCGCAACTCAGCGTGTTGATAAAACGCATCCAATTCAGTGCGGATAAAAAAATCTTCAATCGCGAGTATCGGCTTGCGGTAGAGATACACATCGCGAAAGATGCCACTCAGCCACCACATATCTTGGTCTTCTAAATAAGAGCCATCAGACCAGCGCAGCACCATGGCCACCAACAGGTTTTCACCCTCTTGTAGATAAGGGGTGAGCTCAAACTCGGCAGGCAAGCGGCTATCTTGCGAATAACCGACCCAATGACCATTGCACCACAGATGAAATGCCGAATTGACCCCATCAAACACGATGCGAATGGACTCCGTTAGCGCTTGTTTTTCCAGTGTAAAACGGTGGCGATAACAGCCGGTTGGATTATCTTGCGGCACGTAAGGCGGCCGATCCGCAAATGGATATTGGATGTTGGTGTAAATCGGCTTATCAAAGCCTTGCATCTGCCAGTTACTCGGTACAGGAATGTGTGCCCAAGCGCTATCATCGAAATCCGCCTCTATCACCGCAGGCTCAACCGCTTCTGGCTTCTCAAATAGAGCAAATCGCCACTGACCATTTAGAGATTGGCGACTCCCCCCAATAGCCAAACGAGCCTCCTGCTCACTGCGATAACTGTACAAAGGAACATGGGGCGTACGGCAGTGCCATTTAACGATGTGCGGGTTTTGCCAATCTTGGCTAAGAACAATATCGGAAAAGTTGCGCATAAGATCCTCTTGAATACGCGAGGCAACAAGCCAATAACGCCTTTGCTCTACGGCGTACATCTCTCAAGCCGAGGAGTAAAGAAGTCATTCAATAAGATTTGCAGCTTTGAATAGGAATAATGACATGCTGCAGATGCAAAAAAGTCTAACAAACTTTCAAACACCGATTCTGTGAACCACTCACCAATTGTGTAAACGTTTCCACATTTTAAATAGAGGTCGATATTGACCCAATTTTTCTATTTATGAATCGATTCATACGATTGCCATCATAATGGTGTAATTTTTTACACATTCGGAGTTGTTCTGCGCTTTGGCTCTCCATAACCTATGCTCCTACGGATGTTGACCTTCCATTGATTACGGATGACTTCAGATCATTATGCTGACGATTTTTAAAACTTTTTTTGCTTTAGGTTGGGTGAGCTTTGGTGGCCCGGCAGCACATATTGGCTATTTTCGTCATACTTTTGTGGAAAAGTTAGGCTGGCTTAGCGAGCAGGAATACGCGCAGTTTGTCGCTCTAAGCCAGTTCCTACCTGGCCCAGGTTCTAGCCAAGTTGGCTTTGCGATTGGTTATCATCGTGGTGGTCTGGCTGGCGCTTGGGCAGCGTTTCTCGGTTTTACCCTTCCCTCCGTGCTCATCATGCTGCTGCTTGCGGGGCTGAGTAGCCATCTCCTTGATACGCCATTGTTTGATCAGGTGATTCATGGCTTGAAGCTACTCGCGATCATAGTGGTGGCAGATGCCTGTTTAACCATGTATCGCAATTTTTGTCAGCAACGCCTTACTGCAGGGTTATGTGTTCTTACTGCGGTTGCGATTACGCTGGCACCCGGTTTACTCACCCAATTTGCGGTGTTACTGCTTGCCGCATTGGTCGGCCAAGCCCGCTTAGCGCCGCAATCCTCTTCTTCCTTAAAGACCTTTCATCCTTCTTGGCTTTCACTGCTGCTCTTTGTGAGTTTATTACTCGGACTGCCACTATTGGCTGCAAGCTCACCGCTGGTTGAGTTATTTGGCCATTTCTTTCAAGCGGGAAGCTTAGTGTTTGGTGGCGGTCATGTGGTTCTTCCCTTGCTGCAAAATGCCTTAGGTGACAGCCTAGCGACCGATCAGTTTCTGACAGGTTACGCGGCAGCCCAAGCGGTGCCGGGTCCCATGTTTACCTTAGCCACTTACCTTGGCTATGTGCTCACACCTGAGATGCCCGTGGTTGGGGCTTTAACCACAACTTTAGCCGTGTTTCTCCCCGGTTTTTTATTGCTACTCGGCGTACTAAAAAACTGGTCAGCATTGGCTCTGCGCCCGAAAGTTGCAGGAGCCATGCAAGGGGTAAACGCCTGTGTGGTCGGTTTACTGCTCGCAGCCTTGTATCAACCCGTTTGGAATAGCACAGTACATGCCCCACTCGATTGGGCGGCCCTTTTAGTCAGCTTCTTCTTGTTTAAAGTATTGCGACTTCCTTTAATTGCTATGGTAGGGAGCGCCTTATTATTTGGTGTGCTCAGCGGTTTGATCTAAAAAGCAACTAAACGTGATCGACTAGCCAAACAGACATAGAAAAGCACCACCCTAATGCGGCAATCCACAAAACCTTGTCTAAACTTAATAAGTAGCTAACAAGGAAGGGCGGTGATATGCAGATGCAACCCAAAGTCGGTCAGTTTCGCTATTACCCATCGGTGGGTTCGCTAAATACCTATTTAACCAATATGCTCGAGAAAATTCGGGTAGAGCTGCCTGATATCCAAAGGATTTCATTCGCTCTGTACGATGAGAAGAAAGACTCGATTAAAACCTGTGCCGACAGCTCTCCGGTCAGTCATGACTTTGTACATTATGAGTTACCACTCGCGAACTTACCCTCTTTACAACAGAGCAAAGAGTCCGGTGCACTGCGCGTTATTCACGATCTCGCGAATCAAGCCAAAAACCATACACCTCATAACCGCTGGTTACTGGAACAGCAATATTGCTCTTCGTTAGTCAAACCCATTTTTGATCAACACACCTTCGTCGGTTTCCTATTTTTCAACGCTTCAATTAGCCATTATTTTTCTGCGCCAGTTGTCGAACGGCTGGAAACCTATTTGTCGCTCATCCAACAATCCATCTGTGGTGAATACGCCTTGATCCATCAGTTGATTGACCATGTACACCAAATTGAAACTCAATCTCCCGAACACTGGCTGCACATAAAGCAACATAAAGAGCGGATCAGCCGTTACGCGCGGATCATCGCACTCGATGTCGCAGATCAGTATGCGCTTGATGATGAGCTGATAGAAAACATCAGCCAGTTCGCCACTTGCCATGATCTCGGCAAATTGGCCTTGCCAGCTGACCTTCTGCAAAAACGCGCTTCACTGACTAACCATGAAAAAGCACAAGTTCATAACCATATTGAATACGGCATTGATTTACTCAATGAGGTGATTGCAAAGCTAGGTACACCTCACCATCCTTGTTTGGCTGTTCTGCGAGAAATCATGGCTTATCACCATGAGTTTTTGGATGGCAGCGGCTATCCATTTGGTCTAGTCAGTGAGCAAATTCCTATCCCAGCACGCATTATAGCGGTCGCCAACATCTTTGATGCCCTGACCACACATCGCCCTTATAAACAAGCGCAATCCATTCCTCATGCCCTATTGGAACTGGAAAAAATGGTCAGAGAGGGAAAGTTAGATCGTCACTGTGTGAATGCCCTGCGTGAGAATCAAGAAGAGCTTAAAGAGATCGTTGCCCGTTTCCCTGAACAAGATCCCAAGGACGAGGGAATCACCCATTGAGTACGTCCTCCTAGTGATGTGCATCGGCAAAGTAGAACCGCTTGGGGTAAGTAATCCACTGATTAGATTCAGAGTCTTGTTTGATCTCGCCGACAGATCTTAAAGTTTTACACTTATCCAATGCAAAAAGGTTCGATGAAATACGCTCACCATGCTACTTTTTACAATAAATTAACATAATAACAACGTTATCCGGAGTTTGAGAATGATCCAGCCTAATAAGTTCAATCACCCTCCTTGTGCTCTCCCACCACCCAATGAGATGTTGCTGCGTTGGGCTCAAGAGCGCCCGAACGAGGTGTACCTAAAGCAGATTATTAACCGCCAATTTGTTGAGTTTACATACGCCGAAGTCGCGGATAAGGCTTTACGCCTCGTTTCCGCTTTGCGAGCCTTAGGTGCTGAGCCGGGCGATAAAGTCGCATTAATTTCAAAAAACTGTGCGGAATGGTTTATTTGCGATTTAGCTATGATGCTCGGGGATTACATCAGTGTGCCTATCTTCCCGACAGCAGGCAGTGAAACTATTGATTACTGTCTTGAACACAGTGAAAGTAAAATCCTGATTGTCGGTAAACTGGATGATAGTAAAGCCACTACGCATGTTTTAGCAGAGCGTCCTAATCTCATCAGTATCTCGCTTCCTTATCCTTCGGCGGCCAAATGCCAATATGAGTTTCAAACGCTGCTCAAACAGCATCAACCAAGTGAAGAGCGCCCCACCCACTTTGATGAAAAACTGATGTCCATCGTTTATACCTCTGGTACATCAGGACAACCTAAAGGTGCCATGCTCACTTATGGCGCATTTACTTGGTCCGCCCAACAGCTGATCAATCACATAGGTATCGAAGAAAACGATCGACTTTTCTCATATCTGCCGCTCGCCCATATCACTGAGCGGGTTTATATTTTTGGCTCATCGATCATCGGTGGCGTACTGACCGCATTCCCAGAATCTCTCGATACCTTTATCGAAGATGTCAAAATGCATCGTCCAACCCTGTTTATTTCCGTACCTCGTTTATGGACACTGTTCCAGCAACGCATCCAAGATAAGCTGCCACAGAAAAAGCTGAATATTCTACTCAAAATACCCTTCGTCAACTCACTCATCAAACGCAAGTTGGCCGATGGTTTAGGGCTAGATCAAGCTCGCGTGCTCGGTTGTGGCTCCGCACCTGTCTCTCCAGCATTACTCGAATGGTATCGCAGTGTCGGACTAAACATTACCGAAGCGTGGGGCATGACGGAATCCTTTGCATACAGCACGCTCAACTATCCATTCCGTGCTGACAAAATCGGTACTGTGGGTAACGCGGGTCCAGGAATTGAACTGAAAATCGCGGGGGATGAAGAAATTTTAGTCCGCAGCAAAGGCTTGTTTGCTGGCTACTATAAAAATGACGCCGCGACAGCCGAGAGCTTTAACGATGACGGTTGGCTACATACTGGCGATATCGGGTCCTTGGATAGTGAAGGCTATTTAACCATTCAAGGTCGTAAAAAAGACACCTTTAAAACCGCTAAAGGCAAGTTCGTCGCCCCCGTTCCTATCGAGAAAAAGCTGTTTGAATACAGCCGGGTTGAAATGATGTGCTTGATCGGCTCGGGTCTACCTGCCCCCATCTTGTTAGCCGTTCCGCACAATTTCCCTCACTTTGATCGTGCACGTTATGAACGCACCACTCAAAAAGTGATAGCACGCATCAATAGTCAGTTAGAATCTCACGAACAAATTAAAGGGGTGTTAATGATTAAAGATCCTTGGAGCATTGATAACGGCATCTTAACGCCGACGCTCAAGATCAAACGTCATGTTCTAGAGAAGAAATATCACGATGTCGGCCAAAACTGGCCTAAAGGTCAACTAGTCGTTTGGGAAGAGTAAGTACTTAGCGCCTTAAGCGCACGACCTTTCTTGTCGAACCGTCCTCACCGGCAGGAAAACAAAAGCCCCGTAAGCTTTCACTTACGGGGCTTTTTAAGCTTTAAAACAAAGAATTACTTCTTCGCGTTACGCTCTTTAACTTCAGCAATAACTTGCTCAGCTACGTTGTTTGGACATGCTGAGTAGTGAGAGAACTCCATAGAGAACTGACCACGACCAGAAGTCATTGTACGTAGAGTACCGATGTAACCAAACATCTCAGATAGTGGTACGTCAGCTTTAACACGAACGCCAGTCATACCCATTTCTTGGTCTTTGATCATGCCACGACGACGGTTCAAGTCACCGATAACGTCACCAACGTGATCTTCAGGAGTGAACACATCCACTTTCATGATTGGTTCAAGAAGCTGAGGAGCCGCTTTTGGAATTGACTGACGGAATGCGCCTTTCGCTGCGATTTCAAATGCGATTGCAGATGAGTCAACTGCGTGGAAGCCACCGTCGAACAGTTCAACTTCAACGTCAAGTACTGGGAAGCCAGCAAGAGTACCGGTATCCATCATAGACTTGAAGCCTTTCTCAACTGCTGGCCAGAATTCCTTAGGAACGTTACCACCAACGACAGTTGACTTGAAGGTGAAACCAGAGTTTTGCTCTCCAGGGCGGATACGGTAGTCGATCTTACCGAACTGACCTGAACCACCAGACTGTTTCTTATGCGTGTAGCTATCTTCAACTGCTTTAGTGATAGTTTCACGGTAAGCAACTTGAGGAGCACCCACTTCCAGCTCAACGCCGTAAGTACGCTTAAGAATGTCTACTTTGATGTCTAAGTGCAGCTCACCCATACCTTTCAGGATGGTTTCGCCAGAATCTTCGTCAGTCTCAACTTGGAATGATGGATCTTCAGCAACCATCTTACCAATCGCGATACCCATTTTCTCAGAACCGTTCTTATCTTTAGGCTTAACAGCGATAGAGATAACTGGTGTTGGGAAAATCATTGGCTCAAGAGTACATTCGTGCTTAGGATCACATAGAGTGTGACCTGTTTGAACGTTCTTCATACCAACGATCGCGATGATGTCACCTGCTTGTGCAGATTCAACTTCGTTACGGTCGTTTGCGTGCATTTCCACCATACGGCCGATACGCTCAGTTTTACCTGTTGCGCTGTTAAGAATGGTATCACCCTTCTTAATCTTACCTGAGTAGATACGAACGAAGGTCAGGGCACCAAAACGGTCATCCATGATCTTGAACGCTAGCGCTTTTAGTGGCGCATCAACAGATACTGTTGCTACTTCACCAGTAGGCTCACCCGTTGCTGGATCAGTCAGTGGCTGTGGATCAACTTCAGTTGGAGAAGGCAGGTAGTCAACAACTGCATCCAGAACTAGCTGCATGCCTTTGTTTTTAAACGCAGAACCACAGAAAGTTGGGAAGAACGCTAGATCACGTGTACCTTTACGGATACATGCTTTGATTTGCTCAACAGTTGGCTCTTCGCCTTCCATGTAAGACATCATCAGCTCGTCATCTTGCTCAACAGCAGTTTCGATCATCATTTCACGGTATTCTTCTACCTGATCAACCATGTCTGCTGGAACTTCTTTGATTTCGAAGTTTTCTGGAATACCAGAGTCATCCCATACGAACGCTTGGCGAGTTAGTACATCAACTACACCAACGAATTCATCTTCGCGACCGATAGGTAGAGTCATAACCAGTGGGTTTGCGCCAAGAACTTTCTTCACTTGCTCAACTACGCGGAAGAAGTCAGCACCCATACGGTCTAGTTTGTTAACGAAAATCAGACGAGATACTTCTGATTCGTTCGCGTAACGCCAGTTAGTTTCTGACTGAGGTTCAACACCGCCAGAACCACAGAATACACCGATACCACCGTCAAGAACTTTCAGAGAACGGTATACTTCAACGGTGAAGTCAACGTGTCCCGGGGTGTCGATTACGTTAAAACGGTGACCTTTCCAGAAACAGGTAGTCGCAGCAGACTGGATAGTGATACCACGCTCAGCTTCTTGTTCCATGAAGTCCATCGTTGAAGCGCCGTCATGTACTTCGCCTAGACGGTGGATTTTACCAGTCAGCTTCAGGATACGCTCAGTGGTAGTGGTCTTACCCGCGTCAACGTGCGCGAAGATACCAATGTTTCTGTATAATGATAAATCTGCCATTGTCTTACTCTGTTAATAAGGTATAAAGTGCGCGCAGAGTATATCACAATCTGTCAAGACTGATACCCCTGCATGCGCTTGCTGAAAAAAAATATGCCCTAGCGACTTAGCGTTGCAGCCGACACGGCAGCAGTTTCAAGTAGCCAAGGGGATGAGCGAGTGCCTATCGCTGAGAAACTATAGGTGATCCTCAAACGGCTCGCGAGGCGCAACCATGATATTTTTACGCTGCGCTTTTTGGTGGCATTCGTGTTCAAAACCAACCACCCATTACAGCTCATCAAAAGCCGCGATCGCATCAGAAAGCTTTTTCACACCGTGGATCTGCATACCTTCAATACCACCTTTCGGCATATTGGCAATCGGCACAATCGCTTTCTTAAAACCATGTTTGAAGGCTTCGTTAAGGCGCTCTTGACCACTGGGTACGGGACGAATTTCTCCGGCCAATCCGACTTCACCAAAAACCACGACATCTTTTGGCAGCGGACGATCACGAAAACTCGACAATAACGCCATAAGTAGCGCTAAATCTGCACTGGTCTCCGTCACTCTCACACCACCCACTACGTTGACAAACACGTCTTGATCTGCCATTTGCAAACCGCCATGTTTATGTAGCACGGCCAGTAATAAAGAGAGACGGTTTTGTTCTAAGCCAACCGCAACGCGTCTTGGGTTAGCGAGTTGTGAGTAATCGACCAACGCTTGAATCTCGACTAAGAGTGGGCGAGTTCCTTCCCACACCACCATCACTGAGCTACCAGATGTCGCTTCTTCTCCACGAGAAAGGAAAATCGCCGATGGATTACTCACCTCACGCATCCCTTGTCCGGTCATCGCAAACACACCGAGTTCATTGACCGCACCAAAACGGTTTTTATGACTACGAAGTGTACGAAAACGGCTGTCGGTATCACCATCAAGCAGAATCGAGCAATCGATGATGTGTTCAAGAACTTTAGGTCCCGCCAACGTACCATCTTTGGTTACGTGGCCGACAATAAATACCGCCACATTATTTTGTTTGGCATAACGCGTGAGCGCCGTGGCCGATTCACGCACTTGCGCGACACTCCCCGGCGACGATTGCACATCCGCCACATGCATCACTTGAATCGAATCGATGACCATAATGCGCGGCTTTTCTTGCTCAGCAATCTGGCAAATCCGATCCACATTGGTTTCTGAGAGCATTTTTAGATGCTGTTTCGGCAAACCAAGCCGTGAAGCACGCATCGCGACCTGCTGCAACGATTCTTCGCCCGTCACATACAACGTCGGCATCTGTCCGGAAAGTAAACACATGGTTTGCAGTAGTAAGGTCGATTTACCCGCGCCCGGATTACCACCAATCAAAATCGCCGCCCCCGGCACAATTCCACCGCCGAGTACGCGATCTAGTTCTTTAAAGCCACTGGTGAAGCGAGGCACTTCTTGTAAATCAATATCAGCCAAAGTTTGTACTTTCGCTTCAACGGCTCCCGCATAACCGACCAACCGTTCATTGCGCGCCACTTGCGGTGAAGCCGCTAAACGAACTTCTGAAATCGAATTCCACGAACCACAGGCATTACACTGTCCTTGCCAACGCGGAAAATCCGCTCCACATTCATTACATACATAGGCGCGCTTAGCTTTCACAATCAATCCTCGAACTTGCTCTCACTTATCAGGCGTAATACTTTAAGAAAAAGTGGAACGGCTGCAACATATCGCTAAAGATTAGTATGTTGATGCCGATGCATCAGAATGGAAGACACTTTAACAGAAAAGTATGCAGCAGACCGAAATTCTCTCTCTGGTTGAAAGGCTTATCCCCGTTTACCGTTCCGGTGACCTTGACTACCTTTTGTCGCAAATGACCGAAGGGCACCCGCCTTCGGCCAAATTGTTGGTCAAAATGGAACTAAACCGCCTAATGGCACCTTGCACAAAAAGCATTGATTTACGTGGCAAGGTTCAAGGAGAATGTCGGGAATACCATTTTGATGGCCGCCAACACTGGCTTGATGATGTGGCGTTCAACTCTTACCAAAAATGTCTCAAGAAATTTGGGGCTTATACCGAAGGGGTGTGGGAAGCGGTCAATAACACGCGCAATAATTTCCGAGTCATGAAGCAACAAGGCAAACTCGATCCGAAAACAGATCAGCCGAAAGATACGAGTTTTGAAGTTGAGCCGGTCAAGCTCGGATACGACCTCAAACGCCAAGAAAACCGCTTAAAAATCTCCAGCCAGATCGAAATCCATCTGAAGAACGAGCAATTAGTACACGGTCTGAGTGTTGACCTCTCCCCTTCTGGGGCCAAATTAAAAGTGCCAGCAGCATTTGACTACAAGTTGGGCGAGGTGATTCAAGTCTATTTTTCTGACTTAAATAAAACCTCAAACGTGGTGGGACTGCATAAAAGTATCGATTACCGGATTCTCGGCGTCGATGAGTCCTATGACAGCGATGCGATTAAATTTCTGCGGGTATTGAAACTCAGTGACACTGATGTGATTGAAAAAGTCATCGAGGAAGCGATTCAGACCAATACGCAAAAAGCACGCCACGACAACCAAGATAAGATTATCCGTGCGCGTACTCGTGGCTATGAGCACATGTACCTCAAACACACCTGTAATCTACCGCTGTTTTTTAGTGGCAATGAACTCAAGCTAGCGTTACTCACCGAGAACAACCGCCCCATTTGGCAATATTGGCACGATGAGCGTAACCAACAAGCGCTTGGCACCTTATTCAAACCAGAACGCATGACGCACTTAACCGCTCCGGGCGTTCGGGGCAGCAATAATGTGTTGTACGCCTTTAAACATGAGCACCAACACAAGACTTTGTTTTTCTCTATGCTGATGCCAGAGGCGACCCAAGAGCAGCGCAAACTGTTTTGGCATATTGGCGCTAAACGCGATAGCTGGAAAGCGTTTCGACTGTTTGTGTTTGAACTCTCCGAAGAAGAGCGACAAACGCTTGCTGGACACTCTCGTGAATTGGCTAACCAATCCAGCTCGCTGACTCATTGTGGCGTATTGCAAGAAATCAGTGATATTGAAGCGGCACATGACTATTTGCTGGTAGATAAACCCAATTTACCGAGCAGCGCACTGAATGATTTCCGCCACCCGCGTCAAGTCGTCGGTACACCAATGGGCATCTATTTTGATGCGCGCTCACGGCGCAAGGAGCCGCGTTATCGGTTTAGAACACCAGTACAAGTGAGCATAGATGCACTCAAGGTCACGGGAGCAACGGTTGATATCTCTAAACGTGGTCTAAGTTTGCTATTAGATGCGCCACTGGATGTCAAAGCTAACGATCAAGTCTGGGTTGATTACCTTGAGCTCAAGCTGTACGACAAAAACCTTCCCCTAGATAATGCCCCTTACAAAGTGGTGCGTATCGGCCCAGAGGGACGCCGTTTACAACTGGTGATCGAGGAGAATTTACAAACCCTCAAAACCATTACCTTCTTTAATGGCATCATTGAACACAACCAAGACAAGCTACTAATTAAAGAAGAAATACTACCGAGCAACGCCCTACTCGAAAGTTTGCATAATATTCTGCTCGATAAGATGGTGAGTACGCCGTTTTTTGTTGAAAAGGTCGGGAGTAATCTCAAACCCAAAGTGATTGGGGTGAACTACCCACTCCCACCACATCTGGCACTGTTGGCCAAATTGGGAAGTGAGAATCGAATTACTCTGCAACCAATATTTAAGGGACATACCAACTCGTTACTCGCAACGCCAATGAAACGAATTGAAGGCGCGGTACCGCAATACCATGAGGTGTATTTGAGTGCAGTGAAATACGGAACTCGCATTCAATCCGTGGAATCACGTTTGTTGAGTGACTTTACCGATACTCGTGAACGCATCCGTTTTATCCGCCAAGGGCAAGCAATGGGCGAATTCTACGCACTCCGGGTGAGTGGTGTTCCGGTGTTTGCACCGATCACGAATTTGCTACGCAGCGATTTAACCGAGCTGGCGGAGATCAGCCCACACCACGCCAAAAGTTTAGAAAAGGAGATGCTGGCGCAAGTCGGCTATGGTGAATTGGTCGATATTACTGAGGAAGTGTTGATCCGACTTGAGTTGACCTGAGACTAGCGTTATACCCAAACCACTTGGAGTTGCAGGTAGGCGGCAAGTGAGTGAATCCCCATGAGCATAGACAGACTATGTGATTGGGGTGAACGAACGTAGCCAACACTCCTGCAGCTTCAAGTAGGAAGGGTATATCTCTTCCAAACATAAGCCACGTCACTGAACGTGGCTTATTTGATTAATCTAAGTTCTAAGCGCGAGCTAAGGCTTACTTTTCCAACTCAGTTTTTGCTGAACGACCAGTGCGGCAGAAAGGATACACACGACTCCACCTAATCCTGCAAAACGCACCGCCGTTTGCGCCTTGGCTTCAACCTTAGGTTTGGCATGGTATGCCACCCCAAGCCCTGCGGCCGCCATCATCACCAAATCATTTGCGCCATCGCCAACCGCTACCGTGTTATGAATCTCCACATCGTATTGCTGAGTAAGCGTCAGCAAAATATCCGCTTTGGTTTGCGCGGAGACTACCTCTCCCAGCACCTGTCCGGTCAGTTTGCCGTTCACAATTTCTAGAGTGTTGGACTGTGCATAGTCTAGCGACAACTGCTCTTTGAGATAATCAGAGAAGTAGGTAAAGCCGCCCGAGGCGATCGCAACTTTCCAACCAAAGGCATGCAGCGTCGCCACCAGCTCCGGTAATTCAGGCATTAACGGCAGGGTTTCACGTACTTGGCTTAGGATCTGCTCCGGAGCATCTTTAAGTTTACTGACTCGCAAACGTAAACTCTGCTCAAAATCCAGCTCACCTTGCATCGCGCGCTCAGTGACTTCAGCAACCTCGTCTCCGACTCCCGCAAGCTTAGCAATTTCATCAATGCATTCGATCTGGATTGCGGTCGAGTCCATATCCAGCACAATTAACCCCGGCTTGGTGAGATCGGGCACATCCTGAATCCGCGCGTAATCGAGTTCTAACGCATTAAGAATGGTTTCATGCTCAGACGTCAGCTCACCGTCCATCAATGCGACTTCATAACGTCCCACTTTCCACATATCTAAAATGGCATTGAAGCGATTGGTAAAGAAATCCATATCTTCAAATTGAGCTGGGGTTAGATAGGATCCAAACACAATCCAACTGGCTCGTTTTTTCGCTAATTGGGTGACAAAACGCGTTTCAGGAAAACGATTGAGCTGCGTTGTGTGTTTTTTAATCGGTAAAGTTGTTAAAGCATCCATGTCCACTTTCCTTATTCGGTATAGCCAGACGTTACCCTATTGCAATTTAAAAACGCAAGTCTCAATATGAGCGCAGTTGGTTTTTTACAAGGTTATTTCAACATGGATGGTTCACTTTTTTCATTCCGAGTCGTTGTGCGCGTGGCAACGATGTTCGCTGTCGCAGTCATGTTTTTTATCACCATCCAAAACAGCGTTGTGATCAGTAAAGGCAATGAACGTATTCAAGCAAACCAGCTAGAAACCTTAACCAAAGTCCTGATTACTCAAGCGGCGATGTCGGCAGGCAACATGATTGCCGATCAAGATCAGGAACGTTTGTTAACACTTACTAACCAACTCGCGACCGAGCGCCTGGTATTTGATGCCTCGATTTATGATTCTGAAGGCGTATTGCTGGCCGCGAGTGATTCAGCACTCAGCGTGCGTGAAGTGCTGGGTTTAGATACGCCTCTGCATACTGCCAGCATTGGCCGCCAACAATTAGTTGAACCCGTAGTTCACGATGGCAGTTTAATTGGTTTTGTACGGATTACTTTTGAAACCGGTAAAGTGACAGCGATTTCAGACCACCACTACCGTAAGAGCGATCACAACATGTATTGGATGCTGTTGATGAGTTTTGTTAGCGGTGTGCTACTCACGCTGTTACTACGACGCAGACCGAAAAAGCCAACAGGTGAGAACTTACTGCTCAAGCAAGCCGAACAGCCTTTGAATGAGTAAGCGAGATAATAATTGCGTAGTAAAAAAAACCTCAGTACTGACTGAGGTTTTTTGTATCAGGGACAAAAAATAGCGAGATTAATAACCCGCTTGGTCGCCAATCAGTACAGAGTCCAGTGCGATTTCAATCATCTCATTGAAGGTGTTTTGACGCTCTTCTGAGGTGGTTTGCTCACCGGTTTTGATGTGGTCAGACACAGTACAGATCGCCAGTGCTTTCGCGCCGTATTCCGCCGCTACACCGTAAATGCCTGCCGCTTCCATTTCTACGCCAACGATGCCGTATTTATCCATCACATCGAACATGGAAGGATCTGGCGTGTAGAACAGTTCTGCAGAGAACAGGTTGCCAACTTTCACGTCAATACCACGTGCTTTGGCTGCTTCTTCTGCAGCTTTTACCATTTTGTAGTCCGCAATCGCAGCAAAATCATGATCTTTGAAGCGAATACGGTTCACTTTAGAGTCAGTACACGCGCCCATGCCGATCACCACATCACGCACTTTGATGCCTTCGTTCACTGCACCACAGCTACCGACGCGGATGATCTTTTTCACGCCGTAATCTTTGATAAGCTCGGTCACATAGATTGAGCAAGATGGGATACCCATACCATGCCCCATCACAGAGATCTTGCGGCCTTTGTAAGTGCCTGTGTAGCCGAACATATTGCGCACATCACATACTTGAACTGCGTTATCGAGGAAGTTTTCTGCGATGTATTTCGCGCGCAGCGGATCACCCGGCATCAGTACAACGTCAGCGAAATCACCCATTTGCGCATTAATATGTGGAGTTGCCATGTTTTCGTTCCTTTGGTTTGTTGGCTCAATCGCCATCATTCAACAAAACCCTAAGACTGAAACTAGCCTTAGGGTATGCGTATTATAAAAAGTTCTTACCGTAATCCATTGGCGAAGTGCCAAAGTAGCTTGCCAGAGTTTGCCCGATATCAGCAAAAGTGTCACGACGACCTAATGAACCCGGAGCCACTTTCTTGCCATAAACCAGTACCGGAATGTGTTCACGAGTATGGTCAGTGCCCGGCCATGTTGGGTCACATCCGTGATCGGCAGTTAAAATCAGAATGTCATCTTCCTGCATCAGCGCTAGAACTTCAGGTAAACGCTTATCGAAATACTCCAATGCCGCCGCATAACCTGCGACATCACGGCGGTGACCATAAGCCGAGTCAAAATCCACAAAGTTAGTGAATACGATGGTGTTATCACCGGCTTGTTTAATCTGCTCTAAAGTCGCTTCAAACAGATCTGGAATGCCCGTCGCTTTGACTTTGTCGGTAATGCCGCAGTACGCGTAGATATCGGCAATTTTACCGATAGAGACCACTCGGCCTTGCTTCTCTTGCACCAACTTTTGCAACACTGTGGCTGAAGGTGGCTCAACCGACAAGTCACGGCGATTACCGGTACGAGCAAATTGTCCTTTGCCCGGGCCAACGAATGGACGCGCAATGACGCGACCGATGTTGTAATCCGCCAGCTCTTCACGAGCGATTTGGCACAGCTCCAGCAGACGATCTAAACCAAATGTCTCTTCATGGCAGGCAATTTGGAATACGGAATCTGCCGAAGTGTAGAAAATCGGCTTGCCCGTGCGCATATGCTCTTCGCCCAAGTCATCCAGCACTTGAGTGCCCGAGGCGTGGCAGTTGCCTAAAAATCCGTCCAGACCCGCACGCGCTAAAATACGATCGGTCAGCTCTTGCGGGAAGCTATTTTGCTTATCGCTAAAATAGCCCCATTCAAACAGCACTGGTACACCAGCAATTTCCCAGTGGCCTGACGGAGTATCTTTGCCTGATGACAGCTCTGCGGCATGGGCATAAGCGCCGATGATATCCGCACGCTCATCCAGCCCCGGTGCAAAACGTCCCGTCGACTCTTTATGCGCCATCGCCAAACCCAGCTTAGAAAGATTCGGCAGTTGCAATGCGCCTTTACGCTCTGCGTTATCCGCCAAACCTTGCGCACATTGATCTGCAATGTGGCCTAAGGTATCAGAACCAACATCACCAAAGGCTTGTGCATCCGCTGTTGCGCCAATGCCAAACGAGTCTAAAACTAAAATAAATGCTCTTTTCATTGCTCACTCCCCCGAACTTACACGTCTTGTGCTCGAATTTGACGGTAGACATCCGGTGTTGGTAGGTAATATCCGCCCACTTTAATCGCACTTTGTAGTGCATTGGCAGCTTGTTGCCACTGCTCTTCATTGCGGGCATGAATCATTGCTAAAGGTTTGTTGCTGTCGGCGATTTCACCCAGACGGATAAACTGATCAAAGCCGACAGCGTAATCGATGCGATCGGTCGCCACGCGGCGGCCACCGCCCATGCCGACCACCGCCATACCGATGGCACGGGTATCCATCGCAGAAATAACGCCAGATTGCTGAGCGTAAACTGGGCGAACAATTTCGGCTTTCGCAAGATACTTGTCGTAGTTTTCAACAAAATCGCTTGGGCCACCGAGGCCTGCGACCATTTTGCCAAAACGCTCGGCAGCTTGGCCGTTATCCAGCACCGCTTGCAGTTTCTCACGCGCTTGCGCGGTATCTTGGGCTAACTTGCCAAGTACCAGCATTTCTGCACACGACGCCATGGTGACTTCCAGCAGACGCGGATTGCGGTATTCGCCAGTGAGGAAACGTACTGCTTCACGCACTTCCACCGCGTTACCCGCAGAGGACGCCAGCACTTGGTTCATATCGGTTAAAATCGCCGTGGTATTGGTGCCTGCGCCGTTGGCCACTGCCACGATCGATTTGGCGAGCTCTTCAGACGCTTCGTAAGTTGGCATGAAAGCACCAGAGCCAACTTTCACATCCATCACGAGCGATTCAAGGCCAGCCGCCAGTTTCTTAGAAAGAATTGAAGCGGTGATCAGCGAGATGTTATCCACCGTCGCGGTAATATCACGCGTTGCGTACACACGCTTATCCGCCGGAGCCAGATCACCAGTTTGACCGATGATCGCCACGCCTGCTTGTTTGGTCACTTTGCCAAATACGTCATTGGTTGGGGTGATGTTATAGCCAGGGATTGCTTCAAGTTTGTCGAGCGTACCACCGGTGTGACCAAGGCCGCGGCCAGAAATCATCGGCACATAACCGCCACAGGCTGCCACCATAGGGCCAAGCATCAGTGAGGTCACATCACCCACACCGCCCGTGGAGTGTTTATCCACAATCGGACCATCAAAATTCATGTGGCTCCAATCAATCACCATACCGGAATCGCGCATCGCACACGTCAGTGCAATACGCTCAGGCATGGTCATTTCACGGAAAAAAATCGCCATCGCAAACGCGGCAATTTGCCCTTCAGAGACGGTGTTATTCGCTACACCTTGAATGAAGAAGTTGATTTCATCGTTGGTGAGAACTTCACCATCACGCTTTCTGCGGATAATTTCTTGAGGTAAATACTTTGCTTGAGATAAAGACATAGCTGCCTCCCAGTTCCCAAAGAAACTGCGTAGTGTAAAGAGGTTAAGCAGCGCGAAGCCTCGCGCTGCTCTCAGACACAATGGATATTAGTAAGCGGCAGGATCTGCCTTTTGGTCTGTCACTTCTAATGTATTCAGAAGGTTGGTCAGTAGGCTTGAAGCGCCGAAACGGTAGTGACGGCTGTCCGCCCAATCGCCACCAAGGATCTCATCGGCCATAGCCAGATATTGCTGCGCATCTTCTGCGGTACGAACACCACCGGCGGGTTTGAAACCGACGGTTTTGGCTACGCCCATATCACGGATCACTTCCAGCATCATGCGCGCATATTCTGGTGTCGCATTCACTGGCACTTTGCCGGTTGAGGTTTTAATGAAATCTGCGCCTGCTTCAATACAGATTTGAGAGGCTTTTTTGATCAGCGCTTCTTCTTTCAGCTCACCGGTTTCGATGATCACTTTCAGTAGCACTTTGTCGCCACAAGCCGCTTTACACTGTTTCACCAGTTCAAAACCCACTTGCTCGTTGCCTGCGATCAGAGCGCGATATGGGAATACCACATCCACTTCATCAGCACCGTAAGCAACAGCGGCTTTCGTTTCAGCAACGGCGATTTCAATATCGTCATTACCGTGAGGGAAATTGGTTACCGTAGCAATACGGATTTCAGGGGTTCCTTGCTCGCAAAGTGTCTTCTTAGCAATAGGAATAAAGCGAGGATAAATACAGATGGCAGCCGTATTGCCGACTGGACTTTTCGCGTCATGACAAAGTTGGATCACTTTGGCATCCGTATCGTTGTCATTCAACGTGGTGAGATCCATCAGTTTCAGTGCACGTAGAGCTGCTACTTTTAATTCGCTCATTTCTATCTCCGATCAATATAGTCATCTAGTTCACTCCCCAGCAGAGTGCTATTTTCTGCTGAGCAGCCACAAATGAACGGACTTGGTTCCTTGAAGACTCGGTGCTCATGCACCAATTGCTATCCTTGTCACCGCACAGTACCAGTTTGGTTAATGGCACAACAATCTGCGTTTGCGGTATTTTACTGCATACAGGCAAGGCGATTGCCTCCGGCGCTCATCATACTCTTAGTCATGCTGAGAGCCAGCGAAAACTCATCCATATTCCATTAGATAAGCCCGCCACCTGAGCCTAAGCTCACGGTCAAACGCGTGGTGTATTCCGTATTCAATCCACTCGTTTTTTATCCATGGCTACAGTATAGATATTTGTCGCAAAACGGTAGTGCTGCGCGAAGCGCAAACGGTTTGTATCTCAAAAAACAGCTGAAATTTAAAGGGCAATCCCTTACCACACAAGGCTTCAGCTCTGCAATCCATTACAACATTCCCCCTAGGCCTCCCCCTAAAACTCGGGGCACCTAAAAGCAAAACACCCCGCAGCAATCACTTGCTACGGGGTGAATTTAAACGGCGTCTATAAAACTCTGTCTCTATGAATTAGAAAGAGAGGAAGAAGCCAGCGATGGTCGCTGCCATCAGGTTAGATAGAGTACCTGCGATAACCGCTTTGACACCCATACGAGCGATGTCGCCACGACGCTTAGGTGCCAAGCTACCCAAACCACCAAGCAGAATTGCGATAGAAGAAAGGTTCGCAAAACCACACAGAGCGAAAGAGATGATCGCTTTGGTCTTCTCAGACAGAACCACTGGTGCCGCTTCAGTCAGGTAAGGCGCAAACTGAGAGTAAGCAACGAATTCGTTGGCAACGGTTTTTAGACCGATGAACTCACCCGCAACAGTTGCTTCATTCCAAGGAACACCGATCAGGAAAGCCAGAGGTGCAAACAACCAGCCCAGTAGCATTTCCAGTTTCAGTTCAGGCATACCGAACCAACCACCGATGCCACCCAACATACCGTTGATCAGAGCAATCAAACCGATAAAGGCAATCAACATTGCACCTACGTTCAGAGCAAGTTGCAGACCTGCAGAAGCACCGCCAGCAGCCGCATCGATAACGTTAGCCGGTTTGTCATCACCACCATCAAGAGCAATGTCTTCATGGTCTTGTGCTTTTTCAGTTTCAGGCATCATCAGTTTTGCGAACAGTAGACCACCCGGTGCCGCCATGAATGACGCAGCGACCAAGTATTCGATCTTAACGCCCATTGAAGCGTAACCTGCAAGTACACCACCTGCGATAGAAGCCAGACCACCACACATTACCGCAAACAGCTCAGATTGAGTCATTTTTGGAACGAATGGACGAACGACTAATGGTGCTTCAGTTTGACCCACGAAAATGTTTGCAGCAGCAGACATAGATTCAGCGCGTGATGTACCCAGTGCCTTTTGCAGACCACCGCCAAGAATGCGGATAACCCATTGCATAACACCCAAGTAGTACAGTACAGAAATCAGTGCTGAGAAGAAGATCAGTGTTGGTAGCACTTTAAAAGCAAAGATAAAACCAAGACCGTCAACAGAGAAGTTAACTAGGTTACCAAATAGGAAACCTGTACCGTCATTACCATAGTTAATAACATTCGATACGGCATCCGAAAAGCCACGAAGTAGCTCTTGGCCCCAAGGCACATACAGAATAAATGCACCCAGTGAAAATTGGATAGCAAAAGCGCCACCCACAGTTCTTAGATTGATAGCTTTACGGTTACTTGACAGTAGAACTGCGATTCCTAGCAGAACTGCCATGCCGATGAGGCTCATAAACAGGCTCATAGTTTATGACTTCCTTATTAGTTTAATGTTGGCGTGTTACAAAATGGAGCGATTAAGCGGGGGCAATTATACTCACGGGCACAGAGAGAAAGTAATGCAGGATTCACACTTTCGGATAAGATTCATCACGCGTTCACCAATATCTGTGACAGCACTCAACTTTTAGTGACAGATGCGTCATTAACGCTACATCTTGTTTCGGTTTTGTTCACACAAGCCAAACAGAATTTGGCTGTTTTGCCAGAGGATTGGTGCGAGAAATTGCTCCGAAACCCCTTTTAGCTCGGCGAGTGTTTCTAAAACCTTGGGTAATTGAGCGGGATGGTTAGCTTGGCCTTGAAATCCGTTGAGTGGCATATCAGGAGCGTCGGTCTCCAAGACTAAGTGCTCGGGTGCTAATGCCGCAATCGCTTGACGTGTTTTGTTGGCTCTTGGGTAAGTGATGACGCCTCCCACACCAATCTTAAACCCTAGGTCTACAAACTGTTGCGCTTCTTGCACACTGCCAGAAAAAGCATGCAGCACACCACCTTGTTGAAAACGCTGCAGTTTCAATAACTGTAACAATCGATTGTGAGTACGTCGGCTATGCAAAATCACGGGCAGTTTTGCCTGTGAAGCCATAGAGAGTTGGGCGATTAGCATCTGCTCTTGTAGCACCACATCGACGTCTATCATGCCATCTAAACCGCACTCCCCAACGGCTACACAAGCCTGTTCTGCCTGCATTAGAGCCTTTTCTAACGCAGGTAAATGGGTCGGTGAAGAGGCATCTAAATAGAGCGGATGAAATCCCAACGCATAGTAAATGGTAGAGGGAAAGCGCTGCGCAAGCTCAGTCACGGTCTGCCAATCTTGCGGCCCAATCGATGGCACAACGAGCCGCCTAACCCCATGCTGCGCCGCTTTTTGCAACTCAAGCTCAGGGGTGGCAGTAAACGGAGGAAAATCAAAGTGGCAATGGGTGTCAAACAACGCCCATTCAAGCGGAGGTGGAATCGTCTCGTTCATTGGCCGGATCTTTTCGATAAGGAACACAACTGCGCTTTTGCCCCGGCGTTAACCCCATACTTTGGCACCAAGCATCGTATTTCGCAATCCAACGTTTTAACCATAGCCACATCATGTGTTCCTTATTTTGAACCTTGGAGGTTATTGCTCTTCGCGCTTAAACACCAACTCGGTGGGTGTTGATTCACTTGCCACAAAATAGTAGCCCGCAGTGTTAAAACCTTCTAAATCCTTTACCGATTTAATTCGATTTTCAATGATGTAGCGAGCCATCATGCCGCGTGCTTTCTTCGCAAAGAAGCTGATGATTTTATATTGGCCGTTTTTGGCATCTTTAAAGATTGGCGTCACAATTTGCGCGTTCAATCGCTTCGGATTGACCGCTTTGAAATACTCATTAGAGGCAAGGTTTACCAGTACATTATCACCTTGTGCTTCAATCGCTTGATTGAGCTTCTCCGTAATAATGTCCCCCCAAAACTGATACAGATTCGCACCACGCGCGTTGGCTAATTTTGTGCCCATTTCTAGACGATAAGGCTGCATCAAATCCAGCGGGCGCAACACGCCATACAAGCCAGAGAGCATACGCAGATGTTGCTGGGCAAAATCCAAATCTTGTGAAGAGAGTGTTTCCGCTTCCAGCCCAGTGTATACATCACCTTTGAAAGCGAAAATCGCCTGTCGTGCGTTATCGAGAGTGAAGGTTTCACTCCACTGCGCAAATCGAGCCACATTGAGTCCGGCAATTTTATCGCTGACGCTCATCAGCTCAGAAACATCCTGTGATGACAAAGTACGACAGACTTGAATTAACTCTGCCGAATGCGCGGTTAATTCAGGCTGCGTAAAGTTTGAGGTTGAAACGGGAGATTCATAATCCAGCGTTTTCGCAGGTGAAACGACAATCAGCATAATAATTCCTATCTTTTGTTGAGCGTGTAGCCAACCGACTTGAAACGACAGCACTGGCCGTTATTCCAAGTGATTAGATTTTTTATAAGATTACGCAAGTTAGGGTACAAAAAAAGCCATGCGGTGTCTGCATGGCTTTTTCAATTTCTGACATCGGCGCTGTCTATGACGCTTTATTGTTATCCCAAATGCCATCTTCAAGCTGAGATTTCAGCTCTGGATAGTCATTGGCATCAAAGGTCGGTACTTTGCCGGCATCCAACTGACGGTTGTAATCTTTCGCCAGTTTAATCACGATGCCAGAGAGCAAGAGGATAGCCACTAAGTTCACAATCGCCATCAAGCCCATCGAGACATCCGCCATCGCCCACACTGTTGGCAGTGTCGCCAATGATCCAAACATCACCATTGCTAAGAACACCAAACGGAAAACGACTAATCCTCTCTTGTTATTATGCTCAAGGAAAATCAGGTTAGTTTCAGCATAAGAATAGTTGGCGATAATTGAAGTGAAGGCGAAGAAGAAGATCGCAACCGCAATAAAGATACCGCCCCAATCCCCTACTTGTGAACTGAGTGCACGCTGAGTCAGCTCAATACCCGTTAACTCGCCGTGCGGTACATACTCACCCGACATGAGGATAATCGCCACTGTCGCGGTACAGATCACAATCGTATCGATAAACACACCAAGCATTTGCACGTAACCTTGTGAAGCTGGGTGTGGTGGATATGGCGTTGCAGAAGCCGCAGCGTTAGGTGCAGAACCCATGCCCGCTTCGTTTGAGAACAAACCACGTTTCACACCGTTGATCATAGCTTGTGCAATCGCATAGCCTAGGCCACCTGCAGCCGCTTCTTGTAAACCGAAGGCACTTTTGAAAATGAGGCTAATCGCATCTGGTACTTTCTCATAATTCATGACCACGACAAACAGAGCAATCGCCAGATAAGCAAACGCCATGAAAGGCACAATCAGCTCTGCGGTACGTGCAATCTTACGGATACCACCAAAAATCACGAAAGCGGTCAGCAACACGATACCAATACCGATCAGCATGGGTTCAAAACCGAAAGCCGTTTTCATCGCACTGGTAATTGAGTTGGCTTGTACCGCATTAAACACCAAACCAAACGCAATGATCAGGAAGATGGAGAACAACACCCCCATCCAACGCATACCAAGGCCTTTTTCCATGTAATACGCTGGACCGCCGCGGTAATTGCCATCTTTGTCACGCGTTTTATACAACTGGGCTAAGGTACTTTCAGCAAAAGAAGTCGCCATGCCTAACATAGCAATCAACCACATCCAGAAGATGGCGCCAGGACCACCAGCGGTTAAAGCAACCGCAACCCCCGCCATGTTCCCCGTACCGACACGCGCAGCAAGGCTGGTACATAACGCTTGGAAAGAGGAGATGCCAGCGTTATCCGCTTTACGGCTATTTTTGAGGACGGTAAAAGTGTGGGTGAAATGACGAAATTGGATAAAACCCAATCGCAAAGTGAAGTAGATACCGACCCCGACCAATAGGTATACCAAGATGGAACCCCATAGTAGGTCATTCATTAAATTAATTAAGTCTGTCACAGGAACCTCGCATAGAGTGATGAGCTGCTCTGACTCCGATGAGTAAGAGTTTCTGTTACACGGATACGGTATTGAGATTATCTTTTTGCCGTGTATGTCATGGCACTCTCGAGCAGAAGAGACCTCGAAAAGCACCCAGCCTATTTTTTGACGGGCGGATAATGCAACCTCAATCCGCAAAAATCAATATGAACGAAATTGCATTAAAATGTTATTTTTCACCTTAAAATCACGCTTTATTAACATCAATAAAACCATTTGAATTACAAACCAAGAACAAAACACAAACAAAAAGCACACAAATCAGTACATTTATTCACCACAAATGCTTTGTTGCATTAATGAAATCTCACGCTTTGGGAATCGCAGCATGCCTGTGCGAACCAGTAAATTTTGTCAGGAGAGTGTCATATTTCCTGTTTGTTCGCACAAAAAACAACCAACGCAATTCCGTGCAACGTAAAAAACAACATTTCAGCAACACAAAAAAATCGTCCAGTTAATCGATTGCCTCAATTTATTGTTCAGTTTTCCATCGATAACACAGGGTGAAAACTGTGAAATTCCATTCAAAAGCTCACTAAAGCTTCATTAAAACGAAACAAATGAGAAACAAATCATAGTTACGCTTCGCCAAGGTGTGCTATTTAGAGAGCACTCAAGGAATGATGACAACAATAATGAGGCGACTTATGGACGAACTGCACTTTGATGAGCTGTTGGAAATGGAAATCTCGAAAATTCGTACTAGCCGTTCTAAACCTGTGAAACGGATGTGGCGCGAGATCGAAGCGATTCGAGATCGTAAACGACTAGAGAAAGAGTTGTTGGATATGGATGTTTGTCTCGACGCTGACGACATAAAAATTTAAAGGATTGAGCAACAAAGGCACGTTTCGCGTGCCTTTGTTGTTTTTAAGACTTTAAGTGAGAACGGCTATCCACAGCAAGCTTCTCTAAACAACGCAGTGTCATGTGAAACTGAAGCAATCCTGCATGGTATACCTTTGATTGGTTAGGTGTATTCACTCTCACTTTTACGAACACGACGAGCCAAAAGCGCATATCGCTCAGCGATCGTTTCACCGAATACCGGATCATCATCGTTGTTTTGCCATTGCGACTCAACGCTCTGCCAATCTTCTAATTCAAACGTTTGATTAATCAATGGCAAAATCGATTGTTCTTCCAACTCTAAATGCTGTTTTTGACCTTGTAAAAAGGCCTCCAGTTGCTCAATAAACACATCTTGTGGCACAACCGCATCGTTTAAAATCATCTCCATGACATCGAGAAACTGATGGGTAATTTGCGCCAACTCTTGATGTTCACGCTCCAAATTAGCCACTTGCTGTTCATCGCCGTAATGTGCCATGTAGTGGCGGTACAGAATGTCCTCTTTCGGGTGATGCACTTTCTCTGAATGGCTTGCTAAATAATCCACGATTTCTTTCAGAAGGCTGTAGTTGATCGGCTGCTCGCTTTTCACCAGATCCAATTTGTGGCGTAAAATCGACAACAGACGCACCATATAACTGTGCTCGCGGCGGATTCGTTCCATCATCATCTTATCAATCTCCATACTTGTACTGAGGTAAAGTGTACATAAGGATTGATATCTCGGCTTTGAAACTGGTCGAAAAAACGCCAACTGCATTAAGATTCGAGCTCGGGCTGCCAGTTAATGGGAGCGATACCTTGCGCTTGCAGCAATTGATTGGTTTTAGAGAAATGCTGACATCCTAAAAAGCCCCTGTGCGCCGAAAGCGGTGAAGGGTGCGGAGCCATCAAGACATGATGGCGCTGGCGATCGATCATCTGGCCCTTTTTCTGCGCGTGCGATCCCCACAATAGGAAGATCAACCCATTTCGGTGTTGATTCAAGGCGTCAATCACACGATCCGTGAAGGTTTCCCAGCCAGTATTCGCATGAGAATGGGCCATACCTTGTTCAACAGTCAATACGGTGTTGAGTAGCAAAACGCCCTGCTGTGCCCAACTTTGTAGGTAGCCATGAGGTGGGATTTGAAATCCAGGGATATCTTGCGCTAACTCTTTATAAATATTGACTAACGAGGGCGGTGTTTTGACACCCGGTAGCACAGAGAAACACAAACCATGCGCCTGATTCGGGCCGTGATAAGGATCTTGCCCCAAGATCACCACTTTCACCTCACCAAATTCGGTAAAGCGAAAGGCGTTAAATACATCTTTAGCGGGAGGGTAGATAACTTTTCCGGCTTGACGCTGGCTTTCGACAAATTGCAGAGTTTGTTGAAAGTAAGCCTGCTGCTTTTCATTACCAATGACATCATGCCACGTCAGTGATTCAGACATATCAATACCTTAAATTATGATTTCTGTTGGCATTGTATACCCAAACCACGCTCAGTTGCAGCTATGCGAAAATAAGTGCACCGCCTGCAATATTCACAAGCTGAAGACAACCTCACTCTCCTGTTAAAGAGAGAGGTTGCTTAGCCATTCATCTTAACGCTTTTCGTTATCTTAATGCGGTTTTTGCGGCTGTGGAGCACGATGATGCCCTTGCCCATTTACGTGTCGATTAGGCACTGGGCGACGAGCGGCAGGTCTGGAACTGGGTGAAGCAGTTTGAGTTAATAAGTTCATAGCGGCATCCTTCTTACAACGCTGACCCTGAGCATGATGAAAGAAAGATGCCAAATCTGTGAAGTTTGCCGATTAATTCTCTTTTTGCGTCGAAAATTTGCGTAGCGTTGCGATCTCAGTCGCCCAAATATCAGGATCAATCGTTTCTAAAATCAGAGGGATACCGTTAAATCGATCATCTTGCGCGATATACTCAAAACACTCCCAGCCAATCTCTCCCATACCTAAGGAATGGTGACGGTCAACACGACTAGCCAGCTTGCCTTTTGAATCATTGATGTGCATTGCGCGCAAATAGTGCATACCGACCACTCGCTCAAACTCAGTGAATGTCTCATCACACGCGGCTTTCGTACGCAAGTCATACCCTGCGGCAAAGGTGTGGCAAGTATCTAGGCATACGCCAACCCGATCTTTATCCTCAACTTGGTCAATGATTACCGCCAGATGCTCAAAACGCCAACCTAAGTTACTCCCCTGCCCTGCGGTATTTTCAATCACCGCAATCACATTCGGTACTTGACGATGCGCAAGATTAATTGACTCAGCAATTGTCGCTAAACACGCCTCTTCAGAGACCTGCTGTAAATGACTACCGGGATGAAAGTTAAGCAAAGTTAACCCTAACTGATCACAACGCAGCATTTCATCAACAAAAGCGGCCCGTGATTTGTCAAGCTTCTCGGGTTCCGGAGCCCCTAAATTAATCAGATAAGAGTCGTGCGGCAAAATCGCCTCACTACCAAATCCCCATTTTTTACAATTGGTTTTGAAAGCACGAATGCTGCTCGCTTCCAGTGGCTTAGCTGCCCATTGGCGCTGGTTTTTGGTGAAAAGAGCAAAAGCATTCGCTCCGATTTCATGAGCTCGAACTGGCGCTAGCTCGACACCACCAGAGGCCGATACATGTGCCCCGATTAACTTCTCATACATATTACGACTTCTTATTGTTGCTAAATGACTTCGGACTTTCAGTTCACAGCGCTAACTTTCTGATTTTCTCTGGCACGGGTCAAGTTGGATTACAAGTTTGTAGTAAAATTACAACAAAATATCACTTAACTATTTTTTATTATTTAAAATAAATTTAATCATAATTGTTTTTAAAGCATTTATTGATACAAATCAAAAACCAAACCCTAGTATAAAAATGGTTTCTTGTTGTAATTTGACCTAAATCAATATCAGCAGTATGGATATTTGCTATATAATAGCCAGCTCAACAAGATCTGAAAATTAACACCAATAACGCCACTTGATGTGGACTAGGAGAAAGCGATGATCCAAGGTATCCAAATCACTAAAGCTGCTAACGACGACCTACTGAACTCAATCTGGTTGCTAGATAGCGAAAAGAATGAAGCACGCTGTGTTGCTGCGCTGAAAGGCTTTGAAGCTGATCAAGTGGTTAGCATCAACGATCTTGGCCAATTCGAAAGCCGTGAAGTGGCTATCGAAGCGGCACCACGCATCGAAGGTGGTCAACACCTGAACGTAAACGTACTGAAGCGTGAAACTCTGGAAGATGCGGTTGCGCATCCAGAAAAATACCCACAGCTGACTATCCGTGTTTCTGGTTACGCCGTGCGTTTCAACTCTCTGACTGCTGAGCAGCAACGCGACGTTATCGCGCGTACCTTCACTGAATCTCTGTAATCGTCAGTAAAGAATCCAGACTAAAACGGTGCTCAATGAGCACCGTTTTTTATGATCTTCGCTTTCGCAAATCCGCGGATTATTTCACATTCACCAGTAACGCACGCAGCGCTGCGAAATCGGCATTCAGTTCTTGTGAGAGCAACTCCATCGCCGCATGTTTTGCCAATGGCGCTGGTAGAGCAATGTCGGTACCTAAAATCTCATCCACCACTTCTTTGAATTTGGCGGGATGCGCAGTACATAAGAATAGCCCCGTTTCTTGCGGCTGACGCTGCTCTTCCAATACACGGTAAGCAATCGAACCATGCGGCTCACACAAGTAGCCTAGATCGTAAAGTTCTTGTACGGCTTGCGCACTTTCCTCGTCAGAAACCGCGCCTTTGCCCAGCGTTTCTAAGCCCCATCCCATACGTTGGCAGAGCTCTTCGATACGCGGCCAGTTGTTCGGTTGGCTGACATCCATCGCATTTGACGTTGTCGCTACCGTGGGTTTAGGTTCCCAACGCCCCGTTTCCAAGTAACGTGGCACGGTATCGTTGGCATTGGTTGCCGCAATAAAGCGCTTCACCGGTAAACCCAGTGCTTTGGCTAACAGCCCTGCGGTTAAGTTACCAAAGTTGCCACTAGGCACTGAAATCACCAGATTTTCACGCTCGGCTTTGCTCATCTGCGCAGCGGCTTCAAAGTAGTAACAGATTTGCGCCATCAAACGGCTGATGTTAATTGAGTTGGCGGAATTCAAACCGATCTGTTGACGCAGCTCTGCGTCATCAAAAGCTTGTTTCACTAGCGCTTGGCACGCATCAAAATCACCATTGATCGCCACGGTGTGAATGTTTTTACCTAATGTGCAGAACAGCTTTTCTTGCAGCGGGCTGATTTTGCCTTTCGGGTAGAGGATCACCACATTGATGTCTGGCATGCCATAAAAAGCATGCGCAACCGCAGCGCCGGTATCCCCCGATGTCGCCGTCAAAATCGTGATTTTTCCGCCGTTCGAGACCGCCGCTAGAGACTGGGCCATAAAGCGACCACCAAAATCTTTAAACGCGAGGGTTGGCCCGTGGAACAATTCGAGCGCGTAAACGCCCTCTTTCACTTTGGCAATCGGTGCGGCGAATTGAAAGGCGGAATCTACCATAGCGCGAATTTTATCCGCAGGCAGTTCATCGCCAATCAACGCCGATAAAATCTTGCTGCTACGAGAGACAAAATCTTCAGCCAATAGCGCATCAATATCGTCAAACTTCGGCAATTGTGCCGGAAAAAATAGGCCTTGATTGCGGCCTAACCCTTGGCGAACGGCTTGGCCAAAGGAGACTTGTTCATCATTTTCTTTTATGTTGTACAGCTTCATAGCTCACTTCCTGTTACTTTCGAACCTTGCTTGTCTAGACGACAAATGTGGACGAATCCTTCTTCATTTTGCACATAGTTTTGCTCAAGCCAACGTGCCACGCGTTCAGCCACTGCTTGTTCTTTGCACACGCTAAACAGAGTCGGACCACTGCCCGAGATGCCCGTTGCCAGCGCGCCAGCTGAAGCGGCGTAGCTGCGTGCTTTGGCAAACCCCGGCAGCAGTTTCTCACGATAGGGTTCGGCAATCACGTCTTTGATCATTTTTGCTGCTAATTCAGGCTGCTGAGTATGACAAGCGTGAATAAATCCTGCCAGATAGCGGCCATGCGCCACGATATCTTGGCGGCGATACTGCGCAGGCAAAATGGCACGTGCTTCCGCCGTGGACACCTTGATCCCCGGATAGGCCATCACCCAATACCAGTCATCAAAACTCGGCACGGATTGACTGATGATGCCAAGCTCTTCAAGCATGAGCTGCACACCACCTAAATAGCAGGGAGCAACGTTGTCATAGTGAATACTGCCAGAGATCTTGCCTTCCATTTCGCCCATCAGAGCCAGAAGCTCGGTTTCATCCAGCGGACTGGCGTGAAACTGATTCAACGCATCCAGAGCCGCGACAATCGAGCAAGCACTGGAGCCCAACCCTGAACCAATCGGCATATTTTTTTCTAGGGTCATGGTCAGCGGCTTCAGTGCCACCGATTTTTTCTCTAGCTCACGCGCGAAGACTTGCCAGCAGTCATACACAATGTTTTCTTGCGGATTAGCGGGAAGCTTATCGACAAATCGCCCCGCCGTTTTCAGTGTGAAAACCTCTGCGCCAGCTTCTACTTTCACTCGATCGCCGAGTAACGTGCCATCAATCGGGGACACGGCGGCCCCCAACACATCAAACCCGACACTGACATTACCAATCGAAGCGGGTGCGTACACCACAACACTCATGTCTCCTGAACTCATTTCTATTAAACCCCTAATTTCCAACCGAGTGTACGCATCACATCTGAGAACACGCCTGCAGCAGTCACTTCAGAACCCGCGCCGTAACCACGCAATACCAATGGGATGGGCTGATAGTAACGACTGTAGAAAGCCAGCGCGTTTTCACCTTCTTTGACTTTGAACATAGGATCGTTTTCATCAACCGCGACAATCCGCACTTGGCACTGGCCATCGACAATTTGCGCGACATAGCGCAGCACTTTACCTTCGGCTTTGGCTTGCGCTACTCGCTCGGCAAACGCGGCATCGGCTTGCGCTAAACGAGCCATGAACTCCTCAACACTGCCTGAAGCATCAAAGCCTGCGGGCAGTGCTTGTTCAACATCCACATCGCTCAGCTCCAATTCGTACCCCGCTTCACGCGCCAAAATCAGTAACTTACGCGCCACATCCATACCAGAGAGATCATCGCGCGGATCTGGCTCTGTAAAGCCTTTCTCTTTAGCAAGCTGCGTTGCTTGGCTCAAGGTCATGCCTTCATCCAATTTACCAAAGATAAAGGAGAGAGAACCTGAGAGAATACCGCTGAATTTTTCCAGCTCATCTCCTGCTGCAATTAGGTTTTGCAAGTTTTCGATAACGGGCAGACCCGCGCCAACTGTAGTTTCATACATCAGTTTACGACGCGAGTGACGCGCTACATTACGTAGCTGATGGTAATAACTCATGCTAGCGGTATTGGCTTTCTTGTTCGGGGTCACCACATGGAAACCCGCGGCGAGGAAATCCGCATACTGGTTAGCAATCTCATCACTGGACGTGCAATCCACCAATACTGGGTTAATGATGTGATTACGCTGCACCAAAGCTACTAGATTCTCTAAACTGAACGCTTGATCCGCATTGACCATACGATCGCGCCACTGCTCCAACGGCAAGCCTTGGCTATCAAGCAGCATGCCTTTACTGTTAGCGAGTCCACAAACGCGCATCATGATGCCTTTTTCCGCAAGCTTGGCTTGTTGACGCTGAATTTGATCCACCAACTCACCGCCCACGCCACCAACACCGACCACAAACACATCTAAAAAGTGTTTAGAGTTGAAAAGGTTTTCGTGACAAGCTTTGATCGCTTCTGAAATCTTATCATCGGGGATCACCGCTGAAATCGCACGCTCAGAAGAGCCTTGGGCAATTGCAATCACGTTGACGTGTACTTCGGCCAGAGATGAGAAAAATTGCGACGCGACACCGCGAGAGGTGCGCATACCATCACCAACCAGCGTGATGATGGCGACGTTATCGACAAACTCAACCGGCTCAAGCAAGCCATCTTTGAGTTCAAGTTCAAATGCATCCGCCAGCGCTTGCTGTGCCAAAGCTTTATGTTGTGCTTCGATACAGAAACTGATGCTGTATTCCGAAGAAGATTGAGTAATGAGCACGATCGACACATCGGCCGCTGACATCGCGCCAAACACGCGGCTCGCCATCCCCACCATGCCTTTCATTCCGGGGCCGGACACGTTAACCATAGTGAGATTGCTCAGAGTGGTAATGCCTTTGATCGCGAGTTTATCTTCGCCAGTGTCTTGGCCAATCAAGGTGCCTGCACCTTGTGGATTGAAGCTGTTTTTGATCAGGCAAGGGATTTGAAATTGAGCAATCGGCGCAATAGTTTTAGGATGCAAAACCGAAGCACCGAAGTAAGAGAGCTCCATCGCCTCTTGATAGCTAAGAGATTTCAAAAGACGCGCATCATCGACCAAACGCGGATCGCAGTTATACACACCATCCACATCCGTCCAAATCTCGCAACAATCCGCACGTAAACAGGCAGCCAGTACCGCTGCTGAATAATCCGAACCGTTACGCCCTAAACAGACCAACTCACCTTGCGCATTACCCGCAGTAAAGCCCGGCATGATATTGACGTGCTGCTGTGGTAACGGCGATTGTCTGAAACGCTGAGTCGAGATTTCCACATCAACCATAGCTTCAAGGTGATCACCTTTTGCCAATAGGTATTTGACGGGGTCAATCAGATTAGCCGGCAGACCTTTGGCTTCCATCACCGCTTTCATCAATTGAATGGAAACGCGCTCACCTTTACTGATAATACGCGCATTGACATTGTCTGGGCACATACCAAGTAAGGTAATACCATGCACAAACTGACGTAATTGAGTCATGGAAGAGTGCACTTGCTGTTGATAAGCACTGTCATCCAAATTCGGGAGCTGCGCTTTAATGCCATCAAGCAAGGCATAGAATGAGCTCTCTAGCTCTACAATTTGCGCTTCCGCCTTTCCCTGACGTAAAGCACTTTCAATCACTGCCACCAGTTTATTAGTGGTTTTTCCCGGAGCAGAGAGGACAACGGCCACCTCTTCCTGCTGTGCGTTATTTACGATGATATCAGCAGCACGTAAAAAACGCTCTGGATCCGCCAGTGATGAACCTCCAAACTTTAATACTCGCATTCCTTCCTCCAAATGCATTTTAAACGGGTATAAAAAAAGGCCTGTATCGGTTGGGATACAGGCCTTTTTTTGTGAATTTTTGCGCTCAGCAGCCTGCCCCAACATGCGACGTGTCGGTAATGGTAATAATGGTGGTCATTACGATTAGGCTGTGATTCAACATAACGGTTTTTCTATCTATCTGTGTGTTTGCTTGCAAATACGTTTAACTCATTTGCGTTCAAGTCGTCAACGAAAATCTGCTTTTTTTATTGGGGATTTTACAAATCCTCGACTGTGTATACTCAAACGAGTTGACGTTGCAAATAGGCAGCAAATGAGCATATCACGCTCAAGATAGGCAGAGGCGATGATTGAAAGGCACGAGTGTCGTCAATAAAGCCACAACTTCACCTGCAAATTTATCTAGGAAGGAAATCATGAGTTTTTCAATCCGCACAACCAGACAGCAAGCCACCAACAATCCGTCTATATAGAAATAACAAAATGCTATAAAACTCCTCGTGGAATGTATGTGTTTTTATGCTTAAATTGAGCGTACCTATTAATCTTGACTGGTACATCCGGGGCTATCGTGAAAACTGCTTTTTTCTGTTTGATAACCTTAATGTCTCCCATTGCCGGAGCAGAGCTGCTTCCTGCCTTGCCCTCAGAGAGCAATGCCTCGCCACACAAATTATTTATTGCTAGCGATAACAGCAGCCAAAGCTTTGATAGTTGGACGATTGATGGTGGTTACGCTTATAACCTGTTTAACGATATCGACCTGTATGTCGGTGCACGCATCCATAATCGGCTGGATAATGGAGCGCAGGGTTGGCTGAGTGGCATTGGCTATCAATTTACCGAACGTCTCTCGTTCAAAAGCACCTTAATTGCCTCACCCAAGGTGGAAAGTAAAAACCAAGAAGCCGGGGTATCAGCCGAATTGTCGAGCCGATTAAAATTAACCGAAAATCTCGACTTGCATGCCACACTGGACTACCAAGAATGGCAGCAAGCCGTCGAGTTTGGTGTCGGTTTTCGCTTTTAGGCTACATCAAGCGCCGTTTCTGACATCAAAATACCATTCCAATCAGCATACAAATAATCGCCCGGTTCAACGATCTGATTTTGCATCGTCAAAGTGACATTCACCTGCCCTGCGCCGCGCTTTTCGGTTTTGAAGGGACTGGTACCTAGTGCTTTGATGCCTAAATCCATCTCAGACATTGCGACCACATCACGTACAGCGCCGTAAATAATTACGCCTTCCCAATCATTTTTGATGGCTAAAATCGCCAACTGATCGCCCATTAAGGCTTTGTGGCATGAACCGTGACCATCAACGACCAATACTTTGCCCTTGCCATTTTGGCTGAGCACATCACGTACTTTAGAGTTGTCGTGATAGCAACGAACTGTCACTATTTCGCCCCAAAATGCGCTGCGTTGACCAAAATTTTGCAGCGGTAAATTGAGTAAGGTGACTTGCGATTCGTACTTATCGCAAAGATCTGGGGTTATATCTCTCATCATTCCTCCATGATTTTTATTTTTCAGATCTATTGTTTCCCCATTGGCCCGAGATGAAGCTCGCTCTCATCAACACAAGAACAGAGATAAAGGTCGCCGTCTTGTACAAAATAGAGTGCGTTTTGAGCAAATCTCTGCGCCAATTTTCGGGCTTCTGAAAGCGGCATTACGACCGCAAAACTCTCTTCAAACCAGTGAAAATGAGCGTCTCCTACCCTCACTTTCACCCAATCATAATCGATCAAGCATTGCTGTAAACGTTGATTATTTACGCAATTCTCATCATCTGACAAGCGGATACTCTCAGGGTTCCATGCGGTAATTATGCAGTAAAATGGCCAATTTACTGGCTTTTCAAAGGCAAATTTCACGCTTTGGTAGGCCTGCCAAAGGCTAGCGTCAATCTTGATCATTTGGTAATTTTACAACTCGTGATTGTTCTTAATATCTGTTACATTCTAACTCTTGATGTAAATCAACAAAGTGATTGGAATTAACATTCGGGCGTTGTTAGCATGCTGTTAACATTATAGAATCCGCCCCATAGACTAGTAGAACCTCTTGAGAATGGGAGTCTCAACACTAGTTACACCAAGGATGGCGGACAAAAAGTAGTGACATAAATTAGATTTTTTACTTTATTGTTAACATCACTAACCGGTATGTAATCTTTTTGCCTAGAATGACTTCTACTAGCACGATTTTTTCACAAGTTTAGGTAACGCTAATGCAAACCCCGCAGATCCTTATCGTCGAAGACGAGCAAGTAACTCGTAACACTCTTAAGAGTATTTTTGAAGCAGAGGGATACGCTGTTTTTGAGGCCAGCAATGGTGAAGAGATGCACCAAGTGCTGTCCGATTATCCAATTAACTTGGTGATTATGGACATCAACCTGCCAGGAAAAAATGGCCTGCTGCTTGCACGCGAACTGCGTGAACAAGCGGATGTTGCGCTGATGTTCCTGACCGGTCGCGATAATGAAGTAGATAAGATTCTGGGCCTAGAGATCGGCGCAGATGATTACATCACCAAGCCTTTCAACCCACGTGAATTAACCATTCGCGCACGTAACTTGTTGAGCCGCTCAATGCATGCGGGCACCACACAAGAAGAAAAACGTAGCGTTGAAAAATACGTGTTTAATGGTTGGGAACTGGACATCAACAGCCGTTCACTGGTGAGCCCTGATGGTGATAGCTACAAGCTGCCACGTTCTGAGTTCCGTGCTCTGCTGCACTTCTGTGAAAATCCGGGCAAAATTCAAACTCGTGCCGATCTCCTGAAAAAGATGACTGGCCGTGAACTCAAACCACACGATCGTACTGTTGATGTAACGATCCGCCGTATCCGTAAGCACTTTGAATCGGTGTCAGGTACGCCAGAAATCATTGCCACCATTCACGGTGAAGGCTACCGCTTCTGTGGTGATTTAGAAGATTAACCTCTTCTTTTATATCTAATTAGAGAAGACCCTAGCCAATGGCTAGGGTCTTTTTTTTCACTGCTTAGCGTTTGCTTGCTGAGTCAGCCAGCGCTTCAATACAGCAATGTCAGACTGATATTCGTTTTTAATCTCTTCAACCCAATCACTGATGTTCTCCCACCATGCAGGAGCTTCCGGCGATTGCGCTTTCTGAGCAATCTTTTGAATGCGTTTTAACCCGACAGAGCCGGCCGCACCTTTGATTTTATGGGCTTCACTGACAATGCCTTCTTGATCTTTGGCCACCATATTCGAGTCCAATACAGCAAGATAGGCTGGCATGGATTGTTCGAATAAGTGCACGCTATCAATCACGGGTTGGCTACCGACAATCTCAACATAGGATTGCAGCATCTCGAGATCCAGTAACTGCTGATAGAGATCGTCTGGTACTTCTTTTTCCTTATTTGATATCGCTTTAGCGACGCTCTCACCGGTATGATGTTGCGTCATCTTCGCAATCACTTCTCGCACCGCCGCTACCGATAAAGGTTTGCTTATCGCAGCATCCATCCCTTTTTGACGATACTCTTCTTTATCCTTCAGTACATTGGCAGTTAATGCCACTAATGGCGGTAATAAAGAGTAATGGGTGCGGTAATAATGAGCGATATCGAAGCCTGTCATATCCGGTAGCTGAATATCGAGGAACACCAGATCGTACTCTGTTGGGTTAAAGCCTTGGATGGCTTCTTCGCCCGTCATGGCGACCGTCACCTTATGCCCCATACTTTCAAGTAATGAACGAGCAACCGTAATATTGAGCTCAATGTCTTCGACCATGAAAATATTCAGCTGAGTTTGCGGCTCCTGTGGCTCAATCTCAATCGGCGCTTCGGCTAACAAGGGGACTCGGATCGTTACGGTAAAGGTGCTGCCAAAACCCTCTTCACTGTTGACGCTGATATCGCCGCCCATCAACTTAATCAACTGACGTGATACGGCTAAGCCGATGCCAGTACCCACCGCATGTAAGTTATCTTTGCCTGACTTGACCTGATAATACATGGCAAAGATTTTTTCTTGTTCCGCTTCCGGAATGCCAATCCCGGTATCTTCAACTTCAATCGTGATCTCGGCATGCTGCGCATCGCATTCCGCGCTGACCGTCATCACCACACCGCCCTCTTTGGTGAATTTCATCGCGTTACTGAGTAGGTTCCATAACACTTGACGCAGACGTGTCGAGTCCACTTCCACTAAAGAAGGCAAGTCAGTTAACCGTTCTAAATCAAAGCGTAATCCTTTTTGCTCCGCCATTAAGGCCGCCAATACTTCAATTTCTGCCACAAACTCTTCAAAATTCAGTGCCACAGGGAAAAGTTCTAATTTGCGGCGGTCAAACTTATCCATATCAATAATATCGTTAAAGATATTACCCAGCGTGACTGCACTGACATTGATGGTTTGTAAATGCTTACGCTGCTCACCGCTCAATGGCGTATCGAGCAGCATACGACTCAAACCAACAATACCATTGAGCGGAGTGCGTAGCTCATGGCTAATGGTAGAAATAAACGTGGTTTTGTCGCGGCTGGCTTTCTCTAGTGATTCTTCATGGCGTTTACGCTCGGTGATATCACGGCCAAAACCGACTAAGCCAAGATGGCGGCCATCTTTGTTATAAAAAGGCACTTTACGCAGTTCAAAGAAGCTCTTACGACCATCAGGGTACTCCAACCACTGCTCGTAAGTAATTGCGGTGTTGTTGTTAAAAACTTGCTGATCCGTTTCGACAATTGATTGAGCAATCTCTTTGCGATAAACATCCCAAGGCGTTAACCCCACTAGCTCACTTTCGCGCTTTCCGGTCAGCTCTTCCATCGCTCGGTTGCAGCCTGAAAACTCACCTTTGGCGTTGCGGTAATAGATCAAATCGGGAGATGCGTCGATGAAAGAGCGTAGCAAAGCGGTACGTTCGGCCAATTCCACTTGGGTTTTTTCACGCTGATACACTTCATTTTCAAGGTCGGCCATCGCTTCTTCGCGTGCCTCTTCTGCCTTGATCCGCTCTTCGATTTCTTGATTGAGTTTAACGATGTTTTGCTGAAGTTTTTGATTGAGCTCTTGATCGCGCGAACGCATGTCTTTGAGTTTAGAAACCAATTTAGAGAGGCGTTGGCGTGACTCCTCAAGCTGATCGACCACCACAGAAAGAAAGTACACTGCCCAAGGCGTGATAAGTAAACCAAAGAATACCGAGCGGATAATGTCGATATCATCGACGAAACCGTTGAGGATCAGCGTGATCCCCACTTGTACTACCACAGCCAAAGCAACCAAGGCGAGAGCTAAGAGAATGGAGAAACGTAAAATGCCCAATTTGACTAACAAATCAACGTAATACTGGGCGAGATTTTTCATCGGTTTCATTCACTGCTCCGTCAGATAAAGAGCACTTAGTCTAGCCTTTTTCCCACACAAACGTTAGCAGCACTTATCCACTTCTTGGCTCTGTGACAGGGCGAACCGCACAGTTTTAGTGGTTTGGTTGATAAATTGAGGTCTGATTGCGGCCATTCGCTTTGGCTTGGTATAAAGCCCGATCCGCTAGCTCAACCATTTGCTCAGGTACATCCTCAGGCCGAGGAATAAGCGTCACTATACCTAAGCTGACGGTAATCCTATCGGCAACCTTAGAATGACCATGTGGAATCGCTAATCCACGAATTTTCTCATGGATTCGCTCTGCGACCAGTATTGCTCCGGCTTGTGGTGTATTGGGCAGTAAAATACCGAACTCTTCTCCCCCGTAGCGGGCAACACAATCAGAATGGCGATTGGCGACTTGAGTAAAGGCGAGCGCTATCTGTTTGAGCGTATCATCGCCCATCACATGACCATAAGCGTCGTTGTAATCTTTAAAATAATCGACATCACATAAAATGATGCTTAATGGTTTGCCTTCGCGCACATGCAAATGCCAAAGGGTATGCAGTTGTTCATCAAAACGACGACGATTGGCGACATGGGTCAAGCTATCTAAAAAGCTTAGGCGTTCCAGCTCTTGGTTAGCGGCTTCTAATTGTTCAGCGGCAAGATAGCGCTCTGAAACATCTCGCGCCATGATCAGCACGCCATTGGTGCCTGAAGCCGGATCTCGAAAAGGCGATTTCACGACATCAAACCAGATAACCTCACCATCCGAGCGTTCAATTCTGTCGATGTAGCGCAAAGATTTACCTTGGTGCAGGACTTGGCTATCCGTATCGGAAAGGCGCGCATAGATGTGCTCTGGGATCACATCTTGGAGCCGTTTACCAACCAGATCTGACACTTCCGCGATCCCGAGAGCTTCCACAAACGGCTGATTACAGGCTTGGTAGACCATGTTTTCATTGAAAATACCAATCGAATCGGGGCTAGATTCTAAGATGTTTTGTAAAATCGTATCGCGCTGTGCCAATGCCACTTCGGTGTCGCGGCGTTTTTCCATCTCTTCTCTTAATTGACGCTGCATGTTGTACCAGTCGGTCACATCATGACTGATACCCAGTAGCCCAATATTTTCACCTTGTGGCGACATCAATACCCGTTGGTAGGTTTCTAACAGACAGCTGCGTCCATCAGGCGTCACTGTCCAGCAACGCTGACTCGTGCGCCCTTTCATAATGCCTTTAAAAGTAGCGCTGCCCTCTTCAATCCGGCCTTGCCAAAACTGATCAAACGCTCGGTTGGTTGAAATTAAGTTGCCTTCGGTACTTTTAATAAAAATCAGCTCAGAGAGGGAATCAAGTGCCGTGTGCGCTATCGCCAGTGAGTGGCGCTCTTGCTGAATATCATGGCTGGGACACTCAAAACCAATCACATTGACTAGCCATAATTTCTTCGGCCAACGACGTAAGAGCGAAGCGGAGATCTCTAGGGTTTGGGTCAAATTACCCGGCACAGGCCAAAGCAAAGGGGCGGAGCGCTTTTGCTGCGCACTGCTGGCGAGCGCTCGATAAAAAGCTTGCTGATTCTCTTCACTCTGTTCGGCAGAAAACAGATAGTGACGTCCCACCAAGCGGATCCCCAATAACAAATGCGCGGCAAGATTGGCACGTAAAACGCGATCCTCTCCTACCAAAAGCACCCCTGAAGGTGCATGGTGGAGTAACTGAATCCATTGTTGAGGTTGAAAATAGCTCAGCCATCGCGAAAACAGTAATAGTCCACCACCAAGCACAAACCCAGTGGCAAACAAGATCAGTACGAATTCAGAGAAAAATTCAGGCATGCATTCAGCGATGTTATTGATGATTCTTTAAATAGTACAAAAGATTATCTGACTTTGCTGCGGATTATTACTTTAAGTTCAAAGGCGAATACTCAAAAGGCGTGCCGAGCAACGAGCCTTGAGCCCCTTCTCTTTCCAATTTTTGGCCAATGGCTGTCATCGCCCACCAGCGATTTTCGCACCACAACGGGGCAAGTAGCGTTGGCCTACGGGCTGCGGAAGAGACACGATGATAAACAATCTCAGGGGGCGTAGAACGGATCATTTCACAAGCGATGGACACATATTCATCCTGATCGAGCACCGTTAAACGCCCCGCTCGCCACGCTTTGGCCATAGTGCTGCCTTCCACAATGTGTAAACCATGCAACTTAATACCATCGGTGCCCACCTTCAGTACCTGCTGTAATGTGGTCAGGTTTTCAGTGCGCCCTTCACCGGGTAACCCAACAATCAAGTGAGTACACACTTTGATGCCTAACGCTCTGGCTTTGGCTGTGATCTCTGCGTAACAGGCAAAATCGTGGCCACGGTTAATGCGTTTTAAAGTTTGATCGTGCGCCGTCTGTAAGCCCAATTCAAGCCAAATTTCATAACCTTGCTGCACATAATCGGCGAGCAATTCAAGCACCGCATCCGGCACACAATCAGGACGAGTGCCAACGCACAACCCCACAATATCCGCTTCTTCTAGGGCTTGTTCGTACATGGATTTCAGCACTTGCACTTCCGCATAGGTGCTAGTGTAAGCCTGAAAATAGGCGAGGTATTTTTTGGCGCGTTTGATCTCGCCCGCCCGATCTTTCAACTGCGCTTGAATACTCTGCTGCTGAGTATTTTCATCGGCAAACGACGCTACATTGCAGAAAGTGCAGCCGCCACGGCCTATCGTGCCGTCGCGATTCGGGCAACTGAATCCACCATGCAGCGTTAACTTATGGACCTTCTCTCCATAACGGCGTTGTAAATCTTGACCTATGGTGTTCACCAGTTGATGTAAATGCATCGGCTCGCTCAATCTAAATACAAATATCTCTCACTACCATCCGTGTAATTTAATTACATTTCCAATCGAATTGGTCACAAATTTTAATCCCTCGCGTTTGATTTCAAACAGCGTCAAATCAATAAATAGGCATAAAATAAACACCATTTGCATTTTGTTGCTAGTTTGTTAAACAAAACATTCATCTAGCTGTAAAAAAATAAACCAAACCGCAGACTTTTCGTTGGAATTTGCGCCAGCAAAATTGTAGGATACTTTCAGTTTTCCGTGCTTTTTTGCTCAATTAATTACAAAAAACGCGGCAGACTATCGGTGATATTCCATACCTACCAAAAGAATCCACTAGTAAAGTGGCTCAACAACAGGAATGTCACTAAGGATTGTCTTTCTCACAACATATTTCCTGTGAGAGACGGAAAGGACGCGGATCTGCTCCCTAAGCAGATTTCACTCAAAACAAAAAAGGACAGGACGTATCGCCCAAGCGACTCATTCAGCGGATGCTGCTTGATGCGTGGCGGGAATAACTGAGTGCACACTCAGTGCGGTTGCGTCCTCAATAACTGGAAGGATGTATCTATGGTAGATAAAGCGCAACGTTCGCGTGGTCTTTATACGCCTGAGTTGGAGCATGATGCTTGTGGCATCGGCTTTGTCGCTCACCTGAAAAATCGCAAGTCTCATCAGGTAGTCACTCAAGCTTTGGACATGCTCGCACGCATGGAACACCGTGGCGGTCAGGGTTGTGACCCTTGCAGCGGTGACGGTGCGGGTATTTTGTTGCAAAAACCTCACGAATTTTTACTCGAAGAAGCGGTTAAACTGGGTATTAAGCTGCCTTCATTCGAAAAGTACGGTGTTGGTGTGGTGCTGTTCCCGAAAGATGAACATAAACGCGCCCAATGCCGAGATATTTTAGAGCGTAATGCTAAACGCCTTGATCTGGATGTGATTGGTTATCGCGTTTTGCCAACCAATAACAGCATGTTGGGTGCCGACCCCCTCAGTACCGAACCACAATTTGAACACGTGTTCATTTCTGGCGGCCCGGGTATGCAGCCTGACGAGCTAGAACGCAAGCTGTACGTGCTGCGTAACTACACCGTTCGCGTCTGCCTTGAGAGCGTGTCGAACATCGGTGATGATTTTTATATCAACTCGATGTCGTACAAAACCTTGGTCTATAAAGGTCAGTTGACTACTGAGCAAGTACCACAATACTTCCTCGATTTGCAAAATCCGACCATGGTCACTGCACTGGCGCTGGTGCACTCGCGTTTTTCGACCAACACCTTCCCGAAATGGCGACTGGCTCAGCCTTTCCGCTACATCGCGCACAACGGTGAAATCAACACGGTTCGCGGTAACTTAAACTGGATGAAAGCGCGCGAAGCGATTTTACAATCCAAACTGTTTACTCAAGCTGAAATCGATATGCTGCTGCCTATCTGCCAAGAAGGCGCATCCGATTCGGCTAACTTTGATATGGTACTCGAACTGCTGGTGCTTTCCGGTCGCAGCTTGCCTCACGCTCTAATGATGATGATCCCAGAAGCATGGCAAGAAAACAAAGCGATGGATCCTAAGCGCCGCGCCTTCTATCAATACCACGCTAACGTCATGGAACCTTGGGACGGCCCTGCATCAGTGTGCTTTACCGATGGGGTACAAGTGGGCGCCACGCTGGATCGTAACGGTCTGCGTCCGTCTCGTTATACCGTGACCAAAGATGATTTCCTGATCATGGCTTCCGAATCTGGCGTCGTGGAAATTGATCCGGCCAATGTGGAATACCGTGGTCGTCTGCAACCGGGACGTATCTTTGTTGCCGACCTAGAACAAGGCCGCATCATCTCGGATGAAGAGGTGAAAGACGGTATCGCTTGCGCGCAGCCTTATGAAAAATGGGTAGAAGAAAACCTACTCAGTTTGAAAAAACTGCCGGATGCCGACAACGTACACAGCCAACCGTCGCCAGAGCGTCTCCTCCATCGCCAACAAGCGTTTGGGGTGAGTAGCGAAGAGGTCAATGACATCATTCTGACTCTCGCGCAAACCGGTTATGAGCCGCTCGGTTCGATGGGGGCAGACTGGCCGGTCGCCGTGCTATCACACCAATCTCAGCATCTCTCCAACTACTTCAAGCAGTTGTTTGCACAGGTGACCAACCCACCGATCGACCCGATCCGTGAACGCATGGTGATGTCGCTCAACACTTATATCGGCCGCGATCAAAACTTGCTGGCAGAAACCCCTGCGCACTGTCGTAAGGTCGAATTGGAATCGCCAGTCATTTCTAATGCTGAGCTTGAGAAAATCCGGGCAATTGATAACGAGCACTTGCAAGCCAAAACCTTAGACATCGTATTTCGTGCCAGCGATGAACCGGGCAAGCTCGAACGCGCTCTGAAACGTATTTGCCAATACGCGGAAGATGCGGTGATTGATGGCTATTCGATCATTTTGCTGACCGACCGCGCGGTAAACTCCAACCACGCCGCCATCCCAGCCATGCTAGCTATAGGCGCGGTGCACCATCACCTGATCCGCAAAGGTCTGCGTTCGAAATGCGGCATTGTGGTGGAAACCGGTGATGCGCGTGAAACGCACCACTTTGCAACCCTACTCGGCTACGGCGCCAATGCGGTTAACCCGTATTTAGTAGTGGAAACCATCGTCGATCTCAAGCGTCAGAAGAAACTTGATGCCGACGTATCGGTAGAGAAATACTTCGAGAATTACCGCAAAGGCGTGAACGGCGGTCTTTTGAAGATCTTCTCTAAAATGGGGATTTCGACGCTGCAGTCTTATCACGGTGCACAGATTTTTGAAGCGCTCGGGATCAGTAAAGCGGTGGTCGATAAATACTTCACTGGCACTATCACCCGTATTCAAGGTTTGACCCTCGACGACATCGCCAAAGAAGTGTTGGTTCGTCATCGCATTGGTTACCCAACGCGTGAAATCCCACTGCAAGTGTTGGATGTCGGCGGCGTGTATCAATGGAAACAGCGTGGTGAGCAGCATCTGTTTAACCCAGAAACGATTCACCTGCTGCAAGAATCGACTCGCCACAAAAATTATCAGCAGTTCAAGAAATACGCAGCCGCGGTGGATAGCCAAGGCGATAAAGCCGTTACTCTGCGCAGCCAGCTTGATTTTGTGAAAAATCCAGCCGGTTCCATTCCGATTGAGGAAGTGGAACCAATCGAGAGCATTGTGAAGCGCTTTGCAACCGGTGCGATGTCGTTTGGGTCTATCTCTTACGAAGCGCACTCCACACTGGCGATTGCGATGAACCGTTTAGGCGCGAAATCCAACTCCGGTGAAGGTGGTGAAGACCCAATGCGTTTTGAGCCAAATGCCAACGGTGATTCAGAGCGTTCAGCGATCAAGCAAGTAGCATCTGGCCGTTTCGGCGTGACCTCTTACTATCTGACCAACGCGGATGAAATCCAGATCAAGATGGCGCAAGGGGCAAAACCGGGCGAAGGTGGTCAGCTACCGGGTGATAAAGTCGATGAATGGATCGGGGCAACGCGTCACTCCACACCGGGAGTCGGCCTGATTTCACCACCACCACACCACGACATTTACTCTATCGAAGACTTAGCTCAGCTGATTTTCGATCTGAAAAACGCCAACCGCAAAGGCCGCGTAAACGTCAAACTGGTTTCTGAAGCCGGTGTCGGCACCATCGCATCGGGTGTGGCTAAAGCCAAAGCCGACGTAGTACTGATTGCCGGTCACGATGGCGGTACGGGCGCATCACCCATCTCTTCTATCCGTCATACCGGTTTGCCTTGGGAATTGGGTCTGGCTGAAACCCACCAGACTCTGCTCAAAAACGGCCTGCGTAACCGCATTGTGGTGCAAGCCGATGGACAGATGAAAACCCCACGCGATATCGCGATTGCGGTACTGCTGGGCGCTGAAGAATGGGGCGTCGCAACCGCTGCACTGGTGGTTGAAGGCTGTATCATGATGCGTAAGTGTCATAAAAACACTTGCCCTGTCGGTATCGCCACACAAAACAAAACTCTGCGTGAGCGTTTTGCTGGCCGTGTGGATGACGTTGTGACCTTCTTCCAATACATGGCACAAGGCCTGCGTGAAATCATGGCTGAGCTCGGTTTTCGCACCATTAACGAAATGGTTGGCCAAGCGCACAAACTCAAAGTGCGTGATGATATTGGCCACTGGAAGTACAAAAACCTCGATCTGTCGCCGATCCTCTTTATTGAGCAGCCGCGCAGTGAAGATGGTATTTACTGCCAGACTCAGCAGAACCACCAGCTCGAAAGCGTACTGGATCGCACCTTGATCCAATTAGCAACGCCTGCCCTTGAGCGTGGTGAAGCGGTCAAAGCAGAGTTACCGATCATCAACACCGATCGCAGTACCGGCACTATGTTGTCTAACGAAATCTGTAAGGTTTACAAAGACCAAGGTCTACCACAGCCAATGCAGGTGAAATTCAACGGCAGTGCAGGACAATCCTTCGGGGCATTCCTCACTAAAGGCGTTTACTTTGAAGTGGAAGGCGATGCTAACGACTACTGGGGCAAAGGTCTTTCTGGTGGCACGCTGGTGCTCTACCCGAACCGAAACGCCACCATAGTTCCGGAAGAGAACATTGTGGTCGGTAACGTCTGTTTCTACGGCGCAACCTCTGGCGAATCTTACATTCGCGGCCTAGCGGGCGAGCGTTTCTGCGTGCGTAACTCAGGTGCCAAAGTGGTGGTGGAAGGTATCGGCGATCACGGCTGTGAATACATGACCGGCGGTGTCGCAGTGATCCTCGGCTCAACTGGCCGTAACTTCGCCGCAGGTATGAGTGGCGGTGTGGCTTACGTGTGGGATAAATCTGGCGACTTCCAATCTAAGCTCAATGCAGAATTGGTTGATCTGGACCCTATCGAAGCGGAAGACAGAGCCCTACTCAAAGAGATGTTAACCAAGCATGTTCAATTCACAGGAAGTGAAGTGGCCAAAGCATTCCTTGCCAACTTTGACGCAAGCCTGGCCACTATGGTCAAGGTCATGCCGCGTGATTACAAAGCGGTACTGCAAAAGCGTAAAGCACAGGAGCAACAAGCCACATTAGCAGCGGAGGCGGTATAAATGGGTAAAGCAACCGGATTTTTAGAATTTGGTCGTGAACTGCCGAAAAAAATCGACCCGGCAGAGCGCATCAAAAACAACAAAGAGTTTGTTCTTAACCAAGAGTTTGGTAAGAAGATCAATCAGCAAGCTTCACGTTGTATGGATTGTGGCGTGCCGTTTTGTCATAACGGCTGCCCGATTGGCAACATCATTCCCGAGTTTAACGATGCGGTGTATCGCGACAGTTGGGAAGAGGCTTGGAATATTCTGAGCTCGACCAACAACTTCCCAGAGTTTACCGGTCGTGTCTGCCCTGCACCTTGTGAAACCGCTTGTGTGCTTGGCATCAACCAAGATCCGATCACCATCTGTAACATCGAAAAAACCATTGTGGAACGTGCTTACCAAGAAGGCTATGCCAAGCCGAAAACGCCACGTTCACGCACTGGTAAAACGGTCGCCATCATTGGCTCAGGCCCTGCGGGGCTGGCCGCGGCGGAGCAGTTGAATGCCGCGGGTCATAGCGTCACCGTGTTTGAGCGAGATGAAAAAGTCGGCGGCTTGCTGCGCTTTGGGATTCCGGATTTCAAACTCGGTATGGATGTGATTGATCGCAAAATCAATCTGATGGAACAAGCGGGCGTTAAATTCGTGGTCAATGCGCATATCGGTGTAGACATCAACGCTCAACAGTTGCGTCAGGAGTTTGATGCGGTATTGCTGACGGGCGGCTCAACCGTACCACGTGATCTGAGCATTCCCGGACGTGATCTGAAAGGCGTTTACTTCGCGATGCAGTTCCTCGCGCAAAATAACCGCCGAGCCAATGGCATGGATCTGAAAGGTGAAGAGATCCACGCTAAAGGCAAACATGTGGTAGTGATCGGGGGCGGCGATACCGGCTCCGACTGTGTCGGCACCTCTAACCGCCACGGCGCTGCGAGTATCACTCAAGTGGAGATCATGCCGATCCCACCGCAAAAGCGCCCAGTGAATATGCCTTGGCCGCAATACCCTATGATTCTGCGCACCTCCACCTCTCATGAAGAAGGCTGTGAGCGTCATTGGAATATCCTCACCAAAGAATTCATTGGTAATGAACAAGGTGAAGTGACGGGTCTACGCATCGCTGACATCGTTTGGAAAGATGCAGCCCTCGGTGAGCGACCAAGCTTTGACGAAGTGGCGGGCAGTGAACGCGTCATTCCTTGTGATATGGCATTTCTGGCGATGGGCTTCTTGCATCCAGAGCCACACGGCGTGCTTGCTCAGTTGGGGATTAAGCTTGATGAGCGCGGCAATGTGGCGACGCAAGATTTTGCGACCAACCAAAAAGGCGTATTCGCCGCAGGTGATATGCGCACAGGCCAATCCTTGGTGGTGCGCTGTATCAACGAAGGGCGCGAATGTGCGCGAGCCGTTGACACCTTCTTGATGGGGAATACCCATCTTGAGGCAAAAGCGGACTCACTCATGCTGTCAGCATAATCCTCTGTTGGCGCGGGTGATGCATCCTCATCCGTGTCAACACAACCGTTTCCTTCCATATTGTTTTACTTCGGCCAGCACTCCCTGCTGGCCTTTTTTGTGTCTATTCTCATCACACGGGATAAAACCTTGAGTTATCTGTAACTGAGAGAAAACTATCTCATTGAATATAATGACATTATTTGAAGCATTCCTCGGCAAATACCCTACAAACCCTATTTTCAACCAATAACTTGACCTTTTGTACAATAAGCTATAGGTTGTGAATTCGGTGAAAATAAAATCCCGCAAAAATGTTAATTAATTAACCTAAAATGTTAGTTAAATATTCAAATTATAAAGATTTAAATGAATAGTTATACCCAAGCCACTTGAAGCTATCGTTAAACGGAAGTGGATGAATCCCCATCAGCATAGATAACTATGTGATTGGAATAGACAGACACCGCCCATACCGAGGCAGTTTCAAGGAGCAAGGGAATAGTCATTTACTGTCTGGATGACAGAGATGCAAAGGGAGAATTGCAATGGCTCTATACGATCCAAGTCTTGAAAAAGACAACTGTGGATTCGGCTTGATCGCGCACATGGAAGGGCAAGCCAGTCACAAACTCGTTCGTACCGCGATTTCAGCACTTGATCGCATGACTCACCGTGGCGGTATCGCCGCCGATGGTAAAACTGGTGATGGCTGTGGTCTTTTGCTGCAAAAACCTGACTCTTATTTGCGCCTGATCGCAGAAGAGCAACATTGGAAACTCAGCAAACAGTACGCGATTGGCATGCTGTTTCTCAGCCGAGATCCACACAAAGCGCAGTTGGCACAGCAAATTGTTAACCAAGAACTCGCTAAAGAAACCTTAAGCGTGGCAGGTTGGCGCAAAGTGCCCACCAACCCGAAAGTGCTTGGCCCGATTGCTCTCGACTCTTTACCCGATATTCAACAAGTCTTTATCTCTGCCCCGGCCGGTTGGCGTGAGCGCGATGTCGAGCGCCGTCTGTATATTGCGCGTCGTCGCATTGAAAAGCAGATTACGGATGATCGCGATTTCTACATCTGTTCGCTCTCGACTCAAGTATTGGTTTACAAAGGCCTGTGCATGCCCGCAGACCTACCACGCTTTTATCTCGACTTAGCCGATCTGCGTATGGAATCGGCGATTTGCTTGTTCCACCAACGTTTCTCCACCAATACTCAGCCACGCTGGCCGCTGGCTCAGCCGTTTCGCTATCTGGCGCACAATGGTGAAATCAACACCATTGAAGGTAACCGCCAGTGGGCGCGCGCACGGGCTTATAAATTCGCGTCACCGCTGCTGCCCGATTTGCAAAGCGCCGCCCCTTTTGTGAACGAAACCGGTTCGGACTCTTCGAGCCTAGACAACATGCTGGATCTGTTTTTAGCCGGCGGGATGGACATTTTCCGTGCGATGCGCATGCTGGTTCCGCCCGCATGGCAAAACCATCCGGATATGGATCCGGATCTGCGTGCTTTCTACGATTTCAACTCCAAACACATGGAGCCTTGGGATGGCCCGGCTGGGATCGTGCTGTCCGATGGTCGCTACGCCGCATGTAACCTTGACCGCAACGGCCTGCGTCCTGCGCGTTATGTGATCACCAAAGATAAGCTTATCACCCTCGCTTCAGAAGTCGGGATTTGGGATTACGCACCAGATGAAGTGTCTGAAAAAGGTCGGGTTGGCCCCGGCGAGCTGCTGGTGATCGACACTCGCAAAGGGAAAATTTGGCAATCGAGCGAAATTGATAACGACCTAAAAAGCCGTCACCCCTATCGTGAGTGGATGGACAATAACGTCTATAAACTCACACCCTTTTCACAGTTGCCCGACGATAAGGTTGGTGAGCGCAGCTTTGATGCTGACTTGCTAAAAACCTATCAAAAGCAGTTTGCGATGAGCAACGAAGAGATCGATCAAATCCTGCGCGTGCTTGGCGATATGGCGCAAGAAGCGGTCGGTTCCATGGGCGATGACACGCCGATGGCGGTGCTTTCTTCCAAAGAGCGCCTGATCAGCGATTATTTCCGCCAAAAGTTTGCTCAAGTGACCAACCCACCGATCGATCCACTGCGTGAGAAACATGTGATGTCGCTGGCCACCAGCATCGGCCAAGAGATGAACGTATTTTGCGAAACCGATGGTCACGCACATCGCGTCACTTTTGATTCGCCGATCCTGCTCTACTCGGATATGCAGCAGTTACTGACGCTCAGCGATCAGCACTATCGCAACACCATTCTTGACATCAATTTCGATCCGCAAGAGAAAAATCTCAAACAAGCGGTATTGGATTTGTGTGACAAAGCCGAACAAGTGGTGCGCGAAGGCACCGTTTTAGTGGTGCTCTCCGACCGCGCATTAACCGCGGATCGCTTGCCAATCCCCGCTGCAATGGCGGTCGGTGCAGTACAAGCTCGTCTGGTGGAAGCCAATTTACGCTGCGATGCCAACATCATTATTGAAACCGGTGCCGCGCGCGATCCACACCATTTTGCGGTGCTGATCGGCTTTGGCGCCACGGCCGTTTATCCTTACCTCGCCTACGAAACGCTGGGCAAAATGATTGATGATGGCGCGCTGCAAAAGAGCTATCGCGAAGTGATGCAGAATTACCAATACGGCATCAACAAAGGTCTGTACAAAATCATGTCCAAAATGGGCATTTCGACTGTCGCCTCTTATCGCTGCTCACAACTGTTTGAAGCGGTAGGGCTGCACCGCGATGTGGTTGATCTCTGCTTTAAAGGGGTTACCACTCGCATTCAAGGCGCGAGCTTCGACGATTTTGAGCAAGATCTGTTTAATCTGTCGCGTAAAGCATGGGCAAAACGTAAGCCTCTCGAACACGGTGGTTTACTCAAATACGTTCACGGTGGCGAATACCACGCCTACAACCCAGATGTGGTTGGCACCCTACAAAAAGCAGTCAAATCCGGCGAAACCATGGATTACCGTGAGTTTGCTCAGCAAGTCAACCAGCGCCCTGTCGCCATGCTGCGCGATTTACTGCGTTTGAAAACCACGGATAAACCGCTGCCACTGGAGCATATCGAGCCCGCGAGCGATCTCTACAAACGCTTTGACTCCGCCGCCATGTCGATTGGCGCGTTAAGCCCAGAAGCCCACGAAGCGTTGGCCACCGCGATGAACCGTTTAGGCGGCTATTCCAACTCAGGTGAAGGTGGTGAAGATCCACGCCGCTTTGGCACTGAGCGTAACTCACGTATCAAGCAAGTGGCGTCAGGCAGATTTGGGGTAACACCGCACTATTTAACCAATGCGGATGTGCTGCAAATTAAAGTGGCGCAAGGGGCAAAACCCGGTGAAGGCGGTCAGCTTCCGGGACATAAGGTCACGGCGGAGATCGCCAAACTGCGTTATTCCGTTCCCGGAGTGACTTTGATTTCGCCGCCGCCGCATCACGATATCTACTCGATTGAAGATTTGGCGCAGCTGATTTTCGATCTTAAACAGATCAACCCCAAAGCCTTGGTCTCGGTCAAGCTCGTCTCTGAGCCGGGCGTTGGCACAATTGCCACCGGTGTAGCAAAAGCCTACGCCGACCTTATCACCATCTCAGGTTATGACGGCGGCACCGCAGCCAGCCCGCTCACCTCGGTAAAATATGCAGGAAGCCCGTGGGAGCTCGGTTTAGCGGAAACGCAACAAGCCTTGGTCGCCAACGGTCTGCGTCACAAGATCCGTCTACAAGTCGATGGCGGTTTGAAAACCGGATTGGATGTGATCAAAGGAGCGATTTTAGGCGCAGAAAGTTTTGGTTTTGGTACTGCGCCTATGGTCGCGATGGGGTGTAAATTCTTGCGTATTTGCCACCTCAACAACTGTGCAACCGGTGTGGCAACGCAGGATGAAACGCTGCGCAAAGATTACTTCAAAGGTCTGCCAGAGATGGTGATGAACTATTTCAAAGGCTTAGCGGAAGAAGTGCGCGGATATCTGGCCGAATTGGGCGTTGAGAAGCTCACCGATCTCATCGGCCGCACCGATCTACTGGAAGTGGTAGAAGGCATGACCGCGAAACAGAGCAAATTGGATCTCTCCGATCTGCTCGAAGCGCCAGTGTCACCACAAAATCTGCCACTGTACTGCACCGAACCGAACACCCCGTTTGATAAAGGGGCACTTAACCAGAAGATCGTGGAAGATGCGTTAGCGGCTGTGGAAAATCAGCAATCGCTGGAGCTCTATTACAACGTGATCAACACCGACCGCTCGATTGGCGCACGTCTGTCTGGTGAAATCGCGAAACGTTACGGCAATCTCGGCGTCGCCACCTCGCCCATCAAGGTTGTCCTCAATGGTACCGCTGGGCAATCGTTCGGAGTCTGGAACGCAGGTGGTCTTGAGCTGTATCTCACCGGTGATGCCAACGACTATGTCGGTAAAGGCATGGCTGGCGGCAAGATTGTGATTCGCCCTCACCAAGGCACCGCTTTTGTGTGTAACGAAGCGACCATTATCGGCAACACCTGCTTGTATGGCGCAACGGGCGGCAAACTGTTTGCCGCAGGTAAAGCTGGCGAGCGTTTCGCGGTGCGCAACTCCGGCACGATTGCGGTGATTGAAGGCGCTGGCGATAACGCCTGTGAATACATGACCGGTGGCATCGTTGCCATTTTAGGCGCAACGGGCGTGAACTTTGGCGCAGGCATGACCGGCGGCTTTGCTTACGTACTCGATGAGAATGGCGATTTCCAAGGCCGCGTCAATGATGAATCCGTTGAAGCGGTAGCCTTGACCGACTTATATATCCATCAAGAGCATCTGCGCGGGTTGGTTGCTGAACATCTCGAAGAGACTGGTTCCGCCCACGCAGAGCGAATTTTGGCGAACTTTGATGAATGGATTCCGAAGTTCTATCTGATCAAACCACAAGCAGCGGACTTACGTACCCTGCTCGGCCATCAGAGCCGCAGCGCAGCCGAACTGCGCGTGCAAGCACAATAATTGGAAGGAGCCTGATTGATGAGCCAAAACGTTTACCAATTTATCGATGTCAATCGTGTGGATCCGGCCAAAAAACCGCTGCACATCCGCAAAATTGAATTTGTCGAAATTTACGAGCCCTTTACTAAGCAACAAGCCACCGCACAGGCCGATCGCTGCCTCGACTGTGGTAACCCTTACTGTGAATGGAAGTGCCCAGTACACAACTACATTCCGCAGTGGTTAAAGCTCGCCAATGAAGGACGCATCCTCGAAGCGGCCGATTTGGCGCACCAGACCAACAGCCTGCCTGAAGTGTGTGGCCGGGTTTGCCCGCAAGATAGGCTGTGCGAAGGTTCATGTACCTTGAATGCGGATTTCGGTGCCGTCACCATTGGCAACATCGAAAAATACATTACGGATACCGCCTTCGAAATGGGCTGGAAACCCGACATGTCCAACGTGGTCTGGACCGACAAAAAAGTCGCGATCATCGGTGCGGGCCCTGCTGGTCTTGCCGCCGCGGACATTCTGGTTCGCAACGGTGTACGACCTGTCGTGTTTGATCGCTATCCCGAAATCGGCGGTCTGCTCACCTTTGGCATTCCCTCATTCAAACTTGAAAAAGGGGTGATGGAAAATCGTCGCCGCATTTTTAGCGAGATGGGTATCGAGTTTCGTCTCAATGTCGACGTCGGCCAAGACATCACACTGCAACAACTGCTCGATGAGTACGACGCGGTTTTTCTCGGCGTCGGCACTTATCAATATATGCGCGCAGGCTTAGCCAACGAAGACGCCTCCGGCGTTTATGATGCACTGCCGTTTTTGATCTCCAACACCTATAAAGTGATGGAACTTAACAACGAGGCGCCATTCATTGATATGGCAGGAAAAAATGTCGTGGTGCTCGGCGGTGGTGATACGGCGATGGACTGTGTGCGCACCTCGATTCGCCAAGGCGCATCTCGCGTGATTTGTGCTTATCGCCGTGACGAAGAAAACATGCCCGGCTCACGCCGTGAAGTGAAAAACGCCAAAGAAGAAGGCGTTGAATTTATGTTTAACTTGCAGCCGCTGGGAATTGAAGTGAATGCCCAAGGCCAAGTGACTGGCGTGAAAGTGGTCAAAACCGCGCTTGGAGAACCGGATGAGGCAGGTCGTCGCAAACCTGAACCGGTCGCAGGCAGCGAGCACGTCTTGCCTGCCGATGCCGTCATCATGGCGTTTGGTTTCCAACCGCACAAAATGGCTTGGCTAGAACCGTTTGATGTCGAGCTCGATCAATGGGGACGCATCAAAGCTCCAGCCAAGCAGACTTACCAGTATCAAACCACCAATCCCAAGATTTTTGCTGGTGGTGATGCGGTTCGCGGCTCGGATCTAGTGGTCACTGCCATTGATGAAGGACGCAAAGCTGCCGAGGGAATTCTCGACTATCTTGGAGTCTAGCTCACAGTTTTGAGATTAGATCGAAGCAAACAACAAAGGATTCATAGTGTTATGGATCCTTTTTTATTTTTGCTACCTATAATGAGCTCAAATTAGATTGATAACCCAAAATAACTTGCAGTGGCGGACACTCCATCTGCCACCTCATGTGAATGGGGGATCTGAGATGAGAGTGAGCTTACCAACATGCACCCATCGTTTTATGCCATTATTGCTGCCTTTTCGCTTACCGCCTGCAGTCAGGGAGTCGATTCTATGCCAGACCGCACCGCCACACCTTGCGCCAGTCGACCGAACTGTGTTTCAACTCAAGATGAGCGGGATAAATTTAACCTTGCACCGTTTATTTTGCGCCCAGGGGTCACGATTGAGCAGGTTGAACGGATTGCCCTTTCTCTTCCTGGTGCGGTGACCGCTGAAAAAAATGCCCAGTATGTCCGTATCGAATGCACCTCCAAAGTATTCCGCTTCGTCGATGATCTGGAACTCAAAATCGAACAAGATCACTTATGGGTTCGCTCTGAATCGCGGATTGGCTACAGTGATTTTGGGGTGAATCGCCGCCGCGCTGAAGAGCTGCGCGAAAAGCTCACGCTGTCTGGTTTACTTGAGCAACCCTAATCTCGATCGCCCCTAACCTCGATCGATTGCGTTCGCTCATGCTACACTGCGGCCTGTTTTCCTATTGATAGATGAAAGAGAGCCCCTATGAAAATCGGCATCATCGGCGCAATGCAACAAGAAGTCGCCATCCTGAAAGATCTCATCGAAGACGTGCAAGAAGTTAACCAAGCCGGTTGTACTTTTTACAGCGGTCAAATCCAAGGTATCGACGTCGTTTTACTGCAATCAGGCATTGGTAAAGTCTCAGCAGCATTAGGCACCGCTTTGCTGATTAGCCAGTATGCGCCGGATGTGGTGATCAATACGGGTTCTGCAGGCGGCTTTGACGCAAGTTTGAATGTGGGTGATGTGGTCATTTCAAGCGAAGTGCGCCATCACGATGCGGATGTGACTGCGTTTGGTTATGAAATTGGCCAAATGGCGGGCCAACCCGCCGCCTTTAAAGCCGACGAGAAATTGATGACGGTGGCGGAACAAGCATTGGCTCAATTGCCAAATACTCATGCAGTGCGTGGCCTTATCTGTACCGGTGATGCGTTTGTATGCACCGCTGAACGTCAGCAATTTATCCGCCAACATTTCCCAAGCGTTGTTGCCGTCGAAATGGAAGCCTCTGCGATTGCGCAAACTTGTCACCAATTCAAGGTGCCCTTTGTGGTGGTTCGCGCGATTTCTGACGTTGCTGATAAAGAATCGCCACTGTCGTTTGAAGAGTTCTTGCCACTGGCCGCCAAAAGCTCTTCCGCTATGGTGCTGAAAATGGTCGAACTGCTCAAATAAGCGAGTTCATTAATGGAAACTGGGTTTTCCCACTTTTATGCCAATGGTGCGCTCCTCGTGATGTGGGGCGCACTCTTATTTCATCTGCTGCTGCCTATTCCTCATGCTGCGCATCCAGTCACTTTGTGGCACAAGTTTGCTGAACTACTGGCAAGTAAGGTCAACACACCAGCCAGTTATGCGCAAAATCTCCTGTCTGGCGCCCTCGCGTGGGGGTTGATGATTTTCCCGACGATGGCACTTCTTTGGGCACTCAAACCCTTAGTCTGGCAACCACAACTGTTTGATTTAGCGCTGCTGCTTCTGTCATTAGATTGGCGACGCCAAGAGACTTTAGCCAATCAACTGGCACAAGCTCTCGCGAAAGAGGACAAGCCACAAGCACGCGCCTTATTACAACCTTTTGTCAATCGCCAAACCACGACACTGTCCGCGCTGGGGCTTGGCAAGGCGGGGGTGGAAACCTTAGTCATGGGCTTTGGCCGTAACGTGATTGGCGTGCTGTTTTGGTATGGAGTACTGGGTGGAAGCGGCGCATTCTTGTATCGCTTAATTGCCGAGCTGGCTCGTGCTTGGTCACCGTCGCGCGCCACCTTCCAACCGTTTGGTTTTACTGCGGTGCGTATTCTCGCCCTGCTTGATTGGCTGCCACTGCGTCTATTTAGTCTGTTGATTATTCTCGGTAAACAAGCGGGGACGGTTTTCACAGCGGTACTTGAACAAAGCCGCAGCTGGCCACTGCCGGGACCCGCTTGGCTACTGTGTGCAGTTGGCAATAAATTGCAGCTCGCCTTAGGCGGCCCTGCCATTTATGGTGAGCAAAAAAGCGTACGCGCCAAAATTGGCGGGCGCATCGCCCCAGCGGCGATTCATATTGCGCAAGTGCAAAGCCTTATTGCGTGGCGTATTTTTGTCTGGATTGCGCTAGAAAGTTTACTGTTACTACTGATTTATCGCGGAGTATAAATGCTTGTTATCCGGCTTATCGCCTGCACGTTTCTGTTCATCACCCCAAGCTTATTGGCCAAGCCTTTTCCCGCCGAGCGCATCATCAGCCTTGCTCCTCACGCGACAGAAATTGCTTATGCCGCCGGTTTGGGTGATAAGTTGGTTGCGGTTAGCGAGTACAGCGACTATCCGCCACAAGCGCTCGAACTGGAGCGCGTCGCCAATCACCAAACCATTAATATCGAGAAAATCCTGACGCTCAAACCCGATTTGATCATCGCTTGGCCTGCGGGCAATCCACCACGTGAATTGGCCAAACTGCGCCAACTCGGTTTTACGATTTACGATTCACAAACCAAAACACTGGATGAAATTGCCGATAATATCGAAGCATTGAGTCACTATTCGGCCAACCCTGACGTTGGGCAAAAAGCGGCACACAACTTTCGGCAACGTTTACAGGATTTACGCACGCAATACGCGAGCAATCAGCCGATCCGTTATTTCTATCAACTCAGTGAAAAACCCATCATTACCTTGGCTCAAGGTCACTGGCCGAGTGAAGTATTTAGCCTCTGTGGCGGCGTCAATATTTTTGCCGACAGTGAGGTGCCCTATCCGCAAGTGAGCATAGAGCAAGTCTTGGTTAAACAGCCGCAAGTGATTTTTACCTCAGAGCATGCGATCGCCAATGGCCATATGTGGCGAGCTTGGCAGGCAGAGCTCAGCGCCGTGCAAAACAATCAGGTTTGGGCACTCAATGCCGATTGGTTAAACCGCCCGACCCCAAGAACCCTAGATGCGGTAGAGCAAGTGTGCACATACCTCAAAATTGCACAAAAGCAGTAACTTTAGCGGATTAAATCTCGTAAAATCCGCCCCAATTTGCCTGCTCGATATTTTTCATCGTTGTGTAGATAGTGAGACCGCTTTGGATACTTCTCTGCTTTATCTGATTGATATGTTTGGTACTGCCGTTTTTGCGGTTTCTGGAGTGCTCTTAGCGGGGCGTTTGAAAATGGATCCGTTTGGCGTCATGGTCCTCGCCAGCGTGACCGCGATTGGTGGCGGCACCATCCGCGATATGGCGCTCGGAGCCACTCCGGTATTTTGGATCAAAGACACCAACTACCTGTGGGTGATTATGATCACCTGCGCCCTGACCATGCTACTGGTGCGTCGCCCGAAAAGACTCGCGTGGTGGATTTTGCCCGTGTGCGATGCGATTGGCCTTGCGGTTTTCGTCGGGATCGGGGTTGAAAAAGCGCTGATCTATCAAGATTCCGCCTTAATCGCGATCATTATGGGCGTGATAACGGGCTGCGGCGGTGGAATTATCCGCGATGTCCTCGCCCGAGAAATTCCTATGGTGCTGCGCAGTGAAGTGTACGCGACCGCCTGTATTATCGGTGGCATTTTCCACACTACCGCACTGGCGATGGGCTACAGCAGCTCGACCGCTCTGCTCTCTGGCGTTTTTTCCACGCTCTTAATTCGTCTCGGAGCGATCCGCTGGCACCTTTCTCTGCCAACCTTTGCCCTGACCAAATAACAGGCTCGGCACCTAACGCCCCATGCGAGGTGCCGCTATCCCGAAAATCTCCCTCGTATTTAAAGCTCAGTTCACTTTGTGAGCTTAATGCACGACCTCGCTTGAGATTCCACATACAATCCACGCATCTATTCCCATTTGTCATCAACACATGTTACTCGAAGGCATTGAAACCTTACTGGTGCTCAGCAAAGAAAAAACCATGAGCCGTACCGGTAGCCAGCTCTATATCAGCCAGTCAGCAGTCAGTAAACGCATTGCGAACTTAGAGAAAAAACTCGGCAAGAAACTGATTGTTCCAGCGGGGCGACATATCAAATTGACCGCGGATGCCGAGCAATTAATTGCCAGCATCGGCCCCACCTTTAATGAGTTGCATGGCTTGATTTTCGAGCAGCAGACACTGGAAGATAACACGCTGCTGCGTATGGATTGCTCGGAGACGTTAGTCGCGGGTTATCTTGGCCAGACGGTGGGGCAACATCGCAAGCAGGATCCGCATTGGGTGATCACTACCAACCACACACCGCGAATTGTCGAAAATGTGCAATCTGGCAAAGCCACCTTAGGCTTTTGTGCCGGCTATCTGCCCGCCAATCACGGTTTGCTGACCTTTCATCTAGGTGATGAGCCATTTACCGTGATTAGCCAAGCGCCGCTGCACGCACTGCCAAGCGAGCTTATCACCAATGATTTGGCCAATCCCGCCAATACCTACCAAGCGGCCATGCTGCACAAACAAGGCATTCGACCCGCGATGGAGATGGACTCTTACACCGCGGCGGCGCAGCTCGCACTCGGCGGCATGTTACCCGCCCTAGTACCACGCTCGATTGTCAGTACCCTAAAAATTGAGCCCCAACACTGCTTTGATTTTGCTGAATTAGCAGACCTTACTCGGCCTATTCATATTTGTCTGCGGGCCAGCCGGTATCGCAGCTCTAGAGTCCAAGCATTGATAACAGCGCTGCATGATGCTGTTCCCAAAGCAGTTTTAGCGCCATCAGCATAGACATGGTGATCACCAACGGTCGGATCCAACGCTGCCCTTTGCTGATCACCACTTTTGCGCCCATACGAGCGCCGATAAATCCGCCTACCGCCATGGTTAAGCCAATTTCCCAAATCGGCAAACCAGCGATTAAGAAGAAGGTCAACGCGGCAATGTTGGACGTAAAATTGAGTACCTTGGTGCGAGCGGTGGCTTCCACCAAACTAAAATGCCCCAAAGCCACAAAGCAGACGGTAAAAATTGAGCCAGTACCGGGGCCAAAAAAACCATCATAAAAACCGATACCAAAACCCACCGTGAAAGCAAACGCGGTTTCGGATAAAGGCGCAGGCCCTGTGTGCGTTTTGGTGGTCGGTGCCAATAAGAAATAGAGCGAAATTCCGAGCAGTAACAGGGGGATAAGGCTGGTTAGCAAAGTGGCATCAATATATTGCACTGCTTCTGCGCCAAGCGCCGCGCCAACAAAGGTACAAGCAATCGCCAATCGCATCGCTTTTAGGCTCACAACGCCCTTGCGCACAAAATAGAGTGTGGCCGAAAAGCTACCAAAGGAGCTTTGCAGTTTGTTGGTCGCCAAAGCTTGAGTCGGCGGCACCCCTGCGGCCAGCAAGGCTGGTAAAGTCAGCAAACCGCCACCGCCCGCCATGGCATCAATAAATCCCGCAACGCCCGCCACTAAAAACAGCAGCCCCAATACTTCCAGTGAAAGTTCCATTTCTAATCAACATCTTGAATGACAAAGCCCAACAGTATCACTGCTCAAAACATCAAAACAGCGAAACGCAAGACGACAATCTATTCCATTTATTCATCGATGCCATATACGCCTCTGTTACATGCATCTTCCTCCTTCTAGGGGGAGGGGAATAAGCATTTACTCTAGTTGATAATGGGGCAAAACGTTTCAGTCAGAGCAGAGTTGAACGAAGTTGGACAGCTTCATATTACGCTATCCACGAGAACCAATCTGGACAAAACCCGTGATTATTTACGGTTTAATTCCTGTTAAAATTTGTTTGAACATCAATGCAGAAGACAAGTGTGCCGCAGGACTTTCTGAGAACGCCTCACCATATTCCCTTATATCACTTCGAAACTCTTCTTCTTCTTTTTCGAGTCTTCTAATGATCCTGTCTACAGAGTTTAAGATGCTTTCAACAAACATTGATGTGCATTTCTCAGCACTAACACTACAAATATCAGCATCAAGATCGTGATAATCCAAAACTGTAGCTGATAGCTCAATAGAAAACTCACCATCACTATACTCACACGTTACTCGCGAAAATTCTACGCTAGGAAAACAACGTTCAGTAGCCCGAGTAACAACCGAGGATACTCGTTGAATACGCTTGAGGTCACTTATTATGCTAGCCATTAGCCACTTCCTTTCCCTCTAAAAACTTAGATTCTTCATACTGCGTAGCAGCAACATCCCGAACCAAGTTAAAGTCACCTTCAACAAACTCATTTAATGCATCTTTAACTTCTTCAAACGTCAGGTTAAAAAATTCTCTTCGGTGATTCACTTTATTTACTCTTCGAGAAGCAAACCTAGAGTGAAGTTTGTTTTCTAAGGCAGGAGCGTCATCAGATGGAATTAAAGCATGGACATCAAAAAAGAATGGGACAGACGCATCTCCTAGCTCTTTTACACGATCCATTGGCTCTAAACGCCTTGTCATTCCAATCTTATAAACATTTTCGCCAAATGATCCCTTATTAGAAATAACGTAAACATACCCAGACCTTGTAAGCTGAGCCATACTTAACGCTCTCTCTTTCTCAGAAGTTGCTCGTTCTAATTTCAGTTTCAAATCTGCAATGTGAGAATTAAGCTTTTCTACTTCTTCTTGGTTAGCAGTTTGCACTTTCGCTAGAGTATCACTCAGATCTTTTTGGTAAGCTTTCTCTTCCTTTTCGCGAGCTGTGACAAAGCTTTCTATCTCTTTTTTAACTTTAGCTTCCTCACGTAGAGACTCTTTCATGAATTGTTGCTCTTCCAATTCCATTTCCTTTTTATACTTATGCTCAAAAGCATAGCGCTGCTCTTCTAAACGCAAAAATAGTAGAGTTCGATTTAATTCTACATAGCTATCATCACCACTCTTATTTACCTTTTGGAACCACCTGTCTATTTTTTTGGAATTAGCCGCAAAGTTACGCGCGTTAGTATTAGCAATAATATTATCTACCTCTGCATTGAAGGCTGTTATCAAAAATTTACCGTGTCTCTTTTGTCTTTCTTTTCCTTGAGCAAGATTGTCATTCCAATAGATATCCTGAAGAATCTCAAATGCTTTTCCTTGCTTTATCAGTTCCTTCTGTTTATTTTTCACTTGCTCCAGAGAAGTCTTAATTTCATCACTAGTAGGCCCATTGAGAATATACTCAAATGGCGTCACTGTAGAAAGAAGGTCTTGATTATCTTGGACTAATTCCAAATCACTTAGCTCATTTCGAAGTTTCTCAATACTACTTAAAAGCACCTTTTCTCGTTTTTCACGCAATTTAATCTTTTTTTCAACATCCGCTAGTGCTTTATCTCCATATGTCTTTGCTTTATTTACGATTACTTGGAATTCTGCTTCTGCATTGCTTATAATTCGTTCTCGTTCAGTTTTCGCTTCCGAAACAATCAGGTCTTTTTGCCTATGTTCTAGCTTACAATCGGGCAAAAGTAGTATTCCCCTCTCTCTATCCCCACCATTCTTCTCGAAGAAAATTCCACCACTCTTTTCATTTGTCGCACAAATATCTTTGGCTAACCAATAAAACCCAACTATGATGCATGGCGATTTTCACCACATAACGACAGAGAAATATTCATGAGTAAAAAGAGCATCGCGGCTTTGCTAGGTATTGGCCTTGTCTCCATCGGCTTGCTTTATCAATTTTGGGGACGGGAGTTTATCGCTCAAGATCGCTGTTTAGATGCGGGAGGTGCCTACCAGAAAGCAACGCAAAGTTGTGATCACAGCATGGATGATATTGCCTACGATGCCTTCGATGGTGTGATCTACCATGGCGTAGTGGATGGTAAATCCGTCAGCTTGGAGATCATTGGTCACGGTGATGGCTATCGGATGTCTGTTGATGGGCTAGTGACGCTTGGGGAACTCAATACCGAGCGCGGCTTTGAGCAAGATGAGAATGCATCACTGTTTATCCTGAATTGGCGTCAGCCAGAAATTGAGCAGATCAAATGGGTCAAACTCTCAAGTGATCATCAACGTCTGGTTTTGGTTGATAAGGATGGCAAGCTCGACACTGCCGCGATATTGGCAGCCACAGACGCTACATCAAACTAAACCGCAAAATCCGTGCAGAAAAAAGCCCGCTGACGAGCGGGCAAAGAGGTTGTCAGAGAGGCCTTGAGCCTCTCTTGTTGTAATACCAATTAAGCTTGGTTCGCTTTTACACGCGCATGCAGCTCTTGTACTGAAGTGACGGATGCTTTGGCATCTGCCGTTTGTGACATACAAGTTGCGAAGGCAGCGTTCAGTGTGGTGGTGTAGTTCACTTTGTGAGCCAATGCACCACGGCGCAGTACTTTTGAGTCTTCAATTGCTTGGCGGCCAGAAGCCGTGTTCACAATGTAGGTGTATTCACGGTTTTTGATGCGATCCAGAATGTGTGGACGACCTTCATGCACTTTGTTAACCAGACGTGGGTTGATGCCCGCTTCGCCCAGAATCACCGCAGTACCGTGAGTCGCATCCAACTGGTAACCGAGTTTCACTAGCTTAGAAGCCAAATCCACCACACGCTGTTTGTCACCTTCACGCACCGAAAGTAGCGCACGACCACCTTCAGGGTAAACCGAGCCACAACCCAACTCTGCTTTAGCGTAGGCTTCAGCAAACGTGGCACCCACACCCATCACTTCACCGGTTGAGCGCATTTCAGGGCCAAGCAGTGGGTCAACACCCGGGAACTTGTTGAACGGCAGAACCACTTCTTTAACTGAGTAGTAAGGTGGGATGATCTCTTTGGTGAAGCCTTGTTGCTCCAGAGTTTGTCCAACCATCACGCGCGCCGCGATTTTCGCCAGCGGTGCACCGGTTGCTTTAGAAACAAACGGTACAGTACGCGCAGCACGTGGGTTTACTTCAATCAGGTAAACTTCGTTGTCTTTGACCGCGAACTGAATGTTCATCAAACCGCGAACACCGAGTTCAAATGCCAATTTCTCAACTTGCTCACGCATCTTATCTTGGATTTCTTGGCTCAAGGTGTAAGCCGGCAGAGAACAGGCTGAGTCACCAGAGTGAACACCCGCTTGTTCGATGTGCTCCATGATGCCGCCAATCACCACGCGTTCACCGTCACAAATCGCATCCACGTCCACTTCGGTTGCATCATCGAGGAAGCGATCCAGCAGAACTGGTGATTCATTCGACACGCTCACCGCTTCGTTGAAGTAACGACGCAGATCTTGCTCATCGTACACAATCTCCATCGCACGGCCACCCAGAACATAAGAGGGGCGAACCACGAGTGGGAAACCGATTTCACGCGACTTCTCAATCGCTTGCTCGATAGCGGTTACGGTTGCGTTGTCTGGCTGTTTGAGGCCTAAACGCTGTACCGCTTGTTGGAAACGTTCACGGTCTTCCGCACGGTCAATCGCATCCGGGCTGGTACCAATTACCGGTACGCCCGCCGCTTCCAGCGCGCGAGCCAGTTTCAGTGGTGTTTGACCGCCGTACTGTACGATCACACCTTTTGGCTTCTCAACACGCACGATAGCGAGCACGTCTTCTAGAGTTACAGGCTCAAAGTAGAGGCGATCTGAGGTGTCGTAGTCAGTTGATACGGTTTCTGGGTTACAGTTAACCATGATGGTTTCGTAACCATCTTCACGCAGGGCAAGCGCGGCGTGTACACAGCAGTAGTCAAACTCGATACCTTGACCGATACGGTTTGGACCACCGCCCAGCACCATGATCTTGTCTTTGTCAGTCGGATTGGCTTCACACTCTTCATCATACGTGGAGTACATGTAAGCCGTGTCTGACTTAAATTCTGCCGCGCAGGTATCCACACGCTTGTAAACTGGGTGGATGTTGTATTGGTCACGCAGACGACGGATTTCGTTTTCGCTCACACCGAGCAGTTTTGACAAACGCGCATCAGAGAAACCTTTACGCTTCATCTTACGCAGTACATCTTGGTTCAAGCCCGCAAAGCCACCGGCTTTTACTTCGGCTTCAAGCTTCACCAGTTCTTCGATTTGCACTAGGAACCAGCGATCAATGTTGGTCAGGTTAAATACCCCATCCACTGACATACCGGCACGGAAGGCATCCGCGATGTACCAAATACGCTCTGCGCCTGCTTCTTTCAGCTCATAACGAATTTTGGTCAGGGCATCTGGCGCGTCCAGATCCACTTTCTCATCCAGACCAGCCGCACCGACTTCCAAACCGCGCAGTGCTTTTTGCAGTGATTCTTGTTGGTTACGGCCAATCGCCATCACTTCACCCACTGACTTCATTTGTGTGGTCAGGCGGTCATTGGCGCCGGCGAATTTTTCGAAGTTGAAACGAGGGATCTTAGTCACTACGTAGTCGATGGTCGGTTCGAACGAAGCTGGCGTTGCGCCGCCTGTAATGTCGTTCATCAACTCATCGAGTGTGAAACCCACCGCCAGTTTGGCCGCCACTTTCGCAATTGGGAAACCGGTGGCTTTGGAAGCCAACGCCGAAGAGCGTGATACACGTGGGTTCATCTCGATGATCACCATGCGACCATCTTTCGGGTTGATACCAAACTGAACGTTTGAACCGCCGGTTTCTACGCCGATTTCACGCAGTACCGCCAAAGAGGCGTTACGCATGATTTGGTATTCTTTGTCCGTCAGGGTTTGCGCTGGAGCGACAGTGATCGAGTCACCCGTGTGGATGCCCATTGGGTCGAAGTTTTCAATCGCACAGACGATGATGCAGTTATCGTTCTTATCACGCACCACTTCCATCTCGTACTCTTTCCAACCAATCAGTGATTCGTCGATCAGCAGTTCATTGGTCGGTGAAAGATCCAGACCGCGAGTACAGATTTCTTCAAACTCTTCACGGTTGTAAGCGATACCACCACCGCTGCCGCCCATGGTGAAAGAAGGACGGATGATACATGGGAAGCCGACCATATCGAGGACTTTGTACGCTTCTTCCATGCTTTTTGCGGTATCAGCGCGAGGACACTCTAGGCCGATCGATTTCATCGCTTTATCAAAGCGTGAGCGGTCTTCCGCTTTATCAATCGCATCGGCGGTTGCACCAATCATCTCAACGCCAAACTCAGCCAATACGCCATGTTTTTCCAGTGCCAGCGCACAGTTCAGCGCAGTCTGGCCGCCCATGGTGGGCAAAATCGCATCAGGGCGCTCTTTTTCGATGATCTTACGCACCACTTCCCAGTGGATGGGCTCGATGTAAGTCGCATCAGCCATTTCTGGGTCAGTCATGATGGTCGCTGGGTTTGAGTTAACCAGAATAACGCGGTAACCCTCTTCGCGCAGGGCTTTACACGCTTGCGCGCCTGAGTAGTCAAACTCACAAGCCTGACCGATAACAATTGGACCCGCACCAAGGATAAGGATGCTTTGAATGTCAGTACGTTTTGGCATTATCTACTACTCCAAATTAAGCGCGGAATTGTTTAATCAGTTCAATAAAGTGGTCAAACAGCGGTGCTGCATCGTGTGGACCTGGGCTTGCTTCTGGATGACCTTGGAAGCTAAACGCTGGCTTGTCCGTACGATGAATCCCTTGTAGTGAACCATCAAACAGCGATTTGTGGGTTGCACGCAGGTTGTCAGGCAGAGTCGCTTCATCGGCTGCAAAACCGTGGTTTTGCGAGGTGATCATCACCACACCGCGATCCAAATCTTTCACTGGGTGGTTTGCACCATGGTGACCGAACTTCATTTTTACTGTTTTCGCGCCGGAGGCGAGTGCCAGAATTTGGTGACCTAGACAGATCCCAAAAACAGGAATGTTTTTCTCAAGGAAAACGCGTGTGGCTTCAATAGCATAAGTACATGGCTCTGGGTCGCCTGGGCCATTGGATAGAAACACACCGTCTGGATTAAGGGCGAGCACTTCTTCTGCAGAGGTTTGCGCTGGCACCACAGTTAAGCGGCAGCCACGATCCACCAACATACGTAGGATGTTGCGCTTCGCACCAAAATCGTAAGCCACAACATGGTAAGGCAGCTCGCTGTCTGCTTTCGCTTCAGGTAGGCCGCCTTCTAGCGTCCATGAGTCTTGTTTCCACGCATACGCTTCTTTGGTGGAAACCACTTTCGCGAGATCCATGCCTTTCAGGCCAGGAAACTCTTTCGCTTTCGCCAGTGCTAATGCTTCATCCAGATTATCGCCCGCCATGATGCAGCCGTTCTGTGCGCCTTTCTCACGCAAGATACGAGTCAGTTTACGGGTATCAATGTCAGCAATACCGACAATGTTTTGTGACTTGAGATAATCAGAGAGGGATTGTTCACTGCGGAAGTTAGAAGCGATAAGAGGGAGATCGCGAATCACAAGGCCTTGAGCATGAATCGCTGTGGATTCTTCGTCTTCGGAGTTGGTTCCGGTATTGCCAATGTGAGGATAAGTAAGAGTAACGATTTGCTGGGAATAAGAAGGATCAGTGAGGATTTCTTGGTACCCCGTCATCGAGGTATTGAAAACGACTTCACCGACGGAAATACCATCTGCCCCGATGGACACTCCGCGGAACACTGTCCCATCTTCTAGGACTAACAGTGCTGATTTACTCAAGACAACCTCCAGAATAAAAATGCATAAAAAATAAATTATATTGCAAATTCGCCTGACTACCAACCGCTAAATCATGCATTAGGATGCTGTAGACAAATTGGCGATATTCTAGAGATGCGAGTTAACGCTGTCAACATAAGCCTAAAAAATTAATTTAAATTAACCAACTCCTAATGCATTTACTCATCAAACCCATCAAAAAAACACATTTATTGGGTCTTTTTCACCTAACAACACCTCATTCAATAAGAATGAACATTTTAAAAACTGAAATAGGTGACAAAAAAACAACCACACATAAAGCAATCGTTAACAGGCAAAGTTTTTAGTAAAAAATAAGACAAAAGCCACAAAAACCAATCGAGATAGTCAAAATAACAACAAAACAAACTTTCCAATCGCCAAAAATGGGTGAGAAGATTTTCAATCAAGTTTTAAGGATAAAAAAAACGCCAGCTGATCGCTGGCGCATAATTATGTATTTACAGGTCATTTAATCCGAGCACGTCGGTCATGGTGTAGAAACCGGCGGGTTGCTCCGCGAGCCAAATGGCGGCTTTGACCGCACCATTGGCAAACGTCATTCGGTCAGTGGCTTTGTGGGTGATCTCCACTCGCTCACCAATATCGGCAAACATGGCGGTATGCTCACCAATGATGTCTCCCGCACGAATCGTGGCAAAGCCAATTTCATTGCGTGAGCGCTCACCGGTGATCCCTTCTCGTGCATACACCGCCACATCACTCAGTTGATTGCCCATCGCATGGGCAATCACTTCGCCCATGCCAATCGCGGTACCCGAAGGCGCATCGACTTTATGGCGATGATGAGCTTCAATGATTTCGATATCACAGTAGTCACCCATCACTTTGGCGGCTTTTTCCAGCAGTTTAAACACCAAGTTGACACCAACGCTGTAGTTGGGCGCCATGACAATCGGGATCTTCTTTGCTGCTTGCTCAATGGTTTGGCGCTGAGCATCGGTAAAGCCCGTTGTGCCAATCACCAGTTTTTTACCATGCTGCTCACACAAGGCTAAGTTAGCTAAGGTGCTGGCAGGCGCAGTGAAATCAATAATCACATCAAACTGTTCAACGGCTTGCTCTAGGTTATCGACTAAAACAATACCTTGTTTACCGATACCACACAGCTCACCAATATCAACGCCCACTAATGAGGATTCTGGACGCTCAGAGCCCGCGCCCAATTCGGAAAGCGGATTCTGGTGTGTTGCTTTTACCAGATTGCGTCCCATACGTCCTGCGGCACCCGCAATCGCAATTCTAACCATCTTGCTGTCTCCATTCTCCACTGCCTTGAGGCAGTTCCAATTTGTAGACTTAAACTACCAACTATCTTCCACTCTGGCTAGCCTCACAACTTGGCCAAGCGAGGAAAAAACCACTTAACCAAATTGAGCAATCACTTGCTTCACCACCGGATCATTCGCTTCAGGAAAGCGGTAATTGGCCAGATCGGCAATTTTTACCCAACCGCCTTGCTGGCCTTCACGGCCATGAGGCTGACCATCAAAAGCCGTCACGAGCATAAAATCAAAACTCAGCGATTTGTCCGTATAGTCGAAATCAAAATGTTGGAAAGCTTGTTGCTCCGTCACGGTAATGCCGATCTCTTCTTCAAGCTCACGAACCATGGCTTGCTCTCGGCTTTCCCCCGCTTCCACCTTACCACCGGGGAACTCCCAAAAACCGCCTTTATGCAGATGGTCTGGACGTTTGGTGATGAAAATTTCGCTCTGATCTGAGTTGAAGATGATCCCTGCAACAATATGGATGCGTTTCAAGGGGCGACTCCTGTATTTCTGGCTGACGTGAATTTCAGTTGTATACCTTTCCTACTCAAAGCCACAGCGGTGTTGGCTGCAACTTCAAGTTGTTTGGGTATAAAAAGAGTCGCCTTAGCGACTCTTTTATTTAATAAGGTGAAACTGGCTTAGTTAATTTGCCCGTGACACTGTTTGTATTTTTTACCGCTACCGCATGGACAAGGTTCGTTACGGCCCACTTTGCGTTCATCACGCACCATAGGCTGGTTCGACTCGTCTTGCTCAGCATCATCAGCACTCGCATGTTGCGCTTGTGCATGACGCGCCGCCTCTTCAGCTTGAGCGCGGCGTTGAGCTTCCATACGCTCCACTTCTTCTTGCTGCTGGACACGGACTTTGGACAACACAGTGATCACATCCGATTTGAGTGACTCGAGCAGATCTTCAAACAGTTCAAACGACTCGCGCTTGTACTCTTGTTTCGGGTTTTTCTGTGCGTAACCACGTAAGTGAATACCTTGACGCAAGTGATCCATCGCCGCCAGATGCTCTTTCCACAGTGTATCTAGCGTTTGCAGCATCACCGATTTTTCAAAGTTACGCATCACCGCAGGGCTAACCGCTTGCTCTTTGGCTTTATAAACCTCAACCGCTTGCTCGATGATGCGCTCACGTAGCGCTTCTTCATACAGCTTGTTGTCAGCATCTAACCAAGATTGGATCGGCAGTGGCAGATCGAAATCGTTTTTCAGACGTTCTTCCAACCCTTTGATATCCCACATATCTTCTAGAGATTGTGGCGGAATGTACTCATCCATCACCGCATTCAGCACATCTTCACGGTTTTGCGCGATCATGTCACTGATGTCGTCTGCGCTCATCAGTTCATCACGCAGTTCGTAAACCACTTTACGCTGATCGTTTGCCACGTCATCGTATTCCAGCAACTGTTTACGAATGTCGAAGTTACGGCCTTCGACTTTACGCTGCGCTTTTTCGATCGAGCGAGAGAGCATTTTGGACTCAATCGCTTCGCCTTCATCCATACCGCTTTGGATCAATGCCGCCATACGATCAGAGGTGAAAATACGCAGTAGAGTATCTTCCATTGAGAGATAGAAACGCGATGAACCCGCATCACCTTGACGACCAGAACGACCACGTAGCTGGTTGTCGATACGACGAGATTCGTGACGCTCAGTACCAATGATGTGTAGGCCGCCCGCTTGCAACACTTGATCGTGCACTTGTCTCCATTCGGCTTTAATCGCATCAATTTGCTCTTGAGTTGGGTTTTCCAGCTTCTCTACTTTGGCCTGCCAGCTACCACCCAATACGATATCCGTACCACGACCCGCCATGTTAGTTGCGATGGTGACTGCGCCAGGTTTACCGGCTTCAGCAACAATTTCCGCTTCTTTTTCATGGAACTTCGCGTTCAGAACATTGTGCTTGATGCCTGCTTTTTTCAGTGCATTGGAGAGCAGTTCTGATTTCTCAATCGAAACCGTACCAACCAGCACAGGTTGACCTTTCTCAACACGTAACTTGATATCTTCAATGATCGCAGCAAACTTTTCTGCTTCGGAGCGATACACCACATCTGGCATATCGTGACGCACCATAGGCTTGTTGGTTGGAATAACGACCGTTTCCAAACCGTAAATTTGCTGGAATTCGAACGCTTCGGTATCGGCGGTACCCGTCATACCTGACAGCTTTTCATACAGACGGAAGTAGTTTTGGAAAGTGATCGAAGCCAGAGTTTGGTTTTCGTTCTGGATCTTCACCCCTTCTTTTGCTTCTACCGCTTGGTGCAAACCATCAGACCAGCGACGACCCGGCATAGTACGACCAGTGTGTTCATCAACGATCACCACTTCGCCATCTGGAGTCACGATGTAATCGACGTTCTTTTCAAACAGAACATGCGCACGCAATGCCGCGTTAACATGGTGCAGCAAGCTAATGTTAGCGGGAGAGTAAAGCGTATCACCCTCTTGCATCATGCCATTTTTCACCAAGAGCTCTTCGACAAACTCTTGACCCGTTTCGGTCAGATGCACCTGCTTAGATTTTTCATCCACGGTGAAGTGACCGTCACCGCGGTACTCTTCCGAATCTTCTTTATCTTGCTTTTGTAGCAGCGGGATCAGCTTGTTGATGCGGATGTAGAGATCCGAACTGTCTTCCGCAGGACCTGAGATAATCAGCGGGGTACGTGCTTCATCGATTAAGATCGAGTCCACTTCATCGACCACGGCAAAAAAGCGGGCACGTTGCACGCGATCTTCAGGGCGGAATGCCATGTTATCGCGCAAGTAGTCAAAACCAAATTCGTTGTTGGTACCGTACAGGATGTCGGCTTGGTAAGCCTCTTTTTTAGCAGGCTGCGGCATGTTGGGAATATTCACGCCCACGGTCATGCCTAAGAATTCGAAAAGTGCTCGGTTGGTTTCTGCGTCACGTTTGGCCAAGTAGTCGTTGACAGTAACAATGTGTACACCTTTGCCAGGTAGAGCATTCAGGTAAGCGGCCAGCGTTGCGGTTAACGTTTTACCTTCACCGGTACGCATCTCAGCGATTTGACCGCCATGCAGCACCATACCGCCAATCAGCTGTACATCAAAATGGCGCATGCCGAACACACGCTTAGAAGCTTCGCGCACGGTGGCAAAAGCTTCTGGCAAGAGTTGATCAAGGTTTTCGCCCTGTTCAATGCGTTGACGGAACTCGACAGTTTTCGCTTTTAGCTCTTCATCGGAGAGGGCTTCGAAGGCGGGTTCGTAGTTATTAATCTCTTTTACAATCTTGCGTAAACGGCGCAGTGTGCGGTCATTGCGACTGCCAATCACCTTTGTCAGTAGCTTAGTTATCATTTGTTGTGAATCTCTCTGTGCTAAATCGCTGTCTATCGACCTTGGAATGTCTTTAGTCTCTACCTATTTTCAACTAAGGATACTGAGATAAGTCATCTGTGTGAGATATTGTGATGACAGCGTTTATTTTCAAGGCACGCAGTTAATTAAGTGCCGCCTAGTTTAAGGAATTTTTGTCTCAACAACCAAGGTTCTCTATGATTTGTTGAATACGAGCTTGCGGTTTTGTGCACTAAGCCCAATGTTTACAAGGTTTCTCGTGCTTTTTAATTCATCTTGGCAAACTAAGATGTACGTTTCGATGTGCCAAGAAGCGCGTTAGAATAGCGTCACACCAGCCAAAGGAGAATCCGATGCGTGATCACCGCCCTACCGCTACCGATGAGTTGATTCAGGCATCCAAACTCAAGCAGATCCAAGAGCATGCAAAAGCAATTTTGCTTATTAATCGCCAATTACAAGAAATCCTGCCCAAAGGCTTAAAAACCCAAGTGCGCGCCGCTAATGTGCGTGGTGGAAATCTGGTGCTTGAAGCAGCCAGTGCAGCGCTCAAAATGAAAGTCGATTATGAGCGTTTACATATTTTGACTCAGCTTAGACAAAACGGGTTTGGTCATTTGATCAGTATCGAAGTGCGAGTCAATCCAGAGCTGTATCGACAAAGCAAAGTCACCTCTGAGGATGTACGGGCGGCAAATCCTCGCCCACCGCTCTCTGAACATGCCGCTCATGTGCTGCTCGCGATTGCCGATCAAGCTTCTGATAAAGTCAAAAAACGCTTACAGAGCTTAGCGCGTTTAGCGAAAGCAAATCAGAAAGACGATTGAACAGGTTACACTCGCCGGATAGCGTTTTAATGCCATTGAATTTAAAAGAAAAAATAAAGCCAGACATCGGTCTGGCTTTATTATGATTGTTCTTTCTGAATGGCTTACGCGAGAACCATGTTCGGCTCAGCAAAAGCAACAGGTGAACCCACTTCTTCTTCAAAGGTTGCCCATTCCCATGCTTCTTGATCGGCCAATACCGCACGCAGCAGTTGGTTGTTCAAGCCGTGGCCTGATTTGTAGGCACGGAACTCACCAACAATCGCATGACCAGCCATGTAGAGATCACCAATCGCATCCAGCACTTTATGAGTCACAAACTCGTTATCGAAACGCAGTCCTTCTTCATTCAGGATACGGTAATCATCCAGCACGATCGCGCAATCAAAGCTACCACCTAAGCAGAGGTTTTGTGATTGCAGATATTCGATATCACGCATAAAACCAAAGGTACGCGCACGAGAGATTTCTTTCACAAAACCTTGTGAAGAAAAATCAAACACGAGGCGTTGGTCATCGCCATCAATCGCTGGGTGGTTGAACTCAATTTCGAAATCCATACGGAAGCCGTTAAATGGAACGAATTCAGCCCACTTATCGCCATCTTCAATGCGTACAGGTTTCTTAATACGGATGAAGCGTTTTGGTGCATTGAGTGTTTGGATACCCGCTTGTTGCAGCAAGTAAACAAAAGGACTCGCACTGCCATCCATAATTGGAATTTCGGGTGCATCCACTTCGATAATCGCGTTGTCGATCCCCATCCCCGCTAAAGCAGCATTAAGATGCTCTACGGTAGAGATTCGTATACCTTGATCATTCACCAAAGCAGTACAAAGCATGGTGTCACGCACAGAAGCCGGATCGGCAGGGAAATCAACCGGTGGGTTGACGTCAGTACGACGATAAATAATCCCCGTATTGGCTGCGGCCGGGCGAAGAGTCAGCGTAACTTTACGACCAGAGTGTAAGCCCACCCCAGTTGTTTTCACTATTTCTTTCAGAGTACGTTGTCTGATCATCTAGTTGCCTCGATTTATTTAGCCACAATGAACGGCCGGCACAACACTGACCGACATCCTACCAGAATTCTGAACACTGTCAAATTACGCTGATATTTTAGTCAGCTTGACGTCTCAGGAAAGCTGGGATATCAAGATATCCGCTCTCTTTTTCTGGTTTTGGCGCGACACTCTGACTTGCTGAAGAGTGCGATGGCGCTGCTGCTGGCTGAGTTTTGACTTCAACTCTTTCTTGCAAATGCTGTGCCGCTTTCTCTTCTACACGAGAGGTAACAGGGGCCGATACTGCAGCAACTTTAGATTTCCCACCCGCGACGAGGGTAATATCTGGCTTTTTCTCGGTACCGATACCGGTTGCCACTACAGTTACACGGATTTCGTCTGCCATATCTGGGTCTAACGAAGTACCGATAACTACAGTTGCATTGTCAGAAGCAAATGCCTTAACAGTATTGCCGACAGTTTCGAACTCATCCAGTCGCATATCTAGGCCAGCAGTAATGTTCACCAGAACACCACGCGCACCAGCAAGATCGATGTCTTCCAGCAGCGGGCTAGAAATCGCCATTTCAGCAGCTTCTTCCGCGCGGTCTTCACCTCTTGCAACACCACTACCCATCATGGCATGACCCATTTCCGACATCACAGTACGTACGTCCGCAAAGTCGACGTTAATCATGCCAGGGCGAGTAATCAGTTCAGCGATGCCTTGCACTGCATTTTTAAGTACGTTGTTCGCGCTCGCAAAGGCTTCCAGTAACGTGATACCACGACCCAACACTTTGAGCAGTTTTTCGTTTGGAATAGTGATCAGTGAATCAACGTGCTTAGACAGCTCTTCAATTCCCTGCTCAGCAAAAGCCAAACGCTTTTTACCTTCAAAGCTGAAAGGTTTGGTTACAACAGCAACCGTCAAAATGCCCAGTTCTTTTGCCACTTCGGCAATCACTGGTGCAGCTCCGGTTCCTGTACCGCCACCCATACCTGCTGCGATAAATACCATATCGGCACCAGTTAGGAATTCTTTAATACGTTCTTTATCTTCTAGTGCTGCATCACGACCCACTTGTGGGTTAGCTCCGGCACCTAGACCTTTGGTGATATTGCCACCAATCTGAATAACAGTACCAACGCTCGTTTTGCGTAGTGCCTGAGCATCAGTATTGATACTCATGAATTCCACACCCTCGATGGATTCACGCACCATGTGTTCAACCGCGTTACCGCCGCCGCCACCCACTCCAACGACTTTGATTACCGCATCGTCAGACATTTCCATCATCGGTTCAAACATGTGTTATCTCCGTTTTTCCTGTCTCTCAGGTTAAAACTCTTTTTGTATCCAGTTGCGCAAGCGGCCTATCCAACCCGTCATAGAGGGTCGTTTAGGTTCATGATATTCAGTATCGTCGCTGATTTGACTATCTCTTGCGTAATGAAGCAATCCCACTGCCGTAGAATGATACGGCTCTTTTACATAGTCGGTAAGGCCACTTACTTCTAGCGGTTTACCCACCCTAACTTGATTGCGGAATACGCGTTCTGCGCATGCCACTAAACCTTCTATTTGTGCTGCGCCCCCTGTCAACACAACTCCAGCAGCCAAATGATGTTTGATGCCTTCTTTGCGTAGGGATTCTTGCACCGAATCCACGGTTTGATTGACCAGCCCCATTAACTCAGTGTAGCGAGGCTCAATCACTTCCGACAAGGTTTGTCGTTGCAAACTTCTTGATGGACGGCCGCCGACGCTTGGTACATTGACCGTGTCGTCTTTGCTGACCAATTCACTCAGTGCGCAACCATATTTTACTTTAATTTCTTCCGCATCACTGACTGGCGTACCAAAAGCAAACGCAATATCACTGGTTACCGCATTGCCTGCGTAAGAAAATACTTCGGTATGACGCAGGGCGCCACCGGTCCAAATCGCGATATCCATGGTGCCAGCACCAATGTCGACTACGCAAACACCTAGCTCGCGCTCGTCTTCAGTAATCACTGCGTTGCCAGCTGCCAAACCGGAATACACCAATTGTTCAACTTTTAAACCACAGCGTTCAACCGCTTTAATAATGTTTCTCGCCATATCATTATGGCAAGTGATCAGGTGCACACTCACTTCCATGCGAACCCCGGATAAACCGAGCGGATTCTTGATGCCTTCCTGATAATCTATGGTGAACTCCTGCGGAATAACATGCAATATACGCTGTTCTTCACCAATTTTGATCGATTTTGCTGTATGGATCGCGCGATCCATATCCTCTTGGGAGACTTCTTCATCCGAAATCGTCCCCATACCTTTCTCTATACGACTGGCAATGTGCCGTCCAGAAATAGAAAGGAATACATGGCTGATTTTACATTCAGCCATCATCTCCGCTTGATCAATCGCCCGTTGTACCGATTTTACAACCGATTCAAGGTCGTTCACGCCGCCTTTATCCATCCCGCGAGATGGACTACTGCCAGCGCCAATAATATTGATTTGACCATCAGGGAGTATTTCACCCACGAGAGCGGAGACGGTGGCAGTGCCTATGTCCAGACCAACAATAATGTTGTCATCGACAGTCTTAGTCATCGTTTTTCTCTTGTGTTAACTCTTGTTCAGGGAACCAACCCACCGAGGCTCCAGTATCATACCTGAGGTCAATATAGCTGACTTGGTCAGCTTTATTACCTAATTGTTTGTAGAGCAAAAAGAAGCGCGATATTCGTTCTTCTAATGACTCTTTTCCCAATTCCAGACGAATACCATTGTCGAGAATAATTTGCCAAGCTCGTCGATCATTTAATACTAATGAAGAGATATTTAAACCTAGCTGAGCAAATTTTGGATTGTAATCTCGCCATGCTTTTAATACTTGTGGCGCAGTGCCATCTGGCCCATATAATTTGACGTATTCACCATTCACTCGTGCAATATCGCCATAAAATACCGTGCCATTTTTATCTAATAACGCATTCGCATTCCACAGAGCTTCAACCTGATATTCGGTTAAATAGACTTTAATCGTATCTGGCCACTGTTTTCTTATCGATGCGTGGGAAACCCACGGGATCGACCGCACACTCTCTTGCAGAACATTAATATCTTGTGACATAAAAGTCCCGATATGATCTAAGCGTGCTAATACCCGCTGAACATCGAGAGCCGAAACATAATGTAAGTCACCCTGTAGAACGAGTTTCGAGAGAGGCAAACGTTGTTCGTCCCACATCCAACTGATCGTCGAATACAGCAAACCACCTATCAGCAATAGCACCACCAGAAAAAAACTCGCACCACAGGCATGTTGTTTAACTTGTGGTGAGCGGGTGATTCTCTGGCCTTCTAAAAGTACCTTGTTGATCAAAGCCCGGTGATCCTGTTATCGACTGGCAATTTGATTCCCTATTTCGTAGCGTCATAGAGGGTTAAAGCAATGACTTTAACCTCCGGATTATACTGAGGTGATCCAAAGTATCAAATACCCAACATCAGAAATCTGGGCTTGATACCAAGGAATTCACCAATGAGACAACTTTTTGTCGGTTTAAATCTATTGCATACGCCCAATATTAAGTTCAAGCGCGGCTAAATGTCTTGCTACTTTCCCGACATCGCCTGCCCCTTGCGTCAGTACTAAGTCACCATCTTGCAAGATATTGGCAAGTACCGAAGGTAAGGTTTGGCTATCTGGCACAAAAATCGGATCTATTTTGCCTCGGCTACGGATAGTTCGGCACAAAGATCGCCCATCAGCTCCTGCGATAGGCTTTTCACCTGCGGCATAGACATCGAGCATGATCAGTACATCAACTTGCTCAAGTACGTTAGCAAAATCATCATACAAATCGCGTGTTCGTGTATAGCGATGGGGCTGAAAAATCATCACTAAGCGTTTTTCTGCCCAGCCATTACGCGCCGCTTTAATCGTTACATCGACTTCGGTTGGATGATGGCCGTAGTCATCCACCAGCATAGCGACGCCATTCCCGGTTTCAAACTCACCAAGATGGTCAAAACGGCGGCCTGTACCTTGAGTATTAGCCATCGCACGTAAAATCGCTTCATCGTGAATATCATCCTCTGTCGCAACGGCAATCGCGGCAGCGGCATTCAACGCATTGTGACGCCCAGGAATGTTGAGCGTGATATCTAAATTCGCCTTGCCTTGGCGCACTACAGTAAACCGCCCTTGCTGGCCATTTTGGCGATAATTTTCGATACGTACGTCGGCGTCATCCGAAAAGCCGTAAGTGATGACTTGGCGGCTAACTCGCGGAATAAGCTCACGAATCACCGGATCATCAATGCACAAAATCGCTTGCCCATAAAAAGGTAGGTTGTGCAGAAAATCGATAAAGGTCTGTTTAAGGTTTTCAAAATCGCCGCCATAAGTATCCATATGATCCGCTTCAATATTGGTCACTATGGTGACCATTGGCTGCAGATGCAGAAATGATGCATCGCTCTCATCCGCTTCGGCGATCAAAATACGGCTAGAGCCCAAACGTGCGTTCGTGCCAGCGCTTTTTACCAAGCCACCATTCACAAAAGTCGGATCCAATCCTGCTTCAGAATAAATCTGAGTAACGAGTGCCGTCGTGGTGGTTTTACCGTGAGTTCCCGCGACCGCAATACCGTGACGAAAACGCATCAGCTCTGCCAACATCTCAGCACGACGAACAATCGGGATGCGTTTTTCACGCGCCGCTTGGATTTCAGGATTTTGTTCATTAATAGCGGTCGAGACCACGACCACACTTGCATGAGCAACATTGTGCGCTTGATGGCCAATAAAGATGGTCGCGCCTTTGTCAGCTAAACGGTCAGTGACCGCATTCGCGGCCAGATCAGAACCTGAAATTTGATAGCCTTCATTGAGCAGCACTTCCGCAATCCCGCTCATCCCCGCCCCGCCAATACCAATAAAATGGATCGCTTTTACACGGCGCATCTCTGGCACCATAGCGCGAATTTGGGCGAGGTCTTGGGTATGTTTAATCGTCATATTTCTGTTCTCGTTATTCGGTAATGGCGATGATCGCTTGCGCCACCACCTTGTCAGCATCTAATTTGGCGACTTGGCGCGCCTTCTGTGCCATGGACAATAATTGTGCTCTATCGAGTTCGCGCACCATCTGGGTGAGCTTTTCCACACTCAAATCGGGCTGCTCAATCATTTTGGCAGCCCCGCAGGCCACTAAATGGTCAGCGTTGAGTGCTTGCTGGCGATCTTTATGCATGAAAGGGATAAAAATCGCCCCAACGCCCGCCGCCGACACTTCAGAAACGGTCAATGCGCCTGAACGACAGATAAGCAGATCCGCCCAAGCGTATGCATCTGCCACATCATCAATAAATTCGGTGACTTGCGCGCTTTCCACTCCGGCAGCAGCATAAGCCTCAGCCACGTCTTGTTGGCTGTTTTTACCGGCTTGATGACGGATTTCATACCCCTCACCTAATGCCGCCATCACCGCTGGCAAGGTTTGGTTTAGGATGCGGGCACCTTGGCTGCCACCCATGACTAAAATTCGAATAGCACCATTACGCGTGGCAAAACGCTGCTCTGGCGCGGCAAGCTGCACCACATCTTGACGTACTGGGTTACCCACCACAGGCGCGTCAGCGAATGCTCCGGGGAAGGCTTGAAATACGCGGCGCGCAATTTTAGCCAGCCATTGATTGGTCAATCCCGCCACGGCGTTTTGCTCATGCAGCACCACTGGAATCCCCAGTAACCAAGCGGCAATCCCGCCGGGTCCGCTCACATAACCGCCCATGCCGAGTACTGCATCCGGCTGATAAGCCAGCAAATGGCGGCGCGCTTGCAAAATCGCATTCACGATTTGAAAAGGTGCTTTGAGCAAGCGCATCAACCCTTGGCCGCGCAGCCCTTTCACTTGAATAAAGTCAATCTCAATGCCGTGTTTAGGCACCAATTCCGCTTCCATTCGGTCAGCCGTTCCCAACCAACGAATTTGCCAGCCCTGTTGCTGTAGTTGTTTGGCGACGGCCAAACCGGGAAATACGTGACCACCGGTTCCTCCGGCCATCACCATTAATTTTTTATTCTTGTTCATCAACTGTGATTTCTTCTGGTGCGTGGCGATCCGCTAAACGGCATTCATGATCGATGCGCAATAAAATCGACACCGCCACTGACATAATAATTAAACTGGAACCACCATAACTGATCAGCGGTAAGGTCAAGCCTTTAGTGGGCACCATACCCGCTGCTGCACCGACGTTAACTAAGGTCTGAAACGCAAACCAAATGCCGATGCCAAACGCGAGGTAGCCGCCAAACTGCTGATCATGCTGAAAAGCTTTCTTGCCGATAAAAATCGCTTTCAGTACCAAACTGAAGAGCAAAACTAGCACTAAGACCACGCCGATAAAGCCAAGCTCTTCAGCTAACACGGCAAATACAAAGTCTGTGTGCGCTTCAGGTAAATATTCGAGTTTTTGTATCGAATTACCCAAACCTTGCCCAAACCATTCACCACGGCCAAAAGCCATCAAAGATTGGGTAAGTTGGTAACCACTACCAAAGGGGTCTTCCCATGGGTCCAAAAAAGAGGTAACACGTCGCACACGATAAGGTTCTGCGATAATTAGCGCGACAACAGCTAACACCCCTGCCACCATCAAAGCCAAGAACTGAGAAAGCTTCGCGCCGGCAATAAATAGCATACCAAACAGCGTTACCAGCATTACGATCACGGTACCTAAGTCCGGCTGACCGAGTAGTAATACGGCGAGCGTACCAAATACCATGATCGGTTTTAAAAAGCCGCCAAAGAAAGTCTGCCGCACTTCATCATGCTTACGTACTAGATAACCGGACATAAAGATAAACAGTGACAGTTTTGCCACTTCCGCAGGCTGAAGATTGAAAAGACCGAGCGGGATCCAGCGTGATGCGCCATTGACCGATTTCCCCACGATCAGCACGACAATCAACAAGAAAAAGGAGATGCCGAGTAGTAATGAGCTGTATTTCATCCAGCGTTCTAAAGGGACTTGTAACACCATGCTTGAGGTAATGAAGGCCAACAGAAGAAAGATGGCGTGACGAAACATAAAGTGAAACGGTTGATCGGTTAGGCGTGAACTGATTGGAAACGAAGCTGATGTCACCATTACAAGGCCAATCAACATCAAGCCAAAGGCAATCCAGACCAACTGACGGTCAAACAGCGCCTCTGGTGAGGAGGTTCTCAACCAGTGGCTCAGTTTTGTGAAAGATCCGGATAAAAACAAGTGACTTACCTAACGCTTATGCATATTGCCGAGCGAGTTGGGCAAAAATATCCCCACGCGCCATAAAGTTTTTGAACTGATCAAAGCTCGCACAAGCGGGAGAGAGCAGCACCATATCCCCACTTTTTAATTGCGGGCGGATTGAGCGAACGATGCTCTCCATCGAGTCATAAAAGCGAGCTGAAGGGTGCAGTGGCATAAATTGATGGCCGTCCACACCAAAGCAGCACAATTGCACAGGCAATGTCGCCAATACGGGAGCGAGCGGCGTGAAATCCGCCCCTTTACCCACCCCACCAACTAGCAAATAGAGCTGGCCTGCGATTTTTAATCCCGACAACGCTGCCAGCGTACTCGCAACATTGGTCGCCTTAGAATCATTGACCCACTTGATGCCGTGATTATCGGCAACCACTTGGCAGCGGTGTGTCAAACCCGTGTAAGACTTGAGTGCATCCAAAGCCAAACGGAAGTTTACTCCTGCTGAATCAAGCAAAGCTAACACGGTAAGCACGTTTGCCACGTTATGGCGGCCAACTAAACTCAGCTCAGCACACGCCATGACGGCCTCATCGCGCGCAAAAAGGTATTCATGGCCTTGATGTTGAGCAACAGTAAATTGTGCCGCTTGCTCGACACCAAACGTTACCACTTGCAGATGTGCTGCGTGGTCAGGAAACGTTTGAGTATCATCGGCATTCACTACTGCGGTTTCGGCATGATCGAAAATGCGTAATTTGGCTTGGCGGTAATCCTCCATCCCCTGATAACGATCCATATGATCTTCAGAAAGATTGAGAAACGCGGCCGCTTTCAGTTTTAGGCTAGAGGTGGTTTCTAATTGGAAGCTTGATAGCTCAAGCACATACAGTTCAACGTCTGGAGAAATCAGATCCAGTGCCGGAACCCCAATATTGCCGCCTACCGAGGCCTTCACACCAGCAGCATTAGCTAACACACCACTTAAATCAGTGACGGTGCTTTTACCATTTGAGCCAGTGATCGCAATAACGGGTGTATCCACATGCCATGCAAACAGCTCAATATCCCCCACAACAGGAATCCCAGCTGCCAGTACTTGTTGAATCTCAGGAGTCGCCAACGCAATGCCTGGGTTGGTGACCACCAAATCGGCATTGAGTAACCACTCAAGATTCCAACCGCCACGATGCAGTGCAACATCCGATGAAAGCTGCTCTTGCCCCGGTGGTGCTTCGCGCGTATCGATAACCTGCACGGTTACCGACGGATGATATTTTCGCAGATAATTAACGACAGAGAGCCCGGTAATCCCGAGCCCTACGATGACCACATGCTGTATGCCTTGCCAACGGTCCATTGAAATTGACATCCTTAATCCACTTAACGAACTTTGAGTGTCGCTAAGCCAATCAATACTAAAACGATAGAGATGATCCAAAAACGCACGATCACGCGTGGTTCTGGCCAGCCTTTTAATTCGTAGTGATGGTGAATCGGCGCCATACGGAAGATGCGTTGTCCACGCAGCTTGTAAGAGCCGACTTGCAAGATCACTGACAGAGTTTCCATCACGAATACACCGCCCATGATCACCAACACAAATTCTTGACGAACCAGTACCGCAATCGTACCTAACGCGCCACCTAACGCCAACGCGCCGACATCGCCCATAAATACTTGGGCTGGATAGGTGTTAAACCATAAAAAGCCTAAACCTGCACCGACCATCGCGGTACACACCACCACCAACTCAGAAGAGTGAGGAATATAAGGGATATGCAGATAGTTCGCGAAGTTAACGTTACCGGTCGCCCATGCAATCGCCGCAAATCCGGCGGCAACCAATACGGTTGGCATGATCGCCAAACCATCCAGACCATCGGTCAAGTTCACCGCATTACTGGTACCAACAATCACGAAATAGGTCAGCACGATATACATCAAGCCCAGTTGTGGCATCACATCTTTAAAGAAAGGGACCACCAACTGCGTTGCCGCCGTATCTTGGCCGTGCACATACAGAGCAAACGCAACCACTAAAGCAATCGCCGATTGCCAGAAGTATTTCCAGCGCGCGATCAAGCCATCGGTATTTTTACGCACCACTTTACGGTAATCATCGACAAAACCGACCGCACCGTAACCGAGCAGTACCGCAAGCACAGCCCAAACATAAGGGTTAGTCAGGTCGGCCCACAGCAGTACAGTGATGGTGATCGCGGCAAGGATCATCACCCCACCCATGGTCGGAGTACCGCGTTTACTGAAGTGAGATTCAGGCCCCTCATTGCGCACCACTTGCCCAATCTGCAGCATTTGTAGACGCTTAATCATGCGCGGCCCCATCCACAACGAGATCCCAAGCGCAGTCAGGATACTGACAATGGCGCGAAATGAGAGATATTCGAACAGACGGAAAAACGAAAAATATGGCTGGAGCAGTTCAGCAAGCCAAATAATCATGCAAATTTCTCCTTGAGAGCAGCGGCAATTTTACTCATCCCTGCACTATTGGCTCCTTTCACCAACAATACTTGAGTACGACCCTGTTGTTGTTCTATGTGCTGCTCAATAAATGTCATCATGTCCTGATGGGTAGCAAAGTGATGCCCTTGACAAAGGTCGCTGATCACTTTTGCGTCCTTGCCATACGTCAGGACAAACTCAAAACCGAATGGTGCAGCATGTTCACCGACTTGCTGATGAAGTGCAAGACTTTCATCACCCAACTCCGCCATATTGCCCAAAATTAACCAGCGTACAGCGGAAAAACTGCCCAACAGATCCACCGCTGCTTTCATGGCTGGCACGCTGGCGTTGTAACTATCATCAATAAGCGTGATATCGTCACGCAACTGTGCCATATCCACTCGGCCTTTCACTTTGGATAAATGCGCTAAACCTTGACCAATTTCCGCCAAGCTCGCGCCCATTTCCAGTGATAACGCCGCCGCCGCGAGCGCATTGGCCACGTTGTGTTGGCCCATGATGCCTAACTCGACATCCACTTCACCGACTGGGGTTACCAAAGTAAAGCTAGCTATACCGAGCGCATTTAACCGCACATCACGTGGATAAAAGTCAGCATTGTGATCGGTAGCGGAAAATGTTTTCACGGTTTTGTTCGCCAGTACCACTTTCCAGTAGTCGCCACCGTTGCTGTCTAAATTGACAATCGCCACTGCACCCGCTTGTAGCCCTTGATAGATTTCACCTTTAGCGCGTTTAACGCCATCCATCGAGCCAAAACCTTCTAAGTGCGCTGCCGCTACGTTGTTGACTAGGGCGACATCCGGCTTAACCAAGGCGGTAGTGTAGGCAATTTCACCTACATGATTCGCCCCCAATTCAATCACGGCATAATCATCTTCGGCCGTTGAGCGTAGCAGAGTCAGCGGAACGCCGATGTCGTTATTGAAGTTGCCTTGCGTGTAAAGCACTTGGCCTTTCAGGCTTAAAATGCTGGCCACCATCTCTTTGACCGTGGTTTTGCCACAGCTTCCGGTGATCGCGACCGTAGGCGTTTGACACTGCGCATGCACCCAAGAGCCAAGCTGACCTAAGGCCTGTTTGGTATCGGCAACAACCAGTTGTGAACAGTCTGCATCGAGCTCTCGCTCAACCAACAGCGCCACCGCGCCACCGGTTACCGCTTGAGAGGCAAAATCGTGCGCATCAAAACGTTCACCGACCAAGGCAACAAACAGCGCTTCGGCGGGAATAGTACGGCTGTCAGTCGATACGGCACTGACCGCGCGATCCTCACCAATTAAACGAGCATTCAATACTGAGCAGAGCTGGGAAAGCATTACGCGAATCATGGTTGTAACTCCAGTAACTGTTGGGCGGTTTCACGATCCGAGTAGTGAATCGTTTCGTTGGCCAGCACCTGATAATCTTCATGTCCTTTACCCGCGAGCAGGATGATGTCTTGTGCGCCTGCATGCTGAAGCGCATAACTCGCGGCTTGAAAACGGTTGTGTTCGATATGAGCGCGCTCGGGGCAAGTCAGTCCTGCTACCATATCCGCTACAATCGCTTGCGGCGATTCACTGCGTGGATTGTCATCGGTCAAGATCACGCGATCGGCAAACTGCTCAGCAATCGCAGCCATCATCGGACGTTTACCGCGATCACGATCGCCGCCACACCCCACAATCGCCCATAACTGACCCGCACAATGCACACGTAAGGCGCGTAAGGCTTTTTCTAATGCATCTGGAGTGTGCGCATAATCGACGACGATTTTGGCTTTTTGCTCACGTTGGAACAGTTCCATTCGTCCTAACACTGGACGCAGCTTTGGCGCAGCGGAGAGCAGTGCACTTTTCTCAAAACCTAAGCTGAGCAAAGTTGCCAACGCCAATAACAAGTTACAGGCATTGAACTCGCCAATCAGTGGTGCGTGCAGTTCACCTTTTCCCCAAGAACTCTCAAAGTTCAGCGTGATACCACTTTCTGCATATGCCACTTGGCTCGCCCAGATAGCTTGTTCGGTTTCAGGTTTCGCCAATAAGGAAACCCCGATCGCATTGGGCAATTGTTTAACCCATTGTGCACCAACCGCATCATCGACATTAATAATTGCGTTTTGGCAGGTATGCTCACTAAAGAGGGAGAATTTCGCTTGTGCGTAAGCCTCCATTGTACCGTGATAGTCTAAGTGGTCGCGGCTTAAGTTGGAAAAGACACCGGCCACAAAATGGAGCTTTTTCACGCGCCCTTGCACTAAACCATGAGACGAGATTTCCAACGCCGTATATTGCGCGCCGCGTTCGGCTAAATCACGTAAAGTAGCCTGAATTTGCAGTGCATTACCTGTGGTATTGGCCGTAGGTTCAAGCGCATTTAAAAAACCGTTCCCCGTGGTGCCCATCACGGCAGCTTTATGACCGAGCAATTCGAGCCATTGAGCAATCAGTTGGGTGATGGTGGTTTTACCATTCGTACCCGTCACACCAATCAGTTGATTGTGGTGGCCGCCATACAGACGCCCAGCCAGCTGCGAGAGATGCAGATTAAGCTCAGCTAAATAGATAACCGGAACGGACTGGCGATATTCAATCAGACCATGTTGATGCTCGCTATCGGCTTGCGCTAATACCGAATGCGCCCCTTGCGTGATAGCTTTATCGATATAGGTTCGCCCATCAGTCGCATGGCCTTGAATGGCCACAAAGGTATCACCGTCTTTAATCAGTCGGCTATCCAACTCTAGATGGCGGATGGCCAAATCGGCGAGATCGGCATCGGTAAGCTCTAACCAAGGCGCGATCAATTCACTAAGCGCTCTATACGTGTTCATTTTCGATCTCACACTATTATTTATTTTGGAAACGGTTTTCATCGGGAGCGATGTTGAGAATTTGTAGTGCTCCTTTCATAATCTCACCGAATACCGGACCTGCTACAGCACCACCGTAATACGAATCCCCTTGAGGTTCATTGACCATAACCACCAGCGAAATCCTTGGGTCACTCACCGGTGCGACCCCAGCGGTATAGGCAAAGTATTCATCACTATAACCGCCAGCAATCGCTTTACGTGACGTACCGGATTTTGCTGCAATACGGTAGCCAGGCACCGCCGCACGAGTTGCTGTACCGCCAGGTTGCGTCACGGTTTCCAGCATTTCGAGCACTTGATTGACATATTTAGGGTCAACCACTTGTCGCGTCTCGCCACGTTGATCACCTTTAATGATATGAATTGGTTGGTATTTACCATGGTTGCCTAAGGTCGCGTAGGCGTGAGCCAACTGAATCGGCGTAATCGCCAAACCATAACCAAACGATAAGGTCGCGATTTCAAACTGTGACCAACGGCGGCGGTTCGGGAAAATACCGATCGTTTCTCCCACTAAATTTAAGCCAGACATTTCGCCCAAGCCCACCGAGCTATACATTCCCAATAACGCCTCTAAAGGCATGTCTAGGGCTAATTTAGCCACACCAATGTTGCTCGACTTTTTCAAAATCAGCGTGAGATCGGCTTTACCGACTTTGGAGGTGTCACGTACGCGGCTACCGCCAATCTGCATGGTGCCATCCCCAGTATCTATGATGGTGTTTTTGTCGGCGACACCATTGGCGAGCGCCGCCAAAACCACAAAAGGCTTAACCGTTGAACCCGGCTCAAACGCATCGGTGATCACTCGGTTACGCATTTTAAAACTTTGCCAGTCATTGCGATTATTCGGGTTGTAAGAAGGCGCATTCACCATCGCCAGTACCGCGCCGGTTTTCACATCCAACATTACTGCCGACGCAGAAGTAGCACGGTAATCCGCCATTGCCTGTTTTACGGCACGAAAAGCGATCGCTTGTAAGCGCTGGTCAATAGTGAGCTGGATAGGCTTACCTTCTTGTCCCTCTTCTAAGGCAATGTTTTCCACGACTCGCCCAAACTTATCTTTACGCGTGACGCTTTTACCTGATTCACCGGTTAAGGTGCTATCAAAACTGCGCTCTACCCCTTCAAGACCGTGGCCATCAATTCCTGTCACTCCGACTAAGTGGGCACTCACCTCACCAGCAGGATAATAGCGGCGAGACTCTTCTTTAAGGCCAATCCCCACTAATTTGAGTTCACGGATATATTTTGCCATCGCAGGGCTGACCTGACGTTGCAGATAAATAAAGCGGCGCGCACGGTTATCCTCGATTTTTTTCATCATCTCCTGACGATCTAAACCAAGGACATCGGCGAGCGCATGCCAGCGGTCTTTTTCAACCAGACCGCCTTCTTTGTATATGGCCACTGGATCTGCCCAGACCGCTTCTACCGGCACACTCACCGCTAACGCTTCACCATTACGATCGGAAATAATGCCGCGCGCTGATTGCAAGGTTTTGGCGCGAATCGAGCGTAAATCCCCCTCTTTAATCAGATTGTCAGGCTCAATAATTTGGATATAAGCCACCCGCGCAACCAAAGCGCAGAACGCCGTTAGCACAAAAAATAGCAGCAAATAAAAACGCCAGCGGATAAAGATAGGTGCAGGCTCAGCCGTGGTTACACGGGGAGAAACTCGGGAGGCTTTGGCTGGGGCTTTCTTCTTCATTTAAGGTTGATCACGACTTCTTTGTCTGAATCTGGACGTTTCATCTCCAGATCTTTTCTTGCCAATTGTTGTACTCGGCTGTGCTCAGCCAAAGCAGTTTCTTCCAAAATCAGGTTACGCCACTCGTTATCAAGCCGCTCACGTTCCATAAACGCTTGGTCTTTTTCACTGATCGCCTGTCTGGTATGGTGGGTCATAAACACCACCCCCATTGCGCAGCTAAAAATCAGTACTAAAAACAATAATGGCACTCGACCTACCGTCAGTAGATCGAGGGCAATTAACTTCGCGAGGTTAGGCGGCGACTGACGAGGCATGGCAACCTTCTACAGTTTTTCTGCCACGCGCAGAACAGAGCTGCGTGAACGCGGGTTAAGTTCGACTTCTTGATCCGATGGCTTGAGTGCCTTACCTACGGTTTTCATTTTGGCACTACCAAGGGCACGAATTTGCTCTTGGGTCAAAGGAAGGCCGTGTGGTACTTCTGGGCCTTGGCTCTCTTTACGCATAAAGCGTTTCACCATGCGATCTTCCAGTGAATGGAAGCTGATCACGGACAGACGGCCTTGCGGAGCCAGAATGTCAGAAGCGCCGCGCAATGCGGTATCAATCTCTTCTAATTCACTGTTGATGTAGATGCGAAAAGCCTGAAATGCACGGGTGGCGGGGTGCTTTTTCTCTTTAAAACTTTTCGGCGCCGCGTCGGAGATGAGTTTTGCTAACTGGCTGGTACGCGTCAAGGGCTCGTTGAGCTCATTTTCCCGATATTCGACAATGGCTTTAGCAATTCGGCGTGCATGTTTATCTTCACCAAACTCGCGAATTACCCAAGTGATGTCATCCAGATCCGCTTGAGCAAGCCACTCAGAAACCGGCATGCCGCTGGTTGGATCCATACGCATATCAAGCGGGCCATCTTTCATAAAGCTAAAACCGCGCTCAGCATCATCCAACTGCGGTGAAGAAACCCCGAGATCGAACAACACACCATCGACTTTACCCACCAGATCGTAACGCTGTGCGTATTCGGCAATCCCAGAGAAAGGGCCATGAATGATGGTAAAACGCGGATCATCAATTTTCTGCGCTTCGGCAATGGCTTGCGGGTCACGGTCAATACTGTACAGACGACCTTGCGGCCCTAACTGAGCGAGAATAGTGCGACTGTGACCACCGCGGCCAAAAGTACCATCGATGTAGATACCATCCGGCTTGATCGCCAATCCTTCAATCGATTCGTTCAGTAATACAGAGATGTGTTGAAAAGATGCAGTCATGATTTTCTCGTTGTGCTGGGCATGCCCGTCATATGGTTTAGTGTACTGATTTCAGACACTACCGCTAGCCATAAGCGTATACAGGACGTGACTTTGCGCTAAGTTTAATGGTTTTGCTACGACCTGAGTCAGCAAAAAGCAAAAAACCCACCATAACACAAGGCTATGATGGGTCTGCAATAGGTGGAGTCGACGTATAAGCCGGGTTCTGTTCCGCTTGCGCGGTAGTAGCCATTCCTCTAGGCCAGCAATCACTCACTGGCTCAAGCAACCTACCCGCCTCCTAACGCGAGCAACGCTATGTGGAGGCCTATTTGGTCTTGCTCCGGGTGGAGTTTACCCTGCTACGAACTGTTGCCAGTCGCACGGTGCGCTCTTACCGCACCCTTTCACCCTTACCTGATCCCATCCCGAAGGAGAGGCCATCGGCGGTTTGCTCTCTGTTGCACTTGTCGTAGGCTTGCGCCCCCCAGGCGTTACCTGGCACCCTGCTCTATGGAGCCCGGACTTTCCTCCCCCTTATCAGTCTCCCTGGCGATAGGCCAAGGGACGTCAATAAGGCAGCGACTACCCAGTCAACTCCGCGGCGGATTGTAGCGAGAAGTGTGAGCAGAGTCCAGAAACAATCCTCCAGCGCATCAAATCTCCGCTCAACTGCTTACTTTGCATTCAATTGGCAATCAAAGGCGAAAAAAAAACCGCTGCAAGCAGCGGTTTCTTCCTTTAACCAAGCGGATCAGAAATTACTTTTTCTTTTTCGCTTTAGCGTTTGGTAGGTCAGTGATGGTGCCTTCGAAGACTTCAGCGGCCAGCCCCACAGACTCATGCAGCGTTGGGTGAGCGTGAATGGTCAGTGCGATGTCTTCTGCATCACAGCCCATCTCGATCGCCAGACCGATTTCACCGAGCAGTTCACCACCGTTAGTACCTACGATAGCACCACCGATCACACGGTGAGTCTCTTTATCGAAGATAAGCTTAGTCATACCGTCTGCACAGTCAGAAGCAATCGCACGGCCAGAAGCTGCCCATGGGAAAGTCGCCACTTCATAGTTGATGCCTTCTGCTTTCGCTTCTTTTTCTGTCTTACCAACCCAAGCCACTTCTGGCTCAGTGTAAGCGATAGATGGGATCACTTTTGGATCGAAGTAGTGCTTCTTACCCGAGATCACTTCTGCGGCTACGTGGCCTTCATGCACGCCTTTGTGTGCCAGCATTGGTTGACCCACGATGTCACCGATCGCGAAGATGTGCGGAACGTTAGTGCGCATTTGCTTATCCACGCGGATAAAGCCACGCTCGTCCACTTCCAGACCCGCTTTCTCAGCATCCAGTAGTTTACCGTTTGGTACACGGCCAATCGCAACCAGAACTGCATCGTAACGCTCAGCTTGTGCTGGTGCGCTCTTACCTTCCATTGAAACGTAGATACCATCTTCTTTCGCTTCAACGGCGGTCACTTTGGTTTCCAGCATCAGGTTGAACTTATCTTTGATGCGTTTGGTATAGACTTTAACCATGTCTTTATCCGCTGCAGGGATAAGTTGGTCAAACATCTCAACCACATCAATTTTAGAGCCCAGTGAGTGGTAAACAGTCGCCATTTCCAGACCGATGATACCGCCGCCCATGATCAGCAGTTTTCCAGGCACTTCTTTCAGTTCTAGCGCATCGGTTGAATCCCAAATACGTGGGTCTTCATGCGGAATGAATGGCAGTTTGATTGGACGAGAACCTGCAGCAACGATCGCGTTATCGAAAGTTACAACAGTTTTGCCCTCTTCGCCTTCCACTTCAATGGTGTTCGGGCCAGTGAATTTACCGTAGCCGTTGACTACGTTCACTTTACGCATTTTTGCCATACCAGCCAGACCACCAGTCAGCTGATTGATCACTTTTTCTTTCCACAGACGAACTTTGTCGATGTCTGTTTTTGGCTCGCCAAACACGATACCGTGCTCAGTCAGCGCTTTGGCTTCTTCAATCACTTTTGCCACGTGCAGCAGTGCTTTAGAAGGAATACAACCAACGTTCAAACACACACCACCTAGCGTGTTGTAACGTTCGATGATGACGGTATCCAGACCTAAGTCTGCACAGCGGAATGCGGCGGAGTAACCAGCAGGACCGGCACCAAGCACCACGACTTGGGCTTTAATTTCTTTGCTCATTTCGACCTCTTGTAGTCAATATCCCTAACAGGCTGATGGGTGTTCTATCTAGTTGTTTTATTTACAAACGAATCAAAAACGAATGTTTCAAATCAAGCATGTAAAACGATTACTTTCAGACCGCAACAGTTTACAGAGATGTTAATGGTGTGAAAAGTAAATCCATGTAGCCTGTGAGCTAGACAACAATTCAACGGAAAAATCAGTTTCAACGTCAAATTGGCAGATAACCATTAAATCGGGTGGCTTTCGCCACCCGAGAATGCGCTTACAGTACCAGACGACGGATGTCGCTTAGACACTCGTTCAGGTAAGTAATGAAACGTGCACCTTCTGCACCGTCGATCACGCGGTGATCGTAAGACAGTGACAGTGGCAGTTGCAGACGTGGCGCGAACTCTTTGCCGTTCCACACTGGCTTCATCTCAGACTTAGACACACCCAAAATAGCCACTTCAGGTGCGTTAACGATTGGGGTAAACGCTGTACCGCCAATGCCACCTAGGCTAGAGATAGTGAAACAGCCACCTTGCATGTCAGCAGCAGTCAGCTTACCGCCACGGGCTTTCTTCGAGACTTCAGCCAGCTCTTTTGACAGCTCGTAGATGCCTTTCTTGTTCACATCTTTAAACACAGGAACCACCAGACCATTTGGTGTATCCACTGCGATACCGATGTTCACGTATTTCTTCAGGATCAAGCTTTCGCCATCGTCAGACAGAGAAGAGTTGAACGCAGGGAAAGCTTCCAGCGCTTTCGCAGCGGCTTTCATAATGAACACCAGCGGAGTGATCTTCATACCTGTGTCGCGCTTCGCTTCCATCGCGTTTTGCTCTTGACGGAATTTCTCTAGCTCAGTGATGTCTGCATTGTCCCATTGGGTCACGTGCGGGATCATCACCCAGTTACGGTGCAGGTTAGCACCCGAGATTTTCTTGATGCGAGACAGTGGTTGCACTTCGGTATCACCGAACTTGCTGAAGTCCACTTTTGGCCAAGGCAGTAAGCCCAGCGCTGCGCCATCACCTTTACCAGAAGCCGCCGCTTGCGCGCCAGATTCCAGACGTTTCAGCGCTTCTTTCACGTAGTTCTGTACGTCTTCTTTCAGGATACGGTTCTTACGGCCAGAGCCTTTGACTTTGGCTAGGTTAACGCCAAATTCACGAGCCAGACGACGCACGACTGGAGAAGCGTGTGAGTACTCATGGTTTTCTTGGAATTCACCACTTGTTGCAGGTGCAGCCGCCGCAGGAGCCGCTGCTTGAGCAGGCGCTACCGCAGCTGCTGGTGCTGCTGCTTGAACAGATGCCGCGACTGGCGCTGCGCCAGCAACTTCAAACACCATGATCAGCGAACCTGTTTTCACTTTATCGCCAGCTGCTACTTTGATCTCTTTCAGAGTACCGGCAAAAGGTGCTGGTACTTCCATAGAAGCCTTATCGCCTTCTACGGTGATCAGAGATTGCTCTTCGCTGATGCTGTCGCCCACGTTAACCATGATTTCCGTTACGGTCACTTCGTCACCGCCGATATCAGGTACTTGAACTTCTTTCAGCGCTGCAACGGCTGGCGCAGCAGCTGCCGCTGGTGCCGCCGCTTGAGCTGGTGCTGCAACTGGCGCAGCGCCGGCTACTTCAAACACCATGATCAGTGAGCCAGTTGAGACTTTGTCGCCCGCAGCGATTTTGATCTCTTTAACCGTACCAGCGAAAGGCGCTGGTACTTCCATTGACGCTTTGTCGCCTTCAACGGTGATCAGAGATTGCTCTTCCGCAACCACATCGCCCACTTTGACCATGATTTCAGTCACTTCAACTTCATCACCGCCAATGTCTGGTACTTGCACTTCTTTCAGTGCAGCGGCCGCTGGAGCTGCAGCAACTGGTGCTGCCGCTTGAGGCGCAGGAGCTGGTGCAGCCGCTGCTGCACCTTCCGCTTCAAAGACCATGATCAGAGAGCCAGTAGACACTTTGTCACCTGCCACTACTTTGATCTCTTTAACGATACCCGCTTGAGACGCAGGAACTTCCATAGAAGCTTTGTCGCCTTCAACCGTGATCAGAGATTGCTCTTCGGCCACTTTGTCGCCGACTTTGACGAGAATCTCAGTGACTTCAACCTCATCCGCACCGATGTCAGGTACATAAATTTCGATTGCCATTACTTTTCCTACCTTCAATTAAGCGTACAGCGGGTTGGTTTTTTCAGTATCGATGTCGAATTTCTTGATTGCTGCTGCAACCACAGACTTCTCAACTTCACCACGTTTTGCCAGTTCATTCAGCGCTGCAACTACCACGTAGCCAGCATTCACTTCAAAGTGACGACGTAGGTTTTCACGGCTGTCTGAGCGGCCGAAACCATCCGTACCCAGCACTTTGTAAGACTGTGCAGGAATGAACGCACGTACTTGATCCGCGTAGTTCTTCATGTAGTCAGTCGCTGCGATAGCAGGCTCAGTACCCATCACTTGTGCGATGTAAGGGACTTTCACTTCTGCTTCTGGGTGCAGCATGTTGAAACGATCACACGCTTGGCCATCACGCGCCAGCTCGTTGAATGAAGTCACAGAGTAAACATCAGACGCTACGCCGTACTCTTCACTCAGAATTTGTGCTGCTTTACGCACTTCGTTCATGATGGTGCCTGAGCTCATCAGTTGAACTTTTGCTTTGTTACCAGCCGTTCCTTGAGACGAATAGCTTTCCAGCTTGTAGATACCTTTACGGATACCTTCTTCAGCGCCAGCAGGCATTGCTGGGTGAGCGTAGCTTTCGTTCATCAGTGTCAGGTAGTAGAACACGTTCTCTTGCTCACCATACATACGACGGATACCGTCTTGCAGGATTACCGCAACTTCGTAAGCGAAGGTTGGATCGTAAGAGATACAGTTTGGTACTGTGCCCGCCAGAATGTGCGAGTGACCATCTTCGTGCTGTAGACCTTCACCGTTCAGTGTGGTACGACCCGCAGTAGCACCCAGTAGGAAGCCACGCGCTTGTTGGTCGCCCGCCATCCACGCCATGTCGCCAACACGTTGGAAACCGAACATAGAGTAGTAGATGTAGAACGGGATCATCGGCAGGTTGTTGGTGCTGTATGACGTTGCCGCCGCAACCCAAGATGACATGGCACCCAGCTCGTTGATACCTTCTTGCAGTACCTGACCTGACGTCGCTTCTTTGTAGTAAGAAACGATATCGCGATCTTGTGGAGTGTAGTTCTGACCGTGCGGGTTGTAGATACCGATTTGACGGAACAGACCTTCCATACCAAACGTACGCGCTTCGTCCGCGATGATAGGAACGATGTTTTGACCAATGTTCTTATCTTTCAGCAGAATGTTTAGAGTACGTACATACGCCATGGTTGAAGAGATTTCACGGCTCTGCTCTTCCAGCAGTGGCTTGAACTCTTCCAGCGCTGGAATAACCAGTTCTTGAGTGAAGTTAGGCAGACGCTGAGGCGTGTACCCGTGCAGCGCTTTACGACGAGCGTGCAGGTATTCAAACTCTTTTGAGCCTTCTTCCAGTTTCAGGTACGGCAGGTTATTTACTTCTTCGTCAGAGATCAGATCTTGCAGGCCTAGACGGTTACGCATCGCCAGAACATGGGTCATATCCATCTTCTTCACTTGGTGTGCAATGTTCTTGCCTTCTGCCGCATCACCCATGCCGTATCCTTTAACGGTTTTCGCTAGGATAACGGTTGGACGACCTTTGGTGTCTTGAGCGTTTTTGAACGCTGCGTACAGTTTAGATGACTCGTGACCACCGCGTTTCAGAGCGAAGATCTCATCGTCAGTCATATCTGCAACTAGCGCAGCTGTCTCTGGGTACTTACCGAAGAAGTGCTCACGAACGTAAGCGCCATCTTTCGCTTTGAACGTTTGGTAGTCGCCGTCGATGGTTTCGTTCATCAGTTGCAGCAGTTTACCTGTGGTGTCTTTCGCCAGTAGTTTGTCCCAGCCATTACCCCAGATCACTTTCACAACGTTCCAGCCTGCGCCACGGAATAGACCTTCCAGTTCTTGGATGATCTTGCCGTTACCCATAACAGGGCCGTCCAAACGTTGCAGGTTACAGTTGATAAGGAAGCATAGGTTATCCAGCTTCTCACGCGCTGCGAAAGAGATCGCGCCGCGAGATTCTGGCTCGTCCATCTCACCGTCACCAAGGAAGGCGTATACGCGCTGCGCAGTGGTGTCTTTCAGGCCACGACCATTCAGATACTTCAGGAAACGAGCTTGATAAATCGCAGAAATTGGACCCAGCCCCATAGATACGGTTGGGAATTGCCAGAATTCAGGCATCAATTTCGGGTGCGGGTAAGAAGGAAGACCTTTGCCATCCACTTCCTGACGGAAGTTGTCCAGTTGTTCTTCGGTCAAACGGCCTTCAACGAAAGCACGCGCGTAGATCCCTGGAGAGATGTGACCTTGATAGTAAACCAAGTCGCCACCGTCTTTCTCGTTTGGAGCACGGAAGAAGTGGTTGAAACAGGTTTCGTAGAAAGCAGCGGAAGATTGGAAAGAAGCCATGTGGCCACCCAGTTCCAGATCTTTCTTCGATGCACGCAGCACGATCATGATCGCGTTCCAGCGAATGATTGAACGAATACGACGTTCGATCGTGGTGTCACCTGGGTAAGCAGGCTCTTGCGCCGCAGGAATCGTGTTGATGTAGTTGGTGGTCACGCCTGTTGGCATGTCTACACCATCCAAACGCGCTTTTTCCAATACTTGCTCAAGCAGGTATTGCGCGCGCTCTACGCCTTCTTCACGGACAACGGATTCAAGGGCAGCAAGCCACTCCTGAGTTTCCAGTGCATCTACGTCATGCTTCATGTCAGACATGGCGATCTATCCTTCTGTTGGTTGGATTTAAGTTGAATCGCAATGGCCGCTATTGCGGCTCATTACCTTGTTGAATTCGACGCAGAGATCGCTCACGGCGAGTCTGTTCACGAGTCAAATCCAACAACGTTTCTTCGATATAAGCTAAGTGAGAATGGGACATTTCACGTGCCTTTTCCGGCTGACCCGAAACAATCGCATCCACAATGTTAGCCCGGTGTTTGCTTACTTTATCTACCGCTTCAGGGCGGCGATGTAAGAGTTTAAAATTCTGACGAATATTCTGCTCAAGCAGTGGACTCAGGCTGCGTACGATGTGCAGAAGCACAACGTTGTGCGCCGCTTCAGTAATGGCAATCAAAAATGCCATCACCCGCTCTGCTTCTTCATCCACATTATTCAATGCCTGAGCCTCCGCGATACGCGTGACACAGTGTTGAATACGAGCAAAATCTTCTTCGGTACCACGCAACGCCGCAAAATAGGCGCAAATACCTTCCAGCGCATGACGCGCTTCCAGCAGATCCAGTTGAGTTTCGGAGTGGCTAGACAATAAATTTAGCAGAGGATCAGAAAAGCTCTGCCAAATTCGGTCACTAACGAATGTACCGCCACCTTGACGGCGGGTAAGCAAGCGTTTGGCTTCCAAGCGTTGTATGGCTTCTCTGATCGAGGGGCGAGACACTTCAAACTGTTTGGCCAGTTCGCGTTCCGGAGGAAGTTGCTGACCGGGTGAGAGTGTTCCTTCCACTATCAGTCTCTCCAGTTCTTGTTCAATCACATCGGAGAGCTTTGGCTGACGGATCCTTTGATAAGCCATAATTTATTGTTCTTCTACTCTTATTCTTCTTGCTGGCAATTGGTAATACCAATTTTAAGTTGGTGCAGAAATTAACATAATTAAAACGCCAGTGTCCAGCCGAAAATTGACCTAAATCATAGAACCGCTCACGCTCTAACAATCCAGCAACAATAGTTGATTAAAACAGCAAAAATATTGGTCAGACCAATTACAAATCATATACAGATGGGGACTTGATGGGCTAGAAGTGTCAGTTGATGACAATTTTTGAATAAATTGAATAAGTTGGATAAAGAGGGAGGCATCATCTTGAGAATAAAGCAAAAAAGAGATGCCCAAATCACTTGGCGTTGCTGGTTAGAAGGGGATATTTCAGCGGCAGAATTCCCCCCTTTAATAGCAAGAGGAGAAACTCTACTTCGCTTCCAGATGATCAATCATGAGTTGCAATGATTGATTACCGCGAAACTCGTTGATGTCGAGTTTGTACGCCAAACGTACCGTTTTGACTGAGGCATCCGGCCAACGACGTAGGTCGACATTAAACGCAATCCCGTCGATCATCACATTGGTTGGAAAACCTTTATACAGCGGTTCGAGCATCAGTTTGAGGTGTTTTTCGCCGACCAGTTTTTGGTGCAGCACTTTAAATTCGCCATCAAACAGGGGTTCAGGAAACGCTTGCCCCCACGGGCCACCAGCACGCAGTAATTCGGCGGTATGCAGCGAAAACTCTTCTGGTTTCAGTTCGCCATCGCTGAGAATGATGCCTTTGAGTGCTGCTTCATCCAGCTCTTCACGCACTAGCTGGTCAAACAGTCGGCAAAAACGTGCAAAATTTTGCTCTTCAATGGTTAATCCAGCCGCCATCGCGTGACCACCAAATTTGAGGATGATGCCCGGGTTTTGCGTATCAATTTTATCTAGTGCATCACGCATATGCAGACCGGGAACCGAGCGACATGAACCTTTCAGCTTGCCATCGCCGCCTTCAGCAAACGCAATCACGGGGCGGTGGTATTTCTCTTTGATGCGCGAAGCGAGAATGCCGATCACCCCTTGGTGCCAATCGCGCTGAAACAGCACTAAACCGTAAGGCAGCTCGCGATCATCGCTCAGTTGCAAGCGCTCACAAAATGCGACCGCCTCTTGCTTCATCCCCTCTTCAATCTCTTTTCGGGTTTGATTGAGGCCGTCCAGCTCACTCGCCATACGCCGCGCAGCGTGAATGTTGTTACACAGCAAAAGCTCAACGCCGAATGACATATCATCCAAACGCCCTGCGGCGTTAATCCGCGGCCCAAGCGCAAAGCCAAAATCAGCAGCGACCAAACGGCGCGCATCGCGCTTAGCGACTTCAATCAGAGCTTGAATACCGGGACGCGCTAAACCCGCACGAATACGCTGCAAACCTTGGTGCACCAAAATACGGTTGTTGTCATCCAGTGGCACCACATCGGCGACCGTACCGAGTGCCACTAAATCGATCAGTTCCATCAATTTCGGTTCAGCCATGCCTTGCGCGACAAACCAACCTTGCTGACGCATGTGCACGCAAAGTGCCATCATCAAATAGAAAGCAACCCCTACCCCAGCCAGCGCCTTAGAAGGAAAAGCACACTGCTGCAAGTTCGGGTTCACCATGGCATCGACTTCAGGGAGTTCTTGTCCAGGTAAGTGATGATCGGTGACCACCACTTGTAGCCCTTTCTGTTTGGCGTAACGCACCCCTTCCAGTGATGAAACGCCGTTATCCACGGTCATGATCATCTCTGCGCCACGCTCAATCGCTTGGTCAACCACTTCAGGGCTCAGACCATAACCATCTTCAAAACGGTTCGGCACTAAGTAATCGACATTACGACTACCGAGCATACGCAGCGCGAGCACGGAAAGTGCCGAACTGGTTGCGCCATCGGCATCAAAATCACCGACGACTATGATGCGTTTTTGCTCAGCAATCGCTGCGAACAGCAACTCAACCGCACGATCAATACCATGTAACTGTTTGAATGAGTGCAGCGCTTTGGCGGCTTTTTCAAGTTGTGCCACGTTACTTACGCCACGGCTCAGGTAAAGCCGACGTAATAGTGGGTCGATGTGGTCGGGAAGAAGTGAGAGATCAGGTTCGGGGCGTCGCTGGATTTCTATCATGCTGTGACAGGCCAAAGTTGCCTCTGGCCTGTTTCCTTAATTAGTCGAAAATGAAAAACTATTGTGTGGCTTGCAGACGTTGCAGCAATTGTGGCGCAGGCAAATAGCCGCCAACCATCTCACCATTGGGTAAGAAAATCGCTGGAGTACCGCTAATGCCGAGCTCGTGACCCAGCATATAGTGCTGCGCGATGGTCTTTTGGCATTGGGCGATATCTTTATCGGCGGTAATGGTTTTACGATTCACTTTCGCATCGTGCATCGCCGCTTTCGGATCGTTAGAACACCAGATGGCCGCCATTTGATCCGCGACTTGGCCTGTCGGCCCTTGACGTGGATAAGCCAAATAGCGCACCGTAATACCGAGATCATTGTAATCTTTGATCTGACTGTGCAGACGCACACAGTAACCACACGTGATATCGGTAAATACGGTAATCGCGTATTTCTCATTGGGCGCTTTAAACTCAATCATGCTGTCTTGCAATGCGGCAATTTTCTTGGCGTTGAGTGGCGCTTGGCGTTTAGCCAGCACATCAACATAACCGCCATTACCATCCAGCGCATACAGAGTACCCGCGATAAAGTGCTCACCATCAGGCGAAGAGAACAACACACCACCAGACGTTTGCACTTCAAGCAAACCATTGATATCAGAGGGTTTGATCTCTTCCACTTGCAATCCGAGTTTGGCAAAGCGCTGCTCAAGCTCGGCTTTATTCAATTGTGCTGGTGCAGTGTTCGCTTGTACGTTGAATGCCATACTCAGTAAAGGAAATGCCAGCCATGTTAGTCGGCGCAGTACGCTCATGAAAATCACCTTATTTTCAAGCCCTTGGATGGTGCTCGTTGTGGAGTTGTTTAAGCCGCTCAGTGGCGACATGAGTATAAATTTGTGTCGTGGATAAATCACTATGCCCAAGCAACATCTGCACCACGCGCAGATCGGCCCCATAATTGAGCAAGTGAGTGGCAAACGCATGGCGCAATACGTGCGGCGAGAGTTTTTCCACATCAATTCCTGCAATGACCGCATAGTGTTTAATGCGATGCCAGAAGGTTTGCCGGGTCATCTGCTGACCGCGGCTACTGGGGAAAACGATATCCGACGTCTGCTCCCCCAGCAGTAAAGACCGTCCCTGCTGCAAAAAAGTTTCAATCCATTCAATGGCATTTTCACCCATAGGCACCAAACGCTCTTTACCGCCCTTGCCCATGACTCGCACCACACCTTGGCGCAAGCTCATGTTTTCCATGGTCAGTGAGACCAGCTCTGTCACACGCAGTCCCGTAGCATACAGCAATTCCAACATGGCTTTATCACGCAGCTCAAGTGGACTTTGCGGATCTGGCGCACTCAGCAAAGCTTCAACTTGCGCTTCGCTCAAATCTTTGGGTAAGCGCGTCGGCAACTTAGGACTAATCAAAAGCGCACTCGGATCGTCGGCGCGCACCTTTTCCCGATGCAGATATTGAAACAGGCGACGAATCGCCGACAACATGCGCGCTTTCGAGGTCGGTTTGTAATTTTGCTCCGACAGCCAGCTTTGATACTCCTGCAAACCAGCAAAGCTAATAAAATCGAGCCGATACTGGTTCTTCGCCATCCACTCTAATAGCTTACTCAAGTCATTACGATAAGACGTCACGGTATTTTCTGCCAAACCGCGCTCAAACCACATGGTATCTAAAAATTGTTCCACCAACCCTTGGTCGGGAGATAAGGCTTCGCTCACTCTATCCTCAGCTCTAGCTCTCTTTTTACTGGGCGTTTAATAGCATAAAAATACGCAGGATGCAGGATATTGGCTGCATTCCGATCATTTTTATGGTTAGAATTTGCCATTCCTTCGCAGACAGATACAAATTATTGATGAAGATTGGTCTATTTTATGGCTCAAGCACCTGTTACACCGAAATGACCGCGGAGAAAATTCGCGCCATACTGGGTGAAGAACTGGTGGATATCCACAACGTAAAAGAATCGCCTCTCACTTTAATGAGTGATTACGATCTTTTACTGCTGGGCATTTCAACATGGGATTTTGGTGAAATCCAAGAGGACTGGAGTGCGGTATGGGATCACATCGGTGGCGTGTCGCTAAAAAACAAGTACGTCGCGTTGTTCGGCTTAGGCGATCAAGAAGGCTATGGCGAATGGTATCTGGATGCGATGGGGCTGCTGCACGACCAGATCAAGAAGAACGGAGCTAACCTGCTTGGCTACTGGCCAAATCAAGGCTACCACTTTGAAGCCTCCAAGGCTTTGACTGAAGATGGCAGCCATTTTGTCGGCCTCGCACTGGATGAAGATTCACAATATGACTTGAGTGACGAACGCATCGCGACTTGGGTCGAGCAAGTGCTGACCGAGTATCACGACGCGATTTAAGCGCATCCGTGAGCGCTTAATACCCCACCCTAACCCTGTCTCTTGATCACAAGTCTGGTGAATCAAGAGACTTAGCCAGTTCATACCCTTCAAGGATGGTTTGTAACCTAAACCATCCTTGCCATAATGTCTTTATAGAAGCACGACCCGTTCGCTTTGTATTCTTCCAACCCCCTAATCGAGCAATACCTTTGTAAGCCCATGATATGTCCGGATCTTCCTTCGGTAGCCCTTTTCTTTCTAGCTTTAGCCACATTAGCTTCCATGCTTTGCCTTTTAATATCGGCTCACAACTGCTCTTAGATAACTCATCTGATTCATTCATAAATCTCAACTGGAGCAACCGAGTCGCGATAAAAGCCAGAATAACGCTGAGCCTTTCTAAGTTATCTTTGCTTTGCATTCTCAATTGCTCGACTTGAGTGCCTTCACTTTTCCAGACTTTATGAAAATCTTCAATTAGCCAACGCAGCTCATAATAACTGACGATTTTAAGTGCCTCTTCCTTGCTCGTTATTGGCTCTGAGGTGAGTAAGTGCCATGCGAGCTTATCGTTACTCTCTCCTTGTTCTATGCATCCCACGTAGTAAAGCGGAATGTTATTGAACTCTTTTTTATTCGCGGGAGATTTGAGTGTCACGGGGGCATATTTGATGTCTAGGTGAACTGTACGAGCTTTACGGCCGCCTTTTTGCGGTATGTCGAGCACTCTTTCTCCTGCTGATTGCAGCTTGGAAGCGTAGTCATAAAGACGATTATCATGCTCTTCTATACAGCGACTTTGCATTGAGCGAACAAGGAATCGCTGTTGTTGCTCTTGCTTGTAAGTGAGGTATTCAAATAGGTCGGCTTCTCTATCGCACACAGAAATTACATCTGAGATTTTATCGCCAAGTCGCTCTGCGACATGGCGAGAAGCTTGCTCCCATTTATAGCTTTCTTTCTCTTTGTATGGTCGAGTGGCGTACTGGTGTCCTTGTCCACGCTTTTCAATATCTCGAGTCCAGCGTTGTTGTTCAATTAAGCCAACAACCACTTGAGTTTCGGGAGCAAAAAGTAAGGTCGAGTGTATGAACATAGCTCGATTTCGATTGCCTTGATTGGAGTGCCCAAGTTCATCTTGTATGCTGCGATGGGAGTAACTTAGAGAAGTCGTATCTTCTAATGCAAGAAGTGTTTGTTGTTCTAAAGCCTCTTGCGCTGTGACATGAAAGCCCGCTTCAGCGATATCTTCTGCTTTGATTTGCTCATTACGGATAAAGCGATAAGCCCCTTCCATATCTGCAGGGGAGATGATGAGTTTCGAGACCGGTACGCCAGGTTGCTCGGCCAGAGAGGCAGCTAGGGCAACGAGTCTTTGAGTACGTCTTGGGTCATTGAGGTGAGCTTGACCAAATTGCTTTTGTGCCCAGAGGGTTGGTTCTATATAAGTCATTCTAATCATCCTTGTTATTGCTTAGATGATCAGATCATGAAACATAAAATTAGTTCAAAAAAATCCCCAAGCAGAGGCTTGGGGATTTGTGTATAAGAGACAGACCCTAACCCTCCCCTAAAAGGGGAGGGAACTGTTTTTGGTTCCTCCCCTTTTAGAGCAGCAACCTTTGCCCCTCCCCCTTCTAGGGGGAGGCCGGGAGGGGGTATTTCGCACCAACTAAAACCTATGACTTCAAGCCCGCCCGAAAACGCCGCCAGTCAAACACCAAACCGGGGTCGGTTTTACGCAGCGGCGCAATATATTGGTGTCCAGTAATGCGCGGCAGCGTGATGTGCGGGTAGCGCTCCATCAAGGCTTGGGTCAGCTCAGTCAGCGCCTGATATTGCGCATCGCTATACGGCACAAAATCGCTCCCCTCCAGCTCAATACCAATCGAGTAATCATTGCACTTGGCTCGGCCTGCAAAAGAGGAAACACCCGCGTGCCACGCGCGCAGATGAAACGGCACAAACTGCACCACCTCACCATCTCGGCGGATCACGCAGTGCGCCGAGACGCGCATCTTGGCGATCACCTTAAAAAACGAATGTTGATTGGCATCCAGCTCGCCCAGAAAAAACTGCTCAATGTACGGGCCACCAAACTGGCCGGGTGGCAAACTGATGTTGTGCACCACCAGTAGCGAAACATCCTCACTATCATGGCGCGCATCACAATGTGGAGAAGGTACTTTTCTGGCGAGGCGGTACCAGCCTTGACTATCAATCATCCTTACTCCTTGCTTTGATATCTTGTCGGTTGAGAGTGACTCCCAGCCTATCCCTAAACGACTTGGAGTTGCAGCTAGGCGGCAAGTGAGTAAGTCCCCATGAGTATACCCATGAGCATAGGTAAACTCTGTGATTGGGGTGAACGAACCTAGCCAACACCGCTGCAGTTTCAAGTAGGAAGGGGATAACCTGCGCCCGATTCTACCTTACGCATAACAAATTACGAGATTAGAAGCTGAATTTCTACGCGCCAGCCAGTATCATGACGCGGTTTGGTTTAACAGCAAATAACACGGACATTCGACTTGCGATGAAAGAGACTCACAACAGTCAGGATCGCCTTGCGTACCTGAAACAGCAACTGCCTGCCGATATTACCCGCAGCGTGATCGACACCCTAAAGGAAGATTTAGGCGGCACACTTGACCCTGCGGCCGACATTACCGCAAGCCTGATTCCAGCCGATCGCATCAGCACCGCGACCATCATCACTCGTGAAGCGGGGGTGTTTTGCGGCCAGTTGTGGGCGGATGAAGTGTTTAAACAGCTCGGCGGCCAAGTGAGCATTGAATGGTATGTGCAAGATGGTGAAACGCTCACGCCCAACCAAACCTTGTGCACCTTGACTGGGCCTGCGCGTATTCTGCTCACCGGTGAGCGCAACGCGATGAACTTTATTCAAACCCTTTCCGGTTGCGCCACGGCTACTGCGCGTTATGTGCAAGAGCTCAAAGGCACCCAGTGCCGATTGCTCGATACCCGCAAAACCATTCCCGGCCTGCGTAGCGCCCTGAAATACGCCGTGGCGTGTGGCGGCGGTTATAACCACCGTATCGGCGTGTTTGATGCTTACCTCATCAAAGAAAACCACATTATCGCTTGTGGCGGGATCCGTCAGGCGATTAGCACAGCGAAACAGCTCAATCCCGGCAAACCGGTGGAAGTGGAAACCGAAACCTTGGCCGAATTGGAAGAGGCGATCAGCGCTGGTGCCGACATCATTATGCTCGATAACTTTAGTCTTGAGATGATGCGTGAAGCGGTAAAGATTAACGCCGGGCGTGCGGCGCTGGAGAACTCCGGCAATATCACGCTGGATAACCTCAAAGAGTGCGCCGAGACCGGCGTGGATTACATCTCGGTCGGTGCACTGACCAAACACCTCAAAGCCCTTGATCTGTCGATGCGTTTTAAGTCGTAACACTTGAGACTAACTTCAAACATTTCAAACAGTTAACAGGAGGCATCAAGCCTCCTGTTTTTGTTTCTAATGACTCATTTAGTCACATAAGTTTTTAAGTGACTCGAAGTTTTTTGTATTCATCATGCAAATCAATAGGTTAAAACCCTAACTCACTCGAAGAGCGCTCGCGACTCGATTCCCCCCTTGGGTAGCAAGGCATATGCTCACTGCGCTTAATACGCAAACACCTACGGAGGGAATTATGAAAGCGTATAAAAATAAACTACAGAAAGGTTTTACCTTAATTGAATTGATGATTGTGGTGGCGATTATTGGTGTGTTAGCAGCGATTGCTGTGCCTGCTTATAAGGATTATGTCACCAAGAGTGAAGTCGCATCTGCGGTTGCATCACTAAAATCGATTATTACTCCAGCAGAACTCTATTATCAAGAGCAAGGAGCATTCCCAGCACAAGGCAGTGATATTGGTATCGATCTTACTGGTTTATCTTTTGCTTCTAATGCAATAACTCTAGCATTAACCTCTCCTTCCGGCGCTCAAGCTACCATAACAAGAGAGGACACGAAAGGTTGGAGTTGTAAAGTCGCAGGTCTAACCAAACCCGCTAATGCACCTAAAGGTTGCCCTCAATAATAAGAGAAGAAGTAGTTTAATAAAATGCTCACCAACCTTGTTGCTATCTTGCGTCAGGCTGAATTAATCAGCGCAACACAAGAACAAGCGGTGGTTACACAGGTTAGCGCTTCGGGGACGTCGGTGCCCGAGGCGCTGCTTGGTTTAGGGATTTTTCACCCCCAAGAGCTGACCGAGCAACTGAGCCATATTTTCGGCTTGCCGGAAACCGACCTTAGCCGCTACGACTACGCCACCCTGTGCCAACAGCTTGGGCTGCGTGAACTGATTACCCGCTACGACGCCTTGCCGATTGCCAAACAAGGCAATTTACTGCTGCTCGCCGTCTCTGACCCTACCTTACTGCAAGCTGAAGAAGAGTTTCGTTTTGCCACTGGGCTGCAAGTTGAACTGGCACTGGCCGATCACCGCGCGCTGCAAGCCGCGATTCGCCGTTTGTATGGCCGCTCAATTCAAGGCGCAGCCAACCAAGGGAAAGAGATCAGCCAAGATGAGCTCGCCAATCTGGTTAAAGTCAGTGATGACGAGCTGCAATCCATTGAAGATCTCAGCCAAGATGACTCTCCGGTTAGCCGCTTTATCAACCAAGTGCTGCTCGATGCGGTGCGCAAAGGCGCATCCGATATTCATTTTGAGCCGTATGAAAACCAGTATCGGATCCGCCTGCGCTGCGATGGCATTTTGGTGGAAACCCAGCAACCGGCTAGCCATTTAAGTCGCCGTTTAGCCGCGCGGATTAAAATTCTCTCCAAATTAGATATTGCCGAGCGCCGCTTGCCGCAAGACGGGCGGATTAAACTGCGCCTAAGCCGCGATACCGCCATTGATCTGCGCGTTTCTACGCTTCCCACTTTATGGGGCGAAAAAATCGTGCTGCGTCTGCTCGATAGCAGCGCCGCCAATCTGGATATTGATAAGCTCGGTTATAACCCGCAGCAAAAGCAGCTCTACCTCAATGCCCTGAAAAGACCGCAAGGGATGATCTTGATGACAGGCCCCACCGGCAGCGGCAAAACCGTTTCGCTCTATACTGGGCTGCGCATTCTCAACACATCACAGATCAATATCTCCACCGCGGAAGATCCGGTAGAAATTAACCTCTCTGGGATTAACCAAGTGCAAGTGCAACCGAAAATCGGCTTTGGCTTTGCCGAAGCGCTACGCTCGTTTCTACGCCAAGACCCTGATGTGGTGATGGTCGGCGAAATACGCGATCTGGAAACCGCCGAAATCGCGGTCAAAGCCGCGCAAACCGGTCACTTGGTGCTTTCCACCCTGCACACCAACTCGGCCGCCGAAACCGTGATTCGTTTAGCCAATATGGGGGTGGAGCCGTTTAACCTCGCGTCATCACTCAGTTTAATCATCGCCCAACGCCTCGCGCGCCGCCTATGTAAACATTGCAAAATCGCGGTGCGCCCTTCTGCCCTATTGCAAAGCCAATTTGCATTTCAGCCCAATGAAATCTTGTATGAAGCCAATGCGGCGGGGTGTAACGAGTGTACGGGCGGCTATTCAGGGCGCGTTGGGATCTATGAAGTGATGGCGTTTAATACCGAGCTGGCGGAGGCCATTATGCAACGCGCCAGCATTCATCAAATTGAACGTTTAGCCAAAGCCAATGGTATGCAAACGTTGCAAGAGTCCAGCCTTGAAAAGCTGCGCGAAGGCATCACCAGCTTTGCTGAGCTGCAGCGTGTGCTCTATTTTTAACTGTTTTATTCGATAACCTAACCTGTCAGCACGAGCCTCAACATGAAAGCGACCCAAACCTTACCTCTGAAAAATTATCGCTGGAAAGGCATCAACAGCAACGGCAAAAAAGTTTCCGGCCAGATGCTCGCCATCTCCGAAATCGAGGTGCGCGATAAGCTCAAAGATCAGCATATTCAGATCAAAAAACTCAAAAAAGGCAGTGTCTCATTATTGGCGCGCCTAACCCATCGCGTGAAAGGCAAAGACATCACGATTTTGACTCGGCAGTTGGCGACCATGCTCACCACGGGCGTACCGATTGTGCAAGCCCTCAAGTTGGTGGGCGATAATCACCGTAAAGCTGAGATGAAATCGATTCTGGCGCAAATTACCAAAAGCGTGGAAGCGGGCACGCCGCTTTCCAAGGCGATGCGTACCGCCAGCGCCCATTTTGATACCTTGTATGTCGACTTAGTGGAAACCGGAGAGATGTCCGGTAACTTACCTGAAGTGTTTGAGCGTTTGGCCACCTACCGCGAGAAAAGCGAGCAGCTACGCGCCAAGGTGATTAAAGCGCTCATCTACCCCAGCATGGTAGTGTTGGTCGCGCTCGGAGTTTCCTACTTAATGCTCACCATGGTCATCCCAGAATTTGAAAGCATGTTTAACGGCTTTGGTGCTGAACTGCCTTGGTTTACCCAGCAAGTGCTGAAGCTCTCACACTGGGTGCAGGCTTACAGTTTATGGGCATTTATCGCCATCGCAGCAGCCATTTTTGGCTTGAAAGCGCTACGTAAAAACTCCTTGCAGATCCGTTTAAAAACCAGTCGCTTGGGGCTGAAATTTCCGATTATTGGTAATGTGCTTGCTAAGGCTTCCATCGCCAAATTCAGCCGCACCCTCGCCACCAGCTTTGCTGCTGGGATCCCAATTCTCGCCAGTTTAAAAACCACCGCCAAAACCTCCGGCAATGTGCACTTTGAAACCGCGATTAATGAGGTGTACCGCGATACCGCTGCGGGTATGCCGATGTACATTGCCATGCGCAATACCGACGCTTTTCCCGAAATGGTGCTGCAAATGGTGATGATCGGTGAAGAGTCAGGGCAATTAGATGACATGCTCAACAAGGTCGCGACCATCTATGAATTTGAAGTCGATAACACAGTCGATAACTTGGGCAAGATTCTTGAACCACTGATCATCGTGTTTCTTGGGACGGTTGTGGGCGGCTTAGTGGTGGCGATGTACTTACCTATCTTTAACTTAATGAGTGTATTGGGTTAGTATGGCGACAAACGGCGTGCCCATTGAGCGCGCCCTCATTTCGCTTAGAGCAAGAGAATGGAACTGTTTTACTTCTACCCTTTGCTGTTTCCGGTGCTCGCCACCCTGTTTGGCTTGATTGTTGGCAGCTTTCTCAATGTGGTGATCTACCGCTTACCCAAAATCATGGAGCGTGAATGGCGCGCGGAATGTGCGGCGAGTTTTCCTGAATATGGCATCACGCCACCAGAGGGTAAACTGACCCTCAGTTTGCCGCGTTCCACTTGCCCACACTGCCAAACGCCGATTCGCGTCATTGATAATATCCCGCTACTGAGTTGGCTGGCGCTGCGCGGTCAATGCTCACACTGTAAAGCGCCGATCAGCGCTCGTTATCCCTTGATTGAGCTACTCACTGCCATCATGAGCTTAGTGATTGCTACTCACTTTCCATTCGGAGTGTTTACCGTGGCGCTGCTGTTTTTCAGCTATGTATTGATTGCGGCGACCTTCATCGACTTCGATACCCTATTGCTGCCCGACCAATTAACGCTACCTTTACTGTGGGGCGGTATTGCACTGGCACTGCTTGGTTTTTCTCCGGTTTCACTCAGTGATGCGGTGATCGGAGCCATGGCGGGTTATCTCTCGCTGTGGTCGATTTATTGGCTATTTAAACTGCTGACCGGTAAAGAAGGCATGGGCTATGGCGATTTCAAATTGCTCGCCGCACTGGGCGCTTGGTTGGGTTGGCAACAGTTGCCTGTCATCGTACTGCTCTCATCGGTGGTCGGGGTGATTTTCGGTTTAATCCAACTGCGCCAGCAGAAAAAAGGTATCGATATGGCCTTTCCGTTTGGCCCTTATCTCGCCATAGCGGGGTGGTTTGCCTTGCTGTGGGGCGATAAGGTAATTGATTGGTACTTCACCACTTGGGTAGGACAACCATTATGAGTTTTGTCGTGGCATTGACCGGCGGCATCGCCAGTGGCAAAACCACGGTCGCCAATTTATTTCATGATCAGTTTGGTATTGATCTGGTCGATGCCGATGTGATCGCACGTGACGTAGTTGAACCGGAAACCGAAGGATTAAAAGCGATTACCGCCCATTTTGGGCAAGCCATCTTGCACCCTGATGGCTCACTCAATCGCACCGCGCTGCGTGAACGCATCTTTGCCGCCCCTAATGAAAAAGCGTGGCTAAACCAACTGCTGCATCCGATGATCCGCCAAGGTATGCGCAACGCGCTTACCCAAACGACCTCACCTTATGCGTTGTTGATTGTGCCCCTGTTGGTCGAAAACCAACTGCAAACCATGGCCGATCGCGTGTTAGTGGTCGATGTGGATGAAAAAATACAGATTGAGCGCACCATGGCACGCGATAAAGTATCACGTGAACAAGCTGAGGCTATCCTTGCTGCGCAAGCCTCACGCGCTCAACGTTTGGCAATTGCTGATGATGTGCTCAAAAATAACGCAGAAAACCAGAAACTTTTGCCTCAAATCACACTATTGCACCAAAAGTATCTAGCCATGAGCAGGCAAAATTTGTGAGAATAAGCGCAAAGAACCCAAGGCTAGCTCAATGACCACGCACCAGTTTGAACACCCTCTCAATGAAAAAACGCGCATCTACCTGCGTGTCGAAGCGCTGCTCAATCAGATGGAGCGAGCGTCCACTTTCAGTGATGGGATTCAACATCAACTCTTTTTCCGCTCACTGTTCGATATGCTGGAGATTTTTGAGCAGATCCAACTGAAAAGTGAACTGGCTAAAGATATGGAAAAACAGCGCTTAACTTACCGCAGTTGGCTCCATGTAGAAGGCGTAGATCAAGAGATGCTTAACTCGCTACTCGCCGACGTCGATGAAGTTCATCGGGATCTGATGAGTGCCGAGCGTTTTGGCCAATCACTCAAAGAAGACCGTTTCCTGAGTGCGATTCGTCAGCGCTTTAATTTACCGGGTGGCTCCTGCTGTTTTGATCTGCCTGCGCTGCACTACTGGCTGCATCTGCCGTTGGATCGTAAAATGCGTGATGCCCAGCAGTGGATGCAAACCGTGACGCCGCTTTCGAATGCACTCAAACTCTGGCTTAAATTGACTCGCGAAACCGGCCACTACCGCTCACGCATGGCAAGCAACGGTTTCTACCAAAGTGATGCGGAAGATGCCAATATCCTACGCCTTGCGATTCCGCTCGAATACGGTGTGTACCCGATGATTTCTGGGCACAAAAACCGTTTTGCTATCAAGTTTATCGATTTTCACAGCGGGCAAGCCTGCACTCAAGATATCGCCTTTGATTTGGCGGTGTGCTGCTAAAACTCGCGACCTTTTCTTGAAACGACTTTTTCTCGAAGCAATGTTGCGAACCGAAAATACATTATCAGCTTGGCTTTGATGAAGAGTATCCCCACACAACTTGGCGTTGCCGGTTTTAAGGGGATAAGCCATTGCTGCTTTTCAATAGGACTGCGTTATGACCAAAAAACTCACCATAGTGAAATGCCCACAATGTGGCACCGATGTGGAATGGGGCGAACAGAGCCCACACCGTCCATTTTGCAGTAAGCAGTGTCAAATGATTGATTTTGGCGAGTGGGCAGATGAGGAGAAAGCAATTCCCGGCGCACCGGATATGTCCGACAGCGATGGCTGGTCAGAAGATCAGTATTAGTTTCCTGTCTATACTTTTAGGGTTACTCCCTTGGCTTTAGGACAACTCCCTTTGCTCTCCCCTTTTAGAATTACACTCTTTGCCCCTCCCCCTTTTAGGGGGAGGCTGGGAGGGGGTATTCACACCAAGCTAAATCCTGACAACCCAAGCATTAGCGATCGCTAAGTACCCCACCCTAGCCCTCCCCTTGAAGGGGAGGGAACAGTTCGTTGCGATCTTAAATAGGGTGGTAACCACTCGGTACTCTCCTAAACGGCGAGGGATCGCTTTGATACTCACCTAAAGCTATTCATATTCCGAATGCGGGGTTGATTCTGGCTCCGCTGAGGTTTCAATCTCAATCGCGGTCACGCGTTGCAAGCCACGGGGCAACAAAGCGCCACGGCGGCCGCGTTCACCGCGGAAGTTATCCAGATCGCTCACCTTCAAGCCTAGCTTACGTTTACCCGCATACAGGGTAATCGATGCACCTTGTGGCAACACCATCAGGTTGGAGAGCACTTCCTCACGGATTTTCGCTTTCGCCGCAGGAATATTGATGATCTTGTTACCCTTACCTTTGCTCAGTTGCGGCAGATCCTTAATCGGGAACAGCAACATACGCCCTTGGTTAGTAATGGCTAAAATCTCATCGTTATCGAGATCGGCGATCACTTGTGGCGTCATCACTTCCGAGTTTTCTGGTAGATTGATCAAAGCTTTACCACTGCGGTTTTTCGACAGCAGGTCATCGCCTTTACACACAAAGCCGTAGCCGGCATCAGAACCCACCAACCAGAGCTGATCTTCTTCGCCCATCACCACCTGACGAATCGTAGTGCCTTCAGCTACGTTTAAACGCCCCGTGATCGGCTCACCTTGACCGCGAGCTGATGGCAACGTGTGCGATTCGAGCGAGTAACTGCGGCCATCACTGCCCAAGAACACTGCTTGCTGGTTGCTCTTACCACAGGCATGAGTGAGGTAATTATCGCCCGCTTTGTAGTTCAGGCTCTGGCAATCCACATCATGCCCTTTGGCGTGGCGGATCCAGCCTTTTTCAGACAGCACAACGGTGATCGCTTCGCTTGGCATCAAATCACGCTCAGTCAGCGCTTTGGCTTCTTCGCGTTCGACCAGTGGTGAGCGGCGATCATCGCCAAACTTATCGGCATCCGCTTTGATCTCTTTTTTGAGCAGATTATTGAGGCGACGTTCAGAGCCGAGTAGCTCTTCCAGTTTTTTACGCTCTTTTTCCAGCTCATCTTGCTCACCGCGGATCTTCATTTCTTCAAGTTTCGCCAAGTGGCGTAACTTGGTATCTAAGATCGCGTCCGCTTGAAGATCGGTCAGATCGAAACGTGCCATTAGCACCGCTTTCGGATCGTCTTCGTTACGGATGATCTCAATCACTTCATCAAGGTTGAGATAAGCGATCAGCAAACCTTGCAAAATATGCAAGCGAGCCAGCACCTTATCGAGGCGGTATTGCAAACGTGAGCGTACCGTTTCACGGCGGAAAGTGATCCACTCACTCAGAATTTGCACTAAACCTTTGACCTGAGGACGATTGTCGAGACCAATCATGTTCAGGTTAACCCGGAAGCTTTTTTCTAGATCCGTTGAAGCGAACAAGTGGTTCATCAGCAGATCGCAATCGACGCGATTTGAGCGCGGCACGATCACGATACGCGTTGGGTTCTCGTGATCCGATTCATCGCGTAAGTCTTCCACCATCGGCAGTTTCTTAGCACGCATCTGCGCGGCGATCTGCTCCAGCAGCTTCGCGCCAGAGACTTGATGCGGCAGCGCGGTGATCACGATGTCCGAGCCCTCTTTACACCACACGGCTCGCATTCTTACGCTGCCACGGCCTGAGCGGTAGATTTTCTCTAGCTCAACCGTTGGGGTGATGATTTCTGCTTCGGTCGGGAAATCAGGGCCTTTGACGTACTGCATTAAATCGGTCAGCGGCGCGTTAGGATTATCGATGAGGTGAATCGTCGCATCCGCCACTTCACGCACGTTATGCGGTGGAATGTCGGTGGCCATACCTACCGCGATGCCGGTGACACCATTGAGCAGAATGTGCGGCAGACGCGCTGGCAACATTTTCGGCTCTTGCATGGTGCCGTCAAAGTTTGGCTGCCAATCTACGGTGCCTTGGCCTAATTCGCTGAGTAGAATCTCGGCAAACTTTGACAGTTTGGCTTCGGTATAACGCATGGCCGCGAACGATTTCGGATCGTCCGGTGCACCCCAGTTACCTTGACCATCCACCAACGGATAGCGATAGGAGAATGGCTGCGCCATCAACACCATCGCTTCATAACAAGCCGAATCACCATGCGGATGGTATTTACCCAGTACGTCACCCACGGTACGTGCTGATTTTTTGTATTTGGCCGATGCCGAGAGACCCAGCTCGGACATCGCGTAGATGATACGTCGTTGTACCGGTTTTAAACCATCGCCAATATAGGGCAAGGCACGGTCCATGATGACGTACATCGAATAGTTGAGATAAGCGTCTTCGGTAAACTTGCGCAGCGGCAGTTGTTCAACGCCATCAAAGCTGATTTCAGTAGACATTCGTTACACCTCTGCCATATCGCCGTTACGTTGCAGCCAAGCTCGGCGGTCATCCGCACGCTTTTTACCCAGCAGCATATCCATCATCTCGTCGGTCGCTTCAGCATCATCAATGGTCAGTTGCACCAAGCGGCGAGTGTTGGGATCCATCGTGGTTTCACGCAATTGCAGCGGGTTCATTTCACCCAAGCCTTTAAAGCGTTGCACGTTCACTTTGGCTTTTTTCTGGCTCAGACGCTCTAACACGCCCTCTTTTTCCTGATCATCGAGTGCGTAGAACACCTCTTTACCACAGTCGATGCGGTAGAGCGGCGGCATAGCAACATAGACGTGACCCGCTTTCACCAGCGCGCGGAAATGGCGGGTAAATAGGGCGCAGAGCAAGGTCGCAATATGCAGACCATCCGAGTCCGCATCGGCAAGGATACAGACCTTGCCGTAACGCAGTGCTTCGAGGTTGTCGCTGTCAGGGTCAATCCCCAATGCAACTGAGATATCGTGTACTTCTTGTGAAGCCAATACCTGATCGGCAGAAACTTCCCACGTATTGAGGATTTTACCGCGCAGTGGCATCACCGCTTGGAATTCACGATCCCGCGCTTGCTTCGCCGAGCCACCCGCCGAATCCCCTTCCACCAGGAAGAGTTCGGTGCGGTTAAGGTCTTGCACTGTACAATCGGTTAATTTACCCGGCAAGGCAGGGCCGGAAGCAATCTTCTTACGCACCACTTTCTTGCTGGCACGCATTCGGCTGTGCGCGTTGGCAATACAAACTTCGGCTAACTGCTCTGCCAGTTGCGGTTTTTCGTTAAGCCACAAGCTGAAGGCATCTTTCACCACGCCGGAGACAAATGCCGCCGATTGACGTGAAGAGAGGCGCTCTTTGGTTTGACCAGCAAACTGCGGATCTTGCATCTTGATCGACAGTACGTATGCACAGCGATCAAACACGTCTTCGCCCGTCAATTTCACCCCGCGTGGCAGCAGGTTGCGGAACTCACAAAACTCGCGCATCGCATCCAGCAAGCCTTGGCGTAAACCGTTGACATGGGTACCACCTTGCGCGGTTGGGATCAGGTTAACGTAGCTTTCGGTGATGAGCTCGCCACCTTCGGGTAGCCAAATCACCGCCCATGTTGCTGCTTCGGTTTGCGCAGTAAACTCACCCGTAAACGGCTCTTCCGGCAGTAAGGTATACCCTTTCACCCCTTCGGCCAGATAATCTTTTAGGCCATCTTCGTATAACCAGCGGTGCTCGTTGTTATTGACCTTATCGGTAAAGATGATTTCTAAACCGGGGCAAAGTACCGCTTTGGCGCGCAAGTTATTAATCAGGCGCGATACAGAGAAATTCGGTGAGTCAAAATATTTGGTGTCTGGCCAGAAATGGACGCTAGTACCGGTATTGCGACGACCGCAAGTCCCCGTAACCGTCAGCTCAGTCACTTTATCGCCATGTTCAAAGGCAATTTCATACACTTGACCATCACGGCGTACCGCCACTTCTACCCGTTTGGAGAGCGCATTCACCACCGAAATACCCACCCCGTGCAAGCCACCGGAAAATTGGTAGTTTTTGTTGGAGAACTTACCACCGGCGTGCAGTTTGCACAGAATAAGCTCCACCCCTGAGACCTTCTCTTCAGGGTGAATATCGACGGGCATGCCTCGCCCGTCATCAATCACTTCGAGCGATTGATCGGCATGAAGAATTACCTGAATTTTGGAGGCGTATCCGGCCAGCGCTTCATCGACGGAGTTGTCGATCACTTCTTGCCCAAGGTGATTGGGGCGCGTGGTATCGGTATACATTCCCGGTCTGCGACGCACTGGTTCTAAGCCATTGAGAACCTCAATGGCTCCAGCATTATATTGTTCAGTCATAATACGGAATGCTTTATTTGCTCAATGATTGGTAACTTTATCAGCGCCGTGTGAAAACCTGATTTTTTGTGCATAAATTGTGCGAAAAATCGCATTATTTCAGGTGTTCATTTCAGCAAGCTGAACGATGGGAGCGAGACGACACTGATCAAGCAAGCTCGCGTTCTGCCCTTACACCGCCGCACAGCTGGCGCTAAAGTCTAAGGGCAACATAGTCTGGAAGCCGCCCTCTGATGTCAAGGGCACAGCGCAAGGATCAGGTAAATTTATGAGGCTTTGCGCAGCAAAACGCAGATTGAATCCGAAAACAACAAAAGTCAGTCATCAATCAAAGTTCAAGGAAGTGAATAATCTGCTCTGGGTAACGTTCAAAATCCACAAAACTGTGGTCACCGCCCTCTTCCACGGTCTGTTTAGCCGCTTGGTACTTCTCAATAGCTTGTCGATAATCCAGCACTTCATCGCCTTTTTGCTGCAGTAGCCAAAAATCGCTTGGCTGTTTCAGCACTGGCGTATCGAGCGCTTTCAACTCATCAATGTGACACGCTTCGAGCACGTAACTCTCTTGGGTGTAAGGATTAACCTGCTCACCGAGAAAATCGGCTAATAACTCGTAAGGCTTCACAGCAGGATTGATCAGTACTGCGCGAAAGCCAAATTGGGCATTTAACCAAGTGGAGAGATAACCGCCTAATGAGCTACCGACCAACCCGATACGATATTGCGCGCGATATTGCTCCACGACAGACAACAGATGCTGCGCCGCTTGCGCTGGAAAGCTCGGTAACTGGGGCACCACGACTTTGATATCAGGCCTGTGCTGCTGGCAATACTGCTGCATCACTTGCGCTTTGTGTGACAACGGTGAGCTGTTAAAGCCATGGATGTAGAGCAGCAAAGCAGGACGAGCAGTCATATCAGTATCCGTTCGAGTTAAAATCAGGTAAAAATCGGCCTTGTTTGAGTCGCTTCACTTGGGTGCTCACTTGCCCATCCGCGTGAAGGGTTAATTCACGCCAGCCGGGTGAGCAGTTATCTAACGCGAAATCTTGTGAATTAGGCTTAAACTGCACACAGGTTGAGGGGCTCGCCATCACACGCGCGCCAAGGTGAATACGATCCATATCCTGATGCACATGGCCACACAAAATGGCTTTCACATTACTGTGCTTGGTGACGACATCCCAAAAACGCTCGCTCTCTTTGAGCGTGTGTTGATCAAGCCAAGCGCTTCCCACCAAGAGCGGATGATGATGCAGCAGAACTAAAGTGTGGCGCTCTGGATACTCGGTCAGCTTATTATCCAGCAGTTGTAACTGCTGCTCACTCAGTTTGCCGTGCGGTACACCAACCACTTGCGAATCGAGTAACACCACTTGCCAATGCTCCCCCAGCAGCACATGTTCAACAGCTTGAATTTGCTGAGTGGGCAGTACGCTGTGCATACTCGGTTTGTAATCATGATTACCGGGCAGCCAATAACACGCTTTTTGTAGCGGCTGAATACCGCGCACAAAACGTTGATAAGACTCGGGTGTGTGGTCTTGCGAAATATCCCCGGTGGCGAGAATGGCATCAAATTCGATCTGCTCTCCACCAATGGCCGCAACCACAGCCGCAAAGCTGTCAGCCGTATTCACACTGAGCAAGCAACCATCTTCTGCCGCGAACAAATGGGTGTCCGTGATCTGAATAAGCTTGATCGATGAATCCTCTGATTGAGACGACACTTTCAAAATCGGTAAACCTAACTCTGTTATTTATTGTGATAGGGTGATTGGACTGCGACTGATGCCATGCTTGAGGCAAAAAGTCAGCCAATCGCCTAAAAAGCGATTCAGTTGCGCTTTTTCATCGGGTTGCACCATGTTTTCGTTCGGATAATCATAGCGCGCTTGCACTCGACCTAACTGTTCACTACTGCAAACCTCGGCCACGCGAGCATCGTGGTACAGCCTGACAGACATGGTGGGCAATGGAAATACTGACAAGTCATCACTTTGACAGACCTCCAACAAAGTTGTGTACTTTGTGACCTCTAGCACTTGCAGTTGGTAGGTCATTTGAGCAGCTTGGTAACAACGCACCTCTCCGACCTCCGGCTGCGCAGGCAGCAGAGCATTCAGTTTGGCGTAGTTGGTCTCATACACCCGCATTAATTCAGGTAGATCAACATGATAAGGTTTTTTAACTGTCAATTGACTCATTACTCGTTACTGCCATTGCTGTTGTAATGGCTGATAATTCAGCGCCAACCACTGTAAGGCAATGATTGATGCTCCATTTTCAATTCGCCCATCTTTGACCAATTGATACGCTTCAGTCCGACTCATCACATGCACTTTGATGTCCTCTCCTTCACAGTCTAAACCATGAATGCCACCCGCTTGTGAACAATCGACTTCTCCTATGAAGACATCCAATTTTTCAGAACATCCCCCAGAAGAAGGATAATAAGAGGTAATTTTTTCAATTCTGCCTACGCTCAGCCCAGCTTCTTCTACCGCTTCACGGCGCACGACTTGTTCAGCACTCTCATCGGTATCAATCACTCCAGCGACAATTTCCAGTTGCCAGGGCTGTGCATGTTCTAGCGCACCGACGCGGATCTGTTCGATGATCACCACTTGGTCACGAATAGGATCGTACGGCAACATCGCTGCGGCATGGCCACGTTCAAACATTTCACGCTCGACAGGCTCACTCCAGCCTCCCGCAAAGCGTTTATGCTTAAAACGGTACTTCACCATGCGGAAAAAGCCTTTAAACAGTGTCTCTTTATTAAGGATTTCGACATCTTTCTTATTAAAAGAGACTGGCTGCTGATTCGCGTCTTGCATTCGTACCTCCTATTGATGAACTTTATAGTTTACTCGTGGAATTTGCCGACTACCAAGTGATGGCTCAACTTTTTATATAAAAATTATCTTATTTTTTAAGTGGCCCATAATTTTTATTGCACAGTTGGATAGTTAAGTGTAAAAAAGTGCAAAGTTTCGAGTGAATTACCATCAATTTGAGTTAAACTCTTGAGGAATAAATCCTTTCACATCACGTCAGGAATAGGACCGATGAAAAAACTGCTTCCATTATTTGTTAGTGCTGCGCTAGGCACACTAAGCTCTGCCGTTTGGGCAGAAAACCTGGCAGAGATTTATAACCAAGCAAAAGAAAATGATCCCCAGTTACTCAGCGTAGCGGCTCAACGTGATGCTGCGTTTGAAGCGGTGACCTCTAGCCGTAGTGCCCTTTTACCACAAATTAATCTGACGGCGAGTTACAATATCAACCGCAGCGATCAAGACCCACGCGAAAGTGATCTTCTCTCTGCAGGAATTAACTTCTCACAAGAACTGTACCAACGTTCTAGCTGGGTAAGCTTAGACACGGCTGAGAAAAAAGCCCGCCAAGCAGACTCTCAATATGCAGCAGCGCAACAAGGCTTAATCTTACGTGTGGCGAAGGCTTATTTTGAAGTGCTCCGCGCTCAAGATAACCTTGAATTCGTGCGCGCAGAAAAAGCGGCGGTGGGTCGCCAATTAGAGCAAACCAAACAACGCTTTGAAGTAGGTTTGTCAGCGATTACCGACGTACATGATGCGCAAGCACAATTCGATGGCGTATTAGCCGATGAAGTATTGGCTAAAAACAGCCTAACCAATAGCTATGAAGCTTTGCGTGAAATTACCGGGCAGGAATACTCTAAGCTTGCGGTACTCGATACCAAACGTTTTGCAGCGAGTCGTACTACCGAGTCGAGCGAAGCGTTGATCGAAAAAGCACAACAGCAAAACTTATCGCTGCTTGCTGCTCGTATCAATCAAGACGTTGCACGTGACAGCATTTCGCTTGCCAGCTCTGGCCACCTGCCATCACTGACCTTAGATGGTGGTTACAACTATGGCAACAATAGCAACGACAATGCGAAAAACACTTCCGGTGAAGAGTACAACGATTTCAAAATCGGCGTGAACCTCAAAGTGCCGCTGTACACAGGTGGTAAAACCACGTCACTGACCAAACAAGCTGAATTTGCTTATGTGGCCGCCAGCCAAGATTTGGAAGCCGCTTACCGTTCAGTGGTTAAAGATGTACGTGCGTACAACAACAATATCAACGCTTCAATCGGCGCGCTGCGCGCTTACGAGCAAGCGGTGATTTCAGCGAAGTCCGCACTGGAGGCCACCGAAGCGGGTTTTGACGTTGGTACGCGTACCATTGTCGATGTACTCGACTCGACTCGTCGCCTGTTTGATGCGAACAAAAATCTCTCGAATGCTCGCTATGACTACATTCTGAGCGTGCTGCAGCTACGTCAAGCGATTGGTACTCTCAGTGAGCAAGACGTTATGGACATTAACGCAGGCCTAAAAGCCGCGAAGAAATAATCCATCTCTTTTGAGCTGCATGAAATAAATCATGAAATAAATAAAGGGGCCACTTGGCCCCTTTTGCTGAATTTCGCTTAAGCAATTGATAAGTATCACATTACTTATCAATTCGTATTAACCACGGCCACCTTTGATCGCTTCAATGATTTCAGTGGTTGAGCAGCCTTCTTCAAAGTTCAATACTTTGACTTCACCACCCGCGGCAATCACTTCTTTGCCACCCGCAATATCTTCTGGTTTGTAGTCGCCACCTTTCACTAACAGATTAGGCAACACGGCTGCGATCAAACGCTGTGGCGTATCTTCACTAAATGGTACTACCCAATCCACGGCGCCAAGACCTGCCAATACCGCCATACGACGATCGGTACTGTTGACCGGACGACCAGGGCCTTTCAGGCGTTTCACCGATTCATCGGTATTCACAGCCACGATTAAGCGATCGCCAAGCTCTGCCGCATGGTTAAGGTAAGAAACATGGCCGGCGTGCAAAATGTCAAAGCAGCCGTTGGTCATCACTACTTTTTCGCCACGCGCTTGCGCTTTTTTCACAGCTTCAATCAAAGCATCTTCGCTGATCACGCCATAGTCGGTGTCTTTGCTGCCGTGCACGGCTTCCGCCAATTCAATGGTAGAAACAGTAGACGTACCCAGTTTACCGACCACCACACCGGCGGCGGCATTAGCCAGAGCACAAGCTTCATCCAGCGCTTTACCTGCCGCAACCGACGCCGCAAGCACAGAAATCACCGTATCGCCCGCGCCTGTTACGTCATACACTTCTTTGGCTTGGGTGGGCAAATGGAAAGGTTCCAGTCCACGGCGCAGCAGAGTCATACCGTGTTCACTACGAGTCACCAGTAATGCGCCGAGATCGAACTTTTCAATCAGGGCAAAGCCTTTTTCAACCAGTTCTTGCTCAGATTTGACTTTACCGACCACAGCTTCAAATTCAGACATGTTTGGCGTAAGCAGCGATGCACCGCGATAGCGTTCAAAGTCGCTGCCCTTCGGATCGATAAACACTGACACGTCAGCCGCTTTGGCTTTCTGAATAAACTGCTGTACGTGCTCTAACGCACCTTTCGCGTAATCAGACAAGATAACCGCGCGCACTTTAGGTAGCGCACTCTCCATGCGCGATAAGATAAGCTGCGCATCTGTATTTTCGAATTTGTCTTCAAAATCCAGACGGATCAACTGCTGACCGCGGCTCAAGACACGTAATTTAGTGATGGTCGGGTAATCCGGCAGCGCCACAAAATCACAATGGACTTTCAGTGAGGTGAGCTTGTTGGCAAGCACATTTGCCGGCTCATCTTGCCCTGTCAGGCCAATGATGTGCGCGTGACCACCTAAAGAAGCGATGTTCATCGCAACGTTAGCGGCACCGCCCGGACGCTCTTCACTCTGCTCTACTTTCACTACAGGTACTGGTGCTTCCGGCGAGATACGTCCCGTTGGGCCATACCAGTAACGGTCAAGCATGACATCACCGACAATTAACACACCCGCTTTGCTGTAGTCAGGTAGCACTGGTTTCATTCTCAATCTCCAATATTCAGATTGGGGCGGAGTTTATCACAGCCGCCAAGGTGGCAGAAGTGCTCAACCGAGCCACTGCTGCCAAGCTTGTATCACTTGTTCACGTTCAACCACAAATTGTGAATCACGCACATCCGCCGATTGGTTGAGTAAATTACGGCGATGAATCTGATCACGCATGCTGGTATAAGCTTGAGTCAAAGCCAGCGCTTGTGATTCTTCCATTACTTGATGATTCATCAAGGATTCAAAAATGCGTACGTTATCCGACCAACGCGTTAATTTAGGTTGTTGATGACTGAAGCGTAAGACCAGATATTGCGCTAAAAATTCAATATCGGTGATCCCGCCCTCATCTTGTTTGAGCATAAAGCGCCCCGCTTTTTTACCGCCGAGATGATCACGCATTTTGATCCGCATCTCGACCACCTCTTGTTTAAGCTTTTGCTCCTCTCGGGGCAAACAGAGAATCTGATGCCGTGTGTTGGCAAACGCTTGTTGCAGCGGTGCATCACCATAGATCATCCGCGCGCGAACTAGGGCTTGATGCTCCCAAGTCCACGCTTCTTGACGCTGATATTCATCAAAGGCATCGGTTGGACTCACGAGTAAACCGGATGCACCAGAGGGGCGAAGTCTAGTATCGACTTCATACAAAATGCCCGAGGCTGTGCGGGTAGAGAAAATATGGATGATGCGCTGCGCTAAACGCAGATAGAACTGGCGACCATCAATGCTTTTCTCACCATCCGTGTTCACCTCAACTGGGCAGTCGTGCATAAAGACGATATCGAGATCAGAGTTATAACCCAGCTCCCAGCCTCCGACTTTGCCATAGCCCACTACCGCGAACCCTCGTCCTTCTCGCTCTTTAAGATGGGTGGGTTCGCCATATTTACTGCTCACTTGCAGCCAAGCTTGACTCACGACCGCTTCAACAACCGCTTCGGCCAAATAGGTTAAGTGATCACTCACTTTCATCACCGGAAGCACGCCAGCGATATCCGCTGCCGCAATGCGTAGGATAGAGATTTGCTTAAATTGGCGCAGCCCTTCCATCTGCTGCTCCATATCTTCTTCTGGAATGCGCGCCAAAAAATCCCGTAGCTCAGTTTGATAAGACTCCAATGGGATCGGGTTATACAGATGCTGCGGATCAATCAGCTCATCAAGCAAAATCGGATAACGCGTGAGCTGCTCGGAAATCATTGGGCTAGCAGTACACAAGCGCACCAATTGCACCAAGGCCGCGGGATGCTCATCGAGCAATTCAAGGTAAGTGGTACGCGTTGCGATACTGTGCAGCAGTGTCAATACGCGCGACAAACCAAATTCCGCATCGGGATGAGCAAACACAGCCTGATACACTTTCGGCATTAACCGGTTAAGCACCTCGCGCCCACGCGGGCCAATGGTGCGTTTAGCCAGATCATCTTTAAATTGAGTGATGGTGCGAATTTGCTCACTTGCTTCGCTCAACCCAAGATCCTGCTCAATGATGTGTTCAATCACTTCCGGTTTATGCGCCATATCCCACAACTCATGGAAATGACGAGCTACCGTGTGTTCCTCTTCTTCGTCTTCTTCGCCAATCAAGGTGGCAAACACGCGATGCACGCGCTGCATGTGTTCGCTCACCTCACGCTGTAAACTTGGCCAGTCGGCCAATCCGATTGCGATCGAAAGGCGCAGTTGATCGTCTTCTTTATCCGGTAACGTTTGAGTTTGCTTATCGGCCATCGCTTGCAGCAAGTTTTCTAAGCGGCGCAAAAAGCGGTAAGCATCACGCAAATCTTGCACTTGTTCGCGCGTTAGTAATTCAAGCTCTGCAATCGCATCCAAAGTTTCTAGCAAGCCGCGTTTGCGCAGGCTTGGCTCGCGGCCACCGCGGATCAATTGGAACACTTGCGCAATAAATTCCACTTCACGAATGCCGCCCGCACCGAGCTTGATATTGTTACTCAAACCACGGCGGCGCACTTCGCTGCTGATCATGGATTTCATTCGGCGTAGGGATTGAATGGCGCTGAAGTCGATGTAGCGGCGAAACACAAACGGGCGCAGCATCTGGCGCAGCTCTTGGTATTGCGGGTACATTTCTCGCCCCATCACTCGCGCTTTGATCATCGCATAGCGTTCCCAGTCACGCCCCTGCTCTTGGTAGTAATCCTCTAACGCCGCATAACTCATCGCGAGTGGGCCGCTGTCGCCAAACGGGCGCAAGCGCATATCAACTCGGTAACAAAAACCATCCGGTGTGGATTGATCCAGTAGCTTGATCAACCGCTGACCTAAGCGCGTGAAAAATTGCGCATTGGCAATCGAGCGGCGCGCGCCTTGCGTCTCGCCATTTTCAGGATAAGTAAAAATCAGATCGATATCGGAGGAGAAGTTGAGCTCACCGCCGCCGAGTTTGCCCATTCCGATGATCAGCATGGGCTGCGCTTCACCTTGCGCATTACAAGGCGTGCCCATCTCAAAACAGCAGCGTTGATAGAGCCATTGATAGCTTTCAAAGATCAGTGCTTCCGCCAGTTGGGAAAGGTGAGAAAGGCTCTCTTCCAATGTCCAGCTCGCACAAAAATCCCGCCATGCGATATACACCATCTCTTGGTTACGAAACTGGCGTAAACGCTTCTGCGCTGCAGCTTCATCCTGACACTCGGCCAGCCACTGCGCTAATTCACGACGATAATCTTGCTCACGGCTTGGCTCGGCTAATAACGAGGGGAGCACCTGACACAGTTGGTCATCGCGCTGCAAGGTTTGGGCTACAAACTGGCTTAAACCGAGTACATAGCGCAATTGATTCAGTACAGGCGAAGGCCAATTGGCGATGTATGGATGTTCAGAAATCAGTGATTGATAATGCAATTCGGCGGTCGGCAAAAGCGCGCTGGGCAGTGACATGATGCTTCCTTGTCTTTGAATGTCCACTAGTTATATCGCAAACTCTGGCGGAAAAAAAACGCCCACAGAGCAGTTGTGGGCGCTTTACGAATAATTTTTTGTTGTTTTGCTCAATAGCTCGGCCTACACGCGAAATGCGGTAATTTTTCTATCCAGCTCTTCAGCGTTACTTTGCATGATTTCTGAGGTTTCGAGCAGCTCCGTCATCACGGTAACCGAACCTTCCACCAACTCACGCACATTGTTGAGGTTTTCGTTCATCTCTTCGGCCACATTGCTTTGCTGGCCTGCTGCCGCGGCAATTTGGAAGTTCATGTCATTGAGCAATTGAACCTGATTAACGATGCCATCCAACTCGCTGCCAGCGTTAGTGATGAGCTCCACCCCATCCGCCGCTTGCACCACACTTTTTTCCATTAAATTCACAGCACTATTGGCACTAGTTTGCAGCTGTGAAATCATCTCTTGGATTTCAACGGTCGCATTTTGGGTGCGCTGTGCCAAATTTCGCACTTCATCGGCAACTACGGCAAAACCGCGCCCGGCTTCTCCTGCACGCGCAGCTTCAATCGCCGCATTGAGTGCCAGCAAATTGGTTTGCTCTGAAATGCCGCGAATCGTGCCCACCACGCTGCTGATCGCCACCACACGCTCTTCCACCTGATTGACAGCTTGCGCAGAAGAGCGAATGTCTTTCGAAAGATCACTCATTTTGCTGATGGTGCTTTTAACAAACTTCTGCCCAGTTTGAGCCTGCTGAGACGCATTTTCGGTTAAGGAAGAGGCGTTCTGCGCATGTTCCGCGACCGTTTGAACCGTTGACGACATCTCACTCATCGCCGTCGCCAGTTGGTCAATTTCGTTGAACTCTTCTTGCGCTGAATCTTTGGTCTCTGACATGCTCAGGGTCATCACTTCTGTGAGCGAGGTCAGCTCTTGCGAGGCATCAATTTGCAACTTGATCAGGTCTTGTAGCTGACGGCGGGTTTTCTCCAGCTCGCGCGCGACATCCCCATACTCATCTTTACAGTCCATTTTTATCGGCTCAGAAAGATTACGTTGCGCCATCAGTTTGATCACATCACTCAAATATTGGGTTTGACGCAGCATGACACGCGCAGCAAACAACAATAGCACCACAAACACCACAATCAGCAACAAGGTTTGCCAGAAAACTTGCACTAGATAGTTATCGTAATGCTGCTGCGCGACTTCCACACTATTGGTCGCAGCCAATAAAGATTGGTAAAAAATATCCGCATCCCAAAGTTGCTTGCCAATGATCAACACCGTGCTGAATACCATCAGCATCACCATTTTCGGGACGAGACGAACATCTGTGATTACCCGCTCCCACGGCTTAAACGACATCGTTGCCATTGTCAGTTCTCCATTCTTGTTGATTGCCACTGAGTGAGGATGCAAAAGATCCGCAACCTATTATTTCGAGCCTCGTATGAAAGCCGATAATATCAAAAATGAAACAAAACCCATCAGCTTGTTATCGCTAATTCTCTTATTCATCACGCTATTTGTGATCTTTGACTTATACCCAAACGACTTGGAGTTGCAGTTAGACGGCAAGTGAGTTCATCCCCATGAACATAGACAGACTATGTGATTGGTGAACGAACGTAGCCAACACCACTGCAGCTTCAAATAGGAAGGGGATATTGTCTCTATCCATCACTCATCAAACTCACTATGTGTTATCGGCATAAACTGGCGTATCTAGAGTCTTTTCTCGCGATAACGAGATGTGGGCATGCATAGTGAAGGATCACAAAGATGGGGAAACGAGATAAAAAGAAAAGGGAAGCCCCCGCCTCCCTTATTTATCTATATCAATGCGTTAACCAGAGCTACTCACGCCAATACGGATGCGCTTCAACACCCATCGTGCGGCTTTGCTCCATCGCATGCAAAATGGAGTTCTCTTGACGAATCAGCCAACGTTTCAATTGATCTTGCTCTTCACCTTGTAGCAGGTCCACTAACCGCTCTAATGGTTTGAGGCGCAATAAATCATCAATACCGTGCAACAAATCCGCCCACGGCATCCGAAATGCCTGACGTTTTTCAGCATCGTATAAGCTTGCAAAACTCACCCCAGTGTAAAGGTTACGCATTAGGCGATACTGCTGATCGAGGTATTCTTGTACGGTTAAGGTTTTACCCGGTGGGAAAGCTTCCATCAACTCCGCCCATGTGCGGTCGAGTTGTTTTACGGAAAACGCTTCCAGCGGTTGCGCCATTTTTTCGCGTGCTTTGTCATCTAAAAACGGCTGCCAACCACGCGTCAGCACCCAACGACTTAGATCCAATAACAAGCCGGTATAACGAGCGCTGCTCAGTAAACGCAGTGTATCTTCACGCTGTGGCAGACTCTCTTGCAAGGTTTTCAATGCGGCCACTAAGAACTTACGCGCATCCAATTTACGTAGCGCGTAACCTTTATCTTCTTGCAGACTTTCCAGATATTCGAATTCTTTCAGCCACTGCAATTCTTGTTCTAACCACTTGAGCTCTTGGCGCAAAATCGCGCTAGCGCGGCGCGGCACGATACAACCATACACTGAAAGCAGTTGACGCAGGTAACTCACCGCATGACGAATCTCATGTAATGCCACAACGTTTTCACGCTCAGTATAGATTTGCTCATGGTAATGCCAGTGCGCCAACGCATGTTCTAAAGCACGGATAAAGCAAGACTCGGCGGTGTCATTTTTATCAACACTGACCAATGCCATGGGTTGAATTTCATCACCCGAATAATTGGCGGCGAGGCGATAGCCACGTGCTGCTTTGCTAAGATTCCCTAAGCGCATACCGCCATGCTCACAGAGCTGGCGCGCTAAGGTAAATAGTGCATCGGTTTGACCGGACTTAAGTTCCAGCTCCACTTCACAAATCGGCTCTTGGCGCTCGCCCGCCACCACAAGACCTTGATCAAAGGCGACTTCCACTTGGCTACCATCAGCCATGCTAATCAGCCACTGTTCACGAGTGAAATTGGTCGAAAAGAGCGGTATGAGTTCCGCTTGTAGCTGAGTCAGCTCTTTGCCTTGCGGCCAGATATCGGCAGGGTGCAGCAAAATATCGGGCTCATTACTGTGATGTTCAGCATTGAACTCCGGACGCTGATGTAGACCGGCGACCACACGACCTGCGGTTTTCACCGTTTGAACATACACCTCATCAAAACGACGAATGCGCAGTCCAATATCATGCTGACGCAACCAGTTATCGGGGGTGTCAAAGTACGTGTTTCCTAACTCCCGACAGCTGTGCTGAAGAACTTTGGTTTCAGAAATCTTCGCGCGTAAGATGGTTGAAAAATCTGGAGAAACAAAAAACTTCAGTTCTATCTCGGTTTCCATAGTTATCCCTTTCGATGCAGATGCCGACAGGATATTGCCTTATAGACACCGGAGCAAGAGAGAAATATCGGCCCAATCATGATCTAAAACAGTTTTATTGCGACGGTGTTTGGGTTAACATGCGCGCCTTTATAGCCAACGCTCAACATTTCACCATATTATGGTGTATGTTATTTCAAGGTTATAGTTATTAGGTTGAATGACCATGCCAGTAAATACAATCATGGGGTTATTTGCAAAGTCCCCGATTAAGCCTTTGCAACGCCACGTAGTGTGTGTGAATGAATGTTGCTCACACCTGATCAATTTCTTTGAAGTTTGTAACAAAGGTGATTGGGAAAAAGCGGGCGAAATTCGTGCACAGATTTCTCACCTAGAGAAAGAAGCTGACGTGTTAAAGCGTGAAATCCGCCTTAAACTTCCTCGCGGTCTATTCATGCCGGTTGATCGTAGTGACATGCTGGAACTACTGACTCAACAAGATAAATTAGCAAACCTCGCCAAAGACATTGCGGGCCGTGTATATGGCCGTCAGCTTGTCATCCCTGAGCCTCTCCAAGAAAACTTCATTGCTTATGTTAGACGTTGCTTAGATGCGGCTAACCAAGCGCAGAATGTGATCAACGAGCTCGACGAGTTATTGGAAACTGGATTCAAAGGTCGTGAGGTAACTCTCGTGGCTGAAATGATCCATCAACTGGATGTGATTGAAGATGACACCGATTCCATGCAGATTCGCCTACGCCAACAGCTGATGGCTATCGAATCGAAAATGAATCCAATTGATGTCATGTTCTTGTACAAAATTCTGGAATGGGTGGGCGGCATTGCCGACCAAGCGCAGCGCGTTGGTGCTCGCTTAGAGCTTATGCTTTCTCGTTCTTAAATTTAAAAGTTAACCAAATAACGAAGAGCAACCACACTATGACGACCCGCTAGGCGATGAGTATTTTCTACGCTGAAGGTCGTTATCTGCGTCAAAAACAAGCTTGGGTTGCTCCGCTTGTTATCAACAACTAGGTATTACGATGGAAATCCTTGCGAACTACGGCACCGTCTTGATTATTGTGGCAGCTGTCTTCGGTTTCTTGATGGCGATTGGTATTGGTGCAAACGATGTTGCCAATGCAATGGGCACTTCAGTAGGTTCAAAAGCACTCACCGTTAAACAAGCCATTATTATTGCGATGATTTTTGAATTCGCAGGCGCTTACTTAGCCGGTGGTGAAGTGACAGAAACGATCCGTAATGGGGTGATTGAAACCTCTCTCTTCGCAGATAAACCCGATGTTCTGATTTACGGCATGATGTCAGCGCTTCTTGCCGCAGGCACTTGGTTGCTGGTGGCGTCTTACATGGGCTGGCCAGTCTCTACCACCCACTCAATCATCGGTGCCATCATTGGTTTTGCTTGTGTATCGGTTGGTACAGAAGCGGTCGATTGGAGCTCAGTAAAAGGCATTGTCGGCAGTTGGATTATTACTCCGGTGATTTCAGGCTTCTTTGCGTACCTCATTTTTGTCAGCGCACAACGCCTCATTTTCGATACAGAAAAACCGCTGATCAATGCCAAGCGTTTCGTGCCGGTATACATGTTCATCACCACTATGGTGATTGCGCTAGTTACCATCAAAAAAGGCTTAAAGCACGTTGGGCTACACCTTTCAAGCTCAGAAGCTTGGATGTGGTCTGCTGTGGTTTCTGCCATCGTGATGGTCGGCGGCTATCTCTACATTCAGAAGAAATTTGCTAATCGTGATGAAGACCATGGTTTTGCCGGCGTTGAGAGTATCTTTAGCACTCTCATGGTTATCACTGCGTGTGCTATGGCTTTTGCTCATGGCTCAAATGATGTGGCTAATGCGATTGGTCCTTTGTCTGCTGTGGTTTCAACCGTTGAACACATGGGTGAAGTGGCCGCGAAAAGCTCTATCGCATGGTGGATTCTGCCACTGGGTGGCTTGGGAATTGTGTTCGGTTTAGCGACGCTTGGTCATAAAGTGATGGCCACCATCGGTACTGGTATTACAGAATTGACGCCAAGCCGTGGCTTTGCAGCCCAGCTAGCAACCGCTTCAACCGTCGTACTGGCGTCCGGCACAGGCTTACCGATTTCAACCACGCAAACTCTGGTTGGTGCGGTACTGGGGGTCGGTTTCGCACGTGGTATTGCTGCACTGAACTTAGGTGTGGTGCGTAATATCGTTGCCTCTTGGGTAGTTACTCTACCGGCAGGCGCACTCTTAGCTGTGGTATTTTTCTACGCAATTCAAGCCGTGTTTGTCGGCTAAACCGCAGTAAGCTCAATGTTAGCGAACTGTCATTATTGACTCAAACGCACAGAAAGGGAGGCTTAGCCTCCCTTCTTTGTTGCAGCGCATGCCAAAACTGCATACTATTTGCCACACACATTATGAGACTTACCGCCAAATCTATCTTGAAAATAAGGGATTTACCGTGAAAAAACTGATCTGCATGGTGCTCTTTTCCGTGTTGGCTGCACCAACTTTTGCACAAGACCGCTACATTGCGGACAAACTCTTTACTTACATGCATTCAGGCCCCAATAACCAATTCCGTATTCTAGGCAGTATCGAAGCTGGAGAGAAAGTTAAACTGCTCAGTGTCAATAAAGAAACAGGGTACAGCCAGATCACCGATGAACGAGGCAGAACCGGTTGGGTTGAAACTCGCCTATTAAGCCGTGAAATCAGTAACGCGATGCGTTTACCAGCACTTGAGCAAGAATTAGCGGACGTTAAAAAGCAGTTGGCTAACGCGAGTAAAAATGCCGATAGCGAAAAAGCAGGGCTTGCAGAGTCTCTTGAATTGCGTAACCAACAAATCGCAGATCTGGAACGCAGCTACAGTGATATAAGTAAGCAACTCTCTGATTCTCAATCTGAAGTTCGTGAACTGCGCGCTAAACTCGATACCCAAAAAGAAGATTTGTTGCTCAAGTATTTCACCTATGGTGGCGGAGTAGCAGGCGGCGGATTATTACTGGGTCTAGTACTGCCCCATATCGTTCCTCGCCGTAAACGCCACCCTGCAGGGTGGGCATAAGCGGAATTCATCGTGGGGATTCATCGCATAGCAGAACGGTCACGCAAGTGACCGTTTTGTTTTCGCTCTCTTTAATCGTAGGCAATAAGCGTTGGGCAACACCCTAACCTTTCCAATCATAGAGTGCGGGTATCTCTATCTCATTACCGCCAAAGATAATCACGCTGCTTTGTGGTTTTATACTCTCTAGTTTCACTTCTGGTGTCAGCATATCCCCTTCGCGGTACTCTACCCCATTCACTTTTATCCAGCGTTTTTGTTCATTACTGGAAAAAGCGTGCATCTGAAAATTCAGTGCGGGGAGCAGCCCTTGATAACGATCGCTGTGCTGAGTTAATGCCACAGTCGCAGAAGTTGGTGTGCTTACGGGGGCGGACTCGCTGGATTGATCGCGCATAATCGCCTGAACGCGCAACGCTAATTCAGGGGAAAGCTGTGTTAAATCCAGATCGCCCAACGCTTGATTTGAGGCACTCTGTTGACCAGAAGCTTGGATTGTCGCCGGTGGGGCCACAATGTTGTCGGCTAGTGCAGTGAAATCCTCTTCTGGATAAGCTTCGTCGAGTACTGATTCGACAAAGGTAGGTTGCAGATCTTGAAATTCGGGATACGCTAAACGCTCTAATGGTGCATCAACTTGCACCGTTGTCGGCTCGGTTTGTCGACTAGCCACTTCCTGCTGCACTAGTTCATAGCGTTGGTAAGTCATCACACCCGCGGTCACTAACCCCGGCACGAGCCACAGCGCTAAATGCAACCAGCGTGACGGATTCATCGCAGTGGGTTCTTGCTCGGTATAAGTGCGACTGCTGACAGGCTGAGCTTGCAGATACTTTTGTTGAGACTGCTTCAAGGCATTCATCACTTTTGACATTAGCCTTTCTCCTTCAAACTCGGCGCTTGCTGCTGGGTTAATAGCTCTAGTCGGCGTAAGGTTTGTCTTCCTGCGATACCATCAACGTGCATGTTCTGCCAACGTTGGAATAACTCGACTTTACGTGACAAATCCTTATCAAATTGCTCACGCGGGCGCTCAGGTTCACCCAACACTTGCGCCAATTTGCTCTCGAGCAAGGCAACATCGGCTCCCCGCATTCCCTGTTTTAAAGTTCGAGAAAAACCACCTTGCCAAAGTAGCGCAAATTGTCCATTCCATAACGGCTCTAGCCATTGGCGCGCAATACGATAACGTTCGTCTCCCACCAACAGCTCCGCTTGATCGCCCGTTAAGCGATACAGCAGCGCGTAAGTGGGCACATCATCCATCATTAAAGTGAGTACAGCGGGCAAATCGTAAGTTTGCAGCGTTGACCAATCGCCTGTCTGCTCTTCACACCAAAGCACCGCATCTGCTTGAGTTTGGCAAAACTGCTCCTGCACAGAGGCTTGATAGCCCCAGACCGCATACAGAGTTTCAAGGGCATGCTCACTGCTCGTGGCATTGAGTAACGCACTGCGTAACGCTTGGGGGAAAACTGTCAGCTCGGTCGGCGGCACCACTGCGGGTAACGGAAAATAGTGTTGCATAACCCGATCAAGCTGGGGCGGTAATTGCCATGCCAGTACAACAGCCAGAGCTATCCCCCCTAATGCGCTGGAGAGATAAGAGAGTTTAGGTACAGGAGGTTTGGTCGATGCCACTTGATAGACTGAGGATTGGAAGCTCATCACCTCTTGGCAGGCGAGCTTAATTCTCGCCAAGCTCAGCGTTAACTCACCCGCTTGGTACGCTTGCTTTAACGTCGCATCACACACCAGATTGATTAAGCGCGGAATGCCGTGAGTTTGCTCTGCAATCCACTGACAGGCTTTACGATTAAACAACTCAGGGTTACCGCTGGCTTGTTCAATCCGAAAGCGAATGTAGTCAGCCGTTTGCTCTTCATTCAATGGCAGTAAATGGTAGCGCCCAGTGATCCGCTGGGCGAGCTGGCGCAACTGCGGCAAACGCAGTTTTTCTTGTAACTCGGGCTGGCCAATCAGCAGTACTTTAAGCAGTTTATGGCTCTCGGTTTCCAAATTGGTCAGCAGGCGTAGCTGCTCCAACACATCCGGTGCCAAATGCTGCGCTTCATCAATCATCAAAAGCACTTGTATGCCTTGCGCGTGCTCGGCCAACAGAAACTCATGCAGTACTTGCGTGAGTTTCTTTAAGGTCGCCTTCTTCGGATAGCTAACCTCAAATTCATCACAGATCGCTTCCAATAGCTCCAGATCCGAGAAAGTGGGATTGAGGATCATCCCCGCGCGCGTTTTGCCCGGCAAACTCGCCAGAATCGCTCGCGCTACCGTAGTTTTCCCCGTCCCGACTTCTCCGGTGAGCATGGCAAAGCCGCCGCCATCGCCCAATCCAGCTTGCAGGTGTACTATGGCCTCCTGATGACGCTGACTCAGGTAGAGATAACGCGCATTGGGGACGATAGAAAACGGTAATTCGTCAAACCCAAAGAAGTTCAGATACATGCTTGTTGACCCTATTCATCGCAGTGGGTGCAACGTATCATTGCTGACTAAGATTAGCCAATGTCATTCATGCAATTTTTTGAGACTCTACGATGCAAATTTACCTCGTTGGCGGCGCAGTGCGCGATCAATTGCTGCAGCTTCCGGTTTATGACCGTGATTGGGTGGTGGTCGGCAGTAGCCCACAAGCTATGTTAGCGGCAGGCTTTCAAGCCGTCGGGAAAGATTTTCCGGTGTTTTTGCATCCGAAAAGTAAAGAAGAACATGCCCTTGCCCGTACCGAGCGCAAAACGGGTGTAGGTTACACGGGCTTTGCTTGCCACTATGCGCCAGACGTGACTTTGGAAGAAGATCTGCTGCGCCGCGATCTGACCATCAATGCGATGGCGCAAGATAACTCTGGGCAACTGATTGATCCTTATGGAGGTCAGCGCGATCTCGCCGCAAAAGTACTGCGCCATGTTTCGCCCGCGTTTGTGGAAGATCCCTTGCGTGTGCTGCGCGTGGCGCGCTTTGCGGCCAAGCTGCATCACCTAGGTTTCACCGTTGCCGAAGAAACGATGCTGTTAATGGCGAAGATTGCGCAATCGGGCGAGTTGCAGCACTTAACCGCAGAGCGTGTATGGCAAGAGTGGCATAAGTCGCTCTCGACCCCTCATCCCGAAGTGTTTTTGCAGGTGTTACGTGATTGCGGCGCATTGGCGGTGGTACTGCCTGAAATCGATCGCTTGTTCGGCGTGCCACAACCGGAAAAATGGCACCCAGAGATCGACACCGGTATTCACACGTTAATGGTCGCCAAGCAAGCCGCACAACTTTCTGATTCCCTTCCCGTGCGTTTTGCCGCGCAAGTGCATGATTTAGGAAAAGGCGTGACGCCACCTTCTGAATGGCCAAGCCATAAATTGCACTGCCATACTGGGCTTAACATCATTGAATCATTGTGCGAGCGCATTCGCGTGCCTAATGAGTTTCGCGATTTAGCGCTCGCGGTATGCGCGCAACATTCCAATATCCATCGTGCGGACGAGTTAAAGCCTGCCACCAAGCTTAAAGTGCTGGGGCTTTTGGATGTGTGGCGCAAACCGGAGCGTCTTGAGCAAGTGCTACTGTGTTGTGAAGCAGATCATCGTGGCCGTTTAGGTTTAGAGAGTGAGCAGTATCCGCAGCGTGAGATTTTCCTGCGTGCCTACCAAGCCGCCCTTGGCGTAGAAGTTCAAGCCGTGATAGCGGATGGCTTTCAAGGCAAGCATATCAAAGAAGAGTTGGATAAACGGCGCGTATCGGCAATCGAGGCTCTGTAGTTCATTGCCTGCAACCGTAGAAAGCAAAACGCCCTGCAATGCAGGGCGTTTTTTTATCGCGAGACTATTATTGTCAACAGTCGCGAAGGCGCTCGCTTAAAATTAAGCTTGGCCTTTCACTTCTTTCAGACCGTTGAAAGGAGCACGTGAACCCAGAGCTTCTTCGATACGGATCAGTTGGTTGTACTTAGCAACACGGTCAGAACGGCTCATAGAACCCGTCTTGATTTGACCTGCTGCAGTACCTACCGCTAGGTCAGCGATAGTTGCATCTTCAGTTTCGCCTGAACGGTGAGAGATAACTGCAGTGTAGCCAGCATCTTTTGCCATCTTGATCGCAGCCAGAGTTTCAGTCAGAGAACCGATTTGGTTGAACTTGATCAGGATAGAGTTAGCGATACCGTTGTCGATACCACGCTTCAGGATCTTGGTGTTAGTTACGAACAGATCGTCACCAACGATTTGGATTTTCTTACCCAGTTTCTCAGTTTGGTATGCGAAACCTTCCCAGTCAGACTCGTCCAGACCGTCTTCGATAGAAACGATTGGGAACTTCTCAGTCAGCTCTTCTAGGAAATCAGTGAAACCGTTAGAAGTGAAGATACGACCTTCGCCTTTCAGGTTGTATTCTTTCTTCTCTGCGTCGTAGAACTCAGAAGCTGCACAGTCCATCGCCAGTGTGATGTCAGTACCCAGTTTGTAACCTGCAGCCGCAACCGCTTCAGCGATAACTTCTAGCGCTTCTGCGTTAGATTTCAGGTTAGGAGCGAAACCACCTTCGTCACCCACTGCAGTGTTGTAGCCTTTAGACTTCAGTACTTTAGCTAGGTTATGGAACACTTCTGCGCCCATACGTACTGCTTCTTTCAGAGTTTTTGCGCCAACAGGTTGGATCATGAACTCTTGGATGTCTACGTTGTTGTCAGCGTGCTCACCACCGTTGATGATGTTCATCATTGGTAGAGGCATTGAGAATACGCCAGGAGTGCCGTTCAGCTCAGCGATGTGTTCAAACAGAGGCATGCCTTTTGCTGCCGCTGCTGCTTTCGCGTTTGCTAGAGAAACCGCTAGAATCGCGTTTGCACCGAAGTTTGATTTGTTCTCAGTACCGTCTAGGTCGATCATGATTTGGTCAATCGTTGCTTGATCTTTTGCATCTTTGCCAACCAGAGCATCTGCGATTGGGCCATTAACCGCAGCCAGCGCTTTCAGAACGCCTTTACCTAGGAAACGAGACTTGTCACCGTCACGCAGTTCAAGCGCTTCACGAGAACCAGTAGAAGCACCAGATGGAGCTGCAGCCATACCAACGAAACCACCTTCTAGATGAACCTCTGCTTCTACCGTTGGGTTACCACGTGAGTCGATGATTTCACGACCTAGAACTTTAACGATCTTAGACATTAATGTTTCCTCTCAATTGAATTTAAATGTCAAAACTAAAAGGGTAGCCACACTGCTAAAGTGGCTACCCGTATCCTTTTACTTCAATTCACCGCGTTGGAACTGACCCGCTGCTTTTACAAAGCCAGCAAACAGAGGGTGACCATCGCGTGGGGTTGAGGTGAACTCTGGGTGGAACTGCGCTGCCACAAACCATGGGTGAGCAGGGTTCTCAATCACTTCAACCAGCTTCTTATCTGCTGACAGACCAGAAACCTTCAAACCTGCTTTTTCAATCTGAGGACGCAGCAGGTTGTTGACTTCGTAACGGTGGCGGTGACGCTCATGAATGGTTGCGCTACCGTACAACTCGTACGCTTTAGTGCCTTTCTCAAGGTGGCATAGCTGTGAACCTAGGCGCATTGTGCCGCCCAGATCCGATTTTTCGCTACGCTCTTCGACATTGCCTTCGCCATCTACCCATTCAGTGATCAAACCAACCACTGGGTATTTGGTGTTTTTATTGAATTCGGTTGAGTGTGCACCTTCCATACCCGCTACGTTGCGCGCGTATTCGATGAGTGCCACTTGCATACCCAAGCAGATGCCAAGGTAAGGAATTTTGTTTTCACGTGCATATTGCGCTGCACGGATTTTGCCTTCGATACCACGATCGCCAAAACCACCCGGAACCAGAATCGCATCCAGACCATTCAGCACATCAGTGCCTTTGGTTTCAACATCTTGCGAATCTACGTATTTGATGGTAACGCTCAGACGGTTCTTCAGACCAGCGTGTTTCAGGGCTTCGTTGACCGATTTGTAAGCATCTGGCAGCTCGGTGTACTTACCGACCATACCGATAGTCACTTCACCAGTTGGGTTCGCTTCTTCGTAAATTACCTGTTCCCATTCAGACAGATCCGCTTCTGGCGCGTTAATACCAAAACGTGCACATACCAAATCATCCAACCCTTGAGAGCGGATCAGTTGTGGAATTTTGTAGATTGAGTCCACATCTTTCATTGAGATAACGGCTTTTTCAGGCACGTTACAGAACAGAGCAATTTTCTTACGCTCGTTGGCTGGGATCATGCGATCGCTACGGCAAACCAGAATATCTGGCTGAATACCGATAGACAGCAGTTCTTTTACCGAGTGTTGGGTTGGTTTCGTTTTCACTTCGCCCGCTGCTGCTAGGTAAGGAACCAGCGTCAGATGCATAAACATGGCGTGCTCACGGCCCACTTCGATCGCAAGCTGACGGATCGCTTCCATGAATGGCAGTGATTCGATATCACCCACCGTACCGCCGACTTCAACGATAGCGATGTCGTGGCCTTCTGAGCCTGCAATCACACGATCTTTGATCGCGTTAGTGATATGAGGAATAACCTGAATGGTGGCACCTAAGTAGTCACCACGACGCTCTTTGCGCAGAACATCAGCATAAACACGACCTGCGGTAAAGTTGTTGCGCTTGGTCATCTTGGTACGAATGAAACGCTCGTAGTGACCAAGATCTAGGTCGGTTTCTGCGCCATCTTCCGTGACGAACACTTCACCATGTTGAGTAGGGCTCATAGTGCCTGGGTCAACGTTGATGTAAGGGTCAAGCTTCATCATGGTCACTTTTAGACCACGAGCTTCAAGAATAGCAGCAAGGGATGCGGCTGCAATACCTTTACCTAGAGAGGATACAACCCCGCCAGTAACAAAAATATAATTTGTCGTCATGTTTAACCTGAAATTGGTTGAATGAGGGAAATGGATTTCTTCTGGACGGGATAAAACTATACCAGAACCCCCCAACTGCCACAACGTGAAATCTATCACACTCAATTTTTTATTTTTTGCTTCAAATCAAAGCAAATTGAAGCTAAGTCTATAAATCACACATTATCTTAACCAGATTCGCCATGAGGTCTATTATTTTTCAGCTCTCAATAAATCTAGTGTTTAATCAAATAGTAAGCCTACCAAGCCGATGATGTACATTTCATCGCTTATGCTGGGTAAATGACTTTATTGCCTGTTTTTCTTCAAGTTTTACTTCATCCCAAAATCCATCGAGTTCAGCCAAAGTGAACGCGTTCAGCGGCTTATTTTTCGCTCTGGCTTTGTCCTCGACACCTTGAAAACGGCGCACAAATTTGGCGTTGGCTTTACTCAAAGCCATTTCAGGATCATGGCCTAAATGACGCACTAAATTGACGGTTGCGAATAAAAGATCGCCTAGCTCTTCCTCGACTTTTTGCGTATTCACGTCAACTTGCAGCGCTTCTTCCATTACCTCGGCGACTTCTTCGTGTACTTTTTCAACCACAGGGCCAAGGCTATCCCAATCAAATCCGTATTGAGCACACTTTTTTTGGATCTTGTGGGCACGCGATAAAGCGGGCAACGAACGTGGTACAGAGTCTAGAATACTTTGCTCACTTTTGCCTGCTTGCGCTTTTTCTTTGGCTTTTTCGGCTTCCCAATTGGCGTGAATTTGCGCGTCATTTTCAAAGGTGACATCCCCAAACACATGAGGATGGCGGCGGGTCAGTTTCTCGTTGACCGTTTCCACCACATCACGAAACTCAAACAAGCCTTGTTCTTTGGCCATTTGGCTGTAGAAAATCACCTGAAACAGCAAATCCCCTAACTCTTCACGCAGGTTAGGCCAATCGCGCTGGGTGATGGCATCTACTACTTCAAAGGTTTCTTCGATGGTGTAAGGTGCAATGGTGTCGAAAGTTTGCTCTTTATCCCACGGGCAACCTTGTTCTGGGTCACGCAAGCGGCGCATGATCTGTTCGAGTTGTTCAATCGGGTGTGACATGGCTTTCCTCACATCAGGCATTGAGGCCTAAACGTATTGAAGTTGAAAAAGCAACGAGGTGGAAGTTTTCACTTCACACCTCGCTGTTTGCGTTGGATTTAACCTAAGCGTTTGACCAACATAACATCTTTGATCTGCTCGATACGTTTAGAAACGCGCGCCAAAGCTTCAACGTTATTCACCTCAAGATCGAAATCCATGATGATGATTTGGCGTTTGTAGTCGGAGCGGCTCTTCATACTCGCCACTTTAACTTTCTCATTCGCCAGCAAAGTGGTGATGTCTTTCAGTAAGCCACTGCGCTCCATAGCTTCAACACGCACGGTCAGTAGATAAGATCCAACGAAACCGCTGCCCCATACGGTATCAATGATCCGCTCCGGTGCATGGAGGTTAAGTTCCTCAAGCTGCTCACAGTCGCTACGGTGTACCGAAATACCACGACCTTGGGTTATGTAGCCGCGGATTTCATCGCCGGGGATCGGCTGGCAGCAACGTGCAAGGTGGGTCATCAGGTTATCCACCCCTTCTACCACCACCGCATCTTTATGCGGACGATTTGGTGTTAGGGATTTGTTTTCCTGCAGTTTTTCCAGTACGAGCTTGTCTTCTTCCTCGGCAGTCGGCTTATTTACTAACGCATTGATATGATTAACAATCTGATTAATGCGTAGATCGCCACTGCCGATACCGACGTACATTTCATCCACGCTATTGACGTTAAAGCGCTTGAGCGCATACGCCTCGGCGTGTTTGAGATTGGCGCCGATTTTTGCCAGTTCGATTTCGAGAATTTCCCGTCCCGCTTCGAGATTTTTCTCACGGCTCTGTTTGCGGAACCATGCATTGATCTTGGCGCGCGCACGCCCTGAATGGACGAAACCAAGCGATGGATTCAACCAGTCGCGTGATGGATTCGGCTCTTTGGCGGTGATGATTTCAACCTGATCACCCATCTGCAATTTGTGGGTGAAAGGTACGATGCGCCCTGCCACTTTCGCGCCAATACAGCGATGCCCCACTTCGGAGTGAATGTGGTAGGCAAAATCGAGTGGGGTCGCGCCCATTGGTAAGTCGACCACATCACCTTTCGGGGTAAAGGCGTAGACGCGATCATCAAACACTTGGCTACGCAGTTCGTCGAGCATCTCGCCCGAATCGGACATCTCTTCTTGCCAATCGAGCAGTTTACGCAGCCAAGTGATCTTCTCATCGTAACCACTGCGCGCTGCGCTGCTACCCTCTTTGTATTTCCAGTGGGCAGCCACCCCAAGCTCTGATTCTTCGTGCATCTGCTTGGTTCGGATCTGGATCTCGATGGTTTTGCCTTCTGGCCCCAAAATCACGGTATGGATTGACTGATAACCGTTCGGTTTGGGGTTCGCCACATAGTCATCAAACTCGTTGGGTAAGTGCTTGTATTTAGTGTGCACAATGCCAAGCGCGGCATAACAGTCTTGCAGCTTATCAGCAATAATCCGCACCGCACGCACATCAAACAGCTCATCAAAAGCGAGGCTTTTCTTCTGCATTTTACGCCAGATGCTGTAGATGTGTTTCGGGCGACCGCTAACTTCGGCGTTAATGCCTAACTGTTTCATCTCAGCGCGCAAGTCGCTGACAAAATCACGAATATACTGCTCACGCACGATGCGGCGCTCAGAAAGCTGTTTGGCGATCTGTTTATAGGTATCCGGTTGTTGGTAACGAAACGCGTAGTCTTCAATTTCCCATTTGAGCTGACCAATGCCAAGGCGGTTAGCCAGAGGCGCATAGATGTTGGCACACTCTTTAGCAGCCACGCGGCGCACTTCATCTGGCTCGTTTTTCACTTCACGCAGGTTGCAAATCCGCTCGGCAAGCTTAATCACCACGCAGCGAAAATCATCCACCATCGCCAGTAGCATACGGCGCACGTTATCCACTTGCGCTGAGGCTTCACTGCCATGCATGGTGACATTGAGCTGGCCAATCGCCGCCATCTCTTCCACGCCGTGGATAAGTTTAACCACTTCGCGGCCATATCCCTCTTCGAGCGACTCATTATCCAACACGCCACTGGTGGCGATCGGAAACAGCAAAGCCGCCACCAGCGTTGGACGGTCCATCGATAGGGTGATCAAAATTTCGATCATTTCCCGCCCACGCCAAAGCAGCAGAGGTCCTTGTGGATTGCCCGCCAACAGTTGTTCACAATCGCGATACACTGCGGTTAATTTAGCGGCCGTTTTACCCTCTTGGGTCAGGCTGGCTATCCATGTTTCTAGCTCAAACTGTTGGTCTGGGTTTAAGTGTGCGCTTCGTACCGCAACCATTGATATCGTCCTAATAATTGTATTTTTAGCCTTCGACTGACGCTCCTATCAAGAGTTCAATCGCTAGCCCTTTTTCACAAACAAAGCCATAGACTCAAGATGACTGGTGTGCGGGAACATATCCAGCATACCCAGTTTCTCTAAGCGAAATCCTTGGCTCAGCAAGCTTTGACTGTCTCGTGCTAGTGTCGCAGGGTTACACGACACGTACACAACCCGCTTGGCACCTAACGCAGAAAGTTGATCCACAATCCCTTCTGCACCTGCACGGGCTGGGTCGAGCAGTACTTTAGCAAATTTCTGCTGCGCCCATGAGGCGCTCGTCATATCTTGTTCCAAATTGGCCTGATAAAACGCCACATTATTGATTTGGTTCAATTTCGCGTTATGAGTGGCGTGTTGCACCATCTCATCAACACCTTCAACACCCACCACCGCTTGCGCTTGTTTGGCCAGCGGCAGCGTGAAATTTCCTAAGCCACAGAAGAGATCGAGCACGCGTTCTTGTGGGCTAACCTCAAGCCAATTCAAGGCTTGCGCGACCATTTGCTGATTCACCGCGCGATTGACCTGAATAAAATGACTGGGCAAGAAACTTAAGCGGCTGCCTGTTTCTTCACAGTATGGCGCTTCACCTTGCACATGTTGCAACTCGCCTGCTTCCAGCATCAGATATAAGGTTAGTTGGTTTTGTGAAGCAAAGTCAGTCAAACGCTGCTGATCTTGTTCAGTCAGCGCGCCTAAATGGCGCAGCACCAACACGCGAGTGTTATCCCCTTTAACCAATTCGACATGCCCCAACCGCTCCGGTTGACTCCACTCGCTCAACAAAGCGTTCAAGTCAGGCAACAGCGCATTTAAACTCGGCTCCAGCACGGGGCAATGGGTCACATTAACAATCGCTTTGCTCTGCTTGCGGCGAAAACCCAATTGTAGTTGCTGAGTTTTCTTATCCCACATCAGGCTTAAGCGTGCGCGACGACGGTAGCCTTGATCATCAGAACAAACTGGCGCAGACAGAGCAAGACTCTGCCCTGCAAACTTCACCATTAATTGACTTAAGGCTTGTTGCTTGTGATGGATTTGTCCCGCTCGGTCAAGATGCTGTAAATCGCAACCACCACATTGCGCATAATGCGCACAGAAAGGTGCAACACGCTCAGCGCTGGGCTTCAACACTTTAATCAGTTGACCGCGCGCGTATTTGCTCTTGTTTTCAGTGAGCTGAATCAGCACCTCTTCCCCCGGCAAAGCGCCGTCAACAAACAAGGGTTTCTTGTGTAAAAAGGCCAGTCCGCTGCCTTGGTGATCCAACCGTTCAATAGTGACCGGCTGATGCTTTGTGTCTAACGTGCTGTGCTTTTTCGGTTGAAAGAAACGTGCCATGCTCTGTGCTCAAGTGTTGAAATAGATTTGTTTTCGCCCCGGCATCACTATTCTGCACGGGGGAGATTGTCGAAGATGAGGGAGTTGATTAAGCTAACGCCAACGTTTCCCCACGCAATCCGATTTGTACGGGGTATTTTCCCATATCCACACCACAATGTTTAGACAATAATGACTCAAAGATATGGCTTGCGCGCCCGCGTTATGACGCTCACTTTGGCACCTACCCTGATTATTGGTCTGCTGCTTAGCGCTCTGTTCTCTTTTAACCGTTATCACGATTTAGAAACTCAAGTGATCAATTCCGGTGCCAGCATCATTGAGCCATTAGCGATTGCTAGTGAAGATGCGCTGCGTATGCAGAGCCGAGAATCGGTGCGACGCATTATCAGCTATGCCCACCGTAAGAATTCTAAGTTAGTACGCAGCATCGCGGTGTTTGATGCCAATCATGAGCTGTTTGTCACCTCGAACTTCCACCCCAATTTCGAAAAGCTGATGTATCCCAAGGATAAGCCGATCCCGTTTCTAAGTAGTTCCGCGATTGACGAGAACACGCTGATATTACGAACGCCGATCATTTCTGAACGCACCGTGCTCGACAATGGCGATGCCAATCCCGCCACTCCAGTGATGGGTTATATTGCGATAGAACTGGATCTCTCCTCACTGCGTTTACAACAGTATCAGGAAATTTTTTCCGCTGGTTTAGTGCTAGTGATCGGGATTTTGCTGTCAGGAGTATTTGCTTCGCGCTTGATGTACGATGTGACTCGCCCAATCACTCACATGAAAAATATGGTCGACCGCATTCGTCGCGGCCATTTGGATGTGCGGATTGAAGGTAAAATGCACGGCGAGTTGGATACGCTGAAAAAAGGCATCAACGCGATGGCGGTATCGCTCTCCGAGTACCATGTCGAAATGCAGCACAGCATAGACCAAGCGACGTCTGATCTCCGAGAAACCCTTGAACAGCTTGAGATTCAAAACGTTGAACTCGATATTGCCAAAAAGCGCGCTCAAGAAGCGGCACGAGTGAAATCCGAATTTCTGGCTAACATGTCCCATGAGCTGCGCACCCCACTCAACGGTGTGATTGGTTTTACGCGGCAAATGCTGAAAACCCAGTTGACCAACAGCCAAGCGGATTACCTACAAACCATTGAAAAATCAGCCAATAACCTTCTCGCCATCATCAATGACATTTTAGATTTTTCCAAACTCGAAGCCGGTAAGCTGGCTTTGGAGAATATTCCGTTTGAATTCCAAGAAGTATTGGAAGAGGTGGTTAACCTGCAAGCCACCAGCGCTCATGAAAAAGGGTTAGAAATCACCCTCAAGATTGACCCGAAAATTCCACGCGGCGTGGTGGGCGATCCGCTACGAATTCAGCAAGTCTTGACCAACTTGGTCGGTAACTCCATTAAGTTTACCGAGCGTGGCAACATAGACGTGAGCGTGGAAATGCGCGCGCTACGCGATGATGTGATCGATCTGCAATTTATGGTGCGCGACACTGGGATTGGCATTTCTGAGCGCCAGCAAGCTCAGTTATTCCAAGCCTTTAGCCAAGCGGATGCCAGTATTTCACGCCGTTATGGCGGTACAGGACTTGGGCTGGTGATTACCCAAAAACTGGTCAGCCATATGGGCGGCGAAATCAGCCTCACCAGCCGTTTGCACCAAGGTTCAACCTTCTGGTTCACGCTGCGCCTGCATACCACAGAGCTGCCACTCAATGACGGTTATAACGCGGACTCACTCAATCATCGCCACTTGCTGCTGATTGAACCCAATATGCAAGCTGCTGCGATTGTGCAGCAAACGCTGGTCCAAAGTGGTTTAGAAGTGACGTACCGCTCAGCGATTCCGGAAGAGCAACACGTTTACGACTATGTACTGCTCAACTTAGCACCAAGTAAAGAGACCAATCCGACCTTGGTGGAACTTTGGGTGCAACGCGCATTAGCCATGACCCACAATGTGATTGTCGGTGTGCCGAGCACAGAACTGGCGCTCGCCGACCAATTGATGCAGCGCTACCCAGTAAAATGCATCAGTAAGCCTTTATCTCGTAAAAAACTGCTACAAACCTTGGCAGCGCAACAGCCGCAACTCGCCAATACCAGCGCGCCCAAACCTCAAGCCGATAAGCTTCCGCTGTGCGTCATGGCGGTCGATGATAATCCAGCCAACCTCAAACTCATCACTGCGCTATTGCAAGAGCGGGTTGAGTACGTGGTCTCTTGCACCAGCGGTCAGGAGGCGATCGAGCAAGCTCAGATCCGTCAGTTCGATATTATTTTGATGGATATTCAGATGCCACACATGGATGGAGTGACCGCTTGCAAAGAGATTAAACAGCTTAAAGATTATCAAGATACGCCGATCATCGCGGTAACCGCCCATGCGATGGCAGGCGAACGTGACCGTCTACTGAAAGCGGGTATGGATGATTACCTGACCAAGCCGATTGAGGAGCACATTCTGCAACAGGTTTTGGTGCACTGGAGCCCGCACACGCGCAGTAAACAGGTCGCGAAAGTGACCCCACCCGATGGTGCCGCGGTCATATCTAACGCCTTACCCTCATCACCGCCAGCAGAAGAGGCCATTATTGATTGGCCTGTCGCGCTGCGCCAATCCGCCAATAAAGAGGATCTCGCCAAAGAGATGCTCGGGATGTTGGTCGATTATTTGCGGGAAGTCGAAACTGTGGTCAATACTGCGCTTGAGGATGAAGAATACCCCGCTAGCGATCTGCTGCATCATATCCATAAGTTGCATGGCAGTTGTTCGTACAGCGGCGTACCGCGCCTGCGAAAAATCTGCGCCAGTTTGGAGCAAGCGCTGCGCAATGGGGCGAGCATCGATGAGTTAGAGCCTGAGTTATTTGAGCTGCAAGATGAGATGGCGAAAGTGCTCGAAGCCTCTCGCGACTATCTGAACTGATCCTGCTTGAGTTCTTTAGCACTGGGAAGAGGCAGGATCTCTTCCCCCATTCGATAAATATGATAGCCATGTTTGCCTCTGTATTTGACCCAGTACATGGCTTTATCGGCTTGTAGCAGCAGTTTTTCTAAGTCAATGTGCAGACTGTTCATATGACTAATCCCAATACTGCAACCCACTTGCGCACTCTGCTGACCGAATGCAATCGGCTCAGAGGAGGATTCGATCAACTGCGCCGCAAACCGCTCGATAGATTCGGCAACAAATTTATCCAGCGGAATGTAAATAGCAAACTCATCGCCACCGAGCCTTCCAACCACAAAATCAGAAAAATGCGTTTGCGCCAAGGCATAAAAACGTTTAGCGATTTCACGTAGTACCTCATCGCCAGCCGCATGCCCCAAGGTATCATTCACCTGCTTAAAACCATCCAAATCAATCAATAGCAGTACCATGATGGTGCTAGTGCGCTGTTTGCGGAGCACGAACTTCTCACAACCTAAACGGTTTTTTAGTCCCGTCAGCGTGTCTTGTTTGGCAATGGTGCGATAGTAGCTTTCCCAACGTTCAATCTGTTGGCGCAACTCGCGTTCACGCAGCAAGGCTTGATGGGAAGCATCGATAAATTCATTGATGCTTTTAGCCACCAAACCAATCTCGTTATGGTGATCCTCTGCGGCTACCGCCACTTTGCGATCATGATCTGGCCGCACTTCGGATAACGCCTGTGAAAGATCCGTCAGGGGTTTACCGACCAAGCGGCGAACGATCCAGATAAGCGCAATAAAAGTCACGAGAAACTGGATCAAAACCACAGCTATATGATCAAGAATCTGATTAATGGCTTGCTGGCGAATCACCTGATGATCCTCATGAATCATCAGATAGCCAATCAAATTACCATCTACGGGAGAATCTAATCGGTAGCGGTTCGCATCATTCCAATAATTCTGCTCTTTGTAGGTTGAGGGGATGGTGGTGCGCTCAAAGACAATGCCATCCACGCTGGCTAACTTAACCGCATTGATCTCTTGATGAAGCAGCAACGCATCCATCACCTCGGAGGCAATATCGTAATTATTCACATACAGTGCAATGGCCGCCGAGTTACTCAAAGAGAGCGCAAGCTTCTCCTCCAGCTCTTGTTTTTGCTGCTCAACACTCTGTATGCCGCGCGGAATAATGATGGCCAAAATGATCAGCAAATACCCAAGCGCACACAGTGAAATCATCTTCAGCAAGCGATTAACCAGTGGCGAAGTGTGCGTTTGATCAGTCATAGAGCACCAGTAATACTTTCAGCGCGTCACTGGGCACTTGATCGGTATAGCCAATCGAGAACGGATTTTCTTCTAATTTGGCAATCAGCTCTTGTTCACTCACCACAGATTCCGGCGCACGCAGCCGCCCTGAAAATTTCAGTTTGGCCCAATAAGCGTTGATTTGGCTCTCTTGCATATTGGTCACCTGCAAAAAGAAGCGCTGACGCACCGTACCACTACGATCTAGCACCTGATTAATATAAGTGTTGCCCACCACGCGATTACGTCCAAGATATAAGGCGGATAACTGCTCCTTATTAATCTCGATAATCGGACTTTTCGGACTGGCAACCACATACAATTCAGCGGAAGCCGAAACCCACGGACTCAGCAAAAGAATGAGGAGTAACCAATATCGCATTGAGTCCTCCTAAAACACAAAGTTAACGCTGATAGAAAACAGCTGCACATCCCGACCCTGCAAATCAGCGTCTAAAGGAATGGCCCATAATCCATAGCCATTATCGGCAATCTGGATGTAATCATATTGTGCTTTCAAGGCTATCTGAGCAGTGACGTCCCAGCGGACTCCGAGCGAAAACGTCTGCTGATCGATGTAAGTGGAATTAATGCCACCAATCAACCATTTTTGTACCTCTGCTAACTGCGCGCCATTAACAGGGGATAATCCCCAATCTGACAGCGCTTGGTAAGGGGCATTTTTCGGATTAAACCGACCATAGATAGCATAAGGCGTGACACTACCTACGGTATATCCAGCCATAGCGTAACCACCCACCCCTTCTGGAACTACGGCTTTCTCACCTAGGATGGTATAAATTTCTGATTGGAGTGACCACTGCTCTCCTCGATAGCCAAAGCCCAACTGCCAATATTCAATAGTTTCTTCTCGAAGGTTGATTTGCTCAATTAACTGCGCTGCTTCAGCGCTGATCGGTCCAAGTCCAGCTTGCGCCAGTTGATTGACGACTTGAATACCCAGTAAAGAATTACCGTCTAGATCCACCTTCAACTGCCCGACATGCACATAGGAGAGACGCCCAAACCAACGATCTTGTTCGAGTGACAACACCAAAGCTAATGTTTGATCGGATTGCGTGGCAGAAATTTCGCTGGAAGCGGTATTTTGCAGTTTCTGTTTAATTCGGCCGTATTGCGCACCCAACGACCAAGTGATCTCATCCCATTGGCTGCGATAAGTGACATCAATTCCATCGATGGCATCATAGAAAATGCCGCCGTAAAACTCTTGGGGAGGGCGCAACCAAAGGTGGGCGTAGTCAATCCGTCGGCTATCAGCGGCGATATAGGCGTTAAGCCCAAGGCGTCCTAGACGAATATCCCAATTTTCATCCGGCGTATAACGCGCAAAAGCCAGCTCAGTAATATCATCGAAGCGCTGCTCGACTCGCTCTTTCATTACCCACTGAGTGGTCACCGACCATTGTGGATCTAACTGTAGATCAAACTGCACTCCGATATTGCTATCTGGCTTAAACGATCCGTTGCGTTGATACTCATCTGGCTGAGCGATGTTGCGCAGGAAACCGAGATTCTCTTCATTTTCATAGCTATAACCAATCGAACCATAACCAGAGACGCTCCAGTCGGCCGCTAAGGCAGCACCGCTCGTCATGGCTAATAGACCGACAACACCGCTCATCAGGCGGGTTTGAAAAAGGCTTCGTATCATTGGGTTATCCCTAAGCAAGCGCGATTTCCACCACAGCGCCAACCTGCACGCCAAGTGAAATATTCTCCATGTCGATCGTCATTGATGATTAATGACATCACCCAATATCTTTCATTTTAGTGATTGGTGATACAAAAATACGCGTTGGGTGCAAAGAGTCAGAAAACTCATTCTTCCGTTGGAAAAAATTAAGCACATAAGGGAAATATAGTCAGAAAATGAAAGATTTGAAATGAACCAAAGCATGAACGCCGCATTAACGGCGTTCAAGGATCACAGTCGCCATTGCATAATGGCGTTCGTCGGAAATGGAAAGGTGAATAGAGCACACCCCAAGCTGAGTGGCAAGTTGAGCCGCTTTACCATTTAAAGCTAAGAGCGGTTTACCGAGTTCATTATTGCTGATAGTAAAGTCTTGAAAAGTAACACCTTGCGCAATACCAGTTCCCAATGCTTTAGAAGCCGCTTCTTTGGCTGCAAAACGCTTAGCTAAAAATCGGGCTTGTTGCTTCAGAGATTGAAATTGCTCAAATTCAACATCACTAAGAATGCGGCGCGCAAAGCTTTCGCCAGAGCGCGCCAACGCTTTTTCAACCCGTTCGATTTCAGCAATATCCGTTCCGAGTCCAACGATCATAGGCTTAACGACGCGCAGCAACCATGATGGCTTTCATATCGGCGACGGCTTTCGTTAAACCATCAAATACCGCGCGACCAATGATCGCATGGCCGATGTTCAGCTCGTAAATTTCAGGAATGGCCGCAATCGCAGCGACGTTGTGGTAGGTCAAGCCATGACCCGCATTCACCGTAATGCCCAAATCGTGTGCGTAAGCCGCTGCAGCTGCAATTTTCTTCAGCTCATTTTGCTGATCGACATCGCTTTTCGCATCGGAGTAGTGCCCGGTATGCAGCTCAATAAAAGGTGCGCCACAGGCTTTGGCCGCATCAATTTGCTCACGATCGGCATCGATAAACAGAGAAACTTTAATGCCAGCCGCAGTGAGTTTTTCCGTTGCCGCTTTGACACGCTCCAACTGACCTAGCACATCAAGACCGCCTTCAGTGGTCAACTCTTCACGTTTTTCCGGCACCAAGCAGACATATTCTGGCTGAGTTTGCAGCGCAATCTCGACCATCTCATCCGTCACCGCCATTTCAAGGTTCATGCGCGTTTGCAGCGTTTCACGCAAAATACGGACATCGCGATCTGTGATGTGACGACGATCTTCACGCAGATGGATGGTGATGCCATCCGCGCCCGCACGTTCAGCAATTTCCGCTGCATGCACTGGATCGGGATATTGTGTGCCGCGTGCGTTACGCAAAGTCGCCACGTGATCGATATTCACACCAAGATAAATTGAGCTCATTCTTCTGTACTCCGTGCTCTGGGTAGAGTTGTTTGACGAAACAACTCACGACTCTTTAAAGGTTTGCCGCCAAGATACGGCTTTAAGGCTAAACGTGTAAAGCGTTTTGCCGCTTGCAGTTGCTCTTTGCTGGTAAAACGCCGTTCACTGATTGCAATGAGCTCGTTACCGAGAAAGGTGAGATTATCGCGGCGTACTGAGGCAATAAAGCCTTTTTGCTCACGATAGCGATAGGTCATGTCTGGTGAAACTGGCTCGCCAGTGCCCGCACAATGTAGAAAATCCACGCCGTACCCCATCGCGGCAAGTAAGGCGAGTTCAAAGCGGCGCAACGCGGGCTCAGGATTGGTGCTTTGCGCCAGTTCAGTGAGCGCAAACAGATAATCATGGAATAGCCCGGGGCTGGCGACTTCGGGCATGAGCACTCTATCCACCAGCTCATTGATGTACATCGCCGAATAGAGATAAACGCCGGAAAGCGGTAAGCCGAGGCTAATCGGTTCGGCTTGGCGCAAAGTTTTCATCGAGCCATTGCCCGACCATTTCAGCAGTAAAGGAGTGAAAGGTTGCAGCGCACCTTTGAGGTTGGAGCGTTTTCCGCGCGCGCCTTTGGCCATCAAGCTGACTCGCCCGTACTCCTCACTGAACACATCGAGAATTAAGCTCGATTCACTGTAAGGGCGGCGGTGCAGAACAAAACAGCGTTGCAGTCCGTCTGACATTTTCCCTTTCTATCATGCAGTTGAAGGTAGAAATGAAAAAGGTGGCAACCCCGTTGCCACCTCTCGTGTTTAGAGATCGTCGATATAGCCGAGTGAACGCAGGGCGCGCTCATCATCTGCCCAACCAGATTTCACTTTCACCCAAGTCTCTAGGTAGACTTTGCGGCCAAACAGCTCTTCCATATCGAGACGCGCTTCGCGGCCGATGGTTTTAATCTTCTCGCCGTTTTTACCAATCACCATTTTCTTCTGGCCAATACGCTCAACCAAAATCAGGGCGTTGATGTGGAAACCATCGGTATCTGGGTTGTAATCGAAACGCTCGATTTCAACAGTCACCGAATACGGCAGCTCTTCACCCGTAAAACGCATCAGCTTTTCACGCACGATTTCAGAGGCCATAAAGCGCTGTGAACGATCCGTCACATACTCTTCAGGAAAATGGTGCACGGCTTTCGGTAAATGATCACGAACATGCTTTTTCAGCACATCGGTGTTTTTCCCCTGTTTAGCAGAAATCGGGACGATATCGACAAACGGCATGCGCTTAGAAAGCTCCAGCATGTGCAGCATCACTTCGTTACGATCTTTGACCTGATCGACCTTGTTCACACAAAGTACCACTGGGAAGTTGGCTTTTTGCAGCTTGTTGAACACCATCTCGTCATCGGCGGTCCAGTGAGTGCCTTCCACCACAAACAGCACTAAGTTGACATCACTCAGCGAGCTTGATGCCGCGCGGTTCATCAAACGGTTGATGGCGCGTTTTTCTTCAATGTGCAATCCTGGGGTATCCACGTAAATGGCTTGATACTTGCCTTCTGTCTCAACACCCATAATACGGTGGCGAGTGGTTTGCGGTTTACGCGAAGTAATCGAGATTTTCTGCCCTAACAGGTTATTGAGCAGGGTCGATTTACCCACGTTTGGACGACCGACAATCGCGACAAAACCGCAGTGTTGGTCCTCTGGTGTCGATGTCGCCGTTTGGCCTTCGCTGCGAGAAGCAAAGTATGCATCGATATCAAATTCTTGATCAGCCATGAGTTAATTGCTCCAGAGCCGTTTCTGCAGCCGCTTGCTCTGCCTTGCGGCGGCTGGTGCCTTTACCGATCACAGGTGTGTCCATACCTGCAACTTCACACGCAACCGTAAATTCTTGGTTGTGCGCTTCACCTTTAATATTAGTCACAGTGTAGACGGGCAGCGGTTTTCTTCTGCCTTGCAAAAACTCTTGTAAACGAGTTTTCGGGTCTTTTTGTGATGCGCCCGGTTTGATCTCCTCAAGTCGACATTGATACCACTCCAGCACAATGCGGCGCGCGGTTTCTAAATCACTATCGAGGTAGATCGCACCAATGATGGCTTCTACGGCATCGGCCAGAATCGAGTCACGGCGGAAACCACCGCTTTTCAACTCACCTGGACCTAATTTTAAGTAATCTCCCAGATCGAATTCACGACCCAGCTCCGCCAACGTGTTACCACGTACTAAGGTGGCACGCATACGGCTCATATCACCCTCATTCACTTTCGGGAAGCGGCGATAGAGCTCATCAGCAATGACAAAACTTAAAATTGAATCGCCCAGAAACTCAAGACGTTCATTGTGCTTACCATTGGCGCTGCGGTGTGTCAGCGCCAGATTAAGCAGCTCAGCTTCCTTAAAGGTATAACCGAGCTTACTTGTTAATTTATTCATTGGAGGTGTCATAATCTCAACGTTATTGCCAGCTCATGCAGGCTTAGTGGATCCCACCAACACGATTGAATCGTACTCCGGTAGGAATCCAGCGTGGAAGTACGCTGTCTTCAGCGCGTTCAAACTCGAAACTGATCCAGATAGCCACAGCTTTTCCGACCAGATTCTGCTCTGGCACAAAGCCCCAGAAACGGCTGTCAGCACTGTTGTCACGGTTATCACCCATCACAAAATAGTGCCCTTGTGGTACAACCCATTCATTCACGCCACTGCGTGGGCGATAATTCGCCACGTTATCAATGCTCAATGGGTTAACCAAAATATTGTGCTCGATCTTGCCTAATTGTTCATTTAACTCGATCAGTGGGATCTCATTTTGGTAAAACTCGCTCTCTTGCACGTTAGAGAGTTTAACTGCTTGGCATTCGCTTTCGCCTTGGTGCTGAATACACAGCTCTTTACCCGCACTGTAGCGTACGGTATCCCCGGGCATACCCACCACACGCTTGATGTAGTCAATATCAGGATTTACTGGGTATTTGAACACCACAATGTCACCACGCTCAGGTTTACCCGTTTCAACCAATTGAGTGCGCCATACGGGGTCTTTCAAGCCGTAAGCGTATTTTTCAACCAGAATAAAATCCCCAACCAGCAGAGTCGGCATCATCGAACCGGATGGAATTTGGAACGGTTCATAAATGAACGAACGCAACACCAGCACAAAAGCAATTACAGGGAAAATCGAGACACTGTTTTCAATCCACCACGGTTGAGCCGCGACTTTATCCAGTGCTGAGGCCGGCATTTCTGGTGTTTTTGCCTGTAAATGAGCCTGTTTCTGTTGGCGCCTTTTCGCCCACACCAGCTTTTCCAGTGTCCAGACGATACCTGTGACCAAAGTTACGATCACCAGAATCAGTGAGAATGAGTTCGCCATTGACTTCCCTTATCTAAAAAATACGAAAGTGAAAGAGCCGAAACCCTTTCACTCATGTGTAAAACCAATAAGTCTGAAGCCAGCAAAGAAATTAGTCTTTGCCGACATGCAAAATGGCAAGGAACGCTTCTTGTGGCAGCTCAACGTTACCGATCTGCTTCATCCGTTTCTTACCTTCTTTCTGCTTCTTCAGCAGTTTCTTCTTACGGCTCACGTCACCACCGTAACACTTCGCCAGTACGTTTTTACGTAACTGCTTCACGGTCGAGCGCGCAATGATGTGGTTACCAATAGCAGCTTGGATCGCGATATCGAACATCTGGCGAGGAATGAATTCTTTCATCTTCTCAACCAATTGACGACCGCGGGTTTGCGAGTTATCGCGGTGGGTAATGATCGCCAAGGCGTCCACTTTGTCGCCGTTGAGCAGCACATCCACACGTACCATGTACGACATTTCAAAGCGCTGGAAACCGTAATCCAGTGACGCGTAACCACGAGAGGTCGATTTCAGACGGTCAAAGAAATCCAGAACGACTTCGGCCATCGGGATATCGTAAGTCAGCGCAACTTGGTTACCGTGATAAACCATGTCCACCTGACAACCCCGTTTCTCGATACACAGGGTAATCACGTTACCTAGATAATCAGCAGGAACCAGAATGTTACAACGCGCGATAGGCTCGCGGATCTCTTCGATATCATTGATAGCAGGCAGTTTCGCTGGGCTATCAACGTAGACAATCTCTTTGTTGGTTTTGAGCACTTCATACACTACGGTTGGTGCCGTGGTGATGAGATCGAGATCGTATTCGCGCTCTAGACGCTCTTGGATGATCTCCATGTGTAGCATACCAAGGAAGCCACAACGGAAACCAAAGCCGAGTGCTGCCGAGGTTTCTGGCTCATAGAACAACGAGGCGTCGTTGAGGCTCAGCTTACCCAGCGCATCACGGAAATTGTCATAATCATCGGAAGAGACGGGGAACAAGCCCGCATACACTTGAGGTTTCACCTTTTTAAAGCCCGGCAGCGCTTTTTCACAACCGTTCTTCGCTAAGGTCAGGGTATCACCCACAGGTGCGCCCATGATGTCTTTGATACCACACACCACCCAGCCTACTTCACCAGTATTCAGTGAATCAGTATCCACTTGTTTTGGCGTGAAAATACCTAAGCGATCTACACCCCAAGCCTGGCCAGTGCTCATCACTTTGATCTTATCGTTTTTCTTCAGGCTACCGTTTTTAATACGAACCAGAGAAACCACACCTAGGTAGTTATCGAACCATGAGTCGATGATCAGCGCTTGCAATGGTGCATCAGGATCGCCTTGTGGTGCCGGGATGGCAGAAACGATCTTTTCTAGAACATCATCAACACCAACACCGGTTTTTGCAGAACAACGCACTGCATCAATCGCATCGATACCGACGATATCTTCAATCTCTTCCGCCACACGCTCAGGCTCTGCCGCAGGGAGATCAATCTTGTTCAGAATTGGCACCACTTCCAGATCCATTTCGATCGCGGTATAGCAGTTGGCTAGGGTCTGCGCTTCCACACCTTGCCCAGCATCCACCACCAACAATGCGCCTTCACACGCCGCCAATGAACGTGATACTTCGTACGCGAAGTCAACGTGTCCAGGGGTGTCGATAAAGTTCAGTTGATAGGTTTGGCCATCTTTCGCTGTATAGTCGAGAGTCACACTCTGCGCTTTAATGGTGATACCACGCTCACGTTCCAGATCCATAGAATCAAGAACTTGCTCGGCCATTTCACGATCGCTCAAGCCGCCACAGACTTGGATTAAACGGTCAGATAGAGTCGATTTACCATGGTCAATGTGGGCGATAATCGAAAAGTTACGAATGTGCTTCATAGGTTTGGGATGACTAAACTCTTAAATAATAAGGACATAGAAAAGCCGCGTTGGCGGCCATTCATTCAAGTTGGGCGATTCTACCCAATTTCGTTGGGGTTCGCATCATAATTTAGGCAACCGGGATACCCAGCTTTCGTAACAAAACCACTTGCTGCTGAGAGCGTAGCTCCAGCACTTTCGCATAATGTTTGGCAACCCAGACACCGAGCGCAATAAACAGCAGTGCAGTAAGGATCACTATCCCTTCTCCAAAACCCAACATAGGGGCCAGCCATTGATTGCCAAGCCATGCACCCAGCATCATGAAAAACAGCGGTAATAAATAGACAAGAGCCGCCGACTGCAGCACGCTCTTTTCCGGCAAGCCAATCTCGACCACCTCACCCGCTTCTAGAGCTTGTAAGGTGTGTAAACGCCAGAATAACGTTTTATTACCGAACGCTTTAGAGACAATGCCCGTACCGCAGCTTTTCGAGGATTGGCAACTGCTGCAACTGGTTTGCTGTTCACAACTCAGCGTCACTTGAAATCCTTGTTGAGCGGGTACCACTTTGGTCACCGTAGCCAATGCCGTCATCATTGCGCTTTCACTCCACCCACACCAAACATCACCGATTGAGCGATACGTTGCGCAGTCGCAGGAGGAATATCGCCCACTACCGAAATTTCATTCTCACCTTTGACGACACTGTGCAAAGTACGGCGGCCTTGTCGAACCAACTGACCTTTGAGTGAGTAGTTATCACTGGCAGAGACATACACTGAGAAATTAAACAGGCCGTCCGAATACATCTGGCTTTCCACCAAACGCTCTGTCATTGCCATACGATAACGATTCAGCTCCATGGCTTGAAAACCATCCGGAACCCAAGTGACTTGCCAGAAGGTCTCTTGCACACTGCCTTTTGGCAACTTAAGGACTTCAGGCAGTTGCACCTTGTTTAGCCCTGCCATGATTTCGGCCAAACGCTCGCTGACCGAAAATGAAATGGTGCGATACTGCTCAAGCACTTCGCCATCGCGATCCAGCAAATCCGCCCTTAAAGGCAAATGGCTTTTTTCATCGACCCAGACAACATACGAGTAACGTAAACCATCTTTCGGGACCACGCGCAGTACTTGGCACGCTGCCCCCGCTTCTCGGGCGCGCCCGACTTTCACGAAGTCATAGTAGCGGCTCAACTCTGCAACATCCGCATTCAGCATAGGGATGGTAGGAGCCACCATATTGCCCGATTCAATCGTAAAAGGTTCAACACCCGGCTCGATGTAACTCACCTCATCACCACGGCGGATCACTTCACGTACAGGGCCGCTTAAATACACCAAATGCGCCAGTTGTTGATCATTTTGTCGCGCATGACGATACAGCAATGGCTCAATGCTATTTTTCTTAACCAAGATGTATGAGAGTTCGTAATTGAGATGTTGGCTGGCTTCATTCATCTGATACAACAACGCCTCTGCAGGCTCTTCGTCTGCAAAGGCGGCAGTTGAATTTACACAGAACAGCGTCAGCGCACTGATCAAAAATTTCTTCATTCCACAACCGATTCAACTGGGTGTTGGTGAGAAGCACTATTCTCACTGTTTAGGCGTAATTGCAGTTCGTAGTCCTGCAGCAAGGCGTTTACGCGGCGACGTTGCTCTTGCATGCTGCTGTCTGGCGCATGCTTTTCCACCGAATCACGAGTCAAACTCACTGGCTCAGCGCTTCCAGCAAGAGGAATGGTTTGCAGCACAGGCAGTTCATTTTCCACACCTGAACTTTGTCCGCCATACTGTTGTACGCCGAAAATAACCGCCAAAGAGACACAAGCGGCGATACCAACTTGACCAAACTGAGACAACCAAGCGGGCAGCTGGCGCTTAGCCTGTTGCGGTTTGGGCTGAGCTTCCAGTCTTGCTTGTTGTAAGTCGATCACCTTCGTTGAGTGATGCAACGGATTGTGCGCAGGCTCATTTTCCAGCGCCAAGGCGACACTTTCAGCGATATTCCACTCCTTGTGTATCGGTGCATCACCACGGAGTACATCACCGATCAGATGATAGTTTTTCCACGTGTCACGTGCATCTTGATCCTGAGCCAATCCTAAAATCAGCTCATTGTCGATCATCTCGCCATCCATGAGTGCTGAAAGTTTTTCTTTGTCAGCCATTCTATTCACCATAGTCATTAGGGAATTTGCGTTACAGAAGAGGTTTAATTTTCTTCTCTACCGCTTCACGAGCACGGAAAATTCGTGAACGCACTGTACCTACAGGGCAATCCATCACTTCCGCGATTTCCTCGTAACTCAAGCCATCAAGCTCGCGCAACGTCATTGCCGTTTTTAAATCATCCGGTAACGCATCAATTGCATCGAACACGGTCTTCTTCAGCTCTTTGGACAACGTAATGTTCTCCGGGTTCGATAATTCTTTTAATGCGTCACCACCTTCATAGAATTCAGCTTCTTCAGCATCAACATCACTTGCGGGTGGGCGTCGGCTTTGCGCAACAATGTGATTTTTCGCAGTATTGACAGCAATACGATACAGCCAAGTGTAAAACGCACTCTCACCACGAAAGGTTGGAATGGCTCGATACGCTTTAATAAACGCTTCCTGCGCTACATCAGCCACATCACCGGAATTGCTTACATACCGGGAAATAAGGTTGCACACTTTATTTTGATATCTCAAAACCAAAAGGTTAAATGCTTGCTTATCCCCATTCTGAACTCGCTCAATCAACACTTGATCGGTCAGTTGCTCGTTCATTCGAGCGGTCACTCCTATTGTTATTCCCCTACCTTCTCAGATATGGGTACTCATTATGCGAATTGTAATATTGACACCATTACTTGCATGAGCACCTTTAGAGACTCGGCATTATCGAGAAAGTTCATTATTGGGTGAAATATTTTACTCAAAACCTTATCAAGGCAGCATTTTCACCCCTTGCCTCTCGCGTAGATAGGTATTCCCCATACATCACGTGCGCTTCACTCTTTATATAGTGGTGAATGCAGCGGATTAATAGAGTGCAACCGCTAACATGACAATAAGATTTACAAACTATTGCATTTAGCGCGATGATAATAGCAGGACTTACACCGTATCAACGATCCGAATTTTTCGATAATTTCTTGCCACTTGATTGTGCACAGTGGCATGTCTGCTCAATCGATGCGGTGTTTTTTTCCTTTAAAGAAAACAACTCTTTGAGGAATTTAAAGAAATGTCGAGTTGGATGACTCGCTACAGTTTGGGAATTGGCAATTTTATGAATGCAGACCGAGAGCATCAATGTGATGTATTAGTCATAGGAAGTGGCGCAGCAGGCTTATCGCTTGCTTTACAGGTCGCTCAATACGGAAAAGTGATTGTATTAAGTAAAGGGCCGCGCAGTGAAGGTGCGACTTTTTATGCACAAGGCGGAATTGCGGCAGTCTTTGATGAATCGGACAGTATTGAATCGCATGTGCAGGACACCTTAATTGCAGGTGCTGGAATTTGTGATGAACAAACCGTGCGCTTTATTGCTGAGCACGCCAAAGAGTGCGTGCAGTGGCTGATTGATGGTGGTGTTCCTTTTGATAAAGAAGAGGATAGCGATAACGACCACCCACGCTACCACTTGACTCGCGAAGGCGGCCACAGCCATCGGCGCATTTTGCATGCTGCCGATGCCACTGGGATGGCGATGCAGACTTCGTTGCAAGATAACGCCCACAACCATCCCAACATTACGGTATTAGAAAGACATAATGCGCTGGATCTAATCACTGCAGATAAAATCGGCGGTGATGCCAACAAAGTCGTTGGAGCTTATGTGTGGAACCGAAATGATGAACACGTAGAAACGATTCGCGCCAAATTTGTGGTGTTGGCAACTGGTGGTGCATCTAAGGTGTATCAGTACACCTCTAACCCTGATGTTTCTTCTGGTGATGGCATTGCCATGGCGTGGCGTGCGGGCTGCCGTGTGGCCAACCTAGAGTTCAACCAGTTCCACCCAACCTGTTTATACCATCCAGAAGCACGTAACTTCCTACTTACCGAAGCGCTGCGTGGTGAAGGCGCTTATTTGCGCCGCCCAGATGGCAGCCGCTTTATGCCGGATTTCGATGAACGAGCTGAGCTGGCTCCGCGTGATATCGTGGCACGCGCGATCGACTTTGAAATGAAGCGTTTAGGCGCGGACTGTATGTATCTCGACATCAGCCATAAGCCTGCTGACTTTATCGAAAAACACTTCCCCACCATTTATTCACGCTTGATGGATTTGGGCATTGATATGACCAAAGAACCGATCCCCATCGTTCCTGCGGCGCACTATACGTGTGGTGGCGTGATGGTGAATCCGCAAGGCCAAACGGATCTTAAGCAGTTGTATGCGATCGGCGAAGTAAGCTACACCGGCTTACACGGCGCAAACCGTATGGCATCCAACTCTCTTCTAGAATGCGTGGTATACGCATGGTCAGCGTCACAAGACATCATTGCTCAGTTGCCCAACGCGAGCATGCCAGAGTCACTCCCAGCTTGGGATGAAAGCCAAGTCACCTGTTCTGATGAGGAAGTGGTTTTGCAGCATAACTGGCACGAACTGCGCCTCTTTATGTGGGACTACATGGGAATCGTGCGCACCAACAAGCGTTTGGAACGAGCAATGCGCCGCATTCAGCTACTGCAACAGGAAACCCACGAGTATTACAGCAACTTCCGTGTGTCAAACAACCTCCTTGAGATGCGTAACTTACTGCAAGTCGCTGAATTGATGGTGCGTTGCGCGATGCAACGCAAAGAAAGTCGCGGCTTACACTACACGTTGGACTATCCAGATCAACTGGCAGAGAGTGGCCCAACGATTCTTGTGCCGGAAAAATAACGCTCTCTCCGCTCGCAACAGCAATCAAGAGATCTGCGCACGATCACGGGAGCCATTGAGCTCCCGCTTTAATCGCACTAACAATTGCCGATAGGTGGCTTCATCGCAGCTATCACGCCAGATAAACCAACGCTTGCCCTGCCCTTGTAAGCAGATAAACAGCGGAGCATAAAGCGTATGTACCGAATGAAAGGTTTCACGCCGCCCCTCTTGCTCGAATACACCAGCAAAGGTGAGTTCCACATTGCCGACCAAACTCGCCGGCATCCATTGGCTGTGGAGATGACCACGCCAGATCCAAGCGGCAAAATAGGGCACCAACACCAAGGGAATAGAAGAAACGAATAACGCCCAGAGCATCAACAGCATAATCAGCAGCGCGATGATCTGAGCGTAAAAGGAAGGGATAAACAGAAGCTTAACGGACTTTGCTGAGGTTATGAGCGACAATCTTATCCACCATCGCAGCAAGGCCTAAATTCTCACAGCGGCCATGTCCCATCACCCAAGCAAACAGATCAGGGTCGTCACTTTCCAGTAAAGCCACAAAGTCGTCCTGCTCAGACTCGGTCAGTGAATCAAAACACTCTTCGAAAAATGGCATGATGACCACATCAAGCTCCAACATACCACGACGGCATGCCCATTTGATTCGCGCTTTTTGTTCAGCGGTGTACATCAGTATTCCTCACCTTATGGTTTTTGTTTGATTCGGAGTGTAACAAGGGTGCAGACAGACAACTAGTAACTCAGTCACAGTCCCTGTTCAAGCTGACAAAAAAGTTGATCCAGATTAACATAGCGAGACTTTTTTCCTCAGTGGTGAACAACATGGACTGGCAAAATCGTTTTTCAGTACTCAATCTTTCTTCTCACGATCCTCTCCCTGAACTGATGCTCACGCATCTCACTGGATGGGGAACCATCACGCTGGTCGGTGCCGATAAAAAAGCGTATCTGCAAGGCCAAGTCACCTGCAATGTGGTTTCTTTGCAAGAGCAGCAAGTCACCTTTGGTGCACACTGTGATGCCAAAGGTAAGGTATGGTCGGTATTTCGCTTGTTTCATCATCACGATGGCTACGCGATGTTTCAACCGCAATCGGCGATGGAAGTCGAACTGCGCGAGCTGAAGAAATACGCCATCTTCTCTAAAGTGACGATTGCCGAAAGCAGCGATATCGCTCTAGGTGTGATGGGTAGTCAAGCCGACGCTTGGATTGATAGCGTGAGTGAAACGACTGGCGATGTACGCCGTATCGCAGGCGGTACAGCCGTGCGTATGAGTCCAAAGCGCTGGCTGCTGTTGGTGAATGCCGAACAGGCGGAGCAATACGTCAATGCTTGGCAAGGACTGCATGTCGAGCAATCACTGTGGACACGCATGGATATTGAAGAGGCCGTGCCTGTCGTTACCCAAACGGCTCAAAATGAACACATTCCGCAAGCACTCAATGTGCAAGCCGTTGACGGTATCAGTTTTACTAAAGGTTGTTACACAGGGCAAGAGACTGTGGCACGCGCCAAGTATCGCGGCATCAATAAGCGCGCCATGTACATAGTCAAAGGTAATCTGAGTGCGCCACTGAGCCAAGATGAGCCAGTGGTTCTTGAACGCGCTGTCGGAGAAAACTGGCGTAGCGCGGGCGCACTACTGACTCATTATCGTTTTACCGATTCAATAGCGATCGGTTTGATCGTCCTGCCCAACGATCTTGAGCACGATGTCGAGCTGCGTCTAGCTGCTCAACCAGACACCCGTTGGCATATTCAACCGCTACCCTATTCACTCAGTGAAGAATAGCGGTCATTCATCGAAACCGACTTGAGCTGCCTGAATCGGCAGCTCAAACTCTCCCTCATCAGGCTCCCTTCTCAGCTTCGCTGCAACACACTATTGTTCGTTGCATCTTCACGCGAGTCTCTTCAAACAAACCAATACTTATTTATGAATTTAAAATTAAATTAAAAACATAAATAGTCAAAACCAAAACAATCCTCTAGGCTATAAACCGTTGAGGAGAGCAATGAGCACCCAAGTTTGCTCACTCTCTCGTCAACAGAAAGTGAATTAACTGAGCATTCGAGTTATCCACTTTTTGTGTAATGCATCTGTGACTATTCGCCCGCCCAAATGCGGGCATTTTTTTACAATTATTTTACAATCAACTTGCCTGTTCAGAATTTTTACGACTATTCTTTAAAGTGTCATAAGAGGCTGGCTTAATACGGGCTGTTCATAAGTTACCCGCTGAGAACATCAGAAGAATTTGTAAATTTGGTCACACGATTCTGGATATTTGACTGCAGTTTTGATTCGTACTGCACAGATATTCCAAATAATCAGTAAGTACTGCTTATTCCACCAAACCTATCACACTATTTTTGTTTAGGTTTTTCTATACTAAGCAGTGCCAGAACAACGCAAGGATCGAAGTATGAGACTGTTTAAGCGCTATACACCAGGTATGATTGCTAAACACGTGAGCCGTCTGTTTAAAGGTAGGATTTATATCTTTGGCGTCGGTAAATTCGAGTTCGATAATGGCAAGTTAAAGCTGCCAGAGAAAGCCGAACAGCGCCACTATCAGACCGTAAAAGAAGTCAATCAAGAGATCATGAAACTGCGTTGCGCTTATGCATAAACAAGCAAACATTTAATCGCATTCGATTTAATGTAAAACGATTTAATGTAAAAAGGGTTGGCACTGCCAACCCTTTTTATTTGATCAACTTTTTATTCAATCAGTAGGCACGCTCTAACCAAACCTGCTTCGCCAGCTCAGGCAGATCGCCCTTCAGGCCTAGGGCGCGTTTCATGATTTCATCTTTGGCACCCGGCAATTGACCAACCAGACGCATGCCGATTCCACGGATCAGTTTCTTAGCAGGGTTATCCCCCTCAAACAGATCGCGGAAACCTTGCATCGCCGCAATCATTTTGGCAGCTTCCGCTTTCCGCCAGCGTTCATAGTGGCGCAAATTACGCTCATCACCAATGTCGCGATTTTGCTGCCATAAGCTCAGCAGCTCTTGTGCCAAACAGGCAGCATCCAGCAAACCTAAATTCACACCCTGCCCTGCCAGCGGATGAATGGTGTGTGCGGCATCCCCGACGAGAGCAACCCGAGGCGCAACAAAATCACGGGCATAACGCATCTTAAGTGGGAAAGCCTGCCGCTCGCCCACTACTTCACAGCGGCCTAATCGTGCATCGAATTCTGCGATCAGCGCTTTGTTAAACTGCGCATCATTCATATTGAGCAAAGCCTCAGCGCGTGAAGGCTCTGTCGACCACACAATCGAACTCATATGCGGCTCTGACATGGGGAGAAAGGCTAACGGTCCTTGGGCAGTAAAAATCTGCCGCGCGACTTTATTGTGCGGATCACTGGTACGCACATTGGCCACCAAGGCACTGTGTCCATAATCCCAATGAGTCAAAGGAATATCCATTTGTCGACGCAGCCAAGAGTTTGCACCATCTGCCCCTACGACCAATTTTGCGCTCAAGGCTTGGCCATTACTCAAGGTTAGCCATGCTTCGCTTTCACCCACGACGATGCTCTGACAGGTCGCAGGCACATGCAGTGTCACATTGGCTTGCTGCTGAACTTGCTCTAACAGCGCCAACTGAATGACTCGGTTTTCAACAATGTGTCCCAGATTAGGCTGCGTCATCTCATTGGCTTTAAATTCAATCCGCGCAAAACTATCTTGCTCCCACACTTCCATCGCGATGTAGGGCGCAGCGCGGCGCGCTTCAATGCCCGCCCAAGCATTAAGATTACGCAGCACAATCTCACTTGAGCGACTCAAGGCAGAAACGCGCACATCCGGCAGCGGGTTTAACGCCTCTTCCGGTAATTGGTTCTCAACCACAGCAATGCGTAGGTCACTCTCTTTCAGAGCCGCCGCTAACGCTAGGCCGACCATACCGCCACCGATAATTACAACATCAACGCTTTGCATCATTCTTTTACCTATTAACGGTTCACTATGCCGAGAGTGCGGCGCAATAACGGAGCTTTCAATAACGGCAAATTATCCATCGCCATTAGACCAAGGTTACGCCCCATTCGCATCGCTAACCAGTCATTCGAGAAAGTGTGTACTAATCCTGTAGTCAGGTTGATGGTTGCCGTGCGATCGGCTTGGCGACGCTGAAAATAACGCTGCAGTAGCGCGTACTCACCCGCATCGTCGCTGCGCGTAATCTCTTCGGCTAAAGTCGCCACATCACGAATACCAAGGTTAAAACCTTGTCCTGCAATCGGGTGTAAGGTTTGCGCCGCATTGCCCACCATAGCAAAACGGTGGGAGACCGTTTGCTCACGATAGCGCAAAACCAGCGGATAAACACTTCTCTCACCTGCATGGGTCAAGGCGCCCAGCCGCCAACCAAAGGCTTGTTGTAAGCCTTGTAAGAACTCAGCTTCGCTGCAATGCAGCCAGTGCGCAACTTGCTCTGGTGGCAGACACCAAACTAAAGACAAGCGATCTTGGCTCATTGGTAGCAAGGCAACGGGGCCATGCGGTGTAAAACGCTCAAAAGCTCGCCCTACATGAGGTTGCGCGCTGGTGATATTGGCGATCAGCGCGACTTGTTCAAAATCGTGCTCCTGCATCGCAAGGCCCAGCGCTTGGCAACACGTCGACAGCGCACCATCTGCCGCCACAAGCAGCTTACCTTGCAAGGTCTCTTTAGTATCGAGTTGGACCGTGACCGACTCTTGCTCACGGGTAATATTCACCACTCGGCTTGGTACAAATTGTTGAATGGCAGAACACTGCGCCATGCGCTCGGCGTAAACGCGCCCCACATCGGCCAGTTCAACCACATAACCTAGAGCACTAACCCCAAGCGTCTCACAGTGAATATCCGTCATCCCTGCATGAGACTGATCCGAGACATGGATATGTTTAATCGGAGTCGCAAAAGGCTGTAGGCTCGGCCAAAGTTGTAACTCCCGCAGAATCTGTACCGTACCGTAGGAGAGCGCAATGCTGCGCGCATCAAAACCAGGATGCGCAGAATGATCGGTCGCAAACGCCTCTATCACGGCGACCTTCAGCTTACCTTGGCTGAGGTGCTGCAACGCGAGCGCTAATGTTGCCCCCGCCATCGCACCACCCGCAATGATCACATCAAAACTGATAGGCTTACTGATATTGGGCTGCTGGCTGTCCGTCATTGCGCTTCCTTTCTGTTGACTTAGTGAACGGTGGGCTTAGTGTCTTGCTCTGGTTTGACACCAAATTCCGCATGTAATACCAATACACAGGCTTTGATATGTTCGATCACTTGTTCCAATAATTCTGCTTGCTCGGCTAAGTCATCCTCTTCATCGATGCCTAATTTCGACATCTCTTCCAGATCCTCTAATGCTTCTTTCGCTTCAACAGAGGCGTGCTTCAGATTGGCGCCACTCAAACCTAATCCAGAAATAAAGTGGTTAATCCATTCCGCAACCGCATCCGCGAGCTCAAACAAGGCGTCCTCGTCCTCGCCCTCGCCTTCAGGTAGGAGTAATGAAAGCTCAAAATCGGTATCCACCAACTGCGCACTCATCGTCAGCAGAATCTGCTCAGCGCTGGCTAATGCGCCAATTGGCCAGCCCATACCATCATTGGTGTAATCGAAAACCAAGGCTTGCCAGCTTTTATCATTGAGGCTTAAACCGCCGGACAACATCCCCGTCAGTAACCCTTGTAACTCGGCAGGATTAATACCGAGAGAAGCGCTACGCAGCTCATTGGCCAAAGCTGGGTAAGCAGGAAGTTTATTTTTGCTCATATTGGATTCACTAACCGAGAAAGGTAACCTAATCCTACCACTTCATTGCCAGAGCGAAAACGCTCGCTTGCCGTTGGTGCTTAGCTTTTGCGCAAATTGTCCAAATCGTGAGTTTTCAAACCTTCATTTTTCAGGTTACGACGGGAAAGGCTTGAATCTTGTATTGGGTTTACCTATAGTTCCACCTCGATGGTCACCTGAGTTGACTCATCTTTAGTTATGCTAAAAGAGTTCATTAATCATGAGTAATCAAGCGGTTGACATTGAAATTTTGGGCAAGGTGACCCGGGTAAATTGCCCAGCAGGTCAAGAAGTATCTTTGCTTCAAGCTGCGCAAGATCTCGATAATCGTTTGAAAGAAATGGCAGAGCGAACTAAAGTCACCAATGAGGTGAAACTGTTGACGATTGCCGCACTCAACATCTGTTACGAGTTACAAACGAAACAGCAAGAAAATGCGGGCACTCAGTCACAACTTAGCGAGCGCATGGAACAGCTCGCCGCTTCATTAGAAGCTGCATTGAAAAATGTGAAGCCAGGAAAGCAATAAACACAGCATTGATTTACCCTGGGGTGTTCGTCAGCGGATTTATGTCCCTGAGCCGATAAGCAACATAACAGGGTTGGTATTGGGTAGCTATTGAGCAAGCTCGGCTTGTACCGAGAAGCCTGCGGTTACCATTACTGATCCGCCTTGAACCTAATGGTTCAAGGGCTACGATCCTCAACGGCATCCCGGGGTTCCCTCTATGATAGATTCTCGTACACACCTACGCCTGCAAATTCGTCAGCGTCGACAATCACTCTCTGCATTTGAGCAACAGACGGCCAGCCAACAACTTATCCATACCTTTGCCAGCTTACCGGAAGTGACTGCCGCGCAGCGTATTGCCCTCTATCTTGCCAATGATGGTGAGCTAAATACCCAACCACTGATCGAATGGCTTTGGCAGCAAGGTAAACAAGTGTATCTCCCCGTTTTGCACCCTTTAGCAAAGGGTCACCTGCTGTTTCTGCACTACCACGCACACACGCCGATGAGCAACAATCGCTATGGGATCGCAGAGCCTAAACTCGACCAACGTTTGATCTGCCCGGTTCGAGAGCTCGATATTATCGGTACTCCTTTGGTGGCGTTTGATCAATCAGGCCAGCGTTTGGGAATGGGTGGCGGCTATTACGATCGCACTCTCGCACCTTGGTTTAAAACGCAGCAAGGCGCGATGCCGATTGGCCTCGCGCACGATTGCCAGCAAGTTGAACAACTGCCCACTGCAAGCTGGGATATTCCGTTACGAAAAATCGTGACCCCCAGCAAGGTTTGGCAGTGGTAGTCGAACAATTGCTCAGTTTAGCTCAGCCTAAGTGATTACTTCTGCTTCCGGTTTGGGGTTATAATCGCGCCGCGCAACATACCCGCAAATCGATACTCAGGAGATAGGCATGACTCAAGATGAAATGAAAAAAGCCGCCGGTTGGGCTGCTCTGAAATACGTAGAAAAAGGCAGCATTGTCGGTGTTGGTACGGGCTCAACCGTTAATCACTTCATCGATGCTTTAGGCACTATCAAAGACGAAATCAAAGGCGCGGTTTCGAGCTCGATTGCTTCAACTGCGAAACTGGAAGCGCTCGGTATCCGTGTTTATGACTGTAACGATGTATCGGAGCTGGACATCTATGTCGATGGTGCTGATGAGATCAACCCAGAACGCGACATGATCAAAGGTGGCGGTGCAGCGCTAACGCGTGAAAAGATCGTCGCAGCGATTGCCAAGAAATTTGTGTGTATTGTCGATGGCACTAAAGCGGTCGATGTTCTAGGCAACTTCCCTCTACCTGTTGAAGTGATCCCAATGGCGCGTTCTTATGTCGCGCGCGAACTGGTAAAACTCGGTGGCGATCCTGTGTATCGTGAAGGTGTGATCACCGATAACGGTAACGTTATTCTGGATGTCTACAACATGAAGATCACCCATCCCAAAGATCTCGAAAGCAAGATCAACGGCATCGCAGGAGTTGTGACCGTGGGTCTCTTTGCTCATCGAGGGGCTGATGTGGTCATCACTGGCACACCACAAGGTGCAAAAATCGAAGATTAATATCGGGCATTTCTCCCCATATTCCGTTATTTGCTTACAAACGGCACCGCTGTGTGCCGTTTTTTATCCTTTTCTCTAAGAAAATTATGCCTTATTCCGTAATTTTCTTACCCAAAGCAAAAAAAGTTTGTTAATTTAGTGAGCAGAAGGCGCACAAGGAAAACGTTTGCTTTTCTAAATTACGACCAAAATTCGAACCATTCGAACCCAAGCGCCTGTTAGCCCACCTTCCCATAGTTTTAAGGACGATAAAATGGCCAAAGTTTCACTGGAAAAAGACAGAATTAAGATCCTCCTTCTTGAAGGACTTCACCCCTCTTCGGTGGAAGTTTTGCAAGCGGCCGGTTACAGCAATATCGAATACCATAAAGGCTCGCTGGAAGAAGCTGAGCTGATTGAAGCTATCAAAGATGTGCATTTTGTCGGGATCCGCTCGCGCAGTAATCTGACGGAGAAGGTGATCAATGCGGCAGAGAAACTGGTGGCGATTGGCTGTTTCTGTATCGGTACTAACCAAGTCGACCTTAATGCCGCCGCCAAACGCGGTATTCCAGTGTTTAACGCACCATTCTCCAATACTCGCAGTGTGGCAGAACTGGTGCTCGGCGAAATTTTACTGTTACTGCGTGGCATTCCAGAGAAAAACGCACTTGCTCACCGTGGGATCTGGAAAAAAAGTGCAGATAACTCTTATGAAGCACGGGGGAAACGCCTAGGCATTATCGGTTACGGTCATATCGGTACTCAGTTGGGGATCATTGCTGAAAACTTGGGGATGCACGTGTATTTCTATGACATTGAAAGCAAACTATCGCTCGGTAACGCTACCCAAGTGCATACCTTAAGCGAGCTACTCAATAAGTGTGATGTCATTTCACTCCATGTTCCGGAAACCGCTGGCACTAAAAATATGATGGGTGCGGAAGAGTTTGCGCGCATGAAACCGGGCGCTATCTTCATTAACGCGGCGCGCGGTACTGTGGTCGATATCCCGGCTCTGTGCAATGCGCTCGAATCTGGTCATATTGCAGGGGCAGCGATTGACGTATTCCCAGAAGAACCGGCATCAAACAAAGAGCCGTTTGAATCGCCACTGATGAAGTTTGATAACGTGATTTTGACACCACACGTGGGGGGGTCAACCCAAGAGGCACAAGAGAACATTGGCATTGAAGTGGCTGGCAAGCTGGCTAAATACTCAGATAACGGCTCAACGCTCTCTAGTGTCAACTTCCCTGAAGTGTCACTGCCAGAGCATCGCAGCTGCTCTCGCTTACTGCATATTCACGCCAACCGTCCGGGCATTTTGACCCAAATTAACACCATCTTCGCCGAAGAAGGGATCAACATCGCGGCTCAATATCTGCAAACCACCGCAGAAATCGGCTATGTGGTCATCGATGTGGAAACGGCTCGCTCTGAAGAAGCGTTAACTAAGCTTAAAGCGATCGACGGCACGATTCGCGCCCGCATTCTGCACTGATTGATGGGTGGGCTACATCGCTCACCCATCCAGAATCCTGAATATAACAACCAGCCTTTCGGCTGGTTTTTTTATTTGTGCTTCGCTTGTAATTATAAAGACGATACCCAAACGACTTGGAGTTGCAGGTAGGCGGCAACTGAGTTCATCCCCATAAGCATAGATACACTATGTGATTGGGGTGAACCAACGTAGCCAACACCGCTGCAGCTTCAAGTAGGAAGGGGATAAACTAAGCTCTGAGCGCTCGTTCACCACGCGCGATGCCTACCACACCACTTCGTGCCACTTCGATAACTTCCGTCACTTCCGCAATCGCCTCAATAAAAGCATCCAGTTTCTCGCTCGTACCGGCCAGTTGCACTGTGTATTGTGAAGCTGTGACATCAACAATCTGGCCACGGAAAATATCCGCCGTACGTTTTACTTCCGCACGTGCAAAACCAGAGGCCTTGACTTTGACCAGCATCAGCTCACGCTCGATGTGTTCACACTCTGTCACTTCCTGCACTTTCAAAACATCAATCAATTTATGCAACTGCTTTTGGATCTGCTCTAGCTGCATTTCATCGGTTTTCGTCGTAATGTTCAGCCGTGAAAGGGTTTCGTCATCGGTCGGTGATACGTTTAGCGTTTCAATGTTGTACCCGCGCTGGGAAAAGAGCCCGACAACACGAGATAGCGCACCCGGTTGGTTTTCCAATAGCAGTGAAATAATGTGTCTCATCTTAGGTTCTCTCCGTTTTGCTCAACCACATTTTGTCCATCCCTTCGCCTTTGATCTGCATTGGGTAAACGTGCTCAGTTTCATCGACATTAATGTCGACAAACACCAGACGATCTTTCATCGCTAACGCTTTTTCCAGCCCAGCTTGCAGCTCATCAGGGTGAGAAATACGGATCCCAACATGACCATAAGCTTCTGCGATCGCCGCAAAATCCGGCACAGAACTCATGTATGAGTTAGAGTGACGACCTTGATAAATAATATCCTGCCACTGTTTCACCATTCCAAGGAAACGGTTGTTAAGGTTAATGATTTTTACTGGAATGTCGTACTGCAGTGCGGTCGATAGCTCTTGAATATTCATCTGAATACTGCCATCTCCCGTCACGACCAGTACCTCTTCTTCTGGCATGGCGAATTTCACGCCCATTCCCGCAGGCAAACCAAAACCCATGGTGCCTAGCCCGCCAGAGTTGATCCACTGACGTGGCTTATCAAACGGATAGTAGAGTGCCGCAAACATTTGGTGCTGCCCCACATCCGAGGCCAAAATTGCTTTACCTTCTGTAATTTTATAAAGCGTTTCAATCACTTGCTGAGGCTTAATCCGTTCAGCGGAGGTTTCATAAGCCAAACACTGACGATCACGCCACACTTGGATCTCATTCCACCAACTATCCAATGCTGCCGCATCATTGCGCTCAGCACTCTCTTCTAGAAGCTTGAGCATGCCATCCAATACTTGGTCAGCAGAACCAACAATCGGCAGATCGACTTTCACGTTTTTAGAAATCGATGACGGGTCAATATCGATATGCATGATTTTCGCGTTGGGGCAGTACTTCTCTAGGTTGTTAGTCGTACGGTCATCAAAGCGCACACCTACCCCAAAAATCAGATCCGCATTGTGCATCGCCATATTGGCTTCATACACACCATGCATGCCAAGCATACCCAGTGAGTTTTTATGAGTGCCAGGAAAAACGCCCAATCCCATCAAAGTACTGACCACGGGCAGATTTAAAGCCTCTGCAAGTTGGCGAATTTGCTGCTCTGCATTAGCAATAATCGCCCCGCCACCAACGTACAGTACTGGTTTTTTCGCATCGAGCAGTGCGCGTAACCCTTTTTTGATCTGTCCTTTGTGGCCAGCCGTCGTTGGGTTGTAAGAGCGCATTTTGATGGTTTCAGGATACTCATAAGGCAGCTTATTAAGCGGGCTCATCACATCTTTTGGCACGTCAATCACCACAGGACCAGGACGCCCCGTTGACGCGATATAAAACGCTTTTTTGATGGTTTCAGGAATATCTTCGGCTTTTTTCACTAAAAAGCTGTGTTTAACGATAGGGCGAGACACGCCGACGATATCGCACTCTTGAAATGCATCGTTACCAATAAGATTCGTGGCTACGTTACCGGAGATCACAATCATCGGAATCGAGTCCATATAGGCGGTTGCAATCCCAGTCACCGTATTGGTGGCGCCTGGACCTGAGCAGACGAGCACTACGCCCGGTTTTCCAGTGGCGCGCGCATAGCCATCAGCCATATGTGTTGCGGCTTGTTCGTGACGAACCAGAACGTGTTTAATTTGATCGGTTTTTTCGTGAAGGGCATCGTAGATGTCGAGTACTGAACCGCCGGGATATCCGAAGATTTGCTCCACACCTTCATTGATCAGAGATTGGACGATCATCTCTGCGCCAGATAGCATTTCCATCTTGTCTCCTTACCAACATACCTTGTGCTCGGTCGGCAAAAGGGTTGGTTTTACATAGTTTAGGGCTTATTTGTAGCCTAATTCGAAAACGCTCCGCTTTCGGCTATGTCCTGCGTCTGTCATAACAGCCGCGAGGTTACGCAACAAATGTAACGCTTTCTTAGCAACTGGTCTAACCCCAATTTGCGCACTTTTACAGCAGAATCGAAAATAAGACGGTGATTAAGCATTCCATTTCAACCATTACCTTGCTTTTAGGTCGAACAGCTATTGAGCAGTTAAAAAAAAGTAGATTATTTTGTCAGCGCTCCGGTGTATCGGCTCCCATGCTTCCATCAACACTAAGAGACAATGTGATTGGCATGAGCGAAGCTTGTCGCTTCAGGTAGAAAGAGCATGGGATCATAGTATTGCAGATATAAAAACACCTCTGAGCGATTTCCGCCAAGAGGTGTTCATAACATCAAGATAACAGCTTGATCGCGCTATTTTTTCGGAGAATCTTGGTACATTTCTTCGATTTCATCCTGATAGCGATCGTTAATCACTTTACGACGCAGTTTTTGGGTCGGAGTCAGCTCACCACTGTCCATCGAAAATGCCTTTGGCAACAATCTAAACTTCTTCACTTGTTCAAATTTCGCCAGCTCTTTTTGTAAATCATTAACGCGCTTTTCAAACATCTCCAGCACTTGGCTGTGTTTAATCAGTTCCAAACGGTCGTGATATTTAATGTTCAACTCTTTGGCGTACTCTTCCAAAGAATCATAGCAGGGCACAATCAAGGCAGAGACAAACTTGCGCGTATCGGCAATCACCGCGATCTGTTCTATGAAATGATCTTTGCCAATCGCCCCTTCAATCACCTGCGGCGCAATATATTTACCACCTGAGGTTTTCATCAGCTCCTTGATGCGATCGGTAATAAATAGATTACCGTTTTCATCAATATGACCCGCATCTCCCGTTTTCAGGAAACCATGCTCATCAAAACTTTCGGCGGTTTCTTTATCGAGCTTGTAGTAGCCACGCATCACCATTGGACCACGAACCAGAATTTCATTGTTCTCGCCAATTTTGACTTGTGCTCCCGGCATAGAAAGCCCAATCGAATCTGGGTTAAAACAGTGGTCATCCCAACAAGAAACCGTGGCCGTGGTTTCGGTCATGCCATAACCAAGCTTGACGTTGATGCCAATCGCATGGAAAAAGCGTCCAATGGTTTCATCCAATTTCGCGCCACCACAAGGCATGAAATTGATCCTTCCCCCAAGCAAAGCGCGCAGCTTACTTAACACCAGCTTGTCAGCGAATTGATGGCTCTGTTTAAGCATCCAAGAAGGTTGGCGCTGCTGCTGACGGCACACCGCCATTTTCGCGCCCATATTGACAGCCCAAGTAAAAAGAACCTTGCGTACCAACGGCGCTTTAGCGACTTTTTCATGGATTGCTGAGAAGATTTTTTCATAAAAGCGCGGTACGGCACACATCACGGTTGGACGGACTTCAGCTAAAGCTTCACGTACATGAGCCACATCTTGCAAGTAACAGTTCGTTGCACCTCTATAGAGCACATAAGCCGTCCATGCTCGCTCAAAGACATGAGAGAGTGGCAGGAAACAGAGTGAGACATCCTCTTGAGTCAGATTCAGGCGCTGATCGTGCCCCTCTAACTGAGCACCGATATTACGATAATCCAACATCACCCCTTTCGGCGTCCCAGTAGTGCCTGAGGTATAAATGAGGGTAAACAGATCGTTATAGTTGGCCTGCTCAAGTAAGGCATCCAACGGCGCTCGATCTTGATGGTGACTTTGAGCAACAAACTCATCCCAATGCATCGCACAACTGGCTTGTTTGAGGTCGATATTGGCATTCATAGCCACAATCAGACGCAGCTCTGAGCATTGTTCAAATTGGCTGAGCGCAGCATCAAATTGTGCCTGCTCACCCACAAAAACCACTTTCACATCCGCATTCTGTAAGATATAAGCCGCCTGCTCTGGCGTGTTGGTAGGATAGATAGGAACCGTTACCGCACGGATCTGTAAAGCGGCAAAATCAGCAATCGTCCAACGCGGCATGTTGTTGGAAAAAATCGCAATTTTGTCCTGTACACTAATGCCTTGAGCTAACAACGCCATCGAGAGTTCATCCAATTGTTCACCAAACTGGTGCCAATTGATTGCTTGCCATTGGCCGTTCTGTTTATGTTTTAGCGCGGCGTTATCACCCCCTTGGGCAATACGTTGGCGGATCCGTTTAACGATGTGGAAATCTAAGTTCGTCATATCTCTTACCTGTAGCTTACACCTGTAAGCCTTTTTCAGCGCACAAGTGTACATTTCAAAGGCCAAAACACAACTGACTAACGTCAAAGTTATCGATTAAAACTCATTCTGTAACAAAAAAGCCTTGGACAGTTTTTACTGCCCAAGGCTTTAGAAACATAGAATGAACAAAGGATCAGCGATTCGCGACCACTTCGCCACAAATCACCATCAGTTGGTCACGCAGCCAAATATGGCCTTTGTCTTTTTCACTCGACTCATGCCAACTCAGATAACCCGAGATTTTGGACTCAGCAAATGGGAAAGCGAGGATTTGCAACTCATCACGATTGGCCGCATTTTCCGCCATCCAACGTGGAGCAACGGTCACCAGTTCAGACTGACCGACCACATACAACACATTGCTTAGGCTGGTGCCTTCGTAATAAGACTGGCAATCAAAATCACGGTACGCCAGTTCAGAGAAACTACGCTGCCCATGCACTTTGGACAATTTTGCGTGTTTTTCCGCACCCAATTGTTCGGCCGTGATACTTCCTTGGATACGAGGGTGAAGTTTTGATGCCACCACCACCAACTCATCTTGGAAAATCTCAGTACTTGAAAAACCTTGATCATCAAATCGAGCGTAATCAATCACAAAATCAATTTCTTGATAACGCATGCGTTCTGCGATTTGGCGATCAAACTCTGCATCCAAATGCAATTGTACACTTGGGGCTAATTCATCAATCGATGCCATGATCTGAGGAGCAAAGCGTAAATCGCAAGGACTGCAGATCGCGAGCTTAAACAGACGCGTTGAAGTTTCCGGTGTGAAAACTGAACTCGGTAGCTCGTTACGGATCAATTGCAAAGCTTGACGGATCGGGCCAAACAGTTGGCGAGCACGCTGGGTTGGCTGAATGCCACGCCCTTGGCGCATAAACAACTCATCATTGAACATCACTTTTAAACGTGCCACGGCATTACTGACCGCAGGCTGTGACATACCTAAGTTGTGTGCCGCTCGCGTAATGTTTTGCTCTTGCATTACTGCATCAAAAACGGTTAACAGATTGAGGTCTACGCCTCGGAGGGTGCTTTCCATGCGGTAACTCGCAATGGCACTCATTGCGTCTTTTTTATCTAACATTTGCATGCCTCACAGTGTCGTCACTAACGATAAATATGCATAAATCGCCAGTGGAAAGATAAGCGCTGTTTGTAATATTTACCGCCCAGATATTTGGTGGATGGCGAGTAATATCGGCTAATCATTCGAAGCTATGCAATAGCATTGACAAAAAGTCAGTTTATTTTAGTCATTACTTAAAAAAAACCTTAATAATCAATACGATTAATTTTTATAAAAATCTATAAAAATGCATTTTTAATGGGTTTTTATTAATTATCAATTTAAACAATAGATACATCCTTTACTGAACACTAATATTCACGTCAAAAATGTTTTAACGAAGGACTCATTGGGTTAGTCAGTTCATTACCCAAAATTGCGTAACTGGGGAAATCGACTTTTTGCCAAAGTTGCTGACAAAGTACTTCACTATTTTCCCATTTCCCCTTGAGAATCCATTCAACTAAAAAGTGAGCCACATCGGGATAGATCACTCGCTCAGCCTGTTTCTCATCAAGCCACTGACGTAAGCAGGCAGGGTCAAGAAACTCCATCACACTTGCCAGCCCAAGTGTTTCAAGGGTTGCCGCATTACTCACCTGTTCAAATTGGCCAACTAATGGCTTCATTAATAATTTTTTACCTAACGCTAAAGCCTCCGAAGGCAACTCAAAACCACCACTGGTGATCACTCCGCTGCATTGGTGTAAATGATGCTGAAAATCACCATGATGCAAACGACGCAGTTCGACATTTTCCGTCAACTCGTTTTCTGGCACCTCGGGGTGATAACAAATGAAGTGAACATTGGTAAATCTATACAGTAACTCACAGATTTCATTCACATTTTCAAATGGAAGGTAGACTAATATAAAGTTCTGCTGACTCAGCGGCTGCTCCGGAGTATAAATAATGGGAGGCAAGATCGGCTGCTCAAAATGGTACCAATGTAAACCTAAATGGTACTGGGCTGGCGCAAAATGCCGCAAGATCGCTTTATCCAGCCAAGAAGCACCTTTTAATGGCACTGGATACAAGAAGGCATTCTGATGACTAATTCCAATACAGGGAATATTTTGTAATTTGGCCGCCCAAGCCGTCACTGGCTCAAAATCGTTCAAAATCAGGTCATAACCAGAAAGATCTAAGCGCTTCACCTCATTCCAAAACTGCAACAGATTATTCTTACGTAACGTTTTAACGTAATTGACGTGGCCATTTTCGGTGGCAAAGGTAAGCCCCCGTCGAGTCGCGAAATCACCAAAGCATTCCATTGAGAAATAGTTCTCAACAGGACGCCCTGAGAACAGATAATCCACATCAACTTGCTGCTGCTTAAGTGCCGCACACATGGCTCTTGAACGCGCAATATGCCCATTCCCGGTTCCTTGAACGCCATACAGTATTTTCAAATGCTTTTCTCCATTACGCTCATTGCGTAGGTTGCGCTGCCCATCCCAAGCAAAGCTCCAGCGATCACATCACTTAGAAAATGCACGCCTAATAACACTCGCGCCAAGCCAATTAAACCTGCCCAACAAAGTGCGACGGCATACCAATGAGGATAGATATAACCAATTAATGTCGCCATGACGAAGGCGGCGGCGGTATGTCCCGACGGTAAGCTGTAGCGATCGCTCGGCGTGATATAAGCCGTGACTAAGGCAGAAAGTTCTTGTGGACGTCGGCGCTGAAAACTGTTTTTAAGCAACCAATAAATCGGTAATTCAATAGCAAACGCAAGCAAGCCAACCGCGAGAAACAGCAGCCCATGAGTCTCATCTAACCACCAAGCTAGAATGCCCATCAGCGCGTAAAGATGCCCATCTCCTGTATGAGAAATTGACTTACTGAGCCTCGCGACTCGCGTATTGTACTTATGCTGTAAGCAGAGTAATGAAAAAGCTAAATCGAGTTTAGCGATCGATTCCATAGCTCGCATCACACATCCTTCCTTCTGGTGGGGTGATGCTTTGAGCTTATCGGCAGCAAATGACAGTCAGGTGAAAATTGTTTGTCGAAATAGTGACAAACGGGCACACAATTTAGTCATGCTGAATAAAAAATCAACTTTGGGGTTGACGCATTGTGTCGAGTACGGTACTAATCTGTTAACTTAATTGTGTGGATTGTTACAGATGACAATGCGTTTTTCTCTCCTGCTAGGCCTACTACTGATCGTGGAACCATCACGCGGGTAGGCTGTGGACGAAAAACACCACACAAGATAAAAGACCCGCAGCTGATGCGGGTTTTTTTATAGCCGATTTTTACAACAATATTCAGGAAGTTAGCCGTTAACTCTCAGTGCGAGGAAGCAAACATGAACAATCAGGTGATTATATTCGATACGACATTACGCGATGGAGAGCAGGCGTTGTCTGCCAGCCTGACGGTAAAAGAGAAACTGCAAATCGCCTACGCACTGGAGCGCTTAGGGGTAGATATTATCGAAGCCGGTTTCCCAGTTTCCTCTCCGGGCGATTTTGAATCGGTACAAACCATCGCTAAACACATCAAAAACAGCCGTGTTTGTGCCCTTTCGCGAGCCGTTGCGAAAGACATTGATGCAGCGGCCGAAGCCTTGAAAGTCGCCGAGGCCTTTCGTATTCACACCTTTATCTCCACATCCACTATCCATGTGCAAGACAAATTGCGCCGCAGCTATGACGATGTCGTCGAAATGGCAGTCAAAGCGGTGAAACATGCGCGTCAATATACGGATGATGTGGAGTTCTCTTGTGAAGATGCGGGCCGCACACCTATCGATAACTTATGCCGTATGGTCGAAGCTGCGATCAATGCCGGTGCGCGTACCATCAATATTCCAGATACGGTCGGCTACACAGTGCCGAGCGAATTTGGCGGCATTATTCAAACGCTGTTTAACCGAGTGCCCAATATCGATAAAGCGATCATCTCCGTTCATTGTCATGATGATTTAGGCATGTCGGTAGCTAACTCGATTGCCGCTATTCAAGCGGGAGCGCGTCAAGTAGAGGGAACCATCAACGGTATTGGCGAACGTGCGGGTAACTGCGCATTGGAAGAGATCGCGATGATCATCAAAACCCGTCAAGAGTTGCTCGGAGTAACCACAGGCATTAAACACGACGAGATCAGCCGTACCAGCAAGCTCGTCAGCCAGCTTTGCAACATGCCGATTCAAAGCAACAAAGCGATTGTCGGAGCCAATGCGTTTAGCCACTCTTCGGGCATTCACCAAGATGGCATGCTCAAAAACAAAAATACCTACGAAATCATGACTCCCGAATCGATTGGCCTCAAAAACCAAGCACTGAACCTCACTAGCCGTAGTGGGCGTGCCGCAGTGAAAAGCCATATGGATTCAATGGGCTACAACGAAAATGAATACAATTTGGATGCCTTGTATGAAGACTTCTTGAAGCTGGCAGATCGCAAAGGCCAAGTGTTTGATTACGATTTAGAGGCCTTGATGCATTTCTCTAATTTGCGTGAAGAGGATGACTTCTACAAACTCAATTACTTGAGCGTGCAATCGGGTAGCGTGATGGCCACCACCAGTATTAAGTTGCTGTGTGGCGGTGAAGAAAAATGCGAAGCCGCTGTTGGTAATGGTCCAGTCGATGCGTTATATCAGTGTATCTATCGCATCACAGGTTATGAGATTGTACTCGATAAATTCGATCTCACCGCCAAAGGCGAAGGTGAAGATGGTCTTGGTCAAGCGGATATCATCGCCAACTACAAAGGACGTAAATATCACGGTACCGGCGTCTCAACCGACATCGTTGAAGCTTCCGGTCAAGCCTTGTTGCATGTTATCAATAGCATTCATCGCGCGGATCAAATCGCCCAGATTAAACAGAAAAAAAGCGTCGCAACGGTTTAATACTCCTTAGATCTACTGAAGTTACTGCTAACCCTGAGTAGCTTCGGTATTCAAGAACCTTAGGCGACACAAACACAACTTAAAAATCGATCATAAAGGACTCGCATGACAGACAGAGATTACAAAATTGCCGTATTACCCGGCGACGGTATCGGCCCGGAAGTGATGGCACAAGCCCACAAAGTGTTGGATGCGATTGAGCAAAAACACGGCATTCGTTTCAGTCGTGAACAGCACGATGTTGGTGGTATTGCGATTGATAACCATGGTTGCCCACTGCCAGAAAGCACTCTGCGTGCCTGTGAAGACGCGGATGCGGTCTTGTTTGGCTCCGTCGGCGGACCTAAATGGGAACATCTGCCACCTAACGAACAACCTGAACGCGGTGCTTTGCTGCCACTGCGTAAGCACTTCCAACTGTTTTGTAATTTGCGCCCCGCGCAGATCCACCAAGGTCTGGAAGCCTTTTCGCCCCTACGTGCTGACATCTCTGCTCGCGGTTTCGATATTGTGGTGGTGCGTGAGCTGACTGGCGGCATTTACTTTGGTCAACCCAAAGGCCGTGAAGGTGAAGGCGCTCATGAAAAAGCGTTCGATACTGAGGTTTACCACCGTTTTGAAATTGAACGTATCGCGCGAATCGCCTTTGAGTCGGCTCGCTTGCGTCGTAAGAAAGTCTGCTCTATCGACAAAGCTAACGTGCTGCAAAGCTCAATACTGTGGCGCGAAGTGGTCAGCGAGATTGCCAAAGAGTATCCCGATGTCTCGCTTTCACACATGTACATCGATAATGCCACCATGCAACTTATCAAAGATCCAGCCCAGTTCGATGTGATGCTCTGCTCGAACATTTTTGGCGACATCCTTTCTGATGAATGCGCGATGATCACAGGCTCTATGGGCATGCTCCCCTCGGCCAGTATGAATGAGAGCAAGTTTGGCTTGTACGAACCTGCAGGCGGCAGCGCGCCAGATATCGCAGGCAAAAACATCGCCAACCCTGTCGCGCAGATCTTATCTGCGGCGCTCATGCTGCGTTACAGCTTGGGTGAAGAAGCGGCAGCGCGTGATATTGAAAACGCGGTTAGCCAAGCACTAGCAGCAGGTGAACTGACGGCGGATCTCGCAGGCAATAAACCAGCCCTATCGACCTCAGCAATGGGCGATAAAATCGCAAGCTATATTTTGAATTCATAAGTTTGAGAGTGGGGTTACCCCACTCCTCTTTAGCTCACTGAGCTCAAGGAAGAAGCAATGTCAAAAGCCAAAACTCTTTACGAAAAAATTTACGATGCCCATGTGGTGGTTGCCGCACCGGGTGAAACGCCGATTTTGTACATCGACCGTCATCTAGTCCATGAAGTGACCTCTCCACAAGCCTTTGATGGCTTGCGTGAAAAAGGTCGCCCGGTACGCCAAGTTAGCAAAACTTTTGCGACCATGGATCACAACGTCTCCACCACTACTAAAGACATCAATGCCTCAGGTGAAATGGCGCGCATCCAGATGCAAACGCTTTCCAAAAACTGCGAAGAGTTTGGCGTCACGCTGTACGACATTAACCACAAGTACCAAGGCATTGTGCATGTGATGGGACCTGAGCTTGGTATTACCCTACCCGGTATGACGATTGTATGTGGCGATTCACACACCGCAACTCACGGTGCATTCGGCTCGCTTGCCTTTGGGATCGGCACCTCAGAAGTAGAACACGTACTGGCCACTCAAACCCTAAAGCAAGGCCGCGCTAAAACGATGAAAATCGAAGTGCGTGGAAAAGTGACTCCCGGCATCACCGCTAAAGACATCGTACTGGCGATCATTGGTAAAACAACTGCCGCTGGCGGTACAGGCTATGTCGTGGAATTTTGTGGCGAAGCGATTCGCGATCTCTCCATGGAAGGTCGCATGACCGTGTGTAACATGGCGATTGAACTTGGTGCGAAAGCAGGCTTGATTGCCCCTGATGCAACTACGTTCAACTACATCAAAGGCCGCAAATTTGCCCCACAAGGCAGTGATTGGGATGCTGCTGTCGACTATTGGCAAACCTTAAAAACCGATGAGGATGCACAGTTCGATGCCGTCGTGACGCTTGAAGCCAGTGAAATCAAACCGCAAGTGACTTGGGGTACCAACCCAGGCCAAGTGATTGCCGTTGATGAGCCAATCCCATCACCTAGCCAGTTTGCCGATCCTGTTGAACGCAGCTCAGCAGAAAAAGCTCTGGCTTATATGGGACTTGAAGCCGGCAAAATGCTCTCCGATTATAAGGTCGATAAAGTGTTCGTCGGTTCATGCACTAACTCGCGTATCGAAGATATGCGCGCTGCAGCAGCGGTAGCCAAAGGGAAAAAAGTCGCCTCTCATGTCCAAGCATTGATCGTGCCCGGATCCGAACAAGTAAAATCGCAAGCCGAAGCGGAAGGTTTAGATAAGATCTTTATTGAAGCAGGGTTTGAATGGCGCTTACCGGGTTGCTCAATGTGTTTAGCCATGAACAATGACCGCTTAGGGCCTGGAGAGCGCTGCGCATCTACCTCAAACCGCAACTTTGAGGGACGTCAGGGACGTGATGGTCGCACTCATTTAGTTAGCCCAGCAATGGCAGCCGCCGCGGCGATTGCAGGTCACTTCGTCGATATTCGTCAGTTTTAATTCAAGGAGAACCCCATGTCAGGATTTCAGCAACACACCGGCTTAGTCGTTCCTCTTGATGCCGCCAACGTCGATACCGACGCGATCATTCCAAAGCAGTTTTTGCAAAAAGTGAATCGCACTGGCTTTGGCAAACATCTGTTCCACGACTGGCGATTTTTGGACGATGCAGGTGAAAAAGCCAACCCAGAATTTGTGATGAACCAACCTCGCTACCAAGGCGCTAGCATTTTGCTCGCAAGAGAGAACTTTGGTTGCGGCTCCTCGCGCGAACACGCACCTTGGGCATTAGCGGATTACGGCATCAGAGTCATGATTGCCCCAAGCTTTGCCGATATTTTCTATGGTAACTCGATCAACAACCAGATGGTGCCCGTTCGTTTAACCGAGCAAGAAGTGGATGAACTCTTTAGCTATGTTCATGATACGGAAGGTGCAACGATTACCGTCGATTTAGAAGCGCTGAGCGTAACCGCGAATGGTAAAACCTACCATTTCGAGATTGACGATTTCCGTCGCCATTGTCTACTCAATGGCTTAGACAATATCGGCCTGACTCTACAGCACGAAGCAAAAATTGCGGAGTATGAAGCCAAGATACCGAGCTTCTTAAAATAAGCATTTCTAGGCTGCCAAATGGCAGCCTTTTTTATCGCGAAAGAAAATGCGTTGCCATCGGGTCTAGCTAATCACAATCTCACGATAAGGTTACTCTGATATGAAAACACTCTTCGCTTTCTGTCTTCTGATTTTTTCCAACATAGTATACGCAGCGCCAAAGGCGGAGCTTTGGGCTTATTGGCAAGCGAGCAACGACAGTAATACGGAAAGCATCTCTCACCAAGCTTGGCAAAGCATCCTCGATCGCAACCTTGTTCAAGTGGGAGAGAACGCCCTCTTTCGTTATGCAGAAGTAACAAAGGAGGATAAAACGCTACTCAACGATTACTTAGATCAACTTTCAAAATTGGATCCAAGAGAATTTAACCGCCAAGAGCAGTATGCTTATTGGGTTAATCTCTACAACGCTCTGACAGTGAAATTAATTCTGGATAACTACCCAGTCGCGTCCATTACCAAACTAGGCGGCTTATTCAGTTTTGGACCGTGGGATGAGAAAGTTTTTACTGTGGCAGGACAAACCCTAACCCTCAATGATATCGAGCACCGAATTTTGCGCCCTATCTGGAAGGATCCACGAACCCATTATGCGGTCAATTGTGCCAGCTTAGGCTGCCCAAATCTGCAATCCCAAGCTTTTACTGCACAAAACACAGAACAACTACTTAGTAACGCAGCACATACCTTTATCAACAGCAGTAAGGGAGCAAAATTGAACAATGACACCTTAATTCTCTCCTCTATTTATGACTGGTTTACCGTTGATTTTGGTAATAAAGAAGATCTTCTTATTCACCTTGCGCAGTATCTTCCTGAGCTATCCCTTTATTCAGGCAACATCGACTATCAATATGATTGGAAACTGAACGATGCGAAAGAAAAGAAATAATACAGAAAAGTGAAATAGCAAAAAGCCGCTGTATCTCTACAGCGGCTTCGTAAATCAAGCCTGGCGATGTCCTACTCTCACATGGGGAAACCCCACACTACCATCGGCGCTACTTCGTTTCACTTCTGAGTTCGGGATGGAATCAGGTGGGTCCAAAGTGCTATGGTCGCCAAACAAATTTTGTGATCTCAGCTTTGAGCTAAGCATCGAAATAGATGGTGCTGATACCCAGAATCGAACTGGGGACCTCATCCTTACCAAGGATGCGCTCTACCGACTGAGCCATATCAGCACACAAAAATTTAAAACACGTTATAAGTAACGTGTTTTGTAAATTAAAGCCTGGCGATGTTCTACTCTCACATGGGGAGACCCCACACTACCATCGACGCTGTTTCGTTTCACTTCTGAGTTCGGGATGGAGTCAGGTGGGTCCAAAACGCTATGGTCGCCAAGCAAAATTCTTTTTTGATTTCACTTTTTCTTAAAAAGTGATAACCAACAATTCTGGAAAGCTGTCTTCATTCTCTCACACACATTCTTATGCGCTTAGCTTTGAGTCCACTACAAAACCCCTTGGGTGTTGTATGGTTAAGCCTCACGGGCAATTAGTACAGGTTAGCTCAACGCCTCACAACGCTTACACACCCTGCCTATCAACGTTCTAGTCTCGAACAACCCTTTAGGACAGTTAAACTGTCAGGGAAGACTCATCTCAGGGCTCGCTTCGCGCTTAGATGCTTTCAGCGCTTATCAATTCCGAACTTAGCTACCGGGCAATGCGTCTGGCGACACAACCCGAACACCAGAGGTTCGTCCACTCCGGTCCTCTCGTACTAGGAGCAGCCCCCTTCAATCTTCCAACGCCCACGGCAGATAGGGACCGAACTGTCTCACGACGTTCTAAACCCAGCTCGCGTACCACTTTAAATGGCGAACAGCCATACCCTTGGGACCGACTTCAGCCCCAGGATGTGATGAGCCGACATCGAGGTGCCAAACACCGCCGTCGATATGAACTCTTGGGCGGTATCAGCCTGTTATCCCCGGAGTACCTTTTATCCGTTGAGCGATGGCCCTTCCATACAGAACCACCGGATCACTATGACCTGCTTTCGCACCTGCTCGAACCGTCATTCTCGCAGTTAAGCGGGCTTATGCCATTGCACTAACCTCACGATGTCCAACCGTGATTAGCCCACCTTCGTGCTCCTCCGTTACTCTTTGGGAGGAGACCGCCCCAGTCAAACTACCCACCAGGCACTGTCCTCACCCCAGATAATGGGGCTAAGTTAGAACATCAAACATACAAGGGTGGTATTTCAAGGACGGCTCCAACGCAACTAGCGTCACGTCTTCATAGCCTCCCACCTATCCTACACATGTAGGTTCAATGTTCAGTGCCAAGCTGTAGTAAAGGTTCACGGGGTCTTTCCGTCTAGCCGCGGGTACACTGCATCTTCACAGCGATTTCAATTTCACTGAGTCTCGGGTGGAGACAGCGTGGCCATCATTACGCCATTCGTGCAGGTCGGAACTTACCCGACAAGGAATTTCGCTACCTTAGGACCGTTATAGTTACGGCCGCCGTTTACCGGGGCTTCGATCAAGAGCTTCGCTTGCGCTAACCCCATCAATTAACCTTCCGGCACCGGGCAGGCGTCACACCGTATACGTCATCTTGCGATTTTGCACAGTGCTGTGTTTTTAATAAACAGTTGCAGCCACCTGGTATCTGCGACTCTCGTCAGCTCCATCCGCAAGGGACTTCACCATCAAGAGCGTACCTTCTCCCGAAGTTACGGTACCATTTTGCCTAGTTCCTTCACCCGAGTTCTCTCAAGCGCCTTGGTATTCTCTACCCGACCACCTGTGTCGGTTTGGGGTACGATTCCTGACTATCTGAAGCTTAGAGGCTTTTCCTGGAAGCATGGCATCAATGACTTCACTGCCGTAGCAGCTCGACGTCGTGTCTCAGCCTTAGAAAGAGCCGGATTTACCTAACTCTTAAGCCTACGCACTTGAACCAGGACAACCGTCGCCTGGCCCACCTAGCCTTCTCCGTCCCCCCATCGCAATAGTCAGAAGTACGGGAATATTAACCCGTTTCCCATCGATTACGCCTTTCGGCCTCACCTTAGGGGTCGACTCACCCTGCCCCGATTAACGTTGGACAGGAACCCTTGGTCTTCCGGCGAGGAGGTTTTTCACCCCCTTTGTCGTTACTCATGTCAGCATTCGCACTTCTGATACCTCCAGCAGCCCTTACAGACCACCTTCAACGGCTTACAGAACGCTCCCCTACCCAATATCTAAAAGATATTGCCGCAGCTTCGGTGTATTGCTTAGCCCCGTTACATCTTCCGCGCAGGCCGACTCGACTAGTGAGCTATTACGCTTTCTTTAAATGATGGCTGCTTCTAAGCCAACATCCTAGCTGTCTGAGCCTTCCCACATCGTTTCCCACTTAGCAATACTTTGGGACCTTAGCTGGCGGTCTGGGTTGTTTCCCTCTCCACGACGGACGTTAGCACCCGCCGTGTGTCTCCCGGATAGTACTTACTGGTATTCGGAGTTTGCAAAGGGTTGGTAAGTCGGGATGACCCCCTAGCCTTAACAGTGCTCTACCCCCAGTAGTATTCGTCCGAGGCGCTACCTAAATAGCTTTCGGGGAGAACCAGCTATCTCCGAGTTTGATTGGCCTTTCACCCCTAGCCACAAGTCATCCGCTAATTTTTCAACATTAGTCGGTTCGGTCCTCCAGTTGATGTTACTCAACCTTCAACCTGCCCATGGCTAGATCACCCGGTTTCGGGTCTATATCCAGAGACTGAGCGCCCAGTTAAGACTCGCTTTCGCTACGGCTCCCCTATACGGTTAACCTTGCCACTGAATATAAGTCGCTGACCCATTATACAAAAGGTACGCAGTCACACCACGAAGGTGCTCCTACTGCTTGTACGTACACGGTTTCAGGTTCTATTTCACTCCCCTCACAGGGGTTCTTTTCGCCTTTCCCTCACGGTACTGGTTCACTATCGGTCAGTCAGGAGTATTTAGCCTTGGAGGATGGTCCCCCCATATTCAGACAGGATATCACGTGTCCCGCCCTACTCGATTTCACGCTCGATGAAGCGTCGGTTACGGGGCTATCACCCTGTATCGCCAAGCTTTCCAGCTTGTTCACCTACTTCACCGAGTGCTTAAGGGCTAATCCAGGTTCGCTCGCCGCTACTACCGGAATCTCGGTTGATTTCTTCTCCTCGGGGTACTTAGATGTTTCAGTTCCCCCGGTTTGCTCTGTTAACCTATGTATTCAGTTAACAGTAACTGCTTATGCAGTTGGGTTTCCCCATTCGGAAATCGCAGACTCAAACGGCTCTTACTGCCTTATCTGCGCTTATCGCAAGTTAGTACGTCCTTCATCGCCTCTGACTGCCTAGGCATCCACCGTGTACGCTTAGTCACTTAACCATACAACCCGAAGGAGTTTCGGATTGTTGTTTAAACAACCTAAGTTGTCTCGCGTTTAATTTACATGAGTGCGAGACAGATTTTGCCGGACTCAAATTTGAACAAGACCGAAGTCTTATTCGATACCAAGCACACTTGAATGTGTTGTTGGTGTTTATCTTTCGATAAACATTGAGAACTTTACAAACAACAATAAATTGTTGTTTTGTCAGCTTTCCAAATTGTTAAAGAGCAAGATTCCCTTTCTATTTAAAGAAAAGATGAACCATTTTTAAACATTCTCAGCGAAAACGCTTAAAGATGGTGGAGTTATGCGGGATCGAACCGCAGACCTCCTGCGTGCAAGGCAGGCGCTCTCCCAGCTGAGCTATAACCCCATCGTTAGTGGTGGGTCTGAGTGGACTCGAACCACCGACCTTACGCTTATCAGGCGTACGCTCTAACCACCTGAGCTACAGACCCACTTAATGCTCAAATCTAAACCGAATCAATCTGTGTGGACACTCATCACGATAATCATCGTGTAAGGAGGTGATCCAGCGCCAGGTTCCCCTAGCGCTACCTTGTTACGACTTCACCCCAGTCATGAACCACAAAGTGGCAAGCGTCCTCCCGAAGGTTAAACTACCTGCTTCTTTTGCAGCCCACTCCCATGGTGTGACGGGCGGTGTGTACAAGGCCCGGGAACGTATTCACCGCAACATTCTGATTTGCGATTACTAGCGATTCCGACTTCATGGAGTCGAGTTGCAGACTCCAATCCGGACTACGACGTACTTTGTGAGATTCGCTCCACCTCGCGGTATCGCTGCCCTCTGTATACGCCATTGTAGCACGTGTGTAGCCCTACTCGTAAGGGCCATGATGACTTGACGTCGTCCCCACCTTCCTCCGGTTTATCACCGGCAGTCTCCCTGGAGTTCCCACCATTACGTGCTGGCAAACAAGGATAAGGGTTGCGCTCGTTGCGGGACTTAACCCAACATTTCACAACACGAGCTGACGACAGCCATGCAGCACCTGTCTCAGAGCTCCCGAAGGCACTCCCGCGTCTCCGCAGGATTCTCTGGATGTCAAGAGTAGGTAAGGTTCTTCGCGTTGCATCGAATTAAACCACATGCTCCACCGCTTGTGCGGGCCCCCGTCAATTCATTTGAGTTTTAATCTTGCGACCGTACTCCCCAGGCGGTCTACTTAACGCGTTAGCTCCGAAAGCCACGACTCTAGGTCACAACCTCCAAGTAGACATCGTTTACGGCGTGGACTACCAGGGTATCTAATCCTGTTTGCTCCCCACGCTTTCGCATCTGAGTGTCAGTATCTGTCCAGGGGGCCGCCTTCGCCACCGGTATTCCTTCAGATCTCTACGCATTTCACCGCTACACCTGAAATTCTACCCCCCTCTACAGTACTCTAGCTTGTCAGTTTCAAATGCAACTCCTAGGTTGAGCCCAGGGCTTTCACATCTGACTTAACAAACCACCTGCATGCGCTTTACGCCCAGTAATTCCGATTAACGCTTGCACCCTCCGTATTACCGCGGCTGCTGGCACGGAGTTAGCCGGTGCTTCTTCTGTAGGTAACGTCAAATGATTAAGGTATTAACTTAACCACCTTCCTCCCTACTGAAAGTACTTTACAACCCGAAGGCCTTCTTCATACACGCGGCATGGCTGCATCAGGCTTGCGCCCATTGTGCAATATTCCCCACTGCTGCCTCCCGTAGGAGTCTGGACCGTGTCTCAGTTCCAGTGTGGCTGATCATCCTCTCAGACCAGCTAGGGATCGTCGCCTTGGTGAGCCCTTACCTCACCAACTAGCTAATCCCACCTGGGCATATCCGGTAGCGCAAGGCCCGAAGGTCCCCTGCTTTGCTCTTACGAGGTTATGCGGTATTAGCCATCGTTTCCAATGGTTATCCCCCTCTACCGGGCAATTTCCCAGGCATTACTCACCCGTCCGCCGCTCGCCACCCAAGGAACAAGTTCCTCTGTGCTGCCGCTCGACTTGCATGTGTTAGGCCTGCCGCCAGCGTTCAATCTGAGCCATGATCAAACTCTTCAATTAAAAGTTTTGTGAAGCTTTCGCTTCGGCTCAATGAATACTGATTACATTCTTTGCTTAATAAAAAGCGAAGTAATGTTGAATCGACTGTGCTGAATGATTGCTCATTCAAATGGTCACTCAGTTCATTGATAAATCTTTTTTGATTATCATCAACGAGTGCCCACACAGATTGATTGGTTTATATTGTTAAAGAGCGTTTTGCTTCGGTTTTCTTACCGAAGAGGCTGTGCATTCTAGCGAGATAATTGTCAGAGTCAAACTCTTTTTTCAATTTCTTTATCAAAGCATTTTCGCCTAACTGACTAGCCCTGAGGCCTTGCGGCGTATGCCGTGTCAGTGAGGGCGCATTATAGGGAGCTACTTTTTTTATGCAAGCCCCTAATCATAAATTTTTCTTAAAATACGCTCGTTCGAACACAAAACCGACAAGACGTTTATTTATCACTCTTTCTCTCATAAAAATGACGCGATTTAAGCGCCATTCAATCTCAAAATGCTCTAGAAGGATCTCTTTTACTCTTCGCTGTCAAAGAAGTATGAGATCCGTGAACGCGGGTTAAGATAATCACGAACCTTATCAGGTAATTTGTTCGGTAAAATGGCATTGACGATTTTCAGATCTCGGTCTGCAAGATCAATTATCGGCGCATGAGAACGCGGGACTGAGGGATCATAAATCAGTACATTCGGATACAAGAGGCTACTTGCATTCACTGAAATGACTAACCCCACCATATCATTAGAGAGCTGTACGACAGTTCCTGGTGGGAACACCCCCATGAACTTAACTAAGATGCCTAAATTCTCCGCGTTATAAAAATGCTTACAATTCTTAAATAGATGAGACAAAGCAACGTACGGGATCTTTTGTTCCGAAGGAATATTGGGGTGGCAAAGATTGTCGAACGCGTTCGCTACCGCCACAATCTGCGCAAGCTCATCAATATCATCCCCTTTTAGGCCGAGTGGATAGCCCGAACCATCTCGCAGTTCGTGATGTTGTTCGATGACGCGTTTAGCACTTTCAGGAAACGTTTCTATATTATCGGCCAACTCTATGCCGTATTTGGTATGCAGCCGTAAGTAGTTTTCTTCCGGTTCCGTTAATGGGGTCTTTTTACGAACGATCGCCGTTGGCACTCTCACTTTGCCTATGTCATGAAATAGCGCCGCAAAAGCCAACTCTTTGATTCTTTCTGCAGGCAAGCCTCTAGCTTTACCTATCATCATGGCAATCACTGACACATTTAAAGAGTGAAAATAGATATCTTCAAATTCACTTTTGCTGTTCATTAAATGCAAGGTGACATTATCATCACTCATCAATTTATCGACGATATCATCGACCAATATGATGGCTTTCCCGACAGCATCTAAAGGGCGGTTACGAATTTTATTCACTACCGCACGCATACGAGCAAGAGAACGTTCAAACTCTTTCTCACAAGTTTGTACTCGACGTCGATATTCGTTGAGCTTCTCTATCCGCGTTTGCTTTTCCTGCCATAGCTTTTCCGCTTCACTATCAACCGGAGGTAGAGCCTCTTCTGGAGTTGCCTCTTCAACGCTTGGCGGTAAAGGCTGGCTATCGCTTAATCCCGGATTGAGAAAAGCGTGCTGAATACCAAGATGCTTGATCAGTTGGATCTGCTCTTGTGATTTGATCTTAAAGCTATTGAATAGGAAGGGATGTTCATTCCATTTGACAGGCAACCGAATGTAGAGCCCGGGTTGCAATCTATCTACCGTGATTTTAATGCTTGCCACAATCTTGATTACATCTGAGTGAATAACCCGAATATGATAGAAGAAGTTATTGCTATGAAGGTTGTTAGATCACGAAAGCGGATCTGAATATGACAGATAGCAAAAAGCCGACTCATTGAGTCGGATTCTTTAAATTATGGTACCGATGGACGGACTTGAACCGTCACTCCCGAAGGAAACGGATTTTGAATCCGTCGTGTCTACCAATTTCACCACATCGGCATCTAGGCTGTTGCCCTTTGATGGAACGCATTATACGTAAGAAGTCGAAGCACGCAATAGCAAAAGATTGAAAATAAAATCGTTTGCCGATTATTTCACCACAAAGCCTTAAGCTGTGCGTTAGCTCTCTTTCTTTCGGATTTTGCACTGGCTATGCTTGGCCTCTTTCAAGTAACCAAGAATGATAATGATGAACTACGCGACACTTCCTCCGGCTGGTTTTTTTCGGCGTTTAGGGGCATGGACTTACGACGCACTGATCGTAATGGCGATTCTAATGATGGCTGGCGGCGTAGTCGTCGCAGTGCTTGAAGCTTTGGTGGCTGCGGGGCTCATGAGCTACGCACCGTATCAAGATGCGAGCGATCTTCTCTCTTCTCATCCGATTTGGAGTCCAGTGTATACCGTTTATCTTGCCTTGGTTTGGATCTATTTCTTTGTTTACTTCTGGACTCGCGGCGGACAAACGCTAGGTATGCGCGCATGGAAAATGCACATTTGCACCGAGGAAGGTCACCACATCTCAGCCACACAAGCGCTGATCCGTCTAGCCACATCGGGATTTGGGCTCGCCAACTTGACTGTGTTGTTTGATACGAAAAAACGTGGCTTTCACGATATCTGGGCTAAAACAAAGGTCGTTGTATTACCGAAAGCCAATTAACTCGCTTCGATAAGCAATATAGAAAGAGGAAGGTATTCACCTTCCTCTTTTGATTTTGAGATTATCATTCTGACCAAAATGAGATTTTTGGGGGACATTGGGGGTTATAGCTTTCTGCCTAATAAACCTAAAGCGATGGCCAAGAAAACTAAGCTTGGCGCTAGCGCACCAAATAATGGCGGTAATCCATACACCAAACTGAGTGGACCAAAGAACTCACTTGAGATGTAGAAAGTAAATCCAGCAATGACGCCAGATAAAATCCGCGCCCCCATGGTGACGCTACGCAATGGGCCAAAAATGAACGACAGCGCCATCAACATCATCACCGCAATTGAGATCGGCTGAGTCACTTTGCGCCACAAAGCCAGCTCATAACGCGATGGGTCTTGCTCTGATGCTTTTAAGTAATGCACGTAATCACTTAAGCCAGTGAGAGATAGCTCTTCCGGCTTAACCGTCACTACGGCAAGTTTGTCTGGAGCAAGGGAGGTTCGCCAACGGTACTCAGGCAACGATTCTTTGCTGATCTCGATGTCATTCACCAAACGGGTCAATACTGCATCTTTCATCAGCCATTCATTGTTGCCAACGTAATCGACCTGCTCAGAAAAAATCACCGTACTCAGCTTTTTATTCTCGTCAAAGCGCCACAGATTCAATCCATACAACTGTTCGTTTTCAACTTTAGCGATAAAGATAAAATCATTCGCATCCCGTGCCCAAACCCCAGTACGTACCGACATAATCGCACCACCCGAGGTGGCAAATGCGCGCATATCACGTGCCAGTTTTTGCGCTTGTGGTGCGCCCCACTCTCCGAGCAAGGTAACAATAATCATCAGTGGAATGGCGGTTTTAAGGACTGAAAGGCCGATATCAAGCTTAGAAAACCCAGCAGCCTGCATCACCACCAATTCAGAGCTGGAAGCCAAAGCACCCAAACCGATCAAAGCCCCTAGCAGAGCAGCCATCGGGAAAAACATTTCCACATCACGAGGAATACTCAGCACCACAAACAGCAAGGCTTGCAATAAATCGTAACTTCCCTCACCCACTTTACGGAGCTGCTCAACATATTTGATGATGCCAGAGAGGCCAACAAAGGTAACCAGTACCAAGGCTGTCGTAGCAACAATAGTGCGGCCGATATACCAATCAAGAATTTTAAACACGACTTAAGCTACCTTTCTCTGTTTCCATCGATCTTTAAAACGGCGCACAGGAATGCTATCCAAGGTATTGACCATCAGCGCAGCCAACAGCAGTGCGGCATTAATTGGCCACAAGCCAATGATAACTGGCAGTGAACCGTCTTCAATCGCTGATTTGGTCGCACTGAGCGCAAGGAAATAAGTCAAATAGATCAAAATAGCGGGTCCCATTTTGGCAAAACGTCCTTGACGAGGGTTTACCGCGGAAAGAGGGACCACCAACATAGTCAACAGTGGAATACACACTACGAGAGAGATTCGCCATTGTAATTCGGCTTGTGCTCGGCGATCGGCATCATTGAGCAAGCTTAAGGTTGGCAGAGCTTCCCAATCACGTTCAGCAGATTTCACTTCACGTTGGCCGATCAAACCGTCGTAAGAGTCGAAGTTAGTGATCATGTAGTCGACTCGGGTAGGTACGCCTTCATAGCGAGTACCGTCGTAGAGAGTAATGATCTGACGGCCATCACTCAGCTCTTTCACATCGCCAGAGTGAGAAAACATCACGCTTGGCAAAATCGAATCTCGCGGTGCTAACTGTGCTACAAAAACGTTATATAGCTTACGATTTTCAATATTGTCGATGAACACCACCGAGGAGCCATCAGGCGAGCGTTGGAAGTGGCCCTTTTGCAGCAGATCGACACTGTTTTCTGCCGCAAACTGCTCCATTAAATGAGCTTCTTTATCTTGGCTCCAAGGTGCAAGCCAAAGCGCGTTAAAAGCCGCCACTGAAGCTGTAATCAAAGCTAAATATAAGGCGGCGCGGATCAAAAACTTGTTACCGATCCCAGTCGCATTCATGACGGTTATCTCACTCTCCGCATACAAACGGCCGAAAGTAAGCAGAATACCGATGTACAGGCTAAGTGGCAGCATTAATAAGCCCATCGCCGGCATATTCAATCCAACGATGGATAAGATCATGCTGGTAGGAATTTCACCGTCAGAGGCCTCTGCCAAAACACGGATAAATTTTTGGCTGAGAAACACTAAAAACAGCACGAAAAAGATCGCAAACTGGCTTTTTATTGTTTCTCTGATCAAATATCTAACAATAATCACGCTGAAATTACCTATGCAAAACTTGTTTTTTTGATTGAATCACTATAATTTCCCGATGAACCTTTTATTTTTTGAATAATTTCGCTAACGGTTAGGTTGCGCATGCAAAAGGTCGATCCTTCATGGGATCCAGCAAGTAAGAGCGCATTATCTACCATTTAGTTCTATTTGTCTTCAGGATGTAGGAGTACGCATGGAGTTCAGTGTTAAGAGTGGCAGCCCTGAGAAACAGCGCAGCGCATGTATCGTTGTTGGGGTGTTTGAACCACGTCGCCTTTCTCCAGTCGCAGAACAGCTTGATAAAATCAGCGACGGCTATATTAGTTCACTGCTACGTCGCGGTGATCTAGAGGGTAAACCGGGGCAGATGCTACTGCTGCATCAAGTACCTGGTGTGTTGTCTGAGCGAGTACTGCTCGTCGGTTGCGGTAAAGAACGCGAACTGGGTGAACGTCAGTACAAAGAGATCATTCAGAAAACCATTAACACCCTAAATGAAACGGGCTCTATGGAAGCGGTCTGCTTCTTGACCGAACTGCATGTCAAAGGTCGCGATACCTATTGGAAAGTGCGTCAGGCGGTAGAAGCCACCAAAGATGGTCTGTACATCTTTGATCAATTCAAGAGCGTGAAACCGGAAATTCGCCGCCCACTGCGTAAATTGGTATTTAACGTTCCCACTCGCCGTGAACTGAATCTTGGCGAACGCGCGATTGCCCATGGTCTAGCTATTTCATCCGGTGTAAAAGCTTGTAAAGATTTGGGCAATATGCCGCCCAATATTGCTAACCCCGCTTACCTCGCCTCTCAAGCTCGTCGTCTGGCTGACGATTACGAGAGCATCACCACCAAAATCATTGGTGAAGAAGAGATGGAAAAGCTCGGCATGGCCTCTTATCTTGCGGTCGGTCGTGGCTCACGCAATGAATCCATGATGTCGGTCATCGAATACAAAGGCAATCCAGATCCTGAAGCCAAACCAATCGTACTAGTGGGTAAAGGTCTGACTTTTGACTCAGGCGGTATCTCACTCAAACCGGGTGAAGGTATGGATGAGATGAAGTACGACATGTGTGGCGCCGCATCTGTTTTCGGCACCATGAAAGCGATTGCCAAACTCGGGCTACCACTCAATGTGATTGGTGTTTTGGCTGGCTGTGAAAACATGCCAGGCAGCAATGCTTACCGTCCGGGTGATATTCTGACGACGATGTCAGGTCAAACCGTGGAAGTGTTAAACACCGATGCCGAAGGTCGTTTAGTACTGTGTGACGTACTGACTTACGTTGAGCGCTTTGAGCCTGAATGTGTGGTCGATGTAGCCACGCTAACCGGTGCGTGTGTGATTGCTTTAGGCCATCACATCAGTGCGGTGATGTCGAATCACAACCCGCTGGCACATGAGTTGGTGAATGCTTCTGAGCAGTCGAGCGATCGCGCATGGCGTCTGCCACTGGCTGATGAATACCATGAGCAGCTCAAGAGCCCGTTTGCTGATATGGCCAACATTGGTGGCCGCCCAGGTGGCGCCATTACTGCAGCTTGTTTCCTGTCTAAATTTGCTAAGAAATACAACTGGGCACACTTAGACATCGCGGGTACTGCGTGGAAATCGGGGGCCGCGAAAGGATCAACCGGTCGTCCTGTCTCGCTACTGGTCCAATTCCTGCTTAATCGCAGCGGTGGCCTAGACGCTGAAGAGTAATCGCAAAAGGGCCTTCGGGCCCTTTTTCATTACTAGACCTCAACTACAGCCACAGGCGTGGTGATTGTTTGCAAGAGACCAAGATGCCTACCGCAACTTTTTACCTGATTTCCCCAGATTCTGCTCAAGCAACGCCAGAAGGCTTCGCGCAGTATGTGCTGTATTTGACGCGTCACTTTGCCGCGCAAGGCGCACGCATTTATCTGCAATGCCAAGATAAACCACACGCCGAGCAGCTAGCTGAGCGATTTTGGCAAGTCGAGCCCGAACAGTTTTTAGCGCACAATCTGGTCGGTGAAGGCCCCAAATCTGGCACCGCGATTGAGATAGGTTATGTGGGCGTTTCCCCCTCTTGGAATCGTCAACTGGCAATAAATTTGGCGGATAATCAGACAACCTTTGCGCGTACCTTTACCGAGGTGGTAGACTTCGTGCCCTGCGCAGAAAATGCCAAGCAGCTGGCGCGCGAGCGGTATAAACTCTATCGACAAGCGGGTTATCAGCTGCAAACTGTTGAGATTCAGTATCCATAACCGTCCATCCTTATAGTTAAGCTCTCTTATCCAAGAGAACTCACTTATAGCGATAGACTGAATTAACCATCACAGCATCCATTAAAGAGCACTATGGAAAAGACATACAACCCAACATCAATCGAACAAGATCTGTATAAGACTTGGGAAGAGCAAGGCTACTTTAAGCCTCACGGTGACACATCAAAAGACGCATACAGCATCATGATCCCGCCACCGAACGTCACAGGCAGCCTGCACATGGGTCACGCCTTCCAAGACACCATTATGGATACTCTGATCCGTTGTCAGCGTATGAAGGGTAAAAATACCCTGTGGCAAGTGGGTACTGACCACGCAGGTATCGCTACTCAAATGGTGGTTGAGCGTAAAATCGCTGCAGAAGAAGGTAAAACTAAACACGATTACGGCCGTGATGCGTTCATCGACAAGATTTGGGAATGGAAAGCAGAATCTGGCGGTACCATCACTAAGCAGCTACGTCGTCTTGGCGCCTCTGTCGATTGGGATCGTGAACGCTTTACAATGGATGATGGCTTCTACAAAGCCGTGCAAGAAGTGTTCGTGCGTCTCTACAAAGATGATTTGATCTACCGCGGTAAGCGCCTAGTTAACTGGGATCCAAAACTGCACACTGCGATCTCCGATCTGGAAGTGGAAAATAAAGAGACCAAAGGTCACATGTGGCACTTCCGCTACCCGCTAGCCGATGGCGTGAAAACGGCAGATGGTAAAGATTACATCGTGGTTGCCACCACCCGTCCAGAAACTATGCTCGGCGATACGGGTGTTGCGGTTAACCCAGAAGATCCTCGTTATAAAGATCTGATTGGTAAAGAGATCATTCTGCCGATCGTCGGTCGTCGCATCCCTATCGTGGGCGATGAGCACGCCGATATGGAGAAAGGCACGGGCTGTGTGAAAATCACCCCTGCGCACGACTTCAACGACTATGAAGTCGGCAAGCGTCATCAGCTACCGATGATCAACATTCTGACCTTTGATGCCAACATCCGTGATGCAGCCGAAGTCTTCAACTCAAACGGCGAAGCAAGCAATGCTTACGGCACAGAGATCCCTGCTAAATACCAAGGCATGGAGCGTTTTGCTGCACGTAAAGCGATCGTGGCGGAATTTGAACAACTGGGTCTACTGCAAGAAATCAAAGATCACGACTTAACGGTTCCTTACGGCGACCGTGGTGGCGTGGTGATTGAACCAATGCTGACTGACCAATGGTACGTTCGCGCAGGTATTCTGGCGAAACCAGCGGTTGAAGCGGTAGAAAATGGCGATATTCAATTTGTACCAAAACAGTACGAGAACATGTACTTCTCTTGGATGCGTGACATTCAAGACTGGTGTATCTCTCGCCAACTGTGGTGGGGGCATCGCATTCCGGCTTGGTATGACGAGCAAGGCAATGTGTTTGTAGGCCGTAACGAAGCCGAAGTGCGTGCAGAAAACAACATCGCGGCGGATGTTGCACTTCGTCAAGATGATGACGTGTTGGATACTTGGTTCTCTTCTGCACTGTGGACCTTCGGAACACTTGGCTGGCCTGAAAAAACGCCTGAGCTAAAAGTCTTCCACCCAACCGATGTTCTGGTTACAGGCTTTGACATCATCTTCTTCTGGGTGGCGCGCATGATCATGATGACCATGCACTTCTGTAAAGATGAAGATGGCAAAGCACAAGTTCCGTTCAAAACCGTGTATGTAACGGGTCTGATCCGTGACGAAAACGGCGATAAAATGTCGAAATCGAAAGGTAACGTGCTTGATCCAATCGATATGATTGATGGTATTGATCTTGAGTCTCTGGTTGCGAAACGTACTGGTAACATGATGCAGCCACAACTGGCGGCGAAGATTGAGAAAAACACGCGTAAGACGTTTGAAAACGGCATCGAAGCCTACGGTACTGACTCACTACGTTTCACTCTAGCGGCCATGGCGTCAACCGGTCGTGACATCAACTGGGATATGAAGCGTCTAGAAGGTTACCGCAACTTCTGTAACAAGCTGTGGAACGCAAGCCGTTACGTGCTGATGAACACCGAAGAGCAAGATTGCGGTTTTGCAGCCGGTGCTGAGCTTGAATACTCACTGGCCGACAAGTGGATCGAATCACAGTTCGAGCTGGCTGCGAAAGAGTTCAATGGTCACATTGATAACTTCCGTCTGGATATGGCAGCCAACACGCTGTACGAATTCATCTGGAACCAATTCTGTGACTGGTACTTAGAGCTGACTAAGCCCGTTCTGTGGAAAGGCACCGAAGCTCAGCAACGCGCAACACGTCGCACGCTGATCACCGTACTAGAGAAAACGCTGCGTTTGGCGCACCCAGTGATCCCTTACATCACCGAAACCATCTGGCAAAGTGTTAAGCCACTGGTGGATGGCGTGGAAGGCGACACCATCATGCTGCAAGCACTGCCTCAGTACGATGCGGCAAACTTCAACCAAGAAGCCTTGGATGATATTGAGTGGGTGAAAGCCTTTATCACTAGCATCCGTAACCTGCGTGCAGAGTACGACATCAACCCAGGTAAGCCTCTGGAAGTCATGCTGAAAGCGGCGAATGAGCAAGATGCCGCGCGTATCGAAGCGAACAAGCCAGTGCTGGTTTCACTGGCCAAGCTCGAAAGCATTCGTGTATTGGCGGATGGCGAAGCGACACCGGCGTGTGCAACCGCACTGGTTGGCAAATCCGAGCTGATGATCCCAATGGCAGGTCTGATTGATAAAGACGCTGAGCTGGATCGTCTGGCCAAAGAGATTGCTAAGACGCAAGGTGAAATTGCGCGCATCGAAGGCAAGCTGGGTAACGAAGGTTTTGTGGCGAAAGCACCAGAAGCGGTAATTACCAAAGAGCGTGAAAAGCTCGCGGGTTACCAAGAAGCACTGGTGAAACTTGAGCAGCAGAAAGCGACTATCACGGCGCTGTAAGCCAAGCTTTTCATAGAAAAAGTCGATAAAAAAAGGCAGCGATTTAATTTCGCTGCCTTTTTGTTTTAGCGATGATATTGCCGCTAGACCACTCGATTTTTCGCTTCACCACGCATAAATGCACTGATGTTGTCAATCAAGATAGTCGCGAGTTGTTGTATCGAGGAATCACTGCCCCACGCCACATGCGGTGTCAGCAGGAGGTTGGGCAAATCACGGTTGGCAATCAGTGGGTTATCCATATCCGCAGGCTCAGCACTAAACACATCCACCCCAGCCCCAGCAATTTGACGTCTTTTCAGCGCATCCACCAGCGCCTGTTCATCCACTAAACCGCCGCGCCCAGTATTGATCAGCAGAGCATTGGGCTTCATCTGCGCCAATTCCGCTTCTGAGATAATGTTTCGCGTTTCATCCGTTAGCGGACAGTGCAGTGATAGCACGTCCGACTGCGCCAGCACTTGTTCAAATGGTGTGTACCCATCGCGGCATTCCACCTGACCTTTACGTTCAGCCAACAGCACATGCATACCTAATGCGCGAGCCAAATTCGCCGTCGCTTGGCCTAATGCACCACTGCCGATAATGCCCATGGTTGAACCCGCAATATCGCCAATCGGATGCGTGAAAAAACAGAACTGCTTATGGCGCTGCCACTCTCCGGCCGCAATATCATTGTGATAACCGATAAGATTACGCCTTAGAGCAAACATCATGGCGACAACATGCTCTGGTACGGAGCGCGTGGCATAACCTTGCACATTACACACCGCGATATTGAGATCTCGACACGCCGGTAAATCGACGTTGTTGGTGCCCGTGGCAGAAATGGCGATCAACTTGAGCTTAGGCAACTGAACCAGCATTTCACGGGTGAGTACCACTTTATTAGTGATAACGATATCGGCCGCTAAGAGGCGCTCAACCACTTGCTGAGGCTCACATGCATCATACTCAAGCCAATGGTGTTCAAAAGGCAGAGCAGGTAAGGGGATATGGCGCGGAATGGTCGCGCGGTCGAGAAAAACGACCGTAGGCAAAGAAGTAGTGGGTAGTGACATGCTGACTCCGGGTCTGATTATCCGCTACCCACAATAATATTAGTCTTGGGATAGCTTTTTATAGTCCGGTAATTTTCGCTCAGGATCGAAATGCTGCAAAATCTGCTCCTCGGCTTCGGGATAGAAGTCACAAGGGACAAACAAAGTGCGCAGCCAATGACTGCGAGGATGATAGAAACAGAGCTCCGCGGCGTGCAGTTGCAGACGATCGGCAAATTCAACGGCTTCTTGTGGCGCGTAAAGATCATCACCGACAATCGGATGACCGAGCGATTGCATGTGCACACGCAGCTGATGAGAGCGTCCAGTGATCGGGATAAGGCGTACCACTGTGGTTTTCTCTTCACGCTTGACGACTTGATAGCGGGTCAGAGAATCACGTCCCTCTTCAAAACAGACTTTCTGTTTCGGGCGGTTTGGCCAATCACAACACAGAGGCAAATTCACTTCGCCTTCGTCTTGCTCCATCACACCCCATACGCGGGCATAGTAGATTTTATGAGTGAGACGATACTGAAACTGCTTCTTCAACGCCGATTCCATATGTTTGCCTTTCGCAAACAGGATCAGCCCAGAAGTCGACATATCCAAACGGTGGACGACCTTCACATCAGGGCAGTAATCCACCAAACGAGCCCACATACTGTCGTAGTGCTCAACAGGTCGCCCAGGAACAGATAACAAACCAGAAGGCTTGTTGGCTGCGATGATGTGTTCATCCTCATAAATCACATCAATCCACGGTTCCTTGGGTGGATTGTACTCGGTCATTGCCATCGCTATCGTCTCGTATCACAAAAAACGGCGCATTATATACGCAAAATGTCGCCAACGGGGAATAAAACAAGGCCCTCGGTTCGAGGGCCTACGTCATCAGTTGTGTGCCACCACAATCAAACGCAGTGAATCCAGCTGATACTGCGCCTGCGCAATATAGCCAGTCAGCTCTTTGATTTGCTGCTCCAGCACTTCGATCTCTTCATCACGAATGTTCGGGTTAACCGCTTTGAGTGCCAGCAAACGCTCCAACTCGCTGTTAAGGCTCTGCTGCATATCACGCTGCGCTTGTTCACGAATCGCGCTCACTCGCGGTTCAACCGCGGCTTCGCTTGCCGTAATCAAACGATGCACGTCATGTTGTACTGAGCTCACCAGCTTGCTGGCCAAATGACGATTCACTGGGCTGAGCTGACGGTTAAAGCTTTCAAACTCCACTTGCGAAGAGAGATCATTACCGCGCGCATCCATCAGAATTCGGATTGGCGAGACTGGCAAGAAGCGGCTGATGCCACTGCGTTTCGGCGCTTGGGCATCCACCACATACACCAGTTCCAGCAAGATGGTCCCCACTGGCAGTGCTTTGTTTTTCAACAGCGACACCGCGCAAGTGCCCACCCCTTCACTCATCAGTAAATCAATGCCACCTTGCACCATAGGGTGTTCCCAACTGATGAAGTGCATATCTTCACGCGACAGTGCGGTGTCACGATCAAAGGTAATGGTGGCGCCTTCATAAGGGAGACCCGGATAGCTTGGTACCATCATGTGTTCAGCAGGAGTGACCACCAACGCATTCTCGCCACGATCTTCTTGATGCAAACCAATCGCATCAAACAGGCTCAACGCAAACGTCACTAAATTGGTATCGCCATCGGTTTTTGCGATCTGTTCGGCAATCTGCTGCGCTTTTTCGCCACCGTTAGAATGCATTTCCAGCAAGCGATCACGCCCCACTTCCAGCTGTGATTTCAGTGTTTTGTTGAGCTTGGCTGACTCTTCGATGATCACTTCCAGCTCTTCACCGCCACCGGTGGCCAGAATGGGGATTAAACGCTCAGCGAAGGCATCATACACCGCACGACCCGTTGGGCAGGTTTCCGCAAAGGCATTCAAACCCTCTTGAAACCAACGCGCCAAAATCGCTTGTGACGTTTCGGTCAGGTACGGCACGTACACGTCGATATCACGTTTTTGACCGATACGATCCAAACGTCCGATACGCTGCTCCAGCAAGTCTGGGTTGAACGGCAGATCGAACATCACCAATTGGTTGGCAAACTGGAAGTTGCGACCTTCCGAGCCAATTTCACTACAGATCAGTACCTGCGCGCCGCCCTCTTCTTGGGCAAAGTAAGCGGCGGCTTTGTCGCGCTCAATGATCGACATGCCTTCATGGAATACCGTTGCGCGGATACCTTCACGCTCGCGCAGTGCCTGCTCTAGCTGCAAGGCGGTGCTGGCACGTGACGCGATGACGAGGATCTTCTCGCTGCGTTTGGCTTTGACTTTTTCGAGCAGCCAGTTGACGCGTGAGTCAAATTGCCACCAGCTTGACTCCTCGCCTTCAAACTCTTGGAAAATCTCTTCTGGGTAGAGCATTTTCATCGCGCGCGCTTCTGGCGTCAGTTTACCGCCGAGCATGCCCGCAACCCGCATTGAAGTGGTGTATTGAGAAGGAATTTCCAATGGCAGCAAATGCACATTACGCACAGGGAAGCCTTTAATAGCCGCACGCGTGTTACGGAACAACACGCGACCAGTACCGTGGCGATCCATCAGATTGTCGATCAGCTCTTGGCGCGCCAAAGCAATTTCGTCCTCGCTGGCGTGGCTTTCCAACGCTTTAAACAGCGGCTCCACATCTTGCTCAGACAGAAGCTCAGTGATTTTGTTTTTCGCTTCATCACTAAGCTTCTCACCGCTGAACAGCGCAGTAACGGCATCGGCAACCGGTGCGTACTGCTCTTCTTCTTTAACAAAGGCTTGGTAATCGTAGAAACGATCCGCATCCAACAGGCGCAGACGGGCAAAGTGGCTTTCACGGCCTAACTGCTCAGGCGTTGCGGTCAATAGCAATACGCCCGGAGTCTGTTCGGCCAGAGCTTCAATCACTTGATATTCTCGGCTTGGCTTTTCTGGGTGCCACTCAAGATGATGCGCTTCATCGACTACCAACAAATCCCATTCCGCTTCCAAGGCTTGTTCAAAACGCTGGCGGCTTTTACGCAAGAAATCGAGTGAACACAGCACATATTGCTGAGTTTCAAATGGGTTATCGGCCTCGCTAAAGGCTTCCACACAGCGCTCTTCATCAAAAATCGAAAAGTGCAGGTTGAAACGGCGCATCATCTCCACCAACCATTGGTGTTGCAGCGTTTCAGGAACCACAATCAGGATGCGCTCGGCACGCCCAGTCAGCACTTGCTGATGGATGATCATGCCCGCTTCGATGGTTTTACCCAAACCGACTTCATCGGCTAACAATACGCGTGGCGCATGACGACGACTTACTTCATGGGCGATGTACAGCTGATGCGGGATCAGCCCAGCGCGCATACCACACAAGCCACGCATTGGGCTTTTGTGCTGCTGATATTGGTTAGTGAGCGCGCGATAACGCAGCACGAAGTTGTCCATGCGATCGATTTGACCGGCAAACAACTTATCCTGCGGTTTATTAAAACGAATTTGGTTACTGAGGAAAATTTCCCGCAGCGCAACACCGCTTTCTTCGGTATCCACTCGCGTGCCTAGATAGGTGTAGACGCCTTGGTCTTCGACCACTTGTTCAACTTGTAACGACCAGCCTTGCTGACTATCCACCACATCGCCGACATTAAAGATCACACGGGTGACCGGCGCATCTGAACGTGCATACACACGATTTTCTTCCGATGCTGCAAACATCAAGGTCACTGTACGCGCATCAAGCGCCACCACAGTACCTAACCCGAGATCACTTTCCGTATCGCTTATCCAGCGTTGCCCTAAAGCAAATGACATGAATGGACTACCTCATCAAATAGCGTTGCAGAGAATTTTTACACTTCACTTCAGCCAGCTTTTTATTATGGATGCTGACCGCTTTGAGTGCAGAAAAAGGCCGCTAATCTTACTTGATGGCGTGATACAGGTCACGCCCATTCCCCGCCGTTACGCGCTTTTTTTTCTAGAGCTTTTGGGTGACATCAAATTGTCAAAAATGAGTGGCATTTGTTAACAAGATGATTGCTATACTCAGATTGAAGGCGCGGTGTTTGTGTCAAAAAAAGATTGGCACAAAGCCTGCAAGTTCAAACAGAGAGTATCAACACGGGTTTGCAGCAAGTCGACAATGATCGTAACGCTCACCTGAACGTACGATCCTACAGGCCGCTTGTGAACATCCACGATAAAGCATGCTACATGTAGCAAGGAGCCGCTTATGGGCGATACCGATCGGAAACTGTTTGTACTGGATACCAATATCCTACTCCACGAACCTCTCGCGATTTACTCTTTTAAAGAGCACGACGTGGTCATCCCAATGACCGTTCTTGAAGAACTTGACCGAATCAAAGACAGCAAACGCGATGTGGCGCGCGATGCACGCGTAGCGATTCGGGCTTTGGAACACTTATTCCACGATGCCACTCCCGAAGAAATCACCGAAGGGATCCCGCTTTCTAAGCAAGAGGGCGCAACAGGAACCATCTCGATCCTCGCCGATTATGAACTGGATGAAACCGTCAAAGCCTTTACCGACAAAGAGGGCGATAACCGGATCCTCAATGCCGTGCTTTACCTGCAAGCTCAACGTACACCACGCGCCGTGGTGCTGGTGACCAAAGACATCAACATGCGTTTGCGCGCCAAAGGTGCTGGCGTGTTGTATGTGGAAGACTACCGCACCGACCAACTGATTGATGATATTCAATATCTGACCAAGGGCTTCCAAACTCGTCCCGGCAGTTTTTGGGACAGCATAGAAGATGTCGCGAGCTACACGCTCAGTGGCAAAACTTTCCATAAGCTGGATCGCGCACCGTTCGATCCTACCTTCCTCAACCAATATGTCATTGATGAAGACACCGACTTTGCCGCGCGGGTCGAAACTATCGATGGCGATAAATTGACGCTGCGCGATCTGAGCCGTGAACGCATGATGCATCGCAAAGCGTGGGGCATCACCCCAAAAAATATTTATCAAGGGATGGCGCTGGACGCACTGCTCGATCCGGATATCGATCTGGTGATCCTGACCGGTGCTGCCGGCAGTGGTAAAACCTTACTGGCGATGGCGGCAGCGCTGGAGCAAACCGTCGAGCGCAAAATGTTCGATAAAATCATCGTCACTCGTAACACCCCTGATATCGGCGAATCGATTGGCTTCCTGCCCGGCACCGAAGAGGAAAAAATGATGCCGTGGCTTGCTTCCGTCACCGATACCTTAGAAGCGCTGCACAAAAATGATCACTGTACCGATGGCTCGCTCAAATACATCTGCGATAAAGCCAACATTCAGTTTAAATCGATCAACTTTATGCGCGGTCGTTCAATCCAAAACGCTTTCGTGCTGCTCGATGAGTGTCAAAACCTCACCGCATCGCAGATCAAAACCATCATCACCCGCTGTGGTGAAGGCACCAAGATCGTCTGCTCTGGTAACTTAGCGCAGATTGACTCCCACTATTTAACCCCTGTCACCTCAGGCCTTACCTACATGGTTGAGCGCTTCAAAAACTTTGAAGGCAGCGCCAACATCCACCTCAATGGCGTAGTACGCAGCCGCTTGGCTGAATTCGCCGAAGAGAATTTATAATCACTTTTGGCGAGATGTTATGTGCATCTCGCCTCACAAAATCTATCCCCCCTCGCCTTTTCTTTATTTAATTTAAAATATTTATTCACTTTTATAGCATTTTCATGCTTTACTGGCCGCAACTGGAATCGCCAAACGAGGATAGGGAAATGGCTTTCAATTTACGTAACCGCAACTTTTTAAAACTGCTCGACTTCACCCCAAAAGAGATCCACTTCTTGCTGGATCTGTCTGCCGAGCTAAAACGCGCCAAATACGCAGGCACCGAGCAGAAAACCCTGCAAGGCAAAAACATTGCGTTGATCTTTGAAAAGTCATCGACCCGTACTCGCTGTGCTTTTGAAGTGGCGGCGTTTGATCAAGGCGCGCAAGTCTCTTACATCGGCCCTTCTGGCTCGCAAATTGGCCATAAAGAGTCGATGAAAGATACCGCACGCGTATTAGGTCGCATGTACGATGGCATTCAATACCGTGGCTTCGGCCAAGAGATTGTTGAGGTGCTAGGAAAATACGCGGGTGTGCCAGTATGGAATGGCTTAACGGATGAGTTTCACCCCACGCAGATCTTGGCCGATCTTCTGACTATGCAAGAACACGGACGCGGTAAACAGCTACATGAAATGAAGTTTGCTTACCTTGGCGATGCACGCAACAACATGGGCAACTCACTGATGGTGGGCGCAGCCAAAATGGGCATGGATATTCGCTTAGTCGCGCCGAAAGCGTACTGGCCAAATGATGCCTTAGTGGCAACCTGCCAAGAGATTGCCAAGCAAACCGGAGCCAAAATCACCTTGACCGAAGAGGTTCAAGAAGGCGTGAAAGGCTGTGATTTCCTTTACACCGATGTGTGGGTTTCCATGGGTGAAGCGGCGGATGCGTGGGATGAGCGGATCGCATTAATGAAGCCATATCAAGTCAACATGGATGTGATCAAAGCAACAGGCAATCCGCAGGTCAAATTCATGCACTGCTTACCGGCATTCCATGATGACCAAACCAAAGTAGGCCAAGAGATTGCGGCCAAATACGGCATGCAAGGATTGGAAGTCACCGAAGAGGTGTTTGAGTCAGAATACTCGATTGTGTTTGATGAAGCGGAGAACCGACTACACACCATCAAGGCGGTGATGGTCGCTACTTTAGGCCAATAGCGTGCCACTGATTTAATATCCCTGACTCTGTGATGTAATCGCTTGCGCTCACAGCCTTTAGGCGTATAATGCCGACCGTTTGTCTGAGGGGTAGCCAATGAAATTTGCACAGCGTGCAGCTCAAAGCAGTGTCCATCGTAGTAAGCAAATTGGCTTACTGGCCTCACTGTTTCTCCCCTCATCGATTTGTTAAAGCCTCCCTCATGGGGGGCTTTTTTATGGCTGTTAGAAAATATAGGGAAGACGATCATGGCGAATTCGCTTTACCAAAAGCACATCATCTCCATTGCTGAACTCTCACGCGCTGAGTTGGAGTTGATTGTGAAAACCGCAGGCCAACTAAAGGCACAACCGAATCCAGAGCTGATCAAGCACAAGGTCGTGGCCAGCTGTTTCTTTGAACCTTCCACCCGTACTCGCCTCTCATTCGAGACAGCAATCCAACGTATCGGTGGCAGCGTGATTGGCTTTGATAACGGCGGCAACACGTCACTGGCGAAGAAAGGCGAAACCCTAGCCGATTCAGTACGTGTCATCTCCTCTTATGTTGATGCTTTTGTGATGCGTCATCCGCAAGAAGGTGCCGCGCGTTTGGCGTCTGAATTTTCTAACAGCGTCCCTGTGATTAACGCCGGTGATGGTTCAAACCAACACCCATCGCAAACCCTGCTCGATCTCTACTCTATTTTCGAAACTCAAGGTCGCCTCGATAACCTCGATGTCGCGTTCGTCGGTGATTTAAAATATGGTCGCACCGTGCATTCGCTGGCACAAGCGTTGGCTAAATTTAATAACAACCGCTTCTACTTTGTGGCACCGGAGGCCCTAGCGATGCCAGATTACATCTGTGAAGAGTTGGATGAAGCTGGTGTGAAATACCAAGTGTTTAGCGATATGGAAAGCGTGATCCCAGAGCTGGATATTCTGTACATGACACGCGTACAGAAAGAGCGTTTTGATGAATCGGAATATGCACACATCAAATCGGCCTATATCTTGACGGCCGCTCACCTGAGCGATGCGCGCAGCAATCTGAAAGTGCTGCACCCACTGCCACGGGTGGATGAAATCACCACCGATGTCGATAAAACCCCACACGCTTACTATTTCGAGCAAGTAGAGAACGGTGTTTACGCCCGTGAAGCCTTGCTGGCTCTAGTTTTGAACGAATCGCTGTAAGGAGAGCAATCATGAGCAAAGAGACGAAATTACAAGTTGAAGCGATCAAAAACGGCACGGTGATTGACCACATTCCTGCCAAAGTGGGGATTAAAGTGCTGAAGCTGTTTGATATGCACAACTCCGCGCAGCGTGTCACCATCGGCCTCAATCTGCCGTCTTCTGCCCTAGGCAGCAAAGATCTGCTCAAGATTGAAAATGTATTCATCAGTGAAGCGCAAGCCAACAAACTCGCGCTGTACGCGCCACACGCGACCGTAAACCAAATTGAAAACTACGAAGTGGTGAAGAAGTTGGCGCTGCAACTGCCAGAGCGCATCAACAATGTGTTTGCCTGCCCAAACAGCAATTGCATTTCACACAATGAGCCCGTGGAAAGCAGCTTCAAGCTTTCTGAGAAGAACAACGACATCCGCCTAAAATGCAAATACTGCGAAAAAGTGTTTGCGCGCGATGTGGTCACGGAAATCGAAGCTTAACCGCTGTCAGCAAGATAGGGATAAATGAGAGCTCGGCGCTTTACCTACCAGAGCTTTACAGGCAAACTGAACAGCGATTTTCGAACCACTAACGGATAAGAAAGATGACAAAAGTTCTGCATACTGACGCGGCTCCGGCTGCCATTGGCCCATACATTCAAGGTGTTGATCTTGGCAACATGGTACTGACGTCTGGTCAAATCCCAGTGAATCCAACTACGGGTGAAATTCCTGCGGATATCGCTGCGCAAGCTCGCCAATCACTGGACAACGTGAGAGCCGTAGTTGAAGCCTCAGGCCTAACCGTCGGTGACATTGTGAAAATGACTGTATTCGTCAAAGACCTCAACGACTTCGGCACGGTAAACCAAGTGTACGGCGCATTCTTTGATGAGCATAAAGTGGCGCACTACCCAGCGCGCTCTTGTGTTGAAGTGGCACGTCTGCCAAAAGATGTGGGTATCGAAATCGAAGCGATCGCGGTACGCAAGTAATTCATTTTATTGGATCGCAAATACAAAAAGGGTTGCCAGTGGCCTGTCTCTTGATCACAAGTCTGGTGAATCAAGAGACTTAGCCAGTTCATACCCTTCAAGGATGGTTTGTAACCTAAACCATCCTTGCCATAATGTCTTTATAGAAGCACGACCCGTTCGCTTTGTATTCTTCCAACCCCCTAATCGAGCAATACCTTTGTAAGCCCATGATATGTCCGGAGCTTCCTTCGGTAGCCCTTTTCTTTCTAGCTTTAGCCACATTAGCTTCCATGCTTTGCCTTTTAATATCGGCTCACAACTGCTCTTAGATAACTCATCTGATTCATTCATAAATCTCAACTGGAGCAACCGAGTCGCGATAAAAGCCAGAATAACGCTGAGCCTTTCTAAGTTATCTTTGCTTTGCATTCTCAATTGCTCGACTTGAGTGCCTTCACTTTTCCAGACTTTATGAAAATCTTCAATTAGCCAACGCAGCTCATAATAACTGACGATTTTAAGTGCCTCTTCCTTGCTCGTTATTGGCTCTGAGGTGAGTAAGTGCCATGCGAGCTTATCGTTACTCTCTCCTTGTTCTATGCATCCCACGTAGTAAAGCGGAATGTTATTGAACTCTTTTTTATTCGCGGGAGATTTGAGTGTCACGGGGGCATATTTGATGTCTAGGTGAACTGTACGAGCTTTACGGCCGCCTTTTTGCGGTATGTCGAGCACTCTTTCTCCTGCTGATTGCAGCTTGGAAGCGTAGTCATAAAGACGATTATCATGCTCTTCTATACAGCGACTTTGCATTGAGCGAACAAGGAATCGCTGTTGTTGCTCTTGCTTGTAAGTGAGGTATTCAAATAGGTCGGCTTCTCTATCGCACACAGAAATTACATCTGAGATTTTATCGCCAAGTCGCTCTGCGACATGGCGAGAAGCTTGCTCCCATTTATAGCTTTCTTTCTCTTTGTATGGTCGAGTGGCGTACTGGTGTCCTTGTCCACGCTTTTCAATATCTCGAGTCCAGCGTTGTTGTTCAATTAAGCCAACAACCACTTGAGTTTCGGGAGCAAAAAGTAAGGTCGAGTGTATGAACATAGCTCGATTTCGATTGCCTTGATTGGAGTGCCCAAGTTCATCTTGTATGCTGCGATGGGAGTAACTTAGAGAAGTCGTATCTTCTAATGCAAGAAGTGTTTGTTGTTCTAAAGCCTCTTGCGCTGTGACATGAAAGCCCGCTTCAGCGATATCTTCTGCTTTGATTTGCTCATTACGGATAAAGCGATAAGCCCCTTCCATATCTGCAGGGGAGATGATGAGTTTCGAGACCGGTACGCCAGGTTGCTCGGCCAGAGAGGCAGCTAGGGCAACGAGTCTTTGAGTACGTCTTGGGTCATTGAGGTGAGCTTGACCAAATTGCTTTTGTGCCCAGAGGGTTGGTTCTATATAAGTCATTCTAATCATCCTTGTTATTGCTTAGATGATCAGATCATGAAACATAAAATTAGTTCAAAAAAATCCCCAAGCAGAGGCTTGGGGATTTGTGTATAAGAGACAGGCCAGTGGCAACCCTTTCTTTTTATTCGTTTTGATTAAAACTGCGGCTAGGCTTTACGGTTCAGCTCAGCCACTTCGGCATCCAACTGCGCCAGTTTGGCTTTCATTAGATCGTAACAGTGTTGTGACAGCTCTCGAATGTTCTCTTTGCTGTAGCCTTCGGTGCTGATGGGAGGCAACACTTCGACAATCACATGGCCGTTGTTCCAACGGTTAAATTTGAGCTTATCGGTCGAGCTACACACGATAGGAATAATCGGCACACCCGCACCAATCGCCGCATGGAAAGCACCCGCTTTAAACGGCAATAAACCACGACCACGCGAGCGCGTACCTTCCGGAAACATCCACACCGAAACATCGCTCTGTTTCATTGAATCAACCACTTGGTCAATAGTGCCTTTAGCTTTGGCTTTGTTAGCGCGATCAATCAGGATATTGCCCGTCAACCAATAAATCTGACCAAACAGTGGCATCCACACTAGGCTTTTCTTACCGACGGTGACCACTTTAGGCGTCACCGCTTTAGAAACGGTAAACAGATCCCAGTTATTCTGGTGGTTAGCAATATAAATGTGCTGACCACGCTGATCGACATCGGCCGGAGCGCGGTATTCAAGCTTAATGCCGAACACTTTCGACATCGCCGCAAACTGCTTACCAAAGGTATAAACATGCTTAGGGTTACGTGGACTGAACAAACAGTAACCGCAGCCAAACACAAACATATAGACAGCGAACACTGCCACTGCCAAGATTCGCAATAACGCAATCATGCAACTTCTCCGAAGGCACTGGAAGAAAAAGGCCGAAACCCTTGGATTTCGGCCGATTCATAAATGAGGAGTTTAACGCTAGTCGCGAAAACGCTCAATATTGGCACCAAGCGCTGAGAGTTTGTCCTCAATTCGCTCGTAACCACGATCAATGTGATAGATACGATCGACAATGGTTTCGCCTTTAGCGATACAACCTGCAATGACCAGACTTGCAGAAGCACGCAGATCGGTCGCCATCACTTGCGCGCCACTTAAACGATCGACATCACCGCAAATCACGGTATTGCCTTCGATTTCCGCTTTGGCACCCATGCGCTTTAACTCAGGTACATGCATAAAACGGTTTTCGAAAATGGTTTCAGTGATCACGCCACCGCCTTTTGCCATCATGTTCAGCAGCGTGAACTGCGCTTGCATGTCGGTTGGAAAACCTGGGTGTGGTGCAGTACGTACCGTAACCGCTTTGAGCTCATGCCCTGTCATATCCAAGCTGATCCAATCTTCGCCACACTCAATCTCAGCACCCGCTTCTTCAAGCTTAGCCAAAACCGCTTCGAGCAAATGGGCATGGGTATTACGACAGACGATTTTGCCACGCGATACGGCAGCGGCCACCAAAAAGGTGCCGGTTTCGATACGATCGGGAACCACAGCATGCTTACCACCGCCAAGACGTTCTACACCTTCAATGGTAATGCTGTCCGTGCCAGCGCCAGAGATTTTCGCGCCCAGTTTATTGAGGAACATGGCGGTATCGACAATCTCTGGTTCACGCGCCGCGTTATCCAGCACAGTAGTGCCTTCCGCGAGTGTTGCAGCACACATGATGGTGATCGTGGCACCCACGCTTACTTTGTCCATCACAATATGTGCGCCTTGCAAACGGCCATCAACGTGGGCTTTTACGTAGCCATCTTCCAAGGTAATGGTTGCGCCAAGCTGCTCCAAACCATGGATATGCAGATCCACAGGGCGAGCACCAATCGCACAACCACCCGGCAGAGAGACTTGACCTTGACCGAAACGTGCCACCAATGGACCTAATGCCCAAATCGAGGCACGCATGGTTTTTACCAAATCATAAGGTGCGCAATATTGGTTGATTGGACCGGCGTCCACATGTACAGAGCCATTACGCTCAACTTTCGCGCCTAAACGCTCAAGCAGTTCCATCGTAGTGTCGATGTCACGAAGGTGAGGTACATTGGTAACTTCAACTGGCTCTTCAGCCAAAATTGAAGCAAATAAAATAGGTAGGGCAGCATTTTTTGCGCCTGAAATGGTCACTTCACCTTGGAGAGGCTGCGTTGACCCAATAACTCGAAACTTTTCCATAAAAACCTTAAAGGGACATCAACTTCTTATTGCGTGCCCACTCTTGTGGGGTAAACGTCTTCATTGTGACCGCGTGAATATCATTGCGTTGGATGTATCCCATTAACGGGGCATAAATCATCTGCTGTTTCTTCACGCGGCTCATATCGGCAAAACAAGCATCGACAGCGATCACTTCGTAATGGCTGCCCTCACCTTTTACATGAATTTCTTCTAGATTAAGGGCTTGTTGTAAAATTTGTTGGACTTGTGCGCTATCCACAATTGACCTCTGCTGGTTTGGCTATGTGTTGAGACATCAGATGTTCAATATTGCTCAACTGAAACAGTGTGCGCAGTTGCTCTGGCACGAAGTTGAGCATTATATGACAGTTTCTCACTTTTGCATGCTCTATTAGGTGAATTAACAGCACCATTCCCGCAGAGTCAATTCTGACAACTTGCTGCAAAGAAAGCTCGATTTGCTTCACTTGCGGCTGCCAATTTTTGAGAAAGATCCACAATTTGGGTACCGTTTCTCGATCCAGCTCGCCAATTAAACTGAACTGATGTTCATTTTCGGCAGACCATTGTGGATGACTCATTATTTTTGACTCTCAAAACGGATCGGTTGATTCGCTAACTGTTCCAGCTCTTTCGCCACCGCCAGAATACCTTCTTGACGAATTTTACCGCTCCATTCCGATTGTTTGCTGGACAGTAGGCTGATGCCTTCAGCAATCATATCAAACGCCTTCCACTCACCCGATTTCTCTTGGCGCAGTTTAAACTCAAGTTTGATATTCGGGCGCGGCGCATCAAGGATTTCCACTTTCACTGTGGTAATACGGCGATCCTCTTCCAATGGCATTTCAGGCCCAAACTCAATCGTTTGATTGGTGTATTGGGTCAGTACTTGCGCGTAATTGGTCACCAAATAAGCGCGAAACGCTTTAACGAACTCCGCCACATCTTCACGTTTGGCCCCTTTAAGATTTGGCCCCAGCAGTTTAAGTGCTGCGTATTGTTCATTCACGTATGGCATCAACTCTTCTTCCACAATCACTTTAAGATACTGCGGATCTTGACGCACTTGGGGTTGTTCGTTTTTCAGACGATCAAATGACTTCTCAGCCACCGCTTTCATCATTTGGTAAGGGTTGCTGGTATCAATAGTGGCCGCTGTCGTAAGCAAAGGCATTAACAGGGTACTCACGAGGAGTAGCGCTTTTTTCCACATCATTTATTCCTTTTTCTCTTTGTCTGATCCGCCACCCACGCTGTACAGCACTTGGCCAATCAAATCTTCCAATACTAATGCAGACTTGGTGTCTTCAATGCGATCACCTTCTTTCAGCATGACTTCATCTTCAAACACAAATCCGGGCACCAAACTCAAGTACTGCTCACCTATCAAACCAGAGGTCAGGATCTGCAAACTTGAGTTTTCAGGAAACTGGTTAAACTGGCTGTCGATTGCCAAGATGACTGTCGGTAACAGATTTTTCGGGTTCAGCGCGATCGACTCAACGCGTCCAACCACCACGCCTCCCACTTTGACTGGAGAGCGGACCTTCAAGCTACCAATATTGTCAAACTCCGCAGTCAGGCGATAAGTATTGCTGGAGCCAAGGCCTTTGACGTCAGCGACCTGAAAAATCATCACTAAAATCGCGCAAATTCCCGCGATAACAAAGCTGCCAACCCAAAATTCAATTTTTCGTGTTTGTTGCATGATCAGTTCCCAAACATCAATGCGGTTAGAACAAAATCTAGCCCAAGTACGGCCAGTGATGAGTGCACCACGGTGCGAGTGGTCGCTCGGCTGATCCCTTCAGAAGTCGGGATCGCGTCATAACCGTTAAACAGAGCAATCCAAGTTACAGTAAAAGCAAACACCACACATTTGATGGTGCTGTTACCGATATCTTGACCTAATTCGACAGAGGCTTGCATGGCTGACCAGAAACTGCCGTGGTCAATGCCTTTCCAATCCACCCCAACTAATTGACCGCCCCAAATACCGACCGCCATGAAAATCATCGCCAACAGCGGCATGGAGATGACTCCCGCCCAAAAGCGTGGCGCAATAACGCGTTTCAGTGGGTCGACCGCCATCATTTCAAGGCTAGAAAGCTGCTCGGTGGCTTTCATTAAGCCAATTTCGGCGGTTAAGGCAGAGCCCGCTCGTCCAGCAAACAGCAGTGCCGTAACCACAGGGCCTAATTCACGCAGCAATGATAACGCCACCATCTGGCCTAGGCTGGTTTCTGCGCCGTAATCGACCAAAATCACATAACCCTGCAAGCTGAGCACCATGCCAATAAAGAGTCCAGAGACGATAATGATCGCCAGTGACTGCACACCAATGCTGTATAACTGGCGAACGAGGAGCGGAAAATGGCGAATCGGCTGCGGACGGCCTACCAGCGCACCAAACAGCATTAAGCTTGCGCGGCCAAAAGTTTCACTGACCGCCAGCGTGCGTTGCCCAACTGAGCTGACCCATCGCATCACATCATTTAGCACTAAACAGCTCCTGTTCTATCGGCTGAGCAGGGAAACGAAATGGCACTGGACCATCCGCATCGCCGCATAAAAATTGTTGTACTCGCGGATCTGGATTGTCGCGCAATGCTTGAGGTGAACCTTGCGCAATCACCTTACCATCAGCCAACAGATAAACCCAATCTGCAATACTCATCACTTCCGGCACATCGTGCGATACCACCACAGAAGTGACACCCAAGGCTTGGTTAAGATTACGGATTAATTCAACCAGCACCCCCATGGTGATCGGATCTTGCCCGACAAACGGCTCATCGTACATGATGAGTTCTGGATCGAGTGCGATAGCCCTTGCCAGTGCGGCTCGGCGTGCCATGCCGCCAGAAAGCTCACTTGGCATTAAATACGCAGCACCACGCAACCCAACCGCCTCTAATTTCAGCAGCACCAAGGTTTTGATCATAGCTTCATCAAGTTCGGTATGCTCACGCAATGGGTAGGCCACATTGTCAAACACATTAAGATCCGTAAACAGAGCACCCGATTGGAACAGCATGCTCATCTTTTTACGAGCACGATACAGTTTGCGACGACTGAGGGCGGGAATATTTTCACCATCGAACCAGATCTCCCCCTGCTCTGGAAGGAGTTGACCGCCGATCAAACGCAGCAGCGTGGTTTTACCTATGCCAGACGGTCCCATAATGGCGGTAACTTTACCCTTGGGGACATGCAGATCTATGTCATCAAAAATGACGCGCTGCGAGCGCGAAAAACGCAAATTTTTGATGGTGACTAAGTCAGATTGAGACATATGGGCACTTCACTGTTAGCTCGACATCCTAAAAGAATGCGCATGATAATGCACAATATGCTGCAATTAAAAGCACGCATCAATCCATGCTTGGGTTCTTGACCAAGATTTGTCAAAGTTGTGCAACCCTATTTGCGCCATAAAAATACGACAATAGTCTTCATCCAGCATAATCGATAGCATGCCGAGGCCAAGGTAAACACAAGCTTTACAGGCAGAGCTCTATCATGAGAAACAGGCAAAATCAGAAGTCGAACAGGATAATTAATTAGAACTTCGACTTCCCTTTTAATACCCAACAAGTCAAAATTGGCGGCCAATTCTCTGCCTAAATGGCTAAAGATGCCTGACCTTGCGCGAATTCCTCCACTGATGGAGGTGTTTGCCTTGCCCTAAGAGTCGAGACTCTTATACCCAAACAACTTGGAGTTGCAGGTAGGCGGCAAGTGAGTGAGTCCCCATGAGCATAGATAGACTATGTGATTGGGGTGAACGAACGTAGCCAACACCGCTGCAGCTTCAAGTAGGAAAGGTATAGTCATGATGCATTCAAGCCGTTGGCCTTTATTTTCATTTATTACATGGGAATCTACATGCTTACTGAAGCGGTGATCTTTCTGTTTATCGGTCTTGCTATCCTAGTTTGGGGCGCAGACAAATTGGTGTTCGGTTCTGCGGCATTAGCCCGCAATATTGGCATCTCCCCTTTAGTGATCGGTATGACTATCTTAGCGATGGGCTCCTCTGCTCCCGAGATGATGGTTTCAGCTACTGCCGCCCTAGAAGGGAAAACCGATACTGCTGTGGGTAACGTCCTCGGTTCAAACATTGCCAACATCGCATTGATTTTAGGTATCACCGCCCTTGTTAAACCGCTCTCAGTGGGCTCAGCGGTATTACGTCGAGAACTGCCGATGATGATTGGTGTGACGCTGATTGCCGGTGCGATTTTGTGGGACAACCACTTAGGCTTTCATGAAGGCCTTTTACTGATTGCCCTGTTTGCCGCCTTTATTTTGGTCATGCTGCAAGTGAGCCGCAAAGAGAAACAAAACGGCGATGCCTTGTTGGATGAACAAGAATCGGAGATTCCGGTTGGTGTCAGTAATCCCAAAGCCGCATTTTGGGTCGTGGTCGGTCTTATTCTGTTACCGATTGGCGCTGGCATGCTGGTTGATAATGCTGTTGTGATAGCCAAGCATTTCGGCATGAGCGATCTAGTGATCGGTTTAACTATTATTGCGGTGGGTACCAGCTTACCTGAGCTTGCAGCCTCGCTGGCTGGCGCGCTAAAAGGCGAGGATGATATGGCAGTCGGTAACATTATCGGCTCAAACGTTTTCAACATATTAGCTGTAATGGGCTTACCGGGTTTACTCAACCCTTCTCTGCTTAGCCCTGAAGCAATGAGCCGTGACTTTTGGGTGATGCTCGGCGTATCTCTGCTGCTGGTTGGGGTTGCTTTAGGCAAAAAACGTCAAATTAGTCGCTTAGAAGGCGCACTCCTATTGTGCTCTTTCATCGGTTACATTACTTACCTATTAATGAACATCTAAGTGAGAAAATATCTCCGTTCATGAATATCGAAGTGCATTAAAGAGGAAGATGAGGATGCCCAATTCATTTGATTACCAAACGGTCGCTAAACAAGTGCTGGCAACCGAAATCCATGCATTGCAGCAGCTAGAGCAGTATATCAATAACGACTTTGCGCGTGCTTGTGCGATGATTTTGGCCAATCAAACGGGCAAAGTAGCGGTAATGGGCATGGGCAAATCTGGCCACATCGGTAAGAAAATTGCCGCCACCTTAGCCAGTACAGGAACATCTGCCTTTTTTGTACATCCGGGTGAAGCGTCACATGGGGATCTGGGAATGATTGAGCGTGGCGATATCGTGCTTGCCATCTCAAACTCCGGTGAATCATCGGAAATCCTATCGCTACTTCCAGTGCTCAAGCGCTTAAGTATTCGCGTGATCAGTATGACGGGTAACCCCAACTCCAACATGGCGAAATTGGCCGATATCCATCTACAAATCACAGTGCCACGTGAAGCTTGCCCGTTAGAGCTTGCTCCAACCTCAAGCACCACCGCTACTCTCGTAATGGGCGATGCGTTAGCCGTTGCCTTAATGCAGGCACGCGGTTTCACCGCAGAAGATTTTGCTTTGTCTCACCCAGGCGGCGCACTTGGGCGTAAACTCTTGCTCAAACTCAATGACATCATGCACAGTGGTGACGCACTGCCTAAAGTTGCACCACAAGCCTTGATCCGAGATGCTTTGCTCGAAATCAGTCAAAAAGGGCTTGGTATGACGGCGATTGTCGATGAACAAGACACGCTACTCGGTATTTTTACTGACGGTGATTTACGGCGCATTCTTGATAAGCGTATCGATATTCACAGCACTGCGATCGCTGATGTGATGACACGCCAACCAACCGTGGCTCAACCCAATTTACTGGCCGTGGAAGGATTGAATTTAATGCAGGCCAAACGCATTAATGGCCTGATGCTCGTTGAAAATAATAAATTGGTCGGCGCATTAAACATGCATGACCTACTCAAAGCCGGAGTGATGTAATGAGTTCAACCGTCTCAACCTTGTATGGAGAAGTGGAACCTTCACTGCTGGAGATTGCCAAACAGATCAAATTGCTGATTTGCGATGTCGACGGTGTGTTTTCTGACGGTTTAATTTACATGGGTAACCAAGGCGAAGAGTTAAAAACCTTCCATACTCGTGATGGTTATGGCGTGAAAGCGTTGATGAATGCGGGGATTGAAATCGCGATCATTACTGGCCGACGCTCACAAATTGTTGAAAATCGTATGAAAGCGCTAGGCATTTCACTGATCTATCAAGGTCAGGATGATAAAGTGCAGGCTTATTATGATATTTGTCAGAAGCTCGCGATTGCTCCTGAACAGACAGGCTATATCGGTGATGATCTTATTGATTGGCCAGTAATGGAAAAAGTGGCATTGCGAGTGTGTGTGGCTGATGGTCATCCACTACTGGCGCAACGCGCCAATTACGTTACGCACATCAAAGGCGGTCACGGCGCCGTACGCGAAGTGTGCGATTTGATTTTGCAAGCACGTAACGAGTTGGATGTTCATAAAGGCCTGAGCCTATGAGTTTGCCGCGCATTGTTTACGTTCTGCTGTTGTTTATTGCTTCTTGGTCACTCTATTACTTATTGGGACAAGAACAAGACAGTAAGATTCAGGTGGCTCCCAATTTGGAGTTGCCTATGTTCAGTGGTGAGAACTTAGAAAATATCACTTATAACGAACAAGGTATCCGCAACTACGTGATCACTTCGATTCATCTGGATCACTATGCGAAAAGCGGCAATACCCTGTTTAAAGCTCCGATACTCAAAGTGTATCGGGAAGGTACATTACAAGAGTGGGAAATCACCGCACGCAGAGGCATTCTGAGCAAAGATCAGGTGCTGACCTTATATGACGACGTTTTGGCTAAAAATCTACTTCCAGACTCCGGCTTTGATACTCTCACCACCAGCGAGATGAGTATCCAACTCAAAAGCCGTGATTTCTGGGCCGATAAGCCCGTCGAACTGCGCGGCCCACAATTTGAAACACAGGGTCAAGCGATGAAAGGCAACTTTGCTGATCATTCAGCTGAACTTTATAACCAAGTACAAGGTAGATATGAAACGCTCACACCTTAGTCTTATTGCTTGTTTGCTCGCCTCGACTCAGGCTTATGCACTCTCTACCGACAGAGAACAACCAGTTTATATCGACTCAGACAGTCAACAACTGGATATGAAGAGCAATCGTGTCACCTTCTTAGGCGATGTAAAACTCAAGCAAGGCAGCATCAACATCAATGCCAATAAGTTGATCGTGATCCGTAATCCGAAAAACGGCAAAATTGAAGAAATCGAAGGCTATGGCAACGTAGCAACCTTCTCGCAACTGACTGATGAAGGCAAAACCCTGTATGGTGAAGCCAAAGAGCTGTACTACAAAGTCCGCGACGATGAGTTAGTGATGATCAATAAAGCCATGTTGTCACAAGACGATAGTGAAATCCGTGGCAGCAAAATTCGCTATAACATTAGCGCACAAAAATTAATTGCCGACAGTGATGGCAAAGGGCGCGTCTCTACCGTTCTTCAACCACAAGCAATTCAAGAGTAACTATGGCCATCTTAAAAGCACAACATTTAGCCAAGAGCTACAAAAAGCGCAAAGTGGTATCTGACGTCAGTCTTCAAGTCGAATCTGGGCAGATTGTTGGCCTGCTGGGCCCGAATGGCGCAGGCAAAACTACGTCGTTTTACATGATCGTCGGCCTTGTCGCGCGTGATGAAGGCTCGATTACCATTGATGACAACGACATCAGTATTTTACCTATGCACAGCCGTTCACGGATGGGCATTGGTTATCTGCCGCAAGAAGCGTCTATTTTTCGTAAGCTCTCGGTCGAAGACAACATCATGGCCGTACTGCAAACCCGCGAAGAATTGACCCATGAAGAGCGTCAGGACAAGCTGGAAGATTTGCTTGAAGAGTTCCACATTCAGCATATTCGTAAAAGTGCTGGAATGGCGCTCTCCGGCGGTGAACGACGCCGAGTGGAAATCGCCCGCGCTCTGGCGGCTAACCCACAATTTATCTTGCTCGATGAACCTTTTGCTGGTGTTGACCCGATCTCAGTCATCGATATCAAAAAAATCATCGAGCATCTGCGCGATCGCGGTCTAGGCGTCCTCATCACCGACCACAACGTGCGTGAAACACTGGATGTGTGTGAAAAAGCGTATATTGTCAGCCAAGGCCGACTGATTGCGGAAGGAACGCCACAAGATGTTCTCAATAATGAACAGGTGAAGCAGGTTTATCTCGGCGAACAATTCCGTCTATGATTAAAACAGAGTAGAGTTCAATGAATACTAAAAATAACAAGGCATCCATTACTGCATGAAACCGTCATTACAGCTCAAGCTAGGTCAACAGTTAGCCATGACTCCGCAGCTCCAGCAGGCGATTCGTCTGTTGCAGCTTTCGACGCTGGATCTGCAGCAAGAAATTCAGGAAGCATTGGAATCTAACCCCTTGTTAGAGGTGGAAGATAACCAAGACGAAGCACCATCGCTTGATAGCGTACGCATGACGGAAGAAAGCCCGCGCGAGCCAGAAGAACTCTACGAACCTGAACCGCAGGATAGCTCGGATCTGATTGAAAAATCGGAAATCAGCGCTGAATTAGAGATGGATACCACTTGGGATGAAGTCTACAGCGCGAATACCGGCAGTACAGGACTGGCACTCGATGATGATGCCCCCATCTACCAAGGCGAAACCACCCAAACCCTGCAAGATTATCTTCACTGGCAACTTGATTTAACTCCCTTTAGTGATGTGGATCGCACCATTGCCGTAGCACTTATCGATGCTATCGATGATTACGGTTATTTAACTGTCTCACTAGAGGATATCCAAGAGAGCCTGCGCAGTGATGACATTGAGTTAGATGAGATTGAAGCGGTACGTAAACGTATTCAGCAGTTTGACCCATTTGGAGTAGCATCACTCAATCTACAGGACTGCTTACTACTGCAACTAAACACGTATTCAAGTAATACCCCTTGGCTAGAAGAAGCCAAATTACTGCTCGCAAAATACATTGATGATTTAGGGAATCGTGATTACAAAACCATTCTGAAAGAGACTAAGCTCAAAGAAGAGGACTTGCGCGAGATCCTGCAACTCATCCAACAGCTCGATCCTCGCCCCGGCAGTCGAATTGCTCAAGATCACGCTGAATACGTCATACCTGACGTGTCAGTCTATAAAGAACAAGGTCGATGGTTGGTCACCATCAACCCAGATAGTGTGCCTAAACTGAAGATCAATCAGCAGTATGCCGACCTGATGCGCGGTAATAATGCGGAGAGCAACTACATCCGTACCAATTTGCAAGAGGCAAAATGGCTGATCAAAAGTTTAGAAAGTAGAAACGAGACACTGCTCAAAGTTGCCAAGTGCATAGTTGAACACCAACACGATTTCTTCGAGTATGGAGAAGAGGCGATGAAGCCGATGGTGCTCAACGATGTGGCGATGGCGGTGGAAATGCATGAATCGACGATTTCGCGTGTCACCACCCAGAAATACATGCATACCCCGCGCGGCATTTTTGAGTTGAAGTACTTTTTCTCCAGCCACGTCAGTACTGACAATGGCGGAGAGTGCTCGTCCACTGCGATCAGGGCGCTGATCAAAAAACTGGTGGCGGCGGAGAGTCCAGCTAAACCACTCAGTGACAGCAAGATCGCAACCCTACTCGCTGACCAAGGCATCCAAGTCGCGCGGCGAACCATCGCCAAATATCGTGAATCACTTGGCATTGCCCCATCAAGTCAGCGCAAACGCCTGCTATAGGCCTAAACTAGAGAAGGAAAGTCTATGCAAATCAACATTCAAGGCCACCACATTGATCTTACCGATTCAATGCAAGACTATGTTAACTCCAAATTTGACAAACTTGAGCGTTTTTTCGACCACATTAATCACGTTCAAGTCATTTTACGTGTTGAAAAACTGCGCCAGATCGCCGAAGCTACGCTCCACATAAACCAAGCAGAAATTCATGCCCACGCGGACGATGAAAATATGTATGCCGCCATCGATAGTTTGGTGGATAAGTTGGTTCGACAATTGAATAAGCATAAAGAAAAGCTAAGTAGTCATTAATCATGCAATTGAGCGAAGTACTTTCATTGGACTGCACCAAAAGTGCAGTCCAATGTTCTAGTAAGAAACGAGCACTAGAAATCATCAGCGAAATCGCTGCCCTTCATACTGGCCAAAATGCCACCGAACTGTTCGAGTGCATGTTAGGCCGCGAAAAAATGGGCAGTACCGGTATTGGTAACGGGATTGCCATCCCACACGCACGCATGTCTGACAGCGAAAACGCCGTCGCCGTGCTATTACAGTGTGAAGAGCCGATTGAATTTGATTCGATTGATAACCGTCCGGTGGATCTCTTATTTGCCCTACTGGTTCCAGAAGATCAGTGCAAAGAGCATTTGAAAACTCTCGCTTGCATGGCAGAACGCCTCAACGATAAACAGATCCTCAAACAGCTTCGTAACGCAGCCAGCGATCAAGAGCTGTATAACATCATGGTTAACCAATAGCAGGCAAACAGTATGCGTTTGATCGTGGTCAGTGGACAATCGGGAGCCGGTAAGAGCGTCGCTCTTCGAGTACTCGAAGACCTTGGTTACTACTGTGTTGATAACCTGCCCGTCAGCCTGCTGACAGCCTTTATCCAGTCGGTCCAAGGCAGTCAACAAAACGTAGCGGTAAGCATTGATATCCGCAATCTGCCCAAAGAGCCAAGCTTGGTACAAGATGTACTCGACCAGCTCAAGCAGAACAACGATGTCAGCATGCTGTTTCTCGACGCCAGTAAAGAGACCTTGCTCAAACGCTACAGTGAAACACGGCGCATTCATCCCCTCTCTCTCAGTCAAAGCAAGACTTCACTTGCCCAAGCCATTGAGTTAGAAAAACAGCTGCTTGGCCCACTCAAAGAGCAGGCTGACTTGTTGCTCGACAGCAGTAACCAGTCGCTGCATGATTTAAGTGAAACCGTGCGCATGCGGATTGAAGGCCGTGAACGCAAAGACCTTGTGATGGTGTTTCAATCGTTTGGCTTTAAATACGGTTTACCAACCGATGCCGACTACGTGTTTGATGTGCGCTTTCTCCCCAATCCGCATTGGGAGCCCGATCTGCGCCCACTGACGGGACTGGATGCGCCGATCAAATCTTTCTTGGAAGGCCATAGCGAAGTGATGGAGCTGAAACAGCAGATCCAAAAATTCTTCGAATACTGGCTGCCCATGCTTGAGAAAAACAATCGCAGCTACCTGACCATCGCTATTGGTTGCACCGGGGGCAAGCATCGTTCGGTCTACCTGACACAGCAATTGGGTGAATATTTCGCGCAGCTTGGTCATCAAGTGCAGATCCGCCATACTTCATTGGAAAAACAGCAATCCTAGGAGCCCCTATGCCGCAACTAAGCCAAACCGTGCTGATCCAAAATCGTCTTGGCCTGCATGCGCGGGCAGCGGTTAAACTGGTGCAAGTTGCTCAATCCTTTGATGCAGTATTGACCGTACAGAGCCAAGATGGCCGTGAAGCAACCGCCGACAGTGTGATGGGGTTACTGATGCTGGAATCGGCACAAGGGCAAAACGTGGTGATCTCTGCCGAAGGCTCGCAAGCCGAACAAGCACTACTGGCGGTTTGTCAGCTCATCGAACAAAAGTTTGATGAAGATGAGTAAGACTCCTCACTAGCAACTTAGCTCGTAGCCCAACCCGCTTGACCTACCTAGGCAAACAAGAATAAAGAAATCCGTCTTACTTAATAAGATCTTATTAAATAAGCGGGTAAATTAAGTTACCATGCTGACCATTATTCCAATTCCAACCTAGGGGGAAGCCATGGCCGAGCAGATCGAATTTGACCAAGCTCACCTCACCCTCCAAGAAATCACTGAAGCCTTAGATAATGGCCGCTTTGTTCATGTCCGCCGCCAACTGCAGGACATGGAGCCTGAAGATATTGCTCATCTGCTGGAAGCCTCACCACGTAAAGCGCGTGAGGTGTTGTGGCAACTGACTGACCCGGAAGATTACGGTGAAATCCTTGACGAGCTGAATGAAGACGTTAAGGATGCGCTGGTGTCGAAAATGGCACCTGAGAAGCTCGCCGAAGCGACCGAAGGTATGGACATCGATGATGTCGCTTACGTGTTACGTAGCTTGCCAGATGATGTATCGCGCGAAGTTCTGTCTCAAATGGATGCGGCGGATCGCATGCGGGTAGAAACCGCACTTGCCTATCCGGAAGATACCGCAGGCGGTCTAATGAACACCGATGTCATAACCATTCGTGCCGATGTGGATGTCGATGTAGTACTGCGTTATTTGCGTATGAAAGGCGAATTACCGGAAGCCACCGATGCGCTGTATGTGATTGATGATGAAAGCAAACTGATTGGCCATCTTTCTCTTGTCACTTTGCTCACCACCCAACCGGATGTGCCGGTCAGTGAAGTGATGGACGACGCGGACGAAGCGATCAAAGTCGATATGAAAGACTCTGATATCGCCAATCTGTTCGAACGCCGTAACTGGGTTTCAGCACCGGTGGTAGATGAAAACCAACATCTGGTTGGCCGTATCACCATCGATGATGTGGTCGATATTATCCGTGAAGACGCCGAACACTCGATGATGAGTATGGCGGGTATGGATGATGATGAAGATACCTTCGCCCCTGTCGTCAAATCGGCGCGCAAGCGCAGTATTTGGCTCGGTGCCAACGTGCTAGCCGCCCTTGCTGCGGCTTCGGTGTCGAACATGTTTGAAGCGACTCTCGAACAAATGGCCGCTGTTGCCGTGCTAATGACTATTGTGCCCTCTATGGGTGGTGTGGCAGGAAACCAAACTGTTGCTCTGGTGATTCGTGGACTAGCACTCGGTCATATCGGTGACAGTAATAAACGTGAATTGCTGATGAAAGAAGCGGCGATCGGCATACTGAATGGCATTACATGGGCATTGATCATTGGTGCCATCGTAGTGGTGTGGAAAGGAGAATGGATGCTTGGCGGGATCATTTCCGCGGCGATGATGACTAACCTTATCGTGGCCGGCATTGCTGGAGTAAGCATTCCTATTTTGCTGAAAAAGATGAACATCGACCCAGCTCTCGCTGGTGGGATGGCACTCACCACCGTCACCGATGTGATTGGTTTATCCGTTTTTCTCGGCCTAGCCACTTTGCTGCTTACCAGTTAATGTCCGATTTCCCAAATTGATTCGACAAAAAAGCCGACTTTCTGTCGGCTTTTTCATTCAATGGCTCAGAGCTTATTCGCCCGCGACCTTCATTGATTCAATCAAAATAGAACCAGTTTGGATCTGTGAGCGCGTTTCGATATCGCTGCCGACTGCGACAATCTGCTGCAACATCTGCTTGAGGTTACCCGCAATGGTGATTTCAGAAACGGGGTATTTGATTTCACCATTTTCTACCCAGAAACCAGCAGCGCCACGTGAATAATCACCGGTGACCACATTCATGCCCTGCCCCATCACTTCCGTCACCAGCAAGCCGGTGCCCAGCTCTTTGAGCATCTGTTGGTAATTTTGCCCCGTCGATTTCACATACCAGTTGTGAATACCACCCGCATGACCGGTTGGCGTCATATTCATTTTACGTGCCGCGTAGCTGGTCAGTAAGTAAGTCGCCAACACACCATCAGTGATGATTTCCAGATCTTGGGTACGAACCCCTTCACTATCAAATGGGCTGGAAGCCAAACCACGCATCACATGTGGGCGCTCACTAATATTGAACCAACTTGGCAGAATAGATTTTCCTAGATGATCAAGCAGGAAACTCGATTTACGGTACAAATTACCACCGCTGATCGCCATCACCAGATGACCGATTAAGCCTGTCGCCACATCTGCCGCAAACATCACGGGAAACTGACCCGTTTTCAGCTTTTGCGGATCCAGACGGCTCACCGTATTTTCCGCCGCTTGCAAGCCAACGCTTTCTGGCGTCCATAAATCGTCACGGTGACGTGCCACGGTATAGCTGTAATCGCGCTCCATTTCACCGTTGCGGCCTTCACCAATCACACTACAGCTAATGCTGTGGCGACTAGAGGCATAGCTAGCCAATAAACCATGGCTGTTACCGTAAACGCGAATGCCGAAATGGCTATCGTAACTACCGCCATCGCTTTGCTTAATTTTCTTGCTGTAGCCTAACGCCGCACGCTCAGCAGCAATGGCAATTTGCGCCGCCACATCTGGATTAGGCTCATCAGGATGGAAGAGGTCAAGATCAGGGATCTCCTGCACCATCAATTCTTTCGGCGCAGGGCCGGCATAAGGATCGGCCGAGGTGTACTGGGCAATATCCAGCGCGGCTAATACGGTTTGTCGAATCGCTTTTTCACTCAAGTCCGATGTTGAAGCGCTGCCTTTACGCTGACCACGGTACACTGTGATACCCAAAGCACCATCGCTGTTGAATTCAACATTCTCTACTTCGCACATGCGGGTCGAAACACTTAACCCCGTGCTCTTGGTAATCGCCACTTCAGCCGCATCAGAACTCGCCGCTGCAAGCTCTAATGCCTTAGCAACCGCAGCTTCCAGCTCTTGACGCTGCAGCGCAACTCGCTCTTTTACATCCATATTTCATTCAACCATTGGTTATTGATGTTATTAGGATAACAAGAATTTCGCTTTCTCCCCACGATTCTTGCTAAAATAGCCGACATAAGTAACTCATCATGATGAAGAATATGGCACGTAAAAACCAAAAAGCCCCTTGGGAAGAGGAAGAAGAGATCATTTGGGTCAGTAGAACCGAATTGAAAAATGACATGCTGGCCCTGCAAAAGCTCGGCGAAGAGCTGGTGGAGCTAAAGCCTTCCGCGTTAGCCAAATTCCCGCTGCCAGAAGATCTGGCCGAAGCGATCAAAGATGCGCAGCGTTTTAAAAACGAAGCACGTCGTCGCCAACTGCAATACATTGGCAAATTGATGCGCCATATTGATCCTGAGCCGCTACAAACGGCACTGGATAAACTGCGTAATAAGCACTCGCAAACCACTGCATTACTGCACAAACTGGAGCAGTTGCGTGATCGCATCGTTGCCGAAGGTGACAGCGCGATTGAAGTGGCGATGGAGCAATATCCGGAAGCAGATCGTCAACGTCTGCGTCTGTTAGCACGTCAAGCCAGCAAGGAAAAAGCCGGCAACAAGCCGCCAAAATCATCTCGCGAGATCTTCCAACTGCTCAAAGAAGCGATGTTGGCAAAACAAGAGATCGAAGAAGAGAGTGAAGACGATCTGGATTCAGCGGAATAAACGCGAGGCAACATGCCATCTCGTTTTAAGCAACAGCATCAAAAAGGTTAGCGCACGCTAACCTTTTTCTTTTTAGATCGATGTTTCTCAGTTCACTCAGCGTTATTTCGGCTCACTCAGCGCCGCGGCCACAAACTGAGCCAGTTCAGGATGCGGATGCTGCGCGGTCAGCACCTGACAATCAGTCACTACCTGCACTTGGCCCTTACTCAAAAAAGCGATTTGGCAGGCGATGGCACGCGCATCACTAAGATGGTGGGTCACCATCACTACCGTGCGCTGCCGCTCATTGGCTAACTGTTTCACCAAGGCAAGCATCTCTTCTCGCAGCAAAGGATCGAGCGCCGAAAAAGGCTCATCAAGCAACCAAATCGGATTCGGCTGCACAAAACAGCGCGCGAGTGCCACCCGCTGGCGTTGCCCGCCGGAAAGTTGCTCAGGTAAACGATCTAGGTAGTCGGCAATTCCTACTTGCTGAGCTGCATCAACCACTTGCTGTTTCTGCTCAGCGTTCAATTTGAGGCCTGGATGTAAACCTAAGCCGATGTTTTCACGCACGGTAAGATGGGCAAACAGGTTGTGCTCCTGAAAGAGCATCGAAAAAGGGCGTTGATAAGGCGCTAAACCGAGTACCGACTGATCATTGACCTTGATGCTGCCGCTCACCGGTTCAATAAACCCCGCGACCAGACTCAGCAAGGTAGATTTACCCGCACCACTTGGCCCCATGAGAGCCACAATGTCGCCATCAGCCACATTCAGATCAAACTCGAACCATTCGTGGTCATATTCGTAACGCACTTTATCTAGAGCTAACATGCTTTTCCTCATTAGCGCTTGGTAAGCGGACGCTGGGCAAACAGCCGCTCAATCACATAAAACCAACCCACACTCATGATCAGCATGGCCAACGCCACCACAGCGGCGGTATCCATCTGATAGCTGCCGAGCAATTGATAAAGATAGAGCGGCAGAGTGCGAAAATCTTGGCTACCAAACAGGGCAATTGCGCTTAAATCTCCCATTGAGAGCAGAAAACCGATCGCAAAAGCATGGGAGAGAGGCTTACGCAGCGCGCGCCACTCCACTAAACGAAATCGACGCCAACCAGACATACCTAGACTGGCGCACAGCAATTCATATTGCTGAGCCAAATGCCACATAGGTTGGCTCAAGGTTTTTACGACGTAAGGCAGCGCCATTAGCGCGTTGACTGCGACCACAATCCAGTAAGCCAAACTAAACACATCGGTGATATTACGCAGCAGTAAAAAGAGTCCGGTACTCACCACTAATCCCGGCGTCACCAGAATTAAAGTCGCGATCCACTCGACGCCATTGGCGCGGCGATGGGCCGCTTTCAACCGCAAGGCTCGGCTGGTGAGTAACATCGCGATTCCACTAGCCAAAGCCAAGCTGCTGGCTAAGCTCGCCACTTGCAAAGAGTGGCTGACTGCCGACCAAAAATCGCCGCTCGTCAGTACCTTGCTTAGCTTTGAATTGAGCCCTGCCAGCACAACCATCACTAATGGTGGCAATACCAAGGCACATGCAGCAACAATCCAGCTCGTATCCCAAACTTTGGCGCGCCATGAATCACGTATCCAACGCTCAGTCACCTTGCTCGCAGCACTGTTCATGGGTCGGGAATGGGAAAAACGCTGCAGGGTAAAAGTCAGTAAAGTACACAGCAACATCTGCCAAATCGCCAATAACGCGCCAATTTGCAGATCGAAATCGAATTTGATCGCTTGGTAGATCGCGAGCTCAATGGTGGTTGCTTTAGGCCCGCCACCGAGCGCCATAACGGTTGCAAAACTGGTAAAGCAGAGCATAAACACCAAGCCTGCAACGTGCGGCAGTTGCTGACGCAAGCGTGGCCACTCGACCCACTTAAACTTTTGCCAACGGTTCATACCGAGATGGGCACACAGCTTGTGCTGCTCACTAGGGATCGCTTCTAAACTTTGCAGTAGCAAACGGCTAGCATAAGGCAAATTAAACAGTACATGAGCGAGCAAAATACCGTTCAAACCATAAATCGAAAATGGCAGCGAGAGTCCGACACTGTGCAGCGTTTTGGCCAAAAAACCGCTGTTACCGTAAATCGCAATCAAGCCAAAAATCGCCACCAATACGGGCAAAACCAGCGTCATCGCGAACAGTTTCAGTAGTAAATCACGACCGGGGAAACGGCGCTGACTGAGGGCATGAGCAACCGGAATTGCCAACCCCACACTGAGCACGGTTGACCAGAAAGCTTGGTAAAAGCTGAACTGAGTGACATGCCGATAATAGGCATCTTGCCAGATCAGATTCAGATTGAGCGGTGGCGCTTGCCAGAGCAGCGCTGCTAATGCTGCGAGGACAAAGGTCGCGACACCAGCCGCGACCCAAAAGCCTAATTGAGGAGTTCGATTCAACGCTTAACCTTAGAAGCTCAGCGCTTGCTGCCACTCACGAATCCATGGCTTACGCATTTGCGCGACTTCCTGTGCGCTGAAGGACAGAGATTGTGTCGGTACCGCCAAAGTATCAAACCCTTTGGGCAGTTCAACCGCCGTCACTGGATACATCCAGTTACCCGTTGGGATCACGCTTTGGAACTCATTACTCAGGATAAATTGCAGGAACTTGTCCGCCAGCTCACCATTTTTAGTGCTTTTGACTTTGGCGGCGACTTCAACTTGCAGGTAATGCCCCTCGCTGAAATTCGCAGTGGCAAAACGTGCATCATTTTCTGCAATCAAATGATAGGCTGGCGATGTGGTGTAAGAGAGCACCAGATCCGCCTCTCCACCAAGAAACATAGAGTAAGCTTCTGACCAACCTTTGGTCACAGTGACCGTTTTGCTCGCCAACTGCTTCCACGCTTGTGGCGCTTGGTCGCCGTAGACAGATTTCATCCACAGCAATAAACCTTGCCCTGGCGTTGAAGTGCGCGGGTCTTGGTAGATCACTTTCAGATCATCACGTTTTTCCACCAGCTCTTTCAAGCTGGTCGGCGGATTAGTTAGCTTCTCTTTGTTGTACACAAAAGCAAAATAACCATAGTCGTAAGGCACAAATGTGTTGTCACTCCAGCCATTGGGCAGAGTCACCTTGCTGGTATCCACACTGTGGGTCGCCAATAATCCGGTCTGTTTGGCTTCTTCGATAAGGTTGTTATCCAGCCCCAGTACCACATCGGCTTTGCTGTTGCTACCTTCTAAACGCAGACGATTAAGAATCGACACGCCATCATCTAGCGCGACAAATTGCAGATCGCAGCCACATTGTGCTTCAAACGCTTTTTCAATCGCAGGTGCAGGCCCCCAGTCGGCGGCAAAAGAGTCGTAAGTGTAAACGGTGAGGGTTGGTGCAGCAGACGCTGCAGAGGCAACACATAGGGTTGCTAACGCAACCGCAGTCAGTTGAAATTTCAAGGCTCGCTCTCCTTAATGAGCGGCACAGGCTTGAGGGAGGCAGAGAATCGTCCATTATTCCATTCTGCAAACCTAGCTCAATTCCTACGCCAGCATTATCTGGTTCAGGTTCAACCGCGAACATCGCAGTCATTGCGGGTCCCAAGCAGTGCTTGATCTCAGCGCCATTCGGATGAATGGGTGGCCCCCCGTGAGTGGGTTGGATTGTAATGGGAAATCGTGTAATTAGCCAGTGGCGGAAAATCGCCACTGGCCATGCCATTACTCGCCGCGCGCGCGTTGATCATAGCCCCAACGCGGCACGAGCGCTTGTTCGATGCCAAGATGATCGAGAATGCGCGCCACCATAAAATCGACCAGATCGTCAATCGATTGTGGCTGATGATAAAAACCCGGCGCAGCAGGCATGATGGTCACCCCCATGTGCGAGAGCTTAAGCATGTTTTCCAGATGCAAAGTGGAGAAAGGCGTTTCACGTACCACCAACAGCAGTTGTCCACGCTCTTTCAGCACCACATCAGCGGCGCGTTCAATCAGATTATCTGACATGCCATGGGCAATCGCGGCCACACTGCCTGCCGAGCATGGACACACCACCATCTGCTTGGGGGCTGCCGAACCGGAAGCCACTGGCGAAAACCAATCTTCTTTTCCGCACACCACCAACTTATCACTGGCGCAGCCCAGATGCTCCACCAAAGCCGCTTGCGCCGCTTCAGGGTTAGCAGGCAGTTTCAAGCCGTGCTCAGTCGCCAGCACCACTCGCGCCGCCGAAGAAATCAGCAAATACACCTGATAATCTGCCGCTAACAAGCATTGCAATAAGCGCAGCCCATAGGGCGCTCCGGAAGCGCCAGTCCAAGCCAGTGTAATGGTTCGATTGTTGTTCATGCTCACCTTAAATTATTTCTGTTGCAGTGCCGCGAGCAACTTGCCATGAATGCCTTCAAAACCACCGTTGCTCATCACCAAAATCTGGTCACCGGCTTGGGCTTCTTTGGCAATCATCACCACAAATTCATCCATATTGGCGCTTACTTGCGCAGGCTGTTGACACTGTTTCGCGACCTCTTCCACCGACCAAGGAATGTTAGACGGCTGGTAAAGGTAAACCGAATCGGCGCTGTGCAGCGAAGCCGCCAAGGTTTCTTTGTGCACGCCCAGCTTCATGGTGGCAGAGCGCGGCTCAAGTACGGCGATGATTTTCTTATCGCCCACCTTGTTACGTAAACCGCCGAGCGTAAGTTCAATCGCGGTTGGGTGATGGGCAAAATCGTCGTACACCGTTATCCCATTAATTTCACCTTTCAGCTCTAAGCGGCGCTTGGTGTTGACAAACAGCCCCAGCGCTTCACAAGCAAGCTCAGGAGCAACCCCGACGTGACGCGCTGCGGCAATCGCCATCAGTGCATTACTGACGTTGTGATCGCCCACCAAGCTCCAATTCACTTGGCCTACACGCTCCCCTTTCAGCAAAACATGGAATTGAGAACCATCGGCGGTAATTTTCTCTGCTTGCCACTCGCCTTGCTCGCCACTGAACTCGGTTTCACTCCAACAGCCGCGCTGTAAAACATCGACTAAAGCTTCATCTTGCTTAGGAGCAAGAATGCGACCGTTGCCCGGCACAGTACGTACCAAATGGTGAAATTGGCGCTTGATCGCCTCTAAGTTATCAAAAATGTCTGCATGATCGAACTCTAGGTTATTCATCACTAAAGTGCGCGGATGGTAATGCACGAACTTAGAACGCTTATCGAAAAAAGCACTGTCGTATTCGTCGGCTTCGACCACAAAAAACATGCTTTCGCCTAAACGCGCAGAAATACCGAAATTACCTAACACACCACCGACTAAGAAACCCGGTTGATAGCCGCAATGCTTCAGTACCCAAGCAATCATGCTTGAAGTGGTGGTTTTGCCATGCGTACCCGATACCGCGATCACCCAACGATCATGCAGCAGAAAATCTTGTAGCCACTGTGGGCCAGAGGTGTAGCGCAAGTTGTGGTTGAGCACGTATTCCACGCAAGGGTTACCACGACTCATCGCGTTGCCAATCACCACCAGATCAGGCTTGGGCTCAAGTTGAGCAGGGTCAAAACCTTCAATGATCTCGATGCCTTGCGCCTCTAACATAGTGCTCATTGGCGGGTAAACATTGGCATCGCTGCCCGTGACTTTATGACCCAATTGACGCGCTAACATCGCAACGCCGCCCATGAACGTGCCACAAATTCCCAAGATATGAATGTGCATAAAAACCCAGCCTTTTTACTGTGCGATTGGAATGGCTCCATTATCCCGATCCGCCACGCAAAAGCGAGTGCAGCAGTTCAGCGTGGTGTAAATTCGAAATGGTCGACAATCAAAGTGAGATCTGTGTCGGTTAGTTCAATACCCGTAAAAAGATCTAAGTTTTACAATTCACTATAGACAAGGTGCATAGCGCAATCGATTCCATCAGAGGATCCCATCATCTTGCTCAACCCGTTTGTTGCACTTCACTAACCTTAGGTCAACAAACGGGCGTACCCCCGACCCAATAGTGTTAAGGAACCAACATGCAGAAAATGCGCACCCTCGGTGAATTTATTGTTGAAAAACAACATGATTTCCCCCACGCCAGCGGTGAACTTTCCTCTCTTTTAGCCTCAATTCGTTTGGCCGCCAAAATCGTCAACCGCGAAATCAATAAAGCGGGACTGGCAGATATCATTGGCGCGTCAGGCAATGACAACATTCAAGGGGAAGAGCAACAAAAGCTCGACCTGTATGCCAACGAAAAATTCAAAGCCGCACTGGAAGCTCGCGATCAGGTGTGTGGTGTGGCGAGTGAAGAAGAAGATGAAGCGGTCGCATTCAGTAAAGAGCTCAACAAAAATGCCAAATACGTGGTGTTGATGGATCCGCTCGATGGCTCTTCCAATATCGACGTGAACGTATCGGTGGGGACAATTTTCTCGATTTACCGCCGCGTTTCGCCAGTTGGCACACCGCCGACGCAGGAGGACTTTCTGCAACCGGGCAATAAACAAGTCGCTGCTGGTTATGTGATTTACGGCTCATCCACCATGCTGGTGTACACCACGGGCAATGGTGTGAACGGCTTTACCTACGATCCTTCGCTCGGCACCTTCTATCTCTCGCATGAGAATATGCGTATTCCAGAAAACGGTAAGATTTACTCGATCAACGAAGGTAACTACATCCGCTTCCCAACGGGCGTGAAAAAATACATCAAATTCTGCCAAGAAAATGTGCCAGAAGAGGGACGCCCCTACACTTCACGCTACATTGGTTCGCTGGTGGCGGATTTCCATCGTAACTTACTGAAAGGTGGTATTTACTTGTACCCAAGCACGCAAAGCCATCCGAATGGTAAATTGCGTCTGCTCTATGAGTGCAACCCGATGGCGTTTTTGATTGAACAAGCGGGCGGCCTTGCCTCGGATGGGGCGCGTCGCATCATGGACATCAAACCCACCGAACTGCATCAACGCGTACCGTTTTTTGTCGGCTCAAAAAACATGGTGCATAAAGTCGAAACGTTTTTAGAGACTTACCCAGACTAAGCCACTTCGCGCCGCCCTGTGCGGCGCTTTTTCTCTTTGTCACTTGGGGATCCTTTATTTTGAGAGTAAACTCACCCCTTCGCTGAAGGGTGCATTTTGCGCCATAGGCAAACTTGAATAATAATAAATCCCGAATTTGAAGTCCGGCTAACAGAAAAGGAAACCGTTAATGAGCTTAAACAATGTGCCAGCGGGCAAATCACTGCCTGATGATATCTATGTAGTGATCGAAATCCCTGCCAATGCTGACCCAATCAAATACGAAGTCGACAAAGAGTCTGGCGCAGTATTCGTAGACCGCTTCATGTCAGCGCCTATGTTCTACCCATGTAACTACGGTTACGTGAACCACACTCTGTCACTGGACGGTGACCCAGTAGACGTGTTGGTCCCAACTCCATACCCTCTGATCCCTGGTTCTGTGATCCGTTGCCGTCCTGTTGGCGTGCTGAAGATGACGGACGAATCCGGTGAAGATGCGAAAGTGGTTGCGGTACCGCATACCAAGATCTCTAAAGAATACGATCACATCCAAGACGTGAACGATCTGCCAGCGCTGCTGAAAGCACAGATCACTCACTTCTTCGAGCGTTACAAAGAGCTGGAATCAGGCAAGTGGGTAAAAGTGGATGGCTGGGAAGATGCCGCATCTGCTCGCGCTGAAATCCTAAGCTCTTACGAGCGTGCGCAAAACAAATAAGCCCACGTTTTGAGCATAAAAAAGCCAGCTCAGCTGGCTTTTTTCTTTGTAGGTCAGAACTAGACACGCTGACACCAGTCTCCGGAATCAATCAACGAATGTAAGCGATGGGTCTCTTGATAAATATAGATCCACGCGGTACCAAACGGTGTCTCAATGGTGTCACGTCGATATTCCACTGGCACATCTTCCAAAATATCCAGCTGCGCTAAAGTGTGTTCATCTACGAGATAGACTTCACCATGCACCGATTGATGCCCTTCCACCAATCCGGGATACGCGCCTAGATCATACAAGGCGTATTCAGGTTTGGTTTCAAACTGACCAAGCAACTGACTGTGTTGTAAATACGTGTGGTTGCTCTCTCCATGACGCAAAGTGCCATACACAAAAACGAGGTGCTGCACATCTCTCTCCTTAGTTAAATTCAAACTGATAGAGCAGATCTACGGCGCTGTCGACACCGGAGACGGCCTCCAAATACAGATCCTGCATCAAGCGATAACGCACAGTAAATTCGCCGACTGAGTTAAAAATACCTACACCATATTTCACTTGCAAGCCAGGCAGAATATAACCACTGACCGTGACCTGTGAATCGTCTCCAGAACCTGCCGTATCCAGTTGCAGATCCTGCACACCAAACGCTTGGCCTATCTCGCCAACCAGTTTACCGCTCTGCGCTAAACTCAGACCAATCAAGGTGGTGGTCATGGCGTTGCCCCCTGCTTCCCCATCAATATTTTGTCCACGCAACAAATACGACAGCGCATTGGCTTGTGGCATTGCAGGTTCAGAGAAGATGGTGAGTGACGGCTCATCCGAGGGTCCACTGACTCGCACCCCAGCAACCACGCCATCTTGCGTGTTGTTGGGATTACGGATCGCAGTGATCGCCAAATACGGCTGATCCACCGGGCCATTCATCAAGATCTTCCCTTCTTTGATCTGCAGATCTTGTCCAAATGAGCGGTATTGACCATTGCGAATGTTCACCTCACCCAAAATAAACGGCCCTTTATCCTTTTGCGCTACATTGAGACGTCCGACTAAGTTACCTTGTAGACCAAAAGCGCTAAGTTGGAAATCGTCGCCAATTTGCACATTGACGTCACTCTCCACACTAAACGGGATCCGTTCTTTGTCAGTCAGTGGCTCAAAATCCGCATTCAGCAAAATTTGATCTTTCGATACCCCAATCGCGCTCGGCGGTAACTCTTCGACCACAATCCGCCCCCACGGCAGCGCTATATTACCCGTCACTCGTGCCAGTTGAGGTTGCATGGTCAAGGTTAAATCAGGGATCACCTTGACTCTCACCATGGGTGGCAGCTCAACCATCATTGAAGGTGCATGCACTCGCGCTTTGAGCCGCCAATCCTCTATCTGTTGCCAATCAGCATCACCATCGACTTCCAGTAAACCATCGGTGGTCTGGATATCGGCATTTAACACTGCCTGATAACCATTAAATTTGAGTGACACTTGACCTGATTGTACATCAACCGGTGATATCTCACCTTTCACACGAATATCATTAATCGCAATTTCACCGTCCAATTGCGGATGCAACATTGGGCCATGAAATTGTATATCCGCATTAATATTGGATTTCGCTTCACTAAGTTCACCAATCAACGGTTGCAAGAAATCCAGATTAAACGTGGTTAAGTTAAGTGAACCGAGCATGGTTTTCTGTTCGGCACGCACATCGGCAATCTTAATATTGCCAGTGAGATCACCATTATCGGTTGCATCTAATAACCAACTGGCTTGCAGCTGATTTTTCGCCAATTGGGCAGAAAATTGCGCTTTATCCCAACCAAACGTCACGCTTTTATTCAGCTTTTGCGTTACCTGACCTTGGGTTAACTCAAGATTGGCTTGCAACTGCGGCGCCGCTTTCGGAGCCCATTTAGCCCACACTTGACCATTTAATTCCCCACTGAGTTGGGTTTCTTTAGGAAGGACTCCGGCAAGTTGCTTAAAATCAAACTGCTTAATCGCTAAACGCGCCTCACCCCGATCCCCTAACTCAGCCTCTTCTTCTAAACAGAGTGACGATTCACCTTGCACCCAGCAGTGAGCAGCAACTTTCACGCGCTCCGTTCGCTGGTCAAACGAGAGTGCCGTCGCCTGTTGTAACAGCCATTGTCCTTGCGGTGAATTTAACCACATGCGCTCCAGCTCACCTTGCCAGCGCAGTGTGGGTTCTGTACGCAATCGGCCATTCATTGCCAAGCTGGTCGAAGCGAGATTGGAGGTGACATCGAGTGTCACCTCGTGTTTTCTCTGAGAGCCTTGTGCTTTTAAATTAACAGTATCAATTCGTTGATCTTGATAGTGAATATCGCGCACTTGTAAGGCGAGCTCGCCTTGAGGCTCTGACAGAGCAACCAGATTGCCTTGCAAAGTGACGTGGCCAATCGAGCCTAATTCTTTCAAGTACAGGCTATCGGCATCCAGCACCCATTTGACCCTCGGCTGTTTGAGATCACCTCGCAGCAGCACATCACCAATCACTTTGCCTTTGGCATCTGGTAAGGATTTGCTCAAATCCGGCACATCCAGTTCGACCGACATCCGCCACTGCTTACTCAATTGGCCTTTAGCGGTGAGGGAATTCGGCCCATGCACTAAGGAGATTCCCTTAGTTTGTAACGCGATATCCCCTTGACCTTTGACATCGGAGGCACTGAGTTCACCTAACATGTTAAGCGGATAATCACGTAATACCCCGTTGATCGCTAAGCGTGAAACCTCCACTTGCCAGCCACCTTGCTCAGTCAAAGAGCCAGAGGTATCGAGCTCACCACTGATTTTGCCTTCAGCCTCAGGCCATTGCAGACCGGGCTGAATATTTTTCAGATTTAAACGAGCGGCCCAATTGAGCGGATTTTTCCAATTCGCCACGGCATTGCCCGTCACTAAGCCGCCAAGCGTATCGACTTTAAGTGATTGCAACGCGACTTCATCCAGATTGCCATGCCCTTGCAGGGCTAAACTGACATTCGGTAAATCTTTGCCTTGTAGCGCGCCCTGCAACGCGAACTGATACTTGGCTAAGGAGCCTTGAATACTTAACTCCGGAACCTCAACGTGATAATCCCCTTCGCCTAACATGGGCCACTGTGCTTTCACCTTTCTCAGTTGCAGATCAAACGGTATATCGGCATCCAACAGATTAAAGTGGCTGTTCAACTGCGCTTGAGCTAACGAGTCTAGATTGGCTTGTAATGTCAGATCCCCAAGACTACCCTGTGCGGCCAGTGATAAGGTTTGGCCTTTAAAATCAGCAAGATGAACTTGGCTGCGCAGTTCTAACTGAATGGGGTAATCTTGACTGAGCGTCGCTTGTGCGTTCAATTGCGCATCCAGCTCCGGCATGCTCAGCTCAAGACTAGAGATAGAGACTTCATGCTGCGCGGCAGTGGCTTGCAAAGTAAGATGATTGACGATGATCGGCGTCTCTTGTTCTAAACGAAAATCACGAATATCGAAACGCGCTAACTCGATATGCAGCGGGATCCTCACATCTGGCAGTTGCAAAGGTTCCGCGTTATCAGGGGTTGTCGCTTGAGTCGCCTCGGGTTCGGTTGAGGCTTCACTCTCCGCTAACACAAGACGAATCCCCAGCCACTCGCTTTGCCCGATACGCAGGCGATTTCCTTGCCAAGACGCTCGTGTGCTCAATTGTTGCCATGCCACTCGGTTTCCCAGAATATTTAATTCAATGTCTTGTAGGTCTAGCAGGCCTAAGCGAATCGGGATAGGAGTGGATATTTCTCCCAGCGGCTCAGAGTCTGATTCATCAGGGGTCGCTTCAGTCTCTGTTAATGCTTCACTCTCCGCTAATAAGGGGAGATCAAATTTTACCCCAGAGAGAGTCAGCTCATTAATACAGATACTGGGCTCTAATAAGCAGTTGGGGTTCATCGCCAAGCTTAGCTTTTGTGCAGAAAAGGCCAGATTAAGCTCACTATCAGCGTAACTGATCCCTTGCAAAGTAAAACGCGGAAACAATGCGCCTTGCGCCTGATCCACTTTCAACTGCGGCAATGCTTGCTGCGCGCCCCACAAAACCGCATGCAAACCGGGGTTGGTAAACAGCGCCCCCGCCAAAGCCAGCACCAACAAGATCACTAACACCAACAGCGACATAGAGAGCCATTTGGTCCACTTTAACGCCCGTTTGATCATAATTCAGGCCCTAAAGTGAAGTGGATTTTGAACTCATCGCCCGGCGCGGCATCCAGCCCCCATGCGAAATCGAGCCGAATAGGGCCAACGGGCGAAATCCAGCGGATCCCAGTACCGACCCCTTTCTTCCATTCAGGATTATCGTTAAACGCATCACCGACATCCATGAACATCGCCGCCCACCAGTTACCCGTTAAACGGTATTGATATTCGATTGAACTGGTGGCGATGTATTTCGCCCCCGTCAATGCACCGCTGGCATCTTGCGGTGAAATCGACTTGTAACTGTATCCGCGCAAATTATTATCACCACCGGCAAAGAAACGCAGTGAGGGCGAGAGTTGGTCAAATTCATCCACCAAGTTTGCACCACCATCAACGCGAATTAACGCTCGATGATTACGATCATAGGTCCGTAACCAAGAAGATCCACTTTGTAAACGCAATACCCGCGTTTCTGAAAGCAAGGCTGGGTCGCCATATTCCAAGGTAATCGTCTGTTTATCGCCCCAAGTCAGCAAGCCACTGTTGGAACGCGTCCTCGTACGGGTATAGGTCATCCCCGGCAATAAAAACTGGCTGTTATCATCTTGTAAGCCTTGACGATAATTCTCTAAGAGATAGCGAATAAAAACCGTGCGATGCCAACCGCCATCCAACTGCCAATGGCGTTCAAGTGCTAGGTTAGACTCCAAGCTCTCAGTATCACGCTTGTCCAAATGTTTCATGCCGTACTGAATGCGATAGTACTCATTTAACGCATCTTCCAGTGGGATCTTATAACCCGCTGTAATAGTTTGTTCTGGCATAGAAAGGGAGAAACTGCTGTCAAAACTGTGCCCTTGGCTGTTCACCCAAGGTTTCTTCCATTTTAATGAGCTACGCACTCCAACGTCCGTTGAATAACCTAAACCGGTTTCCAGTTGATTACGCGCTTGCGGTGCTAAGGTCACCTTGATCGGCAACTCACGCCCCTCATCCAACTGTGATAAGTCCGGCTCAACAAACACCGAAGAGAACCAATCTGTATTGGAGAGATTTTGGTTAAACTCGCCGATTTGCGACACCAAATACGGCTCCCCTTGTTTGAAAGGACGCAGCGACATCACTCGATTTTCATCGATTTGACTGCCTTCAACTGTGGTCGCTCCAAACAGGTAACGGATCCCGCTATCAAAATGCAAAATGACCCGAGCTTGATTCAGCTCTGGAATCACTTCCAGTCGGCTGGCCTGAAAATCACCATTAAAGTAGCCTTTTTGCAACGCCAAGTTACGAATGCCCGATTTGAGGTTGTCATACAGAGTGTGATTGAGCGGTGCATCTACTGTCAAACCACTACGGCGGATCAAACGTTGAAAATCGCGATCGCCTTCAGCTTCACCGCGGATCACAATATCGACCTCGCTCAAACGGGTCACTTCACCCAAGGTCACTGCGGCGCGTAAGCGCTGTTTCTCTTCAGAAACGGTAAAAATGATACTGGCGTGATAGTAGCCGAGCGCATTCAACGCTTCAGTTATGCTTCTTTCCAGTTGAGATTGAAAACGCAGGCTAGTGGAGTAGTCTTGTGCCGCGATCGATGAGAGATACGCCTCCACGTTATCTTTCTCTGCGCCACTTATTCCAGTGATCTCGAGCTTCACATCGGCGTAAGATACAGCTGAAAACAGCCATAGCGAGATTAAAGCGGGAAGTGATTTTCGTCTCATGCTTGATTTAGACTCGTTATACAACGGTGACATTTTTGCTACAGACGCATCATAACGTCAATGCAACCCTGCGTCTGTACGAAAACCGTTAAATCTCCGGTCTGTATCGAAGATAATCAGGGCGTTGCTGCTTGCGATATTCAAACAGACAGCGCCACCACTTCAGTAAGGAAACATCATGCTCGACAAACAAACCATGGTTACGGCACACAACGCCTTACCCGGTCGTACTACTGCGATGTCGATTGACGATACGCATTTCGTCAATGGCAGCTCACTCACTGCTGCGCCCCAATCCGGTCAACAACAAATCTTGATTGGTATGGGCTGCTTTTGGGGCGCTGAACGCCTGTTTTGGCAACTGGATGGAGTGATCTCCACCTCCGTTGGCTACTCAGGCGGTTTTACGCCCAATCCAACCTATGAAGAAGTGTGCAGTGGCAAAACTGGTCATACCGAGGTCGTGCGCGTCATTTTTGATCCAGAACGCCTGCCACTGACCGAACTGCTCCGCGCCTTTTGGGAGCGCCACGACCCCACGCAAGGCATGCGTCAAGGCAACGATCGCGGAACGCAATACCGCTCAGCCATTTACACTTTCAGTGAAGAACAGCGCGAAATTGCAGAAGCCTCAAAAGCGGCTTATCAAGCCCTGCTGACGGCGCAACATCGCCCCTCGATTACCACTGAGATTCTGCCCGCAGCAGAGTATTACTTCGCAGAGACTTACCACCAGCAATATCTGGCCAAAAATCCGAATGGTTATTGTGGGCTCGGTGGCACAGGAGTCTGTTTCCCGCCACACACCACACTCTAAATACATCTCAATGAGGGGAATTTCTCTTTCCCCTCATTTGTATGCTATACCTTTGTTTGCTCAACTTGAGGAAACAAAACCATGAAAAATAAAACACTTCTCGCTTTACTCTTAGCATGCTCTCCCACTCTGGCTTTCGCGCACAACCTGACTATCGGCTCACCGGTACCTGCGGTTGGTGTCGAAAAGCACGGTGAAATCGTCCTACAAGACAATAATGTCAATTACCAAAAATGGCGCTCTGCGGATCTACTGGGCAAGGTGCGCGTCATTCAAGCGATTGCCGGCCGTAGCAGCTCAAAAGCGCTAAATGCGCCACTGATGACCGCGATCACCGCGGCGAAATTTCCAGCAGAGAGTTACCAAACCACCACCATCATCAACCAAAATGACGCGATTTGGGGCACCAGCTCATTTGTGAAATCATCGGCGCAAGACAGCAAAAAAGAGTTTCCTTGGTCTTCTATGGTGCTTGATGAATTCGGTCTGGTTGCCCAAGCCTGGCAATTACAAGCGCAATCCTCTGCAATCATTGTGCAAGATAAACAAGGTAACGTGCTGTTTGTGAAAGAAGGGGCGCTCAACGAAGCGGACATTCAAACCGTACTGGGTTTGATTCAGCAAAATCTGTAATCGCCCCAAACGACTTGACGTTGCAGCCCACACGGCTGCAGCTTCAAGTAGGAAGAGGATGCTTTCATCCATCAATCATATCGGGTGAGTAAAGACTAACTTGCTCACCCGTTGACGAAGAGACATCTGCATACAAACTCATCAGAATCATCGCTTGCCTGATTTGTGACTTGTTATATTATAACAAGCCTCAATCACTGTCGGTTTTCAATCACTCTTGGTCGCACACGCTATGTCGTTACCTCAGCTACGTACAACTCGCTTATCCATAGTGGCTATGCTCTCTGTGGTGCTGGCGTTTTGGTTTAACGTGGCCGTGATTGATCACCAACTTGATCTGCATCCTGAACATCATTTACAGCATGATTGTCAGTTGTTTGCCAGCGCGGCACATGGCCTCAAAACCAGTCAGTGGATATTGCCCAGTTGGCGTCAAAATCCACCACAAGCAAGGGTTGAACAACCGATCCAACGCACTCAAGTGCTGCACTCCTATTTCGCTCGTTCACCACCAGCGGCATAAAACAAATCAAACCGATTGTTTCTTTTTTTTGTTTTATTAGGAGTTTTTCATGCATTACCCAACAATGATTGCGCTGATGGTTGGCGCGACACTTTCTGGCAACGTATTCGCGCATCACCACGCAGAGCATCAACATCGTCAGCACGAGGCTCATGTGCATGGCCAAGTTGAACTGAACATTGCTCAAGATGGCCATGACCTGCTGCTGGAAATCACCGCACCGGGAGCCGATGTGGTCGGTTTTGAACACGCCCCTCAAGATGACGCGCAAAAACAAGCGCTCGAAAAAGCCTTAGAGACCTTGCATCACCCAGAGAAGCTATTTGCACTCAGTGATAAAGCACAGTGCGCAAAACGTGAAGTGTTGATTAAACACACTTTAGGTGGCGAAGAGTACCAACACAGCCACGCTTATGGTGAAGGTGAAGATCACGAGCATCAGCACGGTGAAGGCGGGCATGACCATAAGGCGCACGATCATAAAGACCACGATCATAAAGGTCATGATCATGCCGCTGATAAACATGCGAACCATGATCACAAAGAACACGACCATAAAGGACATGACCACGAAGGGCATGACCATGATGAACATCAACACGGCTCATTCACTGCTCAATATCAGTTCCACTGTGAAGCCGTCGATCAGCTCAAACAGATCGATACCCAATGGTTCCAATATTTCCCAAGCACAGAGAAAATCCAAGCCAATGTGTTAACGGAAAAGCAGCAAAGTGCGCTACAACTGAACGCTAAGCAAACGCTTATCAAACTGTAATGCCGCCGCTCGGGATAGGTGACTCTCACCTATCCCTCATTGGAGATGCTTTGATTTTCCCTGCACACATGAGGAGCCATGATGCCTGCTCACCGTTCTGATCCTACTTCATCCGTGATTGAGTTGAATGATGTGGTGTTCTGTTGGCCGGGAGCCAGCTCACCCACCTTGGATATTGCCCATTTACAGATTGCTCGGGGTGAACACCTGTTTGTCAAAGGCCCCAGTGGCTGCGGCAAGTCCACGTTACTTAGCCTTTTAACTGGCATTAATACCGCAACCCAAGGTGTCGTCTCCTTACTTGGCAGTGACTTAAGCCGCTTGAGTGCCAGTCAGCGCGATCGCTTCCGCGCCGACCATATAGGCTATATTTTCCAACAATTTAATCTGCTGCCTTATCTGTCGGTGTTAGATAACGTGACCTTACCATGCCACTTTTCTGCTCTGCGCAAACAGCAAGTGGATGGTCACTTATCGCACAAAGCGCAATCACTGTTGGAAAGATTGCATCTGCCAAGCGCTTTACTGAATAAACCCGTGACCGAACTCAGTATCGGCCAGCAGCAACGCGTCGCCGCGGCGCGAGCACTGATGGGTGAACCGCAACTCATCATCGCCGACGAACCCACGTCTGCCCTCGATTACGATAACCGTGAAGCTTTTATTGCTCTGCTGCGTGAAGAAGCGGAGCGAGTCGGTTCCACTTTAGTTTTTGTTAGCCATGACCCAACACTGGAAAAGCTTTTTGAGCGAAGTGTTCACTTACCTACTCTCAATCGTGCAGGAGGTTGGCAATGAAAGTTATCCTGAATTTAGCGTGGAAAAGCCTACTCAATCGCAAAGCAACGGCTCTGCTCACCGTGTTAACCGTTGCTATCGCCGTGGTGTTACTGCTTGGGGTAGAACGCATCCGCACTCAAGCGAAAGAGAGTTTTGCCAATACCATTTCCGGTACCGATTTGATCGTCGGCGGACGCTCTGGGCAAGTTAATTTACTGCTCTATTCCGTGTTTCGGATTGGCAATGCCACCAACAATATTGATTGGAAAAGTTACCAAGAATTTAGCCAGCACCCTGCGGTGAAATGGGCGATTCCGATCTCTTTAGGTGATTCACATAAAGGATTTCGCGTACTTGGCACCAATCACAGCTATTTTGAACATTATCGTTACGGAAGTAAGCAACCACTGACTTTGTCCCAAGGGCGAGAGTTCAATGGGCTATTTGAAACCGTGATTGGCGCTGATGTCGCCCAAGCGCTTGGCTACCAAATCGGCAGCCAAATTATCATCGCCCATGGCATCAGTGATGTCGGCTTTAGCCGCCACGACAATCTGCCCTTCACTGTGGTCGGCATTTTGGCTCCCACGGGCACCCCAGTTGATAAAACTGTGCATGTTTCCTTAGAAGCGATAGAGGCGATCCATGTCGGTTGGGAGTCCGGTGCCAATCTTGGCCATCAACCCAGCGCCGAACAACTGGCACAGCGTGATTTCACGCCTAAGCAGATCACCGCCATGCTGGTTGGACTAAAATCAAAAATCCAAACTTTTGCCCTGCAGCGGCAAATCAATGACTATCCGCAAGAGCCGCTCAGCGCTATCATGCCCGGCGTAGCACTGCATGAACTGTGGGGTATGATGTCCGTCGCTGAACAAGCACTGATGGCTGTCTCCGTTTTTGTGGTGGTAGCAGGGTTGCTCGGCATGCTCAGTAGCTTGCTGACCAGCTTACAAGAGCGGCGCAGAGAGATGTCGATCTTACGTGCAATGGGCGCAAGGCCACAGCATGTGTTTGCTTTGCTGGTCAGCGAAGCAAGTGTACTGACACTCGTGGGCATCCTGCTTGGCGTGAGTGTGCTTTATCTGCTACTGGCGCTCGCCGCGCCACTGATTGCAAGCCAGTACGGCATTCAAATTGCGCTGGCTGGGTTAACCGCTTATGAATGGCAGTTGCTCGGCTGCGTACAACTGGCAGGTATAGTGATTGGCTTTGTTCCCGCACTGCGCGCTTATCGACAATCGCTCAGTGATGGCATGACCATTCGCTTATAGGAATAAAATAGGTGACTGACTCACAACGAGAAGGATCACAAGGAAGCATTCGATGAAACGTTTTATGTTGATAGCGAGCCTCATCATGGCGCCGCTGTTCTCAACGCCACTATTGGCTAATCAAAACACCACTGCCAGTGAGCAGGATGTGTTACAACTCGACTGGCTCGATCTCATTCCAGAAAATGAGCGCAACTTGTTTGATCAACAAGGTATGCCGATGCCGGATCATAACGGTAATGAACCAGCCAAACAGCAACAGATTGGCACGGTCCGTAAGGAGCTGAACGGCAGTCGGGTCAAAATTCCCGGCTTTGTGATCCCGCTTGAAGGCGATGATAAGAAGGTCACCGAGTTTTTATTGGTGCCTTACTTTGGTGCGTGTATTCACGTGCCACCACCGCCACCTAACCAGATTATTTACGTCAAGTTTCCTAAAGGTGCTCCGATCCAAGAGCTGTGGGATGTGATTTATGTGATTGGGGAATTGAAAACCGAATCGCTCAGTCATGATCTAGCGGAAACGGCTTACACCATTATCGGTACTGAGATCGCCGAATACGACGATATGTAACCGCAGAGAGAAAACGCTGTGCCCTCCCTGCGCTTGCGCGGGGAGGTTACACCAAATATTTCGATAGATACGCCAGTACCGAGAAATAGCCGATAAATAAGATTAATAGCGATAGGTACTTGGCCAATTTGCGCTCTTTCCAATACTTCATAGCCACCCCACAAAGATTAATAACAACTTTAACAATTTATTATCATTTGTGATAGCACAAAATTGTGCACTACGTCAGAGAGTTTCACTGGCTGCTCAGCGGCGAACAGAGTAAATTTTACAGCAGACCAAAAACGCAGCAGAGGCTTTCAGGAAGCGCATGGCGGACAATATGACGCCTGTTGTGATCGAGCATGACTCTCAACAGAGCCAAGAGAAACGAACCCACTCCCATTACGTCAAAGACAGTGGTAGCCGCATTTTGGTTATCGCCCGTCATCACGGCTTAGATGCCCAGCTATTAACAGAATCGCCGGAAAACAGCGCATTAGAACGAGCAGTACATCGCGAGCGACAACGTAAAGAGCAGCGCCAGAAAAACTTAGAGCAGATCATTAAGCTTGCGCACAGCTCTTGCCGTAATGAAAGCGCTGGCGACCCAGACCAAGATTGGCTATATCGCTTTTTTGATATGGCGCAGGACATTCACAATAGCTCCATGCAGCGCCTGTGGGCGCAAGTGCTGAAACGTGAAGTGACTAATCCCGGCTTTACCTCCATGAAAGCACTGAAGGTGCTGCAGGATATGACGCCCAAAGAAGCGCAGATTTTACAACGCGCCGCCGCGCTGGCGTGCAGTTTTGGCTCAGACACCAGCTTGAAATTGCTGATTGGCTACAAAGCGCAAAATAGCTTGTTTAGTCTCGGCAAGCGCATTACCACCCAAGCCATCAATATAGGCAATCATCAACTGCCTTATTCCAGCTTGTTGGTATTGATTGAGCTGGGTCTTTTGCACGCAACGGAATTGGAATCGGGCGAGATTGAAGCCGAACCCGCCCTACTCCTTAGCTATCAGGGTAAAAATCTGCATCTGCAGCCGACCAGCAAAGGCGTGCGCCTGATCTATTATCGTTTTAGCCCAACCGGCAATGAACTGTGTCGACTGCTCGGTAACAAACCCAATATGACTTATTACGATCAGTTGGTCGCACTCCTGACTCAGAAATTCACCGTACAGACTGAAGTGAGCAGCAGCTCGATTCACCACACCGTCTGATGATATGCCCTCAATAAAGAGATCAAAAAAGCGACCGGACGGTCGCTTTTGGTTTTTTTATTTATTATGAATCTAAAGAGTTATACCCAACGTTGAATGATATTACGCTCTGCTAACGCCTGTAGGCACTGCGCCACCAACTCATCCACGCTTTTTTCACCCGCAGGTAAATCGATATCCGGATTGAGCGGCGCTTCATAGGCCGAATCAATCCCGGTAAATTGGCGAATTTCTCCGGCGCGCGCCTTTTTGTACAAGCCTTTCGGGTCACGCGCTTCGCACACATCCAATGACGTGTTGACGTACACCTCAAGAAACTCGCCATTTGGCAACAAGTCACGCACCATTTGACGTTCAGCGCGATGGGGTGAAATAAACGCGGTCAGCACAATCAACCCCGCATCCGCCATCAGCTTGGCAAGCTCACCAATGCGGCGAATGTTTTCCCGTCTATCCTGCTCAGAAAAGCCGAGATCGCTACACAAACCGTGGCGTACGTTATCGCCATCCAGCAGATAAGTGTGATACCCAAGCGCCGCTAAACGGTTCTCAAGCGCCCCAGCCACGGTCGATTTACCCGCGCCCGATAAACCGGTAAACCAGAGTACCGCAGGGCGCTGCTGTTTCAGCGCCGCACGTTGCGCTTTATCCACCGCATGACGATGCCACACCACATTCTCTGGCTTGGCATCTTTTTCAAAGCGCAGGCTGTCTGCTTGCTTACTCATCCATCCTCACTCACGCTTTACCTAAGCGGCTCAAATCAATCGCTTGCCAATGTGGGAAGTGCTTACGTACCAAGGCATTGAGCTCAAGTTCAAAAGCTGAAAATTGCTCGGTTTGGCCCGTGATATTTTGCAAACTGTCACGCACTAAACCTGCGCCAACAGTCACGTTTGTCAGGCGGTCGATAATGATGAAACCACCGGTATCGGCACAATCCAGATATTTATCAAGCGCGACAGTTTGGGTAAACGTCCACTCGCACAACCCAATCCCATTAAGCGGTAAACTCTCGGCATGGTAAGTCGACAAGTTATTGATGTCGTACTGATGACGCACGGCTTTTACTTGACCGACGGTTTTCTTGCCCGCGATTTTAATATCGTAATCACGCCCCACTTGCAGTGGCTGCTCCGTCATCCACACCACATCCGCCAACAAATGATTAGTGCTGTCGACTTGCGCACTTTCCAGCACAATCAAGTCACCACGGCTAATATCAATTTCATCAGCCAGAGTCAAAGTGACCGCCAATCCCGCTTGTGCTTGAGGCAAATCACCATCAAAAGTCACAATCCTTGTCACGGTTGAGGTTTTCCCCGATGGCAGCGCTTTGATTTTATCGCCGACTTTCACCACTCCAGAAGCAATCGTACCCGCGAAGCCGCGAAAATCGAGGTTAGGACGATTCACATACTGTACTGGGAAGCGAAACGCACCGCTGCTCTTGTCGCGATCAATATCGACATTTTCCAGTAGCTCAAGCAGTGATGGGCCTTGATACCAATCCATCAAACGGCTTTTTTCGACCACGTTATCGCCTTCCAACGCCGAAAGCGGGATGATCTGAATCTCGGTCTCTCCCTGTAAATGCTTTGAAAACTCAAGATATTCTGCGCGGATCTGTTCAAAACGATCTTGCGAATAATCGACCAGATCCATTTTGTTGACCGCCACAATAAAGTGTTTCAAGCCAAGTAAGTTGGAGATAAATGAGTGACGACGCGTTTGATCCAGCACGCCTTTACGCGCGTCAATCAAGATCACCGCCAGATCACAAGTCGATGCGCCTGTCGCCATATTACGGGTGTACTGCTCATGCCCCGGTGTATCGGCAATGATGAATTTGCGCTTCTGGGTTGAAAAATAACGATAGGCGACATCAATGGTGATGCCTTGCTCACGCTCAGCTTGCAAGCCATCCACCAACAGGGCTAGGTCAGGGCGACTGCCCGTGGTGCCAACCCGCTGGCTATCGTTATGGACGGCGGCCAGTTGATCTTCATAAATCTGCTTTGAATCGTGGAGCAAACGACCGATCAGAGTGCTTTTACCATCATCGACCGAGCCACAAGTTAAGAATCTCAGTAACGATTTGTGTTGATGCTGATTGAGGTAACCTTCAATACCGAGCTCAGCGAGCTGCTCTTTGACTGCATTGTTCATACGCTTTCCTTCGATCCTTAGAAGTAACCTTGACGTTTTTTCAGTTCCATTGATCCCGACTGATCGTGGTCGATCGCGCGGCCTTGGCGCTCACTGGAGGTCGCCACCAGCATCTCTTCAATAATCTCGGTTAATGTGTTGGCCTGTGACTCGATGGCTCCGGTCAGTGGGTAGCAACCCAAAGTGCGAAAACGCACGCTTTTGTGCTCAATCTGTTCACCTTCGCGCAGCTTCATACGATCATCGTCCACCATGATCAGCATGCCATCACGCTGCACGACTGGGCGGACATCCGCCAGATAGAGCGGAACAATCTCAATGTTTTCCAAATAGATGTATTGCCAGATATCCAGCTCCGTCCAATTCGAGAGCGGGAACACCCGAATGCTTTCACCTTTGTTGATCTGGCCGTTATAGGTGCGCCATAGCTCTGGACGCTGGTTTTTCGGATCCCAAGTGTGGTTTTTATCGCGAAAAGAGTAGACACGCTCTTTAGCACGCGATTTCTCTTCATCGCGTCGCGCACCACCAAAGGCCGCATCAAAGCCATATTTGTTCAACGCCTGCTTCAAGCCTTGGGTTTTCATGATGTCGGTGTGCTTAGAGGAGCCGTGATCAAATGGGTTGATCCCCGCCGCCAAACCTTCTGGATTTTTATGCACGATAAGATCAAAGCCGTACTTTTTGGCCGTCGCATCACGAAACGTAATCATGTCGCGAAACTTCCAGTCGGTATCGACGTGCAACAAAGGAAAAGGGATCTTGCCCGGATAAAACGCTTTGCGCGTTAAATGCAACATCACCGATGAATCCTTGCCAATCGAGTACATCATCACCGGATTATCAAATTCGGCCGCCACTTCACGAATGATGTGGATGCTTTCTGCTTCCAACTGTTTTAAATGGGTTAAACGCTGTTGATCCATTTTACCTGCTTCCTTTTCGCTTGCCTGACGGCGGCGCGCTGCACTTAAGCCGCGCCGTAGTGTGAAATTTTAAGTAGTGACCAAGAAGATGAATGCTGCACCTTACGCTGACTGCGCCGCATCAAGCTGCTGTGTTGCGCCTTGTTCGCCAAACCAGTGCAGCTTGGCGGCAAGCGCGACCACTTCACCCACCACAATCAGCGCCGGAGATTGCGCTTGGCTGGCTAAACTGGGCAAAGTTTGCAATGTGCCAATCAGCACCTGTTGATTGACTTGAGTGCCACGTTCAATGATTGCCACGGGCGTGCTCGCTTGACGACCATGCAACTGGAGCTGTTCAGCGATTGCCGCAGCGTTGCTCAAGCCCATATAAATCACTAAGGTTTGCTTACCACGCGCCAGCGTTGACCAATCCAGATCCTCGGCTTGCGCTTTTAAATGGCCGGTGACAAACAGCGCCGATTGGGCGTAATCACGATGAGTGAGCGGAATGCCGGCATACGCCGTTGCACCTGCGGCTGCGGTGATGCCGGGGACAACCTGAAATTTCACGCCAGCTTCAAACAGCACTTCTAGCTCTTCCCCACCACGGCCAAACATAAAAGGATCGCCGCCTTTGATGCGCACCACGCGATAACCTTGACGAGCAAAATCCACCAAGAGTTGATTAGTTTTCTCCTGCGGTACACTGTGATGGCCTGCACGTTTCCCGACACAGACTAAAATCGTCTCGCTTGGAATGAGCGCCATGATTTCATCGGACACTAAATAGTCGTAGAGCACCACATCCGCTTGTTGGAGATAACTGAGTGCTTTGACTGTGAGTAGCTCAGGATCGCCTGGGCCTGCGCCCACCAGCGCCACTTCTCCTGCTTGCAGTTGGCTACGCGCGGCACGCACATAACCTGAGCCTTCTACAACGGCTAAGCGAGGGGTTTTACGAAGGGGAGTTACCGCATCCTGCGCCATAATCTTGATCCTTAGTTGGTCTGTTGCAGGCATTATGAGCAGTTACGGTTATTACCTGAAATTCTATAATTTCATTTTTTATTCCAAAAGCTGATATAAGCGGAGTTAAATGGCCATAAAGGTCTAAGCTCAGCAGATTACTCGACACAGTCAGGACAACAGCAGCATGCCAACTGGGATCAACCGGGCAATTTCAGACAAAGGTATCGCGCCACATCACAATTTGGTTATGAGTAAAATTTTTGTTTCATCGATTTTTGTTACATTTATCGAGTTGTTTTTATTTCCCCCCTTCTGTAACTCATTCTGGAGTCTGTGATGACCATGATGATCAAACCTGTTTCTTTAGCGGTACTTGGCGGCCTGTTAGCTATGGCTGGCCCTGTAATGGCCGATACGATCAAACTACGTATTGTTGAAACCACGGATATTCATACCAATTTGATGGATTACGACTACTACAAAGATAAAGCCTCCGATCAAATTGGCCTGACGCGCGCCGCTACTCTTGTCAAACAAGCTCGCGCCGAAGTCGAAAACAGTGTGCTGGTCGATAACGGTGATTTGATCCAAGGTAGCCCAATGGGTGACTACATGGCAGCGAAGGGCATCAAGGCTGGCGAAGTGCACCCCGTTTATAAAGCCATGAATCCGCTAGGTTATGATGTAGGTAACATAGGTAACCACGAATTTAACTACGGCCTTGAGTTTTTAAAAGAGACCATCAACGATGCGGCCTTCCCCTACATCAACGCCAACGTATTTGATGCTAAAACAGGTCAGCACTTATTCACGCCTTATGTGATTAAAGAGCACAGCTTTAAAGATACCGATGGAGAGGCGCATACCATCAAGGTCGGTTATATCGGGTTTGTTCCGCCGCAAATCATGGTATGGGATAAGAAAAATCTCGAAGGTAAAGTGACCGCAGCCGATATCAAACAGACCGCAGAAAAACTTATCCCTGAGATGAAAGCCAAAGGCGCGGATGTGATTGTCGCCATCCCCCACTCTGGGATCAGCACCGATGAATACCAAGCCGGCGCAGAAAACTCGGTTTACTACCTGACCCAAGTCAAAGGCATTGATGCGATTGCTTTTGGTCACTCTCATGCCGTCTTCCCGGGTAAAGATTTTGCCAATGTACCGGGCGCAGACATCGATAAAGGTACCATTAATGGCGTGACCGCTGTGATGCCGGGCCGTTGGGGTAGCCATGTTGGGGTGATGGATCTGACCTTAGAAAAGCAGCAAGGTCGCTGGGCAGTGACTTCCGGTCAATCCGAAGCTCGCCCAATCTTTGACAAAGCCAATAAGAAAGCGCTTGTCGAAGCCGATGCCACTATGGTGCAAGCGCTGCAACACGATCATCAAGGTACACGTGACTTTGTTAACCAGCCAATCGGCAAAGCGAACGACGTGATGTACAGCTTCTTATCACTGGTGCAAGATGACCCAACGGTACAAATCGTCAACCTCGCGCAAAAAGATTATGTCGAGCGCTTTATTCAAGGCGATCCAAACCTTGATGGTTTGCCAGTGCTTTCTGCCGCTGCGCCTTTCAAAGCCGGTGGCCGTAAAGACGATCCTAACGGTTTTACTGAAGTGGAAGCGGGCGAGCTGACTTTCCGTAATGCCGCCGACCTTTACCTGTACCCAAACACCTTAGTCACCATGAAAGTGAGCGGTCAGCAGCTTAAAGAGTGGTTAGAGTGCTCAGCAGGCCAGTTTAACCAGATTGATGTGACGTCTAGCGCACCGCAATCTCTCATCAACTGGGATGATTTTCGCACTTACAACTTTGATGTGATTGATGGCGTCAATTACCAGATCGATGTGACTCAGCCTGCGCGCTACGATGGTGACTGCAAACTGATCAACCCAAATTCACAGCGCATCGTGCAACTGACTTATCAAGGTAAGCCAATTGATACCCAACAAACCTTCTTGATCGCCACCAACAACTATCGTGCCTACAGCAACAAATTCCCCGGCACAGGCGCTGAGTTTGTCGCGTTTGATTCACCCGATGAAAACCGCACAGTAGTGGCCGATTACATCGCGCGCGTGAGTAAGGACAAAGGCGAAGTGACGCCAAGTGCGGACAACAACTGGTCATTTGCTCCGATCAGCAGCAAAACCAAGCTGGATATTCGCTTTGAAACCTCACCAAGCGATAAAGCCACCCAGTTTATTAAACAAAAAGGTCAATATCCGATGACCCAAGTCGCCAGTGATGACGTCGGCTTCGCGGTGTATCGCATCGACTTACAAAAATAAGCATCAATAACCCCCTATTGAAATGGCAACCAATACGGCAGCCGCTTCAAGTCGCTTGGGTTATCACGTAAAGTAGACAGCCACCTAGAGTGGCTGTTTTCTTTTCTATGAGGCTTTTATGCAAGCACAGTTTCACGCTTATCTAAAACAGCATGGTTTTTCCGATGCCGAATGCACGCAATTGCAAAGTGTCGCTCAGCCACTCGAGCTGCCAACGCGACATGTCTTGGTCGCACAAGGAGAAACCACTCCCTTTGCCTATTGGGTGCTCGCAGGGCTATGCCACGCTTGCTATCTCACCGAAGAGGGCAAAAGTTTCAGTAAAGAGTTTTATTGGGAGCAAGACTGGGCGATTGGTTTTGAAAGTTTGCTGCGTGAGCAAGCCTCACCCTTCATGCTGGAAACCTTATCTCCAGTACAACTGATGGGCGTACCGATTGATGTGTTACGTGAATGGCGCTCTAGTGGTCACCCGCTCTATCAACGTTTACTTGAGACGCAACTGCTGTACAAGGAGCAAAAAGAGCGCTTTATGTTGCTCTATCGCCCAGAACAGCGTTACCAAGTGATGTGTGCTCAGTTTCCAGATTTGATGGCGCGGCTTTGCGATCATCACATCGCCGCATATTTGGGGATCACACCAATTAGCCTCAGCCGCATTAAAGCGCGGCTGAGACAGGACGCGTAAGATTATTTGAGTAAGCGAGCGCGGAACTGGCGTCCCTTCATCTTACCGTTGGCAATTTTATTCAGCGCTTTGTGGGCGATTTTCTTGTGCACGGCCACATAAGCACGCATCGGGAACAGGTTAATCTTGCCGATATGATCCGCAGTCAGTTCGCCATCACTGGTCAGTGCGCCAAGGATATCGCCGGGACGCACCTTATCTTTCTTACCACCGTCAATCTGAATGGTGACCATATTCGCCGCGTAAGGACGAGCGCCTGCAGCAGGTTGCGGCAAGGTTGAAGGCTCAATCGCGATATCCATGTACTCATCAATTTGCGCCACACGGTAGCTCTCGTTGTCACTAAAGAAGCTAAACGCTAAGCCTTTACTTCCCGCACGACCAGTACGCCCGATGCGATGTACATGCACTTCAGGATCGCGAGACAGATCGTAGTTAAACACTGCATCAAGGTTATCGACATCCAGACCACGAGCCGCAACATCGGTCGCCACCAGAATAGAAATACTCTTATTGGCAAATTGCACTAAGGCTTGGTCGCGCTCACGCTGCTCCATATCACCATGCAGTTCAATCACGCTAAAACCGCTTTGATGCAGGGCATCAGCAACATTTTGTACTTCACGTTTGGTGTTACAAAACACCACAGAAGAAGTCGGTTGATGGTGCAAGAGCAAGGTTTCCAGAGCCTCATCACGCGCAGCACTGCCTTCTACTTTGTAGAAATATTGACGAATGCTTGAAGTATCGTGGGTCGCTTCGACTTTAATCATCAGCGCATTGCGAGTCACACTTTGCGCAATCTGCTCAATGCTCGCGGGGTAAGTTGCACTAAACAGCAAAGTTTGACGCTCGGCTGGCGCGGCAGCAATGATCGCCTCCAGCGCTTCTTGGAAACCCATTTCTAACATGCGATCCGCTTCATCCAACACCAAGGTATTGAGCTCACTCAGATCGATACGATCTTTACTCAAATGATCCAAAATCCGTCCCGGCGTTCCAACCAAGATATGCGCGCCATGCTCAAGGGATCCGATCTGCGGCCCCATCGGCATGCCGCCACACAGCGTCAACACTTTGATATTGTGGATAGCACGCCCTAGCGTACGAATGTCGGTCGCGACTTGATCGGCCAACTCACGTGTTGGACACAGCACCAAGGCTTGTACACGAAAGCGCTTCACATTGAGGTTGGAGAGTACCCCAAGACCAAACGCAGCGGTTTTACCGGAGCCTGTTTTGCCTTGGCCAATCACATCCTGACCTTTAAGGATCGCAGGAAGAGATTGCGCCTGAATCGGAGTCATAGTGGCAAACCCCATAGTTTCAAGGTTAGCAAGAAGTTCAGGCTTCAGATTCAAAGCAGCAAAAGAGTTGGCGTTCAAGGGGTGTCCTCAGTGTGACGAAAAAAGAAGCGCTATTATCGTTATTTTGCGCCCGAGCTCCAGTGAATCTTAATTTAAATTTTCTTGCTTGCCCTTAACCTTTGTTAACGCTGGATTTTGCGCAGCCTGCTACAGTACTGCTATTCCTATCCGCCCATACCCAAATGACTTGCAGTTGCAGCTTCTAATAGGAAGTGGATAGATTTCATATTTAAGGAGATAAAGATGATCAACTGGCAATGTATCCCTTTTTGCCAATTAACCACCCAACAGCTGTACGAACTACTCAAACTGCGTGTCGATGTTTTTGTGGTCGAGCAGACCTGCCCCTACCCAGAATTGGATAACAAAGATACGCTCAACGAAGTGCATCACCTGCTGGGTTATCAAGATGGAGAACTCGTCGCTTGCGCACGTCTACTGCCTGCTGGAGTGAGCTATCCTAGTGTTAGCCTTGGCCGTGTGGCGACTAAGGCCAGTGCACGTGGCAATGGCTTAGGACACCAACTATTGCAAACGGCAGTTGAGCAGTGTCAAAACTTATGGCCACAACAATCGATTGAAATTGGTGCGCAGGAGCATCTGCGCGAGTTTTATGCTCGCTATGGCTTTGTCGCAACCTCAGAAATCTATCTAGAAGATGGCATTCCTCACATTGATATGAAAAGAGCCTAACCATGAACCCTGTAGCGTTGGCTGTTTGGCTACTGGTTCTGGGCAATTTGGCGGCTTCGCTCTCTGATGTGGCAGTCAAAATGCTGCAAGGTGAAGTCGTACCTTTTCAATATATGTTCTTACGCCAACTCTTTGCTTTTGCCCTCATCTGGCCCGTGTGGCGAAAACAGCCCAAAGTCTTACGTCAACTACATGATCCTAAGGTCACCCTAATCCGCGCTCATTTAGTGCTACTGGGCGCTGGCTGTATGGTGGTCGCAATTTCGTATTTACCCCTAGCCACCGCCAATGCAGTGTTTTACGCCGCGCCACTATTGATGCTGCCTCTCTCAATTCTGTTTCTGAAAGAGAGACCAACACGCGCTAAGATTATCGCAACCGTAACCGGCTTTCTTGGGGTACTGATTGTCTTGCGCCCGTCGCAATTTCATTGGGCAGCCCTGTTTGCATTGGGCACGGCATGTTCGTTGGCACTGTTTAACCTACTCGCTCGCACCATTCCGGAGCGTCAACCTGTCGTGACCACACTAATGTGGACAACACTTTTTTCACTCCCCATTTCCGGCTTACTGGCGGCCGCCTATTGGCAGCCACTCAGCTTACATCAATGGTTATGGATTGCAGCGAGTTCAGGATTGATTCTGCTGTACAACGGGTTAGCCGTCGCCGCCTATCAGAAAGCGCCAGCCAGTCAAATCGCACTGGCTGAGTATTCAGGATTGATCTTTGTCGCGGCTTTTGGCGCATTCTGGTTTGCTGAAATGCTGGACTCACTAACTTGGCTTGGGATCGGAATGATTATTTTGCCCTTGTTGCCCAGTGCATGGCTGGCAAAGTGGTGGGGATTATTTACTGCGCCCAAAGCCGCCATCAGAGAGACGGAAGAACATCACTGATTGATTATTACGTTCAAGCTGCAAAATGTCTAATTGACCATTTTCCGCCAATTTAAAGCGGATCAGTTGACCCGCTTGGATTTGGCTTAGCGGTTTATCAGAACCTTCCACCTTAACCAGCGCATTAATATCGGTGAGTGGCAGAGCATTGTTACGAAACACCTGAGATAAAGTATCACCTTGACGTACTACGTACTCTTGCCATGCCGAAGATTTCAGTGCAGTTTGCACTTGCGTGCGTTGTTCACTCAAGCTTTGCGTATTAATTCCAACCTCAATACGTTTTGACGAATTAGTGGATTCCGCCGCCACTTCTTGCTTATCCGGCAATGGAATCACCATCAATACCAGCACAGCAGGTGTGAGCACCATTAAGCCACGACGATGGAAGAGTGGTAAGCGCAACCATAATGTATGAAGTTGTTGGCGATAGTAAGCCCAATCAACTTGCTGCCAGTAATCGTGCATTATCGCCAAATAATCAATTTTCTGCGGCTTCTTGTAGCGGCGGTTCATGTTCTAAGTCCTTTAATTACTTGCCCACAGTATAAAAATTCATGAGGTTAGAGTATAGAGTCGAGTGACATGAAAGCCAAAGCTTGACACAAACTTGAAGTTTTTCGCTAAACTTTCTGCGACAAGTCACACCGAACGGATAGCATCGATTGGGCGCTAAACGTTTCATCACTCAACCTAACCTGCTATTCTGTCGCCTTTATTGAATGACCAAGAGTGACTTTTATGTCTGAAGTAAAATTTGAAACCGTAGAACAAAAAGCAAGCTACGGCATCGGCCTGCAAATGGGCCAACAGTTGGCAGGTAGCGGCCTTGAAGGCCTAAACGTGGCAGCAATTGCTGCGGGTATCGCAACAGCACTGGTTGGCGATCAACCAGCGATTTCTGTCGATGAGATCAACCAAGCCCTACATGCGATTCATATGCGCGCTGAAGAAGCCCGTCAAGAAGCTGCTAAAGTGGCCGCGTCTGAAGGTGAAGCTTTCCTGAAAGATAATGCTCTACGTCCAGAAGTGACGGTTCTTGAGTCAGGCCTGCAGTACGAAGTGCTGGTTGAAGGTAATGGCCCAATCCCAACATCCGATAAGTCAGTTCGCGTACACTATCACGGTCAACTGGTTGATGGCACTGTATTTGATAGCTCAGTATCTCGCGGCCAACCTGCTGAATTCCCAGTGACTGGCGTGATCCGCGGTTGGGTTGAAGCTTTGCAACTCATGCCATCAGGCTCCAAGTGGAAACTCTATATTCCACACAACCTCGCTTATGGCGAACGTGGTGCAGGTGCTGCAATTCCACCTTTCGCAGCATTAGTTTTTGAAGTAGAACTACTGGATATCCTGTAAGTCTAGCTTTCGCAATAATGTGACAAAGAGCGGCCCACTGGGTCGCTCTTTTTTAATTAAACTATCTCATATCCAAAGTTTAAATCTGAACTTTTGAACACTAGAAAAATACGGTACGCGCCATCTATGGAGAGTGATTATGCACTATCGTTTTACTGCCTTACTTATTTCGACATTCGTCAGCACATCCGCTCTGGCTTTCCCCAACCTCAAATCTCTAGGCTCGAACGATCTTGCTGGATTAGTTGGTGAAACTCTCTCCCAATCTAAGGCAACTCAAGATTTATTGACTCAATTTACCAGTCAATTTCCTCTTTCACCGCAACAAGCGGGAGGCGGTGTAGCAACCTTGCTTGCACAGGCTCAAAACAACTTAACTACCGATCAAAAGAGCGAATTACGTCAATTGATCCCAAGCCTGAGTGATTTAAATGGACTGCTCCCAAATCAAAATGTCAGCACTATTTTGCAACGCAAAGAAGTGAACCAAGCCTTTAACACATTAGGACTGGATGCCAGCATGGTTGAACAATTTGTACCAGTATTGATGCAATACCTGACTCAGCAAGGTGCGAGTCAAGACCTATTAGCATCGTTAGGTAAGCTATGGCAGTAATGCCATGCCCACTATCGGTATACAGTGTGAAATCGAGATACAGTGTGAAAAGTTGCAAAACCCACTTTTAACACCCAGATAAAGCAGAAAATAGAAATAAAAAAGCCGGGCTAGCCCGGCTCTTTTATTGCATGACGAACTGATTACTCAGCAGCAGCTTCAACAGCAGCTTCTGGGCGATCAACCAGCTCAATGTATGCCATTGGAGCTTTGTCACCTGCACGGAAACCACACTTCAGAATACGAGTGTAGCCGCCTTGACGTGCAGCGAAACGTGGACCTAGTTCGTTAAACAGTTTTGCTACCACTTCGTTATCACGAGTGCGAGCAAATGCTAGACGACGGTTAGCAACACTGTCAGTCTTAGCTAGTGTAATCAAAGGCTCAACGACGCGACGCAGCTCTTTCGCTTTTGGCAAAGTAGTCTTGATAACTTCATGACGTACTAGAGAGCTAGCCATGTTGCTGAACATCGCTTTGCGATGACTGCTGTTGCGGTTGAGTTGACGACCACTCTTACGATGGCGCATGACCTAATCCTTCTAACTAATATCGATTAATCTTCAGCGATTGACGCTGGTGGCCAGTTTTCTAGACGCATGCCCAGAGACAGACCACGTGATGCAAGCACGTCTTTAATCTCTGTAAGAGACTTCTTACCGAGGTTTGGCGTTTTAAGAAGCTCAACCTCAGTGCGCTGTACCAGATCACCGATGTAGTGAATCGCTTCTGCTTTCAGACAGTTAGCAGAGCGAACTGTTAGTTCAAGATCGTCTACAGGACGCAGTAGGATCGGATCGAATTCTGGCTTCTCTTCCTTCTCCTCAGGTACACGTACATCACGAAGATCTACGAACGCATCCAATTGCTCAGCAAGAATTGTTGCTGCGCGACGGATTGCTTCCTCAGGCTCAAGAGTACCGTTAGTTTCCATATCGATAACAAGCTTGTCCAAGTCGGTACGCTGTTCAACACGAGCTGCTTCAACAGAGTAGGCAATTTTGTCTACTGGGCTGAAAGTCGCGTCAACAAGCAAACGACCAATTGGACGCTCATCTTCTTCAGTATGGATACGGGCAGAAGCTGGAACATAACCACGACCACGTTCTACTTTGATACGCATAGCGATCGCAGCATTGTCAGAAGTTAAATGACAAATAACGTGTTCAGGGTTTACGATCTCTACATCACCGTCATGGGTGATGTCACCTGCAACCACAGGGCCCGAGCCTGATTTGTTCAGTGTAATGAACACTTCATCTTTGCCTTCGGCAACGCGAACAGCCAGACCTTTCAGGTTCAAGAGAATCTCAAGGATATCTTCCTGAACACCTTCTTTGGTGCTGTACTCGTGAAGAACGCCTTCAATCTCTACTTCAGTTACAGCACAACCTGGCATTGAAGATAGAAGAATACGGCGAAGTGCATTACCCAGAGTATGGCCGAAACCACGCTCTAACGGCTCAAGAGTTACTTTTGCGTGTGTCGTGCTGATTTGTTCGATATCAACAAGACGTGGCTTAAGAAATTCTGTTACAGAACCCTGCATTGTGTCCTCTCTTTAGTTTAAACCTTACTTAGAGTAAAGCTCGACGATCAATTGTTCGTTGATGTCAGCAGACAGATCGGAACGCTCAGGCAGACGCTTGAAAGTACCTTCCATCGTGTTTACATCGACTTCAATCCAAGTTGGTTTTTCGCGTTGTTCAGCAACTTCTAGAGCCGCTTTGATGCGAGATTGCTTTTTCGCTTTCTCACGAACTGCAACAACGTCGTTTGCCGCAACATTGAAAGAAGGAACGTTTACTACTTTACCGTTAACTAGGATAGCTTTGTGGCTAACCAGCTGACGTGCTTCAGCGCGAGTTGCACCGAAACCCATACGGTAAACTACGTTATCCAGACGACCTTCCAGAAGCTGAAGCAGGTTTGCACCTGTGTTGCCTTTCAGGCGAGCAGCTTCTTTGTAGTAGTTACGGAATTGTTTTTCTAAAACGCCATAGATACGACGAACTTTTTGCTTCTCACGAAGCTGAACGCCATACTCAGACAGACGACCGCGACGAGCGCCGTGTACGCCTGGTGCGTTATCAATTTTACACTTGGTATCAATCGCACGAACGCCTGACTTAAGGAACAAGTCAGTACCTTCGCGGCGGCTAAGCTTCAGCTTAGGACCCAAATATCTTGCCATGATCTTTCTCCAATCTTCCTAGAAACGTTAAACGCGACGTTTCTTCGGTGGACGACAACCGTTATGAGGGATTGGTGTAGCATCAACGATGTTCGTGATACGGAAACCAGCTGCATTCAGAGCGCGAACAGTAGATTCACGACCTGGACCAGGACCCTTAACCATAACCTCTAGGTTCTTTAGGCCGTATTCTTTAGCCATTTCAGCACAACGCTCAGCAGCAACCTGTGCAGCGAACGGAGTAGACTTACGAGAACCGCGGAAACCAGAACCACCAGCAGTTGCCCAAGCAAGAGCATTACCTTGACGGTCCGTAATGGTTACGATTGTGTTGTTGAAAGATGCGTGGATATGCGCTACGCCATCAGCAACTTGCTTGCGTACACGCTTACGTGCGCGAGTTGGTTGTTTAGCCATTGTACTCTACCCTTCCCGATTATTTCTTGATCGGCTTACGCGGACCCTTACGGGTGCGAGCGTTGGTTTTAGTACGCTGTCCACGTAGTGGTAGACTGCGACGATGACGAAGACCACGGTAACAACCAAGATCCATTAGGCGCTTGATGTTCATGGAAACTTCACGACGTAGATCACCCTCTACAGTGTACTTAGCTACACCATCACGCAGTTGATCGATCTGCTCTTCAGTTAGTTCACTGATCTTAACACTTTCAGCAATACCCAGGTCAGCTAGAATAGCTTTTGAACGGGTTTTACCGATACCGTAGATCGCAGTTAGTGCGATTACAGCATGTTTATGATCAGGAATGTTAATGCCTGCTATACGGGCCACTATGCACTCCTAGTACTTTCATCAAAGAATTACCCGCAACAAAGCCCGTCGAGGATACGTTGCGGTATACTACTTCTTTTGCACGCAAAAGGTAGGCCGAGGAATATACTCGACACTACCTTAATTTTCAAGTAAAAAATTTCTGCTAATTAGCCTTGGCGCTGCTTGTGCTTTGGCTCACTGCAAATCACGCGAACGACACCGTTACGCTTGATAACTTTACAGTTACGGCAGATTTTTTTAACGGAAGCACGAACTTTCATTGCTAAACTCCGTAAATCTATCTGAACTGCTGCCGTATTAACGGCCATAGCCTTTCAGATTTGCTTTTTTCAACACAGACTCATATTGATGAGACATCAAGTGGGTCTGTACCTGTGCCATAAAGTCCATGATCACGACAACTACAATCAGTAGTGAGGTGCCACCAAAGTAGAAACGTACGTTCCAAGCGACCATCATGAACTCAGGGATTAGACAGATAAAAGTAATATACAGTGCGCCCGCAAGGGTTAAACGTGTCATTACTTTATCGATATATTTCGCTGTCTGCTCACCTGGGCGGATACCGGGTACGAATGCACCAGACTTCTTCAAGTTATCTGCCGTTTCACGCGGGTTAAACACCAACGCGGTATAGAAGAAACAGAAGAAGATAATCGCCGCTGCATAAAGCATTACATACAGAGGCTGGCCTGGGCTTAGAGCTAAAGACACATCGGTTAGCCAACCGAATGTGCTGCTTTCACCGTTTTGACCAAACCACTGCGCCAATGTTCCTGGGAACAGAATAATGCTTGACGCAAAAATTGCAGGGATAACACCAGCCATGTTGATCTTCAACGGCAAGTGAGTGCTTTGTGCCGCGAATACTTTACGACCTTGCTGACGCTTCGCGTAGTTCACGACGATACGACGTTGACCACGCTCCATGAAAACAACGAAGTAAATCACAGCAAAAGCTAACACTGCAATTAACAGCAGAAGAAGTACATGCAGTTCACCTTGACGCGCTTGCTCGATTGTTTGACCGATTGCCGAAGGCAATCCAGCAACAATACCTGCGAAAATCAGTATCGAAATACCATTTCCTATCCCACGCTCTGTAATTTGTTCACCTAACCACATTAAGAACATGGTACCGGTTACTAAACTCACGGTAGCAATCAGGGTAAACATGGTTTGGTCGATAACAACCAGATTGTTGACCATGTTTGGTAAGCCTGTTGCAATACCAATCGCTTGGAATGTTGCAAGTACAAGCGTGCCGTAGCGCGTATATTGGCTTATCTTACGACGGCCTGCTTCACCCTCTTTTTTGAGTTCCGCTAACGCTGGATGAACTACTGTTAGCAACTGGACAACAATTGACGCCGAAATATACGGCATGATGCCCAGTGCTAAAATAGATGCACGCTCAAGAGCACCACCGGAGAACATGTTAAACATTTCTACGATGGTACCTTTTTGCTGTTCGAACAATTCGGCAAGTACAGCAGCGTCAATACCAGGAATCGGCACAAAAGAGCCGGCTCGGAATACTAAAAGTGCACAAATTACGAAGAACAAGCGCGACTTTAGTTCACTTAAGCCGCTTTGAGCACTACGAAAATCTTGTCCTGGTTTTTTAGCCATCTGTACCTCAATCCTCGAGATTATTCCTCGATTTTACCGCCTGCAGCTTCGATTGCAGCTTTAGCGCCTTTAGTCACGCGCAGACCTTTTACGGTCACTGCTTTGTTGATCTCGCCAGAAAGAACGATTTTTGCAAACTCGATGTTTTTAGTAACGAGGTTTGCTGCTTTCAGAGCATTCAGATCAACTACGTCACCAGTTACTTTCGCCAGTTCAGACAGACGAACTTCAGCAGACACAAAGCTCTTACGAGAAGTGAAACCGAATTTTGGTAGACGTTGTTTCAGAGGCATTTGACCGCCTTCAAAACCTGGACGTACTTTGCCGCCAGAACGTGACTTTTGACCTTTGTGACCACGGCCACCTGTTTTACCAAGGCCTGAACCGACACCACGACCTAAACGCTTAGGGGCATGTTTAGAACCCGCGGCCGGTGATAGAGTATTCAATAGCATTATGATTACTCCTCAACTTTAACCATGTAGTAAACCTTGTTGATCATGCCACGAACACATGGCGTATCTTCAAGTTCTACTGTGTGGTTGATTTTACGAAGACCTAAACCGCGCAGTGTAGCTTTATGCTTTGGCAGGCGACCAATTGAGCTTTTAGTTTGAGTTACTTTAATAGTTGCCATTGTGTTCTTACTCCGAAATTGATTCAACAGTTAGACCACGTTTAGCAGCAACCATTTCTGGTGACTTAACGTCTACTAGCGCATCAATCGTTGCACGAACGATATTGATTGGGTTCGTTGAACCGTACGCTTTAGACAAAACGTTGTGTACACCAGCAACTTCAAGTACTGCACGCATCGCACCGCCGGCGATTACACCAGTACCTTCTGCAGCAGGCTGCATGTAAACTTTAGAGCCCGAATGGCGACCTTTCACTGGGTGGTGAAGAGTACCTTCGTTCAGCGCGATCGTAACCATGCTACGACGTGCTTTTTCCATTGCTTTTTGGATCGCAGCAGGTACTTCACGGGCTTTACCGTAACCGAAACCTACACGACCGTTACCGTCACCAACTACAGTCAGTGCAGTAAAGCTCATGATTCGACCACCTTTAACCGTTTTAGAAACACGGTTAACTGCGATTAATTTCTCTTGCAAATCATTCGCTTGAACTTGTTGTTCTTTAGCCATCTTCCAACCCTACCTTAGAATTTCAGACCAGCTTCGCGAGCAGAATCTGCTAGCGCTGCTACTCGACCGTGGTATTGGAAACCAGAACGATCAAACGCAACTACAGTTACGCCTTTTTCAAGTGCGCGCTCTGCAACAGCTTTACCCACTGCTTTCGCTGCATCGATGTTACCGGTGTATTTCACTTGCTCACGGATCGCTTTTTCTACAGTAGAAGCGGCGGCGATAACCTCAGAGCCATTAGCTGCAATCACTTGTGCGTACACGTGACGAGGAGTACGGTGTACTACTAGGCGAGTTGCACCCAGTTCTGCAATCTTACGTCGTGCACGTGTAGCACGACGGATGCGAGATGCTTTCTTATCCATAGTGTTACCTTACTTCTTCTTAGCTTCTTTACTACGCACATTTTCATCTGCGTAACGAATACCTTTGCCTTTGTAAGGCTCAGGCGCGCGGTAAGAACGAATGTCAGCCGCAACCTGACCAACAAGTTGTTTGTCACAACCAGTCAGTACGATTTCAGTTTGGCTTGGACATTCAGCTTTAATACCCTCTGGCAGTTCATGCTCAACAGGGTGAGAGAAACCCAGAGTCAAGCCTACAGCGTTGCCTTTCATAGCAGCACGGTAACCAACACCCTTCAGAACGAGTTTCTTAGTAAAGCCTTCAGTAACACCAACAACCATGTTCTTAACTAGAGCACGTGCAGTACCTGCTTGTGCCCATGCGTTGGCTACGCCTTCACGTGGACCAAAAGTCAGTTGGTTGTCTTCTTGTGCGATCACTACACCCTTGTGGAAAACGCGAGAAAGTTCGCCTTTAGCACCTTTGATAGTGATCTCTTGGCCGTTCAGTTTCACCTCTACGCCAGCTGGAATAGCGACAGGTGCTTTAGCAACACGAGACATGTTCTACTCCTTAATTATGCTACGTAGCAAATGATTTCACCGCCAAGACCTGCTTTACGAGCAGCGCGGTCTGACATCAGACCCTTGGAAGTGGAAACGACAGCAACGCCTAGACCACCCATTACAGATGGAAGCTCGTCTTTCTTCTTGTAAACACGAAGACCTGGACGAGAAACGCGTTTGATTTGCTCGATTACTGGTTTTGCTTGGAAATACTTAAGAGTGATTTCCAGCTCTGCTTTCACTTCGCCTTCAACAGCGAAATCAGCGATATAACCTTCTGCTTTCAGAAGTGCAGCAATTGCAACTTTCAGCTTTGAAGAAGGCATTTTTACAGCAACTTTGTTTGCTGCCTGACCGTTACGAATGCGGGTCAGCATATCCGAAATCGGATCTTGCATGCTCATAAACTTTACTCCAAATGATTAAGTGGCAATTACCAGCTAGCCTTACGAAGTCCTGGAATCTCGCCTTTCATGCAAGCTTCACGAACTTTAATACGGCTTAGACCGAACTTACGTAGGAAACCGTGTGGGCGACCAGTTTGGTTGCAACGGTTACGCTGACGAGAACGACTTGAATCACGTGGAAGAGATTGCAGTTTAAGAACCGCGTTCCAACGATCTTCTTCAGATGCGTTTACATCGCTGATGATAGCTTTCAGAGTTGCACGCTTTTCAGCGAACTGAGCTACCAGCTTCGCACGTTTTTCTTCACGTGCTTTCATTGATTGTTTAGCCATAACAGTAACCCTTCACCTTACTTACGGAATGGGAAGTTAAAGGCAGCCAGCAGAGCACGGCCTTCCTCATCGGTACCAGCGGTAGTCGTGATAGTGATATCAAGACCGCGTACACGATCGACTTTATCGTAGTCGATTTCCGGAAAGATGATTTGCTCGCGAACGCCCATGCTGTAGTTACCGCGACCGTCAAAAGACTTGCCGTTAACACCGCGGAAGTCACGTACACGTGGTAGAGCGATAGAAATCAAACGCTCTAAGAAATCCCACATGCGCTCGCCACGCAAGGTTACTTTACAACCAATTGGGTAGCCTTCACGAATTTTGAAACCAGCTACAGATTTGCGCGCTTTAGTGATCAGTGGCTTTTGGCCAGAGATGATCGCCATATCAGACGCTGCATTTTCAAGTAGTTTCTTATCGTTGATTGCTTCACCAACGCCCATATTGAGGGTGATTTTCTCAATTCTAGGGACTTGCATGACGCTTGTGTAACTGAACTGTTTGGTCAGCTCAGCGACTACAGACGACTTGTAGTAATCATGCAGTTTCGCCATAGTAGAACTCCAAATTACTTCTAATTAGTTAGAAACGATTTCGTTGTTAGATTTAAAGAAACGAACTTTCTTACCATCTTCGAAACGGAAACCGATGCGGTCTGCTTTACCAGTTGCTGCGTTGAAAATCGCAATGTTAGAAACGTCGATTGCTGCTTCTTGCTCAACGATGCCACCTTGGACACCCATTGCAGGAACAGGTTTCTGATGTTTCTTAACTAGATTGATACCTTCAACGATAACTTTACCAGTTGCCAGAACCTTAGTTACTTTACCTTTCTTGCCTTTGTCTTTCCCAGCAAGAACGATTACTTCGTCATTTTGACGGATTTTAGCTGCCATTGTTGCCGCTCCTTACAGAACTTCTGGAGCCAGTGATACAATCTTCATGAATTTCGCATTACGAAGTTCACGAGTCACTGGACCAAAGATACGTGTACCGATAGGTTGCTCACTGTTGTTGTTCAACAGAACGCAAGCATTACGGTCGAAGCGAATGACAGAACCGTCTGGACGACGTACGCCTTTACGGGTGCGAACTACCACCGCCTTTAACACATCACCTTTTTTCACTTTACCGCGAGGAATTGCTTCCTTAACAGTAACTTTGATGATGTCGCCAACGTGGGCGTAACGACGGTGAGAGCCACCCAGAACCTTAATACACATTACGCTGCGAGCGCCTGAGTTATCAGCTGCATCCAGCATAGTTTGCATTTGGATCATGTTAGTGCTCCGCTAAATATTAAAAAAACTAGACCCATCTCGGGTCGGGCTGCCTCTTTAAAGGGACGCGAATTGTACCACCCTTTTTTTTGATTGGGTAGTCAAAAAACAAACGGCTCCAAAAATAATTGGAGCCGCCTGAATTGCGAGAAAAAGTGGAGATTAGATCTTCGCTTTTTCTACAATTTTCACCAGAGTCCAAGACTTAGTCTTAGACAGTGGACGACATTCACGAATTTCAACAGTGTCGCCAATGCCACACTCGTTGTTTTCGTCATGTGCGTGTACTTTAGTCGTGCGCTTAACGAATTTACCGTAGATAGGGTGCTTCACCATGCGCTCGATAGCAACAACGATAGACTTGTCCATCTTGTCGCTAACAACACGACCTAGTTGAGTACGAATTTTGTCGCTCATTATGCGCCTGCCTTCTCAGTCAAAACAGTTTTCACACGTGCGATATCACGGCGTACAGCTTTCAGAGTATGAGTCTGCTGCAGTTGACCAGTTGCAGCTTGCATGCGCAAGTTGAACTGCTCTTTTAGCAAATTCAGTAGCTCAGAGTTCAGCTCTTCAACGCTTTTTTCGCGTAGATCTTGTGCTTTCATCACATCACCTGCTTAGTTACAAATGTAGTCTTGAATGGCAGTTTGCGAGCCGCTAGGCGGAACGCTTCACGTGCCAATTCTTCAGGTACACCATCAACTTCGTACATAACCTTACCAGGTTGGATTTGGGCTACCCAGTACTCAACGTTACCTTTACCCTTACCTTGACGAACTTCTAGTGGTTTTTCTGTGATTGGTTTGTCTGGGAACACACGGATCCAGATTTTACCTTGACGCTTAATGTGACGCGTCATAGCACGACGTGCTGCTTCGATTTGACGAGCAGTCAGACGACCACGGCCAACAGCTTTAAGACCAAAAGAGCCGAAGCTTACTTCAGTACCTTTCGCTAGACCACGGTTACGACCAGTCTGAACCTTACGGAACTTAGTACGTTTAGGTTGTAGCATCTGTCGACTCCTTACTTACGGCCTTTACGCTGCTTCTTCGGCTTGTCAGCCTTTGGCTCTGCAACTTCAGTTGCTGCTGGCATACCGCCTAGGATCTCACCTTTGAAGATCCAGACTTTAACGCCGATTACACCGTAAGTGGTGTGAGCCGAAGAAGTTGCGTAATCAATGTCAGCACGCAGAGTGTGTAGAGGCACACGGCCTTCACGGTACCACTCTGAACGAGCGATTTCAGCGCCGCCTAGACGACCGCTTACTTCCACTTTGATACCTTTAGCGCCTAGACGCATTGCGTTTTGTACTGCGCGCTTCATAGCACGACGGAACATTACACGACGCTCTAGTTGAGACGCGATGCTATCAGCCACAAGCTGACCATCCAGCTCAGGCTTACGTACTTCAGCGATGTTGATTTGCGCTGGTACGCCAGCAATTTTTGCTACTGCTGCACGCAGTTTTTCAACGTCTTCGCCTTTCTTACCGATAACAACACCTGGACGAGCAGTGTGAATAGTCACACGGATGCTCTTCGCAGGACGTTCGATAACGATGCGTGACAGAGACGCGTTTGCCAATTCCTTAGATAGGTATTGACGTACCTTGAAGTCGCCGTCTAGGTTGTCAGCGAAATCTTTGGTGTTAGCAAACCATGTAGCATTCCAAGGCTTAACGATGCCTAAACGAATACCATTTGGATGTACTTTCTGACCCATTGCTTACTCTCCTAGTCTCTTAGCGATCTGCGACAACCACAGTAATGTGGCTTGAACGCTTCAAGATACGATCCGCACGGCCTTTAGCACGAGGCATAATACGCTTCATGACTGGGCCCTCATCTACGAAGATTTTAGCGACACGTAGATCGTCGATATCCGCACCTTCGTTGTGCTCTGCGTTCGCGATTGCAGATTCCAGAACTTTCTTAACTAGCTCAGCCGCTTTTTTGTTGCTGAAAGTCAGAAGTTCTAGAGCTTGATCCACAGACTTGCCGCGGATTTGGTCTGCAACTAAGCGAGCTTTCTGAGGAGAAATACGAGCAAAGTTATGTTTAGCGATAGCTTCCATCATTTACCCCTTATTTCTTCTTAGCTTTCTTATCCGCAGCGTGACCGCGGTAAGTACGAGTAGGTGCAAATTCGCCCAGCTTGTGACCGATCATCTCGTCAGTTACGAAAACTGGAACGTGTTGACGACCATTATGGACAGCGATGGTCAAACCGATCATTGTTGGAATGATCATTGAACGACGGGACCAAGTCTTAATAGGCTTTTTGTCTCCGCTTTCCACCGCTTTCTCTACCTTCTTCAGCAAGTGTAGGTCAATAAATGGACCTTTCTTGAGAGAACGTGGCATGGCTTATCCTCTTAAATAGATTACTTATTACGACGACGTACGATGTACTTGTCAGTGCGTTTGTTACTACGTGTCTTGTAGCCTTTAGTTGGTACGCCCCAAGGAGATACAGGGTGACGACCACCAGAAGTACGACCTTCACCACCACCGTGTGGGTGGTCAACCGGGTTCATTACCACACCGCGAACGGTTGGACGAACACCGCGCCAGCGAGCTGCACCAGCTTTACCTAGTTCACGCAGCATATGCTCAGCATTGCCTACTTCACCGATAGTTGCACGGCCTTCAGACAACACTTTACGCATTTCGCCAGAACGTAGACGTAGAGTTACGTATGCACCATCACGAGCAACAAGTTGCGCGTAAGCACCAGCAGAACGAGCCAGCTGAGCGCCTTTTCCTGGAGTCAATTCAACGTTGTGGATTGTTGAACCAACTGGGATGTTGCGCATTGGCATTGCGTTACCCGCTTTGATCGGCGCATCTGGGCCAGATTGGATAACGTCACCCGCTTGCAGACCTTTCGGTGCAATGATGTAACGACGCTCACCGTCTGCGTACAGAACGAGAGCAATGTTTGCGCTACGGTTTGGATCGTATTCTAGACGCTCAACTTTCGCTGGGATACCGTCTTTAGTACGTTTGAAATCAACCAAACGATAGTGCTGCTTGTGACCACCACCGATGTGACGTACTGTGATACGACCGTTGTTGTTACGACCACCGTTCTTAGAGTTTTTCTCTAGAAGAGGTGCGTAAGGCTTACCTTTATGAAGGTCAGCGTTAACAACTTTAACAACGTGACGACGACCAGCCGAAGTCGGCTTACATTTAACAATAGCCATTTTTCAACTACTCCTGTTATTCCGCGCCGCCAACGAAGTCAAGATCTTGACCTTCATTCAAAGTCACGTACGCTTTTTTCACGTCTGAACGACGGCCTTGGCGTACACCTTGACGCTTGGTCTTACCCTTGATGATCAGGGTATTTACAGACTTAACTTCAACTTCAAATAGCTTTTCTACAGCTGCTTTGATCTCTTTCTTTGTTGCATCTTTTGCTACTTTGAAAACGATAGTGTTCGCTTTCTCAGCAGACATAGTTGCTTTTTCAGAGATGTGCGGAGCACGTAGAACTTTTAGTAGACGCTCTTCACGGATCATGCCAGCATCTCCTCAACTTGCTTAACTGCAGCAGCAGTCATTAGAACCTTGTCAAATGCGATGAGGCTTACTGGATCGATACCAGTTACGTCACGCACGTCAACTTTGTACAGGTTACGAGCAGCTAAGAACAGATTCTCGTCTACTTCGCCAGTAACGATGAGAACATCGTTCAGCTCAAGTTCTTTTAGCTTAGCTACCAGAGCTTTGGTCTTTGGAGCTTCAACTGAGAAGTTTTCAACAACGATTAGACGCTCTTGACGAACTAGCTCAGACAGAATGCTCTTCATAGCACCACGGTACATTTTTTTGTTTACTTTTTGGCTGTGATCTTGTGGTTTCGCAGCAAAAGTAACGCCACCTGTACGCCAGATTGGGCTACGGATTGTACCAGCACGTGCACGGCCAGTACCTTTTTGACGCCATGGCTTAGCGCCACCGCCAGAAACTTCTGAACGTGTCTTTTGAGCACGAGTACCTTGACGAGCACCTGCTGCATAAGCAACAACTACTTGGTGTACAAGAGCTTCGTTGAACTCACGTCCGAAAGTAGTTTCGGAAACAGTTAGTGCGTTAGCACCTTTAACCATCAATTCCATTACTTACTCCTAGACGTTACGCTTTAACAGCTGGTTTGACGATCACGTTAGCGCCAGTTGCGCCTGGGACTGCACCTTTAATCAGAAGCAGATTGCGCTCAGCGTCAACACGTACGATCTCTAGGTTTTGAGTCGTTACACGCTCAGCACCCATGTGACCTGCCATTTTCTTGCCTTTAAACACGCGGCCTGGGGTTTGACATTGGCCAATTGAACCAGGAGCGCGGTGAGACAATGAGTTACCGTGAGTCATATCTTGAGTGCGGAAGTTCCAGCGCTTAACAGCACCTTGGAAACCTTTACCTTTAGATGTACCAGTAACGTCTACTTTTTTTACTTCGTTGAACAGTTCAACAGTCAGTTCAGAACCTACTGCAAACTCTTCGCCGTTTTCTAAACGGAATTCCCAAAGACCGCGACCAGCTTCTACACCCGCTTTCGCAAAGTGACCAGCTTCTGGCTTAGTAACACGGTTAGCTTTCTTAGCACCAGCAGTGACTTGGATCGCAGCATAACCATCAGTCTCAAGCGTTTTCACTTGAGTAACACGGTTCGCTTCAACCTCAACAACTGTTACTGGGATAGAAACGCCTTCTTCAGTAAATACGCGGGTCATACCCACTTTACGTCCGACTAGACCAATCATTCTTCTAATCTCCCTTAACCTAGGCTGATTTGAACATCAACACCAGCAGCAAGATCAAGACGCATCAGAGCATCTACAGTCTTGTCAGTTGGTTCTACGATGTCGATCAGACGCTTGTGAGTACGGATTTCGTACTGGTCACGTGCATCTTTGTTTACGTGTGGAGAGATCAGAACAGTGAAACGCTCTTTACGAGTAGGCAGTGGGATTGGACCACGAACCTGTGCGCCGGTACGCTTAGCTGTTTCTACGATTTCCGCAGTAGAAGCATCGATCAGTTTGTAATCGAAAGCTTTTAGGCGGATACGGATACGTTGGTTCTGCATGAGACAGAGCTCCAATTCTAATAAAATTACACAAACAATATCGCCACTCAAACTCGTCAGGACGAGAGAATGCCGATTGATTTATGTGAAACCGTAGTGCCACAATTGGGCACATTGTCAGCTAATGTGAATAACTTGATTTATAAGCTAGTCGTATTAACTGCGAACATAAGCTGAGTATACATTACCTTGCTTATCAATAATGATAAGCTCGCTCCTCACTGCTCATTGGTTCACAACTGGCTAAACCAGTGCCGAGCATTATACCGATCACAGTTTCAGTTGCAAGGTATGTTTGAAAAATAAACGAAATTAAATCGGCTCAATGCTATCGGCAAGGTGGCTAGCGGGCATAGCATTTATTATCAAGAAAAACTGCTATCAAGAAAAAACGGGCACTGTTAGGTGCCCGTTCGATACTATGAGTTAATTGGACTTATTGATTCGCCATACGCTGACGTACTGCTTCAAATAGGCAAACCCCACAAGCTACAGACACGTTTAGACTTGATACGCTGCCTGCCATCGGGATCTTAATCAAATCATCACAGGTTTCACGCGTTAAGCGACGCATGCCATCACCTTCTGCGCCCATTACAATCGCCAGCGGCCCAGTCAGTTTGCTTTGGTAGATGTCGTGAGTCGCTTCGCCTGCTGTCCCTACAAACCAGACACCTTTTTCTTGCAGTGCGCGCATGGTACGCGCCAAGTTAGTAACGCGCACGAGTGGTACAGTTTCCGCCGCGCCACACGCAACTTTACTGACGGTCGCGGTCAGTGGTGCTGATTTGTCTTTAGGCACAATCACTGCCGCCACGCCTGCCGCATCAGCATTGCGCAGACAAGCCCCCAAGTTATGGGGATCCGTCACCCCATCCAGCACTAACAACAGGGGTTGTTCATGCTGAGCAAGGATATCGTCAAGGTCATTTTCATTGAGTTGACGAGCAGGTTTAACACGGGCAATCAATCCTTGATGGTTTGCGCCTTCCGCTTTGTCATCCAGCGCTTTGCGGCTCATCTCTTGAATTGAGACGCCCAAACGCATCAACTCGTTGAGCACAGGCAGCAGGCGATCATCCTGACGACCTTTAAGCACATACGCTTCAACAAAACGCGCAGGATCGCGTTGTAATACCGCGTTCACAGCGTGGATGCCATAAATCAATTCATTACTCATGTGTTACCTATTGGGTTTTATCTCGTGCTTTGCCGCTTTTCTTACGAGCTTGGTCTTTGCGTTTTTTCGGCGCTTTGGTCTTTTTCGGTTTGCTGCGGCCTTCACTGTCTGGACGGCGCGTCGCTTCTACCTGTGGTTTCACCTCTGATTTCGTTGGTGATTTGCCACGGGCACCTTTGGTGGCCGCTTCTTTTTTACCTTGCGCTTTAGCTCGGGCTTCATCGGCACGTTTCTTGGCCGTTTTACCTTGGCCGCGTAGCTTACGACTTGTTTCGACTAATTCAAAGTCAATTTGGCGATCATCCAGATTTACCGCCAACACTTTCACTTTCACCGCGTCGCCGAGACGGTAAATAGCGCCAAAGCTTTCCCCCACCAGACGCTGACCGATCGGATCGTAGTGGTAGTAGTCATTGGCCAGAGTCGAAATGTGCACCAAACCATCAATATGCAGTTCAGTCAAACGTACAAAAAAGCCGAAACTGGTGACATTAGCTACCACGCCTTCTAACTCTTCACCAACGTGATCTTGCATATACTCACATTTGAGCCAATCTGAGACTTCACGAGTGGCATCATCCGCTCGACGCTCGGTCATAGAACACTGTTGACCGTAGAAATCCATATCATCGAAGGAGTAATGATAACCGCCGGTTGGTGTCCAACGATCTTGGTTATGCCCTTCTTGCTTAGCAATCAAATATTTAATTGCGCGATGCAGCAGCAAATCCGGATAACGGCGGATTGGCGAAGTAAAGTGTGCATAGCGTTTCAATGCTAAGCCAAAGTGACCCGCGTTATCTGCGTTATACACGGCTTGCTTCATCGAACGCAGCAACATGGTCTGGATCAGCTCTTTGTCTGGGCGTTCACCAATTTGCTTCATTAAATTGGCGTAGTCGGTGGGTGATGGCTCAAGACCACCGGAGAGATCGAGCCCCAATTCACCGAGGAAATCACGGAAACCTGTTAGACGTTCTTCACCTGGTGGCTCATGGACACGGTACAACGCTGCTTCTTTGGCTTTTTCTACCAAAGAGGCAGAAGCAATGTTAGCGAGAATCATACACTCTTCAATCAGCTTATGTGCATCGTTACGAATGACAGGCTCAATACTTTCAATCTTGCGCTGGGCATTGAAGATAAATTTAGTTTCGACAGTTTCAAACTCAATTGCCCCACGTTCATCACGTGCACTTTTCAGCACTTGATACATTCGGTGCAACTCTTCTAGGTGAGGAACCACTTCTTTATAACGCTCGCGCAGCTCTTCATCCCCTTCGAGGATTTCGTGCACTTTGGTGTAAGTTAGGCGAGCGTGTGAGTTCATCACCGCTTCGTAATGCTTGTAGCCCGATAGCTTACCCGTTTCCGATACAGTCATTTCACACACCATACACAAGCGGTCTACTTGCGGGTTGAGTGAGCAGAGGCCATTCGATAGTACTTCAGGCAGCATTGGAACAACTTGCGATGGGAAATAGACCGAGTTACCGCGGTTGATCGCTTCTTTATCCAGCGCGGTATCGGGACGTACGTAATAGCTCACGTCGGCAATCGCGACCCATAAACGCCAGCCACCGCCTTTTTTCGCTTCACAATAGACAGCGTCATCGAAATCTCGAGCATCTTCGCCATCGATCGTGACTAATGGCAAAGCACGTAGATCGACACGACCTTGCTTGGCCTCTTCAGGCACTTCCTCAGTCAATCCTGCTACTTGCTGCTCAACTTCTGCGGGCCATTCATGGGGAATTTGGTGAGTACGAATCGCAATTTGCGTTTCCATACCCGGTGCCATGTTTTCACCCAACACTTCAACGACTTTACCCATCATGCCGCGGTTACGCGTGCCACGGTCGGTAATTTCAATCACGACCACGTTGCCCATGCGAGCGCCAGCACGGAGATCATTGGGGATCAGAATGTCATGATGAATGCGTGAGTCATCCGGCACCACATAAGAGTAACCGTATTCAAAGAAGAAACGTCCGACAATTTGGCCATTACGCTCTTCGAGAATGCGTACTAAGCGCCCTTCTTTGCGGCCGCGTTTATCGGTACCGCTCGGCTGCACTAAGACAAAATCACCATGGATCAGCGTACGCATCTGGTGATGGGGCAATAAAATATCGCCTTCTTTGTTTAAGCTCCCTTCTGGACGCACCCAACCGTGGCCGTCTTTGTGGCCAATCACATAGCCTTTGACCATTTCCAGTTTTTCTGGCAAGGCATAGCATTGACGGCGCGTGAACACCAGTTGGCCATCTCGTTCCATTGCCCGCAGGCGACGACGCAACCCTTCATATTGCTCTTCGCCTTCTAGTTTGAGGGCTTCGAACAGATCGTTGCGATTCATGGGAACATTGGCTTGGGTTAAAAATTCGAGAATGTACTCACGACTCGGAATTGGATTGTCATAATTGTCGGCTTCGCGATCAGCGAAAGGATCAAGATGTGTGGTATCAGACATAGGCAGACCTGCTTATCTAGGAAGGTGTTAGTTATATCCTACTGCTTTGTCACTACGAACAACTAATGACAACGCACAGAACTCTTTCATCATTCTAGGTAATGTGACACAGGTCAACTTTTAAGTTATTATTTGCAGCAATTTTGCTGTCCAACCAATCCCATTTGCTACGGGGATTCCACATGTTATTGATGATAAAAAAGAATATAGAGTGGCTTTTTAGTCACTTTATTTTGAATGCTGTTTTATTGGCTGTATTGGGCCTCCCCTATTTGCAATGGATGGAGGTTCGCAGCGGTAATGGGATAGCGTATGCTTATCTTTCGGCCACCCAGTTTGGCTGGTTTGGGTTATTTGCCTTTGCCATCACGCTGGTTTCACTCGCTCTGCTTTGGCTCCCGAGTCGCCTACTGCACGGTGTTGTGTTTGTAGCCTCTTGGGCCGTGAGCATTTTGTTGATGGTCGATATTGAAGTGTATCAACAGTACCGATTCCATCTTAGTGGCTTTGTGTGGGATTTGCTGTTGCATGGTGGACAGCAAGTGATCAACGTGTCGTGGTATACCCTTGCGATGGCAGGCTTTATTGTCTTCGTGGTCGGCTTTGCCCAATGGCTTATCATGAAACTGGCGCAACGCATTCAACATTCACGTGGAGTTCGCTGGGTATCGGCGGTTTGGTTACTTTCATTGCTGAGTAGCCAGTTTATCCACGCTTGGAAAGATGCCACTTATGACAGTGAGATCCCAAGCTACAGCTATCACTGGCCGCTCTATTATCCGTTGACCGCAAAGCGCTTTTTCGACCAGCTCGGTGTTGTTGATGCGCAATCCGCCCGCAGTCAGCAGGTGGATTTTCATGCACCAACCAGCAGCACTCTCAACTATCCGCTGCGACCTCTGCACATTGAACCGCCTGCAGAGCGCCCAAACATTTTATTGATTGGGATTGATGCTTGGCGCTTTGATGATGCCAATCGTGATGTTACGCCCAACATTGCTCACTTTGGTCAACAAGCCACGCGCTTTACTCATCACTTAAGTGGTGGAAATTCAACCCAAGCTGGCTTATTCAGTCTCTTTTACGGCTTGCCCGCGACCTACTGGGAGGAGTTTCAAACTAGCCAAACTCGCCCACTGCTGATGCAAACTCTCGCGGATTTGAACTATCAGTTTGCTATTTACGGCTCGGCACCACTGAATAGCCCGCCCTTTGACCGAACGATATTCAGCAAAATTGCCCAGCTACGTACAGTCACGCCCGGAGAAAACTCACCACAGCGTGATGAACGTATTACTGAGGATTTTTTGCACTTTTTAGAGCAACGGGATCGTAGCAAGCCCTACTTCGGTTTTCTGTTTTACGATTCAGCGCATGCGGCTGATTTCCCAACCTCGATGACACCGCCTTTCACCCCTTATTGGGAGCGAGTCGATCACATCAAACTCAACAACGATTTTGATCCCGAGCCGTACCATAACCGCTATCGCAATGCCCTCTATTACGCTGATAGTTTGATTGGCAAAGTTCTTGAGCAGTTGCAAGCCCGCGATGAGCTGCGCAATACCATAGTGATCATCACATCTGATCATGGTGAAGAGTTTAATGACAATCGACAAAATTATTGGGGGCATGGCAGTAACTACAGCATGGCGCAGATCCATGTGCCGCTTTACATCTACATTCCTGACAAAGAAGGAAGCGTATTAACGCACAAAACCACCCACCTCGATATTGCGCCTATGTTGATGCAAGAAGTGTTAGGGGTACAAAATCCACTCAATGAATTTGCGCTAGGCTACCCGCTTTGGCAAGAGAGCCCACAACGGGAATGGACGATTATCGGTAGTTACTTTAACTATGCGTTAGTGAGTGATAAAGAGATGTTGGTGAGCTACCCCACTGGGCGAGTCGAGACTCTCAATTCAGAGCTTGCCCCAGAGAAAGAGCGTCAAATTTCGACTCAGCAGATCATGCAAGCGCTTGAAGAGATGCGGCAATTCTTGCGCTAAAGGGAACCGTCCGTTCTGGTAAAGCAACTTTACCAGAACGTTTCTCGGCGTTTGGCTCGCGCGATGATATTTTCCGGCATCCGACGCTCTAAACCTTGACGCAGCAGAGCGATACGGTTGTGAGTACGCTGATCGGCGGTGACCGAGTTATATAGCCAGCGGTACGCATCTTCATAATCGAGCGGACTGCCGTGATCACGCAGTAACAGTTCAGCGAGCTGAATACGCGCATTAAGATTGCCCATTGCCGCCGCTTCACGCAGATAGGGGATCGCGCGTTCTTTATCTTGTTGAACTAGGGTGCCGCGTGAGTAGTAGCGCCCAAGCTGCTCCAGAGCAGCAGGCAAACCTTGATGCGCCGCATTCTCCATATAGTAGAGACCCAGCTCAACATCCTGATCCACACACACGCCCCAAGCCAGCATATCGCCATACAGAAACTCATAAGAGGGCAGACTGATACGTGTCGCACGTGCGACAATATCTTCCACGATCTGGCAATTATCCCCTTTTACGCGCTCAAGATGCTTATTTTCTTCAATCAGTTTGATTAGCTCAGCTTCCGAATAGATAGGCACTGGCTCTCCTAAATCCGCTGCATAAGCAGGATTGTAAGAGGAGTGCCATGCAAGCAATAAGGAAGCGGCTACCGTTCGTAGCTTCATACCCGCACTCTTATAAACACCGGCAGTCACCACGCGCCGCATTGCACGTTGACCCGGATTGCTTTCTATATCGGCATTGAATGCAATCGCTTTAGCCCCGTTTACCGTTTTGCGGCAACTTTTTGCCACAAGCGCACAAAATACCACCAACAGTATGGCAAAAAAAAGCCGACTCGGTGAGTCGGCTTACTGTTTTTTATCTCAAGATCACGCGCTGAATGGGTGAACTTTGATGATGGTTTCGTTGCGGTCTGGGCCAGTAGAAATGATGTCTACCGGAACGCCAGTCAGCTCTTCGATACGCTTGATGTAATCCAGCGCTGTCTGTGGCAGTTCAGCCAAAGTTTTTGCACCGAAAGTCGTTTCAGACCAACCAGGCATAGTTTCGAAAATTGGCGTCACGTTTTCAAATGCGTCAGCGGCCATAGGTGAAACTTCAGCAATAGAACCGTCAGGCATTTGGTAACCCGTACAGATCTTGATCTCTTTCAGACCATCTAGAACGTCCAGTTTGGTCAGGCAGAAGCCGGTGACTGAGTTGATTTGGATCGCGCGGCGCATTGCCACTGCATCAAACCAACCACAACGACGCTTACGACCTGTGGTTGCACCAAACTCATGGCCTTTAGTGCCTAAGTGATCGCCCACTTCGTCAAACAGTTCAGTTGGGAACGGACCAGCACCAACACGAGTGCAGTACGCTTTCGCGATACCAAGGATGTAACCTAGGTGACGAGGACCAAAACCAGAGCCCGCAGCAACACCACCAGCAGTGGTGTTTGAAGACGTTACATATGGATAAGTACCGTGGTCGATATCCAGTAGTGTACCTTGCGCGCCTTCGAACATGATTTTGTCGCCACGCTTACGCGCTGCATCCAGTTCGTTGGTTACGTCGATAACCATAGAAGTCAGCAGTTCTGCATAACCCTTCGCCTGCTCCAGTACCGCTTCGTAGCTTACTGGTTCTACTTTGTAGAAGTGCTCAAGTTGGAAGTTATGGAATGCCATCACTTCTTGCAGTTTCTCAGCAAAAGAGGCCATATCGAACAGGTCGCCAACACGCAGACCACGACGAGCTACTTTATCTTCGTACGCAGGACCAATACCACGACCAGTAGTACCGATTGCTTTCTTGCCACGAGCGGCTTCGCGCGCTTGGTCAAGAGCAACGTGGTATGGCAGGATCAGAGGACAAGCTTCAGAAATGAAAAGACGCTCGCGAACAGGAACACCACGCTCTTCGAGACCAGACATTTCTTTGATCAATGCTTCTGGTGAAAGTACTACACCGTTACCGATGATGCATTTCACGTTATTGCGAAGAATACCGGATGGAATTAAGTGGAGAACGGTTTTTTGACCGTCGATTACTAGTGTGTGACCTGCGTTGTGTCCGCCTTGGTAGCGAACCACGTATTTTGCATCTTCAGTTAAAAGGTCTACGATTTTACCTTTACCTTCGTCACCCCATTGGGTGCCAAGAACGACAACGTTATTACCCATCTTTCCAAGTCTGATTGCTAGTTAAAAAAGGATTCTAGCACCGAATTTGAATCCTTGCAGTCATTTTTTAAGCATGAAAAATTCATATAAAACGGCTTTGAAAATCCATTCAGTTATTAAGAAAAGGTTATTCGTCAGCGTAAATTTTCACACTGAATTGACCATGGCGATCAATCCCCGCGCGATACATGCCAGAACTGTTCATGGCAAAGTGAAGATCGCCCTGCGCATCAATCGCAATTAATCCCCCTTCACCACCTACGCTTTTCAGTTCACCTTGCACCACGGTTTCACAGGCGGTATGGACATCTTCTTTGAGATAACGCATGCGTGCCGCAATATCGCCTGCAACCGCATAACGGATGAAGTACTCGCCCATTCCGGTGCATGAAATGGCGACATTGCCATTTTCAGCCAGCGTTCCAGCACCGATGATTGGCGAGTCGCCCACGCGACCAAAACGCTTATTGGTGATCCCACCCGTACTGGTCGCCGCCGCCAAATTGCCCTGTTGATCCAACGCCACCGCGCCTACCGTGCCAAATTTCTTATCATCGGGATATTCACTTGGCGGCTCTTGTTCAGCAGACTCGGATTGATAGGAAGCTTCTGAAAGTGCAAAGCGATCTTGCTGCTTCATGTTTTGCAGCTGTTCATAACGGCGCTCAGTGAAAAAATAGTCTTGCTCGGTATAAACATGCCCTTGCAGGAAAGCAAATTGCTCCGCCCCATCACCAATCAAAAACACATGATCACTATGACGCAGCACATCGCGCGCGAGTTGAATTGGGTTGCGAACATGACGCACACCAGCAATCGCGCCAGCCTCTCGGGCTGCGCCATGCATCACCGAGGCATCCATCTCCACCATTTCATTGTGCGTCAGTACTGAGCCTTTGCCGGCATTAAACAGTGGCGAGTCTTCCAATACTGTCACCGCTGCCACCACCGCATCTAAGGCATCGGCACCTTCTACCAGTAATTGATGTCCCGCTCGCACGGCTTGCTCTAAAGTCGCGAAGATGTCCCTGCGCAATGCATCACTCATCTGCTCACGCAAAATCGTGCCTGCACCGCCATGGATGGCAATCGCAAAAGGCTGTGTCATGACTTGTGTTCTCCAATAGGGTTAACCGTTTTATTTCGGCGTTTAGAATGGGCGTATAGTGCCAAAGTTCGCAATAAAAAAGCGCCAACCGGATCGCGGTTAGCGCTTTCGAATCTGTCGTACTACGAAAATAACGTACTACTCAACGAGATGGGCTCACTATTAGTGAGAACCACAACCGCCGCCGCCACAGCAGCCGCCTTCTTTCTTACCGTGACCATGGTGATCATGACCATGGCCTTCGCCACCGCAGCAACCGCCTTCATGATCATGGTCGTGATCGTGGTCATGACCACAGCCACCCGCTTGATGGATATGACCGTGAGCAATCTCATCTTCCGTCGCTGCGCGCACAGCAACCACTTCTACGGTGAAAGTCAGTGATTGACCAGCCAGCATATGGTTACCATCCACTACCACTTCATCACCATCCACTTCTGTGATTTCAACTGGGATAGGGCCTTGGTCAGTATCGGCTAGGAAACGCATACCGACTTCAAGCTCATCCACTCCTTGGAACACGTCTGCAGGAACACGCTGTACCAGATCTTCGTTGTGTTCGCCGTATGCATCTTCTGGTGCGATAGTAACAGTGAATTTATCACCAGCCACTTTGCCTTCCAATTCACGCTCAAGGCCTGTAATCAGGTTATTGTGACCGTGCAGGTAATCCAGCGGCGCATCAACAGTAGACTGGTCCACTACCACGCCATCTTCGATAGTCAATTGGTAAGCAAGACTTGCTACCGTGTTTTTTTCAATTTTCATAACTGCTCCAGGGAGGTTGTCTCTCGACTGCCAAATGCAGGCCAAGAGAAGAATAGTGTCGATATTATGAAGATCACACGCAGAAACTCAATTACTCAGGCTTAAAAATCCCGATCATCTGCTCATTCGCATGCTGACTCTGCTCGACGGATTTGGGTTTACGCTGTTCATGGAACCCACATTCGACGCACTCTACCAGCTCAATGCTGTTCTCGACCCACCATTGCAACGTATCGGCGGTCTGGCACTGTGGGCAATTTGCGCCAGCGATAAAACGTTTTTTCTGTTTCACGAGATCCTATCACTCCTAGTCTCTACTACCATGTCAACCCGTCTTACAACTGATATACGATGCTCTGCGTTATAACCAAACCACTTGGCGTTGCAGGTAGCAATAAAATGCTTACGACAAAGCATACCAGATTCCACATTATGGTGTTTCTAAACAGTCAATACATCAGCTGTTTTCAATGATGCACATAGAAAAACCAGCGATTCCGATGTGCATTAATATACTCATAAACTAATGTAAAACCGGATCAACCAGTCGATTATCGCAACTTCTATACCCAAACAACTTGGAGTTGCAGGTAGGCGGCAAGTGAGTGAGTCCCCATGAGCATAGATAGACTATGTGATTGGGGTGAACGAACGTAGCCAACACCGCTGCAGCTTCAAGTAGGAAGGGGATAGGCTAGGTATAATGATCGACATTTATCCTTATTCCACCTACTATTCCGAGCGAAAATTCAACGGGCGATAAACGATTTTTTATGATTACCTTTTCTGAGATTCAGCTACTGCGTGGCGGCAAACCACTCCTTGAGCAAGCTTCAGCCACCATTCATCCCGGCGATAAAGTCGGCTTAGTGGGCAAAAATGGCTGCGGCAAATCCACTCTCTTTGCACTGCTGAAAGATGAACTCACCATTGATGCGGGCTCCTTCAGTAAACCAGCGCACTGGGAGCTGGCTTGGGTTGCGCAAGAAACCCCAGCGCTGGATCGCACAGCATTGGAATACGTCATCGATGGCGATCGCGAATACCGCGAACTTGAGCGCCAATTGATGGACGCAGAAGCGGCCGACAACGGCACCAAAGTGGCCGATCTGCATGGCAAGATCGAGATGGTCGGAGGTTACAGCATTCGCGCTCGCGCCTCAGAACTGCTTGATGGCTTAGGCTTTACCCAAGAGCAGATGAGCTGGAACCTGACCCAATTTTCTGGTGGCTGGCGGATGCGTTTAAACCTCGCGCAAGCGCTGATTTGCCGCTCAGATTTACTGCTGCTCGACGAACCGACCAACCACTTGGATTTGGATGCGGTGATGTGGCTGGAGCGTTGGCTGCAAAGCTACCCCGGCACGCTGCTCCTGATTTCCCATGACCGCGATTTCCTCGACCCGATCGTCAATCGCATTGTACATATTGAAAATCAGACGCTAAATGAATACACGGGGAACTACTCGTCGTTTGAAACTCAGCGCGCACAGAAAATGCTTCAGCAACAAGCCATCTATCAAAAGCAACAAAAGCAGATGGCGCACATGCAAAGCTATATTGATCGCTTCCGCTATAAAGCGTCGAAAGCTCGCCAAGCCCAAAGCCGGATTAAAGCGCTGGAGCGAATGGAAAAAGTGCTGCCCGCCCAGTTTGATAACCCATTCAGCTTTGAATTTCGTGAACCTGCCGCGCTGCCGAACCCGATACTAATGATGGATCAGGTCGCAGCGGGCTACGGCGATAACCTCATCCTCGAGAAGATCCGCCTCAATCTGGTGCCGGGCAGTCGCATCGGTCTGCTTGGTCGTAACGGCGCAGGTAAATCCACCTTGATCAAACTGCTCTCGGGTGAGCTCAAACCGCAATCAGGTGACTGCACTTACTCGCAAGGGGTGAAAATTGGTTACTTTGCGCAGCATCAGTTGGAAACACTGCATCCGGAAGAGACGCCACTGCAACACATGATGCAAATCGCGCCAGACAAAAATGAGCTAGAGCTACGTAACTACTTAGGCAGCTTTGGTTTCCATGGCGAGAAAGCACTCGAAAAAGTCGCCCCCTTCTCGGGTGGTGAAAAAGCCCGTTTAGTGCTGGCGTTGATTGTGTGGCAAAAGCCCAACTTACTGCTGCTTGACGAACCCACCAACCATTTGGATTTGGACATGCGTCAAGCACTAACCCTTGCGCTACAAAGCTATGAAGGCGCCATGGTCATTGTCAGCCATGATCGCTACTTGCTGCGTGCTACCACCGATGATCTCTATTTAGTGCATGATCACCAAGTCGGCCCGTTTGATGGTGACTTGAATGACTACTACAAATGGCTTACCGATCAGCAAAAAGCCGAGCGTAAAGAAACCCAACCGACCAATACTGCGAATAGCACGAACAGTGCCGCTGCGAAAAAAGAGCAAAAGCGCCGTGAAGCCGATTTTCGTAAGCTCACTGCGCCAATTCGCAAAAAGCTGACACAGTTAGAAGAGAAACTCGATAAGTTGAACCACGTTGTCAGTGAGATGGAGGCACAATTGTCGGACACCTCACTGTACGAAGCACAGAATAAAGCGACACTGACTGAGGTGTTGGCTAAACAAGCCGCCGCCAAATCCGAGCTTGAGCAAGTCGAGCTAGAATGGATGGCCGAGCAAGAAACCTTGGAAGAGATGGAACGGGAGTTCAACGGATAAATGAGTGATGAGCACGCCAAACCAAGATTAACACTGGAAAGACTCTGGCAATTCAGTTTGCAGTATTACAGTGTGCGCGAGGTAAAAGAGGCGTGCTTACGATTACAAAATAGCCATCACGGCAATGTCAATCTGCTGCTGTTACTCAAATGGCTAGATGAACAGCAGCTCACTTTTGCGGAAACTGACTGGCCGACGGTGCTGGAATGTTTGAGTCATTCGGAAACTCTGCTGCACGATTTTCGTGATTTGCGGCGACGCTTGAAAAGCCATTTGCCAGACACTCTCTATCGCGAAGCACTGCAGTTTGAGCTGCAATTAGAAAAGCAACAACAAGCAGATTTGGTGCATTGTATCAATCGAATGACACTTCATCCTGCGCAAGATCTATCGCTCACTCTGCAATACTGTAAAATGCTTGGCGCAGAATACTTAGCCGAGCTTTTTTCAGCTCCATACCGAGAATCCGATAATCCAACATCATGACCACGTTTATTGCTGCCAAGGGGCTGAAAAATCCCCACTTACAAACTCTGCTGCCTCGCTTGCTGCGTAAACAGCCGCTGTTTAGTGCCGAATGGCAAACGCTATTCACGCCCGATGGAGATTTTCTCGATCTGGCTTGGAGCGAAGATTGGCGCACACCAAACGCGCTGCGTAAGCCGCTGTTTGTGTTGTTCCATGGCTTAGAAGGCAGCTTCAAAAGCCCTTACGCGAACGGCTTGATGCACGCCTTTGCGCGGCAAGGCTGGCTCTCGGTAATGATGCATTTTCGCGGTTGCAGTGGTAAACCCAACCACTTAGCACGCGCTTACCACTCTGGCGAAACGGGCGATGCGCGTTTTGTGCTGGAGTATCTGCGTAAACAATTACCAGAGCGTCCGATCGTTGCCGTCGGTGTTTCACTCGGCGGTAACATGCTCGCCAACTATCTTGCGCAGTTTCGGGATGATCCTATCGTTACGGCCGCCACCTTGATTTCCGCGCCACTCGATTTAGCCGCCTGCTCACAACGTATCGAACAGGGCTTTTCCAAAGTGTATCGCGCCTATCTGCTCTCTTCATTGAAGAAAAATGCCATCGCGAAATACTCACTGCTGGAAAATGCTTTGCCACTGAGCCCTGAGCGGATCCGCTCTATCGCTAAACTCGCCGAGTTTGATGATGTGATCACCGCGCCGCTGCACGGTTTTCATGATGCTGCCGATTATTACCAGCAGTGCTCTGGGATTAAACAGCTGACTCAGATCCGCATCCCGACTCAGATCATCCACGCCAAAGACGATCCTTTTATGACCGAAGCGGTGATCCCCAATTTTCCGCTACCTGACAATATCCGCTATCGTCTCTTCGAGCATGGCGGCCATGTGGGTTTCCTGAGCGGTTCATGGCTTAAACCGTATTTTTGGTTAGAGCAAGCTCTACCCGACTATTACGCACCGCTGCGAGATGATTTTCTACTGCCCAGCTAATCCACGATTCCTTCTCCACAGATGAAAGCGACATTCAAACGACTGAGCGTGGCGGCAACTCGTCGTTTCTTTCAGTCATACAAAAGAACCGTCATAAAATAAAGAGGTATTTATGATCATTCCATGGCAAGAGATTGCACCAGACACACTCGACAATTTGATCCGTGAATTTGTGCTGCGTGAAGGCACCGACTATGGCGATATTGAAGTCTCGCTAGAGGAGAAAATTGCTCAGGTACGCACTCAATTACAATCTGGACAAGCTGTGATCGTCTATTCAGAATTGCATGAAACCGTGGATATTAAATGCCATCCGTTTTAGCCATGCCGTGACGACAGCATTTTCCGTGCTATAGTCATTTTTTGGAAGGTGTCTAAGTTAGCACCAAAATCAAGGACTTAAAGGACAAGGTTTGTCATGTCAGCCAAACATCCGATTATTGCAGTGACCGGTTCTTCCGGCGCTGGTACCACCACCACCTCAGAAGCGTTTCGCAAAATGTTCAATATGATGAACATCAAACCCGCTTGGATTGAAGGTGATAGTTTCCATCGTTTCACACGTCCCGAGATGGATGTCGAAATCCGCAAAGCACGTGAGCAAGGCCGCCATATCAGCTACTTTGGCCCACAAGCCAATGATTTTCCTGCGCTGGAAGAGTTTTTCCGTCAATACGGGAAAATGGGTACCGGCCAAGTACGCCGCTACTTGCACACCTTTGATGAAGCGGTGCCGTATAACCAGATGCCCGGTACGTTTACACCTTGGCAATCACTGCCTGAAAACTCCGATGTGCTGTTTTATGAAGGTTTACACGGTGGCGTAGTTGATGGCGATGTTAATGTCGCGCAACACGTCGATTTTTTGATTGGCATGGTGCCCATAGTTAATCTTGAGTGGATCCAAAAATACGTTCGCGATACGCGCGATCGCGGCCATTCACGTGAAGCGGTGATGGATTCGATTGTCCGCTCAATGGATGATTACCTTAAATTCATCACCCCACAGTTTTCGCGCACCCATATTAACTTTCAGCGCGTCCCGACTGTCGATACCTCGAATCCTCTTAATGCCAAAGGCATTCCAACTTTAGATGAAAGTTTTGTGGTGATCCGTTTTCGTGGCATCAAGAACGTCGATTTCCCGTACTTGCTGGCGATGATTGATGGCTCGTTTATGTCACGCCACAACACCATTGTCGTCCCCGGCGGTAAAATGAGTTTTGCGATGGATTTGATTGTGCGCCCGCTGCTGCAACAACTGATCGAAACGGGAAAAATTGGCTAGATCCGACCAGTGATGAATGCTTACTTTTCATACCGTGATCATGTGCACAGTTTTGCGTAGCAAATCGGACTACTGACACGATTAAAATCAAGAAATCGATTTCGAAAAAGGATACTATTCTTAACCGAAACACAAGATAGCTTGCAGCCTTGGGTAACACCTCTTATTCTAGTAAGCCCAATTGAGGCTTCGCTAAAATATGGATAGCGGCAAGCGTACCCTGCAGAGGAAGTGAGATTATTATGGTTCTAGGTAAACCTCAAACCGATCCAACACTAGAGTGGTTTCTTTCACATTGTCACATTCATAAGTACCCATCAAAAAGCACGCTGATCCACGCGGGTGAGAAGGCGGAAACGCTGTACTACATCGTAAAAGGTTCAGTTGCGGTACTGATCAAAGATGAAGAAGGTAAAGAGATGATTCTCTCTTACCTGAACCAAGGTGATTTCATCGGTGAACTCGGCCTGTTTGAAGAAGGTCAAGAGCGTACCGCTTGGGTTCGTGCCAAAACACCGTGTGAAGTGGCTGAAATCTCATTTAAGAAATTCCGTCAGTTAATCCAAGTTAACCCAGACATTTTGATGCGCCTTTCAGGTCAAATGGCTCGTCGTCTGCAAGTGACCAGCCAGAAAGTTGGCGACCTTGCGTTCCTAGACGTAACTGGCCGTATCGCACAGACTCTGCTGAATCTTGCTCGTCAGCCCGATGCGATGACTCACCCTGATGGCATGCAAATCAAGATCACTCGCCAAGAGATCGGTCAAATTGTTGGCTGTTCTCGCGAAACCGTTGGCCGCATCCTGAAGATGCTGGAAGAGCAGAACCTGATCTCTGCCCACGGTAAAACCATCGTGGTTTACGGCACTCGCTAAGTGCCCCGATAACCCGTATCGTGTTATAAAAAATAGCCACCCTTGCTGCGGTGGCTATTTTTATTTGTATGATGCGCTAGATTTAACGGTTCGTGCTTTCAAAAATCTTATCCGCCGAAGCTTCGACAAATCCGGGATAGAGCTGACCATTGGCCATAGGGTAGCGTTTGGCAAACTCATAAAAGCCACCGGGGATCATCTCCGCGCCTTCGTTAAAACGCACTAACACTTTATCAGCCATGGTCGAAGACTGTTCGAGCAAGACTTCTGGTGAGCCTTTTACTTCCCCACCCGATTCATTGATGCTAAAGCCATGTTGGCGCAGATGGTCATTGACCTGTTTCACTTCATGCAGCGCATTGAGCTGATTCACGCTGACTGTAAAGTGGTTTGCACCATAACCATGCGCCGCAAGCCAAGCGGCATACTCACTCTCTTTCGCCAAAGTAAGATAGTCGGCATGGCTTAAGCTCCATAAGCGACCTCCATACAAAAAAGCCTCACTGGCTAATGCTTGTGGCTGAACTTGTGCCACCAGCTTTTCAACAATCGCTTGCAGCTCAGGTGAACACTCTTCGACTTTCAGCTCACTAATGAAAACCTTAGGCTGCAAAGGATCGGGATGTTCAAAATGCTTAGCAAAGAGTTTTTTACTTTTGAACTCATACTCACCACACGCTTGGTAGCCGAGTGCCAGAAACGGTTTAGCCAGCGTCTCTAACCCCAGTGGCGCCAAATTAAATGTGCGCAGCGCAATATGGTCATTAATCAGCGGCTCATCTTCTTGTAGGAGTTGATGCACTCTGTCTGCCGATGGGCAGAGGCGCTCAATATAATCATTCCAGAGCGATTGGAATAAAGCTGTTGGCGTCATAACGCCTCCTTGTTGATCCTATGAAACGCAAAGGGACTAAGGTTAGACACCGTGTAATTTATCCAGCGCTAACACGATAAAGCTTTCAACCTGTGACGAAAAAAGTGCCTACTTGGCTGCGCAGGCACAAAAAAATTATGATTAGAGTTCAACACCCGGGCTCAAGGTGGCAGGAAGCAATGTTGTCTCCCCCTCCATTGAAGCCATCGGATAAGCGCAATAGTCGGCGGCATAGAAGGCACTGGGGCGTAAGTTGCCCGATGCTCCTGGGCCACCAAATGGCGCATCACCACTGGCTCCGGTTAATTGGCGGTTACGATTGACGATGCCCGCACGAATATGTTCGACAAAGTAATCCCACTCGCCATCATCCGTCGAGACAAGCCCAGCGGATAAGCCAAAGCGGGTATCATTGGCAAGCTCTATCGCTTGCGCCAAAGTCTGGTAACGCACCACTTGCAGCAAAGGCCCGAAATACTCATCATCCGGTAAGCGCTCAATCGCCGTCACATCAATGATGGCCGGAGTGATAAACGCCGCATGCAAGGCGCGAGCTTCAAGTAGACTTTTTCCGCCTAGCGCTTGTAGATCTGCTTGCGCCTTGAGGATCGCTTGTGCTGCCGCTTCAGAAACTAACGGTCCCATAAAGGGTGCGGGCTCAGCAAAAGGCTGATCAATACGCAGATTTGCCGTTACGGAAACCAGTTTATCGAGCAGTGCATCGCCTTTCGTCCCGAGTGGCACATACAAGCGACGCGCACAGGTGCAGCGTTGACCACTGCTGATAAACGCCGATTGAATAATGGTGTAAACCGTGGCATCCAGATCGCCATAGTGCTCTGAAATCACCATAGGGTTATTGCCGCCCATTTCCAGCGCCAGCATTTTGTCCGGCTGACCTGCAAATTGGCGATGCAGCAGATGTCCAGTATTGGCACTCCCCGTAAACAGCAAACCATCAATCCCGCGTGATTGCGCGAGCGCAATCCCCGTCTCTTTTGAACCTTGAACCAGATTGATGACACCAGCAGGCAAGCCAGCCTGTTGCCATAACTGCATCAAGACTTCGCCAGTCCACGGGGTTTGCTCAGAAGGCTTAAACACCACGGTATTGCCCGCCAGCAGCGCAGGCACTATATGCCCATTCGGTAAATGGCCGGGGAAGTTATACGGCCCAAACACCGCCATCACACCCAACGGTCGATGGCGCAATACCAGCTGATTGCCTGCCGCTTCACGCACGGTTTCACCGGTACGCTCATGATAAGCACGAATCGAAATCGCGATTTTTCCGGCAATTGAAGCCGCTTCCGTGCGCGTTTCCCACAAAGGCTTGCCCGTCTCTTTAGCAATCACTTGCGCAATCTGTTCGCTGTTGGCTTTCACCAATTCCGCAAAGGCCAACACCTTCTGTTCACGCTCAGCAAATGGGCGTTTTTTCCAGTCGAGAAAAGCGCGGCGAGCGGCCTTCACCGCCGCGTCGACTTGCTCGCCACTAGCGCTGTAGCCTTGCCATAAAAGCTCATGGCTATAAGGCGTATGTGATTGTAGTTTTTCACCGGTCCCCGCAACCCATTCACCGGCTATCCAATGTGTCATGGCTATCCCCTACTGCGCCAAAATCCGTAAATAATCCCCCGTGCTCACTTCTAATGCCGCGGCCACTTTGGGGGAGATGATCACCGCGTTATCTTCTTGGCTGTATGCGGCTTTGGCCGCCGTAGCCCGGAAGTTCTCAAACGAGGTGTTACACATAATGAAATTCTGCGAGCTCGAATGTTCTGCCACTTCAACAATGGCGCGTACTGAGTGGCGCACCGATTCAATATTGTTCAGCTCACATTCCACGGTTGGGCCCGCATCAAAAATGTCGACGTAATTGCGACAGGTGAAGCCCTCTTTCTCAAGCAATACCAAGGCGGGTCGCGTGTTTTCATGCACCTGACCAATCACTGCTTGCGCTTCTTTGCTCAGCAAGTTGACGTAAATTGGCAGTTTGGGCATCAAGTCAGCGATAAAGCCTTTTTTGCCAATTCCAGTCAGATAATCAGCCAAAGTGAAATCAATCGAGAAAAAGTGCTCTTGCAGCCACTTCCAAAATGGTGAATTGCCATCGGCATCGGAAACGCCGCGCATCTCAGCAAAAATAGTTTTGGAAAAACGGTGTGAGTGTTCCGCCATCATCAGAAAACGGCATTTCGACATCAAACGACCATTCAAGCCTTGGCGATACTGTGGGCGCAAAAACAGAGTGCAGATCTCACTGCATCCGGTGTAGTTGTTACCAAATGTCAGCAACTTCACTACATTGTTGACACCCAATTTAGGCGACGAGTGAACTATGGTGCTGATGTGATAAGAATAAAACGGTACATCCCAGCCAATCGAGGCTTCAATGCCCGTGGTTCCAGCCACTTGCCCAGTTTCAGTATCCACACCCACCATCAAATAGCCTTCATCACCAGGCATTGTGACGTTCGGTTTGCTGAAGCTGTATTCTGAGTGGGTAATACGATTAGTCAGTAGCTCTTGATCTACTGGTAATGATGTGAAGCCATGGCCGGACTCGACAGCGCAGGTATGTAGCGCCTCATAGTCGGCCATGCTAATCGGACGAACAACTAGCATCTTTACTCCCTCCCGATGCGTAATCTCTGCATTGGACACGGGGCGAGAACCTTTCGCCCCTCACGTCATCCTGCAGCCTGCGATAGCGTCGAACCTCCATGGTTCGTCAATCAGGGCTTGCGATGCAAACCCTTCGCTATCACATCAGTGTGGCGATCGCTTTGTCTAAGCGAACCATACCTTCTTCGATTTCTTGTTGGCTGATGATGAGAGATGGCGTAAAGCGAACCACGCTCGCCCCGGCCACCAACACCATCAAGCCTTGCTTACCCGCAGCGACCAGAATGTCACGCGCGCGGCCTTGCCATTCATCGTTGAGTGCCGCGCCAAGTAGCAAACCTTTACCGCGGATCTCTTTAAACAAGTGATATTTCTGATTGATTTTCTCTAGCTCAGCGCGCATCCACTGCTCACGCTGTTTCACACCAGCCAATATTTCTGGTTGCGCAACGAAATCCACCACCGCTTCCGCTACAGCACACGCTAATGGGTTGCCGCCATAAGTCGAACCGTGTACGCCCACTTTCATGTGCTCAGCAATTTTCGCCGTGGTCAGCATGGCACCGATTGGGAAACCGCCACCGAGAGATTTTGCGGTCGCCAGAATATCTGGTGTCACACCAATCCCTTGGTACGCATAGAAATCACCGGTACGACCATTCCCCGTCTGCACTTCATCGAAAATCAGTAGTGCATTATGTTTGTCACACAACTCGCGCACCGCTTGCACAAATTCGGCACTGGGTGAAATGATCCCGCCCTCACCTTGCAGCGGCTCCATCATCACAGCACAAGTGCGATCGGAGATCTGCGCTTGCAGTGCAGCCAAATCGTTATAAGGCAAATGAACAATGTCACCCGGTTTAGGGCCAAAACCATCCGAATAGGTCGCTTGACCACCGACCGATACGGTAAAGAAAGTACGACCGTGGAAACCTTGGTTAAAGGCAATAATCTCGGATTTCTCAGGACCATACACATCGGCCGCATAACGACGCGCCAGTTTGAGTGCCGCTTCGTTGGCTTCCGCGCCAGAGTTGGCAAAAAAGACCTTTTCGGCAAAACTCACTTGAGTCAGTTTTTTCGCCAAGCGCAACGCTGGCTCATTGGTCATTACGTTACTTAAATGCCACAGCTTATTGGCTTGGGTGGTCAAGGCTTGCACCATCACTGGGTGGCAATGCCCTAGACAACTCACCGCAATCCCGCCAGCGAAGTCAATGTACTCATGACCCTGCTGATCCCAAATCCGTGAACCAAAACCTTTTACTGGGATAAACTCCATCGGGTTGTAACAAGGCACCATCACCTCATCAAAAGAACTCCGATCTACACTCATTTCCACCGTCATTACCCATTCCCTCTCGATACCGCATGCTCAGAGATAAGCGATTCTTCCACAAAATGGCTCTGTGTTAGATTATGTATTTCCTTAAAGCATTTGCAGCATTGTATTTACATTTATTTAACCATTTCAATGGTGAAAGATCTCGTATGCACAGGCAAGTGAGATAAACCCCACACCACGAACGACTATTTATGCAATAAAAAGGATTATTTATGAAGCGATTTTTATGGGGCGATAGGAAATGAAGCAAAGAGGCAGCAAAATCAAGGCATGGCGCGGGTAGCACAATCCTCTATGAATAAGCTTGAAAAATGACAGCTTGCGGATAAATCTTTGATAGAAAGCGAAAAAAGTGATCGCAGTCAGTACGATCGGCACTGGCTACGCATGGTTCTTGGCATTAGGCGCGGTTTAAAAAATTCGCCAACAATTGGTGGCCTTGTTCTGTCTTTATCGACTCAGGGTGAAACTGCACCGCTTCAAGGGCTAGGGTTTTATGTTGAAAACCCATGATTTCGTCAATGCGACCATCACTAAGCTCAGTCCATGCCGTCAACTCAAAGCACTCGGGCAGAGTGTCATTTTTCACCACTAAGGAATGGTAACGCGTCACCGTTAGCGGGTTATTCAATCCGCTAAATAAGCCTTGTCCCGTATGACGAATCGGTGAGGTTTTGCCATGCATGACCTGACGAGCGCGTACCACTTGCCCACCAAACGCTTGCGCAATGGCTTGATGCCCTAAACAAACGCCAAGGATGGGCAGTTGTCCTGCAAACGCTTCAATCGCCGCGAGCGAGATCCCCGCTTCATTGGGCGTGCATGGTCCCGGAGAAATCACCAAATGTGTCGGTGCCAGCGCGCGGATCCCATCCAGATCGATCTCATCATTACGTACCACTTTGACCTGCGCCCCTAACTCACAAAAGTATTGGTACAGGTTGTAAGTAAACGAATCGTAGTTATCGATCATCAGTAGCATGCATACGACCTTGGGATGGAAATAAAGTGCGCGTTATTGTGCAGCACTCCACTCTAAAGGCAAGCATTAAGCAAAGTTAACCGACTTGAGCAGACGTTTGCGCGCATTTTTTGCGCAATTTTCCTTTCTCTCCCCTATTCAATTTCCTAAGCTCAGTTATAATTCGCCGACTTTTATACCCGTCCCCTAGCCACGCTCTGCACAGAAGCGATAAGGACGGTGATTCGATAATTATCAGGTAGCACACAGAGCAATGACAGTTCAGACTTTTACGCCAAATCAAACCACGACACTGGAAACGGCGAAAAAAACCATCGCCGAGCAAAGCCAAAATAGCCAAACCACAGGCAATAAAATTGGTTTTGTTTCCTTAGGTTGCCCAAAAAACTTAGTGGATTCAGAACGCATTCTGACCCAACTACGCACTGAGGGGTATGAGATCGTCAACAGCTACCACGACTCCGATGTGGTGATCGTTAACACCTGTGGTTTTATCGACAGTGCGGTGCAAGAGTCTCTGGATACCATTGGCGAAGCGCTGAAAGAGAACGGCAAAGTGATTGTGACGGGCTGCCTCGGCGCGCGTGAAGATGAAATTCGCCAAGTACACCCCAATGTGCTCGGTATTACAGGCCCACACGCTTACCAAAACGTATTGGAGCACGTACACCAATACGCGCCAAAGCCAGCCCACAACCCGTTTACTAGCCTAGTGCCGGATCACGGGGTGAAACTGACGCCCAAGCATTACGCTTACCTGAAAATTTCTGAAGGTTGTAACCACCGCTGTACTTTCTGCATCATCCCATCAATGCGTGGTGATTTGGTGAGCCGCCCAGTGGGTGAGATTATTGGTGAAGCGGAACGCCTGAAAAACGCTGGCGTAAAAGAGCTGCTCGTAATCAGCCAAGACACCAGTGCTTATGGTGTGGACACCAAACACAGCCTAGGTTTTGCTAACGGCTCACCAGTGCGCCATAACATCAAAGCGCTCAGTGAAGAGCTTGGCAAAATGGGCATTTGGGTTCGTCTGCACTACGTTTACCCTTACCCACATGTGGATGAAATCATCCCATTAATGGCAGAAGGAAAAGTGCTGCCTTACTTGGATATTCCATTCCAACACGCCAGCCCACGTGTTCTGAAAATGATGAAGCGTCCGGGACAAGCGGAGCGCACTTTAGAGCGCATCAAAAAATGGCGTGAAATCTGCCCAGAACTGGTGATCCGCTCCACCTTTATTGTGGGCTTCCCGGGCGAAACTGAAGAGGATTTCCAAATCCTGCTCGATTGGCTGAAAGAAGCACAACTCGATCGCGTGGGCTGCTTTAAGTACTCACCTGTTGAAGGCGCTGCAGCGAACGAGATTGAAGATCAAATCCCAGAAGACGTGAAAAAAGATCGTTTCGAGCGCTTTATGCTCGTGCAGCAAGAGATCAGTGCTGCCAAACTGCAAAAACGCATCGGCAGCACCATGCAAGTGCTGATTGATGAAGTCGATGAAGAAGGCGCGATTGGCCGTACTTATGCCGATGCACCGGAAATTGATGGCTTGGTTTACCTCAACGGTGAAACCAACCTGAAACCGGGTGAGCTGGTTAACGTTGTGATTGAACACGCCGATGAATACGACCTGTGGGGCAGCGTACTGCACGACGCGCAGTAAGTTCACACCACCAACGTAAGAAACTAAAAAGGCTAGCGTACTACGCTAGCCTTTGGTTTAGCAGGGAATATCGCCAAAACATATATATTGAATATCGTATGAGTTTCCCCATGCTTTACAGCTATTCGTGTATTCAACATGAACTGTGGTTCCAGCATGAAATGCAGAAAGAAGAGCAGAAGACATCAAATCAAAATTTTTCTTTGACTCATCAAATGCAAAACGGCCAGTAACATTACACCCTTGGGCAATATTGTTTTCGATTTTAAAAATTACAATTTTTTTCCCTGAAGCTTCATAGGGAATGACACCTGTAATCTTACCGACCTGACGAGCAGCATGGGCATTAAATGCGGTTAAGACAGCCATTAACGTGATTAGTGTTATGCTTATAACAGAATTTTTAGTCATAATTACCGATCTATTCCTACATAAACTGGTGAAGGAGCATTACCATAATAAGGGATCGTTGCACAGGAAAATTGATTACCAGAATAGTAAACAAGAATATTTTTATCGACAGCCTTAGCGGAAAGAACAATACTCAACATAGAACGACAGGCATCAGGGCTAATACCCTTCCAATTAGATACTGTATTACATATAACTGTATAATCATTACGATAAGATGTCATAACATTCACATTACCATTGGCATACTGCAAAACAGTCAATACCTTACCTGAACAGGTAATATCGGCATAAGCATTACATGAGACAGCAATTAACATAAACCAAAAAAATTGTTTAATTTTCATTTTTGAAATCATACAAGTTTCACCTTAAATTGATGTAGATAAATTAACATAAGCCAATTCACAACCCTGACTACCCTCTTTGACTCTTAGCTGTATTTTCTTGCCTGCCATATAAGCAGACAATACGGAAGAATATATTTCTTTTGCATTTTCTGATTTAGGATTAAGTGTAAAGTAAACATCAGAAACTGGTGTGCAATTCGCTTTCTTCTCGTTGTACTCAGTGCCAAAATAGATCATCCCATCCGCATTAGTATAGATATTAGTTATTTTCCCGATGCAACCCCATGTTTCACACTCTGCTTGGGAAGACATAGAGATAGAGAAAAATATAAAAAAAATAAATAATTTTCTTATAAACATATGTTAAACCTTAATTAACCACTATCAGCCATAAAAAAGTAGGAAAGTTATTTTGATATTTGAAACATTGCTCACTAATTTGTAGCACTACTGACTTTCCAGAGAAATATGCGGCATTTAGCAAACTAAAACTGCTCTTACCATTAGGATCCTTTTCTATATCCCACCGAACTGAATTAGTCTTACATGAACTAGGACCAACAGGATCACCATCAATTTGAACAAAACAGATATTATCTATATTGTGGCATCCTAACGAAGTAATTTTCCTCGCTCCACTAGAAATAGAAGCCGCATGAATTGAAAATGATATAAAAAATGAGGTCACTAAACAAAGATGTATGATTATTTTTGACATATTTACCCCTTATCGATTTTAATTTCTTAACGAACCAATGAACGACTTCTATTTTATCTTAATATAATTCACATCCTCACCATCCCCCCAACGTTTACAACTGTTCATTCCAACAATCTCCACTGGCTTACCTGAAGCATATGCAGTAAGTAAGAGTGAATATTGCTGTTTGCCTACATTGGAGTTTTCATCACGGATCATCCAATAACTAAGTGTTGCACATTGTGGCTTACCTGAAGCTGGCGATCCCTCAATACCAAAATAGATCAAACCATCGGATGCTCTAACAATAAGCCAAGCGACTTTACCCGTTTGTGTTCCTGAGAAAGCATAGAATGGCAATAGAAGAGTAAAAATTAATAATATTTTTTTAAACATTAGCAAACTCCGAATTATTGACTATTAATGGTGAGGATCATATTGCACAACTTGACAATACCCTATCTTAGTACCACTGATGTAGATAGTCGCGTTAGTTTTACCTTGTGTCCACATCGCCAAGGCAACCGAGATCATGGTTTTATTTTCCTCAGGTATTAGCATCCACCCCCAATTATGAGGATTAGGGCATTTTGTTGGCACTTGGTAGCCTTCGATACGAATCAGCAATCCTTGCTGAACACTGGTAATATCAACGAGCTTACCGGAGATATAAGTATCAGCAGCAAATGATGCTTTCGATACAAACAATAAAAACATTAATAGCGCATTATTGATAATTTTTTTCATTTTAACTTTGTAGCCTAAATTTATTTAATTTGAATATATCCATACCCAGACAATTTGAAATTGCAGATAGACTGAAAGTGAGTGACTCCAGATGAACATAAGCAAACTAGGGGATTGGGGTGAATGAACGTAGTTTGGATACAGAGGCAACCTTTAATATCAGGTCACCTCTTATATTCAATATAATACCATCAATTCATATACAGATAGCTGGGGATATAATCCGACTCTACATCCAGTATGTAACCGTGTTTTTTATATGCATATTTTGCTGCCGTGAGGAGATGTAATGAAATATAACCTTTCGGATCTGTTTTAAAATCCTTATCGTGAGTCCACCACTCTTTATGCATTTCTAAAGCGCGATGCATGGATAGGTTATACGCCACTTGGTCTTGCTGATGTATAGCTTGCATCACATCGAAAAAGCCCAAGGTCACTGTAATCCCGTGGTAACTAGGAATGCGCTCCTTAGGTGTTTGACCTTCTCGCTGGATATGGGCAATAAACCGATTGATTAAATCAGTAATATCACAGCTGGCTTGGAGGCCAAGCATATGCAGCACTATCTCAAGATGATAACGATTTTGCTCCGAGCGCCATACCACTTGCTCCTTATGCAGAAGTTCTATTAATAAATTTAAATCCTCATTACGCCCTGTGACAATAGTGAGGTAAAGCATATTAAGCCAATCAAATGACTGGATATGCTCCGTTCTACCTTGAGCTGGAATTGCAAAATCTACCCCTTGGTATTGAAAGGGGATGAGCTCCCCTTTCGGTAGATTCATCTGACGTAACCATAATATGGCGTACTGTTGAGCAGAGAAAAAATGCTCTACTACCTCAGAGTCTGCGACTGATGGCAGATAGTGACCAATCGCAAATAGCGTGCAAAGGTTGCGATACCCAGTTTCAAATCCAAAACAGTTTTTTTCCGCAATGCTCAATGAAAACTGGTTGGTATTGATAAGACGCTCTAAGATCGCATCATAAACACGCTGCTTACCTTCTAAATTTTTAATATGAGTCTTCACTATTTTTTTCATACTAATGCATTGTCTCAAATTTAAGGTTATTGGCTTTTTTAATCATGCCATTTTCATTAAATATCAGCTCAGAACCTCGATATTCAATCGAGCTTGATGGGCTTGATTGCTTATATTTTTCATATATTTCAAGCGTTTTACCCAGTTCATCGGTTTGCTTTCTATACAGCAGATCAGACTGATATTTTGAACTCTCTTTTGCAGTCTGGAAGGATTTTTCCATATTTTCCCAGATCGCTTTGTAATACTGCGCGCTGGTTTGCTGGGCATCAATAATTTCTCCAAGCTCATCCTTCCCGACTTGCCGATGGTTGTAATGAACTTGATTTTTGCCCGCTTTCGCTTCACCCGTGATCAGTTTCGTCACGCCATTTTTGTCAGTGGCCAGCCAAATCCCATCAAACTGCCCTTGCTGACCACGTCCGGGGACTTCAAAAGGTAACTTCTTAACACTCGTAAACTCAATATGCAAATTATGCTCTAGTTTTGCGCTACCCAAGACGTCCCCGTATTTCCTGATATCCGCCTTAAGATTTAATAAGGCATCACGGTTTAGATCGGGATTCGAACTGAGCTCTCGCACTTCAGCTTCCGCTTTTTGTCTCAAAGTAATCACTTGCTCGACAGTTTTCTTTGTGACATCAGGCGGTAGCGTAACTTCTGTTTGCATAAATTTCGCGATATCTTGCTCAGCCGAGATTGGAAGTGGTACCTCATTCTTTTGAGAGTGATAACTTGGTTCATCGGGAACATTCTTAGGCCGTGTGTCAATCCTTTTCCATGAACCTTTCTCCCCAATAGTGAAGCCTTTATTTTGCTGCTCGATAAAACGCTCTGGCGTAATGGTGGTATTGGGGTACATTTCCTTATGTCTATAATAATCGGACATATCGACATCATTATCAGGAATAAGCTTGTTATTCTTTAGAGCATCATACCTACTGTTATCGTATTTCTTAGACCAAGTGTCGTAATTATCTTTTCCGCCATTGGCTTTATAGGTATCGAAATGATCATTTTTATATTTAATGTTTTTAGCAACTTGATCATACACTTCCGCTGCATCAATATTACCTTTTCCACGTAACTGAGATGAAATAAAAGCGGCAACTTCATCAAAAGGGACGTCTTGCAGTAGCTTCTTCGTTACTTTTTGGGCCACACCACCGATAACGATGGTTGCTCCCGTTTCAAGACCGTAGCTAATCGCAAGATCTATCATCTCTTCTTTGGCTTGTGCTTTCTCTTCTGTGGTGCCATACAGATAAATTCGGTAAAGCTCAGTCCCCTTATGGTAAGCATCAACTGACGACATCACAAATTGAGTGGCAGTATATGCAGTAATCGCAGCCATAAACAGAGCAGCAGACTCTGGTGTCACAAGAACAGCCAAAAGGAAAAGAGCATTATTTTCTGCTGCATTTCCTGCCGTATTGATAGCAATATCCACATTACCACGCATGGCAAAAACAGACAGCCCTGCGACTAACCGGGCAATATCAACGCCCCGCGCATGTAACTTACTCACTTCAGCTTGTATTGCTGCTGGGGTTAATTGCGAAGTACCGTTTTCCTCAGCAAAATTTTTAGTCATTTTTTCAATAAATGCTTTGGTATCCTTTTCTAAAAGCCCGATCTCTTCTCGATATTTCGATCCGACATATTCTCCGATCACACCACCGCCAGCACCTGAAGCGCAGCCTATTCGGTTAGCATCGGTATTTCCACCATGGGCGGCTGAAGTTAGCACACCTAAGCCACATCCCAAGGCGGCATGCAGAATATATTGTTGTGCAGTATCAATATTATTTAGACGGGCAGCTTCACCTATTTGCTGAGCTAACTCTTTACCCAGTAAGTTAATCGAAGATATCGCTAAACTTTGTACTAAAGAGCTGCCAAATTCATCCCAATCATAACCACTGGCGATAGCATTAATACCTGTGCGGACAGTGGCTTGAAAAACTTGCATGATAGCCTGAGTAGCCAACTCACTACCTGCCGCATTTTGCACCATATCGGCAAGTGTTAAGGTTGTTCCATCTTCACCAGAGAACATGGGTACATCCAAACCACTTAAAACTCCAGCGGTCACCATACTTGTTGCTAATGAAACTAAAGACTCTTTTGAACTTAGTTGGCTCAAGGTTTCTTGTATATCAAAACCATTAGCCAATAAGCTTCCAGAAGCTTGCACCACAATACTAGTCAAACCGGCATTCAAGGCTGCAGCTAATGCAGGGCTACTGACGGTGATCACCGCACTTGTACCCGTTCCGGCAAGCGCAGATCCTGCTCCTGGCCCCATAGCAATAGAAACCGCAATTGCCAGTATTGCCATTGCAGCAGGTGACAAACCCGATTGGTCGTAGTCCCATTGTTCCAAAACCAGCTCAATCGATTGCCAGTCAACCTCACTGTATTCTGGGTTATTCCGAAGTTCCTGCATCCAAGCTAATTCAGGTGCGCGTGCTAAATCAGCCAGTGTTTGATCTAAGTTTTGTGAACCTGCTGCGACTTGAATTTTAACCCCAGTTGCCGCGTCAAGAATAAGCCCACCGTTATTGATAAACTCCGAATAATAAGCCACCTCTCTTTGATAACCGTTACCGGTATGACGGAAAGACAAAGAACCTTCATAGGAGTTTTCATAGCTGTAGCTTTCCAGAAGTTTCGCCAATTCAAAATCAATCGCGCCATTTTCAGCAATGATTTTGGAAATACCTTTATTGTCGATGGTCACTGCCTCTAGCAAAATATCGCCTTGCTTGGTCGACAACAGCATACTCTGGCCAGCCTTTAATAGAGTACGAACAATCTCTGCCTCTGTTTTACTTTCAGCTTTACTCTCTTTGGTGCCAAAAACCCCACCACTTGATGCTTGAAAACGCTTTTCGAAAGAGCGTAAATCAGCGGCACTCTTTAAAGTAATGCCATATCCCGCCAACACCTCAATCAACCCCTGGCTTTCTAATTGAGCACCTTCGATATGAATTTGACCACCTGCAATCAGTTTTAGGGTATCAATCGCAGAGAGGTTAGTTTGTAGATTAACTAAAGAAGATTCACTATCTTGCCAACGCGCACCAGATTCATAGCGCTCATTTTTTGCCTGTTGCGGCACCAATATGATATTTCCGCCAGCATTAATGGTTAAATCACCTTGCGCCGAAAACTGTCCGCCATGACTTATCACATCTGACGCCGTAGCAATAGTTAAGTTACCCAACGACGAGATAGTGCCAATTTGAGCGAATTTCTCTGAATAACCATGGCCATAATCAAGCCGTGTCACTAGCGTTTTATTGGTGAGTTTATTAGCGAGTAGCGTGACATCATCGCCCGTTATCGTACCTGAATTATTTTGTAGCTCTCGCCCAGTACGAATAGTGAGCTTACTTCCATTGATAATGCCTCTTGTATTGATGAAGTCCTTTTCAACATCAATCATAGCTCGATGAGCAAAATTAACTTTTACACCATCAACAATAAAAGTTTGTGTCTTGATATCAGCGGAATTGGCATGATAGGTAGACTCTATGATTTTTTGTTGCTTAATGGTTGCATCTGTTAAATATACAAATGGCACCAGATATGGCTTTTGCTGATCACCTAATGTTCTAACTTCAGGCCAAATAACATCTTTATTGATTCTTTTTATTTGATCTAAATTAAGAACCTGACCAAGTTGATAATTATTTTCCAATGCTAAATTCACTGCATTCTCATACAGCTGTTTAGTTTGAGCATTATAACTCGAAAACTCAGGAGAACTTATCCAGTTTTTATTCAGTATCTGTGTTATCTGATGTCGAATAACTCCCCTTTCAACATAAGCCGTTCCAAAGCGAGGTGGTAGTGTGTCGACAATTTCATTATTATTCTTTGCGTACCCAGGAATTAATTGAGGTTTCTTCTCAGCCAATCGATGATAGAAATAGTCAAAACCATCAAATATACCAATCTCATCTGTTGTTAATTTACTTGAGTATAAATAATCAGTAACAGACTTCTGTAGCTCATAACGTGGGGAGGCTGTAAGGAAATCATTGATTGAATCAAGGTTTACACGTTGAGTTACTGATGCATATACAGGAAAACTGATATGGGTAAACAAGGTGGCCAATAAACATGTCGATGTTACTTTTTTCCATAATGGAGAATAATTCATATTTCCACCTATTACTCTTTAAAATTTGGGTTAGGGATAAAGAAGGTGATGCCAGAACTGGTTATCGGTATATATTTACTTGGCTTAGGTGGTGGTGATACAGGCCGAGGTGTATACGCTGACGCATGCGGACCAAACGTGATATTTTGCATAATTTTATAATCTGTACCAAATCCTTCATGAATATGGCCATCGACATAAAAGACAAATGGATACTGTGCGATAACATCATCTTTTACTAATTCGGTTTTGGATGTTGTCCAACGGTCTGTTTTACGACTAATACACTTACGAAATACTCTTCGTGAGCAATAAGTATTTGTATGGTGGGTAGTGGTCGTTTTCTCCCAACGCTCTTTTAGGCTTAACCCCTCCATCCATACTTTTGAGACTTGGCCAAAAACATCTTTTCTAACTTCTATTGAGCTGTGTTTATTATTCAAATCGCGAGATTTAATAACCAAACTATCACCAACGTTAATTCTTGATGGGGGAGATAGGGCTTTAAGGTATTGTTTTTCTATTTTTATAGTAGGGTAGTTTGATTCGTCAAGCCCTACATGATAACAATTTAAAAGAACTCTTTTATCCCACGTTAAAATATTAAATCCACCATCAAAATTTACAGAATTAGGATCATTTAAAAACTCCTGACTATTTGAATACATTGCTAGTATTTCATCGCACCAACTCGGTATACTTGGTGGAACTTTTCTTGAACTAACATCTGTAGCCGCCCAAAGATAATATCGCTCATTGTCAATAACGGGCGCATTAATCATCACATTACCCGTCCAAGACTCAAGGATTGATGAGACATTCCATAAGCGATTAGTCAGATTTAAATCCAAGATATTTTCTGAAGAAACAATAACTTGACCGCTTTCAACTGGAGAGAGTTTTAATTCTGACCCATGAATATTGGCTCGGTTCACTTCATACGGATTGATATTAATAAATTGTTCAGCTTCTAGCTTAATATTTTGCCCCAAGATAAATGCGGCTAAAGAACCGACAGGTTGTTTCTCCATATTAGAAGGGATTGTTGGAACAGCTAATTTCCCTCCAACTTCTTTTTCAGGAGCTGTATATCGATTGGCAGATCTTGCTCGATCATCTGATTTAGGAACCAACCGCCAAGGATATTGTGAACCGTTTGTAATGGTGTTGCTTGACTTTAGATGAATATCTTCACCAAGAATAATACCACCAAACTGGTTTACTAACTGATGCTCACCATTAATGTATATCTCACGGGTTGATTCAATATCACCTTCATTAATGAATCTATCTGAAGAGAATTTTACTTTACTCGCAACTATAACACCTTTGTTTTCTATTAGCTTAGTGCTAACTACATTTATCTCATTCGCTCTTATATTGTCATATAAGAATTTTTTTTGCTTATCTTGTGGTGAATAAAAATAAACGCTACCCGTTGAGTCTAGATCGAATCGGTTATTGACAATAACTTGATCTTTTAAAAGAATATCACCATTTGATTTCACTTTTATCGATTCAAGAGGCACAACACTTTGATCTCTATACCGACCTACATAGGTCCAAGCACCATTGACTAAGATTTGTCCATTGAGCGCTATCGTGGCTTTTGAATAAGTTGATTCAAGATGTAAATTGCCTACTGAAATTTTCGCTTTCGTCGTTAACTCGATGGAATTACCGTTCATTTCAGAATATGAGGCATCCGATCGGCGATCATCATATCGAAATAGATTATTTCCCACGATAATCTGCACATCTCCATTTGACACTTCTAAAGTTCCAGCACTATCAATTTCTTGAACTTCTTTATTAGCTCGTCTAGTCACTCGCCCTTTCATGTTTGTGGTTAAATGAGCATCAAGACGAAAAGTACCAGCTGCAATATCTAGCAAGCTACTTTCATTGGCTAAAAGGCCAGCACCAGAGACATCTATTTTACCTTTGGGGGATATTTGTATACTTTTGAGCTCATCATTGTAAAAATTTGCACTTCCTGTCGCTAATGTGACTCGCTCAGCATTAATAATCGAGCAGCCATTACAAGTAATGCCTTGTGGGGCTAACAAGACGAGATCTGCCGCACGTCCTTCTATTCGGATCTGCTTAATATTTGCGCTCTGTTTATCATCAAGAATTAAGACTATTGTCTTAGCAGGCGCATCTGATAACTTAGGGTTAACTAAATAATTATTAGCTAATACGATTATTTTCCCTCTGCTATTCAATTCCTTGAAATGGTTTATTGATAGTCCATAGTCATTTGCCTTAGCAATTTTGACTAAATACTGATTAGCACTTTCAATTACGGAGGGGCTATTAGCATTTGATGTGGAAGATTCAGTTTTGACGTTGGCAAAAGTAGCAGCAACAGGCATCAGCAAGACAATTAATATACTAATGTCAATCGCTTTAAGCCTAATGACTGAGCAGGTCTTAGTAATAAAGTTCATTATTATTCGCTATAAGATTAGTTTATACAGATTGTTAGATAGCTACCGCCCTTCGTATAAAACGAATAGAAGCATTTGATATCTCTGGGCTATGTTTTGGCCAATCAATATACACAGGATAAATTCATTTTCAATCGATAATTATTATCATATTGATGACGCTCACCATCACCTATTTAATTAAACAATGCCTTAATTAGATTTTAAAAATATAAAAGCCAAGTAAATCTACTTGGCTTTTATACATTGCTAACAGCTTAATCACGATGATCGACGGCGGCGCCAAACACCAAGCCCCAATAGGCCAAGCAGTGCGCCTAAACCTAATGACCCACCGTAGATGTTAAGCTCCAGTACCGCGGGGTCATGATCTGAGGCGCGGAATTGATCCTTGTATTTCGGCAGGTTGCCTTTGAACTCATCGTTGTAGTCAAACAAGGTCGATTCTGCACCGTTAATGTGCCAATCGGTCGCATCCACGACTTTGTGTTTGAGGCTTGGACTGACTAACAGATGATCCAACGCGCCGACTTCATCATTAAATGAGTAGCTCCAACTGTCTGGATGTTTCATTGCAACTGCGTTGAGATAACCGTAGCTGTGTTTTATTTCTGCGCCTGCATCTCCAAACTGCTCCACACCGGCAATGTAAGTATTGCGTGCGGCGCGAATGGTTTTGCCGTATTTCTCTGGTGTGTAGTCCGTCAGCACCAGCATAGGATCTTCCATGCCGTACGAGTTCATATCACCGAGAATCACTTTATGCCCATCGATTTTCGCCAGCGCATCACCCAACGCTACCGCGGCGGCGACGCGGAAGTTTTCACATGCGCCTTGGTAATCGAGATCTTTGCCTGCTTGTCCGCCTTGCTCAACGGGCGCGGCATCTTCCCAACACGCTGATCCTTTCGATTTGAAGTGATTCACCGCGACAGTGATTTTTTCGTTGCCACCTTTGACTTTAAAGGTTGGGGCAAGCGTATCACGCTGATAGTTTTTACCATCTTCAATCACTTTACCGTTGGCATCTACCACCTCTGGTGCTTGCTGACTTGGCATTGGGATGACGCGATTTTGCGCCAGCTTCACCACTTTATCGCGATAGATAACACCTGTGGTGATCACATCAGTACCCAGTGAATCGGCAGCATCGGTTTTGCCATCACCATTCGAATCAATAGCCACAAAGCGGTAGTGTTTTTTCTTATCCGCGATTTGGCTATTGATCTGATTCACCAATTGCGCAATCGCCGAACCTTCACCAAAGCCGTTGTTCTCAATTTCCATCAAACCCACGATATCGGCATCCAAACGGACAATCGCATTCACAATCTTGGCTTGCTGCACTTCAAATTCAGCCAGATTGTTGGCGCCACGGTTATCCCCATGTTGGTTAGCATCACCACCAAACGGCGAGTTGAAGTAGTTAAGTACGTTGAACGTGGCAATGCGCAGATCGCCTTCATCCAGGTCTGGCTTGGCTTGACGCGGCGCGTTATGCACCAAATTTTCTGCCGAGATGGTGTTGGTCACAATCAGGCGATATTCGTTATAGCTGTAGCTCACAACCCCTTCGAGGCCTGAAACCGTATCATCAATTCGGATATAGTCTTCGGTTGAACCATCTTGATCGACATCGGTGCGGCCAAATGTAGGGTAATATGGAATTTGCCCATCTGGTGCTTTGGCATCCGATTCCACAAACAAGCGGCGCTGCACGTTATCCAGCTTCTGTTGCGAAGCTTGCTCTGAGCCGGCAGGATGCTGCTGGTTTGGATGCATATTGATGCGACCTTGCGCCAGTACCATGTTGTTACGGCGCGAAGCATAGTCATAACCAAAGGTGCGAGTCACACGCATATCCAGCTCAGGTGTCGTTTTTACCAACATACCTTCGTAACGCTCTAGCGTCTGCGCAAAGTTTTCATCCGAAGGCAAGATCTCGATGGCTTGCGCTTGTGGCGCAGCTTGCTGGCCTTGTTTCACCCATTGATTGTTTTCTACTTTTAGCTGCGTCAGGTTGTAATACTCTTGAACTTTGCCCTTCACGCACACCACATCGCCCGGTGCTAAGTCCGAACTGCTTTGGTTGGTAAACACGAACAAACCTTCCGAGGTGTTCGGGTTGTAGTCATCTTCCAGCGCTTGCAGATAGAAGCCTTTAGTCAGTCCTGTCGTTACTGCACTCACCACACCTTTGACAAAGAAATCCTCATTGGTGATGTAGGGATAACCTTGGATATAGGGAGAAGTACTGCCTTCACCTTGAATTTGTTGGATAGTAGTAAAGCTTGGTTCAGCACCATCTAGCGTACAATTGAACGCACTCGGTAGCGTGGCGACGTCCAGTGCGCCAAGCCCATCAATATTGTCTTTGCCTTGGGTCGCCCAATCGGAAGCTTGGTAAGTAGCGCTTGGGGTGAGTTTTGTTCTGGCGAGCGTATTGTCTTTCGCAAAATCTGCGCCGCCCATACTGCCGACCACATCATGCACTGTGCCATCGCTATTGAGCAGCGCAATCGGATCATTGCCATTAAAGTTAACCACTGTGTTGTTGGTCATATCGGCGATTGCCAGTATCGCACTATTTGAGCTGCCGTGGGCAATCACCAGCACATCGCGCGCCGCAATCACTTGTCCATCGAGCGGTAAAGTTTTATCCCAAGTGCCGCTGCCGTTGGTCGACATCGCCAGTTGATAGCCATTCAGGCTCACCGTTTGATCGGACGTGTTGGCAATTTCAATCGCTTTATTGAAGCTGCTGCCTTCAACGTATTGGGAAATCAGTAGGTCAGCGTAGCTTGGTGCCACTAAGCCAAAACTAATTGCTAAAGCTAACGTTGAACGCGTTAAATTCGGGGTTGTTCTCATTTCCATGATGTACCTTCTCCTCCCTATTTGCGATTAACAGACAAAACAGGGTGTATTGAACCAGTGTTGCGCTAAAAAAAAACGACTTTACGCGATGAGTGTTACTGTTTTTCATGCAACACAAAAACATTCAGCACTGATATCGAGATATTCATCTCATCAATAGAGCAAATACTTGAATGCATAGCAAAGTTTCAACATGCGGGGTAAATAGCCAGCGCGGCGAATGAGCCGCTCTGGGAGGATAAGGAAGTCATAACTGCCATGGCGTCGATTTATTCGGTTTGCGTTATCGACAAGAAGCGATCAAAAACCGCTTGCGCATGTCCGCTGGACTGGGCTTGTAAAATGTACTCATTGAGGCCGTTTAAGAGTGGCATCGCGTTCGGTAGGCTACGCCGAACCTGCACATGGTACTCTTTCTCTTTACCTAAAACGTGATGTTGAATCGGTCTATCTAACTGATAGAGCCCTAACATGATCCCGCCATAAATTGGTTCAATTTCACTCACGAACCAATCACAACGCTCTTTTTGCAGCATATTTAAGGCTTGCTGGACGGAATTGAGTGTCAGTGAAGGCTCTCGTGGTAATGCGAAATTTTGGTAGTTAAAACCATTGATCCCACACAGCACATCGCTGTCGGTAGCCAGATTCAAAGCCTTACTGTTTTCCGGCAAGGTGAAATAGCCTAACTGGATCGTATAGAGCGGTACCGAAAAATAGCTGTATTCCGCCCTTTCGGCACGATAACTGGCATCCCAGGTTAAGTCACAGCGGCCTGTTGCTTGAGTTAATTCATGCTGAACCCGAGCCCATGGCATGAAATGCAGTTGGTATTCTATCTCTTGTTTTTTCAGTGCTTCGAGCACCAAGGTCGTGGCTGAACCCGTCAATGAATCTGCCTTTTCTTGTGCAGAGCTGCCTTGCCAATAGGTAAACGGCGGCCAGACATTAACGTCCCCAACGCAGACACGTAAGGGGTTGGCTAGCGCTCCATGCGCCATCCCGACTAGCATCAACAGCAAGATGAATCTCATGGCTAACACTCTTTTAAATTTCGGTGTTTTAAGTGTAGCCGTATGAAACGCAGATGGGAGAATTCCTCAAATACTTTCGCTCTGTGCAAACCTATCTCGCCTGAAAAAATAAAGCTAGGAAACCCTAGCTTTATTCACTGTGACTTGATTGTGCTCGCTTTGGCTTAAGGTCGCGCCACAAAACCAACCGCCGCATAGACTTTTTTCAGCGTTTGCAGCGCTTTTGCCGAGGCTTTTTCTGCGCCATCACGCATTACACTGTTCAGGTATTCGCGATCGTTACGGATGCGTTGGTATTCTGCTTGTACGGGTTCAAGCATGGCCACTACAGCCTCACCCACATCTTTCTTAAATGGGCCGTACATTTCAACGCCTGCGTACTGAGCTTCGATTTCGGCGAAGGTTTTACCTGTCGCCGCAGAATAGAGTCCCATCAGGTTCGCGATGCCCGCTTTGTTTTCAACATCGTAGGCGATACGCGGTGGGGTTTCCGCATCGGTCTGCGCCTTATTGATCTTCTTGATGATCGATTTTGGATCTTCCAACAAGGTGATCACGTTTTTGCGGTTATCGTCTGATTTGGACATTTTCTTAGTCGCATCTTGCAGACTCATTACCCGCGCATTCACGGTTGGGATGTAAGGCTCAGGAATGGTAAAAATCGGCTGCTCTGGGCTGTAGATATTGTTGAAACGGGTCGCGATATCGCGTGCCAATTCCAGATGTTGTTTCTGATCGCTGCCCACTGGCACTTGGTGCGCGCCATACAGCAGAATATCTGCAGCCATCAGTACCGGATAACCAAACAGACCAGCATTCACATCGTTGGCGTAACGTGCTGATTTGTCTTTAAACTGAGTCATGCGGCTCAGCTCACCCATCTGGGTGTAGCAGTTCAAAACCCAACCGAGTTGAGCATGCTCAGGTACGTGTGACTGAACAAATAGCGTGCTCTTTTTCGGATCAACGCCAACGGCGAGACAAATAGCCAAAGCGTCCAATGTCGCTTCATGCAGTGCTTTTGGATCTTGGCGAACCGTAATTGCATGCAAATCCACAACACAGTACTGGCAGTCATAATCATCTTGCATCTGTTGCCATTGACGTAGAGCACCCAAGTAGTTACCGATACTTAGTTCACCTGACGGTTGAACACCACTCAATACAATGGGTTTGCTCATGGGTTTGATTTCCTTGTGACTGAAATTGAAATTACACAAAACAAAGGGAGAAAAACCGCGCACGGAATCGGCGCGGTTCAAGCAGTGTACTCATTAACGAGTATTTTACTAGTGCGAACGGCAACTTTTACGCCGAAACGAGCACCACTTCAAGCAGCGTGCCAATGTCATCGGAGACGAAGTCTGGCTCCGCATTGGCAATCGGTTCGCCGTGGTTATAACCGTAGGTTAAACCGAAGGAATAACACCCAGCATTTTTTGCCGCCAGAATGTCGTTTTTCGAATCCCCGACCATCAACATTTGCTCAGCACTTAGCTGATGCTTCTCTAATAACCAATTCAGCGCCATCGGATCCGGCTTTTTATTCGGGAAGGTATCGCCGCCAATCACATCACTGAAAAAATGCGCGATGCCGTGTTGCTCTAGAACATCTGGCACAAATTTAGAAGGCTTATTGGTCACGAGCGCCAGAATAAAGCCCGCTTGGTGCAGCTCTAAAAGCGTGGTTTTAACATTAGGGTACAGGTGGCTCAGCTTGTGCCCCGTTTGTTCATAAAACTCATCAAACAGGTGACGCGCTTGAGCACGTAGCTCTGGGCTTAATTCAGGATTGATCGTTAAGCTCTGGCTGAGTGCGCGCGCAATCAACACATCTGCACCATTACCGACATAATCACGCACCTGCGCTTCGCTCACCGCCGGATAGCCGACCGCACGCGCCGCTTGATCCGCCGCTACCGCTAAATCCGGCACGCTGTCGAGCAGCGTACCATCCAAATCAAAAGCAATTAATTTTATGGATTTCAAAACACGATCCTAAATCAGATTAAATTTTGGCTTTCGCCAGTTCAGCACGCATCTGCTCAATCACCGCTTGGTAATCAGGCTGACCAAAAATCGCCGAGCCTGCCACAAACATATCAGCACCCGCTTCCGCGATTTCTCGGATATTCTCCACTTTCACGCCACCATCAATTTCCAAACGAATTGGACGCCCGCTTTGCTTGATACGTTCACGCACCGCGCGCAGTTTATCTAAAGTATGTGGAATGAAAGATTGTCCGCCAAAGCCTGGGTTCACCGACATCAGCAAAATCAAATCGACTTTATCCATGATGTAATCGAGATGGTGCAGAGGTGTCGCTGGATTCAGTACCACACCCGCCTGACAGCCGCACTCTTTGATGAGTTGTAAAGTACGGTCAACGTGCTCTGAGGCTTCAACGTGGAAAGTGATCATGGAGGCACCAGCTTTGGCAAAGTCCGGAATGATGCGATCAACCGGTTTCACCATCAAATGCACATCAATCGGTGCCGTAATGCCGTAATCGCGCAGGGCTTTGCAAATCGGTGCGCCAAACGTCAGGTTCGGTACGTAGTGATTGTCCATCACATCGAAATGCACCACATCCGCTCCTGCGGCGAGCACTTTGGCAACATCTTCGCCCAGACGGGCAAAATCAGCGGAGAGAATGGATGGTGCAATGAGAAAATCTTTCATACCGACCTCGTTAGGAATTGAATGCAAGCTGAACACAATGTGGCCGCCATTCTACCTAAGCTGGTGACGAGATCCTAGCGCGTGACTTGAGGCAAGGAGAGGAAATCCACCATTCAGCCCACAAGATCACGCTTGCGATCAAAGATGAGGCGTGAAGAGTGCTAAAAGCTCATCCACTTTATTGCGCCCAGCACCATTACGACTGATGGTACGGTTAGCTTTGACCACATTGAGCTGCGCCCCGCGATACAAACGGCGAGTATGGGTGGTATCGTGATTGGAAATCAGCACCGAAATTCCACGCTCTTTGGCGGTTTTCTCGGCGATATCGGCTAACGCCGCTTGATCGTCTAAGGTAAAACCATTGCCCGCATAAGAGGTAAAATTGGCCGTAGTCGACAGCGGTGCGTAAGGTGGATCGCAATAAATCACGCTATCGCTTTGCGCGCGAGCGAAGGTTTCGCCATACGACGCGCAAATAAAGGTGGCACGCTGTGCTTTTTCAGCAAAAAACTCTAACTCTTGCTCAGGGAAATAAGGCTTTTTGTACGAGCCAAACGGCACATTAAAGCCCCCTTTTTTGTTATAACGACATAGGCCGTTAAACCCAAAGCGGTTCATATACAAAAACGCTAACGAGCGAAACATCGCATCGTCACTCTGGTTAAACTGCTTACGAATATCGAGGTAGACTTCTTTGCGGTTATTTTCGGGCACAAACCAACGCTTAGCTTCGTGAATGTAAACTTGAGGTTCGGTTTTGAGCAGATTGTAGAAATTGATCAGATCTGGATTGATGTCCGCCAGCAGATAGCGTTCAAAATCCGTATTCAGGAAGACCGAGCCTGCGCCAACGAAAGGCTCAACAAGCTCACGAGCTTCTGGTAGATGGCGTTGAATATCCTCGACTAGGCTATATTTACCCCCAGCCCATTTCAGAAAGGCGCGCTGCTTTTTCATCTACTGCTCTAATCGTTGGCCACAAAATAAGGCTGCGGAATGTAACATATTTTTCAGCGAAGCTCAGGTTTATTTCTTACGCTCGATTTCTCGCTGAACTTGGCTAAGTGATTTAGCCCAAGGACCTAACGCTTGTAGCGAAGCAGAGAGTTTTTCTGAGGCATCACGCGCCATTTGGATGGTGGGATAGTTGCCCATAGTGACAATAAACCACTCGACATCGTTACGCAGAGTTGGGTAAACGTAGACTTTCCCTTGTAGTTTGTGCTCATTAATAAAGCCTTGCACATCTTGCAGAGAATTCATCGCCGCCAACTGCAATGTGTAGCTGCGTGGTGACATGGCCTTCAGCTCATCTCGCGCAAAAGAGAAACTCACCGATTTAAGCTGAGCATTCTGCACTTGTGTTTGCTGTAAAGTTTGCGTTTTCAGCTCAGTCGCCGCTTGAGTTGACTCCACTAAGTTGTTGATGTCTGAAGTATCAGCGGTTTCGGCTTTGCCTTGCAGCAAGGCATCCACCACATCAGAGTTAATCACGACGCGCTTACCGTCATCGGCAATACCGACACTGGCTGTGGTATCCACCACATCCGGTGGCAAAGCGGAGGTATCATCATCGGCACCAAAGTCATCGCCTTCAGCACCAAACATGCCATCGCCATTCGCGCTTGAGGTGCCCTCTTGAGCTAGAGGGTTTGCTTCGGAGTTGAGTTCGGCGACCTCGCCTTCAAGCAGGCTACCCTCTTGTGGAACAGGCTTAGACAGCAGCCACCAATAGCCGCCGCCCAGTAACAACAAGAGAAGTAATACGACCAAGGCAATATTAAACGGAGAGCCAATAATCGAGCGGATGACCACTCGTTTTTCATTTTTCGTTTCCGCCAACGCCATAATTTCCCCCGGTAACGGATTGATCTTCTTATAAGCATTAAGCACTTTACGCTCAACTTGTGGATCAACATAGCGCATGACGCGATTTTCGAATAAACGATCTGCTTCATCTTCGGAGAGCATCTCAATTTCTAAATCGACAGGCTTATGTTCTTGTCCATAACTTAAACGCGTTAATAACGCATCCAGACCATTGTCTTGAGCAAACAGCACCACATTGACGTTCCAGCGTGGATTGGTTTGTGCTTCAAGTACCAACATCCACAATTCGGAAACCAAAGACTCAGAGAGTAAATGGGCATCATCGACCACAATCACGATATCGCAATTTTGGTCTTCAAATAGACGCGCGAAGCTTTCCGCTAAGGCGTCTTTGGGATTGTAAAGTGGTTCAGAAAACAGCTGTGACAACATCGTCACGCGGCGCTGCTCGTCATTTTGGTTAGGATGGCACATGAGCAAAGATTGGTTTTTATCTTGCGCCCAACTGCCTAAAAATCGTTGCGCGAGCCACGATTTTCCCGCCCCTTGGCGACCACAAACATTCACCAAGTTAGAACCAAAACGGGTCAGCAGTTGCAGCCGTTCAAGTAACTCAGTTTGCGATTCTAAATCCAGTTCATGTGCCAAGCTCATTGGGCCATCCTAATGACAATTTCTGATATCAAAATGTTCTGCAAGTCTCTCGATTACACCGTGCGACAATACTCGATCGCTTGTGCTATCACGGCTTCAGGTACCCCTTTTACGACCGCTGATGTGCCGATACTGGTCGGTAACACCAAACGCAGTTCCCCTGCCAATACTTTTTTATCGCGCATCATATGCTGCATGAAATCGGCAAAGGTCATATTCTCTGGGGTTCGCACAGGTAAGTGCGCTTTTTTCAGTATAGCTAGGATACGTTCAAATTGAGATGCATCGATAAGACCTTGTAATTGAGCGGTTTTCGCCGCCATTACTGTACCCGCAGATACGGCTTCACCGTGCAGCCAATTGCCATAGCCCATGTGTGCCTCAATCGCATGGCCGAAGGTGTGACCAAGGTTGAGTAACGCACGAATGCCCGACTCTTTCTCATCTTGCGCGACCACCTCGGCTTTGATTTGGCAGCAGCGTGCAATTGCGTAAGTGAGCGCTTGTTCGTCCAATGCGTACAAAGCGTCCATCTGTGCTTCTAGCCAGTCAAAGAAAGGTTGGTCGTAAATGATGCCATACTTGATGACTTCTGCCATACCAGCCGCAAATTCACGCGTGGGCAACGTGGTCAAGCATTGAGTATCAATCACTACCGCCTTGGGCTGATAAAAGGCACCAATCATGTTTTTACCGAGCGGATGGTTGACCGCGGTTTTCCCACCGACCGAAGAATCCACCTGCGACAGAAGTGTGGTCGGCATTTGAATAAAATCAACGCCACGCTGATAACAAGCTGCCGCGAAGCCGACCAGATCACCAATCACTCCCCCACCTAAAGCAATGACAACCACATCACGGCTATAGTTATGCTCAAGCAAAAAGCTCATCACAGTATTGAACGTTTCGAGAGTTTTGTACTGTTCGCCATCGGGCAGTTCTAGCAAAGCATGCTGACAACCGATGTGATCGAGTAATGAAACTATCGCAGGCGCATAAAGCGGAGCGACAGTGTGATTGGTAACAATCACTACTTTCTGCTTAGCAGATAGGGAAAGAAGAGCCGGATTGGCAAACAATCCGGCACCGATTGAGATTGGGTAGCTACGTTCACCTAAATTGACCGTAATCCGCTCCATGGTTTTGCACTCCAATTCGAAGAAACATTACATTATGTGTTCTTCTAGCATTTTTACGATCTGATTGGCTACCACTTTTGCACTCTGATCGTCAGTGCGTACTGTGATGTCCGCAATCTCTTCGTAGAGAGGATTACGATCATCAGCCAATTGCTCTAACACTTCACGCGGGCAATCCGTTTGCAGCAGTGGGCGCTTTTTATCGCGATTGGTACGTGCTAATTGTTTTTCAATTGTCGTTTCGAGGTATACAACGATACCGCGAGCAGACAGTCGGTTGCGGTTCTCTTTACTAATTACTGAGCCACCACCGGTCGCTAGTACGATACCCTGTTGCTCGGTTAGATCATTAATAACGGCCTCTTCGCGCTTGCGGAAGCCTTCTTCACCTTCAACATCAAACACCCATGCGATATCCGCTCCGGTACGTTCTTCGATAACCGTATCAGAGTCGATAAACTCCATGTGCAGTTGTTGAGCTAGGTGTCTACCAATTGTGCTTTTGCCAGCGCCCATCGGGCCAACAAGGAAAATATTGCGTTTTTCAGCCATGTTCAGCAGTAATTTACAACGTTAATTCAATGACATCGCCACAAGAGTTGCTGGACATACGCCAACCATAGGAATGCTTGTGGCACCTATTCCTCACCGATATTTCGTGATAAGACCCGAAATTATCTAGATATGGTGCCACTATTGCAACTTTAATTTTTGTTCGCTTGTTACGCACACGCTAAGTTATTGAATGACGACTTTCGGCGTGACAAAAATTAGCAGTTCACTTTTGCCCATTTGTTCATAGGTTCGTCTGAATAACGCACCTAAAACAGGCAAGTCCCCCAACAGTGGTACCTTATCTACCGAATTATTGATGCTGTGTTGGAAAATGCCACCCAGCACCACGGTTTCTCCATTATTCACCAGTACTTGAGTACCAATGCGCTGAGTATCGATGGAGACAGCTTCTCCAGTACCCGTTTTCACCGTTTCACCCCGTCGGTCTTGGGTCACGCTTAAATCCAGCACCAAGCGGTTATCTGGGGTGATTTGTGGCGTTACCTTCAAGCTCAATACCGCTTTTTTAAACGCGACCGTAGAGGCACCACTGGAAGACGATTCTAGGTAAGGGATCTCGGTACCTTGCTCAATATAGGCAGGCTGTTTATTAGTGGTGATCAAACGAGGGCTAGAGATGATTTCAGCCTTCGATTCATTTTGTAATGCTGAAAGCTCCAAATCCAACAAGGTACCAGAACCTAATTTGGCCACTTGGAATGCAATCGAAGAGGCATTGCTTGATGTGGCCGCTAAGTTGACATTCAAGAAGTCTTGAACGTTGAAATCGGCAGCAGGTAATGTGGTAGGAACTGTCTGTAATAAGTTGTTTTCAATACTGCCACCAGCACCAAATGAACCATTGCTCGAGCTGAAGCCCCAGCGCACACCTAGTTCATCCAAGTTACCTTCTTTCACTGTGACGATTCGTGCCTCAATTTGCACTTGTTTGACTGGAATATCGAGTGATTCGATGATCTCGCGGATCACTGCGATGTTATCGGGTAGCTCTCGAATCAACAGTGAGTTAGTCCGTTCGTCAATACTGATCGCCCCTCGCTCAGACAACATGTTGACGTTGCCTTCACCGCCGATCATCGCCGCAATGTCAGATGCTTTGGCAAAGTTAATCTTGATGATTTCTGATTTTAAATCGCCGAGTTCTTCCGCTAAACGGGCTTTTTCGAGCGCTTGTTTCTCGCGTAAATCGAGTTCCTCTTTCGGCGCAATCAAAATCACATTGCCATCGACGCGCTTATCAAGCCCTTTGACTTGCAGAATAATGTCCAACACTTGCTGCCAAGGCACGCCATCCAAGCGTAAAGTCAGGTTACCCACCACCGAGTCAGAAACAACTAAGTTGAAACCGTTATAATCGGCAATCAACTGCAATACGTTACGGACAGGAATATCTTGGAAGTTAATCGAGATAAGCTTGCCTTCTTTTTCCAAAACACTCTTTGGCTTAGGCTTTTCATCAGCTTTAAGTTTACTGATCACGACCTCAAGGTATTTTCCTTTCAAGGTGTAATCGTGCTGAAACTCACCATCGACAGTCACAACAAGTTGTGTGCTCGGCGCTTTACGGAATACTTCCACACTCTCAACAGGAGTTGAAAAATCCTTCACATCAAGCAGATACAGCTTGTCATCCGCTACATCGGTTTTCAGGAGTTCAATGCTCAACCCTTCTTGGACTTTTTGCACATCCACGACCGCCGATGGCGAGGCCAATTCGACAATTAAGACCGCCGCTTTCTCTTTGTTGACTCGAAAGTCAATATTTTCCAACTGGTTGGTAGTAGCGAATTCAGCACTAAACACCGTAGAAGAAGCACAAAGTGCCAAACCGACCCATAAGGTCAGCCAAGTCTGTGCGACATAAGTTTTCAATCCATTTCTCATCGTTATATCTCTATACTTCAACCGATTATTTTAAAGCCAGCTTGACGTTACGCTGATTCCAACACCCTAAGCCATCAGGCAAAGTTTCATTAATTAACAAATAGTTGCCGTCAACTCGGGTCACTTTGCCATTATTGATTCCAACATACTGTCCTGTCTTAACATTGACCACACTCCCTGCCGGCGTTTGCACTAAGGCAGAGATACTGCCCCCGCTGCTCATCACCCCTTTTAAGCGCAATTGGTGCAATGGGTAACGCTCCAACGGCCCATTTTTCGCACGTGGCACGGGTTGCCAACAGTCTGCTTTCGCCAACGGTTGGTTTTGCACTAACGCTTCTTTCGGTAAGACAAATGGCTCACGCCCCTTGTGCTGCTTATAGGCCGTGGCTTCAAACTCTAAAATGGGCTTGAGCTTAGTCACTTCTTTGCGCGCTTCACGCTCAACTTGCGCGACGTATGAGGTCAAATCTTCCTGGTTCGCCTTACACCCAACCAACACCAGCAAACTCATCAGCCATAATCCAAGCGGCTTATTTTTCATCATCCACCTCCTGCTTAAACTGGTAGGTATAGGCTCTGACTCGAAAGTGCAGCGTGCTACTCTCTTGGCTTACCCGCTGCCAATCCACATCGTCGAAGTTGATGATGCGCGGTAGCTTGGCAATCGCTTGCGAAAAATCGCCAATATCGTGATAGCTCCCCGTCAGTTCGATATTGAGCGGTAAGCGGTAAAGAAACTCTTGGCTTTCACGCTCCCCCCAATCAATCCGTGTAAAGGTAAGCGAACTATCGAGCCCAAGCTGGTTGACTGACGCCAGCATGCTGGCTAACTCTTTTTGCACCGGTAGCTGGCGCAGTAAAAAATCGTAACGCTCTTTCAGTTCGTCCAACTGAGCTTGGATCTGCGGCAATACCGCTACTTTATTGGCTTTGATGCGCAGTGTGGCCTTGACGGTTTCCTCTTCCTGCTTTAAAAGCGCAATCTCGTCTTGTTTGGGCATGAGATAGAACCAATAACCAGCACCTTGGATCAGCAGCATGATAAGCAGAATCACCACCAATTGAGGCAGCAGCGGCCATTCACTGATTTCATCCAATTCTAACTCTTGCAAACTAGCCATTATGTGCCTCCCCATCTTGTGAGTTAGAGGTTGGGTTTAAAACTTTAAAGGAGACTTTAAAACTCTGAAATTGCTTACCAAATCGCTTATTTCCTGAAACGATTTCATGCATTTCGACATCGGTTAATTTGTCCGACTTCTCCAAGTTATCGAGCATGGTTGCCAAGCGAGCCGTGGAATCGCTGATCCCGGTTATTTCTATTTGATGGCCATTCATCTTGATCTTGTCGACATAGACGCCTTCAGGGATAAGGTTGGGCATTTGGTTCATAAACTCAGTGGTTTTATTGCGCTTTTGCTGCAGTTGCTCCACCACAGTCAAGCGGGTCAATAACGCCTTATGTTCTTCTTCGGCAATCTTCAACTTAGCGATCTGCTGATCCAGCGCGAAGATATGTTGTTGCAAATACCCAATGCGCTCTTGCTGCAAAGCCATTTGTCCGCCCAAGTATTCGCCTGCGGCAAATTGCATCAACACTGCCAGCAAAACACCGAGTGTCACTAGCCCTAAAAAACGCTTTTTATGTGCTTCACGACGCGCATCACGCCACGGCAGTAAGTTAACCTTATGCAACATGCTCACTCTCCAACCATGCTAAGCCTCGTAAGGCAAGACCGGCGGCGGTACTAAAACGCTGGCCATCAACCAGTGAGCGTTTACGTTTTGCCACATTGTTTTTGAACAGTGAAAAAGGATTGAGCACTTCGCAAGGCAGTGACAAGCGTTGATAAAGCGCGTCCTCTAAACCAGAAAGCGTGGCACCGCCCCCCGATAGCCATAAACCGCCAAGGCTTTGCGCACCATGAACCGAAGTAAAGAGCTGGATTTGCCGCGCAATTTTGTCGACCAATTCTTGAATAAAACGCTGTGTGGGGTCTTGTAACAGCGGATGATTCAATGAGTTCACAGCACTGGGTTCTGATTCCAATTGGCGAGTTCCTAATGGCACATCTTTGTAAAAGGGCATTTTTTCCGGAAAATCGAGGCACAATGAAATTTGGGTGTAGCCAATATCCACCAACATCCAGTCGGGACGTCGATATGCACGGCTAGCGAGTTGCCATAAATGCAACAAACTATGTACTTGCACATCCATCAACACAGGTTCAAAACCCGCTTTTTTAACGGCATGCAAACGACTGTCGACCACGTCTTTTTTGGTGGCATAGACTTGGAAGGTTGTGGTGCTGCTGCGGGCGAGGCTTTTTTCCGTCACTTTGACGAAATCGAGGCTCAGCTCTTCAACGGGGAATGGAGATTGATGCGAGAAGGCTTGATAGACAGCAAATTCCAGCTCGCGCTGCTCAAGATCGCTATCTATTTGTAATACTTTGCTAATCACGGCGCTATCTGGGATTGCTATCGCGACTTTATGACTAAATAGAGGCAAACCCTTTTTTAGTTCTTTTAGTTTCTTTACAATTTTCTGATAATCGAGCGTGTGATTATCGGTGAAAATATCAGCGGTAACGAGCAACTCCTCATACCCCACAAGCGCATAAGTGTCGCCCATAGGTTTGAGCACTGCTGCTTTAATGCTGTGGTGGCCGATATCAATACCCGTAACTAATGATTTACCCATGAGGCTAAGCTCCAGTAAAGAGGTTCAGCTCGATAGACCTATTTTCTCAATAAATAGGCAGATGATATTTTGCGAGCTAAGGTTTTAGCCTAGAGTACAAGGGTTTGCATTAGTGCAGCCTCAACTAAACAGGGATTCTCCGGTGAAGTTCATAAAGCGTTTATTAGTATTTTCATTGATTTGCATTATTCTTGGAGTCACTACAATCTTTGGGTTCTATTTCTATGTGAAATCAGATCTGCCAGATGTGGCCACTCTACGTGATGTCCAATTACAAACTCCAATGCAAGTCTTCAGTCAAGACGGCAAGCTGATCGCCCAATTTGGTGAAAAGCGCCGCATCCCGCTCAAACTGGAAGAAATGCCCAAAGAGTTGATCGAAGCGGTGATTGCGACCGAAGACTCTCGCTACTACGAGCACTACGGTTTTGACCCGATTGGTATCACGCGTGCCGCCTTTGCTGTACTTGCCTCGGGCAGTGCTTCGCAAGGTGCAAGTACCATCACCCAGCAGCTTGCGCGTAACTTTTTCCTCTCTAACGAGAAGAAGGTGATGCGTAAAGTTAAAGAGATCTTCATTGCGATCCATATCGAGCAACTGTTGAGCAAGGAAGAGATCTTAGAGCTGTATCTCAACAAAATTTACCTTGGCTACCGTTCTTATGGCGTCGGCGCAGCTGCGCAAGCGTATTTCGGCAAAGAGGTGAAAGACCTTACCTTAGGTGAAATTGCGCTGATTGCAGGCCTTCCTAAAGCCCCTTCAACCATGAACCCTATCTATTCTGTCGAACGTGCGACTAACCGTCGTAATGTAGTATTGCAGCGCATGCTGGATGAAAAATACATCACTAAAGCGGAATACGATGCTGCGCGTGCCGAACGTGTGCAGTCTAAATTTCATGGCGCAGAGATTGAGTTAAACGCACCGTATGTGGCAGAAATTGCTCGCGCATGGATGGTTGAGCGCTACGGTGAAGAAGCTGCTTACACGTCAGGCATGAATGTCTACACGACGGTCGACTCTAAGTTGCAAAGAGCCGCCAACCAAGCCGCAATCAACAACCTGTTGGCTTACGATGAGCGTCACGGTTATCGCGGTGCAGAAAAAGAGTTGTGGCAAGCCAATCAACCGGCTTGGAGTAGCACTCAGTTGTCTGAATACCTGAGTAATGAGCCTACCTATGGCGATATGTTCCCTGCCGCGGTTCTGAGTGTTGAAGAAAAATCGGCTCAAGTGTGGGTAAAAAGCTATGGTGTGCAAACCATCGCTTGGGAAGACATGAATTGGGCACGTCGATTTATTAACGACGATCGCCAAGGTCCACTGCCGAAAAGTGCTAACGAATTTTTAGCAGCAGGAGAACAGATTTGGGTTCGTCCACGCACCCAAAATGGCGCGATTGCGGCTTGGAAGCTAACTCAGGTTCCAAATGCCAACACCGCATTTGTCGCGATGAATCCAGAAAACGGTGCGGTCACTGCGTTGGTTGGTGGCTTTAACTTTGTGCACAACAAGTTTAACCGTGCCACCCAGTCAGTGCGTCAAGTAGGGTCAAGTATCAAGCCATTTATCTACTCTGCAGCGCTGAATAAAGGGCTCACTTTAGCCACGCTGATTAATGATGCGCCAATTAACCAATGGGATGAGAGTCAAGGCACGGCATGGCGTCCGAAGAACTCACCACCAACCTATACCGGCCCAACACGACTAAGAATTGGTTTAGCCCAATCGAAAAACGTCATGGCCGTGCGCGTTTTGCGTGAAGTGGGTTTGGATGAAACACGCGAATTCCTGACCCGCTTTGGTTTCAAATTAGATCAGTTACCGCGCTCTGAGACGATTGCGCTCGGGGCGGGCAGCCTAACCCCAGTACAAATGGCACAAGGCTTCTCGGTTTTTGCCAACAATGGTTACTTCGTTGAGCCTTTCTACATCAGCCGCGTCGAAAATCCATTTGGCAACATTGAATTTACTGCAAAACCCAAAGTTGTTTGCCGCAATGGATGCTCATCGGAGTTTGATGAGTTTGCCGAACAAGACGCGGCAAGCCCTTATGCCCCAAAAGTGATTTCCGAGCAAAACGCTTTCTTAACGCGTGAAATGCTATACAGCAATATTTGGGGTGGCGGAGAGTGGAGCTCAGATACCGGTTGGAACGGTACCGGTTGGCGTGCACAGGCGCTGAAACGCCGCGATATCGGCGGTAAAACCGGCACCACCAACGACTCGAAAGATGCATGGTACAACGGCTATGCCCCAGGCATCGTTAGTGTAGCTTGGGTTGGTTTTGATGATCATAGCCGTAACCTAGGCAAAACAGCGCCGAATCGAAACATTGAAGATGATGTTTCCGGTGCGGAATCTGGTGGAAAAACCGCCTTGCCAGCTTGGGTTGAGTTTATGTCTCTCGCCCTGCAAGGCGTGCCTGTTCAACAAAAAGTAATACCGAACAATATCGTTCGTGTCCGCATTGATCGCGATTCTGGCTTACTGACCAATAAACTCGACTCTAGCTCGATGTTTGAGTATTTCGAAGCAGGCACTGAGCCGACGGAATACGTCAGCGAACATGTCAATGAGTCCATCTATTCGACCAGTTCTGGTGAAGAGTTATTCTAGCGACCGATGGTCAATAAGAAACCAATAAAAAAGAGGCTGAATCATCAGCCTCTTTTTTTGTATTCGATTCGACGTCTTACTCGCTTTGCTGCAAACGATCTTTAATCACTTCTGCCAACTGCTCAAACCGCTGACGTAAAGGCGAGCCTGGGCGATAAGCCAAGACGAGTCGACGCGATGGAATCGGGTTAACCGCCCGCAGATAACATACCCCATCTTTGGTTTTATCTTCAGGTAAAGCTAACTCAGGCAATAAAGTGATCCCCGCGCCCGCAGCCACCATATTGCGCAACGTTTCTAAGCTAGTGGCCTTGAAACGCTCATCATCTTTCGCTCCCGCAGCAAAGCAAAAACCTAACGCTTGATCGCGCAGGCAATGCCCATCTCCCAAAGCCAATACGGTCTTACCTTTCAGCTCCAGCATGTCCACTTCGTCACGTGCCGCCCAAGCATGATCGCAAGGTACCGCAATGCTCATCACTTCGTTATACAGCTCAATTTCTTTAAAAGGTGCTGTCTCTTCCACCGAAGCGAGCACCAAGCAATCGAGTTTGCCCTCTTCGAGTTGACGCACTAACTGGCTAGTCTGCGCTTCATGCAGATACAACTCCAATTCAGGGAAACGTTCTTTCAAAGTAGGAATGATCTTCGGCAGTAAATACGGCCCTAAGGTCGGAATAAAGCCAATGTGCAACGGCCCTGTCATGGCTCCGGTTTGCTGGTTAGCCATATCTTTAAACGTTTTCACTTCCGAAAGGATTTTCTTTGCCTGATCAACCAGCTGTAGTCCAGCTTCGGTAAACAGAACTCGACGACTACTGCGCTCAAGCAAGGTTGTGCCAATTTCATCTTCCAACTTGCGGATCTGGCCACTCAAAGTAGGTTGGCTGACAAAGCACGCTTCAGCCGCTTTACGAAAATGCTTGTGGTCAGCTAATGCGACCAAGTATTCAAAATCACGAATGTTCATAGCTTCCCCAGATAGAATACATCTATTAAAACCATAGCATTAAACGATTAGAGCTATCAAAGCTTTTCTTTAACAATAGCCACCAACAAGGAAACACATCCTATTGATTTAAAATTAAATTTCACAAATGAGGAACACAATGTTTACATCTAAAGAAGGTCAAACCATTCCACAGGTTACTTTTCCTACTCGCCAAGGTGACGCTTGGGTCAATGTGACTACCGATGAACTGTTCAAAGGCAAAACCGTTATCGTGTTTAGCTTGCCGGGTGCCTTTACTCCAACCTGTTCATCCACTCACCTGCCACGCTACAACGAGCTGTTTCCAGTCTTTAAAGAGCATGGTGTCGATAGCATTCTGTGCGTATCGGTTAACGATACTTTCGTGATGAATGCTTGGAAAGATGACCAAAACGCCGACAACATCACCTTCATTCCTGATGGTAATGGTGAATTTACCGATGGCATGGGCATGTTGGTGGATAAAAATGACCTTGGCTTTGGTAAACGCTCATGGCGCTACAGCATGCTGGTTAAAGACGGTGTGGTAGAAAAAATGTTTATCGAACCGAATGAGCCGGGCGACCCGTTCAAAGTATCGGACGCCGATACCATGCTCAAATACATTGCCCCTCAATACAAGGTGCAAGAATCAGTGACTATTTTCACTAAGCCAGGCTGCCCTTATTGCGCCAAGGCGAAACAAGCACTAATTGATGCCGGTCTACAGTATGAAGAGCTGATTTTAGGTAAAGACGCCACCACAGTGAGTCTGCGCGCTGTCTCTGGCCGCAGTACAGTGCCACAAGTGTTTATCGGTGGTAAACACATTGGTGGTAGCGACGACTTAGAAACCTACCTAAATCAATAAGTTTCAAGGCTCCCACATGGGAGCCTAAAACTGCCCTTTCAGACTGAGAACAAACCGATTGAGGATCCATAATGAAACAGATTCACGTTGATGTCGCCGTGATCGGCGGTGGCACTGCTGGCCTAGGCGCTTATCGCGCAGCCAAAGCTTACACTCAGAATGTGGTGATGATTGAAGGCGGCCCTTACGGCACCACCTGTGCGCGTGTGGGTTGTATGCCTTCCAAACTGCTGATCGCCGCGGCAGAAAGTGTACACCAGATTGAAAAAGCGCCCGGCTTTGGGGTTTACCCACAAGGTGAAATTGTGATTAATGGCCGTGAAGTGATGGATCGCGTCAAGCGCGAACGAGATCGCTTTGTCGGTTTTGTGCTGGAAGGGGTGGATTCCATTCCTGAACAAGACAAGATTGCAGGCTACGCCAAGTTTATTGATAACCATACGCTGCAAGTGGATGATCACACGCGTATTCATGCCAAACGTATCGTGATGGCGACGGGTTCTCGCCCTGCTTATCCAGCAGTATGGAATGAGCTCGGCGATCGCCTTGTGGTCAACGATGACGTATTTGAGTGGGATGACCTGCCACAAGCCGTCGCAGTGTTTGGTCCGGGCGTGATCGGTTTAGAACTTGGCCAATCCCTGCATCGTTTAGGGGTGAAAGTGAAAGTGTTTGGCTTAGGCGGTCAAGTGGGACCACTTACTGATCCTGATGTCATGGCTTACGCGAATCGTGCTTTCCAACAAGAGTTTTATCTTGATGCAGATGTCAAAGTCGAAAGCATGAAACGTATTGCTGGCGATAAAGTCGAAATACAATTTATCAACCAACAAGGTGAGCTAGAAACCTTCATCGTGGATTATGTACTTGCCGCAACAGGTCGTCGTCCCAACGTTGACAAATTGGCTCTGGAAAATACCGATGTGGCACTGGATGAGCGTGGCGTACCTAAAGCTGATCATTACACATTGCAAACCTCGGTACCTTCAATCTTTATTGCAGGCGATGCCAGCAATCAGATCCCGCTGCTGCATGAAGCCGCAGATCAAGGACGCATTGCCGGCGATAACGCAGGCCGCTTCCCTGACATTCGCGCGGGTTTACGCCGCTCGCCAATTTCTGCAGTGTTTTCTGATCCACAAATCGCTATGGTCGGGGAAACCTATAAGCAATTGACTCAGCGTTTGGGTAACTGTGGCTGCTTTGCGGTGGGTGAAGTGTCGTTTGAAAACCAAGGCCGTTCACGCGTGATGCTGCGCAACAAAGGTTTGCTGCATGTGTATGGTGAGCAAGGTACTGGCCGTTTCCTTGGCGCAGAGATGATGGGACCGAATGCCGAGCATTTAGCACACTTGCTGGCTTGGGCGCACCAAAACCAGATGACCATTTCGCAAATGCTCGATATGCCTTTCTACCATCCGGTGATAGAAGAAGGGGTACGCACTGCTCTGCGTGATTTAAAAGCGAAGCTGCACTTAGGCCCTGAGATGATCAAACACTGTTTGGATTGTGGTCCGGGCTGTTAATTTCCCGCGCACTCAGAATCGATTCTTTCAGTAAAAATACCAAAGCCTGAGCTCAACCTCAGGCTTTTTGGATTAGATTGCATTTGGTTGAGCTCATTCAGTTCTCACTGCCCTTAACTCTGCCCTCAAGCTTCGGCATCATACTTGCGCTGGGTTATACTCCTTGATGTTTTAGCAACTCGGTGTTGTTCACCGACTGACAATCACATCTTTTGGCTTAAGGTAGAGTGTATGGCTTGTGGAGAGTGCAGCGAACATTGGTTTTGGAAAAAAATTGGCCGCTGTCAACGCTGTATGGATCAACTCACGGTGTTGTCCGTTGTCGTGTGGATCATTTGGTTTTGGGGCTTTAAAGAGGACCCGACCAGCATCGAGTCGATCAGTCTGATCCTTGCGGGGTTTGCCTTTAACGGGTTACTGTTTCTGCATTTATGGATGAAGTACGTGATCTTGCCTTGGCGTAAACGACAAGGAAAAGAGGATTAGAACCCGGATTAAACTTTCTGCTATGTAGAAAAGAAAAAAGCCCTAAACCTAGTACAGATTTAGGGCCTTCTTAGAGTCTTCTAAGAAAAAGCAGTGGTACAGTAATAGACAGAGCTCTAAGCAAAAGGTTCATAAAAAAATGATCTTTTTTACGATCTTTTTTCTTTGAGATGATTCCTCTTATTGCTCAAATAGTTGCACCACTGTTTTTTTTCCATTTATCTCATAGGATCAACAAGCTCGCTGAAATTTTAAGACTTCACGCGCGCTTGAGCCTGCTGAAGAGCATGCGCCACTTGTTTGGGTGATACGCCACCCAGTGCGCAGCGTTTCTCTAAACAAGACTCAATAGTCAGGATCGAATAGACATCTTGTTCAATCAAAGGCGAAAACTGTTGCAGTTCGGCCAAAGAGAGCTCTTCCAACGCCACGCCCTTACCAATAGCTGCAACCACCGCCACCCCGACAATATGGTGTGCTTCACGAAATGGAATGCCTTTCGCAACGAGATAATCAGCCAATTCAGTCGCGTTCGAGTAGCCTTGCTTGGCCGCTTCTAACGTACGCGCCGCATTGACTTTAATGCCATCAAAGCAAAGTCCCGCCATTTGCAAACAATCAAACCAAGTGTCGAGCGCATCAAATAGCCCTTCTTTGTCTTCTTGCATGTCTTTGTTGTACGCCAGCGGCAAAGCTTTGACTGTCATCATCATCCCCGCCAATGCACCGTAGACACGTCCGGTTTTACCGCGGATCAACTCAAGTGCATCGGGGTTTTTCTTTTGTGGCATCAGTGAAGAGCCAGAAGTCACCGTATCGGCCAATTCAATAAAGCCCGCTTCGCCTGTGGTGTAGAAGATCATGTCTTCCGCCAAACGCGACAAATGCAGCATAGAGATCGATGCGACTGACATCAGCTCCATCACATGATCGCGATCGGAAACTGCATCCAGCGAGTTACGTGTCGCGCGAGTAAACCCGAGATCCGCGGCTAGCACCTCACGATCAATCGCGTAAGCGGTTCCCGCTAATGCACCAGAACCCAGTGGTGAGGTGTTTAAACGCGCTAGAGCATCAGTCAAACGGGACTCATCACGCTCAAACATTTCCAAATAAGCTAAACACCAATGGGCAAATGTCACCGGTTGCGCGCGTTGCAAATGGGTGTAGCCCGGCAAAACGGTCGCTTGATGTTCAGCCGCCACTGCCACCAACTGTTGTTGTAGCGTTTTCAGAGCAAGCAGCAGATGGACTCCCTGATCGCGACACCAAAGCTTAAGATCGGTCGCAACCTGATCGTTACGCGAACGCCCTGTGTGCAGTTTTTTACCGAGATCACCGACTTGCTCAATCAGCTTCTGCTCGACCCAAGAGTGAATATCTTCTGCATCAGAGGCTAAGATTTGCTCAGGATCTTGCTGAACCGATTGCAATAGTTGATTTAACGCATGCTCTAACTGTTGTTGCTCCTGCACGCTCAAGACATTGACGGAGACCAAGGCTTTCGACCAAGCGATTGATCCAACAATATCTTGCTCGGCTAAGCGATAATCAAAACGCAGTGAATCATTGAATGCTTTAAACCGACTGTCTGCCGCTTGGGTAAATCTTCCGCCCCATAATGCCATGCTTAATCTCCTGCTTTCCTCTCACCGCAACCGCCGTCGAGGATGTGATAACTGAAAATGTCCCCCAAACTCATTGGAGTGGCAGGTAGGCGGCAAGTGAGTGAATCCCCATGAGCATAGATAAACTATGTGATTGGGGTGAATGAACGTAGCCAACACCGCTGCAACTTCAATTAGGAAGGGGATAAGGATCGCAGTGCGATCCTTATTATATAAACCGATGACTGCGCTGATTACTGCTTATTTTTGCTCAGAGCGCGGATACGGCTCGACAGCGAGTAAAGACGGATGAAGCCGCCTGCGTGGCTGTGGTCATACACTTCATCGGCACCAAAGGTCGCGAAATCTTCTGAGTAAAGGCTGTTAGCCGAACGTTTTTGCGTTGCCACGGCTTGGCCTTTATAAAGTTTAATCACCACTTCACCGTTGACATCTTTCGCCAGCTCATCGGCTGCCGCAAATACCGCCTGACGCAGTGGCGTGAACCAACGACCATCATAAACAAGGTGTGACGCTTTAATACCCAGCTCTTCACGGAATTCGAATGAGGTTTTATCCAGAACCAGTTGCTCAACCGCACGCAGCGCTTCCATGATGATGGTGCCTCCCGGAGTTTCGTAACAGCCGCGAGATTTCATACCTACCAGACGGTTTTCCACGATGTCGATACGGCCGACACCATGCTTCGCGCCCTTTTGGTTGAGGTAAAGCAAAGCGTTGTAAGGGGTCATGGCTTCGCCATCAACGGCGACCACTTCGCCATGCGCCACTTGCAGCGTGACATATTCGGCTTCGTTAGGCGCTTGCTCAGGATCAACTGTCCACACCCAGCAATCTTCGTTTGGCGCATTCCATGTGTTTTCCAATACGCCACCTTCGGTAGAAACGTGCCATGCGTTGGCATCACGCGAGTAGATCTTAGTCAATGACGCGGCACAAGGAATGTTGCGCTCGGCAAGGTAATCCAAACACGCTTCACGGCTACGCAGATCCCACTCACGCCAAGGCGCAATCACATGCAGATCTGGAGCCAGTGCCGCAAAAGCACCTTCAAAACGCACTTGGTCGTTACCTTTACCAGTACAACCGTGCGCCAGTGCATCCGCTCCCACTTTACGCGCGATTTCTACTTGCGCTTTCGCAATCACCGGACGCGCCATGGAAGTACCGAGCAGGTATTTACCTTCATAGTAAGCACCGGTTTTCAGCGTTGGGTAGATGTACTCTTTAACAAACTCTTCTTTCAGGTCAACGATGTAACATTCCGAGGCACCCGATGAGAGCGCTTTGGCTTCAACGCCTTTCAGCTCTTCATCACCTTGGCCTACATCAGCCACAAACGCCACCACTTCACAGTCATAATTTTCTTTTAACCATGGAATGATCACCGACGTGTCCAGACCGCCAGAATATGCCACAACTACTTTTTTAACTTGTACTTTACTCATTGATGTATCTCCATATTCCTGGCTCTGCGCTTGGCGGTCAGTGCTCAGGTTGAATCAAATTAGTGACTTAAAATCTTAAGGTAGAAAACGGGTGCCGATGCTTTCGCCGCCAAATAACTTGGCGAGCTTCTCTGGGTAACGCCAGGTCGCCACTTCAATCGGACGCCCTAAATCTTGCGCTGCTTCCAAAGCTGCTTTCACTTTGACGATCATACCGTCGGTAATCACTTTGCCAGCAATCATTGCATCCGCTTGTTTAGCATCTAAGGTAGCGATAAGGTGGCCCTTGCCATCCAACACACCACTGACATCCGAGAGCAGGACCAATTCCGCATCCAGAGCACCCGCCACCGCCACCGCCGCTTGGTCAGCGTTGACGTTCATCATCTGCCCCTGGGCAGTTAGGCCAATCGAGCTGATAATAGGCATCGCACCAGTAGCCAAAATCGCTTGCAGCAGAGTGGAGTCGCCCGGCGTGGCTTTACCAACCGCGCCCAGTTCAGGATCTAACTCCTCGACGTGGCATAAACCGCCATCCGCCAGTGACAAACCCACGGCATTGATGCCATCTTTGATCGCTTGGCCTTGCAGCATCTTGTTGGCTGTACCAGCCAGAGCGCCGGCAATGATCGGAATTTGATCATACGGAGTGACGCGCAAACCCTCTTTTTTGACCGATTTGAGTTGCAGCTTGGCCATTAAATCATCGACCAGATAACCACCGCCATGCACGATCACGATGCGTCGCTGGGCTTGGTTCTGATATTGGGCAATCGCACCAAACAGTTTGCTAAGTGTCTCTGCGCAATCGAGCGCCGCACCGCCTAACTTAATCACTAAAGGACTGAGCTTAAGATCTGACATGTTGAACCCTTACACCAACGCGGTTAATTCATCGAAACCGTAGTGAATGTTTAAACACTGCATCGCTTGACTCGATGCGCCTTTCAATAAATTGTCGATAGCAGACACCACTATGATGTGACGTCCTTGTACCTTCCAGCCGAGGTCACAAAATGGGGTAAACTCGACATCTTGAATCCGTGGTAAACCATTGCTGAAACGCACCAACGGCTTATCTTGATACGCTTTGCTAAAAGCTTCTGCGACTTGCTGCTCGGTGACACCATCTGCCAGTTTCATGGTGATGGTGGCCAGAATGCCGCGCTTAAAGTTGCCAAGATGCGGGGTGAAGATCACTTCACAGCCTAGGTGAGTCGCAATTTCTGGTTGATGACGGTGATTAAACACACCGTAAGGCTGCAAGCTCACTTCGCAGAAGCTATTGGTCATGGTGGCTTTACGCCCCGCACCTGAGACACCACTCACCGCGTTAATCACTGGCCATTGGGTCGTGTCGATTAACCCATCCACCAACAGAGGCTTAATCGCCAGTTGTGATGCGGTTGGGTAGCAACCCGCAACAGCAATCATAGAGCTAGTTTTGATTGCTTCCGCATTCCACTCAGCAAGGCCGTACACCGCTTTTTCCAACCATTCAGAATGCTGATGCGCAAAGCCATAGAAGGTTGGATAAAACGACTCGCTCTGCACCCGAAATGCACCAGATAAATCAAACACCTGACAGCCTTGAGCGAGAAATTGCGGCGCGAGGTCATGACTCACTTCATGGGCAGTGGCCAGAAAGACCACATCACACTCGGCCGCCACCGCATCCACATCAGTCAAGGCTTGCACTGGCATATCAATCAGCCCTGCCACTCGACCATGCAACTGCGCCAGCGATTTGCCCGCATCCACACTGTTGGCGGAAACGTATAAACCTGATAGCGTGAGTTGTGGGTGTTTGTGCACCATAAGAGCCAGTTCTGCTCCGGTGTAACCGCTTGCGCCGATGATGGTGGTTTTTAACATCAAAAACATCCGTATTAAGTGGTGAAAGAGAGCGTGCAACGCTGATTATTCATCTTTCAAAATTACGATTAATTGGTTTTTTATTCACTTAAAGTGATTTAATATGTGTTTTACAGTTTCGCCGACACTCTGTCAATAGCAGGAGCAAAGATAAAATGCCGTTACCCAGTTTCCTTGAGGTCTATGAAGGCCTGATTTCAACCTCTTCAATCAGTTCAACCGACGCGCGCTGGGATGAAGGTAATGAGCAGGTGATCGCAAAATTAGCCGATTGGCTCAGCGCGCTCGGTTTTTCGATTCAAATTGAGCAAGTCGCCCCGAATAAGCAGAACTTGATTGCCAAACTCGGTAGCGGTGAAGGCGGCTTATTATTAGCAGGACACAGTGATACTGTGCCGTTTGATGAGGGTCGCTGGAATTACAACCCGCATGCGCTCACGCAAGCCAATAATCGCTTCTATGGATTAGGAACCGCGGATATGAAAGGTTTCTTCGCCTTTATTTATGAAGCGGTGAAAAACGTCGATTGGCGCAAACAAACCAAGCCGCTGTATGTGCTGGCGACCTGCGATGAAGAAACTACTATGCTCGGTGCACGCCACTTTACCGAAAACGCCCCATTTAAACCGGATTACTGCATCATCGGTGAACCAACCAGCTTAGTGCCGATCCGCGCGCACAAAGGCCATGTGGCGAATGCCATTCGCGTTACCGGTAAATCTGGCCATTCATCCAATCCAGCGCTGGGGGTCAATGCGATTGAGATCATGCACGAAGTGCTGTTTGCTCTCATGCAGCTGCGCGATCGCTTAATTAAAGAATATCACCATCCGGGATTTGAAATTCCGACTCCAACGCTGAACCTTGGTCACATTCATGGTGGCGATAGCCCAAACCGAATTTGTGGTTGCTGCGAACTGCATTATGACGTTCGCCCTCTACCCGGCATTAGCTTAGATGGTTTAGATAACTTGATGCGTGACGCTCTACGTGAGGTACAGCAAAAGTGGCCGGGGCGCATTGAACTCGTCCCGCTGCATGACCCGATCCCCGGTTATGAGTGCGCTCATGATCACCCGTTTATTCATGGCATTAGCGAAATCTGTGAGCAAGAAGCACAGACCGTAAACTACTGCACCGAAGCGCCCTTCTTGCAGCAAATCTGCCCGACCTTAGTACTAGGCCCAGGCTCGATCGATCAAGCTCATCAACCGGATGAGTTTTTGGCGTTTGAATTTATTGACCCAACGGTACGCGTGCTATCACGAGCCATGCAGAAATATTGTTTCTAAATTGATCGCCCTGAGTTCAACCTCAGGGCTTTTTTGTAAGAAATTTTCAATAATTTGGTGTTTTTAGTTAAACAATCTCTGCACCTATGCGGATGACAATAAATGGAATCTTAGTCTTAACCGCAAGTCCACTGGACAAAATGGTCAAGATTGTGTAATTAACTGAACTCACATTGGATGTAATTTTTTTTCAAGGCAGGATGACAATGAACGAAAAATACGCTGCGCTCAAAAGTAACGTAAGCATGTTAGGACGACTACTCGGCCAGACAATTCAAGCCGCCGATGGTGACGTTATTTTAGCGAAAGTGGAAACCATCCGAAAACTTTCCAAATCTGCCCGAGCGGGCAACCAAGCAGACCGCGAGCTGCTGATCGAAGAGATCAAAAATCTTCCTAACCACCAACTGACTCCCGTGGCTCGCGCCTTTAACCAATTCCTGAACCTGACCAATATTGCCGAGCAGTATCACACCATCTCACGCCACTGTGAAAGCCACGTGAATGAGTTGGATGCGATTGGTAGCCTGTTTGCTAAACTGGCGCAGAAGTCGGTCAGTAAATTTGATACGGCGCAAGCCATTCGCGATCTCAACATTGAGCTAGTATTGACCGCTCATCCGACTGAGATCACTCGTCGCACCATGATCAACAAGCTAGTCAAAATCAACGAGTGTCTGTCCAAACTTGAGCTCAGCGACCTCTCTCCGAAAGAGCGCCATAAAACCGAGCGCCGCCTTGAGCAATTAATTGCCCAAAGTTGGCATTCGGATGTGATTCGTCAGCAGCGTCCAACGCCATTAGATGAAGCCAAATGGGGGTTCGCAGTCGTAGAAAACTCACTGTGGCACGCTGTTCCTGAGTTTTTGCGTGAGCTGGATGAACAGGTGAAATCTTACTTAGGTGAAGGTTTACCGATTGATGCACGCCCTGTGCATTTCTCATCTTGGATGGGTGGAGATCGCGATGGTAACCCCTTTGTGACCCACACTATCACACGCGAAGTGCTGTTACTGTCACGCTGGAAAGCAGCTGATTTGTATCTCACCGATATCAATGAACTGGTCAGCGAACTTTCGATGACCAAGTGTAATGAAGCCGTACGCGCTTTAGCCGGCGAAGAGCACGAACCTTATCGCGCCATCCTCAAGCCAATACGAAGCTTGCTGCAAGAGACGATTGAAATTCTTGATGCAAAACTCAACGGCCAAAAACTGGCAGTGAAAGCCCCTTTACAAACCGCAGATCAGTTGTGGGAACCGCTTTACGCTTGTTACCAATCACTGCATGAGTGTGGCATGGGCGTAATCGCAGATGGTTCGTTGCTCGATACCCTGCGCCGCATTAAAGCCTTTGGCGTGCATCTGGTTCGCCTCGATGTTCGTCAAGAAAGCTCACGTCATGCTGAAGTGATCTCGGAACTGACCCGCCATCTCGGCATCGGCGATTACAATCAGTGGAGCGAGCAAGATAAAATCGCTTTCCTGACCACAGAGCTGAACTCGAAACGCCCTCTGCTACCACGCGATTGGCAACCGTCGCCTCAAGTCAAAGAGGTGTTGGATACCTGTAAGATCATCGCTGCACAGTCCAAAGATGCTTTTGGCGCTTACGTGATTTCGATGGCGCGCACTGCATCGGATGTCCTCGCCGTGCACCTGCTACTGCAAGAGGCGGGATGTCCTTATCGTATGGATGTTTGCCCGCTGTTTGAAACCTTAGATGACTTGAACAATGCAGAATCGGTGATCCGTCAACTGATGAACATCGACCTGTATCGCGGCTTTATTCAGAACCACCAAATGGTGATGATTGGTTACTCCGATTCCGCCAAAGATGCAGGGGTGATGGCGGCAGGCTGGGCGCAATACCGAGCGATGGAAGCGCTAGTGAAAGTTGGCGAAGAAGCAGGGATCGAACTCACCCTATTCCATGGTCGCGGCGGCACAATTGGTCGCGGCGGTGCTCCTGCACATGCGGCACTGCTTTCTCAGCCACCGAAGAGTTTGAAGGGCGGTCTGCGTGTAACCGAACAAGGCGAAATGATCCGCTTTAAACTGGGTCTACCTGAAGTGGCGGTCAACAGCTTTAACATGTACGCCAGCGCTATTTTGGAAGCCAACTTGCTACCCCCACCAGAGCCTAAAAATGAGTGGCGTGCGCTGATGGATATTCTGTCGGAAATTTCGTGCAATGCTTACCGAAAAGTCGTGCGTGGTGAACCAGACTTTGTTCCTTACTTCCGTCAAGCCACACCAGAATTAGAACTCGGCAAGCTGCCATTGGGTTCCAGACCCGCCAAACGTAATCCTACTGGTGGAGTCGAGAGCCTGCGAGCCATTCCATGGATCTTCTCATGGAGCCAGAATCGTCTCATTCTTCCCGCTTGGTTAGGCGCAGGAGAAGCGATCCAAATTGCCATTAATGAAGGACACCAAGCGCTACTTGAAGAGATGTGTCGCAAATGGCCATTCTTCTCAACTCGTCTTGGCATGTTGGAAATGGTGTACACCAAATGCAGTGTAAGCATCGCGCGTCATTATGATGAGCGACTTGTTGAACCGATTTTGCGTCCATTGGGTGAAAAATTGCGTGCTCAATTACAACAAGACATTAAAGTTGTGCTGAACGTTGAGAACAACGAGAACCTGATGCAAAGCGATCCTTGGGGACAAGAGTCGATTCGTCTGCGTAACATCTATATTGAACCACTCAATATGCTGCAAGCAGAACTGCTGTATCGTACCCGTCAATCAGAACTTCCTGCTCCAGAACTGGAAGAAGCCTTGATGGTGACCATAGCAGGAATTGCGGCAGGAATGCGCAATACTGGTTAACAAACCGCTAAATGGCAGTATAAAAACCCAAAAGGTCGCAACTTTGCGGCCTTTTGTTTTACATTTTTGCATTATTGAGAATAATGTCAGTTTTTCGACTAATCAGCATATTTGTATTCCACTTTATGCTTATTATTTAGATATACTACGTTCCCTCTGTGATAAGTAATGTAAAGCAATCTCACAGTCAAAGTATGCAAAGACATACGCCACTCTAGGTGATAACCGGCTTTATAAGGTGACATAAGCAGCCGAATTTTGCGCTGCAGGTATTTAAATGCGTTGATATGCGTGCCATTAGAAGCACAACAACTGTTTAGATAGAAGTTTATGTTGACTTAATTTTTGGATTGAAGACATGTCATTACCACACGTTATCCTTACTGTTCTTAGCACTCGCGATGCAACCGGGTACGATATAACCAAAGAGTTTTCTGCTAGCATTGGCTACTTCTGGAAAGCCAGCCATCAGCAGGTATATCGTGAACTCAATAAAATGGGGGAACAGGGTTTAGTGACTTGTGTTCTGGAACCACAGGAAGGCAAACCAGATCGCAAGGTTTATTCTATAACCCAAGCTGGCCGCAGCGCTTTAGGTGAGTGGTTTGATCAACCAACCGCACACCCAACCGTGCGTGATGAGTTTAGTGCGAAATTGATGGCTTGTTCAGTACAATCAGCAGAACCTTACCGTCTGCAACTGGCTGAACTGGTTGAAGAATCACGTAAACTGGTCGCTCACTATCAGGAAATCGAAGCCGCTTATTACGCTAACCCAGCCGTGTTAGACAAGCAGCAACGTTTAGAGCGTTTAACGCTACGTCGTAATTTACTGGTTCGCCAAGCATGGATTCAATGGGCGGACGAAGTATTGGCAGAATTGAACGCGATGGCATAAGCCAAGCCAAACCTGCCGATGTAAAAAAGGATGATGTCACCATCATCCTTTTTATTTTTTGCTCAAGCGCGGAATGAGCACTTAAATACCGTGAGAGCAGAGATAGAGAGAGTCTCTAGATACCATCACCGCCGATAAATGTCTGCGAACGACCATTAAACTGCTGATCCATATCCAAAGAAGGCTTATCCGATTGTGGCCGTCCCACAATCCGCGCAGGCACTCCAGCGACTGTAGTATGGGGCGGTACGGCTTGTAACACGACCGAGCCAGAACCAATCTTCGCGCCTTCACCGACCTCAATGTTACCTAAGATTTTCGCGCCCGCACCAATCATCACCCCTTCACGAATTTTCGGGTGACGATCCCCGCACTCTTTACCGGTACCACCAAGCGTGACGTCCTGCAAAATCGACACATCATCTTCTACCACGGCGGTTTCACCAATCACGATCCCCGTCGCGTGATCGAGCATGATGCCGCGACCAATACGCGCCGCAGGGTGAATATCCACCTGACACGCCACAGATATCTGATTTTGGAAATAGGTCGCGAGCGCCTTACGCCCTTGTCGCCATAACCAGTTAGCCACCCGATAACCTTGCAAAGCATGATAGCCTTTTAGGTAAAGTAGCGGCATCGAGTACATAGAGACGGCAGGATCGCGGTTGACTGTCGCGCAAATATCACACGCCGCCGCTTCTGAGATACTCGGATCAGCAGCAAACGCTTCTTCAATCACTTCTCGTACTGCCATCGCAGGCATGGAGGCAGTGTTCAAACGATTAGCTAGAATATAGCTCAAGGCCGCTTTTAAACTGTCATGCTTAATAATGGTGGCATGGTAAAAACTGGCGAGCATCGGCTCTTGCTCGGCTTGCTCGCGAGCTTCAGCGACAATGGTTTGCCAAACCTTGGTGTGTGCGCACTGTTTCATTACTTACTCAGTCCTAATCAAGATAGGGTAAGCTATACCCTATCGATTCAATTCCATCTCTTGCGCTGCGGATTAACGCTCCATCTTCTTATCTCGTGCCAGCAAATCCTGAGCGGCGAGTCGCGCATCTTTTCCTTGATACAATACTTGGTAAATTTGTTCAACTATCGGCATCTCAACGCCCATGCGTTTCGCTAGCATCCACACTTCTTTGGTGTTGCGATACCCTTCAACCACTTGGCCGATATCGGTTTGCGCGGTATCCACATCTTTACCTTGACCTAGGGCCAAACCAAAACGGCGGTTACGCGATTGGTTGTCAGTACAAGTCAGCACTAAATCACCTAATCCTGCCATACCCATAAAGGTTTCCGGCTGCGCGCCTAAAGCGGCGCCTAAGCGGCTCATTTCAGCCAAACCACGAGTGATAAGAGCGGTTCGCGCATTCGCGCCAAAGCCAATACCATCGGACATCCCCGCACCAATCGCAATCACGTTTTTTACCGCGCCGCCAAGCTGCATACCGATAAAGTCACTGTTGGCGTACACACGGAAAGTTTTACTGCAGTGAATTTTCTCTTGCAGGTCACGTACAAATTGCGCATCCGGCGAAGCCACTGAAATCGCGGTTGGCATCCCCATCGCCAGTTCTTTGGCAAAAGTAGGACCAGAAAGCACCGCAAGGGGGTAGCTATCACCAAGTACATCATGGGCGACATCTTGGAGTAGCCTTCCAGTCTCAGGCTCTAGCCCTTTGGTTGCCCAGCAAATGCGGCTATCCGCACGCAGGTGTGGCTGCAAACTTTTCAACACGATACCAAACACATGGCTAGGCACTACCACCAGCAGATCACGGCTCGCTTGCACCGCTTTTTGCAAGTCAGTTTCCACAATCAGAGTGTCAGGAAAAGCAATTCCGGGCAAAAATTCATGGTTAGCGCGGTCAGCGTCAATGCGCGCCATATGCTCTGCATCATGTCCCCACAGGACGATATTCGCGCCATTACGCGCCAAAGAGATCGCCAGTGAGGTACCGTAGGAGCCCGCACCTATCACGGTCATTTCAACAGGTTTTCCGTAGCTATTGTGATTCTGTGTTTCGCTCATTGTTCCGCCTATCGATAACGAAGTTGTGCTCTATTCTATACTCAAACATAGGCTATTGCAGTCTGCACCTTCTTCGCTAAGGCTGTCTCAGATAAAGAGTGCAAAAACCAATACTCGAGTGATAAACAAAAAATGCACATCGCGGTGGCGCTGTGCATTTTATTCTTACTGAAAACTCAATCGCGCGAATTATGCGTTCGCCGTTGCGCCTTCTTGAGCTTGCTGTTGCAGGTAGTTCATGAACAGCGCGTCAAAGTTAACTGGAGCAAGGTTCAGTTGTGGGAAAGTACCTTTCACCACTAGGCTTGAAATGGTTTCACGTGCGTATGGGAACAGGATGTTCGGGCAGAAAGCCCCCAAGCAATGGGCCAATTGGCCTGCTTCCATCTGCTCAGCACTGAAAATACCCGCTTGTTGTACTTCACACAGGAATGCGGTCTCTTCTGCGTTTTTCACGGTTACTGTCAGGCGCAGTACCACTTCGTAAACGCCTTCGCCCAATTCACGGCTTTGCGTGTCGAGATCCAGTTTGACATCTGGATTCCACTCTTTTTGGAACATCACTGGTGAGCTTGGCGCTTCAAAAGAGACATCTTTTAGATAGATACGTTGGATAGCAAACTGTTGTTGTGGGGCTTGTGCTGCTTCAGCCATGATTTCATCCTTAATTCAGATAATTCGGTTCAAAGGTCAATGTGTCCTGAGACTAACTGAGAGTGTGTGCGATCACTAGGTGGGCAAGCCATTACGTGGTAGATATCACAACTCTGAGTGTCAAGCGCTGATCTTTTCACCAGCGCCGACGAGGTGCTCTAAGGATTTAGCGTTTACCGCGTACCAAAGGCAGGTTAGCTTCATTCCAAGCAATCAAGCCATTTTTAAGAAGATTTACCTTCTCAAAACCGGCTTTGGTCAGTAAATCTGCACTTTCACGTGCGGTTTGACCTGTTTTGCATACCACAATAATGGGGTTCGATTTATGGCTTTCAAGGCCAGCCAAGTTACCCGCCTTGATGTCTGACGGCAAAATGTGAATTGCGTCGGTAATGTGGCCCTGTTTGAATTCATCTTTACTACGGATGTCAACCACGATGCCGTTTTCACGGTTAATCAACAGAGTGGCTTGGGTGGCCGTGACTTCTTGATAAGCCGCGGTGGCCGATTTGTAGATGCTGGCGATTAACGCGACCAAAATACCGATCCAAGCCAGTGAAAGGATCATATTTTGCTGAAAAAACTCAATGTACTCTTGCATATCCTGTGCTCTTGCAATGGGGATTCAAATCAGACAAGGAGTATAACGAGGTTGGCAGCATGACGCGAGCGCTTACCTCGTTAAAACTGGGTTTGAACAGGGTGAATATGTTGCAAACTGAGAATCCGATCAGGCTCGAGGAAACGGAAAGGCAGTGACCTTATCAATATGATCCTCGCCAAGCGCCAACATGATCAAACGATCAATACCCAAAGCCACCCCAGCACATTCTGGCAAACCGGCCTCCAGCGCCGCAATCAGATGGTAATCAATCGGTTGCTCTGTCAGTCCCATCTCTAAACGCTTGGCATTATCCGCTTTAAAACGGGCTAACTGCTCGGCAGGGTTATCCAATTCATGGAAGCCGTTCGCGAGCTCAATCCCTTGAAAATAGACCTCAAAGCGATCGGCCACGCGCGGATCCGCCGGATTAATTTTGGCCAGCGCCGCTTGTGAAGCCGGAAAATCATACACAAATGCTGGTGTGATTTGGCCAATTTTAGGCTCAATGCCAATGCTAAACAGCAGTTGTAATAAGGTGTCACGATCCTCTTCAGGCTCTGCGATATCACTTAAACCCAGCGTAGCAGCCACTTGCTTTAACTCACGCATTTCCCCTTCGAGTGGGCAAACGCCAAGCACATTCAAAAACGCGTCTTGGTAAGTCATTCGCTCGGCACTGCCGCAACGCAGCACCAATTGCAATAAGGCGTCCATTTCATCCATCAAGGCATGGTGATCAAAACCAATCCGATACCATTCCAACATGGTGAATTCTGGATTGTGGTAACGGCCATTTTCTTCGTTACGAAAAGCTTTACCCAGCTGGTAAATACAACCACTGCCCGCGGCCAACAAACGCTTCATATGAAATTCAGGGCTGGTCATCAAATGCAGCGCGCTGCCTTTGGCATAACCCGGCCCGACAAATTCCGTTTTAAACGTGTGTAGATGGATGTCCGTCACCGTGGCGTGGCTCATGGCTGGCGTTTCGACTTCCAGCACATTGCGCTCAGCAAAAAATTTACGAATCTGACGCAACAAGGTCGAGCGTTGTTTTAATTGGCTTATTGATGCGGTCGGCATCCAATCAGAATTAGTCATGGGTGGCTCATCACAAGAAACAGAGATAACGAATTGTACTCTTTCAGAACAAAAAGCCAAACTCAATTGTGACACCAGTCACATATAGGGCAAATAGTATGCTTAAGTTTGCAATACCGAAGCAAAAGCCCAACAGAATCAATTTTTCATTCTTCAAGCTCTCCTACACTACCCCTACCACTTAATGGGTGGTCAGGTGTTGAGTCAGTGAGTTCCATCTCTGTAACTTCCAAATCAATACTTTGAAAACTCTAGGTACTGAAACGAACTCAGTCCATAAAATAAAATAATCACACTGGAGGATAACTGTGCAAATTCTCACCACAGATATCGCAGTCATCGGCGCTGGTGGCGCTGGTCTTCGTACTGCTATTGCAGCGGCAGAAGCAAACCCTCATTTAGAAGTTGCTCTGATTTCTAAAGTTTATCCAATGCGTTCTCACACAGTCGCAGCCGAGGGTGGCTCCGCAGCAGTTATCAAGGATGAAGATAGTCTAGATAACCACTTCAACGATACCGTTGGCGGTGGTGACTGGCTATGTGAACAGGATGTTGTTGAATACTTTGTTGCCAATGCAACCCGCGAAATGATCCAGATGGAGCAATGGGGTTGTCCTTGGAGCCGTAAAGAGAATGGTGAAGTCAACGTACGTCGCTTCGGCGGCATGAAAGTTGAGCGCACATGGTTTGCTGCTGATAAAACCGGCTTCCACATGCTGCACACCCTGTTCCAAACTTCAATGAAGTACCCACAAATCAAGCGATTGGATGAGTACTTTGTGGTGGATTTGCTGGTTGATGAAGGTGAAATCCAAGGTTTGATCGCCATTCATATGTCGGAAGGCGAGCTGGTCACCATTAAAGCTAAGTCGGTTGTTCTAGCCACTGGCGGTGCGGGTCGCGTTTACCACTGCAATACCAATGGCGGCATCGTGACCGGTGATGGTATGGCAATGGCTTTCCGTCACGGTATTCCTCTACGTGATATGGAATTCGTTCAATACCACCCAACAGGCCTACCAGGCACGGGTATTCTGATGACCGAAGGTTGTCGTGGTGAAGGCGGTATTATCGTCAACAAACATGGCTACCGTTACCTGCAAGACTACGGTATGGGCCCTGAAACTCCAGTGGGTCAACCAAAGAACAAATACATGGAACTGGGTCCGCGTGACAAAGTTTCTCAAGCCTTCTGGCATGAGCAGCAAAAAGGCAACACCATCAAACACCCACTGGGTGATGTGGTACTGCTTGACCTGCGCCACTTAGGTGAAGAATACCTGCAAGAGCGTCTGCCATTCATCTGTGAACTGGCCAAAGCGTATGTGAACGTTGACCCAGCAAAAGAGCCGATTCCAATTCGTCCAACCGTGCACTACACCATGGGTGGTATCGAAACCAATGGCGAATGTGAAACCCGCATTAAAGGCCTGTTCGCAGTAGGTGAATGTGCGTCTGTTGGTCTGCATGGCGCGAACCGTTTAGGTTCTAACTCGCTAGCGGAATTTGTGGTGTTTGGCCGCGTTGCTGGTGAAAAAGCGGTTGAGCGCGCTGCAGAGTTTAAAGGCTGGAATGAAAAAGCCATCGCCGCACAAGTCAAAGCAGTTGAAGATCGCATCGCAGCACTGATGCAGCAAGAAGGTGATGAAAACTGGGCAACCCTCCGTACAGAAATGGGTCACACCATGGAAGCGGGTTGTGGTATCTACCGTCAGGAAGATCTGATGCAAGAAACCATCGACAAACTGGCCGAGTTGAAAGAGCGTTACAAGCGCATCAGCATCAAAGACAAAGGCAAAGTGTTCAACACGGATCTGCTGTACGCGATTGAAGTGGGTTACGGTCTGGATGTGGCAGAAGCCATGGTTCACTCCGCGATCCTACGTAAAGAATCGCGCGGCGCACACCAACGTCTTGATGAAGGTTGCACCGAGCGTGATGACGTGCAATTCCTCAAACACTCTTTGGCATTCTATCAAGAAGGTCAAACACCGAAGATCGATTACAGCCCAGTGAAAATCACCAAGTCGCAGCCAAAAGCGCGTCTGTACGGTGAAGCAGCCGAAAAAGCTGCCGCAGCTGAAGCGGCCGGAAAAAGCGTAGAGGAGCAAAAATAATGTCAGCACAACGTATTCAAAAAGTGGACATTCTGCGCTACGATCCAGCCAACGATGCAGAGCCACACATGCAACGCTTCGAAGTTCCGTTTGATGAAACTATGTCGATACTGGATGCGATTGGCTATGTGAAAGATCACTTAGATAAAGATCTTTCTTACCGCTGGTCATGCCGTATGGCGATCTGTGGATCGTGCGGCATCATGGTCAATGGTGTGCCAAAACTGGCATGTAAGAGCTTCTTACGTGATTACCCAGAAGGCGTAAAAATTGAGCCACTGGCTAACTTCCCCATCGAGAAAGACCTGATCGTGGATATGACGCCGTTCATCGAGCGCCTAGAAGCGATCAAACCATACATCATAGGTAACGATCGTAAGCCTGAAGACGGCACTAACCTGCAGACCCCAGAGCAAATGGCACGCTACAAGCAGTTTGCTGGTTGTATCAACTGTGGTTTGTGTTATGCAGCTTGTCCACAGTTTGGTCTAAACCCTGAGTTCTTAGGCCCTGCGGCACTCACTCTGGCACACCGCTACAACCTCGATAGCCGTGACAACGGTAAAGCCGAGCGTATGAAGCTTATTAACGGTGATAATGGCGCTTGGGGTTGTACCTTCGTGGGTTACTGCTCTGAAGTGTGTCCAAAACACGTTGACCCAGCAGCAGCGGTAAACCAAGGCAAAGTCGAGTCCTCATTAGACTTCGTAATCGCGATGCTGAACCCTGATGGTTCACCAAAGAAAGTGGAGGCATAAGGATGAGTAACCGCAAACCTTACGTTCGTGAAATGACCCGCACTTGGTGGAAAGATCATCCTTTTTACCGCTTCTACATGGTGCGTGAAGCGACCGTCCTACCTTTGATCCTATTTACCTTATTCCTCACTCTGGGTTTAGGTTCATTAGTCAAAGGCCCTGAAGCTTGGCAAACTTGGTTGGATTTTATGGCCAACCCAATTGTTATTGCGATCAACCTAGTCGCGCTGGCGGGTAGCTTGTTCCATGCGCAAACCTTCTTCAGCATGATGCCACAAGTCGTACCGATTCGTTTAGGCGGTAAACTGGTTGATAAAAAGATCATCGTGCTAGCACAGTGGGCGGCCGTGGCCTTTATCTCACTGATCGTTCTCATTGTGGTGTAAGGAGCTTATTGTGATTAATACCAACCCAAGACGTTCAGACGAACCTGTATGGTGGAGCCTGTTTGGTGCCGGTGGCACTTGGTTTGCCATGATCACCCCGATTACCGTTCTGGTACTGGGCATTCTTGCGCCACTGGGCGTGATTGATGCCGAAGCACTGAGCTATGAGCGCGTGTCTAGCTTTGCAACCAGCATCATTGGTGCGCTGTTCATCATTGGTACTCTAGCTCTACCAATGTGGCATGCCATGCACCGTGTTCACCACGGGATGCATGATTTGAAATTCCACACCGGTGTGGCAGGGAAAATTGCTTGCTACGGCTTTGCAACCATTATCTCAGTATTGGCGGTCGTGTTTATCTTCATGATCTAATATGAAGTATCAAAAAAGCTGGCTAACAACAGGCCAGCTTTTTTATTGCAAAGCTAAAACCACACGCATAAAAAAACCAACCGCAAGGTTGGTTTTTTCTTATGACCGAAGTGATTACTTCACGCGGCCAACGTATTCTGCAGAGCGCGTGTCCACTTTGATCACTTCGCCAATCTGTACGAATAAAGGTACACGAACTACCGCACCGGTAGACAGAGTCGCTGGTTTGCCGCCAGTACCTTGTGTATCACCTTTTACGCCTGGATCCGTTTCAGTCACTTCTAGCTCAACGAAGTTTGGTGGAGTGACCGCGATTGGGTTACCATTCCACAGCGTCAGCATACAAGTGTTGTTTTCTACCAACCATTTAGCATTCTCGCCAACCGCTTTTGCATCTGCAGCAAGCTGTTCGAACGTTGTATTGTTCATGAAATGGTAGAATTCGCCATCGTTATACAGGTAATCCAGATCGATATCGACAACATCAGCCACTTCTGCTGTGTCACCCGATTTGAAGGTTTTTTCCAAAACTTTACCAGTAAGCAGCTTACGGATTCTCACGCGGTTGAATGCTTGACCTTTACCTGGTTTTACATACTCGTTTTCGAGAATGACACAAGGCTCGTTATCAAGCATAATTTTGAGACCGCCTTTAAATTCATTCGTGCTAACAGTAGCCATTTTTTCCTCTTACTATCTTCGAGTTAAAATCAATGCCGCACATCATAACCCGAAAAGTCATTTCTGTTGAGCAAAACTGGTTGCAACAGCTGGCAAACGCGATCTCCGATCCTCTGCAATTATTGCAGCAACTTGAGATCGATCCTTCGCCATGGCAAGACGGATTTGAAGCGCGCAAACTGTTTGCGCAGCGGGTGCCGCAAAGTTTTGTCGATCGCATGCAAAAAGGCAATCCTGCCGATCCACTTTTACGGCAAGTTTTACCGCTGAGTGCCGAGTTTGAGATTCATCCCGGCTACTCACATGACCCACTGGATGAACAAAACAACACCGTGCCCGGCTTGCTGCACAAGTATAAAAATCGCTGCTTGTTAATAGTCAAAGGCGGTTGCGCCATCAACTGCCGTTATTGCTTTCGCCGTCATTTTCCCTATGAAGATAACAAAGGCGGCAAAAGCGCTTGGCAACAAAGCCTCGATTACATTGCGCAAAATCCACCGCTCAACGAAGTGATTTTCTCCGGCGGCGATCCTTTAATGGCCAAGGATCATGAGCTTGCATGGCTGATGGAGCGTATCGCAGCAATTCCGCACATCAAACGGTTACGCATTCACTCGCGATTACCCGTGGTGATCCCCGCGCGCATCACCGATGAATTGGTTGAACTGTTCACGCAAACCCGCTTGCAAGTATTGCTGGTGACACACATCAACCACGCCAATGAGATCAATCTTGAGCTTAAACAGCAGATGGCCCGTTTACGAGCTGTCAATGTCACCTTACTCAATCAAGGTGTGTTGCTCAAAGGGGTCAATGACACGGTTGACGCACAAGTGGCGCTCAGCGAAACCTTGTTTGATGCTGGCATTCTGCCCTATTACTTGCATGTGTTGGATAAGGTGCAAGGCGCGGCGCATTTTTACGTCAGTGATGATAAAGCAAGGCAGATTATGGCAGGCTTGATTGAGCAAGTGTCAGGCTATCTGGTACCGAAATTAACTCGAGAAATCGGTGGCAGACCCAGCAAGACACCGCTTGATCTGCATCTTGAATAAAGAAAAAAGCGTTGCCGAGGCAACGCTTTTGGCATCATTACTTCGCAAAGTTAATGATTGGGAAACACTTAAAGAAACCGTTGTCCGCACAGTTGAGCAAACCAATCTGTACGCCTTCAATTTTTGCAGTTTTGTTGAATAGGCCAAACTGCACTGTCGAAGTGTTCGAGAAGTTGGCCGCACCTAGGTCAACGAGAGTGTTACCTTCTGAGTAGTTCACAAAGCTCAAGTTCGCGCCTTTCACATCATGAGTCAGGTTAACAAAACCCAAGTTCGCACCGTAAGTATTACCCGTATTCCAGTTCAAAAGACCCAGAGATGCACCCGTCATCTCTTGGTTCACTTTGCTTGCACCGAACAATAAGCCAAAGTTCACACCTGTGGTTTTGTCGGTTTCAGACAGGCCAAGAATCGAGAAATCGACTCCTTTGACTTCATTGACTTTACCGTGCAGTGCCGATAAACGTACACCGGCGACTTGGTTCGCATCTGGCGTGTTGAAGTTGTCGATAGAAGAGAACATGACTGGTGTTGCAGCCAATGCAGCAGGAGCAGCCATTGCAGCAGTAAGTGCCATCAAAGCAAACGGCTTGTTCATAAAAATAACCTCCAATCAGGATGGATAAGGGGGGGGAATTAGGCAACATTATCCATACCTTGCATAAGGTAATGTGAATACTGTGTCATTTTTCCGCACGATTTATGGTCATTTTCTTAGCCATGCTTTAGCATAACGACGGCATAAAAAAACCGGAGCTTGGGCTCCGGCTTTTCCTGCTAAGGGAGATGATTACATCATGCCGCCCATGCCACCCATGCCCATGTCTGGCATTGCTGGTGCATCTTTCTTCGGCAGTTCAGTGATCATCGCTTCAGTGGTGATCATCAGACCTGCAACAGACGCTGCGAATTGCAGAGCAGAACGAGTTACTTTGGTTGGATCCAGAATACCCATTTCGATCATGTCACCGTACACGCCCGTTGCCGCGTTGTAACCGTAGTTACCTTCGCCTGCACGCACATTGTTGGCAACCACTGATTCTTCGTCACCCGCGTTTTTCACGATTTGACGCAGTGGCGCTTCCATCGCACGTAGTGCGACACGGATACCCACGTTTTGCTCTTCGTTGTCACCCACCAGAGAAGAGAGTTTAGAAGCTGCACGGATCAGGGCTACACCACCACCCGCAACAACGCCTTCTTCTACCGCTGCGCGAGTCGCGTGCAGCGCGTCTTCTACGCGATCTTTCTTCTCTTTCATTTCCACTTCGGTTGCTGCGCCCACTTTGATTACTGCAACACCGCCAGCCAGTTTTGCTACGCGCTCTTGCAGTTTCTCTTTGTCGTAGTCAGAAGTGGCTTCTTCGATTTGTTGACGGATCTGCGCAACACGACCTTGGATCGCGGCTTGATCGCCAGCACCATCGATGATGGTTGAGTTTTCTTTGGTGATAGAAACGCGTTTCGCTTGGCCTAGGTCTTCCAGAGTCGCTTTTTCCAGCTCCAGACCGATCTCTTCAGAGATCACAACACCACCAGTCAGGATCGCGATATCTTGCAGCATCGCTTTACGACGATCGCCAAAGCCAGGAGCTTTAACCGCTGCCACTTTCACGATGCCGCGCATGTTGTTGACAACCAGAGTCGCCAGCGCTTCGCCTTCCACATCTTCAGCCACGATCAGCAGTGGACGAGAGGCTTTCGCTACGCCTTCCAGTACTGGCAGCAGTTCGCGGATGTTAGAGATTTTCTTATCCACCAGCAGGATGAATGGGTTATCCAGTTCTACACTGCCTGATTCTTGGTTGTTGATGAAGTACGGTGACAGGTAGCCACGGTCAAACTGCATACCTTCAACCACATCCAGCTCGTCTTGCAGCGCTTGGCCTTCTTCAACGGTGATCACGCCATCGCGACCCACTTTTTCCATCGCTTCAGCAATGATGTTGCCCACGCTAGAGTCTGAGTTAGCAGAGATGGTACCTACTTGGGCAATCGCTTTAGTATCTGCACAGGTCACTGAAAGTGCTTTCAACTCTTCTACTGCTGCGATAACCGCTTTATCAATACCGCGCTTCAGATCCATTGGGTTCATACCCGCCGCGACCGCTTTTAGTCCTTCGTTCACAATCGCTTGAGCCAGTACGGTGGCTGTGGTGGTACCGTCACCCGCCGCGTCGTTGGCTTGAGAAGCGACTTCTTTGACCATTTGTGCGCCCATGTTCTGGAATTTGTCTTCCAGTTCAATTTCACGCGCAACTGATACACCATCTTTAGTAATGGTTGGTGCACCGAAAGATTTGTCGAGAACTACGTTACGGCCTTTAGGACCTAAGGTCACTTTAACCGCATCGGCCAGAATGTTTACGCCTTCTAGCATTTTTACACGAGCGTCATTACCAAAACGTACGTCTTTAGCAGCCATTTTTCATTTCCTTTCTAAATTCAGTTATTGATTTCGTTGGGATTCAGAATCAATTATTCAACGATTGCCAAAATGTCATGTTCAGCCAAGATCAGCACTTCTTTGCCATCGATCTTTTCTGTTTTTGTGCCGTAGCTTTCTGCGAAGATCACGGTGTCGCCTACTTTCACGTCCAAAGGTTGAACTGAACCGTTCTCTAGAATGCGGCCTTTACCAACAGCCAACACTTTACCGCGCGTTGATTTTTCCGCCGCAGAACCAGTTAGAACAATTCCACCAGCAGATTTTGATTCAACTTCTTGGCGTTCAACGATCACTCGGTCATGTAATGGACGAATATTCATCGGTCGTCTCTCCTGATTTAATTTTCCGTATGGTTGATAAAACGCTGATCATCAGCATGTGTCACATATGTGGGGGAACTTGCAGCATATCCCAAGGGGGCAAGCGTAAAAAAACGTGATTAATTTAACATTTTCAAACAGCAAATCGATCTGAGCAGGGTAGCGCTTTCGATCCTGCCGGTGATCGACGGCAGCCAGCTAGCGACTCCTTAGGCATAGTAAATAGTTTGCTTTATTAAATTCGCATTCCATAATAACGGCAGCATAAAGAGGCACCGATCCAGCAACACCCAAAATGAATGGTGACAAACGCAATGACTCCGCTTAGAAACCACACCTTGTTAGGAAAATAAGAGACGATGAAAACGGTTGACCGCATTCTTCACACGATCAAACGTGAAGGCACAGTAACCGCCAAACAGTTGGCTGAAGACCTAGGTATCACGACCATGGGCGCTCGTCAGCATTTACAAAGTCTGGAAGAAGAAGGTGTGCTGGCCTTTCATGATGTGAAAGTCAAGGTCGGGCGTCCGACTCGCCATTGGTCTTTAACCGCGAAAGGACACAATCAGTTTGCCGATCGTCATGGCGAGCTGACCATTCAAGTGATTGATGCAGTCGAACATATTTTTGGCAAAGAAGGACTCGCCAAGGTGGCGGCGGAACGGGAAGCACAAACCTTTGCTGCCTATCACAACGCCTTAGTGGGGTGCCACTCTCTGCAAGAAAAACTCGAAGCTTTGGTTACCCTGCGTGAACAAGAAGGCTATATGGCCGAGTTAGAACCGACGGCCGACGGCTTTATTTTGATTGAAAACCACTGCCCGATTTGCAAAGCAGCCACCCGCTGTCCTAGCCTGTGCCAATCTGAGTTGAATGTTTTTCGCCGTTTATTGGGCGAAGAATGCCATATCGAACGCCGCGAACACATTGTCGCCGGAGAGCGTCGCTGCACCTACTTTATTGCCGCGCGATAATCTCTCTCATGCTGTTTTTAGCCCTTTTCGTCTTATTTATAAGAAGGGCGATATTCGTTCCGCCGAACTGCGCAAAAATCGCTTAAGCTAGTATTGTTGATAAAAGCATCAGTTTAGCCAAAGGCGGAGGATTGCCACATGACGCCCCCACACTCACCCGAACCTTGTAATCAGGTGCTACCACCCTTTGATGAGTTGGTCGCCCTCGCAAAGCACCATCCTGATGCTTTTGATCAGTTTAAGAAGGAGATGTGCGAAGAGATGATCCTCTCTGCCTCGCACGCCATGCAGCAAAGGCTTTGGGCACAGCAGAGCCATATTGATCGCGTGGTGGGTCAATGCAAAAACCCCGTACACGCCAACGTAACCTTAATGCGCGAACTGAGCCAACAAATGGTGCGTTTTCGCAATGCATTGGAGGGCGATTTGCAGCAAGATACCGTCGCGGATGTGGTGCCGTTTCGCCCGAGAATGGTTCAAGACGACGGCTGGCGATAACGCTCTCAGCCGAGATGGCAAAAGTGGCAAGAATAAAGAGAGGAGAGAAACCTCCTCTCTTACGCCTTTGATACCGCTTATTGCTGGCCTAGCTTTTTTTCATCCACTTCGGCTCGGGGCCAAAACGGTTACTGCCATCCGTGCCAGAAAGAAATCCGCACTCCACCAAAATCCATGCACCACACAGTAAGGCCACAAACGAGATAAGTGTTTCCAGCATGCCGGGTTGGGTATTCACGGCCAATTCTCCCGCCGGAATCGTCATGCGGCCAATCACAAGCGGCACATTGAGTAGCAACCACCAGCTGGATTTGTCACGATCATGCCAACGCTTAGCGGTAATCGCCAAATCTGGCACTAAGACTACCAGCAGAAAAACCGGCAAGATCAGGTGCGCAACATCGGGAAATAGCAGATTCGATCCCATTGCAAAACCGGCAATCATGGCGTAGTAGCAAATATTCCACAGCCAGAAAGCTTGGCGACCAATACGCCCCTGAAAAGAAAACAACAGTGTTTGTAACGACATGACTTTTACCTAAACAAGGTCATCGATTGATGACTTTTTGAAAGCAGTCTGTATCCATATCTCGAATATTAATGGTCAAACTGCGCACATGGCTGGCTTTCGCCGCCAGAATCTCCATCAGCTTACGCGATAACTCTCGCTTTTGCTCAGGACTGCGTCCTGCCAGCAACTCAAAACTGAGGTGAATAAAATCAACGCTGTCCCCTTCATCCCCAATCAACCAATGGTGGCAGCGCAGCGCGCGAGATTTTACCGAACTTATTTCAAACAGTCCTGAATCAATCGCGGCTCGATGCAAATCTTCCAGCAATCCTTGCACATTGATGCGTTCATCGACTGAGTTTGAGTATTCCATGACTAAGTTTGGCATTCGGTTTTCCTTGCTAACGGTGGATAAAAATCGTTCTGTCCTAGAGAGAGGGATAGTAATAACAAGTTCAACCTAAAAAACCGAGCCACTACCGAATAATCTGTCACTCAGATCACTCGATTGCTGATTTGTCGCGTCGATGAGATCCCATAAAGACATGATACGAGTCATGATCTGACGAATTTATTCTGCTATAGTCCTGCGAGCTTATTTTTTACATTGATTAGATATGGAGATATTCCTATGCGTCGTCCTGTTGTGATGGGTAACTGGAAACTGAATGGCAGCAAAGCTATGGTCACTGACCTGCTAAACGGCTTGAATGCAGAACTTGAAGGTGTTGCAGGTGTTGATGTTGTCGTTGCGCCACCAGCAATGTATTTGGATCTGGCTGAGCGCTTGATCAAAGAAGGCGGCAACAAGCTGATCCTGGGTGCACAAAACACCGATACTCACAACAGTGGTGCGTACACAGGTGATATGTCTCCTGCGATGCTGAAAGATTTCGGTGCTTCGCACATCATCATCGGTCACTCTGAGCGTCGTGATTACCACAAAGAATCAGATGAGTTCGTCGCTAAGAAATTTGCGTTTCTGAAAGAAAACGGCCTAACGCCAGTCTTCTGTATCGGTGAAACTGAAGCGCAAAACGAAGCGGGCGAAACAGAAGCGGTATGTGCTCGCCAAATCAACGCAGTGATCGATGCTTACGGCGTTGAAGCACTGAACGGCGCGATCATCGCTTACGAACCAATCTGGGCAATCGGTACTGGTAAAGCCGCGACAGCAGATGATGCACAGCGTATCCACGCGTCAATCCGTGCACTGATCGCTGCGAAAGATGCTGCTGTTGCAGAGCAAGTGATCATCCAGTACGGCGGTTCTGTAAAACCAGAAAACGCAGCCTCTTACTTTGCACAACCAGACATCGACGGTGCGCTGGTTGGCGGTGCATCACTGGATGCGAAAGGCTTTGCCGCGATCGCCAAAGCCGCAGCAGAAGCGAAAAAAGCGTAATTTGCGATTCTCGCCACTGATCGTTCAAGGCCAGCATAATGCTGGCCTTGTTGTTTTTAGCCCCTCGCAATTTACTCCCTAGGCTCCCTTCCCTAGTCCCTGTTTTTAAGTTCAGGTATGCTAGGCACCTTGTTTTCCTTCGTTGCCCAGCTTATGCACGATAAACACGGCCTGCTTTCTGCCCCCATCCCCCTCGTTTTACGGCAAATGACCGTACCGATGATTTTCGGCTTGGTGGCCATTTTGATGTTCAACCTCGTCGATACTTTCTTTATTTCCTTATTAGGCACACAGGCGCTGGCGGCAATCAGTTATACCTTTCCGGTCACCTTTGCGGTCAACTGTATTACCATGGGCATTGGGATTGGATTATCCACTTGCATAGGGCGCTTGCTCGGACAAGGCGATGGGCGACAAGCGGCGCGCGTTTCTAGTCATGGGTTACTGCTCGCCTTATTGCTAGTGGCCGCGGCTTCAACACTCGGTTTATTGACCATAGAACCGCTGTTTTTGCTGCTTGGTGCCAGCCATGAGCTGATCCCGCTTATCAAAGAGTACATGGTGGTGTGGTATCTCACGATTCCCCTGCTCGTGCTACCTATGGCCGGCAATAGCGCGATTCGCGCCACTGGCGACACTAAAACACCCGCCAAAATTATGATGCTGGCTGGGTTTATCAACGGCGCGCTCGACCCACTGCTGATTTTTGGCTACGGCCCATTTCCTGAACTCGGCATCCAAGGTGCGGCAATTGCCAGCGCTTTCTCTTGGTTGGGAGCATTAATCGGCTCACTCTATTTGCTGATCAAGCGTGAAAAACTGCTCGCCATACCATCGCTGCCTCATCTGCGCGATGACTGGCAACAGATTTTAAAAATCGGCACTCCGGCTGCGCTTTCTACCGCAATGAACCCAATTTCTGGCGCACTGCTGATGATCATGCTCTCAAGCCACGGCACTGCAGCGGTGGCCGCGTATGGTGCAGCACAGCGCATTGAGTCGATTCTGATTTTGGTACTGATGTCGCTCACGTCTGCCCTCACCCCCTTTATGGCGCAAAATCTGGGGGCGCAAAATCCTGCACGCAGCTTTGCCGGACTCTTTCTGAGTCTACGCTTTTCTCTGCTGTTTCAACTGATGGTGTTTATCATGATGGTACCGCTGAGTATTCCACTGGCGGCGCTGTTTTCTCAAGAGCAAGCCGTGCGTGATCTGCTGTGGCACTATCTGTTAGTCGTACCGGTCAGCTACGGCTTCCAAGGTGTGGTCATGATGTTGGTTTCCGCCCTCAACGCCTTACATCAACCACTCAAGGCTTTTCAATGGAGCTTTATGCGCCTGTTTGTGTTCACCCTACCCGCAGCTTGGATTGGCGGCAGACTGTACAACATTGAAGGGTTATTTATCGGTATTGCAGTGGGGAACATACTGGGCGGATTATTGGGTTATCTCTATGCGCTCAGATTGCGGCGTCAAACCCTTACACCTGATTTGGATTAAGCTCGTTACAAGCCAATAGAGAATGCATGAAAAAAGCCGATGTCAACGACATCGGCTTTTTCAAAACTTAGAGTGCGTGAATTCGCTTACAGCAACTCATCTTCCTCTTCTTCGCCCAGATCCGCACTCAGCGGCTCTTGCGAGATGATGATGCCAGTATTGTCAGCATACAGATAATCTTCTGGTAGGAAGGTGACGCCGCCAAAGTTGACTGGAATGTCCACTTCACCGATGCCTTGCGAGGTTGCGCCGACAGGAATAGAAGCAATCGCCTGAATACCGATGCTCATCTCTTCCAATTCATCCACTTCACGGACACTGCCATACACCACAATGCCTTCCCACTCATTTTCTTCCGCTAGAGCCGCCAATTCTGCATCAATTAATGCACGGCGCAGCGAGCCGCCACCGTCAATCAGCAAAATACGGCCAAGACCATCTTGCTCAAGGGTTTCACGGATCAAGCCATTATCTTCATAGCACTTAATCGTGGTGATTTGACCGGCAAACGAAGCACAGCCACCAAAGTTGCTGAACATAGGCTCCACGACATCGACTTGGTCGAGATAGATATCACACAGCGCAGAAGTATTGTATTCCATAGCTTTGTTCTCTTAGCGAAAGTCTTCCAACGAGTATATAGAGTGATTGAGTCATTGCAATGACAGAGTGTAAATTAACTTGTCAGAGTTTGGGCAATGATCACTCCAACAAACAAAAGGTTGGTGATCACCGACGTTTTCACCACCACGGGCATCATGGGGGCAATTTGCGCGGGTTGCTCGGTAAACCACACGGCTCGCCCGTGACGAGTCACCACCGACAAACAGAGTAAAAAGGGCAAGCTGATCCACAGTGGTTTGTCTTGTAAAACGAGGTAACCTGCAAACGCGGCAACAGCACCAAACAACAAAGCAAAGTGATACTGCTTCGCGCGCACTTGGCCCAAGCGCACCGCCACGGTGCGTTTGCCACACTGCGCATCATTTTCAATATCGCGCATGTTGTTGACATTCAGTACCGCCACCGCCAGTAAACCGCAGCCTAAAGACGGTAATAACAAGCTCCATTCGATATAGCCAGTGTGTAAGAAAAAGCTGCCGGAGACGCCAAGCAAACCAAAAAACAGGAATACCGATAGATCGCCAAGCCCGACATAGCCGTAAGGTTTATTCCCGACGGTATAAGCAATCGCCGCTAAAATCGCCAATACGCCTAAGCCAATAAATATCAGGATATTTTGCAGGTTATCAAAGGCATACAGTACCAATGCTAAGCCAGACACCATGGTCAGAATAACATTGATCGCCATGGCGCGTTTCATATCACTTAAGCTCACCGCCCCCGATTGAATGGCACGCATCGGTCCTAAACGAGCATGGTTGTCGGTGCCTTTCACCGCATCGCCATAATCATTGGCCAGATTAGACAGAATTTGCAGCAAAGTCGCGGTCAGCAGAGCTAACACCGCGATCAGCCAGTGAACATTTCCCGCGGAGAAGGCTAATGCACTCCCGGTTAAAATGGAGATCAGCGCCAGAGGCAAGGTTTTCGGACGCGCGGCGTCCAACCAAATTTGCACAGAGTTATTCATGATAATGAGAGTACGATCAACATGGCGTCAGTATACGCGCAAATCACTCAGATAAAAAAGCCCACCAAATTCGGGTGGGCTTTCACTTCAAAAATTAAGCAGTCTAGAGAATGAAACGGCTGAGATCTTCGTCCTCGACCAGCTCACCCAAACGCGCTTTCACGTAAGCAGCATCGATCACGAAGGCTTGGCCGGCTTTTTCTGTTGCATCAAAGGAGATTTCATCCATTAAACGCTCCAGCACAGTATGCAGACGGCGCGCACCAATATTTTCGGTGGTTTCATTGACTTGCCATGCGGCATCCGCAATCTGCTTGATACCATCTTCGGTAAACTGCACATCCACCTGTTCGGTTTTCATCAGCGCAACATATTGCTCGGTGAGTGATGCTTTCGGCTCGGTCAGAATGCGTTTGAAGTCGTTGCTCGACAGGGCTTCCAGTTCAACACGGATGGGCAAACGGCCTTGCAGCTCTGGGATCAAATCTGACGGTTTTGCTACTTGGAACGCACCTGATGCAATAAACAGAATGTGATCCGTTCGCACCATGCCATGCTTAGTGGATACCGTACTGCCCTCAATCAAAGGCAGCAGATCGCGCTGCACCCCTTCACGAGAAACATCGGGACCCGATACTTCGCCACGCTTACAGATTTTGTCGATTTCATCGATAAACACGATGCCGTTGTTTTCGACATTGTAAATCGCCTGCTCTTTCAGCTCTTCTTGATTGACTAGCTTAGCGGCTTCTTCTTCCACTAAGGCTTTCAGCGCATCTTTAATCTTCATTTTGCGCTTTTTCTTGGTGTCGCCAGCGAGGTTTTGGAACAGCCCCTGCAGCTGGTTGGTCATCTCCTCCATACCTGGAGGCGCCATGATTTCCACGCCCATCTGCGGTGTCGCCACATTGATTTCGATATCTTTGTCGTTCAGCAGCCCTTCACGCAACTTTTTACGAAATACTTGGCGGGTGCTGGAGTTCTCCTCTTTTTGCTCTGCTTGTCCCCACGCATCGCGTGGTGGAGGCAGCAGCGCATCCAATACGCGCTCTTCCGCTAACTCTTCAGCGCGGAATTTCACTTTCTCCATCGCTTGCTGATGCGTCAGCTTCACCGCAACATCGGTCAGATCGCGGATGATCGATTCCACTTCCTTACCGACATAGCCCACTTCGGTGAATTTGGTCGCTTCAACCTTGATGAAAGGCGCATTCGCAAGCTTGGCTAAACGGCGAGCAATTTCAGTTTTGCCGACACCGGTTGGGCCAATCATCAGAATATTTTTCGGGGTCACTTCAACACGCAAGCTCTCTTCAAGCTGCATACGACGCCAACGGTTACGCAGCGCAATCGCTACGGCACGTTTGGCTTTATCTTGACCTATGATGTGGCGATTTAGCTCGCTCACTATTTCGCGGGGAGTCATTTCAGACATGATTCAAATCCTTCACTCAGCTTATCGAACACTATCTTGTGGTTATTTGCCGGAGACTTATTGGCCTACGCAGATGCGCCTTGTGGCAACATCGCCTGCGGAATTTCGAGTTCTTCGATAGTGTGATTATGGTTAGTAAATACGCAGATATCGCCCGCGATATTTAAGGCTTTTTCGGCGATCGTGCGTGCATCAAGCTCGGTGTTTTCTAATAGAGCAATGGCAGCCGCTTGTGCATAGTTGCCACCAGAACCAATCGCAATCAGATCGTGCTCAGGCTGCAGCACATCACCATTACCGGTAATGATCAGCGATGCGGTTTCATCGGCGACCGCTAAAATCGCTTCCAAACGGCGCAGCGCGCGATCGCTTCGCCAATCTTTGGCTAGCTCAACCGCCGCTTTGGTCAGGTGACCTTGGTGCATCTGCAACTTACTTTCAAAGCGCTCAAACAGGGTAAATGCATCAGCGGTTCCACCAGCAAAGCCTGCTAGTACCTTGTTGTTATAAAGGCGGCGCACTTTACGTGCATTGCCTTTCATCACGGTATTGCCTAGCGATACCTGCCCGTCACCAGCGATGACAACTTTATTATTACGACGCACTGATACGATAGTAGTCACAAGAGGCCTCTTTAATTTTTATCGGAGAGTTTCACGCTTATATGCGGCTACCGGAAAACAATTTCAAGCCAAGCGAGAGAAGTTGACTTAACACCAACAAAAAAGCCTGATCAATATCAGGCTTTTAGGGAATCCATTACTGTTTCTCAGCCCAAATGGCACAGGGCTCGATTTTCGCGCGTTGCAATTTGTGCTTATCACGCTCAGCATCGCGCCTGAATTTGTAAGGACCAAGTACCACCCGATACCAACTGCTGTCCGCTTTCTTACGGATATGACTGCTGATACCTTGAAAAGCAATATCTAGCTTCCGCGCTTCGGCTTGCTCTGCGGTTTTATAAGCACCACACTGCATCACGTAAGGAATATCCGATACTTGCTGCTCTTTAGCCACCACCTCAATCTCACGATTGGGCAGAGTATCTACGTAATCCCACTTCTCGGTTGGTGGGGGTGGTAACGTATCTGCCTGCTTAGGCTTACTGGAGGATGTCGATGATGATGTCGACACCTGAGTGTTGACTTTGGGGTCTGGGTCGTTATTGAGTAAATACAAGCCATAACCAAAGCCCGCAATCAATGTTAAAGCGACTAAACCACTACGCCATGGTTTACGGCGCGGCGCTGCTTTTCTGCGGGTCGGCTTCTTCGGACTACGACCGCCTCTTACATAATCTCTATTAGCCACGTTGTTGTTCGGAAATTAACAAAATTGTCCACATGTTAATGCAGATCGCCGCCAGATAACAGAGTTACACCCAAACAACTGGTCTTATCGCCGATCTCAGCGCTGCGACAGGAACGAAAAAAGGAACCGAGTTCAAACCATTCAAGGATGAAACTCGGTTTCGAAGGTTGGTTACTTCTTGCTTGGCGGCGCAGCACTCTCACGCAATACCAATTTGGTCTCCAAGAGACGCGAGCCAGCACGCACATCGTGTCCGCGAAGCAGCTCAAGCATCATCAGCATGGCTTGACGGCCAATCTCATAACGCGGCTGCGAAATGGTGGTTAATGGAGGATCGCAATACTGAGCGAATTGAATATCGTCAAAACCGACCACGGAGAGATCTTGCGGTACACGCAAACCCAATCGCTTCGCTTCCTGAATCGCGCCAATCGCCATTGTATCGTTATGGCAGAAAATCGCGGTCGGCTGCTCAGGCAATGCCAACAGCTGACGCACCGCTTTTGCCCCGGCTTCAAACGTGAAATCGCCAAAAGTGCAGTAAGTCGGGTTCATGGTGATACCAGCACGACGCAGCGCCTGTTGATAACCTTGATGACGGAATTGGCACAGCGCAGCATGTTGTGGACCGGAGATCTGCGCAATCCGTTTGTGCCCAAGCTGAGTGAGATAATTTACCGCCTCAAATGCCGAGGTCAGGTTATCGATGTGTACCGTTGGCAGTTCCAGCTCCGGCGCAAATTCACACGCCATCACCATAGGCGGTAGGTTTTTCTGCTCAGGTTTACTCACATCAAACGGCAAATCCGTGCCCAACAGCAACATACCGTCTGCCTGTTTGGTAAACACCAGATTAACGAACGAGTTCTCCCGACGCTTCTGTTGACCACTATCCCCCAACAGCACCAGATAACCGTGCTCCATCGCGGCATCTTCAATGCCGCGAATGATCTCAGAAAAGTAGGGATCACAGATATCTGGCACGATAGCAACGATGGTTTTGGATTCATTACGCCGCAAATTGCGCGCTAAAGAATTTGGTGAGTAACCCGCTTCCAGCACGGCCTCCTCGACTCGTTTACGAGTAGACGACGAGACTTTCTCTGGATTCATCAACGCACGAGACACGGTCGCGGTTGAAACTCCAGCAAGCTGGGCAACATCCTTCATTGTCGCCATGTATTTTTACCCTCTTTTCTCTATCGAGTGATGTTGAGCATCACACTCATGATGACTGATCTTGTAAGACTTAACCTGCAATCAGTAAATCTTGTTCATGCTAGAAATCATGGCCATAACCATGACGTTGGGCTTAACGAAAACGATTCACTGAGTGGATTTTACCGATAGTCTAAGGGATTCAGAACAGAAAGTTACGGCGAGATTAACAAATTTTGCATCGTCATCGTGATTCTCATCACGATAATAAGCATTAATTTGCTGACAAAATTAACACACATCCGCTTTATCAAACGCAATGTGAATTAGCTCAAATCTTGTGGGTCAATATCGATCGACCAACGTACTTTGCTCGCCAACGGTAACTGTTGTAATACGGGGCGTGCGCTTTGCAAAATTTTCTGCATCAGAGTGCGATTCGGCGTTTGTAGTAAAAGTTGCCAACGGAATTTTCCCGCTCGTTTCGCGAGTGGCGCAGGCGTTGGCCCAAGCACCATACATTCGCTATCAAACCAAGGATTGCAGCGCAAGGTTTCGCGTACTTGGCGCAGAAAATCTTCCACTTGAGCGGTGTGATTGGCTTCAGCTCGAAATAAGCTCAAGAAAGAATAAGGGGGCAACTGCGCCAGTTTGCGCTCTTCCAACGCCGTCAAAGCAAAGTGGTGGTAATCCTTATGCAGTAAGGCTTGTAGCAAACTGTGTTCGGGATGATGCGTTTGTAGCACCACTTCGCCAGGCTTACTGGCTCGCCCTGCCCGCCCTGCGACTTGAATAAAGAGCTGAGCCAAACGCTCAGAAGCGCGAAAATCACTGCTGTACAGTGAGCCATCGACATCCAACAACGCGACCAAGGTAACATCGGGGAAGTGATGTCCTTTGGCGAGCATTTGCGTACCAATCAAAATCTGATATTCGCCTTTGCGAATCGCGGTTAACGCCGATTCCAAACTGCCTTTACGCCGCGTGCTATCTCGATCAATTCGCACTGAACGATACTCAGGGAATAGAGTGTGTAATTGCGCTTCAAGCTGTTCCGTACCAACGCCGACAGTAACCAGTTGAGTCGAGCCGCACCCTTTGCATTGATGGAGAACAGGACGCTGTGAACCACAATGGTGGCAGCGCATTTCATTGCTGTGTTGATGGTAGGTGTAATAGGCATCGCAACGCTGGCACTCCGCAATCCAGCCACACTCGTGACACATCAAGGCCGGAGAAAAACCGCGGCGGTTTAAAAACAGCATCACCTGATTGCCCGCCGACAAATGGCGGCGCATTTCTGCAATCAAAGGCGCAGAAAGGCCACTTTCTAGATAGAGCCCTTTCACATCCAACGCGTGGTTACGTGTGGGTAGTGCATTACCGGCGCGCTGCGTCAGTTGCAAGTGATGGTATTTACCACTGAGCGCATTATGCAACGTTTCCAAGGCTGGCGTCGCCGAGCCAAGCACAATCGGAATGTTTTCCAGATGCGCGCGCATCACAGCCACATCTCGGGCGTGATAACGCAGGCTATCTTGCTGCTTGTAAGAACTATCATGTTCTTCATCAACAATAATAATGCCTAATTTGGCAAAGGGTGTGAGCAGCGCCGAGCGCGTACCAATCACAATCCCCGCCACTTTATCGCGCGCCGCCAGCCAAGCGTTGAGGCGTTCAGTGTCGTTGAGCGCCGAGTGCATCACTTCAACGGGGACATTAAAACGTTGGCGAAAACGGTTGATGGTTTGTGGGGTTAAACCAATTTCCGGCACCAACACCAAGGCTTGTTCACCACGCGCCAATACCGGTGTGATGAGGTTAAGATACACCTCTGTTTTGCCTGAGCCCGTTACCCCTTCTAATAAAAAGCAGCCGAAACCTTGCTGGCTATTCACCGCCGCAATCGCGATCGCCTGCTCTTGATTAAGCTTAGGTTTATCGACTTTGGCTTCCAGCTCTTGCGGCCAAGGACGCGCCACAGGTTTACGCTCTTCACACTCGATCCACCCTTTTTCGACCAAGGCTTTGAGGGTCGTACTGCTCACCTCTTCATCAAGCAAAGTTTGGTGCGATAAAGCGCCGTGCTGCAGCAGGTGAAGGACTTGCGCTTGCTTTACTGCGCCACGCTTCACCCCTTGCATCAATTGCTCTTGACCAAGCGCGGTCAAACGCCACTCCTTATGGCTAGTCAACTCTGCCGCTTTGCCTTTGCGCAGTGCGCCGGGCAAGGCATTCGCGTACGTTTCACCGAGCGGATAATGATAAAACTGACTACACCAGTGCAGCAGAGACTGCAGTTTATCTGGCCACACGGGCGCGTCATCCAAAACGGCTTGCACGGATTTCAGTTGTTCGATAGGAAAATCGGATTGATGTGTCAGCGACTGGACAATGCCGACCAAGGTTTGTCGCCCAAAAGGCACTTGTACACGACCGCCCAGCACTGGAAATAGATGAGCTGGGATCAGATAGTCGAAAGACTTATCCAGAGGTACAGGCAGGCAAACTCGGGCAATGGTGGGTCGCATCAGGGTCCAAAACAGAGAAAAATCAAACGGATCACAGTCTACTGGAAGCTTGGCAGAAATTCGACCCGCGCTTTTGGTGAAATAATCGGCGCGATCGGTTGATCCGAAACTCGAGATTCATTAATATATCGCGCCTTACGGCATCCTAGAGGGTTGACCTCTCTGGATATGCAAACTCGTTATTTTTAACACTACGTGTGGTGTCCGACGACAATCGATTCGGATGGCGACACGGCCTAAATTGAGGTTATCCCATGAAAGCTGGTATCCACCCAGAATACAAAGCAGTAAACGCAACTTGTTCTTGCGGCAACTCTTTCGTTTTCAACTCTACTCTAGGTAAAGACACAATGCACCTAGACGTATGTGACAAGTGCCACCCATTCTACTCTGGTAAGCAACGTATCGTTGACACCGGTGGTCGTGTTGAGCGCTTCAACAAGCGTTTCGGCGCACTGTCTGCGAAGAAGTAATTTCTGCTTTACGCTAGATTTTGAAAAAGGACGCTTCGGCGTCCTTTTTTCATAGCTTAAACCTCGCCACCGCTATCTCATCTCGCTTTCAGCGAGGATGAATTGAACACTCACTTATCTGCATATAAAACCCTTTGAATTGGCACATTCTGGCTATTTCTTCTCCGCTATTCACATTTTCACTGGTCTTATCAGCAAGATCTTCGCTTTTTTTGTACGCTTTGCTCAGTGTCTAACCTAGGCAGTTTGCAATAGTTACTTTAAAATTTGCGACCTCCCCCATAAATAACAATAAGAGAACAGCCCTATGTCCGATGACAATCGCCTCAACCCAACGCCTGAAGAACAATTTCGCCAACGCGCTCTGGATTACCATGCTTACCCAACTGCGGGCAAAATTGGTATTGCACTGACCAAGCCAGCCGATTCTGCTGCCGATCTGGCTCTGGCTTATAGCCCAGGTGTGGCTGAGCCAGTGCGTGAAATCGCGCAAAACGTTGACAATGTGTATAAGTACACCGCGAAAGGCAACACGGTTGCCGTAATCTCTAACGGCACCGCAATTTTAGGATTGGGAAATTTAGGCCCGATGGCCTCTAAGCCTGTCATGGAAGGTAAGGCTCTGCTGTTTAAACGCTTCGCAGGATTGGATTCGATTGATATTGAAGTAAAACACCGCACGATCGACGAATTTATCGATACTGTCGCTAACATTGCTGATACTTTCGGCGGCATTAACTTAGAAGATATCAAAGCCCCAGACTGCTTTGAAATTGAGCGCCGCCTGATTGAGCGTTGTGATGTCCCTGTATTCCACGATGACCAACACGGTACCGCGATTGTCACCGCGGCTGGCATGCTTAACGCCCTTGAGCTGCAAGGTAAACAACTGAAAGACTGTATTATCGTCTGCCTTGGTGCGGGAGCGGCGGCGGTGGCGTGTATGGAGCTACTGATCAAATGTGGAGCAATGCGTGAGAAAATCTACATGCTGGATCGCAAAGGCGTGATCCACACTCGCCGTGATGATCTCAATGAATACAAAGCGCTGTTTGCCAACAACACCGACAAGCGTACGCTGGAAGATGTGATTGCTGGAGCGGATCTGTTCCTCGGCGTTTCTGGCCCTAACTTGCTGCCAGCGGATGCCCTTAAGCTGATGGCCGACAAGCCTGTGGTGTTTGCCTGCTCCAACCCAGATCCTGAAATCAAGCCAGAAATTGCTCATCAAGTGCGTAACGACATGATCATGGGGACTGGTCGCAGCGACTATCCAAACCAAGTTAACAACGTGCTCTGTTTCCCGTTCATTTTCCGTGGAGCACTCGATGTGCGCGCGAGTGAGATCAATGACCAGATGAAACTGGCTGCGGTAGAGGCGATTCGCCAACTGGCGAAAGAGCCTGTGCCAGCCGAAGTGCTGACAGCTGCTGGAGTGGATAAGCTCAGTTTCGGTATTGATTACATCATTCCAAAACCGATGGACCCACGCCTATTGCCACGCGTAGCACGCGCCGTCGCGGAAGCGGCAGTGGAATCAGGTGTTGCTCGTATCCCAATGCCAGAAAACTACATGCAGGCTTAATCTGCTTGTTTATGTTGATAAACAGTCGATAAAAAAAGCCCCTCAGTTATATGAGGGGCTTTTTTATAAGCAGGATTTGTTCAATGAACCCGTATCACTCACGCCAATCGTTACTCATCGTAAGATTCGAACTCAATCCCCATTTCGGTCATCAAACGTTTGGCTTCGGCAGGAATATCATCAGGGCGATCTTTACGTAGGTCTTCGTCCGTCGGCAGCGGCTGGCCTGTATAAGCATGCAAGAAGGCTTCGCACAGCAATTCACTGTTGGTTGCGTGACGTAAGTTATTGACTTGACGGCGTGTTCTCTCATCCGTTAGCACTTTGAGAACTTTTAGCGGAATGGATACCGTGATTTTTTTTACCAACTCGCTCTTTTTCCCATGCTCTGCATAGGGGCTGATGTATTCGCCATTCCAGTCTGCCATTGCGCACCTTCGTTATTGTGGTTCGAATCGAAATTTCAAAGGCCCTAATTTTAGCGGGATTTACCGCCATAAGCAAAGACATATAGACGTCTAGAAGTGTTGACGTCTTTATTTAACATCAGTAAAGTGTCGAGTAATTTATGGGCAACGGATAAACCTCGTCCCCCAGTTAGGGAAAGTTGCGATGCGACAACCGACACTGCAGCTTAAAGCAGGAAAGGTATATGATGAAGCCCTCTAGGACAGAATAGCCAGCAAGGAAACTCCATGACCACACGCAAGCCAGCCACCATTGCGGTTCGTACCGGGATTGAATCGGACACTCAATACCATGCCGTTGTGCCCCCCATTTATCTTTCGACCAACTATGGTTTTCCCGCATTTGGCGAAGTACCTAAATACGATTACACCCGCTCAGGCAACCCAAACCGAGGCCTGTTAGAACAAACCTTATATGAGCTTGAATGTGGAGAAGGTGCCGTAGTGACCAACTGTGGCACTTCGGCCATCAATTTATGGGTCACAGCCTTGTTAGGCCCTGACGATCTGATTGTCGCGCCGCATGACTGCTATGGCGGCACTTATCGCTTGCTCAACACCCGCGCTAAAAAAGGCGATTTCAAAGTGCAGTTTGTGGATCAATCCAACGCAGCCGCACTCACCCAAGCTTTGGCCCGTAAGCCCAAACTGCTGCTGATTGAAACACCCTCCAACCCTTTAGTGCGTGTGGTGGATATTGCTCATCTTTGTCAGTTAGCGAAAGCACAAGGCACTTTGGTGGCGGTAGATAACACCTTCTTAACTCCAGTATTCCAAAAGCCTCTCACCTTGGGCGCGGATTTTGTGCTGCACTCCACCACCAAATACATTAATGGTCACTCGGATGTGATTGGCGGCGTGTTGATCTGTAAACACAAGCAACATGCAGAAGAGTTGGCTTGGTGGGGCAACTGTTTAGGTTCAACTGGTACTCCATTTGATAGCTACATGACCTTACGTGGTATTCGCACGCTGGGCGCGCGGATGCGCGTGCATGAAGAGAGTGCGCAACAGATTTTGGCTTATCTACAGACTCAATCTTTGGTTGGCAAAATTTATCATCCAAGTCTGCCCGACCATCCGGGTCATGAGATTGCCAAAAAACAGCAATCTGGCTTTGGCGCTATGCTCAGTTTCGAGTTTGCCGGCAGTTTTGAGCAGCTGAAATTCTTTGTGGGTAAGTTGGCGCTGTTTTCACTGGCAGAGTCACTTGGTGGGGTAGAAAGTCTTATCTGCCATCCTGCGTCTATGACTCATCGTGCAATGGGCGAAGAAGCCTTAGCTGAAGCGGGAATTTCCCAGCAGTTGCTGCGTCTTTCTGTCGGTCTTGAAGATGCCTCTGATCTGATTGCCGATCTTGACCAAGCCTTTTTGCACACTCTTGCCGCGAATTAAGGAGATCTGTGAATGACCCATCCCCGTCAATTGCATAAATTTGGTGGTAGTAGCCTTGCCGACCCTGAGTGTTATCAGCGTGTCGCGAAAATTCTTAAAAGTTATTCCAAAAGTGATGATCTGGTGGTGGTCTCTGCGGCTGGCAAAACCACTAACCGTTTGATCAGTTTTGTCGAAGCACTCAGTAAAGATGGTCGCGTTGCCCATGAAACCCTACATGCGCTGCGCCAATATCAGTCTGAATTGATTGCTAAGCTACTCAGCAACGAAGCGGCTGAACCACTACTTAGCCAACTGCAACAAGAGATCAGCGTGTTAGGCGAGCTCACGGCTCCTCTTAGTCACGCGCAATACGCTTGGGTTTTGGGGCATGGTGAGCTCTGGTCGGCACGTTTACTCGCCGCGTTACTGAACCAGCAAGATTTACCAGCGGTCGCGCAAGATGCGCGGGCGTTTTTACGTGCCGAAGCAGGCACACAACCGGAAGTGGATCGCGCGCGCTCTTACCCACTACTGAAAGCCGTGTTGGCACAACATACCCAGCGCCGCGTGGTGATCACTGGTTTTATGGCACAAAACGAACAGGGCGATACAGTCCTGCTCGGTCGTAACGGTTCCGATTATTCTGCGACCGTGATTGGCGCACTGGCCGAAGTATCACGCGTGACCATTTGGAGTGATGTGGCTGGCGTGTACAGCGCCGATCCACGCATTGTCAGCGATGCGTGTTTGCTGCCACTGCTAAGACTCGATGAAGCCAATGAGCTGGCACGCTTAGCTGCACCAGTTCTGCACAGCCGCACACTCCAACCTGTGGCACAAAGCACCATGGAGCTTCACTTACGTTGCAGCCACCAACCGGAATCGGGTTCTACCCGTATTGAACGGGTACTGGCTTCTGGTCGCGGCGCGAAAATCATTACTTCACTCGATGATGTGCTGCTGATTGAACTGAGCTTTGCTCATCACCATGATTTCCATCGCGTGCAAGAAGATGTGTTACAGCACTTGCTGCGCGTACAACTGCAACCGCTGACTTACGAAGCACAACCTGACCAATACCGTTTGCGTTTAGCTTACACAGCAGAAATTGCGCCTGGCGCGTTTGCGGCGCTGCAAGATGCCGCGTTCGAGGCGGAAATCAAACTCAAAGAAGGCTATGACCTGATTGCTGCGGTCGGTGCAGGCGTCACCAAAAACCCGAACCACTGTTATGGCTTCTACCAACAGCTGAATGCCTTACCGGTCGAGTTTATCAGCGCGTCAGAATCAAGCCTCAGTTTGGTTGCCATACTGCGCCAAACGCCGATTCATTCATTGGTTAACGCCATTCACAAACAGCTCTTCCAAGCTCAAAAACGCGTCGCGATTGCGCTGTGTGGTAAAGGCAATATCGGTTCAAGTTGGCTCAAACTGTTTGCCGAACAAAAAGAGAAATTGGAACAACGCCACGGCATGAATTTTGAGTTGGTTGCGGTAGTCGATAGCCAAACCTACTGGTTTAATGAGCAAGGCATTAATCCAAACCAAGTGGCCACTCATTTCCAAGATGAAGCACTGCCCAACCAAGAGCAAAGCTGGCTGAAAAAACTCGGTGCATTAGAAGGGTACGATGAAGCAGTCGTGATTGATGTCACCGCCAGTGCAGAGTTAGCTGAGCAGTATCTCGACATTGCCGAACACGGTTTGCACCTGATTTCCGCCAACAAAGTGGCTGGCTCAGCTGCGGGTAATTATTACTACCAAGTTAAAGATGCCTTTCACAAAATTGGCCGCCACTGGCTGTATAACGCTACGGTAGGCGCGGGCTTACCAATTAACCACACGGTGCGTGACCTACGTGAAAGCGGCGATGACATCATGGCGTTATCTGGGATTTTCTCCGGCACACTCTCATGGCTGTTCCAACAATACGACGGTAGCTTGCCATTCAGTGAACTGGTGGATTTAGCGTGGCAGCAAGGTTTAACGGAGCCCGATCCGCGTAGTGATCTCGATGGTTCTGATGTTATGCGTAAATTGGTGATCTTGGCACGTGAATCTGGCCTTGAGACTGAGCCGCAGAATGTCAAAGTGGAATCATTGGTACCTGCCGAGCTGCGCTCTGTATCGCTGGATGATTTTCTCGACAACAGCAAACTGCTCAACGAGCAGCTCGCCGAACGCCTCGCCCGAGCACAGAAGCAAGGCAAGGTGCTGCGCTACGTAGCAAGGCTAGAGAAAAATGGCAAAGCCAGCGTGGGCGTTGAAGCGCTTGAGCAAGACCACCCACTGGCTAACTTACTGCCGTGTGACAACATCTTTGCCATCGAGAGTAAATGGTATCGCGATAATCCACTGGTGATCCGAGGCCCCGGCGCTGGACGCGAAGTAACTGCTGGCGCGATTCAGTCGGATTTGAATCTGCTCGCGAGCCTACTCTAAATCTCTCGTTCTACCCCTTAAAACAAAGCTCGTCGAAATGGCGAGCTTTCCCTCCCATCCTCTATACTTTTGGGTATAGAAAGCATCATGCTCTATCTCTCTCACCAAGAACCATACATAGCGCTGAATGACTTTTTCGAGCGTGAATCGACTTCACGATCAACATGAGTAATCTTCATAATGGCGAGGTTGACATCAAAGCGCATTCACGACATTCTACAGCCATATAGACGTCTAAACGTCAATTCAGATTCAGGCAGTGACACTCGGTCACAGGGAGTACAAGATGGGATACACACACGCTGGCCATATCGATGCATTGAACCAAAACATTGCGGAGCTTTCTGACATCAATGTTTCGTTTGAGTTTTTTCCACCCAGCTCACCACAAATGGAAGAAACGCTTTGGGGCTCGGTACACCGTCTGAAAACACTCCAACCGAAATTTGTTTCGGTCACTTATGGCGCAAACTCTGGTGAGCGTGACCGTACTCACTCGATCATTAAAGCTATCAAAGATCAAACTGGTTTAATTGCCGCGCCACACCTGACTTGTATCGATGCCACTCGTGATGAACTGATCCAGATCGCCGATGACTACTGGCATAACGGCATCCAGAATATTGTGGCGCTACGTGGTGATATTCCTGCTGGCGGTGGTAAGCCAGAGATGTACGCCTCCGATCTAGTGACGCTGCTCAAATCACGCCACGATTTTGATATTTCCGTGGCAGCCTTCCCTGAAGTGCATCCTGAAGCGAAAAGCGCGCAAGCGGATCTGCTCAATTTAAAACGTAAAGTCGAGGCGGGTGCGAATCGTGCCATCACGCAGTTTTTCTTTGATGTCGAGAGTTACCTGCGTTTTCGCGATCGCTGTGTGGCGGCTGGGATTGAGGTAGAAATCGTCCCCGGCATTCTGCCTGTGTCTAACTTTAAACAAGCCTCACGCTTCGCTGCACAAAACAACGTCAAAGTTCCGAATTGGATGGTGAAGCAGTTTGAAGGATTAGAAGACGATCCGGTGACTCGCCAGTTGGTAGGTGCAAGCCAAGCCATTGATATGGTGCGCGTGCTGTGCCGTGAAGGGGTGAAAGATTTCCACTTCTACACCCTAAACCGAGCCGAAATGACCTACGCCTTATGCCATACTTTAGGCGTGCGCCCACAAGCTTAAGCACAACATTCCATCTTGATCAAAAACGCCGACATCACTGTCGGCGTTTGCGTTAGAAGAATTACTCCACGTCTTCCATTTTGCCCAGCAGGCTGCGGATGCGCTCTTGCCATGCCGCATGCTCTTGTTGAACTTGCTGTGCACGTTGCTCAAGCTCTTCACGCGCTTCACGCAGCTCTTGTGCTTCATTTTGCAGCTGTTGTTTTTCTTCTTTGAGCTCTTCAACTTCCATTTGCAGCAGTGCAATGGTGTCGACTGCAGTTTGAATTTTCGCTTCCAGTTTTTCTAATACTTCAAAAGACATGACGTTTTACCCTTGTTGATTCGGTTGAGGTGAAGTGGACTTCACTGATTGAGTTCATTCTACTCAGCCCTGTGCACAGAAACACGCCCTAAGTTCGATCTTTTTCGCTATTCGGTTAAAAAAACCGCGCAATTTGACCCAAGCTTAACTTAATGAGCCGCTAAGCTCGATCCGAGCAGGCATTTTCGAGCAAACCTCGACTTTTCTTGCGCGTTTTTGATCAAAGGCAAAGGCGAATTGCCGCAAAAGGCAAACGTTTACTTGGGAGTGTGGTAGAATGCCGCGCAAAATTTCTCTCTTGGGTTTGGAGCAAAGCAAACATGAAACGCGATTTAGCAATGGCTTTTTCCCGCGTCACCGAAGGTGCCGCACTCGCAGGCTATAAATGGTTGGGACGTGGCGATAAAAATGCCGCCGATGGCGCTGCGGTAGAAGTGATGCGCATCCTGCTCAACCAAACGGAGATCAGCGGTGAAATTGTGATTGGAGAGGGCGAAATTGATGAAGCGCCTATGCTGTACATTGGCGAACAAGTCGGCCTAGGTGGCGATGCAGTTGATATTGCGGTCGACCCTATCGAAGGTACTCGCATGACCGCCATGGGCCAATCTAACGCGTTAGCCGTGCTTGCGGCGGGCGAAAAAGGCAGTTTCCTGAAAGCGCCCGACATGTACATGGAAAAGTTGGTGGTTGGCCCCGGAGCAAAAGGCTGCATCGACCTCAATTTGCCGCTAAAAGACAACCTAAACCATGTCGCAAAAGCACTCGGCAAACCCTTAACCGATTTGGTGGTGATCACGCTTGCCAAACCGCGCCACGACCAAGTGATTGCGCAAATGCAACAGATGGGCGTACGCGTTTTTGCAGTGCCGGATGGCGATGTCGCCGCATCAATTCTGACCTGTATGCCCGATAGTGAAGTGGACATGATGTACTGCATTGGTGGGGCACCAGAAGGCGTAGTCTCTGCGGCGGTGATCCGCGCGCTGGATGGCGACATGCAAGGCCGTTTACTGCCGCGTCACCAAGTCAAAGGCGATAGTGAAGATAATCGCATTTGGGGAGCTAAAGAGCTCGAACGCTGTCAACAAATGGGCGTAGAAGCCGGTAAAGTGCTGAAAATGGAAGACATGGCACGTAGTGATAACGTGATTTTCGCGGCCACCGGCATCACCAAAGGTGACTTACTCGATGGCATCAGTCGCAAAGGCAATATCGCGACAACAGAAACACTGCTGATCCGCGGCCGCTGCCGTACCATCCGTCGTATTCGCTCAATTCACTATCTGGAGCGTAAAGACCAACAAGTGCGCGACATCATTCTCTAACCCGCGTATCTATCATATAAACAGACCCGCATAGAAAAGACCGCCTTGGCGGTCTTTTTTGTCTCTGAATACAAAGTGCTGCGAGCTTAGAACAGCTCTTCAGCGACTTTGTACAGGTCGGTGCGTACAGGACGCTTCATGTTTTCAATCGCATCAATGATGTCGTGGTGAACCAGTTGTTCTTTCTGGATACCGACACAACGACCTCCGTGACCTTCCATCAATAGATGCACTGCGTAGTTACCCATGCGCGATGCCAGTACACGGTCAAATGCGGTTGGTTTACCACCCCGTTGGATGTGGCCTAATACGGTTGCGCGAGTTTCACGGCCTGTCGCCGATTCAATCTCTTTGGCCAGTTTGTTGGCATCCATCATCAGCTCAGTCAGCGCAATGATCGCGTGCTTTTTGCCTTTCGCAATACCATCTTTGATATTGGAAATCAGCTGCTCCATATTCAGACCCGTTTCCGGGGTGATGATGTATTCACAGCCACCCGCAATCGCAGAGGTCAGCGTCAAGTCACCACAGTGACGACCCATGATTTCTACGATGGAGATACGTTGATGTGAAGAAGAGGTATCACGCAGACGGTCAATCGCTTCAATAACGGTGTTCAGGGCAGTCAAATAGCCAATGGTGTAGTCGGTGCCCGCGATATCGTTATCAATCGTGCCTGGCAGACCGATACAAGGGAAACCCATTTCGGTCAGTTTTTTTGCGCCCATGTAAGAGCCGTCACCACCAATCACGACCAGCGCTTCAATGCCGTGTTTTCTGAGGTTTTCAATCGCTTTTTCGCGCACTTCGACTTCACGAAATTGCGGGAAGCGTGCAGATCCTAAAAAAGTACCGCCACGGTTGATCACGTCAGACACGCTTGAACGGTCTAGTTGCTTGATACGATCTTCGTACAGACCTTGGTAACCGTCGTAAATACCAAATACTTCTAAACCTGCGCCAAGTGCTGTACGCACTACGCCGCGAATAGCTGCATTCATACCTGGGGCATCGCCACCACTCGTCAAAACACCGATTTTTTTAATCATGCTCACCCTCGAACTTTGCGAATCGAATATCAATTTCTACGCCGTCTGGCTTGTAAGGAACCAGACAGAAAAATTCAAAAACTGTGCGTAATGTTACCTTTCCCGATTAGGAATACTACTGTTATTTGCACTAAATTCTGTAAGTTTTCTACTTATGTAAGAGTATTACAGTTTTGTGCTCACCCTGTGTTGATTCATGTCAGGGTTGGCGTTTTTTTGTTAACTTGGGGAAAAGATAGTCAAACTGACGCCTTTTGTCGCCTCACTGGGGCGATTTTTGTTGCTGCTCGGCCTCAAGCACCACGGAATGCGGGTCTTGGTGGATCAAAACATCAGCCCCCACAAAATGTTCACGCAATTTATCTTCTACCCGATCCGAGATCTGATGTGCTTCCAGCAACGAAATGTTGTCATCTAATTCCAAATGGAGCTGAATGAAGCGCACCGGGCCGGACATACGTGTCCGCAGTTGATGCATACCAATCACACCAGCCACACTGAGGCAGATCGCATGAATTTGTTCCAACTCTTCATCGGGTAATTTACGGTCAAGCAGCGTCTGCACCGCATCATGCACCATTTTAAAGGCGCTGAATAAGATATAGAGACCGATACCGATCGCAAAAATGGCATCCGCTTGACCAAATCCCCACCAACTTAATCCCAGCGCAACCATGATGGCCGCGTTCATCAGTAGATCGGATTGATAGTGGAGTGAGTCTGCGGCAATCGCTTGACTGCCGGTTTTTCTAACCACATAGCGCTGAAACAGTACTAAACCAAAAGTCACCAACATGGCGATGGCACTGACATAGATGCCTAATTCAGGGGCATTCAATTCATGGGGTCGGAAAAAGCGATCGACACCGTTGAGGATCAAAAAGCACGCGGAGCCCGAGATAAACATGGCTTGTGCCAGTGCCGCGAGCGATTCTGCTTTGCCATGCCCAAACGCGTGCTCATGGTCAGCGGGCTGTAGTGCAAAACGTAATACGATAAGGTTAACCACAGAGGCGGCGATATCGAGTACCGAGTCGATTAAAGACGCCAGTAAGCTCACTGACCCCGTTACCCACCACGCTGCGACTTTGACCACCAAGAGCAGCGAGGCTACCGCCGTCGCGGTCCAAGCGGCCATGGTGACCAAACGAGCGTATTCTTTTTTCATCACGCTTCCCTTTTTCTTGGGGTGTCAGACAGATGACCGAGTATATACCCAAAATCAAGACGTAAAAAACCACAAGGTAACGTTAAGCTGCCTTGTGGTTTGAGGAATGCGTGGTGGCAATAGAATTAATGAGCGGCTTTTTTACCTTTACCGTGCCCACCTTCTTTCATGTGTTGCTGCATCTGCTCTTGCTGTAACGTTTGCCATTTGGCTTTCTGTTCGGCGGTCAAAATGCTCATCATTTGATGACGTTTTTCCATCATTTTTACGCGATGAGTCACTTGCTGATCCACCATCTGTTTTGCCAGATTCTCGGCGGCTGCTTGGTCAAAATCAGCCGCGATCACCAGAGCACGCTCCTGCTCATGCAATGCTTTCATCGCATCATGGTTTTGTCCGCGATTAGCGCGCATCTTTTCACGACCAGTCTCACGCATCTCTTTGAGTTGGGCTTGCTGCTCAGCGGTTAAATCAAGCTTTTTCCAGATCCCACGCTCACCGCGGTCTCCACAATGGCCATCACCCTCTTTATCCCAACCGTGACCACCGTAAGCCAGTGCCGCCGTCGTTCCCAGAGTCAGTGGTAGGACAGCCGCAGCTAAAATCATTTTTTTGGCAAGTTTCATCGTTCGTTCCTCTACATTTCGTTTCGTTATCGATTAGGCTGCTCTGCAGCGCTTGAACATAGATTACGACTTGCAAGGTCAAGTGACGTATAGGGAGCGTAAAGAATCGTAAAGAGCAGATTGCTCACTGACCACAGCACTTTTTTCACGGTAAACTGAAGGTAACCAAGCAATACACGAGGCAGCTATGGCACATATCCTTTTGATCGACGATGACACCGAATTGACCAGTCTATTAACCGAGGTTTTACAGTACGAAGGCTTTGAAATTTCACAAGCCAATGACGGTGAAGCCGGACTGGCCGCGGTCAGCGATGAGATCGACTTGATCCTACTCGATGTGATGATGCCTAAGCTTAATGGCATGGAAACCCTCAAGCGTCTGCGCGAAAAATGGGCAACGCCGGTTTTAATGCTGACCGCGAAAGGCGAAGAGATCGATCGGGTGATCGGCTTAGAGCTCGGAGCGGATGATTATCTCCCCAAACCTTTTAGTGATCGCGAGTTGCTAGCGCGCATTCGTGCCATTTTGCGCCGTACGCAAAACGGCCTCACGCCTAAAAACAGCGATGTCATCGAGTGTCAGGACATTCAAGTCTACCCCGGAAAACAGGAAGCCTACTGCCAAGGACAACTGCTGGAACTGACGACTACGGAATTTGCCCTACTGACTCACTTTGTGCAGTCGCCCGGAGCAACCTTGACCAAAGAGATGCTGAGCATTGAAGTGCTCGGCAAACACCTTGCCGCATTTGATCGAGCCATCGATATGCATGTGTCTAACCTGCGCAAAAAACTGCCTGAGCGGCCAGATGGCAAAGCACGGATCAAAACTTTGCGCGGTCGCGGCTACTTAATGGTTCAGGAGGAGTAATGCGTCTACCGTTACCGAAATTGAATAACCTGTATGGGCGCATCTTTGCGATTTTCTGGTTTACCATGCTGTTGGTACTGTTCGCGGTATTGACCCTACCTCATCTTGACCCGCGTAAATCGCGTGACTTATCACCCGAAACGCATCAACGTTTGCTCGAGAGCAGAGATCGCTTTGAACAGCAATTTCGCAACCAAACCGACTTAAGAGCCATTCTGTTTCAGCTCGAAGGGCCAGACAGTCAGCACCGTAAACACGATGTTCAGCCGCGTTTTTTTATCACCGATTTAGAAAGCAACATTATCACCAACTCAAAGCAGACCGATTTTCGTTTTAAAGCGATGCAAAACTTCTGCTCCAGTATTGAATCGGTTCAAAAACCACAGCAGCGCCTGTATGGCCGTTATATGTTGGCAGGCCCAGTGCCTATTACGTTAGCTAAGCAAGATCTGCTGTTGTATGTCGGTATGCGCTGGGATGAACCACCGCCGTTTTTGCTGCGTTTGTTTGATAAACCCTTCCAACTGTTGTTGGCAATCATGCTGGTGAGCACCCCGCTGCTACTGTGGCTGGCGTGGGCCTTGAGTAAGCCGGCGCAAAATCTGGCTCAAGCCGCGCAGCGTGTCGCGCGGGGCGAATTTGTGCATGACCCCAAATTAGAACGCGGCACAGCGGAGTTTCAACAGGCGGGACGCAGCTTTAACCAGATGGTGGATGCAGTCAATCAGATGGTTTCTGGGCAGCAAAGACTGCTTTCTGACATTTCTCACGAATTGCGTTCCCCCTTAACTCGGCTACGCATGGCCAACGCGCTGGCAATGCGTAAACTCGGCAGTAGCAGTGAATTAGAGCGGATCGATACCGAAGCACAACGTTTAGAGCAGATGATTGGGGATTTACTGGCGCTCTCACGCATGCAAATCAATAGCCATTTAATGCGCGAAGTGCAGCCACTGAGTAGTTTATGGGAAGAGTTGCTCAAAGATGCGCAATTTGAAGCCGAGCAGATGCACAAAACGCTGACTTTTGACGCGATCCCAGAGCGAACCATCAACGGCACGCCCAAATTACTGATGAGTGCATTGGAAAACGTGGTGCGTAACGCGATCCACTACGGGCAACAGCAGATCCACGTAGCCTTTACCATTCAAGACCAGCAACTCATCGTGAGCGTCGATGATGATGGCGAAGGTGTACCCGAAGAGGAGTTGGCGGATATTTTCCGCCCGTTCTATCGCGTCTCGACAGCGCGGGATCGACACAGCGGTGGCACAGGGCTTGGTTTAGCCATCACCGAAAATGCCATTCGCCAACACAGTGGCACTATCAGCGCAAACCGCAGTCACTTAGGAGGCTTACAAGTTCGCTTTACTTTACCTCTGGCGAGCGCTTAACGCAGTAACTCGGGGCAGCAATATCCTCACAATCTTCAGGTTGTTAATGATATTAATTATCATTAACATAAAAGAATACCCTTGCTATCCGCCTTGCTGATAGCCAAGCGATATTCATCCAAGGAGGATACTATGCCCCATCTATTTCCCGATCTACCCTACGCTTACGATGCGTTAGAACCTTATATTGATGCCAAGACCATGGAGGTGCATTACAGCAAGCACCACCGCACTTACTACGATAAATTCCTGTCTGCCATCAAAGGAACTGAGCATGAAGATACGCCACTGAGCGAGATTTTCGCGCGCGTTTCGACCTTACCCGCAGCCGTGCGTAACCACGGTGGTGGCTACTATAACCACATTGTGTATTGGAACTGCATGAAGCCTAACGGTGGCGGCGAGCCACAAGGCGAATTGGCTGCAGAGATCGAACGTCAATTTGGCAGTTTTGCGCAGTTCAAAGAAGCCTTCTCGCAAGCGGCCGTGAACACCTTCGGCTCTGGTTTTGTCTGGCTTATCGTGCAACAAGGTCAACTGAGCATTACTTCCACCAGCAACCAAGACAACCCATTGATGGATGTGGTTGCCGTGCGTGGTGAACCGATTCTTGCCCTTGATGTGTGGGAACACGCTTACTACATTCGCTACCAAAACCGCCGCCCTGAGTACATTGATGCGTGGTGGAATGTGGTGAACTGGGAAGCGGTCAGTGAAAACTACGCTATCGCACTCACCCAAGCTGCGTAATTCATCAGAAGGGGCTATACTCGCCCCTTCTTTATTTCATTGACCATCCGTTATGTTTGATATCGCTCTCTACGAACCCGAAATCGCGCCCAATACGGGTAACATCATTCGTTTGTGTGCCAACTGTGGCGCGAACTTGCATCTCATCGAGCCACTGGGTTTTGATCTGGAAGAGAAAAAGGTGCGCCGCGCCGGTTTGGATTACCATGATTTAGCTCGAGTGACGCGCCATAAAGATTACGCCGCCTTTATCGAATACTTGCAGCGTGAGCGAGGCTCTTTCCGCTTGTTTGCTTGCACCACGAAAACCACACAACATCATGTGGATGCCCAATTTCAACCAGGCGATGTGCTGCTGTTTGGCCCAGAAACACGCGGTTTGCCTGCCGAGCTGATTGCCAGCTTGCCCGCCGAGCAGCGGATTCGCATCCCTATGATGCCTGAAGCGCGCAGCCTAAACCTTTCCAATGCGGTAGCGATTATTGCTTTTGAAGCGTGGCGTCAAATGGGGTTTGATGGCGCACGCTAATGCACCATCAAAGTAACCGACTGACCTAAGGTATTATTTCAAACGGTGCTGGTCTTGATCGTCTTTGCGCTCAAACTCACCTTCATAGGTCGTGCCGTTTGGATTTGTACGATCGTGAAAAGGGTTGGGCTGCTCAAAGCCGGCTCCACTGGCGTGGATATTGCCGACCACCACACGGCTCATCAACTGCTTCGCTAAATAAGCACGCGGCGCAGGCAGCAGTACCAGCATACCGAGGATGTCCGTGAAAAAGCCTGGGGTCAGTAACAACACACCCGCCACGGCTAACATTACCCCTTCTAAAATTTGCTGTGCGGGCAGTTGGCCTTGCGCTAGGCGCTGTTGTACGGTCAACAGGGTTTGCAAACCTTGGCTACGCACCAGCGAAGCACCAACAATTGCGGTTAACAGCACAAGGGCGATGGTCGGCCATACACCGAGCACGCCGCCGACTTGAATAAACAGCGCGATTTCAATCACAGGGACTGCAATAAATAAAAACAGTAGTATCGGGAACACAATGCCTCCTTGGTTTTGGTCACGTTAACCACAACCGAGATGGCTGACAAGTCACCCAGAGAGAAAACCGACGCCAACAAACACTTTTTGTTTACCGATCGGCAATCACCCGATTGCGCCCCAAGCGTTTCGCCGACAGCAGCGCTTGATCAGCAGTGTGTAACAAATTGTCCCAATTGTAACTCATCATCGCTCCCATGGTGCACCCAGCACTGAGCGTCAACGCAATCTGTTGCCCTTGCCACATCAAGGTATTACTCTCGACATAGCCTCGTATGTTTTCGGCCAACCCAACCACATTCGCCATGTCGTCGCATTCAAAGCAGACCAAAAACTCTTCACCGCCCCAACGCACACAGCAAGACAGTGGAGGTAAGCTTTGCTCCAACAATCCGGCGATTTGGCGCAGCACATAGTCTCCAGCAGGATGGCCGTAGGTATCGTTGATCTGCTTAAAATGGTCGATATCAAAAATGATCAACCCCAGTAGCGTCTCAGGTGCTATCGGCTCACTCCAAGTGAAGAAACCTCGGCGATTTTTCAGTTGAGTCAAGGGATCAATTTGTGATTGGCGTTCGGCTTCAGCAAGAGAGATTTTATAGTCATGAATATTGCGAAAGGTAAGGATATGCAGATCGTCGCGGCTGGCCAGTTCGATTTGCGCTGAGACGGAAAACCAGCGCTGCACCCCATCGGCGCACATGATCAAAGCGGGCATCTGCGCGACATCTTCACCTTGCGCCCGCGCCTCATCGACCGTCTTTTGCCATTGCGCAATGATCTTCTGTCGATAACCTATTTGTGGGTAAGCCCTTTCAAACCAAGTCTCGATATCTGGCAGTTGCGCCATGGTATAGCCGATCTCTTTTACAAAAGCTTTATTAAAATGCAGATGCTTACGCTCGCCTTGCCCGAAGGCAGAAGATTTAGAAATAATGATCGGCAGCGGAATCACATCCAGTATGCGGCTGACATATCCTTGTAGATCTTGGTCCGAAAAAAATCTTACTGAATCGGTGCGATTCACCATTAATCTGCTCCTTTTATACCGCTTTCTCTCTTTATATAGCTATAAATAAAACTCTCAGCAAATTTTCCATCAAATTGTATTAAAAGGTGATCCAGTTACTATTTTTAATATGCATTTACAGTATTATGTGCCTCGTAAGTCAGGACGGATTTCCAGCCAAAAACTCTGACGAATGGATTCTTAAATTACAGAAATGGCTATTAATTTAGTTTTTTACCAGAATAATTATCTAAGGATCCCCTTATGGCTACCCTATCTGAAGCGCCTAAAACAGCGACTCCGGCTACCCGCATTGAAGAAGATCTGTTAGGTCAACGTCACGTTCCTGCTGATGCTTACTACGGTATTCATACCCTTCGCGCTGTCGAAAACTTCAACATCTCTAACGTTACGATCTCTGACGTGCCTGAATTTGTACGCGGCATGATCATGACCAAAAAAGCGGCCACTCTGGCAAACAAAGAGCTGGGCGTGATTCCTAAAGATGTGGCGAACTACATCCTTCAAGCGTGTGATTTGATTCTTGAAACAGGTAAGTGCATGGATCAATTCCCGTCAGATGTATTCCAAGGTGGTGCGGGCACGTCAGTGAACATGAACACCAACGAAGTGATTGCTAACGTTGCACTTGAGCTGATGGGCAAACAAAAAGGTCAATACGAGTTCATCAACCCCAATGACCACGTAAACAAGAGCCAATCAACCAACTGTGCATACCCAACGGGTTTTCGCATCGCGGTTTACAACAGCATCCTGAAAGTGATTGATGCGATTGAATACCTAAAAGGCTCATTCGAACTTAAAGCGGCTGAGTACAAAAACATCCTGAAAATGGGTCGTACTCAGTTGCAAGACGCCGTACCTATGACCGTAGGTCAAGAATTCCACGCATGGGCCGTGACGCTGAATGAAGAGATCCGCGCGCTGCAATACACTTCAAAACTGCTTTTGGAAGTGAACTTAGGCGCGACCGCGATCGGTACAGGCCTGAACGCCGCGCCGGGTTACCAAGAGCTGGCCGTGAGATATCTGGCGCAAGTGACAGGTTTAGAAACCGTTCCAGCAGAAGATTTGATTGAAGCCACCTCTGACTGTGGTGCTTATGTGATGACTCACGGCGCGTTGAAACGTCTAGCGATGAAGCTCTCTAAGATCTGTAACGATCTACGTCTGCTCTCTTCTGGTCCACGTGCAGGTCTGAATGAAATCAACTTGCCTGAACTGCAAGCGGGTTCGTCCATCATGCCAGCGAAAGTAAACCCAGTAATCCCGGAAGTGGTGAACCAAGTTTGCTTTAAAGTGTTTGGTAACGACAACACCATCACATTCGCCGCAGAAGCGGGTCAACTGCAGTTGAACGTCATGGAGCCTGTGATTGCTCAAGCGATGTTTGAGTCTATCTCTCTGCTGACTAACGCCTGTGTCAACCTACGCGACAAGTGTATTGATGGCATCACAGTCAACAAAGAAATCTGTGAAAACTTCGTGTTTAACTCGATCGGTATCGTGACCTACCTAAACCCATACATTGGCCACCATGAGGGTGACATTGTCGGTAAGATCTGTGCCGAAACCGGTAAGAGCGTACGCGAAGTGGTACTTGAGCGTGGCTTGCTGACTGAAGAGCAGCTCGATGACATCTTCTCGGTTGAGAACCTGATGCATCCTCAGTACAAAGCAAAACGTTACGAATAATCGTTCGGTTTAAGCCCCCTTTGTTGGGGGCTTTTCTCATCAAACTCAATGCGGTGAAAGCATTATTTGAACGCTCGTTATGGTGAGTGTTGAGATAATTTTTTCATCTTTAAATGAGGTAATCATTATGATTTGGGTCGAACTACTCGTCGTTCTTCTCTTTATCTTTCTGGGCGCACGGATTGGCGGTATCGGCATTGGTTTAGCCGGTGGTGCTGGTGTGATCGCCTTGTCATTAATCCTTGGCGTACCGACTAAACAAGCCTTTATTCCGGTCGATGTTATTTTGATCATCATGTCGGTCATCACGGCTATCGCCGCGATGCAAGTAGCTGGCGGTATGGATTGGCTGGTACAACTGGCCGAAAACTTCCTACGTAAACATCCGGAAAGAATCACCTTCTACGCTCCGATTGTCACTTTCCTGATGACACTGATGGCAGGTACAGGCCACACCGCATTTTCCACTTTGCCTGTGATTGCCGAAGTGGCAAAAGGTCAAGGGGTGCGTCCTTCACGCCCACTCTCGATTGCCGTTGTCGCATCACAAATTGCGATCACCGCTTCACCGATTTCAGCGGCAGTCGTGGCATTTGCGGCAATGCTGGTACCGTTTGGGGTGGATTACTTAACACTGCTCGCGATCTGTATCCCAACCACTTTTGCTGCTTGTATGGTCGGTGCGTTTGTTTCTAACTTTATGGGCAGTGAACTAAAAGACGATCCGATTTATCAAGAGCGTCTAACACAAGGCCTGATCAAGCTGGCGGGTACCCAAAAGCGTGAAATTCTGCCGACCGCGAAAACCGCCACTTACATCTTCCTCACTGCGATCATTCTGGTAGTGTGCTATGCGGCGGCGATTTCAAACTCGATTGGTTTGATTGTCGATCCTGCACTGGGTCGTAATGAAGCGATTATGACCTTCATGCTCGCGGCAGCAGCCGGTATTGTGCTACTGACCAAGATTGATGCGGCGCAAATTCCAGCAGCGTCAACCTTCCGTTCAGGTATGACAGCGTGTGTCTGTGTACTGGGTGTAGCTTGGCTTGGTTCAACGTTTGTCAACGCACACGTCGATGGCATCAAAGAAGTGGCTGGTACTCTGCTGGCTGACTACCCATGGATGCTGGCACTGGTGCTGTTCTTTGCTTCTATGCTGCTTTACTCACAAGGTGCAACCACAGTTGCGCTGATGCCTGCAGCACTGGCGATTGGTGTTGCACCTCTGACGGCAGTGGCTTCTTTTGCTGCGGTGAGCGCCCTGTTCGTACTGCCAACCTACCCAACCTTGTTGGCCGCGGTGGAAATGGATGACACAGGTTCAACGCGAATTGGTAGCTATGTATTTAACCACCCATTCTTCATTCCAGGTGTAGTGACGATTGCCAGTGCTGTTGCATTTGGCTTTATGTTTGGTAGCCTGTTTATCTAAGAATAAAGTGCAAAATCATGGGAGCTGCGGCTCCCTTTTTTGTATCTACTCTCGCCATCACCTTGAATGTGTGAGCTTTATTTCTCCCGAAAATCATCTTCTTGAGAAATGCGATCCGTTTCAAACCCTACCTTGTCATCACCATCAGGCACAGCGACGCTAACTGGCGCACTCAGTAAGGCTTTGCTCTGTATAGCACGTCATCTCACCCTACAATCCGTGCTCTAAATCACTGCTCCTCCTCCCACCATTCGTGATGTTCTGCCCTGCTTGAGGATTTTTCTTCATCGAAAAGATCTTTATTGAGTTGTCTCACACTCCGTAGACCAGCATTTTCCTTAGCCTATTAATAGTGTTGAACAACAGCTTCTATAATTCTAAGGAACGAAAAACGTGAATAATCCTACTTTCAATCTCTCACGCGTGAATCGCGTGCTGCTGCCAATATTGGCCAGCAGCTTGCTATTTGGTTGCAATCAGTCCACCTCCAATCCAGACAACAACACCCAAGGCCCTGTCACCCCTCAACAGTTGGTGAAAGTCTATTACCAAGCGACCACCGCCCAGCGCAGTGATGACAGCTCGCCTTACAGCAAAGCCTCTCTTTACGTTTGGAACAATGAGCAGTGCGCGGCCTATGCGGGCAATAACCCTGACGCGAAGGATTGGGCCAAGGGTCTATTGCCCACCGGGGTTGATGATGAGTTAGGCGCCTATTGGGAGTTGCCCTATCATGCGAATGAATCCACTCAGTGCATTAACTTTATTCCACGGATTGATGGGCAAAAACCACTGGGCGATTACGATGCCAAAGTCGATTTAACTCAGTTAGGTGCCGATAATGCGGTTTACACCCAGCAAGGCGTTGCAGCAGTCTATCCAGAGTTAATCCCGCGCAATGCACTGCCCGCCAATACCGCGCGCCTGTATCTCAATACGCAAGATGGCGATGAAAGCTTCTTCACCCTGCATGTGTGGAATGAAGGTGAATGCCAAAACTATGCGGCCAGCAATTCAGCTTGGCCGGGCATCGCGCCAAGCGGATACAGTAAAACCTATGGCCCTTATTGGGATTTACCGATTAATGGCCGCGATAACTGCATCAATGTTATCCCCAACAATAAAACCAACGGCGACTATCAAACCGCCAATTTGAAACTAGATTTCACCAAAACGGGAGCGATTGGCCCTATCGGCTTTGTGTTCAAAGGTACCGACAAAATTTACTACCAGCCTTTGGCAAAACGGCCACAAAATCAGGTTGAACTGAGTGGTGCAAGCGCGACTTTTGCGGATGCGTCGACCTTACTGGTGGGCAATCTGGAAGCAACATCAGCCACTCTGTATTACTCCCGACAAGGTCAACTCCGTTTTGACAGTGCCAGTAAAACCGTACTCAATGCCGACCATACGATTACCTCTGAGCGCCCAAGCGGCACCGAATGGCAAGCGCAAAAACCGCATTTAACCTCAGACTTTCGTGGCTTTGAGTTTGATTTCCAAGCCGCTGGGTTAGATCTCAAAACCTTATTGCAAGGCCAACTGTTACTGGTCGCCAGTGATGCCACAGGCGTCCTTTTAGCAACCGAAGTGCAGCCCGCCAGTGCCTTGGATGCGCTGTATGCGGATAGCGCGAGCACTTTGCAATATGGCGCACTGATCAATCCTGATGGCAGCACCACTTTCCGCTTATGGGCTCCGACAGCGCAAGCGGTATCGCTGATCCCTTACGGGACGGATAAACAAGCCAAAACACCGATTGCGATGAGCTTTGATGCCCAATCAGGCAGTTGGAGTGCCGTCAATACGGCACTGGCGCATGGCGATTACTATCGCTATCAAATCACCGTCTATCACCCTGCGACTGACCAGATTGAAACCTATCAAGTGACAGACCCTTACTCGCACAGTTTGGCCATCAATTCACTCTACAGTCAGGTAGTGGATCTCAATCATGCCGATCTCAAACCTGAGGGCTGGGATACGTTAGCTGCGCCACATCCACAAAACGAGCGTGCCGATTTTATTTTGTATGAAGCTCACGTCCGTGATTTTTCTGCCCACGACACCACCGTCACTTCGGCGCACCGCGGTAAATTTGCCGCCTTTAGCGAGCAAGAGAGTCAGCCCGTACAACATTTAAAACAGCTAGCCCGTTCTGGTGTGACCCATCTGCATTTGCTGCCCGTGTTTGATATTGCCACCATCAATGAAGATCCAGAGCAAGTGGTCAATTTGGATCAGCCATTTAGCCGTTTGTGTGACCTCAAACCCGCGCTCAAAAACGACAGTGACTTAGCGGCTTACTGCACTGGTGATGACACACTGCAAAGCGTCTTTACCACGTTAAAAGCCAAAGACTCGAAAGAGCAGCCTCTCGTGCAGCGTTTAAATGGTTTTCTGCGTGATGTGGATAGCTTCAACTGGGGCTATGATCCGTTCCACTACACCGTGCCTGAAGGCTCGTATGCCACTCAACCTGACGGCGTTACCCGCATCAAAGAATTTCGTGAGATGGTGCAAGCGGTCAAACAAGAGATTGGGATGAATGTGGTGATGGATGTGGTTTACAACCACACCAACGAAGCGGGGGTTTCGGATAAATCGGTACTGGATCGCATCGTCCCTTGGTACTACCAACGCTTGAATGAGTGGAGTGGTCAGGTCGAGAATTCTACTTGCTGCTCGAATACCGCACCGGAAAATCGCATGTTTGCTAAGTTGATTGATGATTCGATTCGTACTTGGGTTAAAGAGTACAAAATCGATGCCTTCCGCTGGGATTTAATGGGACATCACCCGCTGGCGCAAATTGAGCAAACCTTAGCGGCGGCCAAGCAAATCAATCCTGATGTTTACTTCTACGGCGAAGGTTGGAACTTTGGCGAAGTGGCGAATGATCGCCAGTTCAAACAGGCAACACAACCCAATTTGGCCGGAACTGGGATTGGCTCGTTTTCAGATCGTCTGCGTGATGCCGTGCGCGGTGGCGGCCCATTTGATGGTGAAGCGAGCCTACGCGCTAACCAAGGCTGGGGTAACGGTATTTATGTGCAAAAAAATGATCTGAGCAACAACACGCGAACTCAAGCACTGCACTTGGCAGATTTAACTCGCCTTGGTATGGCAGGGAATTTAAAAGCCTTCACCTTTATTGACCAAACAGGCAACACCATCAAGGGCTCAGAACTCGACTACAACGGCCAAGCGGCAGGTTATGCCAATGATGCTTGGGAGATTCAAAACTATGTTTCTAAGCACGATAACCAAACCTTGTGGGATAACCAGCAGTACAAAATTGACTATGCGCTGCCACTCCGCACTCGAGTGCGCATGCAAGCGGTCAGCTTAGCGACGGCGGTATTAGGCCAAGGTGTGCCTTTTGTGCACATGGGAAGCGAGTTACTGCGTTCTAAATCCATGCAGCGTGACTCTTACGACTCTGGTGACTGGTATAACCGCGTTGATTTTGGCAAAACCAGCAATAACTGGAATGTGGGCCTGCCACGTCAAGACAAGGACGGCAGCAACTGGTCGATCATTGAAACCGTGATTGCGCAAGCCGGAGCCAATGCCGAGCCACAAGCCGCCGACATTGCCACCATGAATGATTATTTCAATGAATTGGTGCAACTGCGTCGCTCGTCATCTTGACCAATTAGTGCGCTGGCAAATAGCAGCAATGATAGCTGCGGTGACCATGCTTGAAGATTCATAGCCGCCAAGAATGATGAAACAAATAGTAAAGCGGTCATTGCAGACTGCTGTGGGTCTTGCAGCAGCTGCCATTCATAACGAGGTTGCCGAAACCACTGATAGCCAAACCTACTCACTAGCAACAACCATACTGTTAACGCCATGACGGTGGTGATGTGAGACAGCATCGCCGGAAACTGCCACAGTGGCGTTGCAATTGCCCATAACTGTGACCATGCTAACAGGCCAACTGCAATGCTAAGTAGAGCCGGTGGCTAAAATAGCCGTTGGTATTTTGTCATCAGCTGTCATCACTAACCCACCTTTGCCGCTTTATACGGCGTTGTTGCCTAAATAAGTTGAACCTTTTCCAAGTCCTGCGATCTGATCCCTTGTGATGGTAAGAGCGGTGGTGACATGGGCAAAGCGAAAAAAAAGATAACTAACTGGGCGGAGTACAATAAGGCTCTGTGCAAGCGTGGTTCGGTTACGTTCTGGATAGATGACTCAGCTATTGATGCATGGCAATGCAAAACCCACCATGGTAAGCGTGGTAGAGGCTTCCAGTACTCAGATACAGCGATTGAAACTGCTTTGATGATTAAGGGCATCTTCTCTCTGCCATTACGTGCACTGCAAGGCTTTATCGACTCGATTTTCAAGCTATCGGATGTTCCTCTGACATCCCCTGACTACACCTGTATCAGTAAACGCTCGAAGACTGTTCAGGTCAAATATCGCAATAAATCTAGAGGGGCTATCCGCCATATCGCCATTGACTCGACTGGCCTCAAAGTCTTTGGTGAGGGTGAATGGAAAGTGAAAAAGCATGGTGCAGAAAAACGCAGAATATGGCGCAAACTGCACTTAGCTATTGATGTGGATACTCACGAGGCGATTAGTGCGGAAGTCAGCCTTGTCAATGTGGGCGATAGTGAAGTACTGCCTACATTGCTCAACCCACTACGCAGAAAGATCATTGCCGTATCTGCTGATGGTGCCTATGACACAAAGAATTGTCACGAGACTCTGAAAAAGAAAGGTTGTACACCGTTAATACCACCTCGAAAGAATGCAGCACTTTGGGAAGATGGCCATCCCAGAAACGAAGCGGTAACAGCGCTGAAAAATGGGGCAATAGCGGAATGGAAAGCCGAGTCTGGTTATCACTATCGCTCAATATCTGAGACTGCAATATCCCGATATAAGGGACTCACAAGCGGTAAACTGAGCTTGAGATGTTACAACGCTCAAGTGGGCGAAATCATGGCGAATGTCAAAGCTATAAACAAAGTCATAGGACTAGGTATGCCCGTAAGGAGCTAACTGCTAGTCATATATGGCATCGTTGATCCTCAAGCTGATTTGATCAACAACGCCGCTTTATACTGAAGTAACTTCGACACTGCTCTTTCAGCTGCATCAAGCGCGCCTTCAAGGTAGCCGCCGAATTCTGCCGATCGCTCAGTGCCGGCGAGCCATAACCGTAAAGCCCATTCATCAGGCACTTCTGCATTTCGATATTGAGGATGCATCGCCAACGGGTAACGATCACTGTCGCTGGCGGTAAACGTCTGTTTTGACCAGTCTTGCAGATGCAAAGACAGGGGTACTCCTGCCTGTTCGCCAAATAGATTAGTTAGCTGCCTTAGTATTTGTCCGCGCAGCGCCGTTTCTCCAACCCCAGCTCGATAGGCTGCGTTGGCGCCAATAAAGCCAAATAAAGCCGCGCTTTGGCCGGTACTATCAGATGCGTCATGGATTTCCGATACCGGTCCCCGTTGACTGATGGCAGTACCTGACCAGCCTTGCTCACGCCAAAATGCGCGGGGATAGACGGCAACAAATTTGGCATGCTGCGCCATCCATGTCGGCGTATCGCGCATACGTTGTTGCATGCTCTCTGGCCACTGTGGTGAGAATTGAATGTCTTGCGCCATCAATCTCGGCGGGATAGTCACGATCACCTGAGACGCTAATTGTGTCCATACGCCGGCTTGATCTTCAAACTGCAGCTCAATGGCATGGGAATGCATTGTCATTGCGGTTAAGCGGGTGGCCGTTTTCAGATGTACCCGAGAGCTAAATTGTTGGGTCAGAGCGTCCGTCAGCGCTTGCATGCCTCCCTCCACGCGATGCGATGCGGGCTGTTGCGCCCAGGTCATCGATTGACGAATGATCTGGCTGTCCGCTTGCTCAATGCTGAATGCGCCGCTTTGATACTGCTCAAAAGAATTTAAGCCCAATTGCTTCAATAGTGCTTCAAGTCGATGATTCATCCCTGGCCAAAACCAAGAAGGCCCTAAATCGATGCGATGGCTACCAGAGGATGGCGCTTCACTTTGGATCCGCCCGCCGATCCGCTCCCTACCTTCCACCAATAAAACGCGATGACCGGCCTGATCCAGTAAATAGCTACTATAAAGCCCGCTTAATCCTGCGCCGATCACGACGATGGGATATGACATGAGATAACTCCTTATCGCGCCGCTTGTGCTGGACGAACATCAATTTCATGAGTCCAACCAGACCGGCTTTGTTGAAATAACCAAAAATATTGCTCTGCTAAATCAGCTGGCTCGATCAATGTGGCCGTCGCAGGAGGCGCAAATCGTTGCGCGGTCCGCTCGCTTCGTATTAAGCCATCCACCACCACATGGGCGACATGGATCCCATCCGCTTCATGCTCGCGCGCAAGACTTTGCGCCAAACCGCGTAAAGCAAATTTTGCGGAACTAAAGGCTGAAAATTCTGCGCCAGCACGCACGCTGCCTGATGCACCAGAAAACAGTAAACTACCGCCACCACGAGCGGTTAACCGCGGAATCGCGTGCTGGCTTACATTGACTGCTGTCAAAACCATCGACTGCCATACGCTTAAAAAAGTGTCGCTGCTGGTCGCTAAAAAAGCCTGGCGATGAAACTCCATGGCGTTATGGATCACGCCGGCCAACGGTGCGGCTTCGCTGTCAATACGTGAAAACAACGCAGCTGTGGCTTCAGGATCTTTTAAGTCAGTGGCCCATGCTCCCCGGCGGGATACTGGGATCACCTGATAACCGCCAATATGGAAGCGTTCGGCCAGTGCTTCCCCTAGCGCAGGGCCATAGCCTGCAATAACAACTGAACTGGATTGATGCATGCTGTTCACCCTCTCTTGTTTAGGAATGCGCCCGTCACACAATGCATTTGCATGGGTGAAGGGCGCGCTGTGATTTAGGCTTTTAAACGCTCAGCCAATGCTACAGCCAGTGGTTCAGCAGAAGCAGGGCTTTGACCTGTCATCAATGGACCATCAATGACGACGTTTGGCTCCCAGTTGGCTTTGGCGATGTAATTCGCACCACGGCCTTTTAACTCATCTTCCAGCGAGAACAGCAGGTGGTGCAGCAGTTCTACTTCCATGTCTTCAGCATTTTTAAAACCCGTCAGGCTCAGGCCTTTAACCAGGTATTCACCGTCTGATTTTTTCACGTCGCGCAAAATCGCTGGCGCATGACACACCATGGCGATAGGGCGATTCGCCTCGTAAAAATCTCGAATTAACTTAATCACAAAAGAATCCGCTGCCAGATCCCACAACAAGCCATAACCGCCTGGGAAAAACACCGCGTCATACGTCGTTGCATCGATATTACGCAGCTTACGGCTGTGCTTGGCTGCAAACAATGCTACGGGGTCTTGTAAAAAGCGTGCTGTGTAGTCAGTGGTGAAAGGCACTTTCATACTGAGTAAATCAATAGGAGCTTCGCCGCCTTCAGGTGATGCGAACACCACTTCATAACCAGCTTCAGTCAGGATGTAATACGGCGCCGCCAGCTCATGAAACCAGGTTCCGGTTTGTTTGCCACTGATGCCCATTTCATCAACCGATGACATCACTAAAAGAACGCGTTTTTGTTGGTTGTGTGTAGCTTTCATATCATTACCTCATCATTAACAGGATTGTTGTGAACTTCAAAGCAGGCTACCTACCAGAAGATAGGTGTAACTATAGAGAATAGCTTCCCACTCGTCAATACCTATCGGTAGATAGTTTTGCTTATTTACACATTACTGGGGGGTTAAAAGGTGAATCAATAAACTCTGGAGTCTTCCAATCTTACCTACCTGTAATATTTTGCCGTATCAAGCCCCCCTCATCGTGATAACCTATCTGTAGGTAGATGAAAGGTATATGATATCGATCTTTATGCCAGCAGTGTTATGCTGGTTTCTTTGACTCATTTTCAGTACGGAATCACAAAATGACCAACTCAACTGTGGATAAAATCCTTGATCTTGCAGAGCTTCAAGTCCGAGCTGGCGGCTATAACTCATTTAGTTTTAGGGAGATCTCCAAAGAGATCGGCATTAAAAGTGCCAGTATTCACTACCATTTTCCGACTAAAGCAGATTTAGGCGTTGCTGTTGCGACTCGATATACAGAGCGTTTTACGCAAAAATTGGCTCAGATTTCTGCTGTGCATGACTCTGGGCAAGAACGACTGACTCGTTATATTGACTTGTTCCGACAATCGTTGCTGTGCGATCAAAAAATGTGTTTATGCGGTCAATTTGCGAGTGAATCGGAAGTGTTGCCGGAGTCGATTCGCATGGCCACTCAACAATTTTTTCTGCAGAACTTGCACTGGTTACGAGTTCACGTGTTTGAAGCTGTAGGGCTGACGTCTCATGTGGCAGAACAACGAGCTGCTGGTTTGCTGGCGAGCTTGGAAGGGGCCTTATTGATGGCAAAAGTATTAAACAATACTACTGTTTTTGAACAGGTAAGTGCCAATTTTGCAACGCTACTACGGTAGACTGCAAAGATAATGATTAAAGCAATCTTACTCACGTTAGGCAGAGGCAGTGAGATCATCAAACGCGTCCATTTCCACAACACAGGCAGTGAGCAAATTCCGGGCGTCATAGTGATGAGCATTGATAACCAAGGCGATCTGCATGATGCTTCCCTCGATGCTGCGCGATCAGGCTTGGTGGTGGTACTCAACGCCAGCCCAACACCGCTCACCGAGTTTGCCCACTTTGATGCCACCGATTATCAGTTGCATGCCATTCAAGCGGATCTGGGCAATCGTTCCATCGCTTATCACGGCGAAGCCGCGAGCGTTGTTAACCAGCGACTTAGCGTTCCTGCATGGTCAGTGGCCGTATTTGAAAAACGACATCCTTAAGTAAGGGGAAAGCTTACGCTTCATCGAATGAGCAATACCTAATGACAAGGGAAGTCCTGACTTCCCTTGTTTGTGTTCATCTTATTGAAACTTATTGCGCCCTTCTCGGGTCTGATTGGGTTACTATCACCGGTAAATGATTAATCACGATTTGACTCATGCGCACACTGATACTCTGTTTTTCACTGCTGTTCGCCCTGCTTACCCAACCCGCTTGGGCGCTCTTTGGTAATAACGCTGGCAATAACACAGGCACTGCAAGTTTTGCTCCGACACAAAACCGTTTTGTTCCGGTCGATGAAGCGTTTCCGTTTAATGCGTTCCAGCAAGGCTCAACCTTGTTTATCGATTGGCAAGTCAAAGAGGGGTATTACCTCTATCAAGACAGGATCAGCATCAGTGGTGAACATCTTGAGATCGGTGAGTACTCACTGACCGAAGGTGAGCCTTATCACGATGAGTTTTTTGGTGATGTGAAAATCTACACAACACCTTTATCTGTTCCGCTGCCTTTGGTGGCTTATCAAAGCGGAGCCAAAGTCATCGTGCAGTATCAAGGCTGCGCCAAAGCAGGATTCTGCTATCCACCAGAAACACGAGTGATCGACATTACGCCATTTAACGCAGAATCAAACCGCGTTATCGAGCCTAAGACCAACACATCAACACAAGCAACACTGCCACAAACCGATAACGCCCCCACGTCTGCCCAAGATTCACTGGCCAACAAACTGGCGCAAAATTGGTGGACGCCACTGCTGTTTTTAGCGCTTGGGGTTGGTCTGGCTTTCACTCCTTGCGTGCTGCCCATGTATCCGATTTTAACCAGTATCGTACTTGGCGGTGCCCAGCTCACCCAACGCCGCGCGTTACTGCTCAGCGTGATTTACGTGCAAGGCATGGCGCTCACTTACACCTTGCTTGGGTTAGTGGTCGCTTCGGCTGGATTGCAATTTCAAGCCGCACTACAACACCCTTATGTGCTGATCGGTTTAAGCGTGCTGTTTGTGGCGCTCGCCCTTTCCATGTTTGGTTTGTACAGCCTGCAGTTACCAAGCGGGGTGCAGACTTGGCTGAATTCATTGAGTAACGCTCAGCAAGGTGGCAGCCTACCCGGTGTATTTGCTATGGGCGCCATCTCAGGCTTGGTCTGCTCGCCTTGTACCACTGCGCCACTTTCTGGCGCACTGCTTTATGTGGCGCAAAGTGGCGATCTGCTCACTGGCGCGGTCGCCCTGTACGCGCTCGCCATCGGCATGGGTATTCCGCTGATTTTGGTGGCCGTGTTTGGCAATAAATTGCTGCCTAAAGCGGGCAACTGGATGGAGCGAGTGAAAACCCTGTTCGGTTTTGTACTGCTCGCGGCGCCGATTTTCCTGCTTGAGCGCATTGTGCCTGAGTTTTGGTCCAGCGTGCTGTGGTCGGCACTCGGTTTAGCGGCGTTTGGCTGGCTGTACCATGTCAAAAACAGTCTGCCGTTTGGTGGTTGGAAACAGAGCTTAATTGGCATTGTCGCGATTTTAGGACTGCTGGCTTCTGCGCAGCCCCTGCTTAATCACTGGTTGATACCGACTCAAACCGCTCAGCAGATCAAACAGATCCAATTTACTCGCATCGCTAATCTAAGCGAGCTGCAAAGCGCACTGGCAGAGGCTAAAGCGCAAGGCAAACCCGTGATGCTCGATTTCTACGCGGACTGGTGTGTGGCCTGTAAAGAGTTTGAGAAATACACCTTTCACACCAAGCAAGTGGAAACCAAGCTCAGCGGCTTTGTACTGCTGCAAGCCGATGTCACTAAAAATCAGCCACAGGATATTGAGTTACTCAAGGCGCTGAATGTGCTCGGTTTGCCAACTATTGAGTTTTGGAACGCGCAAGGCGAGCCGGTACCTAATGCGCGCATCACAGGCTTTATGGCCGAGCAACCGTTTCTCGACCATCTCACGCAACAAGGTTTATAAGTTGTCGTCCCATTCGCACTGCGATGGGGCGACTCAACCGAAATCGTGTTCGCTATTCAAACTCATGCATTTAAAAAGGGATACAGTTCAGACTTTTAACGGGTAAAGATTGTTCACTGCGCTAAACAGAACAATAATTCCTATAACTGTTTGGTAAACCTGTTGTGACGTCATGGACTCGACCTACACCATCATCATTGCTGATGACCATCCCCTGTTTCGTAATGCGCTGTTTCAATCGGTGCACATGGCGATCAGCGGCGCGAATTTGCTGGAAGCGGACTCGCTGGATGCTTTGCTCACCCTACTCAATAAAGAATCTGAGCCCGATCTACTGCTGCTGGATCTGAAAATGCCCGGCGCCAATGGCATGTCCGGTTTGATTCACTTGCGTTCCGAATACCCAGATTTACCGATAGTGGTCATTTCCGCTAGTGAAGAGCCCAGCGTGGTATCGCAGGTAAAGAGTCACGGCGCGTTTGGCTTTATTCCAAAATCGAGCGATATGCGCAGCCTGATTGCCGCGCTCAATCAAGTGCTCAACGGCGAGCCTTATTTCCCCGCGCATTTACTGGTTGATGGCTTTGTTGGCAATGACCTAGCGGAAAAAGTCGCCGCGCTGACTCCGCAGCAATACAAGGTACTTGGCATGCTGTCCGATGGCCTGCTCAACAAACAGATTGCTTATGAATTGAATGTGTCGGAAGCCACCATCAAAGCGCATATGACGGCCATTTTCCGCAAACTTGGCGTGAAAAACCGCACGCAAGCAGTGATTTTGCTAAAAGAAATGAGCGAGTGATCCACTCGCTCATTTCTGCTTACTCGCGCTATATCCAAACGCCTTGGCATTGCCGGTCGGCGTTGAACAACACCGCAATATCAAGGCGCAAGCGATCGTTACTCCGCGCCTTCTTGTAGCTCTTCTTCGGGCGGTAAGCGCAGACCGATTCTGGTCACTTTCCAGTCCACCACATCGGCGACTACCCATTGCAAACCATGCCATTCGAAGTAATCGCCGAGCACTGGCGTTTCGCCCAAATGTTCTAACACCAGATCTTTAAGCTTAGCGTCAGCCTCAAGCTCACCTAAATCCAGACCATACAACAAAGCCACATCTTGCAACTTCGCTTCAATGTCGAGGAAGAAGTCCCCAAAGAAGCGGGCAAGAGAAGCTTTTTCTGGTGCTTCGCTGAATAGACGACTGAGTGATTCCAGATCGCGCTCCTGCGCCATCACACACAAGGTGTCGCCTTCGCATAATTCAGTACTCCCCGATGGGTGCAGCAGTTGATTATCCCGAAATACGGCCGCAATCCGGGTACCTTCCGGCATAAAGAGATTGCGCAATGGCTCACCGATACACCATTTGTCGGCTTTGAGTTTATAGATAAACAACTCCCACTCGCTGGTCGGATAAATTTCCACGCCCGTGCGTGAAATCGGCTCCGGTTTTGGGGGCAGTTCCACCTTAGCCAGCGACATGGCTTTGGTCAGCGTTCCGCCCTGCACCACCAACGACACCATAACCACGAAAAATGCGAGGTTGAAGTAAAGCTGAGCGTTGGGCAAACCCGCCATCATTGGGAAGACTGCAAGGATGATCGGCACGGCGCCACGCAGCCCAACCCAAGAGACAAACCATTTATCACGCGCGGTAAAACTTTTAAACGGCGCAAGGCCAATCCATACCGCAATGGGGCGCGCAAAGAGGATCATCCCCACCGCCAACGCTAAACCGGGAAGTGCAATCTCCATCAATTCCGATGGTGTGACTAACAAACCGAGCACTAAGAACATGCCAATTTGCGCCAACCACGTCATGCCATCGAGCACGTTAAGGATCGCGTGACGACTGCGCGTAGGACGATTGCCGAGCAATAACCCCGTCAAATAAATCGACAAAATTCCGCTGCCACCTAACGCGTTAGACAAGGCGAAAATCATCAAACCACCGCTCACCGCCAGAATCGAGTACAAGCCTTCCGGCAATTGGTTGCGATTGATTAGCCACCATAAAATCCAGCCGCCCGCCAAGCCAAGCAGCGCTCCGACACCAAACTGTTGGACAAAACTGATCAGTAAAAAGCCTGCGCTTAAATTGGTTTCTGCGCTGCCAAGCACAGCGATCAAGGTCACGGTCAAAAACACCGCCATCGGATCGTTAGTACCTGATTCAATTTCCAAGGTTGCGCCAACCCGTTCATTGAGGCTGCGCCCTTTGAGCAGAGAAAATACCGCCGCCGCATCGGTCGAGCCGACAATCGCGCCGACCAAGACACCTTGCAGTAGGCTCAGATTGAATAACCACATCGCAAGCAAACCAGTCAGCAAGGTGGTCACTGCAACACCTAAGGTCGCGAGAGATACCGAAGGCCAGAATGCGACGCGAAAACTCGCCACCCGAGTGCGCATCCCGCCATCGAGCAAGATAATCGCCAGAGCGAGGTTACTGACTAAATAAGCCACCGGATAATTATCAAAGGCAATCTGTCCAATGCCATCTTCTCCCGCCAACATACCAACCGCGAGAAACACCAATAAAATCGGGATCCCCAATTTCGAGGAGACAGGGCTAAGTAATACGCTGATGCCTATCAATAAGGCACCTATCATAAAAAAACTGTTAATCGTAACGGCGTCCACTCTACCTCCCAGTCTGCGATTAACGACTTGATGCCGTTAACGGATTGCCCTGTTTATCAATAAGTTTGCCCGCCTATTGTGCACGAATTCATGACATCACTAAGAAAAGTTTATGTAAACAAATCACGCTTTAGCGCACTTTGCTCAACAAAATCACCATTACGCCACTCGTCGTCGTTATACTTTTGGCTACATTAACATCAGATTAACATCTCATTTTTAAAGCTGCCGTCGAATAACCCTTCGCTTTAACGCTGTTTTTTGGCCTAAATCCCCCGACTAAAGTTGCACAGATCCCTTGCTATTAGGCTGCTAACCTAAGATGCGTAACATTGTGTTAACACCTCTAACGGGATAACGAAAAGGAAGGAGAAGGCCATGGCGTTCAAATCATCTGAACATGCTCAAGCCTACTGGAAGGAAAACTTGGGGATCATGGGCTCACTGCTTGCAGTGTGGTTTTTAGTCTCATTCGGTGCAGGCATCTTATTTGTCGATGCACTGAATACGATTGAATTTGCTGGGTTCAAACTCGGCTTTTGGTTTGCGCAACAAGGTTCTATCTACACCTTTGTTGCTCTGATCTTTGTCTATGTTGCGCGCATGAATGCGCTCGACAAGAAATATAACGTACAAGAAGACTAAGGGGCTGAGCATGGATATTCAAACCTGGACGTTTATTCTGGTCGGTCTGACCTTTGCACTCTATATCGGTATTGCGATTTGGGCGCGTGCAGGATCAACCAGTGAATTCTATGTTGCGGGCGGTGGTGTACATCCTGTCGCTAACGGCATGGCCACCGCTGCCGACTGGATGTCAGCGGCTTCCTTCATCTCAATGGCTGGCATCATCTCTTTTATCGGCTATGACGGCACCGTTTACCTGATGGGTTGGACGGGCGGTTATGTGCTACTTGCTCTTTGCCTTGCTCCTTACCTACGTAAGTTTGGTAAATTTACCGTGCCTGATTTTATCGGGGATCGTTACTACTCAAGAACTGCGCGTATGGTTGCGGTATTTTGTGCCATCTTTATTTCGTTCACTTATGTAGCCGGTCAAATGCGCGGTGTCGGCGTGGTTTTTGCGCGCTTCCTCGAAGTTGACATCAACGTCGGTATCGTTATCGGTATGGCGATCGTGTTCTTCTACGCGGTGATGGGCGGCATGAAGGGCATCACCTATACCCAAGTAGCGCAATACTGTGTACTGATCTTCGCCTTCTTGGTGCCTGCTATCTTTACTTCACTGATGATGACTGGCAATCCAATTCCACAAATTGGTTTTGGTTCCACTCTCTCAGGAACCGATGACTATCTACTTACTAAGCTAGATGGCCTCACACAGGAACTTGGTTTTACCGCCTATACGGACGGTTCCAAGAGCATGGTTGACGTCTTCTTCATCTGTGCAGCTTTGATGGTCGGAACTGCTGGTCTGCCACACGTTATTATCCGCTTCTTCACTGTACCTAAAGTCTCCGATGCTCGCATCTCTGCTGGTTGGGCATTGCTGTTTATCGCTTTCTTGTACACCACTGCACCCGCGGTAGCGGCCTTTGCTCGCGTCAACATGATTGACACCATCAACGGCCCAGACATGCAAGGTGTGACGGCTGCAGAAGCGCCCACTTGGTATCGCAACTGGGAAAGCACGGGCCTTGTCAAATGGGAAGATAAGAACGGCGATGGTCGTATGTTCTACTCAGGCGATGCGCGCAACGAGATGACCATCAACAACGACATCATCGTTCTAGCCTCTCCAGAAATTGCTAAATTGCCAAACTGGGTAGTTGCGTTACTCGCTGCGGGTGGCCTTGCCGCCGCACTCTCAACGGCTGCAGGTCTACTGCTGGTTATCTCAACCGCGATTTCTCATGACTTGTTGAAGAAAGGGTTTAAACCCAATATGACCGATAAGCAGGAGCTGCTCGCCGCACGCTTTGCAGCTGCACTCGCCATCATTGGCGCGGGTTATCTGGGCATCAATCCTCCGGGATTCGTGGCTCAGGTGGTGGCCTTCGCCTTCGGTCTAGCAGCGGCTTCCTTCTTCCCAGCGATCATCCTTGGCATCTTCTATAAGAAGATGAACAAAGAAGGGGCGATCAGCGGTATGTTGGCTGGTATCTTGTTTACTGCAGCTTACATCATCTACTTCAAGTTCGTGAACCCGGCGGCGAGCGTTCCAGCCAACTGGTGGTTCGGTATCAGCCCAGAGGGCATTGGTACACTCGGTATGTGCTTGAACTTTGTGGTGGCGATTGTAGTTAACAAATTCACCGCTGAAGTACCACAAGATGTGCAGGAAATGGTGGAATCTATCCGCTATCCAAAAGGTGCAGGCGCGGCACACAGTCACTAAGTGTTAATACTGACTAGCCAATCCTAAGTGTAAAAAGCCCGAGACTTCTCTCGGGCTTTGTTTTTCCTCGCTGCGGCATCATGTCGCACTCAATTAAATTAAGCTTTGGCGCTCACCATTGCAAAATCAGGATTCAGTGCAGTCAGCTTTTTGATCAGGTAGTTAAGCAAGACGCCGTACATAGGCACAAACAGACCTAAGCTAATGATGAGCTTGAAGGTGTAATCGACTAAGGCGATTTCCGTCCAGTGCTCAGCCATAAACGGATCGCTGCTCTGGTAGAATGCAATCGAGAAGAAAGCCATGGTATCGAGCGCATTACCCAAAAGAGTTGAACAGGTTGGAGCAATCCACCACTGCTTCATTTGACGCAGACGGTTAAACACGCGCACATCTAAGATCTGGCCAAGCAAATAGGCCATAAAACTGGCAATCGCAATCCGCGCAACAAACACGTTGAACTCACTCAGCGGCGCTAACCCTTGGTATTGTCCTTCAAAAAACACCACAGACAGTAGATAAGAGACCGCCAATGCAGGAAGCATCACCAGAAAAATGATCTTACGCGCCAAGCCAGCACCAAAAATACGCACTGTCAGATCGGTCGCTAAAAAGATAAACGGAAAAGTAAAAGCGCCCCACGTAGTGTGAAAACCGAAAATCGTAAACGGGATTTGCACTAGATAATTGCTTGACGCAATGATCACGAGGTGAAACAAAACAAGATAGCCAAGGGCTTTGCGCTGCTGCGCAGGGGTAAAGTGATTCATACTGTACCTTTTTAGTTTGGTTTGGGGGCGAGGGAACCCAAATTGGAAGCACGCTTCCGGTTCAAATTTTACGTGGTTGACCAACGGCCAATTCACAAGGGCGGCGATTATATCCCAAACGTTATCCGGCGCAAGGGTATTTTTTGAGCAAACGATGGCGTCATCATTCCGAAATGATCATCCTTTTTGCGCGGAGAGTTTAACCGACAAGCCATCGCAACGCTTGAGAAGATCTTGCAGATCGTGCTACTCTTCGCCTCCATTTTTCTGGCTGAAAATTCATCCATTTTGGATCCAGTCAGTGCTATCTTTAACTCATTGCCCGTTAAGGCAAAGACACAATCCCAAACTAAGTGGAACCGAATCGATGGGCAAAGGTACTCTTTATATCGTTTCTGCACCCAGTGGCGCAGGCAAATCAAGCTTAATTGCAGCCCTATTGGAGCAAAACCCAACCTATGCAATGAAAGTCTCGGTCTCACATACTACACGTGGTATGCGCCCCGGCGAACAAGATGGCGTTCATTACCATTTTGTCGAAAAAGAACATTTCGTTGAGCTGATCGGCAAAGGGGAATTCCTCGAATACGCGGAAGTGTTTGGCAACTATTACGGCACTTCACGGGTGTGGATAGAAAATACGCTCAATAAAGGGATTGATGTGTTTCTCGATATTGACTGGCAAGGCGCGCGTCAAATCCGCAGCCAAATGCCAGAAGCGAAAAGCATCTTTATCCTGCCGCCTTCGAAAGAAGAGCTGGAACGCCGCCTAAACACACGCGGCCAAGACAGCGAAGCGGTGATCGCTAAACGCATGGGTGAAGCTAAATCTGAAATTTCGCATTACAGCGAATACGATTACGTCATCATTAATGATGATTTTGATGTCGCGCTAATGGATTTCAAAGCCATCATCCGTGCAGAAAGATTGAAGCAAGACAAGCAAGCTGCTAAATATAGCGCTATGTTGTCTGCTCTTCTGGCTGAATAAACAGCCAGCTTGGTTTATCAGTCTATCCCGTTGCTAGAATCTCAACCGGTTAGCCTGTATACTTTCTCGTCATTCAACTTATCAGTTAACTAAATTTTGGAGTTCTCATGGCACGCGTAACAGTTCAAGACGCTGTTGAAAAAATTGGCAACCGTTTCGACTTAGTTCTGGTTGCGGCTCGCCGCGCTCGTCAAATGCAATCTGGCGGTAAAGATGCATTGGTGCCGGAAGAGAACGATAAGCCAACGGTTATCGCTCTGCGCGAAATCGAAGAAGGGCTGATCACGAAAGATGTGCTGGATGCACGTGAGCGTCAAGAGCAGCAAGAACAAGAAGCGGCAGAGCTGGCTGCAGTTAGCAGCATCATGCACAACCGTTAATCGTAGCGATTTAACCCGCCGGGCCTGAAATTTGTATCTATTCGATAGTCTAAAAGACGTTGCCCAAGAATACCTCACAGAGCCTCAAATTGAGGCTCTGCGCCAATCTTATGTGGTAGCCAGAGATGCCCATGAAGGGCAAACCCGCTCAAGCGGCGAACCTTATATCATTCACCCTGTTGCCGTAGCGCGAATTCTCGCCGAGATGCGTCTCGATCTAGAAACGCTACAAGCGGCACTGCTGCATGATGTGATTGAAGATTGTGATGTCACCAAAGAAGACTTAGATGCCCATTTTGGCAGCTCAGTCGCCGAGTTGGTGGACGGGGTGTCTAAGCTCGATAAGCTCAAATTTCGCGATCGCAAAGAGGCGCAGGCGGAAAACTTTCGCAAAATGGTGCTGGCCATGGTGCAGGATATTCGGGTTATCCTGATCAAACTGGCCGACCGCACGCACAACATGCGCACCCTCGGTGCACTGCGTCCGGATAAAAAACGCCGCATTGCCCGTGAAACCTTAGAAATTTATGCTCCCCTCGCCCATCGTTTGGGTATCCATAACATCAAAACCGAGCTCGAAGAGTTAGGCTTTGAAGCGCTCTACCCGAACCGTTATCGCGTCCTAAAAGAGGTGGTGAAAGCCGCGCGTGGTAACCGCAAAGAGATTATCCAACGCATCCACAGTGAAATCGAAGGCCGCTTACAAGAAGTGGGGCTGCCTGCTCGCGTGGTGGGTCGCGAGAAAAACCTGTTCTCCATCTACAACAAGATGAAAACCAAAGAGCAGCGCTTTCACACCATTATGGATATTTACGCGTTTCGGATTGTGGTGGATACGGCAGATACCTGCTACCGCGTACTGGGTCAGGTGCACAGTTTGTACAAGCCGCGCCCTGCGCGAATGAAAGATTACATTGCCGTCCCGAAAGCCAACGGCTATCAATCGCTGCACACTTCCATGGTTGGCCCCCACGGCGTACCAGTTGAAGTGCAGATCCGTACCGAAGATATGGATCAGATGGCGGATAAAGGGGTGGCAGCCCATTGGTCGTACAAAGCCAATAGTGAACGAGGCGGCACTACCGCGCAGATTAAAGCGCAGCGCTGGATGCAAAGCCTACTTGAGTTACAACAAAGCGCCGGTAACTCTTTTGAATTTATCGAAAACGTCAAATCCGATCTGTTCCCAGATGAGATTTACGTCTTTACCCCCAAAGGCCGTATCGTTGAGCTGCCAATGGGCGCAACCGCCGTCGATTTTGCTTACGCGGTACATACCGACATCGGTAATACCTGCGTCGGCGCGCGAGTCGATCGCACGCCATACCCACTCAGCCAATCGTTGAAAAGTGGCCAGACGGTGGAGATCATCAGCGCGCCGGGCGCTCGTCCGAATGCGGCATGGCTCAACTATGTGGTGACTTCGCGCGCACGCACCAAAATTCGCCAAGTGCTGAAAACGATGCGTCGCGAAGACTCGATTACTCTCGGTCGTCGCCTACTTAACCATGCGCTTGGCGAACACTCGGTTAACGAAATTGCCCCAGAGAACATCAGCAAAGTCTTGAGCGATCTAAAAATCGCCTCGATGGATGATTTGCTGGCCGCGATTGGTTTGGGTGAGTTGATGAGTATCGTGATTGCACGCCGTCTACTTGGCAATGCTGATGAACTGACCGAGCCTAGCAAATCCGCCGGCAATAAAAATAAACTGCCGATCCGCGGCGCAGAAGGCATTCTGCTCACCTTTGCCAACTGTTGTCACCCCATTCCTGACGATCACATCATCGCTCACGTTTCACCGGGACGTGGCTTAGTGGTGCACCGTGAAACTTGTCCAAACGTACGCGGCTATCAAAAAGAGCCAGACAAGTACATGGCAGTGGAATGGACCAAAGATTACGATCAAGAGTTCATTACTGAGCTGAAAGTGGATATGCAAAACCGCCAAGGTGCACTGGCAGAACTGACCAATGTAATCTCCAAAACGGGCTCGAATATTCATGGCCTGTCAACGGAAGAGCGCGATGGTCGCTTGTACACGGTCACGGTTCTGCTCACCACCAAAGATCGGGTACATTTAGCTGGCATCATGCGCAAAATTCGCACCATGCCTCACGCGCTTAAAGTGCGCCGCCGTAAGAACTGATCAACACCAGCGAGGGGGAAACCTGCGTTTCACCCCTCTCTTGGGCAATTTTTCCTGTACAAAAACACAGCTCGATGTTTGAATAGCCATTAAGTCAAATGGTTAGATCAAACGCGCATGTCACAACTCCTCTCAGCCATTCCTCTCTGTGAACTCTCCGGTGTCGGGGCCAAAGTCGCCGAAAAACTGGAGAAAGTCGGTTTGCACACGGTGCAGGATCTGCTGTTTCATCTTCCGCTGCGTTATGAGGATCGCACTCGCGTTTATCCGATAGCGCAACTGCACCACGGTTTATGGGCCGCGGTACAAGGCAAAGTGATGGCGGTGGATACCCTGTTTGGTAAACGCAAAATGCTCACCGTAAAAATCAGTGATGGCAACGGTACACTGACGCTGCGCTTTTTTAACTTCACCGCGGCGATGAAAAACAATTTTGCGGAAGGCAAGTTTGTGCATGCCTATGGGGAGATCAAACGCGGTAATCAAGGCTTAGAGATCATCCATCCTGACTACAAATTCTTTGCTCCTGCACAAACGCCAGACGTTGAGCCGAACCTCACTCCGGTTTACCCAACCACTGAAGGTTTACGCCAACTCACCCTGCGTAATTTGACCGACCAAGCGTTAGCGCTACTGGACAAATCCGCGGTGCAAGAGTTACTGCCATCCGGACTTTACGATCAGCAGATGACCTTGGCCCAAGCGCTGAAAATCATTCATCGTCCATCGGCGGATATCGATCTGCGCCTGTTTGAACAAGGGCGACATCCGGCGCAAGTTCGGCTAATCATGGAAGAGCTGCTGGCGCAGAATCTCTCGATGCTTGCGATTCGCAGTCAAGGCCAGCAAGATGTGGCCTTGCCTCTGGCTCCTGTTCACCAGCTTAAACAGCAACTTTTAGCGCAACTGCCCTTTTCACCGACTAAGGCGCAGCAGCGTGTGGTTGCCGAAATCGAAGCGGATTTAGAAAAACCACATCCTATGATGCGCTTAGTGCAAGGCGATGTCGGCTCAGGCAAAACCTTAGTCGCAGCGCTTGCGGCAGTGCGGGCGATTGAGCATGGCTATCAAGTAGCCTTGATGGCCCCCACCGAGCTATTGGCCGAGCAGCACGCGCTCAATTTTGCGCAGTGGCTAGAGCCGATGGGCATTCAAGTGGGATGGCTCGCGGGTAAGCTCAAAGGCAAAGCGCGAGAAACGCAGCTGGCACGCATCGCCAGTGGCGAAGTGAAAATGGTCGTCGGCACCCATGCACTGTTTCAAGAGCAAGTGTCGTTTGACCATCTAGCCTTGGTCATTATTGATGAGCAGCATCGCTTCGGGGTACATCAGCGTTTAGAGCTGCGCGAGAAAGGCGCAAAACAAGGTGCGTATCCGCATCAGCTCATCATGACCGCCACTCCTATTCCGCGCACATTAGCGATGACGGCTTATGCCGATTTGGAAACCTCGGTGATTGATGAATTGCCACCCGGACGCACTCCCATCCAAACTGTGGCAATTCCGGATACCAAACGCGATGAGATTGTCGAGCGTATTCGCCACGCCTGCCTCAACGAAGGCAAGCAAGCGTATTGGGTGTGTACTTTGATTGATGAATCCGAAGTGCTGGAAGCACAAGCGGCCGCAGAAACGGCAGAAGAGCTGCAACGCAAACTGCCCGAAGTCAAAATCGGCTTAGTGCATGGCCGGATGAAACCGGCTGAGAAGCAAGCGGTAATGCAAGCGTTTAAAAACAATGAGCTGCATCTGCTCATCGCCACCACAGTGATTGAAGTGGGCGTGGATGTGCCCAATGCCAGCTTGATGATCATTGAAAACCCCGAGCGTTTGGGGCTAGCTCAACTACACCAGCTACGCGGCCGTGTTGGGCGTGGTACCGTAGCCAGCCATTGTGTGCTGCTGTTTCATGCACCACTCTCCAAAACCGCGCAAAAGCGTTTAGGCGTTTTGCGTGAAAGCAACGATGGCTTCGTCATCGCGCAGCGCGACTTGGAAATTCGCGGCCCCGGAGAGCTATTAGGCACCAAACAAACCGGCTTAGCCGATTTCAAAATTGCCGATCTGGTACGCGATCAGCAACTGGTTCCGCAAGTGCAACGCATCGCGCGACATATCCATGAACGCTACCCACAAAATGCACAAGCCATCATCGACCGCTGGTTAGGCGAGCGTGACATCTACGCCAAAGCGTAACAGTTGATCCTCATCAATTCACCGCTGAATCGACAAGGCAAACGTTTGCTTTCCTGAGTAAAACCTCTATAATCGCCGCCATTTTCCGGTAAGCGCAAACGTTTACCTCTCTACCCAGAGCAGAGTCTGATTATACCCAAACTACTTGGAGTTGCAGGTAAGCGGCAAGTGAATTCATCCCCATGAGCATAGACAAACTATGTGATTGGGGTGAACGAACGTAGCCAACACCGCTGCAGCTTCAAGTAGGAAGGGGATAACAGCAATCACAGAAGCGGCTTCTGCTCCACCTTGACCACCCATTCAGCGTGCGCAAGGTATTATTGACCATCAGGAAAATCGCTATGACACAACCGACTTCACGTAAGGCAGATCTGGTCTATCAACTCAATGATCGTCCCCCTTTGCCTCAAACTCTCTTCGCAGCCTTGCAACATCTGCTGGCGATGTTTGTCGCCGTGATCACCCCATCGCTGATCATTTGCCAATCCCTTGGTGTACCTGCCGATCAAACCAACACCATTATCAGCATGTCACTGTTTGCTTCGGGTTTGTCATCCTTCATTCAAATCCGTACCTTTGGCCCAATTGGCTCAGGTTTGCTTTCCATTCAAGGCACCAGCTTTAACTTTTTAGGCCCGATTATCGGTGCAGGACTCGCACTCAAAGCAGGCGGTGCAGATATAGAGACCATGATGGCCGCGATTTTTGGCACGATTTTGGTCGCCTCAAGCGCTGAAATTTTACTGTCCCGCGTGCTGCAATTTGCCCAGCGCATTATCACTCCATTAGTCTCTGGCATTGTGGTGACCTTGATTGGCCTGACACTGGTACAAGTTGGCTTGATTTCGATGGGTGGCGGTTATGCAGCAATGGCTGACGGCAGCTTTGGTAGCCTTGATAAGCTTGCACTAGCAGGCACCGTATTGGCGATCATTGTGCTGCTTAACCGAGCGCACAACCCTTACGTGCGAGTGGCTTCGATTGTGATTGCGATGCTGGTAGGTTATGTAATGGCGTACCTGATGGGCATGGTCAATACCGATAATTTGGCACAGACTCAACTCATCGCGCTGCCTATCCCGATGCAATATGGTTTAGGTTTTGACTGGTCGCTGTTTATTCCTCTGCTGCTGATTTTCCTCATCACTGCACTAGAAGCGATTGGTGATATCACGGCGACCTCCGAAGTTTCTGGTGAACCCGTGAAAGGCCCTGTGTACATGAAGCGCATCAAAGGCGGCGTATTGGCTGATGGCCTCAACTCCGCATTAGCCGCAGTCTTTAACAGCTTTCCAAACTCCACCTTTAGCCAAAACAACGGCGTGATTCTATTAACCGGCGTTGCCAGCCGTTATGTGGGTTACTTTATCGCGGGTATGTTAGTGCTGCTTGGCCTCTTCCCCGGCGTTGCGAGCTTTGTACAGTTGATTCCGGAGCCTGTGCTTGGCGGTGCAACGATTGTGATGTTTGGTACGATTGCTGCGGCAGGCGTGCGCATTATCTCTCGCGTCGATTTGGATCGCCGCGCGATTCTGATCATGGCGCTCTCCTTCTCGATGGGTTTGGGAATTGCGCAAAAGCCAGAAATTTTGCAGTTTATGCCTGAATTTATTAAGAATCTGTTCTCTTCTGGTGTAGCCGCAGGTGGTATTACCGCCATCGTGCTTAACCTGCTGCTGCCCGAAGTACGCCGAGATGAAAACGCCGCTTCGGTTACCGAAACGGCGCAAGAATCAAACTAACGGTTCAATCAGGGCTAACTTAGGTTAGCCCTTTTGCGGCTTAGTCGGGAAACTGATTTGAGCACGCAGCCCCCCTTGGCTGCGATTGCTAACCGACACCGCACCATGATGCTGGCTGACAATCCGTTTCACAATCGCGAGGCCTAAGCCCGTCCCTTCACTACCCCGCGCGGTATCCCCACGAGTAAAAGGCTCAAACACTTTATTTACTTGGCTTGGGTCGATACCCGGCCCATTGTCTTCGACAGACAACCAGACCAGCTTCTTATCGGCCGTCATACCGCTACTCACTTTCACCCAACCGTTACCGTAGCGAAGCGCATTCACCACTAAGTTACTCAGCGAGCGTTTAATCGCAATCGGGTTACCAAAAGCAGGTGTGAGATCTGCTTGTAACTCGGTTTCAATCTGCACTTCGTAGCCCCCTTCAGAGCTTGCCACATCGCTCGCAATATCATTCAGATCCACCGCTTCAAACGCTTCACGATTGACAGGTTTCAGGTAATCCATAAATTGGCTGATGATCTGGTTGCACTCTTCGGTATCACTGATGATGCTCTCAGCAAGATAGCTATCTTCTGGCGACATCATCTCGGTTGCTAAGCGAATTCGAGTCAAGGGCGTGCGGATATCATGACTGATCCCCGCCATCAGCAAAGCGCGATCCTCTTCAAGAGCTTGAATACCTTTCGACATTCGATTAAACGCGCGCGTTACCGAGCGGATTTCCAATGTACCTTGCTCTGGCAAATTCGGGGGCGTTTCTCCGCGACCTACCATTTTGGCGGCTTTTTCCAAGGCAATCAGTGGACGGTTTTGCAGACGAATAAACAACCAACCACCAATCACAATCAATAGCGCCATAATAATGCTGTTACGAAATAGCGGCGCGAAATCTTCTTCCTGCAGCTCTGAGAGTGGAATACGCAGCAACTGGCCGGGCAGAGAATCGATCTTCATCCACAAGATGTAGCTCTCTTCGCCCAACGCCATGCGCACTTCTGTGGGTGAACCCAGCTCACCACTCATCTCTTCGCTCATCAAATCCAAACTGATCGCGTGTTGATATTCAACCGCTTCGGGGCTGTCGTTACTATGAATCGTCACCCCTAATTGCTCAAGCACACGCCTTTTGAGCAACGCATCCATTTCGGAACTGACATTGGGATTACTGGTGTCATCCAGCATCAAGCTGATTTCATGGGCAAGAATTTTGTTGAATTGCTGCAAACTTGGCAGCAACGCATAGTTAAAGACGGCGTAGTAAGAATAGATTTGGCTAGCGATCAATAGGGAGAAAAACAGCAGGATCGATTGGGTAAATGAACTGCGAATTCGCATAAGGCACCTAAATGTAGCAAGGGCACGCGCGGAGCGAGGACGCCCTTGCCCGGCGTGCCTAAAAGAAGTTAGTTGGCGGCTTTACCATCAGGAACAAACACGTAACCGAGTCCCCATACGGTTTGAATATAGCGCGGTTTGCTAGGGTCAACTTCGAGCATACGACGTAGACGAGAAATCTGTACGTCAATCGAACGCTCCATCGCAGAATATTCACGGCCACGCGCCATGTTCATCAGTTTATCGCGCGAAAGCGGTTCACGGGCATTGGTCACCAGCGCTTTCAACACAGCAAATTCACCGGAAGTGAGCGGCATTGCCTCTTCACCACGGAACATTTCTCGCGTACCAAGATTTAAGCGAAACTCACCAAATTCAATAATGGTCTCTTCCGCACTGGGCGCTCCCGGCGCTTCAATCACTTGGCGGCGCAGCACCGCTTTGATACGCGCCAGCAACTCACGCGGGTTAAATGGCTTAGGCAGATAATCATCGGCACCGACTTCTAGGCCGACAATGCGATCAATCTCATCACCTTTAGCAGTGAGCATCAGAATCGGGATCATGTTGTTGGAATTGCGCAGACGACGACAGATAGACAAACCATCTTCACCCGGCAACATCAAATCCAGCACCATCAAATGGAAGTTTTCACGCGTCAGCAGACGATCCATCTGCTCACCGTTAGCAACGCTGCGAACTTGAAACCCCTGCTCGGACAGGTAACGCTCAAGCAGCGCACGCAAACGCGCATCATCATCTACCACTAAAACTTTATGATTTTCCACCATGATCCCACCTAACTGTTGTTCAATTCCCGACTCTTCGGGCGAGTAAAATGTAACATCGTTACCGCTCACCGCGCGTAAAGAATTGTTAATCTTTATGTCTTTGTATAATCAGACGACTTCGATTTCGCGCCTCATCCAAAGGGTATAACGGAACTGCTCATAATTCGCAATCAATAGTCGTAATATTCTCTATACCCAAACAACTTGGAGTTGCAGGTAGGCGGCAGTAAGTAAATCCCCATGAGCATAGATAGACTATGTAATTGGGGTGAACGAACGTAGCCCCCTGCCATTTCAAGTAGGAAAGAGATAAATGGCTCACGACTCCCCTTTCTCGTACTCAATCGAATTGATAAACCACTCTTTCATGCCCGTGGGGGTTTGCACCTGAAACTCTTCATCCACTTGCTTTTTGAGTAGCGCGCGCGCCATCGGGGAATCAATCGAGATGTAATCTTTGGCATCGCCGTAAATCTCTTCGGGGCCGACAATGCGAAACTTCTTCACGTCTCCGGCTTCGTTTTCAATTTCCACCCAAGCACCGAAAAACACTTTGCCTTCTTGCTGCGGTGAATAATCAACGATTTTCAGCTCTGGCAGCAACTTACTCAGGAAGCGTACACGACGATCAATCTGGCGCAGCAGACGCTTGTTGTAAGTGTAATCAGCGTTCTCTGAGCGATCGCCAAGGCTCGCCGCCCAAGAGACTTTTTGAGTGATCTCGGGACGTTGTTCTTTCCATAAATAGTCGAGCTCTTGCTTGAGCTTGTTGTAGCCAGCTCGGGTAATCAGCTTAGTTTTCACACGGGATTCTCAACAAAATAGGGTTGCGCGAAAAGTACCGATTTTTCGCGCGCTTTGCCAGTCAGGACAAAAGATTTGACTGAAAGCTCTCAAAAGCGAGCGGCAGACGTGTTATTAATAACCGCCTATTTTTATACTGGCATTGTTGTGTAAATCGATGGAACTCAGTCTCGATTCTACGCTCTGATTCAGCTACATTCACTTTTCACCTGATTAGAATGCGGCGTTTATGACGCGCTTACAGCGTTCTCCCTTATTCATTGGATGAAGCATACTAGATGGAAAATTAAGTCTGAGAAACTACAATGCTAAGGTTGGTGAAACTTACGCCATGATTAAAGCACTGAACAAGCTTACAGTGCTTGGTATTCCTGAAACACAGTGTGTTGTATAAGAATCACTCAATTGAAGGTATTTTGGTTCTCTGACCGAATTACGCAACAAAGCCGATACTCATTATTCAATCCTATTACTAATAATTGGCAACAAAATTAAAAACTCAACAAACCCTATTATTATCAAAAGGTTCAATATATGAACCAAATATTTTGATCCATGCTTTATTTTTAAATATTCTACTATTTTTATGTTGCCACAAGTGGCTTTCTGAGCATAAATTGCCATAAAAAATAACACATGGGCAACATCAGAGGTTTCATTGAGCTTATTATTGAAGTTTCTGTCTGCCAAATTATCAATCATAACACAGAAAAGGAGTTCGCCATGAATGCTTTTGCAGTAGCAAACTAATTAGTGAGTTAAATAACTAAAATATCATTTTTTCTGTAGAGAGCCACTGTGCTCTCTATTTATTGTAAAGGACTATAAAATTGATTTTAAAGTTGGCTAACTATGTTCAAGTTGCACCCTGTAGTATCGGTGGATATTTTGGTGCTGGCGGAAATCAACACAGAATTGACTCCCATGCTGAATGGCGTGCACTTATGATTGTTTCAAGCACATGGAAAAAACCTCTTGATGAGCAGTCTTTGAGAGCTCTATGTATGAAAGAACTTAATGAATCAGAGCTAGACTATGCCGTTAATTTTTTGAAAAATACACAATCGTTAATCGAAGATGGTGAATTTAATAACGAAGATCGTTACAGCCGAAATAAGCTTTACTACAATCTCCTTGGAGGAAAACCGAGTGAAGTTCAGGCAAAAATTGAAGCGAGCCATGTAACCATAATAGGTTGTGGAGGAATCGGGAATTACATTTCTTACAAGCTTGCTACTTCTGGAATAAAGAAAATCACAATTGTCGATGGCGACTATATAGAAGCGAGTAATCTTACACGGCAAGTTCTTTTCGGAGAGGATGACTGTGGGCGTGACAAAATTGATGTGCTTGAGCGTGAATTGTGTCGAAGAAACTCAACGGTTGAAATTGAGAAACTGAAGCTTCATATTAGCTGTCTTTCCGACATATCTAAGATCCCACCTAGCGACCTATTCGTTGTTTCAGCAGATCATCCTGCTAACCTAATTTTTTTGATAAATGAATACTGTGTCTCCAATAAACAGCCATATATTAATGTAGGTTACATAAATGATATTGCAGTAGTTGGGCCATTTTATATACCGGGACAAACATCTTGTATTCAGTGTGACGATATCGTGTCTGATTTTTCGATGTCTGGTGCATTAGCGGACAAAATCAAGATAATTAACTCTGACTTTAAAGCTTCGACTTTTTCTTCAACTAATGGCATATCGGCGTCATACGCCTTCAACGACATTATGAAGTTTCTTGGTGGCTATGGTGAGATACTTTCAGTGAATAAGCGGATCGGGATTCACACTCAGCGTGTGGAAATTGAGACTCAAATAATCAATAAGAATGAAACGTGCAAAAAATGTTCAATAGTAGAATAATAGTCGGCTATGGTGTTGCCTTCAATTCATTTAGGATGTTGGTTGGTGCAATAGCCGCAATCTATATGATCAATCAAGGCTTATCGATATATGAGGTTGGGATAATTAAATCGATTCAAGCCATGGTCATACTCTTTGTCGACATCCCGCTTTCATATGTGGCAGATAAGTTCAGTCGAAAATTTTCTATTGCTCTGTCCACATTGCTAGGATCAGTATGGCTCACTTTTATGTGGATTGGATCGGACTTTAATTCCTTCTTAATTGCAGAAGTTTTTAACGCACTTTCTCTGTCTCTTATTGGTGGCGCGTATTTAGCATACCTTATCGACAACTCAGAATCTTCAAGTGAGGCTGATATCAAAAAGATAACAGCTAGCTACAGTAAGTACCACTTCTTCTTTGTAGGATTTAGTGGGTTTGCTGGCGGTATATTATACAACTATATTGGTGCATATCTGTGGGCATTAGCCGCTGCGTTGTGCTTGGTTTTATTCTTCTGTTCTTTCCTACTCCCAAGTGACAAAAATCACTCAAACGCAGGTAAAAAAAATAGAACCTCACTATTCCAAGATATACGCGCTATATATATTGAGATATGTTCAGAAGGGACTGTCATTGTGATTTTAATCTCGGGACTGCTATTTGTATCCCTCTATTACCAAATATTAATTCAAATATGGCAGCCATATGTAGTAAGTGGGTTTGGGAGCTTGTCAAACGAGGGCATTCTGTTTGGAGTATTATTCTTAATTATTCAACTATCACAGTCAATTACATCCTGGTTTATTGAGAAATTAAAGAATATAAATCTAGTTTTTATCTTCGGAATGGCATTAAGTGCGACTTCCACTATACTCCTGATTAATGGAGGTTCATGGACTACTATGGTGGCGGTAATAGTCATATTCTGCGCAAACTTGATGATGCGAAACTTCTTCTCGATTAAGTTTCAGGCACTAATTAGCCCATCATTTCGTTCAACAATTGATTCCTTATTCTCAACAATGATGAGAATTGTGTTGATCATAAGCCTTCCTTTATCTGGTAATGCTATCGATACTATTGGTTGGGAAGTTATGACAGCCTTATTTGTAGGTAGCTATGTCATGGCGTTTACAGCCTATACAATGCTTCCCAAAAATGAAGTCAGGAAGGTCTATGAACAAGAACCATAGATTGATTTTCTTCTTAGATGACAAATGCATCATGTGTAATAGATTTTGTCAGTTTTTAGCAAAACGGCTTGAGGGGATTGAATTTCACTCAATTTTTTCTCCAGCAGCCTACAAGTTGTTTAAGAAACATAGTATTGAGATTAAACCGGATGTAGATACATCTTACTTGTGGAATGGTGATAGATTCTTAGCGAAGAGTGAATGCTTCTTCTATCTATTAGGCAAAATGAGTTATCCATACAAGGTAGTTGGGTGGGTAGGATTTTTGCAGCACTTCGGTGCTGACTTAGTATATGACCTGATTCAAAAAAATCGACATAAGCTTTTTGTTAGTGATAGCTGCCTTATCACTCCAATTCAAGTCATTCCAGATAAGGAACTATTGGAGATATTTGACCTTGAAAACTATTAAACCAAATAAACAGAATTTGTTGTGGGGGCTGTTTTTGGGCGTATTTTTTGTATTCCAGTTTTATAACTCATTGCAAAACAAAAACTTATTCCCATTCTCAAGCCATAACTTCTTTGCCTACAACGTACCTGATGTTGTTGTTAAAACCGAATTGATATTGCGCGACAAATTCGGAAACGAAGTCGCTGCACACCCTGCCCATTTTATGGAAATTGAGTTTTTTAAAGCCAACCGCATCATAGCAAAGCTGTTCATGAGTGGTGAGTTTAGCAATGCTCAGAAATCCGACTTTATGAGGTTTATAGTGGAGCGTATCAAGAAAGAACCTTGGGATAGCTTTGATGAAACCTTTCAGAGTGTTTCTTTACGCGATGACTTTGAACTTAAGTCAATCTCATTCGATATAATTTCCAAGAACTACGGACTAAATGAAAATGGTTCATTTATTGAGGAATTAAGTAGAGAGACCGCCTTTGTATATGAGGTTACACAATGATTAATCAACTATTTTTATTTCGGTTTTTAGTAAGTCTTGCAATTATCATTTTAATCATAAGAGGTCCTTACAATGAATTCTCGGTTTACTCGTTCGAATTATTCAATGGAAACTCAGCTATTTCAGCGATTTTCCTTCCGTCAAAGTACATAATTATTACTTTACTACTAGCACAATTTGCAAACAAAAAACTATGCCCATTGTTTTCAAGTTTGGCCGCAGTGATATTCCTTGTGTTCAACTGGTATGCCGCTAATAGCTCACCCTCGGAGATGTATAACTACAATACCCACTTAAATATTTTTTTAATTGCTATTGCCATCGGAGACATTTTTATGGCGATGCATAGAGATGTGGAGCGATATGTCTTTTCTTTCTCAAGATTTTATGTTGCTGTTTTCTACTTTCAATCGGGTATAACCAAAATAATCCACGCAGGGTTTGAATGGTTTGATGGTCGCACAGCATGGGTTTTCTCGATGGAGATGGGAACACCGCTTGGAAAGTATATGACAAACTACCCGGAGCTATTCGCAATTGGCTCAATTGCTATTGTTCTGTTTGAAGTGATGTTCCTCCCTCTTTACTTGATCAGATTTCATGTAGAAAAGTTAGTCATAGGTGCGTTTATGCTTCATATGAGTGTATTTATAATCATGAATATTGCCTTTTGGCACATGTGGATGATTTTCCCTGCACTCTTCTACCGTGAGCTATCTGATTATATTAGGAGTTGGATAAAAAGAGACCGTAAATCGCCAAAAATGATAGTTCTATCTTAACTAAAACTGGAGCGTTTTATTTAATTAAGGTAAAGGCATAATTCTGTTCAGTTAGAAGGTTGAACGTTCTTATAGGTAACTTATAAAGGCTCTAAATATCGAAATTTAGAGCCTTTTATTTTGCAATTACATAGCCCTCACACTCGCCAATTGTATCCACTCCATGAACTCACGTGACAGGTATGTTTGAAGATGGGCAAAAATGAGTTAAGCAAGTGAGCCTTATATCTCTAAAGGCCTTATGGTTATAGTTTAATATATAACATCTCCGTTGCATGCTTTGGTTTTTCAAAAATACCCAAGTCTTTTCCCTGCTAATTTATAAACTTCTTCTTTATCTTTATCTTTATCTTCATTTTTTATTTTTAGTTCAATAACTTAACCTTTTCGATTTAAGAGAGCAGATCGAACCACTTTAAGCTCATATGATCGTGCTCTCAGAAAACTAGGTAGTTATTCTCGCGAACGCTTACTATCACTTATGCTACAAGTAATCACTCTAGGCACAACAACGAAACCTTTCTAAAATTTTAGGATAAATGCTCCTCGAAACTCATCGATTAATCAGTGTATTACACAAGAATTAACCTTGGGTGTTAAGAAGCTTTTAGAGCAAGAAAAATAGTACACCACCATAGGTACAGTACTATTATATTATTCATTAATTTCAATAGGTAACACCAATTAGTATGGGGGATGAGGTACTACAGCCTAATCAGCGTTCTCTGAGCGATCGCCAAGGCTCGCCGCCCAAGAGACTTTTTGAGTGATCTCGGGACGTTGTTCTTTCCATAAATAGTCGAGCTCTTGCTTGAGCTTGTTGTAGCCAGCTCGGGTAATCAGCTTAGTTTTCACACGGGATTCTCAACAAAATAGGGTTGCGCGAAAAGTACCGATTTTTCGCGCGCTTTGCCAGTCAGGGCAAAAGATTTGACTGAAAGCTCTCAAAAGCGAGCAGCAGACGTGTTATTAATAGCCGCCTATTATCAGTAACTGTCTAGAGGGCAGGCTCAAACTCCTCTTCCATTCAAACGTTGAGCTGGAGTCAGGCGTAACTGCCCCCATATAAACCGAAAATGTCAAAAAGAGACCACCACGGATGAGCAAAGCTATCTGCCACCAGATTGCTCAAGAACTGAATGTTCGCCCTGAGCAAGTTATCGCTGCCGTCACCCTGATCGACGATGGCAATACCGTTCCTTTTATCGCCCGTTACCGTAAAGAGGTGACGGGAGGATTGGATGATACCCAACTGCGCAACTTAGATAGCCGTCTTGCCTATCTGCGTGAGATGGATGACCGTCGCCAAACCATCCTCAAATCGATTCAAGAACAAGGCAAACTCACCCCTGAGCTGGAGCAGGCGATTTTAAGTGCCGACAGCAAAAACCGCCTTGAAGATCTCTATCTGCCTTACAAACCGAAACGCCGCACCAAAGGCCAAATCGCGATTGAAGCGGGTCTTGAGCCACTGGCCGATACGCTGTGGACGCAGCCTAATACTGACCCTGAAAGCGAAGCGGCAAAATACATTAATGCCGAGAATGGCGTCGCTGACAGCAAAGCCGCACTGGATGGCGCACGCGCTATCGTGATGGAACGCATCGCGGAAGATGCCAACCTACTGGAAAAAATCCGTCAGCACCTCAATCGCAACGCGGAAATTGTATCGCGCGTGGTCGAAGGCAAGGAGCAAGCGGGCGAGAAATTTAAAGATTACTTTGATCACCGCGAGCCGATCAGCAAAGCACCTTCGCATCGCGCATTGGCTATGCTGCGTGGCCGTAATGAGGGTTTCTTAACCCTGACGTTGAATGCCGATCCTGAATTGGAAGAGAGTGCGCGCCAATCTTACTGCGAAACTCTGATTGCCGAACATTACGGTATTCATTTGAGCCAAGCGACGGCCGATGCGTGGCGCAAGCAGGTGATCAATTGGGCATGGAAGATCAAAATCTCCATGCACATGGAAACTGAACTGATGAGCGCGATGAAAGAGCGCGCGGAAATCGAAGCGATTGAAGTATTCGCCACCAACTTAAAAGATCTGCTGATGGCGGCACCGGCGGGCCCTCGTGCGACACTGGGCCTCGATCCGGGTCTGCGCACTGGCTGTAAAGTCGCCGTGGTTGACGCAACCGGTAAAGTGCTGGCAACCGATACCATTTACCCACACGCACCACAGCATCAGTACGATCGCGCCATGCAATCTATCGCTCTGCTGGTGAAAAAATTCAACGTAGACCTGATTGCGATTGGTAACGGTACGGCGTCGCGTGAAACCGATGCTTTTGCGGCGGATTTAATCAAGCGCGGCAACCTCAAAGTGCAAAAAATCATGGTCAGCGAAGCGGGTGCATCGGTGTATTCCGCTTCAGAGCTGGCGGCGAAAGAGTTCCCGAATCTGGATGTTTCACTGCGCGGCGCAGTCTCTATCGCGCGTCGTCTGCAAGACCCACTCGCAGAATTAGTGAAGATCGACCCGAAATCAATCGGGGTTGGCCAGTATCAACACGATGTGAGCCAAACCCTGCTTGCGAAACGTCTGGATGCGATTGTTGAGGACTGTGTAAACGCCGTAGGTGTGGATGTGAATACCGCCTCGGCAGCGCTACTGACTCGTGTTGCAGGCTTGTCTGCGGCACTCGCGCAAAACATTGTGGATTATCGTGATGAAAATGGCCGTTTTGAGTCGCGTAGTGCCCTCAAAAAAGTGCCACGTTTGGGGCCTAAAGCGTTTGAACAGTGTGCTGGCTTCCTGCGCATTATGGATGGCAAAAACCCGCTCGATGCCTCAGCAGTGCACCCAGAAGCGTATCCGGTAGTGAAAACTATCGCCGAGAAAAACAGCAAAGATCTGAAAGCGCTGATTGGCAATACCGAGTTCCTGCGCACTCTGCGCGCGGTCGATTACACCGATGAAAACTTTGGTGTACCCACCGTGACCGACATCATCAAGGAGCTGGATAAACCGGGGCGTGACCCGCGTCCGGAATTCAAAACCGCGACCTTTGCTGAAGGCATCCATGAGGTGTCAGATCTGGAAGTGGGCATGGTGTTGGAAGGCGTGGTCTCTAACGTCGCCAACTTTGGCGCGTTCGTGGATATCGGCGTCCATCAAGATGGCTTAGTGCATATTTCTGCGCTGACCGATCGCTTTATCTCAGATCCGCGTGAAGTGGTTAAAGCCGGTGACATCGTCAAAGTCAAAGTGATGGAAGTGGATGTGCAGCGTAAGCGTATAGCTCTTTCGATGCGCTTAAACGATGAGCCGGGACAAGATAACCGTAGCCAACGCAGCGCTGCGCCACGCGCAGGGCAAGAGCGCCGCGCTCCGCGCCGTGATGAACCGCAAGGTAATGCCCTGGGTGGCGCGATGGGCGGTGCGTTTGCCGCCGCTTTCGCTAAAGCGAAGAAATAGCCAACGATAAACGCATTTCATCATGACGTAGCCGTTAGGCCGCATAAAAAAATCCCCACCGAAGTGGGGATTTTTATTGCGCGAGATAACTCACCTACAAAACTGCAATCACCTCTGAAGGTGTGTTGGGTGCCACTGCGTGACCATAATAGTATTTGATCACGACACGCCGGCGCGCCATTTTGCCTTCTGTTATCGCCGCATCAATGATGTGCTTAGGTAAGCGAAAACGCATCGCATAACCTTTGCCTTGATCTTGGCTGTACGAAGCGATCGCGAGTAATTCAAACAATCGCTCTAGCTCGCGTTTCGGCTCATCGTGATAAGAGGCCTCTGCCTCTGTTTCACCACCCACATCATAACTCGGGTGCTCAGCAGGATCCCACGACGGCTGTTTGCGGCGTTTATCATCCTCTTTGATCTTACGTTCAGCGTTCGATTTGGCCAGTTGTACAGTTGGCGTCACTGGCTCGCGAACGCGATTGTCGCGTGCGGCCTGCTCCGTTTGCACGTTCACTGATGGGGCGATCAGCGGCACACTGACATTGGTCGGTGACACTAGCATAGCCGAAACCTCCTCAGCTTCGCCCACCCTCGGCTTTCACTCCGGGTTAGTCTATTTATCGACCTGTTCCGAAAATGATTGAGTCAAATTTTGGTCAGCGCGACAAAATTCACACTCCTCCCAAACGACTTGAAGTGACAGCTTAAAGTCGGAAGGGGGATCTAACGAGCCGCAAACTCGATAAGTTGCTGACAAAACGCCTCCGCCTCGGTCATAAATGGCGCATGGGAAGATTGGTCGAACATGAACGCTTCACTGTAAGGCGCTAAATGGTTCAAATCACGGGCAACTTTCGCGGGGACTAACCCATCCAACCGACCATACAAACGCAGCATGGGCACGCTGATGTGTTGCAGCTCATCACGCAAATCGACTTCGGCGAGCATCGTCAGCCCCGCGAGCAATGATTGGGGATTAGGCATGGGGCGCGACAGCACAGCCTGTTTAAGGGCTTTCACATCTTGGCGTGCACTTGGGCTACCCATGGCTTGCAGCGCCATAAAACGCTCAATAGTCAGCTGAAAATCGGCCACCAACTGATCGGTAAACGCGGTCAGCACATCCGGTTGAATACCACGCCAGCTGCCCTGCGCCGCAAATTTGGGCGAGGAAGCGACCGTCACCAATTTGCTGACATAGTCTGAATGGTGCAGCGCCATGTGCGTGGCGACTAAGCCGCCCAGCGACCAGCCGACCCAAATGGCGTTGCGCGGTGCATGCTCTAACAAGGCTTGAGCAATCTCTTCTAAGCTCGCGGCATGTTGCTCGGTACTATGACCATAACCGGGTAAGTCCACCACATGCACTCGAAAATGGTCACTCAAGGCTTGTGCGGTTTGCTGCCACACCGCACCATTCATGCCCCAGCCGTGTACCAATATCAGATCTTGCCCTTGTCCACTGACTTGCCAATACAACGCCATGGTCACAGTTTCTCCGTCTATTTCCATCTTCATCCACTCTGCCAATCGGCAAGATGAAGCACATTACCCAGATTCTTGGCTCGCTATGTTAACCAATTCGCTCAGAAAAACCACCGCACCACTGCTCATTCCTGAGTGCCATCTTTGTCGACTGGCGCTTGATACAAATTCGCCGTTTGGCGTCTGCTCTGCCTGCCAATTTTGGCTTGAGCACGGTTATCGCTGCGCACGCTGCGGTTTACCGACCCTCACCCCAGTTGAACAGTGCGGGCAGTGTTTGAGTCAGCCTCCGCCGTGGCGAAAACTGATGTGTGTCGGCGATTACCGCTTTCCACTTAGTGATGCGGTGCATCAACTCAAATACCAACGCCAGTTTTGGCAAGCGCCGCGCTTGGCTAAGCTACTCGCCACCCAGATTAACGAGCCAGCCCCGTTGCTGTGCAGTGTACCGCTGCATTGGCGGCGACGTTGGCTACGCGGCTTTAATCAAAGCGATCTGCTGGCACGCGAATTAGCCAATGTGCTGAACATTGAATATGACCACCAACTCTTTGCACGCCGCCGAGCCACACCGCATCAACAAGGACTCAGCAAGGCGCAGCGAATCCACAACCTACGTGATGCGTTTGTGCTCAATCATCCGCCAAACCAACCACATGTTGCAATTGTGGACGATGTGGTGACCACAGGCAGTACAATCCGACATTTATGCGATTTACTGCTTGATGTCGGTGTGCAAAGCATTGATATTTACTGCATATGCCGTACTCCCGAGCCGAAAGATAGCCACGGTTGACGTTTTTTAACGCAAAAGGGCTGGATCATCGCTAACTCAGGAGTAGAATGGTGAGCAATAACCTATTCTTTTACTCAGGTATTCGTCGTGTCAAATCCAATTACTATTACTGAATCTGCCCAATCTCACTTCGCTAAGCTGCTGGCTCAGCAGCCTGAAGGCACCAATATTCGTGTGTTTGTGGTTAACCCTGGCACCCAAAATGCCGAGTGTGGCGTCTCTTATTGCCCACCGGAAGCCGTAGAAGCGACTGATACGGAATACCCTTTCAGTGGCTTTTCTGCCTATGTTGATGAACTTAGCTTGCCCTTTTTGGAAGAAGCGGTGATTGATTTTGTCACCGACAAAATGGGTTCACAACTGACTCTGAAAGCCCCTAACGCGAAAATGCGCAAAGTTTCTGACGATGCCTCGCTGATGGAGCGCGTAGAATACGCCCTGCAAACCCAAGTCAACCCTCAATTGGCCGGCCATGGTGGCCACGTTCGTCTGATCAGCATTTCGGATGATGGTGTGGCTCTGGTGCAATTTGGCGGTGGCTGTAACGGCTGCTCTATGGTCGATGTGACACTAAAAGAAGGCATTGAGAAAGAGCTGCTAGCTCAATTTGCCGGTGAACTGACTGCGGTACGTGACTCCACCGAGCACGATCGCGGTGAGCACTCTTACTACTAAGCGTTCAGCCTGCTTATCACTCCAATTCGAAGCTGATGTATTCACATCAGCTTTTTTATTGGTGTCGGCATATTGAGCGTTTCAAACTGCGTTTATTTCTCATATATTAAGAAAAATTTTTTGCTCAGGAGTCTGCGTATGTCATCCAAATCTTTACCAGAAATTCTGGATCGCGAAACGGTCGCCAAATCGCGTCTGTTTACTATTGAAGCTTTGGATCTGCGTTTCTCAAATGGTGAACAAAGAACCTATGAACGCATGAAGCCGAGTGGTCGTCATGCGGTAATGATGGTGCCGGTCACCGCGCAAGGAGATCTACTCCTCGTGCGCGAATACGCCGCGGGAACGGAGCGTTATGAATTAGGCTTTCCAAAGGGCTTAGTCGATCATGGTGAAAGCGCTGAACAAGCGGCTAATCGTGAGTTAAAAGAAGAAATTGGTTTTGGCGCGCGCCAGTTAACCCCGCTCAAAGAGGTGGTGCTGGCTCCCTCTTACTTCTCGAGCAAAATGGTTCTTTTTGTTGCTCAGGATCTATACTCAGAACAGTTAGAGGGGGATGAGCCAGAGCCGTTGGAGATCATTCGCTGGCCTTTAGCACAAGCAGAAGATCTGCTGACCCATCTCGATTTTTGTGAAGCGCGCAGCATCACAGCCTTGCTGTTGGCTCTGCGTTTTCTTCAGGCGTGAATCGCACGCCTTCGGAGTCACTATGTCTACACCACAGGATCTCTCGCACTTACTGCCCGATGTCATTAACATCGCGCGAGCGGCAGGGCAACTCATCCTCGATATCTATCAAAATAAATCTTATGAAGCCTTCACCAAAAGTGATTCAACACCCGTCACCAGCGCCGATTTAGCCGCACATAAGTTTCTGTGTGAGCAGCTGCGCGAGCTGACCCCTGATATTCCGATCCTCTCAGAAGAAGAGGCCAATATCGACCTTGCCACTCGCGAAACATGGCAGCGCTATTGGCTGGTGGATCCGCTTGATGGCACTCAAGAGTTCATCGCACGTAGCGGCGACTTCGCGACCATCATTGCGCTCGTGGAAAATAACCATCCGGTGATGGGGGTGGTGTATGGCCCCGTTTCTGGTGTGACTTACTACGCTTACGCAGGTAAAGGGGCATGGAAGATCCCCGACATGGCGCAGAGCCTCAAAATTCAGACTCACAAACATGAGCTGCCGAGCAGCTCGATCGCGATTGCCATCAGCCGTCGCCAAGACATCAACAAAATCACGCGCCGTTTAAGCAGTGCTTGGAATTATGACTTAGTGCCACTGGGCTCTGCGGCACTGAAAGCCTGCTTAGTAGCAGAAGGTGCAGTAGATTGCTATCTGCGTCTTGGTCCAACTGGCGAATGGGATACCGCCGCAACCCAGTGTATTGTCGAAGAGGCGGGTGGGCGCATTCTGAGCACTCAATTATCCCCCCTCTCTTACAATGAGCGGGAAACCTTAGAAAACCCGAACTTCATCGTGCTTGGTGATGCGGATTTACCTTGGAATGAGATCTTAAAAATCAAAGACTAGCCGATAAAATTTCACGCCCAGTTGGGCGTGAAATGAATGGGATAACACATCCTAGAGCTGACCTTGCTGATTGAACGGATAGCGACCTTGCCCATCAGGCTGCGGTAGCCAGCTCAACTGCTCCTTTAAACTCTCAGGAAATTCCGCTTCTGGTTTAAACCACGCTTGTGCTTGATAGCGATTATCCGGCTGTAAACTGAGGTTAAATTCACTGCTCACCTGCGCGGTTTTTTGGCCACCTTTCAGGGTCACAACGCTCTCTTGGCAGGTAAAATCCGACACGACAGTACCAAGCTGCAGCGCACCAAGCGGCGATTCTAGCTGCGCGGCTGACCAAGCTAAGCTGCCTTCGGCTTGCTGGCAGTAAGGCTCACCAAAGCGGTACTGTTTGACAGCCATCTCCAACTGCCCTTGCGCCATCAGTGGTACGGGTAACGGTAGCCAAGTAATGGCTTGCGCAGCCGGTAAGGAGAGTAAAAAATCATCGGCATAGGGACCACTCAAACCGATCCCCACAACACCTTTCCCTCTTAGTTGTGTGCTGCTGCCGCGGCCAAAGCGGATATCCGCCTCCAACTGCCCCAACAGTAACGCCGAGAGGTGGAGATCCCAGTTGAGATCGCCTAGGCTCATGCCTTGCCAACGAACTTGCGCGGCTTGACCTTGCCACAGAGTACCCTCTATGCCAGTGAGCTCTAAACCTTCAGGCAGCGGTAGCGGGCTAAACGCCACTTGGGCAGGCAAATGCACGACCACGCTGGTCATTAACACTGTGGAAAATAACAGACCATAGCCAACAGCACGCTTCATATCAGCCTCCACGCTTCAGTTGCAGACGTTTGACTTCCACAACGCCGTTCACTTTACCACGGTCAATATCAATCGCATCCACGCTCACCCCTTGGCGCTCTTGCAAATACGCAATCCATGAGACCAATTGCGAAAACGGGAGCGGTTGGATCCAGACCTGCATCATTTCGCCGCGCGGCTGCACGCGGATCAGCTCAATATTGAACTGACGCGTCGAGTTAGTGATCACCTGATTGAGTGGTTGATCGCTTGGCGCATCACTGCCCCCTTGCGCACGGAGCGTTACGATGTCGTTGGCGTTTTCACTCACCCAACTCAGTAGCTGTTTTTCGGTTTGTAATCGTGCTTGAGCTTGGGCGGTACGCTCACTCAAAGGCTGCCATATGCCCCAATAAGCGATAGCGAGTACCGTCAGCACGCCCATGCCCATTACCATCTTTTGCTCACGAGGGGTGACACTTCGCCACCTAGCCTGCACAGGAGCCAATAATTCTTTCATCATTTCTCCTTACTTGGGCTTCACCACAAACACGCCAAACACTTGCTCGCCATTTTTATTGAGCTGCCCCTGTTCAACAGCAAAATACTGCTCAAGCTGAGTGCGAGCTTGTTCAAAACTTTGGAAATCACGACTGGTCGCTTCTAGGCGAATCTCACTGCGGTTACTGTCAAATTTGATGCTTTGCAGTTGTAGATTGACCCCTTTCAAAGCCTCAGGCAACGGGCTTAGCCACTTCAAAACGCTGCCCACACTGGCACCGCCAGATAAACGCGCCATCTCATCACTCATCTGTCTTTTCAAATAAGTCACGGTCGGGATTTTCTGTTTATCAGGGAAGATGCTGCGGAAAATCCGCTCACTTTCCGCGCGGTAAGCGTCCGCTTGTGCTTCGTATTGATGCGCCTGAAACAGCGAATAACTGATGGATACCGCCACAAATAGCCCAGCAGCGATCGCCACTTTGCGCCATATTTGCCAATACCGCAGCCAAGAAGATTTGAGTTTAAAACTCCCCGTCAGCAAGTTGAACTTGCTGGTTAACGCCTCCTGAGTCAGCAGTTGCATCACTAAACCACTCGGCTCATAACGCCACGCTTGGGTTTCGGCTAAGCTCAGCTCAGGAAGCGGCGTGAGCGCTTGTAAAGGCAAATACTCACCCTCATTCTGCACCCAATCGGAAACGGCCAGTAAGCTTAGCCACTGCGCGTCCACTGCTATCCCTTGCGTAGTGCTTTTACGCACTAACCACTCATCACCCAATTGCAGGGCGGCTAAACCGTGCTCTGGGCGAGGAATTGCCAGCACATCAGGCAATACGCGCTTCACGTCAAAACCGCACGCTTTGAGATGATCTAGGCAAGCACGCAGCCAAAGACGATCGACACCGACCACATCCGCGGTTTCTCGTCCTTTACTCAGCACACAAAAGTGCACATCTTCCACATCTTGGGCGATTTCATCTTCTAACAAATACGGCAGCATATTTTCAAGCTGACGAGAAGCGCCGGGCGGGATCTCCACTGACGTTAAAATCAAATCACTCGCCGCCAGTAATACCACTACGCTGCGCTGATCGGCATAAGACTCAATTTCATGCAAGGCTTCCCAACCAGCCACTTGGCCGCTGGCAATCACTTCTTGCTGATCGGCAGACCAAACCAGCCAAGGGATATCGGCCTCTTTTTGACTACTCAGTCGAACGGTCAGAAACTCGCTCACTGATCCCTCCAAAGCGGCGGCGTATCACCGTCGCAGTTTTCTTATCGTTACTGTAAAACAGGCTGCGGATCCGCACGCGAGACGTATCGACCAGCACCTGTGCATCTAATTCAAAATAATGGCTATCTACACTGAGGTATTTCTTCGCTTCCTCACGCACCGCGTTATCCACTCCGGTGAGTGCCGATTGGGCCAGAAAATCATCCACACTTGCCCAGCCATCAAAAGGTCGCCCTTCGAGCAAGGTTTTCGCGCTTTCCGGACTCAATGTTGGGCTAAACATGGCCGCCAGCAGTGTCGCTTGCTCAGCGGGTAAGGTGTTCACATTCAAGCGCCATTGATCGGTTGGCAACGCACACACATAAGGTAAGGCTTTATTCATCGTTTCTCCCCCCACCTGTTGTACCGCGCGCCACTCGCTCGCATCGGCTAACCAAGTATCCGCCGCCATATAGGCTGGGGTCATCGATTCATAGTAACTGTCTTCCACCCCATAAGCGGTGCGTACAGAGTCATCTTTATCAATAAACTCTAACGTCGAATCGGCAATCACTTCCGCTTGATAACTCTCCACTTCTAGCCCTTCAAGCAGCGCTTTCAGCACCGTCAGCAAATACGGTTTTTTCACGCTGTCTGGCGTGAGCTTTACCCCCGCGAGTGCATTGAGATTAAAGCAAGCTTGCATATCGCGGATTTTGCCGCGCACCTGTCCGTAATCGAGCGGATAGGTTTGCTCTTTCAAAGCCCAAGGCTGACTCAAATTGATGGTTTCACTGTCTTGGTAGCTCTGCTCAATGCCTTTTTTCGCTAGCGCTTCGACGCCAAGACTGTACCAATAAGCCTGTTGATAGTTGAGCTGATGCGTGGCACGCTGAAACTGACTAAACAGACGTTCGGCCATGGTCGCAGCAATCGAGACCATCACCGCCAGCAGGAGCAGAATCACAATTAACGCCACGCCGCGCTGTTTAGCCCGCATTTTCAACACTCTCTTGCGTCATATTGAGTGAGCCGCCCCCTGTAAGGTATATCCGCTCAATCTCACCGTAATCTTTTAGGCGCAAGGTCACTTTCACGGCTTCAGGCAAGGCGTTAGTGGGCACCCACTCCTTACTCCATTCACCTTGCAAATAAAACTGTACTGTCCAATCTTCCACCCCAGCTAACAGCGGAGAGATCAGCCCTTGCTGCCCCGCTGGAGTATCTGGATAGCGCCACCAGACCCGCTCTAAGCGGTTTTCAAACAGGCGGTAACCGACTTTCGCCACTTCACCGCGTGGAAATTGTTGCTGTGGGTTATGCCAACCCAAGCGTACAAACAACAAACCGTGCTGATCCGAATCGAGCAGCGATTCTTTCCATTGTAGGATTTGCTCGCTCGGCGCTTCGCCATCGGTACGAAATTGGCGCAGAGCCATCTGCCGAAAATCGGCATCCATGATCACCATGGCGCGTTGCAATTCGGCCAAACGCGCGGTGCGCTCGGCGGAAATTTCATTGCTGCGTTGGACTTGATTGAGCACCTGATACGCGCCCACACTCAAGCTCGCGAAAATCGCAATCGCCACCAACACTTCAATCAAAGTAAAGCCCGCCATATTCTGGCGAGAGGATACTTGGTTAGTTCGCCACATAGCTGCGCACCGTCACGACTGGGGTCGCACCTTTTTCTGTGGCGACACTGACATCAAAGGCTTTGAGCAGATTGTCGGCAGTTTTGACTGGACTCAGCTTCCAGTACCAAGTCCGTCCGGCCATCTGCTCACTGCCCTCACGCGCCGCTAAAGATTGCGGATTGAGCATCACTTGCGCCATTTGGTTATCCACGACCATGGCCGCAAACATCTTCTCTTCAAGATAATTGACCGTATTGATGTGTTGACTGACCGAGCGGATCACACTGATCGCCGCGGTAGCAAAAATTGCCAGCGCGACCAGCACTTCAAGCAAGGTAAAACCGCGTTTACTCTTCATCACTTTCTCCCGGAGCCAGTAGACGCAGAGTGCCATTTTCTTGTGCGGTCACTCGCCACTGCTCATCGGGCTCCTGCCCTTTAGGGAAAATGCTCAGCGTAAATGGGGTCACTTCGCCACTCGATAGCACAAACAGTTGCGGAGCCGGTTCCTGTTTTTGCTCTTTTTTCTCATCGGCAAACATCTCTTCATCAAACAGAGAGCCGGGATTAAACAGACGATCGTCTTTTTGCCAAGCGCCACCACCGAGTTCAAAGTCGAGCTGTAACCCTTCTTTAAGAGTGGTTTGGTTGGTCATCTTGTCGTTTTGCCACTTTTGCCAGCCTTTGTCGGCGGTGAGTTGCAAAAAAGTGAGACGGCGCGTATCGACATCGATCCGCACGCCAAAATCTTGCCCGCTGAGAATCGCTTCCTCATTGAGCAGCAACAGACGCTGATAAAAACTCTGCGCACTGATTTTGGCTTCATCTTTGACGGAAACCGGAAAGGTGGCGATGACCGCCACCGCACTGACCGAAACCAGCACCAGCACCAGCAAAATTTCCAACAAAGTAAAACCGCGTGTCGCTGTCATAAGGTTTCGTCTGTTACCGCTAATTAGCCAAACTTATTGAAAATCTTGGATATTCCAGTTGCCGATATCGGCACCGGTACCTTCGCCACCTTCTTGACCGTCCGCACCTAAGGTGAACACGTCAATCGTGCCTTTATCGCCTGGGCTCAAGTATTGGTAGTCGTTACCCCAAGGATCTTTAGGTAGACGCTTGATGTAACCACCGTCACGGTAGTTGCGTGGTTCGGGGTTAGTTGGCTTACTCACTAACGCTTCCAAACCTTGATCGGTCGTCGGGTAAACACTGTTGTCGAGCTTGTACATATCCAACGCATTTTCCAGCGCAACGATATCGGTCACCGCTTTCTGTTGATCCGCCTTCTCTTTGTTACCTAAGAGGTTGGGGACAACAAAGCTGGCCAGAATGCCCAAAATCACCACAACCACCATTACTTCGAGCAGGGTAAAGCCCGTTTGTTTACGCATTTTTTTCATAGTTACTCCACACTATGTCGTTTTCGCCGCGCGTGACGACTTAACGACTCATTAAGTTATTCATTTCCAAAATCGGCATTAGGGTCGCCATCACAATAAACAGCACCATCCCCGCCATCAAGGCAATCAAGGCCGGGGTAAAAATGCCAAGCGCGATGTTGACCGTTGATTCAAAACTGTTGTCTTGGTTATCCGCAGCGCGCGTCAACATGCCTTCCAATTCTCCACTCTGCTCACCACTGGCAATCATGTGCAGCATCATGGGAGGAAAGAGCTTGGTCTGCTCTAGCGCTTTGCGCAGGCTAGAGCCTTCGCGTACGTTTTCGGCCGCAGCCAACACTTGCTGTTTCACAAACTGATTGGTCATCACATCCACCGCAACGCGCATACCATCCAGAATCGGGATTGCACTTGAGGTACAGATCGACAGCGTACGCGCAAAGCGCGCAGTATTCAGACCGCGCGCAATCTTGCCAATCACAGGCAAGGAAATCACACGGCGATCCCAACGCAAACGAATATCTGGCTTGGTCAGCAACCAGCGCACCAGATAAATCAGCATCAAGAGACCGACCAACAGCGAAATCCCCCAATGTTGCAGGAAATCGCTGGCATCAAGCAGAAACTGAGTCGATGCCGGCAAGGCTTGCCCCATTTGCACAAACTGACCCACGATTTTCGGTACTACCGCTGCCAACAAAAACGCCACGATACCGACCGCAAACACCACCAGCACCACAGGGTAAATCATGGCCTGTTGCAGTTTAGAGCGCATTTTCTGGCGGTTTTCGGCGTAATCCGCTAAACGTTCGAGAACGGAATCGAGGTGGCCAGACTTTTCGCCCGCCGCAACCATAGAGCGAAACAGCTCATCAAACACGTGCGGATAATCGCCAAGACTATCAGAGAGGGTGTAACCTTCGGTCACTTTAGCGCGCACCGCCACCAACATGGTGCGAATCCGCGGTTTTTCCGACTGCTCGGCAACCGCGCGTAAACACTCTTCCAGTGGCATGCCAGATTGCACCAAGGTCGATAACTGGCGAGTGATCAGTGCCAGATCCGGCGTACTGATCCCGCGCTTAAACGCAAAACCTTGACTGCGACTGCGCGCGGCTTTGACTTGAGTCTCCACCACTTCCATTGGCACTAGGCCTTGTTCTTTCAAGCGCTGACGCACCTGACGTGCATTATCGCCCTCAATCACGCCTTTTTTATGGCGTCCCTTGGCATCCAGCGCTTTGTATTCAAACGCCGCCATTAGGACTCCTTAGTCACCCGCAGCACTTCTTCTAGCGAAGTAATGCCTTGGCGCACCTTATCTAAACCATCATCACGAATGCTCGGCGTGGTCGCGCGAATGTGTTTCTCCATCGCCAGTTCGCCCGCCTCGCTATGGATCAGCTCCTGCAACGCGTCATCCACCAGCAGCAGCTCGTGGATACCGGTTCGGCCACGGTAACCTTTGTGGTTACATTTGGGGCAGCCCGTGGCGCGATAAAGGATCAGCGGTTCTTTTTTCTTGCTATCAAACAGTTTGCGCTGCTCTTTGTCTGCCTCGTAAGGCTCTTTGCAATCTGGGCATAAGGTGCGCACCAAGCGCTGTGCCAGAACACCGAGCAGCGAAGAGGAGATCAAAAAAGGCTCGATGCCCATATCGCGCAGGCGAGTCACCGCCCCAACGGCCGTGTTGGTGTGCAGAGTCGACATCACTAAGTGACCGGTCAGCGAGGCTTGCACTGCAATTTGCGCCGTTTCCAAATCACGAATTTCCCCCACCATCACCACATCGGGGTCTTGACGCAAAATAGCGCGTAGCCCCCGCGCGAAGGTCATGTCTACCCTTGGGTTGACCTGGGTCTGACCGATACCATCAATATCAAATTCGATCGGATCTTCTACGGTTAAAATGTTGCGCTCGCTGCTGTTGAGCTCTTGCAAACCGGCGTACAAGGTGGTCGATTTACCCGAGCCGGTTGGGCCAGTCACCAGAATGATCCCATGCGGCCGCTTAATCAAACGGCGGAAGTTATCATGGTTATGCGCCGTCATACCCAAACTGTGCAGATCAAGGCGCGTCGCGTTTTTATCCAGCAAACGCATTACCACTCGCTCACCATGTGATGAAGGCATGGTTGAAACCCGCACATCGACCGCGCGGCCACCGATACGCAGCGAAATACGGCCATCTTGCGGCACACGTTTTTCGGCAATGTCGAGCTTGGCCATCACCTTGACCCGTGAAACGAGCAGCGATGAGAGTTTGCGGCTGGGTGCCAGTACTTCGCGCAGCACGCCATCGACTCGAAAACGGATCGACAGCGTTTTTTCAAAAGTTTCAATATGAATATCTGACGCGCCTTCTTTGATCGCTTCGCCCAACATGGCGTTGATCAGTTTGATGATAGGCGCATCATCTTCACTTTCTAGCAAATCTTCGTTTTGAGGCAGCTCTTCCGCCAGTGAGAAGAAGTCATCACTGTCGGCACCAATGTCTTCCATCAATTGACGCGCTTCTGAAGAATCACGCTGATAGACTTGGGTTAGCTTGCTTTCAAACTCCGCTTGAGAGAGCTCAATCAGTTGGAAAGCGTGCTTGACCACCCGCTTGGTTTCGACGAGCGCCTCCATCGACAACGGCGCTAAGTAATAAATGCTGGCTTGGGAGAAATCCTCATTCCAATCCAGCACCAACTTAAAGCGATTGGCGAAGCTAAAGGGCAGACGGCGAATCGACTGTCGCTCAGCTGGAGAGATCACCATTTCGGTCATTGCTTGGCTTCCATCTGCTCAATAAAGGCTTGAATTTCAGGTGAATGGCGGCGGTCATCGCCAAATTTCGGCAACACAGGCACGCTAGCATCATCCAGCAGACGTAAGCCTTTTTCGGCGCGGAACAGTTGCTCGGCGCGGATGTAGTTGTATTTACGTTGGGTGATGCCATCGGCCGTCACACCATCACGAATAATGGTCGGCTTGATAAACACCATCAAGTTTTTCTTTTCCACTTGCGAGCTGGTTGAGCGGAACAGTTGACCCAGCAGAGGAATATCCCCAAGGAGCGGGACTTTCGACTCGCTCTCAAGAGCACGCTCATCAATCAAACCGCCGAGCACCAACATCTGCCCATCTTGCACCATCACAGATGTGTTGAGCTGACGCTTAGCAAAACGCACGTCTACTGCACCATTGGCGCCCAACACGTTTGAGACTTCTTGCTCAATCTTGAGCTGGACTGAGTTACCTTCGTTGATCTGCGGCACCACTTTGAGTTTGATACCGACTTCTTTACGATCCACAGTTTGGAATGGGTTGTCGTTATTGGAGCCAGCAGAAGAACCCGTGATAACCGGCACTTCTTCACCCACGATAAAGGAGGCTTCACCATTATCCATCACCGTAATGCTGGGTGATGACAGGATATTCGAGCTGGAATCATTAGAAACCGCGTTGATTAAGGCCGTCCAGTCGCCCATCGCGATACTGACCGCAGCACCTTGCAAACCCGACAGTGCTGATGCCAACTTCGAGTAATCGCCTTTGGTCGTCGTCTCTTCGTAGTATTTAATCTCACCCGTTTCACTGTTACGGATCGGTTTTTTCGTCGTGGTGTCTTTGGCTTCTTCAAGGCCGATCATCACATTGCCAATCGACGCGCCAGTGTTGCCATATTGGATGACTGAACCACTATCCAGCGAGCCCCATTGCACTCCAAGGTTAATACCATCCCCTTCGGCCATTTCGACAATCAGCGCTTCAATCAACACTTGCGCGCGGCGAATATCTAATTGGCCAATCACGTCCAACATCGCATTCATAATGTCTTGCGGCGCAGTAAGTACTAACGAGTTGGTATCGACGTGCGCGGCAATCATCACTTCATTACGTTTTGAAGTGGTCGGCTGTCCGGTGCCTTTTTCCGATTGCAGGTTCTCAGACACCCCTTTCAGTACTTCGACCAGATCTTCGGCTTTGGCGTATTTCAAATACACCACGCGGTTATTACCTTTGGCCGCCATCTCGACATCCAACTGCTTGATCAGACGCTTGAGGCGCTCGCGCACTTTCGGATCGCCAGAAATCAAAATCGAGTTGGTACGCTCATCTGCTACAAACTTGGGCTTTAAGAATTCAGGTGTGTTTTGCGCGTCTGTCGTTTTGTTGAGCGCTTCGACAATCCGCACCATTTCAGCTGCCGATGCATTATTAAGCTCAACCACTTCAATCTCTTTGTCACCGGCTTGGTCAACGCGACGAATAATTTCCGCTAAACGGTTCACTACCGCAGCTCGCCCCGTGATCAAAATGATGTTCGCTGGATCGTAGTGCACTACGTTCCCCGCCCCTGCGTTATCAATCAGTTGGCGCAGCAAAGGGGACAACTCACGTACGGAAACGTTTTTTACCGCGACCACTTGGGTAATGACTTCATCGCCATTGGCGCGCTCTTCACCACTCAACACCGGAATGGCAGAGGTCTTTGCATCTTTCGATTTGATAACTTTCAGTACGCCATTATCCATTTCAACGACGGCGAAACCGTACACTTCGAGCACACTGAGGAAGAAACTGTAATATTGCTCTTCGTTTAAGGTATCAAAACTGCGCACATCGACTTTGCCGCGTACCGAAGGGTCGACAATGATGGTTTTCTCAAGATTGCGTCCCACAATATTGATAAATTCTTGAATGTCGGTGCCTTTAAAGCTGGCGCTAAACTCGTTTGCCATCGCTAGAGGGGTAGACAGCAAACTGCCCGCCAACAGCCATGAACTTTTTTTCAGCCAATATTTCACTGGGAACTCCCTTGCCTCACTAAGGCGTCGTTACTCGCCTTAGCGTTAAAATTGAATATATACATCATGTTGTTGACCATCACGCTCAACGGTCAGACTCATTTCAGTCATCTCATTCATCGACTGAAATAACGTGTTCATTACATTAGGATCGGTCAGATCTAGGCCATTCAGTGCCACTGCCATATCGCCATCTTGTAAACCTATTGATTCAAACAGTGCCGGATCTTTACCGGGACTGACGCGATAGCCGAGTACTTTGTCATCGCGTTTTACCTGAGATAGGCGCACATATTGAAAAATTTCCTGCGGATTTCGTGCGATTGCTTCACGAATTGCATCCACTTTATCCTCAAACTGCGGCACAGCATTAGGTTGATTGGGTCGCGGACGCGGCGGGTTGGATACCGAAGCCGTCGCAGGCGCGGTGTAGTCTAACCCTTCAAGCATCAAAGTTTCATCACGCCCGGAGTTGCTGATGATAACCCGATCCGGCATCACCGCTTTTAGCTTGGCCTGAGTCCCTTCAATCACTTCATTAATGCCATACGTGGCTTGCACGCCACGATTGGCGATAACAGCCAAACTTTTTTGCACATCATTACTCGCCACCACACCAGACAGCACAAGGCTCAAGCGCGTTTTCGGAGCATCCACCACCACAGGTTGCTCCACAACCGGAGCTTCTTTCGGCTCAGTAAACACGCCAAACAGCTCACCTTTTTGCAATACACTGATATCGAGTGGCTGACGTTCGGCCTTAAGCCCTGATAATGTGGGGCTCCAAGTTGGCACTGGTGTTTGTTCAGCCGAGACGACCCACACCATCTTGCCCAGCGTCCACGCCGAAGCAACTAATAACAGTAGTGTTAATCCTTCGCTGATCGGTTTTTGCCACCGCAGTACATTCTGGCTCAATAAACGCGGCCACGTTGCCAACGGAGGAAGTTGTTTAAATTCCATAAATTTCCACGTTAATTCCTTTCTGTACTTTTTACGCTTCATATTGCGCAAATCTGTCTGTACAGATGTTTTTCAAGACTTTATGCAGGCATCGCAATATAACACAAGCATAATGGAGCGAAGTGTCTCAAACGTTAAATTGTCGACTTGCTTGAAAAACCGCCCTGCAAACACCATTGTTAAGCATGAATAATAGTCAAACGCAATAAGCTTAGAGAGGCAATGTGGCAATGAGTTCCAGCGCAGAAGAGGTAAGACTGGATAAATGGCTGTGGGCAGCAAGATTTTACAAAACACGCTCGCTCGCGCGGAATATGGTCGAAGGGGGCAAAGTCCACTATAATGGCCAGCGCGCCAAACCCAGTAAATCGGTTGAACTTGGAGCACAGATCACATTGCGTCAAGGCCATGATGAGAAAACGATCATTATCGAAAAGATCTCTGATCAACGCCGTGGAGCATCTGAAGCACAACAGCTCTACCGCGAAACAGCCGAAAGCATCACCAAGCGTGAACGCAATGCCATGATGCGCCAACTCAACCCGAGTCCTGATCGACGTCCTGACAAGAAACAGCGCCGAGATCTACTCAAATTCATCCATCAGTAAATAGCCGGATTATTCCTTATGACGACACAATCAATGGCGAACAACATGCTACATCGCTATCTATTTAAAGACCTTTCTGTACGTGGTGAGTTGGTTCAGCTGGACGACACTTACCAACAGATGATTTCCAGTCAGGAATACCCTGCTGCCGTACAACACCTCATCGGTGAACTACTGGTCGCCACCTCACTGCTCACAGCGACGCTGAAGTTTGAAGGCTCAATCACCCTGCAACTGCAAGGTAATGGACCTGTCTCTCTTGTGGTTATCAACGGCGATAACAACCAACAAGTGCGTGGCGTGGCTCGCTGGAAAGGCGATATTGCGGAGAATGCGAATCTACATGACCTGCTTGGCAAAGGTCATCTAGTCATCACTATTGAACCTAAGCAAGGCGAGCGCTATCAAGGTGTGGTCGGTTTGGAAGGCGACACCTTAGCACAAGTGCTGGAAGGTTACTTTGAACGTTCGGAGCAGCTTAAGACCCGTTTGTGGATCCGCGTTGGCGAACACGATGGTAAAGCTTGTGCCGCGGGCATGCTGCTGCAAATCGTACCCGATGGTAAAGGTTCAGCTGAAGATTTCGAGCATTTAGAACAATTAACTAACACCATCAAGGATGAAGAGCTTTTTGCGCTGCCAGCAGAAGAGTTGCTGTATCGTCTTTACAACCAAGAGACGGTGCAACTCTTTACACCACAGCCAATCAGTTTCCGTTGTGGCTGTTCACGTGAGCGCAGCGCTGCCGCCATTGTGACCGTCGCACGTGAAGAGATTAACGACATTCTTGCTCAAGAAGGCGCCGTTGCTCTGCATTGTGATTATTGCGGTACGACCTACTCGTTTGACTCAGCGCAAGTTGCTGAATTGTATGCACCCTCATCGGTGAATGGTTCAACCTTGCATTAATTCGCTACGTTTAACAAGCACGTAAAAACCGCCAAAAAGCCAGCTTTCCGCTGGCTTTTTTATGCTAAAAAATCAATAAAATCAAAGAACCCCACGACAGTACGCCGTACTTAATTTCTGTAAAGTATTAATCTTGCGCTACTGGCGCAAAGGTTTGCGCACGCGATAAAATATCGATGCCAATATATGTGACGAGTTACCTAAAACCACAGAAACTTGGTGGGCAATATTTGAGCTGCCTCCCTGTTTTATCTCTGGTCCGTTGCTAGCATGGTCTATAGATAACAATTACATAAATTCTTACAAAATCCCTACAAAATCCTACAAGGAGCACCTATGACCGTTATGGAACATACTAAGGCTGCACAAATCGACCTAGCCCAATATGGGATCACCGGCGTAACGGAACTGGTTCGTAACCCGAGCTATGAAATGTTATTTGCCGAAGAAACCCGTTCAGATCTCGAAGGTTATGAACGTGGTGTGGTGACTGAATTGGGTGCTGTTGCGGTTGATACTGGCATCTTCACTGGCCGCTCACCAAAAGATAAGTTTATCGTTAAAGATGATACCACTCGCGATACGCTGTGGTGGACGTCAGACAAAGCGAAAAACGACAACAAACCGATCAATCAAGAAGTGTGGAATGACCTGAAAGCCTTGGTGACCAAGCAGCTTTCTGGTAAACGCGTATTCGTGCTCGATGGCTACTGTGGTGCCAACGCCGATACTCGCTTAAGTGTTCGCTTCATCACCGAAGTAGCATGGCAAGCACACTTTGTGAAAAACATGTTCATTCGTCCAAGCGAAGAAGAGCTGGCGCACTTTAAACCAGACTTTGTCGTAATGAACGGCGCAAAATGTACCAATGCGAAGTGGAAAGAGCACGGCCTGAACTCAGAAAACTTCACTGTGTTTAACCTGACCGAGCGCATGCAGCTCATCGGCGGTACTTGGTACGGCGGCGAGATGAAAAAAGGCATGTTCGCGATGATGAACTACTTCCTGCCGCTACAAGGCATTGCTTCTATGCACTGCTCTGCCAACATGGGTAACGCGGGCGATGTCGCCATCTTCTTCGGTCTTTCTGGTACGGGTAAAACCACCCTATCCACCGATCCAAAACGTGCGTTAATTGGTGACGATGAGCACGGCTGGGATGATGATGGCGTGTTCAACTTTGAAGGCGGCTGCTACGCGAAAACCATCAAGCTGTCTAAAGAAGCAGAGCCGGATATCTATAACGCGATCCGCCGTGACGCTCTACTGGAAAACGTCACGGTTCGTAGTGATGGTTCGATTGATTTTGATGATGGTTCAAAAACTGAGAACACACGCGTTTCTTACCCTATTTATCACATCGACAACATCGTAAAACCAGTTTCCAAAGGCGGTCATGCGACTAAGGTTATCTTCCTGTCTGCCGATGCGTTTGGCGTATTGCCTCCCGTATCCAAGCTCACGCCTGAGCAAACTAAGTACCATTTCTTGTCTGGCTTTACGGCCAAACTGGCGGGGACTGAACGTGGCATTACTGAACCTACCCCAACCTTCTCCGCCTGTTTTGGCGCAGCGTTCCTCACTCTGCACCCAACTCAGTATGCAGAAGTGCTAGTAAAACGTATGGAAGCAGCGGGCGCCGAAGCCTATCTGGTTAACACAGGTTGGAACGGCAGCGGTAAGCGTATCTCAATTAAAGATACGCGTGCCATCATAGATGCGATTTTGGATGGTTCGATCGAAAAAGCGGAAACCAAACAGATCCCAATCTTTAATCTGCAAGTGCCCACCGCACTGCACGATGTGGACCCTATGATTCTCGACCCACGTGATACTTATGTTGATCCACTGCAGTGGGAAAGCAAAGCCAAAGACTTGGCAACGCGCTTCATCAACAACTTCGACAAGTACACAGATAACGCCGAAGGTAAAACACTGGTCGCCGCAGGTCCAAAGCTCGACTAAAGGCAAATTGACCGAAAAGTGATAACTGAGTAGCAAGCCCCTCTTTCGAGGGGCTTTTTTTGTTGCTGTCTCTCATGCTTTACTCCAAGCTGAAGATAAGAATACGGTACAATTTAGCAACTCAGGCCGCCAGCCACTCTGTATCCTCTGTGCTGGCAATATTTTGATGATGGCAACGCAGGGACTATGAGAAAAATACTGGCGATTGGTGTCGCAGGCATCGCACTACTACTGATTTTGGTCTTGGCAGGGTTTGGCATTATGCATACTCGCTACTTCACCCCCTCCGCACAATGGATTGTGCAGCAGTTGTGGCCGGAGACACTGCGCTTTGCCAAAATCGAATACCTTTATCCGTTTAAACTGCGCTTGAGCGGGGTGCAAATCGCCAGCGAGCCTCCCATTGAATTACAGCAAATGGATTTGTGGCTCAATCCATACGGGATACTAGAACAAAAATTACAGATCGATAGCGTATTGATTGATGGATCCAACCTCGCTCACGGTTTACCCGATTTTACTCTGCCGGAATCTGTCCATCTCAACCAACTGGCACTGCACAATATTGACTGGGCTGATCAAGGGATTATCGCGCGTGGTGTCAGCTTACAGATCAAGCAGCCGGTTTGGGACTCGCCACAGCAACGGTTACCGTACGGAAAAATTCAGCTCGCTGCCGACCAAATCACTATCGATGGTGAAGCATTTAACCAAGTGCTGATTGATGCTAATTACCAAGCCCAAGACAGTACTGTTTATGGATTTTCGTTCAACTGGCACAATGGCCCCATTTCAGGACAAGCCGAACAATACCCGCAAGGCTGGTCGCTGATCAATGTCACTCTCAGTCGTCTTAACCTCAATCTCGATGAGTGGCGTCATCACTCGTTATGGCAAAAAATTGCGCCCAGCATTTATCACATCAACAGTTTAGATCTGCTCAATAGCCAGCTCACTCTCAATGGTGTGGCGTGGGAGAACCTCAATCTCTCTGTGGAAGACTACGATTTGCGACACAGTGTCTGGCAACAGCAGCAAGCTTACCTCTCCTTGAATGCGGATTCAGCGCAGTGGCTTGCTACGCAATGGGTCGAACCGAGTGCTGAACTGACCCTCACCCCACAAGGAATAGAGTTAGATGGACACAGTCAAGTCTGGCAGGGCGATGTGCAGGTCAAAGGCCATATCACGGAAACGAGCCTCAACCTTGCCCAATTAACCATCACTGGAGTGAAATGGATTGCTGAACAGCCGCAAGATCTCTTACCTTTCTCTCAACCGCTCCCCACTTGGCAAAACTTGCAGATTGAGCTTTTGGATATCAATAACCTACAGATGATCCAAACCGTTAATCGGCCATTTTGGCAAGCTTCAGGGCTGAATGCCGATGGCAAAAATCTACAATGGGTGAAAGAGGGTCAATGGGGCTTTTGGCAAGGCCAACTCTCAGTGACCGCCAACAGCGCCAGCTATGCAGGCGTTCTAAGTACACAAGGAGTGCTCAATATGCGCAGTGAGCAAGGCGTATGGCAGCTTACCCGCGCCTTTCTGCCACTTGAGCGAGGCTATGTAGAAGCACATGCAAAATGGGACTTAACCTCGCTCAGCGCCCCGTGGCAGCTCTCTCTTGATGCCGATTCTTTGCCGATAGGTCCGCTACAATCTTGGTTCAAACTGCCGTTTGGTTTGGAAGCGCTGGCCGACATTAGCTTGACCGCGCAAGGCATGGCAGGAGATCGCACCATGCTGGCTCATTCGCTTGATGGCCAACTACAACTGAATCTGCGTCAAGGCTTACTCTCACTGCGCAGTGATAACACGCTGATCATCCAGCCTTTCGAGCTAGACGATCTCGCGGTAAGCGCCGATAGAGGACGCATAACCATCACACCAACGCCGCTTAGAGGGCCAAATTTAAACGCTCAGTTAGGGGGAAGTACCGACCTATTAGAACCAGAGCAAGGCCAATGGCAGTTGACGATCCAACAAGCATGGGCAGATCAGTGTTTGGGGTTAAGCTGGGACTTCCAACAAGCGGAATTAGTCAGTCAAGATTGTCGCAGCGCGCCATAATGCGCTGCGAACTTGCAGTGGAAGCGATGAACACGATGAAGCTATGACGATTTTTGCGCCACCAACGCTTTGTAGTTCGGGATCAGCATATAGGTCCCGATAAACTCAATCGCTTCGACCTCTCCACTGGAGATGATAACCCGCACGACAATACGCGCTTTGCGCCCTGACTCTAAGCGATCTAAATCGCCACTGATCCCATCTAGCGACGTCGATGCCACCGGATTTTGCACCACAGGGTGGCGATAACGAATATGACTATCCACCAGCACAATATCCCCCTGCAGATCGCGCTCGCGCATTAATAGCCACGCCATTCCCCAACCAGTCAAGGTGGCGAGGGTAAAGGCTGAGCCAGCAAATAAGGTGTTATGTGGGTTGAGATTCGGATTAAGCTGCGCGCAGCACTGAAATTGGTAGCCCGTATATTGCTGGATCTTGATCCCCATCTTATCGCTGATCGGAATATGCTTGCCCCAGCGATCTTGCAGTTCCGTACACAATTCCGGCTTACGCAGCACATTGGCCATCGGGTCGAGAGTTTTCACCATTTGTTGATGGCGCACCGGGCCACGTTCATCAGTTAATTCACCCCGACGCTCAAAACCATTTTTAGCATAAAACGGAATCGCATCTTCACGGGCATTACACACTAAACGCTTGGCGCCTTCTTGACGCGCTAAGGACTCCAAAGCGACCAAAATCAAAGACCCCATACCTTTAGAGCGACGATTGGCTTTCACCGCCATATAGCGGATCTGCCCTTCACAATCGGGGGTAATGTAGAGACGACCAATCGCCATCGGATAGCCACGGCTGTCGACTATCATTCGGTGGTGACTCATCGAATCGTATTCATCACGCTCAGAGCCGATCGGCATCCGCCACGGCTCGCGCAACATTTGCCAACGAAAATGGAAGTACTTATTGAGCTGATTATCCGTGGTCGGCGTAATAAGTTTGAACATACTCAATCCCTGAACAGGTGCCTTGCCTTACGCAAGACACGCTTGGTTATTCATTTGGTAACACGAGGCAAATTAAGCCTGTAGCCAAAACGTCACTGGCCCATCATTGATCAGTGACACTTTCATATCTGCCGCAAAACGGCCGCGCTCGGTTGGCAAAATCTGGGCACACAGGTCAGAGAAATAATCATATAACCGCTCAGCCTCTTGTGGGGCAGCGCCGCGCGAAAATCCAGCACGAGTCCCTTTTTTGGTGTCAGCTGGCAGCGTAAATTGCGACACCACTAACACACTGCCACCCACATCTTTCACGCTCAGATTCATCTTACCTTCGCTATCTTCAAACACTCGATAGCTGGTCACTCGCTCAACCAATCGCTTGGCTTTTGCTTCATCATCTTCACGTTCGACACCGAGTAGCACTAAAAGTCCCTTATCAATTGCGCCGACCACTTCACCATCAACCCGTACTGCGGCTTCACTTACTCGTTGGATCAGTGCTATCACTCTGTTTTTCCTCTACTTCATTCTTTGGTAATGGCGCAAAGTGTAGCATGTCTTGTGAGTCACTCCAGTGTTCACGCTCCCCCAAAGCAGCCGTCACCTCAGCGCCCACCAACACAATTAGCCAACATAAATACACCCAAACAAAGAGGATGGGAATTGCAGCAAGAGCGCCGTATATCAACTGATAAGAAGGAAACTGAGTAATGTAGGCCGCAAAGCCTTTTTTGCTCAACTCAAATAAGACAGCAGCAATCAAAGCACCAATCATCGCATGTCGCACATAAACCTTTTTGTTAGGGACGAGCACATACAAACCAACAAATGCACAAAATGAGAGCACAAAAGGCAGCCAACGCAACAGTAGATGGTAAGCCCCAGAAAGTGCCTCATGGTCCAAGATCTTGAGCGACGTGATATACGAGGTCGCAGCAATACTTGCACCAACTAAAATTGGCCCAAGCGTCAAAATCATCCAGTACATGGAAAATGAAAACACCACGCGACGTTTTTGCTGAACCCGCCAGATATAGTTCAAATTTTTATCGATATTGGAAATCAGCATGATGGCGGCAACAAACAAAAATGCGCCGCCTACTGCGGTCATCTTGCCGGTATTTGCAACAAACTCGATTAAGGCGGTTTTGACCACTTCACCGGCTGTTGGCACAAAATGGGTGATCACGAAATTTTGAATCACATCTCCGGCACTGGCAAAAAGAGAGAAAGAAGAGAGGATCGACAGCAAAACAGTCAACATGGGCACCATAGACAGCAAGGTGATATAGGCCAGATAGCCGGCATTCACATTGACTCGGTCATGGTTCATCCTTGCCAATAAATAGCGGGCAAAGTGCAACCCTACTAGGGCCTGCTGCTTAATAAAAGAGTGAGTCAATTTCATAGCTCATCCTTGTCAGTTAATTGGAATTATCCTGCCATGGATAAGGTGGTTAACACAAATGCCACGCGATACTCAACACTTGCCATTGGTACATCAATGCATTCATAGCCTAACTCTGAGTAAGTCTTCACTAACCCATGGTGGATTTGCACTGCCTCTTCGAGTGAGTATGGACGTACTTCATCTTGTTGATAAGTGATTGCGTTGGGTTCACACATCAATACTTGGCGATGATAGCCCGAGCTCGCTGACCAATATTTGGCAGGTACCGCCAACTCTGCGCCCAATAAGTATGCACAAATATCGGGAATCGCCCGATCCAAAAACGCCATCGACTCGCTTTGTGCAAACTGCTTTTGCACCAACATGGCGTCATAGCAGAGCTCAGCAAAGGCGGGCAAATCATACCAAGGTAAAATGCCATCTTTTTTTAAGCTTTCTTGTTCAATCAACTGGCGAGGTATTTCTGGATAGGTGGCATAGCCACGCTCTGCCAGCGCATCTAATAAAGTGGTTTTCCCTGCACCTGGACCACCAGAAATAATCACGATCGACATACGATTCTTTCTCTCCCGCAGTACATTCTCTCGCGGTAAAAATAAAGCCCCTAACTGGCGACAGCTAAGGGCTTAGTTGACTTATCTTAACAAACGAAAGTCAGTGATTACTTCGCATCACGAGAAGCACGCTTACGATCGTTTTCGGTCAGGAAGCGTTTACGGATACGGATGCTCACAGGTGTTACTTCTACCAGTTCATCGTCATCAATAAATTCCAGAGCTTGCTCTAGTGTCATGATGATAGGTGGTGTCAGAACCTGCGCATCATCGGTACCTGAAGCACGAACGTTGGTCAGCTGCTTACCTTTCAGAGCGTTAACGGTTAGATCGTTATCACGGCTGTGGATACCAATCACCATACCTTCGTAGACTTCAACACCGTGACCAATGAATAGGCGGCCACGCTCTTGCAGGTTAAATAGTGCGTTAGTTAGCGCTTTACCTGCTGCGTTAGCAATCAGTACACCGTTATTACGTTGACCGATATTACCACCTTTGTGTGGACCATAATGATCAAACGTATGGTATAGCAGACCAGAGCCTGAAGTCAGGGTCATGAACTCAGTTTGGAAACCAATCAGACCACGCGATGGCATCATAAAGTCCAAACGAACACGGCCTTTACCATCTGGAGACATATCTTTCAGCTCGCCTTTACGCATGCCGATTTTCTCCATGATGCCGCCTTGATGCTCTTCTTGCACGTCGATAGTGACCGTTTCAAACGGTTCCATCAACTGACCATCTTCATGCTTGAGGATAACTTCTGGACGAGATACCGCCAGTTCAAAGCCTTCACGACGCATGTTTTCGATAAGGATCGATAGGTGAAGTTCACCACGACCTGAAACGCGGAATTTGTCTGGGTCTTCCGTCGCTTCAACACGTAGAGCAACGTTGTGCACCAGTTCTTTTTCCAGACGTTCAAGGATGTTACGTGAAGTCACGAACTTACCTTCTTTACCCGCGAATGGAGAGGTGTTCACCTGGAAGGTCATGGTTACGGTTGGCTCATCTACGCTCAGTGGTGGCAGCGCTTCTAGAGCATTCACATCACAGATAGTGTCAGAGATTTTCAGCTCACCCAGCCCCGTTACTGCAACGATGTCGCCTGCGGTGGCTTGGTCAGTTTCTGAACGTTGCAGACCAAGGTAGCCCAGAACCGTACCGATTTTGCCGTTACGCTTCTTACCATCCGCACCGATAACGGTCACTTGTTGGTTTGGTTTTACTTTACCGCGCTTGATACGACCAACACCGATAACACCTACGTAAGAGCTGTAATCGAGCTGAGAAATTTGCATTTGCAGTGGACCATCAAGGTCAACTTGTGGCGCCGCAACGTTATCCACGATGGCTTGGAACAGAGGCTCCATGTTTTCGCCCGTTTCGCCTTCCACTAGGGTTGCCCAACCGTTCAGAGCCGAAGCATATACCACTTGGAAGTCGAGCTGTTCATCCGTCGCACCTAGGTTGTCGAACAGGTCAAATACCTGATCCATAACCCAATCAGGACGTGCGCCCGGACGGTCAATTTTGTTAATAACAACGATTGGCTTCAAACCGTGCGCAAACGCTTTTTGGGTTACAAAACGAGTTTGTGGCATCGGGCCATCTACCGCGTCAACGATCAGCAGCACTGAGTCTACCATCGACATAATACGCTCAACTTCGCCACCGAAGTCCGCGTGTCCCGGGGTGTCTACGATGTTGATACGGTAATCATTCCAGTTGATGGCGGTGTTTTTCGCCAAAATGGTGATACCACGCTCTTTTTCAATGTCGTTCGAGTCCATGACTCGCTCTTCAACATCACCGCGAGACTCTAACGTGCCGGATTGCTGGAGCAGTTTGTCAACCAAGGTCGTCTTACCGTGGTCAACGTGCGCGATAATCGCGATGTTTCTTAATTTTTCAATTTGCGGAGTGGTCATCGGGGTTTGCTTCACTTTTTCATTGAGGCTGGCTGCTTAAAGCAGTCGCCGAACATGGTTCAAAAACGGCCAATAATGTACCAGATTTTAGCGGAAAACCTAGAAATATGTGATCTGTCGCGCTGAAATCGTCGACTTTTTCTTCATTTCGCTCGCCATGTTTACTTATCTCTAACGTTTCTGGCTTAAGAGCCATTGACATCACCAGTGATTGAGCGCGAAATAGCAAACGTTTTGGTAGAACATGGTGCATGAGCATAAGCATCCGCACCACAACAGTGCAATCTGGGATCTTTTTGGTGCATCAATCCATCAAAAATCAGATATCCCAGCACCAAAACCATGAATTATATTGGATTTATAAACATGGCACGCTTTTCGCTTTATTAATTTCAGCATCGGTTACCCATAGTACAACGCAGTAATCTTTGCCGACTTTATTTAAGACTCGAGCACATACCGCTTATTAACACCGGAGGTTATCCAAGATGTCAGTAGAAAATGTTTTATCGCTGATCCAAGAAAACGAAGTTAAGTTTGTTGACCTACGCTTCACAGACACTAAGGGTAAAGAACAACATATCTCTATCCCTGCTCACCAAATTGATGCTGACTTCTTTGAAGACGGTAAAATGTTCGATGGTTCTTCTGTGGCTGGCTGGAAAGGTATCAACGAATCCGACATGGTAATGATGCCAGATCCATCTTCCGCTGTGCTCGACCCATTCACTGAAGATGCTACCCTGAACATTCGTTGTGACATCTTAGAACCTGCGACTATGCAAGGTTACGACCGTGACCCACGTTCTATCGCAAAACGCGCAGAAGAATACATGCGCTCTACGGGTATCGCAGACACGGTTCTTGTGGGTCCAGAGCCAGAATTCTTCCTGTTTGACGATGTAAAATTCGCCACCAACATGTCTGGTTCATTCTTCAAAATTGACGACGTAGAAGCGGCATGGAACACGGGTACTGAATACGAAGATGGTAACAAAGGTCACCGTCCAGGCGTAAAAGGTGGTTACTTCCCAGTTGCTCCTGTTGACTCATCACAAGACATCCGCTCAGCGATGTGTTTGATCATGGAAGAAATGGGCCTTGTCGTTGAAGCGCACCACCATGAAGTGGCCACTGCGGGTCAGAACGAAATCGCAACTCGCTTTAACACGCTAACCACGAAAGCAGACGAGATCCAAATCTACAAGTACGTTGTACACAACGTTGCACACGCTTTTGGTAAAACTGCCACCTTTATGCCTAAGCCACTGGTTGGTGATAACGGCTCAGGTATGCACGTTCACCAATCTCTCGCGAAAGACGGTGTAAACCTGTTTGCGGGTGATAAGTATGGCGGTCTGTCTGAAATGGCGCTTTACTACATCGGTGGTGTTATCAAGCATGCTCGTGCGCTGAATGCGATCACTAACCCATCCACTAACTCATACAAGCGTCTGGTTCCTCACTATGAAGCACCAGTAATGCTGGCTTACTCTGCGCGTAACCGTTCAGCGTCTATCCGTATCCCAGTGGTGCCGAGCCCGAAAGCACGCCGTATCGAAGTTCGCTTCCCAGATCCTGCGGCTAACCCATACTTGGCGTTTGCAGCACTGCTGATGGCTGGTCTTGACGGTATCAAGAACAAGATCCATCCAGGAGAAGCTATGGATAAAGATCTGTACGATCTACCAGCAGAAGAAGCAGCAGAGATTCCAAAAGTAGCGGAATCGCTACAACAAGCTCTGCAGTACCTTGATGCAGATCGTGAGTTCCTCACTGCTGGTGGCGTATTCTCTGACGATTTCATCGACTCTTACATCGAGCTGAAAACCAAAGATGTTGAGCGCGTGAACGTTGCCGTTCACCCACTTGAGTTTGAACTGTACTACTCAGTGTAATTCTCAGTCTGTGTAAAAAGTAACTTAGGTTACATCAATATTAAGGCTCGCCTCGCAGGCGGGCCTTTTGCATATTCAGTCCTTTGAGTATTCGTTTTAACATGCAGCTTACAACTCTACCATGAGCATAAGCTCATGAACCATAAAGTAAATCACTAAGGTCATTGGGGTGATATATGTCATCGTCTCGTCTGCTATGGCTACTCATTAATCTGCTTTGGGTGCCGCAGCTCGCCGCGCAAAATGTTTACACTTGGGTTGATGAAAAAGGGGTTCTGCACTTTAGCGACACGCCACAAAGTGACAAAGCAAAATCCATCCATTTACCGGATTACCAAGCGCAAGCCCCTGCGCCAAGTTTTGACTCAACGGAGCCGGTCACAACAGAAACGGAGGCTGAAACAGGGCTTAGCAATGTTACCTCCTCTGAAACAGAGTCAAACGATTCGACCGTGTCTCGCGCACCAGAAACTCTTGAGCCGCTAAAAATCAGTTTAATCTCACCTAAGCATGACGATACGGTACGCAATAACAGTGGCACTCTCTTCATTCGCTCTGAGCTCAATCGAAAACTTTCAATCGGTGAGCAATTGCAATTGATGATGGATGGCCGCCCCTATGGTGCCCCCACCACCCAATCAGTTTGGGAATTAAAAAATGTCGATCGCGGCACTCACACCTTTACCATTCAAGCGATTGAAAGCGGCAAGATTATTGCATCTTCCTCGATTATCACGGTGCATTTGCATCGAGCTACAGTGAAATAACCGCAAGATGTGACTATTAGCTCGATTGCCTAGGGGATTGCTCTTTTGGTTTGCACTCCCTTGCGCCATACTTGTTGGGCGATGCACCAATTTTGTGCATCACCCAACAAGCCTAAAGTTCATCGAGCGAGAATGAGTGTGAGTGCAGAATTAAGCCAAACCATCATTAATAATCAGGTCACATCAGTGCTCATTTTGGATGAGTCGCTGATGATTCGCTACGCTAACCCTGCCGCTGAACAATTGTTTTCACAAAGTGCTAAACGCTTGATGCATCAAAGCTTAAATCATTTAGTACAACACTCCTCTCTCGATTTACAACTGCTCACGCAGCCACTCCAGAGCGGACAAAGCATTACTGACAGCGATGTTACCTTGGTGATCGATAGCAAACCCTTAATGCTCGAAGTCACTGTCAGCCCGATTTCGTGGCACAAAGAGCTGCTGTTACTGGCCGAAATGCGCACGATTGGTCAACAACGCCGGCTAACCCAAGAACTCAACCAACACGCTCAGCAACAAGCAGCTAAGTTATTGGTCAGAGGCTTGGCTCATGAAATCAAAAATCCCTTGGGCGGTTTAAGAGGTGCGGCCCAGCTTTTAGAGCGTATGCTTCCCGATCCGGCCCTGATGGAATATACCCAAATCATCATCGAACAGGCAGATCGCTTGCGGGGATTGGTTGATCGCTTACTCGGCCCACAACGGCCGGGTGAGAAAAAATGGGAAAACCTTCACCTGATTTTGGAGAAGGTGCGTCAGTTGGTCGAGCTAGAAGCGGGCGCGAATTTGGTCTTTGAGCGCGATTATGACCCGAGTCTGCCGAATATTTTGATGGACACAGATCAAATCGAACAAGCCTTACTGAACATTGTCAGTAATGCGGCGCAAATTTTGGCTAACCAAACGCACAGCGTGATCACCTTGCGCACCAGAACAGTGCATCAAGCCAATATCCATGGTCAACGTCATAAGCTCGTCGCCAGCATCGAGATTATCGATAACGGCCCCGGCATACCTCCCGAGCTGCAAGATACGCTGTTTTATCCCATGGTGAGTGGCCGCGAAGGAGGCACAGGCTTGGGGTTATCCATTTCACAAAACCTGATCGATCAACATCAGGGAAAAATAGAGGTGCAAAGCTGGCCAGGACGCACCGTGTTTACCATTTATTTGCCAATTTTGAATTGCTGTTAAGGATTGTCTATGAGTAGAGGATACGTCTGGGTTGTCGATGATGATAGTTCCATTCGCTGGGTAATGGAGAAAACGCTCTCTTCAGCCCATATAAAATGCGAAACCTTCGCAGATGCGGAAAGCGTACTGCTGGCACTGGAGCGTGAAACCCCCGACGTTCTCGTCTCAGACATTCGCATGCCAGGGATGGATGGCATTGCTCTGCTCAATCAAGTGCACCAACGCACTCCTGAACTTCCGGTGATCATTATGACCGCGCATTCGGATCTGGATGCCGCCGTCAATGCCTACCAACAAGGTGCCTTTGAATATCTTCCCAAGCCTTTTGATGTCGATGAAACCCTCACCTTAGTCGAACGCGCCATCGCTCATGGTCAAGAGCAGCGCAAAACATCTCATCGTCCCAGTGAAAACTATTCCGCCCCTGAAATCATTGGCGAAGCGCCGGCTATGCAAGAAGTATTTCGCGCGATTGGTCGCTTATCACGCTCTTCGATTTCGGTATTGATCAACGGAGAATCGGGAACCGGTAAGGAATTGGTCGCTCATGCTCTGCATCGACACAGCCCACGCGCGCAAAAGCCGTTTATTGCCCTCAACATGGCGGCGATTCCTAAAGATCTCATCGAATCTGAACTGTTTGGCCATGAAAAAGGTGCGTTTACTGGTGCCAATACCGTGCGCCAAGGTCGCTTCGAACAAGCCAATGGCGGCACTTTATTTCTTGATGAAATTGGCGATATGCCGCTCGATATTCAAACACGGTTATTGCGCGTGTTGGCGGATGGTCAGTTTTATCGCGTTGGCGGCCATATCGCGATTAAAGTTGATGTGCGAATCGTCGCGGCTACTCACCAAAATCTTGAAAAACTGGTCCATCAAGGCAAATTTCGTGAAGACTTATTCCATCGTCTGAACGTTATTCGGATTCATATCCCGTCGCTGCGTGAACGCCGACAAGATATCGAAAAGCTCACTAAGCACTTTTTAGCCTTGGCAGCCAAAGAGCTCGGGGTAGAGATGAAAACACTCAACCCGCGCACCGTGGATATTCTGACTAAGCTCGATTGGCCGGGCAACGTGCGCCAACTCGAAAACATGTGTCGCTGGCTCACGGTGATGGCAAGTGGAAGTGAAGTGCTGCCAAGTGATCTTCCTTCCGAATTATTATCAGAAAGGAAAGCCAGCCATTTTGATAATGATATAAGTTGGCAGAAACAGTTAGAAACATGGGCAAAATCTGCACTGGCCTCCGGTGAAACCGAGTTGCTTGCCTACGCACTCCCAGAATTTGAACGTATACTTTTAGAAGCGGCACTTCACCACACCAATGGACATAAACAAGAAGCCGCCAAAGTATTGGGCTGGGGACGGAATACGCTAACACGTAAACTCAAAGAGTTATATTAAGTGTCAGCTTAACGGCCTACCCAACTTTATTGCACAGGAAGTGAGATTAGAGAAGGGTATGCCTTTAAAACGCCAAATTCGCTTAAAAACCGCCATCATACTGCCGTTTGTCTTGACCTTTCTGTTCATGATTTTAGCGATGGCGGCGGTGCAAACCTATCGTTATGAACAAACGGTAAAAGAACTTAGTTCCAAGAAATTATCTTACCTGACCGATAGCATCTCACAGCGCCTATCTGACTTTCTTAATCGACCCTTTTTTGCTAATCAGATGATTGCCTATAATGTGGGCTTTCATCATCTTTATCAGCTCAATGACGTAAGTCGAATTGAAGACTTCATTCGTTCGGCAGCCAATCCCATAGGTAACAATATCCAGCAAATCGACGTGGTCGGTTTTGGTGGAGTGAATGGTGAATATGTGGGGCTGCGTCGAGATGCACCAGAGCAATACAGCTTAATGCTCAAAGATGCACGCACTGACGATAAACTGGTGATTTATCAAACTGCTGTGATGAATGATCAATTGCGTACGGTGATTGATAACTACGATCCTCGCGTGCGACCTTGGTTTGCACCCGTCGCGCAGAAGCCATCACCACAATGGTCTTCGGTTTATACCAATATGGATGAAAAGCAAGAGATAACTCTCTCCGCACTCAGCCCGGTTTTTCAGGATAAAACATTTATTGGCGTCATGGTTTCCGATGTCAAACTCAATACTTTCAACCTGTTTCTCTCCGAACTCAAACAACGTATGAATGCTGACGTTTATGTGATGGACAAACAGCACCGTTTGATTGCCCATTCTGGTGATGGCAGTGTGGTTTCTTGGGGGACACCGTTAAGCCCTAAAGGTGAAAGGTTGCTTGCAAGCGAGAATCATAATCCCATCATTCGCAGCAGCGCCGCACAACTTGATCTGCAAGGCCTAAATGTGGGTACTTTTACTACCTACGTCAATCAACAGCGCTATTTCAATCAAGCCTCAGCCTTTACCGATCAATATGGACTTACTTGGTATATCAGTGTTTCCATCGCGGAAGGGGATCTCCTAGGCAGCTTACCTGAAAATCAAAAAAACAGTTGGGCGATAGGATTATTAGTGAGCTTAGTAGGTTTAGGGCTCGGCTTAATGGCATTAAACCGAGTCGCCAATCCGATCATTTCTACCGCTTCAGCAGCTCGACAACTCGCTAATGGTGACTGGACGGCCAAGATGCCCAAACCAGGTAAAATCTATGAGACCAGCTTGCTTGTACAAGCCTTTATCGAGATGACCAATAGCCTCAAAGCCTCATTTAAAGCATTGCGCTCACAGTTGGTCTACGATTCTCTAACCCAACTCCTAAGCCGAGAGGGGTTAGTTGAGCACTGTAATCAAATTCCGCAGCTGAACGGCGGCCTGATACTGATCGGGATTGATAAATTTCGCGATATTAACGACAGTTTAGGTCATCATCAGGCCGATCAACTGCTGATTGCTATTGCTCAAAGACTGAAAGTAACGTTTCCCGAGCCCGCTCTGATTGCACGGATTGGTGGCGATGAATTTGCTATCTACCTACCAGATGTGAATCAGCAAGATGATTTAAAAAGTGTGGCTACCGATATTCTCAGGCTGTTTGCCTCTCCATTTAGCATGCCAAGCGACAATATTGCCGTGAATGTCTCTATCGGAATTGTGAACCTTAAAGAGCCGAATATGACCGTTTGGCTGCGTAATGGCAGCATCGCCCTCAGTAACGCAAAGGCAGAGCATACCCATATCAGTTTTTACTCACCAGAAATGGCAAATGCTTCACGTAAAAGAATGCTCATGGTCACGCAGATAAAACTGGCGCTCGATAATCAAGAGTTCGTTCCCTTTTATCAGCCAATCGTCGATTTAAATAGTGGTGAAATATTAGGTGCTGAGGCGCTTGCTCGTTGGATCTCGCCAGAGTTCGGTTTAATCTCACCGATGGATTTTATTCCGATTGCAGAAGAGAGCGGATTAATCAATGCGATTGGCGAGCAGATCTTACGTCAAGCCTGTGCTGATACCGTTCGTGGTATTGCAGAAAATAAATGGCCATCGACATTCCATATGCATGTCAATCTATCGGTTAATCAACTCTCTCATCCCGATTTTATTGCCCAGTTACACAGCGTGTTAGACGAATCAGGCCTACAACCTGCCAACCTTACACTTGAAATCACCGAATCACGAATTGTCGATAATGACCCCGTCATATTGCACAATATGCTTGAGTTGAAAAAAGCAAGAATACACATTGCCATTGATGATTTTGGTACAGGTTATAGCTCTCTCGCCTACTTACACAAACTGCCCTTCGATTCCCTAAAAATTGATAGAGAATTTGTCTCTCAACTCAATGCATACAATATTGAAAACAGCGTGGTAGCCGCGATCGTTAACATGACTCGCGGTTTTAAAGTCGAGCTGGTCGCTGAAGGCATAGAGACTCAAGAGCAGGTGGATTTACTGAACCAACTCGGTTGCCCACGCGGGCAAGGCTTCCTATTCAGTAAACCAATGGCTTATCAGGATTGGCCAACAGATCTGGTTAACATGAAGCAAAGCTAAACAAAATAAGTCCTTTTCTTTCTTTTGCTTAGCTGACAGCCCGTGGATTGGTTTTTATACTTAACGGCAAATACTGATAAGGACAACAATAATGATAACTTCATCACTCCCTTTAACGGATTTGCACCGTCATCTTGATGGAAATATCCGCACCCAAACCATTTTGGAATTAGGACAAAAATTTGGCGTTAAGCTACCTGCAAACACGGTAGAAACTCTTACCCCTTATGTACAAATTGTCGAAGCAGAACCCTCTCTGGTTGCCTTCTTATCCAAACTAGACTGGGGCGTAGCGGTACTAGGTGATCTTGATGCTTGCCGTCGTGTTGCCTACGAAAACATCGAAGATGCGCTTAACGCCCGTATTGACTATGCCGAGCTACGTTTCTCTCCTTATTACATGGCCATGAAACACAGCTTACCTGTTGCAGGAGTAGTAGAAGCCGTTGTCGATGGAGTCCGCGCTGGTGTGCGTGATTTTGGTATTCAAGCCAACCTTATTGGCATCATGAGCCGCACCTTTGGTACAGATGCTTGCCAACAAGAGCTCGACGCCATTCTAAGCCAGAAAAATCACATTGTGGCAGTTGATCTCGCAGGTGATGAATTGGGGCAACCCGGTGACCGCTTTATCCAACATTTTAAACAAGTCAGAGATGCAGGGTTGCATGTGACAGTTCACGCAGGTGAAGCGGCAGGGCCAGAAAGCATGTGGCAAGCGATCAGAGAGCTGGGCGCAACAAGGATTGGCCATGGCGTCAAAGCCATCCATGACCCAAAACTGATGGACTATCTCGCCCAACATCGGATCGGTATAGAATCATGCCTGACTTCCAACCTGCAGACGAGCACGGTGGATAGCCTAGCTACCCATCCACTTAAGCGCTTCTTAGAGCATGGCATTTTAGCCTGCATTAACACCGACGACCCTGCTGTAGAAGGTATTGAACTACCTTACGAATATGAAGTCGCAGCACCTCAAGCAGGCTTAAGCCAAGATCAGATCCGCCAAGCTCAGCTCAACGGTTTAGAATTGGCCTTCCTCTCTGATTCAGAGAAAAAAGCTCTTCTAGCCAAAGCGGCACTACGCGGTTAATCAATCACATAACACTATCCGAGCCGATGCCAAAGCATCGGCTTTTTTGTTGCTCGATGTGGCTATAGCTATATAAGGTTCGGACAGTCTTGAATGGTTGAACTTCGTAGAAGATGAACACAGGAACAGACGATAAGCGGTAATTAAATCTGGTTTTCAATAACTTCCAGAAAGCAAAAAACCCAGTCCTAAGACTGGGTTTCGTAATAAGTGGCGGAGCGGACGGGACTCGAACCCGCGACCCCCGGCGTGACAGGCCGGTATTCTAACCGACTGAACTACCGCTCCGCTGTCTGGTTAGACATTTCGTCTACTTTTTTTGCCTTTAGATTTTTCTTTAACATCTAAAAACAACAAGTTAAAGCCTGGCGATGTTCTACTCTCACATGGGGAGACCCCACACTACCATCGACGCTGTTTCGTTTCACTTCTGAGTTCGGGATGGAGTCAGGTGGGTCCAAAACGCTATGGTCGCCAAGCAAATTCTGTTTTTGATTTCACTTTTTCTTAAAAAGTGATAACCAACAATTCTGGAAAGCTGTTTTCGTTCTCTCAACACATTCTTATGCGCTTAGCTTTGAGTCCACTACAAAACCCCTTGGGTGTTGTATGGTTAAGCCTCACGGGCAATTAGTACAGGTTAGCTCAACGCCTCACAACGCTTACACACCCTGCCTATCAACGTTCTAGTCTCGAACAACCCTTTAGGACACTTAAAGTGCCAGGGAAGACTCATCTCAGGGCTCGCTTCGCGCTTAGATGCTTTCAGCGCTTATCAATTCCGAACTTAGCTACCGGGCAATGCGTCTGGCGACACAACCCGAACACCAGAGGTTCGTCCACTCCGGTCCTCTCGTACTAGGAGCAGCCCCCTTCAATCTTCCAACGCCCACGGCAGATAGGGACCGAACTGTCTCACGACGTTCTAAACCCAGCTCGCGTACCACTTTAAATGGCGAACAGCCATACCCTTGGGACCGACTTCAGCCCCAGGATGTGATGAGCCGACATCGAGGTGCCAAACACCGCCGTCGATATGAACTCTTGGGCGGTATCAGCCTGTTATCCCCGGAGTACCTTTTATCCGTTGAGCGATGGCCCTTCCATACAGAACCACCGGATCACTATGACCTGCTTTCGCACCTGCTCGAACCGTCATTCTCGCAGTTAAGCGGGCTTATGCCATTGCACTAACCTCACGATGTCCAACCGTGATTAGCCCACCTTCGTGCTCCTCCGTTACTCTTTGGGAGGAGACCGCCCCAGTCAAACTACCCACCAGGCACTGTCCTCACCCCAGATAATGGGGCTAAGTTAGAACATCAAACATACAAGGGTGGTATTTCAAGGACGGCTCCAACGCAACTAGCGTCACGTCTTCATAGCCTCCCACCTATCCTACACATGTAGGTTCAATGTTCAGTGCCAAGCTGTAGTAAAGGTTCACGGGGTCTTTCCGTCTAGCCGCGGGTACACTGCATCTTCACAGCGATTTCAATTTCACTGAGTCTCGGGTGGAGACAGCGTGGCCATCATTACGCCATTCGTGCAGGTCGGAACTTACCCGACAAGGAATTTCGCTACCTTAGGACCGTTATAGTTACGGCCGCCGTTTACCGGGGCTTCGATCAAGAGCTTCGCTTGCGCTAACCCCATCAATTAACCTTCCGGCACCGGGCAGGCGTCACACCGTATACGTCATCTTGCGATTTTGCACAGTGCTGTGTTTTTAATAAACAGTTGCAGCCACCTGGTATCTGCGACTCTCGTCAGCTCCATCCGCAAGGGACTTCACCATCAAGAGCGTACCTTCTCCCGAAGTTACGGTACCATTTTGCCTAGTTCCTTCACCCGAGTTCTCTCAAGCGCCTTGGTATTCTCTACCCGACCACCTGTGTCGGTTTGGGGTACGATTCCTGACTATCTGAAGCTTAGAGGCTTTTCCTGGAAGCATGGCATCAATGACTTCACTGCCGTAGCAGCTCGACGTCGTGTCTCAGCCTTAGAAAGAGCCGGATTTACCTAACTCTTAAGCCTACGCACTTGAACCAGGACAACCGTCGCCTGGCCCACCTAGCCTTCTCCGTCCCCCCATCGCAATAGTCAGAAGTACGGGAATATTAACCCGTTTCCCATCGATTACGCCTTTCGGCCTCACCTTAGGGGTCGACTCACCCTGCCCCGATTAACGTTGGACAGGAACCCTTGGTCTTCCGGCGAGGAGGTTTTTCACCCCCTTTGTCGTTACTCATGTCAGCATTCGCACTTCTGATACCTCCAGCAGCCCTTACAGACCACCTTCAACGGCTTACAGAACGCTCCCCTACCCAATATCTAAAAGATATTGCCGCAGCTTCGGTGTATTGCTTAGCCCCGTTACATCTTCCGCGCAGGCCGACTCGACTAGTGAGCTATTACGCTTTCTTTAAATGATGGCTGCTTCTAAGCCAACATCCTAGCTGTCTGAGCCTTCCCACATCGTTTCCCACTTAGCAATACTTTGGGACCTTAGCTGGCGGTCTGGGTTGTTTCCCTCTCCACGACGGACGTTAGCACCCGCCGTGTGTCTCCCGGATAGTACTTACTGGTATTCGGAGTTTGCAAAGGGTTGGTAAGTCGGGATGACCCCCTAGCCTTAACAGTGCTCTACCCCCAGTAGTATTCGTCCGAGGCGCTACCTAAATAGCTTTCGGGGAGAACCAGCTATCTCCGAGTTTGATTGGCCTTTCACCCCTAGCCACAAGTCATCCGCTAATTTTTCAACATTAGTCGGTTCGGTCCTCCAGTTGATGTTACTCAACCTTCAACCTGCCCATGGCTAGATCACCCGGTTTCGGGTCTATATCCAGAGACTGAGCGCCCAGTTAAGACTCGCTTTCGCTACGGCTCCCCTATACGGTTAACCTTGCCACTGAATATAAGTCGCTGACCCATTATACAAAAGGTACGCAGTCACACCACGAAGGTGCTCCTACTGCTTGTACGTACACGGTTTCAGGTTCTATTTCACTCCCCTCACAGGGGTTCTTTTCGCCTTTCCCTCACGGTACTGGTTCACTATCGGTCAGTCAGGAGTATTTAGCCTTGGAGGATGGTCCCCCCATATTCAGACAGGATATCACGTGTCCCGCCCTACTCGATTTCACGCTCGATGAAGCGTCGGTTACGGGGCTATCACCCTGTATCGCCAAGCTTTCCAGCTTGTTCACCTACTTCACCGAGTGCTTAAGGGCTAATCCAGGTTCGCTCGCCGCTACTACCGGAATCTCGGTTGATTTCTTCTCCTCGGGGTACTTAGATGTTTCAGTTCCCCCGGTTTGCTCTGTTAACCTATGTATTCAGTTAACAGTAACTGCTTATGCAGTTGGGTTTCCCCATTCGGAAATCGCAGACTCAAACGGCTCTTACTGCCTTATCTGCGCTTATCGCAAGTTAGTACGTCCTTCATCGCCTCTGACTGCCTAGGCATCCACCGTGTACGCTTAGTCACTTAACCATACAACCCGAAGGAGTTTCGGGTTGTTGTTTAAACAACCTAAGTTGTCTCGCGTTTAATTTACATGAGTGCGAGACAGATTTTGCCGGACTCAAATTTGAACAAGACCGAAGTCTTATTCGATACCAAGCACACTTGAATGTGTTGTTGGTGTTTATCTTTCGATAAACATTGAGAACTTTACAAACAACAATAAATTGTTGTTTTGTCAGCTTTCCAAATTGTTAAAGAGCAAGATTTTCTGATGAAAACCATTTTTAAACATTCTCAGCGAAAACGCTTAAAGATGGTATCCCGTAGGGGAGTCGAACCCCTGTTACCGCCGTGAAAGGGCGGTGTCCTAGGCCTCTAGACGAACGGGACACTAAGATACTCTTCTCTAATCTAAACCGAATCAATCTGTGTGGACACTCATCACGATAACCATCGTGTAAGGAGGTGATCCAGCGCCAGGTTCCCCTAGCGCTACCTTGTTACGACTTCACCCCAGTCATGAACCACAAAGTGGCAAGCGTCCTCCCGAAGGTTAAACTACCTGCTTCTTTTGCAGCCCACTCCCATGGTGTGACGGGCGGTGTGTACAAGGCCCGGGAACGTATTCACCGCAACATTCTGATTTGCGATTACTAGCGATTCCGACTTCATGGAGTCGAGTTGCAGACTCCAATCCGGACTACGACGTACTTTGTGAGATTCGCTCCACCTCGCGGTATCGCTGCCCTCTGTATACGCCATTGTAGCACGTGTGTAGCCCTACTCGTAAGGGCCATGATGACTTGACGTCGTCCCCACCTTCCTCCGGTTTATCACCGGCAGTCTCCCTGGAGTTCCCACCATTACGTGCTGGCAAACAAGGATAAGGGTTGCGCTCGTTGCGGGACTTAACCCAACATTTCACAACACGAGCTGACGACAGCCATGCAGCACCTGTCTCAGAGTTCCCGAAGGCACTCCAGCGTCTCCGCTAGATTCTCTGGAAGTCAAGAGTAGGTAAGGTTCTTCGCGTTGCATCGAATTAAACCACATGCTCCACCGCTTGTGCGGGCCCCCGTCAATTCATTTGAGTTTTAATCTTGCGACCGTACTCCCCAGGCGGTCTACTTAACGCGTTAGCTCCGAAAGCCACGCCTCTAGGGCACAACCTCCAAGTAGACATCGTTTACGGCGTGGACTACCAGGGTATCTAATCCTGTTTGCTCCCCACGCTTTCGCATCTGAGTGTCAGTATCTGTCCAGGGGGCCGCCTTCGCCACCGGTATTCCTTCAGATCTCTACGCATTTCACCGCTACACCTGAAATTCTACCCCCCTCTACAGTACTCTAGCTTGTCAGTTTCAAATGCAACTCCTAGGTTGAGCCCAGGGCTTTCACATCTGACTTAACAAACCACCTGCATGCGCTTTACGCCCAGTAATTCCGATTAACGCTTGCACCCTCCGTATTACCGCGGCTGCTGGCACGGAGTTAGCCGGTGCTTCTTCTGTAGGTAACGTCAAATGATTAAGGTATTAACTTAACCACCTTCCTCCCTACTGAAAGTACTTTACAACCCGAAGGCCTTCTTCATACACGCGGCATGGCTGCATCAGGCTTGCGCCCATTGTGCAATATTCCCCACTGCTGCCTCCCGTAGGAGTCTGGACCGTGTCTCAGTTCCAGTGTGGCTGATCATCCTCTCAGACCAGCTAGGGATCGTCGCCTTGGTGAGCCCTTACCTCACCAACTAGCTAATCCCACCTGGGCATATCCGGCAGCGCAAGGCCCGAAGGTCCCCTGCTTTGCTCTTGCGAGGTTATGCGGTATTAGCCATCGTTTCCAATGGTTATCCCCCTCTACCGGGCAATTTCCCAGGCATTACTCACCCGTCCGCCGCTCGCCACCCAAGGAACAAGTTCCTCTGTGCTGCCGCTCGACTTGCATGTGTTAGGCCTGCCGCCAGCGTTCAATCTGAGCCATGATCAAACTCTTCAATTAAAAGTTTTGTGAAGCTTTCGCTTCGGCTCAATGAATACTGATTACATTCTTTGCTTAATAAAAAGCGAAGTAATGTTGAATTGACTGTGCTGAATGATTGCTCATTCAAATGGTCACTCAGTTCATTGATAAATCTTTTTTGATTATCATCAACGAGTGCCCACACAGATTGATTGGTTTACATTGTTAAAGAGCTTGGCTTTCAGTGCCTTAGCACGTCAGCGAGGTGCGTATAATACGCTTCCCACTTTGAAAGTCAACATAAAACTCTAAAATTTTTAGAACCTTATGGTGACTCGTCTATTACTAGACCAGTCGGACCTTTTGTCTTCACTTTTAAAAAGTGAAAATAAATAGGAGCCTGGCGATGCTCTACTCTCACATGGGGAGACCCCACACTACCATCGACGCTGTTTCGTTTCACTTCTGAGTTCGGGATGGAGTCAGGTGGGTCCAAAACGCTATGGTCGCCAAGCAAATTCTGTTTTTGATTTCACTTTTTCTTAAAAAGTGATAACCAACAATTCTGGAAAGCTGTTTTCGTTCTCTCAACACATTCTTATGCGCTTAGCTTTGAGTCCACTACAAAACCCCTTGGGTGTTGTATGGTTAAGCCTCACGGGCAATTAGTACAGGTTAGCTCAACGCCTCACAACGCTTACACACCCTGCCTATCAACGTTCTAGTCTCGAACAACCCTTTAGGATACTTAAAGTATCAGGGAAGACTCATCTCAGGGCTCGCTTCGCGCTTAGATGCTTTCAGCGCTTATCAATTCCGAACTTAGCTACCGGGCAATGCGTCTGGCGACACAACCCGAACACCAGAGGTTCGTCCACTCCGGTCCTCTCGTACTAGGAGCAGCCCCCTTCAATCTTCCAACGCCCACGGCAGATAGGGACCGAACTGTCTCACGACGTTCTAAACCCAGCTCGCGTACCACTTTAAATGGCGAACAGCCATACCCTTGGGACCGACTTCAGCCCCAGGATGTGATGAGCCGACATCGAGGTGCCAAACACCGCCGTCGATATGAACTCTTGGGCGGTATCAGCCTGTTATCCCCGGAGTACCTTTTATCCGTTGAGCGATGGCCCTTCCATACAGAACCACCGGATCACTATGACCTGCTTTCGCACCTGCTCGAACCGTCATTCTCGCAGTTAAGCGGGCTTATGCCATTGCACTAACCTCACGATGTCCAACCGTGATTAGCCCACCTTCGTGCTCCTCCGTTACTCTTTGGGAGGAGACCGCCCCAGTCAAACTACCCACCAGGCACTGTCCTCACCCCAGATAATGGGGCTAAGTTAGAACATCAAACATACAAGGGTGGTATTTCAAGGACGGCTCCAACGCAACTAGCGTCACGTCTTCATAGCCTCCCACCTATCCTACACATGTAGGTTCAATGTTCAGTGCCAAGCTGTAGTAAAGGTTCACGGGGTCTTTCCGTCTAGCCGCGGGTACACTGCATCTTCACAGCGATTTCAATTTCACTGAGTCTCGGGTGGAGACAGCGTGGCCATCATTACGCCATTCGTGCAGGTCGGAACTTACCCGACAAGGAATTTCGCTACCTTAGGACCGTTATAGTTACGGCCGCCGTTTACCGGGGCTTCGATCAAGAGCTTCGCTTGCGCTAACCCCATCAATTA
>NZ_JBBHLM010000002.1:0-180000 GCF_037672085.1 Vibrio paracholerae | reverse complement strand
GATTCGTCGTGATAGCCGCAGGCCAAGCCCAAACAGCTATTGAAGCTCTGAATGAAAAGGAATATATGCAGCGAACCTTAAAGGTTCGGATTGCGAATGATCCTAAATCGGATGAAGAAATGGCTGAACAGGATTAAAACCTAACTGTTCGAGATTTATGTTCAGCGCACTTTCCTCCCATGGCGGTGCGCTGGCGTAAATCTGATGCTTTTGGTTTGTACCAACTCCTTTTTCCACCCCCAACAACTCCTGCACCCTACGCGCAATCGCCAAGCCAGAATCAATCAGTTGCACTTGTTCTCCAAGCACTTGCTGGATCTCTTCTTTAATAAGGGGAAAGTGAGTACATCCTAAAACGGCGACATCGATCGTGTTTTTCAGGGGTTGCAATATGCTTGCTAATTCTTCGAGATCGAGAGGCTTACCCCGTAATTTCTCCTCAGCCATATTGACCAAACGTGTAGACCCCAGTAGTTCAACATTTTTATTCGCGGAAAAGTCACGGATCAACTCTTGCGTATATTGCCGTTTCACTGTGGCTGGCGTCGCGATAAGCCCAATCGCCTTGCTAGCAATAAGGGAGGCGGGTTTAATCGCAGGCACAACCCCGACCACAGGTATCGTAAGTTTGGCGCGCAATACGGGCAGCACAATGGTGCTCGCGGTATTACAAGCGATGACCACAAGATCGATTCGCTCTTGTTCAACCATTCGTGTAACTAAGGTATCAACTCGTGCGATCAGTGTTTCCTGGGTCAGCTCACCATAAGGATATGCGGCGTTATCAAACAGATAGATATAGTTTAATTGCGGCAAGCGGGCTTCAATTTCTCGATATACGGAAAGACCACCCACACCAGAATCGAAAATCAGTACACGAGGAAAAGATTGAGATGACACGAGTGCAACAACCTAACTAGAAAAAACGGAGAAATCATACTCTCGCTGCTGCATTAGGCAATCCACCCCAGACATGTAACATTAAAAAATCTAATTCAAAATTCATTATTTGACACATTGCCAACATTTCCATTCTTAATCCTGAATCACATTGGCATTAGAGCAAAAATTCTATATGTATCAATAAGAAGAACTTTTACTTCCTGTCATTAACCTTACAGAACAAGAACAAAAAACGAACAATTTAGACTTAACCTCCCCATGTGAAAACATAAGTAGTTTTCATGAATAACTTCTTTTCATCCAAGGATGAGATCGTTATTGGTGTGCTCAACATGATTGTTGTGAGCCACGACCCAACCATTTTTATTCACTTTTTAAGGAAACTTATAATGTTTAAAAAGTTTTTAAGCTTATGCATTGTTTCGACGTTTTCCGTCGCAGCAACCTCAGCACTTGCCCAACCCAATCAGCTTGTTGGCAAATCATCTCCTCAACAATTAGCACCATTGATGAAAGCCGCTTCAGGGAAAGGCATTAAAAATCAATACATTGTTGTACTCAAACAACCAGCGACAATCATGAGTAATGATTTGCAAGCTTTCCAACAATTTACTCAACGATCTGTCAATGCATTAGCCAATAAGCATGCACTCGAAATCAAAAATGTTTTTGATAGTGCGTTAAGCGGTTTTTCTGCAGAGCTAACGGCTGAGCAACTACAAGCTCTTCGTACCGATCCTAACGTCGACTATATCGAGCAAAACCAAATTATTACGGTTAATCCGATCATCTCTGCATCAGCGAATGCGGCTCAAGATAACGTAACCTGGGGAATCGACCGCATCGATCAGCGCGATCTACCGCTCAATCGTAGTTATAACTACAACTATGATGGTAGTGGCGTTACCGCTTATGTGATCGATACCGGTATTGCTTTCAACCATCCTGAATTTGGTGGACGAGCAAAATCCGGCTATGACTTTATCGATAACGATAATGATGCCAGTGACTGCCAAGGCCACGGTACACATGTGGCAGGCACTATCGGGGGCGCTCAATACGGTGTAGCTAAAAACGTTAACTTAGTTGGTGTGCGAGTGCTGGGATGTGATGGTAGTGGTTCAACTGAAGCGATCGCCCGTGGTATTGACTGGGTGGCTCAAAACGCGTCCGGCCCTTCTGTTGCCAATTTGAGTTTAGGGGGAGGGATATCTCAGGCGATGGATCAAGCAGTCGCTCGACTCGTCCAAAGAGGAGTCACTGCGGTCATTGCTGCTGGTAACGATAATAAAGATGCTTGCCAAGTATCCCCTGCACGTGAACCAAGTGGCATCACTGTAGGTTCAACGACCAATAATGATGGTCGCTCTAACTTCTCGAACTGGGGTAATTGTGTACAGATCTTCGCACCAGGATCTGACGTCACTTCGGCGTCGCATAAAGGTGGCACGACGACTATGAGTGGTACGTCTATGGCGTCACCCCATGTAGCTGGTGTCGCAGCCTTGTACTTACAAGAGAATAAGAACCTCTCTCCGAATCAAATCAAAACGCTGCTTAGCGACCGCTCAACCAAAGGTAAAGTCAGCGACACGCGCGGCACGACTAATAAGCTGCTGTATAGTTTGACCGATAACAATACCACTCCGAATCCTGAGCCAAATCCGCAACCAGAGCCACAACCGCAGCCTGACAGCCAACTGACTAATGGTAAAGTGGTTACAGGCATCAGTGGCAAGCAAGGTGAATCGAAAAAATTCTATATTGATGTGCCTGCTGGTCGTCGCTTGAGTATCGAGACCAACGGAGGTACGGGTAATCTTGATCTCTATGTTCGTTTAGGTAGAGAGCCAGAGCCTTTTGCTTTTGATTGTAGCTCTGTTAGAAATGGTAATAATGAAACTTGTACCTTCACGCCTACCCGAGAAGGTCGCCACTTCATTACACTCTATGGCACCACTGAGTTTAACAATGTCAGTTTGGTGGCTCGCTACTAATTAATTTAAGGTAAGAAAACCGCCTTTTCTAAAAAGGCGGTTTTAATAATTAAAAACGATAGTTTACGGTAGCAAACCAGTTACGGCCTTCACCCAAGTAATATTTACCAGATGAGCTATGCGCTGTTTGATACTGTTTGTCGAAAACATTACCGACCCGCGTTCCAAGGGTTAGTGCTTCCGTTAACTTGTAGTTAGCGCTGAGATCTAAGACTGTATAGGCATCCATTATTTTACCCGTGCTGTCTTTACGATCACCTACGTAACTAGCAGAGGCAGAAAGGTTAAAACGTTCTACTGCGTATGTAGATACCCAACTGAAATTCTCTCTCGCTCTGCGAATCAAAAGACTATCGTCCGAGGTGTCTCGTGGATCTTTCCATCCCGCAGATACACGATGAGCAATAAAACCCGTTTCAAACAAAGCTTCAATTTCGATACCTTCAACTCTCGCATTAGCAATATTAGAAGGGATCCAAGCTCCACCAGCTCCGGTTGGGGCCCAATCGATCATATCCTCAATTTCATTACGATATGCAGAGATCTCAATTTGTACAAAGGGTAAATAACTGCGAATACCAATCTCTGATGACTTAGAAATTTCAGGCTTTAGGTTTGGATTCCCCGAACTCGGCCAATAAAGATCGTTAAATGTCGGAGCTTTGAAACCCGTACCTGTCGAAGCAACAAACTCAACGTACTCAGATGGAGCAACTCCAAAACCTAAATTCCAAGTGGTGTGATCGCCAAATGCGCTGTCGTCATCGTAGCGAACACTAGCTTCTGCAGTGATGATATTCTTTGAAACCTGTGCTGTGACGTATGCAGCTTTATTATCTTTCTCTGTTTTACTGTAATTGCTGCTATTAGATCCACCTTGTCGAGCATGCTCTTGATCATAATCGATGCCCACGGCTAAGTTTAATGTAGGTATAACAGTCCAATGATTCAGCCAAGATACTGAGTTTCGGCTGGAGACAAGGGCTGTCTTGGCTACCGTACCAGTCTCAACACCGTCCCACGACTCATTGTCGCTACGCGATACCATAACTTGAGAAACGTAGTTATCTTTATGAAAGTTTAGTGCCCCAGCGACACTATAAAAATCGGTATTGCTTTCATTCTTCACGCCTGAAAACTGATTTGCATACTCCACATCGGAGCTCAGTTGATAACCATTAAACTGTATAAACCAAGCATCATTGATGTCATGACGAAGAGAACCAAATAAAGTTTGTGATTGAAAGCCATGGCTTTCATCAGTTGGTGCAACCTCATTTACTCGGTAGCCATCGCTCTTCTCATCGGAAAATACAAAAGAAGCCTGTGTCGAATCATTAATTTGTCCTGCGGATCGCCACGCCAATAACGAATGATCCTCGTTGCCATAACCTAAATTAGCGTCGTGTTTGGTTTCAACATTATTAGGAACAGTTTTGATATAAATAACCCCCCCAATAGCATCTGAACCATAAATCGCAGCCCTTGGGCCACGAACAACTTCTATCTGTTCAATCGCAAATGCTGGAATTAAACCTAACGATGCTCCTCCAGCTGTCGCAGAGTTAATCTTTACTCCATCAACTAACACTAACGTGTGCTTTGATGACGTACCACGTAAAAAGATACTACTGACTTGACCTTTCCCCCCCTGAGTATTCACTTCTACTCCCGGCAAGGTTTTCAAAACATCTAGAGCTGAGGTTACATTGAGCTTTTCGATATCAGCTTTAGTCACCACACTCATAGATGCTAAGACCGTAGATTCTGCTTGCTCAAAACGATTCGCCGTCACAACGACGGTATCGGTACTTTGAGTTTCGTTGGCGTGTAAATAAGAGATAGGGGTAAGCAGCGATGCTAGAGCGATCGCCAGTGCTGATTTTTGCATTATGTTGTCCTAAATCGCGTGAATCCTACTGAGTGCAATACCACTGCGTTACTCAGTTGCTGGCAGGTCTTCGGACTTGAGAGCATTATTGGCCTACTGGCTCGACTTCCCACTCGAAAAGCAGTGTCGTTTGAGCGTTCGTTCTCTCTTACCGCTGCGCGTCAGTTCCGGATTTACACCGGATTCCCTTTTCAGCCATTTTTAGCCATCCAGGCATCTAAATAGCACCAGCTTGGCGCTGATAGTATTGAGTGAATGAAAAATTGTCCAGTACAGATTCCGATCCGCTAGGCTTTACACTGAATATCCCAATCAATATTTGGGCAAAACTGGACAAGCGGCCGAGATTGAATAAAATCTGCGCTCTTTCTGTAATAGCCCATAAAAAGGTATCCCAATGGCGACTCTTGATGTAAACCCAGAACTCTACCAAGCTCAATTGGCAGACAAAATCGCCCGTTTAAAAGCGATGTTTGTTGATTACTCCATGCCTGAGCTGGAAGTGTTTGAGTCGCCAGTGGCGAATTATCGTATGCGTGCTGAATTTCGGATTTGGCATGAAGGCGATGACATGTACTACATCATGTTTAATCAAGAGACGCGCGAAAAGTACCGCGTAGATCAATTTCCGGCCGCGAGTCGCCTAATCAATGATTTGATGCCACTGCTGATGGATGCGATGAAGGGCAGCCCCATTCTGCGCCATAAACTGTTTCAGGTTGATTTCCTCTCAACCCTCAGTGGCGAGATTTTGGTTTCACTGCTGTACCATCGACAGCTCAGCGAAGAATGGATCACTGCGGCGCAAGCACTCAAACAGCGCCTAAACGATGAAGGCTTCAACCTGAATTTAATCGGCCGTGCGCGCAAAATGAAAGTAGTGCTGGATCGTGATTACGTGGTGGAGAAATTACAGGTCAACGGCCAACCTTATGTGTATAAGCAAGTCGAAAACAGTTTTACCCAACCTAACGCGAAGGTCGCCGAAAAAATGTTGGAGTGGGCGGTCGATTGCACTCAAGAGAGCAAGGGGGATTTGCTTGAACTGTATTGTGGTAACGGCAACTTCTCACTCGCGTTAGCGCAAAACTTTGAGCGTGTACTGGCAACCGAATTAGCCAAACCTTCTGTAGAAGCTGCGCAATTTAATATTGCCGCGAACCAGATCGACAACGTGCAGATCATTCGCATGTCGGCAGAAGAGTTTACTCAGGCGATGGAAGGCAAACGCGAATTTAATCGCTTGAAGGATGCGGGAGTTGATCTACAAAGCTACCGTTGCAACACTATTTTTGTCGACCCACCACGCTCTGGCATGGATATCGACACCTGTAAAATGGTGCAAGGTTATGAGCGCATTCTGTACATCTCTTGTAACCCAGAAACGCTGCAAGAGAACTTACAAGTCCTAGGGGAAACCCATCAAGTGGTGCGCTTTGCCCTCTTCGACCAATTTCCTTACACCCACCATATGGAAGCAGGTGTGATGCTAGAGCGCATTAAATAAGGAGACCAACAGGATTTCCTTTATAAACCAATCGCTCTGGGCACAGCTTGGGGTACAGAAAAACCTTGCGTACCAGACACATACCACTTGGATTCACAGGCAGACCGCTAGCGAGCGAATCCCCATCACATAGATAACCCATATGATGGGGAAAGCAGATTTCTAAGCTGCCTGTGCGGCAGTGAACCAATGATCTTAGCTTTGGTGATGTTATCCAGTTTTCTAAGCTGCCTGTGCGGCAGTGAACCGCAGGCTGCTGCGCATCTACAATAAGCTGAATTTCTAAGCTGCCTGTGCGGCAGTGAACGCTCTACTCCCCCTAAAGCCCCTGAGCCTAAATTTCTAAGCTGCCTGTGCGGCAGTGAACGCCAGATCGCTCTCGTCGCGCTGATCTCTTCGTTTCTAAGCTGCCTGTGCGGCAGTGAACGAACTGACGTGCAGCGATCGAGAACGTCAATTTTTCTAAGCTGCCTGTACGGCAGTGAACGCGTATAAAACGCCGTTTTCGGGTGTTATTCCTTTCTAAGCTGCCTGTACGGCAGTGAACAAATACCCGTAATTATGGGAAGTAAGAAAACATTTCTAAGCTGCCTGTACGGCAGTGAACGATCAATGGTCTTCGCAAGCTCCAGATGGAATTTTCTAAGCTGCCTGTACGGCAGTGAACCGATAACTTGCTTTTCCAGTGCTGCGAAGTTTTTTCTAAGCTGCCTGTACGGCAGTGAACATTAATCATGGGCTTTGCAATCGGCTTTAAATTTTCTAAGCTGCCTGTACGGCAGTGAACACAGCTTGATTTTGCCGCCGCGGTTTACCGTTTTTCTAAGCTGCCTGTACGGCAGTGAACGATGCGGCTTATCAAGGCAATCAGGCCATGTATTTCTAAGCTGCCTGTACGGCAGTGAACGCATGGGGTTAGGCGTGATTCTGCTCTGGCTTTTTCTAAGCTGCCTGTACGGCAGTGAACTACCAGTAAAGGTGTCCGATTAGAGTCTAAGTTTTCTAAGCTGCCTGTACGGCAGTGAACGAGCCTGAGAGCGGGGTTGTGCTGGCTTGCTATTTCTAAGCTGCCTGTACGGCAGTGAACCCGGTGTTGATTTTGCTCAGCTTCCTCTCTATTTTCTAAGCTGCCTGTACGGCAGTGAACATCAAAGTTCGGGTTCATCGCAAAAATAAAACTTTCTAAGCTGCCTGTACGGCAGTGAACAGATCGAGAAGACCCAGAAAGCAATGGTTGCTTTTCTAAGCTGCCTGTACGGCAGTGAACGGGTTGTGGGTGGTGCTGGACAAGTTGCGTCGTTTCTAAGCTGCCTGTACGGCAGTGAACACTCAGGCAGCCCTAACAGTTTTTTCACGCTATTTCTAAGCTGCCTGTACGGCAGTGAACGCTTGGTTTTGGTATCTGTGGTTTCTTTTAGTTTTCTAAGCTGCCTGTACGGCAGTGAACGGATAGCACCGGGGATCTCAAGCAGATGCTGATTTCTAAGCTGCCTGTACGGCAGTGAACGTTATATTTAGCTGCACAACAGGAGGACTTATTTTCTAAGCTGCCTGTACGGCAGTGAACGGGTTGCTGGCGCGACCAACCTTTGCACGATTTTTCTAAGCTGCCTGTACGGCAGTGAACATTCATGCTTGTTCAAGAAAAACTTCTCTGCTTTTCTAAGCTGCCTGTACGGCAGTGAACGGTATGGTGACATCTAACTCACCACTTGGAACTTTCTAAGCTGCCTGTACGGCAGTGAACTAGCGACAGACGCGTATTGCATGGCGGTGATTTTTCTAAGCTGCCTGTACGGCAGTGAACGTGATGGGTGATTTTAACTATCTTTTTATTGCTTTCTAAGCTGCCTGTACGGCAGTGAACCACAAGAAGTTTAGTAAGCGCGGCTTAGATATTTTCTAAGCTGCCTGTACGGCAGTGAACTTTAGAATGAATAGCAAGGTCTGGATTTTATCTTTCTAAGCTGCCTGTACGGCAGTGAACGGATGAATAATGATTGTTCCATTTACATTGAATTTCTAAGCTGCCTGTACGGCAGTGAACGAACGGGTTTTCTTTGCGCCTAACCAGCGTCTTTTCTAAGCTGCCTGTACGGCAGTGAACAGTTCCGCAATGAGTATCTTGCGTCAATGCAGTTTCTAAGCTGCCTGTACGGCAGTGAACTTTTACGGTTAGCCCTGTCGATGAATGCTGCTTTTCTAAGCTGCCTGTACGGCAGTGAACAATGAAATGAAAATGAGCGACTTTTTTGGCAATTTCTAAGCTGCCTGTACGGCAGTGAACTATTTAAAGAGATATTTTTTATTAAGCTGGGTTTTCTAAGCTGCCTGTACGGCAGTGAACGGGAAGGAAATCAACGAAGAAACGGTCAGACATTTCTAAGCTGCCTGTACGGCAGTGAATGTTCCCATCAATGTCTGTAACAGATTCTCTAATTTCTAAGCTGCCTGTACGGCAGTGAACATTTGCAACTCTGCACCATTAGCGATTGCGGCTTTCTAAGCTGCCTGTACGGCAGTGAACTCAATATCCCAATTCATGCAATGCAGCGTTGCTTTCTAAGCTGCCTGTACGGCAGTGAACTGGCTCAAGAATGTCCCACTGCTCTTTCGTTATTTCTAAGCTGCCTGTACGGCAGTGAACCATGAAGCCAAACAACTACTATCCCAACTGGATTTCTAAGCTGCCTGTACGGCAGTGAACAATAGAATAAACCGATAAAAATAAGCTGCAACAGGATGTTAGGATAAAAATCTTCTTTTTACCTTGTTAAAAACAACCCGTTGCAACTATTTGTTTTAACAGCACATTTTTAAAGAGCAAAAATAAAGGGTAAAAATTACCCTTTTTCGTTCAATTTAAAAGTGCGGTACGGTCGCCGATATTGACTGTCCATTCGCTTTGCTACTCAAGCCATAGCAATCAAAGCTCCCATCTTGTGATGTGCTTTGCTGCTGCATCTGAATAAACAGCGGGAACTTGCTGTTTTTTTCTGGGGTTCGCAGCTTGGTTTGCTGGCTATGCAAGTAAATAAAGGGCAAGGTGCACAACGCTGTCGGCTTGCTTTGTTGCAAATCCGCTAAACATTCCACCAGCGGTTTGCCGGATTTTGCAGCCCATAGTGCGGCTTTTTGCTGCATATCCCGCTCTATTCGTTCGGGCGATTTCACCTGCTTGCGTACAAAGCTTACGTAAGTCACATCGTTTGGTACAGGTTTGATCCCTTTGATGTGCACATAGTCTTCTAGCCGAGTTAGCCAGCGGTGGATATCCAACTTTTCCAGTGTTACTTGCTCTTTTGCAAAGAGACGCAACTTACTGCCAAGCGGAAATTGCGCTTGGCGATAATCAGGAAAACCGACCGCAACCAGAGATTGATTGCTACCCACTTTGTGCTCCACCAAAGCAATGTGCACTTGTTGAAAGACGTTTTGCCAAAGAAAGCCCAAGGCAATGTCGGCATCTGGCAATAACGTGATCTCTTGGTAGTAGTTCATTACTGCCACCTATTTGTCACTTTCGCCAAATACACCACCACGCACCAATACCGCCATGACGTAATGCTCATCTTCTTCACGGGGCAAACTTTCACCACGCGCCCATTTATCAAAGAAAGTGTAAAAATCTTGCTTATCTTTCGGGGTGCGGAACGCCTTTCCTAAATTGGTGACAGCGCCATAGGGTTCAATCGCAATGGCTCCTGCACTTTGCTCCTCAGATGCGTAATCTGGGTACCAAGTATCAATGGAACGCAGTGCGTTACCAATTTTTTGTGAATGCATCGCAGCATGCTCATTAACCGCATACAGGATTTTACTTTTCTTGGTTTTGCTGTTGCCCTTATCGAGCACTAACTCTTCACTTGGGTAAACTTCTTGGGCTTTACCCACCTTCGCGTAGCAGTCAATTTGCAGCATCAAATGGTCCGTTTCGCTTGCCAGTGCCTGAGCAATTCTATCGGCCAAACTATTGATCTGTGGATCATTATGATCGAAGTGTCGAGTACTGAATTGTTTGGCATTAAAAGTCCAAGTCTGCTCAGCCCCTTTGTTTAATGCTTTGACTTGCACTTCAATCTCTTCTGCGCCAACGCGGTTGCGCCATAGAAAACGGGCATTGGCAAGGTTGGTGGCATAACGTTTCGCCAATTCGAAACAGCCATATTTGGTAATGTACTGCGAAACCGCAGCACTGTAGCTCTGTTTGAACAGCGCATTGTTACACGCCGAAGGTTGGGCAAGTCCCCCTAATACTTTGAGTGTGAAATGTAGCTTCAAAGTATCGTGATCCTGCCCCAACGCACAGGCATCCACTCGCTGCAAGTTTGCTTTTTCAACTTCCGCATTAAGCTTAGCGGGATCATTTTGTACTGCGGCTTTTAAACGGTTGGAGATAGTGCCACGTACTGATTTCTCTTGCAGGGTTAATGGGGTTGCTTGCTCTTTGGTTTCCCACTGACATCCAAAGAGGTAGCCATCCGATGGGACTAGTTTTTTTTCAAATGCGAGTACTGATGCGATGTCGTTATTTTTAGCCATGAGGTTGTTCCTTATTGATGTTCGTTGATAGCGTTAACTTGCTGACAAAGGTAAAGATCGTTTTCTAAATCCGGGTGGTATTGCCAAAGGATGTCATCGAGATGTTTGATTTTGTGCGCCATGACAAATTCGCCTAGCGTGACCACACTTTCAGCAAAGCGATGCGGCACTGATGGATCGCGCTGATTTTTAGCCTCACCTAATGGTGAAATACCTTGAAACCCTGTGGCAATTGGCACAATCCAGCCGCTCGTCTTGCGCTGGCTATGCCAAGCAACACTTTGGTCTTCAAGCTGCTCACAATGGTGGTCTACGGTGAGGTAACCCAGCAGCGCATCTATTGCGTCATCACCTTGCTGCATGGCGTCAATCATTAAATCGCGGCGTTCGATCAGCACATAGCCTGGCATTAATTGGCGTAGGACTTGGGCAGTATCCTCTTGCGTAATCACCGATTTAACTGAGGGCTTCCCAAAGGAAAGAACGTCACCGCCTGCCACTTTCATCGTCGCGATCACTGCTTGCAACTGCAGGGTAAACTCTGGCTGTTGAACTTGCTCCTCATTGCCACTCCACTCAATGACAAGGGAGACATCCAAATGACAGCGTGCTTCCTCGATAAATGCCGAGCGTGAACCATCCTTATCGAGTGGATTAGCCGTACCGATAATTGAATGAACAAAGTCACCTTCGCCTTTATGAGTCTGAACATCACACCGGTGGCTCACCACCGCAGCACTATGCAGCATGAGATCAGATAATCCTGCTTGGCTGAGCTTGCGCTCTAAAGCATGCATAAAGCCTAGCCATGCCGTCATGGCCGGAAAGCCAATGGTAAATGGGCTTGAAAGTGCATTGGCGTTATGAATTTTTAGGTGCGGAAGAATCAATACATTCATCGCAAGTTCTCCTTATTGCTGGCCACCACCTTTTCAATCGCCAGCAGCTCTTGGTCTGCCAATGTGACGGGATTAGTGATCACTTTGCTGCGGCTGTAATGGTTGATTAAGCCTCGCGCAATGTGGCGAATGATTTTATCGAGCCACTCATCCTCTTGCTGACGCTGCTCAGCAAACTCTGGATAGAGCCAAATTTTTTGCTCCAACGGCAACGCACTCGATAATTCACCGGAATACGCTTCAAGAAAAAGACGTACTTGCCACATTTTTTCAATCACTAAATCAACGTATTGCTGAATGCGGTAGTCACGTCCATCACGAATATTAATGTTGTTGTAGTCGGTGAGAAAAAGTCGGTGCAGCGCTTCAAGCACCTCTTTGGCTTGCCTAGCGGTAAAACTCTCTTTGAAAAAATCCGTTTTCGGCAGCCGGATATCGCGAGATGTTAACTCCGGTGGAATAGAGGCTAGTAAATGTGCTTTACCTGCGTTTTGGTTATTGAGCACGCTGATATTTTGCGGTTTTGTGCCGCCAAACCCAATCGTGGTGAGACCAAAGATCTCTTGGTAACCCGCGGGGTGAAAGTGATTCGTTTTTTTGCACTCTCTTGCCTCTTTTACCGCATCACCAAATCGAAGTGCATCTAGACGTTTACGTAATTCAAAAAGATGGCCGGAATGGGTTAATAACGACAATAAATGATATTCCCCATCGGCTATCGGGAAATAAACTTGCTTAATTTTCGAGCTGGAAACAGACGCCTGATCGCTATCAACCATTTTTAAAAAGCCATCGCGTAGCGCCTGATATTCACAACTTGGTATATCAAGCAATTGCCTTGCTAACTCGCTTTCTTGCTCAATATGCACCAATAAAGAACGCTGGTCGCTCATCTCTAAGCTGAGAAACTTGTATACATCTAATGCCGCTGCGTTACCGAGTGCATCTGGCTCAACGCTCACATTACCAGAGCGAAGAAAACCATCTATTCTTGGTTTGTTCTTGGCAATAATGGACGATACATAGCCATTTTTGTTTTTCCGCGCACTCGGATGACTAAAGGTACAAGGATGCGAAGCCACTGCAATTTGCCCCGCCCTTTTGGCCGCATCAGGCAACCAATTGTCTAATAGAAAGTTTTGTTCACACTCCTGTTGTTTTTCCAATACTTCTGTATCAGACATTGCTGCACTGATGTTTTTCTTTAGCCATGCTTCTTTACGCTCCGCAAAAAAGGCGGCAATTGCTGGATCTAACACGCGACTCCCCTCCATTATTTAACCTTAACCAAGCCTAGTTGGTCGTTGTAGCTGTATTGCTGATTACCTTCACGGTAGACAAAACTGATTTCGCCATAGCGCACTGAGGTGGCAAACTCCTGCTCAGGGCTTGGACTGTATACACTGACTAACTCGATATAATCACGTTGTAGCCAAAGATTCTGTTGCTGCATTGGTGGAAGCGGCAGGTGTTCAATATTCAAGGTGCGTTCAATCGGGTGTAAACCGCCCTGCTCTTCACGCAAACAAAACTCAATGCTGCGCGCTTTTTTAACTAAGTAAATTTGTACTGTGGGTTCACTTTTACGAAAGCGTTTGAAGTATTGCGGCAGTGCGGTAAGCCACCAGTAGCCGTGAATATGACCATGCAGATGCTCGTGCCAACATGACTGCGACGCACTGTTGCGACGATTACGGCTGTATCTCTCCTGACGGCTGATATTGACTTGCTGTGGTTTGCCAATATGCTCGTTACCAAGGGTTTTCGCGGTGGCAAAGTGCTCTAAATCCGCTAAGTTGTTGCGCGGTTCTAGCACTGCTCGCTTTTGAATACGGACAATGGCATTAACCGCTTGCAGCAGCGACGTTTCATCCACCAACTCAGATAAATCATGAGTGGCGAGCTGGGTGGCGCTGTCTGTTTCATAACCGGGATGATTAAATACTCGCTCAGCGCCGCCCCTGAAGCCTTTGACGTTGTATTGCAACAAGCCAATATTGGGCTCTTTAATCTCGCCATCGCGATGCCTGCGCACCCGACCTGCCATTTGAATAATCGAACGAAAAGATGAGGGTTCAATCACCGCCCAGTCAAAGTCATGATCACGTCCCACTTCTTCAACTGGGGTGGCAACCAAAATAAAAATCAGGTTTTTTGCTTGGCAAGCGGTTAGGTGATCACGAATAACGGGATGAGCAAACGCTTCGGGTAATTCTCCCGTTTTCTCTTTGCGCTTGAGTACTTCATCCAAATGCTTTTCTTGCGCATGACGCAGTAACATCACTTGCTGACTGTGATAAGCCATGCAGCGCACTTCGGTATCGGCAGGCCAATCACAGCTGAGTAGATATTGGGTTAATTCGACACAAGGTTGAATATTGGCAACCCGAACCACACCGAACGACACCCTGGTTTGGCTTTCTGGTTCTAACGTGTTGTGGTGCTGGTGTTTAGCCAAAACCGCTTGCTTCACTGTCTCGAAATACTGTATTTCTAGCGGTTGATCATTCTGTTTAATACATTGAATGATATTGGCTTTTCTCTTCGCGACCTGCTGTTTTAGCTTATCCACGCGTTTAGACACAAAGCGTTGCTGGAACTCCTGATAGGCAGCTAAGTCCGAATCATTGCAGCCCACCATCTGAACATCAGCGCTAAATTCATCGACATAAACACAATTAACAGTGCTGACTCGATCACGGCTGGCGGCAAAGACTGTCCATCCTTGACGATAGGCATTGTATAAACCCAATGCTAAATCCGGCGGTATGGTGGCAGAGGAAATCATCACTTTGCGCCCCAGCATGGCTGCCAGATGCACTAATCGGCCAATCGCAATCAGATCATCACCGGTAAAGTCGTCAATTTCATCAATCACCAAGTCGGATGACATTAAACGTAAACAGGGCAGAATATAGCGTCCACCACGCTTGGTTTCGGTCGCGGCCATGATGTGGTCGATGGTGCATACCAGTACTGGCGCATACAGAAGTTTTCGGTCTTTTTCTTTGGTTAAAACGGTCGTGAGCTCTTCTTCAGGCAGCACACCTTGCCAATCCAGAACATCGTTTTCATCTTGAAGACTCTCCAAAGACTCAGAACCAGCGTCAGCTTGTTCAGGTTCAATGTCGTCTTTTTCAACCGCCTTACCCGATTTATGCAACTCAGAAATGGCTTTAGAGCCAATCAGCACTGCTAAATCGCTCTCTTGCAGTTTGAGCCTTTCCTTATATTCGTCTCCGGTTTGCAAAGTGAGTGTGCGCAAACCAAGTGCCAAGATAAATCGTAGGCTTTCACCCTCTTCAGATAACGCCTGCATAATTTTGGCGTTGGCGATGGTTTTGCCACAGCCGGTACTGGCCATATTCACTACAAAATAACCTTGGCTTTTATCTTCCGTGTGTTCACGCCACTCATTGATTTTGCGTACCGCTTTGTCTTGCCAACGGAATGCTTTGGGCGTGTTGGCCTTAGGTGCAAGCTCGCCAAGCTCGGTGGCTTTGAGCGGTTCGGTTTCAAAAAACGGCAGTAACTTCACTGTGGTCACCGCGACTTTAGCAACATTCACTAAGTGCTCATCCAGCTTTTGTTTACGTGCTTTGGTGCTGGGATCGGTGTTAGCGTACAGCTCTATCGAGGTTTTCCATTGATGATCATTAGGCTGTGAAGAGTAATAGTGGTCACCTAGCATCAAGCACAAACGAGCATGGTGTAGAATCCCTCGCCAACTACCATCATTGATTGCCTGATCGAGTAAAGGTAGATGATGCAATAGATCCTTGGCACGACGTTTAAGTTCGGCAAGCCAAATCGAGGAATTAGAGAGCAGACCTAACGGAAATTCAAAACATTTCGGCAGCAGCGCGTTGTACTCATCAAAGCGGTTTTCATAACCCCATGCTGGGGTAATTCTGGCAAGTAAATCCGCCAACGACGAGTTATCAGCTTCTCGTTGTCTATCACACAAGTCTTTCTCTTTGGGTAGAGGCAGGCGGTGATGAGAAACGATCAGCCAAGCGATCAAAGCCGCCGCTGTCGGCAATTCGGCAAGTGCTTTCTCTTTTTGTAAAACGTTGGTGTTAAAGCAAGTTTCATCAATGCCTTTATCAATCAATGAATTTAGCCAAACCTCATCAAGACGTTCATGTGTTTGATTGGAAATCCATTGTTGAAAAAGCAAACAAGATATCCACTCATGGCGTAGCGGGTCACCTTTGTGCTTGGTTTTAATTTCTGGATTTAACTTTTCCTGAAAAAGTAAAGAGGCTTTACCCCAATCGTGCAGCAAAGCGGCCATTCCGGTTATCGCTTTAATCAGGGGTAAATATTTCCAATCATTTTCAAATTCACTGTTCAACAGGTCTTTCTCTGTACTGTTTACTGGCACATATCCTTCTGCATTAAATTTCTTCTTGTTACCTACCACCCACAAAAACTGGCTGCGCGAACGGGAGCGGATCCAGTGGCAACTGACTGCGGTACTACGGCTGGCGGTTTGGCGAAGCATTTTTTTCACCGTGAGTAGCCCTTCTTCGGTGATAAGGGTTTGCCAGGTGTTATCACCAATGCGGTTGGCGAAGGCATCCAGTACACGGCGGGTTTTCTTGAGGGCGTTTTTCTCGCATTGACTCACAAAGGTGACCATCATAATTGGTGTGCCTCGCGCTCTTCTTCCTCTTTACCTGGCAGTGCGACGTGTTTCACTGTGTCGAACATGAAGTCGAGCGCTTTGTGTTCGATGAAGGCTTGCAAAATTTGTTGGCGAAACTCTTGTTCGCTGGCGTTCTCTTTGGCGCAAACAAAGGCCCAAGGCAGCACAATCGCATCTTTGATTAAGTCCGCGACATCAAATACCAAAGCGCCTCGGCGGGTTTTGCCATGCATGACCGCAAAGCCGTGCGGAATACCAAGCACCCACAGGCAGCTTGCCGCAAGCCCGTAGGCTAAATAGTTGCCGTGATTGAGAAAATCGTTGGCTTTGTCGGTGCATTTTTTATCCGGCTGATGCTGACGCGTAAAGCCTTCTTTGCCTGTGTTATTGGCAGCGTATTTGTATAAGGCTTTGGTCAGCTGCGCTTCAGTGAGCAGCAGATCGGCTGGTTTACTCGCGGCTTCAGTGCGTTGGTGGAAGGTATCAAGGGATTGCTTTATTACTTCATCTTGTAGATTAAATTTCTCAAGCGTTAACTCTCGGTCTGATCGCCAAACGCGCTGCAAGTAATCAATCCGTGCGTTTTGAAATTGTTTGGCGGCGGCCAAGCGCTTTTCATCATCAAACCAGAATGAGAGCCAGCCTTGTAAGTATTCTGTCGGGCGGTATTCGCTCTGAGGCGTGAACCATTCGACCTCGCAAGCCATGTGCAGTGGCGTACCGCCGCCGCCACAAAATCCAACCAATACGCCAGCCTGTGAGAGCATGCGCATGGCGGCTTGAGTAATTGAAGTACCGTTGCCGAGCATGAGTACGGTGGTGTTGGCAATCGGAATATTGAAGTAGAGGTTTTCTTGCCCTTTATTTGAGCAGGCTTCGGTCAAGTAGAGCACGCGGCCATCTTTTTGCATCACGCGGCAATATTCCAAGTAATACATATTGGCGCGCTTTGAGTGCAGGATGACTTTAAGATCAGAGGGTGAGAGATCGTCCATAACTTGCTCCATGCTTCACGGTTATGCATCCACTTTATGTGATTGTTACCAAAGCTCAATCCTGCGCATTTATTCAGGTAAAGTGACTTTACCTAAGCATGGCTTGGCTGAGTTTTAACGTTCAAATAACCAAGGTTTGATGTCACGTGGGTTAACCAAAATCAGCTGCTGGGCTTCTGGCGTGCCTTCGAGATAGTGGGTTTTGACTTGCATCTCTTTGAGTAGGTAATCAACCAATGCGGCACGTGTGGTTATACGCAGTTGTCCGTTTTCCATTTGGTAATCGTGGGCGATGACTTCTTTTTGCTCGTCATTTAAGCGTGGATCAGGGGCGAAAATTAAATCCACCTGCGTATTCCAAACCAGATCGTCCTCTTTAGTGTGATCTGAAGTATCGAGTAATTCTGCATCACCACGGCAGCGGCTTAAGACTAAATCACGATAGTCCTGCGATTTTTCACAGTAGCCACGAACATGCCAACGCAAACCCGTTTTAACCAAGGTATGGGGGTGGAAAATTCGCCCTTCCCATTCGGGATTGGACAGTGACACATAGCCAAGCTCAAGGCGTTTTTGCTGACGAATCGCTGCCGTTAGCACTGCAATCACCTGTGGTGCAACATAACGCTGTGGAACGGAGCAGTGCTCACCCAGCGCGGCATTGAATGATGACTGAGGCGCATAAAACTGACCCGTACTGAACCATTGCAAATAATGCTCAAGCGAGTGTTTGGGGGCTTCAAAGAGATATTGCGCGCTAAATTGATAAGGGCCAGTCACCATCTTCTTTAACCGTTCAGGATGTTGCTCTTGGTAGGCTCGGATATCCTGATAGGCTTGTTGGCGGGTAATCGAAAACTGATCGACCAGATCTTTGTTGCGAACATAGCCTTGCCACAAGGCAAGCATTTCTAAAAACCGATGCCGTTCTTGAAGAGTATGTATGGTCAAGCTGTATATGCCCATTGTTTAACAATGGGCATAACGTAGCATAATCAATAAGATGTATTCGTGATAATTTCGACATTACACGAGGAACATCGGTCGCAGGTGGCCAAAGCGCTAGCGCTGCCAAATCAAAGCAGCGCAACAGAGATGCCGCTGCGATTACCATGAACTACGTGATGTCTTCAGGGCTAAATCCCCAAGAGAAGGCCATTTATCTAGAACCTAAAGATGCTGCACTGGCAGTCATGGTTATCGCAACCAAAGCGGAAAACAAAGATAACCCTGACTATAGAAAGTTTGTTGAAATCTACCAGTCAAAAGCCATTCGAGATTACTTAGCCACAAACTTTAATGGCACTATCGAGCCCGCGTTTTAAATGGGTGGTGAGCGTAAGCATCCAACTTCTACAACCAAAAACGAGCCAGATGGCTCGTTTTTGGTTTAGCGTGGCTTACCGATGTAACCGAGCTTACGCCCAATCCAAAAGATCAAGAGCAGTACTATGACGATGGAGAAAAAGTTTGACCCTTCTTGCGGGTATTGTGCTTTGATAAAAGCTGAGTGACCAAAAGCCCCGACGAAGAAACATGCCAGACCGACTAATGGCACCTCTTCCGCCACAGGATGAGCCAAATACTCTTGATAAAGCATTTGAGCTGAGAGCACTAAAGCTATCAAAGCAAACAGAGAAAATGGGACTGAGCTCATAGTGAGCCATGAAAGCAAAGCATCACTACACATCCCCGCCACCAGTGCCAAGATTAAAGTTTTACGTTCCGAACGCGCGGGCTGCACGTTTTCTTCTATCGGCATTTTGTTGTTCCTTTTACTTTTTATTAGCGTTTGTGCTTATTCCAAGGTGCCTTTTAGGCGATTACGCTCACGCTCTTTACGATACCATTGCGCCCCTTTGGCTAACATGCGCAGTTGCATGATCAAGCGCTCTGCAAGTTCATCTCGCTCACGACCATCAAGATCTAAGGCTTCAGCACCAGAACTAAACACTAAGATGACCGACGCTTCTGCTTGAGTGATCGCCTCTTCACGCGTCACTCCGGTGGCAACCAAATATTCGGTCAGTTCCGCAGCGAAATGTTGGATTTCACGTACGACTGCGGCACGAAACTCACAGGAAGTGCCCGAACGTTCACGCAGCAACAAACGAAATACGTTTGGGCTGCTCTCGATGAACTCCATAAAGGTTTCCACTGAAGTGCGGATCACGCTGCCCTCTTTGGCAATACGCTGGCGGGCTTGGCGCATCAACTGACGTAATAACAACCCACCCTCATCGACCATAGTTAAACCCAGTTCATCCATGTCTTTAAAGTGACGATAAAACGAGGTTGGTGCAATGCCCGCTTCTCGGGCAACTTCACGTAAACTCAGGTTCGAGAAACTTCGATCAGCGCTCAGTTGGCTAAACGCAGCATCAATTAAAGAGCGGCGCGTCTTTTCTTTTTGTTGTGCTCGGATTCCCAACGATTTCATTCCTGTCAGTTCTCAGCTAAGTCAAAAAATTTGGTTCATACTATAACCTGATTGGTTAGCTTGTCTAAGTAACAAAGCTCGTCAGTATGAGACAGCAACCATTTTCGCAACCGGATACCAGATAATAATGGTGCTGATGCTAACTCAATGTAATCAAAAGCGATTGGAATCAAGCAAGGTTGAGCACCTGTTTTGCAATGAAGGCGTGATCCCCTCCACTCTCTGCACCTTGCAGCATGTTTCCACGTAAGGGAATGCGTTAAAATCTCGCAACAGCAATGTTAAGCAAATATAACAAGGATTCACTATGGGACAGAAAAACCACTTTGACGTCATTGTGATCGGTAGCGGTCCGGGCGGAGAAGGGGCAGCCATGGGGCTGACCAAAGGGGGAAAGAATGTCGCGATCATAGAAAAAGAGAGCAGTGTTGGCGGTGGTTGTACTCACTGGGGCACCATCCCGTCGAAAGCTCTACGTCACGCGGTGAGCCGAATTATTGAGTTCAATAGCAACCCGCTGTTTTGCAAAAACAACTCCAGCATTCACGCTACTTTTTCTACCATTTTAAGTCACGCCAAAAGCGTGATCGATAAACAAACACGCCTACGCCAAGGCTTTTACGACCGTAATCAATGCACGCTGATTTTTGGCGCCGCGCACTTTATTGATGCTCACACCGTAGCGGTCAAAAAAGCCGATGGCAGCATCGACACCTACAGTGCCGATAAATTTGTTATCGCCACCGGTTCACGCCCCTACCATCCGAAAGATGTCGATTTTGGTCACCCGCGTATTTATGACAGCGACTCGATTCTGAATCTCGAACATGATCCTCGCCATATCATTATTTACGGCGCAGGGGTGATTGGTTGTGAATACGCCTCTATCTTCCGCGGCTTGGATGTCAAAACGGATCTGATCAACACCCGTGATCGCTTACTGTCATTTCTGGATAATGAAGTCTCTGATGCGCTCTCTTACCACTTCTGGAACAGTGGTGTGGTGATCCGCAATGATGAAACCTACGACAAGGTGGAAGGTACCCACGATGGGGTGATCGTCCATCTTAAATCGGGCAAAAAAATGCGCGCCGACTGCTTGTTGTACGCCAACGGGCGCACCGGTAATACTGATAAGCTCAATTTAGATTCGGTGGGCTTACAAGCCGATTCGCGGGGCCAGTTAGTCGTCAACGCCAATTACCAGACTCAAGTGGAACACATTTATGCCGTGGGTGATGTGATTGGTTACCCAAGCCTTGCCAGCGCCGCTTATGACCAAGGTCGGTTTGTCGCGCAAGCCATCATTCATGGCCAAGCGGCACATTTGCTGACTGAAGATATCCCAACCGGTATTTATACCATCCCGGAGATCAGCTCCGTTGGTCGTACCGAGCAAGAACTGACGGCGGCTAAAGTGCCTTATGAAGTGGGACGCGCTTCTTTCAAACATTTGGCGCGCGCGCAAATTGCAGGCAAAGACATCGGCAGCTTAAAAATCCTGTTCCATCGTGAAACCAAAGAGATTTTAGGTATTCACTGCTTTGGTGAACGAGCAGCAGAAATCATTCATATCGGCCAAGCGATCATGGAACAAAAAGGGGAAGCTAATACCATTGAGTATTTCGTGAATACCACTTTTAACTACCCGACGATGGCCGAAGCCTTCCGTGTTGCAGCCTTAAATGGTCTTAACCGACTGTTTTAATACGCTAGAGTGTTTTATACCCAAACTACTTGGAGTTTGCAGGTAGGCGGCAAGTGCGTTCATCCCCATGAGCATAGATACACTATGTGATTGGGGTGAACGAACGTAGCCAACACCGCTGCAGCTTCAAGAAGGAAAGGGATATGAGATAAAGACAAAAAAGGTCTGGTATTAACCAGACCTTTTCTTATCAAGCGGTTACGCGAGGTGAAATCAGAACTCGCCCACCGCTTCTTTCAACTTACGCATGGCGTTTTTCTCAAGCTGACGAATACGCTCAGCAGAAACACCGTACATTTCTGCCAAGTCTTGCAGTGTGGTTTTATTGTCATCATCCAACCAACGAGCACGCACTATGTGCTGACTACGCTCATCAAGACTCGCCAGCGCCATGCTAAGACGCTGTGTGGTATGCGCTTCCCAGTTTTCAGCTTCTAGGTTATCGGCTAAGTCAGAGTGCTTATCTTCGAGATACAGCACAGGCGCAGTGTAAGCCATGCCGTTTTCGTCATCCTCGGCGGACATCTCAAACGCAGCATCTTGGGCTGCCAGACGAGATTCCATTTCACGCACTTCAGAAGGTTCAACACCCAACTCGCGCGCCACCGTTTCCACTTCGCTGTTATTAAACCAGCCAAGGCGTTTTTTCGATTTACGCAGATTAAAGAACAGTTTGCGCTGTGCTTTGGTGGTGGCGATTTTCACAATACGCCAGTTGCGTAGGACGTATTCATGAATTTCAGCCTTGATCCAATGCACGGCAAATGAAACCAGTCTTACACCAATTTCTGGGTTGAAGCGCTTCACCGCTTTCATTAGGCCGATATTACCTTCTTGTACCAAGTCCGCCATAGGCAGGCCATAACCGGAATAACCACGAGCAACGTGAACAACAAATCGTAGGTGCGACAAGATTAAACCTTTCGCAGCATCGATATCCCCTTTGTAATGTAATCGCTCTGCCAGCTCACGCTCTTCATCAGCACTCAGCATCGGGTAACCGTTTACTGAACGGATGTAGCTATCTAAGCTGTCTTGGGAAACAAGAGCCATTGGATACGCTTGGTTAGTCATTCAATTCCTCATCATTCTCTGATCTGGATACGTAATTTTACCGCTGCAAGCTTGAACCTAAAATGAACAGGTTTCAAGTTTGATTAGCCATTATGCATAAACAAAAGGGCAACTCAAGTCGCGCTCTGCCTCACGCGTGATTCAGCCGCCCATGTATGACCACTATCACTTAAACTGGTTCAATTTCTTTTAAATGTCGCTGAGCAGAAACTTTTGCAGCCACGCAACCCAAAAATACACCGAGCATGACCAACAACAAAGATTCATCCCAACCAAGACCAATTAAACGGAAACGGCTGTCATACAGTAACGCCAACGCTTCAACCGCACCATTAAGTAAAATAGTCATCAAGGCAGTAAGCAACCATGCCGCGACTGCGCCCAATAACCCAAACCACATCCCCGAATAAAGATAGGGACGCAGAATATATGCATCGGTCGCCCCGATAAGTTTCATGGTTTGGATCTCTTCTTTGTTGGCTTGTACGTTAAAACGTAGCGTATTGCCAACAATCAAAAACACCGACATCAACATTAAACTGGATAAACTGACGACCACTATGGCTGCTAAGTGGCGAATCGCATCGAGACGTGCGAACCAATCTTCATCCATACGCACATCAGTCACGCCTTCTTCTGCTTGTAGTGCTTTAGCGAGCATCTGGATCTGTTCACGATTATCCACTTTCGGAGTGATCACCAATACAGCAGGCAAGATGGCGTTATCGAGTAAGCTTATCGCCTGTTCAAATCCGGAATATTTGCTTAAATCATCCAGGCCCTGCTGCGATGAAATGTATTTCACTTGAGCAATTTCATCACGCCGTTCAAGATCGTCTTTTAACACGATAATCCGAGGCTCAGGAATATCGATTTTTAGATAAACATTGAGTTGTGATGGCCCTGCCACTCGCTCTGCTACCGACGCAATATTTTTGCTCAATAGGTACAAACTGGCTGGCAGTGCCAAAGCCATTGATATGACAGCTAGGGTCAAAACATTCCCGACAGGGCGTCGCCACAAAGCCGAAAATGAGGCTTTAGCTTGTTTAAAATGGATCGCGATAAAGCTGTCCGTTTTGGCTCGTTTAACGTCTCTTGGTTTACTCTTCTTATCGCTTTTATCGGTTTTGTTGATTTTGTGATTGCCCGGCTTAACGGCCATAATCCGCTACCTCACTTAAAAAACCCTGATTGAGTTCAAGATGACGATATTGTGGCCGCGAATTCACCAGATGAATATCGTGCGTCGCCAATAGGATCGTCACTCCGGCACGATTGAACTCTTCAAACAAACGCAGCACTCGGTTGGCCAATTCAGGATCAAGGTTCCCTGTCGGCTCATCAGCCAACAGTAAGGTCGGACGGTTAACTACCGCGCGAGCAATCCCGACTCGCTGCTGTTCGCCACCGGAGAGCTGGCTTGGTAAACAGCGAGCTTTATCAAGTAAGCCCGTTTTATCGAGCGCCGCCGAGACACGGCGTTTAATTTCATTTTCCGAGATCGATTCAATGCGCATCGGTAACGCGACATTGTCATAGATGCTGCGATCCATTAACAGACGGTGATCCTGAAAGACAATCCCGATATTACGACGCAAAAACGGAATATCTTTATTTGGAATACGCGTAATATCGTGGCCATTGAAGCTGATTTTGCCATCGGTTGGACGTTCAATCGCACAAATCAGCTTAAGCAAAGTGCTTTTCCCCGCTCCAGAATGACCTCCCAAAAAGGCCATTTCACCACGCCGTAAGTGGAAATCCACTTTCTGTAGCGCCTGTCGTCCACCTCGATACGCTTTACTGACTTGCTGAAACCTGATCACGCCGTCTCCCCCTGACAAGGCTGGCACAGTGTGCCAACTGAGATTGGTTTATTCTTCGCGGCTAAATAGCGCGTCGATAAACTCTTGTGTTGCAAATGGACGTAAGTCGTCAATTTTCTCGCCGACACCGATATAACGGATTGGGATCTGGAATTGATCGGCAATCGCGAAAATCACCCCACCTTTAGCGGTGCCATCAAGCTTGGTTAAGGTAATGCCGGTGATAGGCGCCACATCACTAAACAATTTGGCCTGACTGATCGCGTTTTGTCCGGTACCCGCATCCAGCGTCAACATGATTTCATGTGGTGCGCTGTCGTCAATCTTCTTCATCACGCGTACAATCTTGCGCAGCTCTTCCATCAGGTTACTTTTGTTTTGCAGACGGCCTGCCGTATCCGCAATCACCACGTCAATCCCGCGCGCTTTCGCCGCTTCAATCGCATCATAAATGACGGAGGCACTGTCTGCGCCAGTATGCTGAGCGATGACAGGTACTTGATTGCGCTCTCCCCACACTTGCAACTGCTCAACCGCCGCAGCGCGGAAAGTATCACCGGCGGCCAGCATCACTTTCTTACCTTGCGCTTGGAACTGTTTCGCCAGTTTACCGATCGTGGTGGTTTTACCTACCCCGTTCACGCCCACCATCAAGATCACATAAGGCTTCTTCTCAGTATCGATAACCAATGGCTGCTCGACCTGAGAGAGAATCTCGGCCATCTCTTCTTTGAGCAGACCGTACAGCGCTTCCCCATCACGCAGTTGCTGGCGAGAAGCTTTGGCGGTCAAATTAGCGATAATTTTGCTGGTCGTATCCATGCCGACATCGGCAATCAGCAGTTGTTCTTCGAGCTCTTCGAATAGGTCATCATCAATCTTTTTGCCTTTAAACAGGCCAAAGAAGCCAGCGCCGATATTCGCTTTGGTGCGGCTCAAGCTGCGCTTTAAGCGCGCAAAGAAACTTTCGGTCGGTTTTTCTTGTTCAACAATACGTGCAGATTCAACCGCGGCTGTTTCTGTTTCTGTTTCTGTTTCTGTTTCTGTTTCTGTTTCTGTTTCTGTTTCTGTTTCTGTTAACACATTTTCCGCTTGAATCGCCACCGCTTCAACATCGGCTTGGCTTTGTGGTTCATCCTGCGTTTGAGTATCCGTTACAGTGGTTTGGCTTTTTTCTTCATCACCAAATCCAAGCCATGACAACAAGCCACGCTTCTTTTTTTCCGTCATCTGGAGCTATCCTGAATCGCTTTATTTTAATACAGACTTTTCTTGGCCATTATTGCGGCTCCGAAAAGAAAAATGACAAAGCAGTGAAAACTTTTTGCTTCGCTTGGTACACTTTGCCCAGTTTTTTATATTCACTCGGGTTGTCGCGCCAAATGGCTGACAAGCGAGGTATAGTAACACTTAATTAGCGGTCAAAAAATCTATGCAAAGACGTCGCCAGCCAAACCCATCACAAAAAATAGCCCCTACAGGGCAAGTTCGGATCATCAGCGGCCTGTGGCGTGGCCGAAAATTACCCGTGCATGATGCCGAAGGGCTACGCCCGACGACCGATCGAGTGAAAGAAACGCTGTTTAACTGGCTTGCTCAAGAAGTGCCAAATGCTCGCTGTCTCGATATTTTTGCAGGTTCTGGTGGCCTAGGCTTCGAGTGTGCATCACGCCAAGCCAACCAAGTAACCATGCTTGAGCTGAACCCGCTCGCCTTTCAGCAACTCAAAACTAATGTACAGAGCCTGAAAGCAGAAAATATTGAGCTTATTCACACGGATGCACTCGCCTTTCTGCGACAATCGGGTAAACCTTATGACGTGGTGTTTATTGACCCTCCTTTTCGACAAGGTTTGTTACAGGCAACCACTCAGTTACTCGAGCAAAACGGTTGGCTCGCGCCACAAGCGATGATTTATATTGAGTGCGAAAAAGAGCTGCCACTGACGGAGTTGCCTCCTCATTGGCATCTACATCGAGAAAAGAGTGCCGGACAAGTCTGTTATCGACTGTTTATAAGGGAAGAACAATGAAAGCACTACTCTGGTTAGCGAAAGCAGCGATTGGTTTTGTATGGCTAGTTTTGCTGTTCAACATCGTGAAGCCTTTTCCGGGTAATGCAGCCATCGCACTCTACATCATGACTGCATTTTTACTCTTCATGCACGGTTTGCAAATGTTGATATTCATTGGCGCATTTGGCGATAAAGTACCGCTGAAGCGTTGGGAAAAGTGGTCAATTTTAATCTTTGGTATTTTCGCCATGTTGGATATTCGCCGTAAATACATGATGTAAAAAAACCGCCGCGAGGCGTTTTTTTTACATCACAGACGACCGTGAATATGACTAAAACACGATCGACGCTGAGATCAACGCTTGGGCAATCAGGTAGCTGCTAGAGATAATCATGTGCCCCCAAGGAACGGGACGCCGATAATCGTGGATCGCTAATAACGTTGCAGAAAGAATATAAACTAGACACCCCAAGAAACCAGCACCGGAAGCCAATGTCGCCTCTTGTAGCCACAGCTCACCCGCTGCCCACGCCATCTGAACTAACATTAGCCCCATAATGGTGACAGGGAAGATTAAGGTATCAATTTGCGGCAGTAGCAGAAAAAACACCACTATGCTTGCTGCCACAAGTAATGCTGGTAGCCACCACACCATACTACCCGACAATTGCACCCAGAATGCTTTACTAAACAGCAGTTGCGCGACTAAAAACAGCACAAAACTGGCTTTGTGGTAACGAAAATTTAACCGCAATCCATGCGCAAACATTGACACCGCCAAACCAAGAGAGATGAAAATCACCTCTGGCGTGGCATGACTGTGCTGCTCCCACACAATGATCGTCAGTAACAGAAGGCTGAAAACTCGAAAGAATATCGCTTGCTTACGCTTCTGATTTTCATAAGCAGAAATGCTGATAAAACCCGACAACACGACAGAAATCCAGCTCAACATGCCCATACCCCTAACTCAAACTGCCGCCAGTGTAGGGATCTGACTTTTGATGTCCAGCTATCAAAGTAAAAAGTTGGATCTTGCTAGCGAATCCCAGCGTGAGCTGCTATATAAAATAGTAATTACTCAATAAAACCACAAAACAAGAAAACTTGCCACAAAACAAAACAATAAAGAAAATCAACACCAAACAAACAAAACCAAATCAAAATAAAACAAAAAAATGGAAAAACCACCAAAACAAAAACAGAAAATAGAAATAAAAACACTATAAAAACAACAACAAAACAATAAATAAACTGAAAACAACCAACATAACAAAGAAATGAAAAATCACTGCTATTTTTGAAACTATAAAACCAGAGATAGGATAAAAACACAATCCAATTGATAATAGATATCAACAACAAGAAAATAATTCTCATAAAGTGGTAATTTACTAAAACCTGACAATCGATCCCAAACAAACCGTAATAACCACAACCAGAACAAATAGCAACCGACCAGAAAATAATAAAAAACACTATAAAATCAATAAAATAAATCTAACATTGAATTAAAAATCAGCATTTAGCTTATGATTAAAACAGCGTAAAAGTGTGACTTTTCTTACGTTAAAAATCACCTTACAAGCAAAAGAACTGTGTTTTTTAAACTTTATCCAACGATCTATTGATCAAGCTGGGTAAATGATCTATTCTTTTTTTACAGAATGAGTAATCAACCAAAGGAGCAGTGTTATGATTTCTTCATCTCAAAAACAAGGACTTGTTATGATCGCAGTAATCATTGGTTTAATGACACTGCCCATGATGTACTAAGTCAGTGTTTTTAAAATAAAAAAGGACGCGTCGCGTCCTTTTTTATTGGTTATATGTTCCACTACTGAAAATGTTGAGATAACTCTTCCCAATGCCAGTAATAGAAAAATAGGGCTCCTAAGGTCATCAACATCATCAGCATAAAAGCAATTCGCCACACAAACTTCCCACTTCTCGGCGTGAGCTCATCTTCACACTCTTGGCATACCGCGAGAAAAGCTTTGCGATCATCTAAGCGATAATTCTCTTCATGCACCACTTTATTGCGAATGGTCGCCACATAACGCAGCTTTTTAATCACGTCATGGGGTAAACGTTCCTCACAACTGGTGACCAATTGATGTAATCCCTTGCCTTCTGCATGGTATTGTTCGCGCAACAAGGTTTCGAGTTTGCGCGTTCGTAGAACAACTTGTTCAATTTCTGACATTTCCGCCCTCCTGCGCTTCTCTCTTTATTTTCTAGCAGCCAGAGTCACATTATCCAATTGTTAGTCGAACAATGGCTGAGAAAGTGTGAGATATGCCGAAAAAATCCCTTTGATTACTGCCACACATCTCTTTCTCACCACAAACTGCTTGGAAAAATACGCCATTCGCTAAAATAGCGGCGTATTCAGAATAGGAGGCTGTTATGCCCTTCACTTTATTGATCAGTTTAGCGTTATTGATTATTGCGGCCATTTGGTTTTTCAGCCACTTCTACCGCCGCCACATGCAAGGTGAAAATGCCCCGCAGCGTACTGCCGAGGTGACCATACTGGATAAGCAAGCGATCGACATTCCGCACCCTCTCCCCGGTCAAGACGATCAAGAGTTTTGGATTTACGTACAGAAAGGGCGTTTAGGACCAAAACGTGAGTTTCAAGTTGGTATTCATTACTATCACGCGCTCAATCCTGGTGATAAAGGCATTCTGACTTACCAAGGGCAACGCTTTTTACACTTTGCTTTAAAGCGTTAAACCATAATTTGTTAAAACAGCACTTAAAGCGGGTAATTCCATACTGTTTATAATGGTTTAATAGTCTATGCCTATCAGAAAAATCAGATAATCCAAATTTCTTCCATCTCTGAACTACACTATTCTTGGTTCATCCCGATAAGGGAAATAAAAAACTGAGAGGTGTAAAAATGGCAACGAATTTGATTGGTCTTGATACCACACAAAGTCAAAAACTAGCGAATGCGCTCAACAACTTGCTGGCCAACTATCAAGTGTTCTATATGAATACTCGCGGTTACCACTGGAATATTCAAGGTAAGGAATTTTTCGAACTGCACGCTAAGTTCGAAGAGATTTATACCGACTTACAGCTAAAAATCGATGAACTGGCAGAGCGTATTTTAACGCTGAGTGCTCGACCCATGCACAGCTTTAGTGGTTACCTCAAAGCAGCGCAAATCAAAGAGCATACCGACTCAATTGATGGCCGTAGCAGTATGCAGGGATTGGTGGATGGCTTTAGCATTCTGCTCCACCAACAACGAGACATTCTTGAACTTGCTGCCGAAACTGGGGATGAAGGGACTTCAGCGCTGATGAGTGACTACATCCGCGAACAAGAAAAGCTGGTGTGGATGCTTAACGCTTGGCTGAAATAAATCATCGCCACGATAAGCTCATCAAACATAAGGTGCAGGAAAGTTAATCTATTTGGTCGGTCAGCCTTTATCATCCTACACCCTCAGAGTCGGGCTGGCCGACCATCTCTACCCAAATGACTTGGCGTTGCACCCAACATCGCTGCAGCTTCAATTAGGAAAGGGATATCAACTTATCACTAAATTAATCGATTGATGTCCTGGCTCCAACGCTGGGCTTCAATCAATTCCTGACGGACATCTTCCAGATCAAAACCCAGTTCTAAGCAGTGTTTTTCAACACCTTGCCAATCGGCTTTTTCAAAACACTCCTCAAGAGCGAGCAAAGTACCCAGTGGCCCTTCACGCTCTCGCAGTGCCAACTTTACATCATCGGCCAGCGGCAGTTGCTCCACCAATTGCTCGATTGAAGTATCTAACAAGGCATCCAGTACAGAAAACATGCCAATCAAAAAGGCTTGATCACGATGCGCTTTAAAATGCGGATGCGTCGCCATCAACTGGCAAAACTGCGCTCTTTGTAGCGATAAGTTGTAAAGCTCCTTCGGTTTTTTGGATGAGATATAAGACGCGACCGCCAAAGAGACGAAAATGCGCAACTTATCCTGTCCAAGATACACCAAGGCTTGGCGAAATGAGGAAATAGAGACAGAGAGCCGATCCGACATAGTGTTTACGAAACGTAGTAGTTTGTAGGATAGCGCAATATCTTGCGCCACCAAACGCTCCACTCGCACATAATCGACTTCCGGCTGGCAGACTTCGCGAAACAGTTGCATCGCAATCACATGCTCTGGACTGATGTAGCGCTGTTTGATGATTTCTGGCTTGCTGAAAAAATAGCCTTGAAAGAAGGTAAAACCGGCATGACGCGCTTGATGAAATTCATCTTCTGTCTCAACTCGCTCGGCTAAAAATCGCCTACGACTCCCCTGAGCCAATCGATCGCGCACAAATTCACACGCTTTATCGAGCCCCATCGCCATGATGTCAATTTTGACTATTTGTACGTAAGGTAAAAAACGCTCCCAAGCTGGTGAGTAAACAAAATCATCTAACGCGAGCAGATAACCTCGCTGACTCAGCTCTTGTATCGCCTCAAAAAGATCATCGGTCGGCTGGCACGTTTCCAAAATTTCTACCACGATCTGCTCACGCGGCAGAGTCAGAGGCAAACGTCGAATTAAGCTTTTATGGGGAAAGTTGATAAAACAGCGCGAGCGGGCAATTCTCGGGTTGGTACCAAGGGATAAAAAGTTTTCAACGATCAGACGATAGGTTGCACGATCGGCATCCATGTACTCAGGAAACGCGTTTTTTTCTCCATCTCGAAACAGCAGCTCATAACCTAGCGTGTGTCGCTTTGCATTCAATATCGGTTGGCGTGCTACATAAGTTGTGTACATGGTGTCCTCAAAGGCTTGCTTACGCTTTGGCGGTGGCCAACAGCATTCCGCAGCCCATAAACATCGAACCAAACAGTTTATTCATTCTGGTCATGATATTGGGTGAACGAACATAGCGACCTAGCTGCGCAGCCAGCGCCGTGTATCCGAACATGACAATCGCATCAATAGTAACGGTTGTGATACCCAGAACCAAGAACTGTGGCCAATGATCTCTAGTGGGATCAATAAACTGCGGAAATAATGCCACTAAGAAAACGATTGATTTGGGATTGGTCAGGTTAATCAATATTGCTTTACGCAGTAGGGCGGCTTGCGAGAGTTCATTAGAAGTTGTGGTAGCCGTTAGGGGGGCTCTATCTCGCCATTTCTGAATACCCAGCCATACTAAATAAGCCGCGCCAATCCATTTGATCAGAGTGAACGCCAACGCAGATTGTGCCACCAAAGCGCCAATTCCGATGCCTACCAACACTATATGGCAAGCAAGACCGATTTGTAGGCCGATAATCGCCCCTAATGAGTGGCGTGTACCATAACTTAAACCATTGCTGATCGAGTTGACCGTGCCTGAACCGGGCGCCAGACTAAACACCACCGCGGTCAGTAGATAGGCAAGCCAAACATGGATATCCATTGCAATTCCTCATTCCTGACTTATGCTAGCCCAATAAGGTCAAACACTGATGCGCACAACCCCATTGCCAACTTATGAACCCTGAAAAAAATCTTTATCCTTATACGCAAGAGTCGAGTTTGGAGCAAGCTCTCAACTTTGAGATAGCTCAAGTGTGGCACACTCGAAGCGAAGGAACCTATCGCAGTTTTGATAAAACGCACATTTATTGGTGTAGTCTCAAGCAGCCTGAGCATCAAAAAGCCGTAGTGATTGTGAATGGCAGGATTGAATCTGCGTGGAAATATAAAGAGCTGTGTTATGACCTATTCCGCCAAGGTTTTGATGTTTATACCTATGATCACCGTGGTCAAGGACGGTCAGAACGTCTGACTGAAGATAGACAAATTGGCCATGTACATGAGTTTCAAGATTACGTGACTGACTTAAAAGCCTTAGTCGAGCATTTCGATCTCAGTCACTACCAAGAGCGCTTTTTATTAGCCCATTCTATGGGTGGCGCGATTGCTACGCGCTATATCCAGACCACTCCAGAGCACCCCTTTAGCGCACTGGCACTGAGCGCTCCGATGTTTGGCGTGAATATGCCTTGGTATTTAAGGCCATGGGCTTTGCTCATCACTCAAATTATGGCCGCCGTTACCCCAAAACCCAGTTACGCTCCGGGTTATGGCCCTTATCACGCCAAACCCTTTCATCTCAATCTGCTCACCCACAGTGAAACCCGTTACCAATTGTTTCGTGAACTGTATGAAGCACACCCTGAACTGCAAATTGGTGGGCCGAGTCACCGCTGGGTTTGGCAAAGCTTAATGGCGACCAAACAGTGTTTGCAGTTAACCCGACAAATCAAAATCCCCATGCTGATCTTACAAGCTGGCGAAGAAGCGATTGTGTGTAATCGGGCGCAAAACCGGCTCTTCAAAAAGCTGTCTCGCACCCAAAAACGTGCCGCTTTATGCCGCATAGCAGGAGCCAGACATGAACTGCTTTTTGAACAAGATGCCTACCGAAATCAGACGTTAGACCATATTTTGCGTTTTTTCGCCGCCAGTACTATCAACCATAAAAGACAGTACCATCGACCATAAAAATTGAGGAAAAGCGCAAAGAGAGGTTTACCCTCTTTTTCCGCATTTAATTCCACTACACTAGGCAACCTAAGGGTGACGGCTCATCCGGCCAACCGAGAAACAGAGAGTTTTATGACCACTTCAGCACACAAACATCCGTATAAAATCGTGGCGTCGGATCTCGACGGCACCTTACTCGCCCCGAACCATCAGTTGAGCGAATTTTCGAAACAGACTTTGAAACAGCTGCACGATAAAGGATTTACCTTTATTTTCGCGACAGGCCGTCACCACATTGATGTCGCGGGGATTCGTGAAATCGCGGGGATTCCTGCGTATATGATCACCTCAAACGGTGCGCGAGTGCATGACCAGAATGACCAACTGATGTACAGCAAAAACGTACCGCAAGATTTGGTGCAAGCCATCATCGATGTCGTTAAACACGATGAGCAGTTGTTCGTGCATCTGTACCGTAATGACGAATGGATGCTCAATAAAGAAGATGAGATCCTGCGCGACTTCCATGAAGACTCTGGTTTTACCTATCGCGTCTTTGATGTTAATAACGCCCCAACCGATGGCATCGCGAAAATTTTCTTCACTCAAGAAGACCAAGATCATGAACATTTGGTGCAGTACGAAACCTTACTGAATCAGCGCTTTGGCGATAAAATCAACGTTGCCTTTTCAACACCTTGGTGCCTAGAAGTCATGTGTGCGGGCGTGTCAAAAGGCGATGCGCTGCAAGCTGTGGCCGAATCTCTTCACCTTAGCCTTGAAAACTGTATTGCGTTTGGGGATGGGATGAATGATGTCGAAATGCTCTCCATGGCAGGAAAAGGCCTAGTCATGGGTACAGCTCATGAAAAAGTATTCAACGCTCTACCGGATAATGAAGTGATCGGCAGTAATGCCGATGATGCGGTAGCGCATTACCTGCATCAACATCTGTTTTAATCAGATTCACGTCTCGCTCGGTGCCTATTGCGCTCAGGTTAAGCCGTAAAAGATCGTCTTCTGAGCACAACTCGACGGCAGCCTAACGCTGCCGTTTGCCATGTTCTGCGCCAAATCTTAGCCACTCACCGCACGAAACAGCTCTCAAGCAATACGTTCCTTCACGCACTCTATTAATGGAACCTTGTGACGGTTTAGCTTGTCTTTGAGTTTATGTAATCATTTTTGCTACTGTAGTGGCATACTAAATATCCCCCATTCAATCTCGATCCAAAGGAATTGAACAATGAGAGCCTTGCCGTTCTGCGCCATATCGCTCGCTATGCTATTGCAAGCGTGCTCCAACACATCATTGCCAAGTTTTACCTCAAAGACTCTCGCGACACTCGACAATCCAGAGACTATTCAGCCACAAAACTTTGTCTTACGCGGAGAATTAGTGGTCGGCAGCGAAGTGCAACGTTTTACTCCGTGCGGTAGCAATCAGCAGTACTGGCTTAATTTATCGGCCACTCAACTGCGTGACACTCAAGAAAAAAGTCGTCTACCTTATGAACCCCTATACGGGGAAATTGTTGGCACTCTACTCCCCCCTAACCCTAATGGATTTAATGGCGATTATGTCGCGCGGATTGCTGTACATAAAATCCAATCACTGAGCAGGAAAAGCGGTTCTTGTCAGCCAATGCAAGATCCTACACTCAACTGGAGCGGAACCTATTTTGCTCGTTCCACCGCACAGAGCGGATTTAGTGTCAGCTTGATTTTAGAGCCTGACCATAGCGCACAAACCCTCTATGAATATGCGAATGGCGATCCAGCCGTGGTTGAACAAGGCTACTGGCAACAGCTTAATTCGAATCAAATCCAAGTGGTGATGACTCGCCATCAGCGCCAATACTTAATATCAGAGCGTATTTTCACTCGTGAGGGAAATCAGCTTAAAGCGGACAAAGAGAAAGTAGGACAATCAATATATGATATCGCCGATGGTGGCCTAGTACTATTTGCCAGCGATGTATCAGACACGGATATCAAGCCGTGAGCTCAACTTGTCCTGCATGCGGGCTTAAATTTCAATGCCTCTGCTCCGAAGTCCCTAGCTTCCATGCGCCGTTTCAACTCTCGCTGCTCACTCACGATAATGAGTGGCAGCGCGAAACCAATACTGGGCGCTGGCTGGTGAAATCCATGGCCGAGTGCCAAGCCTATACATGGAGCCGAGTCGCGGCCAATACTGAGTTACAAGCGCGCCTCACCCAACCCAACGCTCGCTCGTTTCTGGTTTACCCATCCGAAGAGAGCGTGGAGTTAACCGATGCACTCCGCTCACTGAGCGAAGATGAGATCGCGCATTTTGTTGTGCTCGATGCCACTTGGCAGGAAGCGCGCAAAATGGAGCGTAAAAGCCCTTGGCTGGCCGATGTTCCGAGAGTTCACCTTACCACCGATCAAGTGTCAGCTTATAGGCTCAGGCGCAATCAACAGCCGGGCAATCTCTGCACCCTTGAGGTGGGATTAATGCTGCTGCGCCATTTCAACGCCGATGCTTCGGCCGAGATGTTAGAGCAGTTTTATCACTATTCGATGAACGCTTTTAAAGCCGACAAAAGCGGTCATCGCTGGATTGAACGATAAATATCAAGATGGTATGACGCGTCTATCCTGCGTTAACCCAAGCGTGAAGGTCGACCCAAGAAATAGCCTTGTAAATAATCCACCCCCATATCTTCACTGATGCGACAAACCGTCTGGTTATGGACAAACTCTGCCACGGTTTTCGCATTCAGTACCTGACACAATTTCACGAGCTGCTCGGCAATTCGGCGCTGCTTCACATCCTGATCAATATTGCGGATCAAGCTGCCATCGAGCTTAATCACCTGCGGTTCAAGCTTCACTATCTCATCAATATTGGAATAACCACTGCCAAAATCATCGACAATGATGGTCGCGCCCAGCGTGCGGAAATGGTTACACACTTCAATCATCCGCCCGTAATCTTTGATTTGCTCACTCTCCAACACTTCGAGCCCGACGCGAGCGGGATCGGCCACCGATTTGATTGCCGCTTCCAAATGCTGCAAGGTGCGCTCACTCATCAAATCTTGCGGTGAAAGATTGATCGAAAACGCTTCCGGGCGATGACGCATCATATTGAAGGTATGACTGATCATTTGCCGGCTTAAACGCGTGTAAAGATGCGTATCCGTGATAATAGGCAAGAAGTGCCCGGGCATCAGAATTTCACCCTCATCTTCAATCCGCACCAAGCATTCATAAGAGTTGATGATATGGCTACGCGCTTGGCAAATCGGCTGCGCGTAAACCACCACATCATCGCGTAACACTGCGCGGCTAACCCTTGAAAGCCAATTAAGTCTGTCCTGACGAATGCTGTCTTGCACTTTTAAACGTGCCGCATTACAAAAATGGTGGTTGTTGTTAAAAGCGTAGCGGCGCGCTTCGATAGCACGTAGCAGTAACTCATCCGGCGAATACTCAGAAAAATCCCCCTGACTGACTAATCCTGCACACAACGAGATCGACAGATAATCTACATTCGGCAAACCGTAGGGCTCGAAATTGACGTGCTCCAACCGCTCCACAAACTGATAGAAATGGCTATGAATACTTTTCCCGTCCAACTTGGCACGAAAAACCGTTGCCCACTCGCCGACCCCAATCGCATACAAACCGCTCTGCCCTGCCAATTTCTGATCCAAAAAGACCTGAAACTGTTCACTCAAATCACGAAGCAGCTTATCACCTACCGGATAACCGTACTTCTCATTGATCTGATTGAAATTGGTCACTTTCAGGGCGATTAGGTGCTCATTGGCCGCGAAATTCGCCAATCGTTCACGTAACACGACTCGATTGGGTAAACCGGTACGTCGGTCACGTCGGTAACTCGCGGTCAGTAATGAGGTTTGAGCGCGGATCTGCTGCGCCAAATTGTCCGTCATGGCATCCAAATCGTGAAACGCATGGCGGATCAAATTAAACAGAGGGGACGTCATCCCTTCCGGATAACTCGGCAAGGGAATTGGGATAAAATCGTCACGCACCGCCCCTTCACGTAAAGCAAGAAACGTCATGCTATGGTGCATCACTTGCTGCTGACCATGCTCATACAGCAGCTCTCCCCAACAGTAACAACCATCAGTCGGCACCACTGTCTGCAGCGGTTGTAATTCGTGATTCTCATGCATGAAGTTTAAACGCAGCGCACAGTTAAATACCCATACTTGTTGGCACTGCTTGGCTTGCAACTGCTGCGCGGTAAGATAAACCCGCTCTAGGGTTAAGCTCGGGTGATCAAAACAAAAGCGTACCTCATCTTGCAGCGCTAACGGGCGGTTAAATATGACCCCACCTCCATCCGCTAGCTCTAGCGGCAGATAGATATCTTGGTGGCGGCATTCTCCTTTCATCAGCGGAAAACTGATCAGCCAATCATGAGGTAAGTCAGCTTGTGCGCCCAAATTGCGCTGATAAATCGCCTCTATCGGCTCATCATCCAAACGTAAGACCCGATCCCCCTCCACGGCAGTCACCCGATAAGTGTGTCCCACAGGCTGCCATTCTGTGTACCCGCCAGTTTCGACATAAAGTGCTTCGCCATGCAGCGCAATGGCCACACTGGCGTTCTGGTAACAAGCCTCATCGAGCAAAACCCAGCGACCACTTGGGGTTTGTTTGGCGGCTCCACCAGCGACGGGCACTGGTGTACCTTGTGTGTCATGTAAAGCAAATCGCGCGGCTTGCAAGGTATCCATCTGCCAAGAAAAACACACCACCGCCCGAGAGGTGCTATTGAGCTCAAGCTGACGAGCTAAACGTTCGGCGTCGGCAATATCATCATCACTGTAATCAACCACAGCACGGCTAAGATAGGTTTGCTCAAACACGGTGATCTGCAGCAAAGTCACCTGATGGTGTACTTCACCTTGGAAAATCACCTCTTCGGTACTGCATCCAAGTAGGCAAGCTTGTGGGTAGTGGCTGCGGATGAGCCGCGCAAGCTGCACAACATGTTCGCGGCTCAAAGGAGAGAAAATTTGGACTAAGATCGATTGTCCATGAGGAAGAGCCATCGTATCGAGCACATGATTGGCCGATGCTAAATCTGGGATGAGACGCGAGACCGTAAACATAAAGAGCTGATAAGCCAGTGAAATGTTCAGGCATTATGCAATGCAATCGTTACCGCAGACTATACTCAATAACTATGCAATGTGATTTTTGTGACCCGATGCTATGCACCTAGTTAACTATCAAAAGTAATTCTGAGAGACGCTCGATCTCCACGTCGGGTAATACGCTCGCTTTGGTTAACCGACGAATAGTCTGCCCTTGATCGTTAAACCAGCAGGCTTGAAAACCATTTTGCCGCGCCCCTAGCACATCGGTTTGCAAATGATCCCCGACATGCAAGATTGAACGGGGGTCAAGCTGAAGCTGTTGTGCTGCTTTCGCAAAGAGATCAGGATAAGGCTTAGCACGGCCATCTGGCCCTGCACGCAGTACCGTTTGGAAATAGCCACTTAAGCCAATTTTTTCTACCTGTACATTGCCATTGGTGATCGCAATCAGCGGCACTTTAGCCGCCAACTCAGCCAACACCCGATGTGTTTCGGCAGGCACATCGACTTGATTACGCCAGCGCATCACTTGTTCGAGCGTCTCACTCGCCGCTTGCTTCGCTTGTGGCTGCGAATAACCCAATTCCAGTAAACCATGCTGCACCTGTAAATAACGCCATTGGCTCACATCATGGCACTGTTCCGGAAAGCGGCGTGCCATATCACGCTTCATTGTCTGCCACCAAGCCAAAGAGCGCGTTGCCGTAATGGGATGCTGACTTAACAACCACTCAGTAACTTTTTCCTCCACCTGTTTGATCACCGGACGGTTATCGTAAAGGGTATCGTCCAAATCAAACGTCAGTGCATGAATCGAAGTCAATGGGCGGTAAAACAGCATGCTTAATCATCCTTATTCTTTTTGCGCGCCCGAGGATGCGCTTGGTCATATACCTGTGCCAGATGTTGAAAATCGAGGTGGGTATAGATTTGCGTTGTCGCGATGTTCTCGTGCCCAAGCAGCTCCTGCACCGCACGCAGGTTATTGCTCGATTCCAGCATATGGGTGGCAAACGAGTGGCGCAGTTTATGTGGGCTGATATGACTGGCGACCGCCTGTTTTTGACCCCATTCGGCCATGCGTTTTTGCACACTACGATGTGAAATACGGGTGCCGAGTTTGGAAACAAACAGTGCCGTTTCTGCGCTATCCGCCAATTGACTGCGCAATTTGAGCCATTTACCGACCCACTCTTGTGCTTGTCCAGCAAACCACACCTTACGCTCTTTGTTGCCTTTACCGATGACGCGGATCTCACCTTCGCTTAGATTAACGTCTTTGACATCAATCGAAACTAGCTCAGCCAAACGCAAACCCGCGCCGTACATCAGCTCCATGATCGCCCGATCGCGAATCGAAAGCGGATCATCATCGGTCACTTCCAGTAACTGCGCCATTTCATCGACATCGAGGTTTTTCGGTAAAGTACGCTGCTTGCGTGGCGCAGAGACACCTTTCGCAGGGTTAGCCTGAAGCTCGCCACGTAAAATCAGAAAATCCAGGAAACTGCGTAGTGAAGACAAACGCGTCGCGATACTGCTGGCCTTCATCCCCTGCCTTTTCCCCTGCATCACCAATTGGCGCACCCAAGCCGCATCAAGCTGTGACCAGTTGGAGAGCCCAACCTGTACTAAGTACTGGGTCATGGTTTCCAACTGCTGCTTATAGTTGCGCTGGGTATACAGGCTCAACCCTTTTTCCGTATGCAGGTAGGCGTAAAAACGCTCTAACGGTTGAGCCAACGCATTAGGAAGCGGGGTGAGTTCGTCGTTCTTCATCGTGTGACTGCCAAGGTAATGTCTCGATCAGATGAGCTAAAATTAACGCCATATGACGTAAAAACAAGGTATCCATACTCGGCTGAAAGTGGCCGCCATCTTCACTGGCAAAAGCCAAAATACCCAGCGGCGTTTGATGCTGCAAAGGCAAAACCACATACGACCCCATCTCTGGCGCAGGTCTATCCCCCAGCAGACGTTGCCGATCCGCTTGGCGTAAGCGACCTAAATAAGCCGATTTGCCATTAAAATGATTAGTCGCAAAACGCTGCCAATCCTCACTAACCAAACCATATTTCTCATCATGGCGCTGTAACAGGAGTATATACGCTCGCAAATTAAGTTCACGCGCTTTGGCTTCAATCGCATGCAGCACCGCTTGCAGCGACGAACACTTTAGCATCTGCTCTTGCAGATCCATAAACTCGTGGAAAGTACGATCGTTATTCGCCGCGAGCGACATCAAGGCCGTGATCTCCTCTTCGAGATCGTCAATCCGCTGGCGCTGACGCGCTAACTGTACATGAGCGAGAGATACCGCCCCCGCTTGAGTGGGTAAAGCCAAACGTTCAACCAAATGCGCATGATGCTGAAAAAAATCGGGATGTTCATAAAGATACTCTGCCACCACTTGGGCAGTCAGAGCATCCGCCGTTACCTGAGACAAAATTGAACCTCAATTAGCAAGAGATTTGACCATCGTAGATGTGAGTAGCAGGGCCCGTCATATACAGCGGTTTGCCGGGGCCTTGCCATTGGATTTCCAGTTCGCCACCGGGAAGATGGACACGAACTTGCTCATCCAGTAAACCTTGCAAAATGCCTACCGCAACCGCGGCGCACGCGCCACTGCCACAAGCTTGAGTTTCGCCCGCACCACGTTCATACACACGCAAATTGATCTCATCACGGCTCACGACCTGCATAAAACCAGCGTTGACGCGCTCAGGGAAACGCTCGTGCGATTCCAAAAGCGGCCCTAAGGTTTCTACCGCAGCAGTGCGAATATCTTCCACCACAGTCACTACATGCGGGTTGCCCATACTCACCGCGCCGCAAAACAAGGTGTGTTCACCGACACGCAGAATATAGGTTTTTTCGCTCTGTTTAGCGCGAAATGGGATCTTGTTCGGCTCAAACTCCGGCACACCCATGTTCACGGTGATCAGATCTTCCTCTTCCACATTGAGCACCATTTTGCCTTTCTTGGTACTGACATGGATGGTGTACTTGTTGGTTAACCCTTTCATGCGAACAAAACGGGCAAAACAGCGCGCACCATTGCCACATTGCTCCACTTCGCTACCATCGGCATTGAAAATGCGGTAATGGAAATCCGATTCTGGATCGTAAGGTGCTTCAACCACCAACAATTGGTCAAAGCCAACTCCAGTATGGCGATCCGCCAGACGACGGATCAATTCCGGAGAGAAGAAGACGTTTTGGGTAATACAGTCCACGACCATAAAGTCGTTGCCCAAACCGTGCATTTTAGAAAAATGGAAATGCATAGAAGATAACTTTACTCCGGTAATACCGATTCTAACGCCCACAAGCTGCTAAGCTCTTCACGCTGACGCACCAAATAGGTTTTATTGCCATCAACCATGACTTCAGCCACTCGCGGACGGGTATTGTAATTCGACGACATGGTAAACCCATACGCACCTGAAGAGCGCACCGCCAGTAAATCCCCCTCTTGCAACACTAAGTCGCGATCTTTACCTAGGAAATCACTGGTTTCACACACCGGGCCAACCAAATCGTAGGTTTGTGCTTCGCCTTGGCGCGGACGCAGTGGAATGATGTCTTGCCACGCTTGGTATAGCGCCGGACGAATCAGATCGTTCATCGCCGCATCAATGATCGCGAAGTTTTTGTGCTCGGTGTGTTTGAGAAACTCCACCTTAGTCACCAATACTCCCGCGTTAGCCGCAATCGCGCGTCCCGGTTCAAAAATCAGCTCTAAATCGCGGTGGCGCTCTAGGCGGTCCAGCAATGCTTTGGCATATTCCGAAGGCTGTGGAGGCAGTTCATCACGATAAACCACCCCTAAACCACCGCCGACATCCAAGTGGCGGATATGAATGCCTTCCGCTTTCAGCGAATCAATCAGTGCCAGTAAACGGTCAGTCGCATCAATAAACGGTGCGAGAGCGGTTAGCTGTGAGCCGATATGGCAATCAATACCATGTACATCGAGGTTGGGTAAGCTGTGCGCTAAGCGATACACCTGCGCTGCGCGGTCAAAGGTGATACCAAATTTGTTATCACGCAGGCCCGTTGAAATGTAAGGGTGAGTTTTGGCATCCACATCAGGATTGATGCGCAGTGAAATCGGCGCTTTAACACCAAGCTCGCCAGCCACTTTATTCAGGCGCTGCAGCTCAGGCTCCGATTCCACGTTAAAGCATTTGATCTTCAATTGCAGGGCGCGCTTCATCTCAGCTTCGGTTTTACCCACACCAGAGAATACCACCTTGCTTGGGTCACCACCGGCGGCCAATACACGCTCTAATTCGCCAACGGAGACGATATCAAAACCGGAACCCAAACGAGCTAAAGTATTCAATACCCCTAAGTTAGAGTTGGCTTTCACCGCATAACAAATTAGGTGAGGATAATCACCGACTGATTTATCAAACGCGTGCCAATGGCGCTCAAGTGTCGCTCTTGAGTAAACATAAAGCGGTGTACCATACTGGTTTGCCAAATCGGCGAGTGGAACTTGCTCAGCCCACAACTGACCATCTTCCTGATAATTGAAGTAATCCAAAATGCTTTCCCTTTTATTCTTAGTAGCGTGATTTACTGACTTTGCTCACTTTGTTTTGCATCATCAGGCATATACAGTGGCCCAGTTTGCCCGCATCCCGCTAACGCGAGAGCCGACAACAAAAACAGTGCAGTGAATTTCTTTTTCATTTTGCATATCGTGCTTATTGAATCAATGCCCCCTATAATCGCACCACGATTAGGAAAAGCAATAGGATAGATAGGATGAACGAAACTGAATTTCATCAACTCGTCGATAGCCAGCTAGAGCGTATAGAGGCCGCGATTGATGAGGCCGGCGCGGATATCGACTACGAAACGTCAGGCAATGTGATGACACTCGAGTTTGATGACGGCAGCCAAATCATCATTAACCGCCAAGAGCCGATGCGTGAAATCTGGCTAGCCTCCAAATCAGGTGGCTACCATTTCAAATCGATTGATGGCGAATGGATCTGTTCAAAAACCGGGCTTGAGCTGCTCACTCTGCTCAAGCAAGAGTGTGATAAGCACGCCGATGAGCCGATTGATTGGGTTTAAGCACGAAAGTCGCTTAGGCATGCTGTCGCTGACGCATAATAAAAAAGAGCACGATTGTGCTCTTTTTTATTGATAAGGATTTAGAAAACCTGAGACGTCAAACGAGTTAGGCATTGACCACTTGCGAAGGCTTGGAATACACAGCGCTGTCGTTACGGTACGGCACCACGTACGTTTCTCCCTCTTCTGGGTGGATGATTTGGTAATACTGCGGCAAGTTAAAATTGATGCTTTTCGCGCCGAGTTTACTGCTGTCATCCAACATCGAGGTGTAGAAGCTGTTGACGCTGGCAATCATTTCGTCTTTTTCGCCATTAAACTGGTGATAGACTTCAACACGGTTGGCCTCATCAAGCACATAGATGTTGAAACCTTTCTCGGTATCTTCAAAGAAGAACTGCACCAAACCTTCACTGGCAAAACTATCCACCACCGCTGGCAATGGGTAATCTTGATCGCGATCGAGCATCAGTAAAGGCGAGCCCTTGAGCTTATTGGTTGAGATGCTGCGATAGAAATCGACCGAGTTCTCCAACTTCTGAACCGAAACACCACGACGTTCAAAGAACAAACCATACATCTGATCGCCCATGCGCAGCGCTTTGAAACGACGACGTTTCTCTTGCTCCATCGGCTTGAGGCGCAAATCGATACACTCAGCCAACAGTTGATAAACCAAGTTACGCATCACACCACGCAAGTTTTTGCTGTAGCAGAACACATCCACCGATTCTGGCGGCAGCGCATCCTGATGCATTTTTCCAAGCACGGTTTTCAACGCATCAAGCATGGCCGTCTGGCCTTCAAAATGCAGGGTACGCACTTCTTGCCACGAGTTGCGATACACCAAATCGACACTGCCGACTAAGCATTTCTGCTCAGCACCAAAACTAAAAATATCGATATTTTTCAGGTCGACTTTCAGCGCTTTCCCACTCAATTCACTGGTTGGGTCGTGCTCAAAATTGATGAACATGGCAAGCTGGCTAATCTCACAAGGATTAGCGAGCGCTTGCATAGTAGGGCGACGCTTACGCAGCGAAAAGGTATTACGCAGATCGCTGACCATTTGGTAGAACTTGTCGATGTCCAGCTGCGCTTCACGCACCACCGCATGCAATCGAGTCGACTCAGTGATCAGGCCATTAAAAAAGGCCCACGCCACCAATTTACTCAAGTATTCGTTGTGCTCAAGATACGGCTGACCAATCAAGCGCTGCGCCTGTAGCGGCTGCTTGTAGAGATACCAACCGGGCTTATTGGTGCGTCCAGCACAAACCTCAATAAAACTTAAATCGGGCTCATGCAGGTCTGGGGAAATTTGTGGATTGAGCAGTGTGACTTTCCCCGGCAGCACTTCAAACGCCGCGTACAGTTTACGCGCCAAAATCGAGATATCTTGTGGGCTAATGGCAGAGGTGATGTCATTACGACGCGCAAACTGGATCAGGTTACGATAGCTGAGCATCAAGGCATCAAGCAGTGCGTGGTGCACGACCTTCACTTGCTCGACTTTCCAGTTACGACGGTTATCGAGCTCGGCAATCAAGTCTGCGCTCCATTGCCATTCGCTAGTCAGTTCCCGTAACGCTTCACGACGCCAAGGCATCGAGCCGACGCCCGGCTCACGCGACAACTTCTCATGGGTTTTGAGATAGAAACAGCGGCGCACTAAATCAAGGCGTGTGCTATCACCAATTCGCACCAAATAGCGCGTCACTTTCTCTAACATCTGATAGTAAGAGTCCATGCCGTACAGATCCGGTTCATCGGCAAAGAAACGGCGTTTGCTGTCGATACTCAACAGTTGAGTGTGCGGGTACTCCCACGAATAGGCTTCAAGCAAAATGGCTTTGAGTACCGATTTATAAGGCGAGTCAATGCTCTTATACAGTTGCCACAAGTTCGCGCCAAAGTACTCTTCAGCCGGAATGCGGTTTAACTTGCCAAAATCGATCCACTCATTGCAGTTCAAATACCCATTTGAACAGAGCTCATGAACATATTCGTCGTAGCACTCTTCCATTTCTGGTGGCACGATTTGCCACAGCAGTCGCTTGCCCGCTAAGCGCACCGCAGAGCGGTAAAACTCATCCAATAACAATAAATGCTGTGATGAACCACAGTTTTCACCGCTTAACGCTTCGGAATGGTTATGGCGAAAACGCTCTTCATTCATGATGAAGAAATTGGCTTCAACACCCTGACTTTTCGCCCAATCGGTAATGAGCAGACATTTGCTGGAGAGGTTATCGCGCGCCTCACAACTCATGTGAGCAGAGACACAGACCCAAATATCCAGATCGCTCGATGTGCTTTGACCGATCGATGAGGTGCTGCCCATCGTATACAAGCCTAAAATCGCCGGATTGTCAGCTGACGTTAACGGCTCGCCGAGCGTCAACTGCGCATCATCGATAAATTGCTGCTGGATAGGATTGGCTTCAAACAGATGGATACCGAAAGGCGTATCAGCAGAAAAATAACCGGGGATCAGGGGATGATTAAATTGAAATAGTGCGGGAATGAGGTGGAAAACACGTTGACTTTGCAAATCCATAAGAGCCAGCGCACGTTCAATACGTTGCCGGTTTAACTTATCAAGTCTATGGATTAAGGTCTGAGTATAAGCCTGCAAGTTTGCTTCCCTGATATGACAGATAAAAGCCGCTTTTTGGTTATGTTTTACGCGACCATGCCAACAAAACGTGATCAATCTAACACTTCTTTCCGGTTTGGTAAAGCGCTCTTGGAAGCACATCACACCAAACTAAACACTTATCAACACAAAACAGCATAAATGATTACAGTGTTGTTGCAAATTGCCGTTTTGTAAGTATCGCCAAGATAATAAATGCGAGTCGAATCACACAATCAAGCAGGAAAACGACATTCTTCTGCGCAAAATCGTTCCGACTCGAACTAGTTGTAAGCATTTTAAGCCCCAAGTGATAGGATTAGGCGATTTTAAAACAGATGGATAGGAACATCATAATGACCGAGACGCCGATTCGCATTGCAACCCGCCAGAGTCCACTGGCTTTGTGGCAAGCCAACTATGTTAAAGACGCCTTAATGGCAGCCCACCCCGGACTGCAGGTGGAGTTGGTGACTATGGTCACGCGCGGCGATGTGATTCTGGATACTCCACTGGCTAAAGTGGGCGGTAAAGGCTTATTCGTGAAAGAGCTGGAAATTGCCATGCTCGAAGGGCGCGCCGATTTAGCTGTGCATTCAATGAAAGATGTTCCGGTCGATTTCCCTGACGGTCTAGGCTTAGTCACCATCTGCGAACGAGAAGATCCGCGTGATGCGTTTGTCTCAAATACCTACGCCAAGATTGAAGATCTGCCCTCGGGCGCTATCGTCGGTACCTGCAGTTTACGCCGCCAATGCCAACTCAAAGCAGCACGGCCAGATTTAGTGATTAAAGAGCTGCGCGGCAACGTGGGGACTCGCCTAAGTAAGCTTGATGCGGGCGAATACGATGCCATCATTTTAGCGGCAGCAGGCCTAAAACGCCTTGAGCTCGAAAGCCGTATTCGTAGCTTTATTGAACCGGAACAGTCCCTACCTGCAGTTGGCCAAGGTGCCGTTGGTATTGAATGTCGCGTGAATGATCAACGCGTGCGCGCCCTACTCGCACCTCTTAACCATGCAGATACCGCCGATCGTGTGCGCTGCGAACGCGCGATGAATCTCACATTACAAGGTGGTTGTCAGGTGCCGATTGGTAGCTATGCACTGCTGGAGGGTGACCATATTTGGCTACGCGCTCTTGTGGGTGAACCCGATGGTTCGCAAATCGTGCGCGGCGAAATTCGCGGACCTCGCACACAAGCTGAGCAACTTGGCATCACGCTGGCTGAGCAACTGCTTAGCCAAGGAGCCAAAGAGATCTTGGAGCGTCTCTACTGTGACCATGAATAATGATGACCACGAATAATGGTAAGCCTATGTCCGCACGCATAGACTGATTGCTTATCTCGCATTGATTGAGGGTGTTATGACAGTACTGGTCACTCGTCCTGATGAACAAGGCGCAGAGCTGTGCCAACTGCTGCACCAGCAGGGCATCCCCGCCCTGCACCATCCGCTGATCGCCATCTCTGCCAGCCCTCAACTTGCTGCGCTGGCAGAAGATTTATCTTCATTCGATATCATCATTGCCGTCAGTCAACATGCCGTCATCTTCAGTGACCAATTTCTGCAACATCGCCGAATTTGTTGGCCAAATAACGCTATTTACCTTGCCGTTGGTCAAAAAACCGCGCATGTTTTCAGCAAAGCCTGCCAACAATCAGTAGACTATCCAGAAATAAGCGATAGTGAACATCTGCTGGCACTCAGTATGCTGCGGGATGTTGCAGGTAAGAAGGTATTGATCTTACGTGGTAATGGTGGTCGTGAGCTGATTTATTCCACCTTAGTGGAAAGAGGAGCGACTGTGCGCTATCAAGAAGCGTATTGTCGACATGAGCGGCCTTTTGCCGCCGCCGAGTGTGTCCAAAAATGGCAGTTGGCGAAGGTCGACTCACTGGTGATCACCAGCAGTGAGCAGTTGGCTTTTTTTATCCGTCAGTTCGAGACATCACACTTGCCATGGGTACAGCAGTTAACTTTGCTCGTACCCAGCCAACGGATTGCCACTCTCGCCCATCAACTAGGATTTCATCGCATCGTGGTCACGCTAAGTCCTGCTAATCGCGATTTAGTCGCGGCATTGATGCCCGAAAAACCAACAGGAACTCTGAGCAATGACCAACAACAATAAACCGCAACAAGAACCTGAAACCACAGTAAACCCAAGCTCGGCAGCGGTGACTCCCCCGACCGCGCCCGACAAACAAGATAGCCCAGCGCCAAACCAACCTGCGACCAAGAAAACCTTGGACAGCACACCAACTCAAACTCCGCCGCCGCAACCAAACTCGCAAGGGAAAAAGTTGGCAAGCGTGGCGCTTTTGCTGGTGTTAGCGCTCGGCGCAGGTTTTGCCTATGTGCATCAGCAGCAAAAAAGTGAATTTAACAACCAGTTGCAAGCCGTACGCGCAGAGCTGAAACAAACTCGTGATACGCTCAATGCGCAGTTGGAACAAACGGTATCGAAAGCCACGTCACAAGCCACTGAGATTACTCATCGCGCAGAAACCGTGCTGGAACAGCAACAAAAAAGTATTGAAAGCTTGCAGCTCGCCGTGGCGGATATTAAAGGCCGTCGCCCGAATGATTGGCTACTTGCAGAAGCGGATTACTTGGTCAAGCTCGCGGGTCGCAAGCTGTTTCTTGAGCACGATGTGGAAACCGCAACTCAACTGATGGAAAGTGCCGATCAGCGCATCGCTGCGCTTAATGACCCTAGCCTCACGCCGCTGCGTAAAGCGATGGCCAATGACATCACTACCCTGAAAAATATCCCGCTCATTGACCGCGATGGCTTAGTGCTGCGCCTCATCAGCTTGCAACAGCAGATCGATAACTTACCGCTGGCCAATGCCATCTTGCCTGCCGATCAGCCACAAACAAGCCAAGCGGTATCAGAAAACATCGATGACTGGCAAACCAACCTGAAAAATTCGCTCAAAGCGTTTGCCGATAACTTCATCACTTTCCGCTCACGTGATGGCAATGTGATCCCACTTCTCTCTCCTACTCAGCATTTTTATTTGCGAGAAAATCTGCAAGCCAAGTTAGAAACGGCGATCAAAGGGGTGTACACGGAACAACAAACACTCTATCGCACCGCTCTCGACACAGCCGCCCAGTGGTCAACATCGTTCTTCAATCCAGACGATAAAGCCGTACAAAGCTTTAACGCAGCGTTGGCCCAGCTCGCCGAGCAGCAAGTGCAAGTGGAATACCCCGTTAAATTACAGGCTCAGCAACAGCTCGCCGATGTGATCAACGAACGCTTGCGCCGCAGTGTTTCACCACTGACCACGGGGGCTGAGCAATGATTCGTCTCATATTCCTCTTTGTTGTCTTAGGACTTGGCCTGTTTGTGGGAACGCAATACGCTGGCCAACAAGGCTATGTGCTGATCTCGATCGCCAATCGCACCATTGAAATGAGTGTCACCACTTTAGTGATTTTTATCATTGGAGCATTGGCAGCCCTGTTCGCTCTAGAGTTTTTGGTGAAAAAAATCCTCTACACCAGCTTTCACACTTGGAACTGGTTTAGCGTGCGTAAGCAGCGTCGCTCACGCCGTTATACCAATGAAGGGATCATCAAACTGCTGGAAGGCGATTGGACACAAGCCGAGAAGAAAGTGACTCGTTGGGCCAATCACCACGATATGCCGCTGCTTTGCTATCTTGTCGCTTCAGAAGCCGCCAATGGTATGGGCGATCGAGCTAAGCGCGATCATTACTTAGCGCTGGCCGCTCAGCAAAATAACTCGACTTTGGCGGTGGAGCTGACACGCGCCAAACAACAACTGGGTGATGGCGATAACCAAGCGGCCCTAGAAACCTTAACTCAACTGCAGCGCAATCACCCGCACAATACGGTGGTGCTCAACTTGCTCAAGCAGTGTTATCAAGCCCTTGGCGAGTGGCAACCACTGCTGGCCTTGCTACCCAAACTGGTCAAAGCGAAGCATTTGACGAATGAGGAAGCGCAGCAACTGGAAATCACCGCTCAGCGTGGCATTTTGCAAGACATTGCCAGCCAAAAAGGCAGTGAAGGCTTGATACAGCATTGGGCTCACTTATCACGTAAACTGAAAACGGAGCCAGAACTTTTGATGTGCTTTATCACTCAGCTGATTCAACGCAAAGCTGACTATGAGGCCTTCTCAATGATCAAAGAGAGCTTGAAGAAACAAGCGACTCCTGAGATGTACGCGCTACTGCCGGAACTCAATATCAGCGATCGCCATCCCCTGATTGCCTTGCTGCAAGAAGCGCTGCGTCGTGATGGCAATAATGCCGAAGCACATAGCGCTTTGGGTCAACTGTATCTGCGTGAGAAACATTGGGCTGATGCGCAGAAACATCTCGAAAAAGCGCTGTCACTGCGCTCTAGCGTCTCCGACTATGCCTATTTGGCTGATGCACTGGAAAAGCAGAATTTCACGCGTGCCGCGCACGATGTTTCTCGTAAAGCGCTTTCTTTGCTGGAATCACCTTCCGCTCAGTCATCCTGAATTTAAGTCAGAGCACAAACAACAAGACCACCGCATGCGGTGGCCTTGTTGTTGAATGCGGTCTTAAATGACTCGCGAGAACTGCTGCTGACGCGCCCGCTCACGCAAGTATTTATCAAAACACATACAGATGTTGCGAATTAACAAACGCCCACGCAGCGTCACTTCAATCATGCGTTCATCCACCGTCACCAACCCATCGTCGATAAAGGTTTGTAGCAGAGCTAAATCTTGGCGGAAGTAGTGATTGAAACGCAGATTAAACTCACGCTCAATCGCTGTTTTATCAAGCTTGAAATTACAAATCAGCTGCTTAATCACTTCACGGCGCAGTAAATCATCCTTATCCAGTGCCACACCTTTCCACAAGGCATGACGCATCTCATTGACTTGCGCATAGTATTTTTTCAGCTCTTTCTGGTTTTGTGCATAGGCATCACCCACCATGGAAATCGCCGAAACCCCAAAGCCGACTAAGTCACACTCACCTTGGGTGGTATAGCCTTGGAAGTTACGGTGCAAAATACCACTGCGCTGAGCAATCGCTAGCTCATCATCCGGCAAGGCAAAGTGATCCATACCGATGAACTGATACCCCGCGCCTGTTAGCGTGGTGATTGTCTGCTGTAAAATCGCCAGTTTTTCTTCGGCGGCAGGTAAATCGGCTTCTTTAATTTTGCGCTGCGCTGCGAACAGTTGCGGCATGTGCGCGTAGTTAAATACCGACAAACGCCCCGGTTGCATGGTCAGCACTTGTTGCAACGTCTGGGCAAAGGTTGCTGCGGTTTGCTTAGGTAAGCCGTAAATGAGGTCAAGGTTGGTCGAACGAAAACCCAGCTGTTTAGCGCGCTCAACCAGATCAAAAATGAACTGCTCATCTTGCTCACGGTTAACCAGCTTCTGCACTTCTTTATTGAAATCCTGCACCCCGATGCTGACTCGGTTAAAGCCTTCTTGGCGCAGGTGATCAAGCACCTCTAACTGGATTTCACGCGGATCGATTTCAATACTGATCTCCGCCTCATCGGTGAAGTGAAACTCGCTACGCAGCAGCGTCATCAAACGACTGATTTGAGCGTTGGTCAAGAACGTCGGCGTACCACCACCGAAGTGGAGTTGAGTGACGTTTCTTCCGATTAATAGTGAGGCGCGTTGACGAATTTCATGCTCAAGCACATCAAGGTACTCATCCGCTTTGTGCGAATGACGAGTGATCACCTTGTTACAACCACAGTAGTAACAAAGCTTATGGCAAAACGGGATATGAATGTACAGCGATAATGGTCGCTCTGGGTACTGAGTACAGGCCATATCAAAGTCAGCGATGGTAAAGGCTTCATGGAACTCAACCGCAGTCGGGTATGAAGTGTAACGCGGACCGGAGTAGTTGTACTTATCCAGAATGGCCTGATCCCATACGATCTGTTGGCTGGGTACGACATACGACGACATAATGAATCTTTCCGTTTTGCTCAATTCTTGACGGGCTATTCTGCCACACGACATTGACGAACGTCGGGCGGCAGTACAGGATCTGGCAACAAAATATTCGATTCTGCTAGCGCGATCACTCCCCCTTTCGGGTTAGTTTCACACCATCTGAATCGCGATTTGATTATTCAGCGGCTGAATGCGCTGCTTGAGTGCGGTGAGTTCGACAATGATTGCATCTTGCAGACGACTTTCTGCTTTGGTGCGCTCCAGATTCTGTTTCATCCGCTCTTGCTTGGGGAGTGGTTGGCGCGCTTCGCCACGCGGCATATTTTTCACCACATGGTACAGCTCGCTGATGGCGGGATACTCTTGTTCAAAATTGATGCGCTGCTCACCTTGTACGTAATCCATAATGCAATAGACGCGGATACTGATTTCAGAGAGATCACACTGCCCCTGAATCCCCGCCATACAAAGGATATTAACGCTGTCAAAGATGTTGGCGTTACGCTTTTCAATCGCTAACTGTTGCTGTTGCCGCTGTAGCGCCTGCTGCTTTTTCACTTGCCACAGCAAGTAAGCTGCATAGCTGGCCAATGCCACGATAATGGCACCGCCCACACTAGCCAGTAGCATCCCGTTCATCACCGCTCCTTAATCTTGGTACTTATCCACATCCAGCTGCTCAAACTCAGACAATAGATCGTCTTCAGTTTTGCGCTTTTTAGTCGGTTTTGACTGTGGTGCCGGCGCTAGCTCTGGTTCATCGTCGAGCAAGCCCAACTGCTCCATCAGCACTTCAATGCGATCCAGCTTCTCATCCACATATTTCTGCAAGCCAATCCCGAGCTTCTCGCCGTTGTCGAGTCGGTCGAGCAGCACGTTGAGTTGCGCGTCTTTCTCTAGCATTGCTAGCTCTTGCTCAGCCGCCAGTTTGCGATCTTGCTTATTGAGCTTCTTCGGCTCTGCCACAATCAATGGAATCGGCTTTTTGCTCCCCAAACGCGGATCGCGCTTTTGCGCCGCTTGACGCACTTGGCTTTCACTGCCTTCTGAATGGCGGCTGCCTGACTTTAAGCCTTTACGCTTTTTCAGTTTTTTACGCAGGCGGCTTTCCAATTCGGATTCGCTGCGTGTACGTACCACGACCAGTTGATCGTTACTGTTGGTACCCGGTTTTCTCGATTTTTTTGAGCGACTCATTACTGGGTTTTCCTCAGTAAAATTACATCATTACCAATAAATTCAAGTTCGAGCTGATCCCGCTCCGCCAGATACTGAAACGTAGCACGACTAAAAAAGATCACATGGGTGAGATCATTCTTGTAGTGCCAACCAGCAAACGCGTCTAAGTCTTTGACCATTTTTGTCATCAGACCAATCCAGCCGCCTGGCTTAACTAAATTTAACCATTGCTGCCACACTCGGTGCGGATCGTGCAGATGCTCAATCACCTCGGTCGCAGTCATAAAATCATATTGACGGTTCAACACTTGCGTATCTGGATGATAGAAGATGTCGTACAACGCCATGCTGTGTCCCGCCTCTTCTAACATGAGAGACAAGGTTGGACCCGGCCCACAGCCAAAATCTAGCCCTTGTGATTGGGGAGGCACTCTCTCAAGCATAGGAGAACAGACGCGTGATAAAAAGCGTCGATAGCCCTCATCACTCGGAATGTTCTGATGCAAGTCATAGAAGCCCTTTTCGCGCTCCGCACTTAAGCGTTGCTCAGGATTCACATATACCAGTTCGCACTGCTGACATTGAAAATAGTCGCGCTGCTTATCAGCAAAATACGCTTGGCTATTTTCACTGTGACATAACGGGCATAGATGCATGCTGACCTCCTCCAACGGGATGCGCAACATACCAGAAACTGCCTTGAGAGTGGAGTGTAAAAGGCGATTTTCTCATCAGCCTAAACAAAAAACGCTGAATTGTTCGATGCGTTACCCCAAAAGAGGTGGGCAAGCCATAAAAGCAACAGCCCTAGTAAGGTCACTAGGGCTGTTTAGTCATCTTTGCTCGTTTTGCCTAATTAGTGTAGGCCACCTACGTATTTGGATAGGATATCGATATCCGCATCGGTCAGCTTATGTGCCACATCACGCATCATTTCGTTCATATCGTTCGCACGAGTGCCGGAACGGAACTTTTCTAGCTGCGCTTTAATGTAGTCAGCATGCTGGCCTGAAATTTTTGGAAAGCCTGATAACTCCGTACCATTACCGCGCGGACCATGACACGCAATACAAGCGGTCAACCCACGTGATGCATCCCCAGCGGTATAAAGTACTTTACCTTGGGCCACGACATCTTCCGGTGTAGTATTGCCAGAGATAGGCATAGAGGCATAGTATGCTGCCAAGTCAGCGATATCTTCATCGCTCAGTGGCATCGCCATTGCACTCATCACAGGATCATAACGGCCCTGTTTTCCGCCGCTGGAAGCACCCAATTTCAGTTCCTTGAGTTGTTTCTCAAGATACTTCTGATGTTGCCCTGCCAGTGAAGGGTAAATGGTTAATGGGCTGTTGCCGTCTGCACCGTGGCAGGCAGCACAGGTTAGAGATTTGGCTTTACCAGCTTCGATACTACCTTGGGCCCATACAGAGCAGCTGGCTAAAACACTCAAGATTAGCGCTAATTTCTTCATGACATTCCATTTATAATTATCAAGCTTCCAGTACCACTCTGGGGTACCTCTCATGGTACAATAGGCGACCTTATGCCGAGCACGGTTATTTTACACAATTTCACAAAAAAGTAATCAATCGACTACACAAAGTCGAGATGGAGTTAACACAGTGAGCGTAAAAATTCATTACCAAAACACGCATTTCATTACCAGTGCGCCTGATATTCGCCATCTTCCTGAAGATGAAGGTATCGAAATTGCGTTTGCAGGACGCTCTAACGCTGGTAAGTCAAGTTCCCTTAATCGCCTGACCAACCAGAAAAATCTGGCCAAAACCAGTAAGACTCCGGGTCGTACTCAGTTGATTAACCTTTTTAAAGTAGCAGACGGCTGTCATATCGTCGATTTACCCGGATATGGCTTTGCTCAAGTCCCGCTAGAGATGAAACTCAAGTGGCAGCGAGCCCTTGGTGAATACTTACAAAAGCGCCAAAGCCTAAAAGGCTTAGTGGTACTGATGGATATTCGTCATCCGATGAAAGACCTCGATCAGCAACTGATCATCTGGGCGGTGGAGTGCGGAATTCCAGTACAAGTGATGCTGACTAAAGCGGATAAGCTAAAAAGTGGCGCTCGTAAAGCGCAAGTGTTAAAAGTACGTGAAGATGCACAAAAATTTGGTGGTGATGTGGCCGTTGATGCTTTCTCTTCATTAAGCGGAATTGGTGTCGATACTCTGCGCGCCAAACTGGATGAGTGGTACGCCCCGATGTTGGCAGCTCTTGCCGAACAAGAAGAAGGCGAGCAGCCTGAATCTTCTACCGACCAATAGTCTTAACACTATGCCACGACAAACCTCGCTCATGCGGGGTTTTTTATTACCACAATTCAGAGATGTCACTCAGGGCTGTCGATGGTAAGCCAACAAATATGAGGGAAAGCAACAAAATCCCCACCATCCTGGTGGGGCAACGGGAGAGAAAACGGTTTTTATTGTTATGGCCCAAGCATTTCGCAAACGCGGCTCTTTTTCAAGTCGGCACAAAACGCTCAAGATCAGATGACTCAAGATAGCTTAACCCTTGCTGCTCTTGGCTTTCAGCATCGTTCGAAGGTCTAAATGCTGTGTTTTAGAGACTTGATTTCTCGTTAGAAATAATAAAAGTGTGAATGGTGTTTAGTTACAGAATGGAGTGTTTTTGTCGAATCAATCCGCTTAAAGTACATAAGTGACCGACCACAAAATGGGCAGAGATATAGGCTAAAAGTAGAGCTGAAAACGCGGAATAACGCCCAATAAAAAACGCCCCAGTCAAATGGTGACTGGGGCGGCTGAATCAGCCTAATCCAATAACGTGAAACAAAAGGTCTGAAAGATAGAACATCTTACCTCTGTACCCTACGCGAGCTAATGTACAACAATTGGTCAGAATTGAAAATATTTTTTGTAGTTTTTTTTCATTAAATTTTAGTTAAAAAACATAACTGTCTGAGCTAGGTAACCTTTTTTTAGTGATAAAAAAAGCCAGCGAACGTGCGCTGGCTCATGCATTTCTTCGGTTTCGCTGAAAAATCGAGCTAGTGTGCCTGATCCCAGTTGTCGCCGTGACCAGCTTCGGCCACTAAAGGCACTGCAAGCTCGGCCGCTGACTCCATCAGCTGTTGTACTTTACTTTCAATTTCGGATAAAGATGACTCTTTAACTTCAAAGACCAATTCATCGTGTACTTGCATCAGTAATTTGACTCGGCCATCGCCTTCTCGCTCAATCCACTCATCCACCAACAACATGGCTTTTTTGATGATGTCTGCCGCGGTGCCTTGCATCGGTGCGTTGATCGCTGCCCGCTCAGCCGCTTTGCGGCGCATAGCGTTACGTGAGGTAATTTCCGGCAAGTGTAAGCGACGACCGAAGATGGTTTCGACATAACCCAATTGTGCAGCACGGCTACGCGTATCTTCCATGTACTGCATCACGCCGGGATAACGCTCGAAGTATTTATCCATATACTCTTGTGCTTCACCGCGTGGAATACCGAGCTGTTTTGCCAGACCAAACGCACTCATGCCGTAGATCAAACCAAAGTTCACCGCTTTCGCTCGACGACGCTGCTCACTGCTCACTTGATCAATCGGCACACCAATGATTTCTGCCGCTGTCGCCGCATGGATATCTTTCCCATCACGGAAAGCATCCAATAACGCCTGATCGCCCGACAGGTGCGCCATGATACGCAGCTCAATTTGCGAGTAGTCGACCGCCATGATTTTCCAACCGTGCGGAGCAACAAACGCTTGGCGAATACGGCGCCCTTCCTCATTACGCACAGGGATGTTTTGTAGGTTAGGATCTGTCGATGAAAGACGCCCCGTTGCCGTGACAGCTTGATGGTAAGAAGTATGTACACGCCCTGTATTGGGGTTAATCATCTTCGGCAGCTTATCGGTATAGGTCGATTTGAGTTTGGCCAGACCGCGGTACTCAATCAGAACCTTGGGCAGTGGGTAATCCAAAGCCAGCTCTTGCAACACTTCTTCATTGGTTGAAGGGGTACCGGATGGCGTTTTTTGCAAGACAGGCAGTTTCATTTGCTCAAACAAAATGGTTTGTAGCTGCTTCGGCGAGCTTAAGTTGAACGGCTGACCTGCCAACTCATAAGCTTTTTGTTCTAATTGATCTAAACGTAACGCAATTTCTTGCGATTGGGCACTGAGCAGCATGTCGTCGATCATCACGCCCGTACGTTCAATGCGTGATAGCACAGGTACCAGTGGCATTTCGATTTCGCGATACACTTGCTCAAGCTTAGGGTCTTGCTCAATCAACGGATGAATACGCTGATGCAGACGCAACGTCACATCCGCATCTTCTGCCGCGTATTGTGCCGCTTCTTCTAAAGCGATTTGGTTAAAGGTGAGCTGGTTCTTACCCTTACCTGCCACTTGTTCAAACGAGATACAGCTGTGCTGTAAAAAACGCAGCGCTAAACTATCCATATCATGTTTGCCGCCCACGCTGTTATAGACGTAGGATTGCAGCATAGTGTCGTGGCGAATACCACGCAGCTCAACGCCGTAGCGCGCCATCACGCTCGCATCGTATTTGAGGTTTTGGCCCACTTTGGCTTTGCTTTCATCTTCAAGCAGAGGTTTCAGCTGGGCAATCACCCAGTCGCGCTCCAACTGCTGCGGCGCATCCAGATAATCGTGCGCAACTGGCAGATAAGCCGCTTCACCTTCGGCAACTGCAAACGACATTCCCACCAAATTGGCGACCATGTAATCAAGGTTGTCGGTTTCCGTATCAAAGGCAAACAGCTCGGCTTGTTTTAACTTCTCTAACCAAAGCTGGAAGTCTTGCTCGTTTAGGATGGTTTGATACTGGCTACGATCGATGTGGGCCGCTGGGCTTTCAGGAATCGCAGCCGCATGACTTGCTGCGGTTGACACAGTAACTGAAGAGGTTTTCGTTTGCTCGTCCGCCGTCACAACACCTGTACCACCATCAAGCAATTCGGTCAGCCAAGATTTAAAGGCGAGCTTACCGTAGAGCGACATCAACGCATCTCGATCTGGCGTTTGCTTTAGCAGGGTTTGCGGAGACTCCTCAAGCTCGACATCACATTTGATGGTGGCGAGTTGATAAGAGAGCTTGGCATTATCGCGGTTCTCTTCCAGCTTTTGTGCCATGGTTTTTGAGCCACGGAAGCCTAAAGCAGCGATTTTATCGAGGTTGGCGTACAGCGCTTCTAAGCCGCCAATCCCTTGCAAAAGTGCGGTCGCGGTTTTTTCACCCACCCCAGGTACGCCGGGAATGTTATCCACTTTATCGCCCATCAAGGCGAGGTAGTCGATAATAAGCTCTGGCGGGATACCGAATTTTTCAATCACACCTTCCCGATCCAGCACGACGTTGGTCATGGTATTGATCAGGGTAATATTATCATCCACCAACTGCGCCATATCTTTATCGCCGGTACTGATCAAAACAGGCATACCAGCTTGTGAGGCTTGCCGCGCCAGCGTACCAATCACATCGTCTGCTTCTACACCTTCAATCGCCAACAGCGGTAAACCCATAGCGCGAATAACTTGGTGTAAAGGTTCAACCTGACAGCGCAACTCATCTGGCATAGGTGGACGATGCGCCTTGTATTGATCGTACATCTCATCACGGAAGGTTTTTCCCTTGGCATCAAAAATCACCGCCATACGATCCGAAGCGAACTGGCGCATCATGCTGCGAATCATGTTTACCACACCATAGATGGCGTTGGTTGGGATTTCACCATTACTCATGGTGCCCGGGTAAGCATGAAATGCGCGATAAAGGTAAGAGGAGCCGTCGATCAAAATCAATGGATTGTCAGGTATATGAGCCATAGAAGGATTATCCAAACGTAAGTAAATGAGCCTAGGATGCCACGACTACTGCTTGGATTCCATGTTGTTACCGATTTTGGCTCATTCAGGGGATATCCGATCCACTTACGCAACCTAGAATTCTGTGGATAACTCTGTTTATAGATTTATTTACGTCGATTTAAAACCGATAAATTTACTGCATGATTAATTTTTAAGTTAATGTTTTTAAACAATAAAAAAAAGGATCGACTGAAAATAAAATGATCTTTTGCGGATCGTAAATTGTGGAAAAGACACTCGCTGCCCTTTTGCTCACTCTGCTTACGTGATGGATTGACCAGTGGATGAGTGCAGTGAAACTTCATACTTGTCCACTCGTTGCTGGGATAATATTAAGCTTCAGTGGATAACTTCATGGGCGAGAGCCACAAAAAGAAAAAGCGACACCCGAAGATGTCGCCTAGCAAACAAGGTCAAAGCCAATTTTTTGATTCGCTTTACCAAAAAGCTAAAAATTACACTGGAAGCAATGTGAGCAATGTCGTGTCAAAAAGAACCTGCTCAAGTTCGGCCGTTTCGCTACCGCACATCGATGACTCGATAAAGGGTGACTTAACGTCCTGGTTAACCTTCACTTGTTCCCTAAGACATGGTTAATAATAATGGTTCTCATTTAATAGTCAACACCCAAATGAGAAAAAATCTCATTTATTTTTTAGAGCACTTTAACAAAGTGGATTCGGCTCTCGACGATGGATTCTTTTTTCTCATAATCTTCAATGAGATAACCATTTTTTATCAACAGCCGTAACATGGCGGGAAACTGATTACGCGATTTCACTTTGATACGTTGATACCCCTGCTCTAACGCCCATTTTTCTTGAACGTCAAGTAAGCGCTGCGCGACACCATGCCCTCGTGCGGCAGGAGTCACACCACCAAACCAGCTGTAGAACGTTTTATTATCGAGCTCGTAACCTATTTTAAAACCTAGCAATTCGCTCTCATTTTCTGCAACGAGCACTAAGCAAGTCTTATCGTTCAGCCGAGCTTGTAAGCTCTGTTCCGTCTCTTTCTGTGCAAACTCATGAATTTTTTCAACGATTTGTACAATTTCACTCAGGGAACCTTGACGAATTAGCATCATTTTTCCTCAAACAATCACCACCGCTAAAAGCAGTGGCTTAGGGATGTTAAAAAGGCTGACTTACGTCAGCCTCGATCTTTGCTTTATTGGCGCGGTGTATTCTTTACTTTTTAGGTAAGAATTGCGCAGCTTTTGCGCTGTCTTCCGCCAACCACTCAGCCACCTCTTTCGCAAAGTAAGTCAAAATGCCATCTGCACCTGCACGTTTGAAGCAGAGTAAAGATTCGAATACCGTTTCCCGCTCTTTCAACCAACCATTCATGATTGCCGCTTTGTGCATCGCATACTCACCGGAAACTTGGTAAGCGAAGGTCGGTACCTGCAATTCGGTTTTGACTCGACGCACGACATCCAGATAGGGCATGCCGGGTTTCACCATCACCATGTCCGCACCTTCATTGATGTCCATCGCGACTTCATGCAAAGCTTCATCGGAATTGGCGGGGTCCATTTGGTAATTTTTCTTGTTGCCACCTTTTAAATTCGCAGATGACCCGACCGCATCACGAAATGGCCCATAGTAATTCGAGGCATATTTAGCGGAATAAGCCATGATTTGAGTATGAATGTACCCCGCCTCTTCCAATGCTTGACGAATACGCCCGATGCGGCCATCCATCATATCGGAAGGGGCAACTACATCCGCACCAGCTTGAGCATGCGACAGTGCTTGCTTCACTAGCACTTCCGTTGTTTCATCATTCAACACATAACCTTGCTCATCGATGATGCCGTCTTGTCCATGAGTTGTGAATGGATCCAACGCCACATCAGTGATCACGCCCATTTGCGGCACATGCTCTTTCAACGCACGCACTGCGCGTTGAACTAAGCCTTCAGGGTTGTAAGCTTCGGCAGCACATAGGCTTTTCGCATCCTGATTGACCACAGGAAACAGAGCAATCGCAGGCACACCGAGGTTAGCGAGGTATTGTGCTTCTTCCAGCATTAAATCGATGGATAAACGTTCTACGCCCGGCATGGAATCGACTTTTTCACGGCGATCTTTACCCATCAAAATAAACATCGGGTAGATCAGATCGTTCACCGACAACTGGTTTTCGGCCACAAGGCGACGGCTGAAATCATGTTTACGCAGGCGGCGTAAACGACGCCCAGGAAATTGACCTTGAATGGATACCGACACTCTATTCTCCTTCTTATGTGGTCAGTGCCTGAAAAATCAGGTGCTGAGGGAAGTGCTGGGCAAAATCATATCACTCTCGGCTCGGCATGCTAGCGGCAAAACAGGAAAAAGCCAAAAATGACCTCGTGCTCACACTCACGTATACTCGCCACAAAACCGAATGTTGAGATGATCCGATGATTGATACCCATGCCCACGTTTATGCCAGTGAATTTGACCATGACCGCGATGAGGTAATCGCTCGCGCTAGAGAAGTCGGTATTGAAAAAATCTTGATGCCTAATATTGACCTCAATTCCATTGCGCCCATGTTGGCAACAGAAGAAGCCTACCCAGATCTTTGCCATTCGATGATGGGACTCCACCCTTGCTATGTGGATGCCAATGTAAAACAGACTTTAGCGACCATCTATGAGTGGTTTTCTCGCCACACTTTTATTGCCGTGGGCGAAATCGGTATCGACCTATATTGGGATAAGACTTTTAAAGCCGAACAAGAAATGGCGTTTTTAACCCAACTCAACTGGGCAAAAGAGCTGGATTTGCCCGTGGTCATTCACACCCGAGATTCGCTCAACGAGACATTAGCATTACTCAAGCAAGCGCAAGATGGTCGCTTACGCGGTGTTTTTCACTGCTTTGGCGGTAGTATCAACGAGGCAAAAGCGATCAATGATCTTGGTTTTCATCTCGGTATTGGCGGGGTCAGTACTTTTAAAAATAGCGGCATGGATCAAGTGATCCCGCAGCTCGATCTTAACTACGTAATTTTAGAAACCGACTGTCCCTATTTAGCCCCCGTCCCCCACCGTGGAAAACGTAATGAACCTATGTTTACCCATCTCATCAGTGAGAAAGTTGCACAGCTTCGCTCACTCCCTCTCGACGAGGTTATCAAAATCACCAACGATAACTCTAAGGTATTGTTTGGAATAGATATATGACAATTTTATTAATTTGATTTCATAGCATTTTATTGAACCAAGATCACTTTCATTTCCTATGCAGCAAATGTAATATTCGTAACAATTTTTCATGGTTAACTTATATATTATGCTCAATTGTACTCACACGAATCATTTGCAACGTAAACGGCGCACATTGTGGCAAAAGCTGATTGGTATTAAAGAAGTCTACATCTGCAGAGAGTGCGGACATATCATCAAGATCAAATAGTGACGGCTTTGCTGCGAGAGCATAGTGGTCTTATTAACCTCTTTTTTGCACTAAGCTCATCGTCACTCAAGCCTCGATAAGTGAGCGAATGACTTGCCCGTGCAGGTCATTCTGGTTCTCTCTTCCTCCCTTCCTGTGACCTCTCACGGAACAGACTCCACTCAAACGTTCAATTGCGCTGCAGTGATCCGATTTTAGATCGCACTCGGGATCTCGTTGCGCAAATCAGCCTGTGGATAAGTCTGTGATAAATTTCTTTATTCACTGTCATCAAACCGCCTATTTCAAGGCTTTATTACAATTCATCGATTGGGGATACTTTCAAAATTACCCACAGCAAAATCAGGATCATCGCTACATATTGTGGATCGAAAATTACAAAACCACTTTATCAACGCAATTCACAGGATTACCCACAGGTGCTGTCATTTTAATCACAAGTGGATAACCCTACTCTTGCTCAGTACTTGTCTAAACTTGAATAGGTTACACTTAGTCCGATTCGGCATGCCAAATGAGAGCAAACCTATGGACCATTTTTTACACATCGACGTTAATGCAGCACAAGCCATGATGGAGCAGAAACAGGCTCATTTAGTCGATATTCGCGACCCACAATCTTTTCAACTCGCTCATGCTAAAAACGCTTACCACCTGACGAACCAATCCATGGTTCAATTCATGGAACAAGCTGAGTTTGATCAGCCGGTTTTAGTCATGTGTTATCACGGCATCAGTAGCCAAGGCGCAGCCCAATATCTGGTTAACCAAGGATTTGAAGAGGTGTATAGTGTCGATGGCGGCTTTGAAGCCTGGCATCGTGCCAATCTCCCCATCGAAGCGAGTTAACGACTAATGCATTTACTGACCACTTTTAACAATCCGCGTGCGGCACAAGCTTTTATCGATTACATGGCCGCCCACCACATTGAAATTCAGATGATGCCGGATGCAGGTGGTCAGTTCACTCTCTGGGTAATCCAAGATCAACACATTGAAACCTCACAAGCTGAACTCGCGCTGTTTTTAGAGAACCCTTATGCGGAAAAATACCAAGCCGCCTCATGGGAAGTCGCAGATCAAAAACGCCCCCAATTTTATTACGCATCGCCCAATTTACTCAGCCTGATTAAAGCCAAAGCTGGAGTGTTTACGCTGTTTATTATGGCGCTGTGTATCATCATCTTTACTCTGCAAACGTTTGGTGCGGGAGATGCGGTGTTTAATGCATTACATTTTCCCGCTCTTGCTGGCCAGCAATGGCAAATTTGGCGCTGGGTTAGTCATGCTTTACTGCACTTTTCCGTCATGCATATTGCCTTTAACTTACTCTGGTGGTGGCAATTTGGGGGCGATCTTGAACAGCGCCTTGGCAGTGTCAGACTGATTAAGCTGTTTGTGGTGTCCGCGATTATCTCTGGTGCCGGTCAATACTGGGTTGAAGGCGCGAATTTTGGAGGCCTATCCGGTGTTGTCTATGCTTTGGCTGGGTATCTGTGGATTCTTGGTCAGCGCGCCCCCCAACTGGGTTTATCCATTCCAAGATCCTTGATGGGCTTTATGCTGATCTGGTTAGTGTTAGGTTATGTGCAGCCGTTTATGGCGATTGCCAATACCGCTCATTTAGCTGGCTTAATCAGCGGTGTCGTACTGGCATGGTTCGACAGCCAACGCGACCAACAAGCTTAAGCATTTCCTCCTTTCTTGCGCCGCTTCTCTTTGAGTCGTGATCAAGGTCAGCACGTATGCTGATCGTAAAACGGCTCACCGACTTGTACTAATCACCAAACCTCTGCTATGAGTTAGTATCGAATGTGCAACATAATGCTTTTCAGTTCTGTGCTGTCCTGACTGCGTTGTGCCTTAGTGTTGCCATAAGATCACGCGATCAATGATCGCATACCCTAACAACTTGCTGCGACGGCAGAGGGCCAGTGAGACCATCGTTACAAGCATAGATAAACTCTGTGACTGGACGAAACGAACACGGCCTCCAGCGTGACCGCTTCAAGTAGAAAAGGGAAATAAAAACATCAGTTGGTCCCATCCAAGGAGAGCAGGTTATGGGTTTATTGGCACGTCTTTTCTCTACAGCACCACATCATCCGACGCAACCAGCGGAGGTTAAGCCAGACCCGCTGATGCAATCTCCGGTAACAACCGAGACGACGGCATTACAGCAAGAACCACAGGTTGCGCCTTATCAAACTGACCTTGCGCTCACCACGCCAGAATCAGACCTCACACCCCAAGTCAATCAAGCTTTTGTTCAGGTGATTCGTGAACATCTGGCACTGTTAGAATGTGAGCCCAACGGCACGATTTGCTATGCCAATGATGCGTTTGCTCATCTCTGTCGGGTATCGGCTGAGGCGATGGTCGGAACGGATTTTGCGAACTTATGGCGCACTCATCAGCAACCATCTGTGCAGCGCTTGCTGCAGGATGCCAAAAAAGGACACCCTGTTTCTGCCGAATTACAGCTCAGCCGCCCGCAAGAGGCAATCTGGATAAAAGCGGATCTATATCCCATCAAGGCGATAAACGGTCAATTACAAAACGTGGTGGTACTGCTGCAAGATATCACTGCGGCCAAGCTGGAAAAAATTGACCGTAGTGGTCAAATGAATGCAATCAATCTCACTCAAGCCGTGATTGAATTTACGCTCGATGGCACCATTCTGACTGCAAATCAGAATTTTCTGCAAACGGTGGGCTATCAGTTGGATGAGATCCAAGGGCGGCACCACAGCATGTTTGTCGATGAGCAGTATAAACAGAGTCAAGAGTACCAACATTTCTGGCAACGTTTGCGCTCCGGCGAATTCTTTGTCGACGAATACAAACGTTTCGGCAAAGGGGGGAAAGAGATCTGGATCCAAGCCAGCTATAACCCGATTATGGACAGTGAGGGTAAACCGTATAAGGTTGTCAAATATGCCACCAACGTGACTCAGCGTAAGATGGTGGTCAATGAAGTCAAACGCGTCATGACGGCGCTCTCCAGCGGCGATCTCAGTGCACAACTCACGCATCCTTTTGAAGGTGAATTTGCTGAGCTCGGTGAGGTGATCAGTCAATTCATTGTCACATTGCGTCAAATCATTACTGACATCAACAGCGTCGCCGCGACCATCAAGCTAGCAGCAACGGAGATTTCCAATGGCAATACCGACCTCTCTAGCCGAACCGAGCAACAAGCCTCCAATCTTGAGCAAACGGCCTCCAGCATGGAAGAGCTAAACAGTACGGTGCGACAAAACTCGGATAACGCCATGCAGGCGAACATCCTTGCGGGTAAAGCTACGGAAATCGCCGCCAGCGGCGGAGAACTGATTGAGCAAGTGGTGGTGACTATGGCCTCGATTAACGAATCCGCGCAAAAGATCGCCGATATTATTGGTGTGATCGATGGTATTGCTTTCCAAACCAATATTCTGGCACTCAATGCTGCGGTAGAAGCCGCTAGAGCCGGTGAACAAGGCCGCGGATTTTCCGTAGTCGCCTCCGAAGTACGCTCACTCGCACAGCGCTCAGCCAATGCAGCGAAAGATATTAAGGCGCTCATCTCAGATTCAGTGAGTAAAATCAGCAATGGGAATGAATTGGTGGATCGCTCCGGCAGCACCATGAAAGACATAGTCGTGTCGATCAAGCGAGTCCATGATTTAATGGCCGATATCGCCTCAGCGTCAGCCGAGCAGGCAACGGGGATTAATGAAGTGAACCAAGCGGTCAATCAGATGGATGAGATGACCCAACAAAATGCAGCGCTCGTCGAAGAGGCAGCCGCGGCTTCAGAAAGCCTATTAGCACAGGCCGAGCAGCTCTATGACCATGTCGCTATGTTCAGATTGCCAGATCAGGACACGAGCGCCCCATCACCGCTGAAAGTGGTCAATAAGCGCGCGCAATCCGCACCAGTGACTCGACATCCGGCCAGCCACATCGCTAAAACGCCAGCAAAAATCACGACCAAAGCCAGCTCGAGAGCACAACCCGTTATGCAGGTTGCGCACGATGAAGAATGGGAGAGTTTTTGAGCCTGGATTGAATTAAACCATGGCGCAGCAGACATCGATACTCTGAGAGTAAAAAAGCGGCAACCGCCGCTTTTTTATTTACTGGCTCGTCGCTGAGCGATGCTCCTAACATAAGCCGATTATTGATAGATGTACTTAGTAAACAGCAAATCCGCAATCACGGTACGCCCTACCTCCGGCAATAGGATATTGTTGAGGCGATTGACAAGCGACTTACGCAAATCCTCACGGCCCGCTAAGGATTTGATAGTGTCTTCTGTTTGCTTACCGAGCAGCTCAACCACGGCATCGCGGATCAAAGGCTGATGTTGCTCCACAATCGGGAGATCGGAGGCCCTAGCAACCATGATATCGATACGCACTTGGATATAACCCAATTTGTTACCTTTGGTAAAAAAATTGGTGGTGAGTTCGGGTTCTAAAGTGAAATAAGCCAACTGAGGTACAGCAGATTTCTCTTCCGCATGACCATGGAAAGGAACAATGAAGCTCAAAGCGAGCATTATTTGGACGACGTAACGTTTTAGCATATTTCTGTCTGCTCTTTATTCTGTTCGCAATACTCGAACCGCCGGAGTCTTGTTACAATAGAGCATCCATTTGGTAAATAAAATGCTTTCCGCGTTCGAACTCTTTGGTTTGGAATCAAAATCTGAGCTTTATTGTATACCCAAACTCGGTGGTATTGCAGGTAGCTAGGGTAATCGGGTAAAGCGTCAAATTGAATAATAGTATGAATCAATTAACTTCGCTCTATTTAGCCGCACTGAATCACGTCACTTGGCAACAGCCTGATGACATTGAATTTCCAGCCCCTTTAGCTAAGCAATGGCTACTCGAACAAGGCTCTCTTTCGCGCCTAATGGCGACGCAGTGTGAGCATCTGACCGTAGACTTATTAAGTAACCAAATCATGCCAGCGGACACCCTTAGCCATGATGAGACTCAGTTGCTCGCCTCTGAAGAGTATCTTCTGCGCCAAGTGATTATTTGTGGCGACCAACAACCTTGGGTATTTGGCCATACCTTGATCCCGCTCTCATCGATGCACAATCAGCCGTTTGATTTAACCCAACAGGGGAAAATTCCACTAGGTCTCACCGTATTTAGTGCGGATAATGTTAAGCGAGATGCACTGCAAGTTGGCTGGGTAGAGACAGAACTCGGACGACTATTAGCTCGTCGCTCTCGCTTATGGATGAACAACAAACCCATGTTAGTGACGGAGCTGTTTCTCGCCACATCCCCGATTTACTCTAAGGAGAGAGTGTAAATGACCGCTGTTAAAGCGCGCGCTTACTGGCAACTGATGCGCATGGATCGCCCGATTGGCTCCCTACTGTTACTTTGGCCGACTCTGTGGGCTCTGCTTTTAGCGGCACAAGGCTTGCCGGATCTGCGCGTCTTAGTCGTATTTGTGTTAGGGGTTTTTTTAATGCGCTCGGCTGGGTGTGTGATCAACGATTACGCCGACCGCCATGTCGATGGCCATGTGAAGCGCACGAGCCAACGTCCATTGCCCGCTGGGTTAATTTCGGCCAAAGAAGCGTTACTGTTATTTGTCCTTCTTGCTGTCAGCTCGTTCTTACTCGTGTTAACCATGAATACCCTAACTATCCAGCTCTCTTTTATCGGCATTCTGTTAGCCTTTGTTTACCCGTTTATGAAGCGCTTCACCCACCTACCTCAACTGGTGCTTGGCCTCGCGTTCAGTTGGTCGATTCCTATGGCTTGGGCTGCTCAAGCAGATACGCTGCCTCCACAAGTCTGGGTACTGTTTTTGATTAATGCGTTATGGACGATTGCTTACGACACCCAATACGCCATGGTCGACCGAGATGATGATGTGAAAATTGGCATCAAATCGACTGCGATCTTATTTGGGCGTTGGGATAAACGCATCATCGGCCTACTGCAGTTGGCGACACTGTGCTTACTGGTCGCTTTAGGCCAAGGTTTAGCGCTTGGCACCAGTTACTACTGGGGTCTGCTGGTCGCAGCGGGACTGTTTGCTTACCAGCAACATTTAATCCGTAATCGCGAACGTATGCCTTGTTTTCAGGCGTTTTTGAATAACAACTATGTGGGGATGGCCATCACCGCAGGCATTCTCTTCAGTGTCTGGTAATCATTCAGAGTGAAGACAAAAAGAAAAGGCATCCGCAGGATGCCTTTTTCATTCGGTTCGATTGGCTAGAACACATTCGTTACACGTCAACCTGACACAAGCTTTCTTGAATCGTCATGCGCACTTCTGGGTAGATCAGCGCATAAAGCTGACGAGACAGCGGCTTCGCCGTTTCTAATACGCAACGCCCCTGCTCATCAAGATATCCCTGCTCTTGCAACGTCACGAACAGCGAAGCAAATACCCCTTTGTCAAAGAACTCAGGCGCATTAATGCCATGCAAACGGCCAAGGCGCTGAGCCAATTCCTGACTCTTCTCTTCCAGCTCTGCTTTACCCAAATGTGGGCAGCTCACCAGCAGGTTCAGTGCAATCGCATAACGCTGCAAGGTTTCAGAAATAATTCTTCCCAGCAGCATCAGCACTTGAGTTTGCGCTTGATTCAGGGTGACGTTTTTCCCTTCCACCGTGACCAAACCTTGGCGTGCTAGCTCAGCCACATAACGCAGTACCAGATCGTTGAGTTCTTCTGCCTCAAAGCGCAAAAACAGCTCTTGTTTCAGGAAAGGATAGATTTGTGCAACGGTCGCTTGCACCTTTTCCAGCGATACACTTTGCTGACGAATCAACAACTGAGCGATCAGCGATGGCAGAGCCAACAAATGGATAATGTTGTTGCGATAATAAGTCATTAGGATCGATTGGTTGCGATCCAGCGAAATAATGTCGCCCATGGTATCGGTTTCCACCACAAACTTATCCAACGACTCCGCATGTTCAACCAGCTTTTCTGCACTCTCACTCGGCAGCGTTGAAGTGGCGGAATACGGCACATTGCGCAGCAGTGATAAGTAACAATCAACCTGCTTAATCAGGTTGTCACGCGCCAAGGCACGCTGACGCGAAGCCAGCAGCGCCGTCGCACACAAGGTCATCGCATTCACCGCAGCCGCATCGTTGATGTGCGTCATCATACGGGTCGCGAGTTTATTCACCGTTGGCGTCATCCATTGCGGCTTGCTCTCGCCCATCGGGTCAATATCTTGCGTCCATTGCGGTACGGTTTCATTCAAAAACTGGTTGAGTGGGATCGGCTCACCGAAGTTCACGTAACCTTGACCAAAATTGCGCAGCTTACGCAGCGTGCGCAGCACTAAACCCGCATTCTCTTTCTCTTTACGTTTGCCGCGTAACTCTTTGGCGTAAGTACCCACTTCCATCACATGCTCATAGCCGATGTAGACTGGGACTAAAGTCACCGGACGATTCAAACCACGCAACATAGCTTGAATGGTCATCGCCAACATGCCGGTTTTGGCAGGTAATAGACGACCAGTACGCGAGCGGCCACCTTCGCTGAAGTATTCCACCGAATAGCCTTTCGCAAACAGCTCAGCAAGATATTCACGGAAAATCGTTGAATAAAGTGGCGCGCCTTTAAAGCTGCGACGAATGAAGAACGCACCGCCGCGGCGGAAAATCGGCCCAGCAGGGAAAAAGTTCAAGTTAATCCCAGCAGCAATATGCGGCGGCACCATACCTTCATGATAAAGCACATAAGAAAGCAGCAAGTAATCCATATGGCTACGGTGACAAGGCACGTAGACAATTTCATGGCCATCTTGCGCCAAGCGACGCACGGTCGCCGCGTTATTGATGTTCAAACCTTGATAGATGCGGTTCCACAACCAACCTAAAATGCGATCGCCTTTTTTCACGAGCGAATAGGAAAAATCCGCCGCGATCTCATCCAGAATGTCGTGCGCTTCTTTACGCGCTTTCTCAAACGGGATCTGTTTGGATTTCGCTTCATCCGCAATCGCTTTTTCAATCGCGGGGGAGTTCATCAAGCGGGCAAACAGTTGTGCTCGCTGCGGCAAATTAGGGCCTGACGCCGCCAGTTTTTGCCGTGAGAAGTGAATGCGTGCTACACGAGCCAATTTGTGGGCAATCGAGGCATCGGTGCCGTGGGTATCCGCCATGTAACGCATCGACACCACAGGGCTAAAACGCACCAAGCAGTCACGGCCAGAAGCCAAAACGGCCAGCGCTTTCTCCGGACCATTCAACGCTTGCAAATAGGGTCTTTCTTGCCCTTCTTTGCCCGGTTTACGTCCCCATAATACCGTTGCTGGGATCACCTGCACATCCAACTCACTGTCGAGCTTATGCTCGGTCAGCAGCTCAGAAAACAGCGCAATAGAGTCACTCGGCACATGCTGATCGCTACTCAATAGCGTTGGGCGCGAAGCAATAAACACATAGCGCTGGAAAGCTTTGCCATTCAGCATCAAAGGCTCTAAAGGGTCAGGCAGACCAGCTTCTTTGGCATGTGTTTGCAACGTCAGCAAGTCGACGTTGGAGCGAAACGGTAAGGCGTAAATCACCGGTTTATGAGTATCGATATCCAGATCTTGGATCGGATTAGACGGAATCGCCGTCCCTTTCACCAGCACCGACATCGGCAACTTCAGTAGTGAACGGGATAATAGGTGTCCTGAAGACATAGAGTTCAAAGCCTCAAGATTCTTGAAATAAGCGCGACAGTACGTCTGCTTTCACGGCCAACGTGAGAGCTCACCATCGTGCGGTATCGTTTTTTGCGCGCCAAGAATACCAGAAACTGGTCAAACCTTTTAATTTAATTGCTTACATGCGCAGCATTTCCGAGTGAAATGGGTGGCTGCCACACCGTCCTTGAAGCCATTACGGAGAACGCAATCCAGTGGCTAACTTCACAATCACACAAAAAACAAGCAATTGGCTTTGCAATTCTCATTGCACTGGATATACTCACAGTCAACTGTATAAAAAGACAGGTGACTCATGAAGCCGTTAACCCCTCGCCAACAAGAAGTGTTTGATCTGATCAAAAGCAAGATCGATGAAACCGGAATGCCCCCAACCCGCGCCGAAATTGCTAAAGAGCTGGGTTTTCGTTCGGCCAATGCGGCTGAAGAACACCTCAAAGCGCTGGCTCGTAAACAAGTGATTGAAATGGTGCCCGGAGCCTCACGCGGGATCCGCATCCTCATCGATAACGCCGCGAACGAAGAAGAAGCCGAAATAGGCTTGCCTTTGATTGGCCGCGTTGCCGCGGGTGAACCGATTCTTGCTCAAGAGCATGTGGAAGCACACTACCAAGTAGACCCAAGCATGTTCCGCCCACAAGCCGATTTTCTGCTGCGTGTACATGGCGAAAGTATGAAGAACATCGGTATCCTCGATGGTGACTTACTTGCTGTGCACAAAACGCAAGATGTACGCAACGGCCAAGTCGTGGTGGCGCGCGTAGAAGATGACGTCACTGTGAAACGTCTGGAGCGCAAAGGTTCCAAAGTTTTCCTGCATGCGGAGAATGAAGAGTTTGCGCCAATCGAAGTCGATTTAGCCGCGCAATCGCTCACCATTGAAGGCATTGCAGTCGGCGTCATTCGCAACAGCACTTGGATGTAAGATTTGTTGAGATAAATTCTCAACAACTTGCCTTCTTATTTGATATTCATTATCATCTTCCTATCCCAGCATAGGAAGATGAGCATGCGTCACTCAGATTCACCCACCTCAGACCCATACCAAGTTCCTGCGAATTTGGTTCAGCCACTTTGGCTGCGCAGCCGAGAAAGCTTGGTCGATAATGGCTTGGTGTATGATCCGATTGCCGCCAATGCTTGTCGTCGTTGCGCTTTAGCCCAAGACTGCCTGACGGGCGATATCGCTCAAAAGCAGTTACTCCACGTCACTTTGACTCAACTTTGTGACCAACAAGTTCGCCACTTTCTTGATACTCATCCTGATGGCTGGATCATTAATGTCGGCGCAGGCCTCGACACCCGCTTTTATCGGGTTGATAACGGCCGCTGCCACTGGATTGAGTGGGATATTACTGAAAACCTGTTATGGCGTGAGAAGCTATTTCACCGCAGTGAGCGTTATCAACTGGTGTGTGGTGATGTGATGCAACCACAAGGACTTGCCGAACTGCCGATCCCTGAATTCGCTCCTGTGCTGTTGGTCTGTGAACATGCCTTGCTCGATTGCGATGCTCAGCAAGTGGCGCGTTTCGTGCGCTCTATCGGATTACATTTTGCCAAAGCCAGCGCCTGCCTTGTGGTGGCGGGAGATAAAACCTCCAGCTATCTAGGCCAAAAACTGGGCTGTGAAGCTTATGCCCACGGGTTTACCTGCGCAGGTGATGCCATCATCAATTGCTTGCCGTGGGCGAAATCAGTACGCACTTTCTCACCACTGGATCGCCATTGTGATCGCTGGAAATTTTGGCAACGCGCGATTGCACGCTCCGGCATTTACAAAACACGCTTAACCCCTGTTGTTGTTAACCTAGATTGGTAACCCGCCATCTCGGTCATGTCATAGCCCAACTATCCCCACTCAGTTACACTAACCACAAGTCGTTACTGAGGTTTTCTGTGTGTCACTGATTTTGCAAACGTTGAAACAACCGAATGTACATCGCCAAGTGCTGGCGATCGCGCTGCCTATGGTGCTGTCTAACATTACCGTTCCACTGCTCGGCTTGGTCGATGCCGCGGTGATCGGTCATCTCGAACACGCTTGGTATTTAGGCGGCGTGGCACTCGGCAGCACTATGATTAGCGTGACATTCTGGCTGCTCGGCTTTTTACGTATGTCGACCACAGGCTTAACCGCCCAAGCGCACGGTGCGCAAAATTCACAGCAGCTTGCTCGAGTTTTACTGCAAGGCAGCGTCATTGCACTGGGTTTAGCCGCACTGTTTTTACTGTTTCATCGCCCTGTCGCCGAACTGATTTTTCACTTCAGCGATGCCAGCAGCGAAGTCAAAACCTACGCTCACGCCTATTTCTCTATTCGTGCGTGGAGCGCCCCAGCCGCACTCCTTAACTTTGTGCTATTGGGCTGGTTACTCGGTACGCAAAATGCCCGCGCCCCGATGTGGATGGTGATCATTACCAACCTGACCAATATTGTGCTCGATCTGCTGTTGGTACTCGGGCTTGGGCTGAAAGTCGAAGGAGCCGCCATTTCGTCGGTTATCGCCGATTATGCTGGTCTCTTGTTTGGTCTCCTGTGTGTGGTGCGTTACTGGCGGCAGCATCAGCTCCCAGCCCCTTTCTCTTTTATCCCCTCTCTCAGCAAAGAGCTTTCCCGTTTAGTGGCGCTCAATCGTGACATCTTCCTACGCTCACTCTGTCTGCAAGCCGTATTTAGCTTTATGACCTTTCAAGGCGCAGCGTTGGGAGATGACATCGTCGCTGCTAATGCGGTGCTGATGAGCTTTTTGATGATGATTTCCTATGGCATGGATGGATTTGCCTACGCGATGGAAGCCATGGTCGGTAAAGCAATTGGTGCCAAGGATGATCGCCAACTGCGTACTGCCATGATTAGCAGTACCTTTTGGGCTACCATGATCTGTTTGCTGTTAAGCCTGATCTTCTTAGGTTTTGGATCGGTTCTGATCCAAATGATCACTAACATTCCGAGCGTTCAAGCAACGGCGGAACATTATCTGCCTTGGCTGGTCGCCATGCCATTAATCGCCGTGTGGTGTTTTCTATTGGATGGTGTGTTTATCGGCGCGACCAAAGGCACAGAGATGCGAAATAGCATGGCTATTGCGGCCGTCGCCTTCTTTGTCATTTACGGGTTCATGACCCACTACGGTAATCACGCTCTGTGGCTAGCCATGCTCAGCTTTATGGCACTGCGTGGTTTCACCTTAGGGCTTACCTTTTATACGCAATGGCGCGCGGGGACTTTTTTACCGGCTCGCTTTTCCATTTAAACCACCTCCGATCGTTTAAGTAGCAGCTGTTTAGATATCGCCATCCCGAAACATAGTAAAGCCCGCTGGCAGGTGAAACACCGAGCCAGCAGGCGCTTACCTCAACTAATCAAAAGGCTGAGGCTTAGGTGTATTGTCGTTGGATGGCGGTAAAATGGGTAAAGCAAAGCTTGGTTGCTCTCCTGTTAAGGTATGCAAGAAAGCCACTATCTTACCGTTTTCATCATCGGTAAATTTACGCCCTAGCTGTAAACGCCCCATGATATCCACAGCGTCTTTAAGCGTGGCCGCTTCTCCGTCATGGAAGTAGGGATACGTTAACGCCACATTGCGCAGTGTCGGAACTTTAAATTTAAAGCGATCAGCGTCAGCGCCAGTTACTGCACTGAGTCCTTCGACTTTATTGTTGGTTTGATACGGTTCAATCAAACCCATTTTTTGGAACGAATTGCCACCTAACGCACTGCCGTTATGACAAGCCACACAGCCCGAGTTTTTAAACAACTCATAGCCCGCCAGCTCTTGAGCCGTTATCGCGCTATCATCCCCCATTAACCATTGGTCAAAACGTGAGTATGGGGTCACTAAGGTCTTTTCAAACTCCGCAATCGCTTCAGTCACTTGATCGATATCTAGGGTTGGCTTACCAAACACTAGACGAAACTCACTCACGTAAGCTGGGATTGATTGCAACACATCAATGGCTAACGTATGCGTAAAAGCCATTTCACCCGGATTGGCAATCGGCCCACCCGCCTGCTCTTTCAGATCAGCCGCTCGACCATCCCAAAATTGGGCAATATTCAAACTGGCATTGAGCACAGTCGGTGAGTTGATTGGACCTTGTTGCCAGTTATGACCGATGGACGTCTTTAAGTTATCACTGCCGCCCATGCTCAAGTTATGGCATGAGTTACACGAGATGAATCCTGATTTGGATAAGCGCGGATCAAAGTACAGTTTTTTACCCAGCTCGGCTTTTCCAATGTGGATTTCCTGCGCAGGTAAAATGGGGGAAACAGGTTCGCTTCTTGGCGATGCCGCAAAAGCATACCCAGCGAAGGAGAGGGATATCGCTAAGCTCAGCGAGGTAAGAACGACTTTCATAATGGCTTCCTTGTTTTATGTTATTGGTTTTATTGTGGCTTTACGTTGCTGACATGTGTTACGGCTCCTGACGTGCAACTGAATCTATGCTCTAAGCGTTTACGAATCGCTTTAAATTAGAGCCTGCTTATATGAATAGTAGAAATTCGCAGCGGTGCGAACACTAACCAAGATAGATTTGCTTTAAATCAAAGATGGCGATGACAACATCATCAAAAAGCGAAGTCGGTCAAACTTTGTGCTGTTCCAAAAACAAAGGGCACCGATAAGGTGCCCTTCTTGACTTTACGCAGCGCTCAAAGCACGGCTCTTTATTCTTCTTCCTCTTGTCCTTCATCGGCTTCATCACGGGTATAAAAACGGGCGAAGAACAAGCCGACTTCAAACAACAAGCACATAGGAATCGCAAGCAGCGTTTGCGAAATCAGATCCGGTGGGGTCAATAGCATGCCGACCACAAATGCCCCAACAATAATGTAAGGACGCTTTTCCGATAGGCTTTTAGGCGTGGTTGCGCCCGTCCAGCACAGCAAAATGATCGCAACCGGCACTTCAAACGCAATACCAAAGGCTAGAAACAGCGCCAATACAAAATCGAGATAACTCGCGATATCGGTCGCGAACTCCACACCACCGAGTGAAATGGCGGTGAAAAATCCAAACACCAGCGGAAACACCACAAAATAGGCAAACGCGACACCGCAGTAAAACAGCAGCGAGCTAGAGACCAGCAGCGGGAAGATTAAACGCCGTTCGTGCTTATATAAACCGGGAGCCACAAATGCCCACACCTGATACAAAATGAAAGGCACAGCGAGAAACACAGCGGCAATCAACGTCAGCTTGAGGGGCGTGAAAAAGGGTGAAGCCACATCGGTCGCAATCATGGTTGCGCCCGCGGGAAGTCGCTCGACTAGGGGTTTTGAGACAAACTCGTAAATTTCATTCGAGAAATAGATCAAGCCAATAAATATCACCACCACAGCCGCCACCGCTTTCAGCAGGCGATTACGCAGTTCCAGCAAATGGCTGATCAAAGGTTGGGTCTGTTCAACGGAAGACATGCAAACCTCATGTAACAGATCAAAAAAGAGTTATCACATCAGTACTGAAACCTAGGATAACTCTTGATAAAGAGAGCTTAAAAAACGCTTATTCGGCCTTTTTTTCCGCCGGTTGCGACGCGCTATCGAGGCGAACATCGGGCTCTGTAGCCGAACTGGGGTTGCTACTGGTAGAGCTAGCTTCACTGCTCGGCGTTGCGGCGTAAGGACGCTGCACTTCCTGCGCGGCTTGCTTGAGTGATTCCACCGATTTTTGCAGTTCTGGTGATAAGTTTTGCATCCCCATCTGCTCGGCTTTGCGCAGGTTTTCTTGCAACTCCTGCACTTTCAGCTCATGCGCTAACTCATCCTTCACGCTATTGGCCATGCTTTTCGCTGCAGAGACAAACTTTGCCACGCTGCGAATCGCATGGGGTAATCGCTCAGGGCCAAGCACCACCAGCGCCACAATAGCGATCAATACCAGTTCCCAAAAACCGATATCAAACACGACTTATGCCTGCTCTTTGTCTTTTTTCACTTCAGCAGACGCATTGGTTTTGGCCTGCTCAAGATTTTTGGTTTCGAAGTCAGCATCTTTCTGATTTGCTGCGCTGTTTGACTCTTCTTCCGACATGGCTTTCTTAAAGCCTTTGACCGCGCTGCCCAAATCACTGCCAATACCGCGCAGTTTCTTAGTGCCAAACAGTAATACCACTATCACTGCAATGATAAGAAGTTGCCAAATACTGATACCACCCATCTCTTTTACCTCGGGTTATGTGTGAACAAATCTTCGAACTTATCGACGCGACAAGGCGCTACTGGCGATAAGCTCGCCAACTCAATAGCCAACATAACACGCCAATGGTCGCGCTACCGATCGCTAAAGGTTCTAATTGGTTGGAGATCCATATCGCCGAGCATACGACTAATGTGGCTCCAACACCAAACAAAAACTTTCCCGTCCCTTGTTGGCGTTTGGATTGGCGATAACCTTGATAAAGATTATCTAAACGCTGATTCAAGTTACGACCTTGCTTTAAGCTGTCATACAACAATTCTGGCAGCTCAGGCATTTTTTCAAACCATAAGGGTGCACGCTCTTTCAATGCATGCAAGAAAGCTTGTGGCCCCACTTGGTTAGCCATCCACTTTTCTAAAAACGGTTTGGCGGTTTGCCATAAATCGAGTTGTGGGTAGAGCTGACGGCCCAAGCCTTCGACATACAGCAGTGTTTTTTGCAGCAAAACTAACTGCGGTTGCACTTCCATATTGAAGCGTCGCGCGGTGTTAAACAGATTCAGTAACACGTGACCAAATGAAATCTCACACAGCGGTTTGGCGAAAATCGGCTCACACACCATGCGGATCGCCACTTCAAACTCATCGACATTGGTATCCAGTGGTACCCAACCGGAATCGACGTGCAGTTGCGCTACGCGGCGATAGTCACGATTGAAGAAGGCAAGGAAGTTTTCGGCCAGATAGCGCTTATCTTCGCTATTCAGTGTCCCGACTATGCCGCAGTCCAAACCAATCCATTGCGGGTTTTCAGGATGGTTAGGATTGACGAACACGTTACCTGGATGCATATCCGCATGGAAGAAACTGTCGCGAAATACTTGGGTGAAAAACACACTCACGCCACGTTCCGCCAGTAACTTCATATTGGTGCCGTTGGCATGAAGTCCTGCCAAGTCAGAAACTTGGATGCCGTATATTCGCTCAGAAACCATGACAGTTTCATTACAGAAATCCGTTAACACCTCAGGGACATACAACTCTTCGCTGTTTTCGAAGTTGCGGCGCAGCTGAATCGCATTGGCCGCTTCACGGCGCAGGTCCAACTCATCGAGCAAGGTTTTCTCGTATTCGCGTACCACTTCCACCGGTTTTAAGCGGCGTGCTTCCGGCAGCGCTTTAGCCACAATGCGTGCCACGCGATACATCAGCTTAATGTCGGCATCAATCTGCGGACGAATATCCGGACGGATCACTTTCAGCACCACATCACGACCATTACTCTTGAGCTTGGCGGTGTGTACTTGGGCTATCGACGCGGAAGCTAATGGTTTGATATCAAAGTCATCAAACCAAGTTTCCAGCGGTGCACCGAGTTCTTCTTCAATCAATTGCTTGGCTTGTAGGCCATCAAACGGCGCAACTTTATCTTGCAACATAGCCAAGGGATCGGCGATGTGCGGCGGAAACAAATCACGGCGAGTCGACATCATCTGCCCAAACTTGATCCACACCGGGCCAAGTTCTTGCAGTGCCAAACGTAAACGATCGCCTAACGCTTTATCGGCGTGTTGATTGCGCAGCCAAAAAAGAGATTTACGCGCCAGTAGCGGCGCTCGGGTCAGATGATGCTCTGGCAACAGCTCATCTAAGCCATATTCGAGTTGAACTTTAACTATCCGGTATAAACGTTTCAGCTCTGCAGGTTTCATGCTTTTTCCAGTAACTGGTTCAAACGCGCTTCTAAACGCGCAGCGTGACTTTTCACGTCATCCACTTGATCGCAAAAATAGGCAATTTCCAACGGTGGCGGCGCAATCCGCCACTCTTCAGTGAGCACCTGTGCCAAGTGGTTTTGATGCTTATGCGCTTGCTGTTTTAGCGCGCCGGCGATGCTTTTCACACCATGCACGACCGTGTGTGCCACCACATCACCCGTGATGCGCGATAACCACTCTTCCACATCCGGTTTGCAATCGGTCATCAGCTCGGAAAACTTCTGCGCCAGTTGGATATCGCCTTCCAGCTCTAGCTTATCTTGCTTGATCAACTGGGTAATATTGGCTTGCTCACGCAGCTGAGGAAGAATCGAGAGGTTTAATGCCAGATAGCAATCCGGCTGACCTTCAAAGCCCGTCATCACATCGATGCGCTGACTGAACACAAAAGTCAGGGATTGATTTAATTCACGCAGATGCAGCGAAATCACTTTGCCTTTCAGACGCAGCAGTTTGCGGCCTAACGCCGGATCATCATTGATGAGCGTGTTGAGCGTGGTTTCAATCACTGCGGTCAGCAAAGGAGACAGTGGCATGGTTGCAAGCAATGACATAGCAGCCCTTAAAATTTGTAACCACGATGCAGCGCCACAATGCCGCCGGTCAGGTTGTAATAGGTGGTTTGTTCAAAACCCGCCTCTTCCATCATGCCTTTTAGAGTCTCTTGATCCGGATGCATGCGGATCGACTCAGCAAGATAGCGATAGCTGTCTGCATCATTGGCGATCAGTTGCCCCATCTTAGGCAAAATATGGAACGAGTAAGTATCATAAAGCTTAGACAGCGGCTCAAGGATCGGCTTAGAAAACTCCAGCACCAACAGGCGGCCACCGGGTTTCAATACACGGAACATCGAACGCAGTGCTTTATCTTTGTCGGTCACGTTACGCAGACAGAAACTGATGGTAATGCAGTCAAAATAGTTGTCTGGGAAAGGCAGTTCTTCGGCGTTGGCTTGCACGTAATGCACATTGCCTACCACGCCGCTGTCGCGCAGTTTATCGCGGCCGACATTGAGCATTGAGTTATTGATATCGGCCAAAATCACATGGCCTTTCTCGCCCACAATACGCGAGAATTTCGCGGTTAAATCGCCTGTACCGCCGCCCAAATCGAGAATGCGTTGTCCCGGACGTGCGCCTGAACAATCGATGGTAAAGCGCTTCCATAAACGGTGGATACCGCCCGACATCAGGTCATTCATGATGTCGTATTTGGCCGCAACCGAGTGAAACACTTGCGCGACTTTATGTACTTTTTCATCTTTACGTACGGTTTCAAACCCGAAGTGGGTCGTTTCCTGATTGTCTGTTGCAGAGTTTGCTAGCACGTTGGTGTCCGTCATTATTTTTCCTCTTTGGCCGTCATGACTGCGGCGACTGCGGGCGATTAGTTTACTTTATCCTCAATCGGATGTCTTTCTACTAAAGGGGCATTTTCCTGATCCGGCGCTTGTTGTGCGCGTTCAATCAATGGCTGAGGGATAGAACGTTTGATTTCCACCCCAAGCTGTTTGAAACTTTCCGCCTGACGAATGGCGTTACCACGCCCAGTCACCAGCTTATTCATCGCCCCTTGGTAGCTCTGATTAGCTTTATCCAGCGCGCCGCCTAGCCCTTCCATATCTTCTACGAACAAACGCAGCTTATCGTACAACTTGCTAGCACGTTCAGCGATCAACTGCGCATTTTGGTTCTGCCGCTCGTTGCGCCATAAGTTATCAATGGTGCGCAGCGCCACCAGCAAAGTGGTGGGGCTGACCAAAATAATGTTCTGCTCCATCGCGTCTTTGACCAAGCTTGGATCGGCTTGAATCGCGACTTGAAACGCAGGTTCAACTGGAATAAACATCAGCACGTAATCGAGGCTCTGAATGCCTTTGAGTTGATGGTAATCTTTCTGCCCTAGCCCACGAATATGGTTACGCAGCGCAAGTAAGTGCTCACGTAATGCGCTATCTTGCTCACTATCGGTTTCGGCATGGAAGTAGCGCTCATACGCGACCAAAGCCATCTTTGAGTCGATCACCACCTGCTTGTTTTGCGGCAAATGGACAATCACATCTGGCTGAAAACGCTTACCCGCTTCGTTTTGTAAGCTGACTTGGGTTTGGTATTCATGCCCTTCGCGCAGCCCAGATTCCGCCAGCACACGCGCCAACACCACTTCTCCCCAGTTGCCTTGCTGCTTATTATCCCCTTTCAGCGCTTGGGTCAGGTTGACCGCTTCTTTGGCCATCTGCTCATTAAGGCGCTGCAAGTTTCGCAGTTCATGCACTAAGGTGTGACGCTCTTTGGCTTCGTGGTTAAAGCTATCATTGACCTGCTTTTTAAAACCTTCGAGCTGCTCTTTAAGTGGTGTGAGCAAGCCTTCCAAACTCTGGCGGTTTTGCACATCGACCGTTGCGGTTTTGTGCTCAAACACCTGATTGGCTAAATGCTCGAATTGTTGTTTCAGGCGCTCTTCAGCCCGTTCAAGCAGCTGCAATTTTTCTTGGCTCGCCACCAATTGCTGCTGATGACGCGCTTCTTGTTCACGTAATTGGCTTTCTAACTCGGCTTTCGCGGCGCGCACTTGGTTTAGCTCATCGGCATACTGCTGGCGCTCTTGTTTCACCGCCTCAAAATAACGCAGCTTTTCCAGCACTGCCATTAACTTGCCGTGTGATTGCTTGAGTTCAAGTTCGTTTTTGTCACGTAACGCATCTAGCTCATCCAACTCTTGCTGCGCTGTGGTGAGCTGCTCATTAAGTTGCTGAATTTGCTGCGCATGCCAGTGGTTCTGCTGCTCAAGCAATTGGGTTTTCAGTTGGTAGCGCTGCTTGACCCACCAGCCGATCGCCACTCCAGTGGATCCTGCACTCACTAACGCCGACCACAATGCGCTTTGATTTTCAAAAATCCATTGCATGTTGAACACTTACTGTGATTTATCTCGATCAAAATGGTATTTCGGCACTGGATAAATGTCCAGTTTGTTGCGCGTTTATTCTCCCCTAGACTAGCGAAAAACAAGGATAAGAGAGTTTCAGGATGAATGAAAAACGCGCGTTAGGTTTGGGCTTGGCTTCGGTGCTGTTGTGGTCAACGGTCGCGACTGCCTTTAAATTAACGCTGGCCGAGTTAAGCCCGCTGCAAATGGTGACCGTGGCGAGCATTGTCTCTGCACTCGCGTTACTGGTGATTTGTGCTGCGATGGGCAAGCTTAAGCTGATCGTCCCCACTTTACTGGCGAATCCGTTTTACTACCTGTTGCTTGGGCTAATTAACCCACTCGCCTATTACCTGATTTTGTTTAAAGCCTATTCGCTGCTGCCTGCGTCACAAGCGCAAGCCATCAACTACAGTTGGGCGATCACCCTCACCTTGATGGCGGCGCTGTTTCTCGGCCAACGCATTCGTAAACAAGATTGGATCGCCTGTGCTCTAAGTTACTTTGGTGTCGTGGTGATTACCACAAAAGGCGATCTGCTCGGCCTGCAATTTGAAAGTCCACTCGGGGTTGGTCTCGCCCTGCTGTCGACTCTGCTGTGGGCGGGATATTGGATTCTCAACACCAAAAATAAAGCTGACCCGATCGTTGGGGTGTTACTCGGCTTTCTGCTCGCCATCCCGTTTGCACTGGCGCTGTGTTGGTACGAAAACCTCAATTGGCAAGGCATCACCACCCAAGGTTGGTTAGCGGTCACTTACGTGGGACTGTTTGAAATGGGCATCACGTTTGTACTCTGGCTCAGCGCACTGCAAAATACTCAGAACACCGCACGCATCAGTAACCTGATTTTTGCTTCGCCTTTTATTTCGCTGTTTCTACTCGCGACCATCATTGGCGAAGCGATCCACCCAACCACTTTGATCGGTTTAGTGCTGATTATTGCGGGGCTTGTGGTTCAGCAGTGGCAAGGCCGTAAAGCGCAACCTAGCGAAGCAAAACTTAACCCCTAATGTGTAGTGACAATAAAGTTTGTACACTAATCGCAAGTTTGGAACAATAAAGTTTGTACACTAATCAGATGCTGTGGACGGGTTATCAGGCGATATATCTAGCTCGCCAGATGAAATGCTCTGTTTTGAGGTTTCAATTTCCTTGAGAATTTCTTTAGCTTTAACTTTGGCAGCATCAACAACTTCAGGCTTCTCCTGTTGGATAACCTCTTCCAGCGTTCTTCCCATGGTACACCCCTCGCTCAAGATCAATTAGTTACATGCTAGAAAAGTATAGCATCGTAGGTACTTAAAAAATCAGTGAATCTAGTGCTTTTGCTGCTGCCTTTAAGCGTAACTCTCGCTCTCTTTGATAAATTTCCGACCCTCCGACTGCAGCGATATGATTACTTTTCTCAATACTCTTGCAAACAGCACGCTCGCCATCAGATATCTTCAATCGCCTTTGATGAAACTCGATGTCTAGTTCAAGTCTTTCAAATGATTTATCACATAGATTTTCTTTTGATGAAAACCCTTTTCCCGAGTAGTAGATAAGACCAGCAGCTAGACATAACCTAAAATCATCCGAACTGTGCTTAAAGCAAAACTCACATGACCTAACTTTAGATTTAATCAACCAGTGCAATTTGCCAAAATGACGAATCTGCTTCAATTCCAAATTCTTAACATTGAAGTCCATTACTCTTTGATAGTTATAACTAATTTCATATTCGTATACCTCTTTAAGATTCTTTGTTAATTGAGCTCTTCTTTGGTTTTTAGAGAAATACTTTCTTTGGATGGCAGAGAGAAATCCATAGTCTGCTACTGAAAAACAACCGGTAGGATAGTAGTCCGAATGGCTCATGAAATATCCAACCAGAATTCTTTGAGCACACGGAGAGAAGCTCACGACTCGTTCATATCTAGATAAACTCAAGCTGCTTCTTTGGCGCGGCTCACCGCAAAATGAAGGGGTTGACAGAAGATCCTCAACTGCCTCCCAGTCAGCTAATAAAACCGACATTAATGCGTTTTTTATCTTTGCAAATGAAGAGCTCTTCTTGAATTCATACATTGGCGTTAAGTGAGTCTTGCAGAACGTATCCGTAAGCCATTCCAACTTAAAATATGAGAATCCTTTGTCATAGAGTTGCTCCTCAATGCAGAAACGACAGAATCGCAATGGTATCGAGCTTCCACAAGATGCTTTTCTTTTATGAGGGAAGAAAGTTTCTCGAAAAAGATTTATATGTGAGAACCTATCGCTAAAAAAACTGTATTCAGTATGTCTATCTAACTGTTTTTCAAATATATTCAATAATAAATAAGCATCAAATACATTAAAGAACTGCTTGGATTCAAATGGTGCGGACGGCTCGCTTCCCCAGCCTCCATGAGTAATAAGAGTTGTAAAATCGCCGCAGCTATTTAGGAGCATAACCCTAAAGATAAACCCCTGAACAGATTCATCCGATTGAGGGCCAAGTTCTTTAATCTTATTCAATGTTAATGTTTATTGGCAAAATTGACTGTTCTGATATTGCTTTCAAGTCCAAGGACTTTTAAGCCAAAGTCATGAAAACTATTCCCAATAGTCTTGTTCAAATAAAAATCATGACTGTTTCATTGGTGGCAACGTTAAGGTAAATTTCCTTTACTTTTTCCATACTTCAGCCGCCAGAGGCAGCTCATTAAGTTCAACTCTAGCCTCGCGCCAGCTCGGATAGTGCTCATCAAGAATAGATATAAAACGCTCACTGTGGGTTGGCTCTATCAAATGAGCCATTTCATGCACGATGACATACTCCAGCAGATCCTTAGGCTTTTTTACTAATTCCGTATTGAGGCGGATGTTTCCAGCTGAGTGATTACAGCTACCCCACTTGGTTTTCATGCGTTGCAGAAAGTAGCCTGAAACGCTCACATTGAGCTTTCGCTCCCACTTTTGAATCAGTGGTGGCACGGCCTCGTGTAGCAATAACTTGTGCCACTCATGCATCACTTCCGCGCGCTTTTCTTCGCTGCTGCCCGGACGAACAATCAGGATGATCCGTTTGTTGCTGAGGACAACACTGGGCTTTACATCCTGGTAGTTCACCGTCATTAGGTAGCGCCGCCCCCAAACGTAGTGGCTCTCACGCTCAATGAACATACGTGGCGATTCCCGAGCTTGAGTGTCCAGCTTTCTCTGTTGGTCACGAATCCATGCAAGCTTCGTAATCGCATAAGCACGAGCTACTTCTAGGCGAGTGTTATGTGGAGCAGCAAGGGTCACACGCCCATCAGGCGGATGAACTGTAAGATGGACATTCTTGATGTCCTTCCTAATAACCGCTATTGAAATCTCACCCAGTTGAATCATCTCGTTCATCAGTACCCCGGTTGGTTCTTGATGATTTCAAAAATGGCCTGCGTCGCCACCCGATCCCGCGACATAATGGGGAACAGCGCATTCAGCACTTGCTTCTCACGGGTGTCATCACCTTTCCAGCCTGCAGGAGCCTGCTCTCTCATCGCCTGATCGAGTTCTAGCGCGAGCATCGCCTTGTTATGATCGTCAGCAGGGCAAACGAAAGTCACAGCCGGAATACTGGCCAGATTATTGAAGAGAGCAATCGCCTCAGGGTGACCTTCAAGTACGTGCGGATGGCTTCCCGTATTCTTTGCCGACATCTTTCTTACTAACGCCTCAGCCTTAATTAGAAATTCTTCGTATGCAGCAGTCTCGTCTCGTTTTTGCTGTATCAGGTCATCCAAAAGCTGCGACATTTCCTCATAAAACTTGGGATCTGTTAATTGGTCACGGACAATCACTTTGCGAATGTTATTAATGATTCCTTCGGCGACTGACTTTTTAGACAACTTGCCCTTCTGATTTATCTTCTTTGCAATGGCATCGTGAATGCCGGTTTCGATGATCAGCTCGGTCAGTGAAAGCGAGCTGAGATTTCCCAAATCTTCAGCTGGGTCTGCTTGGATGTAGGAGTTGATGAGGTGGCGCATATCAGCCTCATAGGGCTTAATGTCCAGCTCTTCGCCTGAATGCTTCTTGATCGCTGTGCGAGTGTCGCTGTAGAACTCAATGTCCTTTTCGAGTGCAGCAATGTCAGCCGCTGAATACCCTGCGTCTTCAAGGTTCTGGGCAATTGCGGCATAGGCTCGTAGGAATGCGGCCGTGGATTTGTAGAATGAAATTCGCAACGGCTCGGTGTTCAGCAACGCTTCTGGATCGTTGGCATCACCGCAGAAATAGTGGAGGTACTGCTCCATCTCGCGGGGCATGGCCACCGGCTCACACAAGTAGTGCAGTGCTTCCCTTGCTGCATCGAGCTGCGCCTTGCCTTCCTTAAGCCAATCTTTCACAACTACGTTGCCGTCATCGCCACCTTCATCGATGTCCAGCTCGTCCGAGGTGTAAACGGCGATGGAGTCCTGCACCTTCTCGAACAGCTCTTTGTAGTCGACAATGTGACCATAGTCCTTGTCGTCGCCGTCAAGCCGGTTTGTGCGGCAGATAGCCTGGAACAGGTTGTGATCGCGCAGCTCGTTATCGAGGTAGATGTAGGTGCAAGAAGGCGCATCGAAACCGGTCAGCAGTTTGCTCACCACGATTAACAGCTTCAGATTAGCAGGCTCATCGATGAAGCGCTGCTTGGTCTTGTCCTCGTAGTCCTTGGTGGTCTGATCTTTCTGCAGGACGTGCTGGGTGTAGGTGTCAAACTTGTAGCGCTCGTCGCTGTCTTTGGGCTCGCGCGAAATCGCGTTATGGTTGGGCTCGTAGGACGTAATGATTCCGCAGTACTTGCCAAACGACGTGTTCTGGAACAAACGGAAGTAGTGGCAGGCGTCGTAGATGGAGGCTGCCACCAGAATGGCCGTGCCCCGGTCATTGTTCAGACGCGGCTGGACTCCGAAGTCGTGGATGATGTCGGCAATGATGCGCTGCTTGCGTTCACCGGCACTCATCAGCTCTTCCATCGTCGCCCAGCGCTTACGCAGAACCGAACGCTGAAAGTTGTTCAGCCCCTTGGTTTTCTGATCAAACCACGCGTCTATAGCTTTCTTTGACGTCAGGCGCTGAGGCACATCGCGCGCTTCGTACTTCAGGTCAAGCACAACCTTGTCGGCCACCGCTTCATCGAACTTGTAGGTGTGGATGTAGGTGCCGAAAACCTCGCGGGTGGTCTGCTTGTCTTTGCGCAGCAGAGGCGTGCCGGTAAAACCGATGAAGATGGCGTTCTTTAGCCACCGCTTCATCTGCTTGTTCATGTCCCCGCCTTGCGTGCGGTGACATTCATCGACAAAGACGTAAACATGTCCCTCCACCCTCGGGGGCTCGCCCTTCAGGTCGGTCGTATCAAACTTGTGGATCAGCGCACACATCAGGCGCGGCGTGGCAGCCCCTAACTTTTCAACCAGTTCCGCGCGAGAGGTGATGCGCGGCGATGCCGCATCCTCGCCAATCACGCCTGCATTACGCATCACACCCACGATCTGCTTGTCCAACTCATCACGGTCGGTGATGACCAAGACACGGGCGTGCGGGTCAAATTCAAGCAGCCACTTAGCAATCAGCACCATCAGAATGCTCTTACCGCTGCCTTGGGTGTGCCAAATAACACCACCTTCCTGCAGTCTCACTCGCTCCTGGGCTGCTTTCACACCGCGGTATTGGTGGACACGAGGCACCTTCTTTTGCCCGCCATCGAAGATGATGAAGTTGCGGATCAAATCCAGCAGACGCACCTTGTCAAACATCTGCGCCAATGGTTTATCTAGCAGCGCACCCTCAGCGAGTGGGTCTGATGTAGCGGTGCCTTTATCTTTGCGTTCCTTCCACTCCACAAAGAACTTCTCCGGGGTGCCTGTGGTGCCGTAGCGCAAGCCCTGCGAGTCGCTTCCCGCCAGCACCAACTGCACCGTACTGAAAAATCCCTTATTGAAAATCTCTTCCTGGTTGGTGATGAGCTGGCGAACACCGTCGGCTACCTCCACCGAACTGCGTTTCAACTCAATGATGGCAACCACGATGCCATTGATGTAAACGACCAGATCAGGCCGCCGCTCGTAGCCGCCGCGCAAGGTGACTTCTTCGGCTAGGCCAAAGTCGTTGTTACCGGGCGTTTCCCAATCGATGAGGTGTACGGTCTCATGTGCCTGCCCGGCTGCAATCTGTACCGGTACGCCATAGCGCAGCAGCTGGTAGGTTCGCAGATTGGCTTGATACAGGGTGATTCCGGTGGAGTCGGCGGCAGTCAGGAGCTTCTGCAGCGCCGCTGAAATGTGCGCATCGGGATAACCACGCTTCTTGAGGTTGTTGCGCAAAAAATCGGCTTCGATGCAGCGGTTGTTGTCACGTTTACTCCACTCACCTAGGTGAGCGTACCCAAGGCAGTCCGGGCGACTTGCATTGGTAAACAGAGCGGCAACACGGTTTTGTGTTTTGCGCTCAGATCGGGCTTGCTCAGACATTGCCACCTCCCTTGGAAGTTCTCTTCAATTCCTTTGGAAGAAAAGCATCAATTTCCTCGTCGGAAAAAGTCATGTCTTCCAGCTTCTTCAATGCTTCCTGCGCTTTTTTGTAAGCAGCATAATTTGTGCTGGGAGCTCCGGCATAAACACCGTGCAGTTCTTCAGCAAGTGCGTCTCTTTTAGATCGAATCAATTCAAGTGCAACATCTCCAACACGGATATCGGTGAGCAACGAAAGGTATTTCTCTCTAATAATCCAAAGACTCGATCCTGCTTGACGATGCTTCTGTGCGATCTCGCCAAGATCATAATCCTTGGTGTAGGCATTTAGCGCCAGCAGGCCTGCAGAGAGTACCGCGCTAATTGCGGCTCCGACGTCATTTGTCCCGAAGAACGTCGACACAATGCCGCCAGTGACCACAGCGGAAATAACAATCTGCCAGAATTTAATGCGCCCTTGCTGCCCAAGCAGGATATCCGCGCATTTCTCGTGTGTTTTGTGGGAGTAGACAACGCGCCCGTAACACTCGCGCAACTGTCCTTCCAGTACATTAATATGCTCAGTCGTCACTGTTTTGCTCCCCATCGATAGGAACGTGAATCCGGTTCTTGGCGACCACCACGCCGTCCTTCACGCAATAACACTCAACAATGTGATCGCCGAGAAAACTGGTAGACTCCGTCCGCTGCATCAGTCCATCATCTTTGATAATTTGTCCCCTAATGCAATTTCTCTTACGGGCCGCATCGCCGCGATTTAAGACCTTCCAGTAGATGTCATACGGCTTGGCTACCGAAACACCTGTAATTTCAAAGCGCAAGCTCTTTTTGGTCATCAAAGGAATCCTCCTGGCCAACATGTCGCGGAGGTAAAACTCACGGAATCCGTTCTGCTTGACCTCGCAATCCAGTTGCATGGATTCTCGAATATCAACGGGAAATTTGTCCTCGATAAACTCTTCGGTGTCATCCCAGCCTTGTGCAAAACTCTTGGCCACGGCCTCTTGAGCCACCGTCGCCGATGCGGGGAATGGTCGCCCATAAACTTTCTTCCACTTATCGTTGACGTTCTTCTGGTTATCGGCCTCGATGGCTTCTACGCAGAGTTTGTGGGCTTTTTGGGCCTTTTTCTGAAATTTCTTTTTGACCTTCACTCGCTGACGGCTACCTGGAGCAGCGTACTCCGTTTGCTCTGGCAGTTCAGACAGATACTTGAAAAAGTCCCGACTCAGCCAGTCGTAGTAGAGGAAGCTCTTGGTGTCGAAATCCGTGGTTGAGGCCAGAAAGTTGTAGGCCAGCGTATCCAGCAGCAGCCCACCCATTCCGACACCGTGCTTGTTCTTCCAAGCCCGGGCCATCTTGCACAAAGGCCTTAAATTGGCATTTTTCTTCGTATCCAAATCCGCCACTGCGGTCATCTCTGCTCGCGGCTTGGTGGTTTTCCAGCTACCGCCGTTTTTCGTGTCCGGATACAGATAGCTTTGATCGTCCTGCTCAAAAACAGGCTGAACCTCGACGTGGAAATTTGTGTAGGTAACCGTTACTACCAAGCGGTCTACCTTTACTTTCGTCGTCGGGTAGCGCTTGAGAATCGCTTCTTTCGCATCCTGCAGCAAACTCAGTTGCCCACCGGCTTTGTTGTAATCACTCCATTTGGTTTTGGGCATGATGTACAGCATGTCCAGATCGGAAATTCCATTGATGCCCGTTTTCCGGCCAAACGATCCGACCTGAAGCGTGTTCGCGGTTTTTGATTCCGTGTCTCGAAACTGCTTGTTCAACGCAGCCGTTAGCTCGCCATAGCGCGTGCTGATGGTTTCTGTGTTGCTAATGGCCAGATTGCTGATAAAGTCGGAAAACATCTCCGCAACGCTCACACCAGCCTCGCTTTACCAGTGAGCAGTTCTTGCATCATGGCTTGCTTAATTGCTTTTGTTTTTTCCAACCGCTTTTCCAGATTGGCTATCTCCGCATCCACATCATCCAGAGCATTGGAAATTTTTTTCTGCTCATTAGTTGATTGTGGTAGCGCAATTGGCAATTGCCTTACAAGCTTTGCTGTGTAGCTTTGTTGCTTAGTACCTTGGCAGTATTGAAGCGCAAGGGCCTTCCCTCGATAGACGTAGTAGTGAAATAGGTATTTGGTCTCCAATTCACTTGTCGGAAATATAGCCATGCAAGATTGATTTGTAGTAGCAGGCTCCCCTACTATTCCACATGCCCCACGCGTGCCTTCGGCTTCAAGACCAGTTATTGCCATTAGGAATGTGCCGCGTGGCAATATTTTTAAATTAGTTTTTTCAACGGCCTCTTCGGTAATTTTCTCTGCGGTGTCTGTAATTGTGTTGTAGTTGAGTTCGCCGCTGTTAATCCATCGAATGGTGCCCTTAAAAAAATCCGGTCGATTTCTTCTTGGTGTTGCACCACTAAAGCAGTTTGTGATTACTTCGCCAATGTCTTTCTTATTCCAGTCAATAGGAATTAGGCCTATTTCCGTTCTCTTGCAATTTTGAGGCGTGCGTGAGTTCTCTTGAATTTTGCACAGATGCCCAGCCACTTTATTGGACAAAATCGTCAGTTCCTCCTTGAGAGAAGGTAAGGTGATCGAATAGCGCTCGGCCAATTCTCGAATTCGTCGCGTCAACTTATGCGCGACCAAATCCAATTCACCATTAACAGTTTTCTGCATGGTGAATGTCCATTTGTCGTCTACCACAAGCGTCTTAATCTCATCCTCGGTCAGCTTGGGGTACTTGGCATCTAGCTTTGCCTCAAGGTCATCCTGCGCCGCTTTCAGCTTCGCTTTGATATCGGTCTGCTTATCGAGCAAGGCGGCATATTCCTGCAGCGCCTTGCGCTCGTCGGCGTAGTCAGGATCTTTGCCGATCTCCTTCAGGCGGGCTTTGACGGTCTTGGCGGTGATCTTCTGCTTGTCGCCTTCGCCTTCAATGACCTCGGCGAGCAAGCCTTCTTCGCCGCTGTTCTCTTCCATCGCTTCCTGAAGTTGCTGCTCTACGTCGGTCTGCTTTGCCTCGAGTGCTTCAATGGCGTCGCGCTCGGCGATGAAGTAGCGGGCGATGAGAATTGGTGCGGGAATCAGATCTGATTTAAAGCGGCGCTTGCCTTTAGTGTAATCAAAGGCTTCTTTCGGCCACACCAACTTTCCATTCGCATCTTTGATTTTGACCACTTCACGTGGCTGCGCACCAGCCTTCCAGCCAGCGTCGGCAATTAGGTAGCAGTCGTCTTGCATCATTTCCGCCCAGTAGTCCATGAGGTGTTGGTACACGTCATAGGCATTGACCAGGGGCGTATGCTTGAATCGGGCAAGCAAGTCCTCGGACAGAGCCTCTATCAGTTGCTTTGGATGACCGTTTTGTGCAAAACCCTTTAGCTGCGGGGTGCTAGCTTGCTTCCAATCAGCAAAGACCTGGATGGCCGCCTGATTGAATGCTGTGAACTCGGGATGCGCAAAGATGGTGGTCTTCACCTCGGTGATGGGCAGTTTCAACTGTGCATAACCAGTGCGTCCGGCTGATTCGAAAAGTGCGCCCCGCACACCGGGGATTACCTTCCAGTAGTCGCCCAACGCATCAAGGTCACGCTCTGGAATCCCACCACGCAAGTGGCCATCGATGTCCTGGATATCTTCAGGTTCGGTGCTGTCGATGTAGCGTGGCAGGTTGAGGTTATAGTCGTTCTTGGGATCCGAGATCTCGGTCAGCTGCACCATGCGCGAGTAGCCTGGCAACTCTGCCAACTTGGTGAAGGCATCGACGATCTTGTGAATGTCCTGCTCACGCAGGCGGTTTTTAGCTCCGTCCTTAATGAAGCCTTTGGAGGCATCGATCATGAAGATGCCTTTGCGTGCAGAAGCATTTTCCTTGTCCAGCACCAGGATGCAGGCGGGAATACCCGTACCGTAGAACAGGTTGCCTGGCAGGCCAATGATCCCTTTGAGAATGCCCGAGCGCACCAGCTTCTCGCGGATGACAGCCTCGGCATTGCCCCGGAAGAGGACACCGTGAGGGAGAATGCAGGCGCCTTTGCCGGTGCTTTTCATTGAGCGAATGATGTGTAGCAGGTAAGCGTAGTCGCCTTGCTTTTTCGGCGGCTCGCCCCAAGCAAAACGTTGGTGCGCATCGCTGGCTGGGATCAGGCCTGTGCTCCAGGTCTTGTCTGAAAACGGCGGATTGGCGACGACGTAGTCATAGGTACGCAGCGACTCGCCATCCTTGAATTTCGGCGAGGCCAGCGTGTTGCCCTGCAGGATGGTGGCGGTTGGAAAATCGTGCAGGATCATGTTCATTCGGGCGAGACCAGCCGTGGTCACGTCCATTTCCTGTCCTTCCAACGTGATGTGCTTGCCAGCCTCAGCGGCCACTTTGAGCAGCAAAGAGCCAGAGCCGCAGGTGGGGTCATACACGGTGGTCGAGGCCACTGCATTCACAGGGGAGATGCCCACAACCTTGGCCATGACACGACTGACCTCGGATGGCGTATAGAACTGGCCTTTGCTCTTACCGCTCTGCGAGGCAAAATGCCGCATCAGGTATTCGTAGGCGTCACCCAGAATGTCGTCGTTCTCGGCGCGGTTCTTCGAAAAATCCAGCTCGGGCTTTTGGAAGATGCCGATCAGATTGCTGAGGCGATCCACCATAGCCTGACCTTCGCCGAGCTTGTTCGGGTCATTGAAGTCAGGGAAGTCGCTGCGTGCAAGACGGGTGTTGGCGTCGATCAGTGGCTGAATGACCTGTGTGTTGATCTTATCGCCAATATCGCTTTTGCCCTTGAGGGCAACCATGTCCTTGAAGCTGGCTCCGGGCGGAATGGTGACTGGCGGGGCAAAGTCGTCAGAATCAATGTACTTGTCTGAGACGTACTTAATGAAAAGCATGAAGAGGACATAGTCCTTGTACTGACTAGCATCCATACCGCCGCGTAGTTGATCGCAAGATGCCCAAAGCGATGAGTAAAGATCCGATTTTTTGATTGCCATTTGTGATCCTATTTCCGTGTTGTGCTGGTCGCCGGGGCGCAGTAGCCGGGGGCGATCTTTGCGTTTTCGACGCCATACAAGGCCAGCGAATCGCTGAGCCAAAGACGGTAGTGTTCTTCTGTGAGGCTGTGATTTGGTGAAGCATCCACGCTCCAGCGCAGCAGCATGTAGCCCGCGACCGCAGCGCGAATGCGAATCCGGATCGAGCCATCGGTCATCCCGTAGTCCATCATGATGATCTCGGGGTGGGCGAGACGCGGATGCGGCACCAAGTCCAGCTCCACGATCCGAGTCCACTGGATGTCATTATCCGGGCACTCATTGGCTTTGGGTTCCTCATCAAGCAAAGTCGGCGCTTCAATGCGGGTGACAACGAAGTCGCGGAACTCACCGGACTTGCGGTCAAACGCCCGAACGTGCCAGCGCAGGCCGGTGTCAACCAGCGCAAAGGGAACGATGACCCGCTCGGCCTCTCCATTGCTCATCGAGTGGTAACGGATGGCGATGGGTCTCTTGGCGTGGATTGCTCGGCAAATCGGTGCCAACACATCCATCCGAGGGCAGCTCAAAGCTGCGGGGGATTCGCAGGGCAACAGCGGTTGCGACTCGACGTTCACTCCATCGCCAAATCCAAGAGCAAGCGCCGACAAGACACGCTGCGTCGCGTGCTCGAAGATCGGAGAGAACGTCTTGCCGATACGGTAGATCTTGTGGCTGCCGTCAAAAGTGATGTTCTGCGGCGCAATTTCCCGATACAGAGCCAAGTCGCGCGTTGCTCCTGCTGGAGCCACCCCAAAGCGATGCGACAAGTCTGGACGGCCGATTTCACCCATGAAGTACAGGCGAAAGTCGATGTACGCCAATCGCTCGCGCTGAGCCAAACTCAAATCATCTACGTGCTTAGAAGATGAACTAGACATCAATTCTAACTACAAGAGAAGACAGTAATTGAAATATATGCTCCATACCGCGCCATCAACCTAATCAAATTGATGACCATCATGCACCAATATTTGTATAAACACAATTCAAAAAAGCCATGTTAATTAATTTATACCCTAACTACTTGGAGTCGCAGTTAGGTGGCAAGTAAGTGACCCCCCTTAAGCCTAAACATGCTATGTGTTACGCACATTCTCCATTTTGTTCATCGACGAAGTCGATAATTATTTTACGCAACAAAGCTATTTCTATCTGTAAATTGGATATCTCCCAACAGGAATATTCGGTTTGGGCAAAATTTCTTCTAACCAAAGAGGGTCGTTGAGGTATAACCAAAAGAAAGCCGCATTACACTGAGCTTTGCAATCCCTGCGAAGCGCTCTAGGATGCGATTTTAGATATTTGGCAATCTCAAGCCGACAACGTCGACGCTTGGATTCCCAATGACACCGCTTACGGTGTTCGACAAGTCCCGGCTGGCTGGAAATTACCTGCTCCACTGAGCCGATACCGATACTGCATCGCTCCGATATCGCCTTTCTGTGCATCCCACCGTAGGCCAACTCAATGATCTTTTTTTGGCATTCCCCAGTAAGTTTCTTGGGTTTAAGCTCGAGTGGAATATCGTTTAGTAAGGCAAGTCGCCTAAGGTAGCATCGGCTTTTACCGGTCAGGCGATAAATCTCACTCAATGAGCATTGCTTTCGAAGCAGCTGTAAACATTGCTGCTCTGTATTTATTTCCTCTTCGAGACTTTTCAAAGATATTGGTTGTAGCGATGCTGCACAAAGATGCTTGGTAAAAAGCATTTTTTCCGGCTCTCTAAATAACCAGTAGGCAAACAATAGATGCCGAAATGGGTGGTGACTGGTGTGAGGTTCCAAAAGCTGGGATAGGTATCGATGGTCATCGGGATGGCGAGGAAATGGAGTATCAGGGCCTGGACGGTAGTGCTTTATTTCAGCACAGAAGTCCTCCATTAAACTTTTACGCCTTACTCGATGATGAGCTGTAATATACCCCAACTCAGACAGCTTAGAGCGGTAGGTTAGTACGGTGTCAACGCGAGGGATACCGCCCGAGACCAATTGAAGAAGATTGAAGCCAAAATTGGCTACCTGAACCTCAACATCAAAAGCAACTCGTGGATGGTCGAAGAAGATGGGGAGTAATTCCGCAATGATCCGCTGTCGCCTAACCAGTTCCAGCTTCTCCAGGAGTACGGGATGAAATGCACAAGCCGTTACGCCTGGTATCTGATGTGCTCGGTGCCAATAGGCAACACCGTACTGGCGCAAATCTTGTTGAGCACACACCGGGCACCATTTCAAGCAAAGCGAATTACCACAGCCAAATAAAGACAATTGGCTTGCTCGATGTGCATCTGCGCCATCACCTGTCAACATTGATTGCTTAAGCTTATCAGCATAAGTCGGGAGGAAAAAAAGAAACAACGGTGCCAACGTTTGCCGAAACAACATTACGTCAGCACTCTCAAGGCCCCATCCGGCCAGTTGCTCAAGCCTCGCTGTCAGAAAGGGATGGATGGACACCTTTCTTGATCCAAAGACCTTGCTAGCAAAGCTATCCCCTTTATAGCCTGAAGCCGTAACATAGCGGATCAGGCGACTTAGTAGTAATTCATCAGGTAGGCTTACGGGCAATTTCATTCGGTACGCCCTTAAGACTTTTACGCAAAGACTTTCAGCGGATGTTCACAGAAAACGCCTTCTTGCCGCAACAACTCCAATGGCTTCTCCTCAGCCGCAGCATGCTGTATTAAATCAGGATTACCGATTCGTTCAAAAAGGTCATCCGCTGTTTGCAGTATCGTAAGTGCATCGGCAAACTCAGGATGGTGAGGTCGGCTCAGGTCACCAGGTATTGATTGAGGCACTCCCTCAACTGCCACCAATTCCTTCTGCTGTGTATGAGCCATATCTGCGCGGGCCGGGAGTGAAGTAGTATTCCGCTTCCTTTTTAACGCAGTAATTGAGCGCTCTCGCCTGATTTCATCAGTGACCGCCTTCGAAGCCTTGATAGCAATACTTGCGGCATGCTCAAGCAACTCTTCCGTGATGCGTTCATCGCCACAACCTATAATGTAACGCTGTGCTTCACGGAAGATTCGAACGGCCAGATCTAGGTTGCCAACAGATAGCTCATAAAGCTTGTCGTTCAGCTCTCCAGTTAATGGAGTTCTTACGTTGGTCCATTGGAGTTCCCACAACTCTTCTATAAACAGTTCCCATACACTGTCATTTTCCATCAGCACGACATCAAAATAACCATTGCTTTCTGCCCGTCGTGCCGCTTTAAGAGTTCGACTGAGCAACTGATTGAACGGTGGGTTGGCACAGAACAGGATAGGAATACCGAGATTGTTAACCAGATTGTGGATGAAACCCAACAGGCGGTCAGCACCACCGGTTTTTGCCAGATTCAGATTCTGCATCTCATCGATGACCAAGATCCCTAAAAAGCTGGATTTGATACGAGCTTCGATTTGGTCTAACAGAAGAGGGATAGTTCCGGCTCGCTTAGTCGGCTCAAAGCCAAGCTTGCTATCCAATTCGGACAGAATCTTGTGGCACAGAGCTCTAACGCTGGAGTCATCAGGGCAATCCACTTTGATCCATACTACTTGGCGTAATGGTAGCGAGTGTTTTTTATATTGCGTGTGCTCAATTGTGTCGGGGAAACATCCTAATATCTGTTCGAGCATGCAGGTTTTTCCAACACCGCTTTCACCTATTACAGTGATTCCACACCCTTTTGGTTTGAAATACCCAGTTCTTGGTTCAATATTTGGACGACGATCTATTGGATAATGTAAATAATTCATTGTCGTCGGTGAAAGCGGATTCTTGACTGAGTAACCCTCTTTTATTGCCATTTCCACCGCTCTAAAACAGTCCAGATAGATGGGTAATGGTTGCCGTAGATCCTTCAGTCTGGTCAGATACTCAACTCGTTCAAAGGGATCGAGTTGAGTCTCATCAAAAGAGTGCGACGGGTAAAAACTGAGTCTGTCTACAAGCTCCTCATCGGTATGCTTCGCTGGTAGCGCCTCAATTAATGGGTTCCCCCGATGCTCGGGGAGAATCGCAGGCTGGTACTTTGCTTTCTCAAGTTTCACTATTAGAGCTCCGATCCCTCTTCAGCAACGATACGACCTTGCTAGCTCTATCAGCAGCTAATTTATCAACTGATGACTGATTTTCTGAAGGCTCCGTATAGTTACTATCATCACTGGAAATCCTGGCTTCCATTATGGCTTCTCGTCGCCGCTCTTTTATGCCGAGGATTTTTTCTGCCTTTGTTTTGAGAGCAGGTTCTTTTTTAAGTTCTTCCCTAGCATTCGCCGTGATGGTTTTTCTTCGATTGTGCCTTTCAATGGATTTACTGGTCGGTTTAGAACGTTTTTTCGCAACCTTTTTCCAATCCTCAAAGTACAGTACATCTGCTCTATGGCGCTCCTCAAAGCTAGACGAGCGCGTCATCAGCATGCACCGAGTAAAACCTTCGCTTGGACGAAGGCGCACATAGATAAAGGAGGCATTATCTTGGTCAATCCTAGCTTCCAGCTTCCAACGTCCATTCGAGCGAGCTATCACCTTCCAGTCTTCAAACTCTGCTCGGTCACATTCGTAATACATATCATCATTGAGGCGGATTCCTTTGCTGGTCATAGAGACCTGTTCAACGGGAAGCAGCCGAGCTCTGATATCTGCTTCATCCGCTTTATTTAATGCATGACGGTGTTTTTTCAGATGTGTATTCCAGTAGTTCAGTGGCGTAGGGGAAAGCCCTGACTCCACTAGCAGAGGTGTTTGACCAGCCAGCCCATCAAAAATAGAGCTGTTGTGCTCTAAAACCTGGTCAATGAGAAGCCTGGTTACCTCAGAAAGAGTCAAAGTGGCATCCAGCCTAGGATCTCGGTCTCCACGGATATAATGACGCCCCCTCGTCGTCCCCATCAGCTCATGGACAAGCTTTTCGTTCAGAATTTGGAATCGGTGCTCGACGATACCTTTCAACTCTGCACGGTAAGGAGGAGCAATGCTCAGATGCCCGATCAATGGGACTGCAAGCTCTTCCGGTTTATTACAGATGAATTCCCCTCGGTCACACAGGAGACGCTGGGGAATGTGATGACAGGGCCATTCCGATTCCTCAATTTCTATGCCAAAGCGGGCACAATAAGCTTTCTTCGAGGTGAAGCTATTCACCAGAGCCTGCCTTCCTGCTCGCCAGGATGCATACTCCATAGATACATGAAGGCCGACCATCATTCGGCTCTCTTTATCCACCACACAGTAAACTGTAGGACGCCCAAGCACATGGTTGCGGTTAAACTCTGAAACTATATGAACATCCAGAACTGTCGCGTCCAACTCAAAACAGCTACCAGGCACTTCCGTATGATCCGTGGCCGCTCCTCGAAGACCTCTCCTATTTCGCTCAAAGTCCCCAACCGTAGTTTGCCTACGGATCAACTCAGCTTCAGGAATCAGCTTTTTAATCCAGTAGCGAAATGACCTAAGGCTAGGGATCTCAGGCTCTCGATTTTCTTTTTCAGCTGATCGGAGTTCATCAGCATAGAACTCTTTAAGCATTTGTTCATAAACACGGCTTAGAGAAACCTTCTTCCCCTTTAGCCCATACTTTTTCATGCCTAGAAGAAACATGGCCTTATCTTCTTCCTTCGTATTCACTCCCGAAGGGGCCATCATGCAGGGTGTTGACAGTTGGATCGGTGCCCCTCTTTTTGCCTCACCAGACAATCGAGGCTTACCTGAGCCACCACAATGTTTGTATGCTGGCAGTAGTGCATTGATTTCTTGACCGAATCTCCAGTATTGATTTAACGAGCGATAGATTTTTTGGACATAGATCCCTCGCTCCTTGGCATGACTAGCTACTATTTTGCTACGCTGGTTTAACGATACATCAAGCAAGAATTCTGGATTACTGATCAAATCATGTATCATTTCTAAGCGCTTATTCCGCTTATCCCGGTGAACAGGGGAGATCTCTTCTTCAGATGTTAGCTGGTAAAAAGGTGTCGGATAACTGGATGTTTTGCTGTTTCCGTACTTGGCAGACTCTAAAAATAGGGGATACTCAACGGGAACTGGCTTTTCCAGACCTTTTCCATCATGCAGTCGAAAAAGGATCAAGAGGTCATCATTTGCATAGTGCTCAAGAACCCTGTACTTACCATCCTTAACGCCGTCCACTCTAGTGACCTGCCAAACACTGTTACGCTCAACTTGCATGATGCCGCACCACTTTAGAGTCTGTAACTTTGACGATATTCAAAATACCTGTATCAGCTATGGGCTTATCGAGATCAACATTAACCATTTTGGTCGCAATCAAGTTTTTTAACAGGACCAAAGCATCGTCATGCACAATTTCAAATTCTCGAACAAACTCATTGCATATCTCCTCTGTCAATATGGTTCCGGGAGAAATAAGTGCTAAAGCGCTTTCGACTAAGTCAGTTGGAAACTTTCGGCCTTGCCGGACAGGAGCCGTTACCCATTGAATGTTTTTTGACTGAATTTGGTTTTGTTTGGTCATCACGAACAGATGGAACGGAACTCCCTGCAACTGCCACCAGTTACGCTCGATATCCAGTTTCTCCGCAATCCTTTTATCGGTCAGCTTCTCCGCAGGTTTGACACTCACGGCTTCATACCAGGTGTTCACCCCATCAGAGCGAGTCAAGACAAAGTCCGTGGTCATGACATTAGGCGACTTGGTTCCAGGTACAATGGGATGGTCCACCCCAAAGGTTTTGGCAATTTTTACCGATAGGTCTAGAGGTAAGAGAGGGAACTGTTCCCTGATATCTATAACGGAATCGCAAAACTCGGCAATATAGAAAAAGCAACTTTCGTGTTCAGAAAGTATGTGATGCTCTCGGTTGACCTTGATGCCCTGAATCTTCCCGCTATTACCCCGAGAGCGAACATCTTGTACCCGAATCCATGGCTTGTAGCTGCTGCCTTCGCCAAGACCGTATTTGTTCTTTAGTGCTCGCTGAAAATCAGCCAGTGCCTCTAACTTTCTACGTCGGCCCAAGGAACTTCACTCCATTACAGAAAATAGAATGAAGTATAGATCAGTGTACAAACTTTATTGTTACAAAATGGCCTTGTGTACAAACTTTATGAGCAATGTACAAACTTTATTGTTACTACACACCTAAACCCACTGGCCGGCGACGTAGCCACTCGACCAAGCCCATTGGAAGTTATAGCCGCCGAGCCAGCCAGTCACATCCATCACTTCACCGATAAAGAATAAGCCTTTGACGGTTTTGCACTCCATGGTTTTGGATGAGAGGCAATCGGTATCCACGCCGCCGAGTGTCACTTCAGCAGTGCGATAACCTTCGGTACCGTTTGGCACAATCGACCACTGCTCTAAACGGGTTTGCACCGCGTCAAGCTCTTTGGGGGAATACTGTTTCAGCGGTTTATCGGCAAACAGTTGGCGTTCAATCAGCACTTCAACCAGCCGCTTGGGCAACACTTTCGATAAGGTATTTTTCAAACTCTGGTTCGGGTGCGCTTCTTTTTCACTACTCAACAACTCAGCCAAATCCACGTCAGGGACTAAATTGGTGGTAATGGTTTGTCCTGGCGTCCAATAAGAGGAAATTTGTAGTACTGCAGGGCCAGATAAGCCGCGGTGAGTAAAGAGCAAGGCTTCTTTGAAGGTTTTGCCGCATTCTGCGCGCATCTCAACAGGAATCGCCACACCCGATAACGGCGCGAAATCTTCCTTATCTTGCACATGCAACGTAAATGGCACTAAACCTGCGCTGGTACTGATCACGGGCAAGCCAAACTGCTCTGCAATTTTGTAGCCAAACGGCGTGGCACCCAGTTTCGGCATCGATAAACCGCCGGTGGCAACCACCAGCGACGCGCACTCAATCTCACCTATGGTGGTTTGCAGAGTAAAACCTTGTTCGGTGTGGGCTATGGCGCTGATTTCAACTTGATAGCGCTGCTCGATATTCGGTTGGTTACACTCGCTGAGTAGCATGTCCACAATCTCTTTGGCCGAATCAAGACAAAACAGCTGACCGTGATCGCGCTCTTCAAAGGCAATACCGTATTTGCTGACCAGCGAGATAAAATCCCAGTTGGTGTATTGCGACAGCGCCGATTTCACAAAGTGTGGGTTTTGGCACAAGTAGTTCGCCGCCGAGACATCGTAATTGGTGAAATTACAGCGCCCACCACCGGAAATCAGAATTTTTCGACCCGGTTTTTTAGCATGATCGAGCAGCAATACCTTACGGCCGCGTCGCGCCGCCTGTGCTGCGCACATTAATCCCGCCGCACCTGCGCCAATAATTACCACATCGACTGTTTTGCTCATCACTGCCACCTAATCGCATAAAAAAAGGATGTGCTGAGTGCACATCCTTACTCACTTGGGCGGCTATTCTAACGGCAAATCGCTACTCTGCCAACGCAATGCACGTGTTGGCAAACCGCATTCGAAAAGCTCTCCGGCGCACTAAAGCATAAACGCGACAACAGTGGTGAGCACCAACAGTGAACCCGACAAAATGAACAGCTCACGTACCCGATCGCACTTACCAGTAAACACAGGATCATGATGGTGGTGATACTCACGACTTTTCAGGTAATGGTATAAACGCACCTGCTTAGTCACATTGCCATGGGTGGTGAAAAAGCCGCGCCCATCAACTTGTTGATAAAGGAGCGGATGAGCTTCACGCATGATGTAAATAAGCGAGCGCAGCGCTGTCACATAACGTGCCACATTAATCGCAGTCACGAGCATAAGCGCAAATAGAATGGTATCTCCACTGATCATCTTTTCCTCCCTACATCTTGTGTTGAGAATGCCCAGAGAAAAAGACGATCGCTTCAGTTTGTCTTTTTGCTGATCTTACTCAGCAGGGGCATCCATGACAGAAGATGAGCCTTTTTTTGCCAATGCAGCTAGATCTTTGTCGATAAAGAACAACGCCTTACCATCTTCACCAACCAGCTCTAGCTTATCTAAAATCCCTTTAAACAACTTCTCTTCTTCGTGCTGTTCAGCCACGTACCACTGAAGGAAGTTAAATGTTGAGTAGTCTTGGGAGGTGAACGCCACATGAGCCAGTTTATTAATCTGTTGCGTGATCTTCTGTTCATGTAGGTACGTCTCACGAAACACTTCACCCAGTGAAGCAAATTCGTGGCGTGGCGCAGCGATCGCACCAAGGATTGGCAATGCACCGGTTTCACTCACATAAGTGAACAGACGCTGCATGTGCTGCATTTCTTCTACCGCGTGAGCGCGTAAAAACTCTGCAGCTCCGTCAAATCCTTTGTCTTCACACCAAGCACTCATTTGTAAGTATAGATTGGATGAAAAAAATTCGAGGTTAATTTGCTCATTGAGATGTTCTACCATCGCTTGCGACAACATAAAAAACTCCTGATTCACTCTAACTATTTGAACGCACTATAGCATGTTCGGTAGTTATTGTAGTCATCACCTAACCCATCGCCATCAAACTGAGATCGCTGCGACAAAAAAATCGCCACTCCAGTGCTACGCTGTGTTTAGTCACCCGAATAGGAGTCAGTACAATGAGTTATCAACATCTTTTGGTTGCGGTCGACCTGTCTGAAGACAGCAAACTGCTGGTTGAAAAAGCGGTGGCTCTGGCCAAACCTCTCAATGCGGAAGTCTCATTTATTCATATCGACGTGAACTACGCCGAGCTGTACACGGGCCTTATCGACATTAATTTGGCCGAAACGCAACATCACGCGATGGAAGCGTCACAAAAGCAACTGCAGGATTTGGCGCAGCATGCCAATTACCCCATCAAGCATACCTTGGCCGGTAGCGGCGATTTAACCAATGAGCTGTGCGAAACCATCAGCGAGTTTAACGTGGATTTACTGGTGTGTGGCCATCACCAAGATTTCTGGAGCAAACTGCTCTCTTCCACACGGCAACTGATCAACAGCTCGCCAGTGGATATGTTAGTCATTCCACTCAACGACTGACGAACAGAAAATACTCAGGTAGACTGCTGATTTCCATTCACTCATTCAATAGCGTTATGGTTTATCTTTCAGCAGTCACCCTGTTATGGGCATTTTCATTTAGCCTGATCGGCGTTTATCTTGCCGGTCAGGTTGATTCCTGGTTTGCCGTTTGGATGCGAGTGGCTCTCGCGAGTTTAGTCTTCATTCCCTTTCTGCGTTTCAAAGGTGTACCGCGCGCCCTGATTGCCAAATTAATGGCGATTGGCGGTGTTCAACTTGGCTTGATGTACTGTTTCTACTATCAGTCCTTCTTGCTGCTCTCGGTTCCCGAAGTCTTACTGTTTACCGTATTTACCCCGATTTATGTCACGCTGATTTACGATTTTCTTAAAGGGCGTTTCTCGCCTTGGTATTTAGTGACCGCTTTCATCGCTGTGCTCGGTGCCGTGTTCATTAAATTCGCTGGCATTAATCAACACTTCGTGACCGGTTTTCTGGTCGTGCAGGGAGCCAACCTCTGCTTCGCGATTGGCCAAGTCGGCTACAAATACGTGATGGAACAAGAGTCTACCGAATTGCCCCAACACACGGTATTTGGCTATTTCTATCTTGGCGCTTTGCTGGTGGCCAGCGTCGCTTTTCTGCTGCTGGGTAATCCGGAAAAGCTCCCGACGACCTCAGTGCAATGGAGCATCTTGATCTATTTGGGACTGATTGCTTCTGGGCTTGGTTACTTTGCTTGGAACAAAGGCGCCTGCATGGTCAACGCGGGAGCCTTAGCCATCATGAATAACGCTTTGGTACCTGCAGGCTTGGTGGTAAATATTCTGATTTGGAACCGCGAAGTCGATTTGGTGCGCTTATCGCTAGGTGGTGCGATTATTCTTGGCTCGCTGTGGATTAATGAAACTTGGGTGAAACGCCGAGTAGAGAGTGATTATCAGCGTCAAGGTTTACTCTAACCGAGATAAAATAACTCATCTAGAGACGCAAAAGCCCATCGGAGATGGGCTTTTTTAGGTCTGCGATAGTTGACACTTCAGCGCAATGATTCGGCTCAATGCATGCTCTGCGCTGTCGCTCTCTCTACCACTGGTGTTGGATGCCTTTGTCCAACTTTGCCTTCCAGCAGTTGCTGCTTTTTCATTAACTTACGCTGCTTTTTAAGCACTTTTTCCAGCTTTTTGTGGAATTTGCGCTGCTTTTTAAGGCTGGCTTTGGGAAGCAGGCTGACCACACCACTTTCATGAGCAGGAAGTGCCACCACAGTCGCTACGGGCGCCGGAAGACTCATGGCTTGCGGTTTACACAAGCTTTTTTTATCCACCGCCACACGCGCGCAAACCCGACACAAAAACTGCGGCTCAGCGACCAGACGCTCAATTTCACTTAGGGAAGTCGCAATCTCATGACGACTGAGTTTGCATAGACGTTTAGCCACAACCACTCCAGCTAAAATACGAATTATTCTCAGACGCAGATATTACGTCCTTCATCCAAAAACACAAGTCAGATTGTGGCGTGCGCTCACTTCGAGAGTAAAGCAGCTTGATTGGTCAGTACGCTATTCGCCACTCATCGCAGCAATCACGTAGACATCAAACCGGTTTTTCTTAGTTTCAATCGCCATACTCGGTTTGCGATTATCCAACCACGGCGCGTAATCAGGCCTCTTAACCACAACCCGTTTTTGCGCCAGTTGCAGCGCAGGTTGAAGCAGAGTATCGGCATCATTATCTGCCCCCACCAGAGACTGAAACACGCGCATCTCCTTTTTAACCAGGGCAGTTTGTTTCTTATTTTCAGGGTGTGGATACATGGGGTCGAGGTAAACGACATCCGGCGCAACAAAACTCGCTTCGGCGACCAATTGCTGCAGTGCATCATGACTTGATGCGTGCAGCAGACTGATGCGCTCACTGACCCAAGCACCGATTTCATCATCTTGTTTGGCGCGCTGTAAACCATCTTCCAATAAGGCGGCAACCACAGGATGTCGCTCCACCATCTGCACACGGCAGCCTAACGAAGCTAATACAAAAGCATCGCGGCCTAGACCTGCCGTTACATCTAAAACCACTGGCGTGACGCCTTTATTTAGCCCAGCCGCTTTGGCGATCGATTGCCCTTTGCCACCACCAAATTTGCGGCGGTGTGCGACCGCACCTTCCACCCAATCAACGTAAATTCCGCCCAGTTTAGGTTCATCTAATTTGCGTAGCTCAAGGCGCTCTTCGCTGAGTACCAAAGCAAATGGGCTATCATCACTGGCTTGCAGTTGCCAACGCGCAGCAATCTGCTCCAACTCTTGCGCACGTTGAGGCGCTTGGCAAATCAGTTGAATCAACAAGGGAACTCCGAAAACCGAGATAAAACGGCGCTCAGTGTAGCGGATTTTATCGGCAAACCCTACGCTTTCTCTTTGAGTTGCTCGGCAACCCAATCGGCGATCGGTTGTGGGCGGCTGAATAGATAGCCTTGCGCGTAATCCACACCAATCTGCTGCAAAGCCTCAAGTATCTGCTGGTTTTCAACAAACTCCGCCACGGTGCTTTTGCCCATCTGCTTGGTCAATTCATGGATAGAGCGGACCATCAAGCGATCCATCTCATTTTTGTCCATATCACACACAAAAATACCATCAATTTTGACGATATCGACCGGCAGTTTCTGCAGATAACCGAACGAGGAGAGCCCCGAGCCAAAATCATCCAGAGCCAACACGCAACCTAAGCTTTTGAGCTGAGATAACACCTTGATCGCCTGGTTGAGATTGCGCATCGCAGCCGTTTCGGTGATTTCAAAACAGACTTTACTGCAGGGAATGCGGCTATAGCGCAATCTTTCAAGCAAAAAGGCCACAAAATCTGGATTACCTATCGAGTTACCCGATAGGTTAATCGAAACGCGACCCAGTTTATCTAACACCTGCGGACGTGCTTCTAGCCAGTTAAAGGTCTGCTCAACAATTTTCCGATCCAGACGGTGCGCCAAGTTATAGCGCTCAGAGGCGGGAACGAAAATACCCGGTGAAACGTACTCCCCTGCAGCGTTTTTAATTCGCACTAAGACTTCGAAATGAAGCAGCACATCGGGCTGGTTGAGCGGCACAATGCGCTGGGCAAATAACTCAATTCGCTCATTGGCGAGCGCATCGTGCACTAGATTCACCGACTCCATTTCCAATTGGCGCCGGCGCAAATCTTCATCATCCTGCCGGTAGAGGTTAAAGCGATTGCGTCCTTCCTCTTTGGCGGCATGGCACGCCGTATCAGCTTGTGCATGCACCATTTGTGGTGATGTCGCAGTATGGTCAATCATACGGATCCCGATCGAACAGGTCAGATTAAAGCGAATATGCTCCCAGACAAACGCCACTTCACTGAGCGCATGGATAATACTTTGCGCCACCAACACTGCATCACGCTCGGTGCAATCACGCAATAATACGGAAAACTCATCGCCGCCCATACGCGCCAAGGTGGCTTTAAAGGGCAACACGTCTTCCAGCATGCTGGCACAAAACTGAATCGCGCCATCCCCTGCATCATGGCCAGCGGTATCGTTGAGCACTTTAAGCTGATCGAGGTCGAGATACAGCATGGCGTGGGTGCGTAATTGGCTTTCGGTTTCTTTCAACGCCTTGGCTAGCTCTAGCTCAAACTGGTTTCGGTTTAAAGTATGGGTCAATAAATCATAGCGAGCTTGATACGCCAGTTGGTCGGCAAGCTGGCGGGTTTCGGTAATGTCTTCCCCAACGATTAACAGCGTGCCCATTTCGACCAACGGACGAATGTTCTCCCGTACCCACACCGTTTCACCGGAGTGATGGCGATAACACACCTCTCGCCGCCAAACAGAAGAAGCATGACGGCTCGGTAGCAGTAGCATCTGCCTTGGTGTCAGTACCTCTTCATCTTGATAAAAATCGCGGATATGGTGCCCAAGCATGACATCGGCGGGATAACCCAGCAGCTGTTCAGCAAAATGATTCACTTGTTGAATGTGGTTACGCTCATCCAAGGTTAGCATCATCACTGGCTGCTGATCGTAATAATGGCGAAGGCTGGCTTCACGCTGAAAGAGTTTATCTTCGGTAATTTTCCGCCAAGTAATGTCTTGTGCTTCAAGCAGAATTTGTGACTCTTCGCGAGTCGGTAGCGGCTTAAACTGACACTCCAGCACAATGGCCCCAAGTTCTGGATGCCAAATTTCGGCGTTAAACTGGCGAGTTTGCGGCACTGACTCAGAGAAATAGTTCTGAATGTGTTCGACCGCCGAATCTTCCCAACCTTTGTGCTGCCAGATCGGTCTTAGCAAACTTTCACCATGTCGATACAGCAGGCCCTGTAACTTGCCATTGCAGGAAATAATCCGACCTTCTAAGTCAAAGATACCGATGTAGTGTGTGCTTTGATCAAAGATCGACTCCAGTAATTTTTGATTGGTGCGTAAGCGTTGAATATAGTGGTACTGGCGCACTGTTAGGATGCTTAAAACCACGATGGCGACAAGCGCCACAATCCACAACATGGCGTTTGCTGCAAGCTCGCTGTCCCATGGCACGCGACTCGTTCCTAGATTGTCTAACGGTTGGCTCGATACGCTTGGTTCTTGCGCGGCTAGGTTGGCCGTCCAAAAGCAGCCCAACCCAAAAGCAAGAGGTAGCGCATATTTGTTGTACCAGTGTCGCAATCGGCTCAAGTCAGACTCCAAGGTTAAACAATCGTTTTAATGGTGGTAAAGTAAGCACACTTTAATTTCATGTCGGCATGACTGTCAGGAAAGACAATGCAAACCACCACCAAACTCGATGAATTGGATCGCGCCATCCTGAAAATTCTAATGGACGATGCTCGCACGCCTTACGCAGAAATGGCCAAACAGTTTAATGTTAGTCCAGCTACGATTCACGTGCGAATAGAGAAGATGAAAGCGGCCGATATTATCCAAGGCACCGAAGTGGTCGTAAATACCAAAAAGCTCGGCTATGACGTCTGTTGTTTTATTGGGATTAATTTGAATGCCGCGCGTGATTACCATTCAGCGCTCGCCAAACTGAATGCACTGGATGAAGTGGTTGAAGCTTATTACACCACAGGGGCTTATAACATTTTCGTCAAGCTGATGTGCCGCTCGATTGAAGAACTGCAGCATGTATTGATCGACAAACTGCAAGCCATCGATGAAGTGCAATCCACCGAAACGCTGATTTCCCTGCAAAACCCGATCAGCCGTAACGTTAATCCTTAACGGTATAACGGATCACTGAGTATCACTAAGTTTTGTCATTGACTTATCGTGGTACACGGACAAGGTGATATAGGGAACGAGCGTTCGATTAGCGTTTTTGTAAGTAATTCAGAAGCTCTTCCGCAGAGATGCCCTGCTTAGCGAGTTCTTTAGCCATGGTTTCGACTTGCTCGCCCTTGCGTGACTCGATCACTTGCTGGAACTGGTAAACCAGATCGCGTAGTACTGTCAGTGGCACTTGCTTGGCTGCACTGCGAATGCGCTCACTGCTTTGATTACCTAATTCATTAAGCAATTTGCCATACATCACCTTTTCTGGAGATTCATCAAGTTGTTCCAGAATGCGAGCCATTTCATAGGTGGTTAGAGACATGGTGTTTTGGATTCCAAACGGTTAGTCAATATCGAAGAGGCAAACAATATACACAGGATACACGCTGAGTAAAATAGCCTCAGCGTGAATTTATCTTGTTCTATCAACACTCAGAGACACTGGCGTGCCAACGAAAACCAAGCGGTGAGAATAAAATGAGTAACGCAGGTGCCGCTAACCACATGGTCAAACCGATCAGTAGTTGCGGCTCTGGCATAATGCGTTGCAGCGTACCGACCAATAACCCTGAACCACTCATCTGGAATAGTCCGAGCAATGCCGCCGCCGTACCGGCTTTATCACCAAACGGAGCTAACGCTTTACCAGCGGCTGCGCCCAGTATCCATGCAAAACCAATCGATGATAAAAACACTGGCAACATGAACGCCAGTGCGCTTGCCTGATTACGCAGCACCAGCATTAGACTGCCAGCGATCATTAACGTCGTAATGCCAATGATCAAAGACCAACGAGTGCCCAATTTATCCATCACTTTGGGGGCCGTCATGCAGGCAATGATATTGATCACCGCATTAACGCCAAACCAGAAGGTGAATTCATTCATACTGAGCTGTAAACGCTCCATGAGAATCACGGGTGCAGAGGTCACGTAAGCGAGAATCACCGCCATCGCCAGCAGACACAGCGATGCGTGGAAGATGAAGGTCGGCGCTTTTAATACGGCGGCATAACGAGAAAGCTTAAAGACGGCAGGTCGACTGTCCATGTACGGATTACTCTCCTGCAGACGCAAAGCCATGGCTAGCCCTACCAGCAGCGCAAATCCGGTCATAAAGCTGAAGTTTGCTCGCCAACCGAATTGCTGAGTTAACCAACTGCCCAGAATCGGCGCGAGTGCCGGAATAAAACAGATCGCTCCATTGAGGTAACTGATCATCTTACCGCTGCGTTGCGGCCCAAATAAATCGCGAACTGTTGCAAAAGCTGCTACGGAGGTCGCACACGCTCCTAAGCCTTGTAGCAACCGAGCCATCAACATCCATTCAATACTTTGAGCACTCCACGCCAATAAAGCGCTCAAGGCATAAATGCTAATGCCCCCTAATGCAACAGTTCGTCGACCATACTTATCTGCTAATGGGCCAGCAAATAACTGCCCGACGCCCATAGCAAACAAAAACCAGGTAATCGTGTCTTGTGCTAAAGCGTGTTCCACGTGAAACGCTTGTGCTATTTGAGGCAATGCCGGTAGATAAATATCGATCGCCAATGGGCTAAATAGAACGAGTAGAGTCAGTAGCACCATTTGCTGCTTACTGACCTGAGATGGCATTGCTTGTTTCACTTCACACTCCGACTGAATTTTAAAGGTCGGTGCATGATACGTGGCTCAAGATATGCTAAACAGTGGTATATCGTCATTGCTGTTATTCTATTTTGGAAAAACTCATGCAAATTGAAAAATTGGCCCGTATCGATCTCAATCTACTGGTCTGTTTAAAAGTATTGATTGAAGAGTTAAGTGTCACGCGCGCGGCTGCACGTTTATGTCTGAGCCAATCGGCCGTGAGTAAATCCTTAGCCAAGTTACGCGAGCAGTTTGACGACCCGTTGTTTGTTCGCACTTCTTATGGACTGAACGCGACCCCGAAAGCACTCTTCTTAAAACCTAAACTGGATGTGTTGGTGAATCAGCTTGAGCTACTCACTCAGCCTGCACATTTCTCCCCCCAATCCAGCGAATATCGCTTTCAGATCGCGGCGGTCGAAAGTGTTTATCCATTGATCATGCCCTACTTTTTACCGACGATTTTTCGCCACGGCCCTCATCTGAGCATCAGCACCCATGCATGGACTGAACAAACCTTCCGTAAATTGCAAGTTGGCGAACTGGATTTCGGTCTGACTGGTAAAGACATTGATATCAATGATGCGAAGTTGACCTTATTACCCCCTGCTGACATTTGTGAACAAGAGATCTACCGCGATAATCAGCGCTGCGTGGTGCGCCGCGGCCACCCGGCACTTCAGTATGATTGGAATTTATCCAGCTATCTCAACCTACGTCATGTACAAGTGCGCTGTGATGGAAATGATCGCTGGCTGCTGGATTATCGATTAGCCGATCTCGGCTATGAGCGCGACATTGCGATTACCGTACCAGACTTCAATAGCGCAGCCAGCTTGTGCACCTATACAGACTTTATTTTCACCGCACCGAGCCACTTTACCCACTGGGTCGCCAAGCAGATGGATCTGATTGAATTACCTTTACCGCTGGAGTTTCCACCTATGGCATACACACTATTTTGGCATCGTGAACGAGAGAATGACCCTGCGCTGCGCTGGTTAAGAGAGTTGATACAAACCAATACGCTTCATTTACGCTGAGTTGATAGTCGGATATTTGCGCAGCGTACACAAAAAGAGTAGCTTATTCGCTCTCGTCCACTTGCTGTATGTGGTTCGTATAATCCATACACAAGAGATAACAAGGACTGTTTAGAAAAAGGATCACTTCAGATGTCAAACCTACACTCTCAACGCCTCGCGGATTTTCGCCACTGGCTACACACCGAACAACTTGATGCCTTCATTGTTCCTCATGAAGATGAATATCTTGGGGAATACGTTCCTGAGCATAATGAGCGCTTACACTGGTTAACTGGGTTTACAGGTTCCGCAGGAGCCGCCATCGTTACCGTCTCCGGCGCAGCGATTTTTGTTGATGGCCGCTATACCGTTCAAGTCCGCAAACAAGTGTCTAGTGAGCTATTCGAATATTGCCACTTGATCGAACAACCTTATTTAAACTGGCTCGTCACTCAACTGCCCGCAGGAGCGAAAGTGGGTTACGATCCTCGCATGCACCGCGGTAGCTGGCTAACACAGGCACAAAAACAGCTCGCAGGAAAAATTAACCTTCGTGCAGTCAGCAGTAACCCGATTGATTTGCTCTGGCAGGAACGCCCTGCTCCCGCAGCCTCTGAAATGCGCTTAATGCCTCTTGATCGTGTTGGACAAAGCAGCCTTGAAAAGCGTCAATCGATCGCCAGCACTCTGCGCGACAAAAACGCCGATTGTGTCGTGTTGACCGAACTAGATTCTATCGCATGGCTACTCAATATCCGCGGTTTAGATGTATCTCGCTTACCCGTGTTGCTTTCTCACGCCATTGTCCATAACGACAGCAGTGTGGATTTCTTTTTCGATCCGGCGCGCTTGGCAACCGATTTTGATGCCCATGTAGCAGGTACGGTTCGCGTGCATCATCCGGCTAAGCTTGAAGCTCAACTGCATCAACTCTCTGGTCGCCGCGTCATGCTCGATTCTGCGACCAGCAATGCATGGTTCACACTCACCTTACAAAATGCGGGCGCTGAACTGCTCAACGAAGCGGATCCATGCCTCCTGCCGAAAGCGGCAAAAAATAACACGGAAATTGCAGGCATGCGTGCCTGTCATATTCGCGATGGTGCGGCTATGGTGCAATTTCTCGCTTGGCTGGACAATGAAGTGGCTAATGGTCGCCTGCATAATGAGGCCGAGCTGGCGGATCGACTGGAAGCCTTCCGTCGCCAAGACCCAACTTTGGTTGACTTGAGTTTTGATACGATTTCAGCAGCTGGTACAAACGCCGCTATGTGCCACTACAACCACCAAAATCAGCCTGAGCCGGGTCAGCTTTCAATGGACAGCCTGTATTTAGTCGATTCTGGTGGCCAGTACCTTGATGGCACCACAGACATTACTCGTACGGTGGCCATTGGTCAGGTCAGCACCGAGATGAAGCAACAATTCACCTTAGTACTCAAAGGTCACATTGCTTTGGCTCGCGCTCGCTTCCCCAAAGGTACCACAGGTTCACAACTTGATGTTTTGGCCAGACAGCACTTATGGGCACAAGGTTACGACTACGATCATGGCACAGGCCATGGTGTCGGCCATTTCTTGAGTGTACATGAAGGGCCACAGCGTATCGCGAAGGTTCACAATAGTGTGGCTTTGCGCCCCGGAATGGTGCTTTCCAATGAGCCGGGTTATTACCGTGCCGATGCGTTTGGCATTCGAATCGAGAACTTAGAACTGGTCACCGAGTTTGCAACTCAGGGCGATTTCTCTGTACTTGGTTTTGAATCATTGACTCGTTGCCCTATCGATAAACGTGCGATTGAGGTGAACTTGCTGACTAAACCGGAACTCGATTGGCTTAATCAGTATCATCAAAAAGTGTGGGATGAAGTGAGTCCGCTTATCAAAGAGGATCACGTCCGTGAGTGGTTGCAACAAGCCACCTCACCCTTGAGTCATGTATAACCTGGCTGGTTATCCGCATAGAATAGAAAAGAAAACCGTCGTATTAAAGTGTCCAATAAATGGGGTTCACTTCAGTATATGGCGGTTTTCTTTTTGTTGTTGCTATTTTTTGTCGCTATCGTAGATGGGATTTAGCCTCGAGAAATCGCAGTTTTACTCCAAGTCTCAACTCAGAAAAGGCTCTATTCAAATCTCAAATACAGCTTTTCAAAAATAAAAGCTTTGGGTTTCACGTGAAACACTAATTTGAGTAAAACATTAGCCTGAATAGGCTCGATGCCAGTCATGCCATACCACTTGTAAACCTTGATCCATTAACGCGCTACTCACCTCTGCGGCAGAACGCTCATCACTTACCGCAAACTGCTCTAACTCAACCTTAGGGTCTGAATACCCTCCCGGCTGAGTTTTAGACGCTGCCGACATTGAGGTAATCCCGAGCTTAGCCACTTGATCACGAAATGTCGGTGATTCGCGGGTAGACAAAGAAAGCTCAACCTCGCTATTGAACAGACGAAATGCACAAATCAACTGCACAAGTTGTCGATCCGTCATCACTGATTTCGGCTGTAAAGCGCCCTCACACGGACGTAAACGCGGAAAAGAAATCGAGTAGCGCGTCTTCCAATATTGTCGCTCAAGATAATTCAGATGCGCCGCAACAAAAAAACTGTCAGTTCGCCAGTCCTCTAGCCCAATCAGCGCACCAATACCAATTTTATCGATGCCCGCTCTAGCCAACCTATCGGGGGTTTCGAGTCGATACCAAAAATCGGTTTTATTGCCTCGCAAATGATGCTGCGCATAAGTCGACGGATGATAGGTTTCTTGGTAAACCATCACCGCATCCAACCCGAGCCCAATTAACTCGGCATACTCTTCTTGCAGCAACGGCTGAACTTCCATCGCAACATAATGAAAAGCTTGCTTGATGATAGGCAGTGCCCGACGTAAGTATTCGATACCCACTTTGGTTTCGTGCTCCCCAGTCACCAGCAAAACACTATCAAAACCCATTCTTTTAATCGCCGCGATCTCTCGTTCAATCTCCACTTCATTCAGTGTTTTACGCTTGATTCGGTTATCCATTGAAAAGCCGCAATAGGTACAGGAATTCGAGCAAAGATTAGAGAGATAGAGCGGAATGTACATCGACATGGTATTGCCAAAACGTTGGCGAGTGACCTGATAAGCCATTTGCGCCATTGTTTCCAGATAAGGCTCTGCGGCAGGTGAAATCAGCGCTTTGAAATCGTCTAACGTCCGTTTAGGTGAAGATAAAGCGCGTTCAACATCCCGCGCTCTCTTACCATAAATCGATAGCCGGCAGTCATCCCAGTTTAATTGTTGGAAATGGGTAATGAAGCTCATGATAAAAAATCCAAAAATCCAGTTAATGGACTTGATGCCGTCGCCATTTTTACTCGTGATGGCAAGCCCGACTCATAAGCCATTCGCCCAGCTTCGACCGCTAACTTAAACGCTTTCGCCATAGCAATGGGGTCTTGCGCCGCGGCAATAGCGGTATTCACTAACACGGCATCGGCGCCAAGCTCCATCGCTTGCGCAGCATCGGATGGCGACCCAATCCCAGCATCGACAATGACCGGCACCTTGGCTTGGTCAATGATGATTTCAAGAAAGGTTTTCGACGCTAAGCCTTGATTGCTGCCAATCGGTGAACCGAGCGGCATAACCGCAGCGCAGCCAACCCCTTCCAATCTTTTGCACAAGACAGGGTCAGCATGGCAATACGGCAAAACAATAAAACCTTGCTTCACCAATTGTTCAGCCGCAAGCAGAGTTTCGATGGGATCGGGCATTAGATATTTGGGATCAGGATGAATCTCCAACTTAAGCCAGTTCGTGGCTAAGGCTTCTCGGGCTAGCTCGGCGGCATACACCGCATCAGCAGCATTTTTGGCTCCAGATGTGTTAGGTAAGAGATTCATCTGCATACTGAGTAGCGGCGCAAGAATGTCATCGTCGCGCTGAGCCAAATCAATCCGCTTTAACGCCATGGTCACCAACTCTGAACCTGAAGCGGCCAATGCTGCAGCCATGACATGGCGATTAGAGAATTTTCCAGTCCCAGTAAACAGTCTGGATTGAAACGTTTTATTTGCAATCTTGAGCATCTGATTTAGCCTCCTGCTATCGCTTGGAAAAGGGAAATCTCATCCCCTGAATTAAGCTTGGTGTGTTGCCATTCACTTCTTGGGACAACCTGCCCATTGAGACTGAAGACGCAACCTTGGCTAGGCAGACTGAGCTGCGCATGTAAATGGAATAATGAGCTAGAGATATAGGTCTGGATGGCTTGCTGATTCAAGTAGATAGTCATTAGCACGGTTGCGGCTCCTTCTGTTGTACAGGTGACGATGCGCTGCAAACTGGGCAAACCTTATCTTGATGAAGCTGTAGGCTCTGCCAGTTCATAGACTTACCGTCAAAGCGCAGTAATTGGTTAGCAGGAAATTGGGCGCTCCCCACCAGAGCATGCAGTGCGATTAAGGCTTGTCCGTTACCAATCATACCGACAACAGGACCAACAACGCCTCGGTCACTGCAGCCTTGGCGCTCTGCCATATCCGGTACGATACACTGATAACAAGGTGCAGATTGACGATAGTCAAACGCCATTAGATGCCCTTCCCACCCAATGACGGCACCGCTGACGAGTGGCCGTCGCGCTGCATAACAGGCTCGATTAATTGCGTGGCGGGTTGGAAGGTTATCACTACAATCCAACACCAAATCCACTTGGTTGATTTCTAAGTTCAGGATCAGCTCATCGACTTCCCGAGCAATCACCCGCACTCGTACTTCTGAATTGAGTTCGCGTAAGTGCCGAGCAAGAAGCTCGGCTTTATTGTGACCAATTTGTGTCTCGTGATAGCAAATCTGACGGTGTAAGTTGTGTAACTCCAGCCTATCACCATCCGCGATAATCACTTGCCCAACACCTGCACCAACCAAATAAGGGGCAACCACATTACCGAGTCCCCCGCAGCCAACTATCAACACCCGTGAATTAAGCAGTTTTTGCTGCCCTTCCTCTCCGAGCTCAGCAAGGCTGATCTGTCTTTGATAGCGGAGAAACTGTTTATCTGTGAGCATCCGCTACCTCCATAGCCAAGCAACTGAGTGGCTCGCATGACTCGCTGGCTGGCATCAACTTGTACTCCGCATCTACAAAATCTGCAAAAGCAGAACTCAACGCTTGTACTGCAAGGCTAGGATCCGGTGACTCGGTAATCGCTCGCACCACTGCAACCGCCGTGACGCCACAATCGAGAACATCGCGAATGTTACTGCAATCAATTCCACCAATCGCCACCGTTGGAATGCCATGTTGTCCTTGGTAAGGCATTTGATTAACCAACCGCTGATAGGCGGCCAATCGCACTAGCCCTTGTGGTTTTGATGGCATCTGTTTAGTGGTCGTGGGAAAAATGTGCCCAAGGGCGATGTAGCTGGGCTGTATTCCTGCGGCTATCAGTAACTCATAATAACCATGCGTCGAAAGCCCCAATCGAATACCTGCATCTAATAGCTCGGTTAAATTCGCACTCGTTAAATCCTCTTGACCCAGGTGCACACCATAAGCCTGATGCTTAATGGCTAATTGCCAATGATCATTTATGAAAACCAGTGCGTTGAATTCACGACCTAACGCGATGGCTCGGATAATCTGCGCTTCCAAATCACACTGCTTAGGATCTTTAATTCGCAGCTGAACCGTTCTAACACCGAGCTTCAGAAGATGCTCAATCCAATTCACATCATCCACTACGGGATAGAGATTAAATTTTGCTTTATCAATCCTTGGAAATGCTCTGGTGGTTGGAAATACTTTGGTAGATAGAGAGCGAATGTTCGATTGCACTGCTGGAAAACGCTCGAATTGCGTTGGCCATGTTTCACGTGAAACGCTATCCCCTTGAGTAATTGCCGCTCTTGCAATGCACAAACCATCTTCAATCGGAAAACCTAAGGCCAACGTAGCCAAAACCCAAGCAAGATGCTGATTTTTCTTACTATTTAATCGATGGTTCTCTGATGGATAAATAATAAGTTGCTCTGCAGCATTCCCATACTGCCACTTATCCAGCGAAAAACCATATTCATCATGAAGACCTACAGTCACCATGCAACGAGCGTTAGACATCGTTGCCTCGGGTAATACTCGGTTTTCAGACACATAGTCTAGATAGTAGTCACAAGGTTCAGAGGTCTCCTCTTGAGAGCACAAACTACTGCCAATTCGCAAAGACTCTTCACTCATCTCTAAAATAAAACGAGCCTCAGAGTCCACATCCAAACGGATGTGCTGAATAGCAAACCCTTGTTCCTTGGCTTGCAACAGTGCATGTTGCACGTGACCGATTAAGGCTGACAGGTGGCGTGGAAAAACCAAACGTACCATGACTTACTCCTCAATCGGCTCTTTCACCAAAGGATGATAGAGTTCAGCGCCTGAAGCTAAAAACTCACGAGACTTATCTTGCATCGCCAACTGTATAGATTCTGCAGGCATCACCAAGTCAATGACGGTGGTGTCAAATGTCTGGTTATTTGCGTAATCCCTGACCTCTTGCGAGATCTTCATCGAGCAGAATTTAGGGCCACACATAGAGCAAAAGTGCGCAACTTTTCCTGATTCATGCGGTAGCGTCTCATCATGGAAAGCGCGCGCTGTGACGGGATCAAGCGCAAGATTGAACTGGTCTTCCCAACGAAACTCAAAACGTGCTTTTGATAATGCATTATCACGAATTTGTGCTCTCGGATGTCCTTTCGCCAAATCAGCAGCATGAGCCGCTAACTTATAAGTAATCAATCCTGTTTTGACATCTTCTTTGTTTGGTAGCCCCAAATGTTCCTTAGGTGTGACATAGCAGAGCATGGCGCAGCCAAACCAACCAATCATGGCCGCACCGATACCGGAGGTAATGTGATCATAACCCGGAGCAATATCGGTCGTTAATGGACCAAGGGTGTAGAATGGCGCCTCATGACAATGCTTAAGCTGCTCATCCATATTGGCTTTAATTAAGTGCATAGGTACATGCCCCGGCCCTTCAATCATGACTTGCACATCATATTCCCAAGCTATTTTGGTTAGCTCACCAAGGGTACGTAACTCAGCAAATTGCGCTTCATCGTTAGCATCAGCAATCGAGCCAGGACGAAGTCCATCCCCTAGAGATAGAGCCACATCATATTGCGCACAAATCTCACAGATTTCACGAAAATGGGTATAAAGGAAATTCTCTTGATGGTGAGAAAGACACCATTTCGCAATAATCGAGCCACCACGAGAAACGATGCCCGTTACGCGCTTGGCTGTCATCGGCACATAACGCAATAACAAGCCCGCATGAATTGTAAAATAGTCCACACCTTGCTCAGCTTGCTCTAGTAAGGTATCTCGCATCACTTCCCATGTGAGGTTTTCCGCTACACCATTCACTTTTTCCAGCGCCTGATACATAGGTACAGTACCAATTGGCACGGGGCTATTACGTAAGATCCACTCGCGGGTCTCATGGATATTTCGCCCTGTCGACAGATCCATAACAGTATCAGCGCCCCAGCGGGTCGCCCAAACTAACTTCTCGACTTCTTCTTCAATAGAAGAGCTAACAGAAGAGTTACCGATATTGGCATTCACCTTGACCAAGAAATTGCGGCCAATAATCATGGGTTCAGATTCAGGATGATTAATATTACATGGGATGATGGCGCGCCCTTCCGCAATCTCACGACGCACAAACTCAGGAGTAATCTGATCAGGCAAATTAGCACCAAAATTCTGCCCAGCATGCTGCTGAAGCAGGCTTGGATCTTGATGAGCAAGACGACGAGAGTTTTCACGGATCGCCACAAACTCCATTTCTGGCGTAATGATTCCCTGCCTTGCGTAATATAACTGAGTGACTCGATGCGGGTTTATCGCTCGGCGAATTCGCGGTAAATGGCCATAACGCAGTTCATCCAGAGTTTCATCCGCTAAGCGTTCGCGGGCGAAATGAGAGCTCATACTAGGCAGGATGTGCGTATCTCGACGCTCTTCAATCCACTCCTCTCTGAGCTTAGGAAGCCCCTGGTAGAGATCAATATCATGTGAAGGGTCCGTATAGACGCCAGATGTGTCATACACACAGATAGGCTCATTGGGCTCAAAGATTGGTGCATCTTTACTGCCACCGACCAAAGTATCGCCGAGAGTAATTTCTCTGACAGGTACCCGAATATCAGGGCGAGAGCCTAATAAGTAAGATTTTTGAGAGTTTGGATAAGGTTCAACAGAAAGGGTATCGATAAAGCGCTTGGCTTCCAGTCTTGCTTGTTTACGGTTCGACATAGCATTTCCTTTTTAATAAGAGGGAGAAATGCTTGACGGAAAGATGCTATGAGAGATGAGTCGACAGGTAGATACGCTATTAATAACAATAGGTCACCTAAGAGAGTCTTCTCTTGTTCCCTTCGCAGGTATTAACCTGATCAGGTTCAACGGATCCCGAATAAACGGTCTCAGCCCAATGGCACTCCGACAAGTGGAAGCATTATAGATAAAGCTTATTCGTTAACCAAGTAAAATGGCTGTTTCATTGATCAACTTTTTATTAACCAGTGGAATCCAATCCAAGCAGCAGAAATACTTAAAATGACATTCAACAGTACATTCGCCCCCATTTTAAAAAAAGCGCCCTGCTGCATTAAAAGCACGTTATCCATAGAAAACGTCGAGAAGGTCGTTAATGCTCCGAGAAAACCAAGGCCAATCACTTGTTTCCATGGGTAAGGGCTTAACCACTCATTTTCAACACAAGCGATCAAAACCCCCATAATCAATGACCCCACCACATTAACGGCCAGTGTTCCAATCGGGAAACCACGCCCAAATAAAGTGATGCATATTTCGGACACTAAGAAACGAGCGCAAGCACCAACCGCGCCGCCTAAAGCAATAAAACCCAATATCGCGAATGACATGCCGATTCCTTTATCTACCAACTAAGAGGGTATTCTAAACAATCATCGGGATAAAGCGCAAAATTTCAACTAAATAATAGATTGAGTAAAAACAATGTGGCGGATTGTGTTAACAATAAGGAGTAAAATAGAAAAGTTACATGCGTCACTTAATCACAAAAACTCTCAAAAAGAGATTAATTAAGTCGTAGATAAAGAAAAACCTCAGCATTTCTGCTGAGGTTCAATATATGGCAGGGGTGGAGAGATTCGAACTCCCAACACGCGGATTTGGAATCCGCTGCTCTGCCAATTGGAGCTACACCCCTGTAGATTTTGAGCTTAAGCTCGAATAAGTGGCGGAGCGGACGGGACTCGAACCCGCGACCCCCGGCGTGACAGGCCGGTATTCTAACCGACTGAACTACCGCTCCGCTGTCTGGTTAGACATTTCGTCTACTTTTTTTGCCTTTAGATTTTTCTTTAACATCTAAAAACAACAAGTTAAAGCCTGGCGATGTTCTACTCTCACATGGGGAGACCCCACACTACCATCGACGCTGTTTCGTTTCACTTCTGAGTTCGGGATGGAGTCAGGTGGGTCCAAAACGCTATGGTCGCCAAGCAAAATTCTTTTTTGATTTCACTTTTTCTTAAAAAGTGATAACCAACAATTCTGGAAAGCTGTCTTCATTCTCTCAACACATTCTTATGCGCTTAGCTTTGAGTCCAATACAAAACCCCTTGGGTGTTGTATGGTTAAGCCTCACGGGCAATTAGTACAGGTTAGCTCAACGCCTCACAACGCTTACACACCCTGCCTATCAACGTTCTAGTCTCGAACAACCCTTTAGGACACTTAAAGTGCCAGGGAAGACTCATCTCAGGGCTCGCTTCGCGCTTAGATGCTTTCAGCGCTTATCAATTCCGAACTTAGCTACCGGGCAATGCGTCTGGCGACACAACCCGAACACCAGAGGTTCGTCCACTCCGGTCCTCTCGTACTAGGAGCAGCCCCCTTCAATCTTCCAACGCCCACGGCAGATAGGGACCGAACTGTCTCACGACGTTCTAAACCCAGCTCGCGTACCACTTTAAATGGCGAACAGCCATACCCTTGGGACCGACTTCAGCCCCAGGATGTGATGAGCCGACATCGAGGTGCCAAACACCGCCGTCGATATGAACTCTTGGGCGGTATCAGCCTGTTATCCCCGGAGTACCTTTTATCCGTTGAGCGATGGCCCTTCCATACAGAACCACCGGATCACTATGACCTGCTTTCGCACCTGCTCGAACCGTCATTCTCGCAGTTAAGCGGGCTTATGCCATTGCACTAACCTCACGATGTCCAACCGTGATTAGCCCACCTTCGTGCTCCTCCGTTACTCTTTGGGAGGAGACCGCCCCAGTCAAACTACCCACCAGGCACTGTCCTCACCCCAGATAATGGGGCTAAGTTAGAACATCAAACATACAAGGGTGGTATTTCAAGGACGGCTCCAACGCAACTAGCGTCACGTCTTCATAGCCTCCCACCTATCCTACACATGTAGGTTCAATGTTCAGTGCCAAGCTGTAGTAAAGGTTCACGGGGTCTTTCCGTCTAGCCGCGGGTACACTGCATCTTCACAGCGATTTCAATTTCACTGAGTCTCGGGTGGAGACAGCGTGGCCATCATTACGCCATTCGTGCAGGTCGGAACTTACCCGACAAGGAATTTCGCTACCTTAGGACCGTTATAGTTACGGCCGCCGTTTACCGGGGCTTCGATCAAGAGCTTCGCTTGCGCTAACCCCATCAATTAACCTTCCGGCACCGGGCAGGCGTCACACCGTATACGTCATCTTGCGATTTTGCACAGTGCTGTGTTTTTAATAAACAGTTGCAGCCACCTGGTATCTGCGACTCTCGTCAGCTCCATCCGCGAGGGACTTCACCATCAAGAGCGTACCTTCTCCCGAAGTTACGGTACCATTTTGCCTAGTTCCTTCACCCGAGTTCTCTCAAGCGCCTTGGTATTCTCTACCCGACCACCTGTGTCGGTTTGGGGTACGATTCCTGACTATCTGAAGCTTAGAGGCTTTTCCTGGAAGCATGGCATCAATGACTTCACTGCCGTAGCAGCTCGACGTCGTGTCTCAGCCTTAGAAAGAGCCGGATTTACCTAACTCTTAAGCCTACGCACTTGAACCAGGACAACCGTCGCCTGGCCCACCTAGCCTTCTCCGTCCCCCCATCGCAATAGTCAGAAGTACGGGAATATTAACCCGTTTCCCATCGATTACGCCTTTCGGCCTCACCTTAGGGGTCGACTCACCCTGCCCCGATTAACGTTGGACAGGAACCCTTGGTCTTCCGGCGAGGAGGTTTTTCACCCCCTTTGTCGTTACTCATGTCAGCATTCGCACTTCTGATACCTCCAGCAGCCCTTACAGACCACCTTCAACGGCTTACAGAACGCTCCCCTACCCAATATCTAAAAGATATTGCCGCAGCTTCGGTGTATTGCTTAGCCCCGTTACATCTTCCGCGCAGGCCGACTCGACTAGTGAGCTATTACGCTTTCTTTAAATGATGGCTGCTTCTAAGCCAACATCCTAGCTGTCTGAGCCTTCCCACATCGTTTCCCACTTAGCAATACTTTGGGACCTTAGCTGGCGGTCTGGGTTGTTTCCCTCTCCACGACGGACGTTAGCACCCGCCGTGTGTCTCCCGGATAGTACTTACTGGTATTCGGAGTTTGCAAAGGGTTGGTAAGTCGGGATGACCCCCTAGCCTTAACAGTGCTCTACCCCCAGTAGTATTCGTCCGAGGCGCTACCTAAATAGCTTTCGGGGAGAACCAGCTATCTCCGAGTTTGATTGGCCTTTCACCCCTAGCCACAAGTCATCCGCTAATTTTTCAACATTAGTCGGTTCGGTCCTCCAGTTGATGTTACTCAACCTTCAACCTGCCCATGGCTAGATCACCCGGTTTCGGGTCTATATCCAGAGACTGAGCGCCCAGTTAAGACTCGCTTTCGCTACGGCTCCCCTATACGGTTAACCTTGCCACTGAATATAAGTCGCTGACCCATTATACAAAAGGTACGCAGTCACACCACGAAGGTGCTCCTACTGCTTGTACGTACACGGTTTCAGGTTCTATTTCACTCCCCTCACAGGGGTTCTTTTCGCCTTTCCCTCACGGTACTGGTTCACTATCGGTCAGTCAGGAGTATTTAGCCTTGGAGGATGGTCCCCCCATATTCAGACAGGATATCACGTGTCCCGCCCTACTCGATTTCACGCTCGATGAAGCGTCGGTTACGGGGCTATCACCCTGTATCGCCAAGCTTTCCAGCTTGTTCACCTACTTCACCGAGTGCTTAAGGGCTAATCCAGGTTCGCTCGCCGCTACTACCGGAATCTCGGTTGATTTCTTCTCCTCGGGGTACTTAGATGTTTCAGTTCCCCCGGTTTGCTCTGTTAACCTATGTATTCAGTTAACAGTAACTGCTTATGCAGTTGGGTTTCCCCATTCGGAAATCGCAGACTCAAACGGCTCTTACTGCCTTATCTGCGCTTATCGCAAGTTAGTACGTCCTTCATCGCCTCTGACTGCCTAGGCATCCACCGTGTACGCTTAGTCACTTAACCATACAACCCGAAGGAGTTTCGGATTGCTGTTTAAACAACCTAAGTTGTCTCGCGTTTAATTTACATGAGTGCGAGACAGATTTTGCCGGACTCAAATTTGAACAAGACCGAAGTCTTATTCGATACCAAGCACACTTGAATGTGTTGTTGGTGTTTATCTTTCGATAAACATTGAGAACTTTACAAACAACAATAAATTGTTGTTTTGTCAGCTTTCCAAATTGTTAAAGAGCAAGATTCCCTTTCTATTTAAAGAAAATATGAACCATTTTTAAACATTCTCAGCGAAAACGCTTAAAGATGGTGGAGCTATGCGGGATCGAACCGCAGACCTCTTGCATGCCATGCAAGCGCTCTCCCAGCTGAGCTATAGCCCCACTTAATGCTCAAATCTAAACCGAATCAATCTGTGTGGACACTCATCACGATAATCATCGTGTAAGGAGGTGATCCAGCGCCAGGTTCCCCTAGCGCTACCTTGTTACGACTTCACCCCAGTCATGAACCACAAAGTGGCAAGCGTCCTCCCGAAGGTTAAACTACCTGCTTCTTTTGCAGCCCACTCCCATGGTGTGACGGGCGGTGTGTACAAGGCCCGGGAACGTATTCACCGCAACATTCTGATTTGCGATTACTAGCGATTCCGACTTCATGGAGTCGAGTTGCAGACTCCAATCCGGACTACGACGTACTTTGTGAGATTCGCTCCACCTCGCGGTATCGCTGCCCTCTGTATACGCCATTGTAGCACGTGTGTAGCCCTACTCGTAAGGGCCATGATGACTTGACGTCGTCCCCACCTTCCTCCGGTTTATCACCGGCAGTCTCCCTGGAGTTCCCACCATTACGTGCTGGCAAACAAGGATAAGGGTTGCGCTCGTTGCGGGACTTAACCCAACATTTCACAACACGAGCTGACGACAGCCATGCAGCACCTGTCTCAGAGCTCCCGAAGGCACTCCAGCGTCTCCGCTAGATTCTCTGGATGTCAAGAGTAGGTAAGGTTCTTCGCGTTGCATCGAATTAAACCACATGCTCCACCGCTTGTGCGGGCCCCCGTCAATTCATTTGAGTTTTAATCTTGCGACCGTACTCCCCAGGCGGTCTACTTAACGCGTTAGCTCCGAAAGCCACGACTCTAGGTCACAACCTCCAAGTAGACATCGTTTACGGCGTGGACTACCAGGGTATCTAATCCTGTTTGCTCCCCACGCTTTCGCATCTGAGTGTCAGTATCTGTCCAGGGGGCCGCCTTCGCCACCGGTATTCCTTCAGATCTCTACGCATTTCACCGCTACACCTGAAATTCTACCCCCCTCTACAGTACTCTAGCTTGTCAGTTTCAAATGCAACTCCTAGGTTGAGCCCAGGGCTTTCACATCTGACTTAACAAACCACCTGCATGCGCTTTACGCCCAGTAATTCCGATTAACGCTTGCACCCTCCGTATTACCGCGGCTGCTGGCACGGAGTTAGCCGGTGCTTCTTCTGTAGGTAACGTCAAATGATTAAGGTATTAACTTAACCACCTTCCTCCCTACTGAAAGTACTTTACAACCCGAAGGCCTTCTTCATACACGCGGCATGGCTGCATCAGGCTTGCGCCCATTGTGCAATATTCCCCACTGCTGCCTCCCGTAGGAGTCTGGACCGTGTCTCAGTTCCAGTGTGGCTGATCATCCTCTCAGACCAGCTAGGGATCGTCGCCTTGGTGAGCCCTTACCTCACCAACTAGCTAATCCCACCTGGGCATATCCGGTAGCGCAAGGCCCGAAGGTCCCCTGCTTTGCTCTTACGAGGTTATGCGGTATTAGCCATCGTTTCCAATGGTTATCCCCCTCTACCGGGCAATTTCCCAGGCATTACTCACCCGTCCGCCGCTCGCCACCCAAGGAACAAGTTCCTCTGTGCTGCCGCTCGACTTGCATGTGTTAGGCCTGCCGCCAGCGTTCAATCTGAGCCATGATCAAACTCTTCAATTAAAAGTTTTGTGAAGCTTTCGCTTCGGCTCAATGAATACTGATTACATTCTTTGCTTAATAAAAAGCGAAGTAATGTTGAATTGACTGTGCTGAATGATTGCTCATTCAAATGGTCACTCAGTTCATTGATAAATCTTTTTTGATTATCATCAACGAGTGCCCACACAGATTGATTGGTTTATATTGTTAAAGAGCGTTCTTCTTAGCGGTCTGCTTCAGAAGAGGCGGCCATTTTAGCGAGATAAACTGTTGTGTCAAACACTTTTTTTCAGTTTATTTTCGTTGGCGATTTCGCCACCTAAAACACCGAGCTGAATCACTGCTAACGCTTACTGCGTCTGCCGTATCAGTGAGGGCGGATTATAGAGAACCTAGTTATATTGGCAAGTACTTTTTAGAAGTTTTTTAAAGTTTTCGAGCACTTGGTGATGTTTTAGGCAGAACAGGCTATTTGTTAATGATTAAGCCATCTACTATACCTAACACTTGCTTATAAAAGGGTGAAATGATGAGTTCAATTCGTAGCTACAAAGGCATTGTGCCCAAGCTTGGTGAAGGGGTTTATGTAGATAGCAGTGCTGTGCTTGTGGGTGATATAGAACTGGGCAACGATGCCAGTATTTGGCCTTTAGTGGCAGCACGGGGCGATGTTAACCACATTCGGATTGGTAAACGCACCAATATTCAAGATGGTTCGGTACTGCATGTCACTCACAAAAATGCCGAAAACCCGAATGGGTATCCGTTATGCATTGGGGATGATGTGACCGTTGGCCATAAGGTTATGCTGCACGGCTGCACCATTCATGATCGAGTTCTCGTCGGCATGGGGTCTATCGTGTTGGATGGTGCGGTGATTGAAAATGATGTCATGATCGGTGCAGGAAGTTTAGTTCCGCCCGGTAAAAGGCTCGAAAGTGGCTTTCTGTACATGGGTAGCCCGGTCAAGCAAGCACGTCCTCTCAATGATAAGGAGCGTGCTTTTCTCGTAAAATCGTCCAGTAATTATGTTCAGAGTAAGAATGACTATCTGAATGACGTTAAAACCGTTCGCGAGTGATCTCAATTTGGCCTAGAGAGTTAAACATTTCGTTTTCAATCGCCTGTTCGGCGAGCTCCTCTAGGTCAAAACGCCACTCACTGAATGCCGTCATCACGTGTTGCGACTCCGCTAAAGCTTCAGCTGAGAACTCTTGAAGAACTTGTCGCGACACAAAACATTCAATTAATGCTCCGTTTTGCTGAGCAAAAAATACAACAGCTTGTTTTGCCTCATCCCAATGCTGTAAATCGGGAAACAGGATGGATTGGTTCATAGCGCACCTTCTAGATTTTTACGCAGTTCACGCAAAATTTGTTTCGTGCCCGGACGTAAACCACGCCATAGCATAAAACTTTCAGCCGCTTGTCCCACTAACATGCCTAAACCATCGATCACTTGCGCGCAGCCATGTTGTCGCGCCCATTGATTAAACACGGTGTAGCCTTTGCCATACATCATGTCATAGCAGACGGAGCGAGATGAAAAGATCACCGGATCAATCGCGGGCAATTCGCCATCGAGACTGGCAGAGGTCGAGTTGATGATCACATCATAACTTTGTTTAAGCTGTTCGAACGCTTGCGCCTTTATCTCACCATAAGCGGCCACAAGCTCCGCCAACTGCTCCGCTTTCGCAAAGGTACGATTAGTGACTGTAATGGAGGCGGGCTGCTGATCTAATAACGGCTTGAGCACGCCACGCGCCGCACCACCGGCACCAATCAACAAAATCGTCGCGCCTTTCAGTAGCACTTGCTGCGCGAGCAAATCTTGCACTAAGCCTTCACCATCGGTGTTGTCTCCGAGTATTTCGCCATCATCCAGCTTTTTTAACGTGTTTACCGCACCGGCTAAACGCGCGCGCTCCGTTAAGCGATCGGCAAAGCGGTACGCCTCCTCTTTAAATGGCACGGTAACATTACAACCTCGTCCACCTTGCGCAAAAAAATGTTTTGCCGCCTCAGTAAACCCATCCACTGGCGCGCACTGTGCGGTATAGATCATGGACTGCTGGGTTTGTCGTGCAAACAGCGTATGAATAAAGGGGGATTTACTGTGATTAATGGGGTTACCAAAAACGGCATACTGATCGATTTGAGAAGCCATATCCTTGCCTAAAAAATCAAAAGGGTCACTTGCGCGACCCTATCACTCAGAACGTTGCCTGTCACCATTCACGAGGCACTAAAAACTCGCTTAGCTTAGCTTCTGGCGTTCCTGCTTGCGGTTGATATGCGTATTCCCAACGCGCTAACGGAGGCATCGACATCAAGATTGATTCGGTACGCCCACCGGTTTGCAGGCCAAACAGAGTGCCGCGATCCAACACCAAGTTAAATTCAACGTATCGACCGCGACGATAGAGTTGAAATTGGCGCTCTCGCTCTGTAAAGGGCGTGTTTTTGCGTTTTTCGACAATCGGCACATAAGCTTGGGTATAACCTTCGCCGACCGCCTGTATATAAGCGAAACATTGCTCGAATGGCCATTCATTGAGATCATCAAAAAACAATCCACCAATGCCGCGTGTTTCATTGCGATGCGGTAAGTAGAAGTAGCGATCACACCATGCTTTATGTTCGTTATAGATTTCTGCCCCAAAAGGGGCGCAGATATTTTTAGCGGTTTGATGCCAGTGCTGGCCATCCTCAATAAAGGGATAAAACGGCGTAAGGTCAAAACCACCACCAAACCACCAGATCGGAGCTTCGCCCTCTTTTTCAGCAATAAAAAAGCGCACATTGGCATGAGAGGTCGGGACATACGGATTTTTCGGGTGCATGACCAGAGAAACGCCCATAGCTTCAAAGCGGCGACCGGCCAATTCTGGACGATGGGCCGTCGCAGAGGCGGGCATCTGCTCACCAAATACATGGGAAAAGTTCACGCCACCTTGTTCGAAAACAGCGCCCTCACGCATGACTCGCGTACGACCACCACCACCTAGTTTCTCACCCGGTTCACGCTGCCACGCATCTTCGATAAATTGCGCTTGGCCATCTGTGGCTTCTAATTGTTGGCAAATCTTATCTTGTAGCTGCAGTAAAAAGTGCTTCACTGCTTGTTTATCGACTATCGACTCCACATTCTCTCCTGCGCAGGGTTATCCCTGTCTTAACACTTGTAAGCTGCGAGCATCACGAATTTCGCTCGGTCCATGACGGCCACTGGTCTTCCCTTCTACTACAACAGCAATCTGATTGCCTAGCTGAACCATAACCTCTTGTTGAGTTACGCACGCGGGCTGGCCACTTAGATTAGCACTGGTTGAAGTCAGTGGCTTCCCAAAGGCGAGACATAACTTCTGAACGACCGGATGATCCGAAACACGCACGGCAACGGTATCAAACTGACCACGAACCCAGCTTGGCGTATCACCGCAGGCTGGCATGACCCAAGTCAGTGGCGCGGGCCATGAAGCCAACACTTGTGTCAGTTGCTCTGCGGTTAATTGCGTTTCATCGACATAAGGGCGCAACTGCGCATAGCTAGCGGCAATTAAGATCACTCCTTTTTCCACGGGACGCTGCTTGATCGCCAATAAGTGCTGCATAGCGGTTTGGTTATCCGGATCACACCCCAAACCAAACACCCCTTCGGTTGGATAGGCAATAACGCAACCTTTGCGTAGCGCATCCACCGCCTGTTGTAGATTCTCCACGAGAGCCACTCCTCTTTCATTTGTGCTCAGTGTACAAATCGTGGAGTAATTGACCAGTTCTTCTCATCAACCAGAAAAAGCAAACGTTTGCTTGAGAAAAAAATCCCCGTATAATGCGCCGCAAACGGGCTTGTTTGTCCGATAAATAACACTGAAGGAGTTTGAGATGACAGTCGGTATTATCATGGGTTCCAAGTCAGACTGGCCAACCATGAAACACGCAGCAGAGATGCTTGACCAGTTTGGTGTGGCTTACGAGACCAAAGTGGTTTCTGCGCACCGTACTCCTCATCTTTTGGCCGACTACGCCTCTAGCGCCAAAGAACGCGGTTTACAAGTGATCATCGCTGGAGCGGGCGGTGCTGCGCATCTTCCCGGAATGGCCGCCGCATTCACTAGCTTGCCAGTGTTAGGTGTGCCCGTTCAATCTCGCGCTCTGTCTGGGCTCGACTCGTTATACTCCATTGTGCAGATGCCAAAAGGCATTGCGGTGGGTACGCTCGCCATTGGTGAAGCTGGTGCCGCGAATGCAGGATTACTTGCCGCACAAATCATCGGCATTCATAACCCAGAAGTGATGAGTAAAGTGGAAGCTTTCCGCGCTAAGCAGACTCAATCTGTGTTAGATAACCCAAACCCAGCTGAGGAGTAACAGATGCGTGTGTTGGTTCTCGGCGCTGGTCAGCTGGCGCGCATGATGTCGCTCGCCGGAGCACCACTCAATATTGAGACAATTGCCTTTGATGTCGGTAGCGAAAACATTGTTCATCCCTTAACCCAAACCGTGCTCGGCCATGGATTGGAGCAAGCGATTGAGCAAGCTGACGTTATCACCGCGGAGTTTGAACACATTCCGCATCCGATCCTCGATCTCTGTGCACGCAGTGGCAAGCTTTACCCAAGCGCTGAAGCCATCAAAGCCGGTGGCGATCGTCGTTTAGAAAAAGCCTTGCTGGATCGCGCCCAAGTGGCGAATGCACGTTATGCGATGATCCGCAGCCGAGAAGATCTGAGCGCTGCAATAGCCGAGATTGGATTGCCTATGGTGCTAAAAAGTGCACTCGGAGGCTACGATGGAAAAGGTCAATGGCGTTTGAAAGAACCAGCCCAGATCGAATCGGTTTGGCAAGAACTTGCGCAATATCTGGCAGCCAACCCCGAACAAGCAATTGTGGCAGAAGAGTTTGTCGCTTTTGATCGCGAAGTGTCACTGGTCGGCGCACGTAACCTAGCCGGCGATGTGGTGGTGTATCCTTTAGCGGAGAACGTTCATACCCAAGGTGTGTTGAGCCTTTCTACCGCCATTGATGCTCCTGCGCTACAAGCTCAAGCGGAAGCCATGTTTAAAGCGGTAGCCGAGCAGCTCAATTATGTCGGTGTATTAGCGCTGGAGTTTTTTGAAGTACAAGGCCAGTTATTGGTCAATGAAATTGCACCACGAGTTCATAACTCCGGTCACTGGACTCAACAAGGCGCAGAAACCTGTCAGTTCGAAAACCACTTACGCGCAGTGTGTGGTTTACCGCTGGGTAGCACCAAACTGGTTCGTGAAACCGCAATGATCAATATTCTCGGTGAAGACCAACTGCCCACAGAAGTATTGGCCCTAGAAGGCTGCCACGTACATTGGTACGGTAAAGCCAAACGCCCAGGACGCAAAATGGGGCATATCAATGTAACCGCTGATTACAGTGGTGAGTTACAGCGCAAATTATGCCAATTAGCAACTATGTTAGATGAGAAGGCTTTTCCTGCCGTACACGCCGTAGCCAATCAGATTCAAGATTAGTCAGCATATCTCATGATGGAACAAAGCCGCGTCTAACGCGGCTTTAACTTTGTATACGATGAGCATGATGAAGCTAGCTGTCCTGAATATGCCCACATTGACGATTAGCACATTGATAGCGCATGCCTGCTGCACTTTTCTTTTCCACCATCACCGCAAAGCCACACATTGCACAAGTCTGAGCAATCGGCTTAGCGTTTAGCGCAAATTTGCATTTAGGGTAAGCATCACAAGCATAAAATAGCTTGCCGAAGCGAGATTTGCGTTCGATAAGGTGGCCTTTGCTGCATTCCGGGCAAAGGATATCTGGCGATGTTTCCTCATGCGAAGGGGAATCCATCGACTCGATATGGTGGCACTGCGGGTAGTGACTACAGCCAATAAACATCCCGTAACGACCTTGGCGTAGCACCAGCTCATGTCCACACTCAGGACAAGGCACACCGAGTTCTTTGATGATATGCCCATCATTTTGATGCAGAGGTTTGATGTAGTCACACTCTGGATATGCGGTGCAACCTAAAAAAGGACCATGTTTGCCGTGGCGCAGTTGTAACGCTGCGCCACATTGCGGACAAGGGGAAGATTGCAGCGCATGCTCATGAGCAGCAAACAGTTGTGGATCGATTTTACGGCTCATAGGGTTAATGCAAGATACCTTGCTCTTGGCTATACAATAGCTCTTCCATCAAGGTATAAGCATTTTCATTGCCCGGCACATTAAACAGCACCATCATAATAATCCACTTTAAATCGTCGAGTTCAAACTCATCGGTTTCTAATCCCATGACACGGTCGATCACCATTTCACGAGTTTCTGGGGTCAGCACATTGATGTGTTCAAGAAACAGCAGAAAACCACGCGATTCGAGATCCAGTCGTTCGATCTCTTCCGGCGCGTAAATACGCATTGAAGTGGGTGCACTTTTCGCAATCGCGGTTTGTGCATCGGTTTGTTGCAAAGCCGCCAGCTCTTCCAACCAGTGGAGGGCCTTGTAGATGTCTTTTTGGTGAAACCCAGCGCGCAGCAGTTCATCTTCCAGCTGGTCCTGATCCACTTGCAAATCTGCATCGCTATGGACGTAGGTTTCGAACAGATACATCAAAATATCCATCATCATAGCTAGCCTCTCCCCTTTCTAATATAGCCACCAGGTACTGCAACCACATGCCCAAGGAGCTCAAGCTCCAAGAGCTGCATCATGATATCTTGCACCGGTATCTGGGTCCGGCTTGCGAGAATATCAATAGGTGTAGCTTCTATTCCTACGTTAGCTAACAGCTCGGGAAATGGCAATTCTTCATCGCCCTGTACAGCAGAAAAAAGTGTTGCTTGATAAGGAACTTGTTCAGAGAGTGACCAAGTCAGCGCATTTTTGAGCTCTTGATGAATTTGTTGCACACTTTGTACCAAGCAAGCGCCTTGGCGAATCAATTGATTGCTACCTTGGCTGGCGGCATTAAAAATCGAGCCGGGAACCACAAAAACCTCACGCCCTTGCTCAGCGGCGTAGCGTGCGGTGATGAGTGAACCGCTTTTCTCCGCAGCTTCTACCACCACAACACCGAGCGATAAGCCGCTGATAATTCGGTTACGGCGCGGAAAGTGATCGGCTTTAGGAGGTGTGTGAGGGGCAAACTCAGAAACCAAGGCCCCTTGGGCGATGATTCGCTCCGCTAACCCTTGATGCTGTTTGGGGTAAACCTGCGCCAGCCCTGAACCTAATACTGCCACGGTTTGCCCTTGTGCTTGCAAAGCTCCATCGTGCGCATAGCCATCAATACCAAGCGCTAAACCACTGGTGACCACTAAACCCGACTGCGCGAGCTCAGTGGCAAATTGGCGAGCGATCTGCCGCCCATCAACACTGGCATTGCGGCTACCGACGATAGCCACCGCAGGGTCATGCACCGCTTCCCATATTCCTTCGATAAACAGGATGGGAGGCGATGAGTTAATCTCTTTCAATAAACGAGGGTAAAGCGGGCAATGAGGAGTGACGATATAGCGGTTATTGGCTGCGGCACGCCATTGCAAACACTGCTCGGCTTGCTTAGCCGCTTGAGTGGTTAAAAACACCAGTTGTTCGGGCTTAAGCCCGCTGGCCAACCATTGCTTAGGCGTAAAACTTTGCAACTGGGCTGGCAAACGGGTCGCAAGCAGGTGAGAAATGGTTTTGCTGCCTAGTTTAGGAGTAAAACAGAGCGCCAACCATGCCGCTAAATCCTGATCTTTCATTAACTGACATCATCAACCAAATCGGTTTGTTCAGACAATTGCACCACCTCTGGCTGCTCGGTTTGAGGTGCTACCTGCGGAGACAGTGCGTGCACTTCAGCACTGATCGGTGCCGAACTATTGGTAATGAGTGCCAAGCTAAAACGCTCATAAGGACGAATCACCATCAAGGCGCCCACTTTTACACTTGGTAACTGTACGTCCGTGTTCGAACGCTCAGACAGGAAAGTAGACGAATCTTGCTTAGCTTTGACTTGGACTGCGGCTTGATACAGTTCAAACATACTGCCTTGCGCGACACCATCACTGCGGCCTTGGTCAATCACTACCACTTGATTCTGTCCGGCGTATTGACTCCCTTCAAGCGAACCCAGAATGCGAGCTTCACTCCCTGCAGGTGCTGGCTGCGGATAGAAGGTTGTCGACAGTTGGCGCTCCTCAAGATCGACTTCTGGCAAAGCAATATCATTGGCTAAAATCTCTTGATTTTGCTCTTGCAAGCTTAGTCCACTAAAGTTGCCCCCAGTCATTGCCAATTCACCCACCGCCACTAAACGCAGCGCCACCATGACTTCATCATCACGTTGATATTGTGCTACCTCGCGATAAATCCCCCACTTTTTCTCGCTGTGTACACCGGAGATGTAAAGCTGATCTTGCTTGGTGAGATATTGACGACCCTCACTGGAGCCAATCACACGCACGCTACCTTGCAAGGCGGTTTTCGCCATCAAACGGTCAGATTGTAAATAAGGCAGCACCAAGCCTTCTTGCACAGTCGGAACAGCTTGTTTTTCCAACACACGTACTTGCGGGCTCAGTTTGCGCATCGGTTTTAGACTGAGTACGGGTTGCCCATCACGCCAAAACAGCGTCAATTTATCACCGGGGTAGATCAAATGTGGGTTATCAATTTCTGGGTTCACTTGCCAAAGTCTCGGCCACAGCCATGGACTGTCGAGATACAAAGCGGAAATATCCCACAAGGTGTCACCTTTCACCACGGTATAGGTAGTCGGTGCATTGGGTTTGAGTGCCAGCGGCGTTTGCTCATCGGCGGTCACCTGTCCACTGAGCAGAGTGAAAGGCAATAAAGCGTAGGCAATATAACGGGTTAATCGTGCCATGACCTTGCTTCCTTGGTCGAAAAAATGACTGGGTTTCGGAGAAATCACGTCCGGATGCTGTCATTTGGGTCATAAAATGTCTAGAATTGAGCCAACACACATTAAGCTGTTTCGGCACAGTTCAACATTTCGAGTGTATATGTCTGTATTGCAAGTATTAACATTCCCAGATGATCGACTGCGTACCGTTGCGAAACCGGTCGAACAAGTCACCCCAGAAATCCAACAAATCGTCGATGATATGTTGGAAACCATGTATGCCGAAGAAGGCATCGGTTTAGCGGCGACCCAAGTCGATATTCACCAACGTATCGTGGTGATCGATATTTCTGAAACTCGCGATCAGCCTATGGTGTTGATTAACCCAGAGATCATCGAAAAGCGCGGTGAAGATGGCATTGAAGAAGGCTGTTTGTCCGTCCCGGGTGCGCGAGCTTTAGTGCCTCGCGCCGCAGAAGTAACCGTAAAAGCGCTGGATCGCAATGGTCAAGAGTACCAGTTTGATGCAGATGACCTGCTGGCTATCTGTGTACAGCACGAACTCGATCACCTCGCGGGCAAACTGTTTGTTGACTATCTGTCACCACTCAAACGCAACCGCATCAAAGAGAAGCTAGAGAAAATCAAACGCTTCAATGAGAAAAAATAAATTACTGTGAGGTAACCTTGAGCCAATCACTACGTATTGTCTTTGCAGGTACTCCGGATTTCGCCGCCCGTCACTTGGCGGCGTTATTGTCTTCGGAGCATGAGATTATTGCGGTCTACACCCAACCGGATCGCCCAGCGGGGCGCGGCAAAAAACTCACCGCTAGCCCAGTCAAAACCCTTGCACTTGAGCACAACGTTCCGGTTTATCAGCCAGAAAACTTTAAATCAGACGAGTCTAAACAACAACTTGCCGCACTCAACGCCGATTTAATGGTGGTCGTGGCTTACGGCTTGCTACTGCCTAAAGTAGTTTTGGATACACCTAAACTTGGCTGTATTAATGTGCACGGTTCGATTCTGCCGCGTTGGCGGGGTGCTGCGCCGATCCAGCGCTCCATTTGGGCGGGTGATAGCGAAACTGGCGTCACCATCATGCAGATGGATGTCGGCCTTGATACCGGCGATATGCTGAAAATCGCGACGCTACCGATCGAAGCGAGCGACACCAGTGCCTCGATGTACGACAAACTGGCAGAACTTGGTCCACAAGCGCTGCTTGAGTGCTTACAAGATATCGCTCAAGGCACAGCGGTTGCGGTCAAACAAGATGATGGATTGGCGAACTACGCGCATAAACTCAGCAAAGAAGAAGCACGTATTAACTGGAGTGATGCAGCGACACACATTGAGCGCTGTATTCGTGCCTTTAATCCATGGCCGATGAGCCATTTTGAGGTGGCGGAAAACAGCATCAAAGTCTGGCAAGCCCAAGTGGAACCCCACGCGGTGACTCAAGCTCCGGGCACCATTGTCCAAGCCGATAAAAGCGGCATTTACGTCGCAACCGGACAAGGCGTGTTGGTGCTCGAAAGCCTACAAATTCCGGGCAAAAAAGCCTTACCGGTACAAGATATTCTCAATGCGCGTGCCGACTGGTTTAGTGTCGGTTCCCAACTCAGTTAATCCTGAACCCTAGCCGATGGATGGCTAGGGTTTGGCTTTTTGTTTAGGTTTTATTATGAATGTTCGCGCCGCTGCTGCGTCGGCTCTTTACCAAGTGGTTGATTTAGGGCACTCACTGTCCAATGCTTTGCCTGCGGCTCAGCAGCAAATTCGCCCACGCGATCACGCCCTGCTGCAAGAGATCTGCTACGGCGTTTTGCGCCAATTGCCGCGTTTGGAATCCATCAGCCAAGCTCTGATGGAAAAACCGTTGAAAGGCAAACAACGCGTATTCCACTTCCTAATCCTCGTTGGCTTATACCAACTGAGCTTTATGCGCATTCCCGCCCATGCTGCGGTAGGGGAAACCGTCGAAGGCGCGCAAGATTTGCAAGGCCCTCGTCTGCGTGGCTTGATCAATGCGGTGCTGCGTAACTATCAGCGTGACCAAGAAGGCTTAGATGCTCAAGCCACCAGCCATGATGCTGGGCGCTACGGCCATCCGGGCTGGTTATTGAAATTGCTCAAAGAGAGCTACCCAGAGCAGTGGCAACAGATTGTTGAAGCCAACAACAGCAAAGCGCCGATGTGGCTACGCGTCAACCATCAGCACCATACTCGTGCTGAGTATCAAGCCCTGCTCGAACAAGCTGGCATCGTCACTACGCCTCATGCGCAAGCCGAAGATGCGCTGTGCTTAGAAACGCCTTGCGATGTACACCAACTGCCGGGTTTCGCTGAAGGTTGGGTTTCAGTACAAGATGCCGCTGCGCAGTTAGCACTGACTTACCTTGCACCGCAAGCAGGAGAGCTGATTTTAGATTGCTGCGCTGCCCCCGGTGGCAAAACTGCGCACATCTTGGAGCGCACACCAGAGAGCCAAGTCGTCGCGATTGATTGTGATGAAACTCGCCTCAAACGCGTGCGAGAAAACCTGCAGCGTTTACAGCTCACTGCGCAAGTGATTTGTGGCGATGCGCGTTACCCGCAACAGTGGTGGCAAGGCGAACAGTTTGACCGCATCTTGTTGGATGCGCCTTGTTCGGCGACCGGCGTGATTCGCCGCCATCCCGACATCAAATGGCTGCGCCGCGCAGACGATATCGCGGCATTAGCCGAGCTACAGCGCGAAATTTTGGATGCGATGTGGCAACAACTCAAACCCGGTGGTAGTTTGGTCTACGCAACGTGTTCGATCACACCACAAGAAAACCGCCTACAGGTCAAAGCGTTCCTTGAACGCACGCCAGATGCGCGCTTAGTGGGTTCCGATCCCGCGCAGCCCGGCCGCCAAATCCTTCCCGGAGAGGAAGCGATGGACGGTTTCTATTACGCCGTATTAAGCAAACAGCACTGATTCGGTCAACCAAGGTGAGCCACAACTCACCTTGGGCGTGAGCAAACAAAGAGAACAAGTTATGAAAATCATCATTCTTGGTGCAGGACAAGTCGGCGGCACGCTCGCTGAAAACTTGGTAGGCGAAAACAACGACATTACTGTGGTCGATAAAAACGCTGACCGACTGCGCGATTTACAAGATAAATATGATTTGCGTGTAGTCAATGGCCACGCCAGCCACCCTGATGTGCTACGCGAAGCTGGCGCACAAGATGCTGACATGCTGGTCGCGGTCACCAATACCGATGAAACCAACATGGCCGCTTGTCAGGTCGCCTTTACTCTGTTTAACACGCCCAACCGGATTGCGCGTATCCGCTCTCCGCAATATCTCGCTGAAAAAGAAGCGCTGTTTCAATCTGGCGCGGTCCCGGTCGATCACCTGATTGCACCGGAAGAACTGGTCACCAGCTATATCGAGCGCTTGATCCAGTATCCGGGCGCGCTGCAAGTGGTGAGCTTCGCCGAAGAAAAAGTCAGCTTGGTGGCCGTCAAAGCGTATTACGGTGGTCCACTGGTTGGTAACGCCCTTTCTGCCCTGCGCGATCACATGCCGCACATCGATACTCGCGTGGCGGCGATTTTCCGTCAGGGACGCCCAATTCGTCCGCAAGGCACCACCATTATTGAAGCGGATGATGAAGTGTTTTTCGTCGCCGCGAGTAACCATATTCGCTCGGTGATGAGTGAGTTGCAGCGCCTTGAAAAACCGTATCGTCGGATCATGATTGTCGGCGGCGGTAACATAGGCGCCAGCCTCGCTAAACGCTTAGAGCAAACTTACAGCGTTAAGCTGATTGAACACAATTACCAACGTGCGGAACAGTTATCTGAACAGTTGGAAAATACCATCGTCTTTTGTGGAGATGCCGCGGACCAAGAGCTGCTGTCTGAAGAGAATATCGATCAGGTCGATGTGTTTATCGCCCTCACCAATGAAGATGAAACCAACATCATGTCGGCCATGCTTGCCAAACGCATGGGAGCCAAGAAAGCCATGGTGCTTATCCAGCGCAGCGGCTATGTCGATTTAGTCCAAGGCGGTGTGATTGATGTGGCGATCTCCCCGCAGCAAGCGACCATTTCTGCGCTACTCACTCACGTGCGCCGCGCCGATATTGTCAACGTCTCTTCATTACGCCGTGGAGCGGCAGAAGCAATTGAAGCGATCGCCCATGGCGATGAATCAACCTCTAAGGTAGTAGGACGAGCGGTGGGCGATATTAAACTGCCTCCGGGCACGACAATTGGCGCTATTGTGCGGGGCGAAGAAGTGCTGATTGCCCATGACCGCACTGTCATCGAGCAAGACGATCACGTCGTCATGTTCTTGGTCGATAAAAAATATGTGCCCGACGTGGAAACGCTATTCCAGCCGAGCCCATTCTTCTTGTAAAGGTTGGCGCTATGCTCAACTTACGCCCAATTACGTTTATCATCGGGCTGGTACTGTCTAAGCTAGCCCTATTCATGTACGTGCCGACTCTAGTGGCATTTTTTACTGGCAGCGGCGGTTTTCTCGATTTCGCGCAAGCCGTCATCATTACCCATCTGGTGGCGTTTCTCTGCTTAAGTATCGGTCGCACTGAACATTTTCGGCTCAACGTACGTGATATGTTCCTGATCACCAGCTTGGTATGGACAATTGCCAGCGCATTTGCTGCTCTGCCTTTTGTGTTTATCAACCACATCAGCTTTACCGATGCCTATTTTGAAACCATGTCCGGCCTTACCACCACAGGCTCCACGGTACTCAGTGGCCTAGATGATATGCCGCCCAGTATTTTGCTATGGCGCTCCATTTTGCAATGGTTAGGTGGGGTGGGCTTTATCGTGATGGCGGTAGCGGTGTTGCCGATGCTCAACGTTGGGGGGATGAAGCTGTTCCAAACCGAATCGTCTGATTGGTCGGATAAAAGCAGCCCGCGCGCGAAAACCGTCGCGAAAAACATTGTGGCGGTGTATCTGGTTTTGACTGGGCTCTGTTTTTTGAGCTATATCGCCACGGGTATGACGCCGTTTGAAGCGATTAATCACGCCTTTACCACGCTTTCCACCGGCGGCTACTCGACCAGTGATAGCTCGATGAACCGCTTCTCACACGGCGCGCACTGGGTTGGCACACTCTTTATGTTTCTCGGCGGCCTGCCATTTTTACTGTTTGTGCAGGCTCTGCGCAAACAGAGTGCACGAGCCCTACTCAAAGATGAGCAGGTACGCGGCTTCTTCTGGCTCTTTATGATCTCCAGTTTGCTGGTCGCAGGTTGGTTGTGGCTCAAAAACGATTACGCGATATTGGATGCGCTGCGAGTTTCGATGTTTAACATTGTCTCCGTCGTCACAACCACGGGCTATGGTCTGGATGATTTCACCGCGTGGGGCGCGCTCCCCTCAACCATTTTTGCCTTCCTATTGATGGCCGGCGCTTGCTCGGGCTCTACCTCTGGCGGAATTAAGGTCTTTCGTTTCCAAATCGCGATGGCACTGCTCAAAAAGCAACTGCTGAACCTCATCCACCCTTCTGGCATTTTTATCCAGCGCTATAACAAGCGCCCGGTCAATGAAGAGATCATCCGCTCCGTAGTCGCCTTTGGCTTGACGTTTTTCATCACTATCGTGGTACTGGCTGGCGCGTTATCGGCAATGGGATTGGATTCGGTGACCAGTATCTCTGGCGCGGTCACTGCCGTGGCTAACGTGGGTCCAGGTATGGGCAGCATCATTGGCCCAACGGGTAACTTTGCCCCTCTACCGGATGCCGCCAAATGGCTCTTGAGCTTTGGAATGTTGATGGGACGTTTAGAAATTCTGACGATTTTAGTGCTCTTTTTCCCTGCATTCTGGCGTCACTAAAAGGAAACATAATGAAAAAACTCATATTGGCAGCCAGCATAGTGAGCTTATCCACTTGGGCAGGTGAAACCGTACAGCTCAAGGATGGCCGCTATATTCAGCTCAACGATGACTTTACTTGGCAGTATGTGCCACAAGAGACTCAGCAGACAAACGAGCTGACTCCTCTCGTGCTCGCTGCACCGGTGATCGCTCAACCGACATTGAGTGGTGTGACAATCACTGTGGGTGATCATCGCCCTGTTTTGCAACTCAGTGATTCAGGCGTCGATGTGGTACTGAGCGCTCCGCGCTATGAGCATGGAAAACTCAAACTGAGCAGTGCCATCACCAACCAGAGTAGTCAGTCAGTGATTGCGGTTCGTCTCGCGATTCGAGTACAGGATGCACAAGGCGTGTGGAGTGAAGAGCAGGAAGTGACGATTTGGCAGTCGATCAAACGTATGTCGGAAACCTATTTGCGCCCGCGCACTTCGGTGGAAGGTAAACCACTGGAGTTAAACCTCGCAGAGCAGAGTCAGTACACACTACACGCTACCATCAAACAGATTGAAACGCGCTAAATGCGCGTTTCCTCTTTTATCTATCTTATCCGTCAAAGCTAAATCGGCTCGACATACAGATAAATGGCCAAGAAATGGCATGCGCATCCCGCCAGCACAAAAGCGTGCCAAATGGCATGGTTGTAAGGGATCCGTTTGGCGACGTAGAAAATCACCCCGAGTGAATAGATAAGTCCACCCGCCGCCAGCAGAGTGAGCCCTCCCACCTCAAGATGAATAGCAAGCTGGTAAATCACGATCAGCGAAAGCCAACCCATGGTCAGATACGTCACCAAAGAGAGCTTTTTGAAGCGGTAGACAAAAGCAATTTTCATCAGAATGCCAATAAGCGCGAGCGACCAGATCACAATCATCAAACCAACCGCCAGTGGTGTGCGCAAGCTGACCAGTAGAAATGGCGTATAACTGCCCGCAATCAATAGATAAATAGCACAGTGATCAAAGGTTTTTAGCCAACGTTTTGCACGTTGATAAGGGATAGCGTGGTACAGCGTAGAAGCCAAAAATAGCGCAATCATACTGCCGCCATAAATGCTCATGCTGGTAATGGTCAATACATCGGCTTGCTGATCCACCGCTTTGACCAACAGCAGCACTAAACCAACTATCCCTAAGATAAGGCCAACGCCATGACTTATCGCATTGGCCACTTCTTCTTTAAAGCCATAACTGTTCGACATGCTCACTCAATCCGAGTCTGAAACTTGGCTTTAGTATCGCACATTGAGCTTACAGGTGTTAGCTAAAAATTCATACCGCGTGATCAGCAGCTGCGATCAAGAAACGCCAACACTTGCTCCCCGGCTTCCTGTGGTGATGTGTGCGCAGATAAAGTGAGATGTCGCTTGAGCTCACCACGCCCTAGCAAGCTGGCCAACATGCCGGATGCGCCTCGTTGATAACGATCGACCTCAAACCAGAGCTGTAAGGCTTCAGGATCACGATAAGCCACGATTTCAACTTCACGCCAGCGGCCTTGAAATGGCCCCGTGGTAGGGACAAATTCGAACTCTTGCACAAAAGGCAGTGCGAAGCCTTTGGCTTGCTCACACTCAACCTGACGTAAACGTAAACCTTGTGCTTCCAGCGCACTAAAAATACCATCCATCATCGGCTCAGGGCGCACGGTGAGAATGTCCTTATCGGTAGGATCCAGCGCCAGCGCAATATCTAATCCAGTCTCCAACCAGACTTTGGCATCCCCTATCGTCACTGGGGTATTCCAAGGGATGCTGAGTTCGATATCAAAATTACGCGTTTCACCCGCCTCAATCGTAAAGGCATACGGCAAAGACCAGTTGGCTAAGGTGTAGGTATGAGGAACTCGGCGCATTGACTGGCCTTGTTGCTGACCGCGCTCATCCGCCACTTCCGCAATATAACGGCAACAAAGTTTGAGCTCGATATTATCAATGACTTGCGCTGTTGCGCCGCCATAAACATGGATGATGACCTTAACGGATTGGCCGGGATAGAGCACTTCCTGCTGCAATACCGAATCGACTTTCGCAGAGCCAATCCCAAAACTGGCGAGGGTTTTCTTGATAAACGACATAGACACCTCCTGTTGTGAGAATTGCATAGTAAGGGCTAACCCTTGTCTCACTCAATCCACGCAGTTGAAAATAAATATTACGCAAAATTGGTCAACTATCGATCATTTTAGTAACTGGTGCTACTCTATTTGCGATATGAACGCATATCATTATTCCTGTCTCATTGTTCGGATCGGCAATCGCCAAAAGAGTGAATCTCGGTTACGTCCTGTACTCAAGAGCCACTCATAATGAGCCAGGGTGTAGCATCGGCAATGGATATGCCTGACAGTTAGGTTATGTCATGCGCCCAACAACCGTCAGGTTTTCAAATACAAACCGTAGTGCAATGCGTCGCCGCAGTGGTTTTGCAGTGGCTCCCGTTGCGAAAAAAACAGCAACAGCCCCCACGCTGGTTGAAAGAAATGCGTTGACCGCATCCCCCGAAACCAAAGTGGTTCAGGCAGCTTAATTGAAAAGCGCAGTAAAACCTGCGCTTTTTTCTTCCCTGCGAATTGGTATTGCTCAGCGCTTTTGATACCTTTAGCCACAAATCACTATACCCAAACAACTTGGAGTTGCAGGTAGGCGGCAAGTGAGTGAGTCCCCATGAGCATAGATAGACTATGTGATTGGGGAGAACGAACGTAGCCCCCCCTGCCGCTTCAAGTAGGAAGGGTATATAAAAATTGTGGAGAAAGTCATGAAATGTCATCGTGTAGAAGAACTACTGCAACTGCTTGAGCCTGAATGGCACAAAGATTCCGAGCTCAACTTAATTCAATTCTTGCTTAAACTGGCTCAAGAAGCGGGTTACCAAGGTGCTCTCGAAGATCTGACCGATGATGTGCTGATTTACCATCTCAAGATGCGTAACAGCGCGAAAGATGCGGTGATCCCGGGACTTAAAAAAGATTATGAAGATGATTTCAAAACCGCCATTTTACGTGCGCGAGGCATCATCAAGTAATTCTGCTGATAACGTTGTTCGGCAGCCCACATCCAACCCCAAAATGGGCAAGCGGCGAAAGCCGCTTTTTTATCAAGTCGTTAATAGGGTGAAGAATTGTAAGGAAATTTGTTGTTAAAGGTTGATTGCCTTAAAGAAATAAACGTTTGATTGACGCTATACTTACGGCCTAAAAAACCATCAGTCCCCTCTTACATCAGCCTTTAAGAGGGAATGAGCAATGTATTTGAGTGTGAACAAAAGAAATCACACCGAATGCCTGAAAAGGATAGTGTCATGAGTCAGGATAAAATCGATGTTAAAGATGTGACTCCCAAAGTGTTCAACCCCAAGACCCACAAAGGGCAAGGCGGGGATCGCTTTAACCCAAGTAATCACATCTATGTTCGTGAAAGTAAAGGCACCTACCAGAAACTGCGCCGTTATGGTGGCTGGTTTCTGCTGCTGTTATTTGGGTTGGTTCCTTGGATCTCTTATGGCGCTCGGCAAGCCATCTTGCTCGATATCGGCCACCAGCAATTTAACTTCTTCGGAACTACCCTCTACCCACAAGATCTGACCTTACTAGCGCTGCTGTTTATGATCGCCGCCTTCGGCCTGTTCTTTATCACTACCTTCTTAGGCCGTGTCTGGTGTGGTTATCTCTGCCCGCAAACCGTGTGGACGTTTATGTACATCTGGTTTGAAGAAAAACTCGAAGGCAATGCCAACAAAAGACGCAAACAAGACAACAGTCCGATGACGGCAGAACTGGTGGCGCGTAAAACCTTAAAGCATATCGCTTGGTTGGCGATTGCCTTAGTCACTGGTTTCACTTTTGTCGGCTACTTTGTGCCCATTCGCGCACTGGTGATCGACTTCTTTACTTTAAGTGCTGCGTTCTGGCCGGTGTTTTGGGTACTGTTTTTTGCCCTTTGTACTTACGGCAACGCCGGCTGGATGCGCTCAATCATGTGTATTCACATGTGCCCATATGCGCGCTTCCAATCCGCCATGTTCGATAAAGATACCTTTATTGTCGGCTACGATGTCGCGCGCGGCGAACAACGTGGGCCACGCTCTCGCAAAGCGGATCCCAAAGCGCTCGGTTTAGGCGACTGTATTGATTGCGATCTCTGCGTGCAAGTCTGCCCAACCGGTATCGATATTCGTGACGGCTTGCAGTATGAGTGCATCAACTGCGGTGCGTGTATTGATGCTTGTGACAACACCATGGAACGCATGGGCTACGCGAAAGGGCTGATCAGCTACACCACAGAACATCGCCTATCTGGCAAACACACCAAAGTGATGCGCCCCAAACTGCTCGGTTATGGAGCGGTGTTCTTGGTCATGATTGGCTTGTTCTTTGCTCAAGTGGCCGCCGTGGATCCCGCGGGGTTAACCGTTCTTCGCGATCGCACTCAACTGTTTAGAACCAACAGCTCGGGCGAAATTGAAAACACTTACAACCTCAAGGTGATCAACAAAACCCAGCAGCCACAGACCTATCAGCTGTCGGTGAAAGGATTGGATCCGGTCTCTTGGTACGGCAAACAAAGTGTGGTTGTGCAACCGGGTGAAGTACTCAATCTCCCGATGACGCTCGGAGCCAAACCAGAAAATCTCAGCTCTGCGGTCACGACAATTCAGTTTATACTGCACGACGAAAGCCACCAATTTACCCTTGAAGTCGAGAGCCGATTTATTCAAAAGCTCTGACACTCACCAGTATGGTAAAGGGCTCAGTAATGAGCCCTTTTTATTCAATGACCCAAGCCACGTTTCATTTTGATGCTTTAACTCCCGATCTGATTTGGTACGCGCTGGAAAGTATCGGCATTCGTGCTGAGTCAGGCTTTTTGCCACTCAACAGCTATGAAAACCGCGTCTACCAGTTTACCGATGAAGAGCGTCGCCGCTTTGTGGTGAAATTTTATCGCCCACAACGTTGGACCGATGAGCAGATCCAAGAAGAGCATGATTTCGCGCTCGAACTGGAACAAGAAGAGATCCCGATCGTCCCGCCGCTGAGACTCAATGGCGCGACGCTACACCACTATCAAGGCTACCGTTTTGCCCTGTTTACCAGCATGGGCGGTCGCCAATACGAAGTGGATAATGAGGAACACTTAGAGTGGGTTGGCCGCTTTCTGGGGCGCATTCACAAAGTCGGAGCAAGTAAACCCTTTCTCCACCGCCCAACTCTGTCGCTGGATGAATACTTACATCAACCCAGACATACCTTGGAGTACAGTCACTGCATTCCTGCCCATTTGCAGCGGGTCTTTTTTCACGATCTCGATATTTTGATTGCTGAAATCAAGCAGCATTGGGTACCCACCCAGCCTCAGATCCGTCTGCACGGAGACTGCCACCCCGGCAATATTTTATGGCGCGATGGCCCGATGTTTGTCGATCTGGATGACGCACGTAACGGCCCTGCCATTCAAGATCTCTGGATGCTGTTGCATGGTGATCGCCAAGACAAACTGATCCAATTAGATATCGTTTTGGAAGGCTACCAAGAGTTTTGCGATTTTAATCCTCAACAATTGAAACTAATCGAGCCTTTACGTGGTCTACGCATGGTGCACTACATGGCATGGCTCGCCAAACGCTGGCAAGATCCGGCTTTTCCAATCGCATTTCCGTGGTTTAATGACGCGAAATACTGGGAGAATCAGATCCTCGCTTTTAAAGAGCAGATTGCCACTTTACAAGAACCCCCGTTATCATTGCAGCCGCAGTGGTAAGCCAACACAATAAATCCAATGGAGAAAGTCATGAAAAAGCTGTTTGCACTGGTTGCAACTCTGATGTTAAGCGTGTCAGCCTATGCGGCTCAATTTAAAGAAGGTGAACACTACCAAGTGTTAAAAACACCCGCTTCTTCTTCACCAGTCGTCAGTGAGTTCTTCTCATTTTACTGCCCGCACTGTAACACTTTCGAACCCATTATTGCTCAGTTGAAGCAGCAACTGCCGAAAGATGCAAAATTCGAGAAAAACCACGTCTCTTTCATGGGTGGTAACATGGGGCAAGCGATGAGCAAAGCGTACGCGACCATGATTACGCTGAAAGTGGAAGATAAAATGGTGCCAGTGATGTTTAACCGCATCCACACTCTGCGTAAGCCACCAAAAGATGAACAAGAACTGCGCCAAATCTTTCTAGATGAAGGGATTGATGCCGAGAAATTTGATGCGGCTTACAACGGCTTTGCCGTGGATTCAATGGTGCGCCGTTTTGATAAACAGTTCCAAGATAGCGGCCTAACTGGTGTACCTGCCGTTGTTGTTAACAACCGTTATTTGGTACAAGGTCAAGCGGTAAAAACGCTGGATGAATATTTCGCACTAGTGAACTTCTTACTCACCAAAAAACAATAATATTTATCCCAAGCGACTTGGCGATGCTGCGTCAAGCTGAGCTAGCAGATAAACATTGACCACGATTAAGGAGCCAACGGCTCCTTAATTTTTTCTACACATTTTGAGCAGTTAGCTGTTTGAGTAAGCGATCCATGGCTCGATAGCCCAACGCCTCGGCAAGATGTGGACGAGCGATCTGCGCTTCACCTTGCAAATCCGCTATGGTTCGCGCCACTTTAATGATGCGATGGTAAGCCCGAATCGATAAACCCAAGCGATGCAGCGCGCTTTCTAGAAATTCCGCATCCGCTTTAAGCAAAGGGCAATACTGTTCAATTTCTCGGCTTTGCAGCAAAGCGTTCACTTTGCCCGCTCGCGCCAACATACGCTCACGCGCTACCCACACTCGCTGGCGCACAGCTGCCGTCGATTCACCACGATCGCCCCCATTGGCGAGCGTACCTTTGGGTAACGCTGGGATCTCAATTGACATATCAAAGCGATCCAACAAAGGGCCTGAAAGCCGACTCAAATAACGCAAAATACTCTGCGGATTGGCACGGGCCTGACTGCCTTCGTAGTAGCCCGTGGGGCTTGGATTTAACGCGCCGACCAATTGAAAGCGCGCCGGAAAACGGGTTTTCCCCTGCGCGCGAGAAATCACGATCTCCCCCGATTCCAGCGGTTCACGCAGTGAATCAAGCACTTTACGCTCAAACTCCGGCATTTCGTCCAAAAACAGTAGTCCATTATGGGCAAGAGAAATTTCACCGGGGCGCGGAATGGTGCCGCCCCCGACTAAAGCCGCCATTGAGCTTGAATGATGCGGCGCACGAAAAGGGCGCAATTTCCAGTTGTGTTGGTTTATCTCTTGCTGCGTGAGAGAGGCAATCGAGGCTGTTTCCATTGCCTCTTCATCACTCATTTCTGGCAGTAAATCGCACAGCCGTGAAGCGAGCATGGTTTTACCCGTCCCCGGAGGGCCGAGAAACAATAGGTTGTGATTACCAGCCGCAGCGATTTCCAAAGCTCGTTTTCCCTGCTGCTGACCTATGATGTCTTGCAGATCGCGCGTCTGACTCACTTGTTGCACACTGGGCGAACTTTGAAACAAAGATAGAGTTTGCTGACCACACAAGTCTGCACACACTTCGAGTAAGCTTTGCGCCGACTTATGCCGCTCAACCCCGACCAAAGCCGCCTGATCGCCATTACTGTGCGGCACCACCAAACAGCGCTGCACTTGGTTAGCCGCGAGCGCGGCAGGCAAAACCCCTTTCACGCCACGAATTTCGCCCGATAGCGCCAATTCGCCGATAAATTCGTAACTTTCGAGCTTATTTCGCGCAATTTGATCCGAGGCCGCCAAAATGCCGAGTGCAATCGGCAAATCAAAACGTCCCCCCTCTTTGGGTAAATCGGCTGGGGCTAAATTGACCGTAATGCGCTTTGCTGGAAACTCAAAGCGAGAATTGATGATCGCGCTGCGCACCCTATCGCGCGACTCTTTTACTGTGGTTTCTGGCAATCCTACCAAGGTAAACCCCGGCATCCCGTTACTGATGTGAACCTCAACCGTGACCGGAGGTGCCTGCACGCCAATACTGGCGCGGCTATGAATGATCGCAAGTCCCATTGCATCCCTTAGTATTTGATCAAAAAGCCTTCAGCGCCTGAATAAGTGGCGATAAAAAGCACAGAATGGGTTATATAGCGTGGTGAGATAAAACGGGAATGTGAAAAAAGAATGAGTTTTTGCTTGTCATGTAACGAAGATGTGTGTTAACACTAGAAGCGCAAACACATTGGTAAGATATTAGTTCAACCCTAAAAAACGACTTTACTATGAACTTGAACGCTCGCATCAACGCTCTAATTAACCTAATTATCGTGGTCATTCTAGTGACGACGCGGGGGCGAGTGGGCGAAAAATAAGTAACCAAATCCAAAAAAACCCCCGCACTGAAAAGTCCGGGGGTTTTTTTACAACTCAGACAGACTAAAAAAAGCACATTCTGAACAGGTTATACCCAAGCTCGGATAGATACAGGTCAGTACTTATCCATTGGAATATCCCCAGAATACGCAGGAAGAATGGGAGCGGCACATGAAGTGCAAACACAACACACAGGAAGGCAGCGACACGTATTGTTGCCATAAGGAGGCACGATGACCGGAGCACAGTTAGTCGTTGCCGCATTGAAACAACAGGGCATCAAAACCGTTTTTGGTTACCCTGGCGGCGCTATCATGCCGATTTATGATGCGCTGTATGACGGAGGTGTTGAGCACATCCTCTGCCGCCATGAACAAGGTGCGGCCATGGCCGCGATTGGTATGGCGCGCTCAACGCAGAAAGTGGCGGTGTGCATGGCCACATCTGGCCCCGGCGCCACCAACTTGGTGACAGGTTTGGCGGATGCCTTTCTTGATTCGGTTCCGCTCGTCGCCATCACTGGCCAAGTTGCCAGCTCACACATTGGTACTGATGCGTTTCAAGAGATGGATGTGATCGGCATGTCGCTCTCTTGTACCAAGCACAGCTACTTAGTCACCGACATCAACGAGCTAGCCCCCACGTTAGCCGAAGCGTTTGAAGTCGCGCAGACCGGTCGTCCCGGCCCAGTGTTGGTGGATATCGCCAAAGACGTACAGCTCGGCAAAGCGCCGGTCTCCGCTTTGCCAAGCTTTACCCCACCCGCTATGCCACATGTGGATGCAACGCAGCTAGCCAACGCACAAGCGCTGCTCGCGCAAAGTAAGCGCCCAGTATTGTATGTCGGTGGTGGTGTGCAACTGGCAAATGCCACAAACACAGTGCGTGAGTTTTTACGCCTCAATCCTATGCCTTCAGTGAGCACACTCAAAGGCTTAGGAACCATTGAACGTCACGACCCACACTATCTTGGCATGCTCGGCATGCACGGCACCAAAGCGGCAAACTTGATCGTGCAAGAGTGTGATTTGCTGATCGCGGTTGGCGCGCGTTTCGATGACCGCGTGACAGGTAAGCTCGATACCTTTGCGCCTCACGCCAAAGTGATCCATGTCGATATCGATGCCGCCGAGTTCAACAAACTGCGTCATGCCCATGCTGCACTGCGCGGTGATATCAACCTCATCCTGCCGCAGTTGGAACTGAGCCACGATATTTCACCTTGGGTGCATCATAGTGAGAGCCTGCGTAGCGGGTTCAAATGGCGCTACGATCATCCGGGCGACAACATCTTCGCACCACTGCTGCTCAAGCAACTGTCGGACATGATGCCGGACTCTTCGATTGTCTCGACCGACGTTGGCCAACACCAAATGTGGGCCGCGCAGCACATTCAGCCACGCGCACCACAAAACTTCATCTCGTCCGCAGGCCTTGGCACCATGGGCTTTGGTTTACCGGCAGCAATGGGTGCTGCGGTTGCGCGTCCTGACGATCAATCGATCCTGATCAGTGGTGATGGTTCTTTCATGATGAACGTGCAAGAACTTGGCACACTCAAGCGTCGCCAGATCCCCGTCAAAATGGTGCTACTGGATAACCAACGTTTGGGCATGGTGCGCCAATGGCAATCACTGTTTTTTGATGGTCGCCACAGCGAAACCATTTTGGATGACAACCCAGATTTCGTGATGCTGGCCAAAGCCTTCAACATCCCCGGCAAAACCATCAGCCGCAAAGAAGAAGTGGAACCTGCGCTGCGTGAAATGCTGGCCAGCAAAACCGCTTATCTGCTGCACGTGCTGATTGATGAAGAAGAGAACGTGTGGCCACTGGTGCCACCGGGCGCATCCAATACCGACATGCTTGAGAACACCTAAGGAGAGGCCACATGCAACGTTATCTACTCGATATTAAAGCGGACGATAAACCGGTGTTATTAGAGCGCGTGTTGCGCGTGACGCGCCATCGTGGATTTGTCATCAAGCAAGTCGCGGCAACCCAAAATCATGAAAGTAAAATCGCCAGCGTTGAGATCATTGTCGACAGTGACAGACCGATCACGACCCTGACCAATCAAATTGAAAAACTGTGGGATGTGCGTACTGTGGAAGTCACAGCGATCAGAAATGACGAGCTGCCCAATAACAACTTACAACAAAAGATTTGTGCATAAGGAAGGCAATCATGGCAACAAAAACAGCTGATTACATTTGGTTCAATGGCGAAATGATCCCATGGGCGAATGCGACCGTTCACGTACTCACCCATGCAATGCACTACGGCACTTCGGTGTTTGAAGGCGTTCGCTGCTACAACACGCCAAAAGGCCCTATCATCTTCCGCCATCGCGAACACGCGCAGCGCCTGCTTGATTCAGCCAAAATTTACCGCTTCCCAATCCCCTATTCGATTGAGACCATCATGGAAGCGACGCGCGAAACCTTGCGCGTCAACAAACTCGATAACGCTTACATTCGCCCATTGGCGTATGTGGGTAACGTGGGTCTTGGCGTGTGTCCGCCAGTCGGCACCGAAATGGATCTGATGATTGCCGCTTTCCCTTGGGGGGCTTACCTTGGCGAAGAAGCACTAGAAAATGGCGTGGATGCCATGGTTTCAAGCTGGCATCGTGCGGCACCGAACACCATTCCAACCGCGGCAAAAGCGGGTGGTAACTACCTATCTTCTCTACTGGTTGGTGGTGAAGCACGTCGCCACGGTTACGCGGAAGGCATCGCGCTGAGTGTCGATGGTTATCTTTCTGAAGGTGCGGGCGAAAACATTTTCGTGGTGAAAAACGGCGTGATCCTGACCCCACCGACCACCAGCTCCATCCTACCGGGCATCACCCGTGATTCGATCATGACGCTGGCGCGCGACATGGGTTATGAAGTGCGCGAAGCCAACATCTCCCGCGAAGCGCTCTATCTGGCCGACGAAATTTTCATGACCGGCACCGCAGCCGAAGTGGTTCCCGTGCGTAGCGTGGATATGATTTCCGTAGGCGCAGGAAAACGCGGCCCCATCACCAAAGTGGTACAAGATGCTTACTTTGGTCTGTTCAAAGGCACCACGGAAGATAAGTGGGGCTGGTTGGATTACGTTTACCCAGCAGAAAAGTAAGGAGTTTCCATGCCTAAGTACCGTTCCGCCACCACCACACACGGACGTAACATGGCGGGTGCGCGCGCATTATGGCGCGCCACTGGCGTCAAAGAGGAAGATTTTGGTAAACCGATCATTGCAGTGGTCAACTCCTTCACTCAATTTGTTCCCGGCCATGTGCATTTAAAAGATCTCGGCCAACTGGTTGCGCGCGAAATTGAAGCCGCGGGCGGCATTGCCAAAGAATTCAACACCATTGCGGTCGATGACGGGATCGCCATGGGTCACGGCGGCATGCTCTACTCGCTGCCATCGCGTGAACTGATCGCCGATTCCGTCGAGTACATGGTTAACGCGCACTGCGCCGATGCCATGGTGTGTATCTCCAACTGTGACAAAATCACTCCGGGAATGCTGATGGCGGCAATGCGCCTCAATATCCCGGCGATTTTCGTCTCTGGCGGCCCGATGGAAGCGGGAAAAACCAAACTTTCTGACCAAATCATCAAGCTCGACTTGGTCGATGCCATGATCCAAGGCGCTGACCCCAAAGTATCGGATGCCCAGAGTGAGCAGATCGAACGCTCGGCGTGCCCAACGTGTGGCTCTTGCTCAGGGATGTTTACCGCCAACTCGATGAACTGTTTGACTGAAGCGCTGGGTCTCTCTCAGCCGGGCAACGGCTCACTGCTCGCCACGCATGCCGATCGCAAACAGCTGTTTTTGACCGCAGGGCAACGGATTGTTGAGCTGACCAAACGTTACTACGAGCAAGATGATGCCTCAGTTTTGCCACGCAACATTGCCAACAAAGCCGCGTTTGAAAACGCCATTGCGCTGGATATTGCGATGGGCGGCTCCACCAACACGGTGTTACATCTGTTGGCCGCTGCGCAGGAAGGCGACGTGGAATTTGATATGACTGATATCGATCGCATGTCTCGCCAAGTACCACACTTATGTAAAGTCGCGCCTTCGACTCAGAAATACCATATGGAAGATGTACACCGCGCGGGCGGCGTAATGGGCATTTTGGGTGAGCTGCAACGTGCAGGCCTACTCAAGGATCAAACCCGCACCGTACTCGGCATTTCGCTGCAAGAGCAGCTGGCACAATACGATGTGAAGCAAACCAACGATCCAGCGGTACATACTATGTTCCGCGCAGGCCCTGCTGGCATTCGCACTACTCAAGCTTTCTCACAAGATTGTCGTTGGGATACGCTCGATGACGATCGCCAAGAGGGGTGTATTCGCGATAAAGCGCACGCTTTCAGTCAAGATGGTGGCCTTGCCGTACTCAAAGGCAACTTGGCGATTGACGGCTGCATCGTAAAAACCGCTGGCGTGGATGAAAGTATCCTCAAATTCCGTGGTCCTGCTGTGGTGTATGAAAGTCAGGAGGATGCGGTCAGCGGCATTCTTGGCGGCCAAGTCAAAGCCGGTGACGTCGTGGTTATTCGTTATGAAGGGCCAAAAGGCGGTCCGGGCATGCAAGAGATGCTCTACCCAACCACTTACCTCAAATCGATGGGACTGGGTAAACAGTGCGCGCTACTGACCGATGGCCGCTTCTCCGGTGGTACGTCCGGCTTGTCGATTGGTCACGCCTCTCCGGAAGCGGCGAATGGCGGTACGATTGGCTTGGTACGCAGTGGCGATAGCATCGCGATTGATATTCCCAACCGTTCGATCACGCTCGAAGTCAGCGAATCTGAGCTAGCAGCTCGCCGCGCTGAACAAGATAAACTCGGCTGGAAACCAGTGGATCGCCAGCGTACCGTTTCTTTGGCGCTGAAAGCTTATGCCAGCATGGCAACCAGCGCCGACAAAGGTGCAGTGCGCGATAAGTCCAAACTTGAGGGCTAAGCCATGGGGTTAACCAATCAAACTGGCGCAGAGTATCTGCGCCAGATCTTGCGCTCTCCGGTGTATGAGGTAGCGAACGTCACGCCATTGCAAACCATGCCGCGTCTTTCGGCGCGGATTGGTAACCAAGTGCAGATCAAACGTGAAGATCGCCAGCCAGTACACTCGTTTAAACTGCGCGGTGCTTACAACATGGTGTCGCACCTCAGCGAAGCACAAAAAGCCGCGGGCGTGATTGCCGCTTCCGCAGGCAATCATGCCCAAGGTATGGCGCTGTCGGGGACTAAACTTGGCATCAAAAACCACGATTGTCATGCCACGCACCACGCCAGACATTAAAGTTGAAGCGGTACGCGGCTTTGGCGGCGAAGTGCTGCTGCATGGCAGCAATTTCGATGAAGCCAAAGCCGAAGCCGAACGTTTATCCAAAGAGCAAGGCTACACCTTTGTGCCTCCGTTCGATCACCCTTTGGTGATTGCCGGTCAAGGCACGATTGGCATGGAAATGCTGCAGCAAAACGGTCATTTGGATTACATTTTTGTGCCGGTCGGTGGCGGTGGTTTAGCGGCGGGCGTGGCGGTTCTGGTCAAACAGTTGATGCCGGAGATCCAAGTCATCGCGGTTGAACCGGAAGACTCTGCCTGCCTCAAAGCCGCTTTGGATGCGGGTAAACCTGTGGTGCTGGATCAAGTCAGCATGTTTGCTGATGGTGTCGCAGTAAAACGAATTGGCGATGAAACCTTTCGCCTTTGCCAGCAATACATTGATGGCCACGTGACGGTGTCCAGTGATGAAATCTGCGCGGCGGTGAAAGACATTTTTGAAGATACGCGCGCCATCGCTGAACCTTCTGGCGCATTGGCGCTGGCGGGACTAAAGAAATTTGCCGAACAGCAGCAGCTCAAAGGCAAACAGTTGGGGACGGTACTTTCTGGCGCCAACACCAACTTCCACGGTTTGCGTTATGTGTCGGAGCGCTGCGAACTGGGTGAAAAACGCGAAGGCTTACTGGCGGTGACCATTCCAGAACGCAAAGGGGCGTTTTTCGACTTCTGCCAAATTATTGGTAACCGCGCCGTCACCGAATTTAACTACCGTTACAGTGACGACCAACAGGCCAATATTTTTGTCGGGGTGCGCTTAGTGGGCGGTCCAGAAGAGCTGAAATCGATCATTCACGAGCTGCGCCAATCCGGCTATCCGGTGCAAGATCTCTCCGATGATGAAATGGCCAAGCTGCACATTCGCTACATGATTGGTGGTCGCCCTTCCAAACCACTAACCGAGCGTTTGTACAGCTTTGAGTTTCCTGAATACCCCGGTGCACTGCTCAAATTCTTGAGCATGCTCGGCACCCACTGGAACATCAGCTTGTTCAACTACCGCAACCACGGCGCAGACTACGGCCGCGTACTGTGTGGTTTTGAACTGGACACACCAGACCTGGTGCGCTTTTCAGAGCATTTGGTTGAACTCGGTTATCGCTATAAAGATGAAACCGATAACCCTGCGTATCGTTTCTTCCTAGCTAAATAATCTTCGCCCCACCTTATGTGGGGCTCTTTCTCTTTACCGGCGAGCCATCAGCGTCGAGCGAAGTGGCCAAGGTCAAGTGTTGAAAAATCAACCATTTCATTCCTGACCAATTCTTGCTAAAACTTGTTCTATATCCAGTCCGCTCCATAGATAGGCTGGCATACTCCTCGCTTTCGCTTGGCTTTACCATTCATACCCGACTACTTGTCCATTCAGGTAGAAAAGGCATAACAGAGGGAAATCCCATATGTTCAACGCGTTGCTGCTTACTCAACAAGACAAAACCACTCACGCGACGGTCACTCAAATTAACGATGATCAGCTGCCCGCAGGCAATGTGACGGTAGCGGTCAACTACTCTTCGCTCAATTACAAAGATGGTCTCGCCATTACTGGCAAAGGCAAAATTATCCGTGAATTTCCTATGGTTCCGGGGATTGATTTTGCAGGCACAGTATTGGAATCAGCCGATGCGCGTTATCAAGTCGGTGATGCCGTGGTTCTGACCGGATGGGGTGTGGGTGAAAATCATTGGGGGGGCATGGCGCAAAAAGCGCGATTAAATGCCGATTGGTTGGTGAAATTGCCACAAGGCTTAACCAGCCAACAAGCCATGATGATTGGTACTGCAGGCTTTACCGCTATGTTGTGTGTGCAGGCACTGATTGACGGTGGCATCAAACCGCAAGATGGCGAAATCTTAGTCACCGGAGCCAGTGGCGGTGTCGGCTCTGTCGCCGTCACTTTACTTGCTCAGCTTGGCTATAAGGTCGTGGCGGTGACAGGACGCGTAGCACAGAATGGCCCTCTTTTAGAACAACTCGGTGCCTCGCGCGTTATCGATCGCCAAGAATTTAGTGAAGCCTCCAGACCGCTCGAAAAACAGCTCTGGGTTGGTGCGGTCGATACCGTAGGCAGTAAAGTGTTAGCAAAAGTGCTGGCACAAATGCACTATAACGGGGTCGTTGCCGCTTGTGGTCTAGCGGGTGGTTTTGATCTGCCGACCACAGTCATGCCATTTATCCTGCGCAATGTACGTTTACAGGGCGTTGACTCCGTCTCTTGCCCTGTCGAGAAACGCCTTGCTGCATGGAAGAAGCTGGCGGAGTTATTGCCTGCAAGCTACTACGCTCAAGCGTGCCACGAAATCAGCTTGTCACAAGTACCAGAATACGCCGAAGCGATTACTAATGGCCAAGTGACAGGCCGCGTGGTCGTTAAACTCTAAGCCAAAACGTATTGATTCGAATGGAAAGAAACCCGCACTGTTGGCGGGTTTCTCATTTTGAACGTCTAAATGGCAGGCAAAAAAATCCCGCCTTTCAGCGGGGAAGCCCAAGAAAAATGGGGATAGTGTCGGAATGTAATTGAGCGTAGTCAGTCACGTTGGTTAACGATGTGGTTGCTGAGTGGTGTCTTGTTCGCTACGCATCTCTAGCCAAATACCAAAGATGGAGGCAGCGGTACCTAACACTGGCATCAATTGAGCTTGTGTGGTCTCTCCCAAGCCCAAAGCACACAAGGAAATAAAACACAAAACGGCATAGATGGTCAGTCTATCGAGTGTGGTTAACATCATTCCCCCGCCTAACTTGTTACTAACTTGTTAAAGAAGTTATAACAAAATGATCCTTTTGCCAAGCGATTATTGAATAATTTTTCTCCACCAGTATCATCTACGCCTTAATTGTGACACCCAACAGGTTTTAGCATGACTTTCAATCCGAACATTGCCACGCATACTTTAGAAGCAGAAGGATTACGCTGCCCAGAGCCAGTGATGATGGTCAGGAAAACCATTCGTACGATGCAAGACGGCGAAGTGTTATTGGTTACGGCCGATGACCCCTCCACCACGCGTGATATTCCCAGCTTTTGCCGCTTTATGGATCACCAATTACTCGGTGCGCAGATCGACCAACTGCCCTATCAGTACTTGATTAAAAAAGGGTTGGCCTAACAAACAATCACCACCGCTAAAAACGGTGCTTTAGGGATGACAATAAAAAAGACTGCCGAGGCAGTCTTTTTTGATAGCAATCTGATTTACTCTTCTTCGAGGTTACGCAGATCGGCTTGCAATCTATTGAGTTGTTTTTGCAGCGCTCGCACTTCATCGTGCAGCGGAATAATATGGGCAACGCGAATCCAAGATTCGACCGCTAACGCCGTCATCACAATCGCGCCCACCACCATCGGCATCCATAAATCGGTTAACGCCATACCGAGTAACGTTAACACTAAGCCAAAACTGAATAAGTAACTCTGGCTTTTTGGTGTCATCCCCATGTAACGAGTCAGCATAATGGTGTCCTCTTACTCTTGAACCCTGCTCATACCCTAGCATGATAATCCACATCAGGATGGGTGATAGGTCACGCTGCACAGTCGAAATCCGCGCGTTACGACTCAAAAAAACGCCGTAGCCAGTGCCATTAGCAAGAATAACCCTGCCGTTACTTTACGGATCAAACCCAGCGGCATTTTGTCGGCGGACAATTTACCAATCAGCACCACTGGAACATTCGCAAGCAACATACCTAAGGTCGTCCCAACAATCACCCAGCTTAGGGCATCGGCATACTGCGCCCCTAAAATCGAGGTGGCAATTTGGGTTTTATCGCCAATTTCAGCCATAAAGAAGGCAATAAAACTTGCCACAAAAGGACCGCGAGTAGAGATAGACTCTTCTCCATCCAATTTATCTGGGATGAGAACCCAACCCGCCATCGCAAGGAAACTGACCACCAACACCCATTTTAAAATGTCGGGAGAAAGATAATCCGCCACCACCACACCTAACCAAGCGGCCAGTGCATGATTGGCTAACGTCGCAAGAAAAATGGCGGCAATAATCGGAATGGGTTTACGGTAACGGCTGGCGAGTAACAAGGATAACAGCTGGGTTTTATCCCCGATCTCGGCTAAAGCCACAGTAGTAATCGAAATAGCTAAAACGCTCATGACATGCTCTGTGGGACAGGGATTTATTATCGAACCGTAGACAAACAATCACGCCCTATCCCAGTTCGCGTTGTTTGTCTAAGGTCTTGCTAAACCTGAAGGCTCAGGTCTCACACACCATGGTAATTGAGTACCAAATATGTTGATGTGTGAATCACCAAGTTGAAAACTTAGCGACCAGCTACTCCCCAAAGACGGAGCGAATTCTAACCACCGGAATCCAGAATCGCAACCCTCGTTACCCACTTTTCCATGACTCAGAGAGAAATTGGCACAAAAGTCGGGAAAAATGAGCGTAAAAGAAATTATTGTCGATTAATTCAGCAAGATTTCCGCTACTTTGTCAGGGAATATCTGGGTATACTTCAGTGTTATTTTTTATCAATTCAGACAGAAGAATCGCGCGAACCTGACTATGCAAAAATACGACATCAAAACCTTTCAGGGTATGATCCTCGCGCTGCAGGATTATTGGGCCCAACAAGGCTGTACTATTGTGCAACCTCTCGACATGGAAGTGGGTGCAGGTACTTCTCACCCGATGACTTGCTTACGAGCATTAGGCCCTGAACCTATCGCAACCGCGTATGTTCAACCCTCACGCCGCCCAACTGACGGCCGCTACGGTGAAAACCCAAACCGTCTGCAGCACTACTACCAGTTCCAGGTGATCATCAAACCCTCACCAGACAACATTCAAGAGCTGTACCTAGGTTCACTGCGCGTACTGGGCGTTGACCCTTGTGTGCATGACATCCGCTTTGTGGAAGACAACTGGGAAAACCCAACCTTAGGTGCTTGGGGTCTTGGCTGGGAAGTGTGGCTAAACGGCATGGAAGTGACTCAGTTTACTTACTTCCAGCAAGTTGGCGGTCTTGAGTGTAAGCCTGTGACCGGCGAAATCACTTACGGTATTGAGCGTCTAGCCATGTACATTCAGGGCGTAGATTCGGTTTACGATCTGGTCTGGACCGATGGTCCACTGGGCAAAGTAACTTACGGTGACATCTTCCACCAAAACGAAGTTGAACAATCCACTTACAACTTTGAACACGCGGATGTGGATTTCCTCTTCACTTACTTCGACCAGTGCGAAAAAGAGTGTAAATATCTGCTAGAGCTTGAAAAGCCACTGCCTCTGCCAGCCTACGAGCGTATTTTGAAAGCGGCACACGCCTTCAACTTGCTCGATGCACGCAAAGCGATCTCAGTGACTGAGCGTCAGCGCTACATTCTGCGCATTCGCAACCTAACCAAATCGGTCGCCGAAGCTTATTACGCATCCCGTGAAGCTCTGGGCTTCCCTATGTGTAAGAAGTCAGAACAGAAGTAAGGGGAAGACGTCACATGGCAAAAGAATTTTTAATTGAGCTAGGCACAGAAGAGCTGCCACCAAAGCAACTGCGCACACTGGCTGAAGCCTTTGCGGCGAATTTTGCGGCAGAACTGGCAACAGCTGACATCGCCCATGAAGGCGTAACTTGGTTTGCCACGCCACGCCGTTTGGCACTAAAAGTGGCCAATTTGGCAGAAAGCCAACCGGATCGCGTCGTTGAAAAACGTGGTCCTGCCGTCAACGTTGCGTTTGATGCCGATGGCAAGCCAACCAAAGCCGCTGAAGGCTGGGCGCGTGGCAATGGCATCACGGTAGAGCAAGCAGAACGTCTCGTCACAGACAAAGGCGAATGGCTGCTGTTCAAAGAACAAGTGCAAGGCCAACAAACCGCTTCTGTGGTTGTGGACATGGCGGCCAAAGCGCTGGCTAACCTGCCGATTGCGAAACCAATGCGTTGGGGCGATAAAGAAACCCAATTTATCCGTCCAGTGAAAACTCTGACCATTCTGTTTGGTAGCGAACTAATCCAAGGCGAAATCTTGGGTGTTGCTTCTGCACGCACCCTCCGTGGTCACCGCTTTATGGGTGAAGCGGAATTCACCATCGAATCGGCTGAGCAGTATCCTGCGATTCTTGAAGAGCGCGGCAAAGTCATCGCTGACTACGCGACTCGTAAAGCGATGATCATCGAAGGCTCACAACAAGCGGCTCAACAGCTCGGCGGTATCGCGGATCTGGAAGATGCGCTGGTAGAAGAAGTGACCTCGCTGGTGGAATGGCCAGTGGTGATGACGGCAAAATTTGAAGAAAAATTCCTCAAAGTTCCGGCAGAAGCTTTGGTGTACACCATGAAAGGTGACCAAAAATACTTCCCCGTTTATTCTCATAAAATGGGCGACGCGAACAAAAAACTGCTGCCTAACTTCATCTTCGTTTCGAACATCGAATCGAAAGAGCCTCGCCATATTGTGGAAGGTAACGAGAAGGTGGTTCGTCCACGTCTGGCGGATGCAGAATTCTTCTTTAATACAGACCGCAAGCGCCCATTGGTGGATCGCTTACCTCTGCTAGAAAACGCGATTTTCCAACAGCAACTCGGCACGATTAAAGACAAAACCGACCGCATTACTGAACTGGCAGGCTACATCGCAGAGCAGATCGGTGCTGACGTGGAGAAATCTAAGCGTGCAGGCCTACTGGCAAAATGTGATCTCATGACCTCGATGGTGTTTGAATTTACCGACACCCAAGGCGTGATGGGTATGCACTATGCGCGTCACGATGGTGAAGCAGAAGAAGTGGCGGTTGCGCTGAACGAGCAGTACATGCCACGTTTTGCGGGTGATGAACTGCCAAGCCGTGGGGTTTCTGCTGCGGTCGCGATGGCTGACAAACTCGATACTATCGTCGGTATATTTGGTATTGGCCAAGCGCCAAAAGGCAGTGACCCATTTGCGCTACGTCGTGCTTCACTGGGTGTACTGCGTATTCTGGTTGAGTACGGCTACCAGTTAGATCTGGTGGATTTGATTGCCAAAGCCAAATCCCTGTTTGGTGACCGCCTGACGAATGCCAACGTTGAGCAGGAAGTGATCGAGTTTATGCTTGGCCGTTTCCCAACTTGGTACCAAGATGCGGGCTTTAGCATCGACATCATCCAAGCGGTACTGGCGCGTAACCCAACCAAACCCGCTGACTTTGATCAGCGTGTGAAAGCGGTATCGCACTTCCGCGCTCTTGAAGAAGCCGAAGCACTGGCCGCTGCCAACAAGCGTGTAGGCAACATTCTGGCGAAGTACGATGGCGAATTGGGTGAAGAAATTGATCTCGCTCTGCTGCAAGAAGATGCGGAAAAAGCCTTAGCCGAAGCCGTCGAAATCATGGCAGAAGCGTTAGAACCTGCGTTTGCAACCGGTAACTACCAAGAAGCCCTGAGCAAACTGGCAGGCCTGCGCGCGCCTGTCGATGCCTTCTTCGACAACGTGATGGTGATGGCTGACGACGAAGCACTGAAGAAGAACCGTCTCACGCTGCTCAACAAGCTGCGTAACCTGTTCCTGCAAATTGCCGACATTTCGCTGCTGCAAAAATAATCTGCAGCACGATAATTTCGTCAACAAACTTTAAGCCCAACTCTTTTGAGTTGGGCTTTGTTTTTGCTCGCGCTCCCCAAACGACTTGGAGTTGCAGGTAGGCGGCAAGTGAGTTCATCCCCATGAGCATAGATAAACTATGTGATTGGGGTGAACGAACGCAGCCAACACCGCTGCAGCTTCAAGTAGGAAGGGGACACAAAAATATTGCTTTGCCTCGCAAATACATTGCGGTATGTTCAAGAACTATTCTAAACGGCGGAGATTCCACCGGTATATCGTTTCGCAAACACACAGCAATCATTAGGTAGTCGAGCAATGCAGTATTCCTCTTTTGGCGAAAAGTTTAATCGCTACTCCGGTATTACCCAGTTAATGGATGATTTGAACGATGGTCTGCGCACTCCAGGCGCGATCATGCTTGGTGGCGGTAATCCTGCTGCCATCCCTGCCATGCTCGATTATTTCCATAACACCAGCGCCGAAATGCTGGCCGATGGTTCACTGCTCAATGCCATGACCAATTACGATGGTCCACAGGGCAAAGATGTGTTTGTAAAATCGCTCGCTACACTGCTGCGTGAGACGTATGGCTGGAATATCAGCGAAAAGAACATCACTTTAACCAACGGCAGCCAGAGTGGCTTTTTCTACCTGTTTAACTTGTTTGCCGGTAAACAGCCCGATGGTGCACACAAAAAAATCCTCCTGCCCCTCGCGCCCGAATACATTGGCTACGGTGATGCAGGCATTGATGACGATATTTTTGTCTCCTACCGTCCGGAGATTGAGCTGCTCGATCAAGGACTGTTCAAATACCATGTGGACTTTTCTGAGCTGAAAGTCGATGAATCGGTAGCCGCGATCTGTGTGTCTCGCCCCACCAACCCAACCGGTAACGTGTTAACCGAAGAGGAAATCCACAAACTCGACCAATTAGCTCGTGATAACGGTGTGCCTTTAATTATCGACAATGCTTACGGCGTACCCTTCCCGAATATCATTTTTGAAGACGTTGAACCGTTTTGGAATGACAACACCATCTTGTGCATGAGCCTATCCAAACTGGGCTTGCCCGGTCTGCGCTGCGGCATCGTGATCGCCAATCAAGCGGTAACTCAAGCGCTGACCAACATGAATGGCATCATTAGCTTAGCACCCGGCAGTATGGGGCCTGCGTTGGTACAACGTATGATAGAAAAAGACGATCTGCTGAGACTTAGCGAGCAGGTGATCAAACCGTTTTATCGCCAAAAAGCGCAACATGCGGTAGAGCTGCTGCAAAATGCGATTACTGATCCGCGTTTTCGCATCCATAAACCAGAAGGGGCGATCTTCCTCTGGCTGTGGTTTGATGAACTGCCGATCACCACGATGGAGCTTTACCAACGTTTGAAAGCGCGTGGCGTATTGATTGTACCGGGCGAATATTTCTTTATCGGCCAGCCGCAAGAATGGCCACATGCCCATGAATGCTTGCGTATGAACTATGTGCAGAAAGAGCAAGCGATGGAACAAGGCATTGCCATCATCGCCGAAGAAGTACAAAAAGCGTATCAACAAGCCAATCTCTAAACACCCAAACTAAGCAATGCAAAAAGCCCGCGAAATTCGCGGGCTTCGTTTTATCTCGCGTTCAGTGCGTTAAACGCTGCGCAGAGTTATTTGTTTTCCAGTAGGTGCTTGCCGTTAATCGCAATTTTGCGTGGCTGCATCGCTTCTGGAATTTCGCGCTCTAAATCAATGTGCAGCAGACCATGTTCCATAGTCGCGCCAGTCACTTTCACGTAATCCGCTAATTGGAATTTACGTTCAAAATCGCGCTCGGCAATGCCCTGATAGATGTAGTTTTTGCTCTCTTCGGGTTTACGCTCACCGCGCACAATCAAAGTATTCTCTTGTTGAGTAATATCGATCTCTTCATCGCCAAAACCCGCTACCGCCATGGTAATGCGATATTGGTTGTCTTCTTTTTGCTCGATATTGTATGGAGGGTATCCGCCTTGGGCGTTTTTCGCCGCGCTGTTTTCCATCATGTTCAGTAGACGGTCAAAGCCAATCGCGTTGCGGTACAGTGGAGTAAAATCTACAGTTCTCATATTCCTATCCTCTTTGATTAAGCAATAGTCTTAACAATGACTTGTTAAGTCGCCCGATCCATTCTTATGACCTGAATCGGCGTGATTTCAGTTAGGTAACACACTCCTCAATTGAGCAAGGGTGTTAGTCTCATTCAGAGGTCCTAGCGGCATCCTCTTCACACTTAGATATAGGGTCACTCAAAACCATTTCAAGTTTTTGCCCAAAAATTTTTTTGAAAAAAAGCCCGACATTGAGTCGGGCTAGTCATTTGGATAATGCACTTTATCCTTAATTAACGGCCTTTGCGTGGCTTAATCACTGAGCTCTCTTGCGCTTTTTCTTGCTTCAGCTTGCGCTTCTCTTTGAGGCTGAGTTGCGGTTTTTTCATCTCTTGTTTACTCATGACAAACTCCTAATTACTGACATAACAAGCATGGGCAGAGCTTGGTTGGCTTACCCTGCATTGAGTGCTGAACGTGAGTAATGGCAAAGCAACGTGCTTGTCCCCAAATCGACAAGCTAAACACTTCATGCTGACGGCGGCCAAGTAAGGCGGCACCAAGCAGGGAATCGCACGTCACGCCACCCTGCACTTCGTGCTGATTTTCAGACGTGGTCAGAGTGACTTGAAACGACAACTGGCGATGAGCATCAACAAGGCTCACCGTATCCCCAAGCTTAATGCGCTGTGGCGCTCGTTCAATCGGCGAGCGAGGATGCTCCAGCTTCTCGAACAATTCGAGCAGCAACAGCGGAGATTGATAGGTCAAAAAGCGGCTACGTAGCCACCAACCGGCGAGAAAACGCCGAATATTCAAAGATAACCGGTTCAGCATGATACTTCCTTTGCTCATTCCATTACCAACAGTGACAAATCGATGAGTATGCCCGGGAGTGAAATACACTCCCGGCTCAATTCACAAAGGCGACCATCCTGACCTCCAGTCAAAAAATAAGGAATAACGATAGGGTTCACAGACCACTATAGACACTAAAAAAATGAATGCAACCTCATGAAATTTAGAGAAAAAAGGAAAGTCTAATAAAGCCGTTTTCAGGATAGAAAAGTCTTAGTTAACCTCTGATTTTGGTGCTTTAGCCCAACAACCTAGGATATTCGACACAAAATTTTTATGGCTCCCTTTTGTCATTGCTTGAGGCTGCCGTCATCCAACAGAGGGAAGGGACAAAATGCAGAGATAAAAAAAGCAGCGCCACAGCGCTGCTTTTTGTCACGGTGAATCAACCAACCCCTTACACGTCGAGGTTGGCCACTTTCAGTGCGTTGGTTTCGATAAATGCACGACGTGGTTCAACTTGATCGCCCATGAGCGTAGTGAACAGTTCGTCCGCGCCTACCGCATCTTCGATGGTGACTTGCATCATACGACGCGTTTCTGGATCCATCGTTGTTTCCCACAGCTGATCAGGGTTCATTTCGCCCAGACCTTTATAGCGTTGGATAGACAGACCGCGGCGCGACTCTTTAATTAACCATTCCAATGCGGCCGCAAAGCTGCTGATAGGTTGCATCCGCTCACCACGTTTAATAAACGCACCCGCTTCAATCAAACCCTCTAACGCTTCAGACAGATCAGCTAACTTAGCGTACTCTTTTGAGTTAATCAGATCGACGCTCAATAAGTACTCATGAGAGACACCATGAGTACGTACCTGAATTTTTGGTAGGTACACATTCAACTCAACATTGTGTTCAACCAGAACACTGTATTGGCTCGCTCCGACTTCTTTAGCATTCAGTTGCTCCACTAAACGCTGGGTCCATGCTTCAACTGCGGCTTTATCCGCACACAGCTCGGCATTGATGCGAGGTACGTAAATCAGCTCATGCAGCATCGCGTAAGGATAGCGGCGGCTCATGCGCTCAACCAGTTTGATCGCGGCGTTGTATTGCTGAACCAGTTTCTCCAGCGGTTCACCCGCCAATGCAGGCGCATCGGCATTCACGTGCAACTCTGCGCCATCCATCGCCAGTGCCACTTGGTACTGGTTCATCGCATCTTCATCTTTGATGTACTGCTCTTGTTTGCCTTTCTTCACTTTATACAGTGGTGGCTGAGCAATGTAGATGTAACCACGCTCAATCAGTTCAGGCATTTGGCGGTAGAAGAAGGTCAACAGCAGAGTACGAATGTGCGAGCCGTCGACGTCCGCATCGGTCATGATGATGATGTTGTGATAACGCAGTTTATCTGGGTTATATTCATCACGGCCGATACCACAACCTAATGCAGTGATCAGGGTCGCGACTTCTTGTGAAGACAACATCTTGTCAAAACGCGCTTTTTCTACGTTGAGGATCTTACCTTTCAGCGGCAGAATCGCTTGATTCTTACGGTTACGGCCTTGTTTGGCTGAACCACCCGCAGAGTCTCCTTCCACTATGTAGAGTTCAGATAGTGCTGGATCTTTTTCCTGACAGTCCGCCAGTTTGCCTGGTAAACCAGCTAAATCTAGCGCGCCTTTACGACGAGTCATCTCACGGGCTTTACGCGCCGCTTCACGAGCACGCGCCGCATCAATAATCTTAGAGCAAACATGTTTCGCTTCGCTTGGGTTTTCCGCCAAGAAATCCGCCAATTTCTCATTCATGGCTGACTCAACCGCAGATTTAACCTCAGAAGAAACCAGTTTATCTTTGGTTTGGCTGGAGAATTTCGGATCCGGCACTTTCACCGAAACCACTGCCGTTAAGCCTTCACGCGCATCGTCACCAGAAGTGGCCGCTTGCGCTTTCTTCGAGAAGCCTTCTTTGTCCATGTAGTTGTTCAAAGTACGGGTCAACGCACCACGGAAACCGGCTAAGTGGGTACCACCATCACGCTGTGGGATGTTGTTGGTAAAACAGTAGATGTTTTCTTGGAAACCATCGTTCCACTGCATTGCCACTTCGACGCTGATGCCATCTTCACGCTCTTGGTTGAAGTGGAATACTTTTTCATGAATCGGCGTTTTGTTACGGTTTAAGTGGGTCACAAACGCTTGAATACCCCCTTCATACATGAAGTGATCTTTTTTATCTTCTTCACGTTCGTCGCTCAGCTTGATCGACACGCCAGAGTTCAAGAATGACAGCTCACGTAGGCGTTTAGCCAGAATGTCGTAATGAAATTCGATATTGGTAAAGGTTTGTGCGCTTGGCCAGAAACGTACGGTTGTACCGGTACGCTCTGTCTCACCCACTACAGCCAAGGGTGCTTGTGGCACACCGTGGTGGTAAGTTTGAGAGTGAATTTTGCCACCACGATAGATGGTGAGCAGCACTTTTTCCGATAGCGCGTTCACCACCGACACACCTACCCCGTGCAGACCGCCGGAGACTTTATAGGAGTTGTCGTCAAATTTACCGCCGGCGTGCAGTACAGTCATGATGACTTCTGCCGCAGACACTTTCTCTTCAGGATGCATTTCGGTCGGGATACCACGACCGTCATCGCTGACTGACACTGAGTTGTCTTCGTGGATGGTGACCACGATGTCTTTACAGTAACCTGCCAACGCTTCATCAATTGAGTTATCCACCACCTCAAAAACCATGTGGTGCAGACCGGTGCCATCATCAGTGTCGCCGATGTACATACCCGGACGCTTACGTACCGCATCCAGACCCTTCAGTACCTTAATACTCGATGAATCGTAATTGTTCGACATGAGTTACTCTCTCACTCTGTTTATCCTTGCTCTATTACACCGTGGGCAACGTGAAATGTTTTACTGGACTCATCTAACATGTCCGCCACTTGGCTTTCGGTAATAGAACTTACAAAAACCTGCGCCCCCGTCCCTTTTAGGCTATCTGCCAAACGTTGGCGACGTAGGCTATCCAATTCGGAAGCAAAATCATCGATAAGATAAATGCATTGCTTTCCTGTCAACTCGGTCAGGTGCTGCCCTTGCGCCACGCGCAACGCACACACCATCAACTTCAGTTGTCCCCGCGACAACACATCTTCCACCGGGGTTGCGTTTACTTTAATCCGCAAATCCGCTTTGTTAGGCCCGCTAAAGGTATAGCCCAACTGCTGATCCCGTTCGAAGTTTTTTTCCAGAATCGATTGATAAGGCTGATCTTTTTCCCAACCTCGATAATACTTTAAGTCGATATCGAATTCTGGCAAAAATGTGCGACATAACTGCTCTGCCACATTTTTCAATTGATTGACGTAACTTTCACGCCACTGGTCAATCTGCTCAGCCAAACGGGCTAATTCTTGATCCCAATAACTGAGTTCACGATAGCTTTGCGCGCTTTTGAGCAGTGCATTACGCTGCTTGCTGAGCCGCTTAAACCGCCCCCATGCATCAAAAAAAGCGGGCTCAGTATGAAACACGCCCCAATCGATAAATGCACGGCGCTGTTTCGGTCCATCGGTCAGCAGTTCAAAGCCTTCCGGATGAATCAATTGCAGTGGCAAAATCTGCGCTAACTGCGCCAACTTTTGCCCCGTTTGGCCGCCTATTTTAACCTCAGTTGAGCCGTCACGCTGCTTATTAATGCCAACGGGTAGCTCAAATTGATCAGAGCTCAAAGAATGCTCACAAATCCGGCCATGCACAAACAGTTCTGAGCACTCATTTTGAATGATCCGTCCGGTCAGCGAGCTTTTAAATGAACGGCCATGGCCGAGCAGATAAATCGCTTCAAGAACGCTGGTTTTACCGCTGCCATTCGGCCCGATAAGAAAGTTAAAGCCTGCTGATAGGCGAATATCACAGGCTTTAATATTACGAAACTGTTGGATCATTAACCGGGAAAGCGGCATGGTAACTCGGTTATACCTTACAGACGAATTGGCATGACCACGTACATGGCGCTGTCATCATCGACATTCTCCACCAAGGCACTGGCGTTGGCATCCGACATCGAAACGCGCACATTGTCGCAGCGCAGGGTGTTAAGCACATCCAAGATGTAGCTGACGTTAAAGCCAATCTCAATCGGCTCGCCTTCAAAGCTCACATCCAGTAGCTCTTCCGCTTCTTCTTGCTCTGGGTTATTGGCAGTAATGCGCATTTCGTTGTCAGCCAGATTAACCCGCACGCCACGGAATTTTTCATTGGACAAAATCGCAGCACGCGAAAACGCCTGACGTAACTCTTCACAACCCGCTTGTAGTGTTTTGCTGGTATGTTGCGGCAATACGCGGCGATAATCAGGGAAACGACCATCAACCAGCTTCGAAGTAAACACAAAGTGATTCACTTCTGCACGCAAGTTAGAGTGGCCGATTTGCAGCACCACAGGTTGCTCTGGCGCATCGAGCAGTTTCACCAGCTCAAGCACCCCTTTACGCGGTACGATGATCTGCTTTTGCGCGAAATCCCCACCAAGCTGAGCTTGTGCCACCGCCATACGGTGACCATCGGTCGCAACCGAACGCAAGGTGGTGCCATCAATTTCAAACAGCATGCCGTTTAAGTAGTAGCGTACATCTTGGTTAGCCATGGAAAACTGGGTTTTCTCAATCAGGCCACGCAATTCCGCTTGAGTAAGCGAAACTTGCACTTCACTTTGCCAATCTTCGATATTCGGAAAATCACTGGCAGGCAAGGTGGCGAGTGAGAAACGGCTACGGCCAGAACGCACTTGAATGCGATCGCCTTCAAGCAGCACAGTGATCACGGCACTATCCGGCAAACCACGGCAAATATCTAAAAACTTACGCGCAGGAACGGTAATGCTGCCTGCTTCAAATTCACCTTCTAACGTCACGCGGCTGATCAGTTCCACTTCCAAATCAGTGGCGGTCATCGACAGTTGATTCTCTTCCACCTTAAGCAATAAATTGCCCAAGATCGGCAAGCTGGCGCGGCCACCTAAAGTGCCGGACACCTGTTGCAAGGGTTTAATCAAGTGGCTACGTTCAATGGTAAATTTCATAGTCTTCTCTTAAACGGGTGAAAGCGAAATACGCAAGTGCGCTAACCATAGCGCAAATTAAGAGGAAAGCGTACGAATCAGGTTCGAATAATCTTCTTTGATATCGTGACTCTCTTCGCGCAGCTGCTCGATTTTACGGCAGGCGTGTAACACGGTCGTGTGGTCACGACCGCCAAACGCATCGCCAATCTCAGGCAAGCTGTGGTTGGTCAGCTCCTTAGCTAATGCCATCGCCAATTGACGAGGACGAGCGACCGAGCGCGAACGGCGTTTTGAGAGCAGATCCGCCACTTTAATTTTGTAGTATTCGGCAACGGTTTTCTGAATGTTATCAATCGTGACCAGCTTTTCTTGCAGAGCTAATAAGTCACGCAGCGCTTCACGCACGAAATCAATCGTGATCGGGCGACCGGTAAAGTTGGCATTGGCGATCACGCGGTTCAGTGCGCCTTCCAACTCACGTACGTTAGAGCGCAAGCGTTTCGCAATAAAGAAAGCCACTTCATCCGGCAGATGAATTTGGTGATCTTCAGCTTTTTTCATCAAGATCGCGACGCGGGTTTCCAACTCCGGCGGCTCGATCGCCACGGTTAAACCCCAGCCAAAGCGCGATTTGAGACGATCTTCTACACCACTGATCTCTTTCGGATAGCGGTCAGAAGTCAAAATAATTTGTTGGTTGCCTTCCAGCAGCGCGTTAAAGGTATGGAAGAACTCTTCCTGCGAACGCTCTTTGTTGGCAAAGAATTGAATATCGTCGATCAGCAAGGCATCCACACTGCGATAGTAGCGTTTGAATTCTTCAATCGCGTTGTTTTGCAGGGCTTTCACCATGTCTTGCACGAAACGCTCAGAGTGCATGTACACCACTTTAGCGTTCGGGTTGTTATCAACAATCGCGTTACCCACCGCATGCAGCAGGTGAGTTTTACCCAAACCGGTGCCACCATACAAAAAGAGGGGGTTATACGCCGCACCTGGGTTATCGGAAACTTGGCGAGCCGCCGCTAAACCTAGCTGGTTAGATTTACCTTCCACGAAGTTATTGAACTTGTGTTTCGGGTTCACATTCGAGCGGTGAGTAATATCAGCCGCAGCGCTGTCATCATCCCAGGTTTTATGGATAGGTTTACGCTGCGCCAATTGCGCAGGTGCCGACGATTCCGCCGCAACATCCGCAGCCGTACGTACAGGCGCGGGTTTTGGCGCCACCACAGGGCGACTGCCCACTTCAAAGCGCAAGTTAGGCACATCATTGCCACTGAATTCCATCAGCAGACGATTGATGTTGTTGAGGTACTTATCGCGTACCCAATCCAACACAAAGCGGTTCGGGGCGAATAAAGTGAGAGTATTGTCATTGAGCTCCGCTTGAAGCGGACGCACCCACATACTGAATTCTGCGGCAGGTAGCTCTTCCTGAAGCCGTTGCAAACATTGCAACCATAGCGAAGATGACACGATTCCCTCACTCAAAAATCAACGATCGGTAAAGAGGAGCAATTCTACCTGTTGATAACTCAGATCGCCAGCGCTGGATCGATGATCCAGTGAATAAGATCTAAGTTATTCACATTATTTTTCGACCGATAACTAAGATCCTCACACATTTTGCCCGTGCTACCCACATAAAGATCCACATATCTCAAGATCTTTAGTAGTTATCCCCATGTTTTTGATTTTGATCAGTTATTGTTAATAACTACTGGTTATTTCTTTTAATGATTTAATTGCCAGTAGGATATAGTCATAAATTATACAGGAGTCACACAATGAAACACTGGTTTAACATCGCTCTGGCTGCCCTAGCCCTTTCTTCTGCCACCGTTCAGGCAGCTACCGAGGTGAAAGTCGGTATGTCGGGCCGTTATTTCCCCTTCACCTTCGTGAAACAAGACGAGCTACAAGGCTTTGAAGTGGATGTGTGGAATGAAATTGGTAAACGTAATGATTATAAGGTGGAGTTTGTTACCGCGAACTTCTCCGGTTTGTTTGGCCTGCTCGAAACTGGGCGCATCGACACCATTTCTAACCAAATCACTATCACAGATGCACGTAAGGCTAAATATCTATTCTCCGATCCGTATGTGATTGATGGTGCGCAAATTACGGTGCGTAAAGGCAATGAAGCGATTAAAGGCATTGACGATTTAGCGGGCAAAACCGTTGCGGTTAATTTAGGTTCTAACTTTGAACAGCTCCTGCGCAACCATGATAAAGACGGCAAAATCAACATCAAAACCTACGATACTGGCATTGAACACGATGTAGCTTTAGGCCGTGCCGATGCCTTTGTGATGGATCGTCTGTCTGCGCTTGAGCTGATCGAAAAGACCGGTTTACCCCTGCAACTCGCGGGTTCACCGTTTGAAACTATCGAAAACGCGTGGCCATTTGTGAATAACGAAAAAGGTCAGCAACTGCAAGGTGAAGTCAATAAAGCGCTCGCCGCCATGCGTGCTGACGGTACATTAAGCCAAATCGCGCTCAAATGGTTCGGTACCGATATCTCGCAATAATTCTGCTTCACCAAGCTAGACTCTATTCTATAAAGGTGGGACTTTCCCACCTTTGATTATTTTAGGAAGGAAAGCAGATGGGTTTTGACTTTCACTACATGCTTGAGCTGCTGCCAATCTTGCTCAAATATCTGGGTACGACTCTGGAAATGGCCAGCTGGGGGCTGGTTTTCGCGCTGATTTTGGCGCTGATTCTAGCCAATATTCGGGTGTTCAAAGTGCCAGTGTTGGATCCCCTTAGCCAGCTCTACATCAGCTTTTTCCGCGGAACGCCGCTGCTCGTACAGCTATTTTTGCTCTACTACGGTTTACCGCAAGTCTTCCCACTCTTAGTTGGACTTGATGCATTCAGCGCTGCGGTGATCGGTTTAACTCTGCATTTTGCCGCTTACATGGCGGAAAGCATTCGCGCCGCGATCATCGGTATTGATCGCAGCCAAATGGAAGCCAGCTTATCCGTCGGTATGACCACTTCGCAGGCGATGCGCCGGATCATTTTGCCACAAGCCACACGCGTTGCTCTGCCTTCATTGATGAACTACTTCATTGATATGATCAAATCAACCTCCCTCGCCTTTACCCTTGGCGTAGCAGAGATCATGGCCAAAGCGCAGATGGAAGCCTCATCCAGTTTCCGTTTCTTCGAAGCCTTCTTGGCGGTAGCCCTCATCTATTGGGTGGTCGTTTTGGTGCTCACTCGCCTGCAATCTTGGGCGGAGAAGAAACTCAATAAGGCGTATGCACGATGATTAAATTGCAGAATATCCACAAAAGGTTTGGTACCAGTGAAGTGCTAAAAGGCATTGATCTTGAAATCCAACGCGGAGAGATCGTGGTCATCATCGGCTCCAGTGGCACAGGTAAATCCACTCTACTGCGCTGTGTGAACTTCCTTGAGCAGGCCGATCAAGGCAGTATCCGTATTGATAAACTCACTGTCGATACCCAAAAACATACCAAAGCTGATGTGCTGGCACTGCGTCGTAAAACTGGTTTTGTGTTTCAAAACTACGCACTGTTTGCTCATTTAACCGCGCGGCAAAACATTGCAGAGGCCTTGATCACGGTACGCGGCTGGAAAAAAGCTCAAGCGCACCAACGAGCGCAGCAAATTCTCGATGACATCGGCCTTGGCGATAAAGGTGATAGCTATCCCGCGGCACTCTCTGGCGGCCAGCAGCAACGGGTTGGGATTGGCCGCGCGATGGCGCTGCAACCTGAACTGCTGCTGTTTGATGAACCGACCTCAGCCCTCGATCCTGAATGGGTGGGTGAAGTGTTGGCTCTTATGAAAAAATTGGCGACTCAACATCAAACCATGTTGGTGGTCACTCATGAGATGCAGTTTGCCAAAGAAGTCGCCGATCGGGTGATCTTTATGGCAGAAGGAAAGATTGTCGAGCAAGGTTCTCCACAGGATATCTTTGACCATCCACAGGATCTGCGCTTAAGAAAATTCCTCAATCAAGTCGGGATCCGTTAAGGATCCTTGAGATTTTGTGGTTTGTCCGTATAATCGGCCGACCGCAAATAAAGCGGCAACCAGAATGAGCCAACTCATCGAGTGAGTTCAGACTGGGGAAAACCCAATCATTGACACCTTTTGTGACAGTGATTACAATTCCGCCTCTTTGTTGAGAGGCGTCGGCGTCTTCAGTGAAGACCTTAATGCCCACGCCGGGTTAACCAAGAACCTAAAACTACTGATCAGTAAAGGTAACATCATGTCTAAACGCACTTTTCAACCTTCAGTTCTGAAGCGCAAGCGTACTCACGGTTTCCGTGCTCGCATGGCGACTGCGAACGGTCGTAAAGTTCTGAATGCACGTCGTGCAAAAGGCCGTAAGCGCCTGTCAAAATAATCTCGAATTATTTTGAGTACGTACGCATTCAATCGGGAGTTACGTTTGTTAACTCCCGAACATTATCAAAAAGTCTTCCAGCAAGCTCACAGTGCTGGTTCTCCTCATCTCACAATCATCGCTCGCACTAATAACCTTTCTCATCCTCGTTTGGGACTCGCGGTTCCTAAAAAGCAGATCAAAACTGCCGTCGGCCGTAATCGATTCAAACGTGTTTGCCGAGAAAGCTTTCGCTTACATCAAAATCAACTGGCTAACAAAGATTTTGTTGTCATCGCGAAAAAGAGCGCGCAAGATTTGAGCAATGAAGAACTGTTTAACTTGCTTGGCAAACTATGGCAACGCCTCTCTCGCCCTTCTCGTGGTTAGCTATTGGTATTGTAAAACTTTACCAGTGGTTTATTAGTCCACTTATCGGCCCACGTTGCCGATTCACTCCTACTTGTTCCACGTATGCGATAGAAGCGCTGCGAGCTCACGGTTTTATAAAAGGATGTTGGTTATCCACCAAACGTCTATTAAAATGCCACCCTTTGAACGAAGGGGGCTTTGACCCCGTTCCACCAGTCCAAAAACAAGACAGAGATAAATAACGATGGATTCTCAACGTAATATCTTGTTAATCGCTCTGGCACTGGTTTCTTTCCTACTGTTTCAACAATGGCAAGTAGCGAAGAACCCGGCACCGCAAGCGACACAGCAGGCCCAATCCACAGGCGCAGCTCCTGCTCCTTCATTTTCCGATGAGTTAGATCCAACGCCTGCACCCAATGCAGTAGCGCAGGCCAAGACCATCACCGTGACTAGCGATGTATTGACTCTGTCTATTGATACGCTCGGTGGCGATGTGGTTAGCGCAAAATTGAATCAATACTCAGAAGAGCTTAATTCGCCTGAGTCTTTTGTCTTGTTGCAAAACACCCAAGGCCATCAGTTTATTGCTCAAAGTGGTTTAGTCGGCCCACAAGGCATTGACGTCACCAGCAATAATCGTCCAGCTTACCAAGTGAGTGCCGATAGTTTCACTCTGGCCGAAGGCCAAGATGAACTGCGCATTCCTATGACCTATCAAGCTAATGGCATTGACTATACGAAAACCTTCATTCTTAAGCGTGGTAGCTACGCCGTGGATGTGGTGTTTGACGTCGCCAACAACTCAGGTAGCGAAGCCACACTAGGTATGTATGCTCACCTGCGCCAAAATCTGCTGGATTCTGGTGGCAACCTCGCCATGCCAACTTACCGTGGTGGTGCATACTCAACCAGCGACGTGCGTTACAAGAAGTACAGCTTCGATGACATGAAAGATCGCAACCTCAGTGCACCAAACGATGTGACGGTAAACTGGGTCGCGATGATCCAGCACTACTTCGCTTCAGCATGGATTCCACGTGATGAGCCACAAACCCAGCTTTACTCACGTGTTATCAATAATCTAGGTGATATGGGTATCCGTACACCAAACAAAACTATTGCCAACGGTGATAAAGCAGAGTTTGAAGCGACCTTATGGGTAGGCCCAAAACTGCAAGAACAAATGGCCGCTGTTGCTCCTCACTTAGATCTGGTTGTTGATTACGGGTGGTTATGGTTTATTGCTAAACCACTACACTGGCTACTTTCTGTAATTCAAAGCGTTGTGATTAACTGGGGTTTAGCCATCATCTGCTTAACCTTCATAGTGCGTGGTGCAATGTACCCACTGACCAAAGCACAGTACACCTCAATGGCGAAAATGCGCATGCTGCAACCTAAACTGCAAGCGATGCGTGAGCGGATTGGCGATGATCGCCAGCGAATGAGCCAAGAGATGATGGAGCTGTATAAGAAAGAGAAAGTAAACCCACTGGGTGGCTGTCTCCCTATCCTTCTGCAAATGCCGATTTTCATTGCGCTGTACTGGGCACTGATGGAGTCGGTAGAGCTACGTCACTCTCCATTCTTTGGTTGGATTCATGACTTGTCCGCGCAAGATCCTTACTACATCTTGCCACTGCTGATGGGTGCTAGCATGTTCGTGATCCAGAAGATGAGCCCGACCACGATCACCGATCCAATGCAACAGAAGATCATGACCTTCATGCCAGTGATGTTCACTTTCTTCTTCCTGTGGTTCCCATCAGGTCTGGTTCTGTACTGGTTGGTGTCGAACATCGTAACGCTAATCCAGCAAACGCTGATCTACAAAGCGCTAGAGAAAAAAGGCTTACACTCCAAGTAAGTTTGATTGAGTAATAAAGAGGCGGCCAAAAGGTCGCCTTTTTGTTGGCTGCTGATTACAATGGCGCTAATTCAATCCTGTTCAGGTAACACTATGACAACAGATACCATTGTCGCGCAGGCTACGGCACCCGGCCGTGGTGGTGTCGGCATTATTCGTGTATCAGGCCCACTGGCTGCCCACGTCGCGCAGACAGTCACTGGACGCACGCTCAGACCCCGCTATGCCGAATACTTGCCTTTCACCGATGAAGATGGCCAGCAGCTCGATCAAGGCATTGCGCTGTTTTTCCCCAATCCTCATTCATTTACCGGTGAAGATGTGCTTGAGCTGCAAGGTCACGGTGGCCCAGTGGTCATGGATATGCTGATCCGGCGTATTTTGCAGATTAAAGGGGTGCGCCCAGCCCGTCCTGGTGAATTCTCAGAACGCGCTTTCCTCAATGACAAGATGGATTTAACCCAAGCGGAAGCCATCGCAGACCTGATTGATGCCAGCTCTGAGCAAGCCGCAAAATCCGCGCTGCAATCACTGCAAGGCGAGTTTTCTAAACGCATCCATACCTTGGTGGAATCGCTGATTCACCTGCGCATCTATGTTGAAGCCGCGATTGATTTCCCAGAAGAAGAGATCGATTTTCTGGCCGATGGTAAGGTTTCCGCTGATCTGCAAACCATCATAGATAATCTTGCCGCAGTGCGCCGTGAAGCCAACCAAGGTGCCATTATGCGCGAAGGGATGAAGGTGGTGATTGCTGGGCGTCCTAATGCGGGTAAATCGAGCCTACTCAATGCGCTTTCGGGTAAAGAGTCTGCCATCGTCACCGACATTGCAGGAACCACCCGTGATGTTCTGCGTGAGCATATCCATATTGATGGGATGCCGCTGCACATCATCGATACTGCGGGGTTACGAGACGCTTCTGATGCGGTAGAAAAAATTGGTATTGAGCGTGCATGGGAAGAGATCCGCCAAGCCGATCGCGTACTGTTTATGGTCGATGGCACCACCACAGAGGCCACCGATCCACAGGACATCTGGCCTGATTTTGTTGACAAACTGCCAGAGAATATTGGGATCACGGTGATCCGTAATAAAGCCGATCAAACCGGTGAATCACTTGGGATCTGCCACGTTAACCAACCGACGTTGATCCGCCTATCAGCCAAAACAGGCCAAGGGGTCGATGCCTTGCGTCAGCACCTCAAAGAGTGCATGGGTTTTTCAGGCAGTCAGGAAGGTGGCTTTATGGCACGCCGCCGTCATCTCGATGCCCTAGAGCGAGCCGCAGAACACTTAGCGATTGGCCAGCAACAACTTGAAGGCTATATGGCAGGAGAAATCCTCGCCGAAGAGCTGCGTATAGCTCAGCAACACCTTAACGAAATTACTGGCGAGTTCAGCTCAGATGATCTGCTTGGCCGCATTTTTTCATCATTCTGTATTGGGAAATAGAGTAACGCTATGATTCATATCATTACTGGCAGCACCCTGGGCGGTGCGGAATATGTGGGTGACCACCTGAGTGATTTACTGCAAGAACAAGGCTTTGACACCAAAATTCACAACCAGCCCAACATTAATGAGATCCCTGCTAAAGGGACTTGGCTGATCATCACCTCAACCCACGGGGCTGGTGAATACCCGGATAATATCCAGCCCTTTATTCAAGCTCTGCAGAATACACCACCGAATACCTCTGCACTACGTTATGCCGTGGTCGCTATTGGTGATTCAAGCTACGATACTTTCTGCGCGGCAGGTAAACATGCCTATCAGCTGCTGGGGGATATAGGAGCTAAACCACTGGCTAACTGCTTTACTATCGATATACAAGAACATCCAGTGCCTGAAGATGCCGCCGAAGCTTGGCTAAAACGCGTTATCAATCGCTTTTAAATAATGACCCATTCCATGAAGAGCGGCTTAATGCCGCTCTTTTTTTTGATTGTGGATAAACGTAATGGTAGTGAAAAGATTGACTGATGCTTTTTTAACCTAATCTAGTGTGGATAACTATACGATTATCCGGTGATCTTCCTATAGTTATCCATATAATAACTTTTAGATCCCAAGGTGACTGTGTATAACATAGGATTTTGATCCCAGCTAATACTTGATCAGATCAGTGGTTGATCACACGATCTGATCCTTCTGAATCGCATGATCTTGTTGATCATTTTTCACTTATCCACAAAGATCCTGCTCCTTAATAGTAGATCTAATAAAAAGATCTCTATATAGATCTTTATATATATTTAATTAGCCTCTTGATCGAAAAAACAGGAAAGCGATTTTCTAGCCAACCGAAAGAGGTTAGAATACGCCTCTTTTGTTAACTCATAGTCTCGATGAATACCTGAGGTCGTTCATGCTTTATCACGAAACATTTGACGTCATTGTGGTTGGTGGCGGTCACGCAGGAACGGAAGCCGCTCTCGCTGCAGCTCGTACAGGACAACGTACGTTACTTCTTACCCACAATATTGACACTCTAGGCCAAATGTCCTGTAACCCCGCAATAGGCGGTATCGGTAAAGGTCATTTAGTCAAAGAAGTGGATGCAATGGGCGGTTTAATGGCGCAAGCTATTGATCACGCAGGTATTCAATTTCGCACACTGAACGCTTCAAAAGGCCCTGCTGTACGTGCTACTCGTGCACAAGCTGATCGCGCCCTGTACAAAGCCTATGTGCGCAATGTGTTAGAAAATACTCCAAATCTCACCTTGTTCCAGCAAGCAGTAGATGATGTGATCGTTGAGAATGATCACATTCGCGGTGTAGTGACTCAGATGGGTCTTAAGTTTCATGCCAAAGCGGTTGTGTTAACGGTCGGGACTTTCCTGGGTGGTAAGATCCATATCGGTCTTGAAAACTATGCGGGAGGTCGTGCTGGGGATCCACCATCGATCGCTTTGGCGCACCGACTGCGTGAACTGCCATTTCGTGTTGATCGCTTAAAAACCGGCACACCACCACGTATCGATGCCAATAGCGTTGATTTCTCGGTATTGGAAGCGCAGCACGGTGATAATCCAACCCCAGTTTTTTCCTTTATGGGCAAGCGTGAGCAGCATCCACGCCAAATTCCGTGTTACATCACGCACACCAATGAGCGCACCCATGATGTGATCCGCGCTAACCTTGATCGCAGCCCAATGTATGCCGGGATCATCGAAGGGATCGGCCCTCGTTACTGTCCATCGATCGAAGATAAGGTGATGCGTTTTGCCGATAAAGACAGTCACCAGATTTTTATTGAGCCGGAGGGTTTAACCACCACTGAACTCTATCCGAACGGCATTTCCACCAGTTTGCCATTTGACGTGCAAGTGCAGATCGTACGTTCAATGAAAGGTTTTGAGAACGCACATATTGTTCGTCCCGGTTACGCGATTGAATACGATTTCTTCGATCCACGTGATTTGAAGCAAACCTATGAAACCAAATTTATCCATGGTTTGTTCTTTGCAGGACAAATCAACGGCACTACCGGTTACGAAGAAGCCGCTGCGCAAGGCTTAATGGCGGGTCTAAACGCCAGCTTGTACAGCCAAGACAAAGAAGGCTGGAGCCCACGTCGCGATCAGGCATACATGGGCGTGTTGATCGACGATCTCTCGACCATGGGCACGAAAGAGCCTTACCGTATGTTCACTTCGCGCGCGGAATATCGTCTGCTGCTGCGTGAAGACAACGCTGATCTGCGT